>NZ_JBGLIV010000001.1:0-3205537 GCF_041323955.1 Prevotella pectinovora
AGGTCAAATGAGACGCTCATAGATAAGCGTAGATAAAAGATAGATAAAGGGGGTGTAACTCAATGAGTTACGCCCTTTTTCTATTTTCAGGTTTTTATAAAGGATTCTTGAAAACTGGGCATAAATTTTATAAATTTGTACCGGACGTATATTGTTCACCACGTTGCAGTAAGATAGCGTGGAACGAACGACGGAAAGAATAAACTTTAGACAGTCGAAGTATAGTTTAACCCAAATCATTAGGGCTTGCCTGGATTTTGTTTGGCTTTTAATGAGTAATAGCGGGCTATTGCGAATTAAAAACAAGCAGAAGACGCCTTATAAAGAGCAAAAGACTGCAAGCAGTTATTAAAATTATACATTAAACGGCCTAATGACCGCTTTGGGTTTAATGCGGTATTGTTTGAGGAAGAATGATGAAAGTGAAGAATATAATGATGGCAGTGGCATTGTGTATATAAAGTTATGTCGCATTTTTGTTACTAATTAGCGTGTAATCATAGACATAGCTATACAAAATCAATGAAAACATAAAAGTTTTATAATGTGACTGATAATAAATGCAAGAAAAAGCGTAACTTTGCACCCGATATCTTATCTCTCATTATGAGATATGGATATGAAGATGCAGACATAATATTGATAGAGACACAAAGCCATATAGTAGTAAGAAAGTAAGATGGCCAAGACTACTTGACGAATTTTGTTTTCATCTACTATACTGGACAATATGTACTTCTAAGGTGTGATTTTATGAGCAATGTTATTGTAATAATAGCATCGTCATCATACGTGATGGCAGCTAACAGTGACATAAAGTAGATAAAGAAAATGACGCAGGTTTGCTCGCTTCCTTCTTCTACAGCCGACGTAAACAACGATATGTATAACAACAAGTGTTTACCAAAGGGCATCCACGTTGTTGGGGCTGATAAAAAATCGGCTTCAAAAGTAGGAGGAATGTCCATTAACGAAGAACCGGAGGCTCCATGGGGATATTTGTTTATCCAGCATTTTGCAGCTGGAAAGTTCGACAAGATACTTGAAGAAGGCAATTGGGAAGGCGATTTCATTCCAAAGTGTTTCATTCACCGCACCATTGGTTATAAGCGCAAAGCAAATGGCAAAGGTGTAGTCAAAGAAGAGAAACCTTCAGTAAGCGGCCTCGTATTCTTGCAGGGCGAAACTGAAGACCTGAAGAATTTCCTCCAGAAGAATTTTCCACGATACCATCTTGTAAACAATTGCATGACAGGAGAACCGGCATCCATCAAGAACAGCGTCATGAAGCCGTTCATGAAAGTCATGGAGTCGGAACCGGAACGTGTGACTTTCCTTCGTGATCCTTTTGTGAAATTTGCAAGGGAACACGTGAAGCTCCGTGTTCTGACAGGAATCATGGCAGGACAAGAAGGATATGTCGTACGAATATTGCGCGACCGCCAGCTTGTGATGGACCTTGGAGGTTATGCCGTTGCCATCAGCAATGTGCATAACGAAGATTTCGAAATAGCGGAATAAGAAACTAAATCAAATATAAATATGCGTGATTTCAAAGACATCAGAGTCGCAGTGGCCGGCACAGGCTATGTGGGACTGAGTATAGCTACATTGCTATCACAACATCATCATGTAACAGCAGTAGATGTAATACCAGAAAAGGTAGAAAAGCTGAACAACAGGATTTCACCTATTCAGGATGACTATATCGAAAAGTATTTGGCAGAAAAGCCACTTGATCTCCATGCAGTCTTGTCCCCCTCCCTTCAGGGAGGGACGGGGAAGGCTTCTCCTTATGCTGATGCCGATTTTGTGGTTATTGCAGCACCAACCAACTATGACCCGGTAAAGAACTATTTCGACACTACCCATGTAGAAGAAGTAATCGACTTGGTATTGGAAGTGAATCCTGATGCCGTTATGGTGATTAAGAGTACTATCCCAGTAGGCTATACTCGCAACCTTTACTTGAAATACGCTCAGAAAGGAGTCAAGAAGTTCAACCTCCTTTTCTCCCCAGAGTTCCTGCGTGAAAGCAAGGCTCTCTACGATAATCTTTATCCAAGCCGTATCATCGTAGGCTATCCTAAGATTATCGATAAACCGGAGTTCGAAGCCGAGAACAAGGCAATAGAATCAGTAACCGACGTAGAGATGCTGAAAGAATCTGCCAAGACATTCGCTGCCCTCTTGCAGGAAGGAGCCATCAAGGAAAACATCGACACCTTGTTTATGGGTATGAAAGAAGCGGAAGCCGTTAAACTCTTCGCTAACACTTACCTCGCCCTCCGTGTAAGCTACTTCAACGAACTCGATACTTACGCAGAAGTAAAGGGCTTGGACAGCAAGGCTATCATCGAAGGCGTAGGACTCGACCCACGTATCGGTACACATTATAATAATCCGTCCTTCGGCTACGGCGGTTACTGCTTGCCTAAAGACACCAAGCAGCTCCTTGCCAACTATCAGGATGTTCCTCAGAACATGATGTCTGCTATTGTAGAATCAAACCGCACACGTAAGGATTACATCGCCGATGCTGTATTGCGCAAAGCAGGATGGTACGACTATACCAACAACAACCAGTACGGCCATCCTTTCCCTTCAGGGGAGGGTCAGGGAGAGGCTCCCGTTGTCGGCGTTTATCGTCTGACTATGAAGTCAAACAGTGACAACTTCCGTCAGTCAGCTATCCAGGGCATCATGAAGCGCATCAAGGCTAAAGGCGCAGAAGTCATCATCTATGAACCCACCCTTGAAGACGGCACTACATTCTTCGGCAGCAAGGTAGTCAACAACCTTGATGAATTCAAGGCTCAAAGCAAAGCCATCATCGCCAACCGCTTTGACGATTGCTTGAAGGATGTAGAAGAGAAAGTATATACACGTGACATTTTCCGTCGCGACTAAAGACCCTCCAAACCTCCCTGTTTAGGGAGGCTTACAAGACAAACGAAAAAAACCTTTCTCCACCCCTCCCCCTAAACAGGGGGACTGAGGGGGTCTTCTTCCTCCCCCTAAACAGGGGGACTGAGGGGGTCTTCTTCCTCCCCCTAAACAGGGGGACTGAGGGGGTCTCAAACTATGGATAGGAAATGGATGACAGCAGATCCTTTGGAGTATGAACTTCTTAAGGAGAATGCGAAGAAGAACCGCCAAAATGCTACTGAGGCAGAATCTGTCTTCTGGTCAATGGTTAAAGCATCAGCACTTGGGCAGAGATGCATCAGACAGCATATTATCCCAAAACGGTCATTAGTCCGTTCAATGTATAATTTTAATAACTGCTTGCAGTCTTTTGCTTTTTATAAGGCGTCTTTTGCTTGTTTTTAATTCGCAATAGCTCGCTATTACTCATTAAAAGCCAAACAAAATCCACTCTTCTAAAAAAGCAAAATACAAGCAAGCCCTAATGACCGATTTGGGATTATTGGTGATTATATAGTAGATTTCCTATTCCGCCGAAGCAGACTGATAGTCGAAATTGATGGCGGTTACCATTTCACTGACGAACAGCAACTCTACGATACTATCAGACAAGAATGGTTAGAAAACCAAGGTTTCAAGGTCATACGTTTCACAAACCAAGAAGTCTTATTTAACCCCGATTATGTCATTACAAAAATAAAACAAAACTTATAACCCTCCCCCTGACAGTTAGCCCAATGTCCTCTTCCTCCCCCTAAACAGGGGGACTGAGGGGGTCTTCCATCCTCCCCCTAAACAGGGGGATCGAGGGGGTCTAAATCCTCCGCTCCCCTCCGGACCATCCCCTAAACAGGGGTAATGAGGGGGTCTTTATGGTAGAATACAACTTAAATCTTGAAGGCAAGACAATTCTTGTAACAGGTGCTGCAGGTTTTATTGGCAGCAACCTCGTTAAACGTCTTTTCCACGACGTACAGAACATCAAAGTGATTGGTATTGATTCCATCACAGACTATTATGATGTCAACATCAAACACGAACGACTCAAGGAAATAGAAGAAATAGCATCCTCCCTAAACAGGGAGACCCGAGGAGGGTCCTGGACTTTCGTACACGCATCAATAGCTGATAAAGAAACTGTAGAAAAGATTTTCACCGATAACAAGATAGCTGTTGTTGTAAACCTCGCAGCTCAAGCAGGAGTACGTTACAGTATCACCAATCCAGACGCTTACATACAAAGCAATCTCATTGGTTTCTATAATATCCTTGAAGCTTGCCGCCATCACGAAGTTGAGCATCTTGTTTATGCTTCTTCATCATCTGTATATGGTAGCAACAAAAAAGTGCCATATTCAACAGACGACAAGGTTGACAATCCCGTATCTCTTTATGCCGCAACCAAAAAGAGCAACGAGTTGATGGCACATGCCTACAGTAAACTCTATAACATCCCATCTACTGGCCTTCGCTTCTTCACAGTCTATGGTCCCGCAGGTCGCCCCGACATGGCATACTTCGGATTCACCGACAAACTGGTGAAAGGCGAAACCATCAAAATCTTCAACTATGGTAATTGTAAGCGTGACTTCACATTCGTTGACGACATCGTAGAAGGTGTAGTTCGTATCATGCAGCACGCACCAGAGAAGCAGAATGGCGAAGATGGTCTGCCAATTCCTCCATATAAAGTATATAATATTGGCAACAACTCTCCCGAAAACCTCCTTGATTTCGTTACCATCCTCCAAGAAGAATTGGTTCGTGCAGGAGTATTGCCAAAGGATTATGACTTTGAAGCCCACAAGGAACTTGTACCGATGCAGCCTGGTGATGTGCCAGTAACTTACGCTGACACGACCCCATTAGAGCAGGACTTTGGGTTTAAGCCGAACACAAGTCTAAGAGAAGGATTGAGACGCTTTGCAGAATGGTACGCTCGTTATTACAACAATTAATTCTTGTTCATGATAGTACAACTTACAATCGCTGGCGTTAGTCGAGAATAATTCAACATTCATGCTCTGGCAAGCGGTAAAGCCGATAACAACACTCAATAATCAAAATTGTGCCAATATTCTTGTAAATATTGAATATATCCTTTATCTTTGTGTTATAATACAAATTTAATATTAGGGTTATGCGATACACAGAAGAACGATATATCAGTTTGCTGACCGATTTCGGTTTCAAGCGAATTTTTGGCACTAATCCCAACAAGGATTTGTTAATTGATTTTCTCAACTCTCTGTTTGATGGTGAACAAGTTGTAAAGAACGTGACATTCCTTAATAGTGAGCATGTTGGTGATGTACGTACAGACCGCAAGGCTATATTCGACGTATATTGTGAGAATGAAAAAGGCGAGAAGTTTATCGTTGAGATGCAGAATGCCAGTCAGAAATACTTCAAAGACCGTTCCCTATATTATGCCACATTCCCTATTCGTGAGCAAGCGAAAAAAGGAGAAGTATGGAATTATGAACTCAAGCATGTTTATGTTGTTGCATTACTCAACTACGACATGACAGATTCTGCTTTTGCACAAGATACAATCAATCACGACATCGGCTTGCTTGACAAGCAGACACATAAAGTGTTCAACGATAAACTCACATTTAAGTATGTTGAAATAGCCAAGTTCAAAAAGAGTATAGAAGAACTGAAGACCAATTATGACAAGTGGATTTATGTTCTTCAAAACCTCTCGCGTCTTGACCGTCAACCCAGGTATCTCCAGACAGAAGTCTTTAGTCGTTTGTTTAATCAGGCTGAAATCGCAAGATTCTCAAAAACAGAACTTCGTGAATATGAGGACAGTCTTAAAGCTTATCGCGACATGAAGAACTCGCTGGATAATGCAGAAGAGAAAGGTATTGCAAAAGGACTTGCAAAAGGTCGTGCTGAAGGCAAAAAAGACAAAGCTGTAGAAATAGCAAAAAAACTTCTTGAAATGGATATGCCTATTGACGCTATAATGAAAGCAACAGGCCTTTCACAGGAAGAGATAACTAAACTTTAAGTTTTATAAATGATTACCTTATCCTCCAAAACTATACCGTTGACGCTATTCGTCTTTCTCAGCTCCTCAGCAACACCACAAAAGTCAACATGCTGAAAGTCTGCAAGAAGTTCGACCTTGCTCTGCAAGAGCAAGAAAGGACCATCGGCAAAAGACCTGAGAAAGATGGCGTTTATGAAGGATCTGTATGGGGAATAAACATACTACAAGGCATCATGTAAGTACAGCCTTTATTCAAAATACTGATGCGGTTAACCCACTGAAAAATAGTGGGTACGCTGTATTGATGGTTTACATTTAAAGACTTGCTTAATGCTATTCGCAAGGAGGCAATGTCAAATATGATAAAGGCTTCTATTCGTCAGCAGTTTCCAGAACCTTTAGCCACTCAATATTGTAAAAAGTTTGAGGATTTCGTGATGGTTCTTGACCTATTGGAATATAAGGCTAAGCAAAATTGTAGGTAAAGTAAGAAGTAATATGCCAATATCTTCGATAAGTGAGAACAATGAATGCTTGCTTTAGAACTATAGAGCGAAGAATTTTCGTGCCAACGAGAGTAGAGCCAAACTTGTTTAAGCTATGCCGAGTGCAGCCGAAAATCACTTGCGTGTAAAATATATGAAATACTTAATAAACAAGTAAAATTTTTAACAACTCAATATAAAGGCACTTGTAAAAGTGCCTATACAAAGGGGTATGCCCTAAATTGAGTACTAACAAAAATATCGACACTCTCGATGATATCGTGAAAGTTTTAACCTCTACACAAGGTTACGTAGCCGTAATAATTTAGCAAACTCTAAGTAGATGATTAATTAAAAAGTAGAAATATTCAAACAAATGTTAGATAAATCAACAGAAAATAAAAGGTTCTTCCGTTAAATGCGTAGACGCTTGTCGTGTAGAGCGTATAGCTTTAACGTGAAGAATTCATCATTTCTGAATCCATACATTTGTCTTTTCAGCACTTTAATCTTGTTGTTTATACCTTCAGTAGGGCCATTTGATATCGGGTAGTCATACCATGCAAGTATATATGGCTTGTAGGCCCGCAAGGTAGCAGCCATTTTGACCAATGGCTGTATTTTTGAATCCATGGCCTGCCGCACCCATTCGTTTAGCACCAATTCTGCATCATCCTTGTTGGTTTGGTTCCATATTTCCCTCAAGTCTTCTTTCAGGTAATATGCAATCATCAACGGTTCATTCAAGTTCAGCACATTGTCAAGTCTTGTCTTGTATTTTGCGTCAAAGATGTCGTTGCCGTTTCTCAGCAATATCCAGCGCGTGCCCTTGATTACCTTACGCTTGTTAACGTCTTTCTCAGCATGCCACAACTGGCGGCGCAACTGGTCTATCCTTTCATTCATGAGCTTTACCACATGAAAATGATCCACGACAAGAGAGGCATTGGGGAGATTTGCCGTTACCGCCCCCGTATAAGCAGACGACAAGTCTGTGCATACGGCTTTTATGTCATTCTTTCTGTCTCCGAGCTTGTTCCAGAATTCCTCAAGCGAAGCCTTGCCGTTACCGTCACCTACAAAGACAATCCGCCCGGTTTCCAAGTCTACGACTATCGTCTTGTAAACTTGTCCCTTGTGGGTAGCGAACTCGTCTATGGATATGTATCTGAGGTTTGAAAGGTCAGGGCTGCCATACTCCTTTTGCAGGAACTCCATCTGTATGTTCCGCACCATGTCCCAAGATACATCCAGGAACCATGCAATGTCCTGTATAGTTGCAAAGCGCGACAAGTCTATAACCATATTGGCGAAAGCGGTCGTATGCCTGCGCTTGCCTTTTGCGAAATCGACATCCTCGTTCTTTATGCAGCCACAATCAGAACATTTGACACGTTGGATCTTCATCTCGACGAAAGTCTTTGAACAACCTATCGGCACGCTCACAAAGCGTCTGGCCGTGAAACCATTACGGACTACATTATGGCTTCCACACTCCGGACAGCAAAGTTTGTCTGATGGAGTTTGGATATTCAAAACTATTTTATTACTTTCGCAACGCATATCCAAACATTCTTGCAAGGATATGCCAAAAGCTTTATGCATTATGCTGGCATTCATTTATCATTGAGTTTGGTCACTACAAAGATAGATGATGCCAGCTTTATTTTTATCATAATATAAAATTTTTTTTTCTATCTATGCATTTAACGGAAGAACCAAATAAAAGATTGGCGAAGAACACTATAGTTTTGTACCTCCGTATGTTGTTTATGATGGTACTACAATTATATACGTCTCGTCTTGTTTTACAAGCATTAGGAGTAGAAAATTTTGGTATCTATAATGTTGTGGGCGGAGTAATAGCTATGCTCAATTTTGTGAATATGTCACTCTCCAATGCTAATTCTAGATTCATTGCTGTAGAGATCGGTTCTGAAAATAGAAATGAGCTAAAAAAACTGTTCAGTTGTATAATGTCAATCCATTTGTTTTTTGCTGCAATTATTTTACTATTATCAGAAACCATTGGATTGTGGTTTATTATGACCAAACTAGTAATACCAGAAGAAAGGCTCACAGCTGCGATATGGGTTTACCAAAGTGCAGTATTATCATCAATAATAAGTATTATAAGTTCACCATATAATGGACTTATTATCGCTCACGAAAAGATGTCAGCTTTTGCTGCTATTTCAATATTTGAAACTGTAGCTAAATTTTTCGTTGCTATCGTCCTTTTTTATTCACCAATTGATTGTTTAGTATTATATGCAATCCTTCAAGTATTTATACAACTTGTCATTCGGACTATTTATATGTTATATTGCAAAACAAAATTTGAAGAGAGTTCATATCGAATAATTTGGGATAAAAAGATTTCATCAAATATTCTTTCTTTCGCAGGCTGGACACTTACTGGGAACGTAGCAGTTATGGGATATACTCAAGGATTGAACATTCTGCTAAACATTTTTTTTGGTACAGTTGTTAATGCAGCTCGTGGAATATCAATACAAGTTCAGGCAGCAGCTAGAATGTTTTTTACCGGTTTCCAAACAGCAATTAATCCACAAATAATAAAAGCATATGCGCAAAAAAATTACGATAGACTCCATACACTTGTATTTATGTCAAGCCGTTTTTCATTTTATCTAATGCTACTTGTCACAATACCTCTCTGTATACACACACAATATATTTTGGAACTTTGGCTCGGCAATGTGCCAAAATACACTGCTGAATTTGTACAACTAATGTTGTTAGTTGGTCTTATTAATACTCTTCAAAATCCAACAATGACAGCACTTCACGCTACAGGCAAAATAAAAAAAGTACAGATTATAGAAAGTTCACTACTATTATCTGTTGTCCCTTTGGCATATTTATTTCTTATTACTTATCACATTTCTCCAGTTATGGTCTATGTAATATATTTAGTTATAGAACTTTTGACTCAGCTAGTTAGGGTCTATATGATATATCCAAAGATAAAACTAAAAATGACCGATTACTTTATGAAAGTCATGTACCCTATTTGCCTTGTTTCTATAGTGTCTGCAAGTGTCTGTTTGCCCATAAGTAAAGTTTTAACCGTTTCAAATTTCAGCATGCTTTTAGTCGCTATTGTTACATACGTGATGATGACATCTGGCATTGTATTCATTTTAGGCTTACAACAATCTGAAAAACAATTTGTCTATAAAATTATAAAAAGGCGTTTAAAAAAAACAGATATAGGTCAAAAGTGTAAATTATGAAAGACAATTATCAAAATTGTTTTACTATACTAGTCAAAATTAAAGATGAATTCAACGTTTAACATAAAAGATAATAAGCTGAATATATATATGTTGGCATTAGCCGTGTATCCAGTTTTAAACCTATATTATTTTGGCAGCACGTCTTTTTACTTGCCACAATTTATAACCATATTGTTTTTTTTAACCTCTCTTTTCAAAACAAAACCAATAATGCACATAGTACCTTTGATCTACTTGCTTGGCTGGGGGTATGTTGCATTTCATGACATTTTTTTCGTAAGTCCTTTCAAGTTTACCAAATTGATTCCTGGAGGCATTAATTTTTTCTTGTTTTCTATTAGTTGGGCATTATTTGCAAGCAACTTCGATATAAATAAACTTAGAAAATATGTATTTAATATTTTCCTTATTGCTGCACTATTATTTCTTTACCAAAATGTGGCTTATTATGTCCTAGGTCAAGGTACATCTGTAATTTTACCTATTTCTAATCATTTGAATTACGGGGACTTTACTTTCAGCGAATTACAAATTCATCAGAAAACTAGATTTGCAGGTCGTTTTTCTTCAATTTTTGCAGAACCTTCATATTGGGCTCAATATTGTGTGGTGGCTCTTTGTTTAGAATTATTTTGTGAAGAAAATAAAGGTAAAATATTTTCCAAGAAAGCATTGCTTATATCGATTGTTTTGTTGGCAATCCAATCTGGTGTCGGTGTCCTGTGTTTAGGCTTAATGCTAATTATAAAGCTATATCAAATTATATTTATAAATAAAGATACATCTAAAGTCAAATATTTAATTCTGCTTTTACCAGTTGTGTCTTATGCTGCGTATGTATACATATCCTCAGATATAGGACAAGCATTAGTTGAAAGAGGAAATAACATCAGTGCAACACAGGGTGTTGGAGGAAGAAGTTCATTCTTAAGATTATTTTATGGATGGGAATATTTAGCTACTCAACCTTTTGACACTTTGCTATTAGGTGCCAATAAATTTATTGGAATATCATCAGATGACAATTCTTTTTTTAACTGTGCCTCGTATTATACATTAATGCACGGAATTATAGGAACATCATTTTTGGTATTATTTTACTTCATTAGTGCCAGAAAAAATGGATTATTATCTGTTGCTTCAGCATTAACTCTATTGGCAATATCCATGATGGAGGCTATTTATTTGAGCCCAATTATGTTGCTGCTTACAGTCATGGTTGTGGCACCTCAGAAATAATATTAAAAGATTAATTATGAAAATACTATATTTATCAACACCATCTTTTGCGGATTGTGACATACCATTAGTGCGAACCATGCAGGCAAAAGGTCATGATGTGACTTTCCTTTTAATGCTTGCTCCTCATAATTTGCAATATACAATAATTGATATAAAGAAGGAATATCCCTATACTGGAGTATTTCCTTCAAGTGTATATCCAGAACTTAAAGCCTTTGATGGTTATATTGACATGGATAAGTTCTTTGTTGCAAATAGAACTAGTAATAAAAGTTATTCACTTTCTTATTGGAAAAAGACGCTTTCAATATATCGTTTTATTAGGAGAAATAAGTTTGATGTTATTCATACTCCATGTTTGTTTGGTCTAAAACGTATGCTTTTTTATTTTGCAGGTTGCAAGGTAATAACAACAATACATGATCCATTTCCGCATACAGGTGAAAAGAATGGGACATCTATTCAAAACAGAAAAATAGCAGTTCGTTATAGTAATGGTATTACTTTGTTAAACAATAAACAGAAAGACGAGTTTTGTTCTTTTTATAATGTTAGTTCAAATAAGTTATGTATTAACAAGCTTGGAGTATATGAGAATATTGCATTAATGGCATCTGATGTAATAGCTGATAAAAAGAAAAATATTCTATTCTTTGGTAGAATTTCTCCATATAAAGGCATTGAATATTTATGTGAAGCTATGGAAATTGTACGAAAAGAAATTCCAGATGCGACTCTTACTATTGCAGGTAGTGGCAAATTATACTTTGATATTAAACCTTATCTAACTAAAGGTTATATAGATTTACAAAATAGATTCATCCAAACACATGAAATAGCAACGATGTTGAAACAATGTGCAATATGTGTATGTCCATATATAGATGCAACGCAAAGTGGAGTTATCATGACAAGCTTCGCATTATCAAAGCCTGTTATTGCATCTAATGTCGGAGGATTAAGCGAGATGATAGAAGAGGGAAAATCTGGATTGTTGGTTGAGCCTCAAAATCCGATAGAGCTTGCAAATGCAATTATAAAACTTTTAAAAGATCCAGCAAAATTAGATATGATGGAAGCTTATATAAAGGAATCATATTATAAAGGCAAGGATTCATGGGCAAATATAGCTGAAACGTATATTGATTTTTACAATAGAATAATATGACAACGGTATTGCAATTTATTTCTTCATTTTCTGATGGTGGTGCAGAAACACTGGTCAAGGATTATGGAATACTATTCAAACAACATCCTGAGTTACAAACCAGATGTGTACTTGTTACGCTCCATAATTTTAAAGATAGTGCGAATTATAAAAGACTTCAAAAGTCTGGTGTTGAAGTAATCTCTATCTATAATCACCACAACAAATTGGTAAGTTTGCACAGGCGATTATTTGGTTCTTGGTATGTTTCAAGAAAATTATTGAAAATAATCAAGGAACAAAAGCCTACAGCAATTCACGTACATCTTGGCTTGCTAAGATACCTCCTTCCAATTAGTAATAAACTCAAGAATATAAAACTTTTTTATACTTGCCATAGTGAACCTTCTGTAATGTTTGGTCATGCTAATGGTGAAAAAGAAGCCGCTTCATTTCTGTTAAAGAACAATAAACTTCAAATGATTGCTCTTCACGATGAAATGAAAGCCCAGCTGAATTCTATGTTTGGAATTGACAATGTTATTGTGGTTAATAATGGTGTTAACTTTAAAGCATTTAGAGAAGTTGAAGAAAGCAAAAAACAAATTCGGGATAGATTGAGCATTCCACGAAATGCATATGTCGTAGGACATATTGGAAGATTTAGCGACCCAAAGAATCATCTTTTTTTAATAGATATTTTTGCAGAATTATGTAAACGACAGGAAAACTCATTCTTACTTCTAATAGGATCTGGACCAACGAAAGAAAAGGTCATTCAAAAGGCTTCTGGATTAGGAATTCTATCAAAAATACTAATCCTATCAAATAGAACTGATATACCAGAACTCTTAAAGTGTATGGATGTATTTTTGTTTCCATCATTATTTGAAGGGCTTTCAGTCACTTTAGTGGAAGCCCAAGCAGCAGGCTTAAGATGCATAATATCAGACACAATTAAACCGTATAATATATTGACAGATTCAACAGTACAAGTATCTTTGAATAGTTCAACTAAAATATGGTGTGATACACTTTTAGATGTTAATCAAAAGAGTGACATGCATTATAATATATCTGATTTTGACATGAATCATGTTGTAGAAAATTTAGCTAAAATATATAAGAACAAATAGATATGGGAAGAACATTAAAAGAAATCATAAAAAAGCCATCTTTGTTATTTATGACTTTGGGACATAGGGAGTTTTTTAATTGGATGAATGATGAGACTTACATCAAAACTGTTTTTAAAATATCCATGGGTAAAGATTTGAATCTTGAAAATCCCCAAACATTCAGTGAGAAGTTACAGTGGATGAAGTTGTATGATAGAAATCCTCTTTATACTAAGTTGGTAGATAAGTATGAGGTTAAGGCAATCGTGGAACGAAAGATAGGCAAGGAATATTTAATTCCGACCTTAGGGATATGGGAAAAGTTCGATGAAATAGACTTTGAAAAACTTCCTAATCAGTTTGTTCTTAAGTGTACTCATGATAGTGGGGGATTGATAATTTGCAAAGATAAGAGCAAGTTGGATATTAATAAAGCGAGAAAACTTATTAATAAGTGCTTAAGACATAGCTATTTCTGGGGCGATCGTGAATGGCCATATAAAAATGTGCCACCTAGAATTATTGCCGAGACTTACATGGAGGACTCAAAGACTGCAGAACTTCGTGATTATAAATTCTTTTGTTTTGATGGGCAAGTAAAAGCTCTATTTATAGCGACAAATCGTTCTAAGGGAGCTCATGAAACAAAGTTTGATTTCTTTGATGAAAACTATAATCACCTTCCATTTACTAATGGGCATCCTAATGCAAATGTTATACCAGAAAAGCCAAAGTGTTTTGAGGAGATGAAACAGATTGCAGCAATCCTATCTAAAGGTATTCCTCAAGTTAGAGTAGACTTGTATGAAGTTGACGGCAAGGTCTATTTTGGTGAAATGACATTCTTTCATTGGAGTGGTCACATGCCTTTCCAACCAGAGGAATGGGATTACAAGTTTGGATCATGGATTAAACTGAATATAAATATAAATAAATAGAGGTTGTTTGGGTAAAATGCCACAATATAGAAATTAATTTTGTGGTTTCGTTTGCTAAAGATGTGGGCATATTTATTATTCGTCATTAATTGGTGGTATTTGAAATTGTAGTAGACAAAAACTAAAAACATGGTATTTATAGATTATGGATAATATTGTAATGAGGATATTAATATGCTCACCATAATTATATAAGGCATACCCGTTGGCGGAATTAATTTAATTTGGTCGATATGAGTAAAAGTTGCCCATATCGCTGATTTTCAGTAAAACCAAGAATTTCTGAAAAACTGTCAGATTATCTGGTTTTTGGCTGTAACATTCAGACAGACAGATAGTTGGCTGCCTGGCGATTGTCAGCCAATTGTCTGGATGGTTTGGCTGATGAAAGGAATTGTCAGATGAAAGTAATGTCAGCGGTGAGTAATTCAGACTACGGGAATTGTATGCACTGGCAGAATCCAGAAAACAGGAATATGGGTGTTGCAACATCAACTTATTGGGCATCCGTCTGACAGCAAATCTGCCCAACAGGGGCAAGCAGCGTGCCCGATTTTAACCCAAATCGGTCATTAGAATTAAGAAATTAATTCCGCCAACGGGTAAGGCATTGCTAAATGAACAAAATTAGATTTTATAAACATAATCAGAAATATTCATAAAAAAGAAAAAATATGAATACTATATATTTTGTAAGTCGTGCAAAAACATCAGGTCCTATTAATCAGGGGTTGAATATTTTGAACGGCATGAAGCAGAATGGCCGAGTTCATTCTACTTTTGTTACTTTGGACCCAGAAGTCGCGGAAGATTCGTGGCTTTATAGATATAAAGAGGCAGGAATTAATATCGCCCAATTTAATGAACCTTTGTGGAAGACATTGTTTGCAATACCCAAATTGCGCCGATATGTGAAAAACAATGCTATTGATGTTATTCATGCAAGTGGTTTAAGAGTATGTTTTGTTGCATTGTTTGCTCACACTAAAGCTAAAATCGTAATAACACAAAGATGTAATCCAAACGAGATAGCAGAAAGGTATTCACCTTTAATACAGCCATTCTTTAATGGTTTTTATTTATGGCTAATAAAGAAAATGGATATAATTGTAGCTTGCTCGAAATCAATACAGAAGATTTTGATAAAAGACTATCATATAAATGCAGAGTGTGTCCAAAATGGTGTTAATACAGAATTCTTTAAACCGCTCTCAAAAGATGCAAAGCAACAACTTAGAAAACGGCTGAATTTGCCCGTTGACAAGAAAGTTTATTTGGTGTTAGGAAGTTTTAGACATAGAAAGAACAATGGTCTGATTGTTGAGGCTTTTAAGAGATTGAATCCAAAAGATTCTGTCGTTGTATTTGTAGGTCGTGGGGCTGAAGAAGAAATGCTTAAAGAAAGTGCTAAAGGATTCCATAATATTATTTTTATCGGGCATACTAATACACCTATTGACTATCTGCAATCTGCAGATATTTTGATATCTGCATCATTGGCAGAGGGCTTACCTAATACGGTATTGGAAGCAATGTCATGTGGGCTTCCTTGTATTTTATCTGATATTGGTCCTCATGAGGAAATTGTTGAAGGTACAGAAGCTGGAACTATTTTTGATAAAAATAGTGTTGATGAACTTTGTTCTTGTATACGTGATGTGTCTTCATGGAATTTAGAAGAGAAATCTAAAATTGCACGTAATGTTGCTGTAGAGAACTTTGGTATAAAGTCACTAGCTGCAAAGTACGAGTCAATATATAAGGAAGTTATAAATATGAAATAATATAATAGTAATATGACTCAATTTTCAATAATAACATCAATATACAAAAATGATAAACCTGAGTTTGTGAGAGTAGCTTTGGATAGTATGCTCATAAACCAAACTGTAAAGCCAACAGAGATAGTACTTGTACGTGATGGGCAGGTGACTGAGGAACTCGACAGACTTCTGGATGAGTATGAGGCTCGCTATCCTAAAATATTTAATATTATACGTTTGAAGCAGAATGGTGGCCTTGGCAAGGCTTTGAAACTCGGAGTAGAGTCTGCAAAATATGATATCGTTGCTCGAATGGATAGTGATGATATCTGTTTGCCGAACAGATTTGAACTTCAGTTGCGATATTTGGAACAGCATCCAGACGTTGATATTATAGGTGGGCAAATGACTGAGTTTATAGACACTCCTGATAATATTATAGGTAAACGTATTGTACCTTGTGACAATGAAGATATATATGGCTTCATGAAGAATCGTTGCGCTTTAAATCACGTTACGGTAATGTTTCGTAAAGAGTCCGTTTTGAAAGTTGGTAATTATCAGGATTGGTTCTGGAATGAAGATTACTATCTATGGGTTCGTATGATGAAGACCAAGTGTCAGTTTGCAAATGTACCTGAAGTTTTAGTTAATGTCCGCTCAGGTGCAGATCAGTATGCCCGTAGAGGTGGTCGTAAGTACTATGAGAGTGAGAAGGGTATCAAAAAACTTCAATTAGACAACAAGATGATTACAAAGATGGAATATCGCTATTTTGTGGCTCAAAGATATATAATTCAGATACTTTTGCCTAATTGGTTGAGAGGTTGGGTTTTTAGAAAATTAGCAAGAAAGAAATAATCAACGATATGAAAATAGGAATAATCACGCACTATGATGTGCATAACCATGGTGCTATTCTACAGATGAATGCTCTAATAAAAGTACTTCGTCAGAAATTTAATGCAGATGCTCATGCTTTGCAGTTTGACAAGAACTATGATTTCTTGGGTAGAGAGCTTAAAGCAAAGTATGAAATAGGAATCAAGTCTGTAGGTATATACTTGAAATATCTTTTCGATAGAGGTTTGAAGATTTTTATTTTTAATGTAAAAAAGAAAAGACTTTTCGAAGGTTTTAAGAAGGCTGAGAACTTAATAGGTGAATTCTATGCAGAAGCAAAGAATTTAGATGCTGTCATTATAGGTAGCGATGAGGTTTTTGCCCTTCATACAGGTCCAACTCCTGTGATGTTTGGACATGCTCTTCCTACAGATAAGGTTTTTGCATATGCGGGCTGTTTCGGTCCGACAAAGATTGACGATATCAAGAAATTGCATTGCGAGGCATTTGTGGGAAGTGGTTTGGCTTCAATGAAAGGACTGGCAATGCGTGACCAAAACTCTATTGATATTGCTAAGGAATTGACAGGTAGAGATTCTAAGTTGGTGGTGGATCCTGTTATTCTCTATGGATATGAGGAGGAATTGAAAGAATTAAAAGACCCTAAACTTCCTAAGTATCTTTTGGTGTATGCTTATGAGACTCGCATGAATGATCCAGAAGAGATCAAGAAGGTAGTGGAGTATGCTCATAGCCATGGATTGAAGGTGGTATGTCCAGGATTCTATCATGGATGGGCCGATATCAATATCAATACTGATCCAGTGGAGTTGTTACGTTACTTTAAGTATGCTGATTGTGTTGTGACAGATACATTCCATGGAAGTGTTATGTCTATCATTACAGGCAGAGAGTTGGCTGTTAAGCTTCGTGACAATAGCAACAAGTTGCTGAATTTGCTGAAGGAGTATGGCTTGGAAAATCGTGTTATTGATGGTAGCTGGAATCTTGATTCTATCTTTGCAAAGAAGCAAGACAATGAATATGTAGCTAAAGAGGTCATTCGCAGAAGAGAGGATTCTATGGCTTACCTGAAAGAAATGATTGAATTGTAACGATATGAATATTCATGATAAAGATACATTGCACGAATGCACCAGTTGTCAGATGTGTGCAGCTGTTTGTCCTAAACAGGCAATCGACATTCATCTAAATCAGGACGGTTTCTACCGTCCTGTGATTGACGGGGAGAAGTGTGTGGATTGTGGTATTTGCAAGAGTGTATGCTATAAGTACGCAAACATTCCGGAATATAAAGATGTAGACAAACTTCTCAACTATGCAGCTTCAGCCAAGAGTGATGCGGTTGTTAGTGGTACAACGTCTGGAGGCCTTGGTGATATTCTTTGTGAACAGCTTGTGAATGAGGGGTACTTGTGTGTTGGAGTGACGTATAATACAGAGAAGAACATTGCTGAAGATACAGTTGCTAAAACACGTGAGGAGAGTATTTCGTTCAGAGGGTCGAAGTATATTCAGTCTTATACATACAATGCGTTTAAGTCAATTGTAGACAATCACTTAAACGACAAGGTGGCTGTATTTGGTACTCCATGTCATATATTTGCTATTGATAAGTATTTGAAGAAGCGTAAAAAACGTGATAACTTTGTCCTTATTGACATCTATTGTCATGGTTGCCCATCAATGAATGTATGGAAGAGGTATCTTGAATATGTGAATGGTAAAACTCATGAAAAATCGTATGATTATGTGAGTTTCAGAAGTAAGGCATACGGATGGGGTAGTTATTATGTTGCCCAGATGAAGAAAGGTGGCAAAACTCTGTTTACAAGTCCCAAGATTAACGACAAGTTCTATACATTATTCTTCTCGGATGTGTTGCTTAACGAATCTTGTTATGATTGCAAACTCAGAAACACGATGGATTCTACGGATATCCGTATTGGTGATTTTTGGGGAAAGGCTTACTTGAAGAACACAAGAGGTGTTTCGCTTGTGACTGTGAATCATGCATCAGAGAAAGGTAAAGCATTGTTTGAAAAAGTTAAGGATAAGATAACATACAAACAACATCCTGCAACTGATTGTATCAGTTATCAAAGTTGGGGATTGAAGTATGATATTGAATCTGAATTAAGAAAGAAGTTGTTAGCTTCTTTAGCCGACTCAAGGCAGACAATTGAAGATACAGTTAGGATTTTCTGGCAAAGCAGATCTTTGAAGACAAGGTTAAAGCAGAAAGCTAAGAATTTCATTCTCTTGATGCCAAGGCCGGTTGTGGCTTTTTTTAAGGGATTGGTGTGACGAGTAAAGTGATATAACCTTGGAAAAAGATAATATAGCTCATAACTTATTCTATGAATTGATAAGAATATCAGTAGGTTTGGATATTCTTATTAAAGTCCCTTCACAAACCGATTGGTGCATGATGTATGAAATGGCCAAGTCGCAAGCTATTTTAGGAATTTGTTTTAATGGAGTCCAAAAGTTGTATAAGGAGCATCCTGAGGCAGTTGTAAATCTCCCATTTGAATTACGTATGAAATGGTTAGGGAAAACTGTTGAAATTCAGAAGAAAAATATAAAGATGTACCAAAAATGCAATTTACTTGCTTCGGAAATTGGCAAAAGTGGGCTGAGGAATTGTGTACTAAAAGGTCAAGGCTTGGCAATATTGTATACGAATGAGTTGCAGAGCCTTAGGCAAAGTGGTGATATTGACTTATGGGTGGAAGGCAAGCGTAATGATATTGTAGAATTTATACGTTCAAAAGGCGTAAAGGTATATGATATACATTTAGTTCATGCTAGAGCTGAGTTCTTTGAAAAAGTACCCGTTGAAATACATTTCCGACCAAGTTGGATGTATAATCCTTTCTCGGATAGTAAGCTGCAGTCCTTTTTTGTATTGCAAGCATCAGGACAATTTGCTCACTATGATGAGAAGGTTGGCTTTGCTTATCCTACTGTATTCTTCAATCTTGTACACTCTATGGTGCACATCAACCGACATGTGTTTGAAGATGGTATAGGCCTTAGGCAACTGATGGACTATTACTTTATTCTTAAACATTCTTCTCGTGAAGAACGGAGTGAGGCTTATAATGTGTTATGCTCTGTAGGATTAAGGAAGTTTGTCGGGGCTGTGATGTATGTCATGCAAGAAGTATTCTTGTTGGAAGAAGACCAGATGTTGTGCATGCCTAATTCAATTCATGGTTCTCGTTTGCTGGATAGCATTATGGCTGGAGGAAACTTCGGTAAGGCTCTCGGTTTAAAACATGGACGTAATAAACTGGAGAAAGGATTGCTGCAATTAAGACATAACCTGCCATTAATGTTGCCCTATGCCAATGAAGCTATGTGGATACCATTCTTCCAAGTATGGCATTATGGGTGGAGAAAAAAGCATGGGTATTTGTAGTGAATAATAAATTGAAATGCTAATCATATAAACAATATAGAATGAACAAGTCTGATATTTTTTGGCAAACATATTTAAATCTCGAAAAAGAGATGATAGAAGTGTCAAGGTACATTTTTATTACAGATGAGATAACTGTGCGACATAATGGTACGGAAACAACGCAATCCTATGATGCTCAACTGAACACTTTTTCCCCGCATTTGGCAGACTTATTAGTACGTTGTTGCGTACAAATAGAGGCAATCTCAAAAGAATTGTATCATGCTAATGGTGGCACAAAAGAACGAGGTGATAAAACACTGTTTTTTGATGAGGACTGCTTGAAATTAATTGATATAAAGTGGGAAACTCATAATAAAAAGGTTTTAGTTGTTGCGCCATTCTTCAATCTTACGAAAGATGAAAATAGAGTGTTAAGACCATTAAAAGAAGCCCATAAAAGAGGAGGAACATATTGGGGTAAGGCATATCAAGCAGTAAAACATGATAGGTTTGCTTCTCTAAAGCATGGTAATGTAAAAGCTGTATTACATGCTTTGGCTGCTTTATATTTATTAAATGTATATTATAGGAATGACTCGTGGGTTATACCTTATAAGGATTTACGTAAAACAGATTATAGTTTAAACTCTTCAATATTTGCAGTGAATCCACCAATAGTAGAACAACTATGGTATGGCAATAAACCAAAACAAAGTGATAGCCCTTATGTAGTAAGATATAAAGCGGAAGACTATAAACGTATAGAAGAAATGCAAAAGTCTGATGCCGATGCTTTAAATAATTATTGGCGTCAACAGCCAGAATTACAAGATACTGAATTTGTATCGATACTTTTAGAGGAACAAAAGAAGCAAAGACAAAATCCCACATATAGGGTGATGTATATATGGGAACTCGCAAAGTTCAGACTGAAGAAAATGCTTCCTTCAACAATGCCTTTTGAAGAAAGGAAACGTTTATTAATAGGTAGTGAGGCATGGAATTGTTGGGTTCATCAAAATAATAAACATTTATCTATTGATGAAATAACAGAGGACAATATAGAAAAAGAGATAGAAAATATTGGTATCAGTTGGGGAATAGACATTGAAAAAAGATACAATACTTTTAAATGGATTGTCTTAGCTACGAATGAAGCTATGTGTGAGGTGTCAATTCCTCAATGAAATAATAAAATAATTCGGAAACAATATATTTAGATAAAATGTTTTTCAAAAGACTCTTTGACATTGTTGCGTCCCTATTGGGACTGCTTTTGATTTGGTGGATATTCCCCATAGTTGCGTTTTTAATCCATAAGAAGATGCCGGGAGGTCCTGCATTCTTCTGTCAGAAACGTGTGGGTAAGGATGGTAAGTTGTTCACTTGCCATAAGTTCCGCTCGATGACAGTGAAGCATAGCGGTTCATCGGTATCTGTAGCTGGTGATAGCCGTATCACTCCTTTCGGAGCGAAACTTCGTCATTACAAGATTGATGAATTGCCGGAGCTGTGGGATGTACTGATTGGTAATATGAGCTTTGTGGGCCCTCGTCCTGATGTGCCGGGTTATGCGGATAAGTTGCAGGGCGATGACAGGGATGTGCTGAAGCTACGCCCCGGTATTACCGGTCCGGCCACGTTGAAGTATAGATTGGAAGATGAAATGATTTCTGAATATGTGGCAAAGAAGCAGGCAGAGGGAGACACTCGCTCGATGCAAGAGATTGCCATTGAATATAATGATAAGGTGATCTACCCTGACAAAGTGCGCTTGAACTGCTACTATTATCGTCACTACTCTTTCTGGAAAGATATTGAAATGATATTCGCAACAGTACTTGGCTTCAAGGTGAAATTTGCAGGAGAGGAAGTATGAGCTATTAGTAGCCGCAGTTAGCTACTGACAATGGTCAAAGCTAGTATGATTGAATATGCCTGTGGAGCAAAGACACTACCTGCTAATTAAATTGTGACAACTTATATTGAAAGAATTTGCTCTTTCTTTATTCTTCGCACAAGAGTCATCTGTTTTATGACTTATACATTTAACACGTACAATTAATCATGAATGAATCAGAGAAAAATCGTAATCGCCTCATTACCTTACTTGGTAATTGTGCCAAAGTTTTATCTTCTCGGAAAGATGCAACCGATGCAACAATGAGTATGGTCTTAAAGATACGAAAATTAGAAAGGTATTTGAGAAATAATACAGACTGTTTAGACACAGTAACGACTGTTTATGCACATAATGAGGATTTATTATCAGCACTCAACTCTTTTAGGCAACGTAATGTTCCTTTATCGATTGATGTATTAAAAAATATTGACAATATAATACAAAAAGGAGAACGTACTTTAAAAAAAGAGATTTCTGCGCCATTAAACAGCATAGAGTATCTTTTTAGTCAAAAAGAAAAGACGAAAAAGAGTATTAAAGAGACAGAAAAAGAAATAGAAGAACTTAAATTAGGTTCTTCCGTTAAATGCGTAGACGCTTGTCGTGTAGAGCGTATAGCTTTAACGTGAAGAATTCATCATTTCTGAATCCATACATTTGTCTTTTCAGCACTTTAATCTTGTTGTTTATACCTTCAGTAGGGCCATTTGATATCGGGTAGTCATACCATGCAAGTATATATGGCTTGTAGGCCCGCAAGGTAGCAGCCATTTTGACCAATGGCTGTATTTTTGAATCCATGGCCTGCCGCACCCATTCGTTTAGCACCAATTCTGCATCATCCTTGTTGGTTTGGTTCCATATTTCCCTCAAGTCTTCTTTCAGGTAATATGCAATCATCAACGGTTCATTCAAGTTCAGCACATTGTCAAGTCTTGTCTTGTATTTTGCGTCAAAGATGTCGTTGCCGTTTCTCAGCAATATCCAGCGCGTGCCCTTGATTACCTTACGCTTGTTAACGTCTTTCTCAGCATGCCACAACTGGCGGCGCAACTGGTCTATCCTTTCATTCATGAGCTTTACCACATGAAAATGATCCACGACAAGAGAGGCATTGGGGAGATTTGCCGTTACCGCCCCCGTATAAGCAGACGACAAGTCTGTGCATACGGCTTTTATGTCATTCTTTCTGTCTCCGAGCTTGTTCCAGAATTCCTCAAGCGAAGCCTTGCCGTTACCGTCACCTACAAAGACAATCCGCCCGGTTTCCAAGTCTACGACTATCGTCTTGTAAACTTGTCCCTTGTGGGTAGCGAACTCGTCTATGGATATGTATCTGAGGTTTGAAAGGTCAGGGCTGCCATACTCCTTTTGCAGGAACTCCATCTGTATGTTCCGCACCATGTCCCAAGATACATCCAGGAACCATGCAATGTCCTGTATAGTTGCAAAGCGCGACAAGTCTATAACCATATTGGCGAAAGCGGTCGTATGCCTGCGCTTGCCTTTTGCGAAATCGACATCCTCGTTCTTTATGCAGCCACAATCAGAACATTTGACACGTTGGATCTTCATCTCGACGAAAGTCTTTGAACAACCTATCGGCACGCTCACAAAGCGTCTGGCCGTGAAACCATTACGGACTACATTATGGCTTCCACACTCCGGACAGCAAAGTTTGTCTGATGGAGTTTGGATATTCAAAACTATTTTATTACTTTCGCAACGCATATCCAAACATTCTTGCAAGGATATGCCAAAAGCTTTATGCATTATGCTGGCATTCATTTATCATTGAGTTTGGTCACTACAAAGATAGATGATGCCAGCTTTATTTTTATCATAATATAAAATTTTTTTTTCTATCTATGCATTTAACGGAAGAACCTTAAATTACAAGGTAAGGGACAAAGTTTAGAAGTTGTTAAACTTACCAGGAAACTTAATACATTAAGAATAAATCTAGCACAATTAGTAGATAATATCAATAAAAAAGAATTTCTACAAGATGAAGTGAAAGAATTGAATAAAAAAATATCACCTTTGACTTCTGCTTTTGACAGTTCAATTAAATTGGTAAAGGACGAAAAAGATAGATTGGCTCATATTTTTAAGATATATAAAATTTTTATATGGGTGGTTGTTGTCGCACTTATATTTTGGGAAACTTATCTTATTTTCAATATCTATCCGAAACTACCTTCAACTGATTGGAGAGTATATATAACATTTTATCTTCCAATTCCTATTTCCGCTGGATTACTTTGGACTTTTATAATTCAGATGAATAAAGCGCAACGACAGCTTATAAAATGTGCACAATATATTCACACATTGAAATATAAGGATTCTCTGTTAAAGGCATCTATGGAAATTTTTTCTGATGGATTACGTAATGAGGAACATGTTGCAAAGCTAATAGATAATATTATCGAACAAAGTCATCTATACAAGGAAGCTGTCACAGAAGATAAGACAGATAATCAATCTTTAGCCTTGCCTATTGATACAATAGTGGAATTGGTTAAAGCATTTACGGGGAAATAAAAATGAAGAAGGATACTTTAATCAAAATGAACAACTGGTTGAGTCTTTATCCCGATAGCACACATCCTTTAGACGAACAGCGTTTTTTTGATTTCGTCAGGGAGGCGTGCTTGCAAAAAGATAAAATAACAGAAACAGATTTAAAACACTCTTTAACTGAACTCCATCCAGAATGGAGTGATACAAAAATTGATCGGTTTATAGATGAAAAAACCGCATTGATTGAAAACCTTATGGACTTCTATGACTTTTGTATTTCTAATGTTTCCATTGATGACGAACAAAATGAAATATGGAATGCTGATTCTTTAGAAGATTTCATGGAGGCTGTAGGGGATTTGAATTATCATGAAATTTATGAACTTGTACAGGCAATTGAAGGAAATGTAGAAGCCTTAACTTTTTTTGAAGTAATTGATAAAGAGGATACAAGAACTATCATTTATGTCGTACTCAACATTTCTTTTAAATTCTCTACATCTGATGTGGACAAACAGGTTTCATGGTTAGAAGACAACTACATGGATGGACTTGATGCAGAATCGTGGTACGGCTTTCAATATGCAATGGAGCGAAATAAAGATGAATAATTACGATTCAAATAAGATATGACTTTAAAGGAATTATCAGATAATCCAGAATTGGCTAGTGAAGAGGACCTCAAAGCTTTAACCGCATGTTTTCAAGTAATAAAAGATATGGGGAAACGATTTGAGCCTCTTTTGAATGGTGTTACCATGGATAGTGGCCGTAGTAAAGAAGAAATAGCCTATAGCTATTATGTGGAGACAATGTTGATTGCCGCTATTTTGGAATCATTTATAACAAAATCGGAACAAGAATTTAAAGAAATAAATAAGTTCGTATTCAATTTTACGGATAAAGCTTTTATTTGGGATGTTCCCATTACGTCATATTTTAGATGTGTGACTAAACTATGTTTAGTTGGTTTGATTGAGTTAATAATAGAAGATAAATACAATCCGACATTTGCCATTACAAAAGATGGGAAAGCGGCATTGCGTCAACAGTCGTATGCAAATCTTGCGCAGTCTGCATTATTTAATCTAAAAACACAACAATTAAATGACGAAATGTTACTATTGAATAAACGTGCTGTTGCCCAAAACAGATTAATGTTAATTGTTGCCATAGCATCGGCAATAGTTGCATTTGTAAGTTTGTTTAGGTGAGTTGTTAAAATAGCATCATTTAACTGTTCTTTTTCAAATATATAATATCATAATCTGTGATTTGCAGGTGTCATCAAAGCTAGTATGATTAAATACGCCTGTGGGGCGAAGACACTAACTGCTACTTTTATTTATGGATACGATATACGAATGGGTGAATCCTAGGATTCCTGTGGAGTATGTGCTTCTCTCCTTTATCACACTTACTGTCATAATCGTGATGGGGATGTTGATGATAAAAGGGAACAGGATAAAGAGGCTTGTACTTGGAGCCTTGCTTGCGGATTATTACTTCTTGGTGCTTTGTTCTACTGTGATTTGCAGGAGCAGCAGTGGGGAAAGACAGATGGTATTGATGCCATTCTGGAAATATCCTGACATCTGGAACAAAGTGGATTATCCTGCTGACTTGTGCTGAATATGGAATAAGTAAAGACGATTTCAGAGCTAAAATGTATATCGCTCTGAAGGAGTGTAACGAGTCTCGATATTGGTTGCGACTGCTCAATAAATCTAGATATTTGACAAAGGAAGAATTTGATTCTATATATAAAGACAGCGAGGAAATTCTGAAACTTCTCGCGTCTATCACCAAAACGACAAGCGATAAAATAAAAAAATAAAATCATGGAAGAAAGAAAAACAATTTACTTGTGCCTTGCCCACATGAGTGAGGCTGGTTTGGAACAGAAATATGTGAAGGAGGCTTTCGACACCAACTGGGTGGTGCCGATGGGACCGAACGTAAATGCTTTTGAAGATGAATTGACAAGGTTTGTGGCCTCAAAAACCTCTCCTAAATCCTCCCCTGAAGGGAAGGACTTGGGGGTGCATACGGCGGATCCGATGTGGTATGGGATGTTGAAGGAGTTTGCGGAGGAGAATCGTAAGAATCCTACTGAGGCTGAGAGTGTGCTGTGGAATGCTTTGAAGGCAAAGGGTGCTGGACTGAAATTCCGTAGACAGCATATAATCGAGGACTTTATCGTTGACTTCTATTGCAATGAGAAGAAACTTACTGTTGAATTGGATGGTGGATATCATCGTGTTCCAGAACAGATGAAGAGTGATGCGGAACGTACTGCCCGACTAAAGGAACTCGGATATACAGAATTGCGTTTCACAAACGAACAAGTATTAGGCGATATTGATAATGTCATAAAAGAAATTCTTGCCTCTCCTAAATCCTCCCCTGAAGGGAAGGACTTGCTGACTGACAGTAATGGTGACGGGAAGTCTCTCCCTTCAGGGGGAGATTTAGAGGGGGCTCACAGAGTGGTTTGTCTGTCGGCTGGTACTGCAGCCGTTCACTTGGCTTTGATTGGCTGTGGTGTGAAGGCTGGTGATGAGGTGTTGGTGCAGAGCTTTACATTCTGTGCTTCGAGTCATCCTATTACATATCTTGGTGCTAAGCCAGTGTTCGTAGGTTCTGAGGGTGAAACATGGAACATGGATCCTGTTCTGCTGGAGAAGGCTATCGTTGACCGTAAGGAGAAGACAGGAAAATATCCTAAGGCTATAGTGCCGGTGGCTCTGTATGGTATGCCTTACCGCATTGATGAGATTATGGCAATTGCCAACAAGTATGGAATTCCAGTTGTGGAGGATGCTGCTGAGGGTATGGGCTCACGCTTTGATGGCAAGGTGCTCGGTACATTCGGCAAGTATGGTGTACTGTCGTTCAATGGTAACAAGATGATTACCACTTCGGGTGGTGGTGCACTGATTTGTAATGGAGCCTCTCCTAAATCCTCCCCTGAAGGGAAGGACTTGCAGGATGGAAAGCCTCTCCCTTCAGGGGGAGGTTTGGAGGAGGCTTCAGAGGCTTCCCGGCTTGCCAACGAAATCATGTGGTATGCTACTCAGGCTCGTGATGCTTATCCTTACTATCAGCATACGGCTATTGGTTACAATTATCGTATGAGTAATGTATGTGCGGGTATCGGTCGTGGTCAGATGACTGTACTCAATGACCATATCGCTCATCATAAGCATGTGCAGAAGTTGTATGAGGAGTTGTTGAAGGACGTTCCTGGAGTACATATCCACAAGCAACCTGCCGACCCACGCTATGATGCAAACTTCTGGCTTTGTGCTGCGACACTCGATGCTGACGTGAAGATTCAGGGTCAGGAGAATGCCTACAAGGAAGTCATCAAGACTGCAGTAGGTGGTGCAGCAGGTGTTATACATGCCGTAGACTCTGCTACTACCGACTGTCAGCCGAATGAAAACGTAGAGGCACTGCGTGTGTTCATGCTTGGCAAGAAGGTGGAATGCCGCCCGGTCTGGAAACCGATGCACAAGCAGCCTGTATACGAGGGCGCTCCAGTATACACTAACGGCGTAGAGGAGGATCTCTTCAAAGTCGGTTTCTGTCTGCCTGCAGGTCCGTATGTATCAGATGATGACGTACGATACATTGTAGACTGCATCAAGGAAGCAATCGTACGATAATATATAAGGTTGAAGAGCGATTAATAGATGTGCCGTGCGGAATGCCCGGCTATCTGTTAATCGCTCATTTTTATTAAACCCAAAACGGTCATTAGGCCGTTAAATGTGATATTTTATAACTGCTTGCAGTCTTTTGCTTTTTATAAGGCGTCTTTTGTCCGTTTTTAATTCGCAATAGCTTGCTATTACTCATTAAAAGCCAACCAAAATCCACTCTTCTAAAAATCAAAATCCAAGCAAGCCCTAACGACCGATTTGGGTTAAGCCCTGAAATAGATAAAGGCAAGAAGAGGCTACAGCTGTCGGTCAGAATAAAAAGAGTTTTTATTGGTTGTAATGTTGATAGGTCTCAGAAGGCTTAATGTTGATAGGTCTCAGAAGGCTTATCTGACAAAAATACTTGACGCGCTTGATTCAAATATAGAAATTGTGAAGATGCACAAAAAAGATCTATATTATGGCTATAATCAATAATTGATAGCATATACTTACTGTCAACATGAATCAAATACAACTTTACGATTATCAACTCGACATGGTGCAACGGATTGGAGAGGCGTTCAAGAGTCGTCAATCCGTCATGGTTCAGATGCCTACAGGCACTGGAAAAACGCATGTGCTTGTCAGTGTAGTGAAGAACGAGGAACGAAGAGTGAAGAATCCATGTGTATGGATTGTCACCCATCGTAGAGAGTTGGTATCACAGATTGAGGACACCTTGGTGTCATTCGGAATAGAACCATATTCTGAAGCCAATAAGGACAGTAAGATAAGGGTCTTGTCTATACAATGGCTGACCCGTCACTATCAAGAAATAGAAACATCTCCATCATTGATAGTGATCGACGAAGCACACCATACGTTGGCTAAAACCTATGCAGAAGTCATCAACGCCTACCCCAAGGCAAAGAAGCTCGGAGTGACGGCAACCCCTTGCCGATTAAACAGAAATGGATTTACTGATTTGTTTGATGAGCTGCTCTGTTCCTATACTATCGCCCAATTCATCAAGAATGGCCATCTGTCAGACTTTGATTACGTATCGCTTAATCCCAACAGTGAAGACCAGAAGAAAATCGACGGACTGGAGAAGCGTGCTACTGACGGTGACTATAGCATAGCGGAGATGCAGGATGTGTTGGATTGCAAACCGTCAATCCAAAGACTGTATAGAACGGTGATGGAGTTCGTGCCCAAGAAGAAAGGTATAGTGTACGCCATCAATATAGAACACGCCGAACATATTGCCGAATACTACATGGAACATGGAATTGAGACGGTGGCGATAAGCGCAAACACACCTCTCAATGAACGCCGCACCAATATTGAGAAGTTCAAGGACGGACAGATCCAGATATTAGTCAATGTGGATTTGTTCGGCGAAGGCTTCGACTGTCCGGATGTCGAGTTCGTACAGTTGGCCCGTCCCACGCTGTCATTAGCCAAATATCTACAGATGGTAGGTCGTGGATTGCGAGTGGCAAAGGATAAGGAGTGCTGCACTATTCTGGATAACGTAGGACTATATCGTCTGTTCGGTTTGCCCACAGCCGAATGGAACTGGGAAGCTATGTTCCGAGGTATGGAGACTGGTAAGGGCGAGATTGACGCAGCAAGAGACCTGTCGCTGAGAAACATTGACATCATGGATAATGCGGCAGCCACACAAGACCAGAATACCGACATGGTAGTCATCTCACGCCATGACCAGCCCAAAGTAAACTTCCAGTTGGCAGAGTTGCAGAAGATGTTCCGCAAAACGGCACATTTGCGAAGGATGGGTTCTGGATATATGGGAGCCGGACAATACATCCGTATCGGTGACAAGATGCAGGGGATGTACAAGACCTACGAAGATGTGCGATTAAATTGGCGGTTGGTCAGCAAGACGGAAGGCGGCATCACGAAATACTATCTGCTGCATGAAGTGAATGAGCGAATGATATACGTAGGAAGGAAAGACCCATGGTCGCCATTGGCGGTAGATGCCAAGGAGCAGTATCTGTATAATACACAGGGTACGATGCAAGAAGTGAAGGCTTTGGAACGGGAATATATCACAGGCGAAAAGCGTAGGCAGCCGAGCAATAGCATCCGAAAGGAGATTGATGGAGAAATGTGTCTGGTGACCTATGCCTATTATGCTGTCAACAAGAACAGAGGCAATGACTTCAATAGCAAGGACGCATACGTCTGCGAACATTATACTAATGGTGGATACGCCATCAGCAACAACAAACATCAGATAATATTGGACAATCTGAAGAGTGTGAGGCTTTCAGACGACAACATTGCGGAGGTGGTATTTATCGGAGAAGAGAAACCAACTTGGGTAAACCTTTACACCATGCAGGAGTTTGATGAACGCCCTGTTGTCGAGCGGGTAGGATTTATGGATATGTTGCGAGTGGACAACAACTATTATTTCTATAAAAACAGAGATTTGACCGGCATCCCGATGTTTGACTGGAGCTGTATTGCCAACGATAGAATATTCCTGTTCTTGGATTTATATGTGATATTGCGAGACCAGCCCGACAAAGTATATTATATGGATGGCGAACGCAGAGGAAGCGACCAATGGTATCTGAAACTGATAGACATTGCCAATCCCAATATCAAGAACTTCAAAGAAGTGCCTTCGTCATGGTTGCCGAAACGAAACTGAAAAGAGACCACCTCTTGTCTTCCGTTTCTATTCCTGTTTTCTGAACCGTTTGGAAACGGCGGAATATCCGCAGCGCTGGCATAGGGGTTCCACAGCGGTGTGGCTGGTGAAACCGTGGTAGAGGGCGGTGGCGCGTGGAGAGACGAGAATCTCGTTGAGGCTATTGTCGTAGAGATTGCCGAGCGGCATGTCGCCGTTGTGGTCCAGACAGCATGGCACCACCGTGCCGTCGGCAAGCACGCCGATCTGATTGCGCAGCGCATAGCAGAACACCTCTTCCTCCTTGTAGACATCATGCTGAAGGTCGGGCCATTCAAACATGTCGTCGCTTTCTACATACAGATTTTCGGTGAGTTTCCATCCGTCGTGTCTCTGTGTCCACGGACGAGGCTGGCTGTCGGCAATCATGTCCAGAATAGAGTCGTTCATAAGGTTGAGCCCACCTTCGTTCCACAACCGCAACACCACCACGCATCCGCGCTGCGCCGCATCTTTGGCAAACGCCATCACCTCATCGATATACTTTTCCGGATTATCCTTCCCGTTGCCCTCATGCGAATGCAGCGAAATTTGCAGTTTGTGGGGCAGTGCGTCGAGCAGGTCGCCATGTTGCGCCAGCAGCGTGCCGTTGGTGGTGATAACGGGAGTGAACCCCTTCCGGCGTGCCATCAGGATGAACTCAGGCAGCAGAGGGTGTAGAAACGGTTCGCCCATGAGGTGGAAATACAGGAATCTCACTTCTCCGGCGAGTCGTGTTGTCAGTGTGTCGAATTCGTCAAGCGTCATTGAGTGTTTCTCCCTCGTTGTCTTGGGGCAGAACACACAGTTCAGGTTGCAGACATTCGTGATTTCAAGGTAACATCTGGTAATCATATCGTTTGCAAAGATAATGCAAAAAACCGGTTAAGTGAGAGAAATGGGAATTTATTCACATTTCCGAGCGTGAGGATTTTATCTAAACCGAGAGCAATACAAAATGAAAGGCAATAGACTTTCATTTTTATTGCCGAGGTGCCGCTTATCTTATTTAAAGATAATGCAAAAATCCGGTTAACCGAGATAAACCCAAAACGGTCATTAGGACGTTTACTTTATTTTTTTTTATGACTGCTTGCAGTCTTTTGCTTTTTATAAGGCGTCTTTTGTCCGTTTTTAATTCGCAATAGCTCGCTATTACTCATTAAAAGCCAAACAAAATCCACTCTTCTAAAAAAACAAAATCCAAGCAAGCCCTAATGGCCGATTTGGGATAAATGGCAATATTGTAGAGGATAATTTGCATTCGTTTTTGCATATATGGCTTTTTTAGTAAATTTGCATACGAAAACAAACAGAACTACAAAAGAACAAATAAATTAAAAATGAAAGATAAATCAAGAAAGTTTTTCCTTCTGGTTCTATTCGTGATGATGGCAGCATGCAATATGTGTGCTGAAAACTATCCTTACCGTAGTGATTTCCTGTGGGTCACCGTGCCCGACCATACCGACTGGCTCTATAAGACCGGCGAGAAGGCGCAGGTGGAGGTGCAGCTGTATAGATACGGAGTGGCGCAGGACGGCGAGGTGACATATACCGTATGCCGCGACATGCTCGACGGCGGTCATACCGGCAAGGCTGTGCTGAAACACGGCAGGGCAGTGGTAGATATGGGCACACGCCGCGACCCCGGCTTCCTCGACCTCCGTCTTACAGCCAAAATCGGCGGCACTACGACAACACACCATATTAAAGTGGGCTTCTCGGTGGATAAAATACAGCCCTACACCAAAGAGCCATCCGACTTCATGACCTTCTGGCAGAAAGAGCTTGACGAGCTGAAGAGCGTGCCCCTCAGCTACACCATGAACCCTGCCCATGAATACGACACCGACAAGGCCGATGCCTATCTCGTGCGCCTCGACGTGAACAAGCAGGGACAGTGCATCTACGGCTATCTGTTCATACCCAATGGCCACGTAAAAGGCTCGTGCCCTGTGGTGCTCTGTCCTCCGGGAGCTGGCGTGAAGACCATCAAGGAACCGCTGCGCCACCGCTATTATGCCGACAGCGGCTGCATCCGCTTTGAGATGGAGATTCACGGGCTCGACCCGAGGATGAGCGACCGGCAGTTCAAGGAAATAAGCAACGCCCTCAATACCGGTGCCAACGGCTATCTGTGTCAGGGATTGTATTCTCGCGATGATTATTATATGAAGCATGTCTACCTCGGACTGGTGCGTGCCATAGATTTCCTTACCTCTCTGCCTGAGTGGGACGGAAAGAACGTTGCCGTGCAGGGTGGCAGCCAGGGCGGTGCGCTGAGTCTTGTGGCGGCGGCGCTCGACAGCCGTGTGACGCTCTGCTGCGCAAACCATCCGGCTCTTGCCGACATGGCGGCCTACCTCGAGAAAGGACGCACGGGCGGCTACCCTCACATGCAGCGCATAGGGGTGCTCAACGAGCAAACGGAGAAGACGCTGCAGTATTATGATGTGGTGAATTTCGCACGCCACATCTCCTGTCCTGTACGTATGACATGGGGGTATAACGACAACACCTGTCCGCCGACAACCAGCTATGCCGTATGGAATGTGCTCCGTTGTCCCAAGTCTTCGCTCATCACTCCCGTCAATGAGCATTGGACCAGCGACGCTACCGAAAGGGAGCATTGCGAATGGATTCTTTCAAATCTCGTCAAGTAGGTGTAATCTATTTTATACCGACTGAGGTGGAAGGGTTGCCACCACCTGGATTGACGAAAACTGCAAAAATGAAAAAAACTGTCAGATTGTCTGGTTTTTTGTTGTAATATTCTGACATCCAGCCAGTTGACTGTTATCCAACTGTCAGCCAATTGTCTGGATGGTTTGCTTATGTCAGATGTGAGGAATTCATACGACAGGAATTGCATGCGCTGGTAGAATCCAGGGAAAAGGAATAGGAGTACTACAAAATGAAGATATTGGGCATGTGTCTGATAGCAATTCTGCCCAACAGGGGCAAGCAGCGTGCCCCTGTTGGGTAAGCACCTTGCCCCAGTTGGGCAAGCATGCTGCCCAAAAAGCAATCACTGTGTTCTTGTATGAATTAGAGTGTAGTGTGGAGATGACGATGCAAACGTTTGTATCGTTTTTTCATGCGTTTTTCACTTTTCGGATTATTTACATATTTAACCCAAATCGGCCATTAGGGCTTGCTTGGATTTTGATTTTTTAGAAGAGTGGATTTTGTTTGGCTTTTAATGAGTAATAGCGAGCTATTGCGAATTAAAAACGGACAAAAGACACCTTATAAAAAGCAAAAGACTGCAAGCAGTCATAAAAAAATAAAGTAAAACGTCCTAATGACCGTTTTGGGTTTAATAAGTTCCTAACTTTGCCAACGCTAAAGAGTCAATAAAAGTGAGAATTATCATAGCCTTGCAAAAAATGCAGGACATATAGCATAATCACGTAAGTCGAAAATGATGCTAACATTATAGTAACAATGAAAAAATCAGTGAAAAGCCTGTTGACTCTCCTGTTGCTGCTGAAAGCGGAGGACAAGGGGATGAATGGGATGCAAAGAGACATAACAATTCTCTCTTTGATGAAGAAGACGATTACAGTCAGACTGACAAGGGCAGTCTTTGGGATGACGACTGGAATAATATGAGATAACAATAGGTTATAGTTGTCTTAAGGTAAGTTTGTTAGCGCGAGACAGTCTATAGGAGCTTTTGCGGGTGCTTTTCTCCCAAAAGGACTCTTGTAGATTGTCTCTTTTTTTATCCCTACTTGCTTATAATACGGATATTTTGCCTAAATTTGCAAAGGAACATTATATGTCGGTAAATAAGCAATAGTGATAACAGCAAAAAAAGAATATGAAAAACAGAATTACAGAACTTTTCGGAATAGAATATCCCGTGATACAGGGAGGAATGGTGTGGTGTAGCGGTTGGCGACTGGCTGCCGCAGTGAGCGAAGCCGGCGGACTGGGACTCCTCGGTGCCGGATCCATGCATCCCGAAACGCTTCTCGAACATATACGCAAGATGAAAGAGGCTACCCGGAAACCATGGGGCATCAACCTGCCGCTGATGTATCCGGAGATAGACACTCTGATAGACATGATAATAGCCGAGGGGGTGAAGATAGTTTTCACCTCGGCAGGCAGTCCTAAGAAATACACCGCCCGCTTCCATGCCGCCGGCATCAAGGTGGCACACGTGGTGTCGAGCAGCAAGTTCGCAGCCAAATGCGAAGAGGCCGGTGTAGACGCCGTGGTGGCAGAAGGCTTCGAGGCAGGAGGACACAACGGCAGGGAGGAAACCACCACTATGGTGCTCATTCCGCAGGTGCGCCGCGCCACCACGCTGCCGCTCATAGCCGCCGGCGGAATAGCCTCCGGCGAGGCGATGCTCGCAGCCGAAGCGTTGGGAGCAGAGGGAGTGCAGTGTGGCACGGTGTTCGCCATGAGCCGGGAGAGCTCGGCTGCCGATGCCTTCAAAGACCGCTGCGCCTCGCTGCAGGAAGGCGACACGATGCTCTGTCTGAAGAAGCTGGCTCCGACCAGAATGATAAAGAATCCGCTCTACGACGAGATAAAGACTGCCGAAGACAATGGCGCCGATGCCGAGGCGCTGAGAGGCATTCTCGGTAAGGCGGCATCGAAACGCGGTATCTTCGAGGGCGACCTCGACAGAGGAGAACTCGAAATCGGTCAGGTGGCGTCGGCGGTAAAGGAGATACAGACAGCTGCACAGATAGTGGAGCGCATGATGGGCGAATATGCCGATGCACGCAAGCGGATATTGGGATAAAAGGCAAGGCGGAAAACGAATAAAAGGGAAATTTCTCCGTTATTATAATTGATGATGGAATAAATTTGCTACATTTGCAATTTGTAATCCGGCTTTGCGTGGATTATCGCGCACAAGTAATTCGTATCACACCATAAAAGAAAAAACTCTCTGACAGAACAGTATATCATGAAGGAAGACAACAAGGACAATATTCTCAAACGCATAAAATACCCCGATGAACTGAGGAAACTGCCTGTGGAGCAGTTGCCGGAGGTATGCGATGAGTTGAGGGCAGACATCCTGAAGGAACTGTCGGTGAATCCCGGCCACCTCGCTTCGAGTCTCGGTGCGGTGGAGATGACCGTAGCTCTACACTATGTGTTCAACACGCCGTATGACAGACTCGTATGGGACGTGGGCCATCAGGCTTACGGACATAAGATTCTCACGGGCAGACTCGACAGCTTCTGCACCAACCGTAAACTCGGCGGACTGCGACCGTTCCCCTCACCGGAGGAGAGCGAGTATGACTCTTTCATGTGCGGACACGCATCAAACTCCATATCGGCGGCGCTCGGAATGGAGGTGGCTGCCAGGCAGACGGGCCACGACGACAGACACGTGGTGGCGATAATCGGCGATGGAGCGATGAGCGGCGGACTGGCTTTCGAGGGACTCAACAACGTGTCGACGACGCCAAACGACATGATTATCATCCTCAACGACAATAATATGAGCATCGACCGCAGCGTGGGCGGAATGAAGCAGTATCTGTTGAGGCTCAACACCAGCGAGACTTACAACAAACTGAGATATAAGGCTGCCAAATGGCTGCACTCCAATGGTATGCTCGATGACGAGAGACGCAAAGGCATCATACGGCTGAGCAATGCGCTGAAGTCGGCGATAAGCCATCAGCAGAACATCTTCGAGGGGATGAACATACGGTATTTCGGACCCTTCGACGGACACAACGTGGTGGAGCTCGTGCGCACGCTGCGCCAGCTGAAAGAGATGAAAGGACCGAAGCTGCTGCATCTGCACACCATAAAAGGACACGGATACGCACCGGCTGAAAAGGCCGCCACCATCTGGCATGCTCCTGGCAAATTCGACCTCGACACAGGGCAGCGCATAAAGACGGAGGACGGCACCGAACCGGCAAAGTTCCAGGACGTGTTCGGCAACACGCTTCTCGAACTCGCCAGAGAGAACAAGCGCATCGTGGGAGTGACGCCGGCGATGCCTACGGGATGCTCGCTGAACATCATGATGAAGGAGATGCCGGAGAGAACCTTCGACGTGGGAATCGCCGAGGGTCACGCCGTGACATTCTCCGGAGGAATGGCAAAGGACGGGCTGCAGCCTTTCTGCAATATATACAGTGCTTTCGCACAGAGGGCATACGACAATATCATACACGACGTGGCGATACTGAACCTGCCCGTGGTAATCTGTCTCGACAGGGCAGGACTGGTGGGAGAAGACGGTGCCACACATCATGGAGCCTTTGATATGGCGGCTCTCAGACCGGTGCCGAACATCACTCTCGCCTCACCGATGAACGAGCACGAACTGCGCCGGCTTATGTATACGGCACAGCTGCCCGGCAAGGGTACATTCGTGATACGCTATCCGAGGGGTAGGGGAGTGCTTGCCGACTGGCATTGTCCGCTGGAAGAAGTGAAGGTGGGCACTGGACGCAAGTTGCGCGACGGCGACGACATCGCCGTGCTGTCGGTGGGACCTGTGGGAAACAACGTGGTGAAGGCTGTCGAAATGATGGAAAACGACGGCGATGGCATATCCGTGGCACACTACGACATGCGCTTCGTGAAACCGCTCGACGAGAACCTGCTCAAGGAGGTGGCGGCAAAGTTCAAGCATGTCATCACCGTGGAAGACGGAGTGCGCGAAGGCGGTTTCGGTTCGGCGGTGATAGAATGGATGGAAGACAACGGGCAGCATCTTGATATTGTGCGTCTCGGACTGCCAGACCACTTCGTGGAGCATGGCACCGTGGCACAGCTGCAGAGTATCGTGGGCATTGATGCCGAAGGCATACGCCGCACGATAAAGGAAACACTCAGGAAGTAAACAAATAGAAATACATAATGAAGATAATCATTGCGGGAGCATACGCGATAGGTTCGCATCTGGCGAAACTGCTATCGAGAAACAATCAGGACATAGTGCTTATCGACGACGACGAGCAGAGGCTTGAGAATATCAGCTCCGACTACGACATACTGACGATGCACGCCTCGCCGACGAGTCTGGCGGCACTGAAAAATGCGGGAGCGGCAGACGCCAACCTGTATATCGCCGTGACGCCCGACGAGAATCTCAATATGAACAGCTGTGTCATGGCGAAGGCTATCGGAGCCAAGAAGACCGTGGCAAAGGTGAACAACTATGAGTTCGTGGAGCCGGAGATGGCTAAGTTTTATGAGAAACTGGGCATCGACTCGCTTATCTATCCTGAGAACCTCGCCGCATACGATATCGTGAACGGACTGAAAATGAGCTGGGTGCGCCAGAGATGGGACGTGCACGGAGGGGCTCTCGTGATGCTCGGCATAAAACTGAGGGAGACCTGCGAGATTCTCGACCGTCCGCTGAAAGAACTCTGTAAGCCCGACTCGCCATACTATATCGTGGCGATACGCCGCGACGGCGACACCATCATACCGGGAGGTAATGATGTGCTGAAGATGTACGACCTCGTTTACTTCATGGTGACGAAGCAGTATATACCCTACGTGAGGAAAATCGTGGGCAAGGAGCATTATGTCGACGTGAAGAACGTGATGATAATGGGTGGTGGCGACACTGCCGTGAGGGCGCTGAAGAACATGCCGGAATACATGAACGTGAAGCTGATGGAACACGACGTGGAGCGCTGCGACATTCTCAACGACCAGATTGACGACCAGCGGGTGATGGTGATAAACGGCGACGGACGTGACCTGCAGCTGCTCAACGAGGAGGGAATACACACCACGCAGGCTTTCGTGGCGCTCACGAGCAATGCCGAGACGAATATCCTGGCTTGTCTCACGGCGAAGCGCATGGGAGTGAGAAAGACCGTGGCAGCGGTGGAAAACCTCGACTATGTGAACATGGCGGTGAGTCTCGACATCGGAACCATCATCAACAAGAAGGCTATCGCTGCCAGTCATATCTATCAGATGATGCTCGACGCAGAGGTGAACAACGTGCGCTTCCTGATGACGGCAAACGCTGATGTGGCTGAGTTTACGGCACATCCGAAGTCGAAAGTGACTAAGAAAAGGGTGTTTGAACTCGGACTGCCGAAAGGTGCCACCATCGGAGGACTCGTGCGCAACGGAGAGGGACACCTCGTGTCGGGTGGTACGCAGATAGAGGCTGGCGACATCGTGGTGGTGTTCTGCTATAACGTGAGGATGGAGAAACTTGAGAAATTCTTCAAGTGATGACATCCCTCAAGGCTCTTTGGCTTATTATCAGTCAAGGGGAATATTGTAGTCATAAAATATGAATCATATAAAGAAATGCTGAATTTCAAGCTTATATATAAGATATTGGGACAGCTCCTCTTCCTTGAGGCATTGCTGATGTCGCTGTGTCTCGCCATGGCCCTGTTTTATAGAGAAGACGATGCCATGGCGTTTGCCATATCCATTGCCATCATCGTGGGGTCTGGCTTTATGCTGAAATACAAGGGTCGCATGGCGGAAAACAGTATGAACCGCCGTGACGCCTATCTGCTCGTCACGCTGACATGGGCGCTTTTCAGCTTCTTCGGAGCATTCCCGTTCACTATCAGTGGATATATCTCAGACTATACCGACGCCTTCTTCGAGACGATGTCGGGATTTACCACTACGGGAGCCACCATCATCGATGATGTTGAGGCTCTGCCGCATGGACTGCTCTTCTGGCGGTCGATGACGCAATGGATCGGTGGATTGGGAATAGCGTTCTTCACCATCGCCATCCTGCCGTCGCTCGTGGGCGGAAGCATAAGGGTGTTTGCAGCGGAGTCTACCGGACCGATAAAGAGCAAGGTGCACCCGCGAATATCGTCGAGCGCAAAGTCGATATGGCTCGTATATCTGTTGCTGACATTGAGTTGCTCCGTGTGTCTGTATCTGGGAGGAATGAACCTCTTTGACTGTACCAACTACTCTATGAGTATTACTGCGACGGGGGGCTTCGCACCCTATAATGACAGTACCGGACATTTCCACTCGGCATTCATCGATTATACCACAATAGCCTTCATGTTCCTGTCTGGAACAAACTTCACGCTCTTGTATCTTACCTTCTTCAAGCGTAAGTTCCTGTCGCTGTTCCAGAATTCGGAATTCAAGCTCTATGTGCTCGTGGTGTCGCTTGCCACGATGGGAATAATGTATTTCCTGATACGCTTCAACGGTTATGACATGGCGAATGCCCTCAGAAGCGCGTTGTTCCAGGTGGTGTCGTTCATCACCACAACGGGAGTCTCCAACGACGATGCCGGCAAATGGCCGCATATCACGTGGGTCATCCTCAGCATCTGTATGTTCATCGGAGCATGTGCCGGCAGTACGAGCGGTGGTTTCAAGAGTGTCAGAGGCGTGATATTGTTCAAGGTGGTGCGCAACGAACTTCGTCGTATCCTTCATCCAAAGGCAGTATTGCCGGTGAGGGTGAACGGCAATTTGGTGAGCAGTTCGGCACAGGTCACGCTGCTCGTGTTCTTCGCCCTGTATATGGCGTTGTGTATCTTTGCATACTTCTGTCTGATATGTATGGGAGTGGACAGCACAAACTCCATCACTATCGCCATGAGTTGTGCGAGCAACGTGGGACCGACGCTGGGACTGGAAATCGGACCTACCGCGTCGTGGAATATCCTGCCTGCCGTGGGCAAGTGGATTTGTTCCGTGCTGATGCTGATGGGCCGACTGGAGATATTCAGCGTCGTAGTGCTGTTCACCCGTGGTTTCTGGAAGGACAGATAACCCATGATATGAAAGAAAACATGCGTTTTCCGGTAGAGGGGGATGCAATGTTTTGATGCTTTTGGAGTTATGATAGCATAAGGAAACTTGTCAATCTTAATAATAACAAATAACAAAACGAAAAGAGAAATGAAGAAATACCTGTTTATGCTTTTTGCCCTTTGCGCTGTAGCGTTTACGGCATGTAGTGATGATGATGATGATTCAAAGGTGTTGCCGGTGCTCGACCCCAACAACACTGATGTCTACATCAATGCTGAAGGTGGAGAGGCTTCCGTAACGGTGAAAAACGCCAAGGAACTCAATATCGTGCAGATAAACGACAAGACTACCGACGACAAGGGAAAGACAAAGGAAACTAACGTGAAGAGTGTGGAAAACGGCAAACTGGCTGACACCAAGAATGTTACAGAGGGCGGATGGTTCACGGCAAAGGTGGTGAACGATGGCGAAGGATACCGTCGTATCGTATTCAACGCACAGCCTTATAGAGATTTTGAGAAGAATCGCGTGAAGTTTATACATGTCACTTGCGGTGACAATATGTATGGTATCGCTTTCAGACTCATTCAGCGCAAGGCCGTTGAGAAGAAATGACTAATTGCTGTTCTATAGTCGGTTGACCAATCCCTAATCAGCCTGATGACCGATTACGGTTAGTAGCAGTCAGGACGTTACTTTAACCCAAAACGGTCATTAGACCGTTTAATGTCATATTTTACAACTGCTTGCAGTCTTTTGCTTTTTATAAGGTGTCTTTTGCCTGTTTTTAATTCGCAATAGCTCGCTATTACTCATTAAAAGCCAAACAAAATCCACTCTTCTAAAAAGCAAAATACAAGCAAGCCCTAATGACCGCTTTGGGTTTAATAGAGTAAGAAACCATAGCGAAACAAAATATCAAAAACAAAGCGCCCCACATCGCATAAGTATCGCGGTGTGGGGCGCTTTGTAAAAATCAATAATACCATACCCAAACGGCCCTAATGACCGATTTGGGTTAAACCTTATACCAAGTGTTTGATGAGGTCTTCGCGTGAACCGGCAAGCATGTCGATTACAGGAATCTCCACCATCGTGTAGCAACCAGGCTGCTGGCGAACAGAAGCACGGGCTACGTTGACGAGCACCTGACCAGTCAATGCAGGGTTGTTGATGCTCATGTTGAACTCCATGCGCTGGTTCTGGGTCTTGCCGCTCACACCTTTGCGCACGAGGTTTACACCATGGCCCATATCGCGTACTTCGTCTACTGAGTCTACGGCAAACACATGTGTCTCGTCGTTGGCGAAATATGGATCTTCCTTCACTGCCTTTGCAACATCCTCCAGTTTCGCTCCCTCTTCAAGTTCCGCATACACCATACGACGGTGCAGACCTTCACCCTTTGGAATGGTAACCGACAGAGCGTTCTTCACACCTGCCTTTGAACGTACGCAGACGCTGTGGCCCATCGACATTCCTGGTCCGAAGTTGGTGTATGACAATCCTTTAGGTGCCAGACTCTGCATCAGAGTGCGTACGATAGAGTCAGAACCTGGATCCCAACCGGCAGAGATGACAGCAACTGCATTGTGCTCCTTGCAGATTGGCATGAGAGTGGCGCGATAGTCCACGATGCCCGTGTGTATATCAAAACTGTCAACGGTATTGATGCCGAGGGCGAGAATCTTCTTGGCATATTCCTCGCAGCTACGCGATGGAGTGGCGAGAATTGCCACATCAACGTCCTTAAGTTCTGTAATGTCCTTAACTACCTCATATTCTGCCAGTTCTGCAGGCTTGTTCTCTGCGCCGTTGCGTCTTACGATACCGGCTATTTCGAAATCCGTTGCTGCTTCGAGAGCCTGTACAGAATAATGTCCGATGTTGCCGTAGCCCACTACGGCTGCTCTAATTTTCTTCATTTTATGTTGTTGTTTAATGGTTTTGTCTTTCTTGATTGCTGTTTTCTTTTATTTATAGTTTTATTCTTTCTTGAGTTTTATTCTTTCTTGATTGTTATTCTTTCTTGAAAGTTTTGTCTTTATTGATTGCCATGTAATATGAATATGCATTTGTGAGATGCTCTTCTTGTATGCGCTGAACGTACATTTGTTCGTTCCGACTACAAAAATACGCCTTTTTGTCGGAATATCATCATATTCTTGTCATAAAGAAACTAAAAAGGTGGTATGTGCCTGGAAATATTATGGCATAAAAAAAGACGTTGCTGTGTATAGGTGCATCCCTGCGGCTATACACAGACGTCTTTGAAGACTTATTTATTTTTGGTACAATTCTTTGCTTTTTGTGTTTTGCTATATTTATTTCATGCTACATTAATAAATTCCTATATGCTAAATCTTTTCAACCATTCCATCCACAATTCTTCAGATGCTCCGTGTTTTCGGGGCCTCCATACATTTTGGACAAACGGTTTCTTTATCTTGATAATTGTATTTTTATCTTAATTCTTTTATACTTTCTTGTTTTTTTGCTTTAGTCCTAAACACTGTAGATATTGCTTTAGTGAAGTTCAGCTTTTGACAATTTAAAAATGATGATTGAATCTATATATTTTATTATTTGACTTAATCAAAGTTGTCTTATTCTATATTGTCATCTCTCCTTTTTGCTTTCTTGCTTGCTTTTGTTCTTGCTTATTGCCTTTATCTTCTTCTTTTTTTTAATAGTGCCCCACATCGTTCTGTTGATGCGGAGCCCCTATTCTTTATTGTTCTTACATATTTAATATTTCAAGGAGATATTTATTGTCTCTTCAATGCATCATTTATTTGATTGCGCTGCAAAGGTAATAAAAGGGAATTAATTCGAGTTAGTAAAAATATGATATAAATTTACTAATGTGTCGCATCCGATGTAATATTTTGTTGATTTGATACAAATGTTTCTTTGAACCTCTGGCTGACATTTGAGGGTGAGATATTGGGAAATGCTTGAATTTAAGGCAGATATGTGATATGTAACATTGTAACATTTTGGCTTAATCGTTTTTGAATGATTAATAAATATGTTACACTAATATTTATGAGATTGCTTGAAAAATGGTTTTGTGTCCTTGGTTTCTGTTGCTTTGTCGTGTCTGAAAGATGGATTTTCGTATATAACGAATATTCCCCCCCCCACGGTCTGATAGCCGTTTCAGATGAGTGTACAAAGTGAATTATTTTCTTCTGCGCCTCTTATGCTCCTGCTTGTATTGCGACGGCGTTATGCTTTCAGCCTTCTTGAATACCTTTGACATGGCAGAAGAGTCCGTAAAACCAGTATGGGCAGCTATATCTACCAGAGTCATTTCCGGTCTTTGACTTATCAACCGCTTCACTTCCTCTATGCGCAGCATGTTTATCCATGCATTGAAGTTCATTCTATACATATTGTTTATGAAGCCGCTCAGCAACCGTTGGTCGATTCCCATTTCAGCAGCGGCTTCTCTCAGTGCCAGTCCCTCACGGCAGTATGGCTTTGACGGTAGTCTCATCCAGCTTCTCACTGTGGCTTCTATTGCCTCAGGCTCCTTCTTCTTATCTTCCTTACTCGTTTTTCTTGCATGCGAATGGATTATTTCGTTTGTTGTACTATCCTCGTTCGCTGCATTCTTCAACAATAGGTTTTCTATATCCTTTATGCTTATAGCCTTTAGTCTTGTGTTTTCTGCATTCCTTTTAGCTTCAAGATAACCAGTTTCTTTCATATATCTCAGCGATATGTTCACTATGATGCCACCATTTGATACGAATATAGCTGTATGGACCAACACGAATACTATATTCGCATTGTTGCTAAGGTGTTTCCCGGTTATTGCCTCGAAGAATATTACACAACCTAAAATCGTTACGTATGCAATGGTCATCTTGGCAATCTTTATCATCGGCTTCGTCCTGATGCGTTTGCTGAGCTCTTCGTCCTTTTCCACACTATCTCTAAACCTTCTTATTTCGAAGTATATCATTGCGGAGTATACCAGGTAGATAGAGAATATGGCTACAAGCAGAATGTATTTTATTATCTTGGCAGGGAGAGTATTGGTGAACAGTTCATAAGATCCGATATTGAACTCCGTTTCTCTGTTCACGATGAAATATACAAGGTAAATCAGTGTCAATGCCACAATCGGCAGGCAGGTCATGTTTTTCATGTCTACCTTCTTCTGGTCTGCAATGGTCATTGTCAGAATAGATGTTGTCAGCAGATACAGTTGGATATAGTATGTCAGAGGGTAGGCGAATGATGTCAACACGTCATAGTCGATACCTTTTGCTATCAATGTGGCATTGCACATCTGAAGCACGCCAATGACAATTGCCGTCCATGCGATACAAGCCCTTGGTGATTTGTAGCAGGCGGTCATTTCCTTTTCCATCACTCTCAGCGACATCAGGAATATACCCAATATGATGAATGCCGTGCTGCTTATCACGTATGCCGTATAGCCCAACATATTGAATGTTGGAGTTAAAATCATTTCCATATCAGCCAAGTTTTACTGTTTAAGGTATAAGTCTCGCTTTTGTCTTGCTTCAAAGCATGATTCAATTTCAAGTACAAAAATACAAATTCTTTTCTTCTTTCTGCTCTTTTTCCCTTTTTTTTCTCATCCTTGTTGTCGCATTCCCCCTTCATTTGTCACATCTTCCCAGTCTTTAGTCAAGGCTTGTTCTGGTTTTGATTCCTTTGGTTAGTGACGGTAAAATAATAACTTGGTACGCAATTTCTTTTTCTTCCCTCACTTGGCATGCTTTTTTGCTTCACTTTTATTGATTATTCGTCGAAATTCTTGTCCGTGTCGTGATTTATTCATACTTTTATACCGAATATTATCCGACGACCCGTTTCGGGCAGTCTTTGGAAACACACCTTAATATATAATATGAAGCATTCAATCTTTACCTTATTGCTTGCGATAGGTGCATTTTTTTGCGGTTTCGCACAAGACAATCTCACACAATACGTGAATCCCCGAATCGGCACCGGCGGACACGGACATGTATTTCTTGGTGCCAACGTGCCCTTCGGTTATGTCCAGCTCGGTCCCACAGAGCACACCCGCGGTTGGGACTGGTGTTCCGGCTACCACGACTCCGATTCTGTGCTGATAGGTTTCGGTCATCAGCATCTTAGCGGCACCGGCGTAGGCGATCTTGGCGATGTGGCTTTCCTTCCCGTCGCTGATGCCGGTCAGGAAGAGATAGTCTTCCATCACAGCAATGAGAGCGTGCGCCCCGGCTATTACGCCCTGAAACTCGAGCGGCCCAATGTGTGGGTAGAGTTGACAGCCACCCGGCGTGCCGGTTTCCACCGCTATACCTTCGGTGCTGACATGGCGAAAGCACAGCTTGTTCTCGACCTTCATCAAGGTATAGGATACGACAAGCCTGCAGACTATGCCCTCGACCGCATCACTGATACGACAATCTCCGGCCATCGTCATTCCACAGGTTGGGCAAAGAACCAGAAGGTGTTCTTCTCTGCGGAATTCTCCCAGACAGTCAGCGTAGAACCACTTGACAGCGGCAGATGGCTCCTGACGGCAGCCGATGTTTCCCAGCCATTGATGATAAAGGTTGGCATGTCTGCCGTCAGCGTCGACAATGCGGCGGAAAACCTGCATAAAGAGATTCCCGGATGGGATTTCCGCAAGGTAGTGGCAGATGCCGACAAGGCATGGAACGACGAACTCTCAAAGGTCAGGATAGAAACCGCCGATGCCACGTATCGTCGCATTTTCTATACTGCCATGTATCACACCATGACAGCTCCTTCGGTATTCTCGGATGTCAACGGCCAGTATCGCGGTGCCGACGGCGAGGTGCATCAGGGTGATTTCACCAACTATACCACTCTCTCCCTTTGGGACACATATCGGGCAGCCCATCCTCTTATGACGCTGATACACACCGACATGCTGCCCGACATAGCCAAGACGTTCGTCAACATCTACCGTCAGCAGGGCAAACTCCCCGTATGGCATCTGATGGGCAATGAGACAGACTGTATGGTGGGCAATCCGGCAATTCCCGTGCTTGCCGACCTGGTGCTGAAAGGATATGTAGCCGACAAAGAAGGAGCCTACGAAGCCATGAAGCAGTCAGCTCTGAAAGATGAGCGCGGACTTGACCTGCTGAAGAAATACGGTTATCTGCCCTACGACAAAGACGCCAACAGGGAGACCGTAGCCAAGGGATTGGAATATGCCCTTGCCGACTGGTGTGTGGCAAAGGTGGCACGCCTCTTGGGAAAGAAAGCCGATGCGAAATATTTCGGCGGCCGCGCCATGAGCTACCGCAAGTATTTCGATCCCGAAACCACCTTCATGCGCGGCATCGGTACCGACGGCAAGTTCCGTGAACCATTCAATCCCTTCTCCGCCGACCATCGTCAGGACGACTATACCGAGGGCAACGCATGGCAGTATACATGGCTTGTACCCCATGATGTGCACGGACTTGTGAAGCTCTTCGGCAGCGAACGGCGTTTCACCCAGAAACTCGACTCACTCTTCATCGTGACCGGAGATCTCGGAGCCGGCGCATCTCCCGACATCACCGGACTCATCGGACAGTATGCCCATGGCAACGAGCCGAGCCATCATGTGCTGTATTTGTATAACTATGTGGGTCAGCCATGGAAAGGAGCCCGTCTGCTGCGCCAGAGCATGACGGAGCTGTATCGTGACGACCCCGACGGTCTGTGTGGCAACGAAGACGTGGGACAGATGTCAGCATGGTATATCCTGTCATCCATGGGCCTCTATCAGGTGGAGCCCGCCGGCGGCAGATACATCATCGGTTCGCCGCTCTTCAACAAAGCCACGATGCAAGTCTCCGGCGACAAGACATTCACCATTGTAGCCACAGACAACAGCAAGGAGAATATCTATGTGCAGTCAGCCAAGCTCAACGGCAAGCGATACACCAAGTCATATATCCTATACGATGACATCCGTAAAGGCGGAGTGCTCGAACTGCAGATGGGCAACAAGCCATCGGCATGGGGAACAAAGTCTGCCGACCGTCCATAGCCCCAACCGGTAATCAGACAGCCTGATTGCCTTTGGGAGATAATCCTTATCACGCAAACAATTTCAAAACAAGAATAATACCACAATCATGAAACAGACCCTGTTTACCATAGCCCTCCTCGCAGCCACAGCCACGATGACGGCACAAGAGAACGCCACCGTCGACGTGCACTCACGCTATACCAAGGTGGTTGCTCCAGTCAAAGGAAAATATGAATCGAAGCGTCCGCCCGTTGACGAGCGCCTCTTCACCTCAACCGCCGTCGAGAAGAAAATCCGCGAGGTTCAGAAAATCCTGAAGAAGAATCCCAAGTTGGCATGGATGTTTGCCAACTGCTTCCCCAATACCCTTGAGAGCACCGTTCATTATCGTGTGCTCCCCAATGGCGACGACGACACCTTCGTGTATACCGGCGACATCCCGGCGATGTGGCTCCGCGATTCAGGAGCCCAGGTGTGGCCCTATGTCGCCCTTGCCAATAAGGACGACAATCTGAAGAAGATGCTTCGTGGCGTCATACTCCGACAGATGAAGTGTATAAACATCGACCGCTACGCCAATGCCTATAACGACGGGCCTACGGGAGCCGGCTGGCATAAGGACAACACGGAGATGCCCCCCGAAGTGTTTGAACGCAAATACGAGATAGACTCATTCTGCTATCCCATCCGCCTTGCCTACGAATATTGGAAGGTGACCGGCGACGACAGTATCTTCGGCGAAGACTGGCTGAGGGCGATAGACAATATCCTCGCCACCTTCATCGAGCAGCAGCGTAAGGAGAACCGTGGTCCATACACGTTTACCCGTATGACCGACCGCGCCTTCGACACCCTGGGATGGGACGGCTATGGGGCGCCGGTGAAACCGGTAGGGCTGATAGCCTCCATGTTCCGTCCGTCAGACGATGCCACCATCCTGCCGTTCCTCGTGCCGTCAAACTTCATGGCGGTGTCTTCTATGAACAAGGCAGCTGAGATCCTGCACCATTGTGCAGGCAAGGCGTATGGCAGCCGAAAGACGGAAATCCTCCTGATGGCAAAGAGATGCAGCGAACTGGCAGCCGAAGTGAAGGCAGCCCTGCAGAAATATGCCGTTTACGACCATCCGAAATACGGCAAGATATACGCTTATGAGGTGGACGGTTTCGGCAACCGTCTCCTGATGGACGATGCCAATGTGCCGTCGCTCCTCGGTATGGGATATATGGGCGATGTAGACATCGATGACCCTGTATATCAGAACACCCGCCGCTTTGTGTGGAGCGACGACAACCCCTGCTTCTTCAGCGGCAAGGCAGGAGCAGGCATCGGCGGTCCGCATATCGGCTACGACATGCCATGGCCGATGTCTGTCATGATGAAATGTTTCACGGCGAAAGACGACGAAGAGATACGCTGGTGTATGCAGACGCTGCTTCAGACCGATGCCGGCACGGGCTTCATCCATGAGTCGTTCCACAAAGACGACGCCTCACGCTACACCCGCGCCTGGTTCGCATGGCAGAACACCCTCTTCGGAGAGCTCGTGATAAAGCTCATCAACGACGGAAAGGCAGACTTGCTCAATAGTCTTTAACCCCCAACTCTCATAAGAAATTGATCAATAAAAATCGGTCATCAAGGCTTGCACTTCTTCGCAAGCCTTGATGACCGATTGCTTTTAGCCCCTAAGGTTTATACCAATTGCGGCAGAAACGAAGAGATGATGAGCACCACGATGCCGACTATCAGCACTACGATGGTCTTCTGCGAGCACCCTTTCCATTCCTTCAGTATGATTCCCCACACGTTAGAGAACACCACGTTGAGCGCCATCAGTATGCAGAAGGAGAGAGTCATCAGCGTGTCGGATGCGGTCAGGAATCCCTTGCCCAGCGACAGACCGAAGAACTGGCTATACCACAATGCGCCAGCCAGCGCACAGAACACGATGTTGTTTGCCAGCACCCCACTCTTGGAATAGTCGCCCCATGTCTTGTTCTTCGCATTCTGGAAGAAGCAGTATGCAGCGTTAGTGATGAATCCTCCCAGTGTGACGAGCAATGTGGCAGGCAGCGTCTTATACATGTCGGGAGTGAGGTCGCCGAAGTTTATCCCCTTTCCGAATTCCAGTCCCACGTTGAAGCATCCGCTCATGAATCCGGCGAGCAGGGCTATGGCGAGTCCCTTCGGAAAGTTGAAGTCCTTCACCGCTGCCTTCTTTTCCTCTTCAGATAGCGATGCCGCCTTCATAGAGCCTGCCACGCCGATTATGGCGATGCCAGCCAGCGTCACCACCACGCCCAGAATCACGGCGAAGGTCAGTCTGCTCAGCGCATCCTCTTCGGGGAAGAAGATGTTCAGGAGCACGGGTCCCATGATGGTTCCCAGTCCGGCACATGTTCCGAGGGCGATGCTCTGTCCGAGCGCCACTCCGAGATAGCGCATCGAGAGTCCGAAAGTCAGTCCGCCCACTCCCCATAGTGCTCCGAACAGCACCGTCATCCATATATCGAAGCTGCTTCCGTTGACAATCAGTTCCGTTATCGAGTGACCTTCCGGCACGGCGAGCAGCGCTCCCATCAGCGGGAACACTATCCATGCGAAAATGCCCTGCACCAGCCAATACGACTCCCAGCTCCAGCTCTTTATCTTGTTTATCGGCACATAGCAGCTCGACTGGCAGAATGCGCCGATGGCAATGATGAGAAGTCCGATGATAATTTCCATAATATCCTGTTTGTGACAAAGCCGGAGCGCCACGGGAATCGGTTGTTCCCCTTGGTGCTCCGGCTATATTATTGTTTGATATCGAAAATCTGTTCTCTTAGTTTCTCTTTGCGAGCACCTCATTCTCGTATTTTTCCACGTCGGCGAAATACTCCTCGCCCACAGGCACGCTGTTCTTCATGTTGAAGTAGTCGTAAACGGCTCCGAAAGGCAGGGTCTTTGCCTCTTCGAGCAGAGCCAGACGCTGGAACAGTTTGCCCTCGTCCTCATACTGACGCAGAGTTGCCGTTGGTTCGAGCAGAGCCGAGAGCAGCGACTTCTGGGCAGCGCGCACTCCGATGATGTATGCTCCGATGCGGTTTATAGATGCGTCGAAATAGTCGAGACCGATATGGGCGCGGTCGAGAGCGTTGGCGCGTACAATCTCAGAGAAGAGGTTGCGGGTGTTGTCGTCGAAGAGTGTCACGTGGTCAGAATCCCAGTGCATAGGGCGCGACACGTGGAGCATCAGCTCCGGCACGTAGAGCAGCAATGCTGAGATGGCGTCAGAGACGTTCTCTGTCGGTTCGTAGTGGCCGGTGTCGAGAGTATACATCACGTTGTTCTTGGCGCAGTAGCCGGTATAGAAATAGTTTGAGCCCACGGTATAAGCCTCCAGTCCGATACCGAACAGCTTTGCTTCCAGACACGACTTCATTCCCGGCAGGTCTTCAGCCAATATCTCGTCGAGGCTCTGCTTGAGGATTTCGCGGTAGCGCAGCTTGTTCACGGTGAGGTCCTTGCTTCCGTCGTGCACCCATATATTCATGATACAAGGGTCGTTCTGAAATTTACCCATAGCGTCGGCGATACGGCGGCAACGCTTTGTGTGCTCAATCCAGAAGTCGCGTATCTCCTTGTCAGGATTGGCGAGCGTCAGGCTGCCGCTCTTAGGATGCGAGAATGATGTGGAGTTGAAGTCGAGCTTCATATTGTGCTCCTTCGCCCACTGCATCCATCCTTCGAAGTGTTCCACTCCCACTTCGTCGCGGTCAACGAATTTTCCTCCGAACTCGCCGTAAGTCTCATGCAGGTTCAGACGGAACTTACCCGCCAGCAGCGAGTCCACCTTCTCAATGTCCTGACGCAGCTCGTCTATGTTGCGTGCCTTTCCAGGATAGTTTCCAGTAGTCTGAATACCGCCGGAAGCTGCCACGTTGCGCTCGAAGCCGACCACGTCGTCAGCCTGCCAGCAATGCAGGGATATAGGAGTGTTTTCGAGAGTTTCGATAGCCTTGTCGGTATCTACACCCAGAGCGGCATAGCGCTCTTTTGCCATTTCATAGGCTTTTGTGATTTGTTCTGTTTTCATATTCTTTAGGTTTTTATAGTTGTTGTTTTTTTAGTTTCCTCATTAACCTTTCCTCTTCTTTATTTCCAGATATTTCCCGTAAGCCTCGTCCCAAAGCTCCTTGTCTTCAGGCACGAAGCGGTTCATCACCACGCTGTCGGCAATGATGCTGCGCATGTCGAAAATGTCGTTCACTTCGCCTGCCGCCTTCGCCTGTATCATGATGTTGCCCAGAGCGGTGCATTCCTGCGGTCCGGCGAGCACCTCCACTCCCGTGGCATTTGCCGTAAACTGGTTGAGCTGCCTGTTCAGCGATCCTCCGCCAATGATATGCAGGGTGTTGACAGGGAACGCCGCCATCTCTCTGAGGTATCCGAACACCTCGCGGTATCTCAGTGCGAGACTCTCGAATATGCAGCGGCATGTCTCGGCGTAGCCCTCCGGCACGTGCTGTCCCGTTTCCCGGCAGTATTCCTTTATCGCTTCCTGCATGTCGGCAGGGTTGGCAAACATCTTGTCGTCAGGGTTTATGATGCTCTGGAACGGTTTCGTAGCCATTGCCTCAGCGGTCAGTATGGCGTAGTCGCGGGGAGCGTCCTCTCCCCATTCCTTGCGGCATCTCTCCAGCAGCCACATTCCGCAGATGTTCTTCAGGAATCGTGTGGTGCCCTCTATGCCGCCCTCGTTGGTGAAGTTTCTTTCATACGACACCTCGTTTATGATTGCGTCTTTAGTCTCAATTCCCATCAGACTCCATGTTCCCGAACTGAGATAGGCAAACTGTTCGTTCTTTGCCGGCACGGCAGCCACGGCGCTTCCCGTGTCGTGTCCTGCCACGGCAATCACAGGTATCGCTCCCAGTCCCGTCATCTTCTGCACCTCCTTTGTAAGCGTGCCTATACACGTGCCCGGGTTCACCATCATTCCAAACTTCTCCCTTGTCAGTCCCACGCTCTTGAGCAGTTCCGGTTCGAGGTCTTTTGTGCGTGGATTCAGCATCTGGCTTGTCGAAGCGATGGTGTATTCGCAGACAGCCTTTCCTGTGAGCATCCACGACAGGGCGTCGGGCACGAAGAGAATCTTCTTCGCATTGGCGAGCGCCACATTGTTCTCCCTTCTCATGGCATATAGCTGGAAGAGAGAGTTGAAGTTCATGAATTGGATTCCCGTAGTTTCATACACACGCTTCTTGTCTACGCATTTGCTGAAATATTCGTCCATAGCCTCGAAAGTGAATGGGTCGCGGTAGGCGATAGGGTTGCGCAGTATGGCGTTGTCTTCTCCTATGCACACGAAGTCCACTCCCCAGGTGTCGATACCGATGCTCGTTATCGGCAGCTGTCGCTTAGCCACGAGTTTCAGTCCCTTGATGATTTCGTTGTATAGTGCGAAGATGTCCCAATAGAAGTGACCTCCCGTTTCAATCAGCGAGTTGTCAAACCGTGTGAGTTCCTCCAGTTGCACTTTGCCTTCGGCAAGTGTTCCGATGATAGTCCTTCCGCTTGTGGCACCCAGGTCCACGGCAAAGAAATATTTGTTGTTGTCCATTTGTTTGATTATGTTATTTTCGGTCAGTTTGAATTAGTAGGTTCGTGATGCCGGCAGCCATGTCGTGACAGGTTTTCGGCATAGGTGGTTTTGTGAGGGCAAAGATAGTGCAAATCGAATGCAGAGCGTCAAGCTTGCTTGGACGCTATGCTGAGATGTAGCCTATTTTCTGCAAAGATATTGCAAGGCGAGAGGAGAATGAAATGAATGTATTCATTTCTTATCCCGAACCGTAGCTTATCTTATGCAAAGATACTTGTTTTTGGTGTTTGCAAAACCCGATTATTTGCGATTTAATCTGAAACTTTTGGTAATTGCAAGAATAAGATTTGCGTATTCGTAATGCGCCACTCCTTAAGGGTAAACCATAGGCTCGAAAATCCCCCCCACACCGTGGGGAACAGAACCCCCTAATGTGGGGTTTCATTCCCCACGGTGTGGGGGGATTTCAGGTGGTGCAAAACGGCATGATACATCTGTGATATATCAATGATACTTTTATGTAAAACATTCAGAAAAGTATCATTGCTTTAACCTGTTGGCTTGTAGTATTTTAAATGCTCTGGATAGACGGAGAATGATACTATGACACTTCTTTAGAAGAAAATGAGTGCTGTGCACTTCCTTTTTTGATATGCCTTGCGATGTATTGTGGTTATAGGATGTTCCCTTCTGCCAATGAACTTCAGCCCCCTCTCGTTCTCAAACCCATCCTAACCTTCCCCAAGGGAAGGAACAAGTTACTCTGATTCTGTCAAAGACAGTGAGATGCAGGTTACTCTGAATCAGACAAGCCATTGACAACTATCAAGCAACAGGTGTATCTGTCCCTCCCCTACGGGGGAGGTTAGGTGAGGGCTGATGTTGATTTTCTATGTAATATTCCTTTCTTTTATCTCCATCATTAACTTCGTGGCTTATCCCGGTTTCTGTCTAAAAATCATCAGCCGAATCATCAGTTAGGGAAAAGGGAGTGCCCAAGCACTCGAGAATCCACGAAAATCCTGATAGAAATCCAACAACCATTTACCAAATAAAAAATCAGTGAAAAAGCCAAATCCGTGTTCTCCGTTAAATCTGTGTTTAAATTTTTGTCCATCACCGCAGGCGTATGGACACTATATTATCACAGATATAATTTTTTCCGTGTTGCCGTTGTGTCCCTGGCCTTCGGCAGGGCCACAAATCAAAAAATGAAACACGGATAGCACTGACTTTATACGGATTAGTCTTTTCACGGATTCATTTTTTGATGATATTTCGTCAGTGAGATTTGGATTTTGGTTTGGATTTAGCAGGATTTGCAAGTGCTTGGGCACTTCCTTTTGGGTGTATGATAGGGTGATGTACTCGATAGAATGTTATCGTATGCTTTCAGGAAAAGGGAGTGCCCAAGCACTCGCAAATCCACGAAAATCCAAGATAAAATCCAAAAATATAAGTCTAAAATAATCCGTGATGATTAATCCGTGGTGTTCCGTGCAATCCGTGTTTTTATTTTAGACCAGTGTCCATCGCCGTAGGCTGATGGACACTAAGCACTCACAGATATATTTATTCCGTGTTGCCGTTGTGTCTCCAGCCTTCGGCAGGGCCACAAATCAAAAAATGAAACACGGATAGCACTGACTTTATACGGATTAGTCTTTTCACGGATTCATTTTTTGATGATATTTCGTCAGTGAGATTTGGATTTTGGTCTGGATTCAGTTGGATTTGCAAGTGCTGGAGCACTTCCTCTTAGTTTGCTATACGTACGATGCTGTGTATAATATCAGAAGTATTGAAATTTACAAGGATGCCAAGGCGTTTACCGGTAATTTTCAGATACGTAGAAAGTTGCATCTTATGGATGGGCTGCAGGTTTTCAACCGCCTTCAATTCAATTATCACCTTGTCTTCAACCAGTAAATCCAATCTGTAGTCACATTCTATATCCTTTCCTCTATATACAACAGGGATGTGTTTTTGACATTCGACTTTCAGTCCCATAGTTTCAAGTTCTATCATCAATGACTTTTCATATATAGTCTCTAAAAGTCCTGGTCCCCAATAGTTATAGACATTGAATATCGCTTTTCTTATTTGGAATGTAAGGTCTTCGTATAGTAGCATAACAGATTAGTTTTGAATTAAGGATGCTTTAGGCAAAGGTAACTAATTATTCGGAAAAAGGGAGCATTTATGCTCGCGAATCCACGAAAATCCAAGATAAAGTCCAATATATAAGTCTAAAATAATCCGTGATGATTAATCCGTGGTGTTCCGTGCAATCCGTGTTTTTATTTTAGACCAGTGTCCATCGCCGCAGGCTGATGGACACTAAGCACTCACAGATATATTTATTCCGTGTTGCCGTTGTGTCTCCAGCCTTCGGCAGGGCCACAAATCAAAAAATGAAACACGGATAGCACTGACTTTACACGGATTAGTCTTTTCACGGATTCATTTTTGATGATATTTCGTCAGTGAGATTTGGATTTTGGTTTGGATTTAGCAGGATTTGCAAGTGCTTGGGCACTTCCTTTTGGGTGTATGATAGGGTGATGTACTCGATAGAATGTTATCGTATGCTTTCAGGAAAAGGGAGTGCCCAAGCACTCGCAAATCCACGAAAATCCAAGATAAAATCCAAAAATATAAGTCTAAAATAATCCGTGATGATTAATCCGTGGTGTTCCGTGCAATCCGTGTTTTTATTTTAGACCAGTGTCCATCGCCGCAAGCTGATGGACACTAAGCACTCACAGATATATTTATTCCGTGTTGCCGTTGTGTCTCCAGCCTTCGGCAGGGACACAAATCAAAAAATGAAACACGGATAGCACTGACTTTACACGGATTAGTCTTTTCACGGATTCATTTTTGATGATATTTCGTCAGTGAGATTTGGATTTTGGTTTGGATTTAGCAGGATTTGCAAGTGCTTGGGCACTTCCTTTTGGGTGTATGATAGGGTGATGTACTCGATAGAATGTTATCGTATGCTTTCAGGAAAAGGGAGTGCCCAAGCACTCGCAAATCCACGCAAATCCAAGATAAAATCCAAAAATATAAGTCTAAAATAATCCGTGATGATTAATCCGTGGTGTTCCGTGCAATCCGTGTTTTTATTTTAGACCAGTGTCCATCGCCGTAGGCTGATGGACACTAAGCACTCACAGATTTATTTATTCCGTGTTGCCGTTGTGTCTCCAGCCTTCGGCAGGGCCACAAATCAAAAAATGAAACACGGATAGCACTGACTTTACACGGATTAGTCTTTTCACGGATTCATTTTTGATGATATTTCGTCAGTGAGATTTGGATTTTGGTTTGGATTCAGCAGGATTTGCAAGTGCTTGGGCACTTCCTTTTGGGTGTATGATAGGGTGATGTACTCGATAGAATGTTATCGTATGCTTTCAGGAAAAGGGAGTGCCCAAGCACTCGCAAATCCACGAAAATCCAAGATAAAATCCAAAAATATAAGTCTAAAATAATCCGTGATGATTAATCCGTGGTGTTCCGTGCAATCCGTGTTTTTATTTTAGACCAGTGTCCATCGCCGCAGGCTGATGGACACTAAGCACTCACAGATTTATTTATCCTTATTTCTGATTTCAGTTTCCTTATTTCTTTTCTCCCACAATCTCCTTAGCTCTGTCCAGAGCAATCTTGATGTGGCTGCAGATGTTCTCTTCGCCGACAGATTCGTAGAAACCTGCTTTGCCGAGGGCGGCGTGTACATGAGGGTTCACACCTGAGAGAACCACCTGTATACCATCCTTGTGACTCATTTCGCAGAGGTTGGTGAGGTTGTGGATACCCGTGGAGTCAACGAACGGTACCTTACGCATCCTTATGATGCGCACCTTGGGGCGGTCGCCGAACGCTGCCATGACTTCCTCGAAACGGTTGCCGGCACCGAAGAAGAATGGACCGTTGATTTCATACACTTCCACTCCCTCCGGAATGGTGAGATGCTCCAGGTTGCCCTTTATCATGTCGCTCTCCTCATTGATTTCGTTCTCTATCAACTTCACGTCGGTCACCTCAGACACACGCTTCATGAAGAGCAGACAGGCTATGATGAGGCCGACCTCGATAGCCACGGTGAGGTCGAAGATGATGGTGAGGAAGAAGGTGATGAGAAGCACGGTGACGTCGCTCTTGGGATTCTTCATCAGCGAGAGGAACGAACGCCATCCGCACATACCGTATGACACTATCACGAGCACTCCGGCAAGACATGCCATAGGGATATATTTTGCCAATGGCATGAAGAACAGGAATATGAGCAGCAGCACCACGGCATGGATGATGCCGGCGATGGGTGATTTTCCGCCGTTGTTGATGTTGGTCATCGTGCGGGCGATGGCTCCCGTTGCCGGTATGCCGCCGAAGATAGGCGAGGCGAGGTTTGCCACACCCTGTGCTATCAGCTCGGTGTTGGAGTTGTGGTGGTCGCCGATAACACCGTCGGCAACAGTTGCCGAGAGCAGCGACTCTATGGCGCCGAGCACGGCGATGGTCAGTGCCGGTTGCACCAGTTCCTTTATCGTGTCCCATGTTATTGTAGGCATGTGGGCTTCGGGGATGGCGTTGCTCACGGAGAAGCGGTCGCCGATGGTCTCGATGCTCGTCACTCCGGCAAACTGCTTGAGGAGCAGAACTGCCACGGTCATCACGATGATTGCCACGAGCGATCCCGGAATCTTCTTGCTGAACTTAGGCGTGACGGCAATCACCACAACGCTGAGTATTCCCACTGCCGCACACCACCAGTCTATGGTTCCGAAGTTGCAGATGTAGCACCACCACTTCTCTATGAAGTCGCTTGGCACCTTGTCGATGCTCAGTCCGAAGAGGTCTTTTATCTGCGTGGTGAAAATCGTGACGGCGATACCGCTGGTGAATCCCACTACGATGGGGTAGGGGATGAACTTGATGATGGTGCCCAGATGCAGCACTCCGAAGAGGATGAGGAAGGCACCTGCCATCAGAGTGGCAATGGTGAGCCCCTCGAAGCCATACTGCTGGATGATGCCATAGATGATGATGATGAAGGCACCCGTAGGTCCGCCAATCTGCACCTTGCTGCCTCCGAGCAGCGAGATGATGAATCCCGCCACGATAGCGGTGATGATACCCTTCTCTGGTGTCACTCCGGATGCGATACCGAAGGCGATGGCAAGTGGCAATGCCACGATGCCCACGATGATGCCCGCCATGACGTCGGCCATGAGGGTCTTCTTGTTGTAGTTCCTCAGTGTGGTGAAGAGCTGCGGCTTGAAATCTAATTTACTGTTCATCGATAATTGTTATTCTGAATATATTTGTATTTATTAATGCGTATTAATAGAATTAAGGAAACGAAAATGGAGCAGTCCGTCAACTTTTAACCCTAATCGGTCATTAGGGCTTGCTTGGATTTTGTTTGGCTTTTAATGAGTAATAGCGGGCTATTGCTCATTAAAAACGAGCAAAAGTCGCCTTATAAAAAACAAAAGACTGCAAGCAGTTGTAAAAAAAATACATTAAACGGCCTAATGACCGATTTGGGTTTAGTGTAGAACTGCTCCTTGTGTGTGTAAATCATGCCGCAAAGGTACGACAAAATATTAACAAATCCTAATTTTTATCCCATCTTTTCTCTGTATTCGCTTGGTTTGCATCCCACTTTCGCCTTGAACTTGCTTGAGAAATAGTCGGGCGAATCGAAGTTCAGCCTGTAGGCTATCTCTTTGATGCTTATCGGCGTAGAGGAGAGCAGTTCGCGTGCCCTCTGCAGTCGTAGCTCCTGTTGGTAGAGAGCCGGCGAGATGCCCGTGAACTCCTTGAACAGCTTGCGGAAGTTGGAATATCCCATTCCCAGCTGGTCTGCTATCTCCTGTATGGTGATGCGGCTTTCCAGTCTCTCGCGTATCATGAGACGAGCCTTGTTTATGATGTCCACCTTGTCCTGGTCGCGGCTCAGGATGATGTTGCGCTCTCTGGCATACATCGTGCCGATGAGATTGTTCACGATGCCGGCGAGCGACTGCTGCGAGTATGCCTCCTCGCGCTTTGCCACCTGCATGGCAGACTCGTAGAGGCTTATTATCTCAGGACAGTAACCCACGTGGTATACCGGTTTTTCGGGCGACAGGAATCCGTGTCCCACTCTGTCGTCCATGTTCTTTCCTCTGTAGCCTATCCAGTAGCTCTCCCATCGGGAGGAGGCGAGCGGATGGTATGTGTGCCATTCGTTGGGGAAGAGCAGGAAGATGTCGCCAGCCTTTATCGGATGGTCTTTCACGTGGTCGGAACAGAACACGCCCTCTCCGTCGAGCAGGTAGAGCATCTGGTATTCGTCGAGCGTCCGTCCCCTTGTCACGTCGAAGTAGTATCCTCCGGCGTGGCCTCTGGTGGGGTATGGGTCGCCGGGGTTGAGTTTGTCGTAGCCCACGGTGCTCACCGTGAGTCCCCACAGCGCATCTCTCTCGTTTGCCACGAGGTATTTGCTTTCCTGCATGATATGTGTCTTTGGTTCTTTAATCTATCCTGTATACGAGGTGGCGCATCGGATGTCCGCCCCACGAGGAATCGTTGGCATATTCGAATCCCACGTGCAGATACAGTCTCTCGGCGTTAGGGTTGCCTTTGTCCACGAGCAGTCCCACGGCAGGGTGTCCCTCCTTTGCCGCTTTCTCTATCATTGCCCGCAGCAGTGATGTGGCGATGCCTTTGCCGCGGTGGTCGGGCATCACGGCGAGGCTGTCGAGATACACCTCTCCGGCTTGCGTCTCGTCGTCCATCCGGCTGAAGTCTCTGCCGAAGCATTCCTTGGCAGCGTTGATGAATGCCTGTCGCAGCTCATGCAGCTTTCCGCCGTCGTAGCCCACTATGGCTCCCATCACGTCGCCGTCGTCGTCGATGGCAACGAGGGTGTTCAGATAGCTGTACTGGGAGTCTTCCCTTTCCACGAGCGATGTCATCATGGAGCGGAAGTCGGCAAGCGTATGGTGTTCGCCGGCGAAATACTGGCAACAATCGTCTGTCATTGCCGTCATAATGAGTTGCGAGATGATTGGAGCCTGGCTCTTTGTCGCTGTCTGTATTTTCATAGTCGTTGCTAAAATTGTGATGTTAATGGGAATGATGGGCAAAATTAGCAAATTAAATGATAAAATGCAAGATTAGCGGCATAATTCAGCAGCCGGTCAGTCTTTCAGCGAGTATGTCACTGTGGTCACCACCCTCACTTTCTTGATGTATGGGGTGTTGGAGTCGCGGTCTTCGATTGAGAACTGTCCCTGGTCGGCATTCATTATCTTGTCTATCTTGCTGTCGCTGTTTTTGGCAAACTGCTCGGCGGTCACTTTAGCGTTCTCTATAGCTTCCTGCATCATCTTCGGTTTCAGTTGGCGGAATGCCACATATTCGTATTTCACCGGGTTCTCGTAGCCGCCGTCAACGATGGCGACGCCCTGCTTCAGCAGGTCGCCCTGTCGGGAGATTATGCTGCGCACGAGATTCACGTTTTTTGAAGTTACGGTGATGATGGATGTGATGTTGTAGCGGTAGGGCTGTTGGTTGGCGCCATATCGTTCGGCGTTGAGGTCGATCACCACAGGTGCGTTCACGATTATCTCGTTGTCTTTCACTCCGTTGGCAATCAGGAATTTGCGTATTTTATTTGTCGTGGCGTTGATCTTCTGGTATAGTTCCGGCAGGTCGTCGCCCAACTCCTTGGATAGGATAGGCCATGTCACTTTGTCTGCCTCCACCTCCTTCTCTGCCAGTCCTTTCACTACCACTTTGCGGTCTTTGCCAGCCAGACTCTTAAGTCCTGAGTCTACAAAAAATCCGAGCACGATGATGCCGATGGCTAAGATCAGTGCTTGCTTGATACCTGTGTTTACATTCATGATTTTTCCTCCGTTATTTAGTTTATATTGGTTTGGCGTGTCTCCTATATGTTGTCATTTGGCAAAGATATGAAATATACTGGCACCCACAAGCGATTTAAAAGTTTTTCACAAGCTTTAAGTCCCAGACGGCTATTGCTATATATAAAAGTATAAAAAGTGTGACATCGCCATCTAAAGCCTTGTAACATCAATTACATGGAAAGTTAAAAGCGTTAAATTTTGCCTATTTCGTATCTATATAGAATCCACACAGTCACTTTTCTACCGTTTAGAGTGTATAGTATTGATAAACAACTGATAATAGATGCTATGGTTTTATAATATATTGAGCCCACTTGAAAAAGTCCAGATCAAATTTGGTCTTTGTAACTTATAACAATCAATAGGACGTTTTCGTAAAATGACTTTTTCAAATGGGCTCATGCATGGATTTTTGTTTTCACATACACAAAAGTGTAATTTTTCAGCCACCCATCTCTGAAATACACTTTTGTGTCAAAGGCTTTTTTCATTCAAATTATACTTTTGCAGCAGAAAAATAAATGAAGCAATCAAAGCATTAGCAATATGAAGGGAAAAGTAATTTTTACCACAGCGTTGTGCCTCTCGGCTATGACTCCGATGATGGCGCAGAATATCACCGGTAAGGTATTCAGTATGACAACCGCTACACGTATGAAACAGGAAATCCATTCTTAGTGTCTGAGATAAGCAAAAATCTTAACTACGAGTTGGCTTACAAATGGTTGATTTTCGATATGACCTACAGCCATACTTCGCATACGATGATGTCGAATGTGGAGACTTACAAAGACAATCCTGCAATAGGACTGCTTAAGCCTGTGAATGGAAAGGCATATAATCATGTAGAAGCTTCCGTCAACTTGCGACCTTCGTTTGGCATTTGGTATCCTTCATTTACGGCATCTGTGACAAAACAGTGGCTTGATATGGATGCACATGATGGCAAAATATCCAACAAACCTATGGCAGTATTCAACTTTAACAACACCTTCAACACCAAGTTGGCAATGTTAACGTGGATGATGTCGTATACCACAAAAGGATATGGAAGAAATATATATTCGTATAAGCCAAGATTTTGTACCAATGTATCTGTATATAAGGCTTTCTTGAAGGATCGTTTGTCGTTCCAGCTCTTTATCTATGATTTGTTTGGGACAGACGATATCCACATGAGTGCGCATTATGGCAAAATGAAGGACATGATTGTTGATATACAGTCAACCAGCAAAGTGTCGCTTACTGTAAGGTATAAATTCAACACTACAAGAAGCAAATATAAGGGTACAGGAGCAGGAGAAAGTCAGAAGAACAGAATGTAGTTTGTCCATCTGTAGCATTCAGTAATGGTGTAATGACAAAAAATCTCTTTATAAATGAACAATCCAATAAAAATGTTGATTAGTGGCGCAGACATGGGAGGCTTGATAGCCTCCTGTGCTTTGCACCATGACTTCCATGAAAGCTCTCGGCAGGAAGATAGATTTCATATCTATCGCATAGAAAAGGATACGCTGACGATGGAAGATGTGGATGCATGCGACTTGTCGGGCATCCGGTATGCGGTGAATGCAACCTTACACGACAACGAAGTCTCTTTCGCTTTCGATGAGAAATGTAAGGAGCAGGGCATCACAGTTATCCATGCCGTCAATCTTGGCAAGGCTGCCTTTCTCGCTGTAGAGAAACCGAAAGGCTATCCATTCAGCGAAGTAGTGAAAAGAGGTTCGGATGATTTCCGTTGCTCACTGGGCAAGTATATCTCGCAGTACGGCATGTTCTGGCAGATGCCTGTGCCTTGGGTGGATGAAGCCATCATGCATTATTCCAAGGAGTCTTTCCCGCAACAGGGCATCGGGGCATACATAGCCGCCGGCTATTGTGCCAACATCCTCGTAAATCTTGCGGAAGGCAAGGAGGTGAAATACTTCCCCAAGTTCTATCTCTCGCCATTGCTGGAAGAGATATGATACTTGTGTTATGGGGTTTATTGGTTTTTGCTTGGTGGTTTCAGAAATAAAACGTATTTTTGCTGATGAAAAATCAACCTTTTTCGTTAAACCAAATGGGCAGAACCGAGTTTGCTCTAGTTATGCCATGGCGAGAAAAGGTGTCATGTAATGGAATGTATATTTTAAATAAGGAGTAATTATGAATACTTCAGTAATAAATGAACCGCAGCTTTTGGTAACTGTATCTGATCCTGCTATGTTGACAAAGCTGAAAAACGCCATCAAAATGTTGAATGGTGTTAGTTCTATTTCTATTCTGAGACCTAAGAAGACAGATTTGGAACTTGCCGAAGAGGACAAGGCGCAAGGTAGAGTAACCCAATGGAATTCTGTTGACGAAATGTTTGACACTGTTTTAGGGGAATGATGTATAAGTTTGGTACAACCAAAAGATTTGACAAGGCTTTAAAGCTTTGCAAAAAGCGTGGCTATCCAATAGAAGAACTAAGAAAGGCCATAGCCATATTGGTAGAAAATGGTAGCCTGCCATCAGAATATAAACCACACATCCTTCATGGCAACCATGAAGGTGAATGGGAGGCGCATATTAAACCAGACTGGCTGTTAGTTTGGGAACAGAATGATGATGAATTGACTCTCTTGATGCTGACAACAGGTACACATTCCGATGTGTTTGGCAAAACAAGAAGATAATATTGAGTCGGCTATTAAATTATATCATCTGAAAGTTCGTGGCATGAAACAGCGCCTCGGCAATGTTCTTCACGCCCATCTTGGCGAAAAGGTTACGCTTGCAAGCCTTTATCGTATCCACCGACTTACATAGTCGGTCGGCAATATCATTCATCGTGTAACCTTGGGCAGACAATCTCAAAACATTTCTCTCGGTCTCGCTCAAAGTTATGCCTTCTTTCTTTTCCCACTTGTGGCGCAATGTGGAATATTCAAAATAGCTACGCTCACCATTCTTCTGCATGATGATATGTCCCGGTTCATCGGTTGCTGCCAATGATACGGTGCAGAGGGCAAGCCAGATTCTTCCATCATCAGAAAGAAGTATCGGAGTGAGGTGATGATGAATCAATCGGCTTTGGCGGCCATTGATAAGATGAAAGTCGTACGAGATGGTATAGTCCAGACGGTCGCCCACAGGCAATTCATTGAAAAGATCAAAACCTTTTTTGTTCACTTCGAGCAGCATCTGCAGGTCGGCATCCGGAACATGGTCTATATACATCTGATAACCGGCTTCCATCAACTGCTCCGGTTCCAATCCGCAGAGATAAGCGAGGTTGTCTGATGCATAGATGAAGTCCTGATGAAAATAGTCAATGATATAGACGCACTGGTAGGTGCTGCGAGCAAAAGCCTTTGCCGCAGTCACCAATAATTCTATCTTGTCGTAATCTTGTCTGTTGATATGATTCACCTCGTTGGAATGGAGGAAGAAATCTTCTTTTTCTTTATTCACAAGCTATTCTGAATATTACTCTTTCAAACTGTTAATCTTGGCACAGACACTCTGCACATGGTCGAGTGATGACTACGCTTGGTTGCTGATTCTCATTTCAGTGTGAATGTGAATATCAGTCCGTGGTTGGGCGGCAAGGCGTTTTTCACGCTGATGCTTCCGCCGTGTAGGAGTATGGCGTTTTTCACGATGGCGAGTCCGAGCCCCGTGCCTCCCATCTTGCGGCTTCGTCCTTTGTCAACACGGTAGAAGCGTTCGAAGAGGCGTGCGAGGTGTTCGTGTGGCACTCCGACGCCGTTGTCGGAGAATGTGAAACGCCATTCCTGTTGACTTGTCTTTTCGGCAGACAGTGTGATGGTGGATCCTTCGCCGGCATAGGCGATGGCATTGTCGGTGAGGTTGCGGAACACGCTGTAGAGCAGTGACTGGTTGCCCTTCACCTGTATGTCGGCTGGCAGCCGGTTGTCGAATGTCATCGAGTGTTCCTTGAGTTGCAGCGCCGTTTCCTTCTGTATGTTTGCCACCATCTGCGAGATGTCCACGGTGTCGAAGTCGGTGAGCATGTCGGGAGCGTCATCGAGACGGTTCAGCGTTGAGATGTCGCGCAGCAGCGACGTGAGGCGCTGCGCCTGTGCATAGCATCGCTGCAGGAACTGCGCCTTCATGCTCTCGCTGATGTTGGGATTGTCGAGGATAGTCTCCAGGTAACCCTGTATGCTCGCTACGGGAGTCTTCAGCTCGTGGGCTATGTTCTGGGTGAGCTGTCGCTTCAGTATGTCCTGCTCCTTCTTGGTGTGTTGCAGCCGTTTGTATATCTTGATGATTTTTTCGGCAATCTCTCCCAACTCGTCGTTCGGAAACTCTATGAGGTCTTCCGTCTCGAGGCTCTCGTTGTGATCGGCACGGTTTGCAAAGGTGCGTAGCTTCGTCACGTTGGCCCCCAGCCTCTGTGTGAAGCGGAAGAGCAAGAAGGTTAGGATAAGCATTGCGGCGAGGGCAAACCAGATGTAGTGCTGGTCGGTCTGCAGAGTCCTGATGAGGCTGTTGTCGTAGGGCAGTGCGGTGCGGATGATGAATTTCTGGTGTGGAAAGTATGTAGCCGAATAGAAGAACGACTCTCCGAGCGTGCTGCTCTTGCGGTCGATTGAGAATCCGTGGCCCATGTTGAGAGCCTGTCTTATCTCGCTTCGGTTGAGATGGTTTTCGAGCTGATGGTAGTTCTTGAACCTGTTGTCGTAGAGCACGTTGCCTTTCATATCGACCAGTGTCACTCTGATTTTCGACTTGTAGTGGCGCTTCACATATTCGTCGAGGTCTCTTTCTGAGTGGCTCTTGTCGAGACTCATCACTTCAGCCATGCGCTCGTTGTAGTCTTGCAGACGGGTGTCGAGCATGTCGATCTTGTATTGTTTCTCTCTCTCGTGCTGGAACACGATGAATGCAGCGGCAAAGGCGATGAACACGGCGATGACGCTGAAATACAGTTTCTTTCCTACGGATGTCCTTGACATAGTGGATGGGGGTTAGTTATCAGTAGACAAGGGAATCAGCCTTGCCGTCATTGTACGGATGCATGATGATGCTATGCGTCGAAATAATATCCGAAGCCGAGTCTCGTCACGATGCACTTGGAGAAACGTCCTATCTTCTTTCTCAGTCGCGTGATGTTCACGTCCACCGTGCGGTCGAGCACGAGCACGTCCTTTGGCCACACCCTGTCGATGAGTTCCTGACGTGAGAACACCCTGCCACGCTCGTCGAGCAGCAGATGCAGGATTTCAAATTCCGTCTTGGTGAACGGTATGTCCTCGCCGTCGATAGCCACCGTCTTCTTGTCGAGATTGAGTTCCAGTCCCTGATATGAGATGATGTTGTTGTGTGGGGCATAGCCCGTATCGCTTGTCCTTCTCAACACGGCGCGCACTCTCACCAGCACCTCACGGATGGAGAAAGGCTTTGAGATATAGTCGTCGGCACCGAGGTTGAATCCCGTCACCGTGTCGTTCTCCGTGTCTCTTGCCGTAAGGAAGATGATAGGTATGTTAGCCGTCATCGGTTCGTCTTTGAGTTTCTTTGCGAGTGCGAATCCCGACATCGCTCCCATCATCACGTCGAGCAGCAGCAGGTCGTATTTCTCCGCTCCAATCTCCAGCACCTCTTCGGCAGAGTTTGCAGTGTCCACCTCGTAGCCTTCCGTTTCAAGATTGAACTTCAGAATCTCGCAGAGGTCCTGCTCGTCGTCAACTACTAAAATGCGGTTTTTCGTTTCCATCTTTTCCTGAGTTTTTATTGTTACGGTGCAAAAGTAGTTTCATACTAGTTCATAATTGTTACAGTGATGTTACAATATTGTTACACCACAAAAGCTTATCTTATGCAAAGATAAAGCAAATTGCTTGCAACACAAACAAACTTTAAGAATAAACCATTGCGTTATGCGAGAAAAGACGATTCCTCCCCCAATCGTTCGTTAGGGTTTGCTTGTATTCAGTGCGTCCAGTTTCCGACTGACATACAGTTCCGATGGACAATTCTGATGATCAGTTTGGGTTGAGCTATAAAAAAGTATAAAAACATTACGTGTTGGTCATAAACCGTCATTTTTACTGTAAATTTGCAGTTCGGAAATAAACACAAACTTATAATAGAAACGATGAAAAATCAGACAAAGGCTATTGACACGCCATTTGGACAGCGCGACGCATACGGGTCGCTGAGCATGCCGGTATACCACACCGCAGCATACGAGTTTGACACTGCCGCCGATATGGCGGACGCCTTCACAGGCAAAGTGATAGCACCAGACTATTCCAGAGTACTCAACCCAACGGTGATGTATCTCGAAGACAAGGTGAAGGCAATGACGGGAGCCGCCAATGTGATGGCGCTGTCGTCGGGAATGGCTGCCATCAGCAACACAATACTCGCCCTCTCGGCAGCAGGCAAGAATATCGTCACCTCACGACACATGTTCGGCAATACCTTCTCGCTCATCACCGAGTCGATGCCACGCTTCGGCGTTGAGGCACGTCCCTGCGATCTGCTCAACCTCGACGAGGTGCGCTCAAAGATGGATGCCAACACCTGCTGCATATTCCTGGAGATTATCACCAACCCACAGATGGAAGTGGCAGACCTGAAGGCTCTCTCGGCGATAGCCCATGAGTATGGCGTGCCATTGATTGCCGATACCACGGTGATACCGTTCACACAGTTCTCGGCAAAAGACCTCGGCGTAGACATCGAGGTGGTGTCGAGCACGAAATACCTCTCAGGCGGTGCCACCACCCTCGGCGGACTCATTATCGACTACGGCACGGCAGAGGGATTCGGCCACAAGATGAAGAACGAGATGCTCTTCAACTTCGGTGCCTACATGACTCCCCACGTGGCATACATGCAGTCGCTCGGACTGGAGACCCTCGATGCCCGCTACAGAGTGCAGAGCCAGAACACCATCTATCTTGCCAACAGACTGCGTGAGCTGCCACAGATAAAGAGCGTAAACTATGTTGGACTCGCCGACAATCCGTTCCACGATATTGCCGTGGCACAATATGGTGAGACAGCCGGAGCGATGATGACCATCGACCTGGAGAGCAAGGAAGCCGCTTTCAGCATGATAAACAATCTGAAGCTCGTCCGCCGTGCCACAAACCTCTTCGACAACCGCACGCTCGCTATCCATCCGGCAAGCACCATCTTCGGAAACTTCTCCGACGAGGAGCGCAGAAAGATGGACGTGCTCGACACTACGGTGCGTATTTCAGTGGGACTGGAAGATATGGACGACGTGTTCGAGGATATCAAGCAGGCTGTGGAGCGCTGATATATGCCCCTTGCTGCCGGTGATTGCCGGCAGAGGATAAAGACAACGACAAAAAATCAGCACACACAGAGTTTGATATGTACGATTTCAATAAGATAATAGACCGTTCGGGCAGTGGCGACCTTAAGCACGAGGTGCTTGAGGAGCGCTACGGCAGAGGTGACCTGTTGCCTCTGTGGGTTGCTGACATGGACTTCGAGACACCGCAGTTCATCACCGATGCCCTGCGCCGCCGCCTCGACCATTCACTCTTCGGCTACACCGTGGAGCCGAAGGAATACTGGCCCACCGTGCAGCGATGGATACGCGACCACCATCAGTGGGAGGTGCCGCTGGAGTGGTTCAGCTACATTCCGGGCATAGTGAAAGGCATCGGAATGGTGATAAACGTGTTTACGAATCCCGACGAGAAGGTGATAATCCAGCCGCCGGTATACCATCCCTTCCGCCTCACTCCAGAGGGAAACTGCAGAGAAGTGGTGTATAATCCGCTGAAGGAGAATGCCGACGGCACATATTCGATGGATTCCGACAACCTTGCAGAGGTAGCCGACGAGAAATGCCGTCTCCTTATACTCTCCAATCCTCACAACCCGGCAGGCATAGTGTGGGGCAGGGAGACGCTGGCACGCCTTGCCGACTTCTGTTACGACCGCGGCATCATAGTCATTTCCGACGAGATACACTGCGACATGGCTCTGTGGGGCAACAAGCACGTGCCCTTTGCCACGGCGTCAGAGAAGGCTGCCCAGTGTAGCATCACATTCGGAGCACCGTCGAAGACCTTCAACATTGCAGGCATCGTCAGCTCCTATTCGATAGTCCCCAACCCAGAGATAAGGAAGAAGTTCTATTCGTGGCTCGCCGCCAACGAACTTAACGAGGCACCCATGTTCTCGCCCATCGCCACCATCGCCGCCTTTGAGCAAGGAGAGCAGTGGCGCAGGGCGATGCTCGCTTATGTGGAAGACAACATCCGTTATGTGGAAGACTACTGCCGTGAACATCTGCCGATGATACGGCCATTGCGACCGGAGGCGTCATTTCTGGTGTGGCTCGACTGCCGCAAGCTCGGTCTCAATCACGACCGGCTCATCGACCTCTTTGTCAACAAGGCACGTCTCGCCCTCAACGACGGAGAGATGTTCGGCAAGGGTGGCGAAGGCTTCATGAGAATGAACGTGGCAACGCCGCGCGCCATCCTCACACAGGCACTCTCCCAACTGAAAGACGCCGTTTGCGGATGATATGAATTGATGCCCGATTGAGGTTGAAAGACGAAACAAAATCCAAGCAAGCCCTAATGACCGATTGGGGTTAAATCATAAAAAAAGAAGGATGTCGCTTTGGCATCCTTCTTTTTTATGATTCTGTTCAAAGCGGTAATGAGAATCTCAAGTCATCGAAGACCCGGTTTCTGATTGCCGCTTTGATATTCGGGGAAATTACTGTTATTCAGCGTCTCTCTCCTTCACCACGATGTTCTTGAACTCGTATGTAGGAGCCACTTCGTCAGTGCTCTTGTATACGAAGGCGATATGGATAGTGTTGCCTACATATTTTGCGAGCGAAGCAGGACCAACGGTTACGAAGCTCCAAGAGTCGCCGGCAGAGCGTGTAGCCGGGTCAAACTCCACGTCCTCCCATGTGGCAGCCTTCACGTCGGTGCCGTCGAAGTTGGTAGACACCTTCACCTGTATGAAGTCAGTCAGGTTGTTGGAACCCAGGAAGTTGAGTGCCTCTTCAAATGAGATTACAGGGTCTTTGCCCTTCTTCATGTTGAGTGCAGGCGAAACGAGCCAGCTCTCGGCAGCCTGGTTCACCTTGTTGGCGAATGCCGAAGCCTTCCATCCGTAAGCCGCGGTGTTAGACCATACGTAGCTCAGTGTGCCGATGTTGATGTTGTATGCCACGAAGCCACCCTCGTTGCCGAGCAGCGACTCGTTGAGATACATGCTTATCTGAGCCTCATAGCCATTCTCGGTGTTGGCGAAAGTGGTGGTCTCCTTCTTGTATACCTTAGACTCTGCCCATCCCTCAGTGGCAGAATATGTGTATTCCACTACAGCCATTGCCGTAGCCGACTTGCGGTATACCACAGCCACCTTCTGTCCGTCAGCGGCGAAAGGATAAGCCTGCTGCAGCAGCTGAGGCAGATAGTTGGCAGGTTTGCCGATTGTGGTAGAGCCTACAGCCTCATACATAGCAGGCTGAACAGCCATCACCTTGGCGTCAGAAGTGGTGTATGTCTTCCATGCAGTGCCGTCAAACTTGTATACCACCGACTTGTTAGCCTTCGAAGCGGCAGCGCGGCGCATTCCGTTCATCTTGGCACCCGAAGCAGCCTCTGCAACGCTTGTCACCATGGTGTTCACGTATTTGCCCTTTGAAGCAGAACCTACGGTGTATCCGTAAACCACCACGTTCTTGCCGTTGAGGTCGGCGCTTACCATTCCTTCCGGAACGTAAGCCAGGCTTCCCTGCTTCTCAGTTCCGTCGATAGCCACGTTGTAGTAGTTGCCGTTGATTGTCAGTTTGCCGGTATATGTCACGTATGCCACGTAAGGGGCATTGGCATAAGCCTCAAACTCGGCGCTGCCCATGGTCTTAGCCTTAGGCTGTGTGTATGTGCCGTTGCCAGCCTTCAATACAGAAACCTCTGTGCCGTCGGTAGGATACTGCTGCAGGCCGCCATATTCTGTGGTCGTTCCGCTAACAGCCACCTCGTCGCCAACCTTCACGTCGCTGGTCTTGTATACGAGGATATAACCGGTTCCGTCGTAGAGCAGGAAGCCGCGGCTGTAAACTGCCGGCACCTTGCCCTTCACGGTGTAAGTACCAACGCCACCTGCGATGACGTCAGAAATCTTGGTGTATTGACTCTCTGTCTGAGAGCCTCCGCCGGCAGGTTCAAACTCAGAGTAAGAGTAGTTCACCACCATGATGTCGCCAGCCTTGGCATCGGCTTTTGCTGTCTTCAGTGCGGCAGCTATCTTGTTCTCTGTAGAAGGAGTGAGGTATGTAGCCGTTGACGCACCGTCCCAGATCGTGTTGTAGTCGTCGGCAGTCAGAGTGTATTCACCCTTCATGTTGTCGAAGTCGACGAGATATTCCGATTTTCCGCAATATTCGTTGTATGTCACCTTGAACGTAGAGCCCAGGTCGGCAGCAGGATATTTGTTGTTGATGAATGCCGGCAGGAACTGGTCGGCGGTAATCATATTGTCGAAATACTTCTGTGTGCCGAGTTTCTTCAACGCGTCGGTATACGCTGTAGTTCCGCTCTGCTCGTCGAGCTGTGCGGCGAGAGCCTTGTTGGCTGCGAGATTGGCGATGGCGGTGTAGTCGCCATCCTCGAGCACTATTGGCAAATCCTTCTTCACGTCGGTAATCTGGTCGCCGATATGAAACTGGTCTTCAAAGTCGTTACACGCGGTAAGCGACAGCAGGGCGACAGCCGACAGTAAATATATCTTTTTCATATTCTTCTAATGTTATATATATAATGTATACGGTTGATTAGAAATTGATCTTCAGTCTTGTGCTGAACGTGCGTCCGAAGGCATAGAATCCGTAGATGTTGTCCTTTGTTGCAGTGCCGGAACTTGGGTTCCACACCTTGCCCAGATACTGATAGTCGAAGAGGTTGTTCACGTTGCCCGAGATTGTGGCGTTCAGACCTGCAATCTTGAACTTGTAAGATGCGTTGAGGTCGAACTGGCTTGCTGTAGGCACTCTCCATGGGTCAGCCACGGTGTTTGTCTTGCCCAGTGAGAGGTTGCTGCCCGAGATAGAATAGTAGGCATAGTTGCGGGCGTAGAGAGTCCAGTCGGCACCGATACGGATTTCCTTGCCGATCTTGATAGTAGCACCGAGAGCTGCCGTTGTCTGAGCGGCGCCGCCAACATGGATACCCTTCAGGTTGATACCCGTAGAGAGATGATCTTCTGCTCCGATACCGCTTGCTATGCTTCCGTCCTTTGTGAGAGGCTGTCCGTTGTAGTCAAACACGTATCCCTTGGCATTGCTGTCCCATTTCCAGTCGCCGATAGAGAACATGGCGTTCACGTCGAGCCAGTAGAGCGGACTTGCCTTTGCCTCGATTTCGATACCCTTGTGCAGGGCGTTCACGCCGGTCATGTTCACGAAGGCGTCAACCTGTGCCGTGCCCACTGTAGAGCTCTTTGCCATTGTCTTGTCGAGCCACTTTGTCCAATAAGCGTTCACGTCAACCTGCAGCCACTTCAGACGGTAGCCGTAGCCAAGTTCGAATGATACTACTTTCTCGTTCTTGGCGTCAGGGTTAGTCACGTTGCTTGATGCGAATGAGAGGAACGCACCGTAGTTGAACTTAGGAGCGCGGCTGATGTAGCCCACGTTGAAGAATGCGTTGTGATGCTCGTTGAAGTTGTAGTTGGCACCACCCTTCACGGTGAAGCCGAGATAGTTCTTGGTCTCAGACTCAGCGTTTTTCTTGTCGTAGTAGAGACGGTCGTAACGCCAGTAAGAAGTGTTTGAGAGCGAACCAGAGAGGAATGAAGAGAGACCGTTCTTGGAGTATTCAGCCTGGAAGAAGGCACCTTCCTGAACCACGTGTCCGTCATAGTCGCGATATACAGCATCGCCCACGCCGAGCTTCTGGTATACCCAGCTCTGGTTTGCGGCATTGGCGTTGTTTTCAGGTTTCACCGACTTGCGGGTGCTGTCAATGAAATATTTGCCTCCATAGAGGTCAACGATGTCGTTGGTGTGTGTGCCCTTGTAGAAGCGGAAGTCTACACCACCGTAGAAGTCGATGTCCTTTGTCAGTTTGGTGTTGTATGTAGAAACGAGTCCATACCAGTTGTGGTAGTTCTTCGCCTTTGTCATCACCATGATAGAACCGTTCTCGTTGTTGGCGTTCAGTTCCTCTACAGCGCCATAGTCGAATGTGCCGTCAGCCTTGCGGAACTTGTTCTGCATCACTCCCTTGTATGCTCCATACCAGTCGGTGTAAGAGTATCCGTAGTCGGTATTCGCCTGTCCGCTGTATCCGTATCCACGGCCGATGCTCATATAGAGCACGGTGCTCAACGACGAATTGTCGTTGATCTGCCACTGGTGGTTGAGGCTCAGCTGAGGCTTGTGGTAAACGTTATATTCGGCAGAACGCATCTTGCCGTTGCTGTCGAAACCGTAAGTAGGGTTATACTTGTGGTCTTTCACTCCCCACACCTGCTCTGTCATCTTCCAGTCGGCGAGAGTCAGCGCGTCTTTGCGCTGGAAGTGCTCCTGAGGAGCTCCGAAGGCGGTGAACGAGAGCTGGTGCTTGTCGTTCAGGCGCTTGGAGATGTTCAGGAAGTATGTGTAGCCTGAGAATTCAGTGCCCTGCACGTATCCGTCGCCCCATGTCTTTGAACCGAGCAATGTCATCGACCATCCTGTCTTTGACAGACCAGTAGAAACGGTGAACATCACCTTGTTCATGTTGTCGTTGCCCATACCATAATATATCGATCCGCCCTTCTTTGCCTCGATAGACTTTGTGATGATGTTGATGGTACCACCTACAGAAGGTGCCGACACCTTTGAAGCACCGAGTCCGCGTTGTGTCTGCATAGAACGGGTCACGTCGGTCAGACCAGCCCAGTTAGACCAGTATACGTTCTGGTTCTCCATGTCGTTCATAGGCACTCCGTTCACCATCACGGCGATGTTGGTGTTGTCGAATCCACGCATGTATATCTCAGAGTCGCCATAGCCACCACCCTCTTTGTTGGCATGCACGCCAGGGGTAGACTTGAGAATTTCGGGGAACTCCTGTGTTCCGATTTTCTCCTCGATGAACGAGAGCGGAACGGAAGACACAGCCACCGGAGTCTTTCTTGCCACAGCCACCTGTGATGTCACCACTACGTCGTCGAGCATGCGTCCATCTGGCTTCAGGCTGATGGTGGCGATGTCGCCCTTGCTGGCATTGGTCTTCATGGATTTAGACTTGTAGCCGATGTAGTCTACAGTGATTTCTGCAGTTCCCTTTACGCCTTTCACTGTGAAAGCACCGTCGATGTCGGTTGCCACCTTGACGCCGTTAACGGTTACCGTAGCACCGATGAGCGGTTCGTTGTTTTCCGCATCAACTACCTTACCTCTTAGCGTGGACTGAGCCACTGCCGTCACCGTGCCGACAATGGCCAGCACAGCCACGAGAAGGAGATGTTTTAGATGATTTTTCATACTTAAATTTGTAAAAGTTGATTAATACTGCACAAATATACAAATTAATGTTTAATAACCCTATAAATGTTAAACAAAAAGGCGCTTTGTAATGTAATTTTAATGGGAAACCGCCAAATAATGTTGGAAAAAGAAGAAAACGGGACGAATTAATGAACCTGTTTTAGCAGGCAGTGATGAAATAGTAATTGGTCCATTGACAACGGACTAATTTGACAAGGCAACACTGAAAGCATTTCTTACAGTGCAGTTTACCCCTCATTTTGAGATACTTGAATTATCGGAGCGAAGACACTTATAATGATTGAGACACGCAAATACTTTTCAATTTTTTTTGATAAAGAGTCGCAGCTATCCTTCTATCCGCCACTCCGTGATGGTGCGTTCCTCGCTGCTGTAGTTCACGCCCACCTTTACCAGCCGTTTGCCGTCGGCTGTATAGGGGATGAGATAGCCCTTCTCGTCAATCTGGCGGAGCGCGGCGTCGGCGGAGCCGTCAAACTTCAGCTCCATGACGTAGACCACCGAGGGCAGCGTGATCACCACGTCGGCCCTGCCGTGCGCACTTTCCTCCTCCACCTTGATGAACGAGCCGATGAGCGAGAACACCAGATAGAAGATGGTCTGCACGTCGCGCTCCGTCTTGTTCGACAGGCGGTAGGACACGCCGGCGAGATAGGCGCGCATCAGCGTGAGCGCTTGCTCCATGTCGTCGGCGATGACCGCCTTGACAAACTTGATGACGAAACTGCTGTTGGTGCCCTCGGCCGGCGTGAGGTAGTTGGCGGCAAGCGAGCGCACCATCCCCGTGCGCACCTCCTCGTTGGGATAGCCCAGCGTGTAGAGGTCGATCATCGGGTCGTAATGCTTGATGGTGAGGTAGCCGCTCTGGTAGAGCAACGGAAGGGCGGTGGTCATGTTCTCTGGCGACACGTCGAAGTCGCTCACTCCGGCGTCCTGGCCAGTGAGGTCGCGCAAGCCGACATTGTATTTCTGGAGCAATTTGATGATGTAGGTGGGCGTGCCCGAGTCGAACCAGTAGTCGCCGATGTCGCCTGAGGCAAGGGCTTTGATCAAGCTGAACGGATTGTACACATCCTCAGAGTTCTTGCTGAAATGATAGCCGTCGTATTTCCGCTTGAGCCGTTCGAATGTCTCGTCCACGCTGAGGTGCAGGTGCTCGGCAAGGCGCTCCACATCGGGCAGCATCTGAGTGTGGAGCTCCTCGCTGCTGATGCCGCAGATGGCGGAATACTTGTCGTACATGGATATGTTGAACAGGTTGTTCAGCTCACTGAAGATGCTGAGCTGCGCAAACTTGGTGATGCCCGTGAGGAACACGAACTCAAGATACGGGTCGAGCGACTTGATGGGCGAATAGAAGTTCTGCATTGCGCGACGCAGGGCGACAAGGTTCAGTTCCTCGTGCACCACGTCAAGCAGCGGCGCGTCGTACTCATCGATGATGAGCGCCACTTTCCGGCCTGTTAGCCTGTTTGCTGTCACCACCAGGTCTTTCAAGCGAATGTTGGGGTCTTGCTTTTCGCTCTTGTAGCCAAAAACGGCTTCCTGGTCGGTGAGCATGTCGGCAAGATAACGCTCGAGCATGTCCTTGTCCATGTGCTTGGCTGCACTCATGTCGAAGTGCAGCACGGGATGCTTCACCCAGTCCTTCTCATACTCTCCCATGGCGAGGCCTTCGAACAGGTCCTTGCGCCCCTCGTAATAAGCATGGATCATCGAGGCAAACAGCGACTTGCCGAACCGCCTCGGGCGGCTCAGGAAAACATACTTATAACCCTTGTCGATGAAATCCACAAGATACTGCGTCTTGTCGATATAAAGATAGTTACGTTCCCGAATCTCGCTGAACGTCTGTATGCCTATCGGATATTTTCTTGCCTGTGCCATGGTCATTTGTTTTGCTGTTATTCATCCATGTAGGATGCGATATGCTGCATTCTATTGCAAATATAGTGATTATTTGAATAAACGGCAAGTCTTTTACAAAAAACGCTCCATGGCAATACCATAAAGGGGCATTCTCAAGCATTGGATAATTTATTGTTATCCAATGACTCGATCAATTTGTATATGATGAACATCCTTTATGTATGAAAAAATCGACGAGTAAGCATAATGTCATTCCTCATCAACAGGAAAGAGTTTGTTCAGATGCCGCTTCTTTTCATTTCCTTTACGGGTGTTTCTTCTTATGGGAACTTTAGGCTCAGTTTTGGGCACGCTGCTTGCCCACTTGGGGCACGCTGCTTGCCCCACTTGAGAACGCTGCTTGCCCCGGTTGGGCACAATCGTTGCCTGTTTCATGAGGTTTTGTTATCCTTGCCAATGATTGTGGTTTGGAAATCTCCGGGTGGCGCAAAGCGGCATGACACTTCAGTGATACTTTTATGATACTTTTCTGTAAAGCATTCAGAAAAGTGTCATAACGGTAACTTGTTGGCTTGTTTGACTTTGGATGCTGTGGGAAACCGGAAAATGATACTTTGACACTTTTCCGGAGAAAAACATTTTTCGTTAGTCCAGAATCTGGCATTATGGCTAGCCTGGATTCTGGGGTTAACCATGGTCATTCCCGAAATCCTTTTTCAGATCGCGGAACACGCTCCATGCCACAGGCACTGAGAGGAGGAACGAACAGAGGTCGGACACCGCCTGACTCATCTCCACACCCTGCAGACCGAGAAACAATGGGAGGATGAATACCGCCGGGATGAAGAACATACCGCTGCGCGAGGCGGCCACGAGATTGGCACGCATCGGTTTGCGTGCCGTCTGCGACAGCATGTTGGTGAGGATGATGGTGGCGATGAGAGGGTAGGTGATGAGCTGCCAACGGAAAGCCGCTGTGCCGACGGCTATTACGGCAGGGTCGTCGCGGAATACCGATATTATGGGTTCCGTGAATATGAAGCCTATTATGGTGATGGCGAGGAAGAACACCGTGCCTATCTTTATGCAGTAAACAAAGCCCTCGTATATCCTGTCGAGCAGCTTCGCTCCGCAGCAGAATCCGCAAAGCGGCTGGAATCCCTGTCCCAGTCCCACAATGCCAGCATACACAAAATTGGAAATCCTCGTCACTATCGACATTCCCGCTATGGCAGCGTCGCCGTAAGCCCCTGCAGCGATGTTCAGCATTATCGTGGCAACGCTCGCCAGTCCCTGTCGGGAGAGCGATGGGGTGCCGTTGATGACTATTTCCTTGGCGAAGGCGCCCGAAAGGCGACAGTTCCTTAGTTCAATGGCTATATTGCCCCGATGGCGAGTCATGTTGAACAGTATGAAGAAACTCATCGTCTGGCTCACGAGCGTAGCCACGGCAGCCCCCGTTATTCCCAGACAGAAATAGAATATCAGTATCGGTGCGAGCACCACGTTGAGCACCACACCGCTGAGTATGCCATACATGGCATATTTGGCGTTGCCTTGAAAGCGCATCTGGTTGTTCAGCGTGAAGGCACCCGTCATGAACGGCGCTCCCACGAGGATTATGCCCAGGTATCGTTCCGTGTATGGCAGAATGGTCTCCGTGGAACCGAGGAATATGCAGATGTCGGAAAGAAACGCCAGTCCCACCACTGCAACCGCCAGACCGAAAGTCACGCTGCCCACAAGTCCTGTGGCAGCCATATATTTCGCCTCGTCGGTGCGCTTTGCGCCGAGCATCCGTGATATGTAGTTGCCCGAACCGTGTCCGAAGAAGAATCCGATTGCCTGTATGATGGTCATTATAGAGAATGAAATGCCCACGGCGGCAGTGCTCTGCGTGTTTATCTGTCCCACGTAGTATGTGTCGACCATTCCGTATATGCTTGTCACCAGCATTGATATTATGGTGGGTACCGCCATGCTTACAATCACCCTGTGTACGGGAGCGTGAGTGAGAAAAGTGTAGTTGTCTCTTTGCTTCTTCATCTTTGTTATTGTCGTACCGCTTCAGTACTTGCGTTTCCTATGCTCTGGTTGTCGTTTTTTTATCCTGTATGTCAAGCCCCGAGACTGTCTGATTGCCGTTTCGGGATGAAAAGACGGATGCCGCTTCGGGGAGTCCGTAAAAGTCAGATGTCCGTCCCACCGTCATTTGCAGAGAGCCTGACAGACCTTGTCCTGGAAGTTCCTGCCAGAAGAAGAATGTCTGATTCCCATGTTTATGATAGAGAAGCAGATGCGGTGACCGTTGGCCGTGGTGAGATATCCGGCGAGCGAACTGACACCTGTCACCGTGCCCGTCTTTGCCTTCACGTTCTCATGTGCTGCCCCTTTACGCATGCGTTTCGAGAGAGTGCCGTCCACTCCGGCTATAGGCAGGCAAGGCAGCATGTTGTCGTAGATTTCAGGATGGCGGTAGGCATATCTCAGGAAGTCCACTTCCAGTTCCGGCGACACGTAGTTGTATAGCGACAGTCCGCTGCCGTCGGCGATATAATATGCCGAAGGCCTCCTGCCCACCTTGGATATTATGGCGTTCACCGCCTGTCTGCCATGTCTTGCAGATGCGGTGTTGCGTCCTGCCACTTCGGCAGCCAGCTGATAGAATATCGCTTCAGAATAGAGGTTGTCGCTGCGCTTCAGCTGGCGGCGCATCACTTCGAGCAATGGGGTGCGCTTTATATATAAGGTGTGAGCGCCGGAGGGCATCGAACCGTTGCTGCACGTTCCTGTCACGGTGATACCATTCTGTCTGAGCTTCCTCTGCAGTCTCTCGCCGAACTCCTCCTTCCTGCCGGCGAGCAGTGGAGAGAGCACAGGATTGTCGTCGTCCCAGCACCAACCCTCGCCAAGACGGTCCTTGTCTTTCATCGTGAGGTCGAGATATATGTTGCCGTCGATGGTGTCGATGCCGAGCGCCTTCACGCTGTCGGCAAACTCGGCGATGTCGTCGCTCCCTATCGTGGGGTCGAAGCCACCTTTCACATACAGGTTTCCGCGGAGCGTCAGACTGTCTGTCCTGCCTGTATATGCCATGCGCGTCTTCAGTTCGTAGCCTGCACCCAGACGGTCGATAGCCGTCACCGCCACCATCATCTTCAGAGTGCTGGCAGGGCGCATCAGCTGAGAGGCGTTGCGTTCGTAGATAGTGGAGTCGGCGGTGAGGTCGTAGATTTTCATTCCCACCATCGAGGTGTTGAATATCGTGGTGTTGTCGAAAATCTTCTCAATCCTGTGTCTCACGTTCTCCGGCCACGGCAGGTCCTCGTCGTCGTCGATGTCGTCACCGTCGTCAGACGCCTCGTCGGTGGAGTCGTTCTGCTGGATGCCAATCGTCATGGTGTCCACGTCGACGGTGTCTACGATTACGGTGTCGTCGTCATTGAATATTTCGTTGAGGCAGGTCTCTTGGGCAAATGCGCAATGAGTGACCTCGTCGGTGGCATACATCGGAAGCAGCAACAGCGCCGCAAGACTTATTATGCCACTTGCAAACAGTTTTCTCTTTTTCATTTATTGATATGTTCAGATGGGTTTGATGTTGGTGTGCCAATGGAAAAGCAACAGGAAAAAGTCGCTGCTATGGTACTCCAAATTCCATAACGCATACAAAATTACGAACTTTTGGGCGAAAAAGTGGAATAATTACTATTAAAGAATGTAATAACCTACAAAAAGCCTCCGATATTTATCCGTTTTAAGAAAATCTTATTACTTTTGCATTGATTAAAACAAACGTCTTTATGGTTTATAAATACGATTTTCTCATTATCGGTGCCGGCGTCGCCGGAATGAGCTATGCGCTAAAGGTAGCAAGAGAACACAAAGGCAAGATATGCCTGATCTGCAAAACAACGCTCGATGAGGCGAATACATACTTCGCCCAGGGAGGAGTGGCATCGGTGACGAATCTCAAGATAGACAATTTCGATAAGCATATCGAAGACACTATGATAGCCGGCGACTACATCAATGATGTGGAAGCTGTGGAGCAAGTGGTAAGGAATGCACCGGAGCAGATTGATGAACTGGTGAAGTGGGGAGTGCACTTCGACCGCAAGGAAGACGGCAGCTTCGATCTGCACCGTGAGGGAGGACACTCTGAGTTCCGTATCCTGCACCATGCCGACGACACGGGAGCCGAGATCCAACGAGGACTGATGGAGGCCGTGCGCAGCAATCCGGACATCGACATCAAGGAGAATCATTTCGCAGTAGAGATAATAACGCAGCACCATCTCGGAATCGTGGTGACGCGCCGCACGCCGAACATACAGTGTTATGGCGCTTACGTGCTGAACCCGGAGACACAGAAGGTGGACACGTATCTGAGCAAGGTCACACTGATGTGTACCGGAGGATGCGGAGCAGTGTACCAGACCACCACAAACCCCGTGATAGCCACCGGCGACGGAGAGGCAATGGTATACCGCGCAAAGGGAACGGTGCAGGACATGGAGTTCGTGCAGTTCCATCCCACATCATTATATAATCCGCAAGAGACCCATCCCGCATACCTCATCACAGAGGCGATGAGAGGCTACGGCGGCATCCTGCGACTGCCCAACGGAGAGTCGTTCATGGAGAAATACGACAAGCGGTTGAGTCTCGCTCCCCGCGACATCGTGGCGCGTGCCATCGACAAGGAGATGAAGATACACGGTATCGACCATGTGTGTCTGGACGTGACCCACAAGGATCCGGAGGAGACAAAGCATCATTTCCCGAATATATACAAGAAATGTCTGAGTATCGGCATCGACATCACCAAGGAGTATATCCCCGTAAGGCCGGCAGCCCATTATATGTGCGGCGGCATCAAGGTGGACCTCAACGGCGAGTCGAGCATCAAGCGCCTCTATGCCATCGGCGAATGCTCATGCACGGGGCTCCACGGAGGCAACCGTCTGGCAAGCAACTCGCTCATCGAGGCTGTGGTATATGCCGATGCGGCTGCAAAGCACAGTCTGGCACACATTGATGAATATGACTTCAATGTGCATGTGCCGGAGTGGGACGACCAGGGCACCCTGACCAATGAGGAGAAAGTGCTCATCACGCAGAGCGTGAAGGAAGTGGGACAGATAATGAGCAACTATGTGGGCATCGTGAGAAGTGACCTCAGACTGAAACGTGCATGGAACCGTCTCGACCTGCTCTATGAAGAGACAGAGTCGCTCTTCAAGAGGGTGAAGGCGAGCAAGGATATCTGTGAACTTAGAAACATGATAAACGTGGGCTACCTCATCACACGTCAGGCAATAGAGCGTAAGGAGTGTCGTGGTCTGCATTTCACCATCGACTATCCTCTTCATGCTTACGACAAGAAGTAATAGGAGAGTGGATGGCTGACGGAAAGATATATATAGCATTAACCCCAAACCAGTCATCAGGCGATGTTCCGGATGACAGGTTTGGGCTTTGTTGTTTTTGGAGTAAAAAGGGACGGTTTGGCATTTGCTGACAAGACAAGGTCATAAACAGCATAATGATAGGAAATTAGCATTTCATAATGTAGCAGACAGGTCTTTTTATAACCTGTATTGTTAGCTTTTTCGTGCTTTTCTTTGCAGCACAACAAAAAAATCGTATTTTTGCACCTATTGTATAACATGAACTTTACATTATAACAGAATAATATGGGTTTAAAAATCATTGTACTTGCCAAGCAGGTACCAGACACACGCAATGTTGGCAAAGACGCCATGACGGCTGAAGGCACCGTGAACCGTGCCGCATTGCCAGCAATTTTCAATCCTGAAGATTTGAACGCCCTCGAACAGGCGTTACGTTTGAAAGACCAGAATCCAGGCTCCACAGTGGGTATCCTCACCATGGGCCCTCCACGTGCTGCCGAGATCATCCGCCAGGGACTCTATAGAGGAGCAGACACAGGATGGCTGCTGACCGACAGACTCTTTGCCGGTGCCGACACGCTCGCTACCTCATACGCACTTGCTACGGCAATCCAGAAAATCGGCGGTGCCGACGTGGTAATCGGTGGTCGTCAGGCTATCGACGGTGACACTGCACAGGTGGGACCACAGGTGGCACAGAAGCTGGGACTCTCTCAGGTGACTTATGCCGAGGAGATAGAGAAGTGTGAGAATGGCGTGCTCACCATCCGTCGCCATATCGACGGAGGAGTGGAGACCGTAGAGGCTCCTATGCCTATCGTCATCACGGTGAACGGCAGCGCCGCTCCCTGCCGTCCTTGCAACGCCAAGCTCGTGATGAAATACAAGCGTGCCAACGTGCCTTTGGAGCGCACTGCCGACATGCCATACGCCGAGCTTTATGCCGAGCGCCCATATCTGACGCTCAACCAGTGGTCTGTAGCCGATGTTGACGGCGACCCGGAGCAGTGTGGACTCGCCGGCTCGCCAACCAAGGTGAAGGCTGTGAAGAATATCGTGTTCCAGGCCAAGGAGAGCAAGACGCTCACCGCTTCCGACACTGATATCGAGGGAATGATAAAAGAATTGTTGGACGAAAAGATTATTGGATAAGAGATGAACAACGTATTTGTATATTGCGAGATAGAGAACACCACGGTTGCCGAGGTGTCTCAGGAATTGCTTACCAAAGGCCGCAAGCTCGCCAACCAGCTTGGTGTGGAGCTTCATGCCATCGTTGCCGGTACTGGCATCAAGGGCAAGGTGGAAGACCAGATACTGCCTTATGGCGTTGACAAGCTCTTCGCCTTTGATGCAGAGGGTCTCTTCCCATACACATCAGCACCACATACGGATATCCTGGTGAACCTCTTCAAGGAGGAGAAGCCACAGATCTGCCTCATGGGAGCAACAGTGATTGGCCGTGACCTCGGTCCGAGAGTGTCGTCATCGCTGACAAGCGGACTGACAGCCGACTGTACGCAGCTCGAAATCGGTGATTTCGACGACAAGAAGAGCGGCACGCATTATGACAACCTGCTCTATCAGATTCGTCCGGCATTCGGCGGAAACATCGTTGCCACAATCGTAAACCCGGAGCATCGTCCACAGATGGCTACCGTGCGTAGCGGAGTGATGCAGAAAGCCGTATACGAGGGTGAGGCAAAGCATGAAGTGGTATATATGGACGTAGCAAAATATGTGCCTGAGGCTGACTATGTGGTGAAGGTCATCGACCGCCACGTTGAGGCTGCCAAGCACAACCTGAAGGGTGCGCCGATCGTCGTTGCCGGTGGCTACGGCGTGGGCAGCAAGGAAGGCTTCGACATGCTATTCCAACTCGCCAAGGAACTCCACGGAGAGGTGGGCGCCAGCCGTGCGGCTGTTGACGCAGGATGGGTAGACCACGACCGCCAGATTGGCCAGACCGGTGTGACAGTGCATCCAAAGGTGTATATCGCATGTGGTATCTCCGGTCAGATTCAGCATATCGCAGGTATGCAGGACTCTGGTATCATCATCTCCGTGAACAACGACCCTGAGGCTCCTATCAACAAGATTGCCGACTATGTAATCAACGGCACTGTGGAGGAGGTCGTTCCAAAACTCATAAAGTATTATAAGCAGAACTCAAAGTAAAGAACATCATGGCTAATTATTATAGCGACCATCCGGAATTTGATTTCTATCTCAATCACCCGGAAATGAAACGCGTCGTTGAGCTCAAGGAACGCAACTTCGCAGACAAAGACAAGTATGAGGATGCACCCGTAGACTTCGACGATGCCATCGAGAACTACAAGCGTGTGCTCGACATCACCGGCGACATCGCCGCCAATATCCTCGAACCCAACAGTGAGGCTGTTGACCTCGAAGGTCCACACCTCGTGGAGGGACGCATGCACTATGCTTCGAAGACATACGAGAACATCGAGGCTACACGTCAGGCAGGACTCTGGGGCATCTCAATGCCTCGCCGCTACGGCGGTCTGAACATGCCTATCACTCCTTATTCCATGGCTTCGGAAATCGTGGCTACGGCAGATGCCGGATTCCAGAACATCTGGAGCTTGCAGGACTGTATCGAGACTCTCTATGAGTTCGGTTCTGAGGAGCAGCGCCAGAAGTATATTCCACGTGTATGTGCCGGAGAGACCATGAGTATGGACCTCACTGAGCCTGATGCCGGTTCTGACTTGCAGCGCGTAATGCTCAAGGCTACATACAGCGAGGAGGAGGGATGCTGGCTGCTCAATGGTGTGAAGCGTTTCATCACCAACGGCGACTCTGACATCCATCTCGTGCTGGCCCGTTCAGAGGCAGGCACACACGACGGACGTGGACTCTCAATGTTTATCTACGACAAGAACCAGGGTGGCGTTACCGTGCGCCACATCGAGAACAAGCTCGGTATCCACGGTTCACCTACCTGTGAGCTGGTATACAAGAATGCCAAGGCAGAACTCTGCGGAAGCACCCGTATGGGACTCATCAAATATGTGATGGCGCTCATGAACGGTGCCCGTCTGGGTATCGCCGCACAGTCTGTCGGCGTGAGCCAGGCAGCCTACGACGAGGCTCTTGCCTATGCCAAGGACCGCAAGCAGTTTGGCGAGGCTATCGTGAAGTTCCCTGCCGTATACGATATGATTGCCCGTATCAAGGCAAAGCTCGACGCCGGTCGCAGCATCCTGTATCAGACAGCACGCTACGTTGACATCTACAAGGCTCTCGAAGATATCTCCCGTGAGCGCAAACTCACTCCGGAGGAGCGTCAGGAGCAGAAGAAGTATGCCCGTCTTGCTGATGCCTTCACTCCAGTGGCAAAGGGTATGAACTCTGAGTATGCCAACCAGAATGCATACGACTGCATCCAGGTGCATGGCGGTTCGGGATTCATCATGGAATACAAGTGTCAGCGCCTGTACCGCGACGCACGTATCTTCTCTATCTACGAGGGTACTACTCAGCTGCAGGTTGTAGCTGCATTGCGTTACATCACTAACAGCACCTATCTCAACATCATGAAGGAGATGCTCGAGAGAGAGGTGTCTGAGGATATGAAGCCGCTGCATGTGCGTGTGGCAAAGATGATAGAGCTCTACGAGCAGTCGCTCGAATACGTGAAGCAGGCTGAAAACCAGGAGGTGCTCGACTTCCTCGCCCGTCGCCTTTACGATATGACTGCCGATATCCTCATGTCGCTGCTCATCATCGGTGACGCTACTGCCTCACCGGAACTCTTCGCCAAGAGTGCACAGGTTTATGTGCGCTATGCTGAGGAGGAGGTAATCGGCCACAGCTGCTATGTCAAGAGCTTCATAGCCGAGGATTTGGTGAACTTCCGTGCCGCAGAGTAAGCGGATCAGAATTTATATATACAACATATTAAGGGGATATGCAGACTGTATCACGTCTTGCATATCCCCTTTGTATTGGGGGTATCACCATTTTGCAAAAGCTGTTGCCATGTTCACTCTTCTGTCTGCGTCTTAGGCCAGTTCACGAGATACAGTTTTTCCGTTGCTCGTGTGAAGGCTGTGTATAGCCAGTGGATATAGTCGGGCGTGAGCATGTCGTCGGTCATGTATCCTTGGTCCACATACACGTGTGCCCATTGTCCGCCCTGAGCCTTGTGGCAGGTCACGGCATAGGCGAATTTCACCTGCAATGCGTTGTAGTATTTGTCAGACCTCACGTGTCCCATGCGTTCGCTCTTCAGTCTAAGGTCGGCATAGTCTGCAAGGACGCCATTGAAGAGCTGCTCGCTCTGTTCGCGGGTCAGCGATGGCGATTCAGACTGCAGCGAGTCAATGATGACGGTGGCCTGCAGCTCGTAGTTGTCGTAGTCGGGGAATTCAAGGGCGAGGTCGGCGAAGCGGAAACCATACAATTCTCTGATGTTGCGTACGCGGCGCACCTTCGCCCTGTCGCCGTTGGCGATGAATGAGAAAGGCGTCTTCTCCATGTCGGCAGTAGGCGGCTTGGGAGCTGGTTCCGATGATTTGGCAGCCTCACGAGCCTTTTTCTCCTCCTGTTCCACCCAGAAATAGTTGTTTCTCACAATCATCAGCATGTCGCCAGGTGTCAGTTCGTCCTCCCTGCCGAGCACCATGCCCCGGATGCCGTTGTTGTATACGTTAGCCCTCTTGTTGCTGCGAGTCACCACCATTGTCTCGTCGAGTCCCACCTCAGAGTAGCTGCCGGCAAGCTGTTCTATCAGTTCATCGCCAGGCACCATCTGGATGTCGGCAAAAGCCTTGAACCTTATTTTGGGCAACTGTGTAGCCTCGTCGTGGGTTATCATCTGGCGTATCACGTTGGCGTTGTATAAGATGCCGGAGTCGTGAGCCTGTCGCAACACCTCGTTCAGTTCCACACTGTGCATTGTCAGGAAATAGTTGGCGGCGAGACTGTCAGCCATGAGAGCCGGCGACTCCTCTTCGCCGACAGGAGGCAGCTGTGCCCTGTCGCCGACAAGCATCAGCCGGCAGTTGTCGCCGGAGAACACGAACTCCATGAGGTCGTCGAGCAGACAGCCGCTGCCGAATCCCGGCGCACCGCCACCGGAAGCGAATCCGTCGTTAGACACCATAGAAGCCTCGTCAACGACAAACAGCGTGTCACGCTGCTTGTTTATGTTGAGGCTGAATCCCGTCATGTCGCCGGTGAAAGTCTTCTGCCGGTATATCCTGCGGTGGATGGTGAATGCCGGCATTCCCGCATTCATGGATAGCACTTTGGCAGCCCTTCCCGTGGGAGCAAGCAGCACCACCCTCTGGTGCAAGCGAGCCAAAGTCTTGACCATAGCCGCCGAGAGCGACGTCTTTCCGGTACCTGCCGAACCACACATCACCATCGCCGGACGGTCGTCGCGACAAGTCATGAACCTGCAGAACGTACGTATCGCTTCCTGCTGTTCGTCAGTGGGGCAGAAGCCGAAGGTTTCTGTGATGGCCCTGCTTAATTCATCCTCAATCATGGTTATTTTTAGCTAAACTCTTGATATTACAAATTATTTACCGTAATTTTGCATATTACGATATTCTATCGACGAGTGCAAAGTTACGCTAAAGATTTCTTTATAGCAAGGCAAGAAGAATGAAAATAAAACTCAACCATATACTTGCCGCCATCGTGGTGGTGCTCCTCGCTCTCTGTTGGGCGAGCGTTAGGCGTCCTATGCACTTCGCCGACCAGCGTAAGCAGCGAGAGTCGGAAGTCATACAACGGCTGACGGAAATCCGCAAGGCGGAAAAAGTCTACAGACAGCGCTTCGGAATATACGCCGGGTCTTTCAGACAGCTCATCGGGAGCGGACTGCTTGCCGATTCGCTGCGCTACGTGCCGTATTCAAGAGGACAGGAGTTTGAGCTCTCAGCCTCGGTGCATACAGGCAAGTCGGGAGCCGCAGTGCCAGTGATGGAATGCGGCGCGCCATACGATGCCTATCTGCAAGGACTCGACGAGAACAGCATCCGCGAGCTCACCGAAGAGGCAAACGGAAGGGGAGAATATCCGGGAATGAAATTTGGAGACATCACAACACCTAATGACAATGCAGGAAACTGGGAATAACATATCACAGCAGGAACATCGACTAATGATAAGAGTGGGACATGGATCACTCGCCTTCGCATACAGAAATGGTGATGGTGCAGGATTCTCGTTCGTGCCATACGCCATAAATGGTGGAATCTCCATGGCGGCAAACCTCAGAGAGGCGTTGCGCGACGATACGCTCCGACTGGCGAAATGGAGGAAAGTGCAGGTGCTTCTCGACTCGCCGGTGGTGATGGTGCCTATCGACGAATACGACGAGCACAGCAAGGAGCTGCTCTATAACTACACCGTGATGGGACAGGAGAACAATGCCGTGCTCGCCACCATACTGCCGCAGGTGAACGCCGTGGCACTGTATTCGCTGAACAAGGACCTGAGACTCGTGCTCACCGACAATTTCTCCGACATAAAGGTGCATCCGGTATGTGGGGCAACATGGCAATATCTGCAGCGACGAAGCATGGCTGGCAACAACGAGAAACTGTATTGCTATTTCCACGACGGGAAGATGGAGCTTTGCAGCTTCCGCAAAAACAGGTTCCGCTTCTCCAACACGTTCGAAGTGGCGCATGCCAACGATGCCGCATATTTCATCCTTTCGGTATGGAATCAGCTGGCGATGAACGAGAAGAAGGACGACATCTATTTGTGTGGCGAATTCAAGGAGCGCGACGCTCTGATAGAAGAACTCCATCGCTTTGTAGCCAACATATACAAAATCAAGGCGTCGTCGGATTTCAACCGCCATCCGCTGACCTTGCAGGAAGGTGTGCCTTTCGATATGGTGACGGCACTGCTGAAATGAACATGGGCAGGACTTGGCGGCAAGTCCACTCATCAATAACAATAATATAATGCGCATAATAACAGGATTATACAAGGGAAGGAGATTTGATGTGCCCCGCACCTTCAAAGCCCGTCCCACGACAGATTTCGCAAAGGAGAACATTTTCAACGTTCTCAACGGATATATAGATTTCGAAGGCACCACAGCTCTCGACCTCTTCTCCGGCACGGGAAGCATATCGCTCGAACTCGTGTCGAGAGGTTGTCAGCAGGTAATCAGCGTGGAAGCCGACCGCGACCACCATGCCTTCATCAAACAATGTGTGGCAAAGCTCGGAGCCGGCAACTGCGTGACGATACGTGGCGATGTGTTCCGCTTCATCAAGGGATGCAAGCAGCAGTTCGACTTCATCTTCGCCGACCCGCCATACGCCCTGCCGGAATTGCCAACACTGCCAGAGCTCGTGTTCAAGGCAGGAATGCTCAAGCCGGGAGGCGTGTTCGTGTTTGAACATGGAAAGAAGAACGACTTCAGCCAGCATCCGAATTTCGTGGAGCATAGAGAATACGGAAGTGTTAACTTCTCTATATTCAGGGAGGCAGACAAGGAGGCAGATGATTGACCACGCTACGATAGAAAGAATCAAGGATGCGGCAAACATCGTGGATGTCGTCTCTGAGTTTGTGACGCTCAAGAAAGTGGGCGCCAACTACAAAGGATTATGCCCGTTCCACGACGAGAAGACACCGTCGTTCTATGTCTCGCCGGCACGCGGAATCTGCCACTGCTTTTCATGCGGAAAGTCGGCAAATCCCGTCAGCTTCCTCATGGAACATGAGCAGATGACGTATGTGGAGGCACTGAAATGGCTCGCCAACAAATACAACATCGAAGTGCGTGAGCGCGAGATGAGCGAAGAGGAGAAGCGGGAGCAGAACGACCGTGAGAGTATGTTCATCGTCAACAAATGGGCGATGGAATATTTCAACAACATCCTCCTCAACGATGTAGATGGCAGGGCGGTAGGCATGCAGTATTTCCGCAGCCGCGGTTTCCGCGACGACATAATAGAGAAATTCCATCTCGGTTTCGCCCTTCCGTCGCGTAATGCCCTCGCACAGGAAGCCCTGCGCAAGGGATTCAACGAGAAATATCTCATAGCCACCGGACTATGCTTCAAGCGTGACAACGGAGAACTCGTAGACAAATATTCGGGCAGGGTGATGTTTCCGTGGATTGGAGTCAACGGCAACGTGAGGGCCTTCGGCGGACGACTTCTCGATTCCCGCACAAAGGGAGTGCAGCAGAAATACATCAACTCCTCAGACTCGGAGATATACCACAAAGAACGCGAACTGTATGGCATCTTCCAGGCAAAGAAGGCGATAGCCAAAGAGAACTGCGTGTATATGGTGGAGGGATACACTGACGTGATTTCCATGCACCAGTGTGGTATAGAGAATGTGGTGGCAAACTCCGGTACGGCACTCAGCGTGTATCAGATACGGCTCCTTCACCGCTTCACCGACAATATCGTGTTGCTCTACGACGGTGACGCCGCAGGAATCCATGCCGCCATGCGAGGCATCGACATGCTCCTCGCTGAAGCGATGAAAGTGAAGGTGCTGCTGCTGCCGGGAGGCGACGACCCCGACAGTTTCGCACGCAAGCATACGGCGGAAGATTTCCGCAAATATGTGGCCGACCATCAGCAGGACGTGATAGAATTCAAGATAGCCTATCTCTTGAAGGGCGTCACCGACCCGATGAAGCGCTCAGAGGCGATAAGCAGTATAGTGAAGAGCATATCGGTGATACAAGACCAGATAGTGAGAGCCACATATCTGCAGGACGCAGCCCACCGCATCGGCATAAACGAAGCTACGCTCATCACCACGATGAACAAGTTTATCCGCAGCGGCAAGGAGGCGGAACTGAAGGAGCAGCAGCGAGAGCAGCAAAGCACTCCCGCAGCAGACCAGCCGGCGCAGCAGACTCAGGTGGGACCGGAACCGCCAATGCAGCAGGCCAAGAAGGTGGAGTATATGCTCATGCAGGCTGTGGTGAGACACGGAGAGCAGATAATCTACGACAATGTGGAGACTGCCGACGGACAGACCATGGCGCTCAACGTGGCGCAGTATGTCAGCTACGACCTCGGCACCGACAACCTCTCATTCTCTGTGCCGCTATATAACAAGGTGTTGCAGGAAGTGGTGGACCATAGCGCCGATCCCGGCTTCAAGGCAGAAGACTATCTGATGAAGCATCCCGATATGGAGATTAGTAAACTCGCCACAGAAATGTCGTTCGACAGGTTCCAGCTGCGCAAAGGAGCCAAGCTGCGCACCGGCGATGATGTGCTGAGAGACCAGATAGTCCATCTCGTGCTCGATTTCAGAATGGACGTGGTGTCAGAGAAACTTGCGCATCTCAAGAAGGAGATATCGCTCAACACAGGAAACCAGGAAAAACTCATCTCGCTCATAAAGGAGTATCAGGAGACCCAGAAGCTCCGCAATGCCATAGCCAAGGAACTTGGCAGCGAGATAATAATATAAGGTGGCACGTCATTGTGCTCAATGCGCCGCATGATGCATCTGATAAAGAAAGAGATGCTCATACCGGCGGTATACATCAATGCTTATGGAGTATCTGTATTGGATTTTTATAAGTGTCTACGTCATTGTCGTCGTTGCGACAATCATCAATGTGCTCATGGACAACAGACTGCCCGTGAAGACCATGGCATGGGTAATGGTGCTTGCCTTCATGCCAGTGGTGGGCATTGTGCTCTATTTCTTCTTCGGGCAGGACACGAGAAAGGAGAAACTCATAAGCCAACACAGTCTCGACCTGCTCACCAAACGATCGATGCTGGAATTTGCCGTGCAGACTGACCTCAAGGTGCCGGATGGTAGCGAGACGCTGGTGAAACTCTTCGCCTCGCAGAACTGGGCGATGCCTTTCAAAGACAATGCCGTGGACATCTACACCACGGGATACGACTTCTTCAGCTCCTTGTTCCGTGAGATAGGAGCGGCAAAGAGCAGCATACACCTCGACACATATATCTTCGACCATGACTCGCTCGGACAACTACTCGCCGACATGCTCATAGACAAGGCGCGGGAAGGAGTGGAAGTGAGAGTAATCTACGACGATGTGGGATGCTGGAACGTTCACGACTCCTTCTTCAAGCGTATGCGTGATGCCGGTATCAAGGTGATGCCATTCATGCCTGTGCGCTTCCCTGCCTTCACAAGCAAGGTGAACTACCGCAACCACCGCAAGCTCTGCGTCATCGACGGCAGAGTGGGATTCATCGGCGGCATGAACGTAGCCAAACGTTATGTAACGGGCATTGATGGCCATAGCTGGCGTGATACCCATCTCAAGATTGTAGGAGGAGCGGTGTATGCCATACAGAGGGCCTTTCTCATCGACTGGTATTTCGTTTCTGGCACTCTCATCACCGACCGCCGCTATTATCCCGAACTGTTGGGAAACGTGAAGAACGACATTGTGATACAGATAGTGACGAGCAGTCCGGTGGAGAAGTGGCCAGACATAATGCAGGGCTATGTGCGCATACTGCTTGAGGCGCGCCGCTATGTGTATATAGAGACTCCATATTTCCTCCCCACCGAGACGGTGATGTCGGCAATGCGTATCGCCGCTCTGGCTGGAGTAGACGTGAGGATAATGATTCCCCGCCATGGCGACGCAAAGTTCGTGGAGTGGGCGAGCCGGTCGTATGTCTTCGAGACCATTCAGGCTGGCGTAAAGGTATACCTCTACCGTCCGGGATTTCTTCATTCCAAGCTTCTCGTTTGCGATGATATAGTGTGTACCTGCGGTTCTACCAACGTGGACTTCCGCAGTTTTGAGAACAATTTCGAGGCGAACGCCTTCATCTACGACCGTGAAACCACTTTGCGTTTCAAACAGATTTTCATGGACGACATCAAGGAGTGCAACTTCGTCACCGAGCGTATGATAAGCAGGAAGCGTCCGTTCGCCCAGCGCCTGTGGGAATCTGTAGTGCGTCTTCTCTCGCCATTGTTGTAAGCGGGAGCTGTCAGCCTCTATGGACTGTAATTGTTTTGCCAAGGGTGAAACCACAAAAAAACGGAAAAGGATAGTTATGGATGGAAAATCGGGTACTGGTGCTGCCCCATTTGGGTGCTGGCGTTGCCCATTTTGCCTTTTATCCCAAATCGCTTTCTATGTTAATATCCAAATGTTTTGACCATTATTTTCAATTTATGCTGAGATTTTATATTCAGGGGTGAATGTTTGGCGATTTCTGACCATGGCTGTGACCAAATGTACAAGTTTGTTCTTGACATTGTTCAGTGCAACCTGCTTCTTCTTTCCTCGTTCTACGAGGCGCATGTAGTACCTCGCCATAATGGGATTGAAGTTGACGGCAGCTAGTGCCGCTTGCGTCAGCATGGCCTTTATCTGGCGGTTAGCCATATAATGTACATGCGGATCGGAATGCACACTGGTTCCCGAATCTTTGCCAAATGGAGCTAGGCCGTAATAGCAGGCAATCTTGCGTGAGTCGTAGTTGAAACGCCGGAAGTTGTCGGTGTACACCATCAGGCACACAGCGTTCTGCGTTCCTATGCCAGGCACCGAGGTCACGATGGTGAACACCTCGGTGAGTTCCTCGTCCGACTTGATGAGATCGGCAATGCGCTTATCTATCTTCTCTATCTCCTTATTGAGTTCAGAGACGATGTGCCGTCCGCTCTGCGAAATCATTGTCTTGACTGGCGACTTCTCCATAGTGAGTCGCTTTTCGCCTCTACGCACCTGGAAACTGCATCTGTGTCTTACGATCATCTGACGGTATAGGAACAGCTCACGCAGTTGTGTAAGCGACTCGCTAAGAGGCTCGTACATAACGGCTTTATCGTAATTCCTCATGGCGTATTCTGCAATCATCGAGGCGTCAGCACGGTCAGACTTCAATCGTCTAAGACCAGATGCGTCTTTGATGCTCTTTGCGTTCTCAAGCCACATGTCGTAGCCTTTACCGTAGAGGAAGTTGCACAGTCCCTTGCTGTAGTCGCCCGTGTTCTCGCCACAGAAGAGCCACAAGGACGAGTCGATACCGCAGGAATTCTGCTCAACCCACTTGACCAACTGCCTATAGCCAGACACGGTTGTCTTGAACTCGTTGAACACTCTAGCAGCGGTTTCTGCCAGTCCGTCTGCAAAAAGGATAGCCACATCAACTTTTTCTTTCGAAAAATCAACTCCGATAAATAAATTCTTCATAACTTTGTACGAGTTATATTGTGTAGAATTGGTCAATAGTTGTATGGACTAACACTCTAACAAGGCTCAGAGCCGATAACTTTCTATCTGGTCTTTGCAACTATGTCGATGAGGACCTAAACGATTTATAGCTTTACGGCTGGGTCATTAGCTGGTTTACCTCTTCGACAGACCGATTCTACCTTTTTACAACAAAGGTACGAAACTGTCTTTAGCAATCATAGTTTTACCTTGATTATTTTGGAGTTTATGCGACTTCGTCGCAATCTTCTGCAAACTTAGAGGTCATTAGGGCTTGCCTGGATTTTGTTCTTTTAGAAGAGTGGATTTTGTTTGGCTTTTAATGAGTAATAGCGAGCTATTACGAATTAAAAACAAGCAAAAGACGCCTTATAAAAAACAAAAGACTGCAAGCAGTAAATATAAAATACAATAAACGGCCTAATGACCGTTTTGGGTTTATGTATATAAGTTTGCAGCTTGCTGAAACCCTTGGTGGAAAACATGGAAAAGGGCTGACACTTCATTCAAGAGAGGTGTCAGCCCTTTGTTGGTAATCCTAATCGTTCATTAGAACTTTATCTCCGATCGCCCATTATGGCTTGCTTGGGTTTTGAACTTTTAGAAGAAACGGTTTACAGACCGATAATGCTTTTCTCCACCCAGTATTCTATCATACCGGCGAGATAGCCTACGAAGGCAATCCATGACACCTTCTTCATATACCAGCCGAATGTTATCTTCTCGAGGCCCATTACAACCACACCGGCAGCAGAACCGATGATGAGCATAGAACCGCCAACGCCGGCACAGTAGGCAAGCAGCTGCCAGAAGATACCGTCTACAGACATGTCGCCACCGATGCTTGGGTCTACAGGATACATACCCATGCAGCCAGCCACGAGAGGCACGTTGTCTACGATGCTCGAGAGCACTCCGATGATACCGGTCACGAGATAGTGGTTGCCTTCGAACACCACGTTGAGGCCGTTGCCGAGCTGTGTCAGCACACCGATTGTTTCAAGACATGCCACAGCCATCAGAATTCCGAGGAAGAAGAGAATCGTTGACATGTCGATGCGTGAGAGCATATTGCTTACGCGCTTCTGCATGGTGCTCTTCTTGGCGCTCTTGGGCAGATGGCTATAGAATAGCTCTGTGACGGTCCAGAGCAGTCCGAGAACGAGCAGTATGCCTACGAACGGAGGCAGATGGGTGATAGACTTGAAGATAGGCACGAAGATGAGTCCGCCCACACCGAGGAAAAACACAGTCTTGCGCTGAACGGCGGTAAATTCGCTTGATGTCAGTTCGCCGCCCTGCTCTTGAGGCAATGCCAGTTCGCCTTTCAGTGAGAAACTCAGTATGTAAGCCGGTATCACCATTGATACAATAGATGGCACAATGATTTCCTTTATCACTCCGAGGGCTGTTATCACTCCCTTGTTCCAGAGCATGATGGTGGTCACGTCGCCGATAGGAGAGAAGGCGCCGCCGGAGTTGGCTGCGATTACCACGAGGGCTGCATATATGATGCGGTCTTTATGTTCGCTGACGAGTTTTCTGAGTATCATGATCATCACGATGGACGTGGTGAGGTTGTCGAGTATTGCCGAGAGGATAAAGGTCATGAAGGCGATACGCCACAGCAGGGCTTTCTTGCTTTTGGTCTTCAGTGTGTCTCTGACGAAATTGAAACCGCCGTTCTGGTCTACAAGTTCCACGATTGTCATTGCTCCCATGAGGAAGAACAGTGTAGTGGCAGTGCTGCCAAGGTGGTGTTCAATGGCTTCGTTGACTACAGACGGGATTTTGTCGCCAATGGCGGCAGAGAGATACTGCGATGGATCACACATGAAGATTGTCCAGCAACCCACGAACATGAGCAATGCGATTGCTGCCTTGTTTACCTTCGTCACGCTCTCGATGGCTATGAAGAAATAGCCGATCACGAATACCGCAACGATTAGCATTGATAAGCTTGTCATTTTTTTGGTTATTAATTTTGATTGGTTTGATTTGTTCGTTTGTAATATCGACTTTGCAAAGTTAAGCATTAAATTGGTATGCGCAACATTTTTTTAATTAAAAAAAACATAACGGTGATATATGCGTAGTGTTGTTGGGTGGGGTAGTAATGATTTGCAGCGGTGTCGGTTTTGTTGTGTGTAATGCAAAAAAAACTCGGACATGCCCCTGTGTTGCAGGGCATGTCCGAGATAAGTTGTAGACTCAGGGCTACTTGTTTTCCAAAGATAGCCTTTCGTATTGTTTCTTTTCTGGATATTATCCGCAGTGGAAGTATCCCTCAACGAGCTTCAGGATTTCAGCCTCGTTGTTCTGGATGTCCTCACGCAGAGTCTTGTCGCCGAAAGCTCTCAGCTGCTTCTGGATACCGTCAATCATCATTGCAGAGAATACTCCGTGCTCCTCGAATACCTTGCGGAACTTCTCGAGGCAGTCAGCAGAAGCCTCGCAGCTGTCTGGCAACTGTGCGAGAGCAGCAACGCGCTCAGCGTTCTCAGCATCGTGGATGTTGTAGTTAACGTATGTCTTCTCAGCGATTTCGAGAGCGTCCTTCATCTCGAATCCGTGACGGCAAGCCACGCAGAGACCAGCGATGAGCTGATAGATGTCAGCAGAACCGTCTGGTGAGCGCATCTCTACAGTCTGCTTCAGTGATGTGTCGTAGCCAGCTGCTGTGTCGAGCGGGTTAGCACCGTGGCACATGTCGCATTTTGAAGTCCATCCCAGTGGTACACGTACGAGCACTGATCTGTTGCAGTCGCCCCAGCATACGTTTGTAGGAGCCTCCTGATGAGGAACGAGACGGAAGTAAGAAGTAGGGTTCTTGTTTCCGAATGCGGTGATGGCAGGAGCGAGGTCCATCATACCGGCGATCATTGTGCGAGCCTCGTTGCTGAGCTTGCCGTCGTGGATCATCATGTTCTTGCCGTCCTTCATGATTCTCATGTGGATATGGAGACCAGAACCAGCCTTTCCTGTTGTGATCTTAGGAGCGAATGTCACGTTGAGACCCATACGGTCTGCTACGTTTCTGATCACCCACTTTGCGATCATGAGCTGGTCAGCGCTCTCCTGACAGTCGATAGGCAGGAACTCGATTTCGCCCTGCTCATAAACGTTGCCGTCCATTCTGAAGTTACCTACCTCAGAGTGACCATATTTGATCTGTCCGCCGGTTCTTGAAATGTAGTACATACATTTTGTGCGGAAATCTGTTGTCTTAGCGTATGGAGCAGACTCGTGGTAGCCCTTCTGGTCAACAGCAGGGAATGTGCCGTCGTCTGGAGTGATAACGTAGTATTCCAACTCGCCCATAGACTGGAACTCCATGCCTGTAACCTCGCGGAAAGCCTTTGCAGCCTTTGCCAGAGTGTGCTCAGGTGCGCTCTCGAGTGGCTGTCCGTCCTTGTCGAAGAAGGAAGCGAGCATGCAGAGAGTAGGAACTTCTGCGAATGGGTCAACGAAAGCTGTGCGGTAGCGAGGCACTACATAGAGGTCGCTGCTGCTTGCGCTGATGAATGGGAACAAGCTTGAGCCGTCAACGCGCTCACCACAAGTGAGGATAGTGTCGAGGTAGCTCAGACTGTTGATTACGAAATTCAGAGTCTTAAGCTTGCCGTCGCCTCCTGGATACATGAAGTTGACCATCCGGATTTCGTTGTTGCGGATGAAGCTGATGATGTCTGCTTTTGTGAATTCACTTGCCGGTTTCTGTAGAAATTCCACTACTTCGTTGGCATTGAGTATTAGTTCTTCGCTGTTCATAGTAAAAGTATTAAAATGATATTAGAAATAGCCTTTTCGGGCGGCAAATATACGCATTTACTTTGTTCGTACAAAATAAAAAACCTAAATATTTGACAAAATGACAAATCTTTAGGCTTTTTATCCATTTATACCCTCTTTGTGGCTCCGGCTTTGGCTTTTTTTATCTAAAATAGGATATTAGGGCTTGTTCGTTTTTTTATTGACGGAGCCTTTATTTCTTGCCCTTAGGGGAGTGTGTGGCTAATGCTTTTTCCCGATTGCGGTCAATGCTTTTTCCCGACATTCCCGATCATTTCCAGATCCTTCTCGCTCAGTCCTGTCTTGTCGAGCGGCATTGCCTTGTTGTGGTCGTTGAGATAGCGGCGGGGGGCCGAATGCAGTTTGCCGGAACTGATATTCAGGGAGTCGGCACGGTATGGTGTGCTGATTCCTGCCAGTCCGAGCATGGAGTGGAAGAACGATGCACTGCTTGCCACCGGCTTGTGGCGGTTGGCGACGAGTGTGGCGTGAATGCCCGGGTATAACCTGTCGTAGCTCTCCGACACCCATGCTATGAGAGGCACGTGCAGCTCGTAGTATGATGGAGTGGGTGAGGCGTGAAGAAACAGTTTGCGGTCGTCGTCGAAGATGTTCTCGCCGTGGTCGGAGGTGTATAGCATGGCAGCTACAGCCCCTGTCTTGCGCAGTGCCGCAATAATGTCGTGTAGCAGTCTGTCGGTCTGACGGATGCTGTTGTCGTATGCGTTTACGAGTTGCTGCCTGTTCGACGCCTTGGCTTCAGAAGCGTCGTCGGGACGGAAGAAGGCTTCGCTCCGAGGATAGCGTTCGCGGTAGTTAAAGTGCGAACCGTAGCAGTGCAGCACTATCAGTTCCCGTTTCCTGTTCTTTGCCAATACCTTATTTAATATAGTCAGCATCTCCTCGTCGGGAGTGTTGGCTCCTTCCTTGCTGTGTTCCTTTATGAAAGTCCAGTCGTCGGCCTCCTCTCCGAAGAAGTCGATGAACGAGTGGTTCGGGAGTTGGTTTGAGATGAAGGTGGTGTGGAAGCCGGCCTCTTTGAATGCCTCTATTATTCCCTTCTCTCTGTATATGCGGTCGTAGTCGGTGGCAGAAGCCGCCGAGAGGAGCATAGGCACGCTTTTGTGGGTGGTGTTCGACTGCGACATCACGTTGCTGAATGCCACCAGCCCCCTTTCCCGCTGCATCAGCGGAGTGGTAGGCCTGTTGTATCCGTAGATGGAGAATTCGCAGGCACGTGCCGTTTCGCCAACCACCATCACGTATATCTCCCTGCCGTCGTATGCCGTTTCCTTTTTTGCCTTGAAGGAGAATCCCTTTGATGTTTCGGCATAGTGGTTGGTCTGGTATGTGCGTTCGCCGGCGAGATAGATATTGTATATGACGTTGGCAGGGTAGAGGTCCAGTTCCGCCCTGTAGTCATTGTCGGTGATATATGCGGCAGAGAGCGACAGCAGTCCGGCGGCAGTCAGTGTGCCGCCGATTATCCTCTGGTTGTGGATGAATGTCTTCGTGGTAGTCTTCTTTCCTCTTATCGACACCACGCCAAGGATGAGGATTGGCAGATATACTATGAATACGAAAGCCACTCCAGGCACGAGGTTGTCGAGCAGTTCCATCGCTTCGCCCGGATTGGTGGTCACGAGATTCAGAAACATGTCCACGGCGATTATCCCCTTGCCGAAGAGGTATAGCAATACTATCTGGAATGCCGCGAAGAATATGAACAGGAACAGGCCCCAGATGGGTTTCCCCGGTTTGCGGCTGAGCGTCATCGCCATCCAGTATATGCCGGCAGGCAGCAATACGTTGGCGAGAGAAGCCGCCACACCGAGCTGCTCCGTCACGCAGAGGGCGATGTTTGGCAGCAGGAGAGCTGCTATGGTGATAAAAAACAAGTGGTGCGGATGTGCACACCACTTGTATATGTTTGTTATTGTCTTCATTCTGTAGTTGTTGATAGTGCGTATGGTTTAGTATACCAGTCCCACATTGTCCACCCAGAAGGTGTTGCCCGGTGTTCCGATGTATGCACCGCCGTGGCTTGACGAGAACTGCAGCACGAGGTGTGTCGGTGTCTCGTCGGCGTCGGCCCATCCCGTTTCTCTCACTATCACGCTCTTTCCCTTGCTGTTGCGAGCGTAGTCGCAGGAGCGCAGTCCCATGGTGGCTGCGTTGTAGTGAGGGTTGTGTCTGATATCTCCATACATGATATTGTATGTCGCTCCGTTCACCCATCCCGTAGACTTGCCGTATTTCACCACCAGCGTGCCCACGCGCTTTGCCGTGATGTTGCCTTTCTTGTCTTCGTATCTCTTCTGCAGATAAAGCACCGTGATGCAGTAGTCCTGTCCGGGCACTGTGGATGGGCTGCTGAATCCGGTTTCCTTTATTCTGTTTCTCGTTCCCGGCACAGAAACTTTGTAGTCGTATCTAAGAGCCTTGGGGCGTTTGTTGAAGCGGATACCCCAGTTCATGTTCTTCGGACCGTCTTTTGTTCCGGTGATAGGTTCCTTCATGTCGCCGAGATATATCGAACCGGCAGCCAGCACCTTTATGTTTATCATTCCGAGAGCCTTGCAGGTCTCTATGTGAGTCATCATCTTGGCGCAGTAGCCGTGGCCGGGATGCACATCGCGGTATACCGAGTTGTTTGTCTTCGTGATGCCCATCACCTTTGCCATCACGTTGGATGTTCCCCAAGGCGAACCGCCGAGGTTCTTGTATGGGTTATTGTTGTTGATGGTCATGTTTGGGCCGATGGCATATATCGTCTTTTTCTTTCCGCCGATGACGGCAGACTCCTTGATGTTTCTCACCACCCAGTTGTCCATCTTTCCATATTCCAGCAGTTCAAACTTTTGTGCTAGGACCTCAGACGATGTGGCGGCCAGAAGCAGTCCGCACAATGCTATTCTAATACCTTTTATCATGTCGTTGATTTATTATATGATACAAATATGTTGCAAAGTTACTCCATTCTTTCTTATGATGGTCTTTTTGTATGGTGTAAAAATGTTCAAAATGTCTTATTTGCTCGGTTTATCCTCTTTCCCGGTGGCAATTCTGTGTTTTGGGGAATAAAATACTTGTGGCATTCAGAGTCGACGCTATGACTGCTTGAGATCTAAATCTGGAACTTGGGTTATTATTTTCTGAAAAGATTTTGCTGTTTGAATCTATTGTTGTAGATTTGCGGTGAGAAACTTATTTGGATAATAACTAAAACGTTTGAAAGTTATGGATTTGACACACAATATGATAGAATATGTGAACTGCTGTGTCGGTGCTTTTGCCAAATCGTTTTAGTTTGACATTGGCACAGTCGTACGCTTACCTGCGTAGGTTTAGAGGTATAGATTTTCTTATTGGTTGTTATGCCGCAGAGCATACACTTTCTATAGAGGATGCTGTGGAGGATATTATGTTGTTATGCCAAAAGAATGGAGGACGGTAGGGATGTTGAAACCTGCAATTCAATATTTCTTTGGTACAGAAAAAGCAATAAGTTACTTAAAGAAAATTTAATTATGAGTGAAGATATTCAATTTCAGATAGAATGTCTCTCTGCCGAATTGGTTGAGATGCTTATGTGCAGGTATGGATGGGATATGAAGAAGGCACTTGACGAACTGTATTCTTCAGAAACCTATAAACGATTGTGTAATCCTGCTTGTGGCTTGTTTTATGGAGGGGCTGTATATGTATTCTCGTATTAGGAAAACGAGATAGAAACAGGTGTGGTAAATTAAAATTGTCTGTCATTTTTTTATCCTGTAACGAATATTGAGACACCATATGTGTACCTTTGCACTTGAATCAATGATAATACTATTATGGAAGAAACAAAGAAATTTTATTATGGATTTGTGCCGAGAGTGCTTAACGAGGATATTTTGTCTTTTCTCTGTATCAAGCATAAGGATGAAATAGGTTTAGGAAGTTACAAGGATTTTCCTTGTCCACGCATTCGCTATGTAATAGACAAGAACAGATTCGGGTACGCATACTTTGGTGAATTCTTCTTTTGGGAAGATGGCGGTCTGTATGTTTGGCAACAGAGTGAAGAATTTGAAGAAGACCATAATCCTGACATTGTAGAAGACTACTTCGGGCATCCTTGTGAAGGACGTGGATACACATTACGCTCAATCTTTGCAGGAGTAGACACTGGTTATGATGACAGCAATGGCAGTAGGATGTTTACTGGCGATATTGTGTTGGTAAAAGAACGGGATGGATACGAAATGGGAGCTTTATGTCTTGCTTCACTATGCGGTCGGATTGGCGATGGCTTCTATGGCTTTCCTTTGGACAATCACTCTTTGACGCTGGATATGTGTAAAGAAGGGGGTTATCATTTAGAGCGTATCGGGACTGTGTTCTACCAACTCGACCCATGCGAAGAACCGATTTCTATATGGGATAAAGCTTTGACCTACAACAATACTTACCGCGATAAAGAGGATGAATCCGTCTTGCGTACTATGGCAAGATACACACCCAACTTTGATAAGGAAGTATGGAAATACTTGGGACTGGAGATACTTGGGGTTGAAGAATACGATTGGAAATAGAAACTATATAATATAATCAAAATGAGTACGAATAATATACAAAGTAAAAAATCGACACAACCAGAAAAAGCACGTCTTGGAGCAGTGGGAGAAAATATGGTTGTGTCAATGCTTATGCAACATGGATGGGATGCCTTCAATGCAAATTGTACAATAAAAAATTACAAATCGATTGACATTGTCTGTCTTAATAGCGAAATTAAAGAAACGACTAACTATCCATGGAAACCTGCGTCTGCTCTTATTCAAGTAAAGACAAGTGTTCAAAAAAATATTCCAACAGGTTTTACAATAGAAGATAGTCTTAAGCGCAATTTGCTTGAGGAAAAAGTAATGGGACCATACGTATTTGTCTATGTTGATATGATAGATAAAAAATGGAAGTTTAGGTACTTTATCCTTTCACGTAGCCAGTTTATTGAGCTACTTCATTCTGCACATGTTTGGTACAAGTATGATTGGTATAGAGAAAAAGAAATATCTGAAAAAAGTCCTGCAGGAATAGATGTCAAATGGCTTATGGGAGAAGATGAACATGAAACTAATAGACATAAAGCTTTTGCGAATCCGTTGAAAGGCGTTTCATGCGAGGACTGTTGGGAGAATATTTGGGAGGATTAAGCCTATGTCACTCATTCAAAAGTATATTTGGGTAATCAAGACCATTCATCGTTCAGGACGTATCACATTGAAGGAACTCAATGAAAAGTGGCGTGAGAATATTGACCTTAGCCGTGGCGAGAACTTGCCACGGCAGACCTTTGATCGTTGGAAAGGTGGCATTCTTGATATGTTCGGCATTGTGATTGATTGTGAACAGCATGGCAAATACCATTATTATATAGCCAATCCGGAAGTGTTAAGCGAAGGAGAGTTGCGCACATGGCTTCTTGATACCTACGGCACGGCTGAAACATTATCGAGCAGTATATCTATCCATGATAGAATACTGACAGAAGAGATTCCTTCAAGCCAAGACTTTCTTGCAACAATACTTGAAGCGATGAAGTCAAATACTGTTCTACAGATGACATTTCAATCTTTTACTATGAAAGAGGCGAAGACATTTCTTGTTGAACCATACTGTGTGAAAATGTCCGCACAGCGTTGGTATATGTTAGCAAGAAACGTAGACTATAACTACTTGCGGTTGTATTCTCTTGACAGAATGGAAAATGTCAGGTTAACAGACGCTCATTTTGTATTGCCAAAAGACTTCTGTGCAAAAGATTATTTTGCAGAATACTTTGGTGTTGTATTAGATGAATCTGCTCCGCTTCAAAGAATTGTTTTAAGAGCGGACAAATACCATCAGCACTATATGCGCACATTGCCGTTGCATCTTTCGCAAAAGGAAATCTATGCATGTGATGATTATGCCGATTTTGAATTAACCCTACGTCCAACCTACGACTTCTATATGAAGTTGATGAGTTTCGGCAATATGATAAAAGTGTTAGAACCCGAAAGTCTTCAGGAGAAGATATATAAATGGTTGGAGAAAACAATAGAAGTTTACAAATAAAAATAATTAAATAAGTATGGAATCAAGATTATTTCAAGCCTTGAAGGCATTCAAAGGCGCTGATGGTTGCGAAGCAAACCTGTTTGAAGAGTTTAAGAAAATTGCTGAAGCAGCATTCTTCTCTGGCTATTTCCTTATTAACGGAGGCTCGAAGGATGCATATAAATTAAAGTTGACATGCATCGAATTCTATTACCATGAGGATGATGGCAATATTAAAGATGAAAAAAAATATCTGAAAGGGAAAGATGAATTTGGCTACGCCTTAGGTGCTGTATGTCCGAATCCGTCTGGCGTGGATGTTTTGTTTGATGATCCACAAAAGAAATATCATGCGTCTTTCTTGATTAGAGGCTATAAAGCTATTGAGCCTGGTAAAAAGGAATGGGAGAATAATGAAAAAAGAAAGGACTGGGCTCCTCATGACTTTTGGTATGATCTCTTTGGTGGAGCAAATATGCTAAGCAATGGAAAGTTTAGTATAGAGTGGATAGATGAGTCTGATGAAACGCTGGGCTATGCAGAACCTATGCAGCGAATCAAAATAAACGACAACAGATTATGGGGATTTAAACGAGTTGAAAAGCTATGATAACAGAACAATATAAAGACAAAGTGTTTTTTTCACAGTTGCTACGTACTGATTATCCCAATATCTATAAGGATGTTTGTGAAATTCTGGATGCTAATAACGTAGCGCATGAAACGCTTCCTTTAACTAAGGATTATTGGTGTCGAGATTATATGCCGATACAATTTGCATGTAATTATTTTTCTCAATTTGTCTACAATCCCGACTATCTAAAAGGTAAGGAAAAATACATTACTGATGTAGATAAAGTGATGAATAAGATTGAAGATAAGAATTTTACCATCAATCATTCTTCTTTGGTTATTGATGGTGGAAATATTGTTGTTGGCGAAATAGACCAACCAAATACTTACACCACTAAAGCCTTTATTGTAATGACAGACAAGGTGATGATAGAAAACAAAGGATTATCTAAAAAGGAGATAGAATCTAAAATTCTGGATTCTTTCAAACTTAAAGAATATAATTCAACTATTGGTGAAATAACTATAGTATGGTTACCATGGGATAAAAAGGATGTTTGTGGGCATACGGATGGTATCTTAAGATTTGTCGGCGCACAAAAAGATGGGAAACCTGTAGTGTTAACTAATCTTTCTGTATATGATGATGGTATTGCTGCTCAAATGCGTAATATCTTGATGGAACATTTTTATGTTATAGAGTTGAATCTTTCTGAATATAACGAATTAAGTTGGGCATATATCAACGCTCTTCAGACACGTGATGTTATTATTGTTCCAGGAATTGGCAATACAAAACTTGATAATGAAGCAATGGGTCAGTTTATTGCTTTATATCCTGATTATAGAGGAAGGATTTTTCAAGTTCAGATGAAAGAATTCATCGAGAAATGGGGTGGAGCTTTGAATTGTTGTTCATGGACAATTAGTGAAGATATGTCCCAATTGCATCACGATATAGAGAATGATAAAAGATTCATTTCTATCATAGAGAAGTATCAGAAAGACTCTAATAGTGTATGCTTTGATGAAATCCGATTCCTTGGTGACTATTATCCTAGAAAACTAGAGAATTATAGTAGGGAATTGGATCGTTTGTATTTTGGGTTTTAGAACATAAGTGAGCCGTGAAATATCATCCTCTAAGATTGTAAAAGAAGTACTGCTTACACCCTCTATAGTAAGCAGAACTTCTTCTACGGCACTTATTGACTTATTTTTTTAATTCTAGATTTAATGGAGCCTTCATTTCGTTCAAATATTTTGCACAATTCTTCTATTGTTTTTCCCATAGCATGAAGTTCTATTAACTTTTTATCTTCATCTTCTGTCCATTGAACATAAGCCTTTGAATGCTTCAACCTTTGTTGCTCTATATACGACATATTTTCTTGTTCTTTCTTCTTTTCCCATAACACACGCGTCTTTGACAGATTGGCATATGATGACATTAGTTCTTCATATGCTTTATATTGAGTATGGGTCAAAGGTCTTATATCAAGATTTATTTCTTGTTGCCATCTACGAAGAGAACATTCATATTCACCGGAAGATGCAAATGGGAGATGACCATTCTGTTCAACAAACTGTCTAAATTTGTCAAGAGCCTCTTCGAAAGATACACCATCTAAAGAATGTACAGGTTTCCCGTTCTCGTCATATTCCGTTCTAACTGGAATGATTACGGTTTGATAATCCGGAGAAACCTCTACGTTATATACTGCCGATATTATTTCAGCAAAACGCTTTACAACCATATCACGACATTGTACACCTTCACTTATATATCGAGTCATCGGGTAACGGTTTTCCTGCCAAAGAGTATAATATACATCCTTGCCTACATTTTCTATAGTTGTTCGCCATTTGATGCACCCCATTAATTCACTTCCTATATGATATTCTGTTCCATTGAATGTAACAAAGTCTCTTACTGACCTTTTTGCTTTAGGAGTAGTGACAGGCTCTTTAATTTCAATGTCTTTTTCTATATTTGTATCATTCCATTCTTCAGATTCATTCGTTGAGAGTTCTTTATATTCTCTAATGGCCTTAACAAATATAGTTCCAAGACTTTCGAGCTTATGAGTACCTACACCAGATATAGAACCAAATGCAATATATGTTATTGGTTGTACGATAGCAAGCTGGTGCAAAGTTTTATCGCTAAAGATAACATAAGGAGGAACACCTCTTTCGGTTGCAATTTTCAAGCGTAACTGACGTAGATTCTCAAAAAGGTTTTTATCTTCTGTCATTCCTGTTTGCTGTTCTTCAAAATGTAATTGTTGACGTTCTTTTTTTTGTTTCCTACCTTTGACTGTAAAATCTTCACGATTAATAATTGCCAACTGCGCCTGTTTGCGTTTATACAAAACATCCTCACCTTGGGATGTAATTTTGATATGAGAATTATCTTTGTAATCTATTTCTATATAACCCAAGTGAAGCATTTGTAGGAGATAATCTTGCCAATCTTTAAATATAACGTCGCGACCACATCCGTAAGTCTTAATCAAGTGGTAACCTTTCTGATAAACCTCTTGATTAGATGCACCACGGAGAATGTCTATTAGTAGTTTAAATCCTACTTGTTGTTTGGTACGCATGATTGCAGAAAGAGCCTTTTGTACAAGTATTGTTCCGTCAAATCTACGAGGAGGATTTTTGCAAACATCACAGTTGTCGCAATCATGATCCATTGTTTCGCCGAAATAATTGAGCAGAATTCTGCGACGGCACACTTGACTCTCCGCATACTCCTGCATACGATCCAACTTTTCATTATTGATATTCTGTTGACCACTATCTTCAGCAAACTTTCTAAGCGTTATAAGGTCACCTACTTGATAAAACAGAATAGTCTCGCAAGGAAGTCCATCACGTCCTCCACGTCCTATTTCTTGATAATAGCTCTCTATACTTTTCGGCAGATTGTAATGAACAACAAAGCGCACATTACTCTTATCAATACCCATACCAAAAGCAACTGTTGCGCACACCACATGTATTTCGTCGTTAATAAATGCTTCTTGCACATCGTCTCGCTCATTAGCAGAAAGTCCTGCATGATACGCCTTGGCACGAATACCTTTTTCTTGAAGTTTCTCAGCCACCATTTCTGTAGTTTTCCTACTCATGCAATATATTATACCACTCTCGTTATGATGACGAGCTATCAACGAAAGCAGAAAGCGCAACTTATCTTTTGCAGAATATCCACGACGAACATCTAACGACAAGTTTGGACGATCGAAAGATGATATAAAGATTTTCACTTCTCCTGTTTCATCTTTATCTAAACGGAGTTGCTGTATTATATCCTCTTTAGTTATTTTATCAGCAGTTGCAGTAAATGCAGCTACAGGGACATTAGGAAACAAATCCTTTAACCTGCCAAGCTGAGTATATTCTGGTCTAAAGTCATGCCCCCATTGAGAAATACAATGAGCCTCATCTATGGCAAACATACTGACTTTGAGAGAACTACCTGGTTCTGTTCCACATGAATTACTGAAGATACCATATTGAATCTCTGATAATAATTTTTCAGGCGACACATATAATAATTTATATTCACCTCTGTATGCACGTTCTGCTATATTATGATTCTCTGCTTCTGAGGCATTACTATTTAGAGCTGCTGCAGCAATGCCGTTAGCACGCAGACTCTCAACCTGATCTTTCATCAAAGAAATAAGAGGTGAAATAACTATAGCCGTGCCAGGCATCATCAATGCTGGTATCTGATAGCAGATACTCTTTCCTCCGCCTGTAGGCATCAATACCAGACAGTCTTTGTTGCTAAGTATATGGTGTATAATGTTCTCTTGTAGAGGGCGAAAGGAATTATATCCAAAATATCTTTTGAGTATAGATAGCATAGGTTATTATTTTAAGATGGACTATGAATATATCTATTATTGTGACAAATGTACAAAGAATTATTGAGAAATCAGGTGACTGATACTCAATTTCAGATAGAATGTCTCTCTGCCGAATTGGTTGAGATGCTTATGCGCAGGTATGGATGGGATATGAAGAATGCACTTGACGAACTGGGGTTCTGTTTTTTTCCATATACAGCATCAGGAAAAGAGCATCTTTAAAAGAATCTCTTGGGAGAATGGATATGGTCAACAAAATCAATGCGACCCTGAAAAAACAATTGGAAACAGCTGAGAACAACCGCCAACAGGCCATAGAAACATTACAGCAAAAACTAGAATCCTTAATTCCGCAACACTATAATTTAACTTTATTTATAAGTTCCTGAGCAACAAAAAGTTGCCCAGGATTTTGCCATGTCAGAATTTTCACTTATCTTAGTGTTGCAAAAAGAAAACAAGCAAAACTCTAATATGACATGGCAAAAATACAAATTAAATCTGAGAAACTCACACCTTTTGGAGGAATTTTTTCAATCATGGAGAAATTTGACTCCATGCTTTCACCCGTTATCGACTCAACACTGGGTCAGAGATGCAGCAGTATCTTCGGATATCAGTTCAGCGAGATAGTCCGTTCGCTGATGAGCGTTTATTTCTGTGGCGGCTCATGCGTGGAAGATGTAACGTCACAACTGATGCGCCATCTCTCGTATCATCCTACCCTTCGTACATGCAGCTCTGATACCATCCTCAGAGCCATCAAGGAACTGACACAGGAAAACATCTCCTATACTTCCGACCAAGGCAAGACCTATGATTTCAATACTGCAGACAAACTCAACACATTGCTTATAAACGCTTTGGTTTCTACAGGCGAGTTGAAGGAAATTGAGGAATACGATGTTGACTTTGACCATCAGTTCCTTGAAACGGAGAAGTATGATGCAAAACCGACCTACAAAAAGTTCCTCGGCTACAGGCCTGGCGTATATGTTATCGGTGACAAGATAGTCTATATCGAGAACAGCGATGGTAACACGAATGTGCGTTTTCATCAGGCAGACACCCATAAGAGATTCTTCGCTCTTCTGGAATCCCAGAACATCCGTGTAAATCGCTTCAGGGCAGACTGCGGTTCCTGCTCGAAGGAAATCGTCAGTGAGATAGAGAAGCATTGCAAACATTTCTACATCCGTGCCAACCGATGCAGTTCGCTCTACAATGACATCTTTGCTCTGAGAGGATGGAAGACGGAGGAGATTAACGGCATCCAGTTCGAACTCAATTCCATTCTCGTTGAGAAATGGGAAGGCAAGTGCTATCGTCTTGTCATCCAGAGACAAAGACGCAACAGTGGCGACCTTGACCTGTGGGAAGGCGAATACACTTACCGTTGTATTCTGACCAACGATTACAAGTCATCGACAAGGGACATTGTTGAATTCTACAATCTGCGTGGCGGCAAGGAACGTATCTTTGACGACATGAACAACGGATTCGGTTGGAGCAGGCTCCCCAAGTCATTCATGGCGGAGAATACTGTCTTTCTTCTGCTTACTGCATTGATACACAATTTCTACAAGACCATCATGAGCAGGCTTGACACCAAGGCTTTTGGGCTCAAGAAAACGAGTCGCATAAAGGCTTTTGTCTTCAGATTCATCTCCGTACCTGCCAAGTGGATCATGACTGCAAGGCAATACGTGCTGAATATCTACACAGAGAACCGAGCTTATGCAAAACCCTTCAAAACAGAATTCGGATAAGAATCCTTTCTTTCCGGTTTGAATCTGCGTATTACCTCAAGTCGCATCGTGGGGTAAGGGGATGGTGGCTACATATTGATGTTGTGCTGTTGCTTTTTACTGAAAGCTGCTACTAACGACTCATAAATCTACCCTTAATCGTGTATTGGATGATAGTTGCGGATTTTAGGAGAATCAGAAAACGAGAAGAAAATATCAGATTTAATATATGGCAGACAATGTCTGGATAAGTTGCGGCAAGGTGGAACAATGGCCAAATGGAATACGAAAGAACAAAAGGCCGTGATAGAATATTACAGCGTTCTCAATCCAAAGGTAATGGAGGAAATAAGAATGGGGTACAAAAAGTTGACCAACTATAACATGATGTTTCTCATCACCGAATCTTGGGATTTGAGCGATGAAGACAAGGCCTTTTTGCTGAACACCACCCCAGGAGCAGTGCGCACCATGCGCAGCCGATTGGCTAAGAAGAAAGTATGATTTATTGGATTTGAACATGACGCTGAAGGGTTCTTTGAATAAAGGGCTGTGCCGCTGAATTTTGACGGCACAGCCCTTATTGGATGTTTGGCGTTGGTTTTATTTCACTGTTTTCTTGACGGTGTGGCCGTTTTGACGGAAGATGTACACTCCTGCTGGCAATGCAGGGGTTGCGCCGTTGGTTTCGGCTACCTTCACACCCTGTGTGGTATAGACGGTGAGCGGCTGGTGGTCAGTGGTGGCTTGGCTGATGCCGGTGGTGCCGGTAGCTTCGAGCCGCACGTTGTCGATGGCTATGTGGCCGTCCATATTGCCGCTGTAATACCAGCGGAACATGATTTCGCCCGTGTCGGAGAGGTTGGTCACATCGTGTGTGATGTGCACGGGGCTGCAGGTTGCGCCTTCTTCCAGGTCGGTGTCATGGTAGGGGGTGAGCATCTCCACGTCTTGCCACGATGCACCGCGGTCGGTGGAATATTCGATGAAGGCCTCGCAGTCGTCCCACATCGACAGATAGTCGAGGTCGTAGCTCAGGGTGAGCGTCTGGCCGGCTTCGTGGGCTGTGCTCAGCGGCGGTGTGACAAGGTGGGCCATGATGCCTGCCCAGCCGGCGCTGATGCCGTCGATGGAGGCGTAATAGCCGTCGAATCCATTGCCGTTGATGTTCATCTCAAACCAATCGTCAAATCTCCATACATAAAAGTCTTCGGTGTATTGATACAGGTTTTCTACTGTCCAGTCGGCTGGCTTGAACGGGGTGTCGAATGTCTCGCTGAAGGGCAGCGGATGGACGGGCATGGTGCCATTGCTGATGCTCACTGCCGATGGCATCGACTCTACATCATCGTCATAAACAGCGGTGACGGTGTAGTCGAACTGGCCCTGAGGAACAGCCGTGTCGGTGTAGGTGCAGGTGGTGATGCCTGTGGCTATGGCGGTGGTGCTGCGGTAAACGTTGTAGCCCTTGACGCTGTGGTCGCGGTCGGCGGGGGCTTGCCATGACAGCTCGACCTGGCCGTTGTCGCCAAGCTCGGCCGAAAGCTGGGTGACGGGCATGCGCGTGCCGATGGCTATCACATCGCCCACGGCTTCTGATTCGCCCGAGGGATTGTCGTACATGGCCGACACCTTGTATTCGTAAACTCCCTTGGTGAGCCCGGTGTTCTCAAAACTGGTTTCCGTGATGCCATAGCCTGCCCACATGCCGTTGCAATAGACAATGTAGCCTTCAGGTTTTTGGTTGCCCTGGGGTTCGTCCCATGTAATCACAGCTGTGTAGCCCTGCTCGCTGTCGTAGCGTGAACTGACCTGCACGTTGAGTGGTGCATCGAAGGTGGGGGCAAGGATGTTGACCGTGGTCTCCACCCCTTCGCTCTCCTCATCGGTGAGGGCATCGTAGAAGGCCACACGGTAGGTGTGCTCGCCCTCTGCTTTCTCGCTGACATCGGTGTATTGGCGTGCGTTGATGCTGCCGGCTATGAGTTGGCCGTCGAGATAGATGTTGTAGCCGCCGAATGAGGTGGTGGATGCTGCCTTGCTGATGGGGGCAGCGGGTGCTGGGCCGCTGATGCGCACATCGTCGATGGCCCACAGGAAATAGAGATGGTCGGTGGCTGATGCCTTGCCGCTCACGGCGTGGAAGGCGATGCGGGTGTCGGGGGTGGCAGCTCCCAAGGGCAGTGAAACCAACTGCCAGCCGCCGTCGGGTGAGCACTGGGTGCGGGCATCCCATATCACTTGCCAAGTGTTGCCGCCATCGTGGCTCACCTTGACATAATAGTGGTCGTCGTAGCCCTCGTAGGTGTCGTATTCGAGCACCATGGGGTCGATGTAGCTGTAGAACTCGAGGTTGGTGGCGTTGTCGTATGGCGGTGATATGAGCCACTCGTCTTGGTTGGCCGACGAACCGTCGGGGTGAGTGCCAAGGTCCATGAATACCATGGCGCTGTGGCTGCCCGTGTGGATGTAGTCGGTGTAGTTGTCGAACTGTGAGAAATCATCGGTGGGGTAGTGGAACCATGTGCAGCGGTAGTCGCTGCCGTTGGCGGTCTGCACCGTCCACCCCTCACCAGGGAAGGTGTCGTCTTCAAAACCGTTGTTCTCTACATCGTTCATGCCTGTTGGCAATTCCCATGACAGGTCAACCTTGCTTCCGTTGACTTCTGCCTGGAGGTTGGTCTGTGCCTGTGCGCCCATGGGCAGCAGACAGAGGGCAAACAGTGTGGATGCCCACGACCGGTGATGGTGTAATGTTGGTTTCATAAGCTATGAGATTTAAAAAATAATAAGATGCTGCAAAGATAATGAATGATGGGCATCAATGGAACATTTTGCATGTGTTTGCGGTTACTATTTCACGAAACAGTAACCAAAAGAGCGTTATGCGTTGATTTTTTTCTCTTTTTCCTCTCTCGACAGCTTCTGGTACATGCTGGGCTTGATGCCCGTGATGCGGGTGAAGACGGTGATGAAATTGGCCTGCGACTTGTAGCCCACGCTCTCTGAGATGGCCTTGATGGTGAGTTTGCCGTAGGTGTCGTCGTCCATCAGGCGGCGCATGGCTTCTTTGATGCGGTATTCGTTGAGCAGGGTGCGGAAGTTCTTGCCAAACACTTGGTTGATGACTTGTGAGGCGTAGCGGGTGTTGGTGCCTGCCTTCTCGGCAAGACGCTCGATGGTGAAGTTGCTGTCGCAGAAATCTTCTGTTTGCTCCATGGTGTGCATGATGCAGGCAAGAATGGCCTTGCGCTGCTCTTCGGGCACGGTGGTGGAGGTGGGGCGCGGCGACTGCTCTTCGAGGTCGTGTATGCGCTGCCGATAGGCATTCTCTTCGGTGAGCATGGCCTTGCTGCGCTCATAGAGGCTGTTGTAGGATGCCTTGAGGCGGCGTTTCTGCACAATGACCACGGCAAGCAGCACCATGAACAGCAGCGAACAGGCGATGAGGGTGACAAGCCAGCGGCGCTGCATGGTGAGCTGCATCTCCTTGCGCTCTTTCTCCAACGTGAGGTTGTTGATGGTGTCGGTGCTGCGGTTGGTTTCGTAGAGAAACTGGGCGTTCTTGAGGTGGTTGAACGCTGTGATGTTATAGATGGAGTCGTTGAGGTCGAGGTATTCTGACTTGTATTGAAGGGCTCTTTCTAAATTGCGCTTCTCATAGAGCATATAGAGCTTCTTCAGTGTTTCGGCCAGCAGGTTGGCTTGGTTGTTTTCGCGTGCCAGACGTTCGTTGGTGTGCAGATAGCACAGGGCTGAATCTACTTGGTTGAGGCGGAGAAACGATTCGGCCATGCTTGTGTATGAAGAGCCTTCGCACTCAACGCCCAACTGATGTTCTTGGGCATAGTGGGCCGACTGGCGGAACCAGCGGATGGCCTCGCGGTGGCGGTTCTCGTAGGAGAGTATCATGCCCTTGTCCATGAGCAGGTTGTAGTGGTAGCGTGGACGCTGCTCGCGGTTGGCGGCCATCTCTCGGTAGTAGGCCTTGATGCGGCTGAGGGGCTCTTTGGTGGGGTAGGCGCATATCAGATTGTTGAGCAGACGGTTGACGAAGCTCTTGTCGCCGCTGTGGCGTGCCACGGCGAGTGCCTTGCGATAGAACATGGAGCTGCGCTCAAAGTCGTTGAACATGCTATAGACATTGCCTATCATGTTGTAGATGCGGGGAATCATGTCGCTGAAGCCGTTGTCTTCGCACAGTTTGAGACTGGTGAGGAAATATTCCATGGCCTTGGAATAGGAGCAGCGCATGTAGTAGATGTTGCCGATGTGGCAGGCGGCCTTGGCACAGGCGTATTTGTCTTGCCGCTCCATCTGTGCAGAGTAGCGGCTCATCAGGATGTTGAAGGCCACGAGAGCACGGTCGTCGGCCTGGATGCCTGTCTGGGTTTCGCCGTAGCGCAACAGGGACTGGGCATTGAGGGTTGACAGCTGGCGGTATTGTGCCTCGATGGGATGCTGGCGGTTGTCGTGGGCATACATGCCGATGCAGGCCGAGCTGAGGAGCATGGCCAGCAGAAGTGAGGCGAATGGGCGCCAGGGGCTTTTATCGGCGGTATGCGGCATAGGGTGGGGGATTGGTGGCTTAGTGACGACCTGCTTTCATCATGCACCATGCGCCGATGGCGATGAAAGGCAGACTGAGCAGTTGGCCCATGTCCAAGGGCAGTGAGGCCTCGAAGGCTTCCTGCACCTCTTTGGTGTATTCGATGAAGAAACGGGCGGTGAATATGCCGGTGAGGCAGAGGCCGAAATAATAGCCCGTGCCCACCCGTTGGGGCCAGCGGCGGTAGAGCAGCAGGCCAATGACAATATCCACTATCTCGCAGGTGGCGGGAACTATTCTTCCGGGATGGACTATCTCTGCCAGACGGGTGAGACGCTCGTCGGGCACGGTGATGACGCCCACATTGGGTTCTATCGTACAGAAAGGAAAGTTGGCTGCCTGTGCCTTGGCACTTGACAGACAATTGAAAAGCGTGGATTTGCCCACGTTGGGCAATCCCACGATACCACATTTTAATGACATCTTTATAAACGTTTATTTGATTCTCCCTGCGAAGTTACGGATTTATTTTGACATAACGCCCCTTTTGGCTCGAAAAAGGGGGAATTTTGAGCCAAAAAATGAAGATACCTTCGTTGTCTGTTGAAGATACCTTACCCCAGTTCGGGATAAGATTTTGTTCATAAAAAGTTGGTAGTCTCATAAATATTTTGTACCTTTATAGGTGAAAATCAATTAGTTACAAAAATATTTAATATGACTACCGATTACAAAGTTACAGAATTATTTTGTATTATAGACGAGTTTTGCAAACATTTTGATGCAGAAAATGCAGGAAATTTGCTGGAAGACAATAGCGGAGTGAAGCGTAGACGGCGTGCAGCATCGTTGTCCGACAGTGAAATCATGACCATTCTGTTGTATTTTCATTTTGGTACATTCCGCAATTTCAAGCACTACTACCTGTTCTTTATTAAGGGTACGATGAAGTCTTATCCCGAATTGGGGTAGTCTTTTGTATTTTATAAGGCGTCCACCTTGTTTATTCGTATCCCGTCAACTTGTCTACTTCTAATGACAAAGAGTGTGTCGCAATGATACAGGCAGGCTTGTAACCACACCTTATTATATATCATTACGACACACTCTTCGTTTATATCGTCTGTCTTGTCCGGCAGACCGTTTGGTGTATTACAGTTCCAGGTCGCCGTTGAAGATCTCGTGCCAAGGCAGACCCTGCTTGTTCAGCTGCTCCATGAATGGATCCGGGTCGAACTCCTCCACGTTCCATACACCCGGACGGCGCCACAGTCCCTTGAAGAACATCATCGCACCGATCATTGCCGGCACACCGGTGGTGTAGCTCACTCCCTGCATTCCGGTCTCCTGGTATGCTGCCTGGTGGCTGCAGTTGTTGTATACATAGTATGTCAGCTCCTTGCCGTCCTTCAGTCCGCGGATGCGGCATCCGATGCTTGTCTCTCCGTCGTAGTTCTCGCCCAGGTCCTGTGGGTTAGGCAATACTGCCTTGAGGAACTGCAGCGGAACGATCTTTACCTTCACCTTCTTGTCAGGGTTGTCGGCCAACGGAGCCTCGTATTCAATCTCGTCGATGCGCGACATGCCGAGGTTCTGTATGCAGTCGAGATAAGTCAGATACTGCTGTCCGAATGTCATCCAGAAACGTGCGCGCTTGATGGTAGGATAGTTCTTTACGAGGCTCTCAATCTCCTCGTGGTGGAGCAGATAGCTCTCCTTCGGTCCCACGTTAGGATAAGTGAGCGGCTGGTGTATTTCGAGCGGAGCAGTCTCCACCCATTTTCCGTCCTCCCAGTAGAGACCCTTCTGGGTGATCTCACGGATGTTGATTTCAGGGTTGAAGTTTGTGGCGAATGCCTTGTGGTGGTTTCCTGCGTTGCAGTCCACGATGTCGAGATACTGAATCTCATCGAAATAGTGCTTTGCAGCGTATGCCGTGAATATGCTTGTCACACCGGGGTCGAATCCGCATCCCAGGATTGCCGTCAGTCCGGCATCCTCGAAACGCTTTTTGTATGCCCACTGCCAGCTGTATTCGAAGTGAGCCTCGTCTTTCGGTTCATAGTTGGCAGTGTCGAGATAGCTCACTCCGCAAGCCAGACAAGCCTCCATGATGGTGAGGTCCTGATATGGCAGGGCGAGGTTTACGCAGAGCTCCGGCTTGTAGTCGTTCATGAGAGCCTTGAGCTGCTCCACGTCGTCGGCGTCAACCTGAGCGGTCTTGATGTCAGGATTTCCGATATACTCCTTGATTTTGTCGCATTTAGACTTTGTGCGACTTGCAATCATGATGTCGGTGAAGACATCAGCGTTCTGTGCAATCTTTACGGCAGCCACGGTGGCTACACCGCCGGCGCCAATGATAAGTACTTTTCCCATATCTATGTTTTTTTTATTTTATTTCTTCTCCTTTAATTCCCAATGCACTCATGAGCGAATATCCCAGAATCTCCTGTCTGAAGTTTCCTCCCTCCATGGGCTGCATGGCAAATAGCGTGATGCGCTTGCCTTCGTCATCGATGCGTCTGAGGGCGTGGCGCACTTTGGCGTATGCTTCCTCGTCGTCGGGAACCACCATCACCCGCTTCACTTCCTTCTGCGAACTTGCTATCATGGCGGCTTCGGCAATGAAGTCAGCTTTGCTCACCAGTTCTTCCACGGGGTATGCGCTCATCGAGAACTCTCCGAGATGGTCGTTGAATGCCATTCCGTTTATTTCCGTCTTTATGCCGGAGGGCGTGAAGTTGTCGAGACGCTCCGTTTTCTTGTCGTGGATCAACACCACCTGCACCTCGTTCTTCCCCTCTCTCACTCCTCCGTCGAGAGCTACGCAGTCTATCCATCTTGCCAGGTCGGCTTTCGGGATTCTTCTCATCAGCATACGCTCAAAGTTCACGGTGAGGTCAAACGCCACCTTGTCGATGAAGTCGGCGTCGGCGATTATCACGTTCTCGCTCCATTTCGCTGGATTGTCAAAAACATTGTTCATGGTTGCAAAGTTAGCGTAAATCGCTTTCAGAACAAAATTTGCAAAGGTAAGATTTGCAATTTTCTTACTTATTTCATCCCCCAAGCGGTCAATTGGGCCTTTGGGGATTGTCTGCTCTCTGATAGCTTGGGCATAAAAGGCTGTTTGCAATACGTTTAAGCCCCATCCTTGCATTCCCGGAAGAATGTATAGGATGGGGCTGGTCGTATCAGTTTGTTGCAGTCTTATTTAGGCAGGTTGAATGCCTTGCTCATCTCGGCCATCTGTTCCTGGCTCATGCCTTCTGGCTCGAAGCCCATGCATTTGGAACTGATGTATATCTTTGCACTCTTTGAGAGCACGTCGATCTGGTCGAAAGCGTCCATCACGTCGAGTCCCTTGGCAAACACGCCATGCTTCTCCCACAACACCACGTCGTAGTCTTCGAGTTCTCGCAGCGTGGCGTTGGCGAGGGTGTTAGAACCAGGCAGTTCGTAGGGCACCACTCCCAGTCCCAGCGGACAGAATGCCTTCGTCTCCGGAATCATGCTCCAGAGGATGTTGGTGAGCACGTCCTTTGCCAGGAACTTGCGGTTGTGGCTCATTGCCACCAGTTCGATAGGATGTGTGTGAACCGTTGCCTTGTATGGTGAACCGGTCTCTATGAGATGCGCATGCACGGTGAGATGCGATGGAAGTTCGCTAGTAGGCATCACTTCGTTGTCGGCGATTATCACGTAGCTTGCGCAGTCGTCAAGAATGCGTATTATGCTTCCGTTTTCCATTGGGCGTCTTGCCAGGTCGCGCATTCTCTTTCCCGTTCCCTTGCAGTAGAAGTAGCATCCCTTGAGAGCCGGCAGCGTCACTCCGATTTGTTTCACGTCGCTGATGGCAGGCATTGCCTTCATCTCCTCGTCGGCATATTCCGTCACGTTCACAGTTATGTTTCCGCCGTTGCGTTCTGCCCATCCGTTCTGCCACAGATATCCAGCCACTTCGGCAATCTTCTCCACCTCGCTGCTGAGTGCGGGGCGTCCTTCCAATATACTCTTCATGATGTTTTGTATGTGTAATGTTCTATGATTATGTTTTTATTCAGGTGTAGTTTTTTATCTTATGCAAAGATAATGCAAACCGAATGCAGAATATCAAGCTTGCTTGGATATTATGCTGAGGTGCAGCTTATCTTATGCAAAGATAATGTATCTTATTCTCCCGTCGGTTGTAAGAATTGATTTTTATACTTTTATTTTTGCGATGAGAGGGTGTGGCGTGATTCCTGAATCATTTTCTGTTTATGGATTCTCGCTGCGTTTGCAAGGTTGCAAATGCCCAAATTATTTGTATGGTGATTGTAATGTTGTAAATTTGCCGGCATAATAGACTATTAAATAAAAGCATACCGAAATGGAATACATATTGAAGACCAAACATTCAGAAATTCTGGACCTTTTGAAAAAGTTCCAGGATAGGAAAAGCGGAAAGATAGTTGAATCGAGAAAAATATTGAGAGACAGCTTCTATTTCTTGCGCCGGAAAGACAAGAGACTGGTGCTCAGGGCATTTCTGAACGGGAGCAAGACTGATATGGACTTCGCATCTTTGAAAATGCAATACCGGTGGTTTCCGGAACTTATGCCACTCCTCAAAGAAAGATGGATGTCTGTGCAGACAAAAGAAGTGGCCCTCTTTATAATACACAATACAAGCAAGGATTATGTCCTGTCGCAGAAGCTTTTGCTCATCAAGACATTGGGCTATTATCAATATCTTGCCGAGACAGCCCCTTGGGGCGAGGATGAGGTCGTTTCTCCTTCTCTCAACCTTCCAGATTACGCACTTTCAAGAGCCGAATACTGTAGGGTATGTTTCCTTTATGGAATACCGATAGACAAGAATGTAATTCTCAAGTCCTTGTTTCTGAACATAATTGAATTTCTTGGCTATGACGACAGTCCGGATTGGGGACGTTCCTATAGACAGCCACGTGATATAGCAAGGGGAGTACCGGATTGGAGAAAGGAATTCAGTCCTGTTTTATACCTTGATTTTTTGTTGAATCAGGCAAATGTGGGATTGATAATCCAGACGATGAGGGATTTTAACATGAAAAAGGAAATGGAATTCTTTTGGGAGTGGAAAGAAAAAATGATCGACTCGTTTCAATGCTACTCCTCATTTGATGACGTTGAAGATTTCTGCAAATACATTGTAACCAAAGTGAGGGAGAACTTCCCACCTCAATATTCTTATATGCTTCCGAAAAGGGAGAAAGAAGGACCCGTTATAAGTGAACTATAATGATAGAGTATTTATTAAGAACAGACAAATTGAATAGGCTATGAAAGAAAATACACATTACACTCCGAGGCTTATCGGTTCATTTCTTTTGAGCGTTATTCTGGCATGGGGACTGAACATGCTGCTTTCCTTGGTGTTGGTTTCAACGCTGGTGCTCGTACCGTTACTGTTGAATAGTATCTTTGATTTCAGTTTCAGTGACGCATTGTGTTATGCTTCAATTCCTGTTGTGGGGAAACTTATGGCAGTATTCAGTGGAGATGATTTTCAAATCAGACTTGCAATATTGATAATATTTTTTATAATTGTCATTGCCGTGGTTATCTTGGGAGGGTTGACATCCACGCTGATAAAGGTTGTGAGCGGATCCAGAGTGATGACCATACTGTCGGGGACAGTACTTCTCTTCAGTTTCATCAATATGGTCAGCGTCTTGTTCTTCGAAGATAATTATAATCCAGACCTGCGTGGTTTCTGGTATAATGCCTTGTCCGTATGTCTGCTCGTCATTCTGTTCCTCATTGATTGCTATATCATATATTTCTGTTGGAACTATGAGGAATATGATTAGGAATCGGACAATTCTGAATAATTCAAACAGATAAAATGTTTATTGGCTATGTGGGGATTTATTAGGTATATAGTCTTATATATATTAGTTTCATGCCTCGTAGGATGGCTGTTATGTAATATAGACCCAGACAAGACTTACACTTGGTATTCTGGTATCTGGCACGGTATGTTCTTCATTTCAAACTTTATCCGGAGCTGGTTTACTGATGCTTTGTATAAGGCAGAGTCTTACACCGCGGCATATAATGTGTTCTGGTGGATCTTTACTGGCCTTTCTGTATTCTCGTTTTTCTTTGGCGACGATGCCAGAAGAAGATGATTTTGATGTGGTTTATGGAATTCCGTCATGCTTCACAAAAAGTGTGATGAATGGAATAATAAAGAGAAATAATTGGGGTTATCATAAAAAAAAGTGATTGGCTATGGCAGAGAGTTCAGGAAATGAAATGAAGAAGGGACTTCGGCGTTGGAGTATTGTCCGGCAACGGGGCGTGTTCGTAGGTGCGTTTATGCTTGTGCTTGCCGTATTCATTATGGCAGGCACGTCGAGAGCAGACAGAATGAGACCTGCGCCCATAAAGAAGTCAAAGACGCAGAACAATGATGTACGTCGGCAACGCACAGATGGCAACATAGTGTTTTGTGTGCCGAAAGGGTTCATCTGCAAAGACAGTGTGTTTGCGGGTTGCAGGATATTCTTGCTTTTAGGCGAATCCGAAACTGAAGTTACGTTAAACAGTGGCTTTGACAGTGATGACTCGCCCGAACACATTAATTCCATTTACAGCGATTTGGGTGGTGAAGAAATGGAAGGATATGAGTCTGCTGTCGTTGCAGATGTAACGAAGTCGGACAAGAGGGTCACCAAGTGTATAAGGGTGAGGAAATACACAGGTCAAGGCATTGTCGTGTATTGGAGATTTGCCGTATTGTTTGACAAGGCAACTGGAAAGATGTGTCTTGTCTCGGCATACGACAAGGGAAAAGGTGACTATCTGGAACCCTTGCTTGAGTCGGTGCGCTTCAATCCGTGACGGGTGGATGCAGAGGGCTTTCCCCTTAATGCAAAGATGTCGTTGTGTAATTATTACGCAAAAGAAAGTTAAATGGATAATTCTTTGCGTATATTTTACACATGTATCTTTGCTGCTATGAAAATCCTTCCTATATTTGCATCGGAAATTCTAATGAGCAAAGAATATGAAGAATCTGTTGATGTCAGCTGCTATCGGCGATATAGCCGGCAGCGCATACGAGGGAAGAAGTCGTAGGACCAAGGATTACGACGCAGTGAAGATGTTCTCGTCGAGAGCACGTTTCACGGATGATACGGTATTGACATTTGCCTGTGCGGAGGCTTTTCTGCACGGCTTGGACATGGCGTCAAACCTCTGGATGTGTGGCAACCAACATATTGACGCTGGGTTCGGCAGTAGGTTCAGACTGTGGCTCGGCGACCATTACCATCTGCCTTATCGCAGCTTCGGCAACGGCAGTGCCATGCGGTGCTCATCAGCAGGATGGCTGGCACATACGGAGGAGGAGTGTATAAGGCTTGCCACGGAGACGGCTCTCCCATCACACAACCATCCGGAGGGCATAAAGGGGGCTGTGGTTGCCGCCCGCTGTATCTTCCATCTGAAAAACGGAAAGGACAAAGACTTCATCCGGCAGGAGATTCTCGACAAGGAGTATCCCTTCTGGGCAGGAAAGAGCTATGAGGAAATAAAGCCCGCCTATTCCTTCGACTCCACTTGTCCGGGGAGCCTCGGTCCGGCAATAATCAGTTTCCTTGCTTCGAAAGACTATGTGGACTGTCTGCGCCTCGCCATATCCCTTGGCGGCGATGCTGACACGCTGGCTGCAATCGCCGGTCCTATGGCATACGCCTTCTATCGGGAAATGCCCGAACCGCTGGTCTATCAGGCTCTGAAGAAACTTCCGGAATGGATGCAGAAGACCAACGAGGAGTTTGACGAGAAGTGTGGCATTGAATATAGATAACAATAAAAGGAATTTGGAATATTGTGGAGTGATAGGATAACCTGTTTCCAATGAATAAATTTAAACTGACATACAATATGAAACAACTCAATATCATCCTGGCAGTACTGTTGCTGCTCTGTCTGTTCAAGATGCCTTACGGCTATTATACGCTGATGAGGCTGGCGGCAACGGTGGGGTTCGCCTATATGGCGTACAAGTATTATGAAATGAAGAAGGAGACGCTGGTGTGGACCTTCGGAGCATTGGCCCTGCTGTTCCAACCGCTGGTGAAGATAGCGTTGGGCAGGGACGTATGGAATATCGTGGATGTCGCTGTGGCGGTTCTGCTGATAGTGCTGACATTTGCGGTAAATAAAAAGACGATTGAAAAAAACTGATTCTTGATACTGAACCGAAAATACGCAATGACTTAATGCCGAAGTCACGCTTAAGTTCCTCGGCTTTAGACGATATCAGCAATATGTATTCTTTTGTTGTTTTCATCGGATGGAATATATAACCTGACGCAAAGTTAATTATTGTATGGTAAAAGACAAGGAAAACAATGACAAACTCTATCATTCACCTTGTTTTTATCATATAGAAGCAGAAAACTAAATCACCAAATCTTTTCGCAGCAATATAAATTATGATTACATTTGCATAAGCTATTGACTGCCGACTAAATTCAATACATCATGCTATACGGCTATATGGAAAAAAACAAGCCTCCCCTCACTCCAGAGGAGGAGAAAGCGAAGGAGGAGCGTGCAAAAAAGGAACACCGCAACGAGATTATCCTGACGGCAATAATCCACACCCTGCTGCTGCCCGTTTTGCTGGTGATAGCAATCCTTATGCTTATCTATCTTGGCATAGTGACGGGTTGGGAGAAAATACAGGAATGTAAGGAGAACGGGTGGAAATTCCGGAATAGAGATGCCGAGGAAGAATGGCCGCCACGCCGGAAGCTCATCTCGCATACAGAGATAGTATGCAGGAACGAGCTGCCTGTGCTGTTCGACAAATACTATGTGGTATATGTGGAGACGGAATACAACGAGCCTCTCAACTCATTCATCAGAAACAATATAGAATATATCCGCAAGGAATTCTCAGAGAAATACTACCATTTCGTTTATATACCCGAGCTGAAAAACATTTCTGACGAAGACCTTGCCTATGCTTTCCCTCTCGACGCAGCATCGATGACCGACGAGATGAGAGACGGCATACGCGGCATCACCACCGAACAGTTCACCCGGATGTTCGCCTCTCTAATCGGTATGGACCTTACCGGCGGCAAGGCGGGGCTGTTGAGCCTTGGCTATTACAATGGAGACTTTGGATGCGGATTATATGATGACGTCAATTATTCAAAATCCACCTTCTTCTATATAGACCTGCAGACCTGCTGCCCCGATAAAATCAAGGAGGCGTTCGAGGAATATTTCAGGTTCTACTGCGGAGAAAAACATGCCCCGTTCAGTGTGCGCCCAAGGGATGAATACCCTCTCGACGACAGGCAGGAATCCGAATTACACGGAAATCAGAGCAACGCTTCAGACTATTCGTTTTATTACGACCAAAAGAAAATGCAAGATATAGCCGAAGAAATCAGAGAGAGGGTTGAGATACTGAAGCAGGGAGGATATATCGAACTCCTGCTGCATACGCTTGGCGAAGACCTCGTGAAGCAGATAAACGACTCACGGAAGACTGCCACTCCGCTGATGCACATCACAGTGGCTGACGACCTGCGGATATTCATTCCCGAACTTGACAACCGCGAGGTGAAGATGCCGTCCCTCGCCCGTGCCCTGTATGTGTTCTATCTCCGTCATAAAGAGGGAGTGGAATTCAAGTTCCTCTCAGAGTTCACCGAGGAGATCTTCTCGCTCTACCGTCTCGCCAGCAACCGCCTTGACGATGCCCGGTTGCGTGCCACGGTGGACAGTCTCGTTAATCCCATAGACAACAAGATAAACGAATGTACGAGCAGAATCAAATCGGCGTTCCTCAGAGTGATGGACGAATATGCGGCGCGCAACTACTATCTGCAGATGCGCAACAGGGAATTCAGGAGGGAAGATTCCAAAGACAAGAATCTGTTGAGGCTATACAGAGACTATGCCAAATATATTTCTCTGCCGCGTAGTCTGGTCAGCTATTCCGCCGCCGTCATGCGGGTGCCCGTAGTCAAGGGCAGCAATACCCAAGAGCGGTGTCTCAGAGAAGAAGAGTTCTGGCGTAGAAATCATAGAATGCGCGATGCTGTCAGTGATGTTGAAAAATTCAATAAAAAGAAATACTTGAGCAGGAAAAAACGCGAGACAGAGAAGCAGCGCCTGCGCCAGAAAGTGGTGGAGGCATCTATGGCTGTGCTCGAAATGGAACCGAAGAATTTTCTCGCCCATTTCAATCTCGGCGATATGTATTGCAATGCCGTAGACTACGAAAAGTCTATCCGTGAGAACACTTTGATTATCGAGCATGACGCCTACACATGGAACGCCTCGTATATCAACCGCGCCCAGGCTTATCTCTACGCTGGAGAATACGACAAGGGTCTTGCCGACATCGACAGCTATTTCAAGTCCCTGCGCCGATGGAAGGAGGCTGATAAGGAAGCGGAGAGAATCAGAAAACTGCTGCTTGCCAAGAAGAAACCGCTCTTGTGAGCCCAAACTGCCAAATGGCCGAGTGGGGAGTGAAGATGTCAAATGAAAAAGTGATACTTTCCTGTAAAGCGTCCAGGAAGGTATCACTAAAAAATCATCGATGCGTCGGAGCATCGCCGCGTTTTGCTTTATCCGCAAAACATCACATTATCCTTCTTATCTAATCACCTTTACTGATTTCTTTGTTCCGTCTGCAAATTTAATGGTCTGCGAGGTTTCGTCGGGAGTCATCGTCAGTCCCTCCTGTCCGTCCACGTCCACTTCTTCCATTTATGTTGATCGATATGTGTAAAAGTTGCCAATATCGCTGATTTTCAGTAAAACCGGGAATTTCCAAAAAAACTGTCAGACCATCTGGTTTTTGATTGTAACATTCTGACAAACAGACAATTGGCTGCCTGACGATTGTCAGGCAATTGTCTGGATGGTTTGCTGATGAGAGGAATTGTCAGATGTGAGGTATTGCATGCGTTGGCAGAAGTCTGAAAACAGGAATGTGAGTATTACAACATTAACTTATTGGGCAGACCTCTGACAGAAATTCTGCCCATCCGGGGCAAGCACGTTGCCCATGATGGGCAAGCAGCGTGCCCCAGTTGGGCAAGCGTCGTGCCCATTTATGGACATATAACCATTTGTGTTCAAGTGTATTCATTCATCATTGAAATTCGTGTAGAAAAATGTAGTGCTGCTTTAAAAGTTCGTGTAGAAAAGTGTGGTATTGTTGCAAAAGTTCGTGTAGAAAAGTGTATCTTTGCATTGTTTTTATGTTATAAAAGCATTTTGAATTATCAACGGAATCTAAAAAAAACTATGCGATATGGAAAGATAATTTCCATGTCGCCTTACAGAGAACAGGACTGGATGAAGAATATCCCATTATATGCAGTGGAGGAGAGCTTCTGACTCATGTCTTTGGAGCGCATTTTGAAGTGATCATCATTGTCAGGTTCGCATAATAATTAATATTGGACACCTCTTTATACAATAATAATGGGAGAAGAGCGTTATAAAGTCGTATATACACCACATTTTTGATTTATGATAGAATACGTTAGAGGCGAGCTTGCCGAGCTCACGCCAGCCTATGCTGTTGTTGAGGCTCATGGAGTGGGCTACGGACTGAGCATTTCGCTTAACACCTATAGCGGCATACAGAACAAGAAGGAAGTGAAACTGTATGTCGTCGAGAGCATACGAGAGGATGCGTATGCCCTCTTCGGATTTTCCACCAAGCAAGAGCGGGAGATGTTCCTGCTCCTCATCACTGTGTCGGGAGTAGGAGCCAACACCGCCCGCATGATTCTCTCCGCCATGTCGCCGGCAGAACTGTGCAACGTCATCTCTTCGGGCAACGAGAAGATGCTGAAGACTGTGAAAGGTATCGGACTGCGCACGGCACAGCGCATCATAGTTGACCTGAGAGACAAGATTGCCGTGGAAGGAGTAGCAGACCAGATGCCGGCAGCAGGTGTTGCGGCGGCATCTGCCATGAACAACGAGGTGAGAGACGAGGCTATAGGCGCCCTCACCATGCTCGGCTTCTCGCCGGCACCGTCGGCAAAGGTGGTTTCGGCAATCCTTACAGACAATCCACAGCTGCCTGTAGAACAGGTCGTGAAATTGGCACTCAAGCAGATAAAGTAAATGACAAACATAAAGAAATTCCTTGGCATCATCATCGTGCTGGTGAGCATCAACGTGCTCGCTCTCAATGTCGTGCCGCAACTTCAGGACGACCGCACGCGCCAGCAGGCCCAGCAGAAAGACAAGCGCAAAGGGCCAGCCACGCTGAAGCGAGGCGGAAAGGCGTCTGCCGACTCCCTGAAGAAAGAACTCTCGGGACTCTCGCTCCTCACTATAGAAGACGACTCCATTCCTGACTCGCTGCTCCATCCCAGATGGAAGGTGCAGCGCAGCGTTCCTGTGACCATCGACGATGTGGACAAACGCACCGCCGACCTCAGTTTTCCGGAGAACATCAAGCAAGACGTGGTATACAACGACACCCTCGACCGCTATTTCATCGGTTCGAGAATGGGTGGCGGCTATCTCTCCACGCCAATCATTATGACTCCCGACGAATACCGCAAATGGAGCGAGAGGCAGGAGATGAACCGCTTTTTCCGTGACAAGAACGACGAGATAGTGAAGGCTAAGGGAAAAGAGAAATTCTCGTTCTCCGACATGCACTTCAGTCTCGGACCGGCAGAGAAGATCTTCGGACCCGGCGGCGTGCGCATCAAGACGCAGGGAACGGCAGAGCTGAAGCTCGGAGCCACGATGAAAGAAATCGACAACCCGTCGCTCCCTATCCGCAACCGCAAGACAACGACGATGAACTTCGACGAGAAGATAAACCTCAACGTGAACGGTAAGGTGGGCGACAAGGTGAACATGAACCTCAACTACAACACCGATGCCACCTTCGACTTCGACTCGCAGAACCTCAAACTCAAATATGAAGGCAAGGAAGACGAGATAATAAAACTCGTGGAGGCAGGTAACGTGTCGTTCCCGAGCAACTCCTCGCTCGTCAAGGGAGCATCCTCGCTCTTCGGTATCAGAACCGACATGCAGTTCGGCAAACTCAAGCTGCAGACAGTAATCTCTCAGAAGAAGTCGTCGAGCAAGAGCGTGTCGTCGAAAGGCGGAGTGCAGCTCACACCATTCGAAATCGACGCTTCAGACTATGAGGAGAACCGTCACTTCTTCCTCTCGCGCTATTTCCGCGAGAAGTATGATGCGGCAATGAAGACCCTGCCCAACCTCACCACCGGAATCACCATAAACCGTGTGGAGATATGGGTGACAAACAAGCAGGGAAATACCACCAATACCCGTAACATCGTGGCACTCACCGACCTCGGTGAAAACACACGGGTGAGCAACCCTATGTGGGGACTCACCGGTTCGCCGGTTCCGTCGAACAACGCCAACAGTGAGTATTCTACAATCGTGAACTCCTACTCCGCAGCGCGAGACATCGACCAGACGAGCACCGTGCTCGACGGTATCCCTGGCTTCGTGGGAGGCGCCGACTATGAGAAGCTGCAGAGCGCCCGTCTGCTCAGCTCCTCAGAATACTCCGTCAACCAAGCCCTCGGATACGTGTCGCTCAAGTCTTCACTGCAGACCGACCAGGTGCTCGCCGTGGCATACGAATATACTGCCGGCGGACAGACATACCAGGTGGGAGAGTTTGCGTCAGATATGAAAGATGTGCAGCAGGCAATCTTCGTGAAGGCGCTCAAGAACACCAGCAACAATCCAAGACAGGGAAACTGGGACCTCATGATGAAGAACGTGTATTATCTCGCCTCGTCGGTAGAGAAAGACAAGTTCAGACTCGACGTGAAATACCAGAGCGACACCACGGGAGTCTATCTCTCGTATATTCCGGAGCAGCAGGTGAAAGACCTCACCATGATAAAGCTGCTCGGTGCCGACCGACTCGACAACAACAACAAGGTGCACAGCAACGGATACTTCGACTTCGTTGAAGGATACACCGTGAGCAACGGACGAGTGTTCTTCCCGGAGGCAGAGCCGTTCGGAAGATACCTCTACAACCAGCTCGTGGCAAAGGGTGTCTCTCCTGAGAAAGCCGCAAAATACAGTTATACAGAACTTTACGATTCCACCAAGACCGTAGCCAAGCAGATTGCCGAGAAAGACAAATACAGACTCACGGGACAGTTCCGTGGCACCTCGGCAAACGTCATCTCCCTCGGAGCATACAACGTGCCGCAGGGCTCTGTAGTCGTTACGGCAGGTGGCGTGACCCTCTCCGAAGGTTCAGACTATAGCGTGGACTATTCGGCAGGAGAGGTGACAATCCTCAACCAGAGCATCATCGATGCCGGAACGGCAGTCAACGTGTCGCTCGAGAGCAATACCGACTACGCACAGCAACGGAAGACGATGCTCGGACTGAACTGGGAATACGACTTCACCAAGAACTTCCAGCTCAGCGGTACCTTCCAGCACCTGTCTGAACAGGCGCTCACCACAAAGGTGTCGATGGGATCGGAACCGCTCAACAACACCCTCTGGGGTCTCAACATCAACTGGAAGAAGGAGAGCCAGTGGCTCACCAACGTGCTCGACAAGATACCGTTCCTCCACTGCACCCAGCCGTCGCAGATATCCTTCACGGGAGAGTTCGCCCAGCTCATCGCAGGACAGGCAAGCGGCACACAAGACAACGCCTCGTATATCGACGACTTCGAGAACACGAAGAACACCATCGACGTGAGTACACCGTCGTCGTGGATAATATCAAGCGTGCCGACCATGTTCCCCAACTACAACGACAAGACGACGTTGCAGAGCGGTTTCCAGCGTGCCCTGCTCGCATGGTATAACATCGACCCTCTGTTCACCCGTCGTAGCAGTTCGCTCACACCGGGACACATCAAGAGCGACCTCCATCAGCTCTCAAACCACTATGTCAGAGAGGTGTATGTCAGGGAGCTGTTCCCAAACCGCGACCAGAGCAGCTACAACGGCGCAACGGCAACATTGCCGATACTCAACCTCGCTTTCTATCCGTCAGAGCGCGGACCTTATAACTTCAACCCTAACCTGAACAGTGACGGCACGCTGCCCGTGCCGACTGTAAACTGGGGTGGTATGATGAGGCGTCTCGACACCAGCGACTTCGAGACGGCAAACATCGAATACATTGAGTTCTGGATGCTCGACCCATTCATCTATTCCAACAAGCAGCCAGACGCCGCACAGTATGGTGGCGACTTCTACATCAACCTCGGAGAGGTGAGTGAGGACGTGCTGCGCGACGGAAAGAAATTCTATGAGAGCGGTATGCCGGTAGACGGCTCGAGCAGCTTCACCACTACACAGTGGGGAAAGATTCCTACACAGTCTACCGTGACTTATTCCTTCGCCACATCAGCCGGCTCAAGGGCAAAGCAGGATGTGGGATTCAACGGACTGACCGACGAGGAGGAGCAGAACTTCGCTCCATACCGCACATTCCTCGATGCCGTGCAGGCAAGAGTGACCGGAGCGGCACGCGACTCGATATTGGCAGACCCGGCAAACGACAACTATCACTACTTCCGTGGATCTGACTACGACAAGGCACGCACGCCAATCCTCGCACGCTACAAGCGCATCAACAATCCGCAGGGCAACTCGCCGGACAGCGACTCAAGGAGCGAGAGCTACGACACGTCATACAAGACTACCCCCGACGTGGAGGACATCAACCAGGACTATACGCTGAACGAATACGAGAAATATTATCAGTATCGTGTGAGCATCCGTCCTCAAGACCTCGTGGTGGGACAGAACTACATCGTGGACAAGCGTGAGACATCAGTGAAACTGCGCAACGATACCACGGAAACAGTGACGTGGTATCAGTTCCGCATACCTGTTGACGACTACGAACGCAACGTAGGCGGAATAACAGACTTCACCTCCATACGATTCATGCGTATGTTCCTCACCGACTTCCAGAAGCCTATCGTTTTGAGATTCGGAAGCCTCGACCTCGTGAGGGGAGAGTGGCGCATCTATGAGCAGTCGCTCAGTACCGGCAGCGAGTCGGGCAAGATGGCAGTCAGCGCCGTGAACATCGAGGAGAACAACGACCGAGTGCCGGTGAACTACGTGTTGCCTCCTGGCATCCGTCGAGAGCAAGACCCTACGCAGCCACAGCTCACAGAGAGCAACGAGCAGTCGCTCGACATTCAGGTGACAAACCTCTCTAACGGTGAGGCAAAGGCAGTATACAAGAACACGAACCTCGACCTCAGACAGTATAAGCGTCTGCAGATGTTCGTGCATGCCAACGCCTTCGAACAGAACTCTACAAACCTGCAGGACAACCAGTTGGCAGTGTTCGTGAGATTCGGTTCCGACTACAAGAGCAACTACTACGAATATGAGATTCCGCTGAAGCTCACCGCTCCAGGACATTACGACCGTTACTCCGGTGCCGACTGCAAACTCGTGTGGCCAGAGGAGAATATGCTCGACATTCCGCTGAGCGCTTTCACCCAGCTCAAGAAAGACCGCAACAAGGCGAAAGCCATCGGACAGGCTTCTTACAGCTATCCGTTCACGGCATACGACAGCGACAAACCGAACAACAAGATTACCATCGTTGGTAACCCTACGCTCGGCGAGGTGAGAACGATGATCATCGGTGTGAGAAACCTTGCTTCCGAACAGAAGTCAGGAGAAATCTGGGTGAATGAGCTCAGACTGAAGGAATACAACAACTCCGGCGGATGGGCGGCACAGGGCAACCTCAACGTGCAGCTCTCTGATGTGGGTAGCGTTAACGTGCAGGGAAAATATGTCACCGAAGGATTCGGCGGACTCGAAGACGGTGTGGCACAGAGAGCGCAGGACAACTACAAGTCGTATAGCGTGACCACGAACTTTGAGCTCGGAAAGTTCTTCCCCGACAAGGCTAAGGTCTCTATACCTCTTTATTACTCTGTGACCAAAGAGGAGACACGACCCAAGTATAACCCGCTCGACACGGATATGCTCCTCGACGACGCTCTCGACGCGATGGAGAAGCATGAGAAAGACTCGATAGAAAGCATTGCCGTGACGAAGACCACGAACACCAACTTCTCACTCTCCAACATGAAGGTTGGCATAGCCACGAAGAAGCATCCGATGCCCTACGACCCGGCAAACTTCTCGTTCAGCTACAGCCACAGCCACAGGCATACAAGCGGCGAGACTACGATTTATGAGAACGAGGACAACTGGCGCGGTTCGATGAACTACAGCTACACGCCGGTATACAAGGCATTCGAACCGTTCAAGAAAATCAAGAGCCGCAGCAAATGGTATGACATACTGAAGCGCTTCGGTCTGAACTGGTTGCCGCAGAACATCACCTTCAACACCGAGATGCTCAGAAACTATTATGAGCTGCAGGAGAGGGATATGGAGAGTCTGGAGAACAGTGAGCTGCCTTTGACATTCAGCGAGCAGTTCCTCTGGAACAGGGAATTCTCCATACGCTGGGACCTCACCAAGAACCTCCACATGAGTTTCAACAGTGCCACTCATGCAGAAATCGAGGAACCATACACTCCTGTAAACAAAGACCTCTATCCAGACCAGTATACGGCTTGGAAAGACTCCGTGTGGACAAGTATCAAGCACTTCGGTCGTCCGCTCGACTACAACCAGAACTTCACGGCGTCGTATCAGGTGCCGATAAACCTTATCCCTGTGTTCGACTGGATTACTGCCGACGCCAACTACAACGCCACGTATAACTGGACGAGAGGAACGGACCAGGAAGACGGGCAGTCGCTCGGAAACGTGATATCCAACAACAGGACGCTGAACATCAACGGAGCATTGAACTTCGAGAAACTCTATAACCATATCCCGTTCCTGAAGAAGGCTAACGAGAGGTTCAACAAGCGCACCAACAATGCTACGAAGAAGAAGCGTGACGGAGCTAAATCGCCTAAGGAGGCCAATGAGGCAAGGAGAAATCTCAAGGAGGCGAAGGAACTGCCGAAGAACAAGAAATCTTTTGAAAAGGAGATAACGCTCCTGCCGGATACCACAATGACCGTGAACCACGGCAAGAAGAGCAAGCGACTCATCGTGTCGGCAAAGACAAAAGACGGAAAGATGATTAAGCTGAAGTATAAGACCATCGACAACAACAAGATAAAAATCACGTCGAAGGTGGACTCTGCCACAACGGTGAAGCTGCTCGTCACGCCAAAGGAACCGCTCGAAAACAAGAGCTGGTATAAGACCATGCAGGTGGTGGCAAGAGGACTGATGCTCGTCAGAAACTTCAACCTGTCGTACCGCAACCAGTATGGCCTGTCGCTTCCGGGCTTCCTGCCGGAGGTGGGCAACGTGTTCGGACAGCGCCGCGGCGACATCATGTCGCCAGGACTCGACTTCGCCTTCGGATTCGTTGACGACTCCTATGTGCAGAAGAGTGCAGAGCGTGGATGGCTGCTGATGGTAGACAGTGTGGCAACGCCGGCTACATCATCGAAGACCGAGGACCTGCAGCTGAGGATGACGCTCGAACCGGTGAAGGACCTGAAGATAGACCTCAACGCATCGCGCACGATGACTACGGCGAAGAGCGTGCAGTATATGTATCAGGGAATGCCGACAACGCAGAGCGGTACGTTCACGATGACTACGATAAGTCTTGGATCTGCCTTCGAGAGCATGGGCGACGCCAACAACGGATACCACTCGGCATCGTTCGAGAAGTTCTGCAACTCGCTTGAGGGCTTCCGCCAGAGAGTGGAGAACCAGTATCAGAATGCCGTATATCCGGCAGGTTCCACATTGGCAGGCAATACCTTCAATCCGGAGAACGGAACAGTGAGCAAATACAGTGCTGACGTGATGATTCCTGCCTTCCTCTCGACATATACCAGCATGGGCGGAAAATCTCTCGACATCTTCCCTACGCTGTCGAGACTCCTGCCTAACTGGAGCGTGAGATACAGCGGACTCGTCAGACTGCCATGGTTCAGCGAGGTGTTCAAGAGCTTCAATATCAACCATGCCTACAAGAGCGTGTATGCAGTAGGCTCCTACAGTTCGTTCAGCACCTATCAGGAGTTTATGAACGGTCTCGGATTCGTCACCGACGCCACTACCGGCAACCCTACGCCAAGCAGCATGTTCAATGTGTCTACGGTGAGCATCAACGAGTCGTTCTCGCCATTGCTCGGTGTTGACATGACGTTCCACAACAACCTCACGGCAAAGCTGGAATACAGGCAGACACGAGTGCTGAGCCTCAGTATGACGAGTGTGCAGCTCAACGAGTCGTCGAGCAACGACTGGGTGATAGGAATGGGATACAAGGTGAACAACTTCGACTTCTTCGGACTCCTGGGCAACGGCAACAAGGCGCGCAAGGTGAAGGGAAAGAAGACGGGCACCGACGAGAAGAATAGCAACAATAACTCCCGAAACAACAGGAGCGGTTTCAATACCGACCTCAACCTGCGTCTCGACCTCTCGTTCCGTAAGCAAGCCGCTATATGCAGAGACATCGCCTCGATGACAAGTTCGGCAAGCAGCGGAAACTCAGCGTTCAAACTCTCGTTTGCCGCCGACTATACACTGTCGCGTCTGCTGACGATGAGTTTCTACTACGACCGTCAGACTAACACGCCGCTGCTCTCAAGCAGCAGCTATCCGACGACGACACAGGACTTCGGACTTAGTCTGAAGTTCTCGCTGACGAGATAAAATGAATATGTAAATAGTGAAAACAACTTTAATAGCAATAATATGAAGAAACTATTTTTATCAGCTGTTCTTATCATGGCAGCCTTGGCGACATTCGCCCAGAGCAGACCGAAACTTATAGTAGGAATCGTTGTAGACCAGATGCGTTGGGACTATCTCCACCGCTATTACGACCTCTATGGAGAAGGCGGATTCAAGCGGATCATGAACGAAGGCTTCGACTGTGAGAACACGATGATAAACTACATCCCAGCCATCACTGCCGTAGGACACACCTCTATATATACAGGTTCTGTACCGGCAATCCACGGCATACAGGGAAACTCATTTCTCATCAACGGCAAGTTCACCTATTGCACCGCCGATACCACAGTGGCTGGCGTAGGCACTAAGACAAAAGCCGGACAGATGTCGCCTCGCAACATGTTCTGCACCACTATCGGCGACGAGCTCAAGGTGGCAACGGATTTCAAGTCGCGTGTCATCGGGGTGGCGATAAAAGACCGTGCCGCCATCCTTCCCGCCGGTCATGCCGCTGACGCCGCCTACTGGATTGACGGCAAGCAGAGCAAGTTCGTGTCGAGCACATATTATATGAAGCAGCTTCCGGCATGGGTAGAGAAATACAACAAGACGGTGAGCAAATATACCGAAGACCAGATAAACCTCTCGCCAGCGGGAAACGAGGTGACGATGGATATGGCAAAGAACGTCATCACCAATGAGAAACTCGGACAGCAGGGCGAAACCGACATGATATGCATCAGCTTCTCGTCGACAGACAAGATAGGACACAAGTATGGTACCCACTGCCAGCTGATACAAGACCAGTTCGTTGACCTCGACAAGCGTCTTGCCGACTTCATGAAATATCTCGACACCACTATCGGCAAGGGAGAATATCTGCTCTTCCTGACTGCCGACCACGGAGCGGCAAACGGCATATTGATGAACCAGGAGCATGGCATCCCCTCCGGTGGTTTCTCTTACAAAAAGGAAATCAAGGAGCTGAACGCTTATTTCAGACAGAAATATGGTGTGGATGCAGACTTCACACGCTATATCATGGCATACAACGTGGCGCTCGACCATGACGCCATCGAGAAGGCAGGACTGGAGCTGAGCAATGTGAAGAAGGATGTCATCGACTATTTCATGAAGAAAGACTATGTGGCTTATGCCGTGGATATGGAGCATGTAGCTGATGCCACGGTGCCGCCATACATCAAGGAGAAGATGCTCAACGGCTACAATGCAAAGCGTAATGGCGATGTGCAGCTGATTCTGCAGCCGGGATGGTATGATGTGTATGGCGACAAGATAGAGGCAGGCACAACACACTCCGCATGGAATCCGTATGATGCCCACATCCCGTTCCTCATGATGGGGTGGGGAGTGAAGCATGGCAAGACAAACCATCCTACCTACATCACCGATATCGCCGCCACCATCTGCAACCTCGTGCATATCCAGATGCCAAACGGTTGTATCGGCAATGCCGTAGAGATGAAATAACCCCCCCAGGCCGTCCGAAAACGGCACTTTGAGGCATATCACAGTTGGCAGAGCCGCTATTGCGACTCCACCTGAGCCCATTTAAGGGCATATAAGTTTTCATCTTAAAAAATCAGTTTATGTTAAACAATTCGTCATAAGGGCTAAAAATTGCCGCTACGAGCATACTTAGAGCGTGTTTTTGATGGTATATGATTCCCCTAAATAAATTTATCGGAGTGCAGCAACAAGGGCTAGCACACCTCTGAGACTTATGGCACGACGAAGGTTGTAAGATAGGCAGAAGAGGCCCATCTCAGCACTGACTTTGGCAAAGCCTTTGAGTAAGAAATAGTATTGTCCAAGAGTTCGCTTCATGGTTCCGAAAGGATGCTCGGAGAGACATTTGCGATTGTCCATTTTATTCTGGTCAAGGTGAAGGACATAGCGTACGACTTTCTTCACTACCTTCGTTCTGGGAGGTTTCGGTTTGTCCTTGTTCTCTTCCTTGAGTTGCTTGCGCTTAGCTTCGGTAGCCTTTATCAATGTATCCTTATTAAAGTCGACCTCCTTGAACCTCTGGGCAGTACACTTGCATTTGCATTTCTTGCATGCCAGTTTGTTGCAGTAGCGTATCATGCCGTTTCGTTTGATTGACTTCTGTCTGAGGATTTCACCCTGCGGGCAATAGACAAGATTACGTTCGGCATCCCTTACAAAGTATCCTTCAAGAGCCTTGGCACGCATCTGCTCGGGAGTCATCTTCAGTACTGCGGAGTCAACAACATCGGTAGCGAATTCCTTGACCTCAGCAGTCTGTGCATCGGTCAGGATTCCTTCGTAAACATCAGGTATTACGCCTGCCTCCAAGCATGCTTTCAGGTCTTCCGGCTTTGTGCTTGCCTTCTGTTCATCGGTTATGGTTGCTTCGTTGTAGTCAAATTGGACTTGCTCCGTACATCCACCATCACGCTGGATGACGTTAGGTATGATACCATTTGCCAGTGCGTCAGCATGATCCTCAGGACACTCGTAGCCTTTGTCTGCAGTGGTTTCAAGAACTGGCACATCGTAATCAGCCTTTATCTCAGAAGCAACGTTGGTTATCTGACCGTGGTCAGTAGGGTTGTTGGTTACCTGAAAACCAGCTATCATGTGGCTCTCGGCATCAACAGCAGTCTGCACGTTGTAGCCTACACAGAAACCCTCGTTGGCTTTCATCAGTCGGGAATCGGTATCGGTAAGAGAAATCTGGCTTTCGCCACTCTCCTCAAGCTGATTTCGGTAGCCCTCGTAGCGTTCCTTGCGCTCCTTGCATACATCAAGTTTGCGCTGAATCTCATCCTTTGAGAGTTTGCGTCCTTCTTCATGGTCGTAAGCGTCAAGCTCCTCCATGTAGATGGAGATGTGTTCGTCAAGACGCTTGATTCGGTCATCGAGCTTGCTCAACGTAAGATTATTGTCCTTGGCATTTACAGCCTTGAACTTACTGCCGTCAATGGAGATGTACGACTTGGAAAAGAGCTTCAGTCCCATGCAAAACTTATTGAACTCCTTATATACTTTGGTGATAGCCTCCTTGTTATCCTTGCGGAAATCAGAGATGGTGCGGAAGTCTGGAGACAGTTTGCCGAGCAGCCACATAACCTCAACGTTACACTTGCACTCACGGGCAAGCTTGCGTGAGGAGCGAACCTGATAGAAGTAACCGTAGATGTATAGCTTGAGCAGATCGCGAGGATTGTAACCAGGAGTGCCGGTCTCAGCGGGTGTACTGCGGATAAATCCCAGTTCATCCATCTTGAGACGGTCAACGAATGCATCAAAGAGTCTTACGGGAGCGTCAGCCTCCACATACTCGTCAATGCAGTCTGGGAAAAGAACCCTCTGTCGCCTGTCAGAACCTTTCTTGTATGCCATATCTTATCGTCTTAATTTACTATAAAGGTACGAAAAATACTTGAGAATAAAGACGATTCTGAGTTAAACAACTATAACAAAACAAACAAAATCACACGACTGGTAACGAATCTAACCTACGTGGCTATAGTTTTCGGACAGTCTCCCCCCAAACGATCTAATGCCCCATTTGGGTGTAAGGGGAAAAGTCTGCTGGCGGTGACTTTTTGTGGAATGCCACATTTTAATGACCACTTTTTGTGTAGACAGAAATTTAATGACTATATTTGCATGACGTAAATATGCAATACTATAAATATAAATAAGAAAATGGCAAAGACAGACGAAAATATGGCGGCAGCACAGGAGGGCAAGTTGAAAGCCCTGCAGGCTGCCATGGCAAAGATAGAGAAAGACTTCGGAAAGGGGTCGATAATGAAGCTTGGCGACGAGAAGATAGAGAACGTGGAGGTTATACCTACGGGAAGTATCGCTCTGAATGCAGCCCTTGGCGTAGGCGGTTATCCTAAAGGACGAATAATCGAAATCTACGGTCCGGAAAGCAGTGGTAAGACTACCCTCGCCATCCATGCCATTGCCGAATGCCAGAAGGCCGGCGGCATTGCGGCTTTCATCGACGCAGAGCATGCCTTCGACCGCTTCTATGCCGAGAAACTCGGTGTGGACATCGACAACCTGTGGATTTCGCAGCCGGACAATGGCGAGCAGGCTCTTGAGATTGCCGACCAGCTTATCCGTTCTTCTGCAATCGACATCCTCGTGGTTGACTCCGTGGCTGCCTTGACTCCAAAGAAGGAGATAGAGGGCGATATGGGCGACAACAATGTGGGTCTGCAGGCACGACTGATGAGCCAGGCTCTCAGAAAGCTCACCTCTACCATCAGCAAGACAAACACCACCTGTATTTTCATCAACCAGTTGAGAGAGAAGATCGGCGTGATGTTCGGCAACCCTGAGACTACTACCGGTGGTAACGCCCTGAAGTTCTATGCCAGTGTGCGCCTCGACATCCGTCGCGTCACGGCAATCAAGGACGGTGACCAGGTTATCGGAAACATGACCCGTGTGAAGGTGGTGAAGAACAAGGTGGCTCCTCCATTCCGCAAGGCTGAGTTTGAGATAATGTTTGGTGAGGGCATCTCTAAGGTCGGCGAGATTCTCGATCTCGGTGTGGAATACGGCATCATACAGAAGAGCGGCTCTTGGTTCTCATACAATGGCAGCCGTCTGGCTCAGGGCCGCGATGCCAGCAAGGCTCTGCTCAGAGATAATCCTGAACTGTGTGATGAACTCGAGGCACAGATCATGGAGAAACTCAACGACAGGAAGGAATAAGCCCAACGGTTGAAAATGGTCTGATGACCGTTTGGGGGTGAGACCGGGTATAAAAAGACTGGAGATTATGTCAATTGATTATGGCATAATCTCCAGTCTTTTTGTCTTGGATAATATCTGGTTCGTTATTTCCTTATTTTCCTGTTCACCGTCCTTCCGTCGGCATACTGTATCTTCACGATGTTGATGCCGGGCTGGGGGGAGCTGATTTCCATACCGTTCATATTATAGTATGTGATGCTCGTTGGCAGTTCGCTGCTTGTGGTTTCCACGGCATCAATGCCGTCGGTCATTGATGTAATGTCGAGAGTGGCGCCGGCACCATTCTCCTCGTTTGCCACCACCTCCTGCACCAGACTGCTGTCGTATGCCTTCAGCGTATAGTGGTCGGATGGGATGAAATATTCCGCACTGCCAGATTTGCTCTGGAAGTCATTTGCGTTCAGGTTTCCCACTGTGGTGATGTTGTAGTCCTTCTTGCTTCCGCTTGTGGCGTAGTTCTTCCATGGTGTCTTTTTTGCGGCGGTGCTTATGAAGGCGTTGTTCTCCACATAGAGGTTCGACTTGTAGCCGTAGCCGATGCAGTAGTGGGCATTGGAGCTTGAGTAGAGGCAGTTCTGTATGTGCACCTGTCCGTATCTCACTCTCGGCATGCGCTCCGAGCATCCCTCGTCCCACCAGCAGTTGGCGAATGTGGTGCGCAGGTGTCCGTTGTCTTCAGAGCGGCTGTCGCTGTTTCCCCAGAGGTCACAGTTGCGGTGGTCGTCTGCACCGCCGCTGCCTCCTGCCCATGGCTCAATGAAATAGCGGAAGCGACACCATGTGACGCAGATATTGTCGGAACCGTTCACACAATCGAAGTTGCCGTCCACACCATCCTGGAAGTCACAGTGGTCCACCCAGATATATGTTGAACCGGCAATGGTGAGATTGTCGTTGCCGTCGATGTCGTAGGCTCCGGCGCTCTTGAAGGTGAGGTTGCGCAAGATGATGTTCTTGCATGATGAGAGTTGCAGGATGCCCGTCTCGCTCCCTTTCGACGAATGTTTGGGATTTACGAGAGCCGAACCTTTCATTCCGATGACCGTCTTGTTCTGTGCGCTTTTCACGCTGTTCAGTCCGGAGAACTCTATTTCGCCCTCTACATATATAATCTTCTTGTCGGTACCCTTCAGGGCGTTCATCAGTTCAGACTTGGTTCTCACCGTCACTTTCGTTCCGCCTTCTCCGCCGGTGACATTACCGCCGACTGTAGCCCATCCCAATGGGGCATTCTGGTCATAAGCCGACATGTTGTCTGTCCAATCGGCATTTGCCGAGACAGTGCCCATTGTCATCATCGTGGCAATAAGGAAGCGTGAGATAATGGATTTGTTCATCTTTTTGCAGTTTTGTTTTATTGATAGTTTGTTTTGTCGTTTGTCTTTATTTGTTGTCGCCGGTCTTCTTCAGCTCATCATCCATGTTGATGGCTTCAAGCAGCTTTATGGCGTCTACATACTGCGCTATGCCTTCTGCCACCTGTTTGGCGTCGTGCATGGCGAGCACTACGGTAGACGGACGGTTCACCACGTCGCCGCCGGCAAACACGCCCTTGCGTGTCGTCATTCCGTATGGCTTCTCTCGTGTGAGCACATATCCGCGGTCGTCCACGTCGATGCCGGTCGTCGTTGACACGATGCGGCTTGCCGGTGCCGATCCCACTGCCATTATCACGAGGTCTGCCTTCTCTGTGCGGCGCTCGCCGGCCTTGGTCTCTATCACCACCTCGTTCAGTGTGCCGTTGTCGTCGTGAATTTCCACGATGCTCGAATCCCAGTTGAACTTCACACCCTCTTCCACGGCCTCGTCGTATTCCGACCTCAGGGCGCTCATGTCGTTTATGGTGCGGTGGTAAACCACCTGCACGTCGCTTGCTCCCATGCGCACGGCAGTTCTGGCGGCATCCATCGCCGTGTTTCCACATCCGATCACGAACACCTTGTTGCCTTCCTTCACCACCACTTCGTCGCGGCTCAGGTTGCCCTCGTTGTAGAGGCTCACGCGGCGCAGGAACCATATCGCCTGGCGCACACCCTCAAGGTTGCATCCAGGTATATCCAGTTTCTTGGGCTTGCCCGTTCCTGTTCCCATGAATATGGCGTCGAATCCCATCTCGAACAGTTTGTCCACGTTGAGACCGTCTTTTCCTACGGTAGTATTGCAGTGGAACACCACTCCGAGTTCTTCAGTCTTCTTTATTTCCCGGCGCACGATATCCTTCGGCAGTCTGTATTCCGGAATTCCGAACATCAGCACTCCTCCCGGTTCCTGCTCCATCTCGAATATCTCCACGTTGAATCCCTGTCTCGCCAGGTCGCCGGCGATAGTCAGTCCGGCAGGTCCCGAACCGATTACCGCCACCTTTCCACGAGTCTTGGGCAGCAGTTTCTCTCTGATGAGTCCCATGTCTCCGTCGAAGTCGGCGATGAATCTCTCCAGTTTTCCCACGCGTATTCCCTTGCCCTTCTTGTTGAGCACGCAGTGTCCCTCGCATTGTTTCTCGTGGGGGCACACGCGTCCGCATACGGCAGGCAGGTTACTCTTGCTGTTTATTATGTCCATGGCGTTGCCGAGGTTACCCATCGACAGTTCATGAATCCAGTTTGGTATGTCGTGACTTATTGGGCATCCCTTTTTGCATTGTGGCACCTTGCAGTTCAGACAGCGCTTTGCCTCTTCTATGGCGTCATGCATGGTGTAGCCTTCATTCACTTCCTGGAATAATTTATTTTCCTGTTCCATCTTTTTTTTAAAATTCTTTTGAGCCGCAGCTTATCTTATGCAAAGATAACGCAAGGCGAATGCATAATGAAAAAAATGTATTTATTTCTTATGCTGAGGTGCAGCTTATCTTATGCAAAGATAACGCAAGGCGAATGCATAATGAAAAAAATGTATTTATTTCTTATGCTGAGGTGCAGCTTATCTTATGCAAAGATAACGCTTATTTCTCAAAGCGATGCATTTTATATGGATTATGTAATGATTTCATTTATAACAATAAAAATCGGGACAGCTGATTTTTCTGGTCGGTGGCAAGAGATAATTACATCCTAACATAATATATCGTTATATTATCTAATAAAGTGTCATTGTATCATTTTGTGTTTCACTTTAGGTATTATAGTGCATGCTGTCAATGAATTACGTTAATGATACTTTTCTGATTGTTTTACAGAAAAGTATCATTGAAGTATCATAGAAGTATCATCGGGATGCCTTGATGGAATGAATTTATATGTTTTTTGATACTGTCCGGTATTGCTTTTGCAAGCTATATAAGGTCAGACACTTCTCTGGTTTGCCATTTGTTTCGCAAAAAGTCAAACAGTCAAATCACAATCTTTGGCGAGGAGAACAAAAATACTATAATTGGGCACGGTGCTTGCCCAAGTGGGGCACGCTGCTTGCCCCTAATGAGTAACGTGCTTGCCCCTGGTGGGCAGAAAAGATGCCAGATGACTGTCCCGTAAGTTCATGTTGTAACATACCGAACCTTACCGCTGCAAAGATAACAAAGTGATGAATTATGTAATGATAACACCGCCATAACTACCTTTTTTAACATAGTTATGGCGGACTTATAAACGATAACACCGCCATAACTGTCCTTTTTTATATAGTTATGGCGGTACTATCGCTAATGCATTCAATCTTTCCACGCAAAGAATTTTTGGAAAAGTGTTGAAAAATGTATGGTTTTACTTTGGAAAAGTGTAGGAAAAGAGGCGTTTTTACCTTGGAAAAGTGTAGGAATTGCTCTGCTCCTGGAGTGGAAGGAAGGGGAGGGGAAGTAAAAAAATGATAATATTGCTCTCGTATACCAACATAAATAAGCTCCCACACCTCAACGGCTGCGGGAGTCTTTTTATCTCAAATCAGTTTGTTGTCGTTGTTCAGAATGTGGCGAACTTGCAGTTCGTCAGTTTCACGTCGGCGCCGGCTTCTATGTCCTTGTCCTTCTTGTTGTAGAAGAATGTGGAGTTGTCTATTGTTATGCCTTTCAGACAGCTGTAGCCAGGCAGTCCGTGGGCGCTGACGGCAGTTTCGCAACCGCGGCACACCACGTTGCTGATATGTATGTCGCTCCATTCCGGCACGAATTCTGCGTTTTGTGGAACAGTGACCTTGCCGTTGTCCTCTTTCACGCTGTATTTCTTGTCGGCATAAGTGCATTCAAAGATTATCGCCTCGCCCTTGATGTCAGTCATCACGATGTCGCTCACGTAGATGTTCTCCGTCTTTCCGCCTCTGCCGATGCCGCTCTTGAAGCGCAGTCCGGTATCGGTGCCTGAGAAGCGGTTCTTGCGCACCACGATGTTCTTCATGCCGTTTGAGAATTCCGATCCTATCACGAATCCTCCGTGTGCATGATATACCGTGTTGTTCTCTATCAGAATGTTCTCGCATGGTCCGTCGGGAGCAGCCTTCTTTCCTGCTCCACCCTTCATGCAGATACCGTCGTCGCCGGCATCGATGGTGTTGTTCACTATCAATACGTTCTTGCAGCAGCTGATGTCGAGGGCGTCACCGTTCTGTGCGTTCCATGGGCAGCGGATGGTCACTCCGTCCACCACCACGTTTGTGCATCGGGTAGGGATGAGGTGGAACTTTGGCGAATTCTGTATCGTCACTCCGCTCACCAGCACTCTGTCGCAGTCTGTCAGTCTTATGAGGTGTGTTCTCAAGCTCTCCTGTGCCTGTGGTGTGTCGGCGATGTTGCCGAAATGCTTCAGGTTGAACGGAAACCACAGTTTGCCGCCGTCGGTCTGTGTGCCGCCCATCTCGTTATACTGCTTCCATTCCACATCGCTCACCTTCGAACGCTTCACCGGGCGCCATACGGCACCGTTGCCGTCGATGATTCCCTCTCCGGTGATACTGATGTTCTTGCGCTTGCTGGCACTGATGAGCGGTGAGCATTTCTTGTCTCTCACTCCGTCTTTGGTCTTGAAATGCTGCGTGCGGTCTGGTGTGGCGAGAATTATGGCGTTCTTCTCGAGATGAAGGTCTATGTTGTCCTTCAGCGAGATAAGTCCGGTGAGCCATATTCCTTGCGGCACGATAAGGTGTCCGCCGCCTTTTTTGTCGAGATCCTTGATGGCCTTTTCAAAGGCTTCGGTGTTTAGCGTCAGTCCGTCGCCCACGGCTCCGAAATCCGTCAGGTTCACGCTGTAGTCTGGGATGGTTGCCAACACAGGCTGCTCCATCTTCACCGGCAGGTTCTGGTAGTATTTGCCATAATCGTTGGCAAACGCCGCGGTGAGGCTTGTCAGCATCGCCACGACAACCATAAGAGTCTTTTTCATTTCGTTTTGTTTCTTTGATTAGTTAGTAAAATCTCTTTCCTGATTCGTATTAACCCCAGCGGTCATCATGTCGTTTTAGTGTGTCATCTCATGACTGCTTGTGGCTAAAACCATTCGTTTGTGCTACAAAAGTACGTATTACAAGGATGTACCCCAAATCCCCTGTAGTATTTTAATTTAAATTATTGAAGTTTCGCAAGTTTTCAACCCAAATCGGTCGTTAGGGCTTGCCTGGATTTTGTTTTTTTAGAAGAGTGGATTTTGTTTGGCTTTTAATGAGTAATAGCGAGCTATTGCGAATTAAAAACGAGCAAAAGACACCTTATAAAAAGCAAAAGACTGCAAGCAGTCATTAACTAATTTTATAACGGCCTAATGGCCGTTTTGGGTTCAACACGCATGTATATCTTGCCCTTCTTCTTGGCTCGCCATGTGTATACCTCCTTTTCTCCTACCCAAATCTTCCATCAGTTTGATTTTCTTGAGGTAAAAATGTGTGATAAAGGTTATTTATGACTATATTTGCGTCTTGAAAAGAAAACACGATAAAAATAGTAAATATGAAAATAGATATTTCAGAATGCAAGGAGGAGTTCCTCCAGCTGCTTCGCTCCACGGAGCGAGAGGGAGTGGAAGACCTGATAGACAACCTGGAAGAGCAAGGCTTCTTCACCGCACCGGCATCCGCCGGCCATCATCTCAATGTGGAGGGAGGTCTTGTCAGACATTCTCTCAACACCTGCAAGGCGGCGCTCGCCATCTGGGAGGGGATGAAGACTCTGGAGCCATCGCTCGCCACCGAGGTGAAACGCGAAAGTATAATCATCGCTTCGCTCCTGCACGATGTTTGCAAGAGCGACATCTACAAGCGTTCGGTGAAGAAGCGCAAGAACGCACTCGGACAGTGGGAAGACACCGAGGGCTACAAGGTGACATACAAGAATTTCCCTATGGGGCACGGCGAGAAATCGCTCGTGATGATACTGCTCGGCGGCATCGACCTCTACGACGACGAGATGCTTGCCATACGCTGGCACATGGGAGCCTGGGGGCTCAACCAGAACAGTTTTGAAGACGTGAGAAGCTTCGATACCGCACAGAAGCTCTATCCCCTCGTGCCAATCATCCACGCTGCCGACGGTATGGCGGCAAACGTGATGGAGCGCACCGGAGAAGAAATCGACGACATGTAACCCCCCTTGCTTCTCCTGCAATAATCCAATACTAACCTGTTGATAAAAAACACTGATAATATGAAACATACACTATATACCACGGCTATCCTCGCCTGTATGGCGGCAGCGAATATGCCGGCAATGGTCTCAGCTTCCGACAATATGGCGGTTGAGACGGCAATGGCTCAAGAGAACACACAGCAGCATTTCCTCACCGATGCAGCCTATCGGCAAAAGGTGGAAGAGGATTTCCAGAAACGCAAAGCCATTATTGGCGGCAATTTCTGCAATGTGGCGAAACTCTCGGCCACTCAGGCAGAACTCGAGGCATTGCAGTTCCTCTATGCCTATATGCCGCTCGCCGACATCACCGACCATACCGTCGAATATTATCTCGCCAATGTGAGGGCGAGCAACAAGGCACGGCAGCAGATGGCATGGGGCAAGAATGTGCCCGAACTGCTGTTCCGCCACTTCGTGTTGCCGGTCAGGGTGAACAACGAGGAACTCGACGACGCACGCAGCGTGTTTTACGACGAACTGAAAGACCGCATCGCCGGACTGTCGATGCGGGACGCTATATTGGAGATAAACCACTGGTGTCATGAGAAGGTGACCTACCAACCCTCCGACCCACGCACCTCCTCACCACTCGCCACCGTGAGATCGGCCTATGGCAGATGCGGCGAGGAGAGCACCCTGCTCGTGGCAGCGCTCAGGGCGATGGGCATACCGGCACGACAGGTATACACGCCACGCTGGGCACATACCGACGACAACCACGCATGGGTGGAAGCATGGGCAGACGGCAAATGGTATTTCCTCGGAGCCTGCGAACCGGAACCGGTGCTCGATCTCGGATGGTTCAACGCTCCTGCATCCAGGGCCTTGCTGATGCACACCAGAGTGTTCGGATATTACGACGGACCGGAGGAGGTGTTCCTGCGCACTCCCTGCAACACGGAGATAAACCTCATCGGAAACTATGGCGAGACGGCAAACGTGGATTTCACCATCGTTGACGAGACCGGTGTGCCGGTTAGCGGAGCCCGTGTGGACTTCTGCATTTACAACTATGCCGAATACTGTCCGGTAGTGGCGAAATTCACCGACGCCGCCGGTCATACGAGTCTCACGGCAGGCAAGGGCGACATGATGGTGTGGGCGTCAAAAGACGGCAAGTATGGCTTCGCCAAAGTGGCGTTTGCCACAGACAAGGCGCTGCGCATCAGTCTCAGCCATAACGTGGCGGTGAGAGAACAGAGCGAGGCGACGGATTCGTTCGACATCGTGCCACCGCCAGAGAAAGCCAACGTGCCGTTCGTCTCGCCAGAGCAGAGGGCGGAGAACAACCGCCGCTTCGAATACGAAGACTCGCTGCGCCATGCCTATCTCGCCACATTCTATACACACGAGAGGGCTGTCGACGCCTTGAAGGGAAAGGTGGTGGGAGCCAGCGCCGAAGGACTGCAGCGACTGGCTACATTCCTCGAGAAATCGAGCGGCAACCATCAGGTGATTCTCGATTTCATCACCAAGAATGCCGTGTCGGCAGAGAAGACGCAGAGGGTGACAGACCTCCTCGCCACGCTCAGCGACAAAGACCTGCGCGACATCAGGATGACTATCCTCGACGACAGCTATGCCGCCGGCACACAGCTCTCGCCAAGAGTGGAGAACGAGATGATGACCCGTACGTTCAAGGCGGAATTCCGCTCGATGTTCTCCGACAAGGAAAAGCGGAAATTCCAGAAGAATCCTCTGGAACTCGTGAAATGGATAAAGAAGAACATCAGGATGAATCCCGACAAGAAGTCGCCGATGATAGCGCAGACTCCGATGGGGGCATACGATTATAAGATTACCGACAGGCGCTCGCGCAACATCCTCTTCGTGGACATGGCGCGCAGCTTCGACATCGAGGCACGTGTAGACCCCGTTACCGGCAAGACGCAATACAAGGCTGAAGGCAAGTGGGCGGACGTGAACTTCGAGAAGGTGGTGAAGCAGGTGGCGCCACAGGGCACTCTGATGCTCCGTTATGAGAAGAATGCCATCGTTGACGACCCTAAGTATTTCAGTCATTTCACCATCAGCCGCATCAATGCCAACGGCACCACATCGCTGCTCGAATATCCGGAAGAAGGCACCACCTGGGGCTCCACGTTCAAGGATGGCGTGAGTCTCGATGCCGGTCAGTATCTGCTCGTTACGGGTATGCGCCTCGCCAGCGGAGCCGTGAAGTCGGAGGCCAGGCTCTTCTCCGTGGAGGAGGGCAAGACCACTGATCTGGACCTGAAGATACGCACATCGCCGACCGACGTCTCCGTGATAGGGTCGTTCAATTCCGAAGCCAAGTTCCAGACGCTCGACGGCAGGGAAGTGACATTCCTCTCGCAGACGGGCAGAGGGTATTTCATCACCGGACTGATCGGCGTGGGACAGGAGCCTACCAACCATGCGCTGAAAGACATCGCCAAGGTGGCGGCGGAATTCGACAAGTGGGGCAGACCTCTCGTGCTGCTCTTCGAGGATGAGGCTGCCGCAAAGAAGTTCAATGCCAAGGAATTCCCCGGTCTGCCCAAGAACATCATCTTCGGTATAGATGCCGGCGGTGCCGTGCGTCAGGAAATATCCGAGAACATGAAACTCTCAAACAAGTCGCTCTCGCCAATCTTCTTCATCTCCGACACGTTCAACCGCGTGGTGTTCCTCAAGCAGGGATACACCATCTCGCTCGGCGAACAGATGGAGCAGGTGATAAGAACTCTGTGATAAAAAGTTTGATAAATAATCAATAATAGGAATAACATGATATCAAAAGAAGAAGTACGTGAGCTGTTGACAAGCACTGAGACATATAGAATTGAGCGTACTGTTTCAACGGGAGATATGGATAAGTTCCAAGAAGCAATATGTGCCTTCTCGAATGATTTACCTAATTCTAAAAAGAATGGGTATCTGATTATTGGTGCATATGATAATGGAACTTTATCTGGATTGAAGGTTGATGATGATTTGCTAAAGAAGATTTCGGCCATACGTTCAAATGGTAATATATTGCCCCTTCCTATTATGTCGGTTGAAAGATTTGAATATGAGGATGGAGAATTACTTGTGGCTGAAGTTTCGCCATCATTGGTCCCTCCTGTACGATATCGTGGTAGGACATATGCATAGAGATTACCAATCCAATATGCCAATACGACTTTATCAATATGAAGATCGGATTGAAATTCTTAATGCTGGAGGCCTGTATGGCGAGGCTCGTCCTGAGAACTTCCCAACGGTAAATGATTATCGTAATCCTATTGTTGCAGAAGCTATGCGTGGATTGAAGTATGTTAACATGTTCAATCGTGGAATTCAACGTGTAAAGAATCTCTTGCAAGAGAATGGTAATCCTGAACCAGAGTTCAATGTGGACAAGATTACAGCTTTTGAGGTAGTCGTGAGGCCTTCCTTATCACTTAACTTGGTCACTGATGAAAAAAACGTGACTAAGTCAGTGACTAAGTTGAATGACACGCTTAATGATGTAACTGATTTTTGTTCTACTCCTCGAAGTATGACTGAAATAATGGAGCATCTTGGCCTTAAACACAGATACAATGTTAAGCATCGCTATATTGACCCTCTTATAGAGGGTGGTTTTTTGGTTATGACTATTCCTGAAAAACCTAATAGCCGAAGCCAAAAGTACAAACGGGTATTGACTTAGTCACTTAACTTGGTCACTGACGAGTGACCAAGTTGATATTATAGAGTATGAATAATTTGTCGCGCGATAATTAAACCAACAACATACAAAGATATGATTGAGATTTTGAAATATTTCCTTTTGGAATCCCTTCCAAAGGAAAACAAGAGAAGTTTGCTGCCGTATATAAACAGGCCGATAAATCAAGAATAAACTTCGTTCGATTTTGTGGATCAAGTATAGCATCAAGGATAATGATGTTTTTGAAAAGGCATACCAATATATTGAAATGTATTTCTGCAATGCCCTTGTTCGTACCAACTACCGCAATCCTTCAAAAGGTATAGAACCCAACAAGTCATTCCTTGCAAAGTTCTTCCGGAATTTGATGTTGGGCGAACATCATGAACTGAAGAACCGCTATATGCTGATTGGTTATAGTGATGTGGATGACACCCATACAAGTACCCATACAAGCTTTGATGAAACAGTATCTGCGTTATCTGAAAAATATAAAGCGGTTAATCATTGCGATTGGCACAGTGAAGGACTGGAGGTATATAATCGATTAAACTCCAAACCGTTTGATGACCGTTTTAGGTGAAATATACAAGACTGAAAATTCTCCCCCTGGCGTGGGGAATGAAACCCCACATTAGGGGGAACTGTTCCCCACGCCGTGGGGGATTTTAGACATATATTCTTGTCGGCGTAATTATTTGGCTGATTCATCTGACAAAGCCGTCTTTTCACCGTCACCAGGTATAACAATGACAAGCCCATTGGCGGAATTAATTGTGCATTATATTAATTCCGCCAATGGGTTAAACCCAAACGGTCATTAGGCCGTTTATTGTATTTTATATTTACTGCTTGCAGTCTTTTGTTTTTTATAAGGCGTCTTTTGCTTGTTTTTAATTCGTAATAGCTCGCTATTACTCATTAAAAGCCAAACAAAATCCACTCTTCTAAAAGAACAAAATCCAGGCAAGCCCTAATGACCTCTAAGTTTGCAGAAGATTGCGACGAAGTCGCATAAACTCCAAAATAATCAAGGTAAAACTATGATTGCTAAAGACAGTTTCGTACCTTTGTTGTAAAAAGGTAGAATCGGTCTGTCGAAGAGGTAAACCAGCTAATGACCCAGCCGTAAAGCTATAAATCGTTTAGGTCCTCATCGACATAGTTGCAAAGACCAGATAGAAAGTTATCGGCTCTGAGCCTTGTTAGAGTGTTAGTCCATACAACTATTGACCAATTCTACACAATATAACTCGTACAAAGTTATGAAGAATTTATTTATCGGAGTTGATTTTTCGAAAGAAAAAGTTGATGTGGCTATCCTTTTTGCAGACGGACTGGCAGAAACCGCTGCTAGAGTGTTCAACGAGTTCAAGACAACCGTGTCTGGCTATAGGCAGTTGGTCAAGTGGGTTGAGCAGAATTCCTGCGGTATCGACTCGTCCTTGTGGCTCTTCTGTGGCGAGAACACGGGCGACTACAGCAAGGGACTGTGCAACTTCCTCTACGGTAAAGGCTACGACATGTGGCTTGAGAACGCAAAGAGCATCAAAGACGCATCTGGTCTTAGACGATTGAAGTCTGACCGTGCTGACGCCTCGATGATTGCAGAATACGCCATGAGGAATTACGATAAAGCCGTTATGTACGAGCCTCTTAGCGAGTCGCTTACACAACTGCGTGAGCTGTTCCTATACCGTCAGATGATCGTAAGACACAGATGCAGTTTCCAGGTGCGTAGAGGCGAAAAGCGACTCACTATGGAGAAGTCGCCAGTCAAGACAATGATTTCGCAGAGCGGACGGCACATCGTCTCTGAACTCAATAAGGAGATAGAGAAGATAGATAAGCGCATTGCCGATCTCATCAAGTCGGACGAGGAACTCACCGAGGTGTTCACCATCGTGACCTCGGTGCCTGGCATAGGAACGCAGAACGCTGTGTGCCTGATGGTGTACACCGACAACTTCCGGCGTTTCAACTACGACTCACGCAAGATTGCCTGCTATTACGGCCTAGCTCCATTTGGCAAAGATTCGGGAACCAGTGTGCATTCCGATCCGCATGTACATTATATGGCTAACCGCCAGATAAAGGCCATGCTGACGCAAGCGGCACTAGCTGCCGTCAACTTCAATCCCATTATGGCGAGGTACTACATGCGCCTCGTAGAACGAGGAAAGAAGAAGCAGGTTGCACTGAACAATGTCAAGAACAAACTTGTACATTTGGTCACAGCCATGGTCAGAAATCGCCAAACATTCACCCCTGAATATAAAATCTCAGCATAAATTGAAAATAATGGTCAAAACATTTGGATATTAACATAGAAAGCGATTTGGGTTAAGCGAAGGCTTCTCAAAAAAAAGGTATGCCGATTCGGCATACCCTCTCTGAATATTTTGTTGAATTGTCATGCGCTTATCAGTGTCAGCGTGTAAAGATATACCACTGCGGCAGGCATCGCCATGAGCGAAGAGTCGAAGCGGTCGAGCATTCCACCATGGCCAGGCAATATGTTGCCGCTGTCTTTGATGCCGAGGGTGCGCTTGAAGAGCGATTCCACGAGGTCGCCCCATGTGCCGAACACCACGATGACGAGACCCAGACCCATCCACTGGATGAGCGACAGTCCCAGTTCGCTCTCTATATGCGGGAAGAAATGGTATACCACGGCAGCTGCCACCAATACGAGCAGTGCTCCGCCGATGGAGCCCTCCCATGTCTTTCCGGGAGAGATGCGCGGGAAGAGTTTGTGTTTGCCGAACAGCGAACCGCTGCAGTATGCCCCCGTGTCGTTGGTCCAGAGGAAGATGAATACGCAGAGCGGCACGATGTAGTTGTATACCGTCTGTCCGTTTGCCGCTCCATTGAATGCCAGCACATTGATGGTGGAGAAAGGCAGTGCGATATACATCTGTCCGAGCATGGTGTGGGCCCAGTCCTCTATGGCGTTGTCGTTGCCGGTGTATAGTTCGCTGATGAAGAGATACACGATGGTGAGGAGATAGGGGATGAACACGGCCCCCGTGTCGACGATTCCGCTGCAGAAACCTCCTACGGCGAAGAAGAAATACACTCCCGCCACGGTGCTTATGAAACGGTTTACCTGCACGTTCTCCTTTTCGTTCACCAGTCCTGTGTATTCCCATAGCGACAGTCCGGTGACGAGGGCAAACAGGAATTCCATTGCAAACGCATCAAGGAAACACACCACTACTGCGGTGACGAAAAACACACCCGTGATGCTGCGTACTATCAGATTGCTCAATTTGCTGTTCTTCTTTTCTTCTGTCATGATGCTTATTGGTTTTGGTCGTCGGTGGATGATGGGGTGGTGGAGTTCCCGGTGTCATCCGTGTTTTTGGTTTCCTCAGAACTCTTGGTGTTCTCTGTGGCAGGAGAGCTTTCCGCCTTGCTGTTGGTCTCTTCGAGAATCTCCTGTGAACGGCTCACCCATTGACGTTTGCCGAATATCTTCTCCACATCCTCGGCGAAGATCACCTCGCGCTCTATGAGAAGCTGGGCGAGCTGGTTGTGGCCCTCCTTGTGTTCCGTGAGGATAGCCTTGGCCCTGTCATACTGTTCGGCGATCATTCTGATAGCCTCGTCGTCGATAGCCTTAGCCGTGGTCTCGGAGTATGGCTTCTGGAAGTTATATTCGTTGTTGTTGTAATAGCTGATGTTAGGCAGGTTGGTGCCCATTCCGGCATAGGCAATCATACCGTAGATGCTCTTGGTGACACGCTCCAGGTCGTTGATGGCACCGGTGGAGATGTGTCCGGTGAAAAGCTCCTCTGCCGCACGTCCGCCGAGCAGCGAACAGATTTCGTCGAGCATTGCCTCCTTGGTGGTGATCTGTCGTTCCTCCGGCATATACCATGCAGCGCCGAGAGCTCTGCCTCGTGGCACGATGGATACCTTGACCAGCGGGTTGGCATGTTCGGTGAACCATGATATCGTGGCGTGACCTGCCTCGTGGATGGCTATCGAGCGTTTCTCAGAGGCGGTCATCACCTTGGTCTTCTTCTCCAGTCCGCCGATGATGCGGTCTACGGCGTCGAGGAAGTCCTGCTTCTCCACGCTCTTCTTGCCGTGGCGCGCTGCTATGAGAGCCGCCTCGTTGCAGACATTGGCAATGTCGGCACCCGAGAATCCCGGAGTCTGGCGTGCCAGCATCTCCACATCCACACTGGCATCCCTCTTGATAGGACGGAGATGCACCTCGAATATCGCCTTGCGCTCGTTCAGGTCTGGCAGGTCAACGCTGATCTGCCTGTCGAAACGACCGGCTCTGAGCAATGCCTTGTCGAGCATGTCAGCACGGTTTGTGGCAGCCAGCACTATGATTCCGCTGTTGGTGCCGAAACCGTCCATCTCGGTGAGCAATGCGTTGAGGGTGCTCTCCCGTTCGTCGTTGCTGCCCATCGACGGGTTCTGGCTGCGCGCACGTCCCACGGCGTCGATCTCGTCGATGAATATGATGCAGGGAGCCTTCTCCTTGGCCTGGCGGAAGAGGTCGCGGACGCGGCTTGCGCCCACACCTACGAACATCTCCACGAAGTCGGAACCGCTCATGGAGAAGAACGGTACGCCGGCCTCGCCGGCCACAGCCTTTGCAAGCAGTGTCTTACCGGTTCCCGGAGGACCGATGAGGAGGGCGCCTGTGGGTATCTTGCCGCCCAGTTCGGTGTATTTCTTAGGATTCTTCAGGAAGTCTACGATTTCCTGTACCTCCTGCTTGGCGCCTTCCTGTCCGGCTACGTCCTTGAAGGTTATAGGGTTCTCGTTTTTCTCCTTGTCGTATACTTTCGCCTTGCTCTTGCCTACACCGAGGATGCCGGGACCTCCGCCGCCACCCATCCTGCGCATCAGGAATATCCAGATGGCAAAGAAGAGGATGATAGGTCCTACGGCCTGCAGGATATACATCAGTATGCTGCCCTGGTCGCTCTCATAGCTCAGTCCGCCCTTGAATACGCCCTGCGCACGGGCTGCATCAATAAAGCCCTCCAGTTTGTCCACACTGCCATACTGTACCTCCACGAACGGGTTGGGGCCCATCTGTTTGGTGCCGGAATTGAACACCGTGCGGATGTAGTTCGGCTTTACGAACATCTTGAGCTTGCCGTTGTCTTTGTTCACGACGATGCTCTCGGCATAGCCCTTAGCCACATAAGTCTGGAAGTCGGAGTAGGCCAGCTGTTTGCCGGCGCTGCCACCGGTGGAGTTGCCTCCCATGATGAAGGCAATTATCAGTCCGATGATGCAGAGACCGTAAATCCAACCCATGTTGAACTTGGGCATCTTGTTGTTGTTTTTATTGTTGTTGCTGAAATTATTGTTCGGATTCATGTCAGTAGTATTGAATTTCCACCTTATATAATATATAGAGCAGCGAGGCATTTCCTGATGCGGACACCCGTCGTCGCTCTTCTGTCCTGCTTGTTGTCAGTCTGCGTCGATGTCGGGAACTACCGTTATCTTGGCATCCTCCCAGAGGTCTTCCAGATTGTAGTATTCGCGCACTTCAGGCAGGAAGATATGCACCATCACGTCGGAATAGTCCATTGCCACCCACTGCGCGTTTGTCAGTCCGGCAATCTTTACCGGCTTCTCTCCAGCCTCTATGCGTGCCGTCTCCTCCACTGAGTCGGTGATAGCGTCGATCTGTGTCGGTGAGTTGCCCTGGCAGATCACGAAATAGTCGCATATCGTTCCAGCTATACCTCTGAGGTCGGCAACTACGATATTTGAACCTTTCTTCTCTTGAATACCTTTTACGATTGTCTCTACAAGCTTGTTCTTCTTTTCCATCAAATTTTAATAGGATTATTTTTGTTTTCTAATTCATTTTTTGTCGACACCATGCGGCGACACCGCTTTCTGATGCGAAATACCGCTCGTCTTATATATATATAATGTGCCAACAGCATACAAAGGTAAGCCGATTTATCCGAATTAAGCAAGAATATGGTGTTATTTTGGATTTTTTTATAAAAAAGTTGCCGAAATTGTTTGTAGTTAAAAAAAAAGTAGTACCTTTGCACTCGCAATCGGGAAGTTAATAACAAACGATTGATAAAACAAAAGCATTGGGATATGGTGTAATGGTAACACTACAGATTCTGGTCCTGTCATTCTTGGTTCGAGTCCGAGTATCCCAACAACAGAGAGACATCCTCACCAAGGGGATGTCTTTTTTGTTGTTGCATGTGATCGTTCTAATTATTTAATGATATATTGATTATGAATATGAAAGAAACACCTGTGCTTCTGCTTACCGGATATCTGGGAAGCGGAAAGACTACATTGCTCAACAGAATACTCGCCAATGAGGAGGGCTTGAAATTTGCAGTGATAGTGAACGATATCGGTGAGGTGAACATCGACGCCGACCTCATACAGCAGGGAGGCATCGTGGGCGAGGGAGACGACAGTTTGGTGGCTCTGCAGAACGGCTGCATATGCTGCACGCTGAAGATGGACCTCGTGCAGCAGATCAGCGACATCGTGGCGCAGCACCGCTTCGACTATATAGTAATCGAGGCGAGCGGCATCTGCGAACCGGCGCCAATCGCCCAGACCATCAGCGTATATCCGAGGATGTATCCGGAGATGGCGAAGGAGGGCATGGCGAAGCTCGACGCCATCGTGACGGTGTGTGATGCCCTGCGACTGCGCGATGAATTCAATGAGGGCACCGACCTGACGAGGATGAACATCGATGATGATGACCTGGAGAGTCTGGTGATCCAGCAGGTGGAGTTCTGTAATATCATACTGCTCAACAAGGCATCGGAGGTGACTGCCGAAGAACTGGAACATGTGAAGGCGATACTGCGCCAGATTCAGCCGAAGGCGGAGATCATACCATGCGACTATGGCGATGTGGACCTGAAGAAGATTATAAATACCGGACTGTTCGACTTCGAAAAGGTGGCTACGTCGGCACGCTGGATAGAGGCTGTGGAGGCTGACGAGGATGATCTGGAGAACGAAGAGGAGGGCGAAGCACTGGAATACGGCATCGGCACCTTTGTTTATCGCCGTCGTCGTCCGTTCTCCTTGACAGAGTTCGACCAGTTCATTGCGCGCAAGTTCCCGAAGAGCGTGATTCGCTGCAAGGGAATATGCTATTTCGAGAGCGAGAAAGACCAGTGTTATCTCTTTGAGCAGGCAGGTAGCCAGGTGTCGCTGACCAATGCCGGACAGTGGTATGCGTCGATGCCGGAGGATGAGTTCGCCGAGTTCAGCAAGAACAATCCCGGCGTGTTGAAAGACTGGGATGAAGAATATGGCGACCGCATGCAGAAACTCGTGTTCATCGGACAGAATATGGACCGCGAGGAGATAGAAAAAGAATTGGACAAGTGTCTGGTGTAGAAAGGGGATTACTAATACTCTTATGAAAGGACAAAATCCAAACAGTCTCTAATGACCGATTTGGTATAAAACAAACCCATCCTGGACTTCATTATTGAAAGGCCAGGATGGGTTTGTTGCTGATCGGTATTTGAAAGATTGCCGAACTCCTTTCAAGTACTATATAAAGATTAGTGCGTCTTGTTGACTTAACCGAGGTCTACTACCGTTATTCCGGCACCTCCAAACTGCACATGCTCGTCTTTGTATGATGTAACGGCAGGTACGGTGGCGAGATACTGGCGGATAAGCTGGCGCAGGATTCCCGTTCCGGTGCCGTGGAGGATGCGTACTCTCGACATGCCGACGAGGGTGGCATCGTCGATGAAATACATCACGGCATTGAGGGCTTCGTCGCCTCGCATGCCGCGCACGTCGAGGTCTTGCTTGAAGTTGAGCTTCTTTTCGTCGATAGTCTCGCGGGTCTGTCTGCCTACGGTCATGAACGGGCGCGGTTCTTCGCGCTTGGGAGCCGTGGCGTGTTCCAGCTTCTTCAGAGAGGTGGTGGATCGCAGGTCGCCGAATATCACGGTGGCGTTCTTGCCCTGTATGCTCTCTATCTTGCCCACGGATGTGGTGCCCTTTATCCTCACAGTGTCGCCTTCCTTCAGCGGAGCGCTGACGGTGGACAGGGTGGTGGCGGCAGACGTGTTGTCTTTGTCCTGTCCTGAAGATGACGGGTCGCCCTTCTTGCGGTTCTTCTTGTTTTCCTTCCTTCTGAGAATCTGCGCCATCTTGCGCGCTATCTTGTCGTCTTCTGCCTGCTTGTCCATATCGGAGATGCCCTCCTTGAAGTCTCTCAGACTGTCGCGAAGCTTCTTTGTCTCTTCCTTCTCAGCCTGCTTCTCACGGATTTCGCGGATGACGTTCTCGATTTTCTTGTTGCTCTCCTTGAACAGTTCCTCGGCCCTTTCCTTGGCTTTGGCGAGCACCTCCTTGCGGCTCTTTGCCAGATCGCTGATTTCAGACTCGTATTTAGCTATCGTCTGCTCCATCTGCTTCTCGCGCTGATGGATGGTCTGGCGTTTGCTCTCCCAGTAGCGCTTGTCGCGCACGATGTCTTGCAGATATTTGTCGCTCTGTATGTAGTCGGAGCCTACTATCTCGCTGGCGTCGTGAATCACCTGTTCGGGCAGTCCTATCTTGCGGGCTATCTCAATGGCGAACGAACTTCCCGGCTGACCTATCTGCAGCTGGAACAGAGCCTGCATCTGATGGCGGTCGTAGAGCATCGCGCCATTGACCACACCCTCGTGGCTGTCGGCGAAATGCTTCAGGTTCTGATAGTGGGTGGTGATGACGCCATAGGCTCTCTTTATGCAAAACTGCTTGAGCACCGCTTCTGCTATGGCACCGCCGATCTGCGGTTCAGTACCGGTTCCGAACTCGTCGATGAGAATCAGGGTGCGGTCGTTGGCGCTCTTCATCATGTTCTTCATGTTCGTAAGATGGCTCGAATACGTACTCAGGTCGTCCTCGATGCTCTGTTCGTCACCGATGTCTATGAGGATGTTCTGGAATATTCCCGTTTGTGAACGCTCGCTCATCGGTACCGACAGTCCGCATTGCAGCATATACTGCACCAGTCCTACGGTCTTCAGACATACTGACTTTCCGCCGGCGTTAGGTCCGGAGATTATCAGCATTCTCTTGTTGCGTGTCAGCGTGATTTCCAGCGGCACCACCTTCTTGCCCTGCTTCTGCAGCGAGAGACGAAGCAGCGGGTGTGTGGCTCCTATCCAGTCGATATGCGGATATTTGCCCACCTCCGGTTCTATGCCGCCAATCAGTTTGGCGAGCTCCGTCTTGGCCCGCAGCATGTCGACCTGAGCCAGCAGCTTGTAGGAGTCGAGAATCTGAGGCACATGCGGACGTATCACCTTTGCCATCTCCGTCAGGATGCGTATCACCTCGCGGCGCTCTTCGGCTTCGAGTTCGCGGACGCGGTTGTTTGCCTCTACCACTTCGGTAGGCTCTATGAAGAGAGTCTTTCCTGAGGCCGACTCGTCGTGCACGATACCCTTTATCTTGCGCTTCATCGTGGGTACTACAGGTATTACCAGACGGCCGTCGCGCATTGCTGGCGTGACATCCTTCTCTATCAGACCTTCGCTCTGTGCCGATCTCAGTATGCTATATAATGTACGCGAGATGCTGCCCTCCACCTTTGCCAGCTCCCTGCGGATGTTGAGCAGTTCCGGCGATGCCGTATCGCGTATCTTTCCGAATTTATCCAATATCTGGTCTATACGCTGCAGAATCTGCGGAAACGTCACCACGCCTTCGGCAAGCTCGTGAAGGGCAGGGTAGGGGTATACGGGGTCTTTGCGCCATCCGTCATCCGTTGCCGCAACGGCAGCGTCTTCGTCCGTGCGGTTCAGATACGTCACGATGTCGTTCACCGTTCCCAGCGACCGGCGCAGGTCGAACAGTTCGTCCTCCTCCATGTGAGTGCCTTCCAGTCGGAGGCGTGCCACCGACTGTCTCACGTCGAAGAAGTAGTTGAGAGGGAAATTCTCCTCTTCCTCCTGTAGCCGGCGAAACTCCCTGACTCTCGACAGCTGGGTGTTTATCGCCTTCACGTTGTCCATGAAGGTAATCTTGTCCACTTCTTCTTTGCCGAGAGAGCTCAGACAGCGTTCTCGCAGCAGAGTCCTTATCTCGTTGAATCCGATCTTGTCTTCGAATGTTTTTGGGTAAATCATGGTGCAAAATTAGCAAAAACATCTTTTTTATGAAAAAAGCTGCGATAAAATTTGCAGATATAAATATAATTCCATACCTTTGCACTCGCTTTAAGACACTAAGCAAGTTCTTCAAGTAGGGAGAGATGGCAGAGTGGTCGAATGCACCGGTCTTGAAAACCGGCGTACTGAGAGGTACCGGGGGTTCGAATCCCTCTCTCTCCGCAAAGTCCTGTAAATCGCAAGATTTACGGGACTTTTCTTTATTATAACCCTGGCGTGCCCTTCAAAAATTACATTTACGATCAATAGTGTAGTTTTATACATTTTCTATATCATTTCATACAAACCATCTGCAACGATTTGCTTATAGCATATACATGACCTAATTTTGTATAAAAAAGCAATGAAGAAAGTATTAGTAGTTATTGGAATGTTAGTTTTGGCCGGTATGATTTTGGCTGGTGTCGTATGGTGGTGTTCTCGCACAAGCAACCCATGGAATGCTGCGACGATTGGAGACATTTCAGCTCCTGTTGGATATGCCCGTGTAGACGGCAGTTATGCAGAGTTTATGCGCAGTTTGCCGCTGAAGAAACGTGGAAGCAAGGTGCAGCTCTATACGGGTGGTGATGCGCGGTTTCAGTTTCTCTCAACCGGCGTAATCGACATACCGATGCTCAGCAACTCGGAGCAGTGTGCTGATATGACCATGAGAGTGAGGGCTGAGTACCTGTTCAGTCAGGGACGCTACTCGGAGATACGTTTCCAGGACGTAAATGGCAATACGCTTCAATATCAAGGTGGGGCTTCGCGCAAAGCGCTGGAGAAATTCTTGAAAAAAGCCTACGGAGTGTGCAGCACTTTTTCTGTGAGCCGTGAGACGGAACCAAGAAAGATAAGTGATGTGCAACCCGGCGATGTGCTCGTCTATCCAGCTCGCAAGTTGAAAGGAATGGGACATGCTCTGATAGTGATTGATGTGGCTCGCAACGGCAAAAAAGTAGCCATTATGTGTGCTGAAGGCAATACACCTGCACGCGAATTGCATATCGTGAGAAATCCTAACCCTATATCTAATCCTTGGTTCTTTTTTGACGGCGATGAGAGTATGCTATTTGTTTCAATATTCCATTTTGGAAGGAATGAATTGAGACATTATTGACAAACAATATAATATTATTCGTTTTTTGGCGTATTTATTATATGACCTTTTGAAGTAATAACCATGTACAATTTGTAAGGATTAAATGGAAAGACTTAAAATTATCACATCCGTTGGACTGTTTAGGGTGCCAACGGACGACATTGCCTATATAGAAGCTTCTGGCAACTACTGTGACGTGCATCTCTTCAACGGAGAGTCGGTGACGATGACGTTCTAGTTGCACTACTTTGTGGAAGCCTTTAACAAACTGAAGCAGAATTTCTTTACGCGTGTTGGCAAGAGTCTGATAGTAAACACAAATTATGTTTACGCCATCAACATTACCAACCAAGATTTGAAGCTAATGGATCATCGTATGAATCAAGGGTTTAGGTTAAAAGCTTCGAAGGAAGCACTCAAGGAGTTAAAGACAATTTTGGAACAGGAAAAGTAAATGATTATGAAATATACAGAAGGTAACGACATACAGGAGAAGCCTATTTTCGCGATAGAGAATGATGATAACAGCACTTCTTCGCAAGAGCTTCTCGACGAACCCACGATTATTATAGAGAGTAGTGGCGAAATGAAGCCCAATTCTTCGTCGGATTCCATCAAAAAACGAGGTGGGTTGCCGAAGTGGAATTTGGCTATCATGTGGTTTGTGGCAACCGTGATGCTAGTATTTGGCTGCTACAAAGTCATACGCCTCTACAACTACTATTATAATATAGGTGTGAGCATTTCCGTATCGCCGAAAGAAAATATAAAGAAGTTAGACGATATGAAGGCGCAAAACGAGTCGTCGGCAGTAGTGCTTAAGACCGACTCTGTGCTCGGCGTGGCACTTGACATCTATGAACTGCATAACGTGCAGGCTGAGTTGTCGCTTCAGGAACCCGATACCGCCGACCATAGTGTGCTGATGTACACCCGTACTGCCGACTATACCGCCATGGGCAAGTATATCGGCTCGTTGGTCGTCGACGGCGAGCAGAAACGGAGCGATGTGTCGCGTCTTGGCTATTGCGCCATAGCCAAGGGCAATATGGTCATCGGCATATCTCGTTTTGACGATATGTGTGAGCACATGGTAGCGCGTGACGGCTCTTACTTCCGCCAGTTTGTGCTCGTGTCCAACGGCGAACTGCCTCAGCGTTTCTTCCTGCATGGCAAGGTGGAACGCAAAGCCCTTGCACGTACCGCTGATGGCCGTCTTTGTATCATCGCGACCCGCCACCCCGAAACCCTGTGGGACTTCGCCGATGCCTTGCGCGAATATGGCTATGTGGATGCCATATACCTTACCGGTGGCAACGAGAGCGGTTTCTACCGTGCTCCCGACGGCACCGCCTACTTCACGGATAAAGCCGCCAAGTATCGCACCGACAAGCACCACGGTGTAGCTCCTTGGCTGGTGCTTAGGAAGCGATAATTGCCAAGATATACAATAAACCCGGCATCTTGTACAAGCCACCTCGGAAAGTTTCTCGGTTCAGAAAAGCCACACTACCTTTGCATTGTCAATAAGACAAAACCATTAAAAAACAATAGAAGACAATGAAGAAGTTAATGATTGCGCTGCTGATGGTTGTAGCAACCAGCACAGCAAGTTTTGCAAAGGGTAGTAACGACAATGTACAGACTGCTGCCAAGGAAGTGGTTCAGAAGGTGAAGAATGCTCCTTCGGGCACTACTTATGGGGTGGTGAAAGTGACCAAGAGCCATATCGTGGTGAACACCCCTCTCGGCCGTTACAACATCAACAAGAATGAAGACGGAAGCTTCTCTTTCATGGGTATGACTGCCAAGCTCGTTGCCGCCAAGAACGGTGTGTACAAGGTGAAGACCTCACTTGGTACGTTCAACATAAACATGCGCAAGGCCACCGTAACAAAGCAGTAAGCAGGCAAAGCCTACATGAGGCTACTCTTTTGAGTGTCGCCATGTGGGCTTTAGTATTTTTAATACATTAGTGTAGAGTGTCATATGCAGAAATTTATTAGAATTGCCTTGCCATGCGTTTGCTTTGCGGTAATTATATGGTGGTGTTGCTTCAACGGTTTCCAATACATTCATTGGAAATGGCTGATTTTGGCTGCAGGTATCGGTGGCATTTGTATTGCAGCATTGTATGTGAAACTACATAAGATGCTCGGCAAAAGTGAAGAACGGCGTAAAAAACAAATGGAAGAGGCTATTGAGGCTGTTGCGCCAGAAGTGGAAAAAGTAAAGGGCAACAGGTTGAAGAAAGAACTGGTAAAGCGCCGTATGGTAAAGGAATATCTTGAAAAGAACACCGACTATTATGCGAATGCTTATGACAACAACGCTATTAGTAAGGTGCAAGATTGGATATCTTCTCTTTGGTGGAGTCTTTGTTGCCTTTGTTTGCCTTTTGCGTCCATAATCATTTGGGTAATTGTTGCCATACTAATGGCATTGTTGTTTTGTTGGTCGTTCTCAACCGAAATGGCTATATGTTGCGCATTTTCCGTTGCAGCAAGCATCATTTTGGTATGGCGGCGCCATTATGTGTTGGCTCCTATAGCCATAGGTCTTGCGGCAATTCTTCTTTACGGGCTTTTTAATGCAGGCTTAGATGGTGTGGAAATGCGTGCTTACAACATGGTGCTTGACAACGAAGGAATTATTTTCCTTAGTCCATCCCATGCAGAATACACCATGTGGGGGAGCATGGTGATACTGGCTATCACCAGTATTTGTCTTGCTTTATATCCGTTATTAAAGAAAAAAACGTTGGTGATTTACGCGATATTGGTCTTGCTGGTTGTAGAAGTAATACGTTACAGTGTTTATATGAACATGACGCTCTCTATTCCTACATCATATTTGTACTATCCATATGTCTTGTTGTGTGCCATCAATGCCGACTTAGCGGTTATGCTTTGTATTTCGTACAACGCTGCATTTATAGTGATATTCGTTTACTTGGCATGGCTGTTCCCCGTAATCTTCGCTCTGCCTGCTTTTATACGGTCATGGAGGGGAATCGACGCACTTAAAGATCGGTCTCCATTATATAAAACGACCAAATACAGACACCTCTTCTACATTTGTCTTGCATGGCTGATAATGAATGCCTTGGCAACAGCTTTAGTATGGGGACGATTTATTGGCATACCTTCAGAGGAATGTGCATCGATTTTGGTAAAAGACACTCAATACTTATCAGGGTTTACAGGCATAGGGTATTGTGCAACGAACTTCATCGTCTATTGTGCGCCTATCTTGACCAGCGCGTTTTTCAGTTGGATATTATTCGCAATAACAAAGAGACAAATTAAATTGAAGGAGGACATTTCATAAACCAAACATACAAGAGAACGATGAAAAGGATATATATCATATTGCTGGTTGTCATATCGCTGCTGATTGTTAGCATCCCTTTTGTGCCTCCCATTTATAACAGGTACACTAAGCCATTGTATAAGAATTACGTCGATGTCAAGGAATGGTATGGCAATGTGGATTGCGAGAATCTCTCGCAAGTACGAGACTATTGCGAGCGACGAGGGTATAGTACAGATTATTATATCCTGGTGGATTTCTCCATTCCCTCGGGCAAGAAGCGGTTCTTCATCTACGACCTGCAGCATGGAAAGCGTGTGTTGAGCAGCTATTGTATGCACGGCAGTGGCAAGGGGAACACGGATGCCACTCCGAAGTTCAGCAATGAGGTCGGCAGCGGATGCTCCAGCCTTGGACGGTATGTGATGGTAGGAAAGGGTTGTAAATTTAAGAAGAGCATCCGTCTTCGTGGTCTTGACAAGACCAATTATCTTGCTGAGACTCGTGGTATCTTGATTCATTCAGCAAGAAAAGTCACAAGATTCTCTGGCGATAGGGAGTATATCCCGATAGGCTCCGAGAGCCGTGGCTGCTTCACGGTATCGAGAGATTGTGTGACGAAAGTGATGGAGATATATCGTGGAGCTTCTAAGCATAGGCCTGTGATGCTTTATGCTAAATATAAATGACAAGTAGACAATATATTTCAACGCCTATAAAAGTTATGTAACATCTTGAAAATCAATATTGCTACATGAAGATACAACTTTCAGAGTCATATTTGACTTATAGGCATTTGAATAATTATGGTAAGATAGTGGTCATGATGAAGTATTATCCTCTTTCATAAAGACAATTCATAAACATAATACAAAGGCAATGAGAATATAAACAGAAAACAATAGTTCATTTTCTTAGATTATAGTCTTGGCTCCAAAGTCATACAGCTACATGGATCTGTACTATGTTATGGAGCAACTGACCACCCTGCATTCTGATTTTGTACGGCAAAAGTAGTTGGTAAATGGTTATTGGATTTCTATCAGGATTTTCGTGGATTTGCGAGTGCTTGTGGCACTCCCTTTTCCTTAGCCAATGAACATCAGCCCCCTCTCGTTCTCCCCCGTAGGGGAGAAGCTGGTTACCTTGAATGTCGATAACACTCTGATAATCAGGTAACAAGAGTATCTGTCCCTCCCCTTCGGGGGAGGCTAGGTGGGGGCTGATGTCATTTAGCCATAGTAACCAGTTCCTTCCCTTGGGGAAGGCTAGGATGGGTTATCCTTCGGGGGAGGCTAGGTGGGGGCTGATGTCATTTAGCCATAGTAACCAGTTCCTTCCCTTGGGGAAGGCTAGGATGGGTTATCCTTCGGGGGAGGCTAGGTGGGGGCTGAAGTCATTTAGCCATAGTAACCAGTTCCTTCCCTTGGGGAAGGCTAGGATGGGTTATCCTTCGGGGGAGGCTAGGTGGGGGCTGAAGTCTATTGGCGGAGTCATAATTAAAAACTTCATGCGCAGCCGGTTTATCTTGGTTTATCGCTTGTATGCTTTTGCGAGGTGGTGACATAGTCGCCACCGATTAGTGGCGTGCAGGGTGACAGTCGATAGCTCGCTCTCGTAAGGTCGACCTGTACGGCAGGAATCAAGCCGTAAGGCTCGCAAAAGGATACAGGTGTCTATCCCGGTTTTTGTCTAAAATCATTGGCTAAGGAAAGGAAGTGCCCCAACACTTGCAAATCCAACTAAATCAAATCAAAATCCAAGAATCATTAGTTCATATTATCAATAAATGGATGCAAACAGGTGGGAAACGGGTATAAAGTCGGCGGTTTGTAAATGTCAAACATATCGCTTTAGGGTAAAAAACCACAGGTTATAATACCCCTACACGAAGCATAGAAAACATAACTGCAAGCTATTGCGAATTAAACCCAAACAAAATCCACTCTCTAAAAGCAAAAGACTGCAAGCTGTTGCTACATATTACATAGAACGGTCTGATGAACGATTGGGGCTAATGTTTTGGGCACTTTTCATACACGGATTCTGCCCAACAGGGGCAAGCACCGTGCCCAACTGGGGCAAGCACGTTACCCAACATGGGCAAGCACCGTGCCCATTTCTTGCACTTTTTTGTTCTCCTTGCCAATGATGCTTGTGGCACTCCCTTTTCCCTTGCTGATTTCTATGCTGGATAATCTTTAGACAAAAACCAAGATACCCCCCGATGATACTTCTATGATACTTCAATGTTACTTTTCTGTAAAATATTCAGAAAAGTAACATTGGCGTAATTCTTTGGTGGCCTGTACTTTAGGTCCTAAAGTGAAGCTCAAAATGATACTATGACACTTTGTTTCAGAAAAACAATAATAAACCTGTTGGCGGAATTAATTTTCCTCTCCGCCATCCATTTCCATGGCAATCCTCTTGCGCAGTTCCTCACACAGGCCTGCCGTTTTCTTCCTGCGGTCATTGAACTGTCTCCTTGATATGAGATTGGGAATGCTGTCCTTGTATTCTTGCAATTTATAGTCGAACAACCACTTCTCACTATCAATGCTCTCGGTCTCTGCCGTCAGGGATAGCGCCACCACTTCCAAATCCGAAAACTTGGGAACAGGACCACGACGTGGAACATTACCAGATTCGTTGACGAGATTTTCAGAGAATTGCTTGCATATCTCAAGTATTTTGACGAATTTTGTGTAAAGGTTGTACATACGATGGTTTGAACTTAATGTTTTGGTCACCACTAAGTTACTAAAAATCAGCGATATATACAACCTTTTACTCATATTTATCAACTTAAATTAATTCCGCCAACGGGTATAAATTAAGTTGACGAGAGACGAGTTGACAAGAGACAAGTTGACGAGGAGATTCGTTTTTCCATGACAAAAGTTGTTTTCGTTTCATAAACAAGTAATGCATATTTCCTCGTCTACTTGTCAACTCGTCAACTCTTTATTATTATAACGAATGTCGTGTGGCAGCCGGGCTGTGGCGTGTCAGCGAGTGTCAGGTTTCCGCCCTGTGCCATCATCATCTGACGGGCAAGCGACAGACCGATGCCGGAACCGGAACGCTTGGTGGTGAAGAAAGGCACGAACACCTCGCGTACCACTTCGGCTGGTATCGGCGAACCATTGTTGCTTATCAGCAGTTGCGTATAGCCGGCATCGGCAGTGACGGTAAGGCTGATGTCGTGCGCTCCGGCTTCAACGGCGTTCTTCACGATGTTTGTCAGTACCTGATGCATCATGCTTGCATCGGCACGCAGAGTGCGGATTGCACCGAGGTCCACATGCCAGGAAAGCTTGGGATAGAGCGACTTCAGATTGGCAACCATACGCTCAAGTTCTATTTCCTCTATAGTCACAGTCTGCAGCTGCGTCATCTTGCGGTAGCTCTCCACAAAGGCTGACAGGCTGCGCGTGGTGTCGTAGATGGCTCGTATGCCCTCTTCGAGCGGAGTCTGCTTCACCATCGTACTGCCCATGTAAGCCTGCGCTATGCTCTGTATCGGCGTTACGGCATTCATAATCTCGTGGGTAAGCACACGGGTGAGCCGCTGCCACGACTCCACTTCGCTGCGCGCCATGAGCTGGTTTATCTCGCCACCCATATCGTTGAGCATCGTCTGCAGGTCGCGTTCGCCCGGCATAATACCATCGGTGGGCAGACGGAACATGAAGTCACGGTTGCGCAGAGCCTCACGCATCAGCCGTACACGACTGGAGAGACGCCGCTGGTGGCGCCACTCCCAAATGATTATCACTGCGAGGATGACGATGAGAAATGCTATAATATAATAAGGTGTCATATCGTGTGGTATTATATTTGAAAGTTTCGGGGTCAGTTGTCTGTTTTCAACTTTCTGTAGAGCGTCTGTCTCGTTATGCCCAATAGTTCGGCAGCACGGCTCATATTGCCGTGGCATTGCTCCACCACTCTATGTACATGCTGCTGTTCCATTTTGTCGAGCGGCACCACCACACGGTTCTTCTCCACAGCATCGCGCAACGTGCGAATCAGTTCGTCGTTGTCCCACGGCTTAGTCACAAAGTCGGCAGCTCCGTTTTTCAGTCCTTTCACAGCCAGCTGCACATCAGCGTATGCCGTCATCAGCACCACGGGAGTATCCGGATACAGCTTCTTCAGCGTGCGCAGCCAGAACAGTCCGTCCAGTCCTGTGTTCACGCCGAGCGAGAAATTCATGTCGAGCAGTACCACATCAACATCCTCCTTCTTCAGCGTGGCAACAAGGTTGTCAGGACTTTCGAGAGTGAGCACACGTCGGAACGCCCCTGCAAGACATATCTTCAGGGCCGTGAGTATTGCCTGGTTGTCATCCACCACCAGTATAGTGTCACAATAAGTTTCTATCATATAACCTCCTAATGTGTATTTTCTTGTTTCTTCAGCCATAATGACTTCCGTCTTTATGAGATACGGCAAAGTTACATTTTTTTCCAGAACACACAAAGAGAAACGGCATTCATAAACGGAGTGTATGATTTTCATACAATATGCTGTATGATAATCATACAACGGGCTATTTTCCCGGCGAATATCTTCCGGGCGTTGATGGCGTGGCGTAAATTTGCAGATAGAAAAGAAAACGAAAAGACAATGAAACGTACATTCATATCAACACTACTTTTGATAGCCGCCATATCGGTGCAGGCAGCAGAACCGTGGAGCGTGGAGCGCTGCATGAAGTATGCCGCGGACCATAGCCACAGCGTGCGGCAGAGACAGTTCGACCTCGACGAGAACCGCACCGCCAAAACACGTGCCATCGGGGCTTTCCTGCCTGAAGTGTACGGTTCCGTGAGTGCACAGATGAACTTCGGCCGCGCCGTAGACCCGGAGACGAACGCCTACACCGACGTCAGTACATTCTATAACGGATACGGGTTGCAGGCTTCGCTCACCATCTTCGACGGACTGCAACGCTACAACGAGCTGCGCATGGCACGAGCCAACGTGGCAATGGGACGCTCGGCAGTACAAGCGGAGAAGGATGCCACAGCGCTGCAAGTCTGCAAGGCGTGTATGGATCTGCTCTACTGCCAGGGAGCTGTGGAACACACCATGCAGAAGCGTGAGGAGAGCCTACAGCTGCTCCGCCAGACCGAGGTGATGGCAGAGGTGGGGCAGAAGAGCGAGGCTGACGTGGCACAGATGCGCGCCACTCTTGCCGCCGACGACTACGAACTGACCCACATGCAGAGCCAGGCCACCAAGGCATTGCTCACGCTGAAACAGTTGATGAATTTCCCTATCGAAGACACACTGATAGTGGAAAGACCATCTGTTGAGACTCTGTCTATCCTGCCAGAGGCTGACGGCGGTGTCACACCTGCTGCACTCGCCCGGAACCCACGCATAGCCCAGGCAGAAAGCCAAGTGGCAGCAGCACGCTATGGGCTATGGGCAGCCCGTGGCGGTTTCCTACCGAAAATCTCTCTTTCCGGCGGCGTGTCCACATCGTTCTTCCGCAATATGGATACGAGTGGACATGCGCCTTTCAGCCAGCAGTTCAAAAACAACGCCGGCGAATATGTGGCATTCACGCTCAGCATACCAATCTTCAACCGTCTTGCCACTCTGGCAACGGTGCGCTCGCGCCGCATAGCCCTCGACCGTGCCTGTGAGACGCTCGACTATGAGCGTTCGGAACTGCGCCGCCTCGTGGCAGAAGCCACTGCCGACGTGCGGAACAGCGAGAAGGAGATGCTGAAGACTAACGAACAGGTGGAGGCGGACAGCATTGCCGCACACATCACCACACGCAAGTTTGAGGAGGGCATGGCATCGGCTATCGACGTGAGGACGGCGGCGGTGACGCTGCTGCAGTCGAGAGTGAAACTGCTGCAAAGCCAACTTACAATGATGTATAACAGAAGACTGCTCGCATACTACAGGCAAGCCTCACTATAAAATGTAATATATTATGGACCGACAGATAGAAAAGAAAACATTCCTCCGCCGCTACGTTTGGTATATAGCTGCGGCAACGGTATTGACGGCAGTACTCGTATGGATAGTGTTCAGTTCGACGGCAAGCACAATGACCGTGGACATGCGCGACCTGACGATAAGCAACGTGACCCACGGACGGTTCGACGACTACGTGCGGCTGAACGGACAGGTGGTGCCTATCCAGGTGGTGCAGATTTCTCCAGAGGAGGGTGGCATAGTTAGAGAGAAACCTGTGGAAGAGGGAACACGTGTGAGAAAGGGCGACGTGATACTGCGACTGAGCAACAGCAACCTCGACCTGCAGATTCTCAATGCCGAGGCGGAGCTTGCCGAGAAACAGAACCTGCTGCGCAACACACAGGTGGCAATGCAACAGGACCGGCTGAACAACCGCACCGAACAGGCTACGCTCGACATGGACTGCGAACGCAAGCAGCGCGCCTGCAACCAGAACGCACGCTTGTATAAGGAAAGGCTCATCAGCAAGGAGACATACACACAGAGCCTGGAGGACTACCGGCTGGCACGACGCAAGCAAAGTCTCGTGGCGCAACGGCTGAGACAGGACAGCATCTACCGCCGGGTGCAGATGGCACAGATGGAGGACAACCTCGACAATATGAGAAAGAACGTGCTGCTCGTGCGGGAGCGCAAGAACAAACTCGAGATACGTTCGGCTATCGACGGCGAACTCGGACTGCTCGATGTGGAACTGGGACAGAACATCTCTGCCGGACAGAACATAGGACAGATAAACGACCTCTCCGACTTCAAGGTGCAGGCACAGATTGACGAACACTACATCGACCGTGTGCGCCCCGGACTGCTTGCCACGATAAACCGCAACGGCAAGACATACCGGCTGCGTGTGCGCAAGGTGTATCCGGAGGTGCGCAACGGCTCCTTCCGCACCGACTTCGTGTTCGTGGGCGAACGACCGGCACAGATGCGCAGCGGACAGACCTACTACGTGGAACTGGCATTGGGAAAGTCGCAGCAGGCAACGCTCATACCGCGCGGCACCTTCTTCCAAGCCACTGGCGGCAACTGGATATTCGTGCTCGACAAATCGGGCAAGAAGGCTTACCGACGCAACATAAGCATAGCACGGCAGAACCCGCAGTATTATGAGGTGACCGACGGACTGGAACCGGGAGAACGCGTGGTGACGAGCGGCTACGAAGCATTCAAGGACAACGAAGTGCTGATACTCAAATAGAGAGCACGACGGCAATTTATATCGAAACAACAAGACATAAAAAAACATACTGCAATGATAAAGACAGAAAACCTGACGAAAATCTTCCGCACGGAAGAAGTGGAAACCGTAGCACTGAACGGCGTTAGTATAAACGTGGACGACGGAGAGTTCGTAGCCATAATGGGACCGAGCGGCTGCGGAAAGTCCACACTGCTGAACATCCTCGGACTTCTCGACAACCCCAACTCCGGTGAATGCTGGCTCGACGGAGAGCCGGTGGCAAGACTGAAGGAGAAGGAACGCACACGCTACCGCCGCGGACGCATCGGCTTCGTGTTCCAGAGCTTCAACCTCATCGACGAGCTGACCGTGGAAGAGAACGTAGACCTGCAGCTCCGCTATATGGGCGTACCGGCAAAGGAACGCCGCGAACGAGTGACGGAAATCCTGCGCAAGGTGGCTATGAGCCACCGCGCCAAACATTACCCGCAGCAACTGTCGGGCGGACAGCAGCAGCGTGTTGCCATAGCACGTGCCGTGGTGGGCAAACCGAAGCTCATCCTCGCCGACGAGCCGACGGGAAACCTCGACTCCAAGAGCGGACTCGCCGTGATGGAACTCCTCGCACAGCTCAATGCCGAAGGCACGACGATAGTGATGGTGACCCACTCGCAGCACGATGCCCAGATGGCAAGCCGCATCATAAACCTGTTCGACGGACAGGTGGTGGACAACAATAATATTCTTTGAGAAAGGAGGAATGGCGTATGAAAAGCTTACTGTATCTGTTCCGCCGCTACCGCCTGGCAACGCTGCTCAACCTGCTCGGACTGGGAGTGGCAGTGGCGACGTTCTATCTGTTCATGACACAGGTGATATATAACCGCACATACAACTACAACATCAAGGACCACGACCGCACGTTCCGGCTCGAAGTGAAGACCGCACTTTTCGACAACAAATGGGGATGCCATATCTGTCGCCCATACGAGGAGATAATAAAGGAGATACCTCATGTGGAACAGACGGTGAACATGGCATACAACAGGCAGACAGACGTGACCGTCGGCGAAAACACTATAAATGTATTATATATAGGTATGTCGAAACCCGGCGTGGAATTCTTCTGCGGCAAGCTGCTGTACGGCAGCAGCAAGACCTGGGACTACGGCGCGATGGCTATCGTAAACCGCAGCACAGCCGGGAAACTCTTCGGAACAGACAAGGCGGTGGGCAAGACGTTCACCCTGAAGGAAAACGGTGTGGATAAGTCCATCACCGTTGTTGGAGTGAGCGAAGACATGCCCGACAACTGCTCCATTGGCAACGGACTCTATATGTGTGAGAACCCGAAGGATGCCGGCGACGCATCGGAGTGGAGCTTCAACATATTCGTACGCCTTGACGATTCGGCTAACAAGGCGGTTGTGGAGCGTGCGTTCAAGAAGGAAGTGATGAGGCAGACGGGGTATACCGACGAGAAGAAATTCGAGAAGGAATATGGTCAGAGCTTCCGGCTCACCCCGGTAGATGATATATATTTCTCCGGCGTAGGCTTAGGCGACAAGGGCAACCGCAACCTGGTGAATGTGCTCACCGTGGCATCGGTATTCATCCTGTTCATAGCTCTGCTGAATCTGTTGAACTTCACGCTCTCCGAAGTGCCGATGCGCATACGCAGCATAAACACACGCCGCGTGATGGGAGCCTCGCAGAGCAGTCTGCGTCTGCAGATGATAATGGAGAATGTGGGCATCGCCTTTATAGGTCTCCTCATGGCCTTCCTCATCGTGATGGGTTTCCAGCGCAGCGAGACCTGCATGAATCTCGTGTCGGGAGACATCAGTTTCGGGGCAAATGCAATGCTAACTACTGTAATGGCAGTGGCAGCGCTGGCTGTGGGTGCCCTGTCGGCTGTCGTGCCGGCATGGTACAGCACGTCGTTCACACCGGCAATGGTGCTGAAAGGCTCCTTCGGACTATCACCGCGCGGCAGGAAACTGCGCATGGCGATAATGGGAGTGCAGTTCTGCGTGGCTTTCGTCCTGGCGATATATATCGGTGTGATGGCGAGCCAGTCGAACTACATCTTCAACAGCGACTACGGCTTCGCCAAGAACGAGGTGCTCTTCACCGGACTCACAGCGGAGGCTTGTCAGAAGAAAACTGCCATACGGGCAGAACTGCAGAAGCTGCCATACGTGGAGAGCGTGGGGTATGCACAGGATGCAATAGGCGTCGGCGACCAATATATGGGGTGGTTTCGCGGCAACGGCGACAAGTCGATGAACATGCAGGTGATGCTGTGCGACCCCGGATATCTGCGCACGATGGGACTGAAGATTGAGGAGGGACGCGACTTCAAGGAGTCGGACAGCCAGACAGGGGCGTATATCCTGAACCGCACGATGATGGACAAATACAAATGGCTGCACGTGGGCGACTCGATAGGCAGCCGGAGCGAATGGGGCGACCATAACTACCTCATCGTTGGAGTGTGCAACAACTTCAGGATGAAGTCGGTACGCAACGATAACAGCATCCTCTCCGTCGCTTTCCTCGTGTTGGACCCTTTGGCAATGAGTCGCATGGGCGACCGCTGTTATAATCTCTTCGTGCGTGTGGCAGAGGGACATGACAAGATAGAGGCAAAGCGAGGCATAGAAAAGGTGCTCAACCGTCTGGATGCCTCATTCGGCGACTATAAGATGAAGTTCTTCGACGATGCGCTGCAGCGGACCTACGTGGATGAGTTCCGCTTCATCTCCCAGGTTAAGCTCTTCGCCATCATCTGCATCATAATAACCATCATAGGAGTGTTCTCGCTCACGATGTTCGAAACCGAATATCGTCGCAAGGAGATAGGCATCCGCAAAGTGATGGGTTCCTCGGTGGGGGCGGTGGTGCGGTTGTTTGCCGTGCGCTATAGCGTGCCTCTCGTCGTATCGTTCGTCATTGCCGCACCGCTCGGCTATTGGCTGAGCCGCCAATGGCTGCAGAGCTTCGCCGAGCACACACCGATTTATTGGTGGCTCTTTCCGCTGAGCTTCGTGGGCGTATCGGCTGTAGTTGTTCTTACGGTAGTAGCACAGTCGTGGTGCGTAGCCACGGAGAATCCGGTGGAGAGCATAAAAACGGAGTGAAAGCTATTGCTATAAGTTGGATGCCGACTCGAGCAAGGTGAATAGTGTTCCTTTCTATCTTTTTTGATATTGAGCTTTTAGCTCTTGTCTCATCCTTTTGAATACCGCCAATATTCGCACAACGAGAACAAGTTTTTAGTGTGGCATATATGTTGTATGAGGTGCTCAATATAATTTCGGTAAAGCAAAGGTTAACCTGCGATTGGTAGTCCTTTGCTTGACCGATAAATGCTTGGGTAGAACAAAAAAACGAGAAATTAACGTTGGAAAGTTGAGAGTTATGATTATCTTTGTTGGGAGTTTTCAAGAAATCATATATGGCACTATCCAATATAGAGAAGCATTACAACAAGCATCCTGAAGACCTGCGCCTGCAGCGTAGGCACGGTATCGTAGAGTTTGAAACCACTATGCACCATCTGCGCCGGTTTCTGAAGTCCGACTACTTTCTTCTTGACATCGGCGCCGGGACGGGCCGCTACACTTCGGCACTCATGGCAGAGGGCTATAGGGTGAAGGCGGTGGAGCTGGTACGCCGCAACATAGAGGTGTTTCTGAAGCGTGAGCCTACAGCCGATGTGGTGCAGGGCGATGCGAGAGACATGCCGTTTGTCCCTTCGGCAACGGCAGACGTGACGCTGCTGCTCGGTCCGCTGTATCATCTGATAGGAGATGAAGAGAAGCTGAAGGCGCTGAATGAGGCGAAGCGTGTGACGAAGCCTGGCGGACTGATTTTCGTGGCGTATCTGATGAATGAATACAGCATCCTGTCGTATTGTTTCGACGAGGACCGCATCGTGGGGCTGCTGGAGAGGGGTGCTGTGGACAAGGATTTCCACATCCAGGCGCAGGCAGACGAGCTCTACGACTATGTGCGCATCGATGACATCAACCGTCTGGACAAGAGTGCCGGACTGGATCGGGTTACCATCTTCTCGCCCGACGGAGCCTCCGACTATATGCGCACACGGCTCAACCGCATGAGCGACGAGACCTTCGCCCGGTTTATAGAATACCAGAAGGTGATATCAGAGCGGTCCGACCTGATAGGAGCCGGCAGCCATGTGGTGGATGTGGTAAGGGTGCCCGAGTAGGGCGAAAATGGATAATGAAGTTGTTATAGCTTGTTGTCCGGTTCCGCGGCCATCATCGTTTCCTCTTCCGGCAGGGTGTATCGTTTGATGCTGCGGTCGTTCAGGAATATGTTGTTCAGAGTGTGCGCCAGCGACTCTAAGGTCTGCTCCCTTACAGCCGGCTTCAGCTGGCATTCCCATACGGTGATGCAGTGCCATCCCATAGCGGCAAGTTGGTGTTGCTCCTCAATGTCGCGGGCTTTGTTGCGTTCAATCTTCGCTTTCCAGGACTCAGTGTTCGTCTTTGGCAGCACGTAGTATCTGCACCCCTCGTGTCCATGCCAGAAGCATCCGTTGACGAAGATGCACGTGCGGTATTTGCGCATTACGATATCCGGATGACCGGGCAGACGCGGATGGTTCAGCCGATAGCGGAAGCCACGGCTGAACAGGAATTTTCTGACCGTGATTTCCGGTTTGGTGTCTTTTCCCCGTATCGCTGCCATGCAGCGGTGGCGTTGTTCCTTAGTCAGCTTGTCCATAACAGAGGTTTAGTGTTCCAGAAGTGGCGTGCCGATATAGCGATGCCATTCCTTATGTGGATGAATGTGGAAAGGTGTCAATCCTTTGTTTTCCTCATCATTGTCATTTTTTTGTGGTGCAAAGATAATGCTTTTGATTAAACCCAAAACGGTCATTAGGACGTTTTATTGGGTATTTCATAACTGCTTGCAGTCTTTTGAATTTTATAAGGCGTATTTTGCTTGTTTTTATTTCGCAATAGCTCGCTATTACTCATTAAAAGCCAAACAAAATCCACTCTTCTAAAAGTCAAAATCCAAGCAAGCCCTAATGGCCGATTCGGGTTAAATCAGCAAAATGTAACAACCGTAAAAAAGCCAAACAAAATCCACTCTTCTAAAAATCAAAATCCAGGCAAGCCCTAATGACCGGTAAGACAGATATTTAGCTGGTGTTTATCAAGAAAAATCATAAATTGCTATCCTAATATTATAAGGAGACACTCCAGAAAACCTCTGACTTTTTTAAAATGCGCCCTAAAAAAACCTCTGACTTTTTTATGATTTAGCATCTAAAAGCCTCTGACTTTTTTATGATTTGGCATCTAAAAGCCTCTGACTTTTTTTTAATAGTAGTTGGTCATCATGCATTTATTCAGATAAAAGCGCTATCTTTGCATAAGATAAGCTGCATTCGACAATCAGAAAGCAAGCTTTCATTGAGGGTAGTAAATTCGTTTATAGCCAAGTTGAGGGAGGTTATACGACAGCCCAAGTCAAGAATGCTTTGGAGATGCTAAGAGATGCTGGTATCATTATTCCTGTATGGCATACTGCGGCAAATGGCATACCGCTTGGTGCTGGGATTAATCCGAAGTTTGTGAAGTATAATCTGATAGGCCATGGCTTTCTGCTCAATCTGTTAGAATAGGAGACACTACTAATTATTTCGAAGTATAGTTAACAATATTTCTGTATTTTTGTAAAGTATACTTTAAAATATTTCTTCGTTCCATCTGCCCGGTTGCCCATCCAGATGTCTTATAATCTGAATGACGAGGCAACCTATGAGCGAGAAGTGGGAGCTCTCGTCAAATTTCTGAAAGCCTTTCCCGGCTACCAAGGCTACATCATTACCCGCGACTACCAGACACAAATAGAGGCAGATGGCCATACGATAGAGGTGGTGCCTGTCTGGAAATGGCTTCTGCAAAAGTAGATAGATCCATAAGATTTGGATAAACGAAACGGAAAGTTTGTATCGAAAACCATAAATTTTGGCTCCTATAGAAAACGACAAAGGGAAAATGTGAACAGCTTGTGATATTTTATGAATATACCTATACGGCGATAAATCAGTAATTTTGCAGCCGAAATATAAATATAGGTATGAAAAAAATGGTTCTTCCGTTAAATGCATAGATAGAAAAAAAAATTTTATATTATGATAAAAATAAAGCTGGCATCATCTATCTTTGTAGTGACCAAACTCAATGATAAATGAATGCCAGCATAATGCATAAAGCTTTTGGCATATCCTTGCAAGAATGTTTGGATATGCGTTGCGAAAGTAATAAAATAGTTTTGAATATCCAAACTCCATCAGACAAACTTTGCTGTCCGGAGTGTGGAAGCCATAATGTAGTCCGTAATGGTTTCACGGCCAGACGCTTTGTGAGCGTGCCGATAGGTTGTTCAAAGACTTTCGTCGAGATGAAGATCCAACGTGTCAAATGTTCTGATTGTGGCTGCATAAAGAACGAGGATGTCGATTTCGCAAAAGGCAAGCGCAGGCATACGACCGCTTTCGCCAATATGGTTATAGACTTGTCGCGCTTTGCAACTATACAGGACATTGCATGGTTCCTGGATGTATCTTGGGACATGGTGCGGAACATACAGATGGAGTTCCTGCAAAAGGAGTATGGCAGCCCTGACCTTTCAAACCTCAGATACATATCCATAGACGAGTTCGCTACCCACAAGGGACAAGTTTACAAGACGATAGTCGTAGACTTGGAAACCGGGCGGATTGTCTTTGTAGGTGACGGTAACGGCAAGGCTTCGCTTGAGGAATTCTGGAACAAGCTCGGAGACAGAAAGAATGACATAAAAGCCGTATGCACAGACTTGTCGTCTGCTTATACGGGGGCGGTAACGGCAAATCTCCCCAATGCCTCTCTTGTCGTGGATCATTTTCATGTGGTAAAGCTCATGAATGAAAGGATAGACCAGTTGCGCCGCCAGTTGTGGCATGCTGAGAAAGACGTTAACAAGCGTAAGGTAATCAAGGGCACGCGCTGGATATTGCTGAGAAACGGCAACGACATCTTTGACGCAAAATACAAGACAAGACTTGACAATGTGCTGAACTTGAATGAACCGTTGATGATTGCATATTACCTGAAAGAAGACTTGAGGGAAATATGGAACCAAACCAACAAGGATGATGCAGAATTGGTGCTAAACGAATGGGTGCGGCAGGCCATGGATTCAAAAATACAGCCATTGGTCAAAATGGCTGCTACCTTGCGGGCCTACAAGCCATATATACTTGCATGGTATGACTACCCGATATCAAATGGCCCTACTGAAGGTATAAACAACAAGATTAAAGTGCTGAAAAGACAAATGTATGGATTCAGAAATGATGAATTCTTCACGTTAAAGCTATACGCTCTACACGACAAGCGTCTACGCATTTAACGGAAGAACCAAAAAAATATTGTTCACAATTTCCCTGACATTTCTTGCCGGTTATGCAATGGCGCAAGAAACGATGTCGCTGGGCAGATGCCTGCAGATGGGCATCGAGAGAAACCTGAATCTGAAAACGTATGAGGGCAATGTGCTGAAAGGAAAGCACAATGTGAGTGAAAACCGCTCCCGGCTGCTGCCGCAGATAAATATCGGCGCCGGACTGAACGACAATTTCACTCCTCCCGTATCGGTAACCGACGGTAGGGCATACGGAAAACCGTATAACGTGACGAAGACGCTGCAATATAATTCGTCGGCGAGTATACAGCTGCAGATGCCGCTATACAGTCAGACAGCGCTCACCGCACTGGAAATATCGAAGACCCTCGACCAACTCAACACCCTGTCGTATTCCAAGGCAAAAGAAGACCTGATAGTGCAGATAAGCAAGATGTACTATCTGGCACAGAACACCGAAGAACAGATAGGGATAATCAAAGACAACATCAAACGACTGGAGGAACTGCGCGACATCACGCAGGCGTTCCATGACAATGACATGGCGCTGAGCGTGGACGTGAAGCGCGTGAACGTGAATCTGGAGAACCTCAGCGTGCAGTACGACAATGCCAAGGCGATGCTCATACAGCAATATAACATGCTGAAATATGTAATCGACTATCCCGCCGAACAGGACATCGTGGTGGAGAAAGCCAATGTGGAGCAGATAGACATGGCGGCACTCACCGGACTCAACGAGAACCTCTACGAGCTGCAACTCCTGCGCAAGCAGCAGACGCTGGCAGAACAGCAGAAGAAACTCGCCAAGGATGGCTATCTGCCAACCCTCGCCCTGACCGGCAACTGGACATACACATCGTTTACAGACAAGATGAAAAACTGGTTCCACTCCGGCGAGTCAAACCATTGGTATAAGTCGAACGGCATCGGCGTGTCGCTGCGCATACCCGTGTTCGACGGATTTGAAAAGCGCTCGAAGATAAGAAAAGCACAAGTGGACATCGACAATGCGAAAATTGCCTACGAGAACGCCCTGAAGGGTATGCAGACGCAATATGCCAACGCCGTGAACGATCTGGCTAACAACCAGCGCAACTTCGCCAAGCAGCGCGACAACTATTTGCTTGCCGAAGATATATATAAGGTGACGAGCGACAGATACCGCGAGGGCATAGCCTCGATGACGGAGGTGCTGCAAGACGAGATGAGCATGAGCGACGCACAGAACAATTATCTCACTGCCCACTTCAACTACCAGGTGTCAAATCTGACGATACTAAAACTCACCGGTCAGTTGGACAGACTGATGAAATGACAACAGGAATGGCGGTTGTGACTATGATGCCCCATTCGCCCTACATTAATTAATTACTAATAACCCCACCGAAAAATGGAAACAAACAATACCAATACCCCCACAAACAACACAACAAACACCCCAAGTGACAACAACCAGCAGCAGTCAACCCATGAAGTTACCGCCAAGCAGCTCAAACGCCAGCGCATACGCCAACTGATCGTCAGTATGATAGGCGTGGCAATCCTCGTATGGGGAATAGTGAAGATAGGCTGCATGTTCATGGACTACAAGAGCAACGAGAAGAGCGATGACGCACAGGTGGAGCAGTATATCTCGCCGGTAAACATGCGGGCTTCGGGATACATCAAGAAGATATACTTCAAGGAGCATCAGAATGTGAAGAAGGGCGACACGCTGCTCGTTCTCGACGACCGCGAATACCGCATCCGCGTGATGGAGGCAGAGGCGGCACTCAAAGACGCCATGGCTGGAGCCAACGTGATTGACGCCTCGGTGCAGACCACCCAGACATCGGCAACGGTATATGAGGCATCGATAGCAGAGATTGAGGTGCGCCTCGCAAAACTCGAGAAAGACCGTCAGCGCTATCATAACCTCGTGGCACGCAACGCCGCCACACCGATACAGCTCGAACAGATAGAGACCGAATACAACGCCACGAAGAAGAAGCTCGATGCCGTGCGCCGTCAGCAGAAGGCGGCATATTCGGGAGTCAACGAAGTGCAGACACGCAAGAAGAACACCGCTGCCGCCATCGAACGGGCACAGGCAGCTCTGGAGATGGCAAAGCTGAACCTCTCATATTGTGTGGTGACCGCTCCATGCGACGGCAAGCTCGGCAGAAGAGCGCTGGAAGAGGGACAGGCGGTGAATGCCGGACAGACTATCACATATATCATGCCCGACACCCAGAAGTGGGTGATTGCCAACTACAAGGAGACACAGGTGGAGAATCTGTATGTGGGCCAGAAGGTGGTGATGACGGTAGATGCCTTTGAAGGAAAGGAATTCCAGGGCAGAATCACGGCAATATCCGGAGCTACGGGATCGAAATACTCCCTCGTGCCCACCGACAATTCAGCCGGAAACTTCGTGAAGATACAGCAGCGCGTGCCGGTGAGGATAGAGTTTGAAGGAATATCAAAGGCAGACAACAGCAAGTTGGCAGCCGGAATGATGGTCGTTGTTAAGGCACAGCTCAAGAAATGACACAGGCAGAGATATATACGGCAGTGCCGGAACATCTGCCGAAGAATTTTCCGTTCTATAACTGGGTGCCGAAGCCCCTCGGCATCGCCTTCCTCGTCATACTTTTCATACCTATCATGACGGTAAGCGGTGCCTACACCGTGAATAGCAGCGAGATGGTGGGAGGGCTCGGCATCCAGTCGGAACACATCGCCTTCATCAGTTTCGTCACGTCGATTGGCATGGCGGCATTCTCGCCGTTCTTCTATCTGCTGGTCAGCGTGCGCCGACAGAAGATGATGAGCCTTGTGGGGTTCTCCTTGCTGGCGGTGCAGAGCTATATTTGCGCCAATACCGACAGTCTGTTTATCCTCGCCCTCAACAGCCTTGTGATGGGCTTCGTGAGGCAGACGCTGCTCATGTGCAACCTCTTTACGCTTATCAAATATGGTTTCGGCATAGAGGCGACACGCAACGTGACGCCAGGCAACGAGCCCACGGATGAGGCTGGATGGGACGCCCTCGACACGGAGAAGAAGGCGAGTCAGCCAATCATATATTTCTTCTTCATGCTCCTGGGACAGATAGGCACATGGATAACGGCGTGGTTTGCATACAACTACCAGTGGCAGATGGTATACTATGCTATGCTGGGAGCGATACTCGTGGCACTGCTCATCACCCTGCTGTGCATGCCATACAATCCATACCCCACGAAGCGTTCGCCGCTGTCGTTTTCCAAGTTCGGCAACGTAGTGGTGTTCTGTCTGATGTGCTGTTCGTTTGTATACGTGACGGTGTATGGCAAGGTGTACGACTGGTATGACAGTCCCAGAATCCGTTGGGCAACAGTTATCTGCGTGTTGTCGTCGCTGTTGTTCTTCTATCTTGAGAAGACGCGCCGCTCGCCATATTTCATGCTCAAGGCATTCAAGTCGCGCAGCATCCAGGGCGGCATCCTGCTTTTTATCGGTCTGATGATATGCAACTCCAGTTCGATGCTCGTCAATATCTTTGTCGGCGTGGGCATGGAGGCAGACCAGATACAGATTGCCGCTCTCGGCAACTGGGTGCTGCTGGGATATTTCATCGGAATGGTGATCATCCTGATTCTCAACAACAAGGGCGTGCATTTCAAATGGTTTTTCGCCATGGGCTTCATGCTTATTGCCGCCGCGTCACTTTTTATGTATTTCGAGGTGCAGACCGCCGGAATGCTGGAGCGCATGAAATGGCCCGTCATCATACGTGCCACGGGAATGATGCTGCTCTATTCGCTCATCGCCGTGTATGCCAACCAGCGCATGCCGTATAAGCTGTTGTCCACATGGGTATGCATAATGCTCACGGTGCGTATGGTGATAGCGCCGGGCATCGGTTCGGCGTTGTATCAGACAGTATTCCAGTATCGCCAGCAATACTATGTGACGCGCTATGCCCACGACTACGATCGCACGAACTTGGAGACGGCATCTACCTATGACATGACCGCCCGCGGAATGCAATATCAGGGCAAGAGCGAGACGGAGGCGCAACACATGGCAGCCATGTCTGCCAAGGGCAAGGTGCAGGTGCAGGCCACCCTGTCGGCGATAAAGGAGATGTCCGGCTGGACGATATATGCTTGTATGATCCTTGCCGGTCTGATGCTTGTCGTGCCGTGGCCCAAGAGAGACATATCCAAGGACACGAGAGAGTGGTATGTTGGGTACTAGTTGACTAGTTGACGAGCAGACAAGTAGACGATTCTTTTGCAGTTCCTGTTTTTTTTGTTACCTTCGCCGCAAACATACGGCCAGGGCTTATGAAAAACAGTAAAAACAATATAACGCTTCTTGAGCAGCAGATGGCAAATAATGAGGACATCTGCTGCTCTTGTGGTAATATAACGTCTTTTCCCGAAGCGTTCTTCCACAACTTCCATGTTGCCGACGTGGGCATCATAGTGTGTGCTTCCGGCAAATTCTCGTTTTGTTGTGAAGACGTGGACTATGTGGTGAATAAGGGCGAGACGGCGTTCCTGTCACATGGTGTGTGCTTCTCAGTCACCAGCCACAGCACAGACTGCTCCGTTGTCATCATCCTCTATCGGGTGGACTCCATCCGCAATATCCTCGGCAGCACCGTGGTAGGGATGAGATACATGAGTATCCTCAATCCGAGAGCGTGCTGGGTGATGCATACGGGGCATGAGGACGAACTGACAAAATATTCAGAGTTGCTGGCAGTGGGCAACAGCGACGACAATGTTTTTGCTGCCAACGAGCGCCGGCTGCTCCTGCTCTCGCTGACATACAGGCTTTGCGGCATATTCAGAGAAATCTCCAAGGATGGCGACAATGCTCCGAGCCGGCGGCTCGATATGTATATCCAGCTCATGCATCTGATAGACCAGCATTATGTCAGTGAGCGTGGCGTCAGATTCTATGCCGACCGTCTGTGTCTGTCGCCAAAATATCTCACTACGCTTGTCAAGTCGGTGTCGGGATGCACCGTGCAGCAGCTCGTTTTCAAGGCGATAACAAAGAAGGCGATATCGCTGATAACCACCACCGACAAGAGCATCAAGGAAATCGCAGACGAACTGAACTTCCCTAACGCCTCTTCGTTTGGCACATTCTTCAAGAAGCAGGTGGGGATGTCGCCGGTGAACTATCGTCAGAAAGAGGGTGAGTGAATAGCATTTGCCTTTTTGGGATTATTGTCTCGCTTTCTTGGTCCTTGACTTATATGCGATTCCCACTCCAAGAAGGATAAACACCACCAGGATGCTGATCATCTGAGGCACATAGTGTAGCGGTTCAACCCATATCTCAGTGAACATGCCGTTACGGGCAAACACCTCCACAGCAGTCCAGAACACGATCACCGTGGCTATAGACATTCTGATGTTTGGGCCCCAGGCACGCAGTTTCAGCTGGTGGCGGAACATGAATACCGCTCCGATGACGCATCCCACGGCGCTGGCGATGGTGACAGGATGGCTGTCGCCAAAGAATTCAGGGTCGTAAACGAACATAAGATACAGGTAGCACGCCCAGTTGATGAGGTTGAACTCCAGGAAGGTGGTGATGGAAGCGTGGTGGCTCATATTGCTTGGCACCACCTCGTTGCGCTTCTCGCGGAAGAACACCTTCTGCAGCCAGTTCATGAAATGGCATCCCGTCTTCGAACTGAACACATAGAGCACCATGAACATCACGAAGAAGCCGAACGATGCCGGCAGAATCAGATATTCGGGACGCGAACCGCGCATAGCCTTCAGTTCGGCAGGCGGAATGCTGTTCACGTCAACACCATTGATTAGCATCTGATGGTTCACTCCGATGCCGTTCACGTATTCCGTTGTGGTCTGCACAACTCCAGACCCTACAAGGTCGTAATGCACTCCGAAGCGTGCGGCGAAATATCCGAACATGAATTCCACCCAGCCTGTCCAGAACAGCAGTGCGCCGAAGAGTCCCCAGATGGTGCGCTTGGTGTCGCCCTTCACGAACACTCCGATCACCGCCATCGCCAGACCTACAAATCCCATGATGACAGCACTGGTGTTCACGGCGCTGTGAGACATCGTGTCTTCCATGATTCTCATCATGGCATGGCCGAGAGGCATCGTGAACAATACAAAGACAAACGAGGTGATAGTCTTCCCCCAATACTTCTTTTTGTTATTCTCCATAATTATGGTTGCTTAATATAAATAAAAATGTTGAAATTATGAATTCAATCCAAAATTACGGATTTAGTTCAGAACAACAAACAAAATGTTCACCGCCTTAAGAAATATTATGAAGTCAGGAGCCTTTTTCTGTCAAAATACCTACAATTAGGTATGGCGTTTCTTACCCCAAAACGACATAATGACCTCTAAGTTTGCAGAAGATTGCGACGAAGTCGCATAAACTCCAAAATAATCAAGGTAAAACTATGATTGCTAAAGACAGTTTCGTACCTTTGTTGTAAAAAGGTAGAATCGGTCTGTCGAAGAGGTAAACCAGCTAATGACCCAGCCGTAAAGCTATAAATCGTTTAGGTCCTCATCGACATAGTTGCAAAGACCAGATAGAAAGTTATCGGCTCTGAGCCTTGTTAGAGTGTTAGTCCATACAACTATTGACCAATTCTACACAATATAACTCGTACAAAGTTATGAAGAATTTATTTATCGGAGTTGATTTTTCGAAAGAAAAAGTTGATGTGGCTATCCTTTTTGCAGACGGACTGGCAGAAACCGCTGCTAGAGTGTTCAACGAGTTCAAGACAACCGTGTCTGGCTATAGGCAGTTGGTCAAGTGGGTTGAGCAGAATTCCTGCGGTATCGACTCGTCCTTGTGGCTCTTCTGTGGCGAGAACACGGGCGACTACAGCAAGGGACTGTGCAACTTCCTCTACGGTAAAGGCTACGACATGTGGCTTGAGAACGCAAAGAGCATCAAAGACGCATCTGGTCTTAGACGATTGAAGTCTGACCGTGCTGACGCCTCGATGATTGCAGAATACGCCATGAGGAATTACGATAAAGCCGTTATGCACGAGCCTCTTAGCGAGTCGCTTACACAACTGCGTGAGCTGTTCCTATACCGTCAGATGATCGTAAGACACAGATGCAGTTTTCAGGTGCGTAGAGGCGAAAAGCGACTCACCATGGAGAAGTCGCCAGTCAAGACAATGATTTCGCAGAGCGGACGGCACATCGTCTCTGAACTCAATAAGGAGATAGAGAAGATAGATAAGCGCATTGCCGATCTCATCAAGTCGGACGAGGAACTCACCGAGGTGTTCACCATCGTGACCTCGGTGCCTGGCATAGGAACGCAGAACGCTGTGTGCCTGATGGTGTACACCGACAACTTCCGGCGTTTCAACTACGACTCACGCAAGATTGCCTGCTATTACGGCCTAGCTCCATTTGGCAAAGATTCGGGAACCAGTGTGCATTCCGATCCGCATGTACATTATATGGCTAACCGCCAGATAAAGGCCATGCTGACGCAAGCGGCACTAGCTGCCGTCAACTTCAATCCCATTATGGCGAGGTACTACATGCGCCTCGTAGAACGAGGAAAGAAGAAGCAGGTTGCACTGAACAATGTCAAGAACAAACTTGTACATTTGGTCACAGCCATGGTCAGAAATCGCCAAACATTCACCCCTGAATATAAAATCTCAGCATAAATTGAAAATAATGGTCAAAACATTTGGATATTAACATAGAAAGCGATTTGTAGCTAAAAACAACCTCTCTTTTGCTATGTTGACTTGCTTAAATGATGTATTTTGTGGCAAAATGCGAATGCATTTGAAAAATATTTGCACAAAATGAAAGGCTTTTAAAATAAATGGTATATTCAGCCCCCAAACGCTCATTACACCGTTTGGGGGCTGAAAAAAGAAATATTGCTGTTTGGAGGAAAACTCCAGGCAGCAATATTTCTTTTTAAGCCAAATCGATTATTTTTACTTGTTGCGACAAGATTAATTAGAACAGGTTATTTTAAGCACTGTTCAATCAAGTCTTTTGCACTATTGGCGTGAAATACATTTCCTGTCTTGACATCGTTAAGTGCCTCTTCAAGTCCAGACATCTGTTGTGAGGTGTTGTTTATAGTCCATCCGAATTTTTTTGCTAAATCCTTGAGTAAGGACAAATCCATTTTGGGAATTGTTATTGAGGTCGTAAGTGTAGAAGTATTCATATTTTTGTTGTTTAAAGTGATTAATGCAAAAATAATTATTATTTCTTTAAGTTGCAAGAGTTTTCTTGTGAATCTTATTTGTCACTAACCTCCAATCTTCTTTGAACTCATTATTAGATACAAGAAAAGATATGATTGTTTCACTTTCTTTCGTCTGATAGCACAGAAAAGTTACACTTTTCAGCTGAAGCAGTCAAGAAATGGTGCAGTTTCCCCACGCCAAGGGGAATTTTGCAGGCATGGTTCTTTGTCAGTATAAAGAACCGGCACTTGTTTGTGTTTTTGTTCATTCCCGCTTTTGATTTGTATGAGTCTGTTGTTCTTCCGCCAATATCATTTTCATCAGTTCGGCATTGGCTCTGTTGTTGATTTCAGCGTTTCTCGTTTCAGAAAGATAGTCGAGAGTGGCAGAACATTCGCCGGTAATGTCAACGCCTATTACCTCCTCATGGGCATAGATAATGCGGAGCACGGCTTGAAGCCGCAATAGCGACATGTCTCCATTGCTCCAATCAGTGACGGCGTCATGCTTTCTCAGCACGTCCTTGTCGATGGAGATGTAAACAGGCTCATGTATCAGTCTGCCGGCTTTTGAAGGCCATGCTTGATGATGGTCGATTTCGTCCTGACTATAGAACAACACCTTTTCTCTGAGATGAACAGGTATTTGGGAAATCAGTTCATCCGAAGCCCCCACGATAATGATATTTCTGACAAGTGGGTTCTTTTCCAACACATCAGTCACCCATCCTCCACACGACACGACGCCGTTCCATTGCGGTTCTTGCATGTCGGGATGATGGTCGAAGACAATCAGCGAGAACGGTTCCTGCAGTCTGGATACCCAATATTCAGTGAGATAATGGAAATCGCCGGAATCTATGAAATGCAGAGCCTTGGCAGGAAATGGTGAAAGTCTGCGGTTCAGTTCCTCCCTTGCCTGCTCATCACAATAGCAGTCCACGCCATTGATGTCGCTACAGTCAACATGGGTGATGTTCCGGTTTGAGGCAAACGATTCATAATTGTATATGCCTGTGAAATTCAGGAGTATGATGGGAAGTTTCTTTATCATGGATGCGAAAATACATATTATTCCCGATAGTGACAATAAAAAAAGCGTCTTTTGCCTGTTTTTTTATCCGTCCATCATGAATGTGCATCCTGACCTTGAAACTATGTCTGCAGATTCGCCATACAGGCAATCAATCATCTTTTAGGCATGATTCCAATCAATTCCTAATACCTGTATAATGCCTTTCTAATCAAAAATAGGATTTTTTTGTAATTTTGCACCGTAATAACAAGATATTCTGGTTCTTCCGTTAAATGCATAGATAGAAAAAAAAATTTTATATTATGATAAAAATAAAGCTGGCATCATCTATCTTTGTAGTGACCAAACTCAATGATAAATGAATGCCAGCATAATGCATAAAGCTTTTGGCATATCCTTGCAAGAATGTTTGGATATGCGTTGCGAAAGTAATAAAATAGTTTTGAATATCCAAACTCCATCAGACAAACTTTGCTGTCCGGAGTGTGGAAGCCATAATGTAGTCCGTAATGGTTTCACGGCCAGACGCTTTGTGAGCGTGCCGATAGGTTGTTCAAAGACTTTCGTCGAGATGAAGATCCAACGTGTCAAATGTTCTGATTGTGGCTGCATAAAGAACGAGGATGTCGATTTCGCAAAAGGCAAGCGCAGGCATACGACCGCTTTCGCCAATATGGTTATAGACTTGTCGCGCTTTGCAACTATACAGGACATTGCATGGTTCCTGGATGTATCTTGGGACATGGTGCGGAACATACAGATGGAGTTCCTGCAAAAGGAGTATGGCAGCCCTGACCTTTCAAACCTCAGATACATATCCATAGACGAGTTCGCTACCCACAAGGGACAAGTTTACAAGACGATAGTCGTAGACTTGGAAACCGGGCGGATTGTCTTTGTAGGTGACGGTAACGGCAAGGCTTCGCTTGAGGAATTCTGGAACAAGCTCGGAGACAGAAAGAATGACATAAAAGCCGTATGCACAGACTTGTCGTCTGCTTATACGGGGGCGGTAACGGCAAATCTCCCCAATGCCTCTCTTGTCGTGGATCATTTTCATGTGGTAAAGCTCATGAATGAAAGGATAGACCAGTTGCGCCGCCAGTTGTGGCATGCTGAGAAAGACGTTAACAAGCGTAAGGTAATCAAGGGCACGCGCTGGATATTGCTGAGAAACGGCAACGACATCTTTGACGCAAAATACAAGACAAGACTTGACAATGTGCTGAACTTGAATGAACCGTTGATGATTGCATATTACCTGAAAGAAGACTTGAGGGAAATATGGAACCAAACCAACAAGGATGATGCAGAATTGGTGCTAAACGAATGGGTGCGGCAGGCCATGGATTCAAAAATACAGCCATTGGTCAAAATGGCTGCTACCTTGCGGGCCTACAAGCCATATATACTTGCATGGTATGACTACCCGATATCAAATGGCCCTACTGAAGGTATAAACAACAAGATTAAAGTGCTGAAAAGACAAATGTATGGATTCAGAAATGATGAATTCTTCACGTTAAAGCTATACGCTCTACACGACAAGCGTCTACGCATTTAACGGAAGAACCGATATTCTTAACGACAGAATAATAGTATACTTACGGAAGAGCACCGTTTTTTTAGATTATGAAGACAACGAGACGCAACATCCTTCTGTCGGCACTATGCTGCATCAGCACCAGTATGGCGAATGCACAGAGTTTCTGGGGCAACTATACCACTGAGTGGCAATGGGATATGAATAAAGGTACCAATTGGGTGAACCTGCTGCGACTGGAAATGAGCGTTCCGCTATGGAAGGGCGGTTCCTTGGAAGCCGCTACGCTGCATGTGGCGAAGACTGGCGACGGCATCATCGACGACTGGCAGGGATTCTCAAACATAGAGGCCGACAATATGTTTGCCGGCATTGCCGTGTTGGGATATATGCACGAATGGAAGGCAGGACACCTGTTCGTGGGAGTGAGAAACGTGAATGAGGATTTCTTCACTTCCGATGTCACCGCACTCTTCACTAACAGTTCGTGCGGCATCTTCCCTACAATCGCCGCAAGCTATCCGATAGCCAACTATCCACTGTCAGGCCTGACGGTATATTTCGACGTGAGCAAGGGAGGATGGATATTCAAGAACAGCTTGTATAATGGGGTAGGCTACAACGGATGGAAACACCATGACAATCCGTTCATCGTCAATCCAAAGCGTGAGGGCATCTTCAACATTTCTCAGCTGGAGTATTCCTGGCGTGGCGCTTTGTATTATGCCGGAGTTACTCTCCATACCCGCCGGTTCGTCTTCGACGACGAAGGTGAGATGGCGCCAGCCGATGAGGCTGTCCACAAGACGAGCTGCGCCTGGTGGGTGTATGGCGAACAGCCGGTGTGGAAATCAGACGGGAAGACCATCACCTGTATGGCACAATATTCAGAAAACACCTGCCGCGAGAGCGGTTGCTACCGTTATGCTGAGGCTGGAGGCGCTTATACCGACAGTCTCAACATGTGTGGCATCTCCGGACAGTATGCACAGTTCTGTCAGGACAATGAATTCTCGCTGGAACTGACATGGCGGCGACAGCTCACCAAGTCGATAGCCATACAGCCGTCATTCCAGTATATCAACAACGGGAACGGAAACTTCACTGTGCTCAGCACACGCCTTTGTTGCAGTTTCTGACAGAGAGCACATTGCCCCGCATAAAAAAATGGTCATTAGGGCTGTAATCCTAATGACCGATCAAACAAGATCCCCTCTTCTAAAAAATCAAGTTACAGGCCAGCGCTAATGGCCGATTGGGGTTAAGGAAGAAGCGGTTTTCCTACACATCCGCTTGGTGCCTGTACATGTAGCAGGGCAGCTATAGTAGGAGTGATATCCGTCATCTCCGTGAGTTCTGTGGTGCTGCCGTGGCTTACGCCCCATCCCATGAAGATGAGGGGGATGTGTGTGTCGTAGGGAGTCCATGCTCCGTGGTCGGTGCCTTTCATGCTGTGGGCATAGAAACCAGGTTTGAGCACAATTTGCACGTCACCGCTTCTGCCGTGGCAATAACCGTTGATGATGCGCCGTTTCACGTCGTCGGGAATGGTGGCAGTCATCACTTTGTTCATATCGCAGGCATAGTGCACGGAAGAGTCTGTCAGCAGTTCGTCAACGACACATTGTTTGATGCTGTCGTAGTCGAGATGCTGCTGGCGGATTCTGGCGATATCGAAGAACACCTGATAATTCATCACCTCACTTACTATTTTGCCACAACTGGGGAATGTCTCTGAGAGTCTGGCATTGAGACGGTCGGCGATTTCAGAGTTGCTCCATGCCCCAGCCGGGATGCGACGGTCTTGAAGGAAGCGGGCGTTGTTCATCGCTCCATGGTCGGCAGTGAGGAACACGAGATAATTCCCCTTGCCCACCTTCTTGTCGAGATAGTTGAGGAAGTCAGCGATGCTGCGGTCGAGTCTGAGATATGTATCCTCAATCTCAACGGCGTTGGGACCCACCTGATGGCCGATATAATCGGTGCTCGAACAGCTCACAGCCAGCAGGTCCACATCATCGTCTTCGCCAAGGTGCTCACCCTCTATTGCGGCGCGGGCCATATCGAAGGTCAGAGAATTGCCGAACGGTGTCTTGCGTATAATCTCATAACCATATTTTTTGTATAGCGACGGCAGGTCGAGAGGCAGTAGCGCCTTTTCGCCATCCTTGATGCCGTCTTCATATTCCGTGTTGTCGGCAGTGCTCTCGATGTAGGAGTCTTTGGGATATATTGTCTGCCATTTTTCAGAGAGATATTTCTCGGCGTGCCTCTCGCAGTTGAAACGAGTCACCCATGCGGGTAGCTTGTCCATATAATATGTGCTTGTCACGAAATTGCCAGTCTCGTCGTCAAACCAGAATGCCCCGTCTGGGTTATGTCCGGCAGGAAGGATAGAGGCACGGTCTTTCAGCGAAACGCCTACGACCTTAGATCGACCGTTGGTGGCGAGTTTCATCTCGTCGCCGATTGTGGTTACCCACAGGTTGCTGGGCGACATTTGTCCTGATTCGCTCTTTGTCCCCACGGGATTCACCGTTTTGTCGGTGGTGCAATACACCTTCTTGCCGTCTTTATAGAAGTTGTTGCCAGCAATGCCGTGTATCGTTGGCACGCTGCCGGTATATATACAGGTGTGGCCTATCGCCGTGACCGACGGGATATATGGGATGCGAGTGTTCTCGAATGAATATCCCTGGTTGAGCAGGCGTTTGAATCCACCTTCGGTATAGCGCTGTTGATAACGGTAGAGATAGTCCCAGCGCATCTGGTCTATCACGATGCCCACCACGAGGCGAGGTCTTTGGAATGTCAGGTTAGCGGACTTGCCGTCCTGTGCCTGCATGCCGCAGCATGACAGGAACAAGGCTGCAAGAACTGTGATTGTCTTTTTCATTTTCAAATCTTTACTTTGTTTCTTTATCCCCAATCGGTCATTATGATTTACTTGGATTTTAGTGTTTTAGAAGAGTGGATTTCAATCGTCAGACCGTCTGGAAGTATGGTAATTACATCCATGCTCCGAATCGTGAGCTTGGCAGTGGAGCGGTGAAATAATAGTTGATGTCGTTGTTGCTGTCGAGGAAGTTCACCTTCTTCATTCCGAAGAATGGGAGTCCGCCGGGGAAGAGACGGCTGAAATCTGTCACACCGCCAGAGAGGGCAGGACTGCCGGGCTGAAAGTTGAAATCCCATGTCTTGTCGAAAGCCAGTGGAGCACCTTTCTCCAATTTGTCAGCTTCACAGTTGATGTCCATATTGTCGCTTTGACGGAAATTCTTGAAGAGCGGGTCGAGCTGACCAGCCACGCTGCTCTTGATGTCGGTGTCAAACCATATAGCGAGCGATGCTCCCTTTGCCATCTGCTCCACGCCCTTCTCTGTAGAAGCGTAATAGTAGTTGGGAGTGAGGCGGCTGTGCTCAATGTCTACACCATCTTGTTTCGGCTGCTTCAGACCGTAGCGGCAATCATATACGAGGTTGTTCACGAAGACTGGCTTTGCTGCCTTCTCCACCCATACCGAACCACCTTTCTTGTTCTTGGAGCGGCGCCATCCGCAATCCACTATGGTGTTGTTGTAGACAGTCATCTCAGTGAGCGGAATCACTTCGCTGTTGCCGGCATTAGAAAGCTTGAAGGCATTGGTGCAGGCATTGTAGATGACGTTGTTGGCAACGTCGAGCTTGCAGCCAGCTTTCACGTTGATGGCCTCGCCACCGTCGGCGGCATTGCCGGAATCGGCAAAGATGTTGTTTACGATCACGCCGTTGCCGCCGGTGAAGTATGTCTGGTCGTTGTAGTTGTCGTGGAAGAAACTGTCAGCAATGACGAACTTGCCGTTCACATTGCAGAAGTGGAAGGCAGGCACACCGCCGTCGATGGTAGTCTTGAACAGTTTGTTCTGGAACGATGCCGACGATTCCGTCGGTGTGGCTCCGGCATAGGCGATGTTGACATGGCTGAGCACTACCTCCTCGGAATTGTATCCGCAGATTATTCCTCCCCAGTCTTCAGTCTTCTTGGTGTCGGAAGTGAAAGTGACCGGCTTCTCTGCCGTTCCCATACAATAGAGATTGCCAAGCACTACGATTTCTACAGGCACCTGAACCTCCGACTTGCATGTCACGGTGACTCCTGGCTCGATGTATAGCGAGGTGCCGACAGGTATCTCTACGCTCTCGCTCAGAGTGGTGTCCTTGGTCCATACCAGAGAGCCCTTGGGATATTCAGCCATGGCGGTCTTGATTACATCGGCAGAGCCTTGGTTCCCGTTGCTGCCGTTGCCGTTGTTGTTAACGTAATCGTATGGATTGATGTTGTCGTTCTCGCAAGATGTTGAGAACAATGTTGCAGCTGCCATAATCAGCGCACTGTATATTACTTTTGACCTTGTCATTTTATTTCTTTTTTTGTGATTTGGGTTTCTGAAAGCTAAACACTCTTTGCATTACAGTTTGTATCTCACTCCGAGAAGGAACGTCCTTCCGTATTTGTATGTTCCCACGATGGTCTTGTCCTTCTTCTGTCCTTCGTATTCCAGATTGTCCGGGTTCACGGTCTTCAGATATCTCTCGCGCTTTGCGTCGAGTAGGTTGTTTGCCTTGAAGAATATCGAGATGCCGTTTTTGAACTGCTTCTCGGCGCTGAAGTCCAGACCGAACATTGCCTTGTCCCACTGGTCGGCATTCTTGAATGGCGAGACGAGAGCGAGTTTGGTGCCTGTAAACGAGGCGGCGAGTTGTGCGTTCCATCCGTTCTCCGTGTCTTTGTAGAGCAAGGAGAGGTTGGCGGTGTGAGGGGCCTGGTTCACGAGCGGACGGGTCTGTGTCACTCCTGTCTTATACTCAGCACTGCCCTCCTGGTATTCACGCTTTGATGTGGTGATGCGGGAGTGGGTGTAGGTGTAGTTTGCCTTCACACCGAAGTGGCGGATATATTTTATCACGTCGATCTCGAAGCCCATGTTCTTGGCGTTACCGAGGTTGTCTGGCATATAGTAGGCATCCGTTCCGGCACCGATCTTACCGTCTGAAGTAACGAACACCTGCTCGATAGGATTCTTCAGGTATTTATAGAATACGCCGACGAGTATCTGCTCCGTCTTGCTTGGAAACCATTCCCATCTCAGGTCCAGATTGTCGATGCGTGCACGTTTCAGGTTCGGGTTACCTTTCTCCTGATATTCCTCGCCTTGAATCTGATAAGGCACGATTTCATAGAATCCCGGACGGTTGATGCTGCGGTAGTAAGAGAGTCTCACGTTCATCTTCGCTGTCGGTGTCCATTTGAGCGATGCCGATGGCAGATAGTCCCAATAGCTCTGTTCGCCCACCTGTCCCATATTGCGGAAATGCTGAAGCATAGTGTATATCTGATTGGTGTGCTCAGCACGGAAACCGGCATACACTTCGCCTATCCTGCTCTTCAGAGTCACCATGGCATAGGTACCGCCGATATGCTCCTTTGAGTCGTAGTTGAGCTGTGAGGCTTGAGAATACGGAGTCTTGCACACCCAGTCGACATTGGCAAACTGGTCATAGCCGTTGCCGTCGAGCTTCTGCGAGATGTCGGCAGGATTGAAGATATACGAGTAGTATCTGTTGCTGCGCTCCTTGCGGCGATATTGCGCTCCGGCTTTCCATAGAGCGTCAACGCCGTTGCCGAAATGCGTGTCGTATGAGAGGTTGATGTAGCCTGCCCAATCGGTATCTTTGTTGTGCTGGAATCTGCGTTCGGCGCTCTTCGGCAGCGTCCTCGTGATGTTCTTGTCTGTGCTCCATATCAAACCGTCCACCACGTCGCCTTCGGCATTGGCATCGCGGCTGACGGTATTGGTCAGCGTGACGTATGTCCTGTCGGGGTCTTCCTCCCTGGCCTGTGAGAATATTCCCGACCAGTCCACGGTGAAGTCTTTAGTGAGATGATGCGTTCCTTTCAGGTTTGTGGCGAAGATGCTCTGTGTGGTAGATGTAGAGCGCACCTCGTCGTCCTGTGTGTATGAGTCGGCAGCGATATATTCGGTGCTGATGCCGTTGTTGTAGCGAACGCCTTTTGAGTTAGACCTCACGTACATGTTATACCATTCCAGCTTGTGTCCAGGCAACGTCAGGTCTATCTTGGCGTGCAGACCGGAGGTCAGGTCGTGGATGCTGTAGTAGCGGTGGTGCAGGTTTGAGATATACATCGCCTGTTCTCCCGATGCCATCTTCACCGAGTTGTATGTTCGCTCAGTGCCACGGAAGGTGTTCTGGATGCTTCCGGCGAGCATCACTCCGAGACGGTCTTTCCAGAAACGGTTGCCGATGCTCAGCCCGCCCACGAAGTTTGGGGCAGGAGTGAAATGGCTCTTCAGACGCACCGGACCGTTCTTGAAGTCGCTCATCGTAGCCTTGTAGTCAGCGCCGTTAGCCTCGTATGGCGACTTGTGGGTATAGTCAGAACGGTCGGTGGTGAGATAGTCTCTGCCGTCTTTCCAGAAATAGTCGGTGGCTCCGATGGCGGCGTTTGCCTGCAGCTGGAAGCGAGAAGGAGCGTCCTTCATCACCATGTCCACCACGCCTCCTGCCGCATCACCCTCCATATCGGCGGTGAGCGACTTTGAAACCACCAGACGGTCCATCATGTCGGATGGGAAGATATTCAGAGGCACATAGCGGTTCTTGTCGTCGGGGCTCGGAATCTTCACGCCATTCACGAGCGTGTAGTTGTATCTCTTGTCCATACCGCGCAGGATGGCATAAGAGGCTTCGCCGGAGGCATCGCGCTCCATGGTGACTCCCGACACGCGCTGGAGCACGCTTGCCACATTCACGTCTGGCGAGAGTTGGATGCTCTGCTGGCTCATCACGTTGAGCACTGTTCCGGCATTCTTCACCGTCTCCACAGCACTGCGGTCGGAACGGTATTCGCGGCGCCCCGTGACCACTACTTCGCCCAACTGTCTGGCATCTTCGTCCATGGCGATTGTCAGCTGTCCGTCCTTGCCGTCTTTAGCCCCTTTGGAGTAGTCTTTTGCCACATCCACCACTATCTCCTTTGTCTTGTATGACATATAGGTGATGACGAGGGTGAACTTGCCTTTGTCGGGCAGTTCATGCAGAGAGAACGTACCGTCGAGGCCTGTAGTAGTACTAACGTTGGGCAGTTCCTTCACCCGCACCACGGTGCCGATGAGCGGTTCGCCCGTCTTGTTATCCTTGACTATGCCGTCGAGCGTATGAGCGCTGACGGCTGTAGTCGCAGCGGCAAGAAGAGCCGCACTGAAAAGAATCTTCTTCATCTGTTATTTTGATTTCTGAATCTCGTGAATCACTTTGCCTTCCTTGTCAATCATATACATGTTGAGATGCTTCTTTGAAGCAGAGATGACAGAGAAACCGTCATCGGAGCTGCAGAACACCGTGCCTCTGATTGCCTGCACCGGACGGGCGAGAGATGCCGACGTGTTGACCACATAGTCAATGTCGTCGCCTTTCATCTTGATGTGTTGGAAGTTGTGGATATGTCCGCAGGCATATATCGCCACGTTCTTGTAGCGCTTCAGAATCGGGAGCACACGAGTCTGCATGTCTGTGCGCTCGCTTTCAGCTTTGTCGGTGTATGCATAGATGGGATGGTGTCCCACAACGATTACCCAGTCCTCCTTGGCATTCTTCAGCGTGTTGTCGAGCCAGTCCAGTTCAGCCTTCATATCCTGTTTGCAGGCATCGGGATAAACGTCGGAGTTCTGCTGGTAGCGGTCGATGAGCGGTGTGGTGTCGAGGAATACCACCCGAAGCGTGGTGCCTTTCTTGTTGAACACCTTGGTGTAGTAGCGGGCCGACATCATCCAGCGGCGGCTCACCTTGCCATAGTCGAGCACAGCCTGAGTGTTGCCGCGGTATTCATGGTTGCCCAACACAGGAAACCAGTCGAGCATCAGTTCGGGATGCGAATAAACCTGTTCGAAGTTTGTCATCCACAATGGGTCGTTGACAGATGCCACACCGTTGAAATGATGAATGTCGCCAACGGCAAGCACGCATTTCGGACCTAAAACCTCTCCCATCTCTCCCATCAGTTCTGCAATGGGCTTTTGGTCATAATAACCGTTTCTTCCGAGGTCGTTAGCCATATAGAGCGTGATATCGCCCTTCAGTTTTTTCCATTCCGAACGGACTGTCTCTGGCGTTGTGTTGCCCAAAGCTCCAGCGGTCGCCACCGCTGCATTGGCGTTGCCAGAAGCCGCATTGCTCTTCTGTGCCTGCAAATTCAAACCACCCAGCAACATCATCGTTGCCATTGACAATGCGGCAATCCTGTTTCTGCCGCAAACTCCGAATGTCTTCTTTTTCATTCTCTTTGTTACTTTTTAATATATTATACCTTAAAGATAATCTTCTGAAGTAAAGGTGTTTACTGCTGCAAAAGTACTGCCGCCGTATGTCAAAGATGTTACACGCGTTTTAATAAACAGGTAAGATATGCTACAATGGTGTTACACCTGCAAACCGGATATAGCCTAAATGGCAGACACTTCGTTGCTAAGCGGATCAACCATGTTTTACCCGTTGGCGGAATTGATTTAATCGATATGAGTAAAAGTTGCCCCTAACGCTGATTTTCAGTAAAAACGAGAATTTCTGAAAAACTGTCAGATTGTCTGGTTTTTTGTTGTAATATTCTGATAAACAGATAGTTGACTGTCTGGCAACTGTCAGCCAATTGTCTGGATGGTTTGCAGATGAGAGGAATTGTAAGACGACAGGAATCGAATGCGTTGGCAGAATCATGAAAACAGGAATATGGGTATTACAACAGTCACTTATAGGGCAGATGTCTGACAGCAAATCTGCCCATCCAGGGTAAGCAGCGTGCCCCTGTTGAGTAAGCACCTTGCCCCTGTTGGGCAAGCAGCGTTCCCAATTTAACACAAACTGACATTAGGATTAAGTGTGCACAAGATTAATTCCGCCAACGGGTATGTTTCATGTCGTTTGCAGAAGTTTTACCCCACATCAATAAATGCAGATAAGAAACGTCAGGTTGCGGTCTTTGAAAGAAAATTATTACCTTTGCAGTTATATACAAGTATATAAGTATGAATCTTTCACCTTGCTTTGACCTATGGATACGTGTCCATATATAATACAAGGTGTAGTATCGAGATATGAGACAAGAGATTATCGACCGCATGAACATCCTCGCAGCCGGGGGAGAACCATTCCTCTTCGTTATCGGCTATGAGGGAGATGGCGCATATATACACAAGCTGTCGGAAATCAATCCGCAGGAATGCCTTTACGACTTTGAGGGAGTGGGCAATGTAGGCAAGATGGATGTCAGACCACTCCCAACGCCTGTTGAATGGCAGGTGGACGAACCTCGCTATGAGGACTATGAGAAGAGTTTCGCCATCGTGAAGAGCAATCTGATGGCAGGCAACAGTTATCTGACCAATCTCACATGCAAGGTGCCGGTGAGATGCAGTCTCACGCCCGATGATATCTTTCTCCATGCCAGAGGCAAATACAAACTGCTGCTCAAGGTGGGGAAGGAGACAGGAGAAAGGAAAAGCATAGTGTGCTTCTCGCCCGAAACCTTCGTTAAGATAAAGGACGGAAGGATATATTCCTATCCTATGAAGGGAACGCTCGATGCCACAATTCCAGATGCCGAAAGGGTATTGATGGATGATGAGAAGGAGGCTGCCGAACATGCCACTATAGTTGACCTTATCAGAAACGACCTCAGTAGGGTGGCGACCGACGTGAGGGTGGACAGATACCGGTATATCGACCTGCTGCATACAAACAAGGGCGACATACTGCAGACCAGTTCGGAGGTGAGCGGACAACTCCCTGCCGACTATCGCCGGAACATCGGTGACATACTGGCGGCACAGCTGCCGGCAGGGTCGATAACGGGAGCGCCAAAAGACAAGACCGTGGCAATCATCAGCCAGGCGGAAGGCTACAAACGAGGATTCTATACCGGAGTGATGGGCATCTATGACAACGGAGAACTCAATTCTGCCGTCATGATACGTTTCATCGAGCAAGACCAGAGCGGCATGTATTTCAAGGCAGGCGGAGGAATAACCTGGATGAGCGACTGCCGGAAAGAATATGAGGAGGTGATACAGAAGATTTACCTTCCGATGGGGTAGGAATGATTCTGTCGCAGTCTGTTCTATCATAAAAATATAATGAAAATGCACTTCGTAGAGACAATAAAGATAAAGGATGGCACAGTCATGGCACTGCCATATCATCAGACAAGGATGGAAAGAACCGTCAGACGCTTCTTTCCCGGCCTTGCCCTTCATGACATGCCCCGCCTCTGCGAAATCATTGACGCAAAGGCAGGCGAAGGAATATTGAAGGCACGGGTGGTGTATGGCGAGAAAGGAGTGGAGACAGTGGAATACGCACCCTACCACATGCGTGAAATGAAGACCCTGCAGGTGGTGGAAGGTGGCGACATAAGTTATGAATACAAAAGTACCGACCGCTCCCGTCTCAATATGCTGGCGGAGAAGAAAGGAAATGCCGACGAAGTGATAATCCTGAAGCACGGACTCCTGACCGACACATCGTTCACCAACATCGCCATCCACGACGGCAACGGATGGATTACGCCACGCCGTCCATTGCTCTATGGTACAAAACGTGCAGCGCTGCTCGACCAAGGTGTCCTCACCGAGGCTGACATCACCATCGGTGACCTTCAGCGGGCAACCCGCGTGAGCCTGTTCAACGCCATGATAGACTTCGGCGAGAGAGAGATTGCCGTTCATGATATAAACACGGAACTGATATGAACCAAAAGATATACAACCTGGAAGAATTTGCCTCACGATATCATCTGAAAGATATATTCGGAGCATACGCCGCCCACTTTGCCGTCACTCGGCAGGAGAGTGGGGACTTTGCCGATATGGTGACGGAGCGTGCGCTTTTCTGCCGTATCTTTCTCGTGAAGCAAGGCAGCTGCCGGATGGTCATCAACGGCAAAGACGGTGATGTGCTGGAACTCGGCGAGGGCAGTATGCTTATGGTCTCGGTCAATGATGTGGCAACGCTCTTGTCTGTTTCTCCAGACATCGACGCGGAATGCGTGCTGGTGGACGAGGAGTTTGTAAGCCAGACATATTGCTTCCGCCTTTCCGCCGACAAATACAAGAGCGTTCTCGATATCTTCCATTTCATACGCGACATCGTGCGCCATCAGCATATCAACAAGATAGAGATGATACGAAGCATGTTCAATGTGCTCAATCTGATTATCGAGGAACTGCCATACGAACAATGTTCCGTGTCGCACGACATCGGCCACAAAAAAGGCATTTATGAGATTTTCCTCCATCATCTATACCGTAATTTCCGCAAGGAGAGACAGATCCGCTTCTATGCCGACAAACTGAACGTCTCCACCGTGTATCTCTCCAGACTGGTGAAGGAAATCAGCGGCACTACCGTCAACGACCATGCCACATCATTGGTATACAAGGAAATATGCAATCTGCTCACGCACTCAGACATGACGATAGGCGAGATTGCCGACTATCTCAATTTCAGCGACCAGAGCGCCCTCTCCAATTTCTTCAAGCAGCGCTCAGGCATGACTCCGCTCGCATATAGGAACAGGCAATAGGGGCGGAGAGACCGCAGGGACCTCTGCTCTATGATAGTTTTTTTTAACCCAAATCGGTCATTAGGGCTTGCTTGGATTTTGGATTTTTAGAAGAGTGGATTCTGTTTGGCTTAACCCAAATCGGTCGTTAGGGCTTGCTTGGATTTTGATTTTTAGAAGAGTGGATTTTGGTTGGCTTTTAATGAGTAATAGCAAGCTATTGCGAATTAAAAACGGACAAAAGACGCCTTATAAAAACCAAAAGACTGCAAGCAGTTCCTTAATTCCGCAACACTATAATTTAACTTTATTTATAAGTTCCTGAGCAACAAAAAGTTGCCCAGGATTTTGCCATGTCAGAATTTTCACTTATCTTAGTGTTGCAAAAAGAAAACAAGCAAAACTCTAATATGACATGGCAAAAATACAAATTAAATCTGAGAAACTCACACCTTTTGGAGGAATTTTTTCAATCATGGAGAAATTTGACTCCATGCTTTCACCCGTTATCGACTCAACACTGGGTCAGAGATGCAGCAGTATCTTCGGATATCAGTTCAGCGAGATAGTCCGTTCGCTGATGAGCGTTTATTTCTGTGGCGGCTCATGCGTGGAAGATGTAACGTCACAACTGATGCGCCATCTCTCGTATCATCCTACCCTTCGTACATGCAGCTCTGATACCATCCTCAGAGCCATCAAGGAACTGACACAGGAAAACATCTCCTATACTTCCGACCAAGGCAAGACCTATGATTTCAATACTGCAGACAAACTCAACACATTGCTTATAAACGCTTTGGTTTCTACAGGCGAGTTGAAGGAAATTGAGGAATACGATGTTGACTTTGACCATCAGTTCCTTGAAACGGAGAAGTATGATGCAAAACCGACCTACAAAAAGTTCCTCGGCTACAGGCCTGGCGTATATGTTATCGGTGACAAGATAGTCTATATCGAGAACAGCGATGGTAACACGAATGTGCGTTTTCATCAGGCAGACACCCATAAGAGATTCTTCGCTCTTCTGGAATCCCAGAACATCCGTGTAAATCGCTTCAGGGCAGACTGCGGTTCCTGCTCGAAGGAAATCGTCAGTGAGATAGAGAAGCATTGCAAACATTTCTACATCCGTGCCAACCGATGCAGTTCGCTCTACAATGACATCTTTGCTCTGAGAGGATGGAAGACGGAGGAGATTAACGGCATCCAGTTCGAACTCAATTCCATTCTCGTTGAGAAATGGGAAGGCAAGTGCTATCGTCTTGTCATCCAGAGACAAAGACGCAACAGTGGCGACCTTGACCTGTGGGAAGGCGAATACACTTACCGTTGTATTCTGACCAACGATTACAAGTCATCGACAAGGGACATTGTTGAATTCTACAATCTGCGTGGCGGCAAGGAACGTATCTTTGACGACATGAACAACGGATTCGGTTGGAGCAGGCTCCCCAAGTCATTCATGGCGGAGAATACTGTCTTTCTTCTGCTTACTGCATTGATACACAATTTCTACAAGACCATCATGAGCAGGCTTGACACCAAGGCTTTTGGGCTCAAGAAAACGAGTCGCATAAAGGCTTTTGTCTTCAGATTCATCTCCGTACCTGCCAAGTGGATCATGACTGCAAGGCAATACGTGCTGAATATCTACACAGAGAACCGAGCTTATGCAAAACCCTTCAAAACAGAATTCGGATAAGAATCCTTTCTTTCCGGTTTGAATCTGCGTATTACCTCAAGTCGCATCGTGGGGTAAGGGGATGGTGGCTACATATTGATGTTGTGCTGTTGCTTTTTACTGAAAGCTGCTACTAACGACTCATAAATCTACCCTTAATCGTGTATTGGATGATAGTTGCGGATTTTAGGCAGTTATAAAATATCACATTTAACGGCCTAATGACCGTTTTGGGCTTAATATATCGTCAAAGATTTTTTCCTATCCCTTCTTCGTAAGTTGGAATGCCAGCCGCTCGTCGCCAGACCAGCAGTGGATAACTCCGCAATAGCTGAACCCCTCGTCGGCAAGCAGATGTTGCATCACGAGATTGTCGCGATGTGTATCGATGCGGATGTTGTCGTAGAGGGTGAGGGCATACTGCAGGGCGGTGTGCATGATGCCCGTTGCTTCGCCCGAACTGGCGATGCGGTGGATAGTGGCGTATGGTTTGTCGTTGGGCCATTTGCCGTCGTAGATGATGTCGTAGGTAGGGTCGGCGCCGCCACGCAGTACGAAAGTAGCCACTATTCTGTCTCCTTTCACGATAACGTAGCTGTCCCCGCTGTCAATGTCTTCCTGTAGAAGTTCTTCGCTTGGATATCCTTCTGTCCATTGATTGGGGTTGCCGGCTTCCGCCATGAATCGGCGGGCAATGGCGAATATTTCCTTCAGCCGTGGTATGTCGGCTGTTGTGGTGTGGCGGATGATGCAGTCGTCAGAGTTGCGGTAGTTGAGGCTGTATGTCGTTTTGTTATTCATGAAAGGAGAGGAGACTTTGTATCTTATGCAAAGATAGTGCAAACCGAATGCAGGACAACAAGCTTGCTTGATAGTTATGCTGAGGTGAAGCCTATCTTATGCAAAGATACTTGTTTTTCCCCCTTCTGCAAATTTTTCCAGTCAGTTTTTTGCAGTGTTGTCAAGTTGTAGTATATTTGCATCGATAGACATATTGCCGTATTAGTAGACTCCCGTTTGCTGGATGTCGGCAGAATGCGCAAAATACCAATCAGTACCACATTATTTTGGCGTATGACAGATCGCTACTATACCTTAAATACATTTCGAAAAATCCGACTATTATTCTCTGTGCGCAGCGCAGCCTTCCTGGTTACGTGTGCCATAATCCTGACTCTCATCATGTCGTGCCATAGTTCACCGTCGCCACGCGTCCTCGCCATGAAGCGTGATGCCGCCGACAGTGTGGTAAACGGCATGAAAGACAAAGAACAACTCGACAGCCTGGTGAAAGAAGCCGAAAAGAGCGGCGACTATATGCTTGAGATGAGATCACTCCAGAAGCGGGGACGCTTGTGGCGAGATGAAAACCGCTTCATGAAAGCCATAGCCTGTCATAATCGTGAACTGGAACTCGCAAGGAAACTCGGTGACACCATCGCCACAGTGCAGGCGCTGAACAATATCGGAACGAATTTCAGAAGAATGGGAGTGCTCGACGAGGCAGTGGACTACCACTATCGTGCGCTGCACCTCGGCGACCTGTTCAGTCGGCGAAACGACAAGACGGCAATGAAAAACCGTGTGGTATCCCTCAACGGCATCGGAAACATCAGTCTTACTCTCGGCGACACCGAAACGGCAGACTCTATGTTCCGCGCTGCATTGAAGGGAGAGAAGACACTCGGAAGCCACCTCGGACAGGCCATCAACTACGCAAATATCGGTTCGGTATTCGAAAAGCGAAACATGCTTGACTCCGCATGGGCATGCTACAAGCAGTCGATGCAGCAGAACAGACTCGCCGATTCCGACCTCGGCATATCGCTCTGCTATACCCACTTCGGACGCCTCTTCGAGAAGCAAGGCAGACGGACAGAAGCAATAGCCGAGTATCGCAAGGCATACGAAATAATGGGAACGTCAGAAGACAGGTGGCATGCCATGGAACCATGTCTCGCTCTTGCGGAGATATACATTAAAATCGGCGACGAAAACACGGCGATGACCTATCTCGCCACTGCCGACCGCCTTGCCCACGACCTGCATTCGCTCGAACACCAGGCGCAGATTGCCAAGCTGTACTACGACATCTATGCAAAGAAAGACGACTGCCGGCGCGCTCTTCACTACTACCGGACGTTTGACCAACTCAGCGACAGTCTGACGAGCGAGAAGAATATTGTTCACATGCAGAACATGCGAGTGCGCTATGAGCATGAGCAGAGGCGTGCCGAAGTGAATGCCCTGAACGAGGAGTATCAAACGGAGAAATCGCTTAAGTGGGTCAGCATTATGGCTGCAGTCCTTTTGTTCGTGCTCGGTGGTGTGACAATGAGTTTCATGCTCTACGCCCTTCGTAGCCGTAAGCGCAAGCAGATGGAGCAGCATCAGATGGAGGAGATGAGAATAAGTTTCTTCACTAACATAACACACGAGTTTCGCACCCCTCTCACCGTTATTCTCGGATATTCACGGATGATGGAGGAAGGCAAGGTGCCGGCAGGCGATATGGCAAAGGTGGGAAGTATGGTGTCAAGACAAGGCACGCGACTTCTGTCGCTCATCAACCAGTTGCTCGACATACAGAAGGTGAAGTCGAATATCGGACATCCCGACTGGCATCATGGCGACATCGTGCTCTTCATGGCAAACATCATAGAGAGTCATCTCAATATGGCACACTCCAGACAGATAACCCTGATGTATGCCCCAAAGCAAAAGAAGATGATGTGTGACTTCGTGCCAGACTATGCCCAGAAGGTGTTGTGCAACCTTCTGACAAATGCCATAAAGTTCTCCAAGGAGGGAGGACAGGTGCTTGTGGCGCTTGAGGTGGAGAACGACATGCTGATCCTGCGCATTGCCGACTATGGTAGCGGTATACCGGAAAATGAGCAGCAGCATATCTTCGAACCCTTCTATCAGACAGAGAGCGACAAGAAGGCCATCGGGTCGGGAGTGGGACTGGCCCTCGTGAACCAGATAGTGAAAACCCTTGGCGGCAGCATAACGCTCGACAGTAAGGTGGACGTCGGTTCGGTATTCACTGTAAACGTGCCCGTCAAGGCCCCGGCGGGTGTTGACGTGAAGCCGCTTGAGTCACTCGGAACAATCCCTGACGACATGCTGCTTGGAGCAAATACTAAAACAGGTGGCAATAACGGAACTTCCGGTTGTGGAGAGGATAATAATCCTGTGGCAGGCGACAAGAGTGATGCCCTCGTGGATATCGGTGCGAATAGTCATGATATGGATGATGATGGTGGTGATGTGGCTGATGGCAGTTCTGCTGACACCCGTCAGCTCGTGCTCATCGTGGAAGACAATGCCGATGTGGCGGAATACATGACAATGCAGCTTAAGGCAAGATACCGCCTCGTGTTGGCACGTGATGGTGAGGAGGGACTGCGCATTGCCACGGAGACGGTGCCCGACATCATCATCACCGATCTCATGATGCCACGTATGGATGGCTACGAACTGTGTCAGAGAGTGAAGGAATCGGAGGTGCTCAACCACATTCCTGTCATCATCGTCACGGCGAGGACAACCCAAAAAGACAAGCTGCGCGGACTGCAGATTGGCGTTGATGCGTATATATATAAACCATTTGATGCTGAAGAACTATCCGTAACTGTCGGCAACCTGCTGGAGAAACACCGCTTGCTGCGCCTGCGCTATATGCAGGCGCCAGCCGACGACAAACAGGCTGCAGTGGAGACGCTGCCGCCTTGCGACCGCGTGTTCCTCAATAGGGTGGATGCCGCAGTGGACGAATTGATGGCGACGGACCTCTCCGTAGACAGTGTGGCTATAGCCCTATGTATGAGTCAGCAGCAGTTGCGCCGAAAGCTCAATGCTGTGTCGGGCGACACACCGATGGCATATTTCCGCAAGCGCCAGATGCAGAAAGCCAAAGATATGCTGGACAACCGCGATGACATGTCGATCAGCGAGATAGGAATGAAGTGCGGTTTCTACGATATGTCGCATTTCACAAGAATATTCAAGCAGGTGGTAGGAATAACACCGTCGCAGTATCGCAAGAAAGCATAACTCCCCAAACGGTCATTATGCCGTTTGGGGATAAAATCCGCTCTTCTGAAAAAAACACACAATCCAGGCTGGCCATGATGACCGATTTGGGTTAAACCCAAATCGGTCATTAGGCCGTTTAATGTATTTTTTTTACAACTGCTTGCAGTCTTTTGTTTTTTATAAGGCGACTTTTGCTCGTTTTTAATGAGCAATAGCCCGCTATTACTCATTAAAAGCCAAACAAAATCCACTCTTCTAAAAAACAAAATCCAAGCAAGCCCTAATGACCGATTAGGGTTAAATGGTTTGCTGACCGTTTTTGAGATTATAAGAATAGTGGTCTTGATTTCCCAATTGAAGAAATCAAGACCACGAATGTTCCTTTGCGAAAATTCCCCCCTGGCGTGGGGAATGTATCCCCACATTAGGGGGTACTGTTCCCCACGCTGTGGGGGAAATATGAGACCTATGGCTTGTCTTGTTCCTATTTCATGCAAGCCTTGAAGATTTCGAGGATATCCTGTTCCAAGAGAGGAACCCATGCCTTGTCGAGACCTTCATTGTCTGCCACGTGTTTCGCCATTTCAGCAAGGCGGCTGTCGTCGATGCCGACCTCAGGCAGAGTCATCGGGATGCCGATGTTGCGATAGAAGTCATGTATTGCCTTGATTGAAGCCTCTGCGTTTTCAGCTCCAAACACGTTCTTGCCGAACTTCTCGATGCGCTCCACCACCTGGTCGTGCAGTTCGCCTGTAGAGTGGTCGAGGATATGTTTCATCCAACGTGGCGTCACGATGGCAAGACCCTCCCCGTGGGTGATGTCGTAGTATGCCGACAGAGCGTGCTCCATGGCGTGCATAGGCCAGCCGCTCGGACTGTTGCCGAGACAGTAGATGCCGTTGCAGCCAAGAGTAGTGGCATAGAATATCTCAGCCCTGGCGTTGTAGTTCTGTGGATCTTCCAATACAATCTTCACGTTCTTCACGAGCGACTTCACGGCGCCCTCCATGAAAGCGTCGTTCATGTCGATGTGGTCGCCACAGAAATACGACTCCATGATGTGGTTGATGCAGTCGGAAACGCCTGCCAACGTCTGTTTCACAGGCAGTGTGAAGGTATATGTAGGGTCGATGAAGCTCACTGCCGGGAATACGAGTTTTGAGAAGTATGCCAGCTTGTCGTTTGTCTCAGTGCGCGATATCACTCCGCCCATGTCATATTCACTGCCGGTAGCAGCCATGGTGATGATGTCTACGATGGGCACTGCTGCCGTTGTGGGCTTGCGTCCGCAAACGATGTCCCATGCCTCCTCCACATTGTCCGTCACCTTAGTCTTGAGCGTTCCGGCAACACCGGCTATAGCCTTAGTGCAGTCGAGCACCGAACCTCCACCCACGGCGAGTATCACGTCGATGTCGTTGTCCTGACACATGCGCACACCGTCAAGCACGCTGGGGTTGAACTTGGGATTAGGCTGTATGCCGCCGAGCTCGAACACCTGCTTGTTTGTCAGTGTATCCTTCACCAGGTCATAAAGACTCTTGTCGTGTCCGGGAGCGGTGCGTTTGATGCTGCCGCCGCCATAAGTGATGAGTACACGTTTTCCATACTGGTTCATTACGCTTGCGAGTTTTTCGCTTACTACACCCCTGCCGAAGATGAGGCGTGTGGGTGTCTGATAATCAAAATTGACCATAGCTCTTTGATTTTAAAATGGTTGTTACACATTGTCGTTGTAGATGGCAATCTTTATCACTCCGTCCTCCTTGTTTTCGAAGATGCGGTATGCCTCGTCTATCCTGCTCAGTGGGAAGCGGTGGGTGATGAGAGGTGTGGTGTCTATCTTGCCTTGCTCGATGAGCCGCAGAACTTCCTCGCAGTCGCATCCGTCCACGCCGCCGGTCTTGAACGTAAGGTTCTTGCCATACATGTCGGGTAGTGGCAGCACCTGTGGCTCGTCATATAGTGCCACTACGGTTACGATGGCGTCGGTGGGGTCCTGTATCTTGGGTTTCGGTTTGTCGGTCATGGCAAACCTTCCTTTCTCAATGTATGTATATGCTTTCATGTTATTGTTGGTAGTTTATGTTATATGGACAGAGGGTCAGAAGACGGTGTTTCATTTCTTGCCTTTCGTGGCGAAGTATTTCCATAGCGGTGCTGCCATCATAGCCTGATGAAACTCGTCGTTCATGAGCATGCGTACCACTTCGTCCTCGTCCAGTAGCACTACCTTGATGTCTTCCGACTCTTCGAGATGCTGGGTGGAAAGTCTTTCCACCCCTGTGGCAAGGTATGTATGACTGTAGTTGGTGCAAGCCCCGGCATTGGGACTAATGGTCATCAGCTTCGACCATTCGCCTCCGCCATATCCCGTCTCCTCATAGAGTTCGCGTCTGGCAGCCTCCATCGGGTCTTCGCCTTTCTCCACGCATCCCGCCGGAATCTCTATTGCCGTGAGGTGCTGGGCATGGCGGTATTGGCGCTCCATGAGGAATTTCCCTTCTTTGGTTATCGCTATGACATTGCAGAACTCTGGATATTCCAGAACGTAGAAATCCTGTATCTCAGCGCCAGTAGGCAGTTTCACATGTTCGCGTCTTGCCGTCAGCCAAGGCTCTCTGAAGAGGTATTCGCTCTCTATCACCTCCCATGCCATAGGGTCTTTGTCTTGTTTCATGATTTCTGATATTTCATTTGATTAGGAAAGGTGTCCATTGGAGGCATACGATTCCTAATTTCTTCATATCCTTTTGTATTGTAGATTTTATATGTCTTGATAATTTCTGTCTCTTCGTCTGTTCTATCTCTTCATGTCCTTGTCCACCATTGCACATACACAAGAGTCAGACCACACGTTCTCTGCCGTCTCTATCATGTCGATGATGGTATATATCGGCAGGATGATACCCATGATGCCGATTGGCGCATTCACTCCCGACATCAGCGAGAGGGTGAGGAAATAGCAGCCCATTGGCACTCCGGCATTGCCCACCGCCGACAGCACGGAGATGAAGAGCCAGAGAATCATCGTTGTCAGCGGCAGCTCCATTCCGCCGTTCTGCATCAGGAACAGTGAGGTGACGAGGATGAACGCCGCACAGCCATTCATGTTGATAGTGGTGCAGATAGGCAAGACGAAGCGTGACACCTTGCTCGACACTCCCATCCTCTCTTCTGCCGTCTGCATGGTGACAGGCAGCGTGGCAGCCGAACTCTTGGTGAATAGAGCCATCAATACCGCCGGCATCATGCGGCCGAGGGTGCGGAAGGGGTTGATTCCCCTTGCCAGCAGGAACAGGGGCAGCACGATGAAGAACTGTATCACGTTGCCACCCAATATCACCGCCACGTATTTTCCGAGCGATGCCATCACGATGCCTGCCGAGAACTGTGCCGAAAGCTGTGCTGCAAATGCCACGATGCCAAGTGGCAAAGCCCATATCAGACCGTGGATGAGCATGAAGAGCAGGTCTTGCAGACCGAACAGTCCCTTCACCACCACCTCCTTCTTGTCATTTTGTGGCATCTTTGCCAATGCAATGCCCACGGCAGCAGCCAGCATGAGGATGGAAAGCACGTTGCCGTCGGCAAACGGTTTCACTATGTTGTTGGGAATCACACCCAATATGTGGTCATAATAAGATGTCTCGCCCAGGTTCTGAGGCACGTCAGCCATACCGCTCTGCACCAGAGCCGCCGGCAGGTTGCCGGGAGCAATGACATTGTAGAGCACCAGTCCCACGGTGGCAGCGGCAAATGTGGTGAGCAGCGTGTAAGTGATGGCATGCCTGAAAATCTTTCCCGTGTCGGCCTGATTGCCGAGCGAGGCGAGAGTCGTCATCACCGCCAGGGCTATCGTCGGCACCGCCAGGAGCTGGAACAGACGGGTATATACCGTAGCGATGAAGTTCATCAACCCGTTGAGCCATGCTATGCCCAACATTCCCAATGCTGCACCGACTACCAGTGCACCGATCCAAAGCATCAGCTGCTTTGTCTGCTTCTTGTTGTTTTTTCCTTTTGCTATATTGTTCATGGTGTTATTAGTATTCAGGTTCGTTATAACTTACGCCCTTTCAAATCCTTTGTATTGTATGACCGGCGGTCCGTCATGCGAACAGCTCATTCTTCTTTCTGTCACGGCAGAGCGGTTCGAGATGCGCCACAAGCATGTTGAGGCGTTCCCCGATACCCCTTGCCTGTACCGGACATACAGCTACGCATCGCATGCAGCCGATGCAGAGTCCGTTGTCGTTGCCTCTCAGATTGTCGGGAGAAATGGCTCCGGCAGGACATTCGCTTGCGCAGGTTCCGCAGCCCGTGCAGTTGTCGTTTGCTGTGGGGTAGGGACCCTTGCAGCCCTGCTTGTATGGTCGGTTGCCCGGCAGGGAGAGAGGGGCATACTCTCCATCCCCCTTGATCTTGCGGAGTATGTCGGCGGCAAACGAAGCCAGTTCGTTGGCATCTTCTGCATCGGGACGGCCGGAGCCATACATGCGGCAGATACTGTGTTCGGCGATGGCGGCAATGGCAGCCACCACACGGAATCCCATGCCAGTTGCCACATCCTGCATCTCCACCAGAGCGTCTTCGTAAGCCCTGTTGCCATATACGGCAATGATGACACACCGTGCCCCGTTAGCCTCGATGCCCTTCAGTCTCTCCACAGCCATGGCAGGCACACGGCCGGCATATACGGGCATGGAGATTACCGTCAGGTCGTCGGTGTGGATACCGGGGAGTTTCAGATTCTCTTTCTTTGTGCAGAGTTCTGTAGTGACACACTCCCCGCCAAATTCATTGCACAGCAGTTCGCCCACACGGCGTGTTCCACCTGTGGGACTGAATGTTATGTTGTGAATTGTCATTCTGGCTCTTATCCTTTTATAGCGTTTAATATCTGCTCCGCATGAATCTTTGTCTTGATTTCCTTTGGGGTGAAGATTTTCTCGATTATTCCGTTTTCGTCAACGAGATATGTGGTGCGCAGTATGCCGATGGTCTTCCTTCCGCATGTCACCTTCTCTCCCCAGCATCCCAGCTCTTGCAGCAGAGTGGTCTCCGTGTCGGCTATCAGCGGGAACTGCAAGCCGTGAGCGTCGGCAAACTTCTTCTGCAGTGCCTGTTTGTCTTTGCTCACACCGATGATTTCATATCCGGCGGCTGCCAGTTCCTCTTTGTGTGCCTGCAGCGAACAAGCCTCTGCAGTGCATCCGCTTGTGTTAGCCTTTGGATAGCTGTATATCACCAGTTTCCTGCCGCGATAGTCGCTTGCCTTAATCTCTCGTCCGTCCTGGTCGATGCCGAGGACCTCTGGTATTCTGTCTCCGATATTCATAATGATTTAGATTTTAGTTTTTTCTATATTTTGAATTAAATGATTATTTCATTTTACGGTTGCAAGTCACGTTGCTTTTTTTGTATGAGCACGCCTTCGCCGTAGGCTTTTGCCATAATGCTCGTATATTATTGAATCTGCCTATATTTCTTTTGGAGATTATATATAACTATCCCACAATATGGAATGTATTGTGACTTGCCGTCTTTAATGTGCATTGAGCGGTATTTCTTGATGTATTTCTCTATTACGGCTTTGTTCCATGCATTGCCTTTCTTTATTGTGAGCAGTTCCCTCTTTACACTTTCCCAACTCTCTTTCCTGTTCTGTTCTTTAGGTTCTTTGTTTTTCGTTATCTCTATCATGACTAATCTTCAAAGAATGATAATGTTGCCTCTATTCTTGTCAATTCAGGATTTGCTTCACTGCCTGGACGTTCAAGCATCATATCAAGCAATTTTCTTGCTTCTGAATATTCTTCTGCATCAATGAGCTTTTCTATTGCCTTTATTTCTGCATCGATAGCCAAGTCACGAGGTGTCTGGTCCATGTATACATCCATAATCGTCGAAGCGTCCAGTCCGTAAGTGTTCAGCTCCTTATGCGAATACTTTCCATCTATGTATTCCAGCTTATACACCACATTGTCTTCGTTTGTTTCCACCGACGACATCACCAATGGGGCATGGGTGCTGACGATGAACTGAATCTTGGGGAACGTTTCATGCAAAGCCTTCATGATGCGCACCTGAAGTTCCGGATGAAGATGTTCGTCAATCTCGTCGATGATTACTGTTCCATGAGTGTGCTTGTATGCCTCGTCGCCATACATGACTTTGTTGAGAAGGGCGCAACGGAAAGCTATGTCAACCACAATGCTCACCAGGCGTCTGTATCCGTCGGAGAGGAGATTGGAGCGCACTTCTCTGCCATCACAATATTGGAAGAATACCTCACCGTCGTTGTGTCTTATGTCCATATCGTCAATGATGCCACATCCCTTAGGGCCTAATGAACGGACCACAGCCTTTCTCACACATTCTATTTCGCTTTCTCCTTTTTTTGCTTCTTTGAGCACAAGCATTCGCTTTATCCAACAGTCAAGCAGTCCCTTACAGTCGAAACTTTCAAAATATCCGAACGAAGGTTTCTGAGGATATTTCTTGAAATTCTTCTTTTCTTTGTCAAACTTTCTTGTGGTGTGGATGTCCTCGGTGGTAAAGTATGCAAACAAAGGAAGGGCGTTCTTTTGTATTGCTACACCATTGTTGATGGTATGCGATGACTGTTGCAGCATAGAAGAAAAAGCCTTTAGGTTCTTAAGACCGGTAACAAGATTGCGGGCATTCTTCTTTGATTTCTTTTCAATATAAAATCTTGCACTTCCTTCCTCCACTTCCGGTTCGTTCGTCTGTAGGCAGACCTTTTTACCGCCTTCCAATACAATATCCGGCAGGTCTTCTTTGTCAAGGTCAAAGGTGATGTTGATAGGAAGGTCGTTGTCAACCACATCTTCGCTTTTTATCTCACGAAAATCATCATCGTCTGCACTTTTCCATACTGTGTTTTCGTCACTATATCCGGAAAAGAAGGCGTTCATCACTAAGTTGCATACACGAAGCAATGAGGTCTTGCCTACTGAATTGTCTCCAATCAATAGGTTAATGCCACGACGAAATCTTATGACTTTTTCTTCGTAACAACGAAAGTTCTTAATTATAATCTGTCGCATATATTGCTATGTTTTTTTTTATGGGTTATATCTCTATTTCGCCATTCAGAAGTTTATTCTGTCATGAAATATTTCTTGTAATTCTTTTTCTGTCATGATGCCTTGTGTTCTCTGTTTGAAGATTCTTATTTGCAAGGTCGCTCATATTTATAGCAAAATTACAATTTTGTAATGACAAATATGTAAGATTAAACAAAAAAATAACGAAACGGCAGTAGCTTTCATTGCTTTTCCGCCAGATGTCATTGCAAGAACATCTGGAATAAGTGGTTTGGGAAACTATTGTGTTGGCAAGGATGTAAAATGCGGCTATGGCGAACAAGGCTATGCCTCCAGCAGGAAAGTCAGTCCGCTGATGCCGATATAGGCATAGATGATGTATTTGAGCAGCGAGCCCGTGATGTGTCTGAACACCCATGCCCCCATCATGTTGCCAATCACCACGCCCACGATGCCGTAGACATATCCCATTGCCACGGATGTGGTGAAGAATCCGTTGTATGCCCTCGCCATGGTCATCATCAGATTGCCTATGAAGAAGTAAGCCTGTGTCTGGGCGAGATAATGGTCCTTGTCGGGTTCGGAATTCACGAAATACAGCACCGCCGGCGGTCCCTGCATGCCGAAGAATCCGCCCATAAGTCCGCTCAGTCCGCCGGCCGTGACCTGCAGCGGCTTGGTGGGCTTTATCTTTATGCGCTTGCTGAAAAACGAGAAGTATATGCTCACGACGATCAGCGTGATGCCGAGCAGGATGTTCAGAATGCTGTATTCCATGCGTTTGAGCATGAATATGGCACCAGCCGACACCACCACGAAAGTAATCAGTATGGGCAGCAGTCTGCTCCATACGATGTATTTGTGTTTCTGTAAGACGATGATGAATGAAGTCGTCATCGCCAGGATGCCGGAGAGAGTCGTCGCCTGTCCGTAAGACGACATTATTGCCGGCAGCATGGTCATGATGAAGATGCCGAAGCCGAAGCCCGTGGTGCGCTGCACGAAGCTCGCCCCGATGCTCAGCAAGAAGATTTCAATAGGCATACTGTCCTCATTATTTTGACGGTATCACGTAAACATGCTCTTCCCCGTGGTTGCCGCAGTCGTGATGGTCGCAAGATTCCGCCGAGTCGGTGAGTTTGCCGTCGAGATATGCTTTCAGCACATCGTTGATGTCGCCTTTGCAGCCGCGTATCACGCTTATTCCATGTGCAGAAAGCTTGTTGAAAGCTCCCATGCCCATATTGCCGGCAAGCATCATCGTGATACCCATCTGCTGCATCACAGAAGCGATGTTCGACTTGCATCCGCAACCCTGTGGAGAGTCAAGACGCTCGGTGGATACCACCTGCTTGTTGTCGTCGATGGTGAATACGGAGTAGTGGTCGCAATGTCCGAAGTGGTCATCCACACGACCTTCGCGTGTGGGAATAGCTAACTTTGTCATGTTTCCTTGTTGTTTAGATTTATTCTGCAAAGGTATAAATCTTATTGTATACCCGCAAGTTTTCAGTGTGATAACCGCCTGCCTGCATCTGTATTCTAACCCGTTGGCGAAGTTAATTTAGTGCACACTTATTACTGACCGATTTGGATTAAAATTGGGCACGGTGCTTGCCCAACTGGGGTAACGTGCTTGCCCATCATGGGCAACGTGCTTGCCCCTGTTGGGCAGATTTGCTGTCAGGCGTCTGACCAATAAGCTAATGTTGTAACACACATATTCCTGTTTTCAGAATTCTGCCAACGCATGCCATTCCTGCAGTCTGAATTACTCACAGCTGGCATTCCTTTCATCTGACAATTCCTCACATCTGACGATTCCTCACACTTGACAATTCCTTTCATCAGCAAACCATCCAGACAGTTGGCTGACAATCGCCAGACAGCCAACTATCTGCCTGTCAGAATATTACAACAAAAAACCAGACAATCTGACAGTTTTTCGGCAATTCTTGGTTTTACTGAAAATCAAGCGATATTTACAACTTTTACTCATATCTGTCAACATAAATTAATTCCGCCAACGAGTTAAACCAAATCGGTAATTATTCCGGATACCGGACTACTGATTATTGTTAGGAAAGTATCGTTTGTATAGAGTATCGGGAAATAAATTACCAATTTTTAGGTATTGCGCAAATTTGGAAGTCCTTGTAATTTTGCAGCCGGAAATTTGATTACCACAGACTAATTATTTAAAGAAACAAAATTGTATTATATGAAGAAATTTTTTACTCTCATTGTAGCCACTTTAATGGCAAGTAGCATGATGGCACAGATGCACGGTGCTATGACTTTCGCAGGACCCTCGTCGGTTAATGTCCTGACTCAGAACATCGGGAATGCCTGCGATACCGTCAGATTTGAAATGGCAAGCATGAGTGCAGGCAACATCACGCTGCCCGTAATGCAGGGCATGGCAGCCATTCCGTCTTTCACCATCGAGAATGTGGCTTTCAGCAAGGGAGAGAATCATGTGATTAGCATAGCAGAACAGACCTTCACGTCTAAGGTTACGGTGAACGGTGAAGAGAAGAACATCGAAGGCTCATCAATCTCAGGCTCATATAATATGGCAGACAATTCTCTGACTTTGAAGGCAGTGTTCAAATATGGATCTATGCCATTCGAACTGACCTACGAAGTCAAGGCATATTATGTGAAACCAGTGGCAAGCGCCATCACGGTTAACGTGGGCGGAACCTTCATCTATGGCAACGACGGAGTGACATACAACGTGCGCAAATACATCGACGGCGACGCTGAGAAAGTGGATGTGGAAATCCCTACTTATACACTCGACAATACTGTGATGGGCAACCTCACCCTCGGCACATACACCGTGAAGGGTCTGACCTACGACGAGGAGAAGGGCGGCTACTATCGCGACTACAAGAACGACGGACTGGAGTTCCACTTCACGGCAGAAAACAATGGCACCAAGACCATGGACGGACAGTATTCGTTCAATGCCGCCAAAGACAACAACATCCTCGTGAAATACGACGGCAACAAAGTGACAGACATCGTAAACGCTTTCCAGATGGGTGCCATGCCTTTCGCTATCGTCACCTCTTTCAATACAGAGGCGTCAGGAATCTCTTCGGCAAAGACTGAAAAGAAGAGCGACGGCAGAATGTATAACCTCAACGGCCAGCTGGTGGGCGAGAGCTACAAAGGTATGGTGATTGTGAATGGAAAGAAATTCATAAAGAAATAAAATACGGCAGATATGATATGATGACCGTAAGCGGAAAATACTAGATTCATATATAAAACAATCAATCGCAGATGATGAATTGGAATAAAAGGAATCATCTCAAAACTACCGTTGCAGGATTGGGGCTGATGATGCTCACGGCTTGCAACGGTATTTTTGACGATATCTACGACAAACCGGAAGAAATCGTTCCGGCAAAAGGGCAGATAGTGATGGATGCCACCAGCTGGACAGACTGGTATTATGTAGACCTCGACCGACTGCACCAGCTTGCCACCTCCGGCGACGAGGCAGCGCTGCTGAAGGCGCATACCGAATTTGAAGCCTACCCGATACCGATGCAGGCCACAGGCGACAGGGTGGACACACCAACGACTGCCGATGAGGGGAAAGACGGAAAGGTCATTGCAACCCAAGGCAAGAAAGCAGGACAGTATATGTATTGGTTTGATGTGTTTGGCGCGGGCATAAAGAACAACACGTTCTCCTATTTCGAACCGACAGCCGGGCAGACAGCCCCGGAAAGCTGGACCTTTGCCGTGCATCGCAACAATGTGAGGACCAATGGGGGCGCTGTGCTGGAGACCACCTATACGTCGATGGACGAACTGCCGGAGAGCAGTGAGGCATTCCGCAACATGACGTTTACCGAAGACGAATGGAGCGAAAACGCGGTTTGGAACAGTCAGGACCAGATGCTCCAGGGCTATGTGCCGTCGCAGGGAATAGAGGTGAACAAGGTGCTCTCGTCGTGGCTCAGCATGGAGATTCCTCCGATGCCACCATCGTTCAGCCTCAACCGCCATGTCTTTATCCTGCGCCTAAAGAACGGCAGCTATGCGGCGTTGCAGTTGGAAAACTATCTCTCGCCGAATGGCAAGAAGTGTTATCTCACCATAAGCTACAAATATCCGTATTGATACCGGTATCCGGTATAGATACAGTATATGATACGCTATCATGACATTATGCCGACATCCATATTCATGCCGGTATCACATAGAGGCAGATTCACAACAGAGGCAATCTGGCTTACACAATAAAATATCCTATTCAGGAAATACTCGATAAAGAAGAAATGAAGAAGCATATATTATTCTCCATGCTGATGGCAGGTGCCGCATGGCAGCCGGCAGTGGCATCCGGCATTCTAGATGATGTAGTGACGAAAGGCCGGATGGAGAGGAACGGCGGCATGACGGCGACGATGCCGTCGGTGAGCGACTCTTTGGCATACGAGGCATATCTCGACTCCATCAGCCGCAAGTTTGATCTGGGCGAAGTGGTGGTGACAGGCACACGGACTCCGAAGTTTCTGAAAGACACGCCGATACAGACCCGAGTCATCAACTCAAAGGACCTGGCGAAGCTCGATGCCACAAATGTGCAGGACCTCTTGCAGCAGGAACTGCCAGGAGTGGAATTCTCGTATGCCATGAACCTGCAGACACACCTCAACTTCTCTGGTTTCGGCGGACAGGGAGTGCTCTTCCTCGTGGATGGAGAGAGGCTGGCTGGCGAGACCATGGATGATGTGGACTTCACGCGCCTCAACATGGACAATGTGGAGCGTATAGAAATAGTGAAGGGAGCAGCCTCTGCCCTTTATGGCAGTAATGCCACGGGGGGAGTGATAAACATCATCACCAAGCAGAACAAGCAGCCGTGGACGCTGAACGTGAACGCCCGCTATGCCAAGCATAACGAACAGAGATATGGAGCGTCGTTCGGCCTAAACGGCAAGTACTGGAACAATATGCTGACCGCCAACTTCAATCGTATGGACAATTATGATGTGCATAGTGCGGCAGACCCCGTGACACGTATCATCTCTACCGTATATGGCGACAAGACGCTGAATATAAAAGACCAGTTGGTGTGGGCCCCATCGAAGAATTTCAATCTCACGGGACGCGCCGGATATTTCTTCAGAGAGACAGTAAGGTCGGCAGACCAGCCGGAGCGCTATCGCGACTTCTCCGGCGGACTGCGCATGAACTGGAACATCTCAGACAGTGATGACCTGCAGGCGAGTTATGCCTTCGACCAGTATGACAAGTCAGACTATCAGCGCATCACCCGTCTTGACATCCGCGACTACAGCAATGTGCAGAACTCCTTGCGACTGCTCTACAACCACTCCTTCGACAGGGGAGACGTGCTTACCGTGGGCTCAGACCTGATGCACGACTATCTGTATAACACCAATCTGGAAGGGGAGACGAGAAAACAGAACTCATTTGATGTGTTCGCACAATATGACTGGCACATCACATACAAATGGGAGGCTGTGGCAGCACTGCGCTATGATTATTTCTCCGACGGCAGAGACTCCCACGTCACGCCGAAGCTGAACATCTGCTACAAGCCATTATATAATCTTGCCATACGTGCCGGATACGGCATGGGATTCCGTGCACCGACGCTGAAGGAGAAATACTATAATTTCGACATGTCGGGCATATGGATAGTGGAAGGCAACGCCAACCTGAAGTCGGAAGTGAGCCACAACTTCAACCTCTCGGCAGAATATACCAAGGGACACTACAATTTCACGGCGTCTATGTATTACAACAAAGTGAAGAACAAGCTTTCCACCTCAGCACCATATTTCAAGTCGCCGACCGACAAGCTGCCTTATCTGCCATATTCCAATCTCGACGACTATAGCGTTTGCGGAGGAGAAATCGGCGCACAGGCGAGATGGAACAACGGACTCGGTGCGCGCTTCACCTATGCATACACCAAGGAACAGCTGGCAAAGGACAAAAAGGGCAACACCATCAACAACCAGTATATACCAGCCCGCGAGCATGCCCTGAATGTTAGGCTGGACTACGACCGTCAGTTCACTAAACACTATGGCATGAACATCGGTCTGCAGGGACGTGTGCTTTCGGGTGTGAAGAATGTGGAATACAAAGACTATTATGATGTGAGCCAGGGAACGGTCCCCGTATCCTATCCTGCCTATACCATCTGGAAACTCTCTCTCTCGCAGCGCATCGGAAAGGCGGTGAAGGTGAATGCCGCATTGGACAATCTCTTCGGATACAAGCCGAAGTATTATTACCTTAACAGTCCGATAACCGACGGAGTGACTTTTCAGGTGGGAATGTCGATAGATATTGATAAATTATTGTAATTTTGCAGACTTGTCGTCTACTTTATTACTCGTCAACTGATAAGATGAAAAAGTCCACTTGGAGAAAACAACATAAATGGTTAGGGCTCGGCATGACGCTGTTCGTGCTGCTGTTCTGTGTGTCTGGCATCCTGCTCAATCATCGTTCTCTGATCAAGAACGTGAACGTGAGCAGGAAATATCTGCCCGGCCGTTATGAATACCATGACTGGAACGGTGGACTGCTCAGAGGAACCACAGATATCGGACACCTCCCACCGTCTGTTTCCGCAGGCACCGCTGACTCGTGCCGCCATCTGCTGATATATGGCAGCGGAGGTATATGGATTACAGATGCAAAAGCCTTATCAGTCAGAGATTTCAACGAGGGACTGCCAGAGGGAGCAGACTACCGTCAGATTAGAAATGTTGTCAGGATAGACAAAAATGCGAATGACACCAATGATAATGCCGGTGATTCCGGAAACGCCATTTTTGCCGTATCTCCTTTCGCCCTCTATCGTTATGGCGTACATGGCGCGTGGCATGAGATAAAGATGCCGTTGGGAGAAGATGAGCGCTTGACTGATGTGGCTTCTCATGGCGACACGCTGGTGGTGCTTAGCCGCTCATTCGTCTACACGTCATTGCCGCCTTATACCACATTCCGCCGCATTGAAATCCGTGAGCCGGAAGGTTACGACGGACGGGCTACGGCTTTCCGTGCGGTGTGGCTCCTGCATAGCGGCGAACTCTTCGGCATGGCTGGACGACTGGTCGTGGATGCCATTGCTATAGTGTTGGCGGTGCTTTGCCTCACGGGAGTCATCTTCTGGTTGAGGCCGAAACGCAAGGCTTTGCTGAAGGCGTCGTTTCAGATACACGACAGGGTGGGGCGATACACCATCGTGCTCACTATATTGGTGGCGCTGACAGGATGGTGTCTGCGTCCGCCGGTGATGATAGCTCTGGTACAGAACAAAATTCCTGCCATCCCCGGAACGGCGCTCAAGAGTCGGAATCCCTGGAACGACAAGCTGCGCATGGTGCGTTTTGATGAGGCTTGCGGCGATTGGCTCTTGTCTGCGTCAGACGGTTTCTATTCGCTGGATATCAAGCGTCGGGCGGCGACTAAAATCAGCGCCGCTCCGCCGGTGAGCGTGATGGGACTGAACGTGTTGCAGAAGGATAAGGACGGAAACTGGTATTGCGGATCCTTCAGCGGACTGTATGTATGGGACAGGCAGCACGCCAAGGCAACAGACTATTTCACTCATGAGCCGGCTCCGGCAGAAGCCGGTCCGCCATTCGGCAAGAAGGCGATAGCCGGCATGAGTCAGCATTTCTGCGCTCCTGTCATAGCGGATTATTACGACGGCACGTCGGTGATTCCCCAGCCCTCAGCTTTAGCCCACCTGCCGATGTCGCTCTGGAATGTCGCTCTTGAGGTGCATAGCGGCAGAATATTCATCGGCAGCATCGCCACATACGTATTCATCTTCGTGATGGGCATCCTCTCCCTCTGGTGCCTGTGGTCGGGCTATAGGGTGAGAAGGAGGAAAAGAAAATAATGCATGCAAAAGTCTTGTCGAGCAGCAGTATTTGTTGACTCAATGATTGTCTGTCTTCATTTTGTTTGTTTTTCTGCAAGCTCCATTGGCAAATTCCCATAAATGGTCTATTACATTTTCTGGACCCTTATAGCCGTCATTGTCTTCTTTGCCATGCCATGTCATGAAGGCTAATTGTCGAAACAGGTCCTTTGTCAATTCCGGATTTATTATATGGAAAGAGTCTTTCACGTTGTCTATGTCACTAATTATTTCTTTTCCAGCTCCTGCAGACTTTCCATCTTCTTTGTCTCGAGGAATTCGTAGATGCCGCAGAGGTGTTCGCGAACGCGGCCATGACCGAATTCGTATACTTTGCTTACAAGGCCGTCGAGGAAGTCGCGGTCGTGGCTTACCACGATGAGGGTGCCGTCGAAGTCCTGAAGGGCTTGCTTGAGCACATCCTTGGTCTTGAGGTCGAGATGGTTGGTGGGCTCATCGAGGATGAGCAGGTTTACGGGCTCCAGCAGGAGCTTGAGGATGGCAAGTCGCGTGCGTTCACCGCCAGAGAGCACTTTCACCTTCTTTGTGGAGTCTTCTCCTCCGAACATGAATGCGCCGAGCAGGTCGCGTATCTTGTTGCGTATTTCGCCTTTTGCCACGTCGTCGATGGTCTGGAATACCGTGAGGTTGCCGTCGAGCAGCGATGCCTGGTTCTGGGCGAAGTAGCCTATCTGCACGTTGTGGCCGAGCTCCAGTTTACCTTCGTTCTGCAACTGTCCCATGATGCATTTCACGAGCGTTGACTTACCCTCGCCGTTGCGTCCCACGAAGGCAATCTTGTCGCCGCGTTCCACTGTGAGATTTACGCCGCTGAAAATCTTCTTGCCGTCGAACGACATTGCCACATCGCTCATCTGTACGGGATAGGAACCGCTGCGCGGGCTTGGCGGGAACTTGAGGCGCAGGTGGCTCGTGTCTTCCTCGTCCACTTCGATGAGTTCCAGCTTCTCGAGCATCTTCACGCGGCTCTGCACCTGGAAAGTCTTTGAGTATGTGCCTTTGAAACGCTCGATGAAATCTTTCGTCTCTGCAATCATCTTCTGCTGCTCTTCGTATTTCTTCATCTGTTGTTCGCGGCGCTCCTTGCGCAGTTCCAGATAGTGGCTGTAGGTGGCTTTGTAGTCGTAGATGCGCCCCATGGTCACCTCTATGGTTCGTGTGGTGATATTGTCAACGAATTTGCGGTCGTGGCTTATCACGACCACGGCTTTGGAACTGTTGATGATGAAGTCTTCGAGCCATCCTATGGATTCTATGTCGAGATGGTTGGTAGGCTCGTCGAGCAGCAGCACGTCGGGCGACTTGAGCAGCAGCTTGGCAAGTTCGATACGCATACGCCATCCTCCGGAGAATTCGCTCGTCGGGCGGTTGAAGTCAGAGCGCTCAAAACCAAGTCCGAGCAGTGTCTTCTCCACGTCCTCTTCGAAGTGAGACATGTCTATGGCGTAGAATTTCTCAGAGAGCGCCGACACTTTTTCTATGAGCTGCATATATTCGTCGCTCTCGTAGTCGGTGCGTGTGGTAAGTTCGTTGTTGATGCGGTCTATTTCAGCCTGTATCTCGTGCAGATGGGCGAAAGCCTGGCAGGTCTCGTCGAACACTGTGCGACCGTCTTCTGTCATCAAGTGCTGAGGCAGATAGGCGATGACGCAGTCCTTCGGTGCTGAAACGCTGCCTCGTGTGGCAGTCCTGACACCAGCGATAATCTTGAGCAGCGTGCTCTTGCCTGCTCCATTTTTTCCCATCAGGGCTATACGGTCCTTCTCGTTTATCTGGAAGGAGATGTCTTTGAATAGGGTGGTGCCGCCGAACTCGACGGTCAGTCCATCAACTGTAATCATGTCTCTTTCTTGTACTTATAATGAAAAACGCTGCAAAAGTAGGCAAAAATATTCATATTCCCACGCAGAACGGCGGAAACATAGGTGGTATTATGGGTTTATATGATGCAAGGATTACAGGTGCAGGCGTCATTCTGTTGCCGTCATCTCAGAATATACCAGTTCTCCATCGATACGTTCGGATTTCATCACGAAAACTCGTTCTATCTTGATGCTTGCCGCCGGCACGTCGATGTCTGTAACGATTTGTGACGGGTGTCGCACCAGGGATATGTGGGGATAGAAAGCCTTGGTGCTGAAAGAAACTCCATGTGCGGTGAGGCGTTCGCGCAGCAGGTTGGCTATAGTCGTGGCATGTTCGTTCTCTTTCGTGCCACACCAGATGACTCCGGCTTTCGTGGGGAATGATCCAAGTCTGTCCAATGTCAGGGTGAAAGGTTTGAATTCCACTTCGCTCAAAGCCTTTCCGATTTTCTGCAGGTCATATCGTTCGCCTATGAAGACAAGAGTCATATGGAGGTTGCCATAAGGGCAATAGTTTCCGCTGACGCCTCTTGCTTTCAGGGCATCCTGTATACTTACGAGTGCTTTCTTGAACTCGTCGTTGAAACGTATAGCTATGAATATGCGGGTCATAAGTGAGCTAAAGCTGGTAAAAGACGCCTTGTGACAGGCAAAAGACTGCAAACAGTTCAGAATATTACATTAAACGACCTAATGACCGTTTGGGGTTAAAATATTATATTACACGGTCTAATGACAGGCTTGCATCATGGACTCAACGTTATTTCCGCAACATCCTGCGCGACTTTTCCTTGGCAAAAGCCTGCATGTCCACAGCCACGTCGTCTTCGTCCACGATTTCCACTCCGGTCATGGTCTCTATCACGTCTTCCATTGAGACCACGCCACGCAGAGATGAGCACGCGGATGATCTTGGTCGACGGCATGGCGAGCGAACGCCAATATGAAGCTCCGATAGTCTTGGGGATGATTTCAGAGAGCACAAGAATCAGCAGCGTCAGGATGGCAGAAATCACTCCGAAGTATTCCTCGCCGAAAAGCTTTATTGACTCCGCTCCCACACCTGCCGAACCGATGGTGTGGGCAATGGTGTTGAGCGAAAGAATAGCGCCTACGGGGCGGTCTACGTTATTCTTGTATCGTTTCATCAAAGAGGCAGTCCTGTTGCCTTGGTTTTCCTTCATCGAGATGAACGACATAGGAGTGGACAGGAGTACCGCCTCGAGGACGGAACACAAAAAGGATAGTGCCAGAGCACCTGTAAAATATAAAATGATTAAGCCCATTAATAAAAATGATATGTTAATAATAAGTTGTCTGCAAGTGGGGGATAGACAACTTACTACAAACGAAGGGCCTTATGATGTATGTGTAATCGGTATGTCATTTGCGACACAAAGATATCTGTTTAGTGATAATCATGACGTTCGGAGGCTAAAACATTGCGAATATTTAACTAAAAGGCTCCGGCTTTTATAAAGTCTTTACTATCTCACTTCTAATACGACTCTATTGGAAGTCTACTTGATAAATTCTCCACGTCCATCCTCGCCATTTCCGCAGCCAGAGTATCTGTTTTTTTTTGTATTCGCAAAGGTAACATAATTATTTATATTTGCGTCTCTATTCCGAGCAACACTCTCTTAGCCTCCAATCCTCCCGCATAGCCTGTCAGTGAATGGTCGCTGCCTATTACGCGGTGGCAAGGGATTAGGATGCTGATGCTGTTTGCGCCGATGGCTCCTGCTACGGCTCTCACGGCTTTGGGCTTGCCGATGCATTGGGCTATATCCTTATAACTCTTTGTCGCTCCGTACGGAATGTCGAGCAAAGCGTTCCACACTTCATGCTGAAAATCAGTACCCGCCAGGCGTAACTGTATGTCGAAAGCCTTGCGCTTGCCGGCAAAGTATTCGTCGAGTTGTCTTTTGGTCTCTTCCAAGACAGAGGTTGTCTCAGTCTTGAAAGAAGTCTTCATGTTCCTTGTAAGTCTGAGCATGTTGCGCTCTGCAAAAGGATTGTCGCTCCAATCGCAAAGACATAGTCTGTCAGCGAAAGAAGCCAAAACCAGTCGGCCGCATGGCGAGTCGTAATACTGGATGCATATCCTTACTTCTCCCATGCTTATCATTCAATATCTATCAGTTGGAAGTGCTTGTTGAAGGTCAGGTCCAGTCCGTTCATCAGTTCCACTTCGTATTCCTTCCTGTTTATTTCAATCTTTCTCACTGATTGTCCTTCATAATTCTCCTTCAGGTAGTTATTTATGGCTTGCGGAATCAGCTGATCGGGCACAATGCCTTGCTTGCAGTCAATCTCAGTAAGATTGCCCCTCTTGTCGAACTCCAGCTTCGTGCCATTCTTCAGAACAACGTCATAGCTTCTGCTGACAACTCCCGATTCAATCGTTGCAAGCATCACCTTCTGACCATTGAAATGATTATTGAGCAAGGTCTGGGCCTTGGCTGGAAGTGCATCTACAGAGATAGGCTTTCCGTTGCCTGCATTCGCCGCCATGTTGCATGACATCATACAACAAATGGCGATCATCAATACTCTTATCATTCTTTTCATAAGCAAAAAAATTAGATAATAAATTAATACCCAAGTTGTGATGAGTGTTTAATCATCTATGAATTAGACGCAGATTATGCCTGAAGGTCTGATACCGTAGAAACAACTATATTCATCGTTATGCAGTACAGGGTGTTCTGCCATAATCTTCTTTACCGGATATTTTCTCTTACGAAATGTGGATTGTTTGCGTCGCCTGATTGCGGAGCGTATTCAAAGCCTTCGTAGCTGAAAGCGGAGAGTTCTTCGGGAGTGACGATGCGGTTGTTCAGAATGAAGCGTAGCATTGCTCCACGGCACGACTTGGCCCATACTGCCTGCATCTTCAGCCTGCCGTCTTTCTGCCGTACATAGAATAGGGGGTGAACGACCGTCACTTCCTTGCAGACTCTCTTCCAGTCGAACAGATGCTCGTATTCTTCGGTGGAGAGATGCAGGAGGATGCCGTCGTCAGCCTTCACGCTGTCTATTAGCACATCTGTCAGTCGGTCTTTCCAGAACTGATTGATGGGCTTGTCGTTTGTGGCTTCGAGCGTTACACAATGTTCCATGCGATAGGGCACTATGCCGTCCATAGGGCGCAGCAGACCATAGAGAAAACACGTTATCCAAAGATGCTTCTGGGCATACTCCAAAGCCTCGTCGCTCAATGTACAGGCACACAGATGCTTGTATGCCTGACCATTGAAGGCAAGCAGGGCAGGCATCTTCTCGGCTATCATAAAGTCTTGATAGCGTCTCCAGTTCTCTGCCGCTATCTTCCGGCTGCAATCCAGCTGCCGGGCCAAATCCTCTACGCCCATCCTTGCCATCTCCGCAGCCAGAGTGTCGGCTACGGTCTGGAAGAGTGGGGTGGAGACCGGCTTCCTGTCCGTCTTGTCGAACATTATCTTGGCGTTTGCTAATAATATCTGCATGTTGCCTTATAATTATGATATAATCAGAAACCTTTCTGTTTGAGTTCGTTGTTTTTCTCTCTGTAATGCAATATTACGATTTTTATATTGATACTGCAACAATTTTATGCAAGCAAATTTCTCTCTCCTCTCGCTTAATCGGATTTTTTTGTATATGTAACCTCTCTTTGCCTCCAATCCTCCCGCATAGCCTGTCAGGGAATGGTCGCTGCCTTCGGTGCGGTGGCAAGGGATGGGTATGTTTCTTTAGAGGAAACACTAAAAAACAACTTTTCTGAAACTTTTTTCCTGCTACGAAAAAAGGTTGCAAGTTGGTCGATATGAGAAAAAGTTGCCGATAACGCTGATTATCAGTATAACCAAGAATTGCTGAAAAACTGTCAGATTATCTGGTTTTTTGTTGTAATATTCTGATGAACAGGCAGTTGACTGTCTGGCGATTGTCAGCCAATTGTCTGGATGGTTTTGCTGATGGATGGAATTGTCAGATAGCATGAATTGCCAGCGTTGGCAGAATCCTGAAAACAGGAATATGGGTATTACAACATCAACTTATTGGGCAGCTGCCTGACAGCAATTATGCCCATCCGGGGAAAGCAGCGTGCCCATAATGAGAAAGCAGCGTACCCCTGTTGGGCAAGCAACGTGCTCATTTTTACCAGAATCGGTCATTAAGATTAAGTGTGCACTAAATGAATTCCGCCAACGGGTAGACCTTCTTGAAGTTCTACGATTGAGAAAGGCTTCTCTTCAGACTGTATAGTTTGAAAACTTGTCAGTCAATATCGATTACCTCGAAAAGCTGTTGCCCCAACCTGATATTCGTCCTTTTTCCTTTCAAGCATCCTGCCCCCTTTCTCCGGGATGCACGAACTGCCCATGCTTCATGGTGTGTCTGCCATATTGTATGGCAAAACGGGGGCAGTGGTGCAGGCATCTGAGACACAGCGTGCATTTCTCTTTCGTCCATACAGGATAGCCGTCCTTGTATTCTATGGCTTGTTCCGGACATTGGCTGGCGCATTTCCCACAACCTACACATCTGTCGTTCATCACATGGAAATTCTTCGTCTTGCGCTGCTTCCCGTAGGTGAGATAATACCAATGGGCAAGCCAATGCGGAAAACGCAGACAATCAAAGTTGCCAGCCTTGCGTGCTGCAGCCCTTGCCGTGGTCTTGGCAATGCTCTTTTCGGCTTCTTCCGTTTTTCGCAGGCATTTCTCGTGGTCCGACACATCGAATATCGGAGTCCATACATCCACCATTCTCACATTATACTTCGCATCCAGCCGCAGCCCCTTCTTCTTGAGCAATTCCTGCATCATATAATGAGCCTGCCCGGTAGTGGTGCCGAATGTGAGCACATGATAGATGAAGTTGTGATGGAGCCCCGTGAGAGTCAGTTTGTTGACAAACCTCACGACGATGTCGGGCAGCCCCCAGAAATACACGGGGGTGACAAATCCCACACGTTCATCCTCGCTTAAGGAAAACGAACATTCGTCCTTGCTCATGCAGTCTGTTATCGAAATGCAGCTTTCGCCGGTTGCCTGTGCCAGCCGTTGCGCCACATGCTTGCTGTTGCCTGTACCTGAAAAATAAAATACCATTATTGTCTTGATTTCATTTGAATTCCAAAGATACTGCTTTTTGGGGGAACACAAAAATAAAGGCTGGTTTTGTCATGTTTTATATCGGTATTATCTGGCGGCATAAATTCAAAAGAGTCGAAATCGCCGTAGCAGCCGGATAGATATACCGAGATGTCGTGCTCTGTCTGCACGCTTCCAAATCAGCCCTTTATCTTCTCCACCACTTCCTCATCAGCCGGCAGCCACTTCACACATCCCAGCTCGTCGCGCGTGAGCCACTTGGCTGCCTCGTGTTCGAGGAGAGTGAGGTTGCCGCTCTTGACCTTGCAGAGGTAGCAATGCATGGTTAGGTGGAAGTTGGGGTAGTCGTAGCAGACTGTGGTGAGGAGGCTTTCCACGGAGATATCCGTTGCCAGCTCCTCTCGTATCTCTCTTTGCAGGGCAGCTTCGGGCGTTTCGCCAGGCTCCATCTTTCCGCCCGGAAACTCCCACCAGTCCTTCCATTCGCCATATCCTCTTTGTGTGGCAAATATGCGGTTGCCGTCGCAGATAACGGCGGCAACCACTTCTATATGTTTTCTTTCTCCTGTGTTCATAATTATCCAATAGCTTTATATTGACTTGCATCATCCTTCGAAATCAGCTTCTTGCCTATATAGAATCGCCCGGTGTCCACCTCGTTCAATTTCTGTTTGAAGAGGCGGTTGATAATCTGTTCGTAAACGCCGGTATGGATATTCGTGTCTTGCATAAATGAAAAGATTGAGAGTTGTGATTTTTTCTTATTCATCCTTATGCAAAGATACAGTATTATTTGTTATGCCACAAATCGAGATGAAACAAATAATACTGACATATCTTCTTCTACAATAAGTTGGTATTTGCTATCTTCTTGTTGGGAAACATCCACTATGACGCTTGGATGACCTTGTTCTTGAAGCGAAGAAAGGTGCTCGACTACGAGTTGTTTGAGCAGCAAGCCATAAACAATAACAAGACCTATGAGTTTATCTCTTTCATGCAGGAAATCAAGTTGCAGGATTGTGAGTCAAAGTCTTTTTCCTTCCCCCAAAAAAACAACGCTTTTGCCCTGTTTTTGCAAAAGTATTTAGTTAGCCCATGCAATAATCCACCCTTTTGCGTATTTATGTAAATAAAAAAGCTGAAAAGTATGGATTGTAAACAAAACAAAGTTAGTTGTAAAATGAAAAAAAATATCGTACACATAGGTCATGCAGCCGTTATGGCAGCCCTGGCCGCTACCACGCTTGGCTCGTGCGCCACGCAGAAGAACCATCAGAAGACGGATAACAGTATGAATGCAACCAAGATTGAGAGCAACCTCGATGAGCAATACCTCGTTCTGAGCGGCGCTGAGCAGAAGGCTGTGGCCCAGACAAACGACTTTGCTTTCAACCTTTTCCGCACCCAGGAGGGTATGGACTCGAAGGTTCTTTCGCCCATCAGCGTGGCCTACCTCATGGGCATGCTGGCCAATGGTGCTGAAGGCGCCACGCAGACCGAAATCATGAAGGCATTGGGGCAGGACGGCACATCGTTGCAGACGCTCAACGACGCCTATAAGTCGATTATCAATCATGCGTCGGCTCTCGACCGTCGTACCCAGATCAACATAGCCAACTGCATTGCCGTGAACAAGCAGGTGACCTTCAAGAATGAGTATGCCACCGCCATGAAGGCCCTCTTCGAGGCACAGGTGGAGAGCATGGATTTCACGTCGCCCAAGACCCTGAGCAAGATCAACGGATGGTGTGCCAAGCAAACCGACGGCATGATTCCCAAGATCGTTGACCAGCTCGACGCCAATGCCACCGCAGTACTGATGAACGCCATCTACTTCAACGGCACTTGGGCTTCCAAGTTCGACAAGAGCCAGACCAAGACGGAGGAGTTCCGCGGTTTCACCCGCGACATCAAGAAGGTCGACATGATGCAGCAGGAGCATAAGTTCATGTATGCCGACAATAAGGATTACGCCGCCGTGACCCTTCCTTACGGCAATGGCACCTACTCGATGACCATAATCCTGCCCGCTGAGGGCAAGTCGACCAATGATGTGGCGCAGCAGCTCAACGCCAAGAACTTTGCCGAGCTGCAGGCCAACATGACCGAGTGTTTGGTCGATCTGAAGCTGCCCCGCTTCTCCACCACCACCGAGACCCCGCTCAACCAGCCCATCTCAGCCCTTGGCGCCCCGTCGATATTCCAAGCTGGTCAGGCCAATTTCAGCAATATGACCGACGCCCCCATGTATGTGTCGACCATGCTGCAAAAAGCTAAGATAGAGGTGAGTGAGACGGGAACCAAGGCCGCCGCAGTCACCGCCGCCATCATGATGATGTCGATGTATCAGCCCGATGAGCCCCGCCACGTGGTGTTCCATGCCAACCGCCCGTTCATCTACATGATTACCGAGCGCGCTACCAACACCATCTTCTTCATCGGCCAATACACCGGCCCCACGGAGTAAGATCCCCATCTTGTCAGGCACCGCCTTCGGCAAGCCTTCGAGCCATCCTTGTGATGCGCCTTTGCCTACGTAACGTTTCAGTATCTATATATCACTTGAAAAAATATTATCTTGCGACAGGACTTACTCTTCTTCCACGATTTGCGTGATGCGTCTGATGCTTCCGTTGCGTTGGCTGATGATGAGCGGTACACGTTCCACCACCACCATAGAAGTGTCGAGTCCCAATGCCTTTGGTTCGTCGATGCCTATCTTGCTGATGAGTGCATACATACTCATTAGCAGGTTCTGCTGGCGGTTGACGGAACTCTCCGGATAATATACTCGGTGGATGATGATGAATCTGAAATCGCCAGGAATACCGTTTTTGCGGAGCGACGGATAGGAGCTGGTCAGATCAACTTTTCCGTCAGCCACAAGGTCTTCCACCACTTGCCTCAAGTAGAGACTCACCCGGGGCTCTATGCGGAAACCAATGCGCATCGTAATGCTGTAGAGGGTGTCGGGTACCAGGGTATCAAATCTGTACTCCAACGTGTCTGGCGTATCGGCAAACTCCATGTTGATAAGCCAGTAGTGGTCAGCACGTTTAGGCTGCTTGTTGATGATGGAGTAGAGCAGTTTGTTGTCTACGGTGCCTTCCTTGTTGGCATGGTTTATATAGACAAGGTTGGAGGCGTACTTCGGGATGCTCACGTCTGCCTTGATGTCGGATATAATCTGATAATAGTCATCCAGAGGTTTTGTTCTGATATAATGGTGGCGTATCTTCATGGCTCTAACCCATACATACATCATCAGAAACAGGATTCCGCCAATAAGCATCGTACACCATCCTCCTGCGAGAAACTTCGACAGGTTGGCTGCCAGGAAGATTGCCTCGATGGTGCAGTATGCGCCCATAAACAATATCGTGAGGACTCGCGACACACCCTTGCTGTGCAGGTAGAAACCGAGAAGCAGGGTGGTCATCAGCATGGTGATGGTGATGGCGAGTCCGTAGGCTGCCTCCATGTGTGAGGAGTCGCGAAACAGCAGGATGATGATGACCACACCTATATACATGGCAAGGTTGATCATCGGGATATAGAGCTGTCCCTTTACATGTGTAGGATGCTTGATTCGCATGCGGGGCCAGAAGTGCAGGTTCATGGCTTCGCTCAATATGGAGAATGTTCCGCTGATAAGTGCCTGACTTGCAACGATAGCCGCACCCGTGGCCATGATGATGGCGAAGAACAGCATACTCTGTGGCATAATGGAAAAGAACGGATTCACGGACAAGGCTGCCGGCACATTGTTCAGCACCCATGCTCCCTGTCCCAGATAGTTGAGAATGAGCATGGTCTTTACAAAGGCCCAGCTGATGGTGATGTTTTTCCTGCCGCAATGTCCCAGGTCGGAATATAGAGCCTCTGCACCCGTGGTACAGAGGAATACGGCGCCCAGGATTAGGAACCATTCAGGAGACTTTGTCAGCAGAACAATAGCGTAATAGGGATTGAAAGCCTTCATTATCATGGGGTAAGATGTGATGCTGACGACTCCCACCACGCCAAGCAGCAGAAACCATAGCAGCATGAACACTCCAAACGACTTGCCAATGTTCTCTGTGCCAAACCGCTGTACGAAGAAGATAATGGTGATGATGGCAAGCGTAATTGGAATGACCGGCAGATCAGGACTGATGCCTTCGAGTCCTTCGATGGCTGTAGTGACCGTGATGGCAGGGGTGATGATTCCGTCTGCCAGCAAGGTGCTTGCACCAATGATAGCCAATATGTAAATCCACTTGCTCTTGAGTCGGCGCAGAAGAGCGTAGAGAGCGAGTATGCCTCCTTCGCCATTGTTGTCGGCTCGCAGAGCCACGCATACGTATTTGATGGTGGTCTGTAGGGTGAGTGTCCAGATGATGCATGACAATGCGCCCAGGATGGTGCTCTCGTTGATGGCTTCGCCTGTATGGAGGATGGCCTTCATTACATATAGGGGAGATGTTCCGATGTCGCCAAACACTATACCTAATGTGACGAGCAGTCCCAGAAAGCCTACTTTATGATGATTGCAGGCTGCTGAACTTACAGAATTTTCACTCATGTTTTTTTCTGATTATTAAAAATGTTATCCTTTGAATTATTAAATTTGCGTACAAAAGTATAAATATGAGAGGTAAGACAGGATTTGTTTAACAAGATTTATCGGATTTAACATGTAGAAAATTCCAAGAGGAATATAAGAATGGTGTGTATTTTCCGTCAGTGGCAATTCCCTTGAATACCTTATTGGCATATCTCCTGAGATTATGGCATACTGGTATCATCGTGGAATCAACGAATCCGGCAAATTTCCTGCATCAAAATGTTTGCAAAACTCGTCTATAATTCAAAATAATTCTCCTCCAACTCGGAGATTCGATATGGTGTATATCTTCTATTGTACTTTTTCATCTTATCTAAGCTTAAAGTGACATGACATCAGAACCACTCAGCCAATATGCGGAAATCTGCAGAGATGCTATCAAAAGTTCATCTGCAAAGATAGGCAAAACTTTCGAGTATCTATTCTTGGAAATACTTTTATTGTGCATTATTGCATAACAAGCAGCCTTATCTTCTTTGGTAGGGCTGCTTGCTAATACTTATCCTGTCACCAACTCATCAATGATGTTCTTAACACCTGTGCTGTTGATCTGCTTTCGGAAGTGGACGGTATAACCATTTGCAGTCATGGCCTTGAAGAACTCCTCGGCACACGAAATCTTGGTGTCCTCATCAGGTGAGATATGTGACTCCTTATCATAAGCCTTCGTCTCTATCACGATGTTCAGTTCCTTGGTTCCATCAGCCTTCTTGACCACATACATAAAGTCAGGACTGTAGTTGCTTGATGCCACAGTAGGAATACAGATGCTGTGTGATGGAATCTTGCCATATACGATGACTTCATCTATCTCTGTCTTGATATTCTGTAATTCCAAACCTGAGTCATGAGCATAAGCATCATAGAGATACTTGACAGGTGGTTCGCCTGGCACACTCTTATTGCCAATGTATGCCTGAACAACTTCATCCTTCACTGTACCATCAGCATTGGTGAGCTTGGTTTCCTTCACTGTGTAGTTGGCTTGCTTATAGCGCACAAAACCAACGAGCTGGTCACATTTCCAATCATCTACAGCACCTATCAATCTGGTCAACGAACTATCGTTGAACATTTCGTTGGTGAGATGATAGCCACCATTTGCTGCTTCACATATAGCCTTATGCAGAATATGAACCGGAATGTTGGTGTATCTTGAAGCTCGCTTTAGAAACTCATTATAGCCATAATGGCGGTCATGCAATGTCAATTCTGCATGAGCTCCTTCATTGGCAACTGCTACGTTTCCCTCGAATTCCAAGACTTTGCGAGATGACTCTACGGTCTGAAGAGAGAATACGTGCTTATCCTTGATGATTGAAGGCAGTTCGGCTTCTATCTTCTTGTCTATCTCCTTATCAAAGTACAGAACGTACTTCCTATTCAGTTGTGCCCACAGCTCTCGCAGTTCCTCAAATCTTGCCTTACGGATATGAATCTTATCATTACGACTGCTGTTACGGTTGATGATACGATTGGTATTCACGCCACTTGTAACATCCTTAAACTCAGGATATTCAATCAACATCTCGTCGAACTTCTCAGGCACCACCTTCTTATCAAAGTCGACATAACCTTTAGTCATCAGTTCAATAAAGAACTTATTGACTTCGATATTGCGCTTCTCGGCAACCTTGATGATATCTTCTGCGGTAATTGAAAGCGGACTCTTCTGGTCAGCGTCAAGTTCACCATTGATTTCAGCAACCAGTTTGTTGGCAAAGTCCTTCTCCGTGAAATCTACGATGTAGTTGAGCATGAAGGAAGAATCGCTGATGCGGTTTCCTGCACTATCAACAGGTAGACGCAGACCACGGCCCACCTCCTGCAATTTGCTGATTTCAGATCCGCTTGAGCGCAACTTACAGATAGTAAACACATTCGGGTTATCCCATCCTTCCTTCAATGTCCACTTAGAAAACAGGAATCGCAATACATTCGGTTTTCCTTCCTTGTCAGTAAAGCTCAAGAGTTCTTTCTTGCCATGAAGAATCACCTTAACCTCATTGGCAACATTCTCATCAGAATCGTTATTGTCCTGCGAGAAGTAGCCAGCACATGAAGCATCTATATTTTCAAGAGTGGCTCTCAGATATGCCTCGTATTCAGGAGTGTTCTGGCGTGTCAGTTCCTTCTTTACTTTTGCCTCCATCAGATCGATGAACTTCTTTCTCAGCCAACCGTCATTATTGCCTTCAGGACCACGGAAACTCTCAATGCTGTCTATGAAAAACAATGCCAGAGTTTTGATAGGCAGTCCTTCACGACAGAAATTCTCGCGCTCTGTCTCAAAATGGCGCATCAAGGCCAGCTCTATCATACCCTCTTGATAGGACATACCGTATTGATCTGGAAAGAACTCTTCTCCTGTCTGTTTCTCCTGACCATTGCTCAGGCTGACACCATTTTTGCTGATAGCCTCTACGACAACGCCATCCAAATCATTATCAATGGAGCCAAGACTCTCACCCACATGAAGCGTGAAAGTCTTCCCCGCATTGTCAGCACTTGTCAATTTCATGTTGACACTATCACCCTTAACGGTAGAAAGCACCTTAACTTTTTTTTCAGCCTTCTTTCCTCCTGGCAATTCCAGATGCTCTTTGGCAACGCCCTTGATGAGTCCCAGATTGAAAGAATCTGCGGCATTAAGGTCATAAATCAGTTCCTGATAATCTTTTACAGAATGTTTGTTCTTGTCCTTACCAACTGTCAACTCAGGGAAGGTGGCACCATAGCGCAACACCAACTGAGGTCGGAAGTTCTCAATAAGAGCGGTATACGACTTGCTGCCACGCTCCACACGATGCGGCTCATCGATAATCAGCACTGGCTTAGTATCGGCAATAGCATCCACTGGACGGTGGAATTCGTCCAGCATCTGGTCATAGTCCTCACGGGTCAGCAACTTACCGTTAGTAATGAGCTGCGTATTAAGCAACAGCACATAAATCTTATGCTTTGCATGATGAGTGCCGTAAAAGAAATGTCCCACGGCAGAAGGCATATTCAGACGTCCCTTTTTCTGTTGCTTCTGAGGTTCAAGCAAGCACAACTCTATCTCTGCATTGTAGTTGCACACCATCTCAAAGTGGCGTTTCACTTCTTGCTCCTTTAGGAAAGATGCAGTGCCAGCCTTGATAGGCAAGGTGGGAACGGCTATGATGAACTTGTTGAATCCGCAACGCTTGTGCAGTTCAAACATGGTTCGGGTATAGACGTATGTCTTGCCCGTACCCGTCTCCATCTTGACATCGAGAATACGATGATAAGGCAAGTTCTTAATCTTATCCGACAGCATATAGGGCGTCACCCTTTGCTTGGTGGCTTTATCCAATATATTGCCATTCTTACGCACCAAGCGTAAAGCTTCACCATCGAGCTGTCGTTTCAATAGTGGGTTCTGGTTACTCTGCTTAGCTGGCTCTTGTATAGAAGTCTCTACCACAGTAGCAACACCGTCAACAGGCAACGTCTGATGTGCGAGGTTATTTTCGAGTTTTAATTCCATTTGTTATGCAGCATTCCAATGATAAGAGTGAAACCAATCATAAAGAAGAAAACACTCCCAATATTGTTTTTTGGTAAATTTGGCTATGAGTGCGTTAATTCTTTTTTCTGAATACTCTGTAAGATACAAATTGTCTTGAATTAAATCCATTCGACTCTGCTCATTCTTGCCTTCTGCTATGATTTGATTTATATCTATATCTCTTAAAACATACCATAATGCCCTGATATCACTTAGTGTCTCCCAAGTCAATTGAGCACTTTGGATTAATTCCTTGGCCTCTTCACACCATGGCGAATCGGGATTAGCCAGGATGGATCCATTAATCTCATACGTAATAATGGTATTAATCTCTTCCAAGAAATATAATGGCAAAGCACATTTTGCCCCTCTTGGATGATTACAACTATGCCCATCCGTCTCTATATCTCCTCCATGTTTAGTCGTTGGAAACATACCATGGCATGAGGCAACAAGATTATCATAGCACACAGAATGAGGCAATTGGGCTAAATCAGGATTATGCTCATGAGAAAATAGCACACTTAGTTTTATATTTTTCTTTAGCATAGGAAACTCATCTCTCTGATAATAGAGAGCATCCTTATCATCAGCTGTCTGAGGTATGATATGCTCAAGCGTGGTATCTCCTTCGCCAGTCAATCGCCGCATGCAATAGCAACAATAATGATTCTGGTTGTTGAGTAACACTTGGGTCATCTGCTTATAATAGCTATTAGCTTTATTAGGCAGTTTTTTAAAACTGTCATTATAATCCACAGGATACCTTTGCTCATCTTCAATCCATATCTCATGAAGATAAGCTTCAGTTATTTTATTTCCAGCCTCGCGATCTGATTCCTTATTTATATATTGCATGCTTACAGCTCCCTTTCTTTTGCTTCAACCATCTTTTCTACCTCATTACGACTTTTTGCAAACTTATCAAGAATTCTTTTCATGATGTTCTCAGCCTGCGCAATTTTATTGCGCTTTTTCATATAGGCACATAGATTCACCATGTAGTCAAGTTCTACATTCTTAGACTCAACTCCCATAACGTCTTCTATACCTGTATTATAGTCAATGCCATAAATATCATGAGTTACTTCAGGCTTAGTGTCGCCTGAAGCCATATGAAGTATTACATTCGGTTTACCTTCTGTCTCAACTCCTGTCAACACCAATGGCGAATGTGTAGATACAACGAACTGAATGTTTGGGAAGGTTTCTTGGAAACACTGGAGTATTACTTGCTCTAACGCAGGATGCAAGTGCAGATCGATTTCATCAATGACAACAATGCCTTCAGAATCTGTTGTTCCATTCAGAATATATGAACGGTACGCTATGTCAAGAGCCATATAGAAGATACGCTTGTAGCCGGCTGGCAACTTCTCGAATGTTGGGTTCTGCCCATCTTTCGTTTCCAGACAGAGTCCATCTTCTTCATAAACGCTGACAAAGAAATCCAACACATCGATTCCTGGAAGTTTCTTTGAAAAATTGACAAGACACTCCCGAATGGAAGATATTTCTGGGTTATACTTATTGAAATCTTTTTGAGCATTTTCCAATCTTGTCCGATGCAGATCTACATCTTCACAATATTCTTTTTCATTAATAATTCCTGATGCCTTGAAATTATCACAATTAGCCAAAGCCGCTTCTTCATGTCTCACATTCATCTTAGCTCTATCCCACATGGTCCAGATTTTTGTTAATCTTGTAATCCAGAGATCTGAATAGGCAGTTTCATCATCCCAACCAAGATAACCAAGATTACGCAAGGACAACTGAGTCTTAGTTAAGGTTGACGCTTTCGTTGAAATATGTGGAAAACTGTCAGAGAAATAAGCGAATACAGGGAAAGTACCGGTTTCCTTAATCCTTGACATCAACAGCTTATAAGCAGTTTTATATTTCGAAGGCTGCAATGCAAATGTTGATGTTAATGCATACATGTCCCAATCTAAGGTAGTTTCCAAGAAGTCTGCTTCTGCATGGATACAGATGTCAGGAAGAGGGAAACCAGACTTTTCGTCTCTAACGATGTCTTCCTTCTTTCTATATTGATTAGGTCTAAGAGATGAGAATCCCGAAGACAAAGTAAGTTCGTCTTCCTCCACTTTGTCATTTTTAAAAGCGAAGCTCAACGCCTTATGTATGGCATGTATCAATGTTGACTTGCCCGAACCGTTCTTACCGAACAGTACGGTTACACCGGGTGCGAACTCAATGGTATAGTCGCGGAAGCAACGGAAGTTGCTGATATGTAATTTCTTTAGATACATTGTATATCGTCTTTTAATATCTTACATCAATGTTCACTGTTAATGTCTTGTTACCCTCCTTCAGCGTGCGGAGGTTTTTCTGCAGTTCCTCACGATGGGTGAAACCGAAACTATAGCCGAAGATCACAATGTTGTGAGGAGAGAATGGCTCACCATTATACTTATCCATCAAAGCTGCGATGCTACTTTCATTAAAGTCATGGTCTGGATTTATCATATAGAGGTGATCACCCTTCCAGTAGACTTTGTAATTGCCGAGCATCACTTCCTCGGCATCATCGGTCAAGCCATAACCGTCAGCCACGAGCCATGTGCGAAGAACGGTCTCAATACCAAAGTCATCCACATTCAAGGTCGTGATATTATTGGATATAGGATCAAACTTCTCCATTAACAGCAATGCGTCCTCTTTTGGTTCCTCCAAGGTGTAATGTTTGAAGCCAAGGTCACCTGCAAAGAGCGGATTGTCTTCCTTAATTTTCTTGGCGGCTCGCTTGATGCGCTCAAACCCCACATAATCATATGTTGTTGGATACCCCAAAGACTCTAACCAATTTATAGTATTTTCTATTGTTTTTTTCTTAGATGCATCACAATTTTCAAGTCTATCTTTGAGATTAAATGGTAACTGAACCAATACAAAACTACAATTTCTTTCAGAGGAACAGTGTTGCATAACAGAATCTGCCGTAGTAGCACTTCCCCCAAAGAAATCTAATACAATACAATCCTGTGCATCAGCAAAGCTAAGTATCATGTTAATATATTTGGAAGGTTTGGGGTAATCCGCATATTCGCCCCCTAAAAGTGCTTTTAATTCTGTTGTTCCATTCTGATTATTTATCTCTTTATCCATCCATATGGTTTTACGTTTAGTATTACGTTCACCATTATCTCTTTCTAAATAATCTTTTATATCAATATCATATTCCTGACGTTTTTTTACAAATCTTGGAACAAGTCGATATATCTCTTTATTACATTTTTCTTTACCCCACATCCAACGCCCATCACGTCCATCAGATTTTTGGGGGACTACCACTTCCCAACCTTCTTTTTCAGACAATGAGATTTCTTTTGTATTAGAATTTACATATATAGGGAAATACATATCTGGTCTATCAGTACGTAATGATGCAGATCCTCTCTGGCGTAGACCTAACAGCCTATATTTTTTGCCATCTCCATCATCATAACAATATTCTGCTTTCTGTTTTTCTGTTAGTTCTTTACCTTTCACTGAAGCCTGATCTTTATTTTTTGCATAGCATAAAAGATAATCATTAACCGTAGCTACAAAAGTATCAGATTGTCTTCCTCTTGGATTTGATTGAACAATTATCTGTGCTATCAGATTTTCCTCACCAAACACTTCATCACACAGCCTCTTCAGATTCGCCTGTTCATTATCATCAATTGATATAAATATTACGCCATCATCAGTAAGCAAGTCGCGCGCGAACGACAAACGAGGCAACATGAAGGTGAGCCAAGCCGCATGGCTGGCACTTCCACGACGAGTCATAGATAGAATACGCTCAGCACGCTCAGGACTGACATCCAAGCGTTTGGCAAGATCCTCGGCAGTAAAATTGAACTTGTCATTATACACAAAGCCGTCAGAGCCTGTATTGTAAGGAGGGTCGATATAAATCACCTTCACCTTGCCGCTATACGACTTCACCAAATGCTGCAGCGCATCCAGATTGTCGCCACTGATATAGACATTCTGACTGTCCTTGTTCTCCGGTTTGGCATTATGCTCCTCGTCAGGACGAATAAGTGTGGTAGTGTCCATATTGGTAAGCATACGGGCGTAGTTCTTGCCCAACCAGTTGAAACCGCTTGTCTCATCTGTAATGGTAATTCCTCCAGGCAATGCTGCCTTGAAAGCCTCTATGTCAAATTCGCCACCAGCATGGAAGCACTGAGGGAAGTACTTCTTCAGCAACTCCAGCTCTTTCTGTCCCGCTGCTGCATCAGCGTTGCGATTCATTATATCTTTTATCATATTCAAGTCTTCTTATCATTAACGTTCACAGCAGTCCATCGTGACACGTCTTTAATAAATAATATTAATACCCGTTGGCGGAATTAATTTAAGTTGATAAATATGAGTAAAAAGTTGTACATATCGCTGATTTTTAGTAACTTAGTGGTGATCAAAACATTAAGTTCAAACCATCGTATGTACAACCTTTATACAAAATTCGTCAAAATACTTGAGATATGCAAGCAATTCTCTGAAAATCTCGTCAATGAATCTGGTAATGTTCCACGTCGTGGTCCTGTTCCCAAGTTTTCGGATTTGGAAGTGGTGGTGTTATCCCTGACAGCAGAGACCGAGAGCATTGTTTGTCTACCGCCTTGCCGTGGCAGCCATGGGGATGACGGGAGCTGTTGTATCACTCGATTTTGCGTGGAGCTTTGCCGGTTTCATAATCTATATATTTTTGTTAACCCATAACAACATCAAGCACCATCATCAGCACGAAACCTATGGCGAAGCCGATGGTACTGAGATTGCTGTGCTGGCCGCTTGAGGCTTCAGGGATTAGCTCTTCCACCACTACGTAGAACATGGCTCCTGCTGCAAAGGCGAGCATGTAGGGTAGGACTGGCATAATGAGAGAGGCAAGCAACAGTACGGCAATGGCTCCTATAGGCTCTACCACTCCGCTCAGCGAGCCTAACATAAAGGATTTCCATCGGCTGTTGCCTGCTGCCCGCATGGGCATAGAGATAATAGCGCCTTCGGGGATGTTCTGAATGGCTATGCCCAACGAAACGGAAATGGCTCCGGCTAACGAGATATGCGAAGCACTGTTTTCGGCTCCTGCAAACACCACGCCTACTGCCATTCCTTCGGGCAGGTTGTGGATGGTTACGGCAAGGGCAAGCATAGCTGTCTTTGACATGTGCGACTTGATGCCCTCGGGCTTGTCTGTGCCAATATGAAGGTGGGGCGTAAGCTCGTCGATCAACAGTAGGAAACCGATGCCTAACAGAAAGCCTATGGCTGCCGGTACTACCGACCATACGCCGCTCTCTGCCTTCATCTCCATAGCAGGAATTAGCAACGACCATACGGACGCTGCTACCATCACTCCAGAGGCAAAGCCCAACAATGTCTTTTGCAATCGCGCAGACATCTCGTTTTTCATCATTAATACGAAAGCTGAACCAAGCATCGTTCCCAATAGCGGAATCAGAAGTCCAATGATTATTGTTGCTGTCATTTCTGTCATAGTCTTTTATCTGTTAGTTACGATGCAAAGATACAATTTTGTTGTGAGTCGGGCAATACCTATAAGTGATACTTTTTTACTTTTCGTACAGTTCTATTGGTAGACCGTCGGGGTCGCTGAAGAATACAAACTGCCTGCCGGTATATTCGTCCGTGCGTATAGGCTCGTGCTTTACGCCCTTGCTGTCAAGCTCGCTGACGGCTGCCGCAAGATTGTCCACCTCGAAAGCGAGGTGACGCAGACCGGCTGCTTCGGGATAGGAAGGACGTGCAGGAGGATTGGGGAAGGAGAATAGTTCCACGACGTATGTGTTGCCAAGCCAGCAGTCTGCCTTCCATGAGTGGCGTTCCTCACGATAATTTTCACTCACGATCTTCAAGCCCAACACTTCTGTATAGAAATACTTAGATTGCTCATAGTCAGAGCAAATCACGGCTACATGATGTATTTTGTTTAGTTTCATATAATTAAAAATTTATAATGCCTAAAAAGCTATGGGTGCTTAAACGCCATCTTCTAAGAATAAGACGCAAATCGTGTCTGAATGTTTTAAGAGAAATTCTATTGCAGCTTCTGATGTCCGCAGATATTCTTTCTGCTCGGGCGTGATTCTGTAGCTCTCTTTTGAGTCCAAAATTATTTCAACTCATAAAACTCCATAATATCCAGCATCTTAAACGATGTACCATCAATAGAAGAATGCCAGCTTTGATGAAAATGTCCGTAACACCAATGAGTGACATGCTGCTGATGTTCTTTCAGAGTTTCATACAGACTATTCATAACTTCACGTTCCTGCTGTATGTCTGATATCAGAGTTTTGTCGTTGCAAGTCCATTTGGTTATCCCTTCCTTGCTTAATAATTCGCAGAAGGATGGAGACGTATGTGTTATTTCTGCTATTCATCTTTCATGTTCTCCCAAAACGGAAGAAGTCTTTGCTGTAAGAACGCTATCACTTCGGTAAAGGACAATATGTCTGTGGACGTTATTTTACGCATGAAAGCTGTCCACCTGACTTGCATTTTCTTGAAAATACCGAGTTAGGATAGTCTGATTAAAGACGTTTTCCTTTCTTGCAACGTTCAGCAATTTTGTACGTATAGACTTCCCATAGTTTTTATTTTGTTCTTTACTCATAGCTTCACTTGTAGATAATTTTCCAGGATATTGCCAACACGCAATTGTCTGGCATAATCCATTAGTTTACTGATATTTCTTTCTGGTCTGGAAAGATAGTTATCGATGATTTCAGAACAGACATCAATACCCACCTTGTTGCGAAACTTTACAGCATCGCATACGCATCGTTCTACATCATATACCTTTACCTTAAATCCATCTATGACTTTCTCCATCACGCCGATTTCAAGAATGTTGGAAGTAAAGTGATGGAGCTCTATCTTTGGGAATGAAGGAACTTTTAGTTTTCTATCCCTTTTGATGGCGACATGATAAGCCTGCGGCATGGATGTCGTAAGCTGATGGATATTCCAGGCAGACCAAAGGCAGAGGATTCCGTTGGGAATAATTGACTCAATATCAACCATGCCTGCTGACAATTGGTCTATGTTAGCATATACGCCACGGCAAACCTGAATCAGTTCACCTTGGCGAACGGCTTCCAGCATTTTGTAGTAAGCTGTTCGTCCTTGCACTTTGACGCTTGCTGATGATATGAATGAATTCTTTGTTTCCATAATTGTTCTCCTGATTTTGGTACGAAATTATCACAAATGTTTCTAATTGTGGTACTTTTGTACGGAAATCTTTTAAAATCCACCCCTTTTTTAATACCTTTCAACAGTTTTGTAGCTATTTTAGTACAAAAATACCACAAACGTAGCTAATTGTGGTACTTTTGTACGGGATAATGAAAAGGCTCTTTCTCCGATGTGTGGTTATTCGCCTTTTTCAGGTAATAACTCAAACCGTCAATAGTTTGTATAAATCTCACCCCAATTCACCTCAAATGTCATATTACCCCAAAAATGTAAAAAAACATCAGATTGTCTGGTTTTTGGCTGTAATATTCTGATAACCAAGTGGTTGACTGTCCGGCGATTGTCAGCCAATTGTCTGGATGGTTTGCTGATGAAAGTAATTGTCAGATGGAAGGATTTGTCAGAAGTGAGGAATTCAGCCGACAGGAATTGTAGGAGTCGGCTGAATCCAGAAAACAGGAATATGGGTATTACAACATTAACTTTTGGGCATTTGTCTGACAGCAAATCTGCCCAACAGGGGCAAGCACGTTGCCCATGATGGGCAAGCACGTTACCCATGTTGGGCAAGCAGCGTGCCCAATTTTAGCCCAAATCCGTCATTAGACCGTTTTATGTATTTTTATATACTGCTTGCAGTCTTTTGTTTTTTATAAAGCGTCTTTTGTCTGTTTTTAATTCGCATTAGCCCGCTATTACTCATTAAAATCCAAACAAAATCCACTCTTCAAAAAAGCAAAATCCAAGCAAACCCTAATGACGTTTGGGGGTTAATCAGCAAACCATCCAGACAATTGCCTGACAATTGCTTGATAGTCAACTATCTGTCTGTCAGAACGTTACAACGAAAAACCAGATAATCTGACAGTTTTTCTGAAATTCTCATTTTTACTAAAAATCAGCGATATGGGCAACTTTTGCTCATATCGACCAACTTAAATCAATTCCGCCAACGGGTAGTTTTTATTTTATCTTGTTATATTCCTCATCGCTCACAGCCTCCTGCCACTCGTTGGATGTGTTCTCGCCAGGTATTTCAAAGGCGAGGTGAGCAAACCAGCTGTCTTTTGCGGCACCATGCCAATGCTTCACGTTGGCAGGAATATGGATGACTGTGCCCGGGAGAATCTCCTGTGCAGGCTTTCCTTCCTCCTGATACCAGCCACGTCCGGCTACACCTACCAGCATTTGCCCGCCACCCCTTGTAGCGTGGTGCGTGTGCCAGTTGTTACGGCAACCAGGCTCAAAGGTAACATTGAAGAAAGGTATCTGACTGTCGGATATTTTCGCCAGATAACTGTTGCCCTTGAAGTACTTGGCATAAGCGGTGTTGGGTTCGCCAACAGGGAATATCATCTCGCGCTGGAAAGCAGCCTTGGCGTCTTCGCCTTTCACATCTTCGTTCCATACCTCCTTTGCCAGATTGAAGGCAGCCCATGCCTTTGGCCAACCGGCATAGAAGGCGATGTGGGTGATGATCTCTGCCGCTTCCGTGCGGGTAATTCCGTTATTCTTTGCCGACTGCAAGTGATATTTCAGCGAGCTGTCGGTGATTCCTTGGCTGATGAGCGAAGTGATTGTTACCAAACTGCGGTCGCGCAATGAAAGCAGGTCATTGCGGCTCCATACTTCTCCAAAGAGGATATCGTCGTTGAGGTGGGCGAACTCCGGGGCAAACTCCCCCAGTTGGGTGCGCCCAGCTGTCTGTACTATTTTTTGTTGTGCCATAATATTGAGCGATAGCGTTGTTAATATAATGAATGTTGCAAAAGCTTTCATAAAAGCCCTCCTTAATAGTTATTCCTCAAACAGATTTTCCTAACTCGTATGCTTCCTGCAATTTCTGGTTGCCTTCAATAGTGCGTGGCGCGTCAACACCTCCGCAGAACAGCGTGCCAGCAAGATGACTCTTAGGGTAACAGTCAATCCATCCAGTCAATCCTGCTTCAGCACGTTTCGGTACTTCTGGTTCATCCTCGGCAGCAGTAGTGAGCATGTAAACATCTCGGAATTTGTAGTCGAGCGAGTACAAAGCATTCATGCGGTCGATGAGGGTCTTCATCTGTCCGCTCATCTCATAATAATATATAGGTGTTGCCCAGCAAACCACATCGGCATTCAGCACTTTCTGCATAATGTCGTTTGCATCATCCTTGATGACACACTTGCCCAATTTCTGACAAGCCAAACAGCCTTTACAAAACTTGATGTCCTTTTCTGCAAGCGAAATCTTTTCCACTTCATGACCTGCAGCCTTGGCACCTTCAATAAACTGATTAGCGAGCATGTCGCTGTTTGAACCAGTACGCAAACTGGTAGAGATGATTATTACTTTCTTCATTGTATTATCTTTTTAAATTCTTCTTCAGGAACTCCTCGATGTTGTCCCAAGGAATCAATCCTTTCCCACCACCATCGTATAGGTCGCAATGAGAGGCTCCTGGGATAATGAGCAGTTGTTTGTTGGCTGGAACCGGGTTGGGCTTTCGTACGAAGTCGTAGCCTTCCGCTTTTCCATCCATCATATATCTGAAGGCACTTTCTCCGAAGTAACGGGAATGTGCTTTCTCTCCATGCACGATGAGGACTGCCGAACGGATTTCGTTGATGTAATAGAGAAAACGGGTGTTGGCGTAAGCCTGGCAACCGGTGGTGCGCCAACCTTCGTTTGAGTTGCCCGAACGCTTATGATAGCCACGTGGCGTTTTGTAATAGGCGTAATAGTCTTTTACAAACTGCGGAGCATCCTCCGGCAATGGGTCAACCACGCCGCCAGCCATAGTAAATGTACTGTTCTTGAGGTCGGCCGTGCGAGCTTCTGCCCATGCCTTTCGTGTCGAATATCGCTTTTCTTCGCTGTCATCTGCGTCAAAGTAACCATTCCCGTTTACTCGACTCATGTCATACATTGTTATAGCCGCAGTAGCCTTGATGCGAGGGTCTTGAGCTGCTGCATTCAGAGCGATTCCGCCCCAGCCGCAAATGCCAATGATGGCGATTCGCCCTGCATCTACATCATTTCGCATGCTGAGATAATCTACAGCAGCCAGAAAGTCTTCCGTATTGATGTCGGGAGAAGCCGTACGACGAGGTTCGCCAGAAGATTCGCCTGTAAACGAAGGGTCGAAAGCGATGGTGACGAATCCACGCTCTGCCATGGTCTGTGCATAGAGACCTGAACATTGCTCCTTGACGGCTCCAAAAGGACCGCTCACGGCAATGGCAGGCAACTTTCCTTCAGCGTTCTTCGGAATATAGAGGTCGGCTGCAAGAGTAAGACCATATTGGGTCTTGAATGTCACTTTCTCATGATTTACCTTCTCGCTTTTAGGAAAAGTCTTGTCCCAATCCTGTACTAATTTTGTCTCTTTGCCCATAATTTCTGCTTTTACTTTTATTTGATTTCCTGCACAAAAAATGAGGGCTATTGCTATAAATGTGAATAATCTGTCCATGATTATATTTCTTTACTATCTATGCAGTTTTGCGATACTCGCTTGGAGTCTTGCCCGTCTGCGCCTTGAAAAAGCGGACAAAGTGCTGAGGATACTCAAAGCCGAGGTGCTGGCTGATTTGCGTAATGCTGAGGGTTTCATCAACAAGTAGTTGGCGGGCTGTAGAAAGCAGCCGGTCGCTAATCAGACTCTTAGCGGTTCTGCCCGTCTCGGTCTTGACCAATTCGCCGAAGTATTTGGGCGAATAGCAGCATTTGTCGGCAAAGTAGGCTACGGTAGGCAGCCCTTCACGCTCCGCTTGCTGGGCGATGTATTCGTCGAGCAGAGAGACGAACCTCCTTACCACCGAATGATTTATCTCCTCGCGTGTGATAAACTGTCGGTCGTAGAAGCGCAGGCAGTAGTTCAGCAGCAACTCGATGTTTGAAACGATGAGTTCACGCGAATGTCTATCTATAGGATGCTGAAGTTCCTGCTTGATCATTGAGAGCACATCACGGAAGATGTTTACCTCGGCAGCGGATAGGTGTAGGGCTTCGTTGCTTGTATAGTCGAAAAACTCGTATCGGGAGATGTTCTTGCCAAGCTGAGTGCGGTTGAGCAACTCGGGATGGAATGCCAATACCGTATATTTGGCAAGCGGTACTTCTGGATTAGGTTTCACTTTAACCGACTGTCCTGGAGCAAACGAAGTGACGGTCATTTCGTCAAAGTCATATTCTGTTCTGCCGTATGACAATTTGCAGCCCTTGTTTTCCTTCAGAAAGAGGGCATAAAGTCCGTAGTGATGCACAGCCTCCTGTATCGGAGCGGTGTTCTCTACACGTGCAATGCTTACTAAGGGATGAAGCGTTTTCACCCCAATGAAGTCGTTGAACTCCTGTATTGTATTAAAGAATATTTCCTTCATAATCCTAAGCCTTTTAAAAGGCTAAATTTCTTGGGTGCAAAGATACGTACATTCTCCAAAAGAGTGTATACCTGGCTTTCGGAAGATATTACCTTTATTGCAGTTTATTATCCTTTGTACTTAAACACCTTGACCATATCCTTGTCGCCACCCACGAGCTGACTACATTTATTCAACATACCAGTATCGACGAAGCCGCATTTCTCCATGACCTTTCCTGATGCAGGATTGCCTGTGAAGTGGTCTGCCCAGATGTTTTCGAAATGCTTCTCGTGGATGCAGAAGTCGAGCATCAGTTTCAAGGCTTCGGTGCAGATTCCCTTGTTCCAATAAGGCTTTCCTATCCAGTAGCCCACCTCGCAGTCGTTTTCTCCGATAGGGATGTTGCTGGTGGTGTGGGTGTAGTAGCCGATGCAACCTATAGCCTCGCCAGTCTCTTTCAACACAATCGCCCATGTCGTGTCATCATTGAAATAAGTCCGGATTATCTCCCGACTTTCCTCTTCAGACTGATGCGCCGGCCATCCTGCACGAGGTCCTACGTCAGGGTCGGAGGCGTACTTGAAGAGCGCCTCTGCATCCGATTCCTGCCAATGGCGAAGTAAAATTCTTTCTGTTTCCATCCGATTGTTTCAATGTTTTGCAGTCTATTTACGCAGTCTATCTACTATGTGCGCTTACCCCAGCCAGTCGGTAAAGATAAGTATAAGTATACATTCGTGCACCTTCTCAAAGAATCTCCCTATCCGGCGCTTGATGCCCTTCCAATAAATCCCATTCTTTTTAACCCAAATCGGTCATTAGGACGTTTAAAGTGTAATTTTAATAACTGCTTGCAGTCTTTTGTTTTTTATAAGGTGTCTTTTGCTTGTTTTTAATTCGCAATAGCTCGCTATTACTCATTAAAAGCCAAACAAAATCCACTCTTCTAAAATAACAAAATCCAAGCAAGCCCTAATAACCGATTTGGGTTTAATGCTCATATACTTCGTTCTTTATTTTGTTATCAATTCATTCAATTTATCCTCTCTGATAATCTTCGGCTGAGCCTTGCCAGCGAGAATGAGAATCTTCTTGCCATTACGATAAATATGAAGCTGTCGTGAGCGAACTACGGCTGTCAACTCCTCATCATTCTGCATGGCTTGCCAGATAGGATAATATATTCCCTCTGGTTCAAACAACTTTTTTTGAAGATGCGAACAGAGGTTTGTTGTATCAATAGTCATAGCCATATTTCTTTAAACTTCTTTTCTTACCACTTTAAAATCCCAACTCCACATCCTTGCCGAATGGTGCGAGCGAAAGCCCTGCCATCTTGAAATGTTGTTTTCCCCATGGAATGCCGATGATGGTGATACATAAGATAAAACCGAAGAACAGATGCACGAGGCAAGCCCACAAACCTCCGAAAATCAGCCAGAATAAATTCAGCGGAATGCGAATGCAACCTGTTGGACTATCCGTTTTCTTTACCGTAGAGCCAAAAGGCCATAGGCAGAGCAGACCAATCTTGAATGTCTGTATAGCAAAGGGGATGCCGATGATGGTACATGCAAGAACCAGACTGCCAGTGAAATAAACGATGGCAGCTTTGAGACCTCCGAAGAGCAACCAAAGTAAGTTTCCTATTATGCGCATTAGATTATTCTTTTATATTGTTTTGATAAATCTTTCTTCCTTTGCCGAAAATTCCATCATCATTTTCTGGGCAAGGGGAGCGTACCATGTCTTTACCTCCTGCTCGGTAGGCGTATGCCCGCCAGGGAAATGGAAGGCGTGGTTGTAGTGCTCCAGAAAGAGCGGACAGAAGTGGGCGATGGCGTCATTATCACCAAAAAGTCCCCACACACGATCCTTATAATATGGGTCGCAATGGTCAAACTGCACGGCTTCCAGTTCTGCAAACTCCCCGATCAGCGCCTCGTCAATCACCAGCCGCTGGTTGCCGTCCTTTCTCGGAGCCTTGTATTCATGCTCGCCGATTCGCTCCTTCAGAAACTCCGTCATCATGAAATACGGATTGCCGAGCAGGGCAGGAATGCCCACCACGGGAGCCAGCATCTGGGCTAGGAAAGAGCCGCAGCTGTTGCCCAGAAGCAGGTCTGGCTGCTCGCAGTCGATGATGGAGCGGATCTCCTTCAGTGCCTCCTTTGGATGCAACGGGAGGTCGGGAGTCAGCACCACCGCCGTCCCATTGAAAGCCTCTTTCAATGCCATCGCCATCGGACAACTGCCTGTGGCGAAAAAACCGTGTAGGAAAAGTATCTTCTTCATGCTATAATCATTGGATTATTATGCGTCAATACTGTTTGGGATAAGATATGCTCACCCACACAATATTTGTGTAATATATCTGCAAAGATATAAAAATATATCGGTAAGTCGTGGAAATGTCTCAAAAACAGATGATTTCCACGACTTACCGATATATATTCAATATGGAAAGTGATTTCAGATATTCTTCCACGTATAAAATACTACATTAATCGGTCTGATAAAATCCATCTAACAATCAAAATTCAGGCAAGCTTTAAAACCCACAAACGGTCATCATACTGTCAGAGACCTAATGGCCGATTGAGGTTAAACCCAAAACGGTCATTAGGGCTTGCTTGTATTTTGGATTTTTAGAAGTGTGGATTTTGTTTGTCTTTTAATGAGTAATAGCGAGCTATTGCGAATTAAAAACAGGCAAAAGGCACCTTATAAAAAGCAAAAGACTGCAAGCAGTTGTAAAAAACTACCATTGAACGGCCTAATGGCCGATTTGGGTTAAAAGGTAATCGGCAAACATGGACGGATTACAAATCAGTTGCTTTAGAAGCGAGAAGTATGTTTACCTTGACCTTGTTTATAAAATAGAGGTAATTGAGATACTGGTTGGAAAGTTTAGCCTGCCGAAGCAGGAAATATACATAAAGGAGTAAGTATCTCTTAGACCTCTCATTGAGCGGCGGACAGGATTCGAACCTGCATTTTTACCATTAAAGGAGTAAGTGACTCTTGAGCCTCGCAAGGCAATAGAGAGACTATACCGCCGCAGTTGGGAAAGACGGAATACAGATTATCTGTGTATCTTTGTGGCGTTAATAGTCAATAACTAGTAATTTCCTTGGATTATGCCAGCCAGTAACTATTCAGCGGTAGGGCTGCACCCTTAATCCACGATTGAAATATACTGCAAGAAGACCTATAAAAAGGAAAAACAAAGTGTCTCTATTTCTTGCGTATGTGGGATATTTTTCGTATCTTTACACCTGTGAAAGAGAAAGTTACGGACATATCAAAAGTGCTGCAAGACATGACGGCAGAGATGCGGTTGATGCGTGAAACCATCAATCAGCAATATGCTGAGATTGCCAAACTGAACCGTAACATAGAAGCTCTGAATCGTCAACTGCGCAAGAAGGACGAAGAAAATTCAATACTTAAAGAGCGTCTGTCCAAATACGAGAAGCCCAAGAAGAATTCCGGCAACAGCAGCACTCCGCCAAGCTTAGACAACCTGCTCAAACTGAATATAAGCAATTTTGGCAAGAAGTTTGAGACACTCAAAAAGGGTCTGATAAAATGTCGTGACTACATCTTCAATTTCCTTGAAGACCCAATGATACCATCTGACAATAATGGAAGTGAGCGTGGAATACGCAAGTTGAAAATCAAGTTGAAGAACTCCTGCACATTCCGTTCTGATTTTGGGGCAGATGCATTTTTTGAATTACATTCAATCGTTGAAACAGCTAAGAAACGCAACAAGACTCCGTTCAATGCAATTCAAGCCTTATTTGAGGCTTGATACCCCGCCATGCCCTTTCGCTGAATAGTTACTGGTAAAAATTATTTTATTAAAAAGTCTAAAATCACTTGCAAGAAAGAGCAAAACGCATTATTTTTGTATCAGAAAAATTTTTGGAATAATTACAATTAAAATACAAAACATTATGAAGGACTTAAAAGGAACCAAGACTGAGAAGAACTTGCAAGAGGCTTTCGCAGGTGAGAGCCAGGCACGCAACAAGTACACCTATTTCGCCTCCAAGGCTCGCAAGGATGGCTACGAGCAGATTGCGGCCATCTTCGAGGAGACGGCCAACAACGAGAAGGAGCACGCCAAGATGTGGTTTAAGCTACTTGAAGGTGGCGCTGTTCGCTCAACACGAGAGAACCTGAAGGCTGCCGCAGAAGGCGAGAACTACGAGTGGACCGACATGTACGACCGCATGGCCCGGGAAGCCGAGGAAGAGGGATTCCACGAGATCGCCGAGAAGTTCCGTGGCGTATGCGCCATCGAGAAGCACCACGAGGAGCGCTACCGCAAGTTGCTGCAGAACATCGAGGACGCCCTTGTCTTCAGTCGTGAGGGAGACGCCATCTGGGTGTGCCGCAACTGCGGTCATGTGGTGGTAGGCAAACAGGCACCTAAGGTATGCCCCGTGTGCGCTCATCCCCAGAGCTACTTCGAGTTGCAAGCCAACAATTTCTAACTTGCAACCACGACCAGCCGCCCCACAAAGGCCCTAAATACGCAAAGAGGGTGTGTCAAAACTCATTTTTTGAAAATATGAACTTATAATTTGAAATTTGAGCATCCTAAAAGACTAAAGAAAGGGTCGTATCATTACTCAATACAGAGTTTGATACGACCCTTTTTTTTCTGGCAGTGCAGATAGATTGCATCATATTCCGGAAGGGGTTGCTCCTATGTTCAAGGGTGCGGCTGATTTGGAGGATGTGAATTTACCCCCAATTCGCCATAAATGTGATATTTCCAAAAAAACAGTCAAAACTGTCAGATTATCAGGTTTTCGCCGTAACGCATTGACGTACAGACTGTTCGCGACCAGATGGTTGTTTTGAATTGTCTGGATGGTTTGCTGATGAGAGGAAATGAAGTTTTGGGGCATCTGTCTGACATCAATTCTGCCCAACTGGGGCACGCTGCTTGCCCAACTGGGGCAAGGTGCTTGCCCATCATGGGCACGCTGCTTACCCCGGATGGGCATAATTGTAGTCAGGCAGATGCCCAATAAGTTAATGTCGTAATACCCATATTCCTGTTCCCGGAATTCTGCCAACGCATACAATTCCTTACATCTGACAATTGTAAGCGTATCCGCGATGCCAGTATATACGGTCCGTAAACGTATCCGCGATGCTATTGTATAGAGTCTCAAAAAATATCGCCCCTTCCATCAGCAAACCATCCAGACAATTGGCTGACAATCGTCAGGTGGTCAACTGTCTGTCTGTCAGAATGTTACAACCAAAAACCAGATGGTCTGACAGTTTTTTCGGAAATTCTTGTTTTTACTGAGAATCATCGATATTGGCAACTTTTACTTATATCTATCAACATAACTTAATTCCGCCAACAAGTTATAACTATTCTTGCATGTCAGTAAGGAAAAATAGAGGCTCCCAAATTATAATATTTATGTGACATTTAATTGACATCCAAGCTTTTTTATACCATTCACTTGCCGATGCAGTAATGCGAAAAGATATTGCCGTGGATTTCTAGGGATGTGATGCGATGTTCTGTCTCGGGAGTATACTTTTTGTTCCAAAGACGACCCCAAATTGTTAAAAAAGCCCTATTGTAATTATTTTTTATATCATAACATATCATAAAATAAAGAAATTGTTGTATCTTTGCACTCGTAAATATAAGTTGAGTATCAATATGAGCAAGACAACAATGGGCAATAAGTTGCCCCGAAAACTGGAACAGAAGATGCAGACCGTAGGTGAGCAAATCAAACTGGCTCGTTTGCGTCGTAATCTTAGTGTAGTACAGGTTGCAGAACGGGCTACCTGTTCTCCTCTGACCGTTTCGAGGATAGAAAAAGGAACTCCGACAGTAGCGATAGGCATCTATCTCCGTGTGCTCTATGCCCTACAGCTGGATGATGACATCCTGTTGTTGGCACAGAAGGATGAGATGGGGCGGGCCTTACAGGATCTTGCGCTGAAACATCGTGAACGTGCCTCTAAGAAACAATAAGGTATGAAGACACTCTATGTATATGCGGACTTCGACTGGCTTGACGAACCAATGCTGGTTGGTGAACTTGGCTATGAATCCCTTCGTGGCTCAGACTCCTATTCGTTCAAGTATGATAACGACTGGCTCCGTCAGTATGGCAGCCTCTATCTGAGTGCCGACATCAACAACTATCCAGGCCAGCAATACACTCAGCCGGACAGGGACATCTTCGGCTGCTTCAACGATGCCTTGCCTGACCGTTGGGGAAGATTGCTGCTTAACCGTCGCGAACAAATCCTTGCCACGGAAGAGAAACGCCCCGTACGTAAGCTTTCGTCATTTGATTACCTCATTGGTATCGATGACTATTCTCGTATGGGTGGTTTCCGCTTTAAGGAAAAACAAGATGGAGAGTACATCAATTGTGAGAAATCGCTTCGTATTCCCCCTTTGACCGACATTAGGGCTTTGGTGGCAGCCAGCATGGAAATTGAGAAGAGCGAGGAACTGAATCAGTTGCCAGAGAAGAAATGGCTCTTGCAATTAGTCCATCCTGGCACTTCGCTTGGCGGTGCCCGCTCCAAGGCTGGAGTGATGAATGATGAAGGCCGGATTTGCGTAGCCAAGTTCCCGTCAAGGAACGATGACTATGATGTAGGCCTTTGGGAACACCTCAGTCATCTGTTGGCAAAAGAGGCTGGAGTCGAAGCAGCAGAGACTAGCGTCATTGAGACAGGCAAGAAATATCATGCCTTGCTCTCCAAGCGTTTCGATAGGACAGTTGAAGGACGAAGAAAGCATTTCGCATCAGCCATGACCTTGTTGGGCTTGACTGATGGCTGTGATGCCAAGTCGGGCAACGGCTATCTGGACATCGTGGACTTCATCCTCCAGAACTGCTGTGACGTAGAGCAGAACCTTCGTCAACTCTATCGTCGAGTGGCATTCAATATAGCCATCGGCAATAGCGATGACCATTTCCGCAACCACGGATTCCTGCTGACTCCACGTGGCTGGACGCTATCACCGGCATATGATATGAATCCGACTCTGAATGAATACCAGGCTTTGCTTATCAACTCCACAACGAATTATGCAGACCTTCAGGTGTTGCTTGATTCCTCGGAGGAGTATATGATAGGCAAAGACGAAGCCGTGTATATCATCGAAGAAGTGAAGGCTGGTGTAAAGCATTGGAAGTCCATAGCCACTCGCCTGGGTATAGCCAAGCGAGAAATGGATGTGTTTGAACAGGTATTCCAACGCTCACTTAAATGAAAAAAATACGTAGCATGATGTAGCGAGACTGATACACAACGACTTACATTCTATAACGACAATAAATCAATGTAGCGAAAATGTAGCGGTATGTATCTTAATGTAGCAAAAAGACATATAATAATGAATAGTAATATATCATCAAAAATATGACAATGCAGGAAGCTATAGAAGCCCGACATAGTGTAAGGGCTTACAAAGACCTGCCATTGAGCGAGGAAATCGTCAAGTTGCTTGAAGATGAACTTGTGAAGTTGAACAATGAGGGTCAACTCCATATTCAGTTGATATGCAATGAGCCGAAGGCATTCCAAGGGACTATGGCCAAATACGGAAAGTTCCGTAATGTCAACAACTATCTGGTCATGGCAGGAAAGAAAGCCGAAGACCTTGACGAGCGTATAGGCTATTATGGTGAGCATCTAGTCTTACTTGCCCAAACACTGGGCTTGAACACCTGTTGGGTTGGACTCAGCTATTCAAAGGTGCCAGGAACCTATGTGCTTGAAGAAGGCGAGAAGATTGCCTGTTATATTGCCATAGGCTATGGTGAGACACAAGGTGTAGGCCATAAGATCAAAACCGTTGAGCAAGTGAGCAATGCCAGTGACATCACTCCGTCATGGTTTAAGAAAGGTGTTGAAGCAGCTTTGCTTGCTCCTACAGCCGTGAATCAACAGAAGTTTTCGTTTGAACACGTTGGAGTGAAGAACAACTGTCATCTGATAAGAGCCAAGAAGGGATTTTCCATGATTGGCTATACAAAGATGGACTTGGGCATTGCCAAATACCACTTTGAAATTGGTGCAGGAGAAGTAAATTTTGAGTGGGTATGAATATCGAGCAAGTCAGAGAATACACGCTGTCTCTCGCAGGAGTGACCGAAGACCAAGCGTTTGGTGAAGACATCCTTAACTTCCGCTTGGAGGGAAAGATATTCGTCTGCCTATGGTTAGGCGGTGGCCGATATGATATGAAGGACGGAGTTTCAAGAATTGCCTTGAAACTGTCACCAGACAGGAATATCGAACTTAGAGAACAATTCACTGCCGTGACACCTGCATATCATTGGAACAAGACCCACTGGAGCGATGTCTATTATGAAGAAATGGACGAAACAATAGTAAAGGGGTTGATAAAAGAGTCATACCAACTCATTGCATCGAAACTTCCAAAGGCTATTCGCTCAAAGTATTTGTCAGAATGTGATTGAATTATAAATCCACAAAAGAAAAATAAAGAACAATGACAATACAAGAATTTCGAGATTACATGGCATCGGGCAAACCCGTTGTTGGCGGTGGTGATGTCCACATGATGTTTCATCTGTTGTCGCAGGAGGCTCTGAAGTTAACGGCTGAGATTAACGGAAAGTACCATACTCCAGAGCAGCTGCACGATTTGCTGGAACAGCTTTGGGGGCGTGAGGTACCCAAGACGGTAGGCATGTTTCCTCCGTTTCATACCGATTGCGGCAAGAACACCATCGTTGGTGAACGGGTCTTCATCAACATGGGCTGTAAGTTCCAGGATCAGGGCGGTATCACCATTGACGAGGGCGCTCCATCGGTCACAACGTCGTGCTGGCAACCATCAATCACGACCTTGACCCGGCCAACCGTCAGAGCATGAGCTATGCACCAATTCACATCGGCAAAAACGTATGGATTGGAGCCAATGCCACCGTTCTTGCTGGAGTAACTATCGGCGATGGAGCCGTAGTAGCTGCTGGTGCAGTAGTGACAAAGGACGTTGAACCGAATACCATTGTTGGTGGCGTTCCAGCCAAGGTGATAAAAAAGATAGAGATAAAAGACAGATAAATCGGATTTTAGCGTTATGAAAAAGATCTTAATATGTATTCAATTTCTGTTATTAACGACCGTTGCTTATGCGACTGGTAAAGACAGTGATGCTATTTATATTAATGGTACTCGTTGGGCGTTGTTGGACAGGCCTGTATGCAGAGATTCTTTGTTGTACCATCACTTGAAGGCTGTGCTACCTGCAGAACACCATATTACTACAGCCAACATGGATGGCTTCACCTCATATTGGAGCATTGAGGAGGACGTATTCTACCTCGACAGTATACGATGTGAACACTATGATATAAATAGTCGCAAAATTACAGGTGAGCGCATTCCAAACGACACATTACTTCGTGTATTCAAGAATTTTGTCGAAGGAGAGCGTATTGTGGCCAGTTGGCTGACTGACGACATTCGTGTGGCTACGGGGAAAATTATTTACTATCAGCACATGGGCTTTGAACGAAACTACGAACGTGAACAAATCTTTACAATTCGTGAGGGAAAGGTCATTGGAAAAAAAGATTATCACAACTATGTTGTTGACGGTTTCGCATTTGATAAAGTCACGAGGAATACAGACATACGGAAGTTATTTCCTTTGAAAACAGAAAAGTATCCCGAACTCGCCAATGTCAAACGCATCATATTCAGTATCCGACAAGCACGAGTTGATATGCACGGTAATCTTGTAGAATGTGAAGTTAAGGTCCTCAAGCCCGGCGACAATCAGCAACTTGCCGAAGAAATGACTCGGCTGTTGAAGGCTTACCATCCTTGGAAAGTATCTTTTATCAATGGTGAATTTCGCGCTTTTGGTATTGAACATTATTCTTTCCCCTATCCGCTTGACCAATAAATTCCTATTTATAAAAATGGATTTGAATAAAACTATATTTCTGATGATGCTTTGCGTCCCGATGTTCGTGGGAGCGCAGACGCTGACTTTCACAGACCACGAGCCGATGGGCAACATGCGGACGCAGGTAACTCGGCAGTTCTTCCGCTTTGTAGAGCAGGAAAGTAAGGGGCGCATCCGCATTGACCACCATTGGAACGGCGAACTTTCATCGAGCTATGATGCCTACGAGACGGTGCGCGAAGGCACGAAAGCCGACATGGCTACGGTAGTACCCGAATACGATAACCAGCGGATGCCACTCTACCAGTTGTTCAAGAGTTTCCTGGCAGGACCCTCGGGCGAGGCACAGGTCGCACTTATCCGCAAAGCCTACAAGACGATTCCAGAACTGACAGAGGAGCTGCACCACGCAGGCATCCACCCCGTGCTGGTAGCTACGGGCTATCCCGTGGGCTTCTATAGCCGAGAGCTGATGGCAGACCTCAATGCGCTGAAAGAGCAGACGTGGCGAACTGCCAGTTTCTGGCACATCAGTTATCTGGAGAATGCAGGAGCAACGAACAAACGCATCCCCTGGGAGAGCGAGTTTCCGATTCGCTGCGCTCCGGAGCCATCGACGGCATCATGGTGAACATCGACAGCGGATGGGACATCGGTGCCCACCGTGCTGCCCCTCACCTGTTGGTGTCGCAGGAACTTTGGTTAGGGCACATCTATTTAGTGGCGATGAATCTCGACCGATGGAATGCCCTGCCCCCGAAGGACAAGCGAGCCATCGAGCATGCGGCAAGCAAGACCTACAAGGCGATGGGCAAGATGATGGATGAGAGTTACGAGCAGATGCTTCAGCAACTGAGCAATGAAGGCTGCACCACCGTACGCCGCCTCACGCACGAGGAAGTGTCCGATTTCGTCACCAACGTCCGTCAGAGCGAAGTGCAGGAACGATGGGTGAAGGAAAAAGAATCCGAAGGCACGGCAGACGTCCGCCGCGTATTCGAGAAGCTCCGTTCCTTGGTACAACATAGTGCAAAGAGGAAACAATAGAAAACTACAGTTATGAATACGGAACTCCAAAAGTGTATGGTTGGCGGAACATGTCGGCGTGGGTGCTGTTCCTGGCAGCTGCTTCTTGACATTGAAAAGAACGCTCATGTCCTCGGGGGATAAAAATGCCTTATCCCGCAGAGAGTTATTTCTCTCAGCGTTTCGAAGAGATTCGGCATTTTCCTTCTCCCTTTTTTTCTTTTCTGCCTCGCGTCTCCGAAATGCGACACGTTCACACCCTCGACAGCAGTACTTGACCGACATTTTGGAAGCAACGAACTCTTTTCCGCATACTCCACATTCTTTAATTATCTCCATTTTTCGTTTGCAATTCTGATGTTTTTTGATGGAAAAGACCCCCGATTTTGTCTCAGTCTTTATCACATATTTTCAGTATTTCTCACGAGTGCCCTGCATAGCGGTTGTGACGGATAATGGAGGATTCTCAGTATTTCTCACGAGTGCCCTGCATAGCGGTTGTGACGGATAATGGAGGATTCTCAGTATTTCTCACGAGGTGTCCAAAATAGCGTTTTGCCATTCCATTTGTTCGCACGATTGAAACGCAGGAACGAAATTTGGGCCAAAGCTACCTCGAAAAACTGGTATCAACAAATTACAAATGGAAAGTGTTAAAACGAAAAAAAAGCCACCAAAATGGTGGCTTATAAGCAGTTACAAAAACGTTTTGCAAGTATTGTCAGACGGTCTATTTTCCGATGCAGAACTCCCGGAATATTTTCTGGAGCGTTTCTTCTGTTGTTATCCGCTCTTCGCCGGTGATGTCGGCGAGGTGGTCGATGACCATGCGGAGGTCTTCTGCAAGGAGGTCGCCGCTGAGACCTATGTTCATGGAGTCGATGACACGCTGCAGACATTCGTCGGCACGGAGAAGGGCAGAGTAGTGGCGGGCAGAAGTTATCACGATGTCGCTCTCTGAAATCTGGGGTATGTCGGCAGCCTCTACGATGAGCTGCTCAAGCTGTGGAATGTTGGTGCCGTATTTTGCGCTGATGTCCACTGTCTTGTAGCCGGTACCGGCCAAGGAGTCAGACAACCAGTCTGATGCCAGACCGGTAGCGGCAGAAGGGGTCTTGACAGACTCGTCAGCCGAAGTCGTTTCGCCAGACTTGTCAATCTTGTTTCTCACCACGATGAGTCTCTTTCCGTCCACATGCTCCTTTATGTCGTCGATTTCAGCCGTTGTCGGCTGCCGGTCGATAAGCCAGAGCACTATCTTCGCCTCCTGCAACTTCTGGTAAGTGCGCTCTATGCCGATGCTTTCCACTACGTCGTCGGTGTCACGGATGCCGGCGGTGTCGACGAAGCGGAACTGTATGCCGTTGATGATGGTGGAGTCTTCAATGAAATCGCGTGTCGTGCCGTGTACGTCGCTCACGATAGCCTTCTCCTCATGCAGCAGGAGGTTGAGCAGCGTGCTCTTTCCCACGTTGGTGTTGCCGACGATAGCCACCGGTATGCCGTTTTTCAGTGCGTTTCCGATTTCAAACGAATGGATGAGAGATACGAGTCGCTGATGGATGTCGTTGGCAAGGGCGTATAGCTCCGTGCGGTCGGCAAACTCCAGTTCCTCGTGGTCAGAGAAGTCAAGTTCCAGTTCCAGTAGCGAAGTGAGCTTCAGCAGATGCTCGCGCAGGTCAGACAGCTCGTTGCTGAAGTGTCCCTTCAGTTGGCTGAGTGCCATGTCGTGAGTGGCCTTGTTGGTAGAGCTGATGAGGTCAGCCACGGCTTCAGCCTGCGAGAGGTCCATCTTGCCGTTGAGGAAGGCACGCTGAGTGAACTCACCCGGTCCGGCAGCCGCGCAGCCGTTCTCTATCAGCAGCGTCATCACCCTCTGCAGTATATACGCCGAGCCATGACAGGAAATCTCCGTGGAGTCTTCGCCCGTGTAAGAATGAGGAGCACGGAACACGCTCACCAGCACTTCGTCCACGGTCTCTCCCTTCCCGTCGGTTATCCTGCCGAAGGCGATGGAGTATGGCGCTCTGTCGTGCAGCTGCCTGTCGGCTTTTCCCGCCGGCGAGAAAATCTTTTCTGTTATCTCAATCGCCTCATTGCCAGAGACTCTTATTATTCCTATCGCACCGCCCTGTGCGGTGGCTATTGCGCATATCGTTGGGTCGTTATTCATTTTTTGTCTTTTAATAAGTGCAAATGTACGCTTTTTTATTTAATTTTGCACTCGATAAAGAATATGACTTCCATAATAAGAGAAGAAATGTTTTTTGGGATGGTCATTTCAATAGGATAAAGAAAACAAACAACGGTAACGATACAGCACGTGGATTTACATATATTCAACCCCGAACACGATATAGCACTCGCTTATGACGTGCCACACCTCACGATACCCCATGTGGCTCAGGAGATGCGTATGAATCTTGGTTTTCTGCCCGCTTTCTGGGCGAAAGATGGAGATGCCGTCCTCGTTGACGACATCAAATATGCCCTGAAAGCATCCAAACAGTATAAGGGGATGATTGCCGACGTGCTGTTCGTGGAGAAGACCGACCTCGCCTCGCTGCCCCTTGATGGCGTGAAGCCCTGGGGATGGGACTGCAGGGTATGTGCGGAACTCGCCGAAAACGGAGTCGCCGCCGACATCCTGCCCACCGAGGGACAGCTTGCCGACGTGCGCCGCTTCTCAGACCGCGAGCAGACGAAGGAAATGCTGCACGCGGTGAGAAAAGGAATTGAAGGCGACACCTGTGGCGAGAGCTTCGTGGCTACTGCCATGGATGAGGCCTGCAGCATCATCCGCCAGCTGGGCAATGCCGTGGTGAAAGCCCCGTGGAGCTCGTCGGGCAGGGGAGTGCGCTATGTCAGCGACGCTGCCGACCAACCCAAACTGTCATGGATAAGACACACGCTGCAACACCAGGGCAAGGTGATGATAGAACCACGCTATAACAAGATGTGCGACTTCGCCATGGAGTTCGTCTCCACTCCCGATGGAGGCGTGAGATATTGCGGACTGTCGGTGTTCAAGACCCTCAACGCCCAGTATACGGGCAATGTGGTGGGCAGCGAGCGGTTCAAGCGCGACCTTCTCAGCCGCTATGTCAGCGAGACGCTTCTCGACGACATAGCCAGTCGTCTGGAGCAGAATCTCACCGCCATGCTCTCCGGACGCTATGCGGGAGAACTCGGCGTCGACATGATGGTTGTGGCTGGAGCCGAAGGCGACAGGTTCCTGCTCCATCCGTGTGTGGAGATAAACCTGCGCCGCACGATGGGCCATCTCGCCCTCTCGCTCTATGGCGGTGATGACGAGCACGCACGGTTGATGAGCATCGTACACGACGTGAACTACCAGCTGAAGCTGCAACGCATCGAAGGCGAATACGTCAACGTGTTGTAAGGCGAAACAGACAATCACTAACAAATCAAAATAGCATAACCGATTATGAAAAGAAAGCACCTTCTGCTGATGATGCTCGCATTGCCTATGGCAGCGCTGGCACAGTACAAGTCGCAGGTGTGGAGCCCAGACAATGGCAACGGCACCTACACCAACCCCGTTATCAATGCCGACTATAGCGACCCCGACGTGTGTGTCGCCGGCGAAGACTATTACCTCACGGCAAGTTCGTTCAACTGCATCCCCGGTCTGCCCATCCTCCATTCCAAGGATCTGGTAAACTGGGAGATAGTAGGCCATGCCGTTAAGGAACTGGAGCCGAAGCAGGAATTCGACCGGCCATCCCATGGCAACGGCATCTGGGCACCGTCAATACGCTATCACAACGGCGAGTTCTATATCTATTGGGGCGATCCCGACTATGGCGTGTTTATGGTGAAGGCAAAAGACCCCGCCGGCGAATGGTCGAAGCCGCTGTGTGTGATTCCGGGCAAGGGACTGATAGACACCACACCACTCTGGGACGACGACGGCCGCTGCTATCTCGTCAACGCATACGCCAACAGCCGTTCGCGTTTCGCCTCCGTAATCGCTATCCGTGAGTTGTCTGCCGACGGTACTAAACCCATCGGCAACCCCGTGATTATCTACGACGGCAACGGCACCGAGAGCCGCACCTGCGAAGGACCGAAGATATACAAGCGCGACGGATGGTATTGGGTGATGTTCCCTGCCGGCGGTGTGCCGACCGGTTTCCAGGTGGCGATGCGCTCCAAGAATCCGTTCGGTCCATACGAGAGCAAGGTGGTTCTCGCCCAGGGCAAGACAAAGATAAACGGTCCTCATCAGGGCGCATGGGTACACACCAAATTCGGCGAAGACTGGTTCCTGCATTTCCAGGACAAGGAAGCCTATGGCCGCGTGGTGCATCTGCAGCCTGTGACATGGAAGGACAACTGGCCTGTGATGGGCATCGATAAAGACGGCGACTACTGTGGCGAACCCGTCACGACATACCGCAAGCCGAAGACCTCAGGCAAGGTGCAGGTGGTGAATCCGGCAGAGAGCGATGAGTTCAGCGACACCAGACTCGGACTGCAATGGCAATGGCATGCCAACTACAATGAGACCTTCGGTATGCCGACAGCCTTCGGTTCGTATAGAGTATACACCCACAAGGTGTCGGAGAAATTCCAGAACCTCTGGGAAGTGCCTAACCTGCTGCTGCAGAAGACACCAGCCGACAAGTTCACAGCCACCACCAAAATCCGTTTCACATCAAAAGACCAGAACCAGACCGGCGGACTGCTGATGATGGGTCTTGACTATTCTGGCCTTGTGGTGAAGCGAGTGGGCAATGATTTCCAGCTCCTTCAGATTTCATGCAAGAGCGCCGACAAGGGCAAACCGCAGACGGAGCAGCTTATCGCCACACTCAAGCCAACGGCAGTAGACCAGATAGACTATCAGCCAGGCACTCACATCGACATATATATGCGTATGAGCGTGAACGATGGCAAGATGCATTTCTCTTACAGTCTCGACGGCAAGAAGTACACCAAGTGTGGCACCGAGTTCACCATGCGCGAAGGCAAGTGGATAGGAGCCAAGATAGGCTTCGTGGCATACGAGCCAGGACAGAAGACCAACCGCGGCTGGATTGATGCAGACTGGTTCAGAGTGACCAGAAAGTGAAAATGAGATCTGTAGGAAAGGCATTCCTGTAATGCCGCAATGTATGAAAATGCAGTTTGCAAAAAGGAACCGTGTCGGATTAGTTTCTGACACGGTTTTCTTTTTCTCATAGTTCTATTATTTTAGTTTATATTCTTTTTAACCCAAAGCGGTCATTAGGGCTTGCTTGTATTTTGCTTTTTAGAAGAGTGGATTTTGTTTGGCTTTTAATGAGTAATAGCGAGCTATTGCGAATTAAAAACAGGCAAAAGACACCTTATAAAAAGCAAAAGACTGCAAGCAGTTGTAAAATATGACATTAAACGGCCTAATGACCTCTAAGTTTGCAGAAGATTGCGACGAAGTCGCATAAACTCCAAAATAATCAAGGTAAAACTATGATTGCTAAAGACAGTTTCGTACCTTTGTTGTAAAAAGGTAGAATCGGTCTGTCGAAGAGGTAAACCAGCTAATGACCCAGCCGTAAAGCTATAAATCGTTTAGGTCCTCATCGACATAGTTGCAAAGACCAGATAGAAAGTTATCGGCTCTGAGCCTTGTTAGAGTGTTAGTCCATACAACTATTGACCAATTCTACACAATATAACTCGTACAAAGTTATGAAGAATTTATTTATCGGAGTTGATTTTTCGAAAGAAAAAGTTGATGTGGCTATCCTTTTTGCAGACGGACTGGCAGAAACCGCTGCTAGAGTGTTCAACGAGTTCAAGACAACCGTGTCTGGCTATAGGCAGTTGGTCAAGTGGGTTGAGCAGAATTCCTGCGGTATCGACTCGTCCTTGTGGCTCTTCTGTGGCGAGAACACGGGCGACTACAGCAAGGGACTGTGCAACTTCCTCTACGGTAAAGGCTACGACATGTGGCTTGAGAACGCAAAGAGCATCAAAGACGCATCTGGTCTTAGACGATTGAAGTCTGACCGTGCTGACGCCTCGATGATTGCAGAATACGCCATGAGGAATTACGATAAAGCCGTTATGTACGAGCCTCTTAGCGAGTCGCTTACACAACTGCGTGAGCTGTTCCTATACCGTCAGATGATCGTAAGACACAGATGCAGTTTCCAGGTGCGTAGAGGCGAAAAGCGACTCACTATGGAGAAGTCGCCAGTCAAGACAATGATTTCGCAGAGCGGACGGCACATCGTCTCTGAACTCAATAAGGAGATAGAGAAGATAGATAAGCGCATTGCCGATCTCATCAAGTCGGACGAGGAACTCACCGAGGTGTTCACCATCGTGACCTCGGTGCCTGGCATAGGAACGCAGAACGCTGTGTGCCTGATGGTGTACACCGACAACTTCCGGCGTTTCAACTACGACTCACGCAAGATTGCCTGCTATTACGGCCTAGCTCCATTTGGCAAAGATTCGGGAACCAGTGTGCATTCCGATCCGCATGTACATTATATGGCTAACCGCCAGATAAAGGCCATGCTGACGCAAGCGGCACTAGCTGCCGTCAACTTCAATCCCATTATGGCGAGGTACTACATGCGCCTCGTAGAACGAGGAAAGAAGAAGCAGGTTGCACTGAACAATGTCAAGAACAAACTTGTACATTTGGTCACAGCCATGGTCAGAAATCGCCAAACATTCACCCCTGAATATAAAATCTCAGCATAAATTGAAAATAATGGTCAAAACATTTGGATATTAACATAGAAAGCGATTTGGGTTTAAACATGTGTACAGACATAGTCTGCTATTTAAAATATTATAAATGTAACACCTTTTTCAGAATCCTTTTTGATACAAAGACAAAAAGATAAATGTGAAGGCACACAAGGAAGGAGCGAAAAAATGAAAAGTTTAGAGAAGAAAGAGCGAAAAAACACCTGTTAACTGTTAACTCTGTTAACCCAAATCGGGCATTAGGGCTTGCTTGGATTTTGTTTTTTTAGAAGGGTGGATTTCGTTTGGATTTTAATGAGTAATAGTGGGCTATTGCGAATTTAAAACAGGCAAAAGACGCCTTATAAAAAACAAAAGACTGCAAGCAGTTATAAAACACAGCATTAAAACGGTCTAATGACCGATTGGGGTTCGATTGTCTTATTTATAGTCAAAAATGGCTGTTTATACGTTATATCCTTGCGCTTCTTAATTAAAATACATAAATTTGCAGACAATTCGTCAATATGGCAGCATGTGGGATACATGCGAAACAAAAGTATAAACAAAAGGGAAAACGTTATGAACAGATTACTTACCACATCGTTCGTTTTAGCCGTCGCGGCAGGCATGGCATATACAGCATTTGCCACCGATGACAACAAGGTCTTAGTAGGCAAAATACAAACCGCCAATCCGGCCAAAGACAGTAAGGCATTACGCCTGGAATACCGTCCTGCGCCATTTCCGTCGAGCATGCCCCGCACCATCCGTCGTGCCGATGCCAAGGGAGTGAAGGCAGACTTCAGTGTGAAGAACGCCGCGACAGGGCAGGAAACGGTATGGGCAGAGAACTTCGACAACGGTACGCTTGCCGACTGGACCCAGGACAATGGCGAAGGCAACAACGTGACCTTTACCCTGAAGCAGCCCTCCGGCGACAAGGCATTCACGGGCATCGACCCCGACGATAAAGCATCGCTGCATATCGACGGACCATATAATATCGTGCGCCGCACCATCGGCACGATAACGAGCAAAGACATCGACGTGCCCGCCAATGCACAATTTCATGGATACGTATACTTCGACACTATGTGGAACGAATACGCCACTCTGACAATCAGTGCTTCAGCCGACGGCTTCGCCACTCAGACAGACCTCTGGAAGAGCACGAGCGTTGCCGACAAGGGAAGCGCATGGCGAAAGGTGGATGCCGACCTCACCGAATTTGCCGGCAAGACGGTGAAGCTGCGCCTCACCTACGGTCCGGGAACCGACGATGGCTTCAACGTTGGCGGATACCTCGGCGACTTCTATGTGGACGGACTCACGGTGAGCAGTATGACCACCATCGACCAGATTGCCGTGAAGACAGGCGAGGAGATACAGTTTGCCGACCTCACCGCCGGCACCCCGGAGTCGTGGGAATGGACATTCCCCGGCGGTACGCCGGAGACCTCGACCGACCAGAACCCTACCGTATATTACACCAAGCCCGGCAACTACGACGTAACGCTGAAAGTGAAAGCCGGCGATGAAGAAGACGAGGTGACCAAGACAGCCTTCGTAAGCGTTGAAGGACAGGAGCCGACGGCACAGGTGGGATGGCCGGCAGAATTCCGCGATCTCACCACGAGGATGCGTATGATGGCACCGCTCGCCACCGTGCATTACACCGACCGCTCTACAGGATTTCCCGACCAGTATTCATGGGCGATATATTCAGAGTATGAACTGAAAAACAACACCGACCCTATATTTACGCCAAAGGGTATATTCACTACAAAGGACGTGGATTTCAGTCATGAGAAGATGAACAAATGGTATGTAACACACATCGCCCAGAACGAGACCGGCTACACGTTCCAGGACGACAGCGTACAGGTGCAGTTCGACGGCTACATCACGAATTTCGAACCCAAGGACGGATATCAGACCAATTTCACCGATGGCAACCTTACCCTGCCGGGAGCCAACAAACTCGGCATCACGGCATGGGCAGAGAAATTCTCGAAGCCGTCCACGCCGATGCTCCTCACCGGTATGTATGTCAACTTCACCAAAGCCTCGGCAGAGGAACTGACAGACCAGATTGCAAATGTGTCGTTCTCGCTCTATACATCAAAAGACGGACTCCCCGACCAGAAGATAGACCTGCTCGACACGTGGACGATGACAGAACTGAACTATGCGCTGACTACCAAAGACGGAGTGGTGGAAGTGCAGCTCAGCAAGGATTATGTCATCAACGATGAGTTCTTCGTTGTCATCGACGGCATTCCGGAGAAAAACGACGCTATGGAATGCGCCTTCGCAATGGCTCCGATGCGCGACCACGGCAACACCGCCTATATGCTGAAGAATGGAGAGTGGCGCCCGCTGACGGGCTATTTCCAGGCTGCCCCTGGCGGACAGACATCACTCGCCGTATTCCCGGTGGTGAAACACTCCGTGATGGTGTCGGCGAAAGTCAGCGACAAGGGAGAAGTGACGGTAGACAACGACACAGTGTTTGTGGACAAAGAAGCCGGAGTAGCCACAAAGACCATCTTCTCGAAGCTCGGATGGAAGACGGCAACGTCGGACGAACAGTGGTGTAAGGTGGTCAGCGAGCCAGGAGAATATACCGCCGACGACCTGCAGATAGAGTATTCCGCATTGCCTGTAGGCATTGACAAACGGGATGCCACCATCACCATCACCGATGGAGTGGGAGAGATGAAGATTGTCTTGGTTCAGGAGAACAAGGTGGTGTCTGCCATCAACGACGTCTCTGCCGGCGCTGCTCTACAGGGCAAGGAGGTTTACGACCTCAATGGCATGCGCATAGACTCTTCCGTCCTGCCGAAGGGTATATATATTGTGAGAGACGGCAAGACCATGAGGAAGGTCGTGAGATGATGCAGGCCTGGCATCTCCTATGCGAGATTTTCATTCCATGAATGCTATGGTAGAATTTTATTATCTGCAAAACAAAGATAATCCAAAGGTTTATCGATAATAATCAGGGCTGAACTTCTAGTATGAATAATTAGGGCTGAACTTCACTGGTATGGAGTTCAGCCCTGATTATGATGGAAGTTTTTTGTGGTTGTTGCCTTGTCATGTCGTCATTGCCGCCTTGTCAAGTCATTATCGTTGTCTAAGTTGTCATTATTGCCGTTTCGTTGAGGCTCTTATCTGTTGCGGATTATTCTTTTGCCGTCGCATTCCATGCGTTCCGCATCGGCGAGATGACTCTTAAGAGTTTCTTCTTCGCATATCGAGACCTTAAGTGCAGAGGAGTTGGGAAACTGGTTGAAGAATGTGTCATTGCTCATATAGAGCTGTATTGCTGATACATCCTTTGCCGAGAGCACATTGTTGTAGTAGTAGGTTATCCGTTCCACGATTCTTGGCAACACCTTCACTCCTGTGCGTCCGTCGGTGAAGGTCACCACAGCCACCACATGCCATGACCGTCTGCCTTCCCTTGCCTGCTGTTTCTGCGTTTCCGTTGGTTTGTGTGATATGGCTATATGTCTGCCGAATCTGGCGTTTATGCCGTTCATCATCGTGCGGAACAGTCGTCCGTGGGCACTCGTGTCCTTCAGTTGGTTGCTGGCGATGTAGTAGTGTATCATCTCGTGTATGATAGTATCCTCCACTATTTCCTGCGGCAGGTCAAACCGTGTGTTGATGCGCAGCACGAAATCGTAGTTCACCACCTTGCCCATCAATCCGTTGCGTTTCTTCTTGAAGCAGCACATGCCGAGAAACCCTTTGGCGTTGCTAAGCCTTATGGGTATGTCGGGCAGTTTGCCGTCGAACATCATCCTGTTGTATTCGTCGAATTTCTCCTTGATGAATGGAATGGTTGGTGTCATGCGGTTGTGGTTGTTTGAAGGAGGATTTATAAGTCCTTAAGTTCGCCAATTGAAATTCCTGTCAATTCAGAAATCACTTCCATATCCATTCCTTTTGCAAGCATGGCACGGGCAATTTCTGCTTTTCCTTCTGCTTTTCCTTCTGCAAACTTTTTCTTTTCTGCAGTTTTGATTGCGTTTACGATGTCGCGATAAGCATTTACACTATCTTCGTATGATTTCAGTTCCTGTGGGTTGAACTTGGAAATTTCAGCTTGTTCAAACAGACGTGTGAACACACGCTCTTGTAACGAGGCGGGACGTTTCATTAGAGATGAGAGGTTTTTCAGTACAAACATCCATTTGTCATACATCGTTTCAAGTTCATTTTCTGTTTTGTCGAATTTGGGAATCTCTACATATACATACGTTAGTTTGTCATAGAAGACCTCTTTGGTGTCTGTTTCCATTAATTTCACTTCATGATGCCACCTCTTTGCGTTCTGCAAACCCTCTGCAAAGTTGAAGTTCAGCAATCCTATCGTATATACGGAATTGAGATGAAAGTCCCAATCTCCGCCACGTTGCGCTTGCTCTCGTATTGGAAATGTTGAATAATATATTGTTCGGTCTTTGAAGAACTCCTGATATACATTTTGCATCTCTACGATGAATTTTTCGCCTTTGTCATTCTCACAAAACACATCGAATACTGCACGCCTGGCGTCTATGCGGTCGCCGAGCTGTTCTGAGTTCAAGTAGGTAACATCCTTCACGTTCTGTTCTCCACGGAACAAAGCGTTGAGAAAACTTATCAGCAACTCTTTGTTGAATTCTGATCCAAACAATCTCTTGAATCCAAAGTCTGTATGTGGATTGATGTATCTTTCTACCATAATGCGGATTATTTTATCAGTGACAATACAAAGTTAAGCAAAATACTCCGAATGTGCAAATTACTTTTGTCATTCCTTGGTTCTTTATTTATAGAGACAATCACAATTCTTTATAATATAAAGCCTAATTGCCCGTCTGACCCGTTTGGGGTTAAATGAAAATGTATTTCATCACGAACAAGGCAGCGAGGATATAGAGCGTAGGGTTGAGCTTCTTCCAGTTGCAGCACAGGATGTTTATGGCAACGTATGCTATGATGCCGCAGAGAATGCCGTCGGAGATGCTGTATGACAGCGGCATCATCACGATGGTGATGAATGCGGGGATGGCTTCGGTGTAGTTGTTCAGGTCGATGTCTTTTATCGGCGACAGCATGAAGAGTCCCACGATGACGAGAACCGGAGTGGTGGCGGCAGCAGGAATGGCGAGGAAGATGGGAGCGAAGAAGAGAGCCACGACGAAGCAGAGAGCCGTGGCAAAAGCCGTTAGTCCGGTCCTTCCGCCCTGTGCCACACCAGCGGCACTCTCAACATAAGTCGTTGTGGTGCTTGCTCCCAGACACGCTCCAGCCATCGTCGCCACGGCATCAGCCATGAACGCTTTGTTCAGACCAGGAATGCGACCGTCTTTTCTCATCATGCCTGCCTTGGTGCATACGCCGACAAGCGTGCCCATGGTGTCGAACATGTCGATGAACAGGAACGTGAACACCACGATGGCCATGTCGATGGTGAAAATGTTGTGGAAATCAAACTGGCAGAAAATAGGTGCTATAGACGGCGGAGTGTCCATTATTCCCTGGAATTTCGTTATTCCCATCGGGATTCCTATCAGCGATGTGGCGAGTATTCCGATGAGCAATGCTCCCGGCACGCGTCTGGCAATGAGCACCGACGTGAGCACTATGCCTATCGACCCGAGCAATGCCGAACCGTGAGGCAGGTCGCCGATGGTGACGAAAGTGGCGGAGCTCTCCACTATGATGCCCGCATTCTTCAGTCCGATAAATGCTATATAGATGCCGATTCCGGCTCCTATCGCCCGCTTTATGGAAGCCGGTATGGAGTCAACGATAAGGGTTCGTATGCGTGTCATTGTGAGAATCACGAATATCAGTCCCTCGATGAGTATCGCCGTGAGCGCAAACTGCCATGAGTATCCCATGGTGAGACACACGGTGAACACGAAGAAAGCGTTGAGCCCCATGCCGGGAGCGAGTCCGAACGGCTTCTTGGCGTATATCGCCATCATCAGTGTTCCGATTATGGCAGCAAGAGCCGTTGAGGTGAACACGGCATTGGTGACCATGCCCTTGGAGGCGAGGACCGAAAAAATGCTTGGATTAACGGCAAGGATGTATGCCATCGTGAGGAAGGTGGTGATACCAGCCATTACTTCCGTCTTGATGTTGTGCTTCGCTGGATCGAAGCCGAAGAGTTTTTCTAACATTGTCGTTGTTCTTGATTCTTGTTTATTTAGCATGAATTGACTATTGTCTTTTGGGGATGAAAGATTATAAATATCAGGTTGCAAAATTATCAATAAAAGTTTGAAAACAATAATCATTACTATTACTTTTGCATGCAGAAGAAAATAAAAGATGATCTTGATGACTATAGACGACATAATATCCAGGTGTGCCACGTTGCCGGCTGCCGACATTGCCAAAGGAGTGAACAGAACGCTCGACGAGAACAATTCTCTCGTCGTCACGGCACCGCCGGGAGCAGGAAAGTCCACACTCCTGCCACTTACCATCATGGATGGGACTGCCGCCGGAAAGATAATGATGCTTGAGCCAAGACGCCTGGCAGCGCGACAGATTGCCGAACGCATGGCGGAGATATTGGGAGAACCCGTGGGGAAGACCGTAGGCTATAGAGTGCGTTTCGAGAGCCGCGTCTCTGAGGCAACGCGCATAGAAGTGGTAACTGAGGGGGTGTTCCTCCGTATGCTCGTGGATGACCCTACGCTCGACGGGGTGTCTGTAGTAATCTTCGACGAGTTTCATGAGCGTAGCATCAATTCCGACCTCGCACTTGCCCTCGTCAGACAGTCGCAGACTCTCCTTCGTGATGACCTGCGCCTCGTCTTGATGTCGGCAACGATTGATGCCACGTCGCTCTGCAATACATTGCATGCCCCGTTGGTGGAGAGCCAGGGAAGGATGTTCCCGGTTGAGGTGGTCCATGCTGACGACGACACCATCGCTATGGCATCCTCCCGTCGCAACGCCGACATTCCGCTTGCCGTGGCACGCATGGTGAGCAGGGCGCATAGGGAGAGCGATGGCGACATACTGGTGTTTCTGCCAGGACAGGCAGAGATACAGAAAGTGACAGACCTGTTGGGCGACTCTTTGCTGCCCACTGTCGTGATGCCCCTCTACGGCAACCTCTCGCCAGAGGCGCAACACAGGGCGATAGCCCCCTCTGTCGGGGGAAAGCGAAAGGTGGTCCTTGCCACGCCGGTGGCAGAGACCTCAATCACTATAGAAGGAGTGAGAGTGGTGGTGGATGCCGGACTGTGTCGCCGTCCGGTGTTCAATGCCCGCAGCGGACTCAGTCATCTTGATACCGTTGCAATAAGCAAGGATATGATGACGCAGCGAACGGGACGTGCCGGACGAGTGGCGGCGGGAACCTGCTACCGTCTCTGGACCGTAGCCACGGAGAACCAGCTTGCCGACCAGCGCCGGCCGGAGATAGAAGAAGCCGACCTCGCCCCGATGCTGCTGCAGGTGGCGGCATTCGGCGAGAGAGACATCCTTTCGCTGCCATGGATCACTCCACCGTCAGCAGGCAGCGTAGGCAAGGCGCAGCATCTTCTGAAACTCCTCGGAGCCGTGGATGCCGACGGAAAGTTAACCGCCATTGGAAAACAGATGGCTGCAATGCCCTGTCATCCACGTGTGGCAAGGATGATATTGGGATGCCGCACAAAGGAGATGAGAAGTCTGGCATGCGACATCGCCGCTATCCTCGAAGAGAAAGACCCGCTGACTGCCGAAGAGTCTGCCGACATTACGATACGTATAGGAGTGCTGCGCTCGTGCAGAAGCAAGAGGAACGTAGGCCGCTGGCAGCGCATAGCGATGATATCACGGGAATACCAGCGCATGACAGGAGCTACCGAAGACAATGCAGCCATCGATGCCGACGATGCCGGGCTGCTGATTGCCTATGCCTATCCGGAACGTGTGGCGATGGCAACCGACGATGTGGGAGGCTACAAGCTTGCCAGTGGCGACAATGCTTCGCTGTCTGTCACCGATGCCCTCTCGGCAAGCAAATGGATTGCCGTGGTGTCTCTCTATTCACAGAGCAACGGCGGACGTATATATCTTGCCGCACCGGTTGATGTGGAACAGATGGAGACAACTTCATTGGACAATGTTTCATGGAACTCAAAAGAGGGCATGGTGGTGATGCGAAGGGAGCAGAGAATCGGTAAACTCATCGTCGGCAGCAAACCGATACACGATGCCGACAAGGACAGGGTGGTGGAGATTGTGTGTGATGCCGTGAGGAAAGACGGACTGAGCATGCTGGACTGGAGCGATGATGTGGCGAGACTCCAGAACCGTGTGGCTGCCGTTGCCGCCTGGCATCCAGACATGGAACTGCCTGATATCTCAACTCCACACCTGATGCAGACGGCGGGCAGTTGGCTGCCTATGTATCTCGTTGAAGGCAGCAGAGTCATGACATCTGTGACAGAGATGAAAAAGCTGGACTTGAGAGACATCATCTGGGCAACGATACCATACGACAAGCAGCAGGAGATAGACCGGCTCGCTCCAGAATACGTCGTCGTGCCTACGGGCAGCAGGATACGCATCGACTATCGTCAGGGATCGGCAGCACCGGTGGTGAGCGTAAGACTGCAGGAATGTTTCGGTATGACGGAGACACCAACAGTGGACGACGGCAGACAACCGCTGCTCATGGAACTGCTTTCGCCGGGATTCAAACCGGTGCAGCTCACTCAAGACATTGCCAACTTCTGGCGTGAGACATACTTTGACGTGAGAAAAGAACTGAAGCGCCGCTATCCCAAACACTGTTGGCCCGACAATCCTTTGGATGCCAAGGCGGTGAAGAAATAAGAATCGGCATACAACAAAAACTCCCCCAACTGTCATTAGAACGTTTGGGGGAGTTGTATCTTACATCTGCTTCACCTTCAATGCCCTCATGGCATTTATCACGGCAATTACCGTCACGCCGACATCAGCAAACACCGCCATCCACATAGTAGCCAGTCCGAAAGCGGCAAGCACGAGTACGAGCAGTTTGATGAATATCGCAAACACCACGTTCTGCATGGCGATGGCTATCGTACGGCGTGCTATTCTTATCGCCGTAGCTATCTTCGACGGCTTGTCGTCCATAATCACTATGTCGGCAGCCTCTATCGCCGCATCGCTGCCGAGGGCTCCCATCGCCACACCCACATCGGCGCGTGCCAATACGGGAGCATCGTTGATACCGTCGCCAACGAAGACTATCTTCTTGTCAGCCGACTTACCTTTCATCACGCTCTCCATCATCTCCACCTTGTCGGCAGGCATCAGTTCGGTGTGGCATTCGTCGATGCCAAGTTCCTTGCCAACATATTCGCCCACCTCGTGCCTGTCGCCGGTGAGCATCACGGTCTTTTCCACACCAGTTTCCTTCAAGCGGCTTATCGCCTCCTTGGCATCATCCTTTATCACGTCGGTCACCACGATATGTCCGGCATACGTGCCGTCTACGGCAACATGGACGATGGTGCCCACCTTATGACACTGGTGCCACCTGGCACCGATGCTTTCCATCAGCTTGGAGTTGCCCACATACACGGTCCTGCCGTTCACTGTGGCCTTCACTCCCTTGCCGGCAATCTCCTCCACATTCTCCACGCGGCAACCGTCATCCTCATTGCCGAACGCTGTCTTCAGAGAAACGGCTATCGGATGTGTGGAATAGCGTTCCACATGGGCAGCGAGATGCAGTAGCTCCCGTTCGTCGAAATCACTTGGATGTATGGCCTCCACCTCGAACTTGCCTTTCGTCAGCGTGCCGGTCTTGTCGAACACCACCACACCGGTCTTTGCCAGCGTGTCCATATAGTTGGAGCCCTTGATGAGAATACCCCGTCGGGATGCTCCGCCGATGCCGGCGAAGAACGTGAGCGGAACGCTGATTACCAATGCACAAGGACACGAAACCACGAGGAAAGTCAGCGCACGGTTTACCCATACGGGCAGGGCGCAGAGATAGTCGTCGGATAAGAACGGTGGCAGGAAAGCCAGTGCCAATGCCACGTATACCACTATCGGAGTGTATATGTGGGCGAATTTGGTGATGAAGGTCTCGCTCTTCGACTTGTTCTCTCCGGCATTCTCCACGAGATCGAGAATCTTGCTCACCGTGGATTCACCGAAAGATTTCTCAACTATCATCTTTATCACGCCCGACAGGTTGACGCAGCCTGAGCATATCCTTTCGCCCACTCCAGCGCTCCTCGGCATGCTCTCGCCGGTGAGAGCCATGGTGTTGAGGCTTGTCTCGCCCTCGGTTATCTTGCCGTCGAGAGGGATCTTCTCGCCAGGGCGCACTATGATTGTCTCGCCCACTGCCACTTTTCCGGGATCTACAACCTGCGTTTTGCCGTTTCTCACTACGTTTGCCGTGTCGGGGCGTATCTCCATAAGGTGTGAGATGGACTTGCGGCTGTTGTCCTCGGCGTAGTGCTCGAATAGTTCGCCCAACTGGAAGAAGAGCATCACAAACACCGCTTCGGGGAATTCAGTCTCTGCTCCCGGCAGAAAGCCTATGAGCATAGCTCCGATGGTGGCTATACACATCAGAAAATCCTCGTCGAACACCTCGCCCTCTCTGATTCCCTCTATAGCCTCACCGATTACGTCGTAGCCGATGAGAAGGAATGGCACGAGATAAACCAGCAGCAGTTGCCACACCTCGAGCCCCATTGTCTTTTCTATTGCCACGGCAATGACGAGCAACACCGCGGTAAGTATGATTCTTGTGAGTTTTTTCTTGTCCATATCTATATGTTTTAATATTTTCTTAGTCTGTAGCTTTCCATTAAGCGAGAATCGTCGTTTGGAATCAAAGGTAAGCAATGCGGATAAAGAATGTATTTGACTGATAGCCGTATCGCTTTTGTTCGTTTGCAAAGGTATGGCAATTGTGTTGCAATCGGGTTGCAAAGACGACATGGAGTATAAAAAAGACATGCGCCGAGACTTTGTGAATCCCGGCGCATGCTGAAAATGCTGTATGATATTCCTTTATGATATTCCTGCAGTCTGTGGGCAATTCTTCATGCCCTTCTGCTGTCAGTGTGTGGCAGTAGGCTATTGGTTATGATTCTTGCGTCTGCATTCGGCACATTCTCCCTTGACCACGAATGACAGGGAGTGGGCGTAGAATCCGTCGGGCAGCGGGATGTCGTGGATGTGTATGTCGTCGAGACAGAACGAGCGCTGGCACGATTCGCAGTAGAAATGCACGTGGTTGTCGCTTTGGCTGCATTTGCCGTCACTTCTGCATAACTCGTAGTTGAGGATGCCGCGTCCGTCTTCGAACGAGTGTACGACGTCGTGCTCCAGAAACAGTGTGAGCACACGGAAGATGCTCGACTTGTCCATCGACAGGTTGAGCCGCTCCATGTCGGCAAGGCTGACGGGGTGGTCAGACTCTTCCAGCATGCGATATACCAGTATTCTGTTTGCAGTAGCCTTTACGCCCTTATGTCCAAGTTTCGTTATTATCTCTTCTGCCGTCATCTCACGATATCTCCTTTTATTCCTCCACGATTTCCACCGTCATGCTGATGTCCTCCACGGGGCGGTCGGCACGCGATGTCTCACAAGCCTGTATCTTCTCCACTACGTCGAGTCCCTCGGTCACTTCGCCGAAAACGGTGTATTGGTTGTCGAGGAACGGTGTGCCGCCGATGGTGGTGTATGCCTCACGCTGCTCGTCGGTGAATGTGGGCTTTCCCTTCTCCATGCTTATGGCCTTGGTCTCTGCCACGAGCTCGTCTTGCAGTTCCTGCAGTCCGGCGCGGTCGCGGTTGCGTCGCAGTTCCATTATCTTGTCGCGGTTCTCGCGTGCGAGCTGGTTGAATATCGTCTGTTCCTGCTGCATCTCCATCTGTCTTTCCATCTGCTGCAGTTCCGATTTCTTGTAGGTCTTTCCCCAGACGATATAAAACTGGCTTCCGCTGCTCTCGCGCTCCGGGTTCACCTCGTCGCCGAGACGGGCGGCGCTCAGCGCACCACGCTTATGGAAGAGCTGCGGATACACGAACTCTGCCGGTATGGTATAGTCCGGTCCGCCGGTTCCCAGATTCTTTCCTGCCGGTGCACCTTTGCTGTCGGGGTCGCCGCCTTGGATCATGAAATCCTTTATCACTCGATGAAACAGAGTTCCGTCGAAATATCCTTCCTTGGCGAGCTTTATGAAGTTGTCGCGATGTTTTGGGGTCTCGTCGTAGAGGCGCACGAAGATGTCGCCTAAAGTTGTTGAAATTTTAATGTCAGCCATTATATATGCTTTATGTTTCTTTTGATTGCCTAGTCCCTCATGCCGAGGTCCCATATTATGTTTGCTGCGTTCTCGGCCGCCTTTTTCTCTCCGAGCGATTCTCTGATGCCGGCATATCCCTTGAGCATTGCCTGTCTTGGCTCGCCGTCGGCGATGAGCTGCTGCAGTTCGCTGGCGATGTTTTCTTCGCTGAAGGAGTCTGCCACGAGTTCTTTCACCACCGGTTTGTTGGCGATGAGGTTTACCAGTGAAATATATTTCACTTTGAGCAGATGCTTCTTGAGGAAGGCGATGACTTTCGGGATGGGAGTCTTGTAGCATACCACCTGCGGCACGTCGAAAAGTGCCGTTTCGAGAGTTGCCGTACCGCTTGTCACCGCTGCCACACGGGAGTGTGACAGCAGTTGGTAAGTCTGTCCGAACACTATTTTCACGCTGTCGTCGCCTTTCGTGAAGGTGTCGTAGTATTCCGGCGAGATGCTTGGTGCTCCGGCTATCACTATCTGGTATATGTCTCCAGCCACCCTCTTCGCCGCCCTTATCATGTATGGCAGATTGTCTTTGATTTCCTGTTTTCTGCTTCCGGCGAGCAGGGCTATCACCGGTTTGTTGCCGTCCAGCTCGTTTCTGATAGCGAAATCAGCAAACGGCTCCTTGTATTCCTCCTTGAATTCCGCCACCTCGTCGGCAGTAGGGTTGCCCACGTAGTGGATAGGGTAGTTGTGTTTCCTTTCATAGAAATCCACTTCGAATGGCAGGATAGAGAACATCTCGTCCACATCGCGCCGTATGTTCTTTATTCTGTATTCTTTCCATGCCCATATCTTGGGTGAGATATAGTAGTATACCGGTATGCTCGTCTTGGCATGAATATATTTGGCGATGCTCAGGTTGAAGCCGGGATAGTCGATGAGGATAAGCACGTCGGGGTCGAACTCCACGATGTCTCTCTTGCAGAGCGCCATGTTCCTGAATATCGTCTTCAGGTGTAGCAATACGGGTATGAATCCCATGTATGCCAGTTCCTTGTAGTGTTTCACCCTTGCTCCGCCTACATCCGCCATGAGGTCGCCTCCGAAGAATCTGAACACCGCCAGCGGGTCTTTCTCCTTTATCGCCCTCATCAGTCTTGAGGCATGCAGGTCGCCGCTCGCCTCTCCAGCTATAAGATAGTATTTCATTCGTTTCTCCTTGTCGTTACAGGTCCCAATCGCTGATTTTCTGCATCGCAGAATAAGCCGTAGTGTCTATCGTTGTTGGCGTTATGGCAGCGTATCCGTGGGCGAGAGCCCATTCGTCGGTGTCTGTCGCTTCCGGTTCCGTGTCGCGGAACTGTCCCACCATCCAGTAGTAGTCGTATCCTCTGGGATGTCTTTCCTTCACCAGTTCCTTCTCCCAGATGCCGTTGCACATGCGGCACACCTTCGTTCCCTTTATCTCGGGGGTGTCGGGGAAGTTCACGTTCAGACACACGTTCTTTGGCAGCCCGTCCTCCAGCACTCGTCCTGTGATGATCTTTATCAGTCGTGCGGTATTGCTGAAGTCAGCGTCGGGTGAATAGTTGCACAGAGAGAATGCCACGGATGGTATTCCCTTCATGCATCCTTCCCTTGCCACACCCATCGTACCGCTGTAATGGCTGTTCACCGAGGCGTTGTCGCCGTGGTTTATGCCGCTTATCACGATGTCCGGCATGCGGTCGCATATCTGGTCGATGGCGATTTTCAGGCAGTCCACCGGTGTTCCGTTGCATGCCCACACCTGCAGTCCCGGTTCTTCCCTTACGAGTCTGAGTCGGAGAGGTTTTTCGGATGAGAAGGCGCATGAGAATCCCGATCGTGCCGATTCCGGAGCGCACGCTATGATGTCGCCGAATCCCCTGACGTATTCCAGCAGGCTGTTTATGCCTTTGGCGGCAAATCCGTCGTCGTTGGAGATTAGGATTAATGGTCTTTTTTTCTTCATAAAAACACTAAGTTGCAACTTATTTGCTGCAAAGATAATGCAAACCGAGCGCAATACAAAATGAAAGGCTAAAGACTTTCATTTTTATTGTCGAGATGCCGCTTATCTTATCCAAAGATAATGCAAAAATCCGATTGAGCGAGAGAAATGGGAATATATTCACATTTCCGAGCGTGAGGATTTTATCAAAACCGAGTGGAGAATACGATTTCATTGATAATGAAATCTTCAGAATCCATTTATTTTTTATCCTGAGGTGCCGCTTATCTTATTCACAGATAATGCAAAAATCCGATTGAGCGAGAGAAATGGGAATTTATTCACATTTCCGAGCGTGAGGATTTTATCCAAAAATCCGATTAAGCGAGAGAAATGATAATTTATTCACATTTCCGAGCGTGAGGATTTTATCAAAACCGAGTGGAGAATACGATTTCGTTGATAATGAAATCTTCAGGATACCCGTTGGCGGAATTGATCTATGTTGATAGATATGAGTAAAAGTTGTAAATGTCGCTTGATTCTCAGTAAAACCAAGAATTGCAAAAAAACTGTCAGACCATCTGGTTTTTTGTCGTAATATTCTGACAAACAGACAGTTGGCTATCTCGCGATTGTCAGCCAATTGTCTGGATGGTTTGCAGATGAGAGGAATTGTCAGATGGCAGGAATTGCATGCGTTGGCTGAACTCTGAAAATATGAATGTATCGGGCAGGTATCAGAAACCAATTCTGCCCATCCGGGGCAAGCAGCTTGCCCATGATGAGAAAGCAGCGTTCCCCAGTTGGGCAAGCAGCGTGCCCATTTAAGGACATAAAGCCATTGTGCCTCAAGTTTGAAAATAATACTCAGCACCCCTATTGAAGTAACTACTCAGCATCCCCTATGGGCATGAGTAGTTACTCTCCAAGTTCCAAGTGAAAATATTTCTTAAATTCATTTTCCATAAATGAATCAATGGGAATAGCCTGTTCCAATATACTGTCAAACTCTTTTAAAAGCATTTTGTAATCACTGTCATTATATATCTTTATTAAACGCCTTAACGTGTTTTTTGCTTCTGTCAAGTCTCTTTTACCAACTAAACATTCAACTTTTTTTAGCTTGTATTTTTTTCCAGTCATTTTGCCACACATATCAATGGCTTTATCATAATATGAATCTGACAATTTCTTATTTCCTAAATATTTGTTTTTTACGGCAAAATACTCCAGATATCTGATATCAGTTGTGTCTAATCTAAGAATGCCTTTTTCTTGAGTAAGAAAGCCTTCCACATATTTACCCAACATTGCCAGCAATTGGCTTTTCTTTTGCAACACAGTATACTCATCGTCTGGAGATAAATTCAGACTGTCCAACTCGTCACATCGATGAATTGCCGATTCTATTATAGTTGTGTCTTTACAAGGCGGTAAACTTGCCAAAATATTATCAATGGAATCTAATTCAACAGAAAAAGACTTCGTATATTCCTGACTATGTGAAAACGTAAAAAACAGCAAAAAACACAATGTTATTAAATATCTCATTTTATCCTGTATGATTTTGAATTAAACATGTTCACATAAAGGTTCTTCGTCAATTTAGGTGGTAAAAAGAGCCGCTTATTTGTGATTTATAATATCAAAAGTGCAACATCCGGTTATTATTTTCTGTTTATTACCCGTTGGCGGAATTAATTTAAATTGATAAATATGAGTAAAAGGCTGTATATGTCGCTGATTTTTAGTAACTTAGTGGCGATCAAAACATTAAGTTCAAATCATCGTATGTACAACCTTTATACAAAATTCGTCAAAATACTTGAGATATGCAAGCAATTATCTGAAAAACTCACCAATGAATCGGGGAATGTTCCACACCGCGGCTCTGTTCATAGGTTTTAGTACTTGGAAGTATAGGCCTTATCCCTTCGGCAGAGACCGAGGGCATTGATAGCGAAAAGTGGCTATTAGACTAAAAATGCAAGAGAACAATGCTAAAGATCTTTTGGGTATCCTCAGAATGATACTATGATATTTTTTGTCGGGAAAACTCTGTTTGCATGAAATAATATAGGCATGCTGTGCAAATGCAGACTCAACCAAAATCAGGAAACTACATCCAAGGCCACTTTCCCATATCGGCAATACCACTTTCCCATATTAAAAAGTACGAAAAAAGGTTTAAAACCTCTGATTGTGGCGCAAATTATGTATCTTTGCAAAATAATTGGGCTATACCAAATCAGTAGGTTTGGCTGAATTGCTATGGCCCCGAACAAATTAGAAAAGGATAAAATGGGAAAGATTATTGCTTTGGCTAACCAGAAAGGCGGTGTGGGAAAGACTACAACTACCATCAACCTCGCCGCCTCGCTCGCCACGCTTGAAAAGAAAGTGCTCGTCATCGACGCCGACCCGCAGGCTAATGCCTCCAGCGGACTCGGGGTCAACTCCAAGGACGTGGACTGCACACTCTATGAGTGCATCATCGACCATGCCGACGTGAAGGAAGCTGTCTATACCACTGACATCGACGGACTTGACATCATTCCGAGCCATATCGACCTTGTGGGAGCAGAGATAGAGATGCTGAATCTCGAACACCGCGAACAGGTGATCAAGAGAATGCTGCAGCCTATACGTGATGATTACGACTATATCCTTATCGACTGCTCACCTTCGCTCGGACTGATTACCGTCAATGCCCTCACGGCAGCCGACTCCGTCATAATCCCCGTGCAGTGTGAGTATTTCGCCCTTGAGGGAATCAGCAAACTGCTCAATACCATCAAGATTATCAAGAGCAAACTCAACACACGTCTTGAGATAGAAGGATTCCTGCTCACGATGTATGACGGCAGACTGCGCCTCGCCAACCAGATATACTACGAGGTGAAGCGCCATTTCCAGGAACTGGTGTTCAAGACCGTAATCCAGAGAAACGTGAAGCTCAGCGAGTCGCCAAGCCACGGACTGCCCGTCATCCTGTATGATGCCGACTCCACAGGAAGCAAGAACCACCTGGCGCTGGCAAAGGAAATCATCAACAAGAACGAGAAAACAAGCAAACAATAAGCAAACATAAGCAACGAGATAATGGGAGTACACAAGAGATACAGCGCACTCGGACGCGGACTCGACGCACTGATTTCAACCGACGACGTGCGTCCGCAGGGCAGTTCTACGATAAACGAAATTGAAATAGACCAGATTGAGGCAAACCCTAACCAGCCACGTCGGGAATTCGACGAGGAAGCGCTTCAGGAACTTGCCAACAGCATCCGTGAAATCGGTATCATACAGCCAATCACACTCAGACAGGTGGCTGAGGACAGATACCAGATCATTGCCGGAGAGCGCCGCTGGAGAGCCTCTCAGATAGCTGGGCTGACAGCCATACCGGCATATATACGCACGATAAAAGACGAGAACGTCATGGAGATGGCGCTCGTGGAGAACATACAGCGAGAGGACCTCAACGCCATTGAGATTGCTCTGGCATACGAACACCTGCTCTCAAACTCAGGAATGACACAGGAGAAGGTGTCGGAGCGAGTGGGCAAGAGCCGCACGGCGATAACCAACTACCTCAGACTGCTGAAGTTGCCCGCACAGGTGCAGATGGCATTGCAGAAAAAGGAAATCGACATGGGACATGCGCGTGCGCTGTTGTCTATCGACTCGCCGTCGCTTCAGATCAAGGTGTTCAAGGAAATACAGAAAAACGGATACTCCGTAAGAAAGGTGGAGGAGATAGCCAAGCAGCTCAACAGCGGCGAAGACGTGACGGTGGGCAAAAAGGTGATAGCCTCGAAGACACAGCTCCCGGAGGAGTTCAACGCCCTGAAGGAACGGCTCTCTTCGTTCTTCTCCACAAAGGTGCAGATGACCTGTTCGCCAAAGGGAAAAGGAAAGATAAGCATCCCGTTTGCCAATGCCGATGAACTGGAGCGCATCATGGCGGCGCTCGACAAAATGAACGACTAAAAGCGGAACGTGAAGTGTTGAGCAACATTCATAGAATGATGATGTGCCTCGTGGCAGCATGGACGATGCTTGCCGTGAATGCCGCAGAGACGGAGAAACAGCAAACACCATCGGCAACGCAGCCGACGGTTGTGCCAGACTCGTTGCTGAGTGCGGCGGGGGGTGCCGTGGCTGTGGATACAGTATCTATGTTGAATGCAGATTCCATATATATATTAAATAAGGTGGACTCTGTAGGCGTGAAGCAGAAAAAGGCAAAGCGTGACTGGGCGACATGGAGCCCTGATCCCAAGCGTGCCATGTGGCTTGCCATAGTGCTGCCGGGAGCCGGACAGGTGTATAACCGTAAATACTGGAAACTGCCTATCGTATACGGCGGATTCCTCGGCTGTATCTATGCATGGAGGTGGAACAACCAGATGTTCCGCGATTATTCGCAGGCATATATGGACATCATGGACGACGACCCCAATACGCAGAGCTACAACCAATTCCTGCATCTCGGAATGCAGATAACGGATGAAAACAAAGAGCGATATCAGAATCTCTTCAAGCGCAGGAAGGACTACTACCGCAAATACCGCGACCTGAGCATTTTCTGCATGATAGGTGTCTACGCTCTCTCTGTAATCGACGCATACGTGGATGCGTCGCTGTCGCAGTTTGACATATCCAAGGACCTGAGCCTGAAGATAGAACCTTCGGTGATGAACGACCGCCGTTCGGCAAATCCACTGAAGTCGTCGGCGCTCGGACTGCAGTGCTCGCTCAATTTCTAATGAGCCGGTTTGCGCTGCACGATGTATGAATTAAAAAAAGAAACAATTTGATTAAGTAATGATATTTAAAAACAAAGTTATAGTATTGGCGGCATCTCTGCTGTTGGGCAGCGGGTTACAGATGTTCGCACAAGATGTAAATGACAATGAGATAACAGTGAAAGACAAGGATGGCCGTGAAGAAGTGATCGACGTGCCTGAGTCTATGGGCACTGAGTTTGACGACCTCCTGCAGGAGTATTACTCACAGAAATACCTGAAGGTGGACGACGACTGCAACTACCGAGACGAAAACCGTACCTATGAGCCGGAGGTCTACGTAGACCGTCTGAAGCGTCTGCCGAATATCATGGAGATGCCATACAACGACATCGTGCAGAAATTCATCGACCGCTACACCGGTCGTCTGCGCCGTTCGGTGAGCTATATGCTCGGAGCATCGAATTTCTATATGCCGATATTCGAGGATGCCCTCTCGGCATACGACATTCCACTGGAATTGAAATACCTGCCGGTTATAGAATCGGCACTCAACCCTAAGGCTACATCCAGAGTGGGAGCTGCCGGACTGTGGCAGTTCATGCCATCCACCGGCAAGCAGTATGGACTGGAGATAAACTCTCTCGTTGACGAGCGTCGCGACCCTGTGAAGGCATCCTATGCTGCAGCACGCTATCTGCGCGACCTATATAAAATCTATGGCGACTGGAGTCTCGTAATCGCTGCATACAACTGCGGACCGCAGAATGTGCGCAAGGCGATGCAAAGAGCAGGCGGAGAGGCCGACTATTGGAAGATTTATCCATATCTGCCGCGTGAGACAAAGGGATACGTGCCTGCATTCATCGCAGCAAACTATGTGATGAACTATTATTGTGAACACAACATTTGTCCGATGCGCACCACATTGCCGGCAAAGACCGATACAGTGGTGGTGACTCGCGACATACACCTGAAGCAGATTGCCGACATGTGTGGAGTGAACCTCGAAGAACTTCGTGCGCTCAATCCGCAGTATCGCCGCGACATCGTGAACGGCAACTCCAAGCCATCAGTGCTGCGCCTGCCTATTTCGGTGGTCAATTCGTTCATCAGCAATGAAGACTCCATCAGCAACTACCAGGCTGACCAGCTCTTCACACGCCGTTCTCTCGTTGAGGTGGACGAGCAGACACAGCCCCGCTACACATCTTCGAAGCGTACCTCTTCGAAGAAAGGATACGGTCGCTCATCTAAGAAGTCTAAAGGCAAGAAAGGCAAGAAGGGCCGTGGAGGCAAGAGCGTGACAGTGAGAAACGGTGACACTCTCTCCGAGATAGCCGAGAGAAACCACACCACCGTGGGCAAGCTGCGCAAGCTCAACGGTATAAAGGGCAGCAACATACGTGCCGGCAAGAAGATAAAGGTGAAGTGATAACAGCATACAACCGTTAACTCTTAAAATCGTATTATCATGGGTGAACAGAAACTTACAGACCAGGAGCGAGAGGCTGCTGATGCTAAAATGGTAGATGATGCCTTCAAGCATCTGCTCGACAGTTATCTCGCATCGCGCCACAGAAAGAAAGTGGATATCATAACGAAGGCTTTCAACTTCGCACGTCAGGCCCACAAGGGAGTGCGCCGACTCTCCGGCGAGCCATACATCATGCACCCCATAGCGGTGGCACAGATAGCATGCTCGGAGATGGGACTCGGGTCAACGAGTATCAGTGCGGCACTGCTCCACGACGTGGTGGAAGACACCGACTATACGGTGGAGGACATCCAGAACATGTTCGGTCCGAAAATCGCCCAGATAGTAGACGGACTGACCAAGATTTCAGGAGGAATCTTCGGTTCTCAGGCATCGGCACAGGCAGAGAACTTCAAGAAACTGCTTCTGATGATGAGCGATGACATCCGTGTCATCCTCATCAAGATTTGCGACCGTCTGCACAACATGCGTACGCTCGACGGACAACCGCCAAACAAACGCTACAAGATTGCCGGCGAGACCTTATATATATATGCGCCGCTCGCCAACCGTCTCGGACTGAACAATATCAAGACAGAGCTGGAGAACCTCAGTTTCAAGTTCGAACACCCGGAGAAATATGCGCAGATAGAAGAGAAGCTCGCCAGCACTCAGGCATCACGCGACACCCTCTTCGACAATTTCACGAAACCTATCCGTGAGACACTCGACAAGATGGGCATCGAATACACCATCAAGGCTCGAGTGAAGAGTCCGTTCTCCATCTGGAACAAGATGATGCAGAAAAACGTGTCGTTCGACCAGATTTACGACATCCTTGCCGTAAGAATTATTTTCAAGCCGAAAGACAAAGACGAGGAGGTGGACGAATGCTTCCGCATCTATGTTGCACTCAACAAGATATACAAATCACATCCCGACCGTCTGCGCGACTGGGTTAACCACCCCAAGGCAAACGGCTATCAGGCAATCCATGTCACTCTGATGAGCAACATGGGAAAATGGATAGAAGTGCAGATCCGTTCGGAGCGCATGGACGAGATGGCGGAGCAGGGCTTCGCCGCACACTGGAAATACAAAGACGGAGTTGACGGCAATGGAGCCAAGGAAATCTCTGAAGATGAGGGCGAGCTGAACAACTGGCTGCGCACCATCAAGGAAATCCTCGACGACCCGCAGCCAGACGCCATGGACTTCCTCGACACCATAAAACTGAACCTCTTCGCATCAGAAATCTTCGTGTTCACTCCGAAGGGAGAAATCAAGACTATGCCGGCTGGATGCACGGCCCTCGATTTCGCCTTCCAGATCCATACCTTCCTCGGAAGCCATTGTATCGGAGCCAAGGTGAACCACAAGCTCGTGCCTCTCAGCCATAAGCTCAAAAGTGGCGACCAGGTGGAGATTCTCACCTCAAACTCTCAGCATGTGCAGCCGTCGTGGATAAACTTTGTGTCTACTGCAAAGGCGAAGACCAAGATTCAGGGAATCCTGCGCCGAGAGGGTAGGGAAGTGCAGAAGCGCGGCGAGGAGATACTCGACGAGTTCCTCAAACGCAATTCTATGGAACTCACCTTCGCCGTGATGGACAAACTCTGCGCTCTGCATGAAGTGGAGAAACACGAGCAGCTGCTCCAGGCATTGGGCGACAAGACCATCATTCTGGGCGACCAGGACCTCGACGAACTGCAGGGCAAGAACAACAAGAAGAGTGAGACTTCCCGTGGATGGCGCAAGTATGTGCCGTTCCTTGGCAAGAAAAAAGACGATGTAGAGAAACAGCAGAGTGCTACTTCCAAGGGCTATGCAGTCGTGCCTGAGAATTTCAACCGCAAGAAACCGATTTTCATCACCGACAACAATATCAATACATACATCTTCAAACCATGCTGTCATCCTATTCCGGGCGATGACGTGCTTGGATTCATCGACGGCAAGAACCACATCGAGATACACAAACGCTCCTGCAAGGTGGCTTCTAAGCTCAAGTCAAGCTATGGCAACAGGATTCTCGACGCCAAATGGGACATGAAGCGTCAGTTGCTCTTCGATGCCACCATATCGGTGAAGGGTATCGACCGTATCGGTATGCTCAACGAGGTGACGAAGGTCATCTCAGACCAGTTCGACGTGAATATCCACAAGCTCACCATTTCGTGCGATGAAGGCATCTTTGCCGGAGTTTTCGAACTGCTTATCCACGACCGCAGCGATGTGGAGACTGTGATGAACGGACTGAAGACCATCAATGGTGTGCAGGAAGTGAACCAGACGGTTTGATGCAATATACCCAACTCCCGGGTTTTCGGATAATAGAACTATATCAGTATCCTGGTAACCATAATTCCAACGTCGGCATAATGGACGTTTATGGTTTCCAGGATAACTTTCTGGATAAACTACTAATTTAAAACTGATCAATCAAAATGAGAAAATTACTTCTATCCCTTGTTCTCGCTCTTGCGGGAACGCTGGCTGTCAATGCGGCAAACAAATACGACAATCCCGACACACTCTTCGTGGCTCGCGACGGAACGGCAGAGTTCCGCAATATCGACGATGCCATTGAGGTGTGCAGGGCATTCATGGAATACCACAAGGTGATATTCGTGAAGAAAGGCACCTACAAGGAAAAACTCATCGTGCCGTCATGGCTCACCAATATTGAGATATGCGGCGAGGACAGAGACAATACCATAATAACCTACGACGACCATGCCAATGTGTTCATTCCCGGCACCGACCGCAAGATGGGTACTTTTCGCACCTACACCGTGCGGGTGGACGGCAATGACATAACATTCCGCAACATCACGATAGAAAACAACGCAGCACGACTCGGCCAGGCAGTGGCGCTCCACACTCAGGGCGACCGCCTCACGTTTGTGAACTGCCGCATCCTCGGCAACCAAGACACGGTATATACAGGAGGCATTAACACACGCCTCTATTTCAAAGACTGCCACATCGAGGGAACCACAGACTTCATCTTCGGTCCGTCAACGGCATGGTTTGAAAACTGCACCATCCTGAGCCGTACCGACTCCTACATCACCGCCGCTTCCACTCCGCAGAACGTGGAATACGGTTATGTGTTCAACCGCTGCAAGATTGTAGCAGCAGAGGGAGTCAGCAAGGTATATCTCGGTCGTCCGTGGCGTCCCTACGCCCACACCCTGTTCATGAACTGTCAGCTCGGCAAGCATATCCTGCCCGTAGGATGGCACAACTGGAGCAATACGCAGAATGAGACGACTGCACGCTACTGCGAGTATAACAACCATGGCGAGGGAGCGGCAACGAAAGAACGTGCGGCATGGACACGCCAGCTCACCAGGAAAGAGGCGGCAAAGGTGACGCTTGAGAATGTTTTCAGACAGAATGGCGGTTGGATACCGAATGTCTGATTAAAAGAAATTTTGCACATATACCATTAAACTGATGGTATCGGTCATACATTAAACTGATGATATCGGCCATCTGAGTCTGACAGCAATAGAATTTTCTTTATTGCCAGCCAGTTTCAGATGGCCGATTAAAGTTAAATCTTAGTCTTAAAAATAAAAAACTTTTGCTAAAGTTTTGCGTTTTAAAGAAAACTATATATATTTGCACCGAAACAAACTATACCGTTCCATAACGGAAACGGCACAGGGGTGCCAGAAAAGAAGATGAAACAACTACTGCCCCACATATTATAATATGTGTAGGAAATGTGCTCGGGAAGCACACAGACTGGTACACTACAAGGAGATTGCTACTAACTAATAAATCAAAAAATAACATTTATGCATTTACAATTCAGAAGAGCCTTGACGGCTTCAGTATTGCCTATGGTTTGTCTTACGGCATTTGCCCAGAAGACGGTCACGGGTACAGTGAAGGATGCAAGTGGAGAGCCATTGATTGGTGTTACTGTGTTTGTCGATGGCAAACCAGGTTCCATCACCGACATCGATGGTAATTTCTCTATCCCCAATGCATCTCCTTCTTCAAAAGTAAAGATTTCCTACATTGGTTACAAAGAGCAGACCATTACTCTCGGAAACTCTTCAACGATCAATATCGTATTGCAGGAAGACAATGCTCAGCTCGATGAGGTTGTCGTTGTAGGTTACGGTACGATGAAGAAGAGCGACCTCACTGGTTCTGTATCTTCTGCTGATGGTGCAAAACTTGCTGCCAAGGGTACTACAAGTGCAATGGAGGCATTGCAGGGTTCTGTTCCTGGCGCACAGATTACACAGGCTACCGGACGTGCAGGTTCTGACTTCAACATCCAGATCCGTGGTAAGTCTTCTATCCAGGGTACTTCAAAGCCTATCTATGTTGTCGACGGCGTTATCTGCGAGGACATCGGCTTCTTGAACACTCAGGACATCGAGCGTATGGACATCTTGAAGGATGCTTCATCTACAGCTATCTTCGGTTCACGTGCCACAGCCGGTGTAGTTATCGTTACTACAAAGAGCGGTTCTTCTCTCGCCGGAAAGAGCGAGGAGAAAGTTTCTATCTCATACGACGGATACTATGGCGTTTCAAAGATTGCCCGTATGCCTGACTATATGAACGCCGACCAGTTCTACAAGTGGCGTTTCTCTCAGTTCCTCTCTTCAGGACAGGTGGCAAACGGTATCGCTACCGTTGCCCAGCCAACATGGAAGATGACCCAGCAGGACTTCCTGCAGGGTATGCTTGCCGATACAGAGGACGGCACTTCTGTACTGAAAAACATGCTGAACAACGGTGAGGGCTACAACTGGCCAGACCTCGTGACACAGGACGGTCAGAAGCAGAACCATTTCCTCGCCGTAAACGGTTCTTCAAAGAATACACACTATCATTTTGGAGTAGGTTACAACCGTGAGGAGGGAGTATACAAGAACGACCTCCAGAACCGCTACAACATGAAGGGTAGTGTTGACAGCAAGATCAACAAATATCTCTCTGCAGGTTTCACCCTGAACCTCGCTTACACAGAAAACCAGTTGGCTTCAGATGATGCCGTAAAGGATGCGTTCCGTCAGGTGCCGTTCGCTCGTCCTTACGCTTCTGACGGCAGCTTCAACGTGAAGCCGGGTAACTTTGAGTCAATGGGAACAAAGGCAAATCAGTTCACTGATACCGTTAACCCTCTCATCTATCTGCGTGACGACTCAAAGGAGTCAAACACCTTCCGTGTGCTTGGTAACATTTACGTGCAGTTGAAACCGGTTGAGTGGTTGTCATTCAAGACCACATTCTCTCCAAACTACGTGAACTCACGCACTGGTGAGTATACAGCTTCGAGCGGTTCTCGTACTGAGACTTCTTCTCACGAGGAGTACACCCGCAAGGACTGGACTTGGGACAACCAGATTGACTTCAACAAGACCTTCGGCGACCACTCTCTGAGTGCTATGGGATTGTTCTCTATGACTTCTTCCGACAGAATGTACAGCCAGGTCGGCAGAACATCTGCTGATGCCACTTCTATCATGACAGGTACAAAGTGGTACAATATGTATACAGGTACTATTTTTGAGAAGGACCCGAAGGATAGTGGTATCGGCACCGGTACAGCATACTGGGAAGAGACAATGATGTCTTACGCTTTGCGTCTGAACTATTCTTACAAAGGCAAGTATATGTTCACAGGTACAGTACGTACCGACGGTTCTTCAAAGTTCCTGAAAGACTCTCGCTGGGGATGGTTCCCATCAGCAGCTCTTGCATGGCGCATATCTGAGGAGGACTTCATGAAGAACATCTCATGGATCGACAACTTGAAGCTTCGTTTGAGCTATGGTGTGACTGGTAACAACACCGTGTGCGGACATTATAACTCAGTTGGCGTTTCTGGTCCAAACATCTATGCTTTCGGTTCAGTAGTTGCCAACGGCTATTACCCAAGCGGTGTCATCAACGCTGACTTGAAGTGGGAGAAATCTTATGAAACCAACTTCGGTATCGACTACGGATTCCTCAACAACAGAATCAACGGATCTATCGACCTCTATTCTAAGACATCTAAAGACCTGCTCTATGAGAGATACCTTCCATTGGTTTCTGGTGGTGGCAAACTTTGGGACAACGTTGGTGAGGTTCAGAACCGTGGTATCGAGTTCGCCCTGAACACAGTGAACATCCAGACCAAAGACTGGTACTGGACCACAAGCTTCAACTTCGCCCGCAACATCAACAAGGTGAAGAAGATCAACGGCGAGAACAAGATCATCGATTCTGACAATCCAATCACATCTTCTTTGTTCGTAGGTTCTCCAATGAACTCTCTCTACCTGTACAAGTGGGATGGCGTCGTTTCAGACAAGAACATCACGGTTCCTAACAACGATGCTGCTGTTAATGCAGGTTTCACACCTGGTGACCAGGTTCGCTCTTGCGACTACTACCACAAGGTATACGGTTGGTCAGAGGGTATGCCTATCATCAAGGATAACGACGGTAATGGCGTGATCAACGCTGACGACAAGATGATTCTCGGTTGCCAGGATCCTTCGTGGACAGGCAACATCTCTTCTACTTTGCAGTATAAGGATTGGGATTTCTCATTCTCTATCTATACAAAGCAGAACTTCACGGTATACTCAAACACATTGGCTGACACATACGATTATGCTTACCGTGGATGGAACAAGATAGCAATGGATTACTACATCCCTGCTGGAACACTTATCGACTGCGACGGTGTGAATGCTGATGGTACATACATCAACCCTGTATACCAGGAGACCACTCACTATGGTTCATTCCCATTCACAAACAGCTCTATCACCAACAACGGTGCCGGTTCTGCATCTTATGAGAAGAACGTTTACAATGCTCTCGCAGTAGACAAGATTTCTTACTGGAAGGTCAAGAACATCACTCTTGGCTACACATTCCCAAAGAAGTTGCTCTCTTCATGGGGCTGCCAGTATCTCCGTCTTTATGTTAACATTACAAACCCATTCGTATTCACGAAGTACAAGGGATTCGATCCTGAGTGGGCTGATGCAGCCAAGAAGAATGATGGTCCAAGCACAGTGACATATCAGATCGGTGCAAGCATTAAGTTCTAATAACATTTTAAACAAAGAAGCAAAATGAAAAAGTTTATCATAATGTCTGCCCTCGGATTGGCCACGGTGGCTGGTTTGTCCAGCTGTTCTGATTTCTTGGATACAGACAATAAAAGTACTGTAACACCTGAAAGCCAGTTCTCTGACATCTCAGGTTGGAACCAGCAGCTTAACAATGCATATTATGCTCTGCGTGATGTATACAGCGATCCTAAGGTGTTCTGTCAGGGTACAGACCTCTACACCGTTGGACAGAATGCATCGGCTCCTGTATTGCAGTCGTATCAGTATTCTTCAGACAACGAGGATGTTACAAATCTTTATAAAAACACATATGCTGCCATCAACTATGCCAACTGTGTGTTGAAGTATTGCAAGGACGCCAAGCTGAACGACCAGGCTCGTTTCGTGCGCGACTATTGCTATTACATCCTTACACAGCAGTTCGGTGCAGTGCCATACATCACCGACTATATTGAGTCGGCAAGCACAAACTATCCTCGCACAGACCTCGCTACGGTTTATGCCAACGTCATTGCTGACCTGAAGGAAATCATCGCAAACGGCAATCTCGAGAGCGTAAGTTCTGAGAAGGATGCCAGAGGACGTGCCAGCGTTATCGGTGCCAAGGCTCTTCTTGCCAAGGTTTACCTCGCTGCAGGATGGGACTTGCAGACAACTGTCAATGATGCAAAGAACGGTACATACACAGTGAACAGCACCGAGTATTTCGCTGAGGCTGCAAAATATGCTTCTGAGGTTGCAGATGCAGTTCCTTTGACACAGTCATTCGACAAGAAATGGGACTTCGACAACAACGAGAAGGGCACCAACGCCGAGACTCTGTTCTCAATCCAGTACGACCGTGCCACTTCATCCGACAAGGTGACGGGTGGTCACGACCAGCAGCACAACTTTGCTCTCTATATGGGTTCAAACACTCTGGGTGTGAAGGGCGTGAAGAGCGACCTCTGTCCTACAGAGCGTGTTTACTACGCTTTCGACAAGGGCGACGACCGCTTCGAAGGAACTTTCATGACTACAGTATATGGTTATGACGGAAATGAAAGCAACTGGAGCAAGCAGGGCTATTGGGCATACTACAATGCAAATGATGACGAGAAGGCAAAGCTCTCTATCGCATTCAAGTATTTCCCATGGTATACTGAGGATTCTGAGATTGAGGCTTATTGCACAGCCCACGCTTCTCAGTTCGTTACCACTGGTATGAAGAGCACTACCAAGGTGTTCAAGGTTGCTGAGAACTCCACTTGCAAGGCTTATGCCGCAAACGGTTCTTACGATGCAAAGAACTCTGCCACTTACACACAGCCATTCTCTTCTGCAATCCAGAAGATCGGATGTCTGCCTCCAGTACGCAAGTTCGACGACAAGAACACTACCAGCGACTGCAAACAGTCGGGCGGTGACTACCGTGATGTTGTGGTTCTGAATGCAAGCGAGATTTATCTCGTTGCTGCAGAGGCTTACCTTATGATGGGTGACGATGCTAATTCGCTGAAGTATCTCAACGCCGTTCGTACTCGTTCGCACGCTTCTTATCTTGGTTCATTCAGCGACTACAAACGCTACGACTGGGGCTACAATGATGCCGGTGGATACGTGTCATTCGGACAGACCGACAGCTACGGATTGACCATCAACAAGCTGGATGTCATCCTCGACGAGCGTATGCGTGAGACTCTCGGTGAATATTACCGTTGGATGGACCTGCGCCGCACCCATCAGCTCGTTCGTTATAACACTACCTATTGCGGTCTTTCTGTTGCCAACATGACAGGTAACGACGGTCAGATCAAATGGCTGCGTCCAATTCCAGAGAACGAGATACAGATCAACTCAGGTATCACTGCTGCCGACCAGAACCCTGGCTTCCGTACATATAGCACAGCAGAGGAAAGCGATGCAGAATAATCCTGCTTCATTATTAACCGAATTAAAACAGAAAAGAAAATGAAACTGAAAAGTATATTGTTTTTGATGCTTGGTGTTCTCTTCTCGCTCACATTCGCTGCATGCGACGATGATGATGACCCAGTGACACACACCGATGCATCTGTTCTCGTAGGTGGAACTTTCAATGGTTCTATGTTTGACGAAGACGGAAACGAGAAAGCTTCAGATGTAGTTGTTACAATCAGCAAGTTTGAGGCTGAAAATACTCAGGCAATTACAGTCAAGATAGCTTCCGCTACTTTGAAAATGGACCAGGAGGCTGTGTTCAACGTTGCCAAGGCTGGTGAAAACCGTTACACATTCGGAAACGGTTCTGCTGCAGCAGCAAGAAATACAGGTGGAGTGATAGATGGTAACGACCTTACAGTCTATACCTCTCTCAGCTCAAAGTTCAAGTTCAATGCCACAAGCTCTGCCAAGCGCTACACCATCAAGGCTGTGAAGGCTGGTGATCTGAATATATAACGACAATGTGATAATAATCCGAGTTCATTGCTGGATATCATAAATCCAGCGATGGACTTGAACCAAACGATCAATTTTATTAATAACTTAAAAACAAAACAAATTATGAAAAAGAGTTTACTTTTCGTAGCTGCTATGTTTATGGCAGTATGTGCTAACGCACAGGGTCAGTGGAATGCAGTTCCTTCTACAGCTACTGTTGATCAAGTAGTTGCTAACGCAGGTGAGCCTACAGTTGTTGCTACAGAGATTCAGAACGCCAAGGTTGTTCTTCTCGACGGTGGTCAAAACTGGACAGTAAAGAGCGATCCTACTACAGCTGAGACTTTCGTGTCACAGGGCAAGACTTTCTCTAATGCTTACATCCAGGGTGGTACTAATGGTGTTGACGCTTCTTTGGACAAGGCTGGTTCTACATCTGCTCACATAGAGTTCACTCCAGCTGTTGCTGGTAAGGTTTATGTTGCAGCTAAGTATGGTTGTAAAAAGAAGATCTGGACAGCCAAGGTTCCTAACTCAGTTATCGAGGCTGAGGAGCTCGACTTCGCTGCTATGGGCGATTACGCTACAGACGTATGGGGACAGTACATCACTGCTGACGGTGGTCTGGCCGCAGAGCAGGCTACAGACGCTGACGTTTACGCAGCTCTCGCTTACGACGTTGAGCCAGGCAACACATACTTCTTCTGGGTATCTGGTTCTAAGATCATGCTTTGCGGTCTTGCTTTCGACACTAACGGTGATGTTAATGGCATCAGCAACGTTGTTGCTCCAGAGGCAGACGCTAACGCTCCTATCTACAACCTCGCTGGTCAGCGCGTAAGCTCTGACTTCAAGGGTATCGCTATCCAGAACGGCAAGAAGTTCGTTAAGTAATCAGCGAATCAATTGAACCCAAATCTGTCGTTTCCGACAGATAGAATATATGCCAAGTCCTTCAGTGGGCTTGGCATTTTTTTTGATACTTTCTTTGATTGTTTTATATTTCTTCGTATATTTGTGCATTGAATTGTGATATTATGATTGGGCGTATGGACAATAATACAATATTAGATGATATTCGTCGTAGCTTGAAGAATAATATGCCGATGGGAGGAAAAGCATTTCTCTTCGGTTCGCAAGCGCGTGGCACAGCGCACCCAGGAAGTGATTGGGATATTTTGGTCATATTGAATAAAGACGTGTTGGAACCTTCTGATTATGACACTATAACTTTTCCGCTGACTTCGTTGGGATGGGAAATCGGCGAAAATATTTCACCTGTGATGTATACTCAGAAAGAATGGGATAGCAATAAAATGACCCCCTTTTATAAGAATGTTCAACGAGATGGAATTTTGTTATGGGATTAACCGATTGTGAACGCCAGTATATGGTTAAGTTGAGAATGGATAAATCTATCCGTTTTCTGGAAGAGGCAAGGCAGATGGTGGGTATGAAGTTTTGGGATTTGGCTGCTAACAGATTTTATTATTCATGCTTTCATGCTGCCCAAGCATTATTGTTGGAATATGGTTTTTCGGCACACACCCATGAAGGAACTTTATCTTTGTTTGGCTTACATTTTGTGAAAACAAAAATTGTCGATGTGTCATTAGGTAGCTTCTTCTCTCGTATGGAACAACTTCGAAAAAAAGCAGATTATAATTGTAATTATGATGTTTCTGAAGAGGAAGTGGCAACAATGATAGAACCTGCGAATTGTTTTGTTTCTACAATTTCAGAGCTTTTGTATTCTAACAAGAAAAATAATTCTGATAGTTTATCGTGAAAGTATAAAAAGTGCAAATTATTTTGTCGGTTCGAATAAATAGTGTACTTTTGTGCCGGTAATAGAAACACAGGGGCGTAGCCCAGTTGGTTTAGAGCGCTGCAGTCACATTGCAGAGGTCATCGGTTCGAGCCCGATCGTCCCTACTTGTTTTCTATTTCTTTTTTTCCTTAATAGTAATCCGTAACTTATTCTGCTGATTCCTAATGCCCGTTTTGGGTTAAAACCGTCATTACGTAAGGTAGTCGAACTGCTTTTTCATCTCCTGCAGCTGGTCGCGCAGCTTTATGAGCGTCTCCAGCACCTTGGTGTCGGAGCTTACGGCATTCTTCTGTTCCTTCAGCATCTTGCGGGCGGCGGCAAGCTTGAAGCCACGCACCTTCACCAGGTTGTACACCACCTTGATGTTCTCGATGTCCTGTTCCGTATACTGTCGGATATTGTTGCCCGTGGTCTTGGGTTTTATCATCGGAATTTCCTTCTCCCAGAAGCGCAACATGCTTTCAGAGACGCCCAGCATCTCTGCCACCTCCTTGATGGAGTAATACAGTTTCAGTTTCTTTTCCGTGTTAAGTGCCATATCATATACTTTCTTCGGCAAAGATAATAATTTTCTTCTGTTTCGTCAACATCCGTGGCTTATAACACGCTAAAAAACACAAGGATAACAAATAATTTGGCTGTTTATCATATTTTTTTTAATTTTGCCGATTATATCAATAGGTAAGAGGCATGGGCAAGCACACCCGGCAATATCATTGCCCTTTTCCTGTGCCCTTAGCAACAGAGTCAAAAAGAAATATTATTAAAGAAACAAGAATACGATGATGACAGCAAATGAAATCCGCGACTCATTCAAGAAATTCTTCGAGTCGAAAGGACACGTTATTGTACCGTCAGCGCCAATGGTCATCAAAGACGACCCTACGCTGATGTTCACCAATGCAGGTATGAACCAGTGGAAAGACATTATCCTCGGCACCCGCGAGCCGGAGCCACGCCGTCGTGCCGACACACAGAAGTGTCTGCGCGTTAGCGGTAAGCACAACGACCTCGAGGAAGTGGGCCACGATACCTACCACCACACCATGTTTGAGATGCTCGGCAACTGGAGCTTCGGCGACTACTTCAAGGAGGGCGCCATCGACTACGCATGGGAATACCTCGTCGACGTGATTCATCTCGATCCAAACGACCTCTACGTCACAGTATTCGAGGGCTCTCCCGAGGAGGGACTCGCTCGCGACGATGAGGCAGCCGGCTTCTGGCTCAAGCATGTGCCTGCCGACCATATCATCAATGGCAACAAGCACGACAACTTCTGGGAGATGGGCGACACAGGCCCTTGCGGTCCATGCTCTGAGATTCATCTCGACTCCCGCACTCCGGAGGAGAAGGCAAAGACACCGGGACGCGAACTCGTAAACAAGGACGACCCACAGGTGATTGAGATCTGGAACATCGTGTTCATGCAGTTCAACCGCAAGGCCGACGGTTCTCTCGAACCACTGCCAATGCACGTCATCGATACCGGTATGGGCTTCGAGCGACTCGTGCGCGCCCTGCAGGGCAAGCATTCTAACTACGACACCGACATCTTCCAGCCTATCATAAAGGAAATCAGCACTCTCTCTGGTCTGAAATACGGCGAGACAGAGGAAGTTGACGTGGCTATGCGTGTCGTTGCCGACCACCTCCGTGCCGTGGCATTCTCCATTGCCGACGGTCAGCTGCCAAGCAACGCCAAGGCTGGATACGTCATCCGCCGCATCCTTCGTCGTGCTGTGCGTTATGCCTACACCTTCCTGGGTCAGAAGGAGTCGTTCCTCTTCCGTCTCGTGCCGGTATTGGTACAGGAGATGGGCGGAGCATTCCCGGAGCTTTCTGCCCAGCGCGAACTCATCACCAAGGTGATAAAAGAGGAGGAGGAGTCGTTCCTGCGCACACTCTCCAACGGTATCAACATGCTCAGCAGCGCCATCGGGGCTGTGAAGGCTGCCGGCAAGACAGAGCTCGACGGCACACAGGCGTTCCGCCTATTCGACACCTACGGATTCCCACTCGACCTCACCGAGCTTATCTGTCGTGAGAGCGGCGTCACCGTAGACGAGAAGCAGTTTGACGTAGAGATGCAGAAGCAGAAGGAGCGTGCCCGCAATGCGGCAGCTGTGGAAAACGGCGACTGGATTGAGGTTCGTCCGGGCGAGCAGCAGTTCGTGGGCTATGACTATACTGAATATGAATGTCACATCCTGCGCTACCGCAAGGTGACGCAGAAGAAGAACACATACTTTGAGCTCGTTCTCGACAACACTCCTTTCTATGGCGAGATGGGAGGTCAGGTGGGCGACACCGGTGTCCTCGTAAACGAGGAGGAGACCATCACCATCACCGACACCAAACGTGAGAACAACCAGTCTGTGCATATCGTGAAGGCTCTGCCAAAGAGCGTAGAGGCAGAATTCATGGCTTGTGTGGATACCGACAAGCGTGAGGCGAGTGCAGCCAACCATACTGCAACCCACCTTCTCGACTATGCCCTCAAGCAGGTGCTCGGCGACCACGTGGAGCAGAAGGGATCATTCGTGTCGCCAGACACATTGCGTTTCGACTTCGCTCATTTCCAGAAGGTAACCGACGAGGAAATCCGTCAGGTTGAGCGTATCGTCAACGATATGATCCGTCAGGACATCCCGTTGCAGGATCATCGCAACGTGCCGATAGAGGAGGCTAAGCAGCTCGGAGCTATAGCATTGTTCGGTGAGAAATACGGCGACAGGGTCCGCGTGGTGCAGTTTGGTCCGAGTGTTGAGTTCTGTGGTGGTATCCACGCCCACAGCACCGGTCGCATCGGTATGCTGAAGATCGTTTCCGAGAGCAGCGTTGCCGCCGGCATCCGTCGTATCGAGGCTAAGACAGGCGCTGCCTGCGAGCAGATGATGTATGACCTGGAGGACGGCATGAAGGCTATCAAGGCTCTCTTCCATAATGCCAAGGACTTGCAGACCGTAATAGGCAAATACATCGAGGAGCACGAGGCTATGAAGAAGAGCATAGAGAAGTTCCAGGCTGAGGCAGTGGAGCGTGCCAAGGAGCGTCTTTTGCAGCAGGCTCGTGAGGTTGGCGGCGTGAAGGTCGTTACCTGCGTGTTGCCGATGACTCCAGAGGCAGCCAAAGACCTCGCCTTCAAGCTCCGTGCCGCACAGCCGGAGAATATGCTCTGTGTTATCGGTAGCAAGCATGACAACAAGCCGTTGCTCACCGTTATGGCTACCGACGACCTCGTCAGCGACCGCGGTTTCAATGCCGGTAAGGTTATCCGCGAGGCTGCCAAACTGATTCAGGGTGGCGGTGGCGGTCAGCCTCACTTCGCCACAGCGGGAGGAAAGAACGTCGACGGTCTTTCTGCCGCTGTAGACAAGGTAGTAGAGCTGGCTCAGTTATAAACCTCAAACGGTCTAATGACCGATTTGGGTTAAATCAAAGATAAAGACAATTTTTGAATAAAATTGTCAACCATCTGGTCGTAAGTGCGGAAGTGTCTGAATTACAGATACTTCCGCATTTTAGTACGCGCAAAAACCATCTGGTTATTGTCTGGATGGTTTAAAGAATAACCCATCCTAACCTTCCCCAAGGGAAGGAACAGGCTACTACAGCTAATTGTTTTCAGCCCCCACCTAGCCTCCCCCGAAGGATAACCCATCCTAACCTTCCCCAAGGGAAGGAACAAGTTACTCAGAATATTAACCTCAGCCCCCACCTAGCCTCCCCCGAAGGGGAGGGACGGATACCATTGGCTACATGATTTTCGTTAGTAGTCGTCTGATTTATCGTCAGTAGTCATCTGATTATCAACGGTTTGTCAGCAGCAATAGTGACTGTCCCTCCCCTTCGGGGGAGGCTAGGGGGGGCTTAAGTTATTAGGTGGTGCTGGGTTTTAGGTTATGTGGTGCTGGTGTCAATATCCGGAGTAATATGTTCCTTCCCTTTGGGAAGGTTAGGATGGGTTTGAGTTTAGGATGGGTTATCCTTTGGGTAGGTCAGGATGAGTATTAAAGTGTTTTTGGGCATCTTTTGAGCATCACCCGTGCCCACATGGGGCAAGGTGCTTGCCCCGGTTGGGCAACGTGCTTGCCCCACATGGGCACGCTGCTTGCCCATTTCGTGACGTTTTTGTTGTCTTTGCCGATGATTGTGATTTGGCTTATCAAAGAATTAGCCCGTGATTTAGGATTCAATGGATTAGCCCGTAGGCTTCAATGAGGATGCTGTGTGGCCGTCACTTTTATGCTCTTGTTTCCATGTTCTATGATACTTCTGTGATACTTCAATGATACTTTTCTGTAAAACATTCAGAAAAGTATCATTTGGTCAAATCGTTAGTATATAAGGTCTTAGGGGTGTAATTGGAGGACAGAATGATACTATGATACTTTATTTTGAGAAAACAATATTACTCGTTGATGTAATGAGGGAGTGTGATGATTATTTGTCGTTGTAGTGTTCTTCTGCTTGGATTATCAGTACTGATACGCGGTCGTCGTAGATGTCGTATATAATGCGGTCATTTTTTCCACTTACGTAGTGTCTTGTCAGCCTCTTTGGAATACTCAATAGTGTAGATCATAGGTTGTCGAAATATCGTTGCATTTCTTCTGGTGTACTACATGAAATGGTCTCGCCATTGGCATACTCGCGACGCGCCTTGTTTATAGAGCGGTGCATGGCGGGTGTGATGGTCTCGTCATCTTTGAGGTTGGCCATTCGTACAGAGGCTACACCTCGTAATAGTTTCAAAGCCTTTTTGATGTCGGCTATGAGCGCATTGTCTTCCAGTGTGACAATCATCTGTACTGGTTTGGAGTTTAATGTTGCTGATGCCATATCGTTATCATTTAGTTGTTCTTTGTTAGCAAAGTTACGAAAAATCTCTGGAAAAGACGAATAAAAAGGGACAAATGTCTTCGTAATGCCTGTCAATAAGGCGTTTGCGAAGACAAATGAGGACAGGCGAAAAATCGAGGTAACGTAAAGGAAAGCGGATTTATGAAGAAGAACGGTCTCCAAATCATTACCCGCCGAATGGTGATTTTTAACACACCGTGTTGTATTTGGCAGCTTGTGGCACAGGTTGGCATATCAAGGTCTAACTCGTTGAGTAATAACTTTGCAAACAAAAAACGAGTATGGCAAGAAGCACATTCAAGGTTCTGTTCTACGTGAACGGCAGCAAGGAGAAAAACGGTATTGTCCCCATCATGGGACGAGTGACAATCAACGGGACTGTGGCGCAGTTCAGTTGTAAGCAGAACATCCCGAAAACGCTTTGGGACGTGAAAGGAAACAAGGCGAAAGGCAAGAGCCGCGAGGCACGAGACATCAACCTTGCCCTTGACAACATCAAGGCGCAAATCATCAAACATTACCAGCGCATTTCAGACCGCGAGGCATTTGTTACGGCTGAGATGGTGCGCAACGCCTATCAGGGAATCGGCAGCGAGTATGAGACGCTGCTAAAAGCATTCGACCGTGAGAACGAAGTGTTCAAGAAACGGGTAGGCAAAGACAGGGTAATGGCTACCTATCGGGCACGTGTACGGGCAAGAAACCATGTAGCCGCCTTTATCAAGTCGTTTTACAGACGCAGCGATATGTCCATGTTGGAACTTACTCCCGATTTCATCAAGGAGTTCGCCGCATACCTCTCGACTGAAGCCGGATTGCGGAACGGTTCGATATGGGCAAACTGTATGTGGCTGAAAGGCGTGGTCATGAAAGCGCATTATAACGGGTTGATACCGCGCAATCCTTTCATCCAGTTTCATATCAGCCCCAATGTGAAAGAACGGGAATATCTGACGGAGGATGAACTGAAAGCGGTCATGACACATGAGTTTGCAGACAGCAAGCTCGCATACATCCGTGACATTTTCATCTTTGCCAGTTTCACCGCCTTGTCATTCGTGGACATTCAGGAACTGACGAATGACAACATCGTGGAGGTGAACGGCGAGAAGTGGATATTGTCCAAACGCCACAAGACAAAAGTCGCCTTCCAAGTGAAGCTGCTGGATATACCCTTGCAGATAGTCGAACGCTACCGACCGATGCAGAAAGACAATCGTATATTCCCCGGCTTGAACTATTGGTCTATCTGCAAACCGTTGAAACGGATGATAAGGGAATGTGGCATAACCAAGTCAATATCATTTCATTGCAGTCGTCATGGCTTCGCAACATTAGCTTTGAGCAAGGGGATGCCCATTGAAAGCGTAAGCCGTGTGTTGGGACATACGAATATAGTCACGACCCAACTCTACGCAAAGATAACCACGCAGAAGCTCGACAACGACCTGACCATGTTCGGCGACAAACTGAGTAAGACGTTTAACGGAATAACGATGTCATGAGTATGAGAAGAAACAGCATAACAGTGAATGAATCCGGCAATATCATCATGCCGGAGAATGTCTCAAACATTTGGATGAGCGAGCCGGAATTGGTGGAACTGTTCGGAGTAATTGCTCCGACACTTCGTTCTGCCATCAGAAACATCTATAACAGTGGAGCATTAAAAGAATACGAGGTACAGAAGTATGTTCGGCAGGAGAACGGGTATCATGCCGATGTGTTCAGCTTTCCGATGATAGTCGCACTTGCTTTCCGCATTGACAGCTTCGGTGCGGAACAGGTGCGCAATGCCATATTTAAAAGGCTGTACTTGCGAAAAGAGAAAACAAATATCTTCTTTTCGCTGGGTATAAATGGTTGGGATATGTCTAATTATCAGGCATAAGTTCTAATGATATGACGACATGAAGTAGTGAGACCTATGCGTATTCCCATTGCCAACAATGTATTTATACGAGTATGTGAATAGGTGTATTGCCATTCATACGTACGATTACGACAAACCCGAAGAAAAATCCATTAGAATGGCATTTCTTCGGGCTTTTGTTGTATGTCATAAAGCCAAATCCAAGAAAATCTTACGTGAGGTATGCGTGAGTTGTTAATCCGTTCTGCGCTAATTGCCGAGTTTTGCACTGATTAAACAAAAAAATGAAGTGCTAATGAAACAAGGCAACTTTGAAAATGAGGAGTTTATCCGTGTGGGTACTACCCTCTACAAGTTAGTGAACCAGCCCCGTCTGAACGGAGGCTATGTGAAGAAGCGCATCGTGTGGAACAACGAAACACTGCGGCAGGACTACGGCAAGGACTATCTCGCCACCGTGCCGAAGTACGACGGCTTCTGCACCGTCCCCGACCATGTGGACTACCGTCCCGTGGTGGACAAGTTCCTGAACCTCTACGAGCCGATAGGACACCGTCCGCAACAAGGCGAGTTTCCCTGTATCCGGTCATTGGTGCGCCATATCTTCGGTGAACAGTATGAATTGGGCATGGACTATCTTCAATTGCTCTACCTGCAACCCGTGCAGAAACTGCCTATCCTGCTGTTGGTATCAGAAGAACGCAACACGGGCAAGAGTACATTCCTGAACTTCCTGAAAGCTGTGTTTCAAAACAATGTCACTTTCAATACCAACGAGGACTTCCGCAGCCAGTTCAATTCCGACTGGGCAGGAAAACTGCTCATCGTGGTGGACGAGGTATTGCTCAACCGCAGGGAGGACAGCGAGCGGTTGAAGAACCTCAGCACCACACTTTCCTACAAGGTGGAAGCCAAAGGCAAAGACCGTGACGAGATAGCGTTCTTTGCCAAGTTCGTGCTATGCTCCAACAACGAGTATCTGCCTGTTATCATTGATGCAGGTGAAACACGCTATTGGGTGCGCAAGATAGACCGTCTGCAATCCGATGACACAGACTTCCTGCAAAAGCTGAAAGCTGAGATACCTGCCTTTCTGTATTACCTGCAATACAGACAACTTTCCACCGAAAAGGAAAGCCGTATGTGGTTTGCGCCCTCTTTGCTGCATACCGAAGCCTTGCAGAAGATTATCCGCAGCAACCGCAACCGATTGGAGATAGAGATGTGCGAACTTATCCTTGACATTATGGAAAGTGTCGGCACGGACACATTCTCGTTCTGCCACAACGACATTCTTCTTTTGCTGGTACATTCGCAGGTAAAGGTGGAGAAGCACCAAGTCAGAAAGGTATTGCAGGAATGTTGGAAACTTACTCCTGCCTCTAACGGGCTTACATATACCACTTACCAATTCAATTACAATCGGGAGTGCCGATATGAGCCGATAAAAAGAGTCGGTCGTTTCTACACCGTCACAAGGGAACAACTTGAATCCCTGTAATACTATTCTTTTTTTGTTGAATTGATGAATAATGATATAACCATACTGATAATAAACAGCATACACTCTCAACAAATTCTCAACAATCGAAAAGAAAAGTTGAGAGGGAAACAGCATCAGTTTGTTGGATTCTCTATTTGTGAGTGGTTTGTTGAGAAGATGTTGAGAATATAAAGCATTAACGTATAGGACAATACATATCTCATTCATCAAATCAACGTTTTTACAGTCATCATCAAATCCATAGAAATTATATCATGAACATCCAAGAAGCAAAACAAATCAAAATTGCGGACTATCTGCAAAGTTTGGGTTATTCGCCCGTAAAGCAACAGGGAAACTGCCTGTGGTATAAATCCCCGTTCCGTCAGGAAACGGAAGCCTCGTTCAAGGTGAACACCGACCGCAACCTGTGGTTCGATTATGGACTGGGAAGAGGTGGTAACATCATCGCACTTGCAGGGGTACTGTACGCATCCGACCATGTGCCTTATCTGCTTGGCAAGATAGCGGAACAGGCACCACACATCCGTCCCATATCTTTCTCTTTTCGCCAGCAGGCATCCGAACCGAGTTTCCAACATTTGGAGGTGGGCGAACTCACCCATCCGGCATTGCTCCGATACTTGCAGGAACGGGGCATAAACATCGCTTTGGCAAAGGCGCAATGTAAAGAGCTCCACTTCACCCATAACGGCAAGCCCTATTTCGCCATCGGTTTTCCGAATGTGGCGGGAGGATTTGAAGTGCGTAACCGTTTTTTCAAAGGCTGTGTCGCACCCAAAGACATCAGCCATATTCGGCAACAGGGAGAAGCGAGAGAGAAATGCCTTGTATTCGAGGGCATGATGGACTATCTTTCATTCCTCACGTTGCGGAAGAGGAACTGCTCGAACTTGCCCGACCTTGACAGGCAGGATTACGTCATCCTCAATTCGACCGCCAATGTTTCCAAAGCTATAGATGTGCTGCACGGGTATGGACGTATCCACTGCATGCTCGACAATGACGAGGCGGGAAGAAAGGCGTATCGGGAATTGGAAAGGAAGTTCGCCGGACGCATCCGCGACTTCTCCGACAACTACAAAGGGCATAAAGACCTGAACGATTACCTGCGTGGAATCCGGCAGAAATTAGCCGTTAGTCCACCGCCAAGAACTATCGTAAAACCCAAGAAGAAAGGGTTGGGATTATGACATCCCGAATGAGAAAAACGGGAGATGCCCGAAACTCATTCCTTAAGGATTGGGAGGTAGCAAGTTTGTGTTTCGGGTGTACCGAAACCGCTTGCCACCCACCATCCAAATTGCAGGAGGTGGCATCCCGTCGGTCTATACAGTTGAATCAGTAACCGAATTAAAAGGAATAAAATATGGAACAGACAAAGGAACACAAGGAACGCAACAAGGGAGGTCGCCCCAAGAAGGAAGCAACCGAGAAACTGAAATACCGTATCGCAGTGAAAATGACGGCAGCCGACTACTTCCGCCTGCTGACACGATCGCATGAGGCGGGCGTATCACCAAGCGAGTACATGAGGGAATGTTTCCGTAACGGTCATGTGAAAGAACGGCTGTCGGAGGAACATGCCGGATACATCCGCCAACTCTGCGGCATGGCTAACAATCTCAACCAGCTTGCGCGTAAGGCAAACGCCGGAGGCTTCCACGATGAACGGTGGGACTGCAAGGTGGCAGTGGCAAGGATTCATGAACTTATAACCAAGATAGGGATATGATGGCGAAAATCGTAAAAGGAAGCGACTTCAAGGGTGCGGTGGATTACATCATCGACAAGAAGAAGGATACGCAGATAGTAGCAAGCGAAGGCTTGTTTATGGAAAATCTGGAAACTATCGCCATGAGTTTCAATGCCCAGTCACGGATGAACGATAAGGTGACAAAACCTGTCGGACATATCGCGTTGAGTTTTTCCAAAGAGGATGAGTTACGGCTGACGAACCGTATCATGGCAGGCATCGCGCTTGAATATATGGAACGGATGGGAATCAAGAATACGCAGTTCTTCATCGCCCAGCATTTCGACAAGGAGCATCCGCACGTGCATATTGCTTTCAACCGCATAGACAACAACGGCAATACCATATCGGACAGGCACGAGCGTCTGCGCAGTACCCGCATCTGCAAGGAATTGACCTTGAAATACGGCTTGCATATGGCTGGCGGAAAGGACAATGTCAAACGCAACCGCCTGAAAGAGCCAGACAGGACGAAATATGCGCTTTACGACATCATCAAAATGGAAGTCGGCAGATGCGGCAACTGGAACGTGTTTATCGCCAACCTGAAACGGCAGGGAGTGGAAGTACATTTCAAGCATAAGGGGCAGACCAGCGAGGTGCAGGGTGTTGTATTCTCCATGAATGGCTACCATTTCAACGGCTCCAAAGTGGACAGGCGTTTCAGTTATTCCAAGATTGACGCGGCTTTGCAGCACAACAGATGCAGGGAACGTATGGGAATAACAGCCGGAATATATGAAACGGCTACACCAAGCGCACCGTCCGGCACGGCACAAAGCGAGTTGTTCAACGGCTCTTGGGGATTGCTAAAAAGCAGTGGCTCATCTTATAACGCTGCTGATGCGGAAGCCAATCAGGAAATGGTGGATATACTTCGCAGAAGGAAGAAAGTTAAGCGCAAGAGAGGTGTTGGGTTCTAATATTCTGTACTAATCCAATTCTCACGACACTTGCGCTCTATATTCATTCGGAGTGTAACCTACCTCTTTCTTGAACAGTCGGGTAAAATGTTGCGGGTACTGAAAACCGAGATTATAGGCGATTTCATTAACGGTGTCGTCTGTAGATGCAAGTTCCGTCTTGGCTATTTCAATAGACTTGTCATGAATGAAATGCAGGGCGGTTGAACCTGTTTCTTTTTTCAATAAATCACTGAAATAGTTGGGCGAGAGGCAGAGCTTGTCTGCACAATACTGTACAGTGGGCAAGCCTATCCGTTTAGCAGCCCCATCATGGAAGTATTCGTCAAGCAACCGCTCAAATCTTGCGAGGATGTCTCGGTTTTGGTTGTCGCGTGTGATGAACTGACGGTCATAGAAACGTGTGCAGTAATCAAGGAACGTCTTGATGCTGTCTGTGATGAGGTTCTTGCTGTGACGGTGTATCGGATGGTTCAATTCATATTGAATCTTGTGGAAGCAATCCATGATGATTTGCCGTTCTTCCACACTAAGGTGCAATGCCTCGTTTGTCTCGTAGGAAAAGAACGAATATTCACGCATTATCCGCCCGAGAGGTGTATTCCGCAGCAGGTCGGGATGGAACATAAGCAGGTAGCCATCTGGTTGGAACTGCATGCCGTCATCTTCCGCACCGAACACCTGTCCGGGCGCGATAAATATCAGTGTGCATAATTATTCCTAAGTCTGTGAAACCGGAACGCATGAAGCAGAATCTCGACATATTAGACTTCACCCTGTCGGCCGACGACATGGCACGGATAAAGACGCTGGATACCGACAAGCCTTTCTTACTCGGCTCGCACGAAGATCCAGAAATCGTAAAATGGTTCATGCAGTACAAAAACGCCTGAACATCAACAACCATATTTCGATAGCCGCTATCGACTATATTAAGAAGTTATTCGTATATGCCTTTATTGTAATCCGTCATGTACTGAGTAAATGTTTTGCCTGTTTGCTGTTTGAAGAAGCGCATGAGATGGCTCGGATCAGAGAAATTGAAATCATCCGCCATTTCACTGACAGTGCGGTTGGAGAATAGCAATTCGTTCTTCAGTTCCTCAAGCAGACGTTGTTTTATCAAATGGGTAGCTGATACTCCGAATTGGGCTTTTACTGAGTTATTGAGTGTGATGCGACTGACATGAAGCATGTCTGCATATTCCTGCACCCGCTGGTGGGTGCGGATATTCTGTTCCAACAAGTCCTTGAACCGAAAAGCGAAATTGTTTTTAGCAATTTCAGCGGGCAAGCAATAGGCGGCAGCGTATGTACGATTGATAATCAGCAAAAGATAATATAGTAAGGAAACAATGATATTGTACGTATCGGACACTGGATTCATCAGCTCATACTTAATCTTTCCGAGCAGCCGCATATATTCCTTCATTTCGTCATGTGTGGCATTGATGTAAGGCGGCGTATCTGTCTGGTAACAATACAAAAGGCGAAAAACGAAGAACTTGTCGGCGATAAAAGTACGCATGAAATCTTCGCGGAATATAAGGAACGTGTAATCCAACGCCGTCTCATCTACATGCCACTCTTGTTGCTGATGGGGTGAAAGCAGGAGAACCATGCCGTCGCGCAGTTCAATCTTGCGGAAGTTCAGTAGCAAATATCCGTTTGCCTTACGGAAAAAGTAGAAGCTGAAGAAGTCTGTCTTAAACCGCTTGTTTTCTGTCAGCACAAGTCCGATGTCCTTGTTTATGGCAGTATTGATGTAAAAATCCACGCCGCAGCGTGTCTTGTTGAACGGTACGCTGACCAGTCGATCAGGGTTGATTATCTCGTCCATATCCTTGTCGTTTTTGCAAAGATAATAATTTCCCTTAATTCCGCAACACTATAATTTAACTTTATTTATAAGTTCCTGAGCAACAAAAAGTTGCCCAGGATTTTGCCATGTCAGAATTTTCACTTATCTTAGTGTTGCAAAAAGAAAACAAGCAAAACTCTAATATGACATGGCAAAAATACAAATTAAATCTGAGAAACTCACACCTTTTGGAGGAATTTTTTCAATCATGGAGAAATTTGACTCCATGCTTTCACCCGTTATCGACTCAACACTGGGTCAGAGATGCAGCAGTATCTTCGGATATCAGTTCAGCGAGATAGTCCGTTCGCTGATGAGCGTTTATTTCTGTGGCGGCTCATGCGTGGAAGATGTAACGTCACAACTGATGCGCCATCTCTCGTATCATCCTACCCTTCGTACATGCAGCTCTGATACCATCCTCAGAGCCATCAAGGAACTGACACAGGAAAACATCTCCTATACTTCCGACCAAGGCAAGACCTATGATTTCAATACTGCAGACAAACTCAACACATTGCTTATAAACGCTTTGGTTTCTACAGGCGAGTTGAAGGAAATTGAGGAATACGATGTTGACTTTGACCATCAGTTCCTTGAAACGGAGAAGTATGATGCAAAACCGACCTACAAAAAGTTCCTCGGCTACAGGCCTGGCGTATATGTTATCGGTGACAAGATAGTCTATATCGAGAACAGCGATGGTAACACGAATGTGCGTTTTCATCAGGCAGACACCCATAAGAGATTCTTCGCTCTTCTGGAATCCCAGAACATCCGTGTAAATCGCTTCAGGGCAGACTGCGGTTCCTGCTCGAAGGAAATCGTCAGTGAGATAGAGAAGCATTGCAAACATTTCTACATCCGTGCCAACCGATGCAGTTCGCTCTACAATGACATCTTTGCTCTGAGAGGATGGAAGACGGAGGAGATTAACGGCATCCAGTTCGAACTCAATTCCATTCTCGTTGAGAAATGGGAAGGCAAGTGCTATCGTCTTGTCATCCAGAGACAAAGACGCAACAGTGGCGACCTTGACCTGTGGGAAGGCGAATACACTTACCGTTGTATTCTGACCAACGATTACAAGTCATCGACAAGGGACATTGTTGAATTCTACAATCTGCGTGGCGGCAAGGAACGTATCTTTGACGACATGAACAACGGATTCGGTTGGAGCAGGCTCCCCAAGTCATTCATGGCGGAGAATACTGTCTTTCTTCTGCTTACTGCATTGATACACAATTTCTACAAGACCATCATGAGCAGGCTTGACACCAAGGCTTTTGGGCTCAAGAAAACGAGTCGCATAAAGGCTTTTGTCTTCAGATTCATCTCCGTACCTGCCAAGTGGATCATGACTGCAAGGCAATACGTGCTGAATATCTACACAGAGAACCGAGCTTATGCAAAACCCTTCAAAACAGAATTCGGATAAGAATCCTTTCTTTCCGGTTTGAATCTGCGTATTACCTCAAGTCGCATCGTGGGGTAAGGGGATGGTGGCTACATATTGATGTTGTGCTGTTGCTTTTTACTGAAAGCTGCTACTAACGACTCATAAATCTACCCTTAATCGTGTATTGGATGATAGTTGCGGATTTTAGGATTTCATTTATCAAAATGGCATAATTACCGTTTTTTCAGGCATAGATGTTTCGCCGGATTCTTCCGAACTTTGCACCCGTAATCAATAACAAGACATATAGTCATGAAAAAGACATCTACAGTACAATTGGTGCGCAATGCCACCTTGAAAATCAGGTATGCGGGACACACCATGCTAATTGACCCCGTTTTAGCCGACAAAGGCACTTTGATATCGGCCCTCGGTGTGAATAAAACACCGAGGGTACACCTCACCATTCCTATTCAGGATATTATCGGAGGCGTGGACATGGTGCTCCTGACCCACAATCACATCGACCATTACGAGCCGAGTGTCCCCACACATTTGCCCAAAGAAATTCCTTTCTACGTTCAGCCCCAGGACGCGGACGCCATCAGAAACGACGGATTTACAAATGTGATACCCATCGAAGAAATAAAAACAATAGACGGCATATCCATTTACCGCACGACCGGACATCATGGTTTCGGGCAGATCGGGCAGATGATGGGACCTGTATCAGGTTATGTGCTAAAAGCCGAGGGCTTCCCGACCGTTTATATAATGGGTGACTGCCGATGGGAAGCATGTATCCGAGACACCGTGGAACGGTTCAATCCTGACTATATCGTGGTAAACTCCGGAGGTGCAATCTTTCCCGAATTTTCCAAAACGGACGGTCCTATCATCCCCGACGAGAACGAAGTGATGCAGATACTTGACGAATTGCCTTCGCATATCAAGCTGATAGCCGTACACATGGATGCCATCGACCATTGCCAGACCACCCGTGCAATTCTGCGCAATGAGGCAACGCATCACGAAGCCGACATGAGCCGGCTGATTATCCCGGAGGACGGAGAAACAGTTGTGTTATGAGTGTCTGCATTAAATCCCTGATAAAAAACATGAACATAGTGGTAGGGTGCACTATAGGATGCCCTTACTGCTATGCCCGTAACAACTGCCGCCGTTTCCACATTACCGACGACTTTTCCGTGCCTGAATACATGGAACGAAAACTGCGCATCATCGATACGTCCCGTCCTCATGTGTGGCTCATGACAGGAATGAGCGATTTCTCCGATTGGAAGCCTGAATGGAACGCAGAAATTTTCGAGCGGATCAGCAGCAATCCCCAGCACGCCTATATCTTTCTGACGAAGCGCCCTGACAAAATCAGTTTCTCCTCTGACGACGAGAACGTATGGATGGGCGTGACCGTTACGCGCAGTTCCGAGAAAAGGAGGATTGATGATTTGAAAAAGAATATCAAAGCACGACACTACCATGTCACGTTTGAACCTCTCTTCGATGATATCGGCGAGATTGATTTCGAGGGAATTGACTGGATTGTCATAGGCACAGAGACCGGAAACCGAAAAGGAAAGTCATATTCGCGCCCCGAATGGGTGCTTAGCATTGCAGAACAGGCAAAGGCTCATGGCATACCGGTGTTCATGAAAGAGGATTTGCTGCCGATTATGGGCGACGAAAGAATGATTCAGGAATTGCCGGAACAATTTACCAGACGAATACAATGAATATGGATACAATAAAGGAAATAGATGTAAAGAGTGTAATGACCAAATCCTCTCTGCCGGTGGGAGGATATTCGGTCAACCCTTATGTAGGGTGTCCCCACGCCTGCAGGTATTGCTACGCATCGTTCATGAAACGGTTCACCGGGCACACCGAGCCGTGGGGTACGTTTTTAGATGTAAAAAACTGGAAGCCGATAACGAATCCTCATAAATACGACGGTGAACGTGTTGTAATAGGGTCTGTGACGGACGGTTACAATCCGTATGAAGAAGAATTCCACCGTACCCGAAGGCTGCTCGAAGAGCTGCGAGGAAGCGATGCCGAGATTATGATATGCACAAAGTCCGATCTTGTCCTTCGCGATCTCGACCTGTTGAAGAGTTTTCCCAAAGTGACTGTGTCATGGTCTGTCAATACGCTCGACGAGCAGTTCTGCGCAGATATGGACAACGCCGTAAGCATTGAACGCCGTCTGAAAGCGATGCGTCAGACATACGAGGCAGGTATCCGCACCGTATGCTTCGTCTCGCCCATATTCCCCAGAATAACAGACGTAAAGGCAATAATAGAGGAGGTAAAAGATTATGCTGATTTAATCTGGCTTGAAAACCTGAATTTACGCGGGCAGTTCAAAGGCGGGATAATGACGTATATCCGTGAGAAGTATCCTGACCTCATACCGCTTTACGAGGAAATTTACAATAAAAAAAGGCTTGAATACTGGCAGGCATTGGAGCAGGACATTTCAAATTACGCCAAGGAGCAGGGCTTCCCGTATCGTATAAACGATCTGCCATACGGACGCTCGGAAAAAGGCAAACCTGTCATCGTAAACTACTTCTACCACGAAAAAATACGATTGACAAAATGAGGCTATGCCGGACTGATGCAGAAAAGTTGTAGCGCGGATAAAAGCACCATGTATGTGGATAATATCCGGCAATCTTCCGAGCGTATGCGGGAGATGCTCAACACGCTGCTGGATTTCTTCCGTCTGGACAACGGCAAGGAGCAACCCAACCTTTCCCCTTGCAGGATTTCCGCAATCACGCATATTCTTGAAACGGAGTTCATGCCCATTGCCATGAACAAGGGGCTGACTTTGATAGTGGAGAGCCACACCGATGCGGTGGTTTTGACCGACAAGGAACGTATCCTGCAAATCGGCAACAACTTGTTGTCAAACGCCATCAAGTTCACGGATAACGGTAGTGTATCATTGGCAGCGGATTATGATAACGGTTTGCTGAAACTTATCGTTGAAGATACCGGTACGGGCATGACCGAAGATGAGCAACAACGAGTATTCGGTGCATTTGAACGTCTTTCAAATGCCGCCGCAAAAGACGGCTTCGGATTAGGATTGTCCATCGTGCAGCGTATTGTGGCGATGCTCGGTGGAACTATACGCTTGGAAAGCGAGAAAGGCAAAGGGAGCCGCTTCACGGTGGAAATTCCCATGCAGACAGCCGAGGAACTGCCGGAACAGACAATTCAAGCGCAAATGCGCCATAATCATATCTGCCATGATGTGATTGCCATCGACAATGACGAGGTACTTCTCCTTATGTTGAAAGAAATGTATGCCCATGAAGGGATGCACTGCGATACCTGTACCAATGTTTCGGTACTGATGGAGCTGATACGAAAAAAGGAATACAGCCTGCTTCTGACGGATCTGAATATGCCTGAGATAAGCGGTTTTGAACTGCTGGAACTGTTGCGCTCATCCAATGTAGGCAACTCGAAGAGTATTCCCATAGTCGTGACAACCGCTTCGGGCAGTTGCAGCAAGGAGGAACTTATAGGGCGTGGATTTGCCGGATGCCTGTTCAAGCCGTTCTCCATATCCGAACTGATGGAGATTACGGATAAATGCGCATTAAGCAGCATATTGGATGAAAAGCCGGATTTTTCCACTCTGCTATCTTATGGCAATGAATCCGTCATGCTGGACAAACTGATAGCGGAAACCGAAAAGGAAATGCAGGCGGTCAAGGATGCAGAACAGCGTAAAGACCTCCAAGAACTGGACACACTTACACACCATCTGCGAAGTTCATGGCAGATTCTCCGTGCCGACCAGCCATTGAGGGAACTTTACGCCCAACTTCATGGAAGTGCCACTCCAGATGACGAAGCGATATGCAAAGCGGTGACCGGCTGTGCTGGATAAAGGTGCTGAAATTATCCGGCAGGCAAAAGAAGAAAGGAAAAATACGAAAATGGATAAAACAAGAATCATCGTGGTGGAGGACAATATCGTGTATTGCGAGTTTGTCTGCAACCTGCTGGCACGGGAAGGATTCCGTACCGTGCAGGCTTACCACCTCTCGACCGCGAAGAAACTTCTGCAACAAGCCTCAGACGGGGACATCGTGGTTTCTGACCTACGACTACCCGACGGTGACGGCATCGACCTATTACGATGGATGCGCAAGGAAGGCATGACACAACCGTTAATCATCATGACCAACTATGCCGAAGTGCATACGGCAGTCGAAAGTATGAAACTCGGCTCGCTGGACTATATCCCCAAGCAGCTTGTGGAGGATAAACTTATGCCTCTGCTTCATACCATCCTGAAAGAACGGAGTATCGGACGAAATCGTATGCCCGTTTTTGCCCGTGACAGTTCCGCCTTTCAGAAAATCATGCAACAGATAAGATTAGTTGCCCCTACTGATATGAGCGTGCTGATATTCGGAGAGAACGGCACGGGCAAGGAGCATATCGCCCACCATCTGCATGATAAGAGCAAAAGGGCAGGGAAACCGTTTGTGCCTGTGGACTGCGGTTCACTCTCCAAAGACCTTGCGCCCTCGGCATTCTTCGGACATGTCAAAGGCGCGTTTACGGGTGCGGACAGCACAAAGAAAGGATACTTCAATGAGGCAGAGGGTGGCACATTGTTCTTGGATGAGGTAGGCAATCTCGCATTGGAAACCCAGCAGATGTTACTCCGTGCCATACAGGAACGGAGATACCGCCCTATAGGTGACAAGACGGACAAGAGCTTCAATGTCCGCATCATCGCCGCCACCAACGAGGATCTGGAGAAAGCGGTCATTGAAAAACGTTTCCGACAGGATTTGCTGTACCGTTTGCACGACTTCGAGATAACTGTTCCGCCCTTGCGTGACTGTCAGGAGGACATCATGCCGTTGGCGGAGTTCTTCCGTGAGATTGCCAACAATGAATTGGAATGTAGCGTGACTGGGTTCGATGCGGAAGCCCGTAAGACATTGCTGACCCATCCGTGGCCGGGTAATGTCCGTGAGCTTCGGCAGAAGATAATGGGCGCGGTGTTGCAGGCACAGACGGGAGTTGTCATGAAAGAGCATCTGGAACTTGCCGTAACGAAACCGACCTCACCTGTCAGCTTCGCCTTGCGAAACGATGCGGAGGACAAGGAACGCATCTTACGCGCGTTGAAGCAGGCAAACGGAAACCGCAAGGTTGCCGCCGAATTGCTCGGAATCGGACGTACAACGCTGTATAGCAAGTTGGAAGAGTATGGATTAAAGTATAAATTTCAGCAATCATAGCCCGCAACTTGCCGAAAATAGAAGTAACGGTTAAACCGGATTATTCAGCGAAGATAAAAAACGTCCTGTGATAAAAATCATGGGACATTTTGATGTGTATCCGATTTTTATTGCTACTTTTGTACCAAGACGAGAGACATTGACAGCAACTCACAGCAGAACGTAGAAATAGACAGGGTTGCCAAATCATTACCTCATTTTTACCTTATCCTCAGAACTGCTTGCTAATAAAGTGGTTATAAAAATCTTCCAGAATTAGCGAAATATTTTGAATGTAACCATAAGCTTCTTATCCTTTTATATTTTATTGCGTTTTTATATTATCCGTTTTAGCCCCTGTGTCCATCAGTCTGCGGCGATGGACACTATATTCTCACCGATATTCTCATTCCGTGTTGATGTTGTGTCCCCAGCCTTCGGCGTGGACACAAATCAAAAAAAATGAAACACTGATTCCACGGACTTGACACGGATTGGTCTTTTCACGGATCCATTTTTTTTGATTTAATTTGGCCAATGATTTTGGATTCCATTATGGATTTATTTGGATTTGAGAGTGTTGACACACTCCCTTTCCTGGCGGTTTCAGTGTTATTACTCCGCATACTGCCATCAGCCCCCACCTAGCCTCAAACCCATCCTAACCTCAAACCCATCCTAATCTTCCCGAAGGGAAGGAACTGATTACTCCGATTATTGCTGTCAGCCCCCACCTAACCTCCCCCGAAGGGGAGGGACGGATACCATTGGCTACATGATTTTCGTCAGTAGTCGTCTGATTATCAGTGGTTTATCAATGGCAATAGTGACTGTCCCTCCCCTTCGGGGGAGGTTAGGTGGGGGCTGGAGTGATTATGTTGTGCTGTTGGGCTTGAGGTCAGGTTTGGTCTGGTGTCAATATCCGGAGTAACTTGTTCCTTCCCTTAGGGAAGGTCAGGATGGGTTTGAAGGTCAGGATGGGTTATCCTTTGGGAAGGTTAGGATGGGTTTTAGAACGAGAGGGGCTGATAGTAAAACCCCGTGTCCCATTTGGATTAAATCCAATGAGGACACGGGGCGCTGTCATTTGCATAGAGAGTGGACTACTGTTCAAAACGGTCTTATTGCCGATATTGACTTTACTTGTTTACCACCGTCTTGCCGTTTACGATGTAAATGCCTTGTGGGAGTTTCAGAATCTCTGTCAGGGTCATGTTCCTGCCTATGAGTATTCCACTCGTCGTATAGACACATGCATTGTCTCTATCTCCCATAATTTGTGCTATAGCGCACAATAGTTTGTATTTACCGTTTATCGTAATGTCATTGTCAGGCATTGTCTTTGGGTATTCTTCCCAACCCTCAAACTCATATCCTTCCTTTATCGGCACTTCCGGTTCAACGATTATCTCTCCGTATTCTACTTCCGTTTCGGCAATTGTCTCTCCGTCAATCTTCCATGTTACTTTATGGATGTTTACAGAGAATTCTCCCGTTACCGTCACATCATGTGCCGGCATCGTCTCTGGTATCTCCGACCATCCGCTGAAGGTATATCCTTCTTTGGTAGGTTCTGCCTCAGGAGTTATAGCAGCTCCAAATTCAAGAGTAATGGTCTTGTATACCTCACCATCCACTATATATTCTAATGTATAGGAGTTTATAGAGAACGAACCATTGACCGTTACGTCATGCGCCGGCATCGTCTCTGGTATCTCCGACCAACCGCTGAAGGAATATCCTTCTTTCTTAGGATTAGACTCAGGTGTAATTGCAGCTCCAAATTCAAGAGAAATGGTCTTGTATACCTCACCATCCACTATATATTCTAATGTATAGGAGTTGACCGAGAACGAACCGTTGACCGTCACATCATGTGCCGGCATTGTCTCTGGAATCTCCGACCATCCGCTGAAGGTATATCCCTCTTTGGTAGGTTCTGCCTCTGGAGTAATCGCAGTTCCAAATTCAATAGTCTCGGTCTTGAACGTTTTACCGTCAACTACATATTTCAACGAATAACTATTAGGGGTGAACTTTGCGGCGAGGCGGATGTCCTCGTTCACTGTGATGGTTCGGGGATTGTCGGTATTGCCGTCAGACCATGAGTCGAAACTGTAGCCCTCGTCGGGTATTGCCGTCAGAGTAGCTATAGCACCGAGGTCGTAAGAACCGCCACCCTCCACAGAACCATGTTCTGAGCCTGTGATGTAAATGGTCCTTACCGGTTTCACCACATTTACCATCGCATTGTTGCCAGCCCCCGAATACTTGTTCGTCAGCCCTGGAGTGGACAGCAGGATGTTGCTGATCTGTATGTTATAGTTGCCAAAAGCAGCATCCTTCTTCACAGGCAGCAATATCGTCATCACATTGCCGTCGCCTTTGGCAATCTCGCCGCCGCCAAGCGAATAACAGAAATAACGCCTCTTGCCTTTGCCTATGCTGCGGCTCGTTGCCGTGAATCCTTTCGCTCTATCCGACCAATCATACTTGTCGAGAATGTCAAAACAACTTGTGTCATAATCCACATCAAACTGCAAACCGTTCACCACATCATTGTTTGATAATGCAATCTGAAGGCGCAGCGTGTCGCCTGGTTCCACATCAGCCCCCGTGAGCGTGATATAGTTGGGCGAGTATCTGTTTGCCCTCACCTTGATGTTGTGCAGTCTGCGGTCTGGGTCGTTGGTGTATAGCTGTATCAGTTCGTCGTAATCACGTTCCTCCACATCGTCCAACATTACATCAATGTCAGTTTCTTCATTTGGCTTGATGATGATGGGTAGCTGTGCGCCAACCTTCAGATGTTCCGAACTTGACACTATGCGGTCTATGCGCAGCGGAGCCGAACCATAGTTGTTTATGCGGAACGAAGTTTTCGCTACTTGTGTGATAGGAGTGCGTCCGAGGTCAATCTCGTCGGTAGCATTGATTCGCGGACTCAGGATGTTGATGTAGCCCTCATATTTGTCCGACAACACATCCGTGAGCTTTCCCTTTATGTTTGCCGTCAGCATGGCTTTCGCGGCTCCAAGCGAAGTGCCGTATCTGCCGTTCAATTTCACCTTGAATGTGGCTACCACACCGTCGTTGCCCGTAAACGGCGAATCGCTGAGTGAGAAAGCAAGTGCATGCAGCGTCCTTCCCTTCATCGAAGCGCCCATCTGATGGTCTGTCTTACGAGCAGAGAGAGCAAAGCTGCCGTCCACATACTCCAGCTGCTCCGGCATATTGAAGTCGAACTGGAATCCCGTGATGTCGTCCATATTGTTCATGCGCAAAGCCACGGTGACGATGCTGTCTGCCACGCCTTCGGCATTCTCCACATGCAGCTCGTTCACGGCAAAAGGCAGAGCCTTCAGCTTCACTGTGTTCAGCTTGTAGATGCTGTTGCATAGGAATTTCACCTCCTCCGTTATGCCGCCACGTTCCACGGGGGCATAGTTGATGGTGAACTCCCTGCTGCTGCCAGCCTCAATCTCTATCGGGAAAGACTCGTTGCAGGAAAACTCCGTGGCGCTGAACTGCAGTCCGCTGAATATCAGCGGAGCGTTGCCCACGTTGCTCACCCTCACCGTCTGCTGATACGAACTCCTGATAGGCACTCTGCCATAGTCGATCTCCAATGTGCTGTATTCAGACTTGGCGCACAATATGGTGGCGTTGCCGTCGGTGGCGGCAGCACCCGGTAGGGTAGTGCCGTCGCTGTCCGTTATCACCACCTTGTCGGCACTCAGCGTGATGCTCGACGGAGCGTTGCCCAACTTCAGCCGCACTGTGGCTATGTCGCCGCTGCCCGGAGCGATGGCGTCCATCGACATTGAATAAACGAAGATGTTCAGCTTGCCGTCTTTCACACCTGCCGTCACTTTGTGTTTGCTCGTCCTGTCGGTGGTCATGGCGGAGTTCTCCACGAGTTCGAGCCGTGAGTCTATCGGTATCGAAACCTGCACCGACGACACGTTGTCGCTGTTGGTCAGCCCCACCCGTAGCTCCACGATGTCGCCAGGCTTGCCCTCCACCGACCCTATGTCAACGATATTATCAGCAGCGGCACGTGCCGCCACCGATAATATCATGATACATACAAGCAGGAGATGCTTGATGATGCTTTTCTTCATAAGTAATAAATTAAATGTGTCTCATTATGAAGACCGGTTATTTCACCATCTTCTTGCCGTCAACGATGTAAACGCCGGCAGGCAGTTTCTTGAGGTCGCTGCTGCGTCCTGACAATTTCACTCCCGTGAGAGTGTATATTCCCGACACGTTCATCACGTCAGAACCCAGACGGGTGATGCTTGACAATTCGCCAGCCTTAGCCTCCACGTTCTTTCCTGCAGCATCGCTCAGTCTGATGTCCATAATCTTGGCGTTGCCGATGTTCAGTATGGCATGCTTGCCGGCAGCGAGAGTCTTGCCGCTCATGCTATATGCAAGGTATATGAAGTCGTTGTCGCTGAGCCATGACGAAGCCTGCTCGAAGCCCTCCATCTCGCCGGTGGCGGTAACTTCGCTTCCCTTCTCTGTGGCGATCTGAATCTGCACACCTGCGAGGTTCACCGGTGAGTCAACGTATACGATGCCGTTCTCCACGGTGTATGTAGCCGTAGCCATTGCCATTGAGCTTACGTCGGCATTAGGGTTGAGAATGGTGCGGATGATGCCCACCACGTCGAGGATGTCAATCTGCAGGTCCGTGTTTACGTCGGCTGCCTCGAAGATGAACGGCTTCGGTTCCTGACCTGAAGCATAGTTTACGGTGGTTATCACGTCGGCAACGTCCACTTTGCCCGAACCGTTAGCATCGCCGAGAGTAGAGGTCATCGGAGTGACAGCCACAACATTTGACGGGTCGGTCTCCTTAAGGTCTGTAGTTATCACCTTATACTGATAGCAGTATGTGGTTCCCGGCACCACGTCGTAGTCTACGTATTCGAGCGTCTCGTTGTCGAGAAGCTGCTTGTTCACCTTTATCGTGTCGCCCTTGTCGGTGTAGCGGTAAAGGTTGTAGCCGAGAAAGTCGTCGAAGCTGTTCTGCACGTCGTTCCACGACAGCGTCACCTTGCCGAGACCAGCCTCGCCCATGAAGCCCGTGCTCAGCGAACCGGCAGCCTGCACGTTCACATTGAAACGGCTGTTCTCGATAGGGATTTCGAAGCCCTCGTTGTCTTTCGCTCCGTCCACATAGATGCGGTTCAATCCGTCAGCGCCGGTCTTTCCTGTGATGGTCAGGTAGGTTGTATAGACCAAGCTGTCGGCGCTCCATGTTCCCTCTTCGGCGATAGGAATCTGTGTGTATGGCATTCGCACACCCATTGCCACCATCGGCGTTACGCTGGTGCGCATCGGGCGGTTGAAATATACTTCAAACTTATGCTTGCCTACACCCAATGGCGGCAGCATGTCAAACTCGTCCTGAGCATCGTAACCATCGACTACTACTTTCCATACTACGCCGTGAGCCTCTGCGTTAGGACGTGTGAGCATGTTGGAGAGGTCGTATTCGGTGGTATAGAAATTGTTATGGATGTCAAGGATGCTTTTTCTTACAGTGGCTTCTTTGGAGGAACCGAAATAGTTGGGGTTGTCGGTGGTGTAAACTGTTGCATTTGTCCTGATTCCAACACGTTCATTGTTCCAAATATTAGAAGAATTGAATCTATTTAATGCAATAAGGCCTATATTGTCGTACAGTGCATAATTGTTGATAAGGTTTGATTTTTCAAAACGACCATCTCCTGTTACATAGATAGTATTGTTATAGATATTGCAACCATTATTATTATTATTATTTTCAAGGTCTGGTGTTCGGGATATATAGTTATTATCAATAATAACATTATTAAAGTTTCCACTACAGTAATTTATACGAGATTCTTTCAATTCTGTATAGCTAAAACCAGATAAATTAATATTGGCATCCCAGTCTCCGTTATTCTTGTTGGCTATCCCCTCCAACACAATCAGACTATCCGGCTTACCTGCCGCATTTATAGTACCTCGATTTTCAAAGTATGTTCCTTTAAACTCCAACTTTGTTCCCGGCTTGATTGTCAGCGTAACGCCTTCAGGTATAACAAGATTCTTTGTCACAATATAATGCACGTTAGGATAAAGCGTCATGTCTTTCTTTATGACGCCGCCAATCTCCACACCGTTCTCCACGGTGAGAGTAATGTCTTGAGTAATTTCGCCCTCCATACCGTCGCACGTTCCCTTGATGACAAGGTGGATATGTCGGTTGTCTGCACACTTGTCATTAATCTTTATTCTCAATGGCTCTGCACTCCTTGCTTTTCCGTATGCGCTCAGTTCCGAACCGAAGCCAGCCTCTTTCTTTATAAACTCCACAATCTGCGGATCCTCGTTCTCACCAAGTTCTATAGACAGTTTTATGTTCTTAGCCTTGCCCCATGAGTTGCGCACGATAGGATATATGTCGATAATTTCGCCGGCATCAGGTCTGCCATCACCGTCACCGACATTGGTGCTGTCGTCCATTTCGTAGGTCACGAAAGAGAGTTCAGGTATGCGGTCCTCGTCCTTTATTGAGAAAGCCTTATAGATGTCGAGTCCCCCCGTTGCTGAACGTGCTTTGATAAGGTCGCCAAAGAGATATTCCTTGTTTGCGTATTCTTTTGACTGTATGAGACGCGACAATGCGCCAGCCACCATCGGTGTAGCCATAGACGTACCGTTCAGCGATTTGTAGTTTCCGCCGGGGTATGTACTTTCGATGTTTGCTCCGGGCGCAAGCAATTCATAGTTATACAGTTTGTCCTCTCCCCATTCGGTATAGGTAGGCCCATTGTCGTCATAATTACTGAAGCTTGCGATATTACCCTCGCTATTCATTGCCTGAACACCAAGCACAAAAGTGTAAGAACCAGGATACATCGGTGCAGGACCCATTTGTCCTCTTTCAGGATGCGCATGGTTAAGACACTTTCCATCATTTCCAGCCGCCGCCACGAGCACAGCTTTCTGATAAGCTCTGCCCAAAGCCTGCTCCTCGGCTTTTGATTCGCCATAACTACCGAAGCTCATGCTGATGATGTCGGCATCGTTAGCCACAGCATAGTCGATGCCCTTGATGATGGTTGCCACATCGCCGGTGCCGTCGCTCTGCATCACCGTCACGGGCATGATGAGTGCGTCGGGGTTGGCACCAACGATGCCGATGCCGTTGCCACCAACGGCAGCAGCGATGCCGGCGCAATGAGTGCCGTGACCGTTCCAGTCGCCGATGCGTCCTGTCTGGTTCACGAAGTCCCATCCGTGTACGTCATCATTAAATCCGTTGCCGTCGTCGTCATAGTCTTCGGCGCCTTCAGACTCTTTGGTGTTAGTCCAGATGTTTGCTTTGAGGTCGGGGTGGTCGATGTCCACACCCGTATCGAGAATTGCTATTATCGGTCGTTTTTGTGTTATGATAGGTTGTTGCCACAATTGGGGCAACTTCATGGTCTGCAGTCCCCACTGCTGACCGAAGAGTGGGTCGTCGTAGCTTATATTATTACCCCCCGTTGGCTTGGTCTTGTACATCCATCAGTGCCTTGCTCTGTCCGGCTTGTGATTCTGTGTTGCCGAGGGCGTATACTATTCTGTTAGGCTCGGCGTATTCAACGTCGGCAAGTTTTGCCAACTTTGCCACAGCCTCTTCAGTGTTGCGCACCTTGGTCTTGTCGAAGTGCATCAGATAGATGCGGTTCATGGCAGGTGCAGCCACGGTCTTGCCGTTTACGCTGCGTGCCAGGCGTTTCACCTGCTGGTTGCCAGACAGCGGCATCAGCGCCTCTACCTCAGAGACGCCGAGTTCGCGCAGTGTGGCATCGATGCTGTTTACGCCAGAAGTTCTGAACTTCGTGCGGCGTGGCGCATTGATTTGTGCGGCGCTCTGGTCTTTGAACTTAACGATAACCTCTCCCTCTCTGTAGTTGTAGGCAGAGAAACGGGCATCTACCTTTACCACTTCATCCTCGTTGTTGCGGTCTTGTGCCATTGTTGGTATGGCGGCAAGGGCTGTCAACGCGATAGTAAAAATGCGATGTAGTTCCATAATGTTATGTTTTAAATGTTAATTATATATGCGATAGAGTTGTTTACTTTATCTGTGGGTATAGGTCTTCACTTATTCCACGACATAGGTTACTTTCTTTGATATAGCTTTCTTTGTCCTTTTTGTTATTATTTGAAGTTTGGGTTAAAATACTAATAATATGCAAAATTATTAAATATAAAGATGTGAAGCAAGTGTTTTGTATGATTTTTTTTAGGTTGTGGATTTGGGCAGCAAAAGGGAGTGCCACAAGAACTCGCAAATCCATAGAAAATCCTGATAATAATCCAATAACCATTAGCCAACTAAGAAATCAGTGAAAAAGCCAAATCAGTTATTACTCCGTATACTGCCATCAGCCCCCACCTAGCCTCCCCCGTAGGGGAGGGACTAGTTACTCTTGACTATTTGATTATCAGCGGATTACCATAAATCGGAGTAACCAGCATCTCCCCAACGGGGGAGATGCTGGTTACTCCGTCTTGTTGTTAAGTTACTGTAATAGGCAAATTATGATTGCAAAATCAGGGAACATGCGATGCCCTCGTAAAACGTCCTGTTTATGCAGTATTGCGTACAAATTCAAGAATTTGGAAGCCATAATCTTGACAAAATTGTGATTATTCGGAGAGTATGCATATCTTTGCGATGTGACAAGAGACGGTGGTCTTTTGGTTAAACCCCAAACGGTCATCAGGCCGTTAAAAACCACTCTTCTAAATAATCAAAATCCAGGCAAGCCCTAATGACCGTTTTGGGTTAAACGGCCTAATGACCGTTTGGGGATTAATCTCGAAGAAAAATCGTTTGGCTTTTACTTGCAACAGTCTGACGAAAGATGTATCTTTGCATTACATAAAATATGTAACATAAAACATGTAATGACAGTAAAGCGCTATGGAACAACTGAATAACCCCTTCGTGATATATGGATATAAGGGAGCGGAATACTTCTGCGACCGCAAGAAAGAAACGAAGACCATCGTGGAAGCTCTGGAAAATGAGCGCAACGTAGTGTTGATGTCGCCACGGCGTATCGGCAAGACGGGACTTATACATCATGTGTTTGAGAACATACAGGATGCGGATTCCGCTGTGAAATGTTTTTATATGGACATCAATGCCACACGGAGCATGGAGCAGTTCGTGCAGCTCTTGGGAAAGACGGTGATTGGAAAGGTAGACACGTTCTCACAGTCGGCAATGCGAAAGATAAACGCATTTTTCGCCAGCTACAAGCCGACAATGTCGTTTGATGAGCTGACGGGTATTCCTACGTTTTCCATTACCGTGCAGCCCAACCAGAGGGAAGAGTCGCTGAAACAGATTTTTGATTATCTGCGACTATCGGAAAAGCGTATCTATATCGCCATAGACGAGTTTCAGCAGATAGCAGAATATCCGGAGGGTAGGGCAGAGGCGCTATTGAGATCATACATACAGTTTCTGCCGAATGTGTATTTCATCTTTGCCGGCAGCAAGCAGCATATGATGACGGATATGTTCCTGTCAGCCAAGCGCCCGTTTTATCAGAGTTCGCAGATGGTGTCGCTGCCGCTTATCGACAGGCAGGAATATCAGGCTTTTGCAAATCGGTGGATGGCGAAGAAGGGGTTGTCTGTCGATGATGAGGTGTTCGGGTATCTGTATGATTGTGTTGACGGGCAGACATGGTATGTGCAGGACATATTGAACCGTCTGTATCAGAACGGCAGACCGATAACGAGAGAAGAGGTGAAGGTGGTAATAGACGAACTGGTGGATGAGCAGGAAGTGGCTTTCATAAACTATTATGAGTCGCTCACCGACAACCAGTCTGCTCTCCTGACAGCCATAGCCTGTGAGGGGAAGGTGGCATCGGTGATGTCGCAGGAGTTCTTGGCAAAATACCGTCTTCCGGCGGCAAGCAGTGTGAGTCTTGCTCTCAAGACATTGGTCAGCCGTGAGTTTGTATATCGCTACGGGGAGGCATACATTGTTTATGACCGCTTCTTCGGCATGTGGCTGCGGAAGAAACTGGCTTAATGGTGCTCCTGTCGGTGTGCTTGCGGCAGTCTGCCGTTACTTCTTGCGGTAGTATGCCCTTATGCCGTCTTTGAATTTCAGCTGCAGACTGTCTTTCATCATGAGTACAATCTCCACGGTGTCTTTCTGAGGCTTCAGTTTGCGGCGCTTCTTGTTGCCGGTGTCTATCGTTCCCTCGGTGAACACCAGTCTGCCGTTGAGCACATGCCACTCCTTGTAGTATTCCGCCTGTGGATATTCCACGGGGCTCTCGCCCGTCAGACTCGTCTGCTTGAAACGCAGTCCCACGGGCTCCATCGTGAACTGCTTCTTGATTTTGAATCCCTGTTCTATCGGCACCATCAGCTTCTGTATCATGGAGTCGCGTTCCGGACCGGCTTTTGGCTGCGGCATACCGGCGATGTGGGGCATCTTGCGCAGTTTCGGCATCACCTGATACACCCATGTGCCCTTCAGCTCATCGAGGTCTATCACGATGTCAGCCTTCCTCTTGTCCTCCTTGTTTATTACGATGGCGAGCTGGTCGCCGATCTTCGGTCTGCCGAACACCTGTCGGGACTGCATGGCGTCGATGATGCTGAACGTTATGGGGTCGCTGTCGTCGGTAGGCAGCACTACCACTACGGAGTCGGTGCATCCCTCGCAGGCAAGTCCGTAGAATGTGGAGTCGCCGGGTATGCGCTCGTCTTTCACCACAGCAGGTTTGTCGTCGCTTTTCTTGTCGGATGAGCATGCTGCCGTGATGGTGAATATCGCTGCTGCTATTATGAATAGGGGTAGGAATCTCGATGTTCTCATTGTCTTGTATTTTTGTTTGTTTTCTTCTTCAAGGCAAAGGTAGCGTAATTTGTGTGAAATCACAAGACAATCAATTAAAAAAAAGAGCGGACCCCGTCTGTGAGTCCGCCCCTCGTATTGTTTTTCGGCTGCTGCCATATCCGGGAAAATCAGTCATTCCGCGATATGGCGGCTGTCGTTATCTGTTGAAAGATTTGATAGCCTTTCCGTTTCTCATGAGCATCATATTGAAGCCACGCACTTTGGCGTCCTTCTGAACCTGCTTGCCGTCGGCAGTGAAACGAGCCACAACCTTGTTTGCAGCGTCGGCAGATGGTGCAGACTCCACGGCGTCGGTGTCGTCATACTGAGTGTCGAGAACCCAAGACACATATCCGCCGCCGAGCTCATCAGAAGTCTCGCCCTCTTTGTATGCGAATCCGGCGATGTAGCGACCGTCGGCAGAGATGGCAGCAGGAACGTTGAATGCACCGTTGTCGTAGTCGGCAAGGAGAGTAGCCTTAGGGAATTCAGAGGCGAGCGCCTTGATGCTTTCGTCGCCCTTCTTCCAGATGAATCCCAGACGCGGTCCGTAGAGTCCGCCGCCATAGAATCCGATGATTGTGCCTTCGTCAGAAACGGCGGAGCCAAACACCTGGCTTCCTGAATTTACGAACATCTCGTCTTCGGCATTAGGAGTGAATAATTCCAGAGAGTCGTTCTCCGTGTTGTAGCGTGCCACGCTCTGGATGGATTCCCACTCACCGGTATACTGCTCGTAGTTTATCACCAGGTATTTTCCGTTGGCACTCATCACAGTCTGGTCGCAGCTGAATATTATGAATGGCAAAGTAGATTCCGTTGTAGCCGCAAAATACGGACGGGAGAAAGGATAAGGCATAAATGTCTTTCCGTCGCGGTTTGGAGCCCACAGCAGGGCAGGACGCGTAGCCATATCATCAACCCAATATCCGGATATTATGGAGTCGTTGGAAACCGACAGGGCAGTAGCACCGGAACTGGTAGCGCCGAGGAACTTGTCAGAAGGCTGCGGCAGGTCTACCGGAGTGCCCTCGTTGAAGATACAAGGTGTTCCCTCGGAGTCATCACCGTCGTAGCGAGCACCAACAATCAGTTTTCCGTTCGGACTGATACCCATGAAAGTATACTGTTCGTTCTCGCCGAACTGAGTGCACTGCTCTGTGGCGAAATCGAATGTTGCTGCAGGACCGTTCCATCCCACAGCCACGCCATTGTCGGCCATAGACTTGATCTGTACGTCTGTTTCTGCGTCAGCGGCAGGGAAAGCCACAAACTTCTTGCTTTCCATATCGTATATCCATGCCTCGTTGACGCCAAATCCCACACCGCCAAAGAATTTGCCGTTTGGAGACAATGTTGTGCCCAGGAGCTCTACACCTTCTGGATCAGGAATTTCAGTTATCCCATTCTGTGCCATCATCGCACTGCTTGTTGCCATCATCGCAACCATTGTTAGTAAAGTCTTTCTCATATCTTTTCGTTTTTATTGTGATTAGTTTCGCATATTGTGTGCGTTTTCGTATTACAAAAGTAATGATTATTTTGGATATACTGCAAGAAAAATGCTAAAATATTACATATCCTTAATTCCGCAACACTATAATTTAACTTTATTTATAAGTTCCTGAGCAACAAAAAGTGGTTCTTCCGTTAAATGCGTAGACGCTTGTCGTGTAGAGCGTATAGCTTTAACGTGAAGAATTCATCATTTCTGAATCCATACATTTGTCTTTTCAGCACTTTAATCTTGTTGTTTATACCTTCAGTAGGGCCATTTGATATCGGGTAGTCATACCATGCAAGTATATATGGCTTGTAGGCCCGCAAGGTAGCAGCCATTTTGACCAATGGCTGTATTTTTGAATCCATGGCCTGCCGCACCCATTCGTTTAGCACCAATTCTGCATCATCCTTGTTGGTTTGGTTCCATATTTCCCTCAAGTCTTCTTTCAGGTAATATGCAATCATCAACGGTTCATTCAAGTTCAGCACATTGTCAAGTCTTGTCTTGTATTTTGCGTCAAAGATGTCGTTGCCGTTTCTCAGCAATATCCAGCGCGTGCCCTTGATTACCTTACGCTTGTTAACGTCTTTCTCAGCATGCCACAACTGGCGGCGCAACTGGTCTATCCTTTCATTCATGAGCTTTACCACATGAAAATGATCCACGACAAGAGAGGCATTGGGGAGATTTGCCGTTACCGCCCCCGTATAAGCAGACGACAAGTCTGTGCATACGGCTTTTATGTCATTCTTTCTGTCTCCGAGCTTGTTCCAGAATTCCTCAAGCGAAGCCTTGCCGTTACCGTCACCTACAAAGACAATCCGCCCGGTTTCCAAGTCTACGACTATCGTCTTGTAAACTTGTCCCTTGTGGGTAGCGAACTCGTCTATGGATATGTATCTGAGGTTTGAAAGGTCAGGGCTGCCATACTCCTTTTGCAGGAACTCCATCTGTATGTTCCGCACCATGTCCCAAGATACATCCAGGAACCATGCAATGTCCTGTATAGTTGCAAAGCGCGACAAGTCTATAACCATATTGGCGAAAGCGGTCGTATGCCTGCGCTTGCCTTTTGCGAAATCGACATCCTCGTTCTTTATGCAGCCACAATCAGAACATTTGACACGTTGGATCTTCATCTCGACGAAAGTCTTTGAACAACCTATCGGCACGCTCACAAAGCGTCTGGCCGTGAAACCATTACGGACTACATTATGGCTTCCACACTCCGGACAGCAAAGTTTGTCTGATGGAGTTTGGATATTCAAAACTATTTTATTACTTTCGCAACGCATATCCAAACATTCTTGCAAGGATATGCCAAAAGCTTTATGCATTATGCTGGCATTCATTTATCATTGAGTTTGGTCACTACAAAGATAGATGATGCCAGCTTTATTTTTATCATAATATAAAATTTTTTTTTCTATCTATGCATTTAACGGAAGAACCCAAAAAGTTGCCCAGGATTTTGCCATGTCAGAATTTTCACTTATCTTAGTGTTGCAAAAAGAAAACAAGCAAAACTCTAATATGACATGGCAAAAATACAAATTAAATCTGAGAAACTCACACCTTTTGGAGGAATTTTTTCAATCATGGAGAAATTTGACTCCATGCTTTCACCCGTTATCGACTCAACACTGGGTCAGAGATGCAGCAGTATCTTCGGATATCAGTTCAGCGAGATAGTCCGTTCGCTGATGAGCGTTTATTTCTGTGGCGGCTCATGCGTGGAAGATGTAACGTCACAACTGATGCGCCATCTCTCGTATCATCCTACCCTTCGTACATGCAGCTCTGATACCATCCTCAGAGCCATCAAGGAACTGACACAGGAAAACATCTCCTATACTTCCGACCAAGGCAAGACCTATGATTTCAATACTGCAGACAAACTCAACACATTGCTTATAAACGCTTTGGTTTCTACAGGCGAGTTGAAGGAAATTGAGGAATACGATGTTGACTTTGACCATCAGTTCCTTGAAACGGAGAAGTATGATGCAAAACCGACCTACAAAAAGTTCCTCGGCTACAGGCCTGGCGTATATGTTATCGGTGACAAGATAGTCTATATCGAGAACAGCGATGGTAACACGAATGTGCGTTTTCATCAGGCAGACACCCATAAGAGATTCTTCGCTCTTCTGGAATCCCAGAACATCCGTGTAAATCGCTTCAGGGCAGACTGCGGTTCCTGCTCGAAGGAAATCGTCAGTGAGATAGAGAAGCATTGCAAACATTTCTACATCCGTGCCAACCGATGCAGTTCGCTCTACAATGACATCTTTGCTCTGAGAGGATGGAAGACGGAGGAGATTAACGGCATCCAGTTCGAACTCAATTCCATTCTCGTTGAGAAATGGGAAGGCAAGTGCTATCGTCTTGTCATCCAGAGACAAAGACGCAACAGTGGCGACCTTGACCTGTGGGAAGGCGAATACACTTACCGTTGTATTCTGACCAACGATTACAAGTCATCGACAAGGGACATTGTTGAATTCTACAATCTGCGTGGCGGCAAGGAACGTATCTTTGACGACATGAACAACGGATTCGGTTGGAGCAGGCTCCCCAAGTCATTCATGGCGGAGAATACTGTCTTTCTTCTGCTTACTGCATTGATACACAATTTCTACAAGACCATCATGAGCAGGCTTGACACCAAGGCTTTTGGGCTCAAGAAAACGAGTCGCATAAAGGCTTTTGTCTTCAGATTCATCTCCGTACCTGCCAAGTGGATCATGACTGCAAGGCAATACGTGCTGAATATCTACACAGAGAACCGAGCTTATGCAAAACCCTTCAAAACAGAATTCGGATAAGAATCCTTTCTTTCCGGTTTGAATCTGCGTATTACCTCAAGTCGCATCGTGGGGTAAGGGGATGGTGGCTACATATTGATGTTGTGCTGTTGCTTTTTACTGAAAGCTGCTACTAACGACTCATAAATCTACCCTTAATCGTGTATTGGATGATAGTTGCGGATTTTAGGCATATATTATCCGTTTTGTCGACAAATAGTAAGTTTTTAGGGTCTGTTGGTGATATTCTATTAATAAGATAAGGTGTATGAGATACAGATGCTGTAACGCAGATTCCCTGTGTTGATTATCACGTTTGACCGGTTTCTTAAGAACAAGATGAGCGAAACTTCGTAATTCAACCCAAAACGGTAATAGACGGTGTTATGACAGGTTTGGACTTAAAATAAATAAATTATTTTGTATTGCTCACGATTTAGTTTATCTTTGCAATGTCAAAGGAAAGAGAATATAAGTGAAAAGAACAAAGATAAGCAATGTAGCTCTGAAATTCGTGCTGCCCGTGTTGCTCGGAGGAGTGATACTTTATTGGATGTATCGCGACTTCGACTTCAAACGCATAGAGAAAGTGATGCTACACGACATGGACTGGACATGGATGCTGCTGTCGCTGCCGTTCGGTATCACGGCACAGCTCTTCAGAGGCATAAGATGGCAGCAGACCCTGGAGCCGGTGGGCGAGAAGCCACGCCTCTCCACATGCGTCAACGCCATCTTCCTGTCATACGCCGCAAGTCTCGTGATACCCCGGGTGGGCGAGTTTACACGCTGCGGAGTGTTGAAGAAATGCGACGGAGTGTCGTTTCCGAAAGCCTTGGGGACGGTGGTCACGGAGCGAGCCATCGACACGCTGCTCGTGATGATAGTGACGGGAGTGACGCTGCTGGCGCAGATGACAATCTTTGAGAGCTTCTTTCTGAGCACCGGAACGAGCATCGACGGCATACTGGCAAAATTCTCTGCCACAGGATATGTGGTGACGGCGATTTGCGCCGTGGCAGTGTTGGTGTTGCTCCATTTCCTGCTCAAACGCCTGTCGATATATAATAAGGTGAAGGCAACGCTCAGCGGCATCTGGCAGGGAATGCTCTCGCTGAAGAGCGTGAAGAACATACCGTTGTTCATCGTGCTCACGCTCGGAATATGGGTGAGCTACTTCCTGCACTACTATCTCACGTTCTTCTGCTTCGGCTTCACCTCGGGCATGGGAGTGACGTGTGCCCTCGCCACCTTCGTGGTGGGAAGCATAGCGGTGATAGTACCCACGCCAAACGGAGCCGGACCATGGCATTTCGCCGTGAAGACGATGCTGCTGCTGTATGGTTCGGCAGCCCTCGGTCCCAATGCCATCACGGCAGACGAGGCACTCTCGTTTGTGCTCATCGTTCACACCATACAGACGATGCTCGTGGTGCTGCTCGGAGTGTGGGCTATGATAATGCTGAAGGCCCGTCCGCAAGCCATCTCGGAAATAGTGGAAAGGGAGGGAACGGACAGTATGGCGCAGAGATAACGAAACCGACTTTTTTTACAACCACGCTTCTCCGCACGAAGAATGCGATGCCGGAGGAGCCTAAACTTTAAATACTATGAGTGAAATCAGAAACCTGAAGCCAGAGTGCATCTGGAGAAACTTCGATGAGCTGACAAAAGTGCCACGCCCATCAGGACATTTGGAGAAAGTGCAAAAGTTCTTGCTTGAGTTTGCAAAACGTGTTGGTGTGGAGGCATTCCAGGATGCAGCCGGAAACATCGTGATGCGCAAACCGGCATCCGCTGGTATGGAAAACCGCAAGACAGCCATTCTGCAGGCCCACATGGACATGGTGCCACAGAAAGACCCCAAGAGCACTCACAACTTCGAGACCGATCCTATCGAGACATGGATCGACGGTGAGTGGGTAAGAGCAAAGGGCACTACGCTCGGCGCCGACAACGGTATGGGAGTGGCTGCCATCATGGCAATCATGGAGGACAACACGCTGAAGCACGGTCCGCTGGAGGCTCTCATCACCGCTGATGAAGAGACAGGCATGTTTGGTGTTACCGGCCTGCCAGAGGGCGAACTCGAGGGAACAATCCTCCTGAACCTCGACACAGAGGACGAGGGCGAGCTCATCATCGGTAGTGCCGGTGGTGTGGACATCACAGCAACTCTCGACTACAAAGAGGTGGAGACCGACAAGACCGACATCGCCGTAGCAGTGACCGTGAAGGGCTTGAAGGGTGGACACTCTGGACTGGAAATCGGTCTGGGCAGAGGAAACGCCAACAAGATGCTCGTGCGCATCGTTCGCGAGGCAATCACCGACGACGAGGCCCGTCTGGCTACATGGCACGGAGGAAACATGCGTAACGCCATTCCTTTTGAGGCTACGGCAGTGCTCACAATGCCTAAGGAGAACAAGGAAGACTTCATGGCTCTCTGCGCTGACTTCAAGGAGGATTTCATCGCTGAATATAAGGGTATAGAGGACGGTATCGACGTAGTGGTAGAGGATGTGGAGCTGCCTGCAACACAGATGCCACAGGAGATACAGGACAACATCGTTGACGCTATCTATGCCGTTCACAACGGCGTATGGCGCTACATCCCGTCTATCCCTGGAATCGTGGAGACATCATCAAACTTCGCTATCATCAACATCGAGGGTGGCAGCGTGGCATTCAAGTTCCTGGCACGCAGCTCAAGCGATAGCGTGAAGGCAGAGATCGGCGCTTCTATCGAGAGCTGCCTGAACATGGCAGGCATGAAGGTGGTGTTCAGCGGCGAGTATGGCGGCTGGGATCCAAACCCAGACAGCGAGCTGATCAAGGAGATGTGTGGCATCTACCGCAAACTCTTCAACAAGGAGCCTACAGTACAGGTGGTACATGCAGGTCTGGAGTGCAGCATGATCCTGAACAAATATCCAGGTCTTGACATCTGCTCATTCGGTCCGACACTCCGTTCACCTCACACTCAGAACGAGCGTTGCCTGATTCCTACAGTTCCTATGTTCTGGGATCTGCTCGTGAAGACTCTTGAGGAAATTCCTGAGAAGTAATATTGAATCCATCATCCCTCAACTGGCATGTCGGGACACTCCATGATGCCAGTGGGGGATAACCCAATCATCGTGATTTGGGATAATCCGAAATCGGTTATCAGACCATTCGGGAACAAACAATAAGCCGTGTTGACAACTACACTCTCTGTAGCATTGTCAACACGGCTTTTGGTTTTATCTCTTGCTTTATTCTTTGCTTATTTATCCCTTGCTTTATTCTTAGCTCGTCATTTGCCTATAGGTTCCTTCCCTTTGGGAAGGTCAGGATGGGTTGTCCTTTGGGAAGGTCAGGATGGGTTCTATGGTCATGATGGTTCCTGTTCAGCTCTTCCATCTCCATTTCTTCTTCATCTTATGACCGATGCGGGAGAATACGTATGTGATATGCTGCGTAGGCAGGGATTTGCCCGTAACGATAAGAATCACGGCAGTCAGAATAAGCAGGATGCCGATGCCGAGACGCATGCTGAAAGACTCGCCGAAGACGAATATGCCGATGCATACCGCCGTGATAGGTTCCAAGGCTCCCATCACCGCAGTAGGAGTAGAGCCGATGTCGTGTACGGCTACTACCATGAGCACCAGTGATATCACCGTAGGGAATACGGCGAGCACCAAGGCATACACCAGTTCGTGCATGGAGGTGAGCGGCTGCAGCCGGGCGTCGGGACCTACGAAGGAATAGCCGATGAGGATGAACGTGCCGATGAAGAGCACATAGAACGTGAGCTTGACCGACGACAGGCGCAGCGACGACTTGTTGACCACCACGATATACACGGCATAGGTGAGCGACGATATGATGACGAAGAACACGCCGATGGTGGACAGTGTGGCTCCGTCGCCACCCTTGTATAGCAGACTGATGCCACTGAGGGCGAGGATGATGGAGACTACGGTGACTGCCGTGACACGCTCCTTGAAGAACACTGCCATTATCACTGCCACCATCACGGGATATACAAACAGGATGGTGGAGGCGATGCCGGCATCCATGAAATTGAAGCTGAAAAACAATGTCAGCGACGATGCCACCATCAGTGTGCCGAGCGTTGCCAACGTCTTTATCTCACGTAGCGTCACGGCAAACGACTTGCGCTGTGCCACCATCATCACTGCGAGAATCAGTGTGGCGAAGGCGTAACGATAGAAAATCACTGAGTTGGTGTTCAAACCGTCGGCATAAAGGTTCAGGGCACCAAGCGGGTTAGTGCCATAGCTGACAGCGGCGAGGATGCCGCAAATCGTACCTCTGATCTTTGGATTCATTTCTTGTTATTATTCTCTTTTATTGGTGTTTTAAAATAGAAAGGGGAAGATCTTGATGGGCTATATAGGACAGGATGGGCTGAAGTCAGCAGAATCTCATCTGCAAGGCAATCAAGGATTAAGAATTGGAATCCTCTTTAACCCAAATCGGTTATTAGGGCTTGCTTGGATTTTGTTATTTTAGAAGAGTGGATTTTGTTTGGCTTTTAATGAGTAATAGCGAGCTATTGCGAATTAAAAACAAGCAAAAGACACCTTATAAAAAACAAAAGACTGCAAGCAGTTATTAAAATTACACTTTAAACGTCCTAATGACCGATTTGGGTTTAATCCTGTTGGCCTTCTGCAGCCGTTCCAGGTCTTCCTTTTCACCTACCACCCAGATAGTGTCTTCATCAGCAAACTTATGGTCGGGAGTGAGCAGCGAGAGAGCCTCTTCGCCTTCCTCCATACCCACCACCATACAGTTGTATTCGTCGCGGATGCCACTCTCAGAGAGGGTCTTGCCGAAGAACTGCCCGTCCCGGCATATCACGAGCTGGCGCAGTTTCATCTCCCTCTTCTCTATGTCGGGATCTTCGGGGTGGAGGTCGCTTCGCAATGCCTTGCCGAAGGCCGTCAGCTGGTCGTCGTCGCCAATCACCTGCAGTTTGTCGCCCGGGAATATCAGGTTGTCGCCGTTGGGGATATTGATGCGTTGGGTGCCGCGCAGAATGCTGCTCACGTTCACTCCAAACCGCCCCCTCAGTTTCATGTCCGCCAGTGTCTTGCCAGCCCAGCGTGAATCCTCCGGCACGTCGAAGTCGGAGATATGAATGTCTCTGTCGAGCAGATGGCCCTCATAGAGCGGACGCTTGTGGCCGTAGACCTGTGCTTCGATGTCTTTCGACCGCAGGTTGCGTATGAACATCCTCTCCATCTCTATGCTTCTCCTCTTGAGTCTTCTCGACAGTACCATCAGTGTGACCATCGTAACGGCGATGACTATCATCAGCGCATGGGTGAAGCGGGTGAGATAGTTGCAGATATAGAATATGAAAGCCATGGCTATCATGAAGCGCACGATGATGGTGACGATGAGCGGAGCGTGGTTCATCCAGTTCTCTTGCCACAGCGCCTTGAACTCCTCGCTGTGGTTCTTCTTCATCACCATGGCTCTCAAGAACGGCGCTATCATGGCAATCGTCATCAGTCCGCATGTGGCGTTTGCCCACCAGTGGGGCAGTATCTGGCGGAGCGGGATAAGGGCGAAGGTGAACATCAGCGTTATCACCGCTACGGAGAGGATGGAATATACCAGAGTGATTCTGAACAGCTGTATCAGCAGTTTGCGCCAGTTGCCCTGTGGGGCAGAGGAGGGACGGCTGATGGCGAAGTCGTTGAGTATATGTATGATGTCCTTTGACAGATGCTTCTCCAGCTTGTTGTAGGTCGGTGTGGAGAGTCTTATCATATATGGCGTGAGGAATGTGGTGATGACACTCACCGCCACCACTACCGGATAGAGGAAATTGCCGATGACGCCGAGCGACAGTCCGAGCGAGGCAATGATGAACGAGAACTCACCGATCTGAGCCATGGAGAATCCGCACTGCATGGCAGACTTCAATGACTGTCCGCTGATGAGGAAACCGAAGGTGCCGAAGAGGGCCTGCCCGACGAGGATTGTCAACACGAGGACGAGAATCGGCACACTGTATTCCACGAGAATCTTCGGGTCGACGAGCATACCCACGGAGACGAAGAATATCGCTCCGAAGAGGTTCTTCACCGGTTCCACCAACTTTATTATCTTCTCTGCCTCTATCGTCTCGGCAAGGATGGAACCCATGACAAACGCACCGAAGGCGCTGCTGAATCCTACCTGTGTAGACACCACTGCCATGGCGCAGCATAGACCGAGCGATATGATGAGCAGCGTCTCGCTGTTTATCAGTTTGCGCGACGAGCGCAGCAGCCACGGAATGGCGAATATGCCCACCACGAACCACAAGACGAGGAAGAACCCGATGCGCACCACGCTGCCCAGCATCTGTCCGCCGTCGAGGTTGGCTCCCGATGCCAATGCCGAGAGCATCACCATCATCACTATGGCGAGCATGTCTTCAAGGATGAGCACGCTCATCACCATGCCGGCAAAGCGCTGCTGCCGCAGTCCGAGGTCGTCGAACGCCTTGTATATGATAGTGGTGGAACTCATGGCGAGCATTCCGCCGAGGAATATGCAGTCCATGCGTCCCCATCCGAAGGTGTGGCCAACGGTGATGCCCAGCGCCATCATGCAGAACACGATGGCGCACGTGGCAATGATGGGCGACGAACCCATCTTGAGAATCTTCTTAAACGAGAAATCGAGTCCCAGCGAGAAGAGCAGGAACATCACTCCGATGTCTGCCCATGTGTGGATGTCGGCGATGTCAACCACCGACATGGTGTAGGGCATGTTGGGACTTACCAGAAAGCCGGCAACCACATATCCGAGGACAAGTGGCTGCTTCAGCCTTTTGAAAATAATAGTCACTATTCCCGCCACAACGAGAATAAGGGCAAGATCTTTTATAAGGTGTGGTAATTCGCTCATACTGTTTGCGTCATATCTGTAATTCATAATATGGATTATGGCACAAAGGTACGAACTATAATCAGTATAAACAAAAATGTGGCAGAAGGAATTATCCGATTTGGTCTTTTGCAGTTTTTCTGTATCCTATCAAACCATACCATAGTATCACGAATTCACAGAACAATGGTATTTTTCAACAATAGTCATCAACCATCTACGTCACATATCCGTTATGTACATATAACGCTGTATTCATGGATAAAGCATAGACTCGTATTCGTAAAGCATAGACTTGTAATCTCTAAAATACATACTTGTAATTCATAAAATATAGACCTCGGATTTCCCCCACGCCGTGGGGAACAGAACCCCCTAATGTGGGGATGTCTTCCCCCTGGCGTGAGGAAAATACGGGATGCCCAAAGGCATGATACTTCTATGATACTTTAATGATACTTTTCTGTAAAAAATCCAGAAATGTATCATCGGGTTAAGTCCTTGGCCTATAATGTTTTAGAGGCTTGGCGGCGGTCTGGAATGATACTATGATACTAATAAGGAAACCTTAGTCGTTGTATCCAGCGGTGAGCTCACATATCTTCACCACTGTCTGCATAGCCTTCTCCATCACCTGGATGCTCACGAACTCGTATGGTCCGTGGAAGTTCACGCCGCCGGTGAAGATGTTAGGACAAGGCAGACCCTTGAACGAGAGTTGTGCTCCGTCGGTGCCGCCACGTATCGGCTGCACCTTTGGTGGCACGCCGCAAAGCTCCATTGCCTTCAACACGATGTCGATGACGTGCATGTTCGGGTCGATCTTCTCCTTCATGTTGTAATACTGGTCGTTAACGGCAATCTCCACCGTTCCCTCACCGTATTTCTCGTTCATCTTGTCTACTACAGAAACGATGAACTTCTTGCGGTCCTCAAACTTCTTGCGGTCGTGGTCGCGTATGATATACGACATCTTGGCGTGTTCGGTGTTGCTCTCTATGCCCAGCAGATGATAGAAGCCCTCGTAGCCCTCAGTGGTCTCCGGTCTCTCGTCGGCAGGCATCATGCCTGCGAGTTCAGTGGCGAGCATGCTGGCGTTCACCATCTTGCCTTTGGCGAATCCAGGGTGTACGCTTACTCCATTGATGTTTATCTTGGCAGCGGCAGCGTTGAAGTTCTCGTATTCCAGGTCGCCCAGGTCTCCGCCGTCGATGGTGTATGCCCACTGGCATCCGAATTTCTCCACGTTGAAGTGGTGGGCACCCATTCCGATTTCCTCGTCGGGGTTGAAGCCCATGCGGATGTCGCCGTGCTTTATCTCGTCGTGGTCGCGCAGCCAGCACATGGCCTGCACGATTTCAGCAATACCAGCCTTGTCGTCGGCACCGAGCAGCGTGTGGCCGTCGGTCACGATGAGGTCCTCTCCTTTGTGGGCAAGCAGCTCAGGGAATTTCTTTGGTGATGACACGATACCCTCTGAGAGCACGATGTCGCCGCCGTCGTATTCCTTCACGATGCGTGGCTTCACGTCCTTGCCGCTGCAGTCAGGTGATGTGTCGTAGTGGCTGATGAATCCAATAGTAGGAATTTCCTTCTTGGTGTTCGCCTTGAGAGTGGCATAGATATATCCCTGCTCGTCCATTTCCACGTCGGCAAATCCTTCAGCCTTCAGTTCGTCGCGAAGATATTCGGCGAATATCAGTTGCTTACTGGTGCTTGGCACTGTCTGGCTCTCTTCAGCCGACTGTGTGTCAAACTTTACATAGTTGAGAAATCTTTCTGTTATGTTCATATTAAAATAAGGTTTATTAAAGTATTCTGCTCAATATCGTAGCAAATTTATGAATGAATTTCGGAATAAACAAGAAAAAAAGGATAAATTGTGTTCATTCCGCTATCGCCGGTCCTGTTTACTAAATGTAAAATGCAGCGTATGTCGTTGATATATAAAATGTTGCTTGAAAACGACATCTGTATGTCATAACGAACCATTTATCAAATGCCGGTCCAATTTGTCAATGGTGGTTACATTGTTTGGCAAGACAATGATACACCTCAATGACTGATGTTATGTGAGAGAAGTTTCAGTGCTGATTTATATAGCTTGCAGAAAATAATTTGCTTTTATTATGTATTGAGTTGATTTTGCATTATCTTTGCCTTTGTAATGTTTTGAAAAGGAAATGATGAATCAAAATGAATCTGTGGATGAATAGAATAATAAGATTTTTATTTATACTATCATTAATGCCGATATCTGTTTATTCTCAATATTCTGTTCGTGGATTAGTGATAGACGATAATGGATCACATGTAAATGGAGCGCAAATATCCCTTTATCAGAATGGGGAACTTGCAGCATTGACACGTTCGAATGTTGATGGCGAATACTCCATTGACAAGGTTTCTCAAGGGAAATATCTCTTGGTTGCAAGTTGCGTCGGACTTGCAAGTGAAGAGGATTCGGTTTTGGTGGATAGGGATATGTCCCATAATTTCATACTTGAAACGAGAGATATAATGCTTGATAGTATTGTTGTAAATGGTAAAAACAATTATGCTTCATCAAGAGGACATGTGTTCATTTTGTCGAAGAAGGCTAAGGAGAGCGGAAACCCTTTTGTCGCCTTGCAAGAAATTCCATATATCTATAGTGACCCTGTAAATGAAACCGTTCGTTCTTCTGATGGTCAGTCGATGATGATTCTCATAGACGGAATTAGAGTGAATTCGGGAATAAGTCCTATTGATCCGTCTCGCATCAAGTCTGTGGAGATAATCGATGTGGTTGGCGCAAAGTATATGCGGCAAGGAGTAAAACGTATTCTAAATATAAAACTAAAGGAAACTTCGATATATACTTATGCACAGTTGGCTGCTCATGCCGATTATCCAGAAAAGTCCTTTTTTGCTATACCGAAGTTTGAAGTCGGTAACAGTAACATTTCTCTTTACGGTGATGCTTCTTTCGGTGTGAGCCATAGTAGGCAAAAGAATACTTATAATCTTGTATCGCCAATGTTGGTCAAGTCCTATTCCGGGGATTCTAAAGGTAAAGAAGTAGATTATGACTATTCGTTGATGCCAAAGTGGCGTATTTCGGAAAAAGATTATTTTGCAGCATATATTCAAGGAAATGTAAATAGGGAAACCAATAATAATACTTCTAATGGTGAATCGAATCACCATGATATTTCCCGTGGCAGTACATCAGACTATAGTTCCCATCTGTTTTCGGCAACAGCATACCATAAGCACCTCTTTTCAGAAGATGCTGAAATAGAAACGTACGCAGTATATTCGGATAATCGGGCTGAAAATACTAACAGTCTGGAAGAAAATGCAAATGGGAATAAAGACTTGAATGCTCAGAAATATGACAATAGGCACAAACAGCTTACATTGACAATGAACTTTACTAAAGACTTTGACAATGGCGGGAGTCTGGAAATAGGGAACGAAACGCAATACTCTTATGACAGGATTGAGAACATTGGCATTGAAGATTTTCTATTCAGTCATCACCGTTTGAATGAATACGTATTTGCCGGATATACCGGGATGTTGGTGCGAAAACTGACATACGATGCTTCAGCAGGAATGGAGTATGTCTCTATGAAATCAGACAGTATAATTCACCGTTATTTCAGACCGCGTCTCTCTCTTGGCTTGTATTATAATATAACTAATAACTTGAGCACACGGTTCAGCTATACATATAGTAACACACCACCGCCTGTCGCAATGCTTTCTCCATACAATACTTCTGCTGATACGCTTCTTGTCAGTCATGGAAATCCTTACCTTATGCCTTCTGAAACGCATTCTTTCGGATGGAATTCGTCATATCTTATAGGCGGCTTGTATCTTAATACGAGTGTGTCTTATGGAATATCAAACGACATCATTGAGCCTGTACACATTGAAGAAGGAGATGGTGTGCTGCTCACTACATATGGGAATATGGGACGTTATCGCTCATTGAAGTTGAAGTATTATATGTCATGGCGTATCAGAGGTTTGTTTTTAATGATGGATTTAGCTCACAACGTCAGTTATTATACAACGGCTGGAGCAAAAAAACATTTTTCCGGTATGTTGATGTTGAGTAAAAAATGGGGAAAGATAGAAGCACGTACCGCTTTTTCCTATCAGAATTACTTACACACCGAATTCTCGAGGACCAAAAACTACAACCCAGAGAGCAGTCTCACACTCTCGTATAGTTTCACACCAGATATCCTACTGTCAATAGGATGCTCAAGCTTTATTGGTAATCCGCGTAGTAAAACTACGATAAGTACTGGCCAATACAGGAGTGTTGCATATTTAACGAAAAAGACATTTACTCCATGGATTTTATTCAGGTGGAGTTTTAGAAAGAACGATAATAAAAAAATAGGACTTGAAAACGAAATAATGCGTGACCATGAGAACAAGATAAAACTGTAAACGGCTCTTGAAGTGTAATATAATTTAAAGGAGTTGCTAATATCAATGCTTCTTTGTTCCATTTCATAAATTTTCCCTATTTTTGCAATAATCTTATATTCCCAATCAGAAATAATTAAAACTGACAGATATGCAAATCAAGAAGATAACGGCTTTATTCATGATGCTGGCAGCAGTGGCGAGTACGGCATTCTCGCAGTCTGTGCATGGCGGTTCATTGCCACCGCTGAAACCGGTGGAGAAAACGGTGTATGACACGGCATACGTGAAGGTGTATTATGAATTCTCATACAGACCAGACTCACTCAGCAAGGGGAGGAAGGAGGGTCAGACGATACTGCTCGTGGGCGACAAGGCACAGAGCTTCGTTGACTATTTTGACGACAGGACAGATTTTATCAACGACTCGCTCGCCGCTGCCAAACGCCCACCGATGGAAGCCTTCACGATGAATATGGGAATGATGAAAAGAATGGCATACACATATCCATTGGTGATAGACCGCAGTCGCAATGTGGCAATCATACAAGTGGACAACGTGAACACATACCAGTACACCCAGCCAGTTCCGGAAATCAGTTGGCAGACCGTAGAAGGCGACACCACGATATGCGATGTGGCATGCAGGAAAGCCGTGTGCCGTTTCGGCGGCAGAGACTGGACGGCATGGTATGCCCCTACGTTTGATTTGCATACAGGACCATACCTCTTCGGAGGATTGCCAGGGTTGATATTCAGTATCTGCGACACAAAAGACAACTACCGCTTCACGCTGAATGGACTGGAAAACCTCGGCAAGGGAGTGCCCGTATATCTCAAGTCGGGCAACAAAATATTGCATACTACGCGTGACAAAGTGCGCAAGGCAGTGGAAAACGAACAGGCTGACATATACAAAGCTTTCCAGTTGCAGAACCCGGGTGCGGTGTTCACTCCACAGGCTGGTGACACCGGCAGACGCCCCTATAACCCTATAGAACTCGAATAGATGAAAAGAATACCCACTCTGCTGTGTGCTTCACTCTGCGTAATCATCGCTGAAGCCCAGAATGAAGGAGACGGAATACGCCGTACGACGAAACTGCCGGAAGTCACTGTCAGACTGAAACCTGTGGAGCAGGTTGGCGACACAATAAAATACAACGTGTCTGCCTTTCAGGGCAAGGACGACCATTATCTGGAGGATGTGCTGAAAAAGATGCCCGGGATACAGGTGTCGCCAAACGGTACGATACTCTATAAGGGCGAAACAATAAACCAGTTTAATATAGAAGGACAGAACCTCCTCGGCAACAGATACAGTCAGGCAACGCGCAACCTCCCCGTAGAGGCGATATCACAGGTGCAGGTGATGGAGAACGACCAGCCCATCCGTGCACTGAAGTCTACGGTTCCGTCAGACAGGGCAACGCTGAACATCAAGCTGAAGAGCGGCTACAAGATGCGTCCCTTTGGAGAACTGGAAGGTGGAGCGGGATATGGCGAGGATGCCACATGGAACAACCACCTGTCGGTGATAAACATTGCCGCCAAGAACCAGCTGCTCCTCACGGCAAAGATGAACAACACAGGCGAAGACCTCAGTGGCAATGCCGTATCAAACAATATCAATGTGAGCGACCTGGAAGGCTACGTGGCATTGCCGCGCAACAGCGTGAACGCTATGGAAAACATCTTCTCGCCGATACCGCAGCAGCGCTATCTCAAAAACAAATCGTATTCCGTCGGATTCAACCACATGCATAGGGTGGGGCGGTATGGCGGACTGCGCACTAACATCGACCTCTATTCCACTGCCGACAACCTTGCCGACAGTACCTATTATCTCTATGGCGGAGCACATACCGCCACTCTCTCGCAGAGCAACCGCATAAAGGTGGGCGAGAAGACCATCGCCCCAAAGTTCAGATACGAGCTAAACGCCCCCAAAGTGTATCTCCTCGACCAGCTGTCGGCATCCCTCTCTTATCATACGGGTCAGAACGACATCTATAGCAACGGCAGACAGGTGGGGCAGCAGGTGACACGCCATCCGTCATACGTCCAAAACAAGTTGGCGATGACGATAAGTTCCGGTCTGCATACCTACAACATCGGTTCCACGCTCTTCTACTTCCGCCGAAGCGAGACGTTGGCGGCGACTGATGCCGGGGGAGTCTATGACATCCGTGAGCGCATCGGTTTCAACCGCTTCAAGACAGCCAACAGTATTTCCACGTCATTCCCCCTGTTCGGCAATATCCTCGACCTGAGATACGAATTCTCATATCTCTCAGACAGGGTGAGGATTGACGCTGCCGACGACAACGACAACAGCAGTCTGCTCAACACCATTGCCCCTTCATACACCATGCGCTATTCCAAGGACATACTGGTGCTGGATTGTCCCATAAACCATTATGCCGCAAAGATACCATGGCGGTCAGGTGGAAGACATGTCAACCGGACATACCTCTCGCCATCCGTGCGCTGGAACCACAATTTCTCACCCCAATGGCGACTCACCATCGCCGGGGCAATACAGCAGAGCGCTGACGACGATGTCATAACGCCGCAGGCTTACCGCTCCGACTACCGAACTCTCACCGCTACCCCAGACCGCATGGGGTGGGCACGGTCGTCGAATGCGTCGCTGAAGATAAACTATGGCGATTTCGTGAATATGTTCACATGGAACCTCCTTGCCACAATGTCGTGGCGCCATTCCGACTGGCGTTTTGCCTATGATATCAGCAACGACCTCACGAAGCTGACTCCTCTGTGGCAGTCTGCCACCACACGCTATCTCATGGCACAGACACGGGTGGAGAAGACTTTCACACAGGTACATGTCGCCATACAAGGCACCGTGAGCTACAGTCGCAATGAGTTGCCGGTGGTACAGAACGGACTGCAGCAGCGTGTGGTGTCGAATGTCGCCACGTCGTGTCTGTTGGTAAGATGGTATGATCTGTCGTGGCTGCAGGTCACCAACGAGTCAACCTTCAACCTCTCCTGGCAAGACCGTTATGCCAACAGCAACAGTCAGACGCTGAAAAGCCTTTTCAACGATTTCAGTCTTGTGCTTTCGCCCATCAGCCGTCTCTCTCTTACTGTGTCATGCGATTACTCTTTGTTGGAGACATCCAAGGGTGAGTATAACTCCATCCTGTTTGCCGATGCCAAGCTGCTCTATACTCCATCCAAGAGATGGGAACTGGGTCTGCGTATCGACAATGCCCTGAACCGCAAGCAATATGTAGACGCTTCCTTCACCGGTTTCAACTACCGTTATTTCTCACTTCCTTTGCGGGGCAGAGAAGCAATGGCCACGGTGAAGTACAAGTTTTAGAATAGATGGCTGTGGGATTCAACCCCACGACCTTCAGAACTTTTTATTTCCAGATATCAGCTATTGATGGTGATAATGGCTATTGATGGAATAATGATTATTGATGGGATAATGTCTATTGATGAATAATGTTGAAATTGCTTGTCGCATATATATAAACAAGTGACTCCGGTGGGATTCAAACCCACGACCTTCAGGACTTTTTCTTTCCAGATATCAGCTATTGATGGTGATAATGGCTATTGATGGAATAATGATTATTGATGGGATAATGTCTATTGATGAATAATGTTGAAATTGTTTGTCGCATATATATAAACAAGTGACTCCGGTGGGATTCAAACCCACGACCTTCAGAACCGGAATCTGACGCTCTATTCAGCTAAGCTACGGAGCCATAAAATAATAGTCACAATATATATATATATGCACTGACACTCAATTTCAGCGCTGCAAAGATAATGTATTTTTTTGATATGAAGAAATGATTGGCCGATAGTTTTAACCCAAATTGGTTATCAGGGCTGCTTGACACATGCGATGAGGTGATGACAACAACTGCTCCCAGCCAGTGTGTTCCCTCGCTGCAAAAGTAGAGAAAACGGCAGCAGGCAGGATGAATGTTGTTAATATACACCTTGACGAGTAGTATCTCGACAATTTGTAAACTTGATTTTACATTGTTGAATAACGTTCCCCTCCAAGGTCGATAAATTGTATTAAAATGCAGTTGGAAAGCAGTTTTTTCGTTCAGAATTTAGTTTATTCCCAAAAAACGATTACATTTGCAAAATAAAAACACACGCAACAGACTCAGTTCGGTGAGACATGAATAGTAGTTGTGATTTTGAATGTCCGCTAAGAATAGCCTGTTACGCTTTAAATCGAAGACGAAATGAAAAAGAAAATCCAGTTCAGTCTCGTATACCGAGACATGTGGCAATCTTCTGGCAAGTTCCAGCCGCGCAAAGATCAGTTGGAGCGCATCGCTCCTGTGATAATCAAGATGGGATGCTTCTCTCGTGTGGAGACCAACGGAGGAGCTTTTGAACAAGTCAACCTTCTCGCCGGCGAAAATCCGAATGCGGCAGTAAGAGCATTCTGTAAGCCATTCAATGAGGTGGGTATAAAGACTCACATGCTCGACCGCGGTCTTAACGCTCTGCGTATGTATCCGGTGCCTGACGATGTGAGAGCACTTCAATATAAGGTAAAGCACGCCCAGGGCGTTGACATCACCCGTATCTTCTGCGGACTCAACGACGTGAGAAACATCATCCCGAGCATCAAGTGGGCTCTTGAGGCAGGAATGACACCACAGGCCACACTCTGTATCACCACTTCGCCTGTCCACACCGTGGAATATTATTCGGCAATCGCCGACAAGCTTATCGCGGCAGGTGCTACAGAAATCTGTCTCAAGGATATGGCAGGTATCGGTCAGCCGGCATTGCTCGGAAAGCTCACCAAGTCTATCAAGGACAAACATCCTGAAATCATCATACAGTATCATGGCCACTCTGGTCCTGGTCTTTCAATGGCATCAATCCTCGAAGTCTGCAACAACGGTTGCGACGTTATCGATACAGCCATCGAGCCATTGTCTTGGGGTAAGGTTCATCCAGACATCATCTCAGTGCAGAGCATGTTGAAGAACGAGGGCTTCGATGTTCCTGAAATCGACATGAACGCATATATGGAGGCACGCCGTCTCACACAGGAGTTTATCGACGACTGGTTGGGATGCTTCATCAACCCAGGCAACAAGATCATGAGCTCACTGCTCCTCGGCTGCGGTCTGCCAGGCGGTATGATGGGAAGTATGATGGCCGACCTCGCAGGTATCCATCGCTCCATCAACTCTATCCTCCGCTCTAAGGGCAAGGAGGAATATTCTACCGACGAGATGCTCGTGAAGCTCTTCGACGAGGTGGCTTACGTATGGCCACGTGTCGGCTTCCCGCCACTCGTAACCCCATTCTCACAGTATGTCAAGAACATCGCCCTGATGAACCTGCTCACCATGGCACAGGGCAAGGGCCGCTTCGTGATGATGGACGACGCCATGTGGGGTATGATCCTCGGCAAGAGCGGTACGCTCCCTGGCAAACTCGACGACGAGATTGTGGCTCTGGCAAAGAAGAACGGCAAGGAATTCACTGACGCCGATCCTCACACCCTCATCCCTAATGCTCTCGATGGCTTCAGGAAGGAGATGGACGAGAACGGATGGGAATATGGTCAGGACGACGAAGAGCTCTTCGAGTTGGCTATGCACCCGGAGCAGTATCGCGACTTCAAGAACGGTATGGCAAAGAAGCGTTTCCTCGCTGACCTTCAGAAGGCAAGAGACGCCAAGCTCGGAAGCAACCTCACACCAGAGAAGATTGCAGAGTTCAAGCATGCCAAGGCAGACGCCGTTGTCTCTCCGGTTAAGGGACAGGTGTTCTTCGAGTTCCAGGGCTCAAGCGAGTGCACACCATGCATCGAGCCATTCATCGGCCAGCACTATGATGAGGGACAGACCTTCTGCTATGTGCAGGCGCCATGGGGACAGTTCGTTGAAGTTCCTGCTTGTCTCGGCGGCAAACTTGTGGAGATTGCCACACGCCAGGGCGGCAAGGTGAACCGCGGCGACGTGATAGGATATATAGAGCGCGACCATGATTGATTGGGAAGCGATAATAGACAAATACTGCGGTGAGGATGATGGCGAGTTGCGCCACATCCTCATCGTTCACTCACGATCTGTGGCGCAGAAAGCGCTGCAGATTGTTTCTTTGCACCCCGAACTGAATCTCGACCGCGACTTCATCGAAGAGGCGGCGATGCTCCACGACATCGGCATCATAAAGACCGATGCTCCCGGCATTCACTGTCATGGCACAGAGCCATACATCCGCCACGGCATTCTCGGAGCAGAGATGCTGCGCAGCGAGGGACTGCCTCGTCATGCCCGTGTGTGTGAACGCCATACCGGAGCAGGACTCAGCAAGAGGGAGATAGAGGCGCAAGACCTGCCTCTGCCCCATAGGGATTTCCTGCCTGAGACCCTCGAAGAGCAGGTGATATGCTATGCCGACAAGTTCTTTTCAAAGACGCATCTCGACAGGGAGAAGACAGTGGAGAAGGCAGAACGCAGCATAGCAAAATTCGGTGACGAAGGTTTGGAACGTTTCAAACATTGGGAAGAGATTTTCGGTTGACAGACACCGGAAATCTTTTTTTATGTCTTTTGTCTGCCTTTGGGGAGAAATAATACTTAACAAGAGTTGTACATGATGCTTTGCGCGGAAAAAGTGGCAGTATTGCATAAAAATCCGTGCAAAGATATTTGCCGTACGTTTTACTGTGAGTTGCTGAACAGAATAAGGAATTATCGCTTCAAGATTTACCCGAAGAACTCGCTTATTCCTGCCGAGGTGTGGAAATATGATACGGAGAGCATTCTTGAAGGACTTCATAATTCAATAGCTCATCAAAAGTACGAAAGCGACGCACGAATCATTGTTACGGAAGACAAGGACAAACTGACGTTCCTAAATGACGGTTACTTCTTTGAAGGAAACTATTGCCAATATATAACTGGTGAGAAAACACCAAGGCACTATCGCAACCCAGCACTGGTAAAAGCTATGGTAAATATCAAGATGATTGATACCCAAAGTTATGGCATTTACAAGATGTTTGTGAGCCAAAAGGAACGTTATCTGCCAATGCCTGATTATGACAAATCCACAGCAACAGAAATTGTCTTGACCTTACCTGGTACCGTCATTGATGAAAACTACAGTCTCTTACTGTTAGAAAACAGAAATATGTCTCTTACAGATGCAGTTCTGTTAGACTCTGTACAGAAAGGCAAGCGCATATCGCCAGAAGCTATTGCCATGCTCCGCAAGCGCAAACTGATAGAAGGTCGTTTACCACATATCTTCATAGCAAAGGATATTGCCCAAGTAACAGACCAAAAGATAGAATATTCCAAGCATAAGGGATTGGATGATAAGAAATGTGAGGCGTTGCTGCTCGATTCGTTGAAGGATCATGGTTCGTTGACGAAACCTGAAATAGGGTTCTTCCGTTAAATGCATAGATAGAAAAAAAAATTTTATATTATGATAAAAATAAAGCTGGCATCATCTATCTTTGTAGTGACCAAACTCAATGATAAATGAATGCCAGCATAATGCATAAAGCTTTTGGCATATCCTTGCAAGAATGTTTGGATATGCGTTGCGAAAGTAATAAAATAGTTTTGAATATCCAAACTCCATCAGACAAACTTTGCTGTCCGGAGTGTGGAAGCCATAATGTAGTCCGTAATGGTTTCACGGCCAGACGCTTTGTGAGCGTGCCGATAGGTTGTTCAAAGACTTTCGTCGAGATGAAGATCCAACGTGTCAAATGTTCTGATTGTGGCTGCATAAAGAACGAGGATGTCGATTTCGCAAAAGGCAAGCGCAGGCATACGACCGCTTTCGCCAATATGGTTATAGACTTGTCGCGCTTTGCAACTATACAGGACATTGCATGGTTCCTGGATGTATCTTGGGACATGGTGCGGAACATACAGATGGAGTTCCTGCAAAAGGAGTATGGCAGCCCTGACCTTTCAAACCTCAGATACATATCCATAGACGAGTTCGCTACCCACAAGGGACAAGTTTACAAGACGATAGTCGTAGACTTGGAAACCGGGCGGATTGTCTTTGTAGGTGACGGTAACGGCAAGGCTTCGCTTGAGGAATTCTGGAACAAGCTCGGAGACAGAAAGAATGACATAAAAGCCGTATGCACAGACTTGTCGTCTGCTTATACGGGGGCGGTAACGGCAAATCTCCCCAATGCCTCTCTTGTCGTGGATCATTTTCATGTGGTAAAGCTCATGAATGAAAGGATAGACCAGTTGCGCCGCCAGTTGTGGCATGCTGAGAAAGACGTTAACAAGCGTAAGGTAATCAAGGGCACGCGCTGGATATTGCTGAGAAACGGCAACGACATCTTTGACGCAAAATACAAGACAAGACTTGACAATGTGCTGAACTTGAATGAACCGTTGATGATTGCATATTACCTGAAAGAAGACTTGAGGGAAATATGGAACCAAACCAACAAGGATGATGCAGAATTGGTGCTAAACGAATGGGTGCGGCAGGCCATGGATTCAAAAATACAGCCATTGGTCAAAATGGCTGCTACCTTGCGGGCCTACAAGCCATATATACTTGCATGGTATGACTACCCGATATCAAATGGCCCTACTGAAGGTATAAACAACAAGATTAAAGTGCTGAAAAGACAAATGTATGGATTCAGAAATGATGAATTCTTCACGTTAAAGCTATACGCTCTACACGACAAGCGTCTACGCATTTAACGGAAGAACCTGAAATAGTGCGTCTGCTTTGGGATGTACTGCCTGACCAACTTGATGACAAGCAGAAAGAATATAAGATAAATAATCTCTTGCGCAAACTTAGAAAGGAAAGAAAGATTAGCAACACTACTATAGCTGGCAATAAATTACCAACAAACAGACTCATAATCTGGAGGTCCTAGGTTCAAGCCCTAGCTGGTCCACCTTGATAATCAGCAACTTAGAAGAAATTCAAGTTGCTGATTTTTCTTTTCGGGAAAACAATGGGAAAACACGGCCGTTTTGATAACTCCATGATTTTTTGATAAACTTAGCATCATATCAGCCTAAGTAAGACATGTAAATAAGGTTTCTCAGAGTATCAGAATTGTGATGGGAAAACAGTTGGGAAAACAAGATTTAGACGGTTTTTCCTTTCAAGCAGACATTTTCATTCGTATCTTGGGACGTTTCTGGAACGTAAATTCCTCAATATTATTATCCGTCGTTAGTCAGGATAATGTAAAAGCCGCATGACTCACCTTAGAGTTGTGCGGCTCTTTTTGTAGTATGCTCGGCACGAGCATTGTCTAACGGGTGCAAGTCCCGAGTAAGCCTTAATAGCGGGAATTACATAGCCAAAGGCAAGGGTGTTCATCGTGAGGTGAAATCTGAAAGAAGCCGGTGGCAAACATCTGACCTAACGTACAGAAACTTCATACAAGGCATATGACCGTGGGTAAGGTTGCAACACAGACCAAAGCCCCATAGCTATTCGGAACGGTCGGTGTAAATGAAGTGGGTATAAGATGGAAAGACAATGCCCTTATCCGAGGAGGTCTCACGGACGCTTCAAATAGTCTTTTTTACGAAAGAAGCGGAGTAAAGCTTACCGTGAGAAGTCAGCAGACGCCATAGTAGTGCAATAGTCGATAACGTTGCACGAAGGGCTGAACCTAACAATTAAACGATAGTAATTGAAACATACCTCATGAAGGAAAGAATGCAGAAAACATTATCCCAAGTTAATGGCTGCCCCCAAAGAGATAGGTCGGAAACCGAATGGTATGGGGGAGTGCAGACCTTCATGTGGATGTGTGAAGACAACATCGTGGAAGTACCATTCGACAAGGAGCACCTTTTCGAGCAAATCCTCAGTCCTTCCAATCTCAACCGAGCCTACAAGGCTGTTATGAGAAACAAAGGCTGTGGTGGTATCGACAAGATGTCATGCGAGCAGTTGCTCCCATGGCTCATGACCAACAAGGATGTGCTCATCCGTTCCTTGATGGACGGCTCTTACCGTCCGAACCCAGTGAAAAGGGTAGAAATACCCAAAGACAACGGCAAGATGCGCCTGTTGGGAATACCTACAGTAGTAGACCGTGTGGTGCAACAAGCCATCAACCAAGTACTGACTCCCATCTATGAGAACCAATTCTCCAAGACAAGCTACGGCTTCCGACCGAGAAGAGGATGCCATGATGCACTGCGTGGAGCGCAAAGGATAATCAACGAGGGCTACACCTATGTAGTAGACCTTGACCTTGAACGCTTCTTCGACACCGTGAGCCATAGCAAGCTCATAGAAATCCTCAGCCGTACGATAAAAGACGGCAGAGTTGTCAGTCTTATACACAAATATCTCCGAAGTGGTGTAATGAACAAAGGCTTGTTTGAAGCGAGTGAGGAAGGAACTCCCCAAGGAGGACCGCTAAGTCCGTTGTTGAGCAACATCATGCTCAATGAATTGGATAAAGAACTTGAACGCAGAGGGCTTCCCTTTGTACGCTATGCAGATGACTCGATGATATTTTGTAAGTCCAAGAGGGCAGCAATGCGAGTGAAGGAGTCTATAACCCGATTTATAGAGAATACTCTATATCTCAAAGTCAACAAGGAAAAGACCGTAGTGTCGTATGTGCGCGGAGTGAAATACCTCGGCTACTCCTTTTATGTGATGAAGGGCAAATGCCAACTCACAGTGCACCCAAAGTCCAAAGCCAAGATGAAATCAAGGTTGAAAGAATTGACAAGTCGCAGCAACGGATGGGGATACGCCAAGAGAAAGCAAAAGCTGAAAGAATACATAAGAGGGTGGGTCGGCTATTATCATCTTGCTAATATGAAACGTCTCTTACTTGATACTGATGAATGGTTAAGACGTCGAATACGCATGTGTATATGGAAAGCTTGGAAGAAAGTCAAGACAAAAGTGGCAAACCTCATCAGATGTGGCATTAATAAATACCAAGCATACGAATGGGGTAATACTCGCAAGGGCTATTGGCGAATAGCTGACAGCCCTGTTCTAAAAAGGGCGATAGATAACAATAAACTACGCTCCGCAGGGTATGCTACTTTAATGGAGGCATATCTCGAATGGTATCCAAAATAGGAACCGCCGTATGCGGAACCGCACGTACGGTGGTGTGAGAGGTCGGAAAACGAAAGTAGGAAGAAAACTGCTTCGTTTTCCTCCTACTCGATTGTCCCTTTATCAAAAGCACCTGTTTTCCCCTATTTTTCAGCTTTTTGCCTTGCCTAAATCTTAAAATGTGTTTCAAAACCATACAAATTAAACTTACTCAGTTTTTGGCGTATAGCACTCATAATCCTTCATCGATTTAAACAGACTACCTTTGCCATCGGATTCCTAATCACGGGAGTTCAAAGATGGTTCATGAACCGAAAAAGAATGTTTAATCGGAACGTCAGGAAGTACAACTGGCAGACCACAAAAAAGAATTAGGTTTTATGACAAGATTAGTTACAATAGAGCAGTTGCTGGAGAAACCCATCTGCATGATGTCGGGGTAAGAGTTCGTCCTGCTCCTCCAGAATGCTGAGAAGCAAACGGCAAAGGTGCCTGCCGAGGTGGTGCCAGAGAAACATTATGAATATGGTATAGCAGGAATCGCGAAAATCTTCGGGTGTAGCATCCCTACCGCAAATCGCATCAAGAAGAGCGGTGTTATTGATGCAGCCATCACTCAGGTGAACCGCAAAATTACTGTTGACTCTGAACTGGCTCTGAGCCTTGCCAAGGAGGCTGGTACTACCATATCCATTAAGAAGTAGTATGGAAAGTGATTGGAAAGACAGCCTGTCAGTTTACGACAAGGGTAATCTGACGAAGAGTATCAGCAACTACAGAGCCATCTTCACTCACGATGAGAATCTGAGCCAGATTCGCTTCGATACCTTCTGTCAGGACGACATCTCCTTCTCTCCGTTGTTCCTCAATGTCAACGGCAGTAAGGTGGATGAGGAGTCGGTAGGAAAGATTCAGGACTATCTGGAGCAGACCTACCAACTCCGCCTGACTCAGAACAAGGTATTTGAGTTGTTGAAGACAACAGCTTCAGAGCGCAGCTATAATCTCGTCCAGGAGTTTATACGCAAGGAGATGTGGGATGGCATGCCACGTATTGAGACTGCCATCATCGACTATCTTGGTGCAGAAGACACTCCTCTTGTCTGGGAACAGACCAAGCTGTGGTTTGTGGCTGCCGTGGCTCGTGCCTTCGAGCCTGGGTGCAAGTTCGACAATGTACTTACCTTGCCTGGGCCACAGGGAATAGGCAAGAGCACTTTCTTCAAGACCATTGGTGACCGATGGTTCAACGACTCATTCTCCTTTGCCAGCGGCGATAAGGAGAAGGTGGAGACCATCACCAACGGATGGATCATTGAGATAAGTGAACTCAACGGCATGAAGAGAGCCAATGATGCAGAGGCGGCAAAGGCATTTCTAAGCCGCAGAAGCGATTCCATGCGACCGGCCTATGGGCGCAAAGTAGTTGAGTTTCTGCGTCACAATGTCTTTGCTGCCACCACCAACGAGACCAATTTCCTCCAAGGTGACAACGGGAACCGCCGTTGGTGGATTGTCACAGTAAATGGCAATGGACATGTCTCTACATGGTTGCCCAAATTGCAGTCCATGGTGAACCAGTTATGGGCAGAGGCTTACACCTATTATAAGATGGGTACCAAACTTTATCTTAGTCCCGAACTGGAAGCAGAGGCAAATACTGTTCAGCTGAACCATTCAAGCATCCACAATGATCCCATCCTTGATGACATCCGTCTCTATCTGGAACGTATGGTGCCAAGAGCCTACCCCTCTTGGAGCATCCCAATGCGTGCTGCCTATCAGAAAGGTGCATATACCGAATCTTCACCCGACGGCAAGCCAGAGGTGCTGCTCAACATGGTTTGTCCCCGACAGATCATAGAAGAGTTGCCCAACGACTTGGTGCGCCGAAATCCTGCCAAGTACACTGCTCAGTACATCAACCGACTGATGTCTCTGGTAGAAGGGTGGGAACGAAGCGAGCAAGAGAAGGTCAAGGGTTTGCACCCTGCCTACTGCGACAAGACGGGACGAGCAAAGCATCCCTGGGTGAGGATAGGTAATGCTACGCAAAGTTTAATAGAAGGGAAAGAAGAAAGCATAGAGCCCGAACTTCCATTCTGACCTCATAGCATTCTACTGTCCCTTTGTCCCAAGAATTTTATCAACAAAGAAAAAACAAGATGCTTAGAAAAAAACAAGAAGTGTTTTCCCAACCGAGGGACAATTTGGGACAAGCCCCAACCCTTCCTCACTTTTGGGTAGTAGCTCGCTCCAACTGTCTGTTGGTCAAATCCACTGATAGCAAAGCTGGCGACAAGACAACAAACTTTCTTTTTTCAAAGCTATGTCAGATTTTAAAATCTGAAAAACAATGAATAACAATTCCACTTCACTACCTTTTACCAAGGTAAAACTGACACTCACCTCAGAGGCGGTGGACTTCCTCTCCGAGACAACAAGCGGCACAAGCCACTTTGCCATTCTTATACAACTGATAAAGAACATGTCCGTAACACCCAGTTCCACCACCAAGCGTGACAATGTTATCATGCTTGATGTGGGCCAAGTTGAGTGCTCTATCCATTCCTACTGCGCAAAGTTCGGAATCGGGTGCAAGAAGTTTGAGGCTATCATGCGCAAGATGGAGCAACACAGCATCATCCGTATGCACCGCTCGCGTCTGGCTACTGTTGCCGACCTGGCCTGTATAACCTCATGGCTCTTGCCTGATGGCAGCACCATGACTAATGGCATTGATGGTAATCCGGCAGACCATTCCGATGGACAGCCAAACAACCACGCTGCCACACCCCATGCCAGCAGCCATGTCCATGATGGTAAAGCGGATGCCGCCTCCGTCCTCGGCGGTCAGAGTATATCATACACAGACCGTCCTTCAGCTCCTGAGTCATCCGTCACCCCTTGGGTGAGCCAGGCACTCCCGACCTCTCCGTGAACCGAGGCTATGCCGCAGCCATGGCTTCGGATCTCTTCGCTGGCCAGGAGCAAAGGGAACCATTGAAACCACATACTGAAAACGAGTATGAGGTCAAGAATGATTGAGACGTTTTTTAAGGAAGCAAGTTTGTGTTTTTGGTCGCCAAAAACCACGTCAGCAACTATACGCCCACGTACAGTAGCTTCCTCTAATGCAACGGGCTTTGCCCTGCATGGTGTCAGGTACGCTGTTGCTGCCTTGTACACCACCGAGCTAGACGATAAACTTGCTGTCCTTAAAACGTCTTCTTTCCCTGCCTTTATATATAGGTGTCATTAGATTGTAGAACAATAATAAAACAGATTGTATATGGAAGAAAACTATAAAAAGAACGGAGGCATCGACACCCGCCGTGCCGGAGGGAGACCGAAGCTTGCCAGATATGAACGTCGCAACCATCACCATAAGGTGAGCTACAACGACGAGGAAGAGAATATCATCCAGTATAAGGCGGAACAGGCTGGCAAGCCTGATGATGTTTATCTGCACGAGGCAGGGCTGGATGCTGTTGTTCAGGCCCACATGAGCGACGAGAACATAGAGCAACTGAGAGACGTGTGCGGCATGGCAAACAATACCAACCAGATTGCACATCAAGCCAATGCTGGAGGGTTCGTTTCCGTACGCTTCAAGGCTGAGCAGCTTATCATCTCTTTGACTGAGCTTATCCGCAGAATCCTTCGCGGTGGCGACTTATCAGAGCCTACAAGTGCAACAGACGACTGTATCACCCATTAACGAAAGAAGCAACTATGATTTGCAAGATAAAACATGGGCAGAACTTCCAAGGGTGTCTTGATTACATCACCGGGAAGTACGACAAGGACAAGCAGGCTAAGGTCATCATGCATAGTGAAGGTATTCCGCTCTTGGACAACAAAACTGTTGCCCAAATCTTTGTAGCATACGCTACAAAGGGGAACAACAATATCCGTGCCCCGGTTGGACACTATGCCTACTCTTTCCACAAAAAGGATGGTAGCAGAGTGACTGACGAACTTATACGTAAGATTGTCCGTGAGCACCTTGAACTGATGGGCATCAAGAACACCGAGTTTATCATGACACGTCACTATGACACCGACCATGACCACGCCCATTTGATGTGTTCCATGGTGGATAGAGACGGCCACGTTATCAGCACAGCCTATGAGAAAGAGCGTAATGCACGTATCTGTAAGTATCTCACCAAGAAATACGGACTCTACATCTCCGCAGGCAAGATGAACGTCAACAGAAAAAAGCTACGTGGCAGGGAGAAGTTGAAATACCAATTCTATGACAAGGTGATGCGCTGCAAAGCCAAGTCTGCCGACTGGGAGCAGTTCGACAAGGCACTCCGTGCCGAGGGTTTGAAGTTGCGTTTCCACTACAACAACGTCAACGGCAAACTGATGGGCGTTGTCTTCACCAATGGGAAATACACTTTCAGCGGAAGACAGCTCGACAATGAGTTGAAACTCTCTGCCCTAACAGAGAAGTTCGGTGACCTGAAGCAGATAACTCATTACAATGTGCGTGATTGGTATGAGGATTACAGACAGCAGCTCCACTATATCAATGACTGGCAGGGCTGCATGGCCATCGATAAGGCATACCCCGACTTCGACAAGTTGTTCCCTAATGGGAAACTACCATCTGGCGGTTATACGTCAACTGACGGTCTGTTGTCCCATCTGTCCTTGGAATACCAGTCCGATTTCCAAGCGGAGCATGAAATCTCTAAGGATGGTAAGACCTCCTTTGTCGGTCTTGAATTGTTGTGCGACCTGTTGCTCATGCCATACGCCCAACCACTCTCCATCGGTGGCGGAGGTGGCGGCAACAACCGTGGCTGGCGTGACCTTGACGATGATGATAAGGAGAAGTACCGCTTTCGCTTCAATTACTCACATTCTAATAAACCCCAATTCAAACGTAAACGATAAGCTATGGCTACAAATAAACAAAAAACTCAGAAGGTGGCAGATAATGATGCAGCCACACTTGGCTATCTTCGTAAAAGCGACCTGTCCCACAAGGCAGAGATTCAGATGCTCATCACCCTTGCAGAGTCGCACGGAATCAAGATGGCCTATAATGAAAAGGACGGCGAAGTGACTGTTGAACGAGTTGAGCCCGTAAAGGAGTCCATCCAGACGCAACAATCTTTCGCCCAAATGCAGAGAACGCCGAACCAACCGCCTGACCTATCAGGAATTGATTACGTCAGGTTGGCTAATGCCTTGAAGGAGCCTGTTGAGAAGGCCCTGCAAAATGCAGTGGAAAGTTCGCCCGTCCATATACAGGCTATCTTCGACACTTCTGTGCATATGGAAAACAACCAGACTGCAATGACCATTGCCCATGAAGAATGGGCCAAGTGGATGCAGGCTTTCGGTAAAGAAACCATATCACGACTTCCTAATGCGCCATTCCCAACCAGAATTCCAGAGGGTAAGGCTATAACATTTGGAAAAGATACCGTGTACAAGGTGCCAGAGAACGAACTTGATGTTGCTCCAAGTCCCCCGTCAAAAGAGGCGGAAAAGCAACCCACGAAATATCGCCGTCTGCACCAACTCAGGAGTCACGTCTGGAGTGACATGGTGACCTCATGGTGGAAGTGCCTCGTCTATACTATTGCCCTATGCAGTCTTGTGCTTGCTGCTGCCTCATGGTACAGACAGTCCCAACTTGAAGCCGTAGTCAAAGAGTACTACATCATCAAACCTGTCCTGAAGCAAGACCGAAAGTATGCCCCACTCATTCATACAATGGACTCCGTCATCCTCAAAGATGGCATCGACGAGGTGTGTGAGAGGGTGTATGGCGAGAAACGATGAATTTCCTCACTCAAAAAATCTGATTGGTGATTTGCCAATCAGGTTTTTCTCTATGGGAAACGAAACCGCATACCAAATTCAGGTATCATGTTTGAGATTATTCATCGTTTATAACCATATTCGTAATTGGCGAATGTGGTTTTTAATCTTCACTTCCTTCTTTATCGCCATCTTTATTGCTGCCTTCTTCGTATATGCGTTGGAGTTCTTCCTTCGGTGGTAGCACTTTCAATAATTCTGGCTCCATCTCGTCTGCGGTCTTATATGTTGCTACACCCATAGGTTGACGGAAATCCTGCATGATGTACTCTACATATGCCTTATCTGCTTTCTTGCACAGGATAATACCAATAGGTGCTTCCTCTCCATCGCGTCGGTCATCATCGTTGAGAATGCGGAGGTAGCTGCTCAGTTGGGCAAGGTAAGCAACCTTGAAGTTACCACGCTTCAACTCGAATACTACTGTACGGCGAAGGTCACGGTTATAGAACAAAAGGTCTATCCAGTGGTCGTGACCCAGTTTGTCAAAGTGTACTTGGTTGCCGATAAATGTAAAACCGCGTCCAAACGTCATAATGAAGTTCTTCACGTTGTGGACGATATTGCTTTCTATGACCCTCTCATCCACTTCTTCGTCGTGCATACCCAGTTCTTCCACATTGATGTAGTCAAGTAGATACTCATCCTTGAACATCTGAATGGCACGATAGGCTTGTTTATAGTCTGGCAGCGTAGCGAGAAAGTTATTCGGCATATTGCCTTGATGATGATAGAGGTCTTGCTGTTTAATGATACCAGGCAACTCGTCTGTGGTGGGTTTGTAGTTGTGACAATAGCGTATATAGAACAGACGTTCGTCCGTATCTTTCGTATTCTCCAATATACGTATATGATGTGTAAAACTAATGCTAAGAAATTCCACTAAAGGGAAGTCCTGCAAATTCGCCAATTGCAATTGGCGAATTATATTCCCCTGACTATCAATAGAGTCATCGTTATCTGGAGATACTGAAGCCTGATTCTCCAATTCGCCAATTGCAATTGGCGAATTGGGTTCTATGACATTCCATGTCTCATAAAACAAGCGCATGTTTTTGAGGCTGGATACGCCGAAGCCCCTTAACCCGGGTAGTTCCTGACGCAAACGGAGACTAATAGTTTCAATTGCACCAGATCCCCATTTTTGGTTGCGTGTATTCTCGGAAATGTATCTTCCTACACCATAATACAGGGCCAACTGTTCCTGATTAACCCCTTTTACAGCCCGTGCCTGACTTTGCAGGATGGCTGTCTTGATGGTCTGTACAGCGACTCTAAGTTCCGATATCATTTGTATCTCTTTGTTACTCATATATTATATAACGTATTATCATGTTACTTTATTTTTGTACGCTGTGGGAACATCCTCCGCTGCCATCATTGGCTCTTCCTCTGGTATCTCATACTGCTTGACAGTCCTGTCTTGCAGAAAAATCTTATTGAGTGTATATGCCAGCGATTCCAATGTATCTTCTCTTTTGACTGGTTTCAACTCGCATTCCCAAATGGTGATAGAATGCCAGCCCATAGCGGCAAGTTCATGTTGAACTTTCAAATCTCGTTCCTTGTTCCGCTTTACTTTGTTGACCCAAAACTCTGTATTGGTTTTTGGAACGGTATAATACTTGCAACCCTCATGCCCATGCCAGAAACAACCATTTACAAAGATACAAGCTCTGTACTTCCGCATCACTATGTCTGGTTTCCCAGGCAGTCGTGGATGGTTTAGCCGATAGCGATAACCATGCGACCACAACCATTTTCGCACCACCATCTCTGGTTTCGTGTCCTTCGACTTGATAGCCGCCATGTTAGCGTGGCGTTGTGGGGATGTTTGGAAGTTGCTCATATATTGTCGATAATCACTTGTTCTTTGCAATGCTGGAAAAACTCCTCACGAGTCTTGCAGAATCCTCGATAAGCAGCTCTTGCCATTCCGAACTTAGCAGGTTGTGCAAGTTCTTTCCAATCAGACACATCGAATTTTATGCGTATTGGATATTTCTCATTATCGACATGAGTAAGGTTTGCCTTGACCACTTTATAATAGCCCTCAATGTGTCCACCAGGGATAATGGGCGCAATATAGCGGACTGTTTGAATATCCTTTGTCTCTTCCATTCCCTTACGCCCCATAATAATAGTGTCAGCCTTTCCTTCCAGCACGGCATTCACATTTTCATTCACTTCTGTGTCGAGCGTAAGAATCATATATACGGCATCCTTCGGTTCTTCAGATGTGTAATACAATCCTTTTTGAGGAATGCTATCATCAAGGATTTCAGTGGATGCTTTGCCAATCAGCGATTCAATGAACTTGACTAACAAGTCACGGTTTTCCTTGTCTTTCGGACGTAGTGGGAATGCACCGATGTTCACCTCATCAATGGTCTTGTAGAACTTCGACACTTCAACTTCCGCTTTCTGGCCATCACCAGGAAACAAGATATATCCACCGATGACTTCTTTCTTCAGTGCTGCATCTTTGTTCTCTTTGTAATAGATGGCATCCCTGTATCGGTGCATCTGGTTGATGGCATCTTCCGGTGGGGTGTCCACGCCATTAACACGCCCTTCAATCCTGTATTTTGCATCAAACAGATATGTCATTTTCATGTCCTTTTGTAGGTCGTGCTTAGTCAACTGCAGTACGATGTCAGGTTTCTGCGCTACGGTTGGAACGACAAACCTATCCATGCTTATAGTGTCGTTCTCTTTGTCGGTATGCTTGGGGTTATAGACCAGTTCAGCCAGTTCTACATCATCCTTCTTGAATAGGATGCGAGAATGTTCTCCCTTGCCCAATTCCCATGTAAAAATGCCATTCATTTCCATACGGTTACGATGGTCAACGTCTTCTGGTTTGATTCCAAGCAAGTCTCTGACAATATGGCTCACTTCTATGAAACACCAAATCTCGTAGAGGGTGGCTATGTCTTTGGATTGCAGACGGTATATGCCATCGTTGAGAGAGTATGAACGGCGAAGCAGATTCCAAGTTCTGTACACTTGACTGTAACCGCTGGCTTTCTGCAAAATGAGGCTTTCCTGATTCATGCCCTTGAAACGTCCAACGGTACGGAAGAATGGATTTCTCCGTAGGTGCTTCAATGTGTCGAGCATCGCTTTCATTTCTTCTTTGAACGGGTCGGACGCACCTTTGATGGCTTCGATGCGCCTTTTCAGACTCTCATACTTTGCAGCTATTTGACCTAATGCGTGTTTGAGGAAACGGTTTTCCTGAGTGTCGTTGCTCTGCACTTGTTGCTCCACCCTATATAGGTGTGTAGGCTCCTTTCGGTGCTCAGCCAGCTCATTCTCGATGGCGATGGGTATTCTTGTCAATTTGTCGGCACGGATGTATGTCTCGATGCCGTGAAGTCTGTGGCGTGGACGCTCGATGATGCTTTTCACGGCATTCACAAATTTCTTTTGCTCTCCTACAAAGATGCTCCACCATACAAGTTCGGGCGTTTCGCCTTCTGTGTCAGGTGAAAATCCGTGGAAGGTACGCTTCATGTAGTCGAGTGACAACATGCGGTACTCGCTCTCTATGTCTTCGATAATCTTTCGCCAATGCTCATGATAATTGAACTTGGTACTCAACACATCGAAGCCAAAGCGAAAGTGGCGTATCTCCGTTCCAACGGTATAGTCAATCAGAATCTCGCTTTTGCCTATGTCGTTGCCGTAGTTGAGGAATCCTGCGAGGATGCCCCTGCGGAAACTGAAGTTCTCATTGTCACCTTGTAGGATACTACCGAATCGGGCATTACTGACATAGTTCTTGAAGTCCACCCATATTGGGTATTCGGCATTGTCGAAGAATATAGCCGCTTGGGTCTCACCGTTTACTATTTCTCGGCTGGTGCCGTCCTCATCTAGTCTGACTACAGACGCAACACCATCCGACCATGAGTAAGTGGAGGTCAGGTTTCCTGCTCCCACATTCCTCACAGCCTTGTCCCAAATTGCATCGAACTTGCCACATTCGATGCTCATTGTGAAGTCTTGGTGTTCTATCGTCAGAAGTTCCATAAGCAATTAACTCCAAAAACTGGTGTAACCAGATGTCAGACGCTTCTTCATTTCCGTTAGCTTTGCCAAAGATACGGAAACGTATGCTTTCTTACCCTCCCCTTCTTCATACAAATTCGGGCAGACTGTCACAAGACCCGTTTTAATTGTATTCTCAAGTCCATCAAGAAAACTTGCACTGACCTTTGTCTCGTCACCTTCGATACGCGAGAGAATCTTCATGTTCGTAATCTCGTCCAGTGCACGGGCAATTATCTCATTCTGCGGAATTTCATTACCATCCTTATCATTATTGTATGGCAGATTATTCACCACATATAGCAGGAACTCATTCCTGGTACGATAAGCCACCTTGAATGGAGTCCCCTCCAACTCCAGGTTGACAGCCTGCAAGTAATTCAATGCCGTATCGCATACCTCTTTATTCTCCCGATATACATCAACGCCTTCCACAGCCGTTCCTATCAGATTGCCAGCCTCTAACTTACCAATTTTCTCATGTCTATCATCCAGTCCACCATACAGGTCCACCTCGTTCATCTCAATGGTCATAGCACGGTCAAGCACCTTGCGGGAGAACGAGAACGTCGTTTCATCCATATTGACAGTACCAATAACTATAAGATTCTGAGGTATACAGATACCTTCAGTAAGGAAGCGGTTTCGAACGTTATCATCACTGGTTAAAACTCTTGTGAGAACTCGGAACCAATCCTCTTCACTCTTTTTTAAAATAGGGTCAGTTATAACAACACCATCTTCGTCAGCCTTGCGACTTTCTATTACACTCAAATATTCTGCGAAGTATTGCTCAACAGGTGCAAGATTCATTTCATCAAGACAGAGGAAATATGGTATTTCGGGATTTTCCCATGCCTTAGCTACAAATCTAAGGAAATCACCTGCCACAAACACCACACCGTTACCATCCTTGTCTGCACCGATGCGACTGACATAACCGATCAATTCCGAAGAATCGTGCCAGTTGGGTTTTACCTGCACCATCTCAAAGTTCTTTGGTTTCTGTGCCTTGAATTCTGTGCTACCTTCATCCCAGCAAGCACGAGCCAACTCACGCACGATACGGCTTTTACCTGTACCAGAGATACCGGCAAGCAGCAAAAACGGTTTAGACTTGATGGCTGTGATATAGGAACGATAAGGAAGCATAGATTGAGAAACTTTCACTATAGAATAAATACTTGCATTAAATGATGTCTTTTTTAATGGAATAATTGGTGAAGTATTAATACTAACATTCTCCAGAATTCCTAAATATACTGTAATTAAAGCATCTATATCGTTTTGGATATTATCATAATCAACGTCATCAGTCCAATCATATGTTTTATAGACATAAGAAGAATTATATTTATTTATTCCATAATCAGAAGTTTCATATTTCCAATCAATAAACGATTCTCCTATCGTCTTCTTAGTCTCAACTTCAGCGCCCCATAAAACATCAGGTGTTTTCGTCGCGCTAACTCCATATGCTAAAACAATTTTCTTGACTGTTGAATGATTCTTGTTTTTCTCTGTAAACTCGGGTGTTCCATAAAACAACAAAACAGGATAAATACCTTTCTGAGTCTCTTGCCCTTTTGCACAATATGATATCCACGGTATCTTTGAAATAGCGCCTGTCATGCCAATACTTGCTTTCACTGACAAACCACGATATGAGGTCATCAAGCTTTTACGCTCAAAGTCTTTATTCTTCCTATGCTCCCACATTGAAGCAACGAGTTTCCTTAAATTATATTCCATATCATTTCTTTTAAAAACGAACAAATTTTATACCCTTTCGAGCCATTCTCTTAAGTCTGCATATGTTTGCGATAATCGCCCATTTTCCCCTTCTTTACCTTTATTCTTTCCTGCCACACTAAAATCAGGACATGGCGGTCCACCTACAATTACATCTACGTCACTATATTCTTCAGCAATTTGCTCGTCGCTAAAGGTCGTGATATCAATATTATGAACCTTGGCACTTTTGAAATTGTGCTGAAAGGTTATTGTAGCATATTCGTTGAAGTCAATACCTCCTGCTATGTCAAAGCCGGCAAGGGCATATCCTTCGCTTATGCCTCCACATCCACAGAATAAATCTAATACCTTGAAAGTTTTCTTCTTTGCCATTTTATCTATTGGTGAGTTATCTACAAACTCAAATAATGTTTATTTCTTGCTTTGTTTGATATATATAAAAACCATTACTCGACAACAATCAAAGAGGATAGTTTCTCCTTGTTTTCTTCACGAGTTTTATGCGAATAACCTACAACATCACAAACTTGCTCAACCTTTGAACAAAAATCGTCGCAATTAAGTTTTGTCATAGAAAGGCGTCCATCCTCATCCCTGAGTATTGTATTCCACATTGCCTCATCATTAAGGGGATGCTCTGGACGGAAACTATTTATATTGAATATTTTATGATCAACACGAGTTATCCATGAAGCTCCGATTTCAACCATCGCACCCCACGCTGTTTTTGTGTTATCACTAGTTACAAACAGAACATACATCTTCTTGTCAGATACACTATCGACAAAGAATTTTCGTAGATAATCATAAATATTCATTCCTTGTGGCACCCTACTTATCTCATCATCACAACTTGTATAAATGATGTCTTCCGGGGGCACATTATTAAATACAAGCATATTGTAAACGATGTCACCGATGTCTTTGTCTCTTCCAGTATGACTTATGAATAGTTTCTTTTTTTGTTGATCAATGTGTGGTTTTAATCCTAAAATATTAGCATTCGCATTTATTGCATCTTCTACAGCAGACCGAACTTCCTCTTCTGAAAACAAGGACTCTTTGCCAACAATTCTCTTTGCCACTTGAGCAGAAGTATTCTTGCGAAATTCGCTTACACTCTGTCGGAAAGAACGTTCCTCCTCTTCCTGTTTGTCTATTTTTCCCTTTTCACTTTGATCTTTTTTTGCCTTGGCATATGCCACCCTTTTTGCTATTATATTAGGCAATAATTCGTCTTTAACGTACTCGATCACCTTTATATAACGAGGATCGTCTGATTTGTATCCTTGTCGGTTACTTAAGGCCATATCTGGCAATTCTGACAACTCGAACAAATCGATATACAACTGCCCTACAACATAAGACTCATTCAAACGGTTTGCTCCGACCACAGGAAGGATGTTGAATTCACCCATTTTATCATTGGCATACAATGAAATAAAATTATCTGGAAAATCAGAGGATTCCAATTTCCTTCCACGCGTTGATTTGTAAGCACCTATCCAACCTTCTATTATCAGCCTATATTCTTTTTCATTACCATCATTGTTTTTTAGAACGATAGGGAATTCTTTACTTGGTTTTTTGACAAATAATTCGACATCAGAATATTCGTTTTTATAAGTATTTTGAATAGTAGATGATTTGTCGCCAAGTAAAATGCATGCACACAATTCCTTGCCAATTTCTTTATCCACGGAATCAATTACATCTTCTTTATCTCCCATTATTATGTGAATCTTAAAATCTTCGCTTATTGCGGGAAATATTTTTAATAGATTTCTTTTAATTGCTGTTGGAGTTTTATGTAAATGATATTGAGGTTTTAGCATGACAATTGCTGTGCCATTTCCAGTAATTTTCTCAAAATGAATACTTTCATCAGGAATGCTCTGAAGACTCTCACTTTGCGGATGGCGAGAAAGCACAAATCCAGACTTCTCTCCTGATGAAACAGTCATAACATAAACTTCTTCGGACACAGACAAGGCTGCCAATTTACCAACTCCTTTTCTGCCCATTTTTAACCTATCAAGTGCAGTCTTAGAGTCAGACTCATTAGTTCTGGATATTGCAGCCACTTTTAAGTATTTCGTTATTTCCCCTTTTGAGTACGACATTCCCTTTCCATCGTCTTCCACAATAATCATATCATCATTAGAAATGATATAGACATTGTGTGCATCAGCATCATAGGCATTGGCGATTAATTCTGCCAGCACATAATAAATGTTGGTGTACAAGTTAGGACCAAGTAACTCCAATATTCTTACATCTATATTTAATTCATACTTTTTATCCATAATAGTAACTAGTGATTCCTTATATGTCGTTTGATACTTTCTGCGATCACTTCACCTAATCTTGGCGGGACTGCATTCCCAATGTATCGAGACGCTTTAGCCAGAGAAACCTCTTGCTCATTGGGAAAGAACTTGTAAGATGCGGGAAATGTTTGAATCAATGCCGCTTCACGAGCAGATATAGCTCTATTCTGTTCGGGATGGCCAAAGCGACCGTTACCAATACCAGTGCATTCGGTTGTCATTGTAGGAGCAGGCTCGTCCCATACCATGCGGCCATAAACGCTACCAAAACTTTTGCCTCCTTCTTTTTTGTGGCATTCCAACATCAAATCCTCAGGCCAGTCCTTCCAACTACCGCCGTAAGGGGTAGCCAACATCCTTCGCATGTTCAACGGTGAAAGAGTTCTTGCTCTATGCAGAGCATCGGTCGGGCAACACTCACCAGCCTTCAAAGGTGGAAGTTGTTCTATCGTGTCCCGAACAGTAACGTAATTCTCTTTGTGGTGGGTAGGCGGAATCAAGTCAATCATCCCAAGTCGAGAAGCCAACAATACAAGACGTTTACGAGTTTGTGGTATACCATAGTCTGGGCAATATACAACTTGAAAGAGCACATTGTAGCCTTCTTCTTCCAATGCCAAGACAAAATCTCCTAAAACTGATTGTAATTTAAATGACGCAATTGCAGGTACATTCTCCATTGTCACAATATCTGGGCGTACCTCTTTTACCAAACGCCCAAATTCGTAAAGGAGGTTATACTTCTTCTCGTCTTTATTCTTGTTTTTAAAAGCATATGACGAAAAAGGTTGACAAGGAGCACAACCTGCTAAAACTTTTATTGCCTTCTTTGAATATAATGGTGCGATATCCTCTTTTTGAACTTCCCTAATATCTTTGTAAACAAACTTGGCCTCGTTGTTCGTTTCATATGCATATTGGCAAGTCCAATCTAAATCAAAGCCCGTCAGAATCTTGAACCCCTTTGACTTCATGCCATAGCTCAGTCCTCCTATTCCGCAGAACAGGTCAACCACTTCAATCTTTGGAAGTCGGCCTCGTCTCTTTTGTATTTCACTATGAGGCATATCTATTCGGTAATAAGCTCCCTTTTCTCACATCCTACCAATTCGGCTATCCTAGCCAATGTCTGCAAGTCAGGCTGGTGCATGTTGGTACACCACTTACTCACTGTTACGACAGAAACACCCAACTGTTCTGCCAGCCATTTACTCGTCTTCTGGTTCTCGACAAGAACTACTTTAATTCTATTAAGGGGTCTTTCGCTCATCTTTATTTAATTAAAACTGAGTGCAAATATAATAAACTTCAGTGTCTTCACCAAAGAATAATCAAGAAATGCGGTATTGAATGGTTGACTATTCCTAAAATTAGTTGACAGAATTGGATGCGATTAACTAATTAGGTTTACTACTTTTATTCAGTTCTCTGTTTTACTTTACAAGTTCTGTTAGTTGAACTGATTTGTTTTACAAGATTTCATCAGTAAACTGATTTGCTTTACTACCTTCTCGCATTCCAATTGCAAAGTTAATGATTATTCCTTTGATTAGTGCAAGAAATAAAAATATTTCGTAATTTTGCTGTCAGAAGCCGAAGAGGAAGCGAGCTCTGCTGAGGAGCAACTCGCCAGCAATAGGTTTCTGCATCACACTGAAATAGTGGTATGGGCGTTGTCTTTCGGGGCAGCGCCCATTATTTTAGGAGATGCTGTATGGCTAAGAAAAACCTATCAGCTGCCTGTGGCAGCAGGTCTGTTCCATGGATTGCACCAACACCTTTTTTGTTCTCCAACTTCTGTATGTACCGTTTCGGGAGTCTTGTATCCAATGCTCATATGCGGACGTTCTGTATTATAGAAACGTATGATACGAGTCAGTTCTTCCTTACAATTCTCTATTGACGGTATGCTCATCTTGTAGAGCCATTCTGTTTTGATGATGCCATTGGCGCGTTCTGCAATGGCATTTTCGAGAGGATCACCGCTTTGGGTCATGCTTATCATTATATTATGTGCCTTTAGCTCCTTAACGTATGCAGCACTACAGTACTGGCTTCCTCTATCAGAATGATGGATGAGACGGGATGCTGTTTCATCGTCAATTGTTGCCAGTGCCATACGCAGTGCCTCCAATGGGTATATGGTTTCCAAGGTCGGTCCTACTGCCCATCCCACAATCTTATGAGAATAGGCATCCGTGATAAGCGACAAGTAACACACACCCTCAGTTGTTTCTATGTACGTTATGTCACTGACCCATATTTCGTTAGGTCGCATGGGAACCACATCCTTTATCAAGTTGTCATACTTGTGGTAATGATGACTGGAGTCAGTTGTCTTGTAGTGACGACGTCTTTTCAACTGCACCATCAATCCATTGGCACGGAGCAATTCTATGAACGCATCTCGTCCAGGCATACGATCAGTGGATTCAAACAAGCGTTTGACGATGAGGTATAGTTTGGCACAACCAAGTCCAGGGTTATCCTTACGGTATTCTCTGGCCTTCTCCACTATCATGGTTTCTAAGGCATTATCGACAAAGTCATTGTCTGGATCTTCACGGTTGTAGAACGACTGTCTGCTATAACCAAACAGCCTGCAAAGGGTATTCATCGATGCTGGTGAAGACTCTTCGCGGAGCAGACTTACTGTTTGGTGCCAGATTTTTTTCTTATTGGAATATTGAATCTTTCTTCTGCAAGGTTAATCATTGTGTCGTAGGCATGGGCACGTAGTTTCTCTAGTTCTGCCTCTTTTCTTGCTTTCTTGAGCTCTGCTTTCAATTCTCTGATCTGCTCGTCTTTACTTTTGTTTGCCATAGTGTCATCGTTGTTCTCCTGCAAAGATACTAAACGATTTTCAGAAAGATAACGACCTACCCAAGAAAACAGCACCTGAATGTTGGAAATATGATGTTTCTCAACTAATTCCTCAGGCGTATTCTCGCCTTTAAGGAAATCAAGTGCAGCAAGTACTCGATCTTCTTCATCATGAATGTAGCGAGTGGATTCTACCCATACCCATTCATACTGACCTGTCGCTTCATTTAGGACACGATCTCTTTCACGTTTTACTTTTGTTCTCATACACTTTTGTTTTAGGCATCCAAAAGTGTCAAGTTTTTTTAGGGTAAGTCAGGTGGTAAATTAAGTTTTTTTGCACAAATACAATATTATTGGCGCATTTCACAATCATATTTCTATGTTAACCTCTACCGCAAGGAACTCTGCAATAACGAATTTAACAATATTGCCATTGGGCGATACGCAATATCTATAGCGGCCTTCTTGAATAGTGACCCAGGGGCTAAAATAGGAATACGATCCATCGTCTTCATAACACAACATTACGTGTTCAAAGCCATGACTGCACACTTCTGGCAATAGTTCACCTCTATAAGGGTGGTAAAAATCGTCCCTCTGAGAATCAGACATCTCAGACAACAAATGAATGTCTATACTATAGGGACTATCCCATGCAAGCGTATCATTCTCAAAAGCCAAATGGCCGAATGCCAACTTTCGAAAGACCTTTTCAAATCGTTCCTTCTCAATATCATATAAAAGCACTCCTCCAAAATCTCTTATTTGAGAACTAATTCTCTCTTGTAATTTGGGATTATGCAGAAGGGACTTGCGAGTCTTTTCTCTTTCCACAAGGGTTGGAGAGGCTGTGCCAGCCTTCATGCAGTTAATCATACACGATACGTATTCCTCATCTAAAGAGAAATCATGATTACACTTACAGCAACAAGGGATAACGGGCAAATCTTGAGGGTGAGGCTTATCAAGGAAACATTTGGATGGAACGTGGTCTTCCGTTTCTGTTGGGCAACCGCAGAACGCACAAAAGTGATTTAGCTTGGTATCTCCATAGTATTTCTTGTCTTTTTTCATGTTGTCTTTTATAACTAATAAATACTTAATATTAACTGACTACTGTCATCGGTAAGCCATGAATACACTTGTCAGATACAACACGATCCTTCTACCTCGCTGCCACTTTGAACTCTTGGATTTCATGAATTTCTTTTCATCATGATAGATGACGGTATCAACCCTTTGTGCGGGATCATATTTGTACTCTCTACCAGAGAAAGTGCAGATGGCACGGAGAAATACAGAAAAGGAAATGTGTGGATCAAGATGATGAGAACGGATGAGTGCAGCCTTGATATAGGCGGTTTCATATTCGTTCTATGTCGTTTCTAGATGCTCAGTCTAATCACTTCATCTGCAATATTCTTCACAGAAGGAAATATGCCCTTGTACTCAAAGTCCAGAACTGCTCCGACCCCAACTATAATCGTTACTGCTTCCATCATCGCACCTTTCCTTCAATTTCCTTGTGTCATAGCTTCAAACCGTTCTAATCAACGCAATACGCCCTTCCCAGAAAATCGGGGAACAAGTCTGTTTCATAATACTTATGAGCTAGTACGCGCATAAACTCAAATCCTGCGACATCAGATCTATATGCTATCGAACTGTATTTTTTTGAATAATTCTTATGAAATCCATCAAGAGTATCGGGAAGTTTTATATCAGTCTGAACAGCCATTTCATCATAGAGGCGATGCTCAAAAAGTGTCTGTTCTATATCGAATTCATCCGTAACGGGGAATGCAATCTGCAAATTAACGCCAGACTCCTCAACAGTCTTTTTAAACGGTGTATAAAGCTGCGGTATATTCAAATAAGCAATTAGTTCAAATATTACAGTAAGCAAAAGCGATGATTCGCAGCAATAGTCGTCATCCTTTGCGTAAAGGCTCCTCGCTAAAGCCAATCGATTCCCCGTCATTTCTGGCCACATTTTTTTATCTTGATATCTTTTAGTCATGTTTATAACTACATCCATCAGATATTTTCCGAGAAAATGCACATCTTCCTTATTACCTTTAGATCGGCCATAAATATATAAGAATACCATTTGAATAGGGATAGAATGCGTATCCAATAATGGCATTGTACAAGCGGTGTTCTTTTCTATGACTAATCTCAACGTATCAAGTCTCTTCCTTATTTCTTTCTGTGTTGGACGACCTATTGACTCTGTCAAGAAAAAGAAATAGGTTAAATCCTTCAAAAAATCAAAGCATCTGAGCGGATAGAATATATATTCTGTGTCAGAAGACTCAAATCCATACATACTCTTGTTGAGTCTTGCTACAGACAAAATCTTATTTACATACTCTTCATAAATCTGCACTTGTAGTAATACTAAACTATAAAAATGCTTGATAATTGCAGCTTTTTTCTCTTTCTTTCCTTTAAGAATCCATGCCCATGTTTTCACCAAGATAGTATCTATACAGAATTTTGCAGGTAGAAGGTTATTACAGTCTTTTGAATAAAAATAAATCATAGAGGCTATTAAACGCAGTGTAGCAAACAGATTGATTACAGCTCTCCTCCCCTCTGTCTTCTTACCATCTATTTTCTGGATCTGCAAGTCTATCAATGAAACAATATCTTTGAAATTATTTCCTTCACCATCCAACAAAACAAGAACCTTCTTAAATAACCTGTAACTCTCCTCGTCCGTCAGGAGGGTTTCATCAAACAAATACTCTGAGAAGAGTGTTGTCAATTTGTCCAAATCCCATCTGTCAAAACTCCCTTCTGGAAAATTCTCTTCCACATAATCATTAAGGGTGAGGAGTGCATTCGCTTCTGCATAACCATTATGTACAAAGACATATTTCCTCGGACATTTTGATAACCCTAAGATAGAAGCGTCTCGGTACTTAGTATTCTTAGATGCATTTAATGACTCTATTATGCCATCTCTTGCAGATAGAGTCCTATCGGTAATATCTTTAGCACTGAACCCCTTAAGTTCAAAAAGGAAAAGAGTGTCCACCCCGTCAACATTCTTAGCTGCTACCACATCTCTACCATATTGGGGTTGGCCTTTAGACTGTTTTGGAGTTAACAAAATCCTATAGCCCATCTGCTTCAAGAGCAGTGGGAAAATATAGTCTAACTCATTGTCCTCTTTTAGGGTGGCTATATATTGCTTAATTATTTCTTGTTTTAACATCCCAATCTTCAATAACTTTATTTATCCAGTCCTCCTGTTCCATCGGTGTCATGGATTGCACCAGTTGTCTAGAAGGCATTGAGAACTTAATGTGCGCCAAATGATGTACCACTCCATTCTCATCACGCCAACCACCGCCTCTGGCAAGAACAACATTCTTTGCAATATCTTTCAAAATGTTTTTGTGTCCCTTTTCCGCTTCTCTCATCTGTTCCTTCATGTGCACCTTCTGCAATCGCATCGTTTCTTGAAACTCAGACATGTGGCTATATCTGGGTGACAATTCTTTCATGCTTCGTCTCTTTTCCAGTGCATTCGCTCTTCGTTCATAGTATTGCTTAATGACATCTACATACTTACTCTCCTGTTTCAGCTTATTTAAGGCATTAATAACATGCCCCATATAGTCATCCAAATATGGCCCCAATTGCCCCATAAGTATATTTCTCACACGCTCATATTTACTATCAATGAGTGGAAGTAATTTGGGCAAACGAGTCTCTGGATTCCCATAGTCCTGAAGCATACTAATAACAAACAGACATTGATATTCTTCAGGCAAATCTTTTTGCGCATCAAAACTCGAGGACTCCAAATGAAAATCGTCCCAAAGTCTTCGTCCCACAATACGGTACATGCCCTTTGGGTGCATCACAAATGACAATACCATATTCTGAAAATAGTCATTGTGTTCATGCAAACTTCTAAGACATCCTTCCATTCTTAATATATCGGTAGGTTGGAGGTTCTCAGCTATACAGACAAAGATTTTAGTTAGCAACTCAGGGTCTTTCGCATGAATCCCAATAGAACTATCTATTGCATCAAGTGATGCCTCTTTCTTCTCTCCCCTTAGAGCTTTTATCAACGACAAAACGCACTCCTCTTCAAATGTAGTTACCTTCTGCTCCAGGAACATCCAATTGCACAAAGGAGTCACATAGGGTGTTGTATCGCCATTTATTAAATCAATGATAACCTCTTCACATTTACCCTTTCTTTTTTCATTTAACTTACCGTGTATAAAGAGGAAGAATGCCATTGCTGAGGTCGAAGTGAACGAAGGAAGATTTATCGCTGTATCGAATGCCTTGTTCACCTCATGCTGCTTCAATGAATTCGCTTTTACAAAGGCCAGCGCGAAAAGCTCTTTATTATCCTCGGGCGGATATTCAGCATAATAGCGTTCGAAATTGTTCTCCATCAGACCTGCCATAATGCTCACTCGATATTGCGGTAATAAAGACATTAAAGTAACGGCTTCATCGTAATATGTGTTACCATATATTTGTGTGGCCCAGCTCATTAGCCCGTCAATGCCATCTTCCTTTCCTTCAAAGGATTGTATCACCCGTACCATAAAATCAGGATCCCATCCTGCTATGCCGGCAATAAGATGGAACGACCACGCCCATCTCCAAACATGATCTTTTTCAGTAAAGACAATATTTCCATCTTTCTTTACCGCGATAAAAGCCAAAGACACGGCAAAATAATAGCCAGCACCATCATGCCTCAAACCTAATGGTTTGATGATCCCCTCATGCTTGGCCCAATATGATGGTGACTCGCTGAACTCAAATTCACCAACATCTGCTTTTTCATTCAAGAAACAAACGACCTTGGTAAGCTCCTCTTGAGAATTCGGTATTATATTACGTCCGTTAAACATTACTTCTTTCATTTAGCAACTTCCTCTTCCTCAATGATATTCGTTACTTTATCCAACTCATATTTATTTCCACTATAATCACACATCACTTTCAGCAGACATGTATTTCCATAATCCTTTGGAGCATATACTTTTATTGTTTGCACAAGTTGAACATCATAAGGCGGTTTAATATTATCAATATTACTATATAGATGGTTATTCGCATCAATCTCTGTATAGCTACCTCCTATAAACGCAGTCTCAACAATCTCAATAAAAGGAACTTCAGATCCTCTCAATATCCATATGCTATTGGTAAAACCTGCCATCCCAAGGCTCAGAATCTTATGCCCATTATACATACGATTATCACCATCAACTGTTATCTTGTCCCTGAATTCATATAGTTCCAGCGCGTTTCCTATCTCAACAATAACATAGTCCTCCGGCAATTCTAGCCTATCAATCGCCTCTAGCAGGTCTTTCTGGTTTATACTGTAGCTAATAGAATACGGCATCATCGAAAAATCAGCTCGAAGGTATTCATTGAGCATCCTGAAATTCAGCTCATGTACCAAACTGCCCCCAAAGTTACCGAGTTCCTTCTTAGAACCTTTTGTGATAAATGGCTTTTCAATTCTGTTTGTTACTCTGATGGGCGTAGATGTGGTATTAAACTGTGTCTCATCCAGTACCTCATCGTCCACCTTCATCGGTATTGGGCAATACCTGTTAGCATTATGCACAATCATTTCGTCCCTTATCACCTTCGCTTTATGTTCATCAACCTCATCACGCGAATCTATCTCAATTATTTTCTGCTTTAGAATAACTATATACTCATCGAGTTTACTCTTGACTACATTAACATCAGGTACATTACTAAATCCGAATTCAGTTACCAGTCCATTATTATACCAGCGCTCAACGTTTTTCTTCATCCACTCTACTCTGTTAATCATTCTTTCGTTATTTTCAACAAACTCTTCATCCGCTGCTGGCAAAATAAAAGGATCGGAATAATTGATATTATAATCGTTATAAGTCCATAGCCTGATAATAAGGAGTGCCAGATACTGATATGTATAGCCCGCAATAACATCATCTATCTTAGCTCCTTCTTCTAATCCCAAATACTGATAATTCTTGTATAATCCGAAAGGCTTTTCGTTTAATTCATCAACGAGCCATACCATTTCAAAAATCCTTCCTAATGTACCGGGGATTAGTTCAAACTTTTCCGGCTGTGATTGACTGAAACGCATGATGTGCGTCAGCCAATCATATCGTTTGAAGTAGATAAGCAAACCGCCCATCATCACATGATATCGGTAAAACTTTTTGAGGTTGTTGTCGCCCAATGGAGTTCTTCCGTTTAATTTGTAAAACCTATAGTATTGGTCTGCATAAGTCCAGTAATTTCTGAACCAACCTGTATTACCAGCCTTGGCTGCTCTGTTCACCATCTCCCATGTCTTTTGCAATGTGTCTGACGACAAGCCTCCTTCCGAACCATGGTTATAAACAGTAGCCAATATACCAATATAGTTGTATCTATCATCGAATAAAGTCGGATCTCCAACACGTTTTGCAACTTTCGACAAGATATCATATAATTCTGATGAGTATTCCACTGGCTTATCTTTGGGGGCTTTTTGTTGCTCTTCATAAAACAGAGATGCTATTTCTGAAAGACTATTCACATGCAACATGAAATCATCCGTCTTAGCTGCAAACTTTGCCAAATCAAGCAGAGCATCAGCATCCCTCTTCTTCGCATTTTTCTTTAGCAACCGGAGCAAATTCTTAGGTGAATAATAGTCAATGATTTGCTGTACAAGAAGAACCACGTCTATCATTAATAAGAGTATAAGGAAAACGGCAGCAGACACAACTCCATATTTCCACCATTCGTTATCAACGCATTCTAGTACGTAAGCTAATATACCAACACAAGCAATGCAGACAATGATAAGAAAATTAAATGCCTTAAACTGCCAACGTTTTCGTAAATCAGTAGATAGGACAGACGAAGTGTATTTCTGGTCAATCCTCTCAATGGCTTGCAATATGAGCGGATATGCCATACCAAACACTGCAGCAAATACAGTAATGGTCAGCGTATATGTATGATATAGGAAATCGAATTTCATTTGATTGTATCTTTGGGGCAACGACAACAACACGTGTCTATTGGCATCGTTGCCTTTGATTCATTATTTATTATCTTTTTTTTCTCCTCTGTCTTTACAACCTTTTGGTTCTTATTCGTTGTATTCCTTGCTCTATGGCTGAATCTTCGATTGTCGTTATTGATTGTTATATTGGGGGTTATGTTCATCTTAAGTTCATTGTCAATTTTTTCCAAAGTCACGCCCAATTTTCCTATCTCCCCTTTCAATTCGTTATTGATCGTTATCAGTGAATCCATCTTGACTTCAGTAGAATTCAGGTTCTCATTCATCTCTGATTCCACTACCATCTTATTACGTTTTATGAAGGTTGTAAGGCATATAAGTAAGGGTAAGCATCCTGCCAACAACCAGCCATACGCTTTGAGATTTTGGAAAGCGATGACACATGCTGTTTTAACCTTGGTAAAGATAGATATATTTTCTTCAGGCCTTTCTACATAGCTAATGAAGATGTTATTTACATCATCCTTATTTACCCAGTCTTGCAATAGGGCTGGTGGCAGCCCATATTTCGTTGCTATTTCTTCAAGAGACAGGTCTCCTTTCTTATATTCTTCAACGACTTTTTTCTTGAACTCTTCTGTATATCTGGTTTTAGAAGCCATATCTTTTTATTCCATAAAAGTCTGTAGATCTGTTAATCAGTAATTCCGTAACTCCCACAAAGTGTGTTCCGTACTTCCGTCTATCCGTAGCTCCGTAATTCCATGCTTCCAGCATCCTTTAGATGTCCTCACACCCACATCAGCCACTTCCACACCGGTACCACAGGTATTCCCTCCTCTGTGCCCTCCTCATCATACGTAATCAGCAGGCACTTCCAATCCTCGTGCGCCTTGGCATATTTCGCCAATGGTGGCACCTCCCTGTTGTAAGTGGTCTCATCCTTGATGCTATAGGACACCTGTATGGCCAACTTCTCTTCAGACACTATGAAGTCTATTTCCTTCTCAGCGTTTAGGAAAAACACATTCTCCTTGCCAAATCGTCTGCACAACTCCACCGCTACCATGTTCTCCAGTAATGATGTCTCTGAGTTCATCAGAAACAGGTTCAGCAAGCCGTTATCGATAAAGTAATACTTCTTCTGAGTCTCTTTCTCCGTCAGCTTTCCAACCTCATTCTCCATGGGCAATATAAGCCAACTGTCAGCGGCATACCCCGCATAGTCAATCGCAGTAGGCACACTAATGGGCGACCCCGTTGCCACAATCACATTCTTCAGCCTGTTATACGACAGAGGTTGCTTCACGCTCTCTGCCATCTTCTTAATCAAGATGTTCAGCACCCTGTCGTTCTTAATGTTGTTTCGCGCACAGATGTCACCAAGGTAGATTTTCTGGTAAAGACTTGAAAGCATTGCCCTTTTGTTCTTAAACGACAGGATTTCTGGCAGACCGCCGTAATAGAGGTATTCATTCAAATGCCGCTTCACCTCACTTCTTTGGATAGTGTCATACTCCCAATGCTCCTTCAGTTCTACCTGCTGTGCTGCCAGATACTCTTTGAATGAATATGGGTATGCATCATAGATAAAGAACCGTCCGCCCAGCGTAGTTGCCACCTCTTTGCTCAGCATCTTCGCATTGCTGCCCGTCACATACACCCTGTATTTCGCATCAGCCAATCTCCGCACGAACTTATCCCAGTGAGGAATGTTCTGCACCTCGTCCAGAAACACCACCGGCTTCTTACCATACAGTTCCAGGTGGGCTTCCAGCAGACTGTTGAAGTCCTCCGTCTGGAATTCCGCCAGACGCTCATCCTCAAAGTCCACAAACAGAATCTCGTCCCATCCCTTTCCTGCTGCCTGCAACTGACGCACACGCTGATACAACAGGTACGACTTACCCGCATGTCTCACGCCAACTATCACATAATTGCCATTCTCTTCAAAGTCAGTGGGACGGTTCACAATCACCGCCTCATCCACTTCGCGCTGCTTACTGATCAGGCACTGTTTGATGACATCTTTACTGATACTCATATAAATTATATTTAATAAGAGTTGTATGATTTTATAAAGTTTGGCTTACAAAGTAAGGTATTTTCTATAAAACAGAATTAATAAACTCTGATTTTTTACTATATTTTCACACTTTTTTATCACAATCTATGAGTTTTTGCCATTCTTGGTCTGGGTTTACCTATTGTATTGTGTCAAATATGTCTGTCAGATACGAAACGATTCTTCTTCCACGTTGCCACTTTGAACTCTTGGATGTCTGAGATCGGGATAAGCGACAGTCGTTTTTCTTGCTATGCCAGATTTCCGATAGGTGCATATTACATTTGCCCTCCAAACAATATGGATGGCAAAATGCAGAATTGTAAAGTCTAAATGAAGTTTACTTTATAACAACAAGCTGTCCGTCAACATTCTCTATGCAATAGTCAATGTTGATGGATGGCTTCTTTTCAAAGAAGCTATACGCAGCCAAAACAGAAAGGACATTCATTACGAAATTGAACACGCTACGATGTCTTGAATGTACAAGTTGTGCAACATTCTTAAGTTCGTCATTGATGGTTTCTATGACAGATCTTTTGCGCAACAGAATCTTGTCATACAATGGCATGAGCTTGTTTTTCATATTGCATTTCAAGCCAATGACAATTTCTATACCGTCGTTAAACAATCTCTCAAACAAGCCATGCGAAATATATCCTTTGTCTGCGAATAATTTTCCGAACACATTATCACTCAATCAGTTAAAAACATCTGTATTTCTATCGTCAACATTCGCTTTGGGAACAAGTCGTGCAGGTGCACCTTGACATAAAAGAGGTAATAATGCTTGAAGTTGCGGAAAGTATTGAAATGAAAGCAGATGAGTATTGTCATGATTTCCGACCGGCTCATAGTACATTTCCGATTGCGGTGCTTACGCCCGTCAGGCTCACAAATGGACATGCGGGCAATCTCTTTATCATATTCTTGGCAAAAATCATCGATAATACAGAAAATTTCAGTAATTTTGTCCTTGGTAATCTCCATAACTATAGTATCCTTTTACTTTATAACTAATTGATTTACAACCATAAAGGTACTAAAAATTATTGAGATTACCAACTTTTATAAAGACTTTCTTATCCCGAACTAAGGTAATTAGATTACTTTTTCACATTCTTTTGAGGCTTTTCTTTTCTCATAACCTCTGCATTATGCTTATCCTGAAAAGATATTTCTACACAATGCTTGTCGTCTGAAATCTCCAATGAAACCAAGCCTTTGGAGCTTTTATAATATGTTGCACACATAGGAAGTTTCCCATATTTTAAAGTTTCTTCAAAAGGTTCATCGAGGATTTCTGTAGGTTTGCCATATATGCAATTAAACTTTTCACGACAATCAAGATATTGTTCATACAAATCCATGAATTGACCTTTTTTGAAAAATATATCTATAAGATATACTGTCTTAGACTTATTGCTATTATAAATACGCAGCCATACATCTTTTCCAAGATATTTTCCTTTCAATTCGACACCGACTTCATTTTCTTGTGTCTTCTCTGTAAATCCTTTAGCCTTTAACTTTGCCATCATTGCTTCCCTCGTTCCTGTGATAGGAATGCCCATGAAAGTTAAATGCGTTTGTGCTGAAATGTTGCAACAAAACAGCAATAACAATGTCATTAATAAAACTACTTTCTTCATATTTTCTTATAGTTTGACAAATTATTTATCGTATAGGATTATTTTACTACATCTTTAGACTTTGCAATATTTATAGCTGCATTCATATCTGCATCCTGTGCTTGATTATAACAAGTACATTCAGGGTTGGTACAAATAAAAGTGTCACGTTCTATTCTATTTCCACGTTGTCCACAGACATGACAAGTCTGGCTGGTATATGCAGGATTTATGTATTTCACTTGAATACCAACCATTGCAGCCTTATATTCTATATCTTTTTGTAGCTCGAAATAAGACCATCGCCCAAGAAGGCGTTTGTGATTGTCCTCAACTTCTCCTTCTTGATCTTTTCCAAATCCTTTTAGGCTTTCCATTTGTATGCACTCAACTTTCCACCGAGATGCCAAATTTACAATTTCCCTGCTTATACGATGATTTTCAGTCTGCACCCAATTTCTTTCTTTGCCTCTAAGTGTTTCGGTTGCTTTTGTCTTGTGCTTTCTTCCATGACCACCTTGTGTAAGTTGTGAACGTTGTAATTCACGAAATCTTCTACGAAAGACATCACGTTGCTTCTGAAAGGCTTCACCATTGCCAATACGACTTCTTTCAGGTCCATCATTCACAGCTACGTAAGCAGGATTTACAACACCGAGGTCTACGCCCATAACTTTTCCTTTGACAGGGGTTGTCTCTGTTGCAGGAATATCAACTGTGACAAGTAGAAAAAGTTTTTTATCCTTAAGCTGCATCTTTGCAGCAACACATAATTTGTATCTCTTTGTCTTGATGCAATTGTCTATAATGGCACGATTGTTACTTTTGTCACGGCCAAAGTTGAGTCTAAAACGTGTATCTTCAAACCATGGTAGATAATAATTATCACCATCACAAACAATAGCATGTTTCTTTTCGATACTAAAAGGAACTGGCATTCCCCTTTTGTATGTTGTCAAACTCCTTTCTCCCCGAAATTGCTCTTTCTTTGTATCGTTAAAGTGTTTATAGACATCTTGTTTAAGAGTATTTAAAATGTCTGATGGTATATTTTTAGCATAGACGCAATTCGTCACAGCACGGTAGGCGAATGTCTGTGGATGCTTTGGAGCCATTCCATTCTTGATAGATACAAGTTCTGCATCTATATTTTCCATGCGCTTCTTTAAGTTTTCCTTCTCTGCATCTGTTGTAGATTTAAGGGACAACTTGGATTGACATTTAACGTATTCATCATTCTGTAGTCTCATCAATGATAACAGATTGTCTAATCCATACAATTGGCTTACAAGGAGATTTGCCACCTTGTATAAATTCTTGTCAAAGCTATAAAATGCACCATAGCATTTTTTATTTGACTCGTCATGAGTTAATCCTTCTATATCAGGAATAATCTCTATTTTTCTTGTAATTTTAGACATGTTTATTTAGAATCAATTGACGAATGATAAAGTTCTGCTTTATAGCCAAAAAGTCCTTTCCATTTTAACAACTATAGTTGAATGTAGCTTTTGTTTTTAGATGATTTACATCAAAAAAACATGATAACAACAACACAACAACAGTTGAATGTACCTTTCTTTTATAGATGATTTACATCCGGCAACTTGACTTCTTTTATAATTCCACAGTTGAATGTACCTTTCTTTTATAGATGATTTACATCCCGACTGCCCAACATCATCTATCTGCTCTCGTTGAATGTACCTTTCTTTTATAGATGATTTACATCTGATAACAACACTTCTTGAGGTTTCCTCCAGTTGAATGTACCTTTCTTTTATAGATGATTTACATCCTATCCAATTGAAATAGTCTTTCATATAACTATTTAAGGTACTTACCGAGTGGAATAATCCCTCAGCATAAGGGTCTCCAACAACCCCGTTGAATATTTAAATCCAAAGATTATCATATTTCAAGACTTCACAATTATGTTTGCAAACGCTTTGATTGCGAATGCGCAGCAAAGTTACTAAAAATCAATAAGAATAAAGACATTATTTGTTATCGGTTTCGTAAAAACTGAAATTTTAGTCTAATTATGTCATTATAATGACCAAAACATCAGACAATATGTCAAATCCATAGTCCATAATACGGCGGAATAACAAATGGGGGTTCTACAGGAGGCTCAACCGGAGGTACGACAGGAGGTTCTACTAGTGGTGGCACAATTCCATCGAGTGGTGAAATTGATGGCTAAACAAACTTTGTTATATTTTTCAGATTCCATTAAGTGTATATTATTGTGATAGCACTTAATGGGATTTTTTGTTGTTACAGCAAAGTCTATGTCGCCCAAGATAGGTGTCGCATCATAGTCTTGAAAGAATTCTTGGCGAATTTTATTCTTTACTTCCTCTTCACGTATTTTATTTGTTGCCATAATTATTTGTCATTAAGTTATTCGAATAGTTTTCTTAGATCCATGTTCAAGAAAACTTCTGGTAAGATACCTTTCTCGCCTACGATAAATGTTGCCGACGGATGGAATAGATTGCGGAAACGCTCTAAGCCCTTGGTATAAGCCTCTCCATTACTTTTTACTTCTATAGCAATAATCTTCCGATTCTTCTTGAGGATGAAGTCAACCTCGTCGTTGCCTTCTCGCCAGTAGAACACTTCAAAACGATGGATAAAAGCTTCGCTTAATATGTAGGCTCCTATGGCTGATTCAAAGAATTGTCCCCATTGCTTACTATCAGAAACGGCTTCTTGAAATGTTAAACCTAATTGAGAACTCAATAAGGCATTGTTGTACACTTGGTATTTAGGAATGCTGGCACGTTTGCGGGCTACATCTATAGAGAATTTCTGTAGTCCCGTGACAAGTCCGCTATCGCTCAAAAGATTTAGATAGCCTGCCAATGTAACTGTGTTGCCAGCATCTTGCAATATTCCCAGCATTTTTGTTAGAGAAAGTATCTTACCCGAATAAGCTACGCTCAATTCGAAAGTTTGACGAAGCAGAGCAGGCTTCCCTATTGGAGAATCCATCAAGATGTCCTTGTTTATAGTAGCATCAATGATGGCTCCGCTAACATAGTTCTTCCAACGTTCTTCGTCACCAATAAGCATGGCAGCTCCCGGGTAGCCTCCAAAATAGATGTATTGTTCAATAGTCATTCCAAAGGCTTCTTTCATTTCTGGATAGCTCCAATGGCTCATTCTGATTTCCTCATATCGTCCCATGAGAGATTCTGCCAATCCTTTTTCTAATAACACCCTTGACGAGCCTAATAATGCCACTTTGATGTTGATGTGATTTATACTATCAGCGTCCCATTCTTTCTTTACATATTCACTCCAGTTTTTAAGTTTTTGTATCTCGTCAATAACCAAGATCATTTCTTCAAGTCCTTGTGTGCGCATTTGAAGACGCGCATTATTCCAGCAATCGCTAATCCAAGTGGAAGATGTTGAAGGAATGGTGTCGGCAGAATAGAAAAGAAACGGTTTACTTAAATCATCCAATACTTGCTTGATAACGGTAGATTTTCCAATCTGTCGTGGTCCCATGATTACTTGGATGAACATTCTTTGTTCACCTAATCTCTTGATGATGGTATCATATATCTTTCTTTTGTACATGGTCTGTTGTTTATAGATGATGATGTGATATGTATAGTCTTGCTATATTTAATGGGGGCTTTCAAGTTGTTTTACTCAGCATAATGAATAATTTTACTCAGTCGACTGAGTAATTTTACTCAACGGACTGAGTAAAATCCCATCTTTCGATGGCAAATATAGGACTTTTATCTGAAATAACCGCATCTGGTATGTATATTTTACCTGTTGGCGGAATTAATTTAGTGCATACTTAATTCTGCCAATGGGCTTATCGTTAATGAAGTTTACGTATTAGTTCTCTTATTACAAATATTGCAGAAGAGTATTGTAACTTTCGCCATCATCTATAAGTTTGGTGGCTACAAAGAAAAAGGAAGTAAAAGAGGTAGAAACCTCAAGAATGGGACACTAAGAATAAGTCGTTTCCTATTACTTGCCTATTTATCTTTCTTGCATACATATTATTATATAGCCCATATGGCGTAATGAAGGTTGGAATGAGAGTTTTTGTTGTCTTCGTCACCTTCTTAAACACATTTAAACGGTGTGCCAGGTGGGTATCGTATGCCTTGCTGATTTCATATTCCCCATTACAATACTTCATTTCGCAGACAGAAATCGATCTATCAGAACGGTCTATCAGTAAGTCTATTTGCGTTCCATGTTTCAAATCTTCGTCAGTCTCCTCATCTGCCATGACTTTTGCAGTAGGACGATAAGACCATGAACAAGGAGTGTTGATGCTACCGTCTATGCCCAAAGCCTTGACTATTTCGTTGATGTGGTGAAGACATACGATTTCAAAGGCATGACCACACCATGACTCATACTCAGCAGTGGTCTGCATCTTGACCCAATAGTTATCGAGGAATGAACCCTTGTTGTGCATGAATTTGAAATAAAACAGGCAGAATGGGTCTGTCAGCTGATACATCATATCTTTCTTCGACTTGCCGAATGGGGTGTAGCTTCGGATGAAATCACATTGCTCTAACTCCTTAAGTATCAGACTAAACCTTCCATTGTTAGCCAATCCTGTAGCATCTAACAAGTCAAGTCGAGTCATACCCTTTCCCTTATTCTTTAGGGCAGTAACTATGGCAAGATGATTGTCGGCTTTCTTAAAAAGCGAATTGAACAGACGGTCAAACTCTTCGGAGAGTTCTCCGCCACGTGTGAAACAAAGTTGCTGAATATTTTGCGCTACGCTTTTGTTGTTCTCGAAAAGAGACAGGTAATAAGCCACACCGCCCATCGCCATATAACACTCTATGATTTCAGGTCGCTCATAATAGAAACCTTGCGATTTAAAATACTCTTCAACCTCATGCAGTTTGAATGGCGAGAGCAGAATATTGTGAGTAATGCGATTGTGTAGTCCTCCTCGTGAATTGATAACATGATTAAGCATCCAGGTGGTAGCACTTCCGCAAGCTATCAGTTTGATATCGCTACGGTAGGAAGCCCAATCGTTCCAAAAATGTTCTAAGGCGCTGATAAAGTTGGATGCATAAGTGTCGAACCAAGGGAGTTCATCGAAGAAGATGATTTTAGTTCCGTTAGGCATCTTTTCCAATGCTTTCTGAAGAAGTCGAAAGGCTTCCGACCAATTGGTAGCATCTGTATCTATGCCTAACTGGTCGTTAAGTGCGAAGCTGAAACTTGCAAGCTGTTCCTTGGTAGTTACATTGTCTTTGCCAGTTACACGGAATGCAAACTGATTTTCAAACAGTTCTTTCACAAGAAAAGTCTTGCCTACACGTCGTCTACCATAGATAGCAATAAATTCAGATTTACGACTTGAAATATAGTTTTCAAGCTTTTCTATCTCAAGTTCTCTGCCTATAATATTCTCCTTCATATCTATTTCATATTAATGGAACATGTCGCAAAGTTACAGAAAACACGAGATTACGACAACTTTTAAGCAAGAAATCTGTCGTAATCTCACTTTTTTCATTGAGATTACGACAGGTTTTGATGATAAAAGCCCAAATTAAAGACTTTAAAATAGGAAACAAGGCATTAGTGTCCAATAAAAATTGGACACTAATGTTCTCTGACTTGGAAGTAGTGGCATTATCCCTGTCGGCATTAAGGGCAGAATTGATGCCAGACGGCTGCTTAATAAGTTCATGTCACAATAACCATATTTCAGTTTTAACCTAAATCGGCCATTAGGGCTTGCTTGGATTTTGGTATTTTAGAAGAGTGGATTTAGTTTGTCTTACCCGTTGGCGGAATTAATTTAAGTTGGTCGATATGAGCAAAAGTTGCCCATATCGCTGATTCTTAGTAAAAACGAGAATTTCTGAAAAACTGTCAGATTGTCTGTTTTTTTTGTCGTAATATTCTGTCAATCAGATAGTTGCCTGCCAGGCAATTGTCAGCCTATTGTCTGGATGGTTTGCTGATGAAAAGAGAAGGTTCGTTGGAATGCCATTTTGCAGGAGCCAGAAATGACAGACGTATGGAGACGAGTGGAAGCACGTAAGGAGAAATTTTCACATCCATATTTTCTCCCCTATTTTTGAATTTCCAAATTTAGGGAAATAAAAGAGTGAATAAGTTGCGTTTCTGATACTATCAAATCGTGAGAGTGTTAAAGATGAGGTCTGATTTGATGAAAAACCGAATTTCTGTATCGTAGTTTGGAAACAAAGCGTTATCTTTGTACTATAATTCAAAACAAAATGGGCATCAACAAGCTAAAAGTGGTGTTGACAGAAGAAGCACAAGCCTTTTTGGATGCGCAACCATTCAAAGCTCAGCAGAAGATATACTACAACATCTTCAAGGTTGAGGAAGGAGTGATGAAAGTTGACATCTTCAAGAAACTGGAGAATACCGAGATATGGGAGTTTCGCACTCTCTACAATGGTATCTGCTACAGGCTTTTCTCCTTTTGGGATACTGAGGAAGAGACTTTGGTTATTGCCACACATGGCATAGTCAAGAAAACTCAGAAGACACCACTAAAGAAAATTGCCAAAGCAGAAGAGATAAGAAAAGAGTACTTTAATAATAAAAAGAAATAGCATTATGGCACAGATGAAATTGATACCAGCAGACAATATGAAAGATAAACTTTGGGGTAAAAGAGGTACACCAGAGCGCGAAGCCATGGAAGCCAAGCTCAAAGAGGATGTAAACGCCTATATTGTTGGCGAAGCCATACGCAAGGCTCGATTGGCACAAAACCTCACGCAAGAACAGCTTGGTGAACGTATCGGTGTGCAGCGTGCTCAAATTTCAAAGTTGGAGAAAGGTACAAGTGTTATCACATTGCCAACCATGAGTCGTGTATTCCAAGCTTTGGGTATCGCAACGGCAACCCTTGATTTGGGTGTTGCAGGAAAGATTGCATTGTGGTAAAATGGAAAAGATAAAGAAACTTCGGTTATGTAACCTTTTGCTTATGCCAATTGCCTTGTTGGTATTGCTGACAAGTATACAAATGGAAGCGTGTGGAAGTAAATTCAATTGTTTTGGGCAAGCAGCGTGCCCAACATGGGCAAGGTGCTTGCCCTTGGTGAGTAAGCTGCTTGCCCCTGATGGGCAGAATTGATGCCAGGCGGCTGCCCAAATAAGTGCATGTCGCAATAACCATATTTCAGTTTAACCTAAATCGGTCTGTAGGCTTGCTTGGATTTGCTTTTACAACAGAATGTGGATTTAGTTTGTCTTATATATGCAACGCAGTAATCATGGATGAAACATAGACTTGCAATGGATGAAGCATAGACTTGTAATGGATAAAACATAGACTTGTGATGGATGAAATAATGACCTCAGATTTCCCCCACGCCGTGGGGAACGGAACCCCCTAATGTGGGGATGTCTTCCCCCTGGCGTGGGGGGAAATATGGGATGCCGGAAGGCATGATACTTCTATGATACTTTTATGATACTTTTCTGTAAAATATCCAGAAAAGTATCATCGGGTTAAGTCTTTAGTCTATAGCATTTTAGGAGCTTGGCGGCGGCGGATAATGATACTATGTAGGCGCATCCGCAATTCTTTGTGTATACGGCTCAAAAAAATCGTCCAAGTTATTATTTTACCGTCACCAAACGTTAAATAAAGCATAAAAGGTCAGGCGGATAAGCGATATTATGCGTAAAAAGAGTAATTTTGCATTCTGTATTCATTCCTGTGGGAATTACGACAACCGGTTTATTAACTAAGACGACATCGCATAATACGATAAGGTGAGAAAGAAATCCACTATATTCTTATTGCTTTTCGCCTTTCTCTTTATATTGGCAGGCGCCGAGACGCCACTGATGAGAAAAGACAAAAAGCATGCTGAAACAAAAGACTCTACAGTCCTTGCCGACACGCTGGGACCCGACACACTATTGTCTGACTCCGCATCCGGCGAGCCGGACACTACGCTCATGGACTCCATGCAGCTCGCAATCTACAAACACAACAAGATGGTGGACGACTCCATCCGTCTCGACAGCATGAACAGGGCAAAGTCTACAGGCGTCGATGCGCCAGTGAAATTCTCTGCCCAAGACTCCATGGTCTACAGAGCATCCGACAAACTCGCCTTCCTCTATGGCAGCTCCAACGTGGTGTATCAGAACATGGACCTCTCGAGTGCCGACATCACGATGAACATGGACAGCAGTCTCGTGCGAGCCACAGGAGTGAAAGACACTATCGGAGATCTGCAGGGACGACCAGTGTTCAAGATGGGCGACACACAGTATGACAGCGACACTATAGCCTTCAACTTCAAGACGAAGAAAGGCTTCATCAATAATGTATACACCGCCCAGGAAGACGGATTCCTCACCAGTCAGCGCTCCAAGCGCAACGAGAAAGGCGAGCTCTTTCTGGAGCACGGCCGCTATACCACCTGCGACGCCGAGCATCCCGACTTCTATATCGCCCTGTCGAGAGCCAAGGTGCGCCCCGGCAAGGACGTGGTGTTCGGTCCGGCATACCTCGTGGTGGCAGATGTGCCGCTGCCTCTTGCCATCCCCTATGGTTTCTTTCCCTTCACCAAGAGCTATTCCAGCGGATTCATAATGCCGTCGTATGGTGATGAGAGCGCCCGCGGATTCTATCTGAAAGACGGAGGATACTATTTCGCCATGAGCGACAAATGGGATCTGAAGCTCCTCGGCGAGATATATACCAAGGGCTCATGGGGAGTGTCGGCGGCAAGCAACTACCGCAAGAGATACAAATACAGCGGCAGCTTCTACTTCAGCTATCAGGACACCAAGAACGGTGACAAGGGCATGCCCGACTTCACAGAGCAGGAGAGTTTCAAGATACAGTGGAACCACCGTCAGGACCCCAAGGCAAACCCCTTCAGCACACTCTCGGCGAGTGTCAACTTCGCCACGTCGAGCTATGAGCGCAACAACCTGAACAGCATGTATAACCCGCAGTCGATGACCCAGAGCACGAGAACATCATCCGTGAGCTGGAGCACCACATTCTCAAGTCTGGGCATGACGATAAGCGGAACCACTAACCTCAGCCAGAACATGAGAGACTCCACCGTGGCAATCACGCTGCCAGACCTCAACATCTCGGTGAGCCGCTTCTATCCGTTCAAGCGCAAGCGCATGGTGGGCAAGGAGCGCTGGTATGAGAAGATCTCGATGAGCTATACCGGTAGTCTCAGAAACTCCATCGACACGAAGGAGGACATGATAATGAAGTCGAATCTCGTGAAAGACTGGCGCAACGGCATGCAGCACAGCATTCCAATCAATGCCAACTTCACGCTCTTCAACTATATCAACATCAACCCGTCGATAAACTTCACCGACCGCATGTATACCAACAAGGTGATGCAGAGCTGGGACGAGCAGAGCCAGACCGCCGTGAGGGATACCACCTACGGATTCTACAACGTATACAACTGGTCGATGAGCGTGAGCGCATCAACGAAGCTCTATGGATTCTGGGTGCCGAACAAGAAAATCTTCGGCGACAAGATACAGGCCATACGCCACGTCATCACGCCACAGGTGTCATACAACTACGCTCCAGACTTCAGTTCAAGCCGATACGGATATTACGAAACCTATCAGAAGACCGACGCTCAGGGCAACGTGACGCTCGAACAGTATTCGCCATTCTCAGGTTCGCTCTTCGGAGTGCCGGGAAAGGGCAGGACGGGAAGCATCGCCATGTCGCTCTCAAACAATATCGAGATGAAGGTGAAGTCAGACAAAGACTCCACGGGATTCAAGAAACTGAGCATCATAGACGAGCTGGGAGCCAACATGTCGTATAATATGGCGGCGAAAGAGAAGAAGTGGAGCGATCTGACGATGAACATCCGACTGAAGTGGTGGAAGAACTATACGTTCAACATGACCGCCGTGTTTGCCACCTATGCCTATGAGCTTGATGCCAACGGCCGGCCGTACGTGGGCAACCACACGGAGTGGGGCAAGGGACGCTTCGGACGCTTCCAGGGAATGTCGCAGAACATCTCATATACCCTGAATCCCGAAAAGATAAGGAAACTCTTCGGCGGAGGCAAGGATGAGGACAAAAACAAGAAGAAAACGGACGACGATGACGACGACACGGGAGTGGAGACCAACGTGGACGACGACATGATGAAGGCGCAGAACGGTGCCAAGAAGCAGACCAGCCGAGCCGAGACCGACGAGAACGGATATATGAAGTTCTCCATGCCGTGGTCGATAACCTTCGGCTATGGCATCACGATGAGGGAGAACACCGCCGGCAAGTTCAACACCAAGACGATGCGCTATCCGTACAAGTTCACCCAGAACCTGAACTTCAGCGGAAACATACGCATCAGCGACGGATGGAACATCAGCTTCTCTTCCGGCTACGACTTCGAGGAGCACGACATGTCAATGACCACAGCTTCGCTGCAGCGCGACCTCCACTGCTTCAGCATGAGCTGCTCCGTGGTGCTGGCGCCATACACGTCATACAACTTCTCCTTCCGTTGCAACGCCGCAACGCTGACCGACGCTCTGAAATATGACAAGCGCAGCGGTTACAGCAACGCTGTGGAGTGGTATTAACCCCAAAATATCAGATCGTCAAATTTATTTTCAGACAAGCCCCGATGACTGATTGGGTATTAAACCCAAATCGGTCATTAGGCCGTTTAATGTATAATTTTAATAACTGCTTGCAGTCTTTTGCTTTTTATAAGGCGTCTTTTGCTCGTTTTTAATTCGCAATAGCCCGCTATTACTCATTAAAAGCCAAACAAAATCCACTCTTCTAAAAAACAAAATCCATGCAAGCCCTAATGACCGATTTGGGTTAAACACCAAGCCCTGACCACCGCATATTGAGACACTTTCTCAATCATCCCGGTAGTCAGGGCTTGTTCTGTGTTGTTCTGTTTCTCTTTCGTATTACTCAAAGTAATACAAGAATGTGGCAACGCCTTCGAGAGCCTTCTTGCCAGTCTCCTTGATTTCGATGCGGAATTTGATTTCAGCCTTTGTCACACCGCGCAGGTTGGCGATAGACTGCAGGTCGGTTACGAGGCGGATGCTCTCGCCAGACTTCACTGCCTGTCCGAATTTCATCTTGTCCATACCGTAGTTCACCATCATCTTCAGGTTGTTCACCTCGATGATCTGGTTCCAGAGATATGGAAGCATGGATAGAGTGAGATAGCCGTGGGCGATGGTAGTCTTGTATGGACTCTCCTCCTTGGCCTTCGCCGTGTCCACATGAATCCACTGATGGTCGAGCGTAGCGTCGGCAAACATGTTGATGCGCTCCTGAGAGAGCTCCACATAGTCAGAAGTTCCGAGGTTCTTGCCCAGATAGGCAGCGAACTCGTCGTAGTTGTTGATGATCAGTTTTGCCATTTTCTTGATGTATTTATTGTTTATATGTGTGTTATTTCCTTACGGATGCTGTCTCCGCATTCCTATTGTTTGTAGTCGTTTTTCGTGATGTTTGTCTCGAAGAGTTTCTTTCCCGGATGCTTTGTTGAGTGGAATGTATACATGAAGTTGTAGCCCGCCTCTTTGTATGGCCTCACCGAAGTGGTGCCACGCAGTGCCTTAATCATATCCTCCTTGATTTCAGAGTTTGCTATTGCCGTGGTGTCGGCAGGTCCCTTCACCGAGAGATAGTAGTGTAGCGTGAGCGTCTGTTTGTCAAACGTCATGCTGTCGGTCACTATAGCCTCGTTGATCTGCACGGGGCAGTTCTTCTCCGTGTATTCCTTCGCCTCCCTTGCCGCACGGTCTTCCAGACTCTCCTGACATGCCGACAGAGCCAATGCAGCAGCGGCAAGCATTATTGTTTTTCTTGTTGTCATATATATGCGCTGTTATAAGTCGTATCGTTTCGTTGCAGTCTGGGTTGGATGCCACACCTTATTATAAATTATATATATGGTTTCATTATATAAGTATATATAGCTTCGTGGCGATGTTCCTGCATCATCCGGCTGCGATGCAAAGGTACAAATAATATCTGAATAACAGGCATTTGTCACCGATGTTACAAAGCTGTAACACATGCTTAACGGTATTTTAATACCATTTTATGGGTTCTTCCGTTAAATGCGTAGACGCTTGTCGTGTAGAGCGTATAGCTTTAACGTGAAGAATTCATCATTTCTGAATCCATACATTTGTCTTTTCAGCACTTTAATCTTGTTGTTTATACCTTCAGTAGGGCCATTTGATATCGGGTAGTCATACCATGCAAGTATATATGGCTTGTAGGCCCGCAAGGTAGCAGCCATTTTGACCAATGGCTGTATTTTTGAATCCATGGCCTGCCGCACCCATTCGTTTAGCACCAATTCTGCATCATCCTTGTTGGTTTGGTTCCATATTTCCCTCAAGTCTTCTTTCAGGTAATATGCAATCATCAACGGTTCATTCAAGTTCAGCACATTGTCAAGTCTTGTCTTGTATTTTGCGTCAAAGATGTCGTTGCCGTTTCTCAGCAATATCCAGCGCGTGCCCTTGATTACCTTACGCTTGTTAACGTCTTTCTCAGCATGCCACAACTGGCGGCGCAACTGGTCTATCCTTTCATTCATGAGCTTTACCACATGAAAATGATCCACGACAAGAGAGGCATTGGGGAGATTTGCCGTTACCGCCCCCGTATAAGCAGACGACAAGTCTGTGCATACGGCTTTTATGTCATTCTTTCTGTCTCCGAGCTTGTTCCAGAATTCCTCAAGCGAAGCCTTGCCGTTACCGTCACCTACAAAGACAATCCGCCCGGTTTCCAAGTCTACGACTATCGTCTTGTAAACTTGTCCCTTGTGGGTAGCGAACTCGTCTATGGATATGTATCTGAGGTTTGAAAGGTCAGGGCTGCCATACTCCTTTTGCAGGAACTCCATCTGTATGTTCCGCACCATGTCCCAAGATACATCCAGGAACCATGCAATGTCCTGTATAGTTGCAAAGCGCGACAAGTCTATAACCATATTGGCGAAAGCGGTCGTATGCCTGCGCTTGCCTTTTGCGAAATCGACATCCTCGTTCTTTATGCAGCCACAATCAGAACATTTGACACGTTGGATCTTCATCTCGACGAAAGTCTTTGAACAACCTATCGGCACGCTCACAAAGCGTCTGGCCGTGAAACCATTACGGACTACATTATGGCTTCCACACTCCGGACAGCAAAGTTTGTCTGATGGAGTTTGGATATTCAAAACTATTTTATTACTTTCGCAACGCATATCCAAACATTCTTGCAAGGATATGCCAAAAGCTTTATGCATTATGCTGGCATTCATTTATCATTGAGTTTGGTCACTACAAAGATAGATGATGCCAGCTTTATTTTTATCATAATATAAAATTTTTTTTTCTATCTATGCATTTAACGGAAGAACCATTTTATGGATGGTACGATGGATTTGGACTACTTTTGCAAACATATTAATGACAGGTTATGAAAGACTTAAAGAAATCAAAGTTGGCAGGATTCAGGAAAGTGTTGAAGTCAGACGACAAACTCGAAAAGTTGGTATTGGATGTGGCGGTGAGAAAGACCATCGGCAGCAGGGAAGACCTCGACGGGGTGTTCTATTCCAAGAACGGCAGACGCGTGCTTATGGCATCCAAGAGCATAAGTGGTTCGTATACCGTTTGTGAGGGAGTCAGAAAGATTGATTCTGATGCCTTCTGGGGCTGCGCCTATCTTGAAAGTCTCGTGTTGCCCGAAGGACTGGAGTCGATAGGCCATGAAGCCTTCGGCAGATGCATCTCCCTGCGCAGCATAGTTATTCCAAACACCGTAGGCGAAATCGGTACCAACCCATTCCTGGGGCTCGATCATCTGGCAGTGGAAAGTAAATCCCCCTTTGTCACCACCGACGGCAAGGCAGTGTATGCTGATGGCGGCAAGCGTCTTGTGTCGTTTATTTCGGATGCAGAAACCTTTAGCGTGCCGGAAGGCGTGGAGGAGATCGGCGAGAAAGCCTTCTCCGGCAAGAGCCGTCTGTGCAGTGTCATCTTGCCGGCTACGCTGAAGAGAATCGAAGACGAGGCGTTCTTCGATTGCGACGCCCTTCGCTCCGTTGTCATTCCGCAGTCGGTAGAAACCATCGGCGAGTGTGCCTTTGCCGACTGTGCCGTGCTGCGCAAAGTGGAGTTCGCAGGAGTGCCGCAGAAGATGAAACGCACAATGCTCGCCGGATGCGATGATATCAATCTCATATCCATTCCGGCTGAGAGCATCGGAAAGTTCCGCAAACTCGTGAGAGACTACGACGACCGCGTGGTGGAGCGCAAGGACGAAAGCCAGCCGATGGCAGCTGCCGAAACACCATCGGAACCGGAAACCGTCGGAGCAGAGGCTGCCGACGCCCCTCAGCCAACCGAGGCTACAGAATCGAAAAAGAAAAAGGACACCAAGGATAAAAAGAGAAAATCACCAGTATATAAGAAATGACACCATGAAAGAAAAGAATTTCAAGGATGCCTACGTTGACAGAGACATCAGTTGGATGTATTTCAACCATAGGATACTGCAGGAAGCACAGAAAGAAGAACTGCCGTTGCTGGAACGATTGTCGTTTCTCGGCATCTATTCAAACAACCTCGACGAGTTTTTCCGTGTGCGTATGGCATCGCTCACACGACTCCTGGAGTCGCTCGACAAGGGAGCGAAGAAAGAGCGCGAGCACCTGAAGCAGACGATGAAGACCATCAACAGGCTCAATGCCATATACAGCCAGGAATACAGCGACACCATCGACCACGTGTTTGAACTGCTCGAGAAACACAAGATACGCCTTCTCGACGAGAAGCATCTCAATGCCGAACAGGAGAGGTATCTTAAAAACTTTTATTACGACAAGCTCAACGGAGCCACCAACCCTATATGGCTCGACGAGATAGACGAGATAGGACAGCTGCAGGACAACCGAATCCACCTCATCGTGAAGAAGACAGAGAAAGAAGGCAGCTTCGGCAAGGCACCCAAGACCGACTATGCCATAGTGAAGGTGCCGGATGCCGACTTCGGACGCTTCGTGGTGATTCCGTCGAGCGACGGATACCAGAACGCCATGTATCTCGACGATGTGGTGCGCTTCTGTCTGCCGCTCATCTTCATCGGATTCACTCCCAGCAACTATGAGGCATATTCGTTCAAATTCACCAAAGACGCCGAGATGGAGATGGAAAACGATTCCGACTACGGTGTGCTGGAGATGATTGCCAAGGGAGTGAAGAGCCGCAGACGCGGAGAACCCGTGAGAATCATCTACGACCATCTCATGCCGAAAGACATGCAGAAGAAGATAATGGCAAGACTCAACGTAGACCATCTTGACGCAGCACTCGCCAGCGGCAGATACCAGAACCACAAAGACCTGATGAAATTCCCCGACTTCGGACATGAGGAACTGAAGTTCCCCAAGTGGAAACACATCATGAAGAAGGAATTCGTGGCAGAGGAGAGCATCATGACACAGATTAGGGAGAAAGACCGCTATATCCACGTGCCATACCATTCGTTCGACGGATATATCCGACTCCTCAGAGAGGCTGCGCTGCATCCCGACGTGAAAGAGATAAAGACCACGCTATACCGACTCGCCAGCGACTCAAAGGTGGTGAAAGCCCTCGTTTGCGCCGCACGCAACGGCAAGAAGGTGACAGCAGTGGTGGAGCTGCTCGCCAGATTCGACGAGAAGAGCAACATCAAATGGAGCAAGAGAATGCAGGAAGAAGGCATCAACGTGATTTACGGCGTGGAGGGACTGAAGGTACACTCCAAACTGCTGTATATCGGAACGAAGAAAGGCAGCATCGCCTGCATCGGAACGGGAAACTTCCATGAGGGCAACGCTAAAGTGTATACTGACTATCTGATGATGACGGCGAGAAAAGAAATCGTGAGCGAGGTGAACAAGGTGTTCGACTTCATCAAGCGCCCCTTCTCGCAGCCGCGCTTCCGCGAACTGCTCGTGTCGCCAAACGCCATGAAGACAAAGCTGCTCCAGCTCATCAACAACGAGATAAAGAACGCCAGGAACGGCAAGGAGGCTTGGCTGAGGATAAAGATAAACCATATCACAGAGGTGGATATGGTGAACAAACTCTATCAGGCATCACAGGCAGGAGTGAAGATAGAAATCGCATTGCGTGGCAACTGCTCCCTCGTGCCTGGAATACCGGGAGTGAGCGACAACATAAAGGTGGTGGGAATAATCGACCGCTATCTAGAACATTCCAGAATCATCATCGCCTGCAACGGCGGAATGCCGAGATACTATATCGGCAGTGCCGACTGGATGCCGCGCAACCTGCTCAACCGCATAGAGGTGCTCACACCGGTCTACGACCTCGACATGCAGCGGGACCTGCTACGCACCGTGGAGTATGCCGTAGCCGACACCACTAACGGAAGAATAGTAGACGGAAAGGGAACCGACCGCATACAGACTTCGCCGGACGGAGTGCGCTTCCGCTCGCAAGAGGCATTGCAGGAGGCTTATACCTCTGCCGAAATACAGGATCAGAAGTGAGGACAGAAATGATGACGGCTGATGCCATTGCGGACTAATGAAATGTTTTCATCATTGCGGACTAATGAAATACTTTTATCATTGCGGACAATTTAAAAGATATAATATATGAATTACGAACTGGGAGACATCTCCTTCAATATGGCAGCCATCGACATCGGTTCAAACGGTGCGAGACTGCTGATAAAGAATTTCTTCAGAAAAGACGGAATCGGTGACCCCGTCATCAAGCGTGTGATGTATATGCGTGTGCCACTCCGTCTGGGAAAAGACGTGTTCTCTCTTGGCAAGATATCAAAGGAGCGCCAGGATAAGATGCTATATATGCTCAAGGCATTCAAGCAGATAATGAAGCTTAACGATGTGGTGAGCTATCGCGCCTGTGCCACCTCGGCAATGCGCGACGCAGAAAACGGAGAGAAGGTGTTGCGATTCCTCTATCGCAAGACCGGCATCAAGGTGGAGATAATAAAGGGACAGGAAGAGGCGCGTCTGCTCTGCAACAACATCGTGGAGAACACCGACTGCAACGTCGGCGATTTCGCATACGTTGATGTGGGTGGCGGTAGTACCGAGATTTCACTCCTCCACAACGGAATGCTCGCCCACAGCCGGTCGTACAACATCGGTACGCTGAGAATGCTCAGCGGAAAGGTGTCGCAGGCTGACATCGACGAGATGACGACAGACCTCTCGCTATATGCCAATGAGATTCCGGATATCCGGATAATCGGTTCGGGAGGAAACATCAACAAGCTCTTCAAACTCACACATCAGAAGAAAGACCCGAAGGAGATTCTCGTGAGCGAGATAAAGGATATGCGCGACAAACTCAGCAAACTCAGCATCGAGGAGCGCATAGAGCAATATGGACTGAAGGCCGACCGTGCCGACGTAATCATTCCGGCTGCCGACATCTATGTGGCTGCTGCCGAGGCACTGGGGTGCGACAGGATTCATGTGCCGAACATCAGTCTTGCCGACAGCATCGTTGACGGATTGGGAACGGAGAGATAACCACCAGACGGGGCTTTATTGCCACATGCTTTCATGCTGCATGCCCTTAGTCTTTCAGACTATTTCTTTTCGAAATGCTGGTAATCCTGCGACCGCTTCCATCCGCCTCCCCATGTGAAGCCACGCTTCCTGAATTCCTTGTAGGCAAGGTCGTTGCGGTCAATCTTATATTTGAAGTCCTTTGAGCGGTCGGCATATCGCCGTGCGCTCAGAGGACTTACCGTTTTCTTCCCGTTCGCCCCCTTCCTCACGTATGGATTATACAGAGGGTTCAGGTCGATTGCCTTGCCGTAGCTGTGGTTTGAAGGCACCTTCGTGCCGGCCACATATCTGAAATTGAAACACGACGTGTTGTTTGCCTCCATCGACTTCAGGTCGTCAGCGTCATAGTTGTCAATGAGCACCATCCTCTCTATGGGATATTTCTTGGCGAAGAGTGTCTCGAAGATTTCCACCAAGTCGTTGGCGATGCTCTTGTGGCACACCAGTTCTCCCAGACAAATCTTGCCCTTGTCGTTCCAATGCAGCACCTTCACGTAGCGCAGCGACTCACGGCTCACCGTGCAGCCTTTCTTATACGATTTGCCCTGCATCCTCTCGAAAACGCGGTCTGGAATGGGCTCGCTCATGAAACATTTATTCAGGTCGTAGCCTCGCAGCGTCAGACTGCTTATCGTCTTGCCTGCCTCCCAGTTCTTTAGGGCTGTTCTCTCTCCTCCGGGCCTTTGGTCTTTTTCCGTTATGGATGTTGTCTGTTGGTTGCCGTCCGTCAGGTTTGTCGCCTCTACTGATGTAGCCTGTCGTGCGTCGTCCGTCAGGTTTGTTGTCTGCTTTGCATAGGCAAATCCAGTGGCGAGGCAAATGGCAACAAACGTAGCTGCCGTAGTGATGGTGGATGGTCTTCTGTTGGGAAAACTGTGATTGTCTTTCATATTGTCGTGAAGTTCTTTTATCCTAAATCGGTCATTAGGGACTGCAAGCAGTTATTAAAAATATACCTTAACGGCCTAATGACCGTTTGGTGGTTGTCTTGCTGCCGTAGTGAAAGCTCCTGTCTGGCGTTTCCTTTCGCTCTTCGGAGTCGGCAGCTTACTGTGTGTGATACCGTATTTATGCCTTGTCTTACGGCATGGAATACTGCAAATATATGTTTTTTTTCGCTAACAGAGGCATTTTTGTTCTATAAACGATATTGTTTGGATAATTTTTCTTACCTTTACACCCCGAATGACTTAGTATCTTAATTTAGTATATAAAATATAGATATAACTTTAATTCTAGTAAACTTTAAATCTATGGCATTAGAAAAAACCTTAATTTTGCTAAGACCGAGTGCTTTGTCGCGAGGTTTAGCAGGAGAAATTCTCAGTGTCTTCTATAAGAAGGTGCTGCGGATCTGCGGTTTGAAGATGATGCTGCCCGACGAAAAGATTTCTGACGGCCATTATTCCCATCTCGCAGGCAAGAGTTTCTTCAGGCGCGCCAGGGACCCCGCCTGTCGTGGCAGTATGTCTGAAGAGTGTAGAAGCAGCGTTGGCTGTGGACATTCTTTCAGAGTCAAATGGATGCAAAGCAGCTCCGTGGTCTGTTCGGAACATTTGTCGCATGAGTTGGCTGGAGTGTATCGTGCTTGCGCATGATTCTCTTGAGGACGCAGCGACAAAGTGGAATACGGTTCTTCCGCATCGACAAGTTCTTCGATAGGAAACCGGGTCTGCTATCCAAATTATATGCTTCTGACGATATTTAATTTTTTAATTATTTTTTATTGTTACGTTTTACTGACGGTGGAGTTTACGCTCCCTGTTGGGCCCCTTTCGTCAGACAGGCAAAAATAATGACGGAACCAGATGCTTCTCCTTTCCCTGGAGACATCCGGTTCCGTCAGTTTTTTGATGCAGTTGATGAGTTAGACATTTTCTAATTACTGACTGGAAAATCTCCAATCCGTCTGTCACTACTGTCCTATTTTCAATGGTCTATCTATATTATAATCCGAACGAATGCTTGCCGCTGCCCACCTTCTTCTTGAATCCGTTGGCGAGCTGTATGGTGGCGTCGCAGCCTACGGGGATTTCTACGGTGATGGTGTCGGCGGAGCAGTATACGGAAACCTTGCCGTAGAGCGTCGTGGTGTGAGCCTTCACGTATGTCAGGTCGCCAGGCAGGGTGGGGGAGATGAGAAGGTGGCGCATGCCATTGGTGCCAGGCATGTTGCGTATGCCGGCAATCTCCTTGAACAGCCATTCGTCAATCTGCCCCATCATGAAGTGGTTCCATGATGATCCCTGGCGAGGGTCCCATTGTTCTGTGAGTGTCGTGGCTCCCTGTTTTATCTGGAAACCATAGCCCGGAGTGTCGTAGTGGTTGAGCATCTTGTATAGCAGTTCGTCCTTGCCGTTGGCAGCCAGTGTCATAAACAAGTATCTGTTGCCCACGTCGCCCGTCGTCAATCTGTTGCCGTGCTTCTCGATGTCAGAAATCAGCGACTGCAGCACCGCCGTTTTGTTCTTGCCCGTTATGCCGAGGAAGAGCGGCAGGGCGTTTGATGTCTGGCTGCCGGAACCATAATAGCAGGAGTCAGCCTTATAGAATTCCCGGTTGAATGCCGCCACGGCATAATCGTATATCCTGGAGTATTTCTCCACGTCAGCCTTGTTTCCGGTCATCTTGGCAGCCTTTGTCAGCAGCTGCAGGTCGAGGATATAGTGAGCCGAGGCAACGAGCGGTATCGGTGTGTTGTGGCAGAATCCGGCTTTGCCCTCCACCACGTCGTACCAGTCGCCCAGTCCGTGGCTCACGATACCGTCTTTTGCGCGCCCCGTGAGATAGTCCACATAGCGGCGCATGGCCTCGTAGTTGCGGGTGATGATGGAGTAGTCGCCATACTGCTCATAATACATGAACGGCATTATCAGCAGAGTGCTTCCCCATTCAGGAGAATCATCGAAGAGGTTTCCGAACGACACATATTGCGGTGCTGTGGTAGGCACCATTCCGTCAGTCTTCTGCGTATCCGTGATGTCGCGTATTATCTTCGGGGTCAGCGTCGTCATGTCGTAGTTGTAGAAGAGACTCGGTCCCACGAGGTGGTCCTGCTCCAGCCATCCCAGTTTTTCGCGGTGCGGACAGTCCGTCAGCACACCCTGCATATTGCTCCTTTCGGCACGCTCTATCAGACGGTGGGTCTGTGTGAACAGCGGGTTGGAACATTCGAATTCTGAACCCTCTTCGGCAGAGTTGTATATGAAGCAACTCTTGAGGTCGGCAATCACGGGCAGGTTGTCAGGATTTGGTTCGCCCTCGAGCACGGCATCCTCCACCTGTATGTATCTGAAACCATAATAAGAGAAGTGCGGATGCCATGTCTCTGTGGTGTCGCTGCCGATGGTATATTCGTAGTAATGCTGGCGGCCCGTCTGTCGCTGGTCGCACACACCCTGCCTGTTCAGATTCTCCGACACGAGCATTGTCACTTTCTGTCCAGGTCTTCCCTTCACTCTGATTTCAGGAAATCCCGCAAGGTTCTGTCCCATGTCAGCAATGAAGGTGTGAGGAGAGACGCTGCGCTTGGTCTTTGCCGATGCCGGTGCTACGGAGTCTAGAGGCAGATAATGCCACTCCTTGATGGCGAAGCGCTCCATAATCTTCACAGGCGGTGCCGTCTGGGGACTGAGTTTTCCGTCCGTTCCCTCCGTCAGCACGGCATCTTTCCATTCCGTGTCGTCGAAGTGGGGGAGGTCGAACCCACTCTGTGTCAGTCTGGCGTCGAACGATTCTCCGCCGTAGATACTGTTGAAGGTAATGGGGCTGAGGGCATATTTCCACGACCCGTCGCTGACAATCGTCTGACTTGTGCCGTCGCTGTAGTTTATCTCCAGTCGCAGTATCATCTGCGGTGCACCGAAGCTGGTCATCAGCTTGCTGTATCTGTTGCCACGCTGCACGTTGAAGAATCCGTTGCCGAGCAGAAGGCTTATGGCATTGTGACCTCCGGTGAGCAGAGAAGTCACGTCGTAGGTATTGTAGTATACGGTCTTGGAGTATTCGCTCCATAGCGGTGCAAATTCACTGTCGCCCACCTTCTTGCCGTTGATGCGCATCTCGTAGTGGCCCATGCCGCTGACGTATGCCACGGCATCCGTCACCGTCCTGCCGTCGTTGGAGAATCCCTTCCTCATGATTATGCTCCTTGACGAAAGAGAGTCTACGGCGTTCCATTTCTCCTTGAAATAGTCTTTCTTGAATTCCGCGTTAGAGAATCTGCCCTCCGGCAGACGGGCGTCGGCTTTGGTTATGGCGCCAATCCATCTTGGAGTGATGCCGCCGGCAGACAGGTCGGCAGAAGCTGGTACGATGCGTATCTTCTGTCTTGCACTCCATTCCGAAGGCTTCCCGTCTTTGTCCCATACCCTCACCTGCCATTCGTATCCGTGTCTGTTTGCCGGCAAATCAGGTGTGGTGATGTTCTGGCTTTCGGCAGATTTCCTTTTGCCGGAGTCATATACAGTCTTGCCCGTAACGCTCTCGGTGATGATTATCCGATAGGCTTTCTGACGGTCGTTGACGGCATCTGACGTCATCTTCCAACCGAATCTTACATCGCCCTGGCTGACTGCCAGTTCCCTCTGATAGTTGCATGATGTTCCGGTTATCGTTATCTTGGCTTCTGCCGAAAGGGCTGCCAATGCCAGAAGTGTTGCTATAGTGGTCTTTCTCATTTACCTTGGATTATTCAATCTTTCCATACTTTTTTGTTCTCAATCTTCCCGTTTCTGATTTCAGCCTCTACGGTGCGTCCACCAGTGGCTTTCAGTCTGAATCTGGCGTTTATGTCTCGTGGCCATGCCGGGAAGAACAGCAGTTCGCCGTCCGGCTTCTCCTGTAGCAGCATTTCCTGCAGACCAATCATCGATGCTCCGCCCTTGTTGCAGTCGGGAGCCCAGTCGTAGCCGGGATCCCAGAAGGCAGGAAAGCGGTAAGGTCCGTCGGTGAGCTTCTCGCTGTTCAGGCGTAATGCCTCGTCAGTCAGTCCCAGACAGGCAGCCCAGATATTGTCCTGTTTCCATCCCTTGGTGGCTCTCATTTCCACAGCGTGAGGATCTTTCAGATATGTGTTGCGGCCGATATTCAGATTGTCTCTGCCCATGCAGTATATCCTCCATGGAAATACGGGATATAGCTGAGGTGTCTCAATGTTCTGTATCCTTGCCCATACTATAGCCGGGGCGATGCAGGTGTCGCCGCTAATGGTGTGTAGCGGTATTTCGGGAATGCGCTTCATGATGCCGTTGAGGCTGTCGCCATTGTATTCAGTCCATTGTCGGGCGACTGTCTGCAGGGCGGCCACGACGCTCGACGGGTTGTATGCCATCTTGTAGGTCTCGCAGCCCGAAGATGGGTATAACATCAGTTTGCCGTCGCCAGTGAGAGGTTTCACCCCGAGCTTCTTGGCAATATACTGGTAGTGCTCGTCGAAGAAAGTGAGTGTCTGTCGTATTATTGGTTCATATTTCGTGATGTCCATGCCGCTGTATTCATGCGCCAGCATCATCATCGAGCAGAACTCCAATGCCGTGTCCCACTGGTATTCCAGCCATGCGTTGCGCTCCATTCCCGGGTCGTCGCCGGGTTTGTGCTTGCCGTATTCTGTGGGGTTGGGCAGTCCGCAGTTCTCTATCTGCTCTGCGAACGATGCTCCGTCGTGTCCCCAATAGAAACGGGTGCGTCGTGTGGCGTTTGGCAGCATCCGCAGATATGTGTCAAACTGTGCCGCCATCATGTCCGTGTCGCCGCTCTTGAGCATGGGCCAGTATACGAGGCGCTGGTTCTGTGCCGTCATGGTGCCGCCGCCCCATTTGCGGAAGTCGGGAGTGAAGGGGCATTTAGAATCGGCGAAGACGGGGTCGAAGGTGAATAGCGAACCGTTGAATTTCGTGGGATATTCGCTGTAGGCATTGCAGCCCAGCATGTAGCGGAAGAGTTCGTAGTTGCGAGCCATGCGTGCAGCTTCGCCTTCGGCAATGATATGGCTGCGCTGCCAGAACTGGTGCCACCACTTTGCGCTCTGTGTCTTTGATTTCGTTGCCGACAGGGGCTTGACTGTCGTATCTCCGGTATAAAGGTCGATGCTGACGGTGGCTTGTCTGATATCTGTGGCGGTATAGTTCCATGCCTTGAAATCTGTGGAGGCATAGGTGCCGGTAGACGTGCCGGTGAACTTGAAGCCGGGCATCGTGATGTTTCCGCCGAATTTCAGTCCGCCGATAGGATTATATAGTTCATCCTTTATTTCCGACAGTCCTTCCCTCTCCACGGTATAGTCGAATACGGTGTTGTTGCGGTTTGTGTGCCAGAAGTCCAGAGTATTATAGCCGGCTTTGATGGAGTCGGCAAAGGTGGTGCAGTCTTTCGGTATGTTCCATTTGTATGATCCCTGCTGGCATTCCGCCTTGGTGACCAGTCTGTCTTTGTATCTCCACGACTCATAGCTCAGCGTGGCGTTTCGCTTTTGTGCGGAAATGATTTCCACGAACACTTTCGGCTGATACACATCCGCCCAGATTCTTATCTTTGTACCGTTGCCTTTGATATATATGGCGCCGTCGTCGAGTGATAGCCTTTGTTCGAAACTGTTGCCGCTGAACGGCTGTCCGTCGATTTTCAAGCGGAAGCGTCCTGCTTTGAGCAGGGTATTGTTCTCGTCGAGCATCCCGCTCTTCGAAAGATAGAACAGCACATCACCGTTCTCCACCCACACGTTCATCCCCACATCATGTCCGCCGCAGGGCATCGACCCTGCGGAGTTCTCGCTCTGTGAGGTCCACACATAGTCCTGGGGTTTGTAGTCTGTCTTTGTCCTGTTTGCAGCATTGCCCTGTGTTGTGGGAATAAGAGTGCAAAGCAATGCAATCGCCGCTGCCAATCTCTTTTTCGATATGATGATCATCATTAGAGTAGTTTCCTCGTTTTAGTTATATAATGAGGACGAGTGACATAGACTTTTGTAATGTATAGCTTTACAACAGCTTGCGGTCTTTTGGTTTCTTATCTCTCGTTTCTGCCATATACCCGTGCCATTATCGCTCCGCTGATATTGTGCCATACGCTGAATACGGCGCCAGGGATAGTGGCGAGAGGGTAGGCGGCGAAATGAAGGGTGGCGAGTGAACTGGCGAGGCCGGAGTTCTGCATACCCACCTCTATGGAGATGGCTACACACTTCTTGTGCTCCAGTCGGAGCAGTCTGCCGATGCCGTAGCCCAAGGTCAGTCCGCAGATGTTGTGGAGCATCACTACGAGCATCACGAGAAGTCCGCAGGTGAGCAGTTTCCCGGCGTTGTGTGCAACGATGATACCAACGAGCAACACTATTGTCAACGACGAGAATGCCGGCAGGTAAGCCACCGCCCGCTTTGTAAACTCTGGCATATACCGTTGTATCATGAAGCCCACAAGTATGGGCAGGATGACAACCTGTAGAATGGAGAAAAACATGCTCACGGCATCCACATGAACGAAGGTGCCGGCAAGAAGCCATGTTATTATCGGAGTGAGAAAAGGAGCGAGTAGGGTAGACGTCGCCGTCATTCCTACAGACAGGGCGAGGTCGCCTTTCGCCAGATATGTTATCACGTTAGATGCCGTGCCGCCGGGACAGCAGCCGACGAGGATCACCCCCAGCGCCAAGTCCTCAGGCATTTGGAACAGACGAGTGAGGAGCCATGCCGTTATCGGCATGATGGTGAACTGAGCCAGACATCCGATGATGACATCCTTAGGTCGGCTGAACACAATCCTGAAGTCGGTAGGGTTCAGCGTCAGTCCCATGCCGAACATCACCACTCCCAACAGCGGATTTATCCATATCGTGTCGATGCTGCCGAGCGGGGTTGGGAAAACAACCGAGAGCACTCCGATGGCGAGTACTATCAGTCCCATATTCTTTGCGATGAAGTCGCAAATGCGTTTCGTCATTGTTGTATGTGTATTTAAGTTTGTCATGTCTGTTTCCTTGAACCCAAAACGGTCATTAGACCGTTCAACCCAAAACGGTCATTAGGCCGTTCAATGTAATATTTTATAACTGCTTGCAGTCTTTTGCTTTTTATAAGGCGTCTTTTGCTTGTTTTTAATGAGTAATAGCTCGCTATTACTCATTAAAAGCCAAACAAAATCCATCCTTCTAAAAAATCAAAATCCAAGCAAGCCCTAATGACCGATTTGGGTTCAATGGTAGTATTTTATAACTGCTTGCAGTCCCTGATGACTGATTTGAGTTGAAATTCTGGAGCAGTACCCGCCGACAGATTTGCGGCAAAAGGAAATAGGAGGAAAACCATTTCTTTTTTCCTCCTATTCTAATGATTAACCCCTATTTTTATCACGGCCTGATTGCCGTTGGGGATATAGTCTTATTTCTTTTCGCCGATCTGCTTCATCATTTCCTCTATGGCTGCTTTCAGCTGTCGGTCATTGCCGTTGAGGAAATCCTCCGGTGTGTTATATACGGTGATGTCAGGGTTCAGCTGAGTGTTCTCTGCATATTTTCCGTCGAGAGTCATACATCCCACCTGCGGAATTCCGAATACCATGGTGTTGTCGATCATCGTCTCCCACCATACGGCAGTCATTGTGCCTGCCACTGGAGTACCGATGAGCTTGCCGATGCCGAGAGTCTTGTATACCATAGGGAATCCGTGGCCGTTGCTGTAGTCGTCTTCGCAGATGAGCACACACGAAGGTTTTGTCCACTTGTTGAACGGGTCGCGGCCGATATAGTTGCCTCGTGGCATGAAATTCTGGTATTCCTTGCCGTTGAGCAGAGTACACAGGTCGTCGTGCAGCCATCCTCCACCATTGTGACGGTCGTCAACGATGACAGCCTCACGGTTGCGGTTCTTGTCGCTCAGGAGCTCGCGGTATACGGTGCGGAAGCTCTCGCTGTTCATCGCTCTTACGTGTACGTAGGCGAGGCGACCACCCGACAGACTGTCTACCAGCTGGCGGTTGCGGTCAACCCAACGCTTGTAGAGCAGGTCGTCAACGGCGTTCATCGACATTCCCTTTGTCGTTACATCGAATGAGCGTCCGCTCTTCGGGCGGATTGTCAGGCGTACTGGTTTGCCGATTTTGCCGTCGAGCAGCGGGAAGTAGTCCATGCCGGCCTTGATTTCCGTGCCGTCAATCTTCTCTATGATGCATCCGGACTTCACGTCAGTCTGTTTGCAGGCAATTTCGCTGCCCTTTATCACTTCGGCAATCTTCAGTCCGTCGCCGGTATAGTCCTCGTCGAAGAAGAGACCAAGACTTGCAGTCTGCAATGAAGCCCATGAGCCGGAGTATCTTGCACCGGTATGCGAGGCGTTCAGCTCACCGAGCATTTCGCTCAGCATCTCCTGGAAGTCGTGATTGTTGTTGATATAAGGCAGGAAGCGTTCGTAAGTCTTGCGGTAGCCCTCCCAGTCAACTCCATGAATGTTCTTGTCATAGAACTTGTCTTTCACCTGTCGCCAAACGTGGTCGAACATATATGCGCGCTCCTTGTATGGCTGGTAGTTGAACTGAGCCTCAAACTCTATGTTCTTCACGGCTTTGCTCTGTGGCGTCACCTTCTTGATGCCTCCGTCGGCAGCGAGATAGATTTCCTTATAAGACTTGTCGAACATCATTTCTCCATTGCCCACGTTCTTTATCAGCAGCTCCGTGTTTCCGGTCATCAGGTCGCGGTGCCACAGGTCCATGCCTTTCTCAAACGCCACATTGTAGTAGATGTTCTCGCCATCCTTGTCGAGCAGGATGTCGCCGAGGAACGAAGGAGTGACGGTGAGTCGTACGATGCGGTCACGACAGTTTTCGAGGTCGAATTTCAGAGGCTCCATTTCCTTTGCCTCCGGTTTCTCCATTTCCTTCTTTTCCTTTTCTTCCTTCTTCTCCTCTTTCTTCTTCTCCTTTTCGGTCATGTTTTCCTTTGCCAGCGCACGCTCTTCCTTATTCATGCGGTAGCGTTCGTAGGCTTCAAGGTCGAAGAACATGAGATAGGCATCGTATTCTGCGCCCCAGCTGCCATGGCTGCGGTAGCCGGCACGGTCGCTGCAGAACAGCATCGCCTTTCCGTCGAGCACCCATTTGGCATTGCTTTCGTTGTATCCGCTCTCGGTGAGGTTGTGAATCTCGCCGTTGCCGGAAGCATTTACCAAAGCGATGTCTGAATTGTTCCATCCGCCCACACCGATGTATGAAGAGAGCAGCCATTTGCTGTCGGGGCTCCATGTGAAGTCGATGTCGCCGTCGCTGTAAGAATAAACGAACTTGCCGTCCATCGCCGTCTTCACATTCTTGCCTTTGGCATCCATGACGCGCAGGGTTCCACGGTTTTCCCAGAAGGCAATCTGCTTGCCGTCGGGACTGAATTTAGGTTGGAATGAAGTCTGGTCGGATTGTGTCAGACGTTCTTCCACGAGTTCAGTAGCGTAAGCGAACTGCTTCTCATCCTTGTTCTTCATTGTAGTGGCATAGATCTGCCACACACCATTGCGCTCCGAATCATAGATGATGGTCCGGCCGTCGGGCGAGAAGTCGATGTAGCGTTCCTGCTCAGGAGTGTTTGTAATCTGCTTTGTGGTGCGGTATTCTATAGATGTTACATAAACATCGCCATGCATGACGAAACCGATTTCCTTTCCGTTAGGCGACAGTTTGATGTTGTATGCTCCAGAGTTTCTGATTTGGCGTATAAGCTCCTTTCCCTCGGTGTCGGCGGCAATCCTGATGGCAGTCTTTTGTGGCTGTCCGTCTTTGCGCACGGTATAGATCTCACCGTCGTAGCCATAACACAAAGTGCCGTCGGTGGCTGCCGAAAGGAAGCGCACCGGATTCTTCTCATGATTGGTTATCTGTGTCTCCTTGCCGTCGAGAGTGCGATGGTATATGTTCAGAGTGCCGCTTTGTTCGCTCAGATAGTAGAACGACTTGCCGTCGGCAGACCACACAGGGTCGCGGTCCTCACCGTCGAATGTAGTCAGCTTCCTGAACGAGTCGCCGCTCTTGAGCCATACGTCGCGAGTGATAGGCGAGCGGTGGTGCTTGCGCCATTCGTCCTCATAGCCCTTGCGGTCGATGTAGAGCACATCTCCGGAGGCGTTGATGTCGAGGGCATCCATGGTGATGTCGGAAAACAGTTTCGGACGTCCGCCATCCATTCCTACAGTGTATACCTGAGGGTAGGAGCCTGCGAAGATGATAGACTTGGCTGTTGGCATGATAGAAGCCTTGAACATGATGGTAGAGTTGTCTTTCCATCTCAGAGGATATTCGCTGCCACTGTTGGTCGTGACGCGTTTGGGAATACCGCCGTTGGCATCCATTACCCACACGTCAATGCTTCCTTCTCGATTAGAGGCGAAGGCGATGTGGTTGCCGTCGGGACTCCACACTGGGTAGGAGTCGAAAGCCGCATTGGAGGTAATCTGTTTCGCCGTGCCACCGCTTGACGGAACGGTGAAGATATCGCCTTGGTATGAGAAGGCGATAGTCTTGCCGTCGGGCGAGATTGCCGGGTGGCGCATCCATAGCGGGTTGTCCTGAGCCTGTGCTGCAAGGCCGTAGGCGCCAAGGAGAGTCGCTAAAATAAGTTTGTTCATGGTTGTATTGATTTAGTTAATATGTATAATTCATGAAAAAATCCCAGCCGAAGTCGTTTGTGCTTGGTTGGGATGTTTTATTTAGCTTGTATTCTTCTCTTTTATTTCTCTTCAGAGTCGATGGCCTTGATCTTCTGCTTGATGAGTTCCAGATCGTCTTTCAGCTTCTGCACCTTGCGGTTCATCTCGTCGATGAGGCTGTTGCCCTTCTTGCTTGAAGCGTTGAGGAAACCGAGGTTGTTCTCATAGGTCTGTATCTCCTGCTTCATCTGTTCGGCACGGCGCTGCAGTCTTGTGCGCTCATTGTCGAGAGCATCCTCGCCACGCTTAGCCACATTCTTCAGGTTTGTCTTGAAGTTGTTCAGGCGGCGACGGGCTGTAGAGATGTTCAGTTCCTTGAAAATCTTGTCGAGCACCTCGTGGTATTCGTTGAAGATCTTGTCCTTCTCCTTGTATGGCACGTGACCGATGCTGTTATACTCTTCAGTCAGTTTGCGAACCTCAGCCTGTGTGTCGTCAACAGGGTTCTCGAGCAGAGCCTTCAGTTTCTCCACCACGGCTTTCTTCTTGTCCAGGTTTGCGTGCTCCTCGTTGCGTGCTCCGGCATTGGCGGCGTTGCGTGCTTCAAAGAAGTGGTTGCATGCTGCGAGGAAGTCATTCCATAACTGGTCGCCGTATTTCTTCGGTACCATTCCGATAGTTTTCCATTCCTTCTGCAGAGCGATGAGTTTGTCGCTTGTAGCCTTCCATTCAGTGCTGTCTTTCAGAGCTTGTGCCTTCTCCACGAGAGCCTTCTTCTTCTCGGCGTTCTCGGTGAATTCCTTCTTCATCTGTGTGAAGTAAGCCGACTTGCGTCCGAAGAAATCATCGCAAGCAGCACGGAAGCGCTCAAAGATCTTCACGTTCATCTTCTGAGGTGCAAATCCGATGGTCTTCCATTCTGTCTGTATCTCGATGATCTGCTTGGTGTGGTTCTCCCAGTCGGCAGAAGTCTTGTTCTCCTCCTTAGCTATAGCCTCCACCTTCTCGCAGAGTTCAGTCTTCTTGTTGAGGTTGTCTTCCTCTTTGGCGCGTATGTCCTCAAAGTGCTGCTGGTGCTTCTTGTTTATCACTGTAGATGCAGCCTTGAAGCGAGCCCAGATGCCCTCTCTCAGCTCCTTTGCCACAGGTCCGCTCTCGCGGTATTCCTGGTGCAGCTCCTGCAGCTGGTGGAATGCGCTTATCACGTCGTCTTCGTCGGCAAGCTTTTCAGCAGCCTCACAGAGTTTTGTCTTTATCTCCAGGTTCTTCTTGAAGTCATATTCGCGGGCTTCGCTGTTGAGCTTCAGCAGGTCGTAGAACTGTTCCACGTAGAGCTGATAGTTTCTCCAGAGCTCGTTGGCGTTTTCAGCAGGCACCATCTTGATTTCCTTCCATTCCTGCTGGAGCTGTTTGAATTCCTGGTATGACTTGTTGGCTTCCTCCGGCGAGGTAGCCATATTCTTGATTTTATCTATGATGTCGAGCTTCTTCTTGAGGTTGTCCTGCTTGAGCTTTTCCTGTTCCTCAAACTGTTTAGCTCTTCTTTCCTTGATGATAGTCATTTCGGCCTTGAACGCGTTCTCGTTCTCGTCGGGTTTCACCTGATAAGATGCCGGGTCACCGCCAGCGTCCAAATATGCCTTCATGTCAGCTTCTCTCTCAGCGAAATGAAGCTTGTAGAATACGGTTTTGAGATAATCCACCTCATCCTTCTGCGGAATTTCCTCCGCATGAGCTATCTCTTTGATTCTTTCCACAACCTCCGCTTTGGTCTTGTAGACTTTTCTCTGTCCGCTGGCATTTTCTGCCTCGGCAGCGTTGTCGGTTGTTTCCACCTGTTCCTTCTGGGCTGTTGCCTCATTTGGAGTTACTTCTACATTCTTCTCGTTTTCCATTGTCTGTTCGAGAGATTTTTCTTGAGAGTCCATTACTTCACGTTTTAAATTTGTGATTGGGGTTCCATATAAATACACTTGCGGCAGGAAAGTGCTTCATGTAGCCTTTTTCCTTGGTCCATGCTTCGGCTCTTATAATATATAATAAGGTATTATAATACTAATTGTTATAGCCGTTGATATGCAATTACCGCTCTAAAATGAATTGCAAACTTACTTAAAAAGATTGTAACTTCCTAATTTATGTAATGATTTTTAATATTTCGTTGTTAAATAAGACGTTTATGGCGGAATATCCACCATGAAACTCCTGATATCATGACAGATGCGACGAGGGCTATGAGGAATCCGTATTTGTTGTTTTCCATTCCGTTTATGAGGTTCATACCCAGCAAACTGGCGATGAGCGTCGGGAACATCAGGATGATGCTGACCGAGGTGAGCGTACGCATCACGGTGTTCATGTTGTTGTTGATGATGCTCGAATATGTGTCCATCGTTGATTCCAGAATGTCGGAATATATGCTCGTCGTTTCCCGAGCCTGGCTCATCTCGATGTTCACGTCCTCGATGAGGTCGGCGTCCAGCTCGTCCACCTGCAGTTTGAACTTCAGTTTGGCGAGCAGGTTCTCGTTTCCGCGGATTGATGTCTGGAAGTATGTCAGCGAGTCCTGCAGTCTCGACAGTCCGATCAGCGACTCGTTGTTCACCTCTCTGTCGAGGTTTCTTTTGGCTTTCTCTATAAGGCTGTTTATCTGCTTCAGTCGTTTCAGATACCACACCGCCGATGACAGGAAGAGACGGAAAATCATGTCAACATAGTCGGTGAATCCCTCGCTTCTCTTCTGCTGATAGCTCACGAAGTCTATCATCATGTTGGTTTCATAGAAGCACACGGTTATAGTGACATCGCGCTTGTGTATGATACCCAACGGCACTGTGGTGTATGGCGTGCGCGAACGTATCTCCTTTACGTATGGAATACGCAGGATGATAAGCATCCATCCGTCGTCGTACTCATAGCGGGCACGCTCGTCGGTATCGCTGATGTCTGATATGAAATAGTCGGGAATGTTGAAACGGTCGATCAGCATCTGCTGATCTTCCTCGCTTGGACATGTTACTTGTATCCAGCAGTTGGGCTCCCATTCTTTGATGGCCTTCAGGCCTTCGGTATAGTTCCAGTATGTTCTCATCGATAAATCCTCCACTTGGTAAACAATCAAGCGCAGGAGTCTCTGCTGAGAGAGCCGTTGCCGTCCCTGCGCCTACAAGTCTTTATTTTCCGCGTGATAATCGTCCATAATTAATAGAATTGATAAAAATCGTGTGCAAATTTACATTATTATTTTTAAAAAGCAAGGAGTTGTAGCGGCGAATTAGTATCTTTGCAACCGTTTTTTAATAATTTACTTTATATTTTTATGTACAACAGACCAATGGCATCGTGCGAGCCAATGAAGTTCAAACGCTTCTCCCACAAGGGCTATGCACTTTTTGCATGCCTGGGCAAGGTGGTGCTCATCGGCACTCTGAGCGTTGCTACAGTCTCTCATGCCAAGGCAGAGGGAGTGAGCACCAAGGAGCTTCGTCCTGACACCCTTTCCACCCAGAGCGATGTGATGCTGAACGAAGTGAGCGTAACGGGCTCACGTGCGCCGCTGACCAGAAGTCAGGCGGCGAGAATGGTAACTGTACTGGACAGCAAGGAAATTCAATGTGCGCCAGTGCAAAGTGTTAACGATTTGCTGAAATACATCGCCAGCGTGGATGTGAGGCAGCGCGGTCCGATTGGAGCGCAGACCGATATCAGTATCCGCGGCGGAAACTACGAGCAAATCACAGTTCTCCTCAATGGCATAAACATCTGCGACCCGCAGACGGGACACAACGCCTTCGATTTCCCGGTGGATGTGGCAGACATAGAGCGCATTGAAGTGCTCGAGGGACCTGCCGGGAGAGTGTTCGGCACCTCGTCGCTGCTCGGAGCCATCAACATCGTGACGAAGAAAGAGAAGACGAGCAACGTTTCCGCCCACATCGACGGCGGAAGCTACGGCTACCTCAGCGGTGGAGCCTCTCTCAACCTCTCGTCGGGCAAGTGGACCAACCGCGTTTCAGGAAGCTACACCCGTTCCGACGGCTACAGCCGCAGCAAGGCTGGAAAGCTCAACGGCGATTTCTATGGCGGAAAGGCTTTCTATCAGGGCGGCTATGAGGACAGCGACATCAAGGTGGACTGGCATGCAGGACTGAGTTCCCGCGATTTTGGTTCTAACACCTTCTATGGCACTGGCTCCGACAATCAGTTTGAGCATACCTTCAAGACGTATACCGCCGTGCAGGCGGAGACGAAGCGAGGCAAGTTCCACCTCAAACCTTCTATATATTGGAACAGAAACATGGACCGCTTTGAATGGTTCCGCGGTCACGACGGCAAAAAACCAGAGGGACTGTCATACGGAGTTCCCTACAATTATCACCGCACCGACGTCTATGGTGTGAATCTCAACTCCTATTTCGACTGGGCATTCGGCCGCACCGCCATCTCGGCAGAGCTGCGCAACGAAGACCTCGTGAGTACCACGCTCGGCGAACCGCTCGACAAGCCCAAGCATGTTCACAAGACCGACCGCGACTATACCAACGGTCTGAACCGTACGAACATCAGTTTCGCCCTGGAGCACAACATCCTGCTCGAAAGGTTTACCCTCTCGGCTGGACTGGTGGCAGTGAAAAACTCATGGAGCAACATGAACATGCGCCTCTATCCAGGCGTTGACGCCAGCTATCGCATCGGCGACCACGTGAAGTTCTATGCTTCATACAACACATCGCTGCGCATGCCGGCGGCAACGGAGCTATATTATTCCGTAGGCGGCCACAAGGCAGACAAACATCTGAAACCGGAGGAACTGCAAGCCTTTGAGGGCGGAGTGAAATATCTCAGCGCCGGCATCACGGCAAGCGCAAGCGTGTTCCACAACCGCTGCAAGAACATGATAGACTGGATCTGGGACAGCAGCGAAGGCGACGAGGCAGTGTGGAAGTCAGTGAACTTCACCAAGGTAAACACCATAGGCACCGAGGCACAAGTCGGTCTCAACTTCCTGCGTCTCATCCCGGCGCAGCATGTGGTGAAGAACCTCACGCTGCAGTACACCTACCTCTCACAAGACAAGGACGAGCCAGCCAATATCCAGAGCCGTTCCACACTGGAGTATCTGCGTCATAAGTTCATCGCAAACCTCGACCTCAACCTTTGGCGCAACCTCGACCTGACGGTGAAATACCGTTTCCAGAAGCGCGACGGCAAGTTCACCGCCACCGATGCTTCAGGCAATGCCGTAGTGAAGCACTACCAGCCGTATGCCGTCACCGACGTGCGTCTGGCATGGAATGACAAATGGTATAAGGCTTATGTAGAGGCAAACAACGTGTTTGCCAAGAAATACTACGACTTCGGTTCTATTCCCCAGCCAGGTGCATGGGTGATGGCCGGCGTAGCGGTTAACGTCAATCTGTAGTATAACGACCCTATTTCCGAAGTTCGCCCAGAATGACGATCTTGTCGCTTCTCGACAAGTCGCCGGGATTGCTTCCCGGTTCGCCTTCTGGCACCTTCAATCCCTGACGGGCATAATAATCCCTCCAATAGGCGGTTATTGTGCCCGTCTTGTCATGAAACGACATCGGAATCGGTTTGAACACCAGTTCGCCATCCCTGCTCCTGTAGCATTTCTGCACCAGTTCGCTGCAATACATCGCACTGTCCGACGGCATGAAATTGAAGTCGTATGGCGTACCGATAAACTGCATTGCCCTCTCCACCGAGCGAGCCACGCCGACTGTGTCTTTCAGTTGTCCCACCACCACATGGCGTCTCGCCATGAAGCTGTCGATAGGAGTGAGACACACTCCCTTGTGTATGGCTTCAAGGGCAAATCCCTTTCCTCCGGCATTATGATAAATCGCCACATGGTCGATCTGTCTGCCGTCAAGTCCCGTAGTCACGTCAGTTATGTTGTTGCCGCTTTCAGCCACACAGAAGAGCAGGTCGCCCTCGGCAAGTCTGCTTGCGGTTATTCCCTTGTTTCCCTGTGCCCACAGACATATAGACAGACACATGACCGTTGCGGTGATAATTATCTTCTTCATCGTCTTGAATGTTATTTTTATTTCAGGATATGAATCCTTTTATATCAGTTGTTTTTTTGATATCTGCTAATGTTGAAATTAAAGATCTGGGTTAACCCCAGGCAGTCATAAAAACACATAAAACTGCCTAATGACCGATTAGACCTTAAATCTCAGACAGTTTCTTGTTCTCTGCCAGACACCATATTGCTACGACCATTGTGGCAACAAGTGGCAGTGTGAAGACCAATGGGTTGATATGTTCAGGATCAAACTGCTGCATGATGTCTGTCATCCATCTTATGCAGTTCCAAAAGGCGTGTGTGGCAGACTCGTGGATGTTTGATATCAGGTCGATGTATATCAGGATGACGATGCCCGCTGTCCAGCATACCGCCGTCCATATCCTGGAGATTCTCCTCAGCCTCTTGTCAGCCGCAGGTTCGATGGCTTCCATCACCCTGTCAGAGAATCCCTCGTCGGCAATCACCGTCTGGTTTGCCGTTGAGAAAAAGCGTTTCAGCAATTCGTCTTTATCTTCTTTCATATCCATTGTCTTTTAAGTATGTGGTGAGTTTCTCCTTGCCTCTGTGCAGGTGGGATTTCACTGTGCCCTGCGGTATGCCGGTTATGGCGGCAATCTTGTCAATCGGCTGTCCGTCGATGAGTTGCAGCGTTATGCATGTGCGTTCGTCAGGTTTCAGTGTGGCGAGAGCCTTCAGTATGTCCATCCCCAAAGTGCAGTCGTCATTGCCGGCATGGCGAGCCGCAACAGAGGGTGTGTCCATGTCCTCCGTCTGGTGGTGGCTGCGGCGATAGTCGTAATGGGTGTTGTAGGCTATTCTCATCAGCCATGTCGAGAATGATGACAGTCCTCTGAACTTCCCTATGTTGGCATACGCCTTGATGAACGTCTCCTGTGCCAGGTCGTCGGCGAGCTGCCGGTCGCCCAGCGTAAGGCTGAGCAGGAAGCGGCGCACTTGCGACTGGTATTTGCGCAACAGCGAGTCGAAAGCCCGCTTGTTGCCAAATACCGCCACCTGGGTGACGAGCTTTATGTCATTCATCAATTCAGGCATGATGTCAGAGTCCTTTCCTTTGGGTTGTTGTATCTTTATCCTATGTTCTCGTCGTTGGCATTCTGAGTAGTGCCGTTGTCATATCCTTGCCGGTTGTCGTTGTTCTGCCGGTTGTATCCGTTTTGTGGATTGTTATAGCCATTGTCGGCATAAGGTGCGTTCTGTCTCTGGTCGTTGAAGTTTTGCTGGGAGAAGTTTCCATTGATGTTTCCTCCGCCGGTTGTCTTGGCTATTATCGCCTGTCCCACTCCGTATATGGCGATGAGCAATCCGATGCTACACAGCAAATTGATGTTGAGGATGAAGTACATCACGGTGAGTCCGATGCCGAGGAAGATGTTCTTTATGCCCTTCGACCACAGGTAGTCGTTGCGTGAAACTTGGTTCTTTGCCGCGAAGTCGGGTATCGGCTGTCCGCTTTTTATCGCCATCTCCGCGAGTTTCAGTTTCTGGTTGCGCGATTTCACTATGAGATATATTACGAGGCCTATTATTGCCACCGGAGCGAGGAAGCAGATGATGAACACTATCGTTATAGGTATAATCGCATCTTTGAACATCTGTTTCGCCACATCCGACATGTTCGAGTGTATCTGTGTGTAATTTATCACGGAATCAGGAGCAGCATCCTGGTCGTCCGTGTTGGTAGTGTCGCTGAATGCCACGATTGCTGTAGCGGAATCTTTCTTTGCGCTGGCGTCAGCATTCTTGTGTTTCACTACGGAGCTCGTTGCCGATGTTCTGTTGCCGTGTCTTGCCATCGTAGGGAGGGCAGCCGACAATGTCATGCCGATAATCAGTGTTGCTATAATTCTTTTCATATCCGTTATGTTTTTTGTTTCGTTGATGTTTTGTCTTGTTTCAGCAGTTAGACGGAGTGGGGTGGGGAATAGTTGCAAAATTATGAAAAAAAATGCTTTGACCCAAATCGCTGATTGTGATTTACCCCACAATGGTCATTAGAACTTGCCAGAATTTTGTTTTGTAGAAGAGTGGATTTTGTTTGTCTTTTTAAAGAGCAATAGCGGCTATTGCGAATTATGGGTTTAAGGTATATAAAATCCGATTCTTCGTCGTTTTTTTATGTCTCGTGTCACAATATAATAAGTTGGCAAACGTTTACTGTCATAGATAGACCAATGTGGATAGATGAGTCTCGTCCAGACTTTATTGTAAGGCAATTTCCTTTGTCAACTCGATTTCTCGTCAACTCATCAACTCGTCAACTTAATAAAATATGAATAAGATAAAACAGATTATGAGTCTTGTCACTTGTCTGATGATTCTCCTTTCGGTAGCTGTGTTGCGCAGCAACAAGATTTGGGGCAATCAGCTTGGCGGTGAAAAGACAGAAGTTGCCGACAGTCTGTCGGCAGGACCCGTCGTCACGAACGACGATGGAAGTATGGTGGTAAACACCACATCCCTTGGCAAAGACATCCAGGGTTTTGCCGGCACCGTGCCCCTTGAAATTACCGTCCGCAACGGTGTGGTGGAGAGCGTCAGGGCTCTCGACAATCAGGAGACCCCCTCTTTCTTTGCCAATGCCGCCACATTATTTGATAAGTGGAAGGGCAAGACGGTTGGAGAAGCCCTGGCGATGAAGGTAGATGCCGTTTCGGGAGCCACTTATTCGTCGCATGCCATAATAGCGAATATGCAGCGCGGACTGCAGCTTGTGGCTAAGAAGCAGGAGGCAGACCGTGGTCCAGCCCTTGCTGATGTGTTGTCGCTGAAGAATGTGGTAGCTCTCATCGTGGTGCTCCTCGCCGCTATCCTGCCGCTCTTTGTCAAGAACCGCCGTTACCGGCTTGTTCAGATGGTGCTCAATGTTGTGGTCCTCGGTTTCTGGTGTGGCAGTTTCCTTTCGTACACCTCGCTGATGGGATTCCTTGCCAATGGCATGAACCTATGGCTGACTCTCGTTCCGGTGGTGATGATCGTCACGGCGTTCGTATATCCTCTTTTCGGCAAGAAGAGCTACTATTGCGCCCATGTCTGTCCGTTCGGTTCGCTGCAACAGGTTGCCGGTCAACTAATCCCTCATAAATTGAAGATTGGCGCTGCCACGTTGCGCTTCCTCGACACGTTCAGACAACTGCTGTGGGCAGTACTCATGTTGCTCTTGTGGAGTGGCGCTTGGGCAGGCTGGACCGACTACGAACCCTTCTCTGCCTTCATCATGGATCAGGCTTCCCTGCCGGTAATCATAATTGCCGGTGTCTTTGTAGTGCTGTCGCTGTTCGTGCAGCGTCCGTATTGTCGTTTTGTGTGTCCGATGGGTACATTGCTGAAATTGGCGCAGAAAGGAGAATAATCCACTTGTCAACAAAAAACAGATATGAAAATGAAATCATCATTCTTCCTCAACGTAGTGCTTGCCGCCGCTCTCCTTTGTGTCAGTGTGCGTCTTGCCACGGTGTCGGAAGAGAAATCAGTAGAGAAGACCGGCGGCACCTCCGCCGAAGTATATCAGAACATCATGACGCGGTCGTCGGTGAGGGAATATCTCGACACCAGCATCTCCGACTCACAGATAGACACGCTGCTCCATGCCGGAATGGCTGCCCCAACGGCAATGAACCGTCAGCCGTGGCATCTTGTGGTGGTGAGAGACCGTAGTTTGCTGCAGCAGATTGCCGGGCTGTGTCCTAATGCCTCTATGGCGAAAGACGCACCGCTCGCCATCGTGCCGTGCGGCGACATGAGCAAATATGAAGAAGACGAAGACGGGCTACGCGGCTTCTGGCCACAAGACCTCTCTGCCGTGACGGAGAATATCCTGCTGCAGGCACATGCCATGGGACTGGGTGCTGTCTGGACCGGCACCTATCCGTCGGAAGAGCGCTGCAAGGCGATGAGCCAGCTCCTCCGTCTTCCTTCCAATCTCGTTCCTTTCAGCACCATCGTTATAGGTTATCCCAAGGGCGACCAGCAGCCGAAAGACAAGTGGGACGAGAGTAAGGTGACTTATGACATGGGTAAATGAACCCCGTCTTAAGGCGATGTGCCAAGACATTTGCCCCATCCTGACTTTGACAGTGACATAATTCCAAATTCTATATTCTGAAACAAATGGGGCAAAACCTTGCCCATAACGCTGATTTTTAGTAAAATCAAGAATTTTCAAAAAAACTGTCAGACCATCTGGTTTTTCGTGGTAATATACTGATAAACAGATAGTTGACTACCTGGCAACTGTCAGCAGATTGTCTGGATGGTTTGAATACGAGATAAAAATTGTCAGGCGACAGGAAATCAGACGAATGGTATTCGGATGACAAGAATATGGATATTGCGACATCAACTTTTTGGGCAACCGCTTGGCATAAATTCTGCCCAATAGGGGCAACGTGCTTGCCCATGTTGGGCAACGTGCTTGCCCCACTTGGGCACGCTGCTTGCCCCAGTTGGGCAGAACTGCTGTCAGACAAGTTCCCAATAAGTTAATGTTGTAATACCCATATTCCTGTTTTACAGGATTCTGCCAACGTATGCAATTCCTCACATCTGACAAATCCTTTCATCAGCAAACCATCCAGACAATTGGCTGACAGTTGCCAGGTAGTCAACTGTCTGTTTGTCAGAATATTACCACGAAAAACCAGACAGTCTGACAGTTTTTTGGAAATTCTCGTTTTTACTAAGAATCAGCGATATGGGCAACTTTTACTTATGTCGACCAACTTAAATTAATTCTGCCAACGGGCATTGTCTATTTTTTTACTCCTCTGCTTGTCTTCTTATCTTTCCAATCCCTACATCGCAACCTTAGTAGAGACAACATTGCCGTTGCATTCCAAATTCAAGAATCTGAAACAAATGGGGTAGAAAGGCAATACTTTTGGAACTTCTATCCCTATTTTTCGGTATTTTTGTCTTTGAATGAAAAAAAACTGCCAATAGATTTTGTATGTATTATAAAACGTTATAAATTTGCAGTTAATTAGTGATAAATGTATATTAAAAATTGGGATATGCAGACGTAATGATAGTCTGCATGTTGAATATGCAGAAAAACTGTTATGTATGTAATCGTTAAAAGGTTATTTCCGCAATGCCAATAACAGTCTATTGGCGAACCTTCGACTTACAATATATATAAAAGAAAACAACATATATCTATATGAAAAGAATCCTTATTTCAGCCGTACTATCCTTATGTGCGGCAATGACATTCGCTATTCCTGCTAAGAAAAGCTGGAAGGTAGTTTCGCAGAGCGACGGCACCACAATCAAGGTGAGCCAGGCTGGCGATGAACACCTGCACTACTATATCACCGAAGACAACGTGCCCATCTATAAAGCCGCCGACAACAGATACTGCTATCTGACCATAGAAAGCGGCAAGCTCCATAACTCTGGTGTGCTCGCACATGAGTCAGCGGCACGGTCGGCAAAGGAGCTTCAGGTGATGAATACCATCCACGACCTTGCTCCCATAGCCCGCCAGATGGCGGCAAAAAAGAGAAGCGCCGCCAAGCGGTGTGTCAGACCGGACCGCTTGCCGAGCAAAGACGACATAAGTGTGTTCAAAGGCAGCAAGAAGGCACTCGTTATCCTTGCGGCATTTTCAGACAAGTCTTTTTCGAAAGGCGACGATGCCATAGTGAAATTCTATGACGAAGTGCTCAATCAGGAGGGCTATTCGCAGAATGGAGCGGCAGGCAGCGTGCATGATTATTTCAAGGACATGAGCCGCGGAGAGTTTGATTTGACGTTCGACATCGTAGGTCCGGTGAAAGTCAGCAAGTCGGCTACATATTATGGTGGTCCGTCGCCCATCATGGGAGGCGTCGACCACATCGGCGAGTTCATCACCGAGGCGATTAAGAAAGCCGACGAGAAATGCGACATCGACTGGAAGAAATACGACTGGGACGACGATGGCGAGGTGGAACAGGTGTTCGTGCTCTATGCCGGATACGGACAGGCAACGGGAGGACCTACGGGAACGATATGGCCCAACGCCTGGACTCTGGATGAGGCTCTGCAGAACAGCGACGGCAACGGCGGATTCTCCATCGACGGAGTGTTTATCAACCAGTATGCATGCAGCAATGAGCTATACCTCGATTCGGGCACAGTGCCGATGGGACTCGGAGTGTTCTGCCATGAGTTCTCACACTGCATGGGACTGCCCGACATGTATGACACCAACTATGGGTCAACACCGACCATGGGCGATTGGGATCTGCTGGCTGGCGGAAGCTATAACGGACCGCAGGGCATCGGATGGTGTCCGGCAGGATGGACCAGTTATGAGCGCGCCTATGCCGGTTGGCTCGAACTGACAGAACTCAAAGCCGGCGACATTATAAAAGGCATGACGAGTCTGGAGGAGGCCGACGGCAAGGCATACGTAATCTACAACGACAACCACAAAGACGAATATTATCTCCTGGAGAACCACAAGGGCATGGGATGGGACAAGTATACACCGGAGAACGGACTCCTCATCATCCATGTGGACTACGACAAGGATCTCTTCGACAACAATATCGTAAACTCAAAAGGAGAGTTCACCCCAGCCGAGGGCTACGACAGATATTTCACCAACGACCACCCGCGTATGGCACCCTTCAGCAGGGTGAGAAGCATACAGAACGACACCTATTTCTATACCTATCCGATGGATGCTCCAAGAGGGGTGGTGGACAGTCTGACAGACACGAGCAAGCCGGCGGCGGAACTGTATAATGCACTTGCCGACGGTTCGAAGCTGATGGGCAAACCGGTATACAATATTGAGAAAGACGACGACGGTAATATCTCGTTCACCTTCATGACAAAGGAAAAGGAAACGGATGCTATACAGGATATAGCCATGGCAGAAGATACTACCGGCGACGATACCGTATACGACATCACGGGAAAGAAGGCAGGACGCATTGGCGACATCAAGAACGGCAGACTGAAAGCAGGCATATATATAATAGGAGGAAAGCGGCTCCAGAAGAAGGTACTGCTGAAGTAAAACGCATACAAACATAAATCACTAAATAAAGGAAAGGACTGATTATGAAGAAACTTTACACAACATTATTCATGGCGGCGGCGGCAATCGCCGCTTCTGCCCAGATTACGCTACAGAAGCCGGAAACCAAGTTGGCGACAGATATCACATCTACTGCTTTCACTGCCAACTGGGGCGCCGTGAAGGATGCCGACGGATATGCGGTGTTCGTATACGACCGTAAGCCGGTGACTGCCGATGGCGAGGTGACAATTGCCGACGAAGATTTCTCCGGCATAACACGCGGAAGCCTCAATGAGCCATTGGGAGGCGAGGAGGAATTCGTAGACCTCTCGGCATACGGATATGCACTCTCGTATGGATGGGGAGCCTACGCATTCCCTAACTTCATTCCGAGCATGGTGGCAGGACTGATTTACTCACCTTATCTCGACCTGCGCGCTGACGACGGTAAATACAAAGTCATCATTGACGCATACTGCTCCGACGGCGATGAAATCCGTGTGGAGAGCCACGGCAAGAACGGCAGGGAGATAAAGACACAGAAGGCCGTAGTGGAAGGCGGAGCAACAGGAATAGCCGAAGTGACATTCGATTTCGACAACGGTATAAAGGACCTCTTCTTCACCGTGATAAACAACACCGCGATGGATGGCAAACCTGACTATTTCGACCGCATTCAGGTGAAGCAGAACTTGAAGGCCGGCGATGTGGTGAATGTAATGGTTGGCGGTAACGAGGCAGTAGGCTCTGTAAACGAAGTTACCAACGACTCCGTGACATCTTGCCGCATCACATCATTGGCAAAATACACCAACTCAAAGGTGGTATACTACGACCTGTATGCTTCGGCAGACGATTTCTCCACACCAAACGGATCAATGCCTTACACCTTTGTCGTAAGTCCGTTCACAGACCTCGTGAAGGTGGATCTCACGGCAAGGACATCTGAAATCTACAATCCGGAGACCGACGGTATTGACAAGGTAAAGACAGATGCTGCAGAAAAGGTGAAGGACGACGTGTGGTATAACCTCGCCGGACAGCGCGTGAGCAGACCTACTAACGGACTGTATATCTGCAACGGCAGAAAAGTGGTAGTCAGATAAGACGTCTGTTCTCCTCTCTTATTGTCAGAGACAGGATTCCCTACTCAATAGCGAACTACGTTTCTGATTCGATAAACAACACTCATGACAATTTTTAAAAAGGCGATGATATGAAAAAGATAAATTATATACTCACGCTCTTGCTCCTCGCAGTGGGAGTGAACTGGGCAAAGGCTGACGACCAGACGTTGGCGCTGGGAAATTATGACGACCTTACGGCATACGACTGGGATGAGAACCAGACATACCAGGGCAGCTGGTGGATGGTTGCACCGACACAGCTTCAGGTGAAACACACCGGTGCGCAGATTATATATACCAAAGAGCAGCTCGCAAGCATGAAGGGAAAGGAAATCAAGGGCATCAGCTTCAAGTATTACAACCTTGCCGCTTTCCAGGCATACCCAAGGACAATCAACGTATGGGTGAAGGAAATCGACGACAATGCCTTCGTATATAACGAGGCGAAGAAGAGCTATTGCTACTTTGAATATTCTGATGCCACCAAGGCGGCTACGGACTTCACTTTCGACACGGATTTCCTTGACGCCTACAATGAGAACGGTGACCTTGCCATCAACTTCAACACACCGTTTGCCTACAGCGGTGAGAAGAACTTGCTCGTGACCATAACCTTTGATGGCGAAGACGTGACGGATAGCTCTACCGACATCGAGTTCTATTTCAATACCGATGCTCCGAATATGGCGATGTCGACATGCAGCGACAATACGACCTTTGCTGATTTCAACGAATCGGAAGACTGGCCTTATGCCAACGGCGGAGGTTCCACAATCTCTCATGCCACGAAGCTGAGCCAGCCTCTCACCCGTTTCACATATCAGGAGGCAAGCAAGCCGGTGGTGAAACCTGCCGAGCTGAGCGGCAGCGTGAAGTGTGGCGAGAGTGCAATTGCCGGTGCCAAGGTGGTTCTGACCAGCGGCGAGACCTCTCTTGAGGCTACATCAGACGCTGAGGGCGCTTACACCATAAACATCCCGGCTGAGGACATTGACAAGGAATATACCCTCACGGCAACAGCAGAAGGCTATGACGACTATTTGGCAGCAGAACCGGTGAAATTCACTTCAGGCGAGAAGAAATCTCTCAATATCGAGATGACGAAGAAAGACGTGCCTTCAGAACTCTCGGGCAAGGTGAAGTCTAACGACGACAACGCTCCTGTTGCCGGTGCTGTCATCACGTTGACAAGCGGCGACAACAAATACTCTACTACCTCTGACGAGAGCGGCAACTACACCATGACAGTGGTGAAGAGCGAGGAAACCTACACCCTCACCGCCAAGGCTGAAGGCTACGAAGACAAGACCATCGCAGACGTGACGTTCACACCGGGCGAACCGAAGACGCAGGACATCACGATGATAAAGATAGACAATCCGGCTACTATGCAGGGCAAGGTGACATGCAACGACGAACCTGTGGAGGGAGCTGTGGTGAGAATTGCGGCAAAGGACAACAAGTATGTTACCTACAGCGCCACGACAACCGCCGACGGTTCTTATAACATAAAGGTGGTGAAGAGCGAGAAGACATACACACTCACGGTGACCGACGGAGAATGTGAGGATTATACAGAAGACAATATCACCTTCACTCCAGGTGAGACTACTACCAAGAACATCTCGCTGACGAAGACTCCAGAGCCGGAAAACAGCGTGACTCTCGGCAAATACAACAAGATGCTCAAAGACGGAACGGAGGAGGATGTATATGAGGGACACGGATTCTCATGGGCGGCAGCTCCAACGAACTTCACTCACCAGTATACCGGATCTGAAATCATCTACACCAAGGAGCAGCTCGCAAAGATGGCTGGCAAGGCTATCACGAAGGTAAACTTCGTCTTCCACAACGAAAGTGCTTACGACGCTTGTCCTCGTACAGTGAAGGTATGGGTGAAGGAAATCGACAGCGATGCATTCGACTATGACGACAAGGCAGGCAGATACAAATTCTATGAATATGAGGATGCCACAGTGGCAATCGCTGGATATGAATATGAAGGAGAGCTATACAACTATGCCGGAGGAAACGGAGAACTGGAACTCACCTTCGACCAGCCTCTCAACTATAGCGGCGACAAGAATCTTCTCATGGCGCTCACCTTCGAGGGAGAGAATACCTGCAATGTGCTCGACTTCAACTTCTTCTACAATCCTGACATGAAGAAGAAGGCAATGAGCTATTTCAGCGACAGATACACCTTTGGCGACTATGCAGAAACAGAAGACTGGCCATATCTCAACGACGACTGCGTCAATTCATTGGAACAGCCTGTCACCCGCTTCTTCTATACAGAGGCTGATGGTATCGTAGACATCACTACTGGCAACAAGACCACTGTAAACGCTGATGGCAAGGCATACAACCTGGCTGGTCAGAGAGTGGGCAAGAGCTATAAGGGTATCACGATACAGAACGGAAAGAAGTTTGTGAGATAACGCGGCAATAACAAATTCGTTTGTCCACAACATCCATAGGAGAAACCTGTAATGATGATTCAGACAAACGAATAATATGGTGAACAAGAACATGTTTGCCGGTATAACAAAAAAGCCAGCAGTGGATTGTATTTCCTACTGCTGGCTTTTTTTTATTCTATAGTCAACTTGTCAACTCGTTACTTGTTAACTTGTCAACTTGTTACTCGTCAACTCAAAACATCCTATTTCTTCCAGTCATCCGTTCTGAATGAACTTATTGGCAGTCCGTCGCAGAACAGGTCGCCGTCTGCCCAGTCTTTGAAAGCATAGCGGACGCTGACGGGATTTTTCACCTTGTCGCTCTTCACGTAGAGCTTGCTGCGTTCTATCCATGCCTTGGCAGGATGGAACACGCTGTCAGCACCAGCCACCTCAACGAGGTCGCTCTTCAGACCATTCTTGCCGTATATCCACATTCCGGCACGGTCGAACGATACCACGGCAGTGTCGCCCTTGAACTCCACATTCTTATAGCAGGCGCTCTCAGAAGTTATACCCTTTATTCCGTAAGTCTTGTCGAGGGCGAGCAGGGCGAGGCGCATTCCGGCAATCTGCTTCTTGCGAGGATGAATGCCATATTCCAGTCCGGCATCCATAAGCACCGCCATTCCCACGTTCTTGTTCATCTGTTCCGCCTTTGCCTGCTGTTCGCGCAGGAAAGCACTGTTATACTGCTGCCAGTTGATGAGGCTATAGTCGTAAGGCGCTATCTGACAGAAATAGAACGGGAAGTCACCCCTCTGCCATTCTTCTCTCCATCCTTGTATCATGCGGGAGAAGAGGTCGGCATAGTAGCTGGAGCGGCTCACGTTCTCTTCGCCCTGATACCATATCACACCACGCATGGCGATGCTAGCGAGAGGATGGAGCATACCGTTGTAGAGCACCGTAGCGGTGCGGTTTTTTGATTTTATCGTTTCCTGTGATTCCGGCAGTTCTATCTGTGGAAAAGCCTTCAGCCAGTCTCTTCTCATCCATGCCTCGCATGAGGAACCGCCCCATGAGGTGACGATGAGGCCTACGGGAACGTTGAGCATCCGTCGGAGCTCGCGTCCGAAATGATATGCCGTGGCACTGAAATCGCGTACTGCCATTGGCGATGCCTCCTGCCATGACCCTACAACATCCTCTTGCGGTTCGAATTTGCTCGTACGCTTCACGGTGAAGAGACGCATCTCTTTGTCGCTGCTATGGAGTATGTCCTCCACGGCATTCTCCACGGGCTGGTTCTTGAATCCCTTCATCGGCATCTCCATATTGCTTTGTCCGGAACATATCCACAGTTCGCCCATGAGTATGTCGTTGACAACAGTCTTTTCGCCATCGTTGAATGTGATGGAGTAGGGACCGCCGGCAGACGGTGTAGTGATGCTGACTTTCCATTTCCCGTCATTGTCCGTCTTTGTCGTTATTGTCTTTTTGTTCCACGATGCCGTGATCTTCACCGTGGCGTTTGCCTTGGCAGTTCCCCAGAGGTTGGCTTCCGTCTGTTGTTGCATCACCATACCGTTGGAGAATATCCTTGGCAGTGTAACCTTGGCGCTCGCTGTTGATGCGGCAGCGATGATGGCGCCTAATATTAATATCTTCTTCATGTATTTGTTTGTTTCTTATGTTCTTGTCAACTCGTCAACATGTCTACTTGCTGATCATTATCGGAGATGTAAGTCCCGACGGCAACAGGTCCTTGCTTGCGCGGCGGTATTTGCCGTTGGTCCATATTCCTGTGAAAGGCGCCTTTCCCTCGTCGTTGCCTTGTAGGGCATTTGCCCATGTGTTCACCACGACAATTTTCAGCGAGTTCTTGCCCTTCTTCACAGCCTGCGTTATGTCTACGGTGTATGGCGGACGCCATGCAGTGCCGCACTGCTTGCCGTTGACGTATACCGTAGCGATGTCTGCCACTGTGCCGAGGTCTATCACTACGCTCTCGTCCTTGGCTGGAGAATGCTTTCGTTTGAAAGTCGTTTCATAGGCAGCATGGCCGGAATAGTATCTGATGCTGTTGTCGTCGGTAAACGATGTCCAGTCTTTCAGTTCCTTCATCTCCACCACCTTTCCTGTGGTTTCGAACGTCACCTTCCATCCGTTGTTGTCTATCGGCATCATCTCGCCGACGTGTTTGGGCTGATAGAGATAATCTGCGTCAATCTCATTGTCGGTGAACACATAGAAGAGGGCGTCGTCGGCAGCGAGAGCTATCTCACTGTTGGCGTCAACCTTCATTGTCCTGTTGTGTTCGGCATCTATGATATAGCAATAGCGTCGTGTGTCGCGGAATTTCGGAATGAAGCTCTTCGCTTTGCCGCTCTGGTTGCTCAAGAAATAGATGTCAGCATCGTCGGCATGGCGGTGGGTAAAGTCTATCCCTTCTGGCAGCGATGCGTCGCGGCTGATGCCTATCGACGAGAGGTCGCTCTCGCGCCACACATCTTTGATCACGGGAACACCGAGTCGTGCTATTGAGTCTAAGGTGTTCCAGCAGTCTATGTGGCGGTCAGGGTTCATGGGGCGTGCCTGTGGCACTACGATGACACTGTATGCTGTGCCGCCTCTTGTCACCAGTTTGCCGTTTTCAATGCGGCAGCCGTCGAGGGCATCGTGATTGAAGGAGTCGTAGCGGTAGCCGTTCAGCGTGTTCACCCAATGTTCGGCTTTCGTCATGTTCCTGGTGTGTGTCACTCCCACCGGACTCACCTCAAGGGGCTGTCCGATATTCGCCTTGCGTGCAGCCTCTTCCTTCAGCGTAGTCTCACTGAAGAGTCCCGGCAACGATTCTGTGAGTCGTTCCGGCAGGATGGCGCGGCGTGGCATCTCGTCGCCGGTATATATGGCGATGTCGCTCACGGGGCGGCCGTATTGCAGAAGAGCCTGTGTCTTGGATATATAACTGCTGAATGCCGGCATTTCTCTCCACCATGTATTGTCGCGCTGGAAGAAGGTGCCTATGCCGTCGAGTGTCATTCCAGGCTTCTTGTCGGTATAGGGGTTGTGGGTGTTCACATGGAACACGATGCTGTTTATGCCAATGCAATAGTTGTGGTCGAGGAGTCTCTTGAGCATTGCCGGATGTTCGTCCCATGTGCCTCTCACCTCTGTGAACCCTTCTGCCTGTATGATGTTCTTGCCGTAGATATGCGCTCCGCTCACGGCATCGAGCATGTCGTTGGGTTTGTCGTGTGTGGGACTGTTGAGCCAGAACTCGCCCATAGGATAATCGGCAAACTGATAATGGCGCAGTCCGTCGCTTACCATCGTGGGGGCCACGCACTCTGTGGAGAGCTTCACTCCGTATTCGTCGGCAAGGCGTCTTACTTCAGTGAAGAACACGTCGTTGACCAGATCACCGATAGTGAGGCGGATGTCTCTCAACACCTTTTCAGACTCTTCAGATGACTTCAGCGGCACTCCGGCATAGAGAAGCAGCCATGGCTTGAGGTCATAGCCGCGACGCTTTTTGAATTCATCCATGAAATTGCTGCTCCAGTTCTGTGAACCGGCTTCCCAACTGTCTACATGCAGTCTGGTAAGCACTTTCCTTGCCACGTCGATGGGAGCATGGCGGTAGATGGCGGCAAACCAGTTGTCGAACTGCTTGTCAACGGCGGCTGCCGAAAACTTGTCGCATTCCAGTCCTCTGCCCCCTCCGCCAGTGGCGTTGGTATGACCTGTTGACGTGTGGCCTATGCGTACGAGGTGCCATTTGCCTTTAGGCAGCGAGAAAGCCAGCGGTGCATCAGTGGTTGACGGGCGCCTGAGTCTTGGTGTCAAGTCAATGACCTTCGATGGGTCTACACATTCCTTGTCGTCTACAGGGAAATACTTTGAAACCCTCCATACTGCTCCCGACTTCCCTTCGTAACCGTCGATGACAGGTTCCGAACCGAGGTTCAAACCACCGATCTTCAGGTTCGGTTTCCATTTGGCGGCATCCATATCCTCGCTGCCGGGATTGCTGCCTTCCGGAGTCCAGCAGAACTTGAAGTAGCGTGCCGTAGTAGCCGGTATGGCATAGGTGGCGAGTGCATCAGTGTTCTGCCATCCCTGTCGGGCTGGAGAAATCTCTCTGACGAACTTATAGTCAGTGCCGTTGTCAGAGGCATACACATTGAATCGGTGAGCCTGGTAGTTGTTTCCACCCGTCACAATCTCCACGCTACGCAGTGTGAAAGGCTTGTCGTATTCCATCACTATGTCGCAAGGTTTCGATGACTTGAAAGGAAATTCCACCGATGCTTTAGGTTTGTTGTCGTCGCAGTATGTGGCAGGGTAGGCAAGGAGGGCAATGTCCTCGTAGTAGTCGTTGCTGATCTTCTGCGGACGAGGCATAACTAAGTTCCTTATGCCTCCACCATTGATGATGGTGTCGCTCCATACCACCCTCTGCATCGACTCCTCAGGCTTTATCCATGGTCCGCCGGCAAGGGCGAAACCATCACAGATGTGTATTCCCATCTCCAGGTTGAGGCTGTCGGCAGTGTGGAATACGGTGTCCATACGCTTCCACCATTCCGGTGAAAGCTGTTCTGAGTCGCCGCCGAGTCCTTTGCCGTCGGCAGCCGATTTTATGGGCATCAGATAGAAGCCCTTGATACTTGCCTCTTTCATCGCCTGCAGGTCGAGGCGTATACCCTCGTCGCTGACGTTGCCATACATCCAATACCAGAATGTCCAAGGCAAAGCACTGTCGGTAGGCTTTGCGAATTGTTCATACCATGTGGGTACGTAATCTGTCTGAACTGTTGTCGGAGCTGCAAGCAACGGGGCGGCAGCGGCTGATATCAATAGAGTGGCTATTCTTCTCATTTTCGTTTTGTCAGTTGATATGCAATGTCGCTTTTCCTGTCGGAATGCACTTGCAAATCATCTTGTCTGTCAATCATCTTTTTCTGTCAGAAATACTATGTTAGTCAAAATGCAGTGTCACCTCTCCTGTGTAGCTGCCGTTAGCCCATACGGGCTGTGCAGAAGGACCATTGAGGTCGGTGGTGTTCACCTTGTTGCGTACGGCAGGGATTACCTGCATCATGCTTATTCCTGTCTCCGGCAGTGTATAGAGCAGTTGGTCGCGTCCGTCGCGTGGCTGGTATACGCCGACGTAGTCTTTGTCGGTGCCTGGACAGATTGTTATCATACCCGTCTTGGTCTGTAGCTTCATCCACTGCACTCCGGCGAAATAGCCCTTGAACTCAGGATAGTCGAAGCTCTCTCCAGGCACGGGGTCGTTGTAGTCGTTTGCCCACACGCCGAGTTGCGGACCGTGTATGCGGTTTTTCCACACTCTGTAAGGACCGCATCCGAGCCACTCCTTATGCTTCACTTCTGTTTCCGGCAGGTCGAACTTCACTCCCATCAAATCTACCACCCCATTGAAGATATATGAGTAGACGAGTCGTGCTCCGCCGTCTGGCGCTATGTGCCACTCAGCTTTCTGCAGTGAACCGAGCTTATATGTAGCTGTTACGATCAGAGTGTCGTTGGCTCCTTCGGTGGCAGTGAGATTGTCAAACTTGCCCTGTTCGGCATATTCTTCGTATGTGGTCTTCTTTTTCTCTGCCTGTGGGTCGTCATGGTTGTAGAACTGGTCCATAGAGCGGTCTGCACGACGGTATGCAAAGAACTTCGGACCATTGCCAAACTTGTAGTCACCCTTCTTTGTGGTGACGCTTGCCAGACTACCGTCCTTCTCGTTGAAGGTGAAAGTCACATTGCCCGCCTTCACCACACCGCCGTTCATCTGTGGTCGGTTGCCAGTGGTGGCTGTCTTGGCGAATGGCTTGTCAGAGTCTTTCAGTTTGAATACCCATGTGAAGAGATCCTTTCCGTATTGGTCTGTAGCTTTCACGCTCAGTGCCTCGGCTCCGTTTGGAACGGCAGGCACGGAGATTGTTCCCTTGCTGTCGGCAGGGATGTCGGCACCGTTCACGACGCCTTGTTTCAGACTGCTCGCCTTGGAACCATTGTATTTCAAGTAGCTATAATCAAATTTCACGCCTTTTAGCGAGAGGAAATTGTAACGGTTTTCCACGTTCAGTCTGCCGTCGAAGTGTTCAGGCATGCTCACCTGCACAGGGCACCATATCTGTTTCACCGTGTAGTAGCTGCCTTCCTTCTCATGGTGAGGACCAACGATGCCGTCGGCTCCATAGTTGCCTACGTTGTCAATCATTCCACCCATGTCCACTCGCTTCACGCCTTCGTCAACGAGAGCCCAGATGAAACCTCCGGCGCAGCGTGGCCATTGGCGCATCACCTCCCAGTAGTCGTAGAGTCCGGCTCCTGCTCCTCCATCGTAGAGGGCGTGCAGGAATTCTGTAGGCATCCATATCTCCGGTTTGCGCATATATTCGTTGCTCTCGCCGTAAGAGCGGTAGTGCATGGTCTCGTAGCCGCTGAAATTGCCCTGCGGATGAAGCACCGGACGCTTCTGTATGTCCCATTTATGGAAATCGCCGTCGAGTTCAGTGTTCCATCCCTTTTCGTTTCCGTTGCTCCACCATATTATTGACGGGTGGTTGACGTCGCGCGTCACCATCTCACGGATTAGTTTCTGTCCGTTGATTGTCTCGTGATGGCCATGCCATCCGCTCAGTTCGTCCATTACGTATAGACCGAGACTGTCGCAGATGTCGTAGAATTCAGGATCGGCAGGGTAGTGGGATAGGCGCACGGCGTTCATGTTCATGCTCTTGATGAGTTCAACGTCTTCGAGATTCTTCTGGTAAGACAGAGTGCGTCCCGTTTCCGGTCTGAAGCTGTGTCTGTTCACACCGCGTATGTTCACCTTCTTGCCGTTGATATAGAGACCGTCGCTTTCTCTTGTCTCTATCGTGCGGAAACCGAACTTGTCCTTCTCTACGTGCAGTGTCTTGCCGTTGGCATCGATGAGAGAGAATGCCACTTGATAGCGGTTCGGTGTCTCTGCCGTCCATAGCTTGGGGTTGCTTACTTTGAAAGCCACGTCAGCATGGTCGCTGCCGTGGCGCACGTCTGTCGTGTTTTCTGCCACCTTCTTGCCGTTCATGTCGCTGATGGTAGTCTTCACCTTGGCTCCCTCAATAGTATGGTTTAGCAGCACATAGGCGTTGAACTCACCGTCGGCAGTGGCGTTGATGGCTGTGCGCTCGATATTGAGAGCCGGTTTGCACACGATGAATACAGGGCGGAAGATACCTCCGAAATTCCAGTAGTCGGCGCGGCGTTCAGAGAGATTCACTCCGGCGTTCTCGCTCTCTTTGCTCACGGTGACTTCCAGCAGGTTCTTCTTGTCGCCGAAGAACACGCGGTCTGTCACGTCGTATGTGATGCGGTAGAAAGCTCCCATGTGCTTGGAGCCTGCCTTGCGCTTGTTTATCATCACCTGGGTGTCGGTCATCGAAGCCTCAAACACCAGTTCTATATGATGGTTTGCCCATTCCTTTGGCAGCTTGAACTCATATTTGTACATACCTTTCTCGTCGGCGATGCCGTCGGGGAATGCCTTGCCGTAGAACTTCATGCCATACTGGAAATTGCCGAATCCCTGCAGTTCCCAACATGATGGCACACCGATTTTCGTCCATTTTCCGGAGTTGTTTCCACCTGTGCAGAAGAAGTCCCACTGCACCATATCGTCACATCCATGACCGCTCAGATATTGTCTGTGTGTCATGACGTCGTTTTGTGCCGTCGCGCCGATGGATGCCGACAGCAAAGCCAATGCTGATATAATCGTTTGTTTCATATTTCTTTTAGTTGACGAGTTGACAAGTAAACAAGTTGACGAGTAAACAAATTGACAAGTTGACCGGTTGACGAGGATGCTGGTGCTCCTCATAAACCTCTCGCCGATTTGTTTTCATATATGACGCATGAAATATGAAAATGTACTATTACATACCTTTTGTTCGTAGACAATGTAGTAGTCTGTAATGTCTCTATTTACAGGGCAATGTCGTAGTATGCAAGAATATCAGTTCTTGTATTTCTTTTCTATGGCCACAGCCACGGTATGTCCCATTGTCCATGCCGCCTGCAGGTTGAAACCGCCAGTCACGGCATCCACATCGAGCACCTCGCCGGCAAAATACAGTCCGTCGTGGTCTTTGCTTTCGAGAGTGGAATGATTCACGTTCTTCAATGACACACCGCCACAAGTCACAAATTCCTCCTTGAATCTGCATTTGCCGTCCACCCTTCTGATGTCTGCCGTGAGGGTGTTTACAAGTTTGTTGAGGCCCTTGCGCTGCAGTTCGCCCCATCTGAGTTGTGGGTTCACCTGTGAACGCTCGATAAGATGCTGCCACAGACGGGCATTCAGATGTGGGGGATATGCACTTGCCAGTTGCTTTTTCGTGTTGGATGCGCTGATGGCTGAAAGTTCTTCCGTCACTTCCTCCGCTTTCCTGCCGCCACACCAGTTGATGCAGATATCCGTTTTGTATTCATGTTCATGAAGGAATCTTGCAGCAAGGCTCGACAGCTTCAGTATTGCCGGACCGCTCATTCCCCAATGTGTGATGAGTAACGGACCGTCAGCTTTGAATTTAGTGCCAGGTATGCTTGTAGTGGCTTCTTCCACCACCGTTCCCATCAGTTTTGTGATGCCGTCACCTGGCAGACACATGCTGAAGAGCGATGGCACCGGATTCTCCGTAATGATGTCGAGCGGACTGAACATATTGAGCTGACTGGCTGCCGGTGTGCCTCCTATTGCCACCACCACGCAGTCTGCTGTTGCCGAACTTCTGTTTCCGCCGAACCGCAGCGAGTATTTCCCGTTCTCCTTGTCGTGGGAAATCAGTTCTACGCGGTGCCCGGTGAGGAGTCTGATGCCGAGACGGTTGATAATCTGCGTCAGCGTGTTTACAATCTCCATTGCGTCCTGAGAAACAGGAAACACGCATTCATCCTCCTGTGTGGTCAGCCTCACGCCTTCGTTCTCAAACCACTCGTATGCATCGGTATGGCTGAAGCCCTTGAGTAGTCGCTTCATCAGTCGTTCGCCTCTCGGATAAATATGGGCGAGGCTCTTCACCTGGTTGAACGAGTTTGTGAGATTACACCGTCCGCCACCCGTCACCGATACCTTGGCGAGCTGACGTTTGCCGCCCTCGTATATCGTAACGTCAGCCTCAGGTAGTCTGCGCTTGATGCCTATTGCCGCAAAGCAGCCTGCTGCACCTGCGCCTATCACTGCGATATGCATTCTTTGTCTGTATTATTTCTGTTTAAAAGTAAAAATGAAAACGGTATGCAAATCTACCACATTTTTGTGAAAGATAAGCATACCGTTCCTGTTTTTGTCATATCTGCTGTCGGCATCAGCCGTCAGCAGATAGAATATCCGATCGGATTATCATTTCTCTCTCAAGAATCTGTAACCGAAGCGCTCGCATGCAGCCCTCTCCAGATCCTCGCGCACGGCAGGATCGGCAATGGCTATCAGAGCGTGGGCACGCTGTGCGAGGTCTTTGCCCTTGAGATAAGCTCCACCGTATTCCGTCACCACGAACTGTGTCTGGAAACGAGTAGTCACCACTCCGGCACCCTCTGTGAGCACAGGCTTGATTTTTGATATTCCCTTGCCGGATGATGCGGTCATGGCGATGAACGTCTTGCCGCCTTCCGACAACGCACCGCCATACATGAAGTCATGCTGACCGCCCACGCCGGAGAAGAGACGCGTACCGATGGAGTCGGCACACACCTGACCAGTCAGGTCCACCTCAATGGCAGAATTGATAGACATCACCTTAGGGTTCTGACGGATACGGAATGGATCGTTGGTCCATGCCACATCTTTGAATACCATGTCCTCGTTGTAGTCCATGAAGTCATACAGGGCTCTTGAGCCCAGAGCGAGCGATGCCACGCTCTTGCCAGGCATTACAACCTTCTGTGAGTTGTTGATGATGCCGCTCTTTATCAGAGGCAACACACCGTCGGTCATAGCCTCGGTGTGCAGACCCAGGTTCTTGTGGTCTTTCAGAGCGTTGAGCACGGCGTTAGGAATACCGCCAACTCCAATCTGCAATGTCGCTCCGTCAGGAATCTGCTCGGCGATGAAGCGTCCTATCTTCTCCTCCTTTTCGTTAGGCACTGCTGTAGGCACCTCTACCAGCGGGTCGTCAACCTCTACGCAGGCAGCGATGTCGTTGATGTGGATAAGCGGATCGCCATAAGAGAACGGCATCTGCTTGTTCACCTGTGCGATGACAATCTTGGAACATTCCACAGCACTCACTGCAAGGTCGGCAGAGATACCATAGCTGCAGTATCCGTCCTCGTTAGGAAGCGACACGTTGAGCAGTGTCACGTCGAGAGGCAGATAACCCTCGCGGAAGAGCGCCGGCACTTCGCCGAGGAAGCAAGGTATGATCTGAGCTTCGCCGCGGTCTACAGCCTTGCGCACGCTGTTGGCAATGAAGAGGCTTCGCGGTATGAATATGTCGCGCAGCTCTGTGGTGGCGTATGGTGCGTCGCGTCTGCCAACGGCAAAGGCAGAGTACATCTCCACGCCCTTCAACTCGCTGGCGCGTGCTGTGATGGCATCGAGGAGCACCTCAGGAATAGAAGTGCTACCCTGGATATATACACGGTCGTACGACTTAATCAGTTTTGCAGCCTCGGCGGCTGATACATAGTTTGGTTTCATAAATATGTTTGGGGTTTTAGAGTTGGCAAGTTGACGTATTGACGAGATTATAACGTACTCTTGTCGGTTGACGAAAGAAAAGTCTTTCGTCGGTATGACGAGTTGACAAGGAGCTTTCACATTTTCAATTGGTTAAGGCAGATCTTGCATCATCCCACCTTAATATCTCCTCGTCAACTCGTCTTCTCGTTAACTTGTCTACTTGTCCAAAGGATATTTCTCGTTGAATATTCTCAGTCTCTCGTCGAGCATTGGGAAATGTTCGTCGCGCAGCATCGATGTGCAGACGCGCAGTCCCTGCTGTTCACTGCCTGTAGTGCGCAGCGAGATTGCCGATATTCCGTAGTGGATGAGTTCGGCGAGCAGGTCATCGCCGGAAAAGCCCTTTCTTCCGATGGTGAAGAAGAAACCGTCGCTCACGTCTTGGTCGAGGTCCTTGTCATACACGATGTGGAAGCCGTTCTTCAGGAACACCTCCTTCAGCAGAGCAGCCCTGCGGGCATACTCCCTGTTTTCGGTCACGAAGTCGAGCTTTCCGTCGCATGCCGCCTCATACATCGCTGCCAGTGCGCACTGTGCCGAATGGCAAACGCCCGACGACAGTGTGTAGAGCACAGTGAATATGAAAGCGCGTCCCAGTGTGTCCATGCCGAGAGTCTTCTCCAGATGCGGATACACACGGTTGAAGAGCTTGTCGCTGATGGCTACCGTTGCCACGCGCTCGCCGGCATAGCTGAATATCTTTGATGCCGAAAGCATGAGCATGTAGTTGTCGGTATAGTGTGCCACGGTAGACTGATACGGAGCCTCAAACGGTTTGCCGATGTATTTGCGGGAGTCCATGCCCAGATAGGCAAGGTCTTCGATTACCACGGTGTCGTATTTCGTTGCCAGCTCACCGATATACTGCAGTTCCTCCTCCGTGAAGCAAACCCATGTAGGGTTGTTGGGGTTGGAATAGAGTATCGCTGCGATGTTGCCTTTTGCGAGATGACGCTCCAATTCCTCCTTCAGCTTTTCGCCACGGAAGTCATACACGTCGAACATATCCTTCTTGTAGCCCAACACGTTGGCCTGCAGTGGCTGCACTGAGAAGCCAGGGTTGATGAAGAGGATGGTGTCCTTCTTCTCGTCGAGATGGTTTGTCACGATGAACGAGGCGAACGTACCCATCATGGATCCTACTGTAGGGATGCAGCCCTCAGGGTTGATGTCCACGTTGAGGAATGCCTTGACGAATCTCGAAGCCTGTTTCTTCAATGGTGCTATACCTGAGATGTTAGGGTATTTCTGTGCCACTCCGCTGTCGAGGGCCTTCTTCTGGGCCTCGATGCCGATTTGGCTTGCCGGCAGACCCGGCGAACCCATCTCCAGATGCACGAATTTCTGACCTGTTATTTTCTCCAGTTCCTCTGAGAGAGCCACGGTCTGGCGAATGGTAGCATTGCCGACATGCGGGATGTGCATCTTCTGCAATACCTCGTTTACCGTTTCTTTACTGAAAGGAATTTCCATAAAACTGTCCTTCTCTTATTTGTTGATATGCTTGTCAGCCACTTCCAGTCCGGCTCTGAAAGCCTTCAGGTTCATCTCTACGATAGCCTCGCCCTTGCGGCCGAACACGTTGCGGATACCTTCCTCGATCTTCTCCACCTCGATGCCGAGGAATGGAGATGCAGCACCGAGCAACACGATGTTTGCAGCGCGTGGTGATGCCACTTCCTTGGCGATGGCGTCAACGTCGAGCGATACATGATGGTCTAATGCCTTGATTCTGTCGAGCAACTCCTGCAGTTCAGGATAGTTAGGAATGTTGATGAATGGGGCGGTGTTGGTGATGATCCATCCGTCCTTCTTCAGATATGGCAGATAGCGCATAGCCTCCATCGGCTCGAGCGAGATGATGAGATCCGCCTTGCCCAGAGGAATGAGGTCTGATGATATAGGATCAGAGCTGATGCGCAGGTTTGACTGCACGTCGCCGCCTCGCTGGCTCATTCCGTGAACCTCAGCCTGCTTGATATATAGCTTCTCCTTGATAGCGGCAGCGCCTATGATGGTTGCGATAGAGAGGATTCCTTGACCTCCCACTCCCGAAAGAATTATGTCTGTATTCATAATGCTGTTCCTCCTTTGTTTTTACTTTTTCTTGTTGTGGCGGCGAGCCGTCTGAATGCACTCTCTGCGTGGGATTACCACGCTCACTCCGTTGTAGTTCAACTCCTCGCGGATAACGTTCTGCATCTCTTCCATGTGCTGTGGCAATGGGATAACGACGCGCACGTGTTCTGGCTCTACGCCGAGACCGCGGCAGATGCTCTCGAGTCTGCCTGTTCCGGCAGAGTCCTGTCCGCCGGTCATACCGGTGGTGAGGTTGTCAGAGATTACCACAAGGATGTTTGTCTTCTCGTTCACTGCGTCGAGCAGTCCTGTCATTCCAGAGTGTGTGAATGTAGAGTCGCCGATTACGGCTACTGACGGGAACTGTCCTGCGTCAGCGGCACCCTTTGCCATCGTGATGGAAGCACCCATGTCGACTACAGAATGCAGAGCCTGGTATGGTGGCAGATAGCCCAGTGTGTAGCAACCGATGTCACCGAACACACGGCTGTTGTCATACTCCTTCAGCACGTTGTTCAGAGCCTCGAACATGAAGCGGTGGCCACAACCCTGGCAGAGTGCTGGTGGACGTGGAACCACGAGCTCGCAAGCCGGGTACACCTCCTCGTCTTTCAGTCCGAGGGCAGCGATGATATTGTCTGGAGTAAGCTCTCCTGTGCGTGGCACCTCTCCAGTGAGTCTTCCCTTGATGGTGATGTCCTGATCAAGAACACCGCGCAGCATCTCCTCAACAACAGGCTGTCCGTCTTCGAGGATGAGCAGTGAGTCGCACTTCTTTGCCAGTTCCTTCACCTTGTTTACAGGCAGAGGATACTGCGACACCTTGAGCACTGGGTAAGGACATCCGTCCTTGAAGTGCTCCATCAGGTAGTTGTAAGCGATACCGCAGGCGATGATTCCCAGCGAAGTGTCTTTGCCGTCTATGAACTTGTTATACTTGGAGTTCTCAGCCTCAGCCAGGAATTCCTTCTGCAGGCCAACAAGTCGCTCGTTGCGCTTGCGTGCCACAGCCGGCAGCAATACCCAGTCCTTAGGATTTGACGGGTATGTCATTGGGTTCTGGTCTTTGATTTCACCAGTAGCCACTACGGCGCGAGAGTGTGCCATACGGGTCACCATTCTCATCACCACCGGCACCATGTGCTTCTCCGACAGTTCGAAGGCATCCTTCATCATGCCGTAAACCTCCTGCTGTGATGATGGCTCAAACACAGGCACCATGGCGAACTTGCCATAGAATCTTGAGTCCTGCTCGTTCTGTGAAGAGTGCATAGAAGGGTCGTCGGCAGCCACTACCACGAGTCCGCCGTTTGTTCCTGTCATTGCCGAGTTAACGAAGGCGTCGGCACACACGTTCATTCCCACGTGCTTCATGCAGACCATGGCCCTCTTGCCCATATACGACATACCGAGAGCTGCCTCCATGGCTGTCTTCTCGTTTGCCGACCAACGGCAGTGGATTTTTCTTTCGGCAGCCAACTGGTTGCCCTGAATATACTCTGTGATTTCTGTGGATGGAGTTCCGGGATATGCGTAGACACCCGAAAGTCCCGCATGAATGGCACCCAAGGCTATAGCCTCATCGCCAAGTAGCAAAAGTTTTTCATCCATATTCAATAAGGTTTTTATAATATTGGTTGCAAATATAATGCTTTTTCTTGATTTAAAACAAGAAATTGGTAAAATATTATTATTGTCAGATAACCCTCAAAATATAGAGGTCCTGTCCGAAGCCCAATGGATGAAGGACTTCGGACTTTATCTTTCCAGAAGCAATCCCTCTTTAAACCCAAATCGCTTTCTATGTTAATATCCAAATGTTTTGACCATTATTTTCAATTTATGCTGAGATTTTATATTCAGGGGTGAATGTTTGGCGATTTCTGACCATGGCTGTGACCAAATGTACAAGTTTGTTCTTGACATTGTTCAGTGCAACCTGCTTCTTCTTTCCTCGTTCTACGAGGCGCATGTAGTACCTCGCCATAATGGGATTGAAGTTGACGGCAGCTAGTGCCGCTTGCGTCAGCATGGCCTTTATCTGGCGGTTAGCCATATAATGTACATGCGGATCGGAATGCACACTGGTTCCCGAATCTTTGCCAAATGGAGCTAGGCCGTAATAGCAGGCAATCTTGCGTGAGTCGTAGTTGAAACGCCGGAAGTTGTCGGTGTACACCATCAGGCACACAGCGTTCTGCGTTCCTATGCCAGGCACCGAGGTCACGATGGTGAACACCTCGGTGAGTTCCTCGTCCGACTTGATGAGATCGGCAATGCGCTTATCTATCTTCTCTATCTCCTTATTGAGTTCAGAGACGATGTGCCGTCCGCTCTGCGAAATCATTGTCTTGACTGGCGACTTCTCCATAGTGAGTCGCTTTTCGCCTCTACGCACCTGGAAACTGCATCTGTGTCTTACGATCATCTGACGGTATAGGAACAGCTCACGCAGTTGTGTAAGCGACTCGCTAAGAGGCTCGTACATAACGGCTTTATCGTAATTCCTCATGGCGTATTCTGCAATCATCGAGGCGTCAGCACGGTCAGACTTCAATCGTCTAAGACCAGATGCGTCTTTGATGCTCTTTGCGTTCTCAAGCCACATGTCGTAGCCTTTACCGTAGAGGAAGTTGCACAGTCCCTTGCTGTAGTCGCCCGTGTTCTCGCCACAGAAGAGCCACAAGGACGAGTCGATACCGCAGGAATTCTGCTCAACCCACTTGACCAACTGCCTATAGCCAGACACGGTTGTCTTGAACTCGTTGAACACTCTAGCAGCGGTTTCTGCCAGTCCGTCTGCAAAAAGGATAGCCACATCAACTTTTTCTTTCGAAAAATCAACTCCGATAAATAAATTCTTCATAACTTTGTACGAGTTATATTGTGTAGAATTGGTCAATAGTTGTATGGACTAACACTCTAACAAGGCTCAGAGCCGATAACTTTCTATCTGGTCTTTGCAACTATGTCGATGAGGACCTAAACGATTTATAGCTTTACGGCTGGGTCATTAGCTGGTTTACCTCTTCGACAGACCGATTCTACCTTTTTACAACAAAGGTACGAAACTGTCTTTAGCAATCATAGTTTTACCTTGATTATTTTGGAGTTTATGCGACTTCGTCGCAATCTTCTGCAAACTTAGAGGTCATTAGACCGTTTTGTGTTGTATCTTATAACAGCTTGCCGTTTTGTGTGATATTTTATAAGAAGTTTCCTTTGACTGCTGATAACTCTGTCAAGTTATTGTCAGAGACTGGCGGAAATCATTTTCTCTTGAACATCACATGCAGTGAATGCTGCTTCTGAGGAATGGAGTATTTGGTAAGCACGCCAGGTCCGCAGCTGCTGTTTCCCAGTCCCATCATTGCCGCGTCGATATTGAGAAAGACGTTGTTTTCAGTATGCAGGTCGCAGTCGTGGGCTACGGTAGACAGCTGATGCTCCGAATAGGGAAGGGCAGAGAAGGCAAACGGAGTGGCGTTGGCTGTCGTCACGGTGTAGCCTCTGCCCTTGGCATCGGTGAGAGATAGCGTGACGGTCTGCTCATGGTTGCCGCTCGACTGTGGCCGCGGATAGTGTACGTATTCCTGGTCCACGCTGCTTGTCCATCTGCCGATGCCCGTAGCTTCGAGGCGGTCCACATAGCTGTCCTGCAATCCCTGTCCATACCATGACAAGCGGGTCATATCCTTGTCCATCAAGAACGTGTTGCCGATGCATGGCAGTGGCGGCAACTGTCCCTCAGGAGTATACGTGGCGCTGAAATCCACAGATCCGTCAGCATCCATGGTGTATACATAGTCTGTGGTTATCTTGCCATTGGCATAGCGGCATTCCTGTGTTGTGGTCACAGTAACCGTTCCGTCGGCATTGCGTTTGGCGTCGAGAGGCTTCACGGTGACAGTCTCCGGAGAGTCAAGCCTGTTGTTCTTCCAGTCTTTAGCTATCCAGTTGCCGAATCCCTTGTCGTTGTCGAGAGGAGCGCGGAAGAAGTGGGGCTTCACGATATCAAACCACTCCATTGCCTCTTTCATGTCAGCCTCTCTGCCGGTTTTCAGCGGCATGGGACTGAAGGCTGTGGCGAGGCGGTCGTTGATGGCAAACTGCTCGTGTTTCACTTCGAAGCCTGCCTTTGCCCACTTGGTGTCGCTTTTCAGTTGGATGCTGACATTGAGCCGCACATCGGCAGCAGGGTCGAACTTGACGGAAGGTACTGTCAGATCCTTTATCTCACCTTTCTTTATCACTTTTCCGTTCTCCGTGATGTTAAATGCGATACGGTAATTGTCCATCTCCACCATATTGTCGAGCATCACGACATGCAGCCTGTTGCCCGTGAGCTGGACATCCATCGGCGCATACACCTGTTTCACCTCATTATATTTGGGAGTAAGCTTGCGGTCAGACGATACTATGCCCTTCACGCAGAAAGCCTTCAGATTGGGCACATCGCCGAAGTCACCGCCGTATGCCACCATCGTCTTTCCGTCGTCGCGTTTCTTGAATATCCCTTCGTCTGCCCATTCCCAGATGAAGCCGCCGAGCATCCGCTTGTGACTGTATATCTCGTCCCAATACTCCTTGAAGTTTCCGAGGGCATTTCCCATGGCGTGGGCATATTCGCTGGTGAGCACCGGACGGTTGTCGTTGGTCTTCCGGGCGATGCTCAGCAGACGTTCCCATCGTGCGTTCTCAGGACGCTCCATATTGTTGTCCTTCACTCCAGGGTTGAGATATTCTTCCTGCACACGAGGATAGAAGCGGCTAATCACGTCGACATACTCCGGGTCCTTGTTGTCTGCGCCCTGTGCTCCCTCGTAGTGTACGGGGCGTGTGGGGTCGTATTCATGAATCCATGCCGCTGTCATGGCAAAGTTGGGACCCCATCCCGATTCGTTGCCAAGCGACCAGAACACCACCGACGGATGGTTTCTGTCTCTCATCACCATCCGCTGCGTGCGGTCGATGAATGCCGCTGCCCATGTGGGGTCAGAGGCGAGAGTGCCCCGAAGTCCGTGTTCCTCTATGTCGGTTTCGTCCATCACATACATGCCGTATTCATCGCAAAGCTCATACCACCGTTCGGTGTTGGGATAATGGCAGGTGCGCACGGCGTTGATGTTGCATTGCTTCATCAGTCTGATGTCCTCCACCATGCGTTCCTCCGTCATTACGTGTCCCGTTTCAGGGTCCATCTCATGGCGGTTCACTCCGCGCAGCCTCACCTGCTTTCCGTTCACGAGCATCATACCGTCTTTTATCTCCACCTTGCGGAATCCCACCTTCGTCTCGGCCCTCTCCACCGTATTTCCGGCAGAGTCGGTGAGGGCGAGTTTCAGCGTGTATAGATAGGGATGCTCGGCGTCCCATTTGTGTGGGTTCTTTATAGTGGTCTTCAGCCATCCGTATGGAGCGTAGCCACGCTGCGGGTTGCGCTGGTTGAGAATCTTTCCCTTCTTGTCAAGATTCAGCATCGGTTCGGCGGCATGCCACAGGGCAGTGTCGGTCACCGCTTTCCCGTCGGCATCGTAGAGCATTGCCGAGATGCGGTAGCCCTTTCCCTTCTCGTCGCCGCAGACGCTGAGTTTCGGGTCGATCACGAGTTCCGCATCCCTATAATCATCATCAATAAGCGTGCGCACTCCAAAGTCGGCTATGCGTATCTTCGGCGTGGCAAAGAGGGTTATGCTACGGTGTATTCCGGCGATGCGCCACATGTCCTGGTCTTCGAGATAGCTGCCGTCTGAATATTTCATCACCTTTATCGCTATCATGTTGTCGCCCTCTTTCAGATATGGCGTGAGGCAGAATTCTGCCGGTTCCATGCTGCCCTGAGAGTAGCCCACCTGCTGTCCGTTGACATACAGATAGAAGGCACTCGACACGGCGCCGAACCTTACGAACACCTCTTTCCCCTTCCATGATGCAGGCAGGGAGAATGTGCGGCGGTAGCAAGCCGTGGGGTTGCGTTCCGTATAGGCGGTGTAGGTCTTCTTCGGTTCCCGCATCACGTGGGGCGGGTCAATCTTGAAAGTGTATCCGGAGCTGCTGTATATGGGAGTGCCGTAGCCGTTCATCTCCCAGTCGCCAGGCACTCCGAAAGTAGTCCATCCGGTGTCGTCGAACGAGAGACTGTAGAAGTCAGCCGGCTGTTCGTCGGGTGTCTTGGTCCAGTTGAATTTCCATTCCCCGTCGAGCGACATCTGCATGTCGCCATTCCCGTTGAGATACGGCATGAAGGCGGCACGTGCCGGCATACGGTTCTTTTGCAGCACATACTGGTTCTCCCAGTCGTGTTGCTGTGCCTGGGCTGCAGTGGCAAGGGCCAGTGCGGCAGCGAGTATGATGTGTTTCATAACGTCTTGTATATAATTATATAAAAATGCATGATTATATAGGATTGACGTCCGTGAGGTCGGTATGTAACGTGTCGTCACTCTTTCCAAACCCTCTTTTTCAGCCATAAGGCAAGTATCGGATCACACATTTCCATATATTTAGGAGCAGTGAGCGAGATGAGGTCTTTCTCAACGAGAGTTTTTTTGAGTCTTGTCACATTGGCGGCCGTGCCCAAGCGGTAAGTGTTCAAGACCGCTGACTGTGTGAATCCCGTGTGTACGCCATTTACCAAGGCGTGAAGAAAATTCATCTGATAGGCAGAAAGATCTTCTGTCTGCTGGATGAACAGTGGTTCACAAGCATCGAGCAGACGGTTGATACCGTATTGTACATCAGATTCCGTCACTTCTGTCTTGGTTTTCAGCCAAACAAGCCATGCCAGTTGTTGTACATAAGAAGAATACCTGTCTGTCACGGAGCAAATGGTGTGTGCAAGTCCTTCAGATATATGTTTTCCTGTTATTTTGAAACGCTCACATATGTATGCTACCCAATTCTCTTCGCTTATCTTGTTCAGATAAAACAGGTCTCCAAAGCGATAAAACGGATAGCTCTGGTCTTGGAACATTTTTTCCATCATGTGTTTCTTGCTTCCGTAGAGACAATATGAAACGTGTTTCTGTAGTTGCCATATTCCCCGTAGTTTCTTCTGAAATATCAACGAGTCGTTGAAATCGCCAATCTGCTGGAATTCATCTATGCACACTATAATCCTATAGCCTTGGGCTTGTGCTATCAATTCTGGTAGCTTCAACACGTCTTCTGTTGTACTGTTGCTTGCATTGTATTGCAAAGAGATGGAAAAGTCAGTCAAAGGGTCTTGTCCGAAACTTATCTTAGGGACAAACCTGCTTAAAAATACTTTCGTGTTTTCCATCCATTCCTCCCATTTAGTTGATGTTGCACGTACCACTGCCGTTGCAAAGGCATTGATGAAGTCTATCTCAGAGCGACAACCGAAAGCGTCAATATGTGCAATCTTTATGTCATCACTTTTAACGAGCGAGCATACCTTGTCGACAAGCGACGTCTTTCCCATACGGCGTGGAGAAATCAATATGGTGTTGATGCCATAGTTAAAGTTAGCCTTCAGTCGTTCTGTCTCTTCTTTTCTGTCAGTAAAAGTATCGCCTTCTACACGAACACCGAAAACAAATGGAGTTTCAAAGTTCTTTGCCATAACTGGATAGTATTGATGTTACGCATGCAAAGATATGAAAAAAAATAGTTTTAAACAAGGTTGTTTAAAACAAGGTTGTTTAAAAGTTGTAAATCCGCAACCTATAGCGAATATGTGCTATAGGTTGAGGATTTAATGGGATTTGATGGTATTGTATTGTTTTCAGAATACAGCAGCTGCTTTTCTGATTTCGCAAATTTAGTGAATGGTTTCCGTATACAATAGATTTTGTCTTGGCGTGATTTCTGTATCGTAAAGGATACCCCCCAACGGTCTGATGGCCTGTTTGAAATAAAAAATCCGCAGACCAATGAGCTTGATTTGCGGATTTGTATTCATTTGTGTGTTTTGTTACCTTTTCGTATACTCTTTCTTTACATCAGACTTGTCTTGCCTTCGAGAGTGTCGTGGTTGTTGCGGAGGTCGGTCCAGTCCACTTTTTTCTTGGTGTCGATGCCATTGATGTATTTCTCGATGTTGGTGTAGCCGTCGCCGTTGCAGTCGAGGTTGGCGTCAGACGGGTCGTTGGCGTTCAGACCATTTGCAATCTCCCATTCGTCTGGCATTCCATCACCGTCGGAATCTTTCCATGCAGTGTACTTCTTGTATTTAGGGAATCCTCCCATCTGCTCGATGCTGGTAATGATTCCGTGCTTGTAAGAATCATTGTCAAGACGACGGTATTTGAAGAAGCCTTCTTCGTTCTTTGATTTGTCGGAGAGTCCCCACATATCTCCGTATGGATTCTTCTTTGGAAGTTTCTTTACGTAATAAGCCTGTCCTGTGCGAACCTCCTCAACGATGCGCTGGTCAACGATGTCGCGGCAAGGGAAAGTAGCTCCTACGTTTGACAGAACCTTATCGAAAGTCTGATCAGAAGGAATGATGGTCATGTGAGGCATGGTGAACGGTTCGTCAGAGTGCATCAGTGCTTTTACGTCATCAGGAATACCGTTAGGAAGATCCTTGTCGGCAATCTGTATGCCGCCGTCCCAGTTGTCCTTTGTTACGCGTTCGTTGCCTTCAACGATGTTGCCTGCAGCATATATTCGTCCGTATTGCGGATAATCGAAGAGTTTGTTGCTACGGCTCTCGCTCTTTACGATACGATAGCTGATAGGGCCTTCTGGAGTGAGAGGTCCTGGTTTGTAGTAGTTGTTGATGAAATTACTCATTGTAGAGTATTCACCACCATCAGCAGTACGGTGAACCCAGTTGTAGATGATGTTGTTCACGAAGTTGAACACGCCTCCCCATCCGATAGACGGGTTGCGGCCAGTGTTGTCAGCCCAGAGGTTGCGCATGAACGATGAGTTCTCTCCACCAATTGTTGATCCGAAGGCATGGTTCCATGTGTCGAGAGCCTTGGCTGATATGGTGTTCTGGATTGTTACGTTTACTGTTGGTACCTTGCGCTTTGGCTTGCCGTCATGGAGGTCAAACATGTGGCGATAGAACGAGATGTTCTCGTCCAGTCCCCACTCGCAAGAGCAGTGGTCAATCATAATGTTACCGACAGGATTGCCTCCGAAAGAGTCTTCACGGTACCATACGTGTGTGTTGCCGCGGCGGAAGCGCATGTGTCTGACGATTACGTCATGGGTGTCAACCTGAAATGACTCTCCGGAAATCTGTACACCCTCTCCTGGAGCGGTCTGTCCGGCTATGGTGATATAAGGGGCACGTACGATGATAGGAGTCTTGAGCACGATGTTTCCTGATACATTGAAGACAACGATACGTGCACCACCCTGTTCACAAGCCCAACGGAACGAGCCAGGACCGTCATCGTTGAGGTTTGTTACTGTGAGAACCTTTCCGCCACGGCCTCCGAATGTGTACATACCGCCACCCTCGGCTCCAGGGAATGCTGGAATCTTTGCCTGGCGCAGGTCGTATGGACGAGAAGCCCAAGGTACATAATGGCGTCCTTTCATAGCTTCAGCCTTGACGATAGGCCATGCAACAGCCCATGCAGAATCAGAATGGGCTGTCCAAACAGCTGTCAATGAGTCGATTTTCGCTTTTGCCTCTTGTGTGATTACGGGGTACTGTGCGTGTACCGCCTCTGAGCCGACCATGAGGGTCAGCGCAGCCAACAATAGTTTTTTGCTAATCATAATTGTTATGTTTGTTTTAATTATCCTTTTAGCTTATTTTATGACGTTGGCAACAATGATGTGTAACCATTTGCCTATACATGAAAATCCCTCTCATAGTGTTTGGGTATGAGAGGGATTAGATTATTGTTATTGCTGAATTATTTAACAAACTTCTTTCCGTTCTGGATAAGGATGCCCTTGGCATTGTTGTTTACGCGCTGACCTGCAAGGTTGTAGATAGGAGCATTGGCATTAGCCTTGTTGACAGTGATGTCGCTGATACCTGTTGTTCCGACTGTAAACTCGAAACCGTAGATACCTATCTGGCTCTTTGTGTTGAACATGTGGTAAGATTTGCCAGCCTCTACAGGGAATGAAACGTATCCGAGAACCGGACGGTTTTGTGTGATGCCGTTGGTGTGCTGCAGAACGTAGTCGTCGGCCATCTTGCCAGTGTTCAGATATTCAGCGTCGCCTGTGTCAACGCTACCCTTGAAGGCAAAGCCAGTGTTCTGGTAGAAGATGGAAACGTCGATTGTTGAAGGAGCGAGTGGCTGTTTCGTGTCGGCATCAACAATGTATGTAGGGTTTTGGTTCTTGTTGCCGTAGATGGCAACCTTGAGAGTTCCTGATTTCTTTGCAGAGAATCTGTAGTAGAGACCCTTCTGCGGCATATCCATGCCCGGTTCCCAGTATGTGCCGTACACGCGGTGTGCCGTACCGTTATCTGTTTCCTCGTCAAACTCCCAGTGGCTTAACTCCGGGTTTCCCTGGCCCATCAGATACTGTGCAAACTTTGGGTTACATCCGTCAACAATAAGTGCATCGTTGCCGTCCACTTTGCCTTTAAGCTCCCATGCTACGGGTTCTTTGTCGCCTTCTTTCACGCCGTTTGGTGTAGAAACGGCTGTCATGGTCATGTTTTCGGTCTCAGCTGTTATAATGAAAGTCTTGAGTGTTGACGGCTTGCTCGTGTCTGGGGCATCGGCAGTGCCTCCACCGTAGATGTTTGATGTGGCTTCGCCCTGTACGACGTTCTCAAGATTATAGTCTGCAGCCTTCCACACTTCCTGTGCGTTTAAACTCATTGCGCAGAGCGCAACTGATACAAGAGTAAAAATTTTCTTCATGTTTCGTTAGTTTTTGAAGTTTAATAGATGCTTAATTTTTTCAGTCCTGCTTTTTTATGATTGTATGAAATACGTTTCAAAAGTATTGCTTATATTTTAAATATGTGTATATGTACGCGTTTATTTAAAATCTTTTAACCGTAAAGCACACAATATATCTACATGTTAACATTGTTATCTTTGCTTGTTTGTTTGTTGCGATATTCCAATGGTGTCATGCCGAATTTCTTCTTGAAGCATTTGCCGAAATAGCTTGATTCCTTGAAGCCCACTTCATAGGCTATCTCAGAAGCGCTCTTGTCGGTGGTGACGACGAGTTTCTCTGCCTTGTCGAGACGGATTTCCCTTACGAGGTCTACGGGGGCGAGCCCCGTCAGGCTCTTCAGCTTCTTGAAGAATGCCGAACGGCTCAGTCCAACACCCTCGGCTATCGTGTCGATGTTGAAGTCATTGTTCCGTAAGTTCTCCTCTATGATAGTGCGGATGCGGTCAACGAACTGCAGGTCTTTCTTTGCCAGATGGTCCTCGTATCCGTTGCCCTTTGCTGTAGGTTCTGCACTGTTCTTTGCCTGCAGCACCATCTTGCGCTGGAATATGCTCTGTTCGCGCAACAGCTGCTGGATGCGTGTGGCAAGCATCTCGTGGCTGAAAGGTTTTGTGATGAAGGCGTTGGCACCAGTGGCGATTGCTTTCATCATGTCGTCATCGCCGTTCTTTGCTGTCAGCACTATCACCGGAACATGGCTCACGCTGAAGTCACGCCGTACTCTCTTCAGCAGTTCCACGCCATCCATACGTGGCATCATGAGGTCTGTGATGATGAGGTCGGGATGCACGTCAAGAATCTTTTCCAGAGCGTCGGCACCGTCTGTAGCCGTCACCACATGATAGGAGTGGCTCAGCTGTAGCTGCAGCATCCGTCTGAGATCACTGTTGTCTTCGGCGAGCACAAGTGTAGGGCGGTACTGGTCTTCAGAATGGGTATCGTCGTTGGCGGCAGCCTTATCTGCGGCATCACTGCTGATTCCTTCCGTGTCGCCGGCGTAGGTCAGATCCTGCGGATTGATATTGTCGCCAAGCAGGATGTCGTGGTCGTCGTCTTTGAACTTCTCCTTGCTCATCGGTATTTCGAGAGTGAACGCCACTCCCTTGCCGTCGGCAAGATTCTCCGCCCATATCCTGCCATGATGCAGAGCGGTGAATTCGCGCGACAGACTGAGTCCTATTCCCGTTCCATGCTGGTGTGAGTCAGAAGATTGGGCGTTGTCTGCCATAGAGAATCTCTCGAATATCTTTTCCAATTGCTTTTCCGGAATTCCTACACCGTCGTCGCTCACTGTGATGCGGCAGATGTCGGCATCATAGTCGGCAGTCAGAGTCAAGGCGATGTTGCCGCCATGGTCGGTATATTTGAATGCGTTGCTCAGCAGGTTGTTCACTATTACGGCAATCTTCTCGGCGTCACACCAAGCCATGACGGGCTTTTCGGGCAGATTGAAAGATAGCGTGATGTTGCGGTCTTTGGCTGCGAGACGGTACTCCGTGCAGAACGCCTCTGCGATGGCATTGATGTCGGCATGAGAGAGCTGCAGACGCATCTTCTTGTTCTGCAGTTTGCGGAGGTCGAGAATCTGGTTCACGAGATGCAGCATCTTTGAAGTGTTGCGGTCGATTAGTTGCAGATATTCCTTACCCTCGCTGCTTAGCGTTTCGTGGCGTTTCAGTTCCTCGATTGGCGATTTAATGAGAGTGAGCGGTGTGCGCAGTTCGTGGCTCACGTTGGTGAAGAATCTGATTTTCAGTTCCGCCAGTCTGTCGTTGATATACACCTCGTTGCGCATCCTTATCATATATAGCGAGAGTCTGATGCCGGCATATATGGCAAGACACAGGAGGATGAAATAGATGGCGTATGCCCACCACGTGGCCCACCATGGTGGCAGCACTGTGATGAGGATAGTGCATTCTGGTGAGTCGTCGTAGACAGACTTCACTCTGAATGTGTATTTGCCAGGCGGCACGTTGGCGTATGACGCCAGACGGCTGTTGTCGTTCAGGTGCCATTCGTTTTCATATCCGTCGAGGATGTATTTGAATGTAGTGCGGCTGTTGTCTATGAAGTTCGGAGTGGTAAACTCTATGGAGAACATGTTCTGGTCGTGGTTGAGCACTATCTCCTTGGCATATCGTGGCGACATCTCGCTGATGGCGGGGGAGAAGCTGTCGAGGCTGCGGTTCTGCACCTTGAAGTCCACGATGATGGTCTTGTAATCATGTCTTGAATCCTTATCCAGTTCGTCAGGACTAAACACTATTATTCCCTCCCTGCAGCCCATGAGAATCCTGCCGTCGGAGAGACAGATGCTGCTGTTGTCTTCCACTTTGTTGCGCATCACTCCGTCGAGGAATCCGTATGTCCTCACCGAGTGGTCGCTATCAGAGAAGCTGATGTTTGTCAGTCCGTTTTCAGTCGTCAGCCACAGGCGGTGATGGTGGTCTTCGGTCATAGTAGACACTATGTTGCCCACCATGTTGTTTTCACGCATGCTCTCAAGATGCAGCTTTCCGCTTCGTTTGTCGTAGCCCATTATCCTGTTTGTGCTGCATCCGAAGATGCTGAGCCAGATGCTTCCGTTGCTGTCTTTGAATATGGAGAATATGTCGTTGTCCACTACGGTTGGGTTGTCGCCCCGTCTGTAGTCGTTTATTGTGATGTCTTTCGGTGCCTTGAAACCGGCACCGAACGAGAGCAGTCCGTCGGTGGTTGCCACCCATAGCGTGTGGTCGTTGTCTTCGGCTATCTGCCTCACGTTCAGATACAGGTCGTTGTGAGGATATTGTTTCAGTTCATTGTTCTTGTTTATGAACACTGTCTTTCCGTTTCTGTTTGCTATGAGGTTCAGACCTCCGCCGTATGTGCATACCCAAATTCTGCCCTTTGAGTCCTGGAAGGTGTAATACACTTTGTCGTTGCTCAGCGAATAGCGGTCGTTGGCATTGTTTCTGTATGTGGTCAGTCTCATGCCCTGCTGACAGCTTTTGTCGGGAGTGGCCTTCGTCAGTCCGCCACCTTTGGATGCCAGCCAGATGTTGCCGCTGCGGTCTTCCATGATGTTGTATACGATGCCCATCGTGCCATTGTATTTCCTCACCACGCTGTTGGTCATCAGATCCACGCAGTAAACGTTTCCCCGCCTTGTGCCAATCCACAGTAGTCCGTCGCGGCTCTGGTACAGGGCGCGTATTCCGTAGTTGTTGTCATTCGGGTTGGTGTCGCCGGCGAGAAGCGAGGAAAGCAGATAGGAGATATGTCGGTGTGGGAAGCGCACCTTGAACAGGCCGCTGTTTGTAGACGAGAGCCATAGCAGTCCGTCTCTGTCGATATTGATATCAGAGAATGACGGACTCTCTTGTTCATTCAAGAACGTAGGAGTGAGCTGTTGGGTGAATGTTGATGTCAGCATATTGTCTATGCTGCCCATCCGTTTCGTTGTCCTGTCATAGCGCCACACCTTTCCGTTGCGCAGCAGCACGAAGAGTCCGTTGTCGCCGGCATCGCAGAATTTCACGGCATCCAGCGTTGTTTCCATCGGTGTGGCAAAATGTTCGGTTGCCTTTGTCTTTGGGTCAAACATGGTCAGTCCGTCGGCGAGACCATATATCCAGAGTTTCCCTTCCTTGTCGGCGAAAGCCGTTTCTGCCTTTGTCTTTATGGCGGAAACCAGTTTCCCGTTCACGTCATAAATGCCGTCGGCAGTAGAGAGATACGTTTGGGTTCCTATCGTAGTGATGGTGTTTATGGGCGATGTAGAGGTGGTGCGTATGATGCGTGTCTGTCCCGTCTTCATGCTGATGGATATGGCATAGCCATTCGCCGTGCCAATCATCACCAAGCCGTTCCCGATGCCGAAACATGTGGCCTTCACGCCTCTGCCCGGTCGTGAGATTATCCTTTTGCCTTTGAGAGATTTGGGTTTTGATATTGTGGCTACCTCGAAGTTAGGTCCCAGCCAGAATATGTAGTCAGCCGTCTCGCCCACCACGTTGTGCTTGAGTCTCATCGTCGTCCTGTCGATGTCGTGGCGTGAGTTGTATATGGGCTTGATAGCGGGGTTGTTTTCCTTGTCTGTGAAGACCTCATACAGGCACTTGTCGCGTGTGTATAGCAGCGTGTTGCCGTTGTCCATCGCCTGCACCTTTATCACCCTCATGTTCTTCGACACGCCTTTCAGTTCCGAATACATGTCATTGAAGCGTTCGGTGGTCTTGTCGAATCGGAAGAGTCGGTTGTCTGTGGTCCTTATCCAGAGGTTGTTTCTGTTGTCCTCCACGATTGTGATGACCTTGCGTGGCGGGATGTCCGACTTGGTGTCGCGTCGGGTGGCATATTGCGTGAATTTCGTTCCGTCATACGACATCAGTCCGTACCATGTGCCGAGCCATAGCAGTCCGTCGCGGTCTCTGAGAGATCCATAGACGGCAGTGGATGGCAGTCCGTTTTCGGTGGAGTATCTATCCACTGTCATGTCCGTAGCCTGTGCTTTAGTATGCAACGGCAGGATAAGCAATGAGAGTATTGCCAATATTATGGTTTTCATGATGATTCCTCTTGTAGTTGTTTGTCAGTAGTCTTATTACTCTGTGGCCACCATCAAAACGGTCATTATGCCGTTTTATGTAGCTATTCAATGATGATCGATTTGGCTCCAAAGTTACGGCATTTCTTCAAAATATAAAAAGAAAGGCAGGAATATTCGCATATTCCCACTTTCTTTTATTAGTATTTCTCCTCCATACGGTATCAGGCTGTGAATAATGTGTCTTTTTCAGACCAGTCCTGACATCCGGTTGGGGCTGCTATGTTTGTATCCTGAAAAACGATAATTGGTATAGAGTTGTAATATAAATTTCATTCTTGTCATGCGTCGGATTTCAATGCAAACAGGATTCGCATTTTCAAGTCCGCCTTTTCTTTTTTCGACAGAGGTACTGTTGTTCCTATGCCGCTTTGTGGCATTGTCTGTCGTTTCCCGTATTGTGTGTACTTGTCAGTCATATTCTTCAGTCGAGTCTTAAATGAGCAGTATTATTTCAATGTTTTTTACGCATATAAGACGAGGCTTTTATGACTATGTACTCATATACTGAGATATTTTTTGAGAGAAATCGACAAGTATGTCAGTCTGCAGTCCGCTCAATTGTTCTCGGCAGCCATTTCTCTCATACGGCTAAGGCTGCGGTGCATCAGGTTGCGCACAGACTGGTAGCTGATGCCCATTATCTGGCAGATGTCGTCGTATTTGCGGCGCTCTATATAATAAAGGTGTACAATCTGCTGCTGGCGTGGCGACAGGTTGTGGATGTATTGTTCCATAGCCTCGTTACGCCTCTTCTCCTCTTCCATCTTCTCGAAGTCGTATGAATTATTCTGTTCGGCAAGTCGGCGGGTGTTGTAGTCGGTTATCTCCTCGTCTGACAGGCGCACCTGGCGGCGGAACTCGTCGTTGATGCGGTTTCGGAGCGAGACATAGAGATACGACTCGATGTTGCACACCTTGTCCAATGCTTCTTTCTTGTTGAACAGTTTTACGAATACGTCCTGTATGCAGTCCTTGATGAGCTCGCGGTCTGATGTGAATTTAGATCCGAACGAGAACAGACTGTCCACGTGTTTGTCGTAGAGTTGCGAAAAGTTTACCATAGTTTGATAAGAAATACTGCTTTATAATGTTCCCACTCATGGCGGGAGAGTTTGTTTTAGAGTTTTATAGATTTGTTGTTGCAAAGATACTAATTGTAAAGATACAATTGTTTTATATCAAGTCTGTTTTTATGGTAATAATTGGTTTTTCTATAAAAAAAACAGGTATTGCACTTCATTTTGCAATACCCGTTAATCAATTCGTTATGTTTCGCTAACGTTATGTCATTCGTTTTTCAATGTTTTTTCTCATATCTTTTCTATCCAGTACACCTGTTCCGCCTTGCTTTCAGACAGTGTGTAGCTTCCGTTAATGGCGGTTTTCTTTGCCACAGACCTTATGCTGCCGCTGGTTTTGTCTATGCAGAATATGTTGTAGAGCCCAGTGGAGACAGTCAGACAGAGAGGTTTGTCGGTATGGCTGTAAACCACATAGCCAATGCCATCGTCGCCTATCATGTCATAAGCCCCCGATGCAGTCTGGTTGTTGTCCACTACTTTCATCTTGGCAACGTCGGATAGGAATTTCTGGTCGTCTACCGGTATGTTCGGCAGTGATCCGCCGGCCATCAGTATAGCCCAGCCATACTGCGGATATTGCTGTGCGAATAGTGTTACCGCTTTGTCAGGGAACATACTTGTGTATTCCCTTACTGCCCGGTATGCTTCCTTGTAGCCGGTCTTTCCCACTTTCATCTTTCTCATGAACTGTCTTGGGGCCATGTTCTTGCCGGCAGGAGGAGCCCAGAGACCGGTGGTGTTGTAGTGCCAGTAGCGTATGTCGATGATGTCTACCACCTTTGAGAGCTGCGGGTCGGCGAGTATGGAGTCCTGTGCGTCTTTAGTGCAGCTGAGGGCAATCATGGGGTGTCTGCCCGTTTCCTTTTCCCATCTCGCTATAGTCTCCAGCCAGAAGCGTGTGAAATGTAGCGGTCCGGTGTATTCCTCGCTGATCAGCTGCACGGCGTTGCCGTTGTCTTTCAGTTGGTCGAGACACATGCGGATATATCCTTCGTGCAGTGGGCGCAGGGCAGGGTCCTGTTCGTTGTAGAACTGTTCTGCCATGAACACTCTCTTGTCGCCGGCAAAAGGTACAGGTTCTGGAAAGCTCGTGCCGTTCACATTGTTCACCGGTCGCCATGGAGCGTCCACCCAGTGGGCGCCAGCCTCGATGATGTTGTGCTGGAAATAGTTCTGGTTGAACAGCAGCATTCCCTCCTTGGCGGCAGCCTGTGCGAAGTCGCGTTCCCTCTGCCAGTACCATAGGTTTGGTTTTGTCAGGTCATACAGACTCAGTCCGTCCCACGCCCTGCCCTTGCCGCAGCGGGTGAAAGGCTGTTCGTAGAATGGAGCGCTGACGTCGCCGTCGGCTCTCTTCACTCTTTCGTGGTCGATGCGGCGTAGGTCATACCATAGTCCGTAATGGTTGTCGAGCATGGCATATCCGTTGTCTTTCAAGAATGTCACCACAGAGTCGATGCGGTCTGTCCATCCCGTGCCCTCCCTTCCGGGCACGAATCTCGTTATGGCAGGTTTGGCGCCCTTTACCACGAAGTTGTCTTTCGTCCTTCCGTTCCACCAAGGTATGGCATATCGGTTGCCGACGATGAGTCTGCCGTCGTATGTCATCTTTCCGTTTGAAATGGCGAAAGCCTTGTTGACGGTGTTCTCGTCGCTGCCCTTCAGTGATTTGCCGTGGGTGTTTGTTGACTTTATGTCGTTGATGTTCTTGAGTCCGTTTGCCGAGATGCTTGCGGTGTATGGTATGGAGTCAGTCCACATCTCTATCGTCACGCGTGGTGTGGTAACCGATTCCATGGCGAGCCTCTGTGCCACCTCTATTGTAGGACTGCTCGATGCTGTGATGTTCCTGTTATATACATAACCGTTGTTGCCTTTGTCGCCCACACGCTTTTGCAGCTGGTCGTAGAAAAGGCTTCGCGGGGTCACGGCGTCGTTGCTGCCGCTCCATTCCCCGTTGCCGGTCATCGTGCCCCAGCAGGCGTTGGCGCTCGAACGGTTGTCTTTGTCAGGAGAATAGCAGTAGAGCGTTGATGCCGTACACTGCCACATCATGCTGTTTGCCGTGTTCCATCCCGTTCCCATCTGCCAGTTTTCGAGATTGCGGAACGAGAGGTCGCCTCCCTCGATGTTCACCACGTCGAACAGTAGTCCCGGTGCCCATGAACCCACGCTGCCGCTGAAGCTGAGAGCCCCTTCGGCGTCGCATTGCACGAAGGCGTTCGGGCCCGGCGCTGCGAAGTCGGCTGCAAAATCATGAAATCCCTCTTTCGACACGCATCGCTGGAAGAGATTCTGTTCGCCCCTCGTCAGGAACACCCTTCTGCGCCAGCCTCCGATTTCCGACACCGGTTCGCTCGCTATGCAGTCTTCAACGGTGATACGCCTTGTCTGCCTCTGCAGGTTCACGGCGCTGCCGGCAAAGTGCAGAAAATCCGTACGTCTCACCCAGCAGTCGCCGGCATTGTTCATCCACACCCCGTCCCAGCAGTGGTCCTCATCCTTCGGGTTCCAGTCGTTGTGCTGAGAGGCGAGCGTCATGTTCTCCACACCACATTCCGTTATCTCCCCCTTATTATAAGAGGTGATGACCATAGCCCTTCCGTATTTCTGGTCTATAGCCATCGTGATGGGGGCATCGAGGGTTATTACGTTTCCTTTTACGCTCTCCACAGTCCTTGTCCACTTCATGTCGATGTCTGAAGGTTTCCATCCCGTGTAGTCGAGTCCTCCGCCAAAGTCATTGCATCCCAGACTCTCTATCCATTCCTTGGTAGACGGTCTGAAAACCATTATCCTTTCGCCAACTTTGATTCCGGCAGTGGAGGAGAGCGTGATGTTCAGGCTTCCGGCAGCCAGTTTCTGGTCAGCCACCATTATCGTGTCACCTTTTGTCATTGCGCTTTGTCCCTCGATATATACGAGGGCGCCGCGGTCGGTGCCACGCTTCACGAGCTTCGTCTTCCGTTTTCCCATACCTCTCAATACCACTCCCGATGCACTGATTCTCAACGGTTTGTCGAGATAGAACGTGCCTTCGCCGATAAGCACCGTGCCACGGTGTCCCTGTTTGTCAGCCTTCAGTCGCGACACGTAGTCGATGGCGCGTTGCAGACGGAGGCTGGCATCGGTATCGTCGGATTGACAATCCACGAACACGGCATTCCTCACATCGGGAATACCGCCCACAGAGGCATGGTAGCCACAAGTGGAGTAGTCCATTGGGATGAATACGCTTTTCTTCTTCCCTCCCGCCGCGGCACTCAGCGTAGCGCACAGAATAGTGGTGGTCAGGATGGTCCTCGTTATTTTCATTATCGTATTTGGAATTTTGTTGTTGTCATTTTATTGTCGGATTTGTATGGCGGCAGTATTCTGCCACCTTAAGATTCAGACGCTCTTTGCGCCTTATTGTAACCTGTATCCGCACTTGAACCTGTATGTATTTTGTTAGAGCCTGTAAATCAAAAGGAACTTTACGACATCAAGCGTAAATGATACCATAAAGTTCCCTTTGCTCGCAAGAAATCAATCTTGCTTTATTTCCTCCTGAAGACGAATTGTTTGCTATAAATTAGTGATTTACATCCATTAACTTGGATTTGGCGGTTTCAATGGCTGTAAGTTTCAATTCATCTTCATCCTCCAAAGCATCCAAAACCTTGTCGGCAAGCCAAAGGGTGAGCATTTCTTTTTCGTCCACTTTGAAATATGTTGCCATTTGAATTACTTGGCTTCTCTTTGCTCGCCTGTCCCCACGTTCAATCTTACTGAACATGGGTGTGTCTATTTCTAAGTATGCAGCCACTTGACGCTGCAATATTCCTTGTTCGTCTCTTAGAGACCTTATCTTGTTTCCTAATAACATATCCGTTTTATTCTTTGTCTAATATTGCGATTTCCCAATAGCTTCCATATTTACCACCAGTTCGTTTTATTATACCTAATTCACGAAGTTTACGTATTTGCTTCTCAACTCCTCGTGAAGACATATTCAATTGCATTGCGATTTCAGCGGCTGTTATATGTGGGTCTTGTTTTATAATATCTATAATCAAGTCCTTTGTTTCCGAACTTCTTTCCGAACTTTTCGTTTTTGTTTCCGAACATCTTTCCGAACTGTTGCTATTAGTTTACGCTATAATTGGTCGCTTTCGCTATAAATTCTGTTGAATTACGACGAATTTGAAACCATTTCGACGAATTTTCGACGGAATTACGTCATTTTCGTCGAATTTCGACGGTTCTTTCACTGAAGAAACCAATTCCGTCCATCAGTTTTTATCAGTTCTTCCATTTTCATGGCTTTTAGTAAATCTCCAAGCATGCGCAACTGCTGCTCTTCCGTCTTGTTGGCAGGTAGCACATCTTTGAGGTATTCGTATATACTATCTCGCTTGGCACCTTCATCTCCTGCATTGCCGAGATATTGTAGTACCATTTGACGCAACCTCTCCTTGTCCAATCCTTACCCGTTGGCGGAATTAATTTAAGTTGATAAATATGTGTAGAAAGTTGTACAGATAGCTGATTTTTAGTAACTTATTGGTGGCCAAAACATTAAGTTCAAACCGTCGTATGTACATCCTTTACACAAAATTCGTCAAAATACTTGAGATATGCAAGCAATTCTCTGAAAATCTCGTCAATGAATCGGGTAATGTTCCACACCGTGGTCATGTTCCCAAATTTTCTGACTTGGAAGTAGTGGCACTATCCCTGACGGCTGAGGCCGAGAACATTGATAGTGAGAAGTGGTTGTTCGACTATAAATTTCAAGAGAACAAGGACAGCATTCCTAATCTCATACCAAGGAGACAATTCAATGACCGCAAAGACAAGAAAGAGGATTGAGACAATATTCCCACAACTTACAGACCTGTTCTTGGTCATCAGGAACTATGCGAAAATAACGAATGGTTTGTTTGCCAGAATCAATGGCAAAATTAGTGCACTTACCATTCTGCAATACGTAAACTTCATTAACGACAAGCCCATTGGCAGAATTAAGTATGCACTAAATTAATTCCGCCAACAGGTTCGCTATGAATCTTGTTTGTCATCAAAAATCAGTCATAGTATCATTTTCCTCCTTAATGAAGCCACTAAATCGCTATAGACTAATGACTTGACTCAATGATACTTTTCTGAATGCTTTACAGAAAAGTATCATTAAAGTATCATTAAAGTATCATGGAAAGTAAGCTTAACACTATCATCGCGGATGCGCTTTCAATTATCAGATGACATCAACTTATTGGGCAACCGCCTGGCATAAATTCTGCCCAACAGGGGCAAGCACCTTGCCCCTGTTGAGAAAGCACCTTGCCCCACATGGGCAAGCATCGTGCCCATTTTAGGGCATAAAGCTGTTGAAGCTCAAGTATCTCGTTCTGTATTGGAGATAGGTAAAAGCATGGGGTTTCTGCTGGTTTAAAACAAAATGATCATTAGGACTTGTTTGTATTTTGTTTATTCTAATTTGGGTAGACCGATTTAAGTTTATGATAGTCGTAGTCTATTATGATATAGATGTGCTCATTTGTTTGTCTATAAAAGAAGCCGTATCTTTGCATCGTCAAAATTGATGACAGACCAAGTATTAACCAATAAAAATAAAAGATATGGAAAAGCTTTCAGATATAATAAAGAGCGGTCAACTGACTCTCGTTGACTTCTTTGCCACATGGTGTGGTCCGTGCAAGACAATGCATCCCGTTTTGGAACAACTGAAGAAAGAACTCGGCGACAGCATACGCATAGTGAAAGTTGACGTAGACAAAAACGAAGCCATAGCCATGCAGATGCGCATCCAGTCCGTTCCCACCCTGATGGTTTTCAACGGAGGAGAGATGAAATGGCGACAGAGCGGTGCCATGTCGGCAAACGAACTGAAGCAAGTGATAGAGAGCGTGAAGTAGAAAAGACAGCAAACAGTAATAAAATACCCAATTGAGTAAAGGTAAAACAATAACTTGACCGACAAAAATACAGGTCAAAATTTGATCAAGTTATTCTTTCACCATTACTGAACGTCCTAATGACCGTTTGGGAAGTAAATATTTATCGGCCATGACAGCAAACAAGAAAAAATTCCTCATAGTGGGTGGAGTGGCAGGTGGAGCTACTGCAGCCGCACGCATCAGACGAATGACAGAAGATGCGGAAATCATACTCTTTGAAAAAGGAGAACATATCTCATACGCCAACTGCGGATTGCCATATTATATCGGTGGAGTGATAGAAGACCGCGACCGTCTGTTTGTGCAGACTCCAGAAGCTTTCGGCAGACGTTTCAATATCGACGTGCGCACAAGGAGTGAAGTGACGGCGATAGATGCGGCAGCCAGACAAGTGACCGTGCGCACCGCCGGCGGCAAGGAATATAGCGAATGCTACGACAAACTGTTGCTCTCACCGGGAGCGTCGCCAGTGGTGCCGCCTCTCGATGGCATCGACAGCGAAGGAATCTTCACGCTGAGAAACGTGAGCGACACCGACCGCATCAAGCGTTATATGAACGACCACAAGGTGAGGCGAGCTGTCATTGTGGGAGGCGGATTCATCGGTCTGGAGATGGCAGAGAATCTGAAGCACGCCGGCGCACAGGTGGCAGTGGTGGAGATGGCAAACCAGGTGATGGCGCCTATCGACTATTCGATGGCGGCTCTCGTTCACGACCATCTGCAGCAACAGGGCGTGAAACTGTATCTGGAACAGGCTGTGGAAGGCTTCTCTCAGGATGGAGAAGAACTGGAAGTGCATTTCAAATCAGGCATCAGTCTCAAGGCAGACCTGGTGTTGCTGAGCATCGGTGTGAGAGCGGAAACACGACTGGCACAGGCAGCAGGACTGAAACTTGGCGACATGCGCGGCATTTGGGTGAACGAGTATCTGCAGACATCAGACGAGAACATTTATGCCGTAGGCGACGCCATAGAATATCCTCATCCCATCACCGGCAAACCGTGGCTTAACTTCCTGGCAGGACCCGCCAACCGTCAGGCACGCATCGTGGCAGACAATATGGTGATGGGCAACAATGAGAGATACGAAGGGGCAATCGGCACGGCAATAGCCAAAGTGTTCGACATTACCGTGGCATCTACCGGTCTGCCGGCAAAGCGACTCAAGCAGATGGACATCCCTTATCTCTCAGCCACTATACATAATGGCGCCCACGCCGGATACTATCCCGGCAGTATGCAGATGGACATTAAGATAACCTTCTCGCCTGAAGACGGCAGACTCTATGGTGCTCAGATCGTGGGCTACGACGGGGTGGACAAGCGCATCGACGAATATGCCATGGCGATAAAGAACGGAGCCACAGTAGACGACCTCACCCGTCTGGAGCATGCCTACGCACCGCCATTCTCTTCAGCCAAAGATCCCGTGGCGATATCAGGCTATGTGGCAGGCAATATACTGAGCGGAAAGATGACTCCACTATATTGGCGCGAGTTGAAAGATATTGATACTACGAAGGTGACGCTCATCGATGTGCGCACAGCCGATGAATATGCTCTGGGGACAATAAATGGAGCCATAAACATCCCGCTGGACGATATGCGCGACAGGCTGTCTGAGATACCGAGAGACAAGCAGATATGGCTGTTCTGCGGAGTGGGACTCCGTGGCTATCTGGCTTCCAATATTCTGAAAGCCAACGGATATGAAGATGTGCGCAATCTGATAGGAGGATACAAGACATACAAGGCTGCCACTGCAAAGATAAACACGCCGGAAGGATTCGACGAAGCAGCAGATAATAGTCAGGCGAACGCTTCAGAAACGTCAGGATGCAGCGCTGATGCTCCGTCGTGTTCCGCAGACAAAGAGGTGATAAAGGTAGATGCGTGTGGCATTCAGTGTCCCGGACCAATCATGAAGATGAAACAGGCGATGGACGCATTGAGTGCAGGCCAGCAGTTGGAAATCCGTGCCACAGACGCTGCCTTCCCAAGAGATGCAGAGGCATGGTGTAATACAACAGGAAACAAGTTTCTGGGCAAACGGTCGGAGGCTGGCATACACATAGCTCTCATAGAGAAAGCCACACCATGCGCCATAGAAGCAGCCAAGCCTCAGACCAACGATTTGGGAAAGACGTTGATACTCTTCAGCGACGATCTCGACAAGACGCTCGCCACATTCGTTCTCGCCAACGGGGCGGCAGCAACAGGAAAGAAAGTCAGCATATTCTTCACGTTCTGGGGACTGAATGCAATAAAGAAGACTCACAAGCCAAAGGTGAAGAAAGACATTTTCGGACGGATGTTCAGTTGGATGCTCCCTTCAGACTCTTCCAGACTGGCACTTTCGAAGATGAACATGATGGGTATGGGCGCCAAGCTGATGCGCTATCTGATGAACAAGAAGGGAGTGGACTCTCTGGAGTCGCTTCGCCAGCAGGCAATCGACAATGGAGTGGAGTTCATAGCCTGCCAGATGTCGATGGATGTGATGGGAGTGAAGCGCGAGGAACTGCTCGACAATGTCACCGTCGGAGGTGTGGCAAGCTATATGGAGCGTGCAGACAGGGCAAACGTGAATCTTTTTATATAAGAAGAAACAGTCAACAATGTATATGCCCATTCACTAACACCGCATTATGAATCTACAACAACTCAGATACATAATCGCCGTCAACCGCTTCCGCAATTTTGCGAAAGCGGCTGACTCGTGTAATGTATCGCAGCCAACGCTCAGCGCCATGCTGCAGAAACTGGAAGAAGAACTCGACATCAGAATCTTTGACCGCACCAACAGATCGGTGACGCCTACCACCGCCGGCGAAAAGATAATCCGTCAGGCAGAGAATGCGCTGATGGAGATTGAGCGCATCGGCGAGATAGTTTCTGAAGACAAAGGACAAATAGGCGGCGGGTTCAGATTGTCGGTAGGTCCCACGATAGCGCCATACATACTGCCGAAGTTCATCAGACACTATCGGGAGATGTATCCCACAGTGGAATTGTCGATACAGGAAATGAAAGTGAACTTCATGATAGAGGCGCTGCAGCGAGGCGAACTGGATGCCGGAATGGCGATATCGGGCAATGTGTGCGATGGGGTGCTTGAGATTCCGCTCTATGCAGAGAAATTCATGGTATATCTTGCCGAGAGCTGCTGGCGCAAGTTGCCCGTATTCAAACCGGAGAATCTGGAACACGAGAACATGTGGATAATGAAGGATGCCCAGTGTCTGAGAGACAGCGCTTTCTCTTTCTGTAAAGCACGGAGCAAGGGAACCCATATCTATGAGGCTGGCAGCATCACCACCCTTGTGCATATCGTCGACGAGAATGGCGGTTTTACCATCATTCCGGAGATGCACCTTCCGTTTCTCAACGACAGGCAGCGGGAGAACGTGCGCCCGATAGAAGGCGACTATCTCTCGCAAAGGCGAGTGTCGCTGTATGTCAAGGAGGATTATGTGAGAGAGCGTATGCTCAACACCATTACCGACACCATGAAGACATTCATGCCCGCAGGGATGATAGGCGAGGGGATAATGAAATACGGCATCAGACTATGACCGTTTTGAAAAATATAGTTGCCAAAAAACAAAATCCAAGCAGCCCTGATGGCTTTTAAAGATGACAAAATCCCGTGCTGAAAAGATATTCTCTATCACGGGATAGATATTTACAATTGTTCACATGTAGAAGGAATAGTATCTTTGCAAAACTATATTATGACAACAACTCCCAACGTTCAATAGCCCGTTGGGGAGGATAAAGCAAAGATATGGAGAAATTGCGTAAAATATACCTCTTCTATTATGAAGGCTTCAGGGGGATGACGGTCGGCAAGACGCTGTGGACCATCATCCTCATAAAGCTCTTCATAATGTTTGCCGTTCTCCGCATATTCTTTTTCCAGCCCGCCCTTTCGGGCACCGACGAGGAGAAAGCAGACAAAGTGAGGGAAAATCTGATAACAACGAAACCTTAATAAAATAGCGTATGGATATAATCAACGTAGTAGAATGGTCAAGGGCACAGTTTGCCCTTACCGCATGTTACCATTGGCTTTTCGTTCCTCTGACATTGGGATTGGGAATAATAGTAGCCGTGATGGAGACAGTGTATTACCGCACCCGCAAGCAGGAATGGCTCAGTCTCACCAAGTTCTGGATGACGCTCTTTGGCGTAAACTTCGCCATCGGAGTAGCCACGGGTATTATACTGGAATTCGAATTCGGTACCAATTTCTCCAACTATTCATGGTTCGTGGGCGACATCTTCGGTGCTCCGCTTGCCATTGAGGGCATCTTTGCCTTCTTCTGCGAAAGCACTTTCTTCGCCGTGATGTTCTTTGGGTGGAAGAAGTTTTCTGCCGGCCAGCATCTCGCCGCCACCTGGCTCACTGCCTTTGGCGCGAGTCTGAGCGCATGGTGGATTCTCGTTGCCAACTCATGGATGCAGTATCCTGTGGGCATGGAGTTCTCTGCCGACCAGATGCGCAATGTGATGGTCAGCTTCCGGGATGTGGCTCTGTCGCCGGTAGCGGTAAACAAGTTCATCCATGCCGTCACCAGCGGATGGTGTCTCGCCGGTGCCTTTGTCGTATGCGTCAGCGGATGGTTCCTGATGAAGAAGCGCAACGTAGACTTTGCCGTCAAATCCATCAAGGTAGGCGGCGCAGTAGGTCTTGCAGGCATCCTGTTGTGTATGTTCTCCGGCGACGGCAGTGCTGTTGAGGTGACAAAGGTGCAGCCCATGAAGCTCGCTGCCATGGAGGGTCTGTATGAGGGCAAGGAAGGCACGTCCCTTGTGGGCTTTGGCATACTGAATACGGAAAAGCAGTGGAATGACGACAAGGATCCGATGCTGTTTGAGATAGCCATACCAAAGGGATTGAGCATACTGGGACGCCACGACGCCAATGCCTTTATTCCGGGCATCAAAGACATTATTGAGGGCAAAGACATTGTGGATGGAAAGATGGTCAATACCGTTCCGTATGCCGAACGCATCAAGCGCGGCAAGGCAGCCCAGAAGGCTCTGGCGGCATACAACGAGGCTAAGAAGGCAGGCAACGCTGCCGGAATGGCAAAGGCGGAAAAGGAACTGAAGCCAGACTACAAGTATTTTGGCTACGGCTACTTCAACGATGTGAAAGAAGCAATCCCCGATGTGGCAATGGTGTTCTATCCTTTCCATATCATGGTCGCCGTAGGCGGATGGCTGTTGGTGTTCCTCGCCGCAACGGTGTTCCTGTCGTTCAAGAGACGCGGATGGCTGAGCTGCAGATGGAAGAACATAAGTATATTCCCGCTTTTGGCATTTGTCACTTTGCCTCTGGCATATCTCTGCTCCCAGTGTGGCTGGATAGTAGCCGAAGTGGGTCGTCAGCCATGGGCAATCCAGGATATCATGCCAGTGCAGGCAGCCGTGTCAAGTCTGTCGGTAGGTCAGGTCGTCACCACATTCGTCATCTTCGGCTTGTTGTTCACCATCCTGCTGTGTGCTGAGATAAACATTATGATAAAGCAGATAAAGAAGGGTCCCGAAGTGCAGGAACACGTAAACTAATTTTGTTAAACCCACAAATATATACACTATGAACTATCAATTATTACAAGAATACTGGTGGCTTTTGATTTCCGTCTTGGGATCACTGTTGGTCTTCATGCTCTTCGTTCAGGGCGGACAGTCGATGATACCCCAGATGAAGGAGGAGCAGCGTGAGGACATGATATATACCATTGCCCACCGTTGGGAACTAACCTTCACCGTGCTCGTCACCTTTGGCGGAGCCTTCTTCGCTTCGTTTCCGCTGTTCTATTCCACCTCCTTCGGTGGAGCATACTGGATATGGATGCTTATACTCTTCGGCTTCGTCGTGCAGGCGGTGAGCTTCAAATACCGTCTTTCCGACGGAAACATCCTCGGCCGCAAGCTATATGACATCTTCCTTTTCATCAACGGCATTCTTGCGCCGCTGCTCTTGGGCGGTGCGGTGAGCACATTCTTCTTCGGAAGCGATTTCACGGTAGAGAAGACAAATCTCACAGACGCCGCAGCTCCCGTGATATCGCAGTGGGGAGACTGGCATGGACTCGAAGTCCTTCTGGATTGGCGTGTGGTGATGTTCGGATTGATGGTATTGTTCCTCACAAGGGTGCAGGCCAACCTGTGGTTTCTCAATCAGGTGAAAGACGAGAACACGGCAGAGTGGAACAGAAAACAGCTCCGTGTCAATGCTCCGGTATTTGTCGTTCTCTTTCTTGCCACAACGGCAGTATTGCTTACGACCGGCAGTTACGAAACTACCGGCCTGCATGAGTTCCAGTGGGTAGACAACAAATATCTCAACAATTTCATAGCCATGCCGGCGGCGCTCATAAGCTTCCTCTTGGGCACACTCATGGTGCTCTATGCAGTCTTTGCCGCTCTGTTTAGAAAGAGTCGCAAGGGAATATGGTTCTCCGGTTTTGGAACGGTGCTTGTGGTTCTGTCGCTCTTCTGGGTGGCAGGCTATAACGACACGCCTTACTATCCGTCTTATGCCGATATGGAGTCGTCGCTGACAATCTACAATTCGTCATCATCAGAGTTCACCCTGAAGACCATGAGTGTCGTCAGCCTTGCCATTCCGTTCGTGTTGGCATACATCGCATGGGTGTGGTATAAACTCACGAAATAAGCGGGAGATTTATATGCCCCATTGAGTCTGACCCCAAGCGGCGCTGATGGCCGTTTGGGGTTATTTTGACTTCCATATTTCATAGCAGAACGGAGGAGTCTTGGGATTTCCTTCCTGTTCATGGCTGATGGCTGAACGCTCAGTCTTTATCGTTTCCACATATTGTTCCAGCATATTCTTGAAGACAAGGAAAGAACGTATCTTCGTGTCGTGGTCTGAATGCTGGATGATGAAAACATAACGGTTTAGCGGATGCTTCCGCATCACGCTGACAATCCTGTCTGCCAGGTTTTCTGTGAAGGTGCAGTCTACATTTGAGAAGAAATACGACATATTGAAAACCACGAGGTTTGGCACTTCAGACACGGAAGTCCAATATCTGTCGTCCAATTCCATGAATGAAGTCTTGAAATCCATCAGCATCCTGTCGCCGGTAGTTTCTCCCAGCAGTTTTTCCGCCATTGCCTTCATCGCCGCAGAGATGTCAATGCCAGTATAATGAATGCCCGGAAACAGCCCCGCCATTTGCTCTGCAAACGCGATGCCGCAGGTGGCAGGTCCGCATCCGATGTCTATAAACCTTATTCTTCCGCTCATATTCTTTGCCATGGCCGACAACCAGTTGCTGTAAGACTGATACAGTCTTTTCGCACTGCGATAATACCTCTGCATGATGTAATGACAGTATAGCAATACCTGGTCGTCGGCATTCATTATCAGGTTGGCATTCAATTCCGTGCTGAATAGCGACGAGTCATTCGAGAAGTCCGACCGTCCGTAGTTGATGAGCGACATGTTGGCATCCGTCGTATTGCCGAGGATTATCTCGTGTCCTCTTGTGCGCGAATCATTTTTTATCGCATCCACGACATGCTTGCTGAATGCGGCGGCGAATCGGGATGACATGCCCGATGTTTCCTCAGCCATTGTCGTTTCATAGGCGTCAACCGTTTCGCTTACTTCAAAGTTTCCCTTGCAATAATCATCCGGAGCTACATCAAAGTATCCACCCTTGCTCCTCACGAACTCCATCAGTTTGTAGAAAGTGAAGTTCTCGTTGAGAAGAACAGGGTTTCCGATGAGAATCAGGTTCAGTCTTGCTCTGGTCATGGCAACATTCAGTTTGCGGTCTATCACCAGTCCGTCCTCTTCAAACACATTGCTCGTAAGGAAGTTGAGCTGATACGGCTGTTGGATGGTGAAACCATATATGATATAGTCACGCTGACTGCCCTGATAGCGCTCCACGGTGTCTATCGTGATGTCATGAAGACAGGGAATGCCGAACTTGTCTATCTCGTTTCTCACCGTGGATATCTGGTTGCGGTAGGGCACAATCACGCCAACCGTCTTTTCCGTGTCGAAGCAACCGGATGCCAGCTCATACACGGCGCGTACGGTGGCGGCAATCATCCTTGCCTCCACGCTGTTTGTCTTTGCCGATAGCGACCGCTTTGGCGGTTCTGCCGTGACGAAAGCTATGCGGCGTGTAGTGAGCATGGTGATGATGCCGTTGCCGGTGTTTTTGCGCACATTTGGAAGAGTCTGGTGGTCGAGCGGCACGATGTCGAGGCGGTTGCCATAGAAAGCATAGTTGGGAAACTCCGCAATGTCTCTGTGCATGCGTCCCTGCTTCGTCAGCATATACACGAAGCGGTCGTCGTAGTCGCCTCTGCCCGTCTTGAAATGTGTGAGCAGACGCTCAAAGAGCGACAACCGGCAGTCAGAGAGATGTATGTCGCACAGCTCCGGTTCAGTCACGGCAGACTCCTCCGGCGTCTGCTGCACTACGGCAGGCAACTGCTTGTGGTCGCCTATGAGCACAAACTTGTCTATCCTGCACAGGTTGTCTTTCTGTGCGCTGAGCAGTCCGATGAGATGTGGCTCGAGAATCTGCGACGACTCGTCTACAATGGCAAGACTGAAGTGCTTTATCTGCAGCAATGACACGTTGGCGTTGAGCGCGGCAGTCGTTCCGCAGAACACCCTCGTGGAGCGGATGGCCTTTCTGCCGGAATCCAGATCTTGGGATTTCAGTTTGTTGCTCAGCAGATATTGACGGTATTCCTTGGAGCAAGAGAGTTCAGAACCAATCCTCACGAAGTCGAAGTCGGGATCCTCCTCCTTCAGTTCCACAAGTTTGCTGCATATCTCGTCAACCGCCCGGTTTGTGTATGATAGCAGTAGCACGTTGGTGTCCTCCTCCAACAGTTCCTCCTTCAGCAGGTTCACCAGTCCGTAGGATGTCTTGCCCGTTCCCGGAGGACCGATGATGAGAAACAGGTCGCGCGCCTGTTTCGCACGGTCAACGAGCGTGTTGAAGTTGCCGTATTCCCCCTTGCGCCTTATCGTAGGGTCGGTCTCCGGCTGGCGCTGCAGGAGGATAAGGTCGCGTCGCTCTTTGGGAGCAGAGAGGAATGAGTGCATGGCGCTATACAGAGAGCCCGTCATCGACTCAAGCATATCGTGCTCTATTGCCCATAGCGTGTCGCCAGGTTTGTTCCCAAAAGCAGTCTTGTCCGTCTGGCTGCAGCGCAGACGCAGTTCTATACTGTCGTTGCGCATGTCGATGATAGTGGCGCGGTGTACCATTTGCGCACATGCGTCAGGCACCTTCGTGTCTTTGTTGTAATTGTATGGATAGAGCATCACGATGTCGCCGATGCGGAAATTTGTGGTGTCAGCCGACTGTGGCTCGTCAAACCGGAGCTTTATTCCTCTCACAGACGTTTCCTGCTTGTCCTCAAAGTCATATCCGGCGATGTGCAGCTTGTCGTAGATGTTGCCGGCAGCCTTCTTGTCCTCCAGCGTGTCATTCCATGTTGAGGCGAAGCCGGAATCCTCCTTCGTCTTGTTGCCAACCTTGGCAAGCAGCTGCTCGTTTTCCAGAAAGCGCAGAAACCGGAGATAATACAGACGCTCAAGCTTTGATGCAGAGGTGATGGGCGAAAGGAGTTCTGAAAGTTGAGGCCGTATGTAATCCTCCCACAACCGTCCGGTCACCTTCTTCTTGTTCAGCATGTCGGGAGTAAGACTTGTCAGGATGTCGAGTCCCTCCTTGGCATACAGTATCTCGCTCCATGCGAGCAGGTTGCGCATCCTGATGGCGCGGTGCAGCAGCTGCGGGGCATTAGGTGAGCTGACCAGTCCTTCAGAGTATTTGGAGTAGAGGAGCATGATGCCTCTGATTTCCGACGGATACTTGTCATATCCATAGGTGAGCAGCGCACCATACAATAGGGCCTGCACCCAGTGTGGTTCCCTCACTTTGGGTATGTTGGGGTTATAAGATGGCGAAGTGTAAGGCACGAAATCCCCCTTTCCTGATTTCTGCTCTATGATGATGATGTCTTTATCCTTTTGCCACAAGAAGTCAAGGCGTCCCTGAATGCCCAGCACCTCGCTGAAGAACGACGGTTCGAGAACCACGCCTTTCCTGTTGAAGTCTTTGATAGACTGTGGCAGACTGGCGCCTATCAGATGGCTGATGTTGCGCTTTTGTATCTGTGCGTCTTGCGTGAACCTGATGCGGTCCTTTGGGAGTTCCAGCCCCGGGCATGATATTATGCTCATGATATTCCTGCTTACAAACTCCCTGATGCTGTCGCTGAAGGTGATGTTGCGGTCGTGTACCACGTCATCGAGGAACTGTCCCGACAGGTTACCCAGATGTATGGGCAGCGTGTTGGGATTTGGTTTAATCTTGTTTACCAGATTCACGAACGGCGATTCGGCATAAGACTCGAAGCAGCTTGATATCGTGGTGATGTTTATGAGATAGTCTGGCTCCAGAATGATAAGCTCCGGCAGACAGATTTCGCCGTGCTCATCCATACGGATGCGCACCAGGTTCAGTCTGGCTCCCTCCCAGAGCGTTGTCTTGAGGTACGACCAGTCTGATTTCCCCTCAAGCGTGAGGATGTGGTTGCGTTTGCCGTAGGAAATCTGCAGGGTGTTGTTGTTTTTCTCTTCCGTCGCCCATATATACTCGTCATCCCAACGTTCCACAACGACCCGAAGCACCTTCTCGCTGTATCGTCCCCATGTCTTCTTCCTGTCGGCACGTGGAAAACAGGCTTTCAGCTGCTCCGGTATTTCTTCCTTGCCGCACACATGATACACCAGCAGCGTTGTGGCTTTCAGATTATGCGGAAAGAGCTTGGATAGTTCTTCTGCCGAGAGTTCCTGGTCGCTGTTGGGGCGGGGAAAGAGGTCCTTGCGACCCAGCTGTATGAGATTGGCAATATTGGATGGAATATCGTATTCCTTGATGCAATAATCCACCTTGGCGAATAGTCCCACGAAAGCAATCTGGCAGTCGAGAACGGCTTGGTCCACCGCCCGGCGGAATACCTGTTTGAGAATGGCGTATCTCTCTTCTTCCGTCATGTCGTCAGCGCAAGATTCCTTCAGTTGCATATATAGGCTTGATGCGGAGTCTACGACGATGGATTTTCCTATGCTGGCATTGACCCTCTCGCTGTTGTCAATCTTTCGTTTGGTATATGGTTTTGTCTGCATGATTATTTTCCTGTTATGGTGTCGGCAAATCTGTTTTCCTTATGGCGCTACCAGATTTTGAGCGCATGCAAATATACTCAAACTATACGAGAATAAGCCATGAAAGCACACCTTTCGAAAAATAAAGCTGTCATAAACCATATCGCCACATTTGCTAACTTGCAATGCAAAAGGGCAACGTCTTTATCAACGTTACCCCTGGTTGTTGTAATTATTTCCAGTCAACAGTGTTGTTTTATTGGTGAAAATGCCGTAAATTTGCTGATTGAATAATAAATGCAGCATTATGGCAGAGAAATTCATCAATCCACATACCGATTTCGGCTTTAAGCGCCTGTTCGGTTCTGAATGTAACACTGAATTGCTCATTAGCTTTCTGAACACCATATTTCACGGCAAACAGAATATCCAGAAAGTAACATATATAAATTCGGAATCACGTCCTGGTTTCTTCGTTGTACGTTGCGAGAATGACAAGGGAGAGAAATTCATCGTGGAGATGCAGAACGTATACCAGGAGTTCTTCAAAGACCGCACCATCTATTATTCAACGTTCCCCATCAGAGAACAGGCGCAGCGTGGAGGAGACTGGGATTTCCATCTCAATCCAGTCTACACGATTGGCTTGCTGAACTTCAACTTTGCCGACGGTCTTGAGAACGCAAAGCGCTGGCACCATGAGGTGAAGCTGATGGAGGTGGACACACACGAGGTGTTCTACGACAAACTCACATATATATACGTTGAGATACCTAAGTTTGACAAGAAAGAGAGTGAACTCGAAAGTATGTACGACAAGTGGATGTACGTGTTGAAGAATCTCTCCAACCTGATGCAACGCCCCGCAGCCCTGCAGGAGCGTGTTTTCACACGTCTGTTCGAACAGGCAGAGATATCAAAGTTCGACAAACAGGAGCTGAAACTGTATGAAGACAGCGTCAATGCATACCGCGACATCGTGAATGCCATACGGACTGCGGAAAAGAAGAAATATGCAGAAGGTCGTGCGGAAGGACGAGCAGAAGGACGTGCAGAAGGACGTGCAGAAGGAATTGTAGAGGTCGCGAAAAAAATGCTTCTCAAGGGTATTTCTGCTGAACTTGTTGCAGAAATGACGGGAATGTCACTCGATGAAGTTTCTAAATTGAAGTAATAAATTTTCCACTGCCCCAATGTAATAAATGCAGCATTATGGCAGAGAAATACATCAATCCACATACCGATTTCGACCGCGACATAGTGAATGCCATACGGACTGCGGAAAAGAAGAAATATGCGGAAGGACGAGCAGAAGGCGAGAAAAAGGCAAAAGAAAAGATAGCCTCCAATCTTCTGGCTCTTGGAGCGCCTATAGAAACTATCATGCAGGCATCGGGCTTGTCAGAAGAAGAAATAAAGAATATCCAATGAGTATAATTGTTGTATCATAGAAGTACCATAGAAGTATCATGCTTTTCGGCATCCCATATTTTCCCCACACCATGGGGAAGACATCCCCACATTAGGGGGTTCTGTTCCCCACGGCGTGGGGAGAATCCGAGGTCTGTCTTTTATGAATTACAAGTCTGTGTTTTAGAGATTTCAAGTCTATGTTTCACGAATTCCAAGTCTATGTTTTATTCATGAGTACAGCGTTATATATATAACGGATATGTGGCGTGACCACCTTTCAAATGCCAGTCTTAATGTCAATCATCTGTTGTCTTTCTTACTTGTACGGCGCCAATGAAATCCTTATCTGCCATGGCAATAAGAAGTCCGAAGAAATCACTCTCATCAATTCTCAACGAACGGCAAATGCTCCTACGGTTAGCACCTTCTGGCAGCATGTTCGTGAAGAAAGGAAACAAATATTCATTCTTATAGGATTCCTCTCTTTTGGGAAGAGTGACAGAAATGGAAGGGTTTTCAGTTGAAAGATAGTTCTCGTCATAACAGAAAGTATATTCTTTTCCAGGGGTGTTTTCAGTCAGGACACCTGCCTTGAGGTCGTTCATATAGACATACAACTGTCTCATATCATTCTATTTTACCTCAAATCCGCAACTACGCGCCTAATATGATACAGAAGCGAAAATAATCTGCATCGTTAGTAAAAAGGGGGCACAGTGCATCGAATGTCACCATAAAGACATATAAATGCCCCTTACCCCACCATACGACTTGAGGCAATACGCAAAATCACGACCATAAGTTGCCGGTGTTATCCAAAGTCATTCTGGAACACATCAGCATAAGCGTTGTTGCATGAATAGATATTCAGCACATACTGCCTTGATGTCCTGACCCATTTTGCTGGCACAGAGATGAACTTGAAGACAAACGCCTTGATGCGGCTTGTTGCTTTGAGTCCGAACCTCTTCACGTCAAGCCTCGCCATGATGAATTTATAGAAGTTGCGTATGAGTGCCGTAAGCAGAAGAAACACCGTGTTTTCTCCCATGAAGGATTTTGGAAGCCTGTTCCAGCCGAATCCGTTATTCATGTCATCGAAGATGCGTTCCTTCCCTCCACGGAGGTTATAGAATTCGACAATCTCTTTCTCGGAAGACTCGTAGTCATTTGTAAGGATGCAGCGGTAGGTGTATTCTCCTTCCCACAGGTCGAGTTCGCCGTCTATCCGCTTCTGTCTTTGAATCACAAGACGGTATGCCTTCCCTTTCCATTTCTCGATGAGAATGGAGGCCAGCTCAAACTCAATACCGCCCAATTTCACTTTCTTCCAACCTCTGAGGGCAAAGATGTCATTGTAGAGCGAACTGCATCGGTTGGCACGGATATAGAAGGTCTTGCAGTGTTTAGCAATCTCTTCCACTATCTCTTCAGAACACGAGCCGCAATCAGCTCTGAAACGGTTGATAATAAGCTTGTTCTGTTCAAACCTTTCAAAGAACCTCTTCAGCGTGTCCTTCTGGTGGAAACGGACATTTGTGTTGCCGTCGCTGTTCTCAATGCCGACAATCAAGTCGCCAATAACTGCCACGCCAGGGCGATAACCAAGGAACTTCTTGTATGTAGGCTTCGCATCATACTTCTCAGCCTCTATGAACTGGTGGTCGAAGTCAACGTCATACCCCTCGCCCTCTTTCAGCTGCCCTGTGGACAATAGGCAATTGAGGAGCAGTGTATTCAGCTTGTCTGCCGTGTTGAAGTCGTAGGTCTTGCCAGTGTCGGATGTGTAGGAAATGTTATCCTGGGTCAGTTCCTTTATGGCTCTGAGAATCGTGTCGGCACTGCATGTGCGAAGTGTCGGATGAAGCGAGAGGTGATACATCAGATGAGTGGTGACATCCTCGATGCATGAGCCGCCACAGAAATAAACGCTCATAAGCGAACGGATGATTTCGCTGTATTGATAACCATACAGCCTGCATCTCATACCGAGGGTTGAGTCGATTACAGATGAGAGCTTGGAATCAAATTGCTCCATTATTGGAAAAATACCTCCAAAAGGAGAGAGTTTCTCAGATTTTATTGCTACCTTTGCCATGTCTGTCGGGTTTGATACATATTTTGATTTGCAACACTAAGATAGGTGAAAAATCTGACATGGCAAAATCCTGAGCAACTTTTTGTTGCTCAGGTACTTATAAATAAAGTTAAATCAAAGTGTTGCGGAATTAAGGGATATGAGTATCAATACATTCATTCAGCGTCCTTTGTTGTCGGCAGTCATCTCCGTGTTGATTGTCATTGCCGGCATTGTTGGTCTCGAGAGCCTGCCTGTGGAGCAGTATCCCGACATCGCCCCGCCGACGGTCTTTGTCTTCGCCAACTATCCCGGAGCGAGTGCAGAGACGGTCATCAAGAGTGTCGTCACGCCGTTGGAGGAGAGTATCAACGGTGTGGAAGGCATGACCTATATGACCTCGTCAGCCAGCAACAGTGGTGAGGCAGATATCACGGTCTATTTCAAGAAAGGCGTTGACCCCGATATGGCAGCTGTCAATGTCCAGAACCGGGTGCAGTCGGCCCTTGCCAACCTCCCCGCAGAGGTGACGAAAGAAGGTGTGCAGACGGAGAAACAGCAGAATGCCGAACTCATGACGTTGGCTCTTTGTTCTACCGACGGGAGATTCGACGAGAATTTCCTCAACAACTACATGAACATCAATGTCATCCCGCGGTTGAAACGTATCCAGGGTATTGGCCGTGTTGAGCTCTTTGGCTCAAGCTATAACATGCGACTGTGGCTCGATCCCAACAAGATGAAAGCCTACAGTCTGGTGCCCGCAGATATCACTGCTGCCTTGGAAGCTCAGAATATAGAGGCTGCTACTGGCTCCTTCGGTCAGAACCACGCCAATGCTTTTGAGTATACAATGAAATACCGTGGTCGCTTCTCTACGCCCGAACAGTTTGGCAACATCGTTATCCGCAGTACGCAGAATGGTCAGATCCTGCGCTTGCGTGATGTGGCGCGTGTGGAATTAGGTGCCGATGCCTACAACTTCTCTACACAGCTTGACGGCAAGCCCGCAGCCACTGCCATGCTGCAGCAGACAGCTGGCAGCAACGCCTCGGAGATCATCAACACCATTGATAAGGAACTGGAGGATATGTCGGCTCAGTTGCCTCCAGGCATGAAGTTCCAGAAGATCAATGATACGAACCACTTCCTCAATGCCTCCATCAAGGTCGTGGTCCACACGCTCTTTGAGGCACTGTTGCTCGTCATCCTTGTGGTCTATGTCTTCCTCCAGGATATCCGGTCAACAGTCATTCCTTCTATCTCCATTATCGTTTCCATCATCGGCACCTTTGGTGTCTTGCAGCTCATAGGTTTCAGCATCAACCTGTTGACGCTCTTTGCCCTTGTGCTCGCCATCGGAACCGTTGTCGATGATGCTATCATCGTCGTGGAGGCTGTGCAAGCCAACTTTGACAAAGGCTACCGTTCTCCGTATCTCGCCTCCCGCGATGCCATGGGCTCGGTGACCTCCGCCTTGTTCACTTCTACGCTGATCTTCATGGCGGTGTTCATCCCCGTGAGTATGATGGGAGGAACCTCCGGTGCCTTTTACCGGCAGTTTGGCTTGACGATGGCTGTCGCTGTAGGCATCTCGTTCATCAATGCCATGACGCTCTCTCCGGCTTTATGTGCATTGCTGTTGAAGCCCTATAAAGATGAGAATGGAAACGAAAAGAATAACTTCGCAGCGCGCTTCCGCCGTGCTTTCAATGCAGTGTTCAGTGTCCTTGAGGATAAATATACACGCGCCGTGTCTGCGTTCATCCGACATAAATACGTGTCTTACGGCATCGTGGCCGCTGCTGTGGCGCTCCTTGTCTTCCTCGTCAAGATAACGCCGACGGGGCTGCTGCCTCAGGAGGACACGGGTATGGTCTACGTCAGTATGAACACCCGTCCGGGTACCTCCATGCATGACAATGCCAAGACCTTGAATACGGTGAAAAATTTGGTTCTTCCGTTAAATGCGTAGACGCTTGTCGTGTAGAGCGTATAGCTTTAACGTGAAGAATTCATCATTTCTGAATCCATACATTTGTCTTTTCAGCACTTTAATCTTGTTGTTTATACCTTCAGTAGGGCCATTTGATATCGGGTAGTCATACCATGCAAGTATATATGGCTTGTAGGCCCGCAAGGTAGCAGCCATTTTGACCAATGGCTGTATTTTTGAATCCATGGCCTGCCGCACCCATTCGTTTAGCACCAATTCTGCATCATCCTTGTTGGTTTGGTTCCATATTTCCCTCAAGTCTTCTTTCAGGTAATATGCAATCATCAACGGTTCATTCAAGTTCAGCACATTGTCAAGTCTTGTCTTGTATTTTGCGTCAAAGATGTCGTTGCCGTTTCTCAGCAATATCCAGCGCGTGCCCTTGATTACCTTACGCTTGTTAACGTCTTTCTCAGCATGCCACAACTGGCGGCGCAACTGGTCTATCCTTTCATTCATGAGCTTTACCACATGAAAATGATCCACGACAAGAGAGGCATTGGGGAGATTTGCCGTTACCGCCCCCGTATAAGCAGACGACAAGTCTGTGCATACGGCTTTTATGTCATTCTTTCTGTCTCCGAGCTTGTTCCAGAATTCCTCAAGCGAAGCCTTGCCGTTACCGTCACCTACAAAGACAATCCGCCCGGTTTCCAAGTCTACGACTATCGTCTTGTAAACTTGTCCCTTGTGGGTAGCGAACTCGTCTATGGATATGTATCTGAGGTTTGAAAGGTCAGGGCTGCCATACTCCTTTTGCAGGAACTCCATCTGTATGTTCCGCACCATGTCCCAAGATACATCCAGGAACCATGCAATGTCCTGTATAGTTGCAAAGCGCGACAAGTCTATAACCATATTGGCGAAAGCGGTCGTATGCCTGCGCTTGCCTTTTGCGAAATCGACATCCTCGTTCTTTATGCAGCCACAATCAGAACATTTGACACGTTGGATCTTCATCTCGACGAAAGTCTTTGAACAACCTATCGGCACGCTCACAAAGCGTCTGGCCGTGAAACCATTACGGACTACATTATGGCTTCCACACTCCGGACAGCAAAGTTTGTCTGATGGAGTTTGGATATTCAAAACTATTTTATTACTTTCGCAACGCATATCCAAACATTCTTGCAAGGATATGCCAAAAGCTTTATGCATTATGCTGGCATTCATTTATCATTGAGTTTGGTCACTACAAAGATAGATGATGCCAGCTTTATTTTTATCATAATATAAAATTTTTTTTTCTATCTATGCATTTAACGGAAGAACCAAAAATTTGGTGGCGAGCGTGCCCGGCGTAGCTCATGTGGCGGCTGTCAACGGCTATTCGTTCACCTCCTCCGGTTCCAACTCCGCCATGATCTTCGCTCCCTTGAAAGAGTGGAAAGACCGTAAGGATCCGTCGGAGTCGGTCGACAGCATCGTGGAGCGTATCATGGCCGTCACCTCACTGGTGAAAGATGCCGACGTGCTTGTGATGACTCCGCCGATGGTGCCGGGATTCGGTATGAGCAGTGGACTGGAGTTCAACTTGCAGGACCACACGGGTAGCTCTATCGCACAGTTTCAGCGTGTGAAAGACGCGTTTGTCGATGAGCTCTCCCGTCAGCCAGAGATTGGGCAGGCCTTCTCCGATTTCTCCGCCAGTTATCCTCAGTTCTGGCTCGATGTCGATGCCGCTAAATGTCAGCGGGCAGGAGTATCGCCGAGCGATGTCCTCTCAACGATAGCCGGTTACTATGGCGGTTCCTACATCTCCAATTTCAACCGCTTCTCCCGCCTTTATCACGTCACGATGCAGGCTGAGGCCGCCGACCGTGTCACACGGCAGTCGCTCAACAACATCTATGTGCGGCTGAGCGATGGTCAGATGGCGCCGGTCAACAATTTCGTCACACTGACTCCGACGATGGGTCCGCAAGGTCTCTCGCGATTCAATATGTTCAATTCTATCAGTGTCAATGCCGATCCCGCTCCTGGTTACAGCTCGGGTCAGGCGATGGAAGCCGTGGCACGCGTGGCTAAGCAGACGCTCCCCTCCGGCTATGGGTATGAGTATAGTGGACTGAGCCGCGAGGAAGGCAATACTAGCAACAACTTCGTCATTGTTGCAGCACTGAGTCTGTTGATCATCTATCTCGTGCTTGTGGCTCTCTACGAGAGTCTTATCCTTCCGTTTGCAATCCTGCTCGCAGTGCCTGTCGGTATTATGGGCAGTTTCCTCTTCGCGCAACTCTTTGGCTTGCAGAACAATATCTATCTTCAGACGGGTGTCGTCTTGCTCATCGGTCTGTTGTCGAAGACTGCCATCTTGCTGACGGAGTATGCCGTGAAACGGCGTGAGGCAGGCATGCGCATCACCCAGGCAGCTTTCTCTGCTGCCAAGGCCCGTCTGCGCCCGATCCTCATGACTGTCCTCGCCATGATCTTAGGTCTGTTGCCGTTGATGGCTGCTTCGGGAGTTGGAGCCAACGGAAGCCGATCTTTGGCATCGGGTGTCGTGGGTGGCATGCTGATAGGCAGTGTGGCGCTGCTCTTCCTTGTCCCCGCTTTCTTCGTCATCTTCCAATGGATGCAGGAGCACTGGATGCCCCGACGGCTCATTGATGTGCTGAGAACGCAGAAGATCACACCTTGATATCAAGGGTCGTGCCTTCTCCCTCTATAGAATGGACGGAAACTTTTCCGCCCATTTTTTTCTATGATGGCTTTGGAGAGAGCCAAGCCTACGCCGTGCCCTTTGATGCTGCGCGTGTTCTTGGCGCGGAAGAAAGGTTTTATAATATGGTTTTACGTATCTTGAAATCCATTTCCAGTCCCAACACTCCAAGAAGTTTGTTGACAGTAGACAGAGAAGGGTTGCCTTTCCCTCGTTCAATGTCTTTGACTGTAGCAAGACTCACTTCTGCCATTTCTGCAAGGTCTAACTGAGAAATAGCAAGCACCTTTCTACGAGATTTTATCACTTCATTTAATTCCATTGTCTAATATATTATACTTTTGACGCAAATATAGGAGAATTTCCTTGTTTGAGTATAAAAGTTTAATAAATTATACTTTTCTCTGAAATTTAGCCAACCATCCAGACAGTTACCCGATGGTTTTTGTGGGTGTGAAAAGGTGGAAGTATTTGTATTTCAGTAGTTTGCGTGATTGTGACCAGATGGTTGATGATTATTGTGGAAAAGTTGTAATTATCCCAAGTCGGTCATTATTTTGTTTTTTATAAGGCGTCTTTTGCTCGATTTTTACTATAACATTTGGAGCTTATACTAAAAGTGATTATCTTTGCGGCGTAAAACTTACACAAGGATGTAAGAGGAACATAAAACAATCGAGAAAATGGAAGAGAAAATGTATAGCTACAAATATCCACATCCGGCAGTCGCTACAGACTGCGTGATTTTCGGCTTCGACGGAATGAAACTCAAAATCCTGCTCATACAGCGCGGCATCGACCCATTCAAGGGGAAATGGGCGTTCCCTGGCGGTTTTCTGAAGATGGACGAGAGCGCCGAAGAGGGAGCTATGAGAGAACTGAAGGAAGAGACAAACCTGACAGCCACCTATCTGGAACAGTTCCACTGCTTCAGTTCGCCCAACCGCGACCCACGAAAGCGCGTCATCTCCATCGCCTTTCTTGCCCTGGTGAAGACGGAAGAGGTGAAGGGAGGCGATGATGCTGCCAAGGCACAGTGGTTCTCAATGGATGAAATCCCACAGTTGGCATTCGACCACGAGAGCATCCTGCGCATGGCGATGAGCAAATTGCGCGAGCGAATCCACTTCCAGCCCATAGGCTTTGACCTGCTGCCCGAAAAATTCACGCTCAAGGAACTGCAGCTGCTATACGAAGCAATCCTCGGCGTGCATTTCGACCGCCGCAACTTTGCCAAGAAGATGCTGCATCTCGACATCCTCACACAACTCGACGAGACGGTGTGGCCTACGCCAAAGCGCAAGGCTTTCCTCTTCAGTTTCAATGAGGACAAATACAAAGAATTGAAGCAGAAAGGATTCCGGCTGGAATTTTAAAATACACAACGATTAATATACTATGTTAGGAGCGATAATCGGCGACATTGTCGGTAGCCGTTGGGAGTTTTTCTCCACCAATGATTATAATTTCGAGTTGTTTTCCGACAAGAACGACTTTACCGACGATACCATCTGCACTATCGCCGTGGCAGATGCCATAATGCATCAGAAGAGCTACGGAGCGGCGCTCCATGAATGGTGCAGGCGCTATCCAAGCCCTATGGGTAGCTATGGAGGCCGTTTCAATGCGTGGGTGAGAAGCGACGAGCCACAGCCCTATGGGTCTTATGGCAATGGAGCGGCGATGAGAGTGAGTGCCATAGGGTGGGCTTTCGACGACGAAGAGAGTGTGCTTGCCAATGCAGAACAGTCGGCAGCCTGCACACACAACCATCCGGAGGGTATCAAGGGCGCACAGACCGTAGCCCTTGCCATACATCTGGCATTGAAGCTGCGCAGGTGTCATCAAGGAGAACCTGTTCTTCATGGCGAGATGATGGAGAAGGTGATAGCTCCATGCGTGGAATTCTCAGGCTACGATATCAATATACGTCGAGAGTCTGTATTGAACAGGTTTGACGAGACTTGTCAGGGAACCGTTCCAGTGGCATTATGCATCATAAGCAAGAGCGTCAACTTTGAGGATGCCATCCGCACTGCCGTTTCTCTTGGGGCGGATGCCGATACCCTCGGTGCCATAGTGGGAAGTATAGCAGAGGCAATATGGCCGATTCCCGAAGAGATGCGGAGAAAAGCTTTGGGCTATCTGCCAGACGACATGCTCAAAGTGCTGAAAGACTGGGAGCGATATTTGGTTACAGTGCCATCCCGGAAGAATATGTAGAAGGACTGATTTATCGGGAGCAGTTAGACAATGTAATAGAAAAGCTGGCAGATATTTGTATACCACAAATCGGGCATCAGACTGTTGGGGAGTAACCGGTTTTTTATAACAGACGTATAGTCTTTTCCGAAATAAGACGTTACATTTGCAGACTTTTTATAAGAAAAACAAAACTTTAAACAAAACAATAAACATGAAAGAAGAATTGGAAGCACGCGTAAATCGTGCCGTTGACTATTTTATGCAGGGCTATGGCTGCTGTCAGAGTGTGGTGGCTGCTTTTGCAGACATCTATGGACTCGACGAGAAACTGGCTCTGAAAATCGCTGCAGGATTCGGTGGCGGAGTAGGCAAGATGCGCATGATGTGTGGTGCAGTGTCGGGACTGGTGATGCTCATTGGTCTGGAAGAAGGACAGACCGAGGGCGCTGACAACGAGGGAAAATCACATTGCTACAAGATTGTGCAGCAGCTGCTCGAAGAATCAAAGCAGCAGAACGGTTCTATAATCTGTGCCGAAATCCTCGGACTGAAAGGCTACGAGAAGGCTGCAAACAGCTATGTGGCTTCGGAGCGCACGGCAGAATACTACAAGAAGCGTCCTTGTGCGGCAAAGGTGGAAAGTGCCGCAAGAATATTCGCCGACTATCTGGAGAAGAAAGGGCAAGAGGCTTAAACCCTAATCGCTCATCAGAACTTGCTTGGGTTAGACGGCCAATCTGTTTCAGCTAATGACTGGTTGGGATTCAAATAAAAATGGCACGCCGAATGATGGCGTGCCATTTTTATTTGTCGAGTTCAGACTCCTGTTATTTGCTTGTTTCAGCCAGCGGGTCGAAAGTACCGGTACCGCCGCGATTGTCGCTCCATCCGATTGTCTGCTTCAGACGAGCATCGTTGCGGTTCATTGCTCCGAGCGAGAAGCCGAGGAAGTAGTATTTTGCGCGATAGCTGATGGTGAGATCCTGATGGTAAGAGTCACGGCCGTCACCCTTGTTGTCCTTTCTCACGAGGTTCTCCTGATACCATGTCTTGAGCTGCTCCTGCTGTGTGGCGAGCGGCTGACGAAGGTCTATCGGCTGACAGCGGCTGACACCAGCCTTGATGAGAGGGTCGCTCTCGTAGGTAGTGCCGCCAACACCATATTTGTCGGCCACACGGAACTCCATGCGCTCGCGACGCTGTCCGTTGAGCGGTGTGAATCCGAGCCACTGACAGGTGTTGCCGCCCCATCCGGTGAGAGTCCAAGTGTCGGGCGCACCTGCTACCTTTGTCGCTCCACCATCGTAGAGCATCCAGCGGCGCATATCGTCGAAACGCTTGCCCTCGTATGCCAATTCTATCTGGCGCTCCAGCAGTACGGCACTCATACAAGTAGCCTGGTCGGAAGCAAGATTGGCAGGCAGACCGTAGTTGTTTTCTGCCGTGTAGCCCACTCTCGAACGAATTTTCTGCAACTGTTCTACAGCCACATCCATGTGACCGGCGCCGCATGCAGCCTCAGCATAGTTGAGGAGAACTTCGGCGTAGCGGATCTCGATGAATGGCGAAGCGCTTCTGGCAAATGCGCCACGAGAGTATCCACTGTTGTATACATAGAGCGACGAACCGAGGTCGTAGTCGCTTGTGCGCTTTCTGACGTAGAGACCCTTTTTGTTTTTCAGCAGGTTGTCGGCACCATAAGCCTCACCGCTCTCCACGTTGCCCGCATCATCCTGGTTGGTATACCATACATAGTTCCAAAGAGCATAGTTGGCACCGTCCTGAGGGTTGTTGTTCACTCCGCCCTGACTGGCATCGCCGTTGTAAGCCCAACGCACACCAGGGAAGGCGAAGGTGCGGTAGAAGCGAGGGTCACGGTTCATGAACGGATAGTTGCGGTCGTATTCAAATGAAGACTTCTCCAGCTTGTTGTATGTAGATGCCGAAGAAGGCAGCTTGCCGTCAGCCATAGGGAACATGTCGACGATCATTGCCGACGGTTCCATACCGCCGGTGCGGTTGTTGGTGTTTGCCGGACGGATATTGTTCTCCCAGTAGTTGTTCTTTCCCTTGTCGCCAGCCTCGCCGCTCTGCATAGGGTCTTCGGTGTTGAAGAGCGTAACGAATACATCTTCGCAGTTCTTCGTCTGTCCGAATATCGTGGCGAAGGCAGAAGCGTTGACATCGTTAGTACCGGTGTAGAGGTCGTATCCACAGGCGTTGAGCACTGGCAGACTCTCCTTTATAGCCTCGTAGGCATCCTTCCAGCGCTGCTGGTCGTTGGCGCGGTTGAACATCGGACTTGCCCACAACACCATTACGCGTCCTTTCAAGGCAAGCGCCGTGCCGGAAGTCACTCTGCCCCAGTTTTCTCCGCTCCATCCGCCATGTGTGGTGGCATCGGTGAGCAGTTTGGCAGAGGTGTCGAGATCGCTGATGATGAAAGAGAAGCAGTCTTTTGCCGATGAACGAGGTGTGAACGAACTTGGAGAAGTTTCCTGCACTTCCTTTATGATAGGCACACCGCCATACCATTTCACAAGCTGGTAGTAACACCATGCACGGAAGAAGTAAGCCTGTCCGAGCAACTGGTTCTTCTGGCTCTCGCTCAGTGTGCAGCCTTCCAGTCCGGCAATCACGTCGTTGATGTTGCGGATGCGTCCCCAAACGTTGGAGAGATGCTTCTGCTCATTGGTGAAATAATCAGGCACCACGTTGCCGGTAAGGGCATCAAGCTCATAGAGAGGATTCACGAAGCTCTGTTCGCTCGAACCGCTCATTCCGCAGTATTCCTCTGTAGCTTTTGCCTGTATGTCGGAAGCGAGACCCGTGCAGTTGTTGTTCCATCCCGATACCGAACTTGGGTTTGGAAGGCATTCGCCATAGATGGAGTTGACGCGCAGCTGTGCTCCGGTGAAGTCGTTGTAGACCTCCTTGTTCACGTTGTTGTTGTCTTTCTTCTCCTCGAGGAAACTGTCGCTACATGAGGCGAGAAAAGATGCTGCAAACGCGATGCTGCAAACTTTTATTATATTCTTGTTCATTGTTGTTATTCCTTGATTATGAGTTATACGTTAGAAAGTCAGGTTCACACCGATAGTCCATTTGCGGAGCTTAGGATAGCTGCCGTAGCTGCACTGAGGGTCGATGAAGTTGTCAGGGTAGGGGTTGTAGAAACTCAGCAGGTTCTGTCCTGTGATGTTCACCCTGGCGCTCTCCAGGCCGATTGTCTTGAACCATGCCATCTTAGGAATCTTGTAAGCCACGGTGAGACGGTTAAGCGAAACCCTTGTGCCGCTGACAGTCCAGAAGCTTGATGCCTGGCTGTTGATGGTGTATGATGGGTTTGGTAGCGAACCGTCGCGGTTCTGTGATACCACCACATTGCCTGCTCCGTCTGTTATGTCGTTGTATACGAACACATCGTCAGGATTCCAGAACGAAGGCATGTTCTGTGCTTCAATGCCGTAAGAAGCCTTGAGGGCAGATGTAGGAATCACAGAACGCGAACCCCAGCTGGCGCTGAGCTGAGCCGTTACAGAGAGTCCCTTCCACTCGGCATGAAGGTTGGTGGTGAATCCGTATGGGTTGCTGGCACGGTGGGAGATGCGCACCTGATCGTCGTTGGCGTTGACGATACCGTCGGGCGTTCCTGTACCGCCAGCTCCGCGCACATCCTTATAAATAAGCATACCCGGCTTGATCTGGTCTGGAGCCATTCCCATATAGTTGGTGATGTTGTATTTCTTCACATACTCCTGAATCTCCTGATAGCTGCGGAACATTCCGAGGCATTCCATTCCCCATGTTCCGATATCGAAGCGGTCGCCCTTCTGCACTGTCCTGTACACGTAGTCTGTGGCGAAGTCGCTGTTGATGACCTTGTTGTCGCTATAGCCGAAGTTCACACCGATGCGGTATTTGAAGTCTTTGCCTATCTTGTCTCTCCATGTGATGCTTGCCTCATAGCCCCAGTTGTCGATCTTGCCAAGGTTGGTAGAAGCCGACAGACAGCCCACCGTTGCCGGTACCGACTGTGACAGGTTCATGAACATCTCACGGTTCCACACCTTGTATGCCTCGAGAGTCACGGCGAGACGCTGTGAGAGCACGTTGAAGTCGATACCGAAGTTTGCCTTGTACGACTTGTCCCAATGCACGTCGTAGTTCACGTCGGCATTACCGTTGTCCATACGTATCGACTGTCCGCTGTTTGTCGTTCCTTCTCCAAACACGGCATTGTCGCTTGTCTTGTTCCAGATGCCGTAGTGCTGCATCCAGAGCCATGCTGTGGTGTTGTCGCGGCCTGTCAGACCGAATGATCCTCTGAGTTTCAGGAAGTCAACCCATGGCAGGGCATTGTTGAACCACTTCTCCTGTGACATCACCCATCCGATACTTGCTGACGGGAACACACCCCAGTAATTCTTGGGGGCGAACTTTGTGGAAGCGTCAGAACGGATGAGGAACTCGAAGAGGTACTTGTCGGCATAGGCGTAGTTCAAGCGTCCGATATATGAGAGACTTGCCGACTCGCTTCTCGACCAGCTTGGAGTCTTAGTGCCCGAAGCACCGTTAGACTGGAAGTTGGTGAATGAATAAGGTTCCGTGGCATGACCGCCCAGATCCTCGTATTCAGACTCCGACTTCTCTATTGAGAAGAGGGCATTTACGTCGTGGAGACCGAACTTGCGTCCGTAGCTTGCCGTGAAGTTTATCTGGTAGTTGTCCATGCGCGACATCGAACGAGAGATATAGTTGCCGTTGTCGAGTGTCGTTGGCTCGAAATTGTCCTGTGAGAGGTATGTGTCGTATTCCTCGCCGGCGATTGGCGTATAGAGATGTTGTCCGCTACCGGTGCGGTTCACCATCTTATATAATGTGAACTTGGAACCATACTGGTTGCCTTTGTCATTGTTGATGCTCTTAGAGTATGTCAGCCTCAGCTTCAGACCCTTGAGCACCTTGCTCCATTCAAAGTCATATTCCAGTCCGGCATTCACGGTCATGTTGTTTGTCTTCGTCTCAGCGTAGTCGCCGTTGTTCTGCATCAGACCATAAGAATATGTCTGAGAATCGTTAGTCTGGGCGTTGCTCACACCGTAGCCGAGAATCGGCATGCCGTTCACCTGTTCCGGAATGTAGCGCGGACGGTAGAGCAGGTTGCGGTAGTCGTTCTCCAGTCCTCCGTTACCGATAGAGTTGTTAGGCTTGTTCAGTTCGCTGAAGTTTCCGCTCACGTTGAGGTTGGCCTTCAGGTTGCGGCTTATCTTCACGTCGACACCCGCACGGTAGTTCCAGCGGTCGTAGTCGAGTTTGCCCAGGTTACCGTCCTGTGTGAAGTAAGAAATTCCGGCGAAGTAGTTCACCTTGTCGGTGGCTCCGCTCACGTTCACGCTGTGCTGCTGAGTCACTGCCGTATCCCAGTATTTGTCGAGCAGGTCGTAGTTCAGTCCCTTCATAGCCTCCAGCTCATCCTGCTGGAACAATGACGTGGTGCGGTTCAGCGATGTGCTTCTCGGGTCGTTGTCGGTCATGATGTCATACAGGCGGCCGTAGTTGTATGCGTTGAGCATCTTCGGTGTTGACATTGCGTCGGCGATACCGAATGTGCCGTTGTATGAAATCTTCGGTGCTCCCATCTTTCCCTTTTTCGTAGTGACGAGAATCACACCGTTTGCGGCGCGAGCTCCATATACGGCAGCCGATGCGTCTTTCAATACCGAGATGTTCTCCACTTCAGAAGGGTCGAGGTTATTGAACGCCTCCTCGCCCAGATTCTTTATATCGTTAGGATATACGTAGCCGTCGATGACGTAGAGCGGACCGGCAGCGTTTCCTGTGAAGTCACGCAATACTCCTCCGTCGCGGATGGTGATGCTCGACGATTGTCCCACCTGTCTGTCGCCGCCGCTCACGCTCACTCCGTTGATGAGTCCGGAGAGGGATGATGCGAGGCTTGCTCCAGAAAGGTCCTTGATGTCGTCTATCGGCACCGTGCCGACAGAACCGGTGAGGTGGGCCTTCTTCTGTGTGCCATAGCCCACTACCACTACCTCTTCCAGATTCTGGGCGTCTTCCTTGAGCTGTGCTTTTCCGCCGGCCACTACCGTCTGTGATAGATATCCGATGTATGAGATGTTCACTTTGCTGCCTTTCGGCGCCGTGATGCTGTAGTTACCGTCGATGTCGGTGATGACACCAGTGTTTGCTCCCTTGCTGCCCACCAGGCGCACTGTAGCGCCGATGATGGGGTCGCCGTTTTGGTCAACCACGGTGCCCTTTATTGTCTGGTTCTGCTGCTGTGCATGGATAGGTGTGGAAACCAATGCCAAGCATCCGAAGCATAAGCTGATTATCGTTTTCCTTTTCATGATTCTTGTCTTGTGTTTCATTTGTTTTCGATTGTTGCCAGTCTCTTGTTATTCAGCTGTCTTTATCCAGCGAGGGTCACCGGTCTTGTTTTCCAGCTGTGCCGAACCGCTGATGGTGAAGTCGCCGTTCTTGGCATCCTTGAAACCAGGGTCGGTTTCGAGACAGTTGCCAGTCACATCGTAGTTCTCAACGATACCACCGGTGCTTTCGAATTCTCCGTCAAACATATAGGTGTTGAATAGAGTCTTCACCACGTCGTATGACGATGCCGAGCGTCCACCCAGAATGCGTCGGATAACCTGCTTGTTTCCGCAGTCAACGAAGATGTTGCGCTCCACGTCGAAGTAAGAACACTTCTGTCCGTTGAATCCTCCATAGTTAGCCCACTGTCCAGTCTTTGCGATATTGTAGAAAGTGCAGTTCAGGAAGTTCACGTTGCTGTTGTTGTATCCGGCACGTGTGGCGCGTCCGCTGTTGTTGTATTGCACGAAGTATTTGCTGTCGCTGTCTCCAGTGTTCCATATCGTGGAGTTGCTCACTTGCAGCGTGTTGGCGAATCCGCCCTTGAAGTATATCACGGCGTTTCCGCTGACGTTTGTCTGGCTGCTCAGTGTGAGATGAGCCATGGTGTTGTTTATCACCACGCTCTCATAGCAGTATTTCTTGTTGCCGTCGTAAATGAGATTGTTGTTCACTCCCGTGATGTTGCATCCGTTGATGGTCAGTGCTCCGCGCACTATGTAGTAGTCGCCAGTGCCCTTGATGCTCTCGTCGGGAGTAGAGAGGCTTATCAGCGGGTCGAACGACTGCGATGCGTCGATGTCGAGGTTCTTCAGGGCAAAGATGGTGCCGGTCTTTATCGACACGTTGTCTGCCGTTAGCTTCAGCTTGGCATGGTTAGAGATGCTTGTAGTGCGCAGCGTCACCTGTTTGTTTCCGAAGTCTACGCTCTTCGACATCGTGTATTCTCCTCCTGGCTGAAGGTCGTAGCAGAGCATGGTGGTGAGTCCTTCGTCGGGCACTGCATTCTCTTCGAAATAAGTGGCGAGGTCGGTACCGTCAGGAATCACCTGATAGGTGGCGGTGAATGTGCTGAAAGCCTTTGTCACGGCTTCAGAACCTTTGTTGTTCAGTTTCTCGTTGTCGAGCACCGAGAGGGCTAACGTGTAGTTGGTGTCTTCGATGCGCTGTGCCGCAAATGTGATTCCGTCGATGAGTGTATCTTTCACCACCTCTCCGTTGTCCACGTTTGTCAGCACGGCATGATAGCCGCCGGCTCCCTCCACCACGGGCCACGCAATGATCTGTTGACTTCCGTCGGTGCTCGGCGTCACGCTGATCTGGTCGGCCGATGGTGCCACGAGCTGCGAATTCCTAACTCCACTGCCGAATTGCTCTCCCGTGAGGTCGTCTTGTGCACAAGACGCCATGGTGAGCGCTCCTCCTGCCAGACACATCATTCCGATGCTCTTGCAGTGTAGTGATAATTGTTTCGTTGTCATAAGGTATTTGTTTTTAAGCCTTAATTCCGCAACACTTTGATTTAACTTTATTTATAAGTACCTGAGCAACAAAAAGTTGCTCAGGATTTTGCCATGTCAGATTTTTCACCTATCTTAGTGTTGCAAATCAAAATATGTATCAAACCCGACAGACATGGCAAAGGTAGCAATAAAATCTGAGAAACTCTCTCCTTTTGGAGGTATTTTTCCAATAATGGAGCAATTTGATTCCAAGCTCTCATCTGTAATCGACTCAACCCTCGGTATGAGATGCAGGCTGTATGGTTATCAATACAGCGAAATCATCCGTTCGCTTATGAGCGTTTATTTCTGTGGCGGCTCATGCATCGAGGATGTCACCACTCATCTGATGTATCACCTCTCGCTTCATCCGACACTTCGCACATGCAGTGCCGACACGATTCTCAGAGCCATAAAGGAACTGACCCAGGATAACATTTCCTACACATCCGACACTGGCAAGACCTACGACTTCAACACGGCAGACAAGCTGAATACACTGCTCCTCAATTGCCTATTGTCCACAGGGCAGCTGAAAGAGGGCGAGGGGTATGACGTTGACTTCGACCACCAGTTCATAGAGGCTGAGAAGTATGATGCGAAGCCTACATACAAGAAGTTCCTTGGTTATCGCCCTGGCGTGGCAGTTATTGGCGACTTGATTGTCGGCATTGAGAACAGCGACGGCAACACAAATGTCCGTTTCCACCAGAAGGACACGCTGAAGAGGTTCTTTGAAAGGTTTGAACAGAACAAGCTTATTATCAACCGTTTCAGAGCTGATTGCGGCTCGTGTTCTGAAGAGATAGTGGAAGAGATTGCTAAACACTGCAAGACCTTCTATATCCGTGCCAACCGATGCAGTTCGCTCTACAATGACATCTTTGCCCTCAGAGGTTGGAAGAAAGTGAAATTGGGCGGTATTGAGTTTGAGCTGGCCTCCATTCTCATCGAGAAATGGAAAGGGAAGGCATACCGTCTTGTGATTCAAAGACAGAAGCGGATAGACGGCGAACTCGACCTGTGGGAAGGAGAATACACCTACCGCTGCATCCTTACAAATGACTACGAGTCTTCCGAGAAAGAGATTGTCGAATTCTATAACCTCCGTGGAGGGAAGGAACGCATCTTCGATGACATGAATAACGGATTCGGCTGGAACAGGCTTCCAAAATCCTTCATGGGAGAAAACACGGTGTTTCTTCTGCTTACGGCACTCATACGCAACTTCTATAAATTCATCATGGCGAGGCTTGACGTGAAGAGGTTCGGACTCAAAGCAACAAGCCGCATCAAGGCGTTTGTCTTCAAGTTCATCTCTGTGCCAGCAAAATGGGTCAGGACATCAAGGCAGTATGTGCTGAATATCTATTCATGCAACAACGCTTATGCTGATGTGTTCCAGAATGACTTTGGATAACACCGGCAACTTATGGTCGTGATTTTGCGTATTGCCTCAAGTCGTATGGTGGGGTAAGGGGCATTTATATGTCTTTATGGTGACATTCGATGCACTGTGCCCCCTTTTTACTAACGATGCAGATTATTTTCGCTTCTGTATCATATTAGGCGCGTAGTTGCGGATTTGAGGTTAAGTTGTTTTTGGTAGTCGAGTAGATGAAGGACAAGTAGACAAACTGGCCAGAAGACATGTATGTTCACATCGTCTGCTGAAAAATGTCAGTATAATACTTGCAAGTCCTTGATTAGCTTACAATTTGTTTTTTTTTGTTTGATAGATATGTTTTTTATTGTGGGGGAGGGTATGTATGTTCCCCTCCTCATCCTTTTTTGCTGTTAGCAATATTTAACCTTAAGTAAGGTTTGTAATGCAAAGTTAGTAAATGTTTCTTTACGAAAGAAATAAAAGTAAAATAAATATATGGGTAAGTGGTTTTTTTACACTCGACATGTCGCTTTGTGTAAAAAAACTATGATTTTGCAATCTACAAATGCTAAATTCCGATTGTTTGTCAATATAGTCTTATGTATTCATACGTGTTGCCCACGATGCTGAGATACCGCTCGAAATCCTCTCGCTTTATCACCACCGTTCCGCGGCAGTCGTTAGGGTGGAACGACAGGGAGTCTGCCTTCTGCAGATTCTCGTCAAGAAACAGATGCACGTGGTTTTCCGTGTCGTTTATCAGTCCGAAAGGCGACACGCTGCCTGGTTCCAGTCCCAGATACTTCATCATCCGTTCAGGAGAGGCGAACGAGAGTTTTCCGCATGAAGGCAGTCCGCGGCTCACGAGCGATTCCTTCAGCAGATGTTCCAGATCGTGTATGGCGAGGTCGTGGTCGCTGTCGAAACACACGAGATAATGCCTGTTTCCCTTGTGGTTGCGGAAGAAGAGATTCTTGCAGTGCACGCTGCCGTCATCCTTCCACCATTGTTTAGCCTCTTCGATGGTCTTTCCTTCGGGGTGGTTGTAGTTGGTGAATGGTATGTCATGTTCTCTGAGATAGTTCAATACTGTTTCTTCGCGTGTCATGATTCTAAAGTTTTTTGTCCCGTTTATTCACCGGAATGCATCAAGCTGGTGTCAATGTGCAAATATACTATTTATTTGTGTAGCCTGCAAATTTTTGATTCGCAATAGCCCGCTATTGCTCATTAAACCCAAATCGGCCATTAGGCCGTTCAATGGTAGTTTTTTACAACTGCTTGCAGTCTTTTGCTTTTTATAAGGTGCCTTTTGCCTGTTTTTAATTCGCAATAGCTCGCTATTACTCATTAAAAGACAAACAAAATCCACACTTCTAAAAATCCAAAATACAAGCAAGCCCTAATGACCGTTTTGGGTTAAAAGCCAACCCGAATCCACTTTTCTGAAATGCCCATATCCATGCAAGTCCTAATAACTGGTTTGGGTTTGGAAACCTGACATAATCCACTCTTGCAGAATAAACTCCAGACACGCTATAATGATTGATTCGGTCTTGATTCAAGTGTATTGATAGTGATGGGAAAACGGTCACGTCGCAACACCAATAGTCTCTGAATCGTTGAGACAGTCGGTGTTGCGGCGTGATGTGTATTGTACAGACTATGCAATTATCCAAAACCGGTAATTAGAACTTGCATTAATACCGTTTGGTGATTATTGTATTCCGAAGTCCATCTGCTGACGGTTCACCTCTTCGAGAGTGCGCTGGCGCTCCTCGTCGGTCATCTGTTGAGAGGCTGCCGCTGAGGCAGATGTCGTGCGGACGGTCTTGGCAGACGGTTCATCGGTGAAGCATTTCGGCATTTCGGCAGCCACACTCTCTATCGTCAACGTGGCTTCTGCAGGAGCGTACACACCAGAGAAGGCGCTGCGGGCATGGATGGTGATGCTGCCCGGTTTGTCGGTAGCCTGAACGAGAATAGGGGCGCTTCCCCATTCCACGGCACGAGGGTTGGCGAAAATCGTCTCATCACCGATGATGCGTCCTTCGCCCTCGATGCTGAACATGATATTGTCTTTTGCCAGACGCTTCACGTTGCCGTTGTCGTCGGTAATCTCTGCCACCACCACGATGAAGTCGCTGCCGTCAGCTGTCAGCTTTCTGCCCATCTCGTCGGCATAGAGACGGATTTTGGTGCTGCGGCGCGACGGCATCTTCTTTTCAGAACATACCACCTTGCCGTCTTTTATTCCTTCGGCAAGCAGACTCACCCGCTGCCAGTTGCGCTGCTTGTAGCTATATTCGCGTGCCTTCCAGAAATTCCAGAATCCCTTGAATACCACTGGTGCGCAAGGCTTGTCGCCGGCATCATGTACTACGGGCAGTGTGAGCACCTTGTCGCCCTCAAATTGTGTCAGTCTCACGCTGTCGCAGTTGGAGAACACCACCACGTCTTCGTCGGAGAACTGTGTCATCTCGTTCGCCACGAACACCATAGGCTCCTGTGTGCGGTCTTGTGAGCGGAACATCTCGAAGGCATATTTCTTCTGGCGGAAGGCGTCGTAGATACCGCCGAAGTATGGGTCGGGGTGGTAGCCGCGCTGATGGTCGAAGGGGTGCCACTGGCATCCGCCGATGAACTGGCGCTGGCCGTGGAACATCTCGCCGTAGGTGTCAGACAGAGAGAGGGCGGCGGTGAGCATTGGCTTCTCGCCCCATGAGCGGGCAGCACGGTTCAGACAGTTGTGTGCATACCAGTCGTCCACCATCTCTCCGAACTCACGGGTGAAGATGCATTTGTTTTCCGGTGTGCCCTCCTTGCCTATGTCGTCAGTCCATCCGTAGAGCACGTCGTAGTTGTCTTTCACTCCAGCCGAATTCATGTCGGCGGCGGCTACAGGACGACCAGGGTAGGGGAATTCCTCGTGTGTTATGTCGAGGGCTTTCAGTGCGAAATCCTCAGGATAACGTGTCTCGTTGAGAATCGGTTCCCACATCAGCACGCTCGTGTGGTTTCTGTCGCGACGGATTATCTGTCGGGTGTTCTCATGCACCAGTTCGCCGAACTTAGGGTCTTTGTTCCAATATTGCCATCCCGGAGTAGGTACGATGATGAAGAGTCCCAGCTCGTCGCAGGCATCCATGAATGCCGGGTCTTGAGGATAGTGGGCAGCGCGGATTATCGTCATTCCTGCATCCTTGAGTCTCTTGGCGTCACGCCATTGCTGACTGTTAGGCACCGCATTTCCCACGTAGGCGAAATCCTGGTGGCGGTTGCCGCCGATGAGCTGATGATAAGGTTTGCCGTTGAGCCAGAAACCATCTTTGCCGCAGAATTCCGCATTGCGTATTCCCATGTGCAGGATGCCGCCGTCTACTGTCTTTCCGCCGTTCACCACGCTTATCTCCACATCATACAGATATGGCGACTCAGGGCTCCAGAGATGAGGCGTCCGGAGTGTGGTGTGTGGCGTTGCCGTGGTTGCAGATTTTGGAGCAACAGAGATTTTCTGTTTCATGGTGGCCACCACCTTGCCTCCCTTGTCCTTTATCCTTACTATTACGGTAGGTGACGCAGTGGCAGTCGACTTATTGCCCACCTCCACGTTTACAAACACGTCGGCCTTCTTTTCCGAGATGTTGTCGAAGTGGAGAAATGCTCCGCCTCCGGCAACGCTGTTCTGCTCATTGGCATCGGTAATGGCAATCGGCGATTTGCCGATGAGCCAAACGTCGCGGTACATTCCGCCGTGGTAGCAGAAGTCCAGGGCCGCCTGTTTCTTGCCCGGCGGATAATTCTTGTCGTCGCTGTTGTCGGCTTTCACGGCGATGATGCACTCGTCGCCGGCCTTCACTCCGCATTGTGTCAGATTTATGATTATGGGCATATAGCCGCCGAGGTGGGATGTGGCGAGTTTGCCGTTCACGTAGATTTCCTGTTTGCCCATTATGGCTTCGAAATACAGTGTAGCATCCTTTCCCTGCATGTCTTTCGGCATCCGGAAGCGTTTGCGATACCATGCTACGCCCTGATAGTTTCTGCCGCCGCTCGCCTCAGATGGTTCGAGCCGGACGGTGTGTGGGGCGCATACCACTTCCCATTTGGAGTCGTTGAATGCGGTTGCCTCCGCTCCCTTGGCGTCGCCCAGATGGAAGCGCCAGCCTTGGTTGAAGTTATACACTATGCGTCCGCTGCCGTTGAGCGGAAAGAATCCCGCTACGGAGGTCTTGCCTTCTGTCGGTGTGGCGTTCATGCTGGCTGCATTCATTGTCAGCAGCATGAGGAGTATGGATAGTAGATGTTTCATTGGGCATTGAAGTTTGTTGTCAAATTTTCAACTTGTTTGTTTTTCAACGAGTCAAGTTATTTGACCTGTTTACTTTTCAACTTTTCTATTCGTTTACTTGTCAGTCCTCACCTCCACATGTTTTATCCTCTGTCTGCGCCATGTGTAGATGCAGTGGATATGTCCGTCGGAGGTCTGGATTATCGAGGGATATGAATACTGGCTGATTGGCGAGTCTTCGAGCGTCATCCAATGATGCCAGCTTTCGCCGTCGCTGCTTGTCATCAGCGAGAGCGGAGTGCGCAGTCCCTTGCCATTCTTTATTCCGTTGGGAATAGGCTTGTCGTTGCAGATGAGCACGTGGTTGCCGTCGGAAAGCGTCACGGCATCAAGTCCGCTGTTGTTGTTTGGCGTGTCGATGAGTTTGAGCTTCGACCATGTCTTGCCGTTGTCCTCGCTGTATGTTATGCCTATATGTTCGCTGCGTGTGCGTGCCAGAGCCGCCAGCCTGCCGTCTTTCAGCGAGATGATGCTCGGCTGTATGGCGAGGTCCTTCAGTTTCTTCTTTCCCTCAATGGTGATACTGTCAGCTTCTACGTAGTCCGTGCGCTGCCATGTCTTTCCCATGTCGTCGGAGTATTCGAAGTATAGTCTCCATCCGTTGCTCTCTATGCTCGACGGAGCAATCAGTCTGCCGCGGCTCATCACCGGCTTGTTCTTCACCGGCCCGAGAAAGTCTTTCTGCAGCGGTTCACGCTTCGACCACGTCTTTCCGCCGTCTTTCGATCTCACCATCCATCCGGACCAGTCGCTCACGTTGCTGCCGATCTTGAAATATATCACGAGGTCGCCTTGTGGAATCTGGTATACCACCGGGTTCCAGCATGCCTTGCGCAGTGTGTCGTTGATGATGCCGTCTGCCACCATCTGTGGCTTTGTCCATTCCTTGCTGCCTTTCACCTTGCGGCTTACCCATATACAGACGTCGGGGTTGCGCTCCTTTGTTCCTCCGAAGTAGGTTGCCACGAGGTCACCCTTTGTCGTCTCTGCGATGGTAGCCGAATGGCATTCCGGGAATGTAGCCTTGGTGTAGAGAAATTCGTCAGTCACGATACTGCTGTCTCTCATTGGCAGTTTCTCGGTGAACGAGTATTTTCCCGATCCCGTTTCCCTTGTCGTGCCGTCGGGCATGTGTAGTGTCGCAGTGGTGTTGGCAGGAATTTCCACTTGCCAGTGCAGCATTCCGTTCTGCTTTTTCCATTTGCTCTGGATGTTGCCGTAGATGCTCTTGTATGACGTGCTGATGTCGTCGATTTCGTCAACGCTGAAGTCCGGTTTCAGTATGATATGCTTGTAGCCCGGGTTGTCTGGGTCGCTGTTTATTCCTCCGAGGTCTTGGTATATCCACGACACGAGGTCGCCGAGCAGCATCACATGGTTTCCGCTGTTCATCTTCGGACTTGCCGTGTTGCCGTTCCATAGCTCCCAAGTCGTTGTCGCGCCGTTTTCTGCCATGTATCCCCAACTCGGGTATGCCTTGTTTGTGGCGAGCAGCCATGCCACGTCTGTGCGTCCCATGTCGCTGAGCGTATGCATTATCCATTGCACTCCGATGACGCCACACGGTATCCTGCCCTTGTTCAGGGTGATGATGTTTTTCAGGATGTTCTTCTCCACCTCAGTCTTCACATACGGGTCGTCGGTCATTCCGAAAGCGAGCGGCAGCAGGTTGGCTGTGCAGGTGTTGTTGCCGTAGAATGTGCTGTCGGGATACAGCAGTCCGCCGTAAGCCTCATGGGTATCTTTCTTTATAGTAAGGAATTTTCTGTTGAAAGCCGTCTTCACCTCTTCCGCCTTCTTGGCGAAAGCCTGTGCATCGTCGCTTTTGCCCAGGATGCCGGCAAAGCGTTCCATCATCCTGTTCAGCCTATAGTAGTATGCTGTGGCTATGAGGGTCCCGTCGGTGGTACGGTTTGTGTCTTTGCTGTGTATCATCTTGATGTCTTCTGGCGGTACACACCAGTCACCATATTTGTCACGAGGCATCAGTCCGTCTTTCTCATATTGGTAGCCCATGTGGGTTATCCATTTTTTTGCGGCTGGATAATATCTGCTGATAGCCGACAGGTCGCCGAACTGGTCATACTGCATCTCCATGGAGAAAGGCAGTGCTGCCGGCCATGTGATGTTGTCGGAGTAGTAGTTCCAGTATGCCGGTGCCACATCGGGTATGCATCCGTCTTCTCGCTGGGCTTCAGTGATGTCGCGGTCCCATTTGTTGTAGAGCAGGTTGTTGTCGAAGATAAACGATTCTCCCAGACAGCCCCTTGTCCTGTCGCCGAGCCACGGCTGTCTCTCGTCGCGCTGCGGACAGTCAACGGGCATTCCCTTGTAGTTGGCGAGTATTCCCCATTCCGCATTGTGGTAAACCTTGTTGAGAATGGTGTCTGAACAGGTGAACGTACCGGTCTTTTCCATCTCGTCGCTCACCACCTCACCTATGAAATCCTCCTTCTTCGGACTTCTCAGTCCGGTAATCTCAGCATAGCGGAACCCATGGTATACGAATGTCGGGTTCCACCATTTTCCTTTCTCAGTGCCGTCAGCCACGTAGCAGTCCGTCGTCAGCGCATGGCGCAGGTTCTCGCGGTAGAGTCTGCCGTCGGGAGTCAGTGTTTCGGCAAAGCGTATCTTTATGGAGTCGCCGCTTGCAGTATTCTCTACCCTCATCTTGAGCCATCCTGCGATATTCTGTCCGAGGTCTATTATCGCCGTGTCGCCATGCATGGTGATAGTCTGTGCCGGCATCTGCTTCATCACCTTCATGTTTGGACTCATAGCTCCGCGCAGCGTGCCGGTGGGGATAGCGGTGCGTTCGGCGTTCTCCCATTTTGAGTCGTCGTAGCCAGCCGTTGTCCATCCCTTGAACTCCTTTCGTGCGTCGTAAATCTCGCCGTCGTATTCGTTGTTGGAGCGTATTGCGCCGTCAGCGTTGAGCTTCCATTTCGTGTCGGTTGAAATGGTCTTCTTCGTGCCGTCGGCAAATTCAATGATTATGTTGGCGCGCAGCTTCGGGTATCCGAAGTTCGTTATCTTGTAAGGCTTCTTTTTCTGCTGCATGGTGTAGTATCGTCCGTTGCCCAGTGCCACGGCAATGGCATTTTCTGACTGCATCATGTCGGTAACGTCGAATGCGTTGTAAACGACCGTCTTTCGGTAGTCTGTCGGTGCCGGAGCCAATACCTGTTCGCCCACTTTCTTCCCGTTGATAAACGCCTCATACATTCCCAGTCCGCTGATGTATAGCGTAGCTTTCCTCACGGGTTTGTCCAGAGAGAATTCCCGTCTGAGATATCTCGACGACAGTTTGCTGTGAAGCTCCTCTTTGTCCCACGGTTTGGCGGCGTCGAAACCGATCCATTGTCCGCTCCAGTCGGATTCAGAAATCAGTCCCACATTCCACATCGCCACGTCGCTCCATTCAGAGTCGCCTTGTGTCGTCTCCACTTTCACTCGCCAGTAGCAGGTAGTATTGCTGCGCACTGGTTTTCCGGCATATTCCACCCATTGCGATTGGTCGCTGTCAGCCGTGGTGTCCCACAGGTCGCCGATGCCTTGCATTGCGTTGTCTTTTGATGAAGCCACGATGATGTGGTATCTTCTTTGTCTCACATCGTTCTTGTCTGCCGTGATTCGCCATCCCAGGCGAGGCGTTGTCGTGCCGATGCTCATAGGCGATACCATGCGTTCAGTCCTCAGGTCAACTACCTTTATCCCTGTCGCTTTCTTTCTCGCCGTAGTCTTCTTTCTTGTTGTCGTTTTTTGGCTTGCTGACATCATTTTGCTTGCCGATGCCATTTCTCTTGCTGTCGCTTCGCTGCCGATGACAAAGAGTGCCAAAGCCACTGTCATTATAGTCTTATTCATATCTTCTGTTGTTTCTTAGCAGTGAATGTTTCATTGCGTTTAACCCCAATTGGTCATTAGGGCTTGCATGGATTTTGCTTTTTGGGGGCGAGTGAATTTTGTTTGGCTTTTATGAGAAATAGCGGACTATTGCCAATTAAAAACAAGCAAAAGGTGCCTTATAAAAAACAGAATACTGCAAGCTGTCATGTAATACTACATTATAATGACCGTTTTGGGTTTAAGACGTTGTGAAATGGCTTTTGTAACCTGTCCCTGTTTTTTGCGGTTGCAGCATCGGGTTCTAAAAAAACAAAAGACTGCAAGCAGTTGTAAAATATTTCGGCGCATATTACAGCAGTCGCTACAAAACTTGTGTGGTGCTGGGTCTGTTGGTCTTCCTCTTTATTCTGTTCTACTGGTTCATTATACCCAAATTCCAGGGATGACCACCCTCATAAAACAACTCGGCGCAGCCCTCATGACGAGAGTTGCGCCGATGGTGTTTTATTGTATTTCAATAATCAACCCAAGGTTAAGAGTGTTTGAAACCTTTTCCAAGAACTCTTTCTTCATGCGGTTATTGCTGTGCGTAATGAGAAGCCAGCCATCTCCGAGGTCTTTCTGACTGCGTCCATACTTGGCATCCCTACGGTTAGAGATAACTGGCACCTTACAGAACTTCAGGTTCTTCTCTTCTACTACCTGTCGCACTCGCGCCACGCCAATTTTCTTAACCACTTGTACAAATGTGTCTGTCGCTTTCTTGCTGGCAATAATCGTTCCGTCGGGGAATGTTACGGACAAGTCTGTAGCAGGCCCTCGTTCAACCTTTTCTTCGGTGTGTGCAGTACGTTCCGTATGCTTCACTTCCGGGTCAAGAACAATCTCTTTTGCGTCGGGCAGTTCTGCCGTAAAGTTACGCTTGCGGCTGAGGTGTACGCTGAGCGGTTGCCCTGGCACATAGTCCACCACCAACACCAACTCGCGCTGCACAGGCTTCAATGCAGGTTCAATGGTCTTGGTCAACACCGGAAGTATCTCCTTCTTGATGATTTCTTCCTCAAGTTCGCTGGCCTTACGCTCCAAGTCTTCACCCACAGGAAGCCCTTCTTTGCGCAGGGTTTCCATTGCCTCGTATAATTTATTAAGTCGTGACATATCTTTGTTATTTTGACTTGTGACTTAGTCATTTTCTGACTTAGTCGCTACATACTTTTGCAGTCTGCTTTGTGGCTTATCTGGTATGGTCATAGCCAATTCCCCACTTTCCACAAGAGGATTGATATAGGTCTTCTTTATGTATGTAAGATGTTTTAATCCAATGTGTTCTGCAATTTCTGCCATCTTCTTCGGTGTAATGCAGAATTCTAATATTGCATTTTTAATTGCTTCTGGACTATCCAATGACTTAGTCACTGACTTAGTCACTGACTTAGTCACTTTCGCGTTTTTGACTAAGTTCTCGTCAGTGGACAATCCTACCACAACCTCAAAGGCAGTTATCTTATTGACATTGAACTGTGGTTCGGGGTTGCCATTCTCGCGTAGCGCATCGGTGACACGCTGAATGCCACGGTTGAACATGTTCACATACTTCATGTAACGCATAGCTTCGGCTATGATGGGGTTGCGATAGTCGTTCACATTCGGGAAGTTCTCAGGCCGGGCATCACCATATAATCCGCCGGCGTTGAGAATCTCTATGCGGTCTTCATACTGATATAGCCTTATAGGTGTGTTCGACTGGTAATCGCGGTGCATGCAGGCATTCATAAGCAACTCGCGTAGAGCGAAGAAAGGATAGTTGTAGACCGTCTTCTCACGTAGTATGCTCACTGGAACAGGACGCGCTGTTATGATGGCATCGCGCACAAAACTCTCCAACTGCGGCAGCATCTGGCATAGCGAGCCATGTAACTGACGCTCGTTCAGAATCTCGCTACCTCTGTCAGTGCCAGCGAAACGCACGTATTGCAAGTATGCGCCTGGCATGAAAAACTTGGGATTGCGTCCAAACAGCACGAGTGCCGCGTAGGTGGGGCAGTTGTGTGTTGGGTCGTAGAGATGCAGCGAGGCCAGTTGTTCTGTGATATCGCGTTGGTCGGAAGCCAACAACTCTGCATCAAACACAGTCGAGAGATACTCCTCTTTTATGTACTTGGTGTCAATGTCATCCATCTTGGCAGTGAAACAAGGCGTGGCATCGAATGTGGCCATATATGATGTGCGCCTCTCTGTAAGTATGCGTTCTTCTGCCTCTGTAGCAATGTCGCGACGCGGACCGATGCGTATGAATGTGCGGCCTCGGTAGCGTACGGGTGGTGCAAGCGAAGGCGTGACCTCTGCCACCAGCAAGTCACCTTCAGGGAAGTGGAATACTTCTACCGACATTACAGGTAGCGGCAGGATATTACCATCGGAGCGTATGCCCGAAATCTTCTTCATCAGGTTGTCATCGACCTTCAGCCCCGACAACTTGCCGTTGTCATGAGCACCAATTATCAGATAACCGTTCTTCTTACTGCCAGGCAAGTCGTTGGAGAAAGCACATATAGCCTCTTGAAACTTGTCCATATCGCCGGTAGATACGGTGCGCTCCACGCGAAATGTTTCCGTGGACATGAGCAGCTGTTGAAGTTCTTCTTTCGTTATCATAGCAATTTGGTATTTTGCTGCAAAGATATTAAATTATTGACTAAAAAATAAACAATCAAGAAAAAAATGATTTACGGATACATCAGAGTGAGCAGCGACAAACAGACGGTGGAGAACCAACGTTTTGAGATTAGTAAGTTTTGTACATCACACAACATTGCCATTGATGGATGGATAGAAGAAACTATCAGTGGAACCAAGTCATATAACAAGCGTGAGTTGGGTAAACTTCTCAATCGCATTGAGAAAGATGACCTAATCATCTGCGCAGAACTTTCGCGCTTAGGCCGCAACCTATTTATGATTATGGAGATTTTGAATATCTGCATGACAAAGGAGGCTAAAGTCTGGACTATCAAAGACAACTACCGACTTGGCGATGACATTCAAAGCAAGGTGTTAGCCTTCGCCTTCGGGCTGTCGGCAGAGATAGAGCGCAACCTCATCAGCCAGCGTACTAAAGAGGCCTTGGCAAGAAAGAAAGCAGAGGGTATTGTACTTGGACGACCCAAAGGACGAAAAACCACGCCAACCGTACGCAAACTATATCCTAAGGATCGACTAATTCGTGAGCTGTTACTTAATGGTACATCAAAAAGACAAATTGCCAAGATATGCCATGTTGACCGCAATACACTCGATCGCTATATTCATGACTTCATTGAAACAAACAATTGAGCGTTTTCGTGCAGCAACACCACTCTGTCTGCTCCTTCACCTCGTCGGACTCGTGGGTTATCCTCTCCGAAATCGAGCAGAGCATCAAGCGCAAGATTGAGGCTGTGGGTACACCACTCAAGGAGTGGGATATAAATATCTATCGCGGTGTTCTCACTGGGTATAACGAGGCTTTCATTATCTCTACAGAAAAGAGGAATGAGATATTGGAAAATTGTCAGACAGAAGATGAACGAAAGAGAACAGAGGAGTTAATTCGACCGATTCTTCGTGGCCGTGACATCAAACGCTACGGATATGACTGGGCAGGACTATGGTTAATCAATACTCATAATGGGGTAAAAGGGGTAATGCCACGCATAAAGATTGAAGATTATCCCGCAGTAAAGCGTCATCTTGACCAATATTGGGATAAAATTAAGAAGAGAGCAGATCAAGGAGATACCCCATATAACCTGCGAAACTGCGCTTATGTGGACGATTTTAATAGGCCAAAAGTTATCTATCCAAACATGACTAAATACATGCCTTTTGTTTACGATGATAAAGGGTATGTAACCAACCAAAAGTGCTTTATTATTACTGGTACTTACATCGCTTTTCTTACAGCTTTTTTAAATTCTTCTCTATTCAAGTATTGCTTTCGTGACTCTTTTCCTGAGTTGCAAGGTGGCACACGTGAGATGAGTAAAATCTTCTTTGATAAAATACCAGTTGTTAAGGTTGACAATTCTACTGAAAAAATATTTGAACGGCTGATAGAAAACATTCAACAGAACTATACAAAAGAAAAAGCCATTAGTATTGACCAACGGCTCTTTGATTTGTATAATCTTACAGATGAGGAACGTAGCGCTATTGGATTTGTAGAGATTCGATGAACTCTATTTCGTTTTTGGACAAATGATATGCATCGTAGATATTATTGTTTTTATCACTCGGAATAGGAATTCTCAAAACATAAATTGAAAACATTCTTACAGCAGCAGTTCCAAGTTGCACAGATAAAGTACGGTAGTACCAATCTATGATAGACGAATTGAGATACATCTGCAGATATCTTAATGTCACTTCATCGCGGCACGAAATAAAATACGTGGTATTATTACAGAACATTGTTTTTTCACAGTATGCAAAACATAGTTGCTGACTGATATCTGCATAAAACAATTTTGGCTTATTAAAATCGTCCCAATAGCTGATACTGTCTTGTGTCTCAAACCACTTGTTGTTAGTCTTTTTACGGGCTTTTATCTTCTCGCCATTTACGATATGAATCTTTCCAGTCTGTTCCAAACGCTCAATACCAAAAGAAAGGAGATAGTTCTTTACCGCTGGGTATTTTTCTATGTCATAATGACGAGATGGGAAAGTGGCGATGAGATACAGTCCTGCCCAGTCATATCCGTAGCGTTTGATGTCACGGCCACGAAGAATCGGTCGAATTAACTCCTCTGTTCTCTTTCGTTCATCTTCTGTCTGACAATTTTCCAATATCTCATTCCTCTTTTCTGTAGAGATAATGAAAGCCTCGTTATACCCAGTGAGAACACCGCGATAGATATTTATATCCCACTCCTTGAGTGGTGTACCCACAGCCTCAATCTTGCGCTTGATGCTCTGCTCGATTTCGGAGAGGATAACCCACGAGTCCGACGAGGTGAAGGAGCAGACAGAGTGGTGTTGCTGCACGAAAACGCTCAAATTTTCGATGCAACTGCGAGGCTGTTTCGCTGTTACGGCGCAAATAGTTTGCCCCATGTTTTGCTGACGTGAGAACAGCAGAATGTTTACATCTACGGTGGCCGACTCAAATATCTTTAGACCACTAAAATCTATGAGTAGTTCAGGGTTGGTGCTCTCTGAAAGGAAAGCACGCAGTTTTTCACCATAGCCTGCCCGCATCCACTTGTTTGACGTGATGAAACACAGTGAACCGCCCTCTGAGAGCATTTCCCAGCCATGCTCATAGAATAGGCAATAAATGTCACCTGTTCTTGCAAAGGATTTATAGTTAGCTCCTTCATACAATGCTGCCAATTCGCCACCATTACTTTGCAATTGAATATACGGCGGATTGCCAATCACCATATCAAACCCATCGGTGACACCGAACATCCAGTCGGCGTCGAAGAATGGTGATGAGAGATTTTGGTCGTAGGGATTCCAGTCGGTAAGTTGCTTGGCGAGGCGCATGGCTTTGTCGCGACCGCTGTTGAGCGAATCTTGCAAACGCTTGATTTCGCGATTTATATAGCTGATACGCTGATTGATGGCCTTAATCTTGTTCTGCTTGGGAGAAAATGATACGACTTCCTCTTTTTCGCCGAACAAATCCTGAGTGACAGCCTGGGTTATCACTTCATCAGACATTCGCTCGGCTATCTTCATTTCCTCTGCACATTTTGCGAGACCTGCCCTATGGCGAGCAATCTTTTCTTCCGTGCCGCGGGTATAGCAGTCACCCGTAGAGAGCATAATCTGGTCGCGGATGGTCTTATCTTTTGTCAGCAAACGCTTTTTCACATGGCTGTTCGTAACCACGAAGAGTTCGTGGCGCACACCTTTCAGTTCCTGTATGAGTTTGATGATGTCATCGTTGGCAAACAGTTCGCGTGTCTCACTGATGTTCTCCAGTTTCACCAACGTATTGGCGCAGACGAACTTCATCTCCAAGTTGGGCAACGGATGGATGCCGTAGTTATCGGCAGCATCATCAGTGGGTTGCTGTTCGCACACCAGAGATATGAAGAAACGCAGGCGGCTTATCTGTACAGCGATGGACTGCAAGTCCACGCCATAGATGCAGTTTTCAATGAGATAGAGTTTGCGGGCATAGTCAGGATAATCTACAGAGAGAGCAAATACTTTTTCTCGCTCTGCCTGGCGCTCTGCCTTTTCCTCATCGCTCATGGTGTCGATGGTGTTCTCGTAACGTATGGCGTTGTCAATGATCACCTCTTCCCAGATGCTGTTATCGCTATCTACGCGCGACAGCAGGTGCGCCATTTGCTGGAGCATACCCATAGGGAATGCACCTGAGCCGCAGGCAGGGTCGAGCACCTTGCAGCGGAAGATGGCATCTACCAACCTGCGAGTTTGCTCGCGGTCAAGAGGATTTGCGGCATCGTCGTCGGTGTAGCTCAGAAGCGAGCGCAGCGTGTCCTCGCTCACACCATCAACTTGTTTCTTCAGATAGGCTATGAGCGATTCGTCCACCATATACTGCACGATGGGACGCGGAGTGTAATAAGAGCCAGTAGACTTGCGTACAGTTTCTTTTGTCTCAGGATTATATGCAGCCAGCAGATTCTCGAAAACCTTACCCAAAAGTTCAGGGTCGAGAGCCACATCCACATCGAGCGGCGTATTTTCTTCAACCGTGAAAGTGTATTTACTCAGAATATTGATGATACCAGACACCTTGACCGATGACGCGGTAGCCCTGCCATATTCTTCACTGAGGTCGATGTAGACATCTTCGGCAAAGAACAGATAGTTAGGCACAAATGCTTGCTTCTGTGGCTTTTTGCTGTCACTGAAACCATCCCAGTTGTAAACGTGGCCGTTCTGCTCCTTGTTGTCGAGACATTCAAAGAGGCTGTTGTTCATGAATGGCACTGGGTGCAGCAATTCAATAAACTCTTCTTTGCTTACCTGCAAATCAGAGGCATGGCGCATGAATGTTTTGACATCGTGTTTGCCCTTGTTGCGGTTCATGACAAACTCGTCGGACATAAACTCGCGTTCCTCAATCTTCTTGTTGAGAGTGGCAAAGAACAGGTTCTGGAGCACAGCGCGATAGTAGGTCGATGAGTTGAGGTCTTCGGGCTTGAAGTTCTTCAACAGACGAGCCAGGCTATCACGCTTGAAGAGTTCCTTGGGAACGAGACCTTTCTGGCGCAAGAACCAAACGAAGATAAGGCGGGTGATGAGACGGATGATATTTTGCGGATTATATTTGTCATCGTCGGAGTCGCTCGCAACATCGTTGGGGAAGGATACGCGGCACTCAGGCTTAAGCGCCCAGAAGTACCAGTTCTGCAGCTCTTCATAGAACTGATTGGTGAGTACATCATTATCAAACACACCGAGCCACTTTTGATAGACGCCCTCAAAAGATTTATCTTTCTTTTCAAGGCGCATATCTTCGAGAATGCGAATGTGTCCAGTGTGAGTCTTCTGCGGATTGATACCACGGAGTATGTTCACACGTCCCACTTTCTCGCCAGTATGTCCGGCTTGCAGATAGGCGGTGCGTTCACAGAGCGAAAGTGCAAAGCGCACCTCGCCATCATCGTAGTAACGGAACACAACAACCACAGGCGCAGCCTTGGAGGCACGGTTCAGGGCACGAGTCAGCGTTGCCATCTCTGTGCGGCAGAGTTTGGTATCCTCGTGCAGGTCAACGGCAAAGACAAGCATTTGGTTGTATTTGCCGATGTTCTCTTTCACCTCGTCAAGTGTCTCGTCCTGCTCCTCGTCGCTAAAAGTGCGGTCGGAGATAGAGCACACGAGATAACTCTCACGTATCTTACGGCATATTTCTTGCACCGCCTTTGTGGGCTGTTCCGCAAGGTCGGTGATAGCCACCTGTTCTTCTGTGATGATGTCGGTGGCGATGCCAAGATAGTGAAGTAAGCCAACCGTGGCCTTTTGTATGTTTTCGGCAGTGAACCGATTCAGTATTTGATAGTCACCCATTGTTTTGTATTCGATATGAACGTGTACGCAGCGTACACTATACTATTTCTTGCTAATATACTCCCACACAACCAATTCAAGATTTTCTGGCTTGTAGTGGTCTTCCACCAGTTTACCCTGTGGCTCTTTTGCTATTTTGACACCAGCAAACAGGTCTTTGACTGCAGTCGTAGCCGCCTTGGGAGCCTTCTCCGTCATCCACCGCTGCATGATTGCACGCAGATTTGCAATGGCCTCTGTGTCTGCCTTGTCGATTGCAGAGGGAACATAACGACTGATATTCAATTTAGTTCGCAGCAATGACAGGATTTCCTGTTTGTTATACTCCTTGATTTGCACTTCGTCGCGGTTGTCCTCTACAGGGCGCAACACCAAATGCATTTCGCCAGTGTCCTTCTGACGAACAAGTGCAACGATGCTTTCGGGTATCTTTTGGAAAAGGTCATCTTCGGTGCGGAAGCCGCTATAGATGCCGTTAGGCATATCACGGTAGTATTGCTCGTTCTCTTTGAGCATATCCACCAAATCCTGGCGGAATGTTTCGAGAGAAAGATCGTGCAGACCAAAGGTCTCTTCGCCCTGCTCTTGTCCAGTCTCCATTACGTCATCGAGGAGTTTTCGGTCGTTACGTTCCAGGATGGGGTTATCGGCAATGGTTTTTACTAACTCCTCGCTCACTTCAGGAATCTCTGTGCCCATAATGGCCATAGCCGTCAAGCGGTCGTTTACACGACTGAAAAGTTTTAGATAGCCATCGTAGTTCTTGGCAGGCCAGAAGTTAACGCAGTCAATCTCTTTATTCGCAGAGCCGATACGGTCTATACGGCCTTGGCGCTGAATAAGACGAGTTGGATTCCAGTGTATATCGTAATTGACCACGGTCTGTGCATCTTGGAGGTTTTGACCTTCTGACAAGCAGTCGGTGGCGATAAGAATACGAACAGGTTCTTCGAGAGCCTGCCATGCACGACGAGCCATCTCATTAGAATCCTTGAACTGTTCTATCACCTTCTTCCACTCAGTAAAGGTCACATTCCATTTGCGCTTTTCGTAGTCGAAATGATTGTCGCCCTGTTTGAAATACTGCTTATACAGAGGCACCCAGTCCATTTCTCTATACAGCTTACTCATCGGTGAGAAGCGACAGAGCGTAGACTGGAATTTAGCCTCGTGTACTCCGCGGAACGTAGCTCCATTGCCATCCACCACAGCAACAACACCAGGGAATTCCTTGTTGAGTTGCTCGTAAAGATACTGAGCAGTATCACTATAAGAGGTAAACACAAGTACACGCTTGTGACTACGGTTTACCTTTTCGATGAGAATGTCTTTCAGACTTTCAAGCTTGCTGTCTTTTACTTTGCCTGCACGGAACTTCTCATCGTATTTCTGCATATTGTCCACAAACACGTGGAACAGGCGAATATCCTCTTCAAGGTCGCGTTTGAACCCTTCAATATCCTTGATGTCTTCCAATCGGATAGGATTCTTCTTGCCGAGTGTCACACTAGGGTCTTCGAAGTCCTCGTCTTCAAAAGCGTCCTCGTCCACAACAACATCGTCAATGGTTGTACCACCTCTTCCTTCAAGAAAAGCATTCACTTTATTTAGGGCATTCTCGTGGTGAGCCAGCACATTCTCAACAGTCGTTTTGCAAGCGACCCAACTGCTCTCCAAGCGTTTCAAGAACAAGATGAGCATCATCTTACAGAGGAAGAACTCGCGCTGACGCTGGTCGTTGATGGCTGTTACCTTTCCGTTGGGTTTTTCCATATAGGCAGAAGGCTGATATGCCACCATATTGGGAGCCATCAGAGCATCGTAGATTTCCTCAAACGTGGCGAGGTCACCAATTTCAGACAGAGCCTTGAATATGTTGGTTGGCTTGTTCTGCTTGGGAAAACGAAGGTCTGTGCCAGTGACCTTCTCAACCATCTTGCGTGTACGAGCGACCACGAGACGGTCTGTTAGATTGAAAAATGCCTCAGGAAGGTCATCAATCAAATCTTTGATACGGCGGTCTTTGTCTTTTTTGCTCCATTTCTCAAATGCCGTCTGAGCACGGCGGAACAAGTCCATGAGGCTTGGAATGCGGAAATCTTCAATATTGAAACCATTGTCGGCATCGCGCACCATCAACTTGAATTGATTGCGAACGTCCATCAAGTGATTGTTGACAGGTGTGGCTGATAGTTCAAGCACTTTTATATCGTCGTGCGGACGACCTTTGAGAAGTTCTTCTACAAGATACTTGTAACGACCCGATTTATCGTTGCGGAGGTTATGACTTTCGTCAATAACGATTAGCATCTTGGGACGTGTCTTCAGGAATGACAATGGCGCACGGCCATATGAATCTAAGCGACCTGGTTGCAGGTCGGTGTGGAAACGTACCTCATAGTCAAACTCGTCACGCTCGAAACGTGAGCCTTGGTGACTGAGGTACTGCTCCCAGTTGGCTTGCAACTTCTTGGGACAAAGCACGAGCGTAAAAAAACCCTCGCTTTGGAAATATTTAATGACAGCCAACGCCGAGAACGTCTTGCCAAGACCCACGGCATCGGCAAGGATAGCGCCATTGTATTTCGACAGCATTGATATGAGCGAGTGTACGCCTTTCTGTTGATAGTCAAAGAGGATATTCCAGATGACCGAGTCTTCAAGGCGTGTAATGCTGCGATTTGTGCCATCTGTCAGTGAGAGTTCTATATCGTCATGGAACAACTCAAAGAGAATTTTATAATATATGTCGCGAGGCATGTACTCCCTGCAGAAGTTCTCGATGCACTCAATGAAATATTGTTTTACGGTCTGTCGTGTCTTGCGGCCATCCACAAACACATCTACGGTATCCTTAGCAACGTTCTTCCAAATGCCATCAAACCACTTTAGCGCATCGCTGAAATCCTTATTATCATCACCTCTACGAGCCACATTAAATTCAATGTTGCCAGAGGATTGATAGTAACCAAGACCTTTCTCTGTGAAATTGGAAGAGCCTGCAACGAAGTAAGAATCATCGCCATCGGCAGCACGATAGATGTAGGTCTTTGCATGACAGAAGGCACTATCTATGCGCTTCAATTCTACGTTGTCTTGTTGTAATATGGCAATGGCCATCTTCGCCGTAGCTTGCAAAGCGAAAGCGTTGGTAAAGTCACTTGTACCTTGAAGGATGTCAATGATGCGCTCCTTCTGGTCGTCGTGGCCTGCGATTTCACTCAAAATCATACGAAACTTGGTCGGCTCCTCCTTGAACTGCTTTAGAAGAGACAACGCTGATATGGTAAAGAATCCAGAAACAATGTTCAGTTCTTCACCTCGCGTATATTTTTGTAAGTATTCCCAAACGGTAGTAATGCTACTATTCTCGTTGAGTTTTGATTTGTTGTCAAGTATCATGAGTAATAGGTTAACGGTCGTTTTTGTCGGTAATCAAGTCTTTGAAGTCCACATTCAAGATTTCTGCTATCCTGTAAAGGGTTGTGAGATTGGGCAGAATGCGCTGTCCGCAATATGCGTTCACCGTACAGAACTCTTTTCCAATCTGCTTTGCTAACCACGTTTGTGATATGCCTTTACTTTCCAGTACGTCTTTGATGCGATTTAGCTTAAGCCTGTTTGCCATATTTTGATTTAATCATTTTCTGCAAAAATAACGAATTATAATCAACACACAAAACAAATCCCCATTTTTTGCAGCAGTATAGCCAAATTCCCTTTCACTGGGCACTTTTGCCACATCTATTGTGTGCTATGCGACATATATCGGAACTTATGTATGCCTTTTTGTGCAGCCGTTTAAGGATCGGCAAACCCCGATACATTCTTTAATGAGAAAAGGCTCAGGAGAGGTTGTCTATCCACGGACAATCTCTCCTGAGCCAATATTACATTGGAACGGCCTAATGACCTCTAAGTTTTGTGATAAATCCAAATCATTATGATGGATTGAGTCTAACAAGAATCATCATCATGTGATTTGGATTTATATGTTGTCAGTTTACGAGTAGACAAGTTTGCGGATATACAAGTCTGCAAGCAAACGGGTAGGCAAGGGGGATAGGCTTACCATTTCTCTTCTAATTCCGTCTGAGAGGTAGAGAGGTAGTTCTTGTCGGCATCTGTTACGATGAGCACCCTGTCGCTGCTGCGCAGATAAGCACCATCGTAGGTGAAGTCGGTTACTTTATTGTCCATTTCGCCAACAAACGACAGTTTGCCGTTCTGAGGATTCATCCACCATGCATGTTTCTTGTTGCCGCTGATTTTGGTGAGGTCTATAGACATCGGCTTGCCGCTGTAGTTGTATACCAGCATAAAGTCGCTGCCGCGCAGAGCGATGACACGGTCGTAGCGTTCGCCGTTCTGACCGGCGATTACACTCTGGTCGCTCTCCGCTTCAGTGAACGGGAAGGCGAGCATAAGCCATTTCAGGTATCTCATCTGTTTGTAGCCAGGGTCGTTCATGGCTTCCCACCATGGCTTTTCGGCTCCGAACGAGGCGAGCACTCCTGGACGCATGAACTGCATCACGGAGTTATGGCCGTAGGTATGTCCGAAACATCCGGCGAATACCGCCCAGTAGGCATAGCGGCGCACGTCGTAGTCCTGCCAGCGAGGAGCGGAGAAATCGTGCAGTCCCTGCGGAATGTCCTCATACGAAGGTTCACCGTCGATTACAGGTTTCAGTGGTTTCTTCTCAAAGCTCATGTCCACATAGCGCCAGTTGTCCTCCTCGGTATTGTCCTTTATGGTGTAGTCGCCGTCACCATTGCGCTGTCCGTAGCGGCGGTGACCGCTCTGAAACATGTTGAAGTCCATCCACTCGCGGTCGTTAAACCATCTTGCCGACGTGGTTCTGCCTCTTGGGTGGAAAGTCATGATATGGCGGTTGTCGTATTTCTTTATGGCACGGGCCAGAGCGTCCCACACTTCAGGCGACTTGTCGCCGAGAATGTCTCCGCCTATCATCCAGATGATGTTCGGCTTGTCCTTGTATCTCTCACCCAGGAACTTGCCGTAGGCAGCAGCCTTCTTCACGTCCATCTGGCCGATCATAGACCCCCAGATGCAGTCCATGGCGATATATATGCCGTTGTCGGCAGCGCGGTCTATGATGTAGTCCAGGTGTTCCCAGTATCCGTAGACACCCGGCTTTGACACCTTGCTGAAGTCGAACTCCTTGTTGTTGGCCTGCTGACCATAAACGTTGAAGGTTGGAATGGCGTTGAGCACCTGTATCTGCTCCACGTTGTAGCCCAGTTCGCGCTCTTTGGCGAGGAAATATTCAGCCTCGTCGCGGTTCAGCCTTTCCGGCAGCAGCCATGCGGTGTTGCCGAGCCAGAAAAACGGTGTGCCGTTCTCGTGTATGAGATAGCGCTGGTTTGCCGATACTTTCAGTTTGCCGTTAGACCATGGTTTGTATATGGTCTTCTTGGCAGCGTTTGCCATTGTCGTGGCGAGCAGCATGAAGGCTGCGATGAATAGGGATTTCTTTATTGTCATATTGTATTCGTTATTTTTCTTATATAATAAGAGTTTGTCAGTTTTTCGCCTTCAGTTCTATCGTCTGTCCCTTCTTGGTCGGTATGTCATAGACGTAAGACTTTCTGAGTTCTGGCATCTTTTCGATCTTTTCGGGATGGTTGATCTGCTGCTTCACGTTTGTCGGTGTGACGAAGAGTGGGTTGGGATTCTTGCCTTTGGCAGTCCGGAGTCCCTTGCCTGTGAGCGGTACGGCAGACCGTATGCGTAGGTTGCCGCCGTTTTCCGACTTTATCACAGCTTTCACGATGTTGTTCTCCTTCCATGTCATGCTCACCTCAAAACCGCCGCGTGCTTTCAGTCCGCTTACCGTTCCCTCCTTCCATGCGTCGGGCAGGGCAGGGAGCAGATATATGAAACCGTCGTGGCTCTGCATCAGCATCTCGGCGATGCCGGCGGCGCATCCGAAGTTTCCGTCTATCTGGAATGGCGGATGGGCGTCGAAAAGATTGGCATAGGTACCGCCTTTCTTCTTCTCGTTGCGCACGAGGGTTAGTTGGTCGCCGATGAGCTTCAGGGCATGGTTGCCGTCGAGGAGTCTCGACCACAGACACACCTTCCATCCCATGCTCCATCCCGTAGAGGGGTCGCCGCGATGAATCAGCGATGTGCGAGCTGCCGAAGCCAGTTCCGGTGTGCGGAACGGCGAAATCAGATTGCTTGGATACAGACCGTAGAGATGCGACACGTGTCGGTGTATGTCGTCGGGATTGTCCCAGTCGTCTTTCCATTCCTGCAACTGTCCCCAGCGTCCGGTCTGCAGAGGCAGCAGTCCGTCGAGCTTCTCCTGCAGACTGTCTGTGAATGCCTTGTCACCCTTGGCTCCGAGAATCCTCGATGCCTCTATCACATGGCTGAAGAGGTCGGTCAGCAGTTCGTTGTCCATCGTCACTCCGGCCGCCGTGGTGGCCTTGTGGAGATGCGGGTTCTCTGGCGACAGCGACGGACATATCATCCAGTTCCTGCCCGATGGATTTTTCACCATTATCTGGTTGAGGAATCGTGCCGCACCGCACATTATCGGATACACGCTGCTCAGGAAGCCCTTGTCGCCGGTATATAGATAGTGTTCCCACAGATGCTGGCTCATCCATGCCCCTCCCGTTGGCCATAGTCCAGAGGGAGCCTTGTCGATGGCTCCTGTCACTCGCCATAGGTCCGTGTTGTGGTGGAGCACCCATCCGTCAGCGCCATACATTATGCGGGCAGCGTCGCGTCCCGTCTCGCTCACGTCCTTGATGAGCGAGAAGAGCGGCTGGTTCAGTTCCGTGAGATTCGCCACTTCAGCCGGCCAGTAGTTCATTTCCAGATTTATGTTGCAGGTATATTTGCTGTCCCACGACGGCATCATCTTGTCGTTCCACAGTCCTTGAAGCGTTGGCGGCTGTGTGCCGGGTTGCGATGTGGAGATGAGCAGGTAGCGTCCGAACTGGAAGTATGTCTCTACAAGGTGTTCGTCGTTGTGACTCTTGAAATTCTGTATTCTCCAGTCCGTTGTCTTGTCGGCAAACTTGTCGTTGCCCAGGTTGAGGCTCACGCGGTCAAACTGCTCCTTGTATAGTGCCACGTGCTCCTTTTTCAGTCTGTCGAAACCACTGTCGAGAGCTCTTCTCAGAGTGCTCTCCGAGAGTAGCGTGTCGTTTCCGCTGATATCGTTGTATTTCTTGAAGTTTGTGGCGATGGTGAGGAATATGGTGGCTTCGTCAGCATCCTTTATCTGCAGCACACCGTCTTTGCTTCTGATTGTTCCACCCTTTAGCTGCGCCGTGGCGCGTCCGGTGAACTGCACTTTTCCCTTCAGTCCCTCGTGCCATCCGCTGATGCCGCTGAGCACAATCTCGTCGTCTTCCGACCTCACGCTGACGTCCTGCTGTGGCGATGTCATCTGTGCGTTGCATGTTATCATTCCCCTCTTGCTGGCAGAGAGCTTCACCATGATCACGTTGCCGCTCAGCGACGATATGTATTCGCGTCGGTATGTCACGCCGTTGGCAGTAAACTGAGTCACTGCCCTTGCCGAGTCGAGACTCAGTTCGCGGCGGTAGTCAGAATACTCTTCCAGTCCGGGAAAACTTACATACAGGTCGCCGAAGGGCTGGTATGGCATTCCGGAGTTCGTCTTTGCCATGACATGAGCCGTAGCCATGTCTTGCGCCTCCTTGTATTTGCCCTGCCACACCAGTTCTCTCACCCGGGGCAGGTATTCCCGAGCCTCCGGGTTGGCGTTGTTGTTGGGGCGTCCTGCCCAGATAGTCTCTTCGTTGAGCTGCAGACGGTCGGTGGCAGGAGTGCCGTAGACCATCGCTCCCAACCGGCTGTTGCCCAGAGGCAATGCTTCCGTCCACATTGCTGCAGGCTTGTCATACCACAGTATGTGGCAGTTTCCGGTCTTTGTATCGTTGCCTTTTGCGAGTGTCGTCGTGGCGGCAAGAGTCAAGACCGCGGCTGATAGTATTATTGCTTTTTTCATCTCTTCTGGTTGGTGTTATTTCTTTTTTGTCTATGTTGCTTGTTTCCGATTATGAAGACATTATGATAATGTCTAGATAATCCATGTCTTTAATTTGACGTCGCTTCACCGCTTTTGTACCTATCGGTCTGCATCCGAGGGTATGGATAACCATGACAGACATCCCCCAAAATGGAAATTCTGAAAATTCTTCATAAACCGTCAGATCGTCAGGTTTTTGCTGTAACGCATTTATATATTGGCTGTTGGCGACCAGATGGTTGTTTTCGATTGTCTGGATGGTTCGTTGTCATAAGCTGACATAGAGCGCTCCACATCTTCGGCAACGCCACATTCCTGACAGCCACAATGTTGTAAAAGGTAAATAGTCCATCTCCCATTTCTCACGTCTTGCCCCTGATTTGAAACAAAAAATATTCTTTTTGCCCCTGATTTGAAACAAAAAAGTTGTATCTTTGCCCATGATTTGAGACAAAAGATATGTTTAAGCGCAAGATATTAAGCAAATTAGAAGCATGGAAGCGAGATGAAAGGCATAAACCACTCATCTTGAGAGGAGCCAGACAAGTAGGCAAGACAACAGTTGTCAACGAGTTTGGTTCCCAGTTCGACAACTACCTATACTTCAACCTGGAAATGAATGAGAGCGTCAGATTGTTCGAGATGGATATTCCTTTGAATGATTTGGTCAATATGCTGTTTGCCAGTTTAGGCAAATCGCAACGAGAAGGCAGCACGCTCATTTTCATCGACGAGATACAGAATTCTCCAAAGACAATCGCTCTGCTCAGATACTTCTACGAGCAGAGACCTGACCTGTATGTCATAGCAGCAGGTAGTCTGTTGGAGAATCTTGTAGACGTAAATGTAAGTTTTCCTGTAGGAAGAGTAATGTATATGGCTTTGAGTCCTTGCTCCTTTTATGAGTTTTTGGGGGCCATCGGCAAAACCAATCTTCTTGCTGTTCTCTCACAGAAACCAGAATACACCGTTGCCTTTCATGAGCAACTCATTCACCAATTCAATCAATACACCATCATTGGCGGAATGCCAGAGGCTGTGCAGCGCTATGCAGAGACTCAAGACATCGTAGCCATAGAAGATGTGTACGAGACTTTGGTACAGGCCTACAAGGATGATTCTGAGAAATATGTCAGAGGCAATAAACTGACAGAAGTCGTGCGCTTCATATTATCGTATGGTTGGGGATTTTCGGGCGAGACCATCACCTTGGGCAATTTTGCCAACTCTGGCTATAAGTCACGAGAAGTTGGCGAAGCTTTTCGTCTCTTGGAGAAGGCCATGATTCTGGAATTGGTTTATCCAGTATCTTCCACTCAGATGCCAATTATCCCTGAAACCAAGAGAATGCCCAAACTCATTTGGTTTGATACCGGTTTGGTAAACTATCAGGCAGGCATCAGAAAAGAAATCATAGGTTCAACGGATATGGTGGACAGCTGGCGGGGACATCTTGCCGAGCAAATCACGGCACAAGAGCTTCTGTCGATAGAAGACCGTGTTGGACAGCACCGCTCGTTTTGGGCCAGACCCAACAATGGCGCCGAGGTTGATTTCATTTTCACCCACAACTCCAGACTCTACCCTATAGAAGTGAAGAGTGGTACCAATGCCCGTCTGCGTTCACTTCATGTTTTCATGGACAATTCTAATATAGACACAGCCATCCGTGTTTGGTCTAATCCATACTCTGTAGATAAAGTAAAGACACCAAATGGCAAGGAATACCGATTAATCAACCTGCCGTTTTATCTGATTGGCAATCTACATCAGGTGTTGGATGAAGTTTTATGAGTAATAGTGAGCTGTTGCGAATTAAAAGCAAACGAAAAACGCTCTTATAAAGAGCAAAAGACTGCAAGCAGTATATAAAAATACAATAAACTGGCTAATGACCGATTAGGGTTTAAGCGGTCGGATGTCTCGAAAGTACATATAGCAGGCTAATGAATATTTTGGGCACGGTTTGGGCACTGGTCGTGCCCACTTGGGGCAACGTGCTTGCCCCACATGGGTAACGTGCTTGCCCCACATGGGCACGGTGCTTGCCCCATTTGTGCACAATCCGTGTCCATTTCTTGATGTTTTGTTCTCCTTGCCTATATTTGGTGTTATGGTGTTCCGATGATGATTTACCAGTGATACTTTGATGATACTTCTATGATACTTTTCTGTAAAACATTCGGAAAAGTCTCATACGTCTAACCTGTTGGTTTAGTGGGCTTAAGGTGTCTGACAGAAGTCGGAAATGATACTTTGATACTTTTCTATCTAAAAAAACACTATACCTCTTTCCAGTCAGTCAATCCCTTTCCCTTGTCGTCCAGTTCTATGGCAAGAGCAGTCACCCGGCGTTTGTCAGCCTTGAAAGGTTCGACATATTGCTTGGCTCTGATCTGTTCGGTGGCAGCGTCAATGCCGCCGTTGTTGCTAAGTTTCAATTCAAGGACATAGATGATGTTGGTAGTTTCCACCACCATGTCAATTCTGCCCGTAGCAATCATCTTCTCCACTTCCACCCGGCAGCCGATGGCATTGAATATGGTGCTCAATATCAGGCGGTAGCGTTCCTCCATATCCATGCTTGCAAGTTTCTTATTGCTGTAGGGCACATCCGCAATGAGGGCCTTCAGGCATTTCATGGCTTCGGTGAGATTGCCAAGCTTTAGGGAATACAACAACATACTTTGGGTTGTTATTACTTGTGCATTCGATTGCAACGTCAAGGCGGGCAAGACAATCTTGTATAGAGCCTTGCGGACTTCATAGTTGGGAATGCCGAGCAAATAAATGCCATCAAGATAATCCTTTATCGTAAGATATCCCGACTGATAGAGAAACAGTTCTGCTCCACCCCCTGTTACGTCAGAGGTCTCAAGGGTGTCGCGGTCTATCGGACAGTTCTCAAAATTTTTCAGTCTTATTTCCATATCATCAACAAACTTAGGAAGCAATGATGTTGCACCAGACGAAGCCCAATAGTTTCTCAACTTTGAATCAGCGAGAGAATTGATAAGACTAAACGGGTTGAAAACATCCACCATGTTGTCATGACTGAAATGGTAGCCATCATAATGAGCCGTCAACAGCGCTACAGCTTCATCGAAGGTGCAGCCCTCATATTCTGCCAGTTTGTTTATCTCGGGTCTGAAATCGCGCAGCATCTCGTCCTTGGTAATGCCGCAGAGGGCAGCATATTCTGGATCAAAACTGATGTTGCTCAGATTGTTGAGCACAGAGAAGAGCGAGATTTGAGTAAACTTGGTGATGCCTGTGATGAAGACAAACTTTTCGTATTTGTCGTCAGCTTTTAAGATAGCAAACACCTCCCTGTAGATGCTTGTGCATGCTTCGTGTTGAGGAGTTTTCCAGGAATGCTGCAATGGAGAGTCGTACTCATCGATGAGAATTGCCACTTGCTGTCCGGTCTGCTCATACGAACCAACTATTATGGCATTAAAGCGGTCGGCAAGACTGTCTGTTGGATTAGGAACCAATGAATATTCTTTTTCATATTGTCTGAAAATATTATTGAGATAAGAGCGCAAAGTGTCAGGTACTGCTCCTGCACGGCTCATATCGAGACGGATGACAGGTCGCTTCACCCATTCCGTCTCCAGTTCCATGATCTTCAACCCCTCGAAGAGTTCCTTCTTTCCTGTGAAGTAGGCTTCGAGTGTATCTACAAGCACCGACTTGCCAAAGCGGCGTGGGCGGCTCAGGTAATTATACTTTTTCCCCCTGTTGGCAAGTTGCCAGATAATGTCTGTCTTGTCAACATAAAGGAATCCTTCCTTTCTTATTTCCTCAAAAGACTGGATGCCAACTGGCAATCGTCTGTTATTCGTCTCCATCATAGTTCCGGATTTTTTGTTTCCCCTTGCAATCTTTGCCGAGGTGCAACTAATCTTTTGCAAAGATAATGCAAACCGAGAGCAGAATATTAAGCTTGCTTGAATATTATGCCGAGGTGCAGCTTATCTTCTGCAAAGATAATGCAAACCGAGAGCAGAATATTAAGCTTGCTTGAATATTATGCCGAGGTGCAGCTTATCTTCTGCAAATATACAACAGTTTTCCCGATTTTCCATGCTTTTTGCTCCTTTCTTTGAACATAATTATGCTATAATGTTTTTATATAGCAATAATTATTGCTTGTAACAATTCTAAGAATCGTGCTGCATGACTGCCATCCATATGAACATGATGAAAACTTGAAGGGAATGGGGAGCGTGGTACGGGAGAAGCCACGGCGATAACTCCCCCACATCAGCATGGGATTGCAAAACAAATCTGTGTATTGATTCACGATGCAATCAAGTCCTGTTCCTATCATCGCCGACGTTCTCGTAAGTACAATTCAGCTCAGACTGCTCTTGGCAATGCCGTTGACACTATCAGTGGTAAGGTTGACACCATCAACACCCACATCGACAATGTTCTGAAGGATGCCCCAACCAAGTTGAAGGTTTCAGTCAGAGTCGATGATGTTGACTGGAAGAAGATTCAGGACATGTTCGACAAACAACATGAATGGATGACCACTCAGATGCAGAAACATATCCGTGAGGTCAATCAAATGTTTTATGAAGAACGCAGAAGGGTTCAGGAAAGGTACAAGGAGTACGATGGAACCTACCTCGGACACTATGTGCAGTATTTCTTCTGGTTCTTCTTTGTCCTTGGACTCGTAATTTTCGGCTTGGCTATCTTCCTGATGCTCGACAGTCACTACCATTGGACGAAGTAATCTAATGTTCCCAACATGCCTTGTGGGATTCATTTTGGGAACAACAAACCCACTGACAATCGGCATTTCTGCTGAAAATCAGTGGGTCTGCTTATTTTGTTGTCAATCTTGATAAGATGATTACTTCCTTGTCTTACATAAGAACTTGATAGCCGCAAACAAAATAGTAAGAATAGCAGCAGGAATAAATGCAGTGAATTTGTCAATCCAACCAATAAACATATTAGCAAAGCCAACAAGGGTTGTTATTATCGACAAACTACCTGTGACCAATCCCAGATAATCGTTCCATTTCTGTATTCGTTCATGTCGTTCCAAGGAGTTCAGATAAGAGCGAAAGCCAATCTTTGCAACTCGTTTTCCCTTCTCTGTTATCTGGATTCCTCTTTTCCCACTTGTTCGAATCAGGCCATATTCGTTTTCAAGGCATGTTATAACACAGTCTGTATAGCGATAGTGATGAATGTTGTTGTCATCCAAATGAAATTCCTGTTCTATTCTATCCCAAACATAATCTGTGAGAGTTGCTTCACCTCTTTCAATGATTACCTTCAAGACAAAATCCTTCCAAGCATCTAAATCGTCTAATTGCTTATTGTTCATAATCTTCCTGTTAGAATCTGAAACAAACTTACTTCCTTTTTGTATATTGAATTAAGCAATACAAAAGAGGTGGAATCACACACCAACCCAGAAGCTCATACCATTCAACATATTCACCATCTTCAAGCCAATCCAATATAGATATGATTACACAAACTACCATCCACCCACCTGAGTATATCAGGCAGGTATGAAGAAATGATTTCGACTTTAAATCTATCTTGTGTAAAATATTCAGCAATATAGGCAAACCTACAAAAAGAAGTAGGATTGTTAAAAGCATAACTTTCATAGCAAAGCCTTTTTAGTCATCTACATAAGTTCCTAACAGTTCTTCTATTACTCGTTTTATCGTCTTTAGATTTTTATTATCATTCTCTTCCAACGAATATCTAAAATAGTATTGGTTCATTTCTGGGTCAAGAACATAAAGTACATCACCAAACGAAACAACTCCATTACTATTGCTTGCTCTGTATCTATGAATAACCTGCCAGCCGATAAATTTACCATCCATAGATGAATCTCGATTCTTTATTATTGCTTCTCTTTTTTCTATTTTTGGTTTTAAGTCTTTCATTTCTGCTGCAGCCTTATCCCTATTTATTGTATGGTCACGGAAAACACCAGAACCGCCAAAAACCTTAATGTTATTTACATTTTCGTCATAGGTGTCTTTTGCAGATTCATAAGACTTTCTTAAATCGATAAGTTCAAAAGCAGCTTTTACACAATCCTCGTCAGTAAGATAATTATAAAACACGCTATCCACCTTTGTACTAACAGGATCATAACTGTTAGGATAGTAAAGATTTTCACATACATATCTCCTAACAGCGTTTTCAGCAGCAGTTTGTCTTTTGTTATAGTCAGCAAAAGGAGAAACTTCTTTTGGAGATTCTTCTTCTTTTGTCGTAGAAGAAATGTTGCCTTTGAGAAGGACACACAATACGGCTACATTTATCAGCATACTGAATGCTAATGCAATGTACAATAGATTTTTTTTCATTGCTGATTATTTTGATTTATAAATTCTTATTGTCGAGTCATTTCATTGAGTTATAACCAAGGCACTCCGTAATTTATGTCAGTTTCATCTGCCACAAAGAAATTATCAGGAGGCAAAATTATCTTTGCCTTCGCCAATCTTTCAAGATAGTCGTTGCGAACGGTACTATTCTCTATTTCTTCTCTTCTTGCTTTGCTCATAGACAAGAACTCATCTTCCATTTCTAAGCCAAGGTACTTTCTGCCAAGCAAGTTAGCTGCAATACCTGTTGTCGCACTTCCATTGAAGGGGTCAAGAATCCATGCCCCTGGTTGAGTACTGGCTTGAATCAATCTTGCCAAAACTCCCAGTGGCTTTTGAGTTGGATGCTTGCCACATGACTTTTCCCATCGACTAATGGCAGGTAATTGCCAAACATCAGTCATTTGTTTGTCACCATTTAGTTGCTTCATCAAATCATAATTGTAGTAATGAGCAACCTTTTGCGACTTCCTTGCCCAGATGATAAACTCAGTCGAGTAGGTTGATTCCATATTCAGAGTATAATTCTTTCAAAACCAAATCCCAATCCGAAAAGAAGGAGCAATCCATCTGGTCATATTTGATTCCGTCTCCCCAGAATGTTATGTACTGAGTGTTAGGGTCATATTTTAAAGAGATTTCCTCGTTTGAATCCTCATAGATAATTCCTTTTGAAGGCTCTCCTGAAATTCCCAACTGATTTTGTTTCATAGAAATCTATTATTCAATTGTTTTCAGCCAATTCGTATACTCAGCAAGCTGTCTTTCATCCAATAAATTTGTGAGAAAAGATAATTTTGCCTCTGCATTGGATGTTGAAACCAATTCTTTGCAGATAGTTTCACAAGGTTCAAAACCTCTCTCTTTAATCCAAGGATTTTCCTTCAATAGATTTGATAGGGCATCATGCTTGTCTTTGCCATAAGCACGTCCAAGCAACTGACAATTCTCGATATCATTGCCATCGGGAGCTTGTGTAAAGCCTTCTGTTGTATAAAAAATGTATTCAGTCATATCGTTTGTTTTAAAATCCAAATGAATCCTCTTTGTACTCGTCAAGAGCCATCCATTGACTGTTGACTAAAGAGAAATGGTAAACTTCAGATAAAGCTTCAACCAATTCTTCCAAATCATCGCAAGATGACGCAAATTGCTTATCTTCGTCTGATAGTTTAATCTTGACAACTCTATTCTGTATAAAATCAAGGGCAACTATATAATTTGGTATCTGCTTCATAATTGATTTTTTCGATAAACACCGCTTCCTTTGAACTCAATAATTCCTTTATCTCGAAGGAATTGAAGTTGCTGACGAATTTTATCCGGGATGTGATTGTTGTCGGGATGTTTTACTTGAAGTTCATCAACGAAGGAATACATTTGCTTGAGTGTAAATGTTTCATCAAGACGCTCTACGAGGTGCAGGGTATCCATCAGCCAGCCTCGACTCTCCACCGATTTAGTTTGGAGATTGAACACTCGATGGTATTGAGAAACTACTTCTTCAACAGGAAGAGCAACGCCATTTTTAATGATAGGAATTTTCGCAGTTGTCGGTATTTCTCTCATCAGGATGTTGCATCCTTCCCAACCAGCTCGTCTTGCGGTTGTCGCTAACGCGTCACGTTTCTCTATAACGGATGGGGTAAAGAAACATTTTGGAACAATCACCAGATTATTAACTTCGTAGCGGTCATAGTGCATAAAGAAGAAGCTAGGATTGTCAAGTGAAGTGATTCTTCCTATCATTGTTCGGTAAACTCCATCTGCAACCGTAGCTTGGAAACTCTCACTATCAGACCTTTTACTTTTCAGCTCATATTGTGATTTGCATTGCTCGCACACATAATCCTTAACAGGTGCATTAGGCTCAGCTCGCCTAATAGTTACTTCACCACAAATAGGGCAATACATGTTGCGTGCCAACCAATCTTCAGTCAGTACTCTTGCTATTTGGCTAGCACTTTTGTAACCTTCTGCTAATGATGTGTTGAATCTCAAATCCATCTCTTACTTCAAATATTTACGGTTTTCAGATTCTTCAAGCACCTTCATCTGCTGAATTGCAACTTGATTTAGTTTGACAAGTCTCTCTGTCTGCGGCATGCCATCGTTGATAAACACAGCATTCAAGTTCTCCATGTTTGAGAGACAAATGAGTTCGTTGATGGTTGCATAGTCGCGTATGTTGCCTTTCTTGTTGGGATTTGCATCGCGCCACTCTTTTGCTGTCATACCGAACATAGCAACATTCAAGACATCAGCTTCCTCTGCATAGATGAGCGATTTGTGATAAGCATCAATTTCTTCTGGCACGATATTCTGTTTGATGGCATCAGTATGAATGCGATAGTTAAGTTTTGAGAGTTCACGCTTAACTGACCATCCGATTAGCTTTTGTTCCTCTTCCTTGAGACGCTGGAATTCTTTGACTAGATAAAGTTTGAATTCCACAGAAATCCAAGAAGCAAATTCAAAGGCAATATCAGTGCGAGCGTAAGTACCTCCGTAACGCCCAGCCATAGCTACAAGTCCTTTTGCATTGGTCGCCTCAATCCATCTTGATGGCGACATTGTGAAGGCATTGAGTCCTGCCTCTTTTCTAAACCCCTCGAATTCGAGGGGATTAAAACTTGGATTGAATAGTTGTTCCCAAATACCCAGGAATTCTATCGTGTTGCGATTGCGCATCCAATTTGCTATTACACCATTTGGGTCACCACTATTTTTCTGGCGTGCAATATCTGTAATACACACAAAGTCCTCTCCTTCGTGTTTAATTGTACGAACTGTTGTGTCCTTTACTTCTATATTTGTAACCTTCTTTGCCATAATCAGTTGATGTTAAAGTTCCTACATACAATATTTGGAGTGCCGTTCTGCTCGAAAATTATCGTTCTATGATATGCTCCATACAACACATCAAAGAAGTTGTCTTCTTCATTCTTGCCCTTACAATCCGAGTTGCTTAGCATGAAATGAAATCCAGCTTCATTTATACGGTCACAATACTCCTTCAAGCGAATTTGTGCTTCATCATTGAAGGCTTCTTTAGCATAGTCATTGAAACTTGATGTATCGCTCAATGGGCGATATGGAGGGTCAAAGTAGAAAAGAGTATTGCCATGTGCATGTTCAAATGTTGACTCAAAATCTCCATTTAGAATCTCCACGCGCTGCAACAATTCACTATCTTTTCTGATAGTTTCAGGGTCACATATCGTTGGATTTGAGTACTTTCCAAAAGGAACATTGAAAAGCCCCTTCTTGTTTACTCTATAAAGACCATTGAAACAAGTTCTATTCAAGAAGAAGAACTTTGTTGTATTCTCGATAGGGTCAAGATTCTTCTCATTATACCGATCGCGAGCAGCCATGAAGAAATCTTTTCTTCCTTCTTCCGTTTCAAGAGCCAAATACGCATTCTCTATATCCATCAATAACTCTATCAACTGTTCAGGATTATCCCTGACAGTTAGGTAGCATGTAGCCAAATCAGGATTTATATCATTGATAATAGCGTGTTGGATATTAGGATAACGCTGAAGCATATAGAAGAGCATTGCTCCACCACCCACAAAGGGTTCTATGTACGTTACATTCTCCCAATTACCAAAGTCAGCTGGAAGTTGTGCATCCAGTTGTTCAATGAGTTGGCTCTTTCCGCCAACCCACTTGATAAAAGGTTTTGCTTTTGCCATAATATGCTAATTTTATTTTTCAGTTGAGTTCAACAAGTCTTTTACGTCAACGTCAAGGAGTTTTGCAATCTTATCGAGGGTGTTCAGATCTGGTTGAACAACATTGTTGCACCATTTACTAACAGTACATGCAGACTTACCAACTTGTTCTGCCAACCACTTACTGGTTTTGTCCTGTTCAGCAAGAACTGCTTTGAGTCGATTTAGCTTTGCCATAATTCTTAATGATGTTAAACTTTGATGCAAAGTTAATAAATCTTTGTGAGAAAAACGTTTCTTATCCTGACTATTCCTAAAATTAGTTGACAGAATTGGATGCGATTAACTAATTAGGTTTACTACTTTTATTCAGTTCTCTGTTTTACTTTACAAGTTCTGTTAGTTGAACTGATTTGTTTTACAAGATTTCATCAGTAAACTGATTTGCTTTACTACCTTCTCGCATTCCAATTGCAAAGTTAATGATTATTCCTTTGATTAGTGCAAGAAATAAAAATATTTCGTAATTTTGCTGTCAGAAGCCGAAGAGGAAGCGAGCTCTGCTGAGGAGCAACTCGCCAGCAATAGGTTTCTGCATCACACTGAAATAGTGGTATGGGCGTTGTCTTTCGGGGCAGCGCCCATTATTTTAGGAGATGCTGTATGGCTAAGAAAAACCTATCAGCTGCCTGTGGCAGCAGGTCTGTTCCATGGATTGCACCAACACCTTTTTTGTTCTCCAACTTCTGTATGTACCGTTTCGGGAGTCTTGTATCCAATGCTCATATGCGGACGTTCTGTATTATAGAAACGTATGATACGAGTCAGTTCTTCCTTACAATTCTCTATTGACGGTATGCTCATCTTGTAGAGCCATTCTGTTTTGATGATGCCATTGGCGCGTTCTGCAATGGCATTTTCGAGAGGATCACCGCTTTGGGTCATGCTTATCATTATATTATGTGCCTTTAGCTCCTTAACGTATGCAGCACTACAGTACTGGCTTCCTCTATCAGAATGATGGATGAGACGGGATGCTGTTTCATCGTCAATTGTTGCCAGTGCCATACGCAGTGCCTCCAATGGGTATATGGTTTCCAAGGTCGGTCCTACTGCCCATCCCACAATCTTATGAGAATAGGCATCCGTGATAAGCGACAAGTAACACACACCCTCAGTTGTTTCTATGTACGTTATGTCACTGACCCATATTTCGTTAGGTCGCATGGGAACCACATCCTTTATCAAGTTGTCATACTTGTGGTAATGATGACTGGAGTCAGTTGTCTTGTAGTGACGACGTCTTTTCAACTGCACCATCAATCCATTGGCACGGAGCAATTCTATGAACGCATCTCGTCCAGGCATACGATCAGTGGATTCAAACAAGCGTTTGACGATGAGGTATAGTTTGGCACAACCAAGTCCAGGGTTATCCTTACGGTATTCTCTGGCCTTCTCCACTATCATGGTTTCTAAGGCATTATCGACAAAGTCATTGTCTGGATCTTCACGGTTGTAGAACGACTGTCTGCTATAACCAAACAGCCTGCAAAGGGTATTCATCGATGCTGGTGAAGACTCTTCGCGGAGCAGACTTACTGTTTGGTGCCAGATTTTTTTCTTATTGGAATATTGAATCGTTCTTCTGCAAGGTTAATCATTGTGTCGTAGGCATGGGCACGTAGTTTCTCTAGTTCTGCCTCTTTTCTTGCTTTCTTGAGCTCTGCTTTCAATTCTCTGATCTGCTCGTCTTTACTTTTGTTTGCCATAGTGTCATCGTTGTTCTCCTGCAAAGATACTAAACGATTTTCAGAAAGATAACGACCTACCCAAGAAAACAGCACCTGAATGTTGGAAATATGATGTTTCTCAACTAATTCCTCAGGCGTATTCTCGCCTTTAAGGAAATCAAGTGCAGCAAGTACTCGATCTTCTTCATCATGAATGTAGCGAGTGGATTCTACCCATACCCATTCATACTGACCTGTCGCTTCATTTAGGACACGATCTCTTTCACGTTTTACTTTTGTTCTCATACACTTTTGTTTTAGGCATCCAAAAGTGTCAAGTTTTTTTAGGGTAAGTCATCCTGACTATTCGTTACACGCAGGTCCGAGAGCGGCTATACTGTTGGCACAGACCTGACCACGGCACTCACCACATTGCAGGGCGATGGTATGGTTTATGGGAAATGGAACAAGGGCAAGAGTGAATGGTCTCTTTCGTATGATGTGAACGGATATAAATCCAAGGGGTCAAAGAGCAGCCAACTGGCAGAATACACCTTGACAGACGGCAGTATCTATACTATAGAACGAAACGATGTGGAGTCGCTTCGAAAATCCATTGCCCATGATGTGAAACTGACCTATAACTGGGCAGATACAACTGCCACCGTCTTTCAGACATCATTGAGCGGAGCGTTCAACGATGCCCCAGACGACTATAATATAAAGGAAATAGCAGACGGCGCCCGCCGATATAGAGCCACGAGCCGGGATGCAGACAAAAGCTATTCGCCGGTATTGGATATCTACTTCTTCCGTCAGATCACTCCACGGCAGTCAGTTACCGCCAATGCCGTGGGTACCTATATCTCCACTCAGACCAACAATTATTATGATGAGGGGAATCCATACCGGTATGATGTGGATGGTAAGACGGCTTCTCTTCTCGCTGAAATAATTTATGAGAACAGACTGAAGCCCTTCACGCTCTCGGCGGGAGGAAACTATAGTTACAAACACATCAAGAACGACTATTCCGGCGACGCTTCCTCTTTGACCAAGACGAGCAACAACCGCTTGTATGCCTTTGCTGAAATCAAGGGGACGATGCGGAAATTGCGCTACACGTTGGGAGCAGGAGCAAGCTATATCCATTACACTCAGAACGGTCATAGATATGACTTCCAGACATTCCATCCCAAGGTGTCGCTGACTTATGATATCAATAACAGCATGCAGCTGAGTTATACCTGTCAGATGCAAGACAAAGTGTCTCGCATCGCCATGACGAGCGATGTTATGGTCCGCACCAACAGTATGGAATGGACAGCAGGCAATCCCGACTTGAAGCCATCACACGATATGGACCATCGGTTGCAGTTCTCGTATAACACAAGCCGCTTGCAAACATTTGTAGAAGGCTACTACAAGCAATGCCTCAAACCGAATATGGCACATTATGAACGCACCGCCGACAACCAATTCATATATACCCAGAAAAACCAGAAGGAGATAGACGTTTTGAATGTCATGGCATACGCAGGCTATTGGATATTGCCCGAAAAACTACAGGTTGCCGCCAATGGAGGTGTGTCCAGATGCTTCAATTTCGGCAACGACTATACACATTGCTACACCTCGTGGTTTTATGCTTGCAGCATCACGGCTTACCTCGGCAACATCACTTTGCAGGGATATGCAGATAACGGCAACCGCTTTCTGGAGGGCGAGTCGAAAGGCTACAACGCAGCCTATTCGGTTCTGAAAGCATCATACACATGGCGCAACTGGCAATTCTCGTTGTCGTGGGCGAATCCCTTGAACAACAACTACAAGGCATACGAAAACGAGTTGCTCAACCGCAATCTCTATAAGCATACAGTAGGCTATTCAAAGGGCAACGGCAATCAGGTGTCTCTGAATGTGTCTTGGCGATTGAGCAGAGGCAGCAAGCATAATTCGGCAGAGAAGAGAATAAGTCTGAGTGATGCGGATAATGGTATACTGTGATTGACAAAGTGATATTATTCTGACCGATTGGGGCTGCAGCCAGAAATGAATTGCGAACCTATGCGCCGGATATGCTCAGGCGAACTCCAGATTGAGCAGTTCGCCGAGTTTCCCGACGGCATCATTCTCTTTGCAGAGCTTCAGGTAAAACTCCTTGGGGGAGAGAATACGCTTTATCTCCTCAGGACGAGCCAGACGCAGCGACAGTTCTATATCATCGTTGCGGAGCTTCTGCACGAGAGTGTTACGAACGCGGTTCTTTATTTTCTGCACGTCCTCCAGCAGCATCTTGTTGTCTATCACCACTTCAACCTTGGGGAACTCCGTGATGACAGGCGTGAGGTTTCTCATTCGCTTCGACGTGCCCAGCATGTTGGGAGGCATACGGTTGCACATCAGCAGCCATTGCTGCAGGAGCATGTCGTCGTCGAAAGTCTCGTGCAGTCCGGTGGTAGCCTTCTGCTCCGGTTCCATTTCGTAAGTCGGTTTTTCCGGTCCTTTCATCAGATTGCCGAAAGACTTTCCTATCGACCCTAATTTCAGTGCCGGTCTGTGTTGAGGCTGTGTTACCGGCTGTGTGGCAGATACCGTAGAAGCGTTGCCCGGCGTAGCCGTGACTTGTGAAGATGCTGACGGAGCATTGTCTGGTGAGGACACAGCCACTCCCTGCACAGCTTTGTTCTCACCAGGCTGTGCTTGCGACGCAGCGGCAGCCACCTGCTGGACTGCCGTGTGGCGCTGCGCCGAGGCTATGAGTTTCTTGAACAGGCTTTTCAGTCGCTTGGGGCTGCGCCCCGCGACGCCGTCTTCGTCGGGCTGTGTTATCTGTGCCACGCGGATGAGCGTTATCTCCACGAGCAGTCGCTTGTTGCTGCTCTGGCGATAGTTGATGTCGCATTCGTTGAGGATCTTCAGTGCCGAATACAAGAACTTGGTAGGACATTTCTGTGCCTGCTCCTTGTATTTCTGAGCCTGTGCCTCGCTTGTCTGCAGCAGCGGCAATGTCTGCGTGTCCTTCGCCATCAGCACGTTGCGCACGTGGCTTGCCAGTCCGCCGATGATGTTGCCACCGTCGAAGCCTCTGGCGATGACGTTGTTGAGCAACACCATCACTTCAGCAGCCTTGTTCTCCATACATAAGTCTATGATGCGGAAATAATTGTCAGAGTCGAGCACGTTGAGGTCTTCAATCACCTTGGCGTAAGTGATGTCGCCCTGACAGAAGCTCGCTGCCTGGTCGAACACCGAGAGGGCGTCTCTCATTCCGCCGTCAGCCTTTTCGGCTATCACGTTGAGAGCCTCTTCCTCATATTTTATCCCCTCCTTCTCAGCCACCATCTTCAGATGGTTCACGATGCCCGGCACCGTCATGCGCTCGAAGTCGTAAATCTGGCAGCGCGACAGGATGGTGGGCAGAATCTTGTGCTTCTCCGTTGTCGCGAGGATGAAGATGACGTGTGCCGGCGGTTCTTCGAGAGTCTTCAGAAAGGCATTGAAAGCTTGTGTGGAGAGCATGTGCACCTCGTCGATGATGAACACCTTATAGCGTCCCACCTGGGGCGGGATGCGGGTCTGGTCCATCAGCGCCTTGATGTTTTCCACCGAGTTGTTGCTTGCCGCATCGAGCTCAAAGATGTTGTATGAACGCTGTTCATTGAACGCCTTGCAGCTTTCGCATTCGTTGCAGGCCTCACCGTCGGCAGTGGGGTGCTGGCAGTTTATCGCCTTGGCGAAGATGCGGGCGCATGTGGTCTTACCCACGCCCCTCGGTCCGCAGAACAGGTAGGCATGGGCGAGCTTTCCGCTTCTCACCGCATTTTTCAGAGTGGTGGTGAGAGCCGACTGTCCCACGACGGAGTCGAACGACATGGGGCGGTATTTTCGTGCCGAAACAATGTATTCTTCCATAAATAAATATAAGATTTCGCTTATTTTCTTGCAAAGATAATGTAATTTCGTTCAATTGAGCTATCTTTGCACGAAAATTATGATACACTAATTCTATAAAATAAAACAAAGACAATGAGTCGCATCAACCCTCTGTGGAGATTTATGTCGCACAACATTTATTGGATAACAACGATAATTGGTGTGCTCATCGTTGCCGTGCTCGACGAGAACAGCTTCCTGACCCGCATGAAATATGACATGCAGATAAGCGACCTGGAGGAACAGATCGATGAATACAACAGTCAGTATGAGCGCGACGACCAGAAACTGAAGGAACTTCGCCGCAATCCAAGGGCTATCACCAAGATTGCACGCGAGAACTATATGATGAAGGCCGACGACGAGGATATCTTCGTGTTGAGCGACGACGAGAAACAAGAAACAAGCAAGAATGAAACAGCTGAATAGAACGCAAAGCGCCATGATGCTCATAGGAGCATGCCTGATGGTGGTGGGAGCTGCTCTCTATGTTTTTGGAGAGCAGACCGTGGCACCCTGTATCTTCACTCCAGGCACACTGATGTTCGCCGCCATGCAGTATATGCAGAAATATACCGGTACCGACGTCACAATGCGCCGACTGAGAAGAATCATGCTCACCGGAGCTGCATTCTTCATCATCTCAGCGCTGCTGATGGTGGAGAACGCATATCACGTGGTATTCCCTCTGTTTGCAAAGACAATCAACGGATACACATCATACGTAAAGTACATCCACAACAACTGGGTGGTGACTCTGCTGGTGGCTGCCGTGCTCCAGCTCTATTCCACACACCGCATCTCATCTGAGCTCCAGAAGAACAAACAGCGTGAGGCATAAGCGGCATGGACTTGCAGCGTTGGCGTGGAAATGACAAACATGCGGATGCTGTGTCGTAAAGACTAAAAAAAGCTAAAAACAGGGAACCTTGTTTTAAATAGAATAAACATATTTCCATACATCCGTAATACGACTTACATTTGTATGGAATTTCAAAAACAGATATGAATAAGATATTTTACTCTCTCATCGTTGCCGTGGCAATGATACTCACATCTTGTGCCGGAACATACGATATCAAGGGCACATCCAACGTGTCGGTGCTCGACGGCAAGATGCTATACCTGAAGCAATATCATGACAGCGACCTGAAGAACATTGATTCTTGCGACGTCGTTCACGGACAGTTCGGCTTCAATGGAAGACTCGACTCCGTAAGGATGGTGACACTCTTTATAGACGACGAGAACATAATGCCTGTAGTCCTGGAGTCAGGAAGCATCAACGTGAAGATTGACAATGGATCGCAGAAGGTGAGCGGCACGCCGCTCAACGACAAACTCTCTGAATTCATTGAGAAATACAACCAGCTCGAGATGCAGATGAACGACCTCGCACACAAGCAGAGCCAGGCGATAATGAACGGTGAGGACGAGAATACCATAAACCAGAAACTCGCAATCGAAGCGCAGCAGATCACTCAGAAGGAGGACAAGCTCATCACATCATTCATCTGCGACAACTTCGACAACGTGCTCGGTCCCGGAGTGTTCTTCATGATGACTATGGGATACCCGATACCGGAACTCTCGCCATGGATAGAAGACATCATGAGCAAGGCGACGGACCACTTCAAGAACGATGCCTACGTGAGGGACTACTATCAGAAGGCACAGCAGAACCAGGAAATATTGAACGGCATGGCAACGCCAGACGGACCGGCTCCGCAGCCGGCGGCAGGACCACAACCCACCGATGCTCCACAGCAGCCGATGGACGGACCTACGCCAAACCAGTTGGCACAGCCTGCTGAATAACTCCATAAGCCAAGGCTGGTCCTGAGAGGTAAAGATTCTTCAGGACAGGCCGTAAACTTTTATACCTTACTTGAATAATGAAGACATTGATTACAGGAGCTACGGTCGTGAACGAGGGAATGGCAGTCAAGGCAGACATTCTGATTGAAGACGACCGAATAGTAAGCATACTGAGCAATGGCGAAACACCCCGGGACAACTACGACGAAACAGTAGATGCCACGGGGTGTTTCGTATTGCCGGGAGTGATAGACGACCATGTGCATTTCCGTGACCCCGGACTGACACACAAGGCAGACATGCAGACGGAAAGCAGGGCAGCGGCATACGGAGGAGTGACGACATATTTCGACATGCCTAACACCAAACCTCAGACCACCACACTTGCCGACCTTGAAGATAAACTCGATATGGCACGGCAGAAGAGTCACGTGAACTATTCCTTCTTCATAGGAGCTACAAACGACAATATCGACCAGCTGCTGAAGGTGGATACAAATAAGGTGCCGGGAGTGAAACTCTTCATGGGATCGTCAACGGGAAACATGCTCGTTGACCGTGAGGAGGCGTTGCGGCAGATGTTCACCAAGGTGAAACTTCCGATAATGACACATTGTGAAGACACCGGCATCATCAACCGGAACATGGCTGAGGCAAAGAAGAAATGGGGCGAAGACCCCGATATCTGCCACCATCCGGAGATAAGGTCGGTTGAGGCATGCTGGCAATCCACAGAACTCGCCGTGAAACTGGCTAAGGAGAGCGGAGCGCGACTCCATGTGGCACATCTCACCACGGAGAAGGAGCTGGAGCTCTTTGAGAAATATTCAGAGAAGGAAGTGCTTGCCGCTGCGGGCAGCGACGGATTCCCCAAGATTACGGCAGAGGCTGTGGTGGCACATCTTGTATTCACCGATGCCGACTACAAGACTCTTGGAGCAAGGATAAAATGCAATCCGGCAGTGAAAACCGCCGCCGACCGCGATGCCCTGCGTGCCGCTCTTACAGACGGACGCATCGCTGTGGTGGGGACAGACCATGCTCCACATCTGCTGGAAGAGAAACAGGGTGGTTGCCAGAATGCCATGTCGGGAATGCCGATGCTTCAGTTCTCGCTCGTCACGATGCTCTCGCTCGTAGACCAGGGTGTGCTGACGGTGGAGAGAGTGGCAGAGCTGATGAGCCACAATCCGGCAAAGCTCTTCGGAGTGAAAGACCGCGGATTCCTGCGTCCGGGCTACAAGGCAGACATCGTGGTGGTGCGTCCAGGTGTGAAATGGACGTTGACAAGCGAAGACATACAGAGCAAGTGCAAGTGGAGTCCGTTGGAGGGCAAAACCTTCGGATGGAAGGTGGAGCATACCTTCTGCAACGGTCACCATATATATGATAATGGAAAGTTCGACGACTCGGTGCATGGCGAACAGGTGGAGTTCGACCATTCTTCCATCTAATAACGAAATAGAATAATGATAGTAAAAATACTGATTCCCATACTGCTGCTTCTGCTGGTTTCCGATGTTTACGTATATCTGCATTTCCTTCGCTACATGAAGCGCAACAAGATAGCAGCCATTACAGCTTGGGCGGCACAAAGCGTGGCGATGGTGGCATATAGCGTGGTGATGGCAGTTCAGCCGGATTTCGCTCCGGCAGACATGGATTGTCTCAACTTCTATCTCCTGCTCCTCGGAGTATGGGCAGTGCCGAAGTTCGTCTTCACGGTCTGCTCCATCCTGGGATGGGGACATTGCGTCTATCACAAGACAAAGACAAACTGGGGCAACTATGCAGGAATTCTGGCAGGGGTCTTCTTGTCTGTCGTTTGCGTATATGGTTTCACCAAGGGATTCAACAAAGTGACGGTGCGCCATGTCACCTTCGAGTCGGCAGATCTGCCAGAGGCTTTCGATGGCTACCGTATCGTGCAGTTCAGCGATGCCCACGTGGGTACATATACAGGACAGAGGGCTTTCATGCTGAAAGTCGTGGCAGACAGCATCAACAGTCAGAAGGCAGACATGATAGCCTTTACCGGAGACTTGCAGAATATGCGCCCTTCAGAACTCTATCAACACGAGAAGACCCTCGCTTCCCTCAAAGCGAAAGATGGCGTGTTCTCCGTGCTTGGCAACCACGACTATGCCTATTATGTAAAGGCAACCGAAGCAGAGCGGCGTCATAACTGTCAGGAGATGAAGGATGTGCAGCGCAGGATGGGCTGGAAACTGTTGCTCAACGACAACTGTGTGATACGTCGCGGCAACGACTCTATCGTTGTGGCTGGAATGGAGTTCGAGGGCGAGAGTCCGAGAGTGCCGAGTTTCGGCAACTTGAAGAAGACCCTCCATGGCGTCAATCAGAAAGGTGCGTTCATACTCATGCTTCAGCATGATCCGACAAGTTGGCGCACCGACATACTACCGCATTCCACTTCTCAGCTGACGCTCAGCGGACATACCCATGCCGGACAGATGAAGTTCTTCGGGTGGTCGCCAGCCTCACTGAAGTATGACGAATGGGGAGGGTTCTACACCGAGGGCAGACGATCCATCAACGTGAGCTGCGGTGTGGGAGGTTTCGTCCCATTCAGACTTGGATGTCCTGGCGAGATAGTAGTCATAGAGCTGAAAAAGCATAAATGATATTTGTGCAAATAGTGTTCTTATTGTTAAAAAAGATATAATATTCCGATGCCTTAAATAAGGTTTCGGAATATTTTTTTATCTTTGTAGCGATAAAAAATATCCCCACAATTATGATAGTATCAGTATTAGTTATAATCAGCATCTCGGTTTCCGTATTCTTCTGCATAAAGTAGAATACCGATCAGTTTCGTGTCTGAAACAGGAGACCCGTTTAATGAAGTCTGACGCTTGACGGCGTTTGACTTCAAGTATACCATTCTATGGTTTTGGAATGGCAGTGTTGGCAGGTGCTTGCAGAAAATCATAAGTCCAACACTCTGACTTCCGCATTTGCCATCTTCTGCACATCCTTCATTTCCTTGTTGTAATAAACAGCCTGTATAGCCTTGTTTATTATTCCATGTCCAACGGCAAGGACTGTCTGTCCGGGATATTCTCGCTTTATCAACTCAAGAAAATCCCGTGCCCTCGCCTTCAGCGTGTCGAGAGATTCCACATCGTCAGGCCACACTTCGTCTTTCAGGTCTGGGATATATCGTCCGGTGAAGCTTCCCCAGTCGCGTTCTCTCAGCAGTGGAGTGGTGCGCACATCCGCATGATGCGGTTCGGCGATAATCCGGCAGGTGTCTATAGACCTCTTCAGATCGCTCGACACGAAAGCGTCGAAATGCTTCTCGGCCAGTTTCTTTGCCACTTCCTTCGCCTGTTCTATGCCGTGGTCGTTGAGTCTGCCCGGTGTCTGTCCCTGCATTATCTTATTGGCGTTGTCGTAGGTTTCGCCATGCCTTGTGAGATATAGTCTTGTCATATTCCAAATGTTCTTTCTGTTTCTTCCGCAAAGATAACGCAAACCAAATGCATAATGAAATAAATGCATTTATTTCTTATGCTGAGGTGCAGCTTATCTTATGTAAAGATAGGAAAATAAAATAGAATAGCCGTAATGTAGTGCCCTTAGTGTCGTTTTATGTGCCGTTTTTTTTAGCTTTGCATCGTGCGTAGATGATGTCATAGCTTCATGACATTATCCATGTCAACGGTGATTGCCATTGGCATGATGGTTACAAAACGCCCAGTGCCGACGTCTTTGTTAATAAAGAGGGCAGTCTCCTATATATGCCCACTTTAAGAATCAGGAAATAAGAAACCACATTACACTAAATGAAGAAACTACTATTTTCAGCAGCCGCTGCCATGATGCTTGTCCCAAGGGCAGGCATGGCGACGGACATTTTCGTTTCGACCTCGTTTCATGAACCCGCCAACGAAGGACTGCGCTTCATCTATAGCCGCGACGGCATACATTGGGACAGTATTCCCGGCACCTTCCTCAAGCCGGAGGTAGGCACGCAGAAGGTGATGCGTGACCCGTCGATAGTGAAAGGTCCCGACGGCACATACCATTTCGTGTGGACCTGTAGCTGGAGAGGCGACAGAGGGTTCGGATACTCATCGTCGAAGGATTTGATACACTGGACACCGGAGCGTTTCATCGAAGTGATGAAAGACACGACCACCGTCAATGTGTGGGCGCCGGAACTCTTCTACGACGACGTGAAGAAGCAGTATATGATAATATGGGCATCCTGCATACCGGGAAAATTCCCCGACGGTATAGAGGAACACAAGAACAACCACCGTCTGTACTACTGCACTACAAAAGACTTCAATACTTTCTCTGAGACCAAACTCCTTATCGATCCCGGTTTCAGTTGTATCGACGCTACGATGGTGAAAAAGGGAAAAGACGACTATGTGATGGTGCTGAAAGACAATACCCGCAAGCAGCGCAACATCAAGGTGGCATTCTCAAAGACACCCTACGGTCCGTGGAGTGAGGCTTCAGAACCATTCACACCGATGTATAGCGAAGGTCCGTCTACGGCATACGTCAACGGATGGTGGTATATATATTACGACTGGTATCGCCAGTTTATCTATGGCGCACAGCGCACGAAGGATTTCAAACACTTCCAGGACCAGACGGGAGCCGTTTCCTTCCCAGACGGTCATAAACACGGCACCGTGTTCATGGCACCGGAGGAACTTGTGGAGAACCTTATAAAATACAACAGCAGTGCCGTTCACTACACTGGCAACGACATTTCCCTGCCATCGCGCCATGACGGCGGACTCTCCCCCGTGGTGGGAGTGCATAGCATACAGACCATGCGTGCCGAAAAGGGAGCCACATACAACCACCAGCCGATGATTGCATACTGGAAGGGAAAGTTCTATATGCACTATCTCACTGACCCACGCAGCGAGCACGAGCCGCCAGGAGTCACCATGCTGCAGACCTCTACTGACGGATACACATGGACGGACCCAGTAAAGCTGTTCCCTGAATACAAAGTGCCCGACGGCTTTGAAAAGCCTGAAAAATATCCGGGCCTGAAGGCAAAGGATCTTATGGCAATCATGCACCAGAGAGTGGGGTGGTATGTATCGAAGAAGACGGGCAAGCTCCTGGCTATGGGCAACTACGTAGTGTCGATGACACCGAAAGACAACCCCACCGACGGCAACGGCATCGGCAGAGTGGTGAGGGAGATAAAGAGCGACGGCACCTTCGGCTCCGTATACTTCATCTACTACAACCACGGTTTCAATGCCGGCAACACAGACTTCCCGTACTACAAGAAATCCAAAGACAAAGCCTTCGTCAAGGCTTGCGACGAACTGCTCGCCGACCCGATGGCACGCATGCAGTGGGCTGAAGAGGCTGACCGCGGCGATGACATACTGCCGCTGAAGACACCATATAAGGCATTCTCAGGCTACACGCTGCCAAACGGATGGAAGGTGGGACTCTGGAAACACGGCCTTACCACCATCAGCTGTGATGGCGGCAACACATGGCGCACTCCGGCAAAGCGCGCTCATGGCTTCGTGACATCCACAGGAAAGATTTGGGGACAGAGGCTCTCCGACGGAACTTATGCCACGGTATATAATCCTGCGGAATACAGATGGCCACTTGCCATCTCGCTGAGTGCCGACGGACTGGAATATACTACGCTGAATCTTGTCAACGGAGAGATAACCCCAGAGCGCCATGGCGGTAACTACAAGAACTACGGTCCGCAATACACCCGTGGCATCCAGGAGGGCAACGGCACTCCGGCAGACGGAAACATGTGGATCACCTACAGTAACAATAAGGAGGACATGTGGGTTTCGCGCATTACAGTGCCTGTACAGACTGCGGCAACATCTCATGCCGATACAGACTTCTCCGCATATTCAAAGCTTGCAGATATGGCAGACTGGAACATCTATTCTCCAAAGTGGGCACCTGTCGCTCTCGATGGGAAATGGTTGAAGCTGTCAGACAAAGACCCTTACGACTATGCCAAGGTGGAACGTATGATACCTGCCACAAAGGAGCTTACCGTAGAGTTTGATGTCCAGGCAGCACAGAACGGTCACGGAGAGCTTGATGTGGAGTTTGTCGACGCCAAAGGTCAGGCTTGCTCCCGTATAGTGCTCGACTCTCTCGGAGTGATGAAGGTGAAGGGCGGTCCGCGTTTCGGTACCATGCTCAAGAACTATAAGGCAGGAGAAACCTATCGTGTGAAGGCTGTTCTCTCTACCGACATGCATGCCGGCACATATTATATCAACGGCAAGAAAGTGTGTCAGCGCCAGTTCGACACTCCTGTGGAGGCAATAACAAGGGTGGTGTTCCGCACCGGTCCGCTCTTTGCAGAGCCAAACAACGAGACTCCGGCAGACCAGTATTTCGACATGCCGCGTGCCGACGAGTCGGATCCCGTGGCTACATTCTCTATTGCAAATGTGAAGACCTACGCTGCTGATGCTGACGGGCAGGCTGCTGTGCTGAAGTTCGACGACTACAAACACTACATCGACTACTTCAATTCGATGGAGGACGAGAACATCGCCAACGCTATCCCCAACAGCAAGGCGGCGGAATGGATGAGCAAGAACGTGCCGCTCTTCGACTGTCCGCAGGATAATTTCCGTGAGATGTATTACTACCGCTGGTGGACTCTGCGCAAACATATCAAGCGCACCCCAGTGGGCTATGGTATGACGGAATTCCTCGTGCAGCGTTCGTATGCCGACCGCTACAACCTCATTGCCTGTGCCATCGGCCACCACGTGATGGAGACCCGATGGCTGCGCGACACAACATACATCAACCAGATTCTCAACACCTGGTATCATGGCAACGACGGCAAGGCGATGCAGAAGATGGATAAATTCAGCTCCTGGAATCCTGCCGCAGTGTATGAGGCTTATAAGGTGAACGGCAACAGGTCGTTTGTCGACTCTCTGAAGCCTTCGCTCGAAGAGGAGTATGCTCGTTGGCAGAAGACCCACCGTCTTGACAACGGACTCTACTGGCAGGAGGATGTGCGCGACGGAATGGAAGAGAGTGCCAGCGGAGGTAGAAGGAAAAAGTTTGCGCGTCCTACGATAAACAGCTATATGTATGGCAACGCCATGGCGCTTGCAGAGATGAACAAGCTTGCCGGCGATGAGGCTAAAGCTGCAGAATACAGCAAGGAGGCTGCAGAACTGAAAGAGCTTGTGGAGAACAAGCTTTGGAACGGCAAACATGAGTTCTTTGAAACGTTGCAGACCGACACTCTCGCAAATGTACGCGAGGCTATAGGCTTCATTCCGTGGTATTTCAATATGCCTGACAACAAAAAGTATGATGCCGCGTGGAAGCAGGTTACCGACGAGAAAGGCTTCTCTGCCCCTTACGGTCTTACCACCTGTGAGCGTCGCTCGCCGCTCTTCCGCACCCATGGAACGGGCACCTGCGAATGGGACGGTGCCGTATGGCCTTTCGCCACGAGTCAGACGCTGACGGCAATGGCAAACTATATCAACAACTACTCGGAGCCTATTGTAGGCAGCAACGAGTTCTTCCATGATATGGAGGTGTATGTAGAAAGCCAGCACCATCGCGGCAGACCATATATCGGTGAGTATCTCGATGAGACAAACGGTGTATGGCTCATGGGTGACCGTGAGCGCAGCCGCTACTACAACCACTCTACCTTCAACGACCTGATGATAACTGGCATCATAGGCTTGCGTCCGCAGGCTGACGGCAGCATTATCGTCAATCCGCTTGTGCCGGAAGGAAAATGGGATTATTTCTGTCTTGACAACGTGATGTATCACAGCAAGAACATCTCCGTGGTCTACGACAAGACCGGTTCTCACTATCGCCACGGCAAGGGTCTCATCCTGCTTGTCAACGGCAAGAAGGTGGCACAGCGGGACACGCTCGGAAAACTTGAATATAAATTATAGTTATCGTTATTCACAATAAAATCGGAGCGCTTGTAGTTCTCTATAAAACAAAGAGAATTCCGGGCTCTCCGATTTCTTGTATTAAAATCAAAAAATAATCATGAAGAGAAATTCAATTCTTATAGCAGCCCTGTTTGCCGGCACAGTTTGCCAGGCACAGACTTTTGAGACGAAATATGCACGTCCGCTTGGTGATGTGCTCAATGACGTGGCAAAGCGTTTCGACGTTAGACTGAAGTTCAATGTAGACACCGCCGGACTGAAACTCGACTATGCCGACTTCCGTGTTCGTCCGTATTCTCTGGAGGAGACGTTTGACAATATCCTGAAGCCCTTCGACTTTTATGCCCTCAAGCAGAAGGGCAACCTCTATAAGATAAAGAAATATGAATATCCGCGCCGTCAGGCTTCCGACGGATGGAAACTCCTGCCGTATCTCGCTTCCAAATATAGCGACCGGGCGTCATGGGAGCTGCGTCGCGACTCACTGCGTCGTGAGGTGCGCCAGCGTCTCGGCATCGACCCGTTGCTCGCCCGCTGTTCCAAGGAGAAGCCTCTTGTGTCGAAAATAAGGAAATACGACGGATATACCGTTCAGAACTTCTGTATGAAGACGGTTGGCGGACATACCGTGAAGGGATCAATATATACTCCTGCCACCAAGGGCAAGCATCCGCTTATCATCTGCCCCAACGGACATTTCGTCAACGGCAGATATGGCACCGTGCAGCAGCAGCGTCTTGCCACACTCGCCCGTATGGGAGCCATCTGTGTGGATTATGACCTGTGGGGATGGGGCGAATCAGAAGATGAAGTGGGGGCAAAGGCCCATCAGACAGCCGAGGCTCATCAGATGCAGGCCCTCAACGGCATACGCATCCTCGACTGGATGATAAACCGCAAGGATGTAGACAAGACGAGAGTGGGAGTGAACGGTGGTTCGGGAGGCGGCACACAGACCGTACTTCTCACAGCTCTCGACGACCGCTATACGGCTGCCAATCCGGTGGTGAGCCTCTCGTCGTGGTTTGATGGCGGCTGTCCCTGCGAGAGCGGCATGCCGATACAGCTCGCTGGCGGCGGCACGTGTAATGCAGAAATAGCAGCCATGTTCGCTCCGAAACCGATGATGCTCGTAAGCGATGGCGGCGACTGGACCTCTACCACTCCCGAACTGGAATATCCCTATCTGCAGCGCATCTATGGATTCTATGGCAAGAAGGAGAATATAAGCAATGTCCATCTGCCGAATGAGCGTCATGACTTCGGTCCGAACAAGCGCAATGCCGTTTATGATTTCTTCATCAAGACCTTCCGTCTCGATGCCTCTAAACTCGACGAGAGTAAGGTGACGATAGAAAAAGAAGAACAGTTGAAGTTTGGAAATAAATGAGTAGACGAGTAAACAAGTGGACGGGTAAACGAGTTGACAAGTAGATATGTCCTTATCAGATAGACCATCGGCAGGCCATAGAAATTTCTTTGTCAACTTGTTTACCCGTCCACTTGTTTACTCGTCAACTCGTCTACTATTTAGTATATCCCAGCGACAACACGCTCAGAGCCTTTGCGCCGCCTTTGAGAAGTTCCTTTCCGCATTCCATTATCGTGGAACCCGTAGTCACCACATCGTCAATGATAAGCACATGCTTGTCTCTTATTTTCTTTGCGTCGCGTAGCGCAAAAGCATTCTCCACATTCTCCCTCCTTTCATATCCCCTGAGTCTTGTCTGCGACCCATTGTAGACTGTCCTCTCCACCGCCTTGTCTGCGATGGGGATTCCCGTAGCCTCACTTATTCCGAGCGCCAGATGATAACTCTGGTTGTAACCTCTTTCCCGCTTTCGCTTTTTCGTTATCGGGATAGGCACAATCACGTCGATGCCGTCGAAGAATCCCGCTTCACCGCATTCCCTTGCCATTATGTGTCCCATGTCTTCAGCCACATCCCATCTTCCCTCATATTTCATTTTCAGCATTATGCCCGACGATGGCGAGTGGGGCAGATAATAGAACAGTGCCGCAGCCTTCTCTATCGGCATCAGTCCCCAGAAACACTGTGCCATCTCATTGTCGTATGGAGAGGAGCAGAATGCGGTGCGCGGCAGATGCAGGTTGCACGCCATGCAGATGGAGTCTTCGGTTATGCCGAGCCTCTCATGACACACGGTGCAGAGCCTTGGCATCATGAGGTCGAAAATGCGTCTTGGAAAACTTATTCTCACTTGCATGTCGTTATCGTATTTTTTTTTCTGCTATGCTGATTGCTATAATATCTCCAGCGCTATGGCAGCGCAGGCTTCAGCATCTGCCAGGGCATGATGATGGTTTGTCAGGTCATAACCGCAGCGGGCGGCGATGATGTCGAGGTTGTGCCTGCCTTTTGGCCATACCCGGCGTGATGCTATGCAGGTGCAGAAGAACGGGTAGTCGGGGTAGTCCATCTGGTATACGCGGAACACGGCTTTCAGACAACTCTCGTCGAACGCCTTGTTGTGGGCAACGAGGGGCAGTCCGGCAATCTTCGGCTCTATCTGCTTCCACACTTCGGGAAAGACAGGAGCATCTTCTGTGTCGGCAGCGCACAGACCATGCACCCGCATGCACACATAACTGTAGTATTCTGGTTCGGGTTTGATTAGCGAGTAGAACTTGTCCACTATCTCACCGCCCCTGACTATCACGATGCCCACAGAGCAGACCGATGATCGCTCGCTGTTGGCAGTCTCGAAATCTATTGCTGCAAAATCCTGCATTCTTATCAGTTTTATATTATTGTCAACATCCCCTTGTTCTCTGGGATATTGCAAAAATACACAATTTCTCAGTCATATAAGCATCTCTGTTTGTTTTCTCTCTAAAAAATATTTTGATGGGCTTGACTCCTGTCTGGGAGAAAAATGTTGTTGAAATGTGTTATTCAAGCAGAATATTATGATGGTGTGAACAAAGAAGATACACCAGAGCAATATCTTTTCAGTCGAAACGTTATCTATATGAATGTAATGATAGGGGTGATGGAGAATAAAATTTTTGCAAATAACGGTTCTTCTATCGTCCTATATACGACAGACGATGGCAACACCCAACTTGAAGTAAAGTTGGAGAAAGATACCGTGTGGCTTACACAAAGTCAGATGGCTGAATTGTTCGGAAGAGACCGTACTGTACGCGCCATATAAGAAACATCTTCAAGTAGGGTGAATTGGATGAAAATATCACATGTGCAAAATTTGCACATATGGGTACAGACCAAGATCAAACTTATGAAACAAATTCTGCCCATCAGGGGCAAGGTGCTTGCCCATGTTGGGTAAGCAGCGTTCCCACTTGGGGCAAGCATCGTGCCCGTTTTCCGAAGATTTACTGTGCTTGCCCATGGTTGATTTTTTTATTTTCAGCAAATTAGCCAAATGGGAGATATGTCGCATTAAACGTATGAAAATTTCCTTATGCCATGTTTTTTGTATACTTTTGCCAAACGATAGGCAAGGAAGAGAATACAAGTGATATGAGAATAGAAGAAATACTGGCTATGGAAATTGGCGACAGACAGTTCTGCCGTACTGAGATACAGGCTGACGATGTGGAACGGGTGCTCCGGGCAGCGCTCCTTGCCACTTGTGGCAAGGGAGGGAACTCTGTGGAGCTATACCCCGTTGAAGACCCGCATCTGCTGGAACGTCTTGCAGATGCCAGAGACCATGGTGCGGAATGCATCGCTCAGGCACCGATGGCAGTGGCAGTGGTTGCCGACCGTCTCTATGATGGGGCGTGGGTGGAAAACTGTTCTGCTGTAGTGTGGACGATGTGTGCGCAGGCGGCAGAAAGGCAACTGGCTTACCATTCGGTGCAGATAAGAGGCTATCAGCTCACCGACGGCACCATGTCTGACGAGGTGGTGAGAGGAATACTCGACATTCCGGAGAGCAAGACGGTGTATGCGGTGGTGGCGATAGGCACTGCTGATAAACCTGCGTCACAGGCAGAAATAGATGATGACCAGCTCGAGTGGCAGCGAATACATATAGGTTGACTCTTCTGCTGCATGGCAAACAGGAAAATTTGCCAACCCCAAATCATAACGCAACGAAAAAATACAAGGACAGGATATGAAGATAGTTTTTGTGGGGGCAGGAAATCTTGCCACCAACGTGGCCAGGGCGTTGAAAGACGCCGGTCATGAGATAACACAGGTGTATAGTCGCACACAGGCGTCTGCCGATGCACTTGCCTCTCAGGTGGGGGCAGAAGCGGTGTCAGACCTTGACGATGTGGCAAGAGAAGCCGATATATATATAGTGTCGGTGAAAGACGGGGCGCTCAGCGATGTGGTGGCACGATTGTGCGACGGCAGCCGCCGTGGACTCTTCGTCCATACGGCAGGCAGCATCCCGATGAGCATCTTCGATGGACATGCCGGCCGCTACGGAGTGTTCTATCCCATGCAGTCGTTTTCAAAGCAGCGACAGGTGGATTTCACCGACGTTTCCATCTTCGTTGAGGCGCGCTATGAGAGCGACCTGCGGTTGCTCACAGACCTCGGCAGCAGTCTCTCGCAGCATGTCATGCAGCTGGATTCGGAAGGCCGCAAACATCTGCACCTGGCGGCAGTCTTCGCCTGCAACTTCGTGAACCACTGCTACGACCTCGCTTCAGAAGTCCTCGACAGATACGGCATCCCCTTCAGTTCGATGCTGCCGCTCATCGACGAGACGGCGGGCAAGGTGCATAGCATGTCGCCGAAGTCAGCCCAGACCGGTCCTGCCATCCGCTACGACGAGAATGTGATAGGTATGCAGAGCAGGATGCTCGCCTACGACGACCGCATCAGGCAGATATACGACATCATGAGCAAGAGCATTCATGAGAGAAACGAGAAGTGATGCCGGAGGTGACGCCCGCTTGGAGGTTTGCCCTCGGTTGGAATCCGTACCATTAATCAGTTATAGCAAACAAACAGAGAAAGATATGATAGACTACGATTTGAAGAAGATACGCGCCGTGATATTCGATGTTGACGGAGTGCTCAGTGCCAGTACGATAAACCTGCATCCGTCGGGAGAACCGATGCGCACGGTGAACATCAAGGACGGATACGCCATACAGTTGGCAGTGAAGCAAGGACTCCACATCGCCATCATGACAGGAGCCACCGTTGACAGCATCCGTATCAGATACGAGAGGCTCGGAGTGAAAGACGTGTTTACGGCGTGCTCGGTGAAGATAAAGACATACGACAAGTTCCTTTCCGACAACGGACTCACCGACGAGGAGGTGATCTTCGTGGGCGACGACATCCCCGACTATGAAGTGATGAGCCGTTCGGGCTGCCCCTGCTGCCCTTCAGACGCCTGTCCCGACATCAAGGCCATCAGCCGTTACATCTCGCAGACCATGGGCGGACATGGAGTGGGGCGCGACATCATAGAGCAGGTGCTCAGGGCGCAGGGAAAATGGCTCGCCGACAAGAAAGCCTTCGGATGGTGATGGCCCTGTGAGTTCGTTGGCAGTTCGGCAAGTGTCAGATATGCAGTATAGCTATATTATATAAGAGGTGGGATAATCAAGCGGAAAGAGTCTGCATGAGCGATGGCATGACAACAAGAGCAACCATAACCCCTGCATAAGCATCTTAAAGACAAAATAATGCGTATAAAATTTGCTGGGTTTGTTTTTTTTCGTAATTTTGTGGAAATTATGTTATTACCATAAATCTAACAGAAAAAATGTTGTATGTAGCATTGCCCGACAATACGCAGCATCGCTTGCCGTTCTATCTCGCCATGGAAGAATATGTGGCGAAAACCATTGATGAGGAAGACTGCTTCTTCATGTGGCAGGTGCAGCCTAGCGTGATATTCGGCAGGAACCAACTGGTGGAAGCCGAGGTAAATCTCGACTACTGCAGGGAACATTCGGTACAGACTTACAGAAGAAAAAGCGGTGGAGGATGCGTGTATGCGGATATGAGCAATATCATGTTCTCTTATGTCACGAAAGACGAACACGTGAACTTCACTTTCAACAAATATATAAACATGGTGGTGATGGTGCTCCAGAAACTGGGGCTCGACGCCAAGGCTACGGGGCGAAACGATGTGCTCATCGGCGACAGGAAAGTCAGCGGCAACGCCTTCTATCATGTGCCGGGACGCAGCATAGTGCATGGCACGATGCTCTTCGACACCAACATGCAGAACATGGTGGGAGCCATCACGCCGTCGGACCAGAAACTGCTCAGCAAGGGCATTCAGAGCGTGCGCCAGCGCATAGCCCTGCTCAAAGACTATCTCGACATCGACATCGAGCAGTTCAAGACCTTCGTCAGACAGAACCTCTGCGACTCGGAGATGACGCTGACAGACCACGATGTGGAACTGATAAAGGAGATAGAGAAGGAATATCTTACCGATGATTTCATTTACGGCAAAAATCCACGATATGCCGTGGTGAAGCGAGGACATATAGATAATGTAGGCGACATTGAGGTGAGGCTGGAGATGAAGAACAACATCATAAAGAGCGCCGCCATGGTGGGAGATTTCTTCATCGTGGGCGACATCGACGAGAATCTCCTCAAACCCATACGTGGCGTGGCGCTCACGGAGGGAGAACTGACAAAGGCGCTGCCCGAGAAACTCGACGAGGTGGTGATGAACCTCAAGAGGGAAAACTTCGTGGAGCTGCTGCTCAGCTGACACGCCACACCGGAAAGAATCTAAAAAAGAGAACCCTATAAAAACACATATCATTATGGAAAACAAAAGAACATGTCTCTATGACAAGCACGTGAAGCAAGGCGCGTTGATAAGCCCATTCGGTGGTTTCGACATGCCTATCCAGTATTCTACAATCATCGACGAGCATCAGGCAGTGAGAACAGACTGCGGCGTGTTCGACGTGTCACACATGGGTGAGGTGACCGTGAAGGGAGCCGACGCCGAGCGCTATGTGCAGCATATCTTCACCAACGACGTGAGCAAGATAGAGGCCGGACAGATTCTCTACGGCATGATGCTCTATGACAATGGTGGAACCGTAGATGACCTTCTCGTATACAAGATGGCCGAGAATGACTTCTTACTCGTGATAAACGCTGCCAATATCGACAAAGACTGGGAGTGGATGCAGAAACAGTCAGAGGGCTTCAACATTGAGCTTCTGAACCGTTCAGAGGACTACGGGCAGATTGCTGTTCAGGGACCTAACGCTGAAACCGTCGTTGAGGAAGTGCTCGGCATAGCTTGCAAGGAGCTGACTTTCTATACTGTCAAGACCATTGGCGACGTGATAGTTAGCCGCACGGGATATACCGGAGAAGACGGATTTGAAATCTATGCAAGCCATAATTATATTTGTGACTGCTGGGACAAACTGATGGAGAGCGGACGCTGCAAGCCTTGCGGACTCGGATGCCGCGACACTCTCAGATTTGAAGTGGGACTGCCTCTGTATGGCGATGAACTGTCGGCAGACATCTCTCCAGTGATGGCAGGGCTCTCTATGTTCTGCAAACTCGACAAAGAGGAGTTTGTGGGCAAGAATGCCCTCGTTGACCAGAAGACAAACGGCGTGGCACAGAAGCTCGTGGGAATAGAACTCGAAGGAAAGGCCATCCCACGTCACGGATACACAGTGCTGAAAGACGGTGAGCCTGTAGGCGAGGTGACCACTGGCTATCATTCCATTTCAACGGACAAGAGCGTGTGCATGGCTCTCGTAAAGGCAGAGTATGGCAAGCTCGGAACGCCGCTTGAGGTTCAGATCAGAAAGAAGACCTTCCCAGGCGTTGTGGTGAAGAAGCGTTTCTACGACAAACACTACAAGAAATAATGGCAACGGTAAATCATTGAAACTTTAGACAAATATTTTTTCATAAAACAATAATCAAATAAAATATAATACTATGGCAAAAGTAATTGAAGGACTCTACTATGCAGAGTCACACGAATATGTAAAGGTAGAAGGTGAGTTCGGCTATATCGGTATCACAGACTATGCACAGAACGCATTGGGCAACATCGTATATGTAGACATGCCTGATACAGACGACGAGGTAGAGGCAGGTGAGGATTTCGGAGCCGTTGAGAGCGTGAAGGCTGCCAGCGACCTGACTTCTCCTGTAAGTGGAACAGTGGTAGAGGTGAACGAGGCTCTTGAGGACACACCGGAGATTATCAACCAGGATGCTTTCGCCAACTGGATAATCAAGGTGGAGCTCTCTGACAAGACAGAGCTCGACAACCTTATGGACGCTGCGGCATACGCTGAGTTCTGCGAGAAGGAAGCTCACTAAGAGAACGGCACGTTTTGTATGACTCTTCATTTTCTATAATATGGAATACAAGTATTTTCCTCACACGGAAAGTGAGATAAAGGAAATGCTCGACATCGTAGGAGTAGGTTCGCTCGACGAACTCTACTCTGATGTGCCGGAGGAGATCCGCTTCAAGAAGGAATACGACCTTCCGGAGGCAATGAGCGAGATGGAGGTGAGAAGATTCTTCGAAGCTCTGGGCAATGAGAACAAGAGACTGGTATGCTTTGCCGGTGCCGGCGTTTACGACCATTACACGCCTGCCGTGGTGGAACGTATCGTGCAGCGCTCTGAGTTCCTCACATCATATACTCCATACCAGGCAGAGATATCACAGGGCACGCTCCACTACATCTTCGAATATCAGTCGATGATGGCTGAACTGACAGGCATGGATATTTCTAACGCTTCTATGTATGACGGTTCCACAGCCACTGCAGAGGCTATGATGATGGCTGTGGCTGCAGGAAAGAAGTGTGATACGGTGCTCGTTTCTGAAACCGTAGACAAGAAGGTGCTCACCGTGGTGGAGACATACGCCAAGTTCCACGGCGTGAACATCGTGATGGTGAAGGAAAACGATGGCATCACCGACAAAGCTGATTTCCAGGAGAAGATAGCGCAGAAGGGTGTTGCCGGAGTAATCGTACAGCAGCCTAACCGTTATGGCATCGTGGAAGACTATGCCGGATATGCCGACGCTGCCCACGACAACAAGGCGCTGATGATAATGAATGGAGTGGCTGCTGACTATGCCGTGCTCAAGACACCGGCAGAATGGGGAGCCGACATCGCAGTGGGCGACGGACAGAGTCTCGGAGTGCCGATGATGTTCGGTGGTCCATACGTGGGATATATGTGCTGCACAGAGAAGCTCATCCGCAAGATGCCGGGACGCATCGTAGGAATGACGGAAGACAGCCGCGGACAGCGTGCCTTCGTGCTCACATTGCAGGCCAGAGAGCAGCATATCCGCCGGCAGAAGGCTACATCCAACATATGCTCCAACCAGAGCCTCATGGCTCTTTTCGTTACCGTATACATGGCGGTGAAGGGAAAGAAGGGAGTGAAGGAAGCTGGCGAACTGTCGTATGCCGGAGCACACTACATGATGGACAAACTCGTGGAGACGGGACATTTCAAACCAACGTTCCAGAAACCGTTCTTCAATGAATTCTGCGTTGAATACGACGGAGACGTTGACGTGCTGCAGAAGAAGTTCGTTGACAACGGATTCCTCGGAGGAGTGAAGATGGGCGACCATACTATCATGTTTGCAGTGACGGAGCAGCGCTCCAAGGAAGAGATAGATAACCTTATTAAGTTAATCTGAAAAAGTTTGTCTGATTATGAATAACAAATTATACGGAAACTTGATTTTCGAACTGTCGCATCCTGGCAGAAAGGGTTACTCTCTTCCTGACAACAAATTCGGTGATTATGAGGTGCCTGCAGAGATGCGCCGGGAGAACGACGCACAGTTGCCTGAGTGTGACGAGATGACCGTGGTGAGACACTATACCAACCATAGCGGAAACAACTTCGGCGTGGACAACGGATTCTATCCGCTTGGCAGCTGCACGATGAAATACAACCCAGCCATAAACGAGGAGATTCCTGGTATGGCAGACTTCAGGGATATACATCCGCTGCAGCCTGTTGACACGGTGAAGGGATGTCTCGACGTTTGTGCCGGACTGAGAAAAGCTCTCTCAGAGATTGCCGGTCTTGCAGACTTCACTCTCAACCCGTTTGCCGGTGCTCACGGTGAGCTTACCGGACTGATGGTGATCAGAAGATATCATGAGAGCAGGGGCGACGAAAAGAGAACAAAGGTGATCGTGCCAAACTCGGCACACGGTACCAACCCGGCTTCTGCCGCGGTCTGCGGACTGGAAATCGTGGAGGTGAAGAGTACTGCCGATGGAGTGGTGGACGTTGACGACCTGAGAGGACTCCTCGACGACACTATCGCTGCCGTAATGATGACCAACCCGAATACTCTCGGACTATTCGAGAGAAACATTCCAGAGATTGCCAAGCTCGTTCATGAGTGTGGTGCACTGATGTATTACGATGGAGCGAACCTCAATCCGATGCTCGGCGCTTGTCGTCCTGGTGACATGGGATTCGACGTGATGCACATCAACCTGCACAAGACATTCTCTACACCTCACGGAGGTGGCGGACCAGGAAGCGGCCCGGTGGGAGTGAGAAAGGGACTGGAGCAGTTCCTGCCCGACAACGAGCATGACTCGACACTCAGTGTCAGTCCGTATCACGGCAATTTCGGCGTTATCCTCAAGGCATACACCTACATACTTTCTCTCGGCAAGGAGTATATCAAATATGTAGGACCGCTTGCCACACTCAATGCCAACTATATCAAGGAGTCGTTGAAGGATGTATATGAACTGCCTATCGCAGGACTCTGCAAGCATGAGTTCGTATTCAACGGCCTGGCAGACAAGTCTACAGGCATCACCACTATGGATGTGGCTAAACGCTTGCTCGACTATGGGTATCATGCGCCGACCATCTACTTCCCGCTGCTCTTCCACGAGGCAATGATGATAGAGCCTACAGAAAGCGAGAGCAAGGTGACGATAGACGGATTCATCGAGGTGATGAGGAAAATCGCCGAGGAGGCAAAGAATGAGCCAGAACTGCTGAAGTCAGCGCCACACAATACTCCTATCGGAAGAGTGGACGATGTGTTGGCAGCAAAGCATCCTGTGGTGACATATAAGAGCATGCTAAATGATTGATTCTATATGGATTTCAATTTGATAATCATCGGTGGCGGTCCTGGTGGATACAAGACCGCCACTTATGCCGCATCCAAGGGACTGACGGTATTGGTAGTGGAGAAAGACGAACTGGGAGGCACATGTCTCAACCGTGGCTGTATTCCCACCAAGACTTACGCGCGGCTCGCTGAGGTGATAGAGACGATGAAGGATGCCGGGAGCTATGCGCTCGACGGTGTGACATACAGTTTTGATTTCGCCAGGGCCTTCGTCCGCAAGCAGCAGGTGGTGGAGACTCTGCGCGGAGGCATCGCCACACTACTGTCGGCTTCAGGCATAACGCTCGTCAAAGGTATGGCTGTGATGAAAGACGCCCATACAGTGGTAGTTGACGGTAAGGATTATTCTGCCGACAACATCATCATAGCCACTGGCTCCGTGTCAAAGTCGTTGCCTATCCCAGATCTTGACAAAGAGATGGTGTGCGACTCCGACTGGCTTCTCGACACCGACGTGCTGCCGAAGCGCATCTGCATAGTTGGTGCCGGAGTGATAGGAATGGAGTTTGCAAGCATACTCAATTCTTTCGGTTGTGAGGTAACAGTAGTGGAATTCCTCAAGGAATGTCTGCCGCCAATCGACAGCGATATCGCCAAACGCCTGCGCAAATGTCTTGAGAAGAGAGGCGTTACCTTCTATATGCAGTCTGCCCTCAAGGGAGCGGCTTCCGGAAAGGTTACCTTTGAGCGCAAGGGCAAGGTGACAGAGGTGGAGGCCGACAAGGTGTTGCTTGCCGTTGGCAGAAAACCGCTTACTGATGGACTCGGTCTTGATGAGGTGGGAATAAAATACGATGCCAAGGGAATTGCCGTTGACGACAATATGCTCACCTCTGTAGAGAACGTGTATGCCATTGGCGACGTTAACGGCAGACAGATGCTTGCCCATGCAGCAGAGATGCAGGGCAAGAGGGCCGTGAACGCTATCGTAGGCTGTGGCGACGATATCCGCTTCGATGTGATGCCGGCAGCGGTATTCACATTGCCTGAGGCTGCCAGCGTGGGCAAGACGGAGGATGCCCTCAAGGCTGAAGGTGCTGATTATCGCAGCATAAAGCATTACTATCGTGCCAACGGCAAGGCCGTGGCGATGAACGAGACGGAGGGTATGCTGAAGCTTCTCACCGATGCCGGAGGCAAGGTGGTGGGCTGCCATGTATATGGAGCACATGCCGCCGACCTGGTTCAGGAGGTCAGTGCACTGATGTGTCAGGACATCACGGTGGAAAAGCTTGATGACATCACTCATATACATCCTACTCTGAGCGAGATTATAGTGGGATAATGCCTGCTTGACAATATCTTTCTGAAGTTACCGCCTCTATCGTGTGCCATGCGACATGAGAGACGGTAGCTTCTTCATTTCATAATTCAAGGGGGAAAACACAACGAGTGGAACCCTAAAGCAACGATTCTATAAAATGAATTTCTTTAAAAAACTGTTTGGCGTTGCCAAAGAAGAAAAGACTCCTACAGTGGAGGAACTGCAGCGTGCTGACGAGAAGAACTTCGACATACTGAAGTTTGACGGCGTGAAGGCACTCAAGATAAACAGTGTAGGGTATGCAATAGAATGTTTTACCCATGCCCTCAACATCAAGGAAGACCTTGAAGTGAGAGACTATCTCTCGCAAGCTTACGTGGGAGTGGGAGACTACAACAATGCGTATCAGCAACTGGAAAAGCTGGCGCAGGCACAGCCCGACAATATCGGAATATTCCTGCGTATGGCTGGCATTGCCTACGTGATGGAAAACTATGTGCTCATGTCTGCCTCTTGTGAGAAGGCGCTGCTCGTAGATTCCAAGTCTGTTGAGGCCCTCTTCCTCTATGCAAAAGCTTGCATCGGCACCGACGACATAACAAATGCCGTGGCAATGCTTACCAAGGCTATAGCGCTTAATGAGGAGTATGCTGAGGCTTACCTGCTGCGTGGAGAGGTGTATCTGTCTGACGGCAATCTTGATGATGCCGACAACGATGCGGCTTATCTCCTGAACAATTATCCCGACAACGAAGAGGCGCTGATGCTGAAGGCGAACATCGAGAACAAACGTGGAAATGCAGAACAGGCGATGGAATACTACGGAAAGGTAATCGACGTGAATCCATTCTCAAAAGAAGCGCTGGAGAACCGTGCCTTGTTGCGCAAGCAGGCCGGCGATGCCGAGGGTGCCAAGAGCGATGAGGAACGTCTCAACGAGATATTGTCTCGTGAGCAGGAAGAGGGGGAGCAGCAGGGAATAGAGTCAAAGGTGAAGGAAAGCTACAACAATATCAATCCTTTGGGAATATAAGCTTATTATTTCAAGAAAAATCATTACCTTTGCAGCCGCTTTCATCAAAAGATGATGGATGGCATAATAACAGTTCATCCCAAATCGTCTGTCAGACCTTGTCTTGATTTGACAGTTTGGGACTTAGCGAGTGCTTGACAAACCTCCATGTCCGTGTTTGCACTGGAAACAGAGCCGCCGGACTAAACAAAACAAGAATCATGAAAGTAAGCAACAATAGTGTGAGTGTGCTGTTTATGCTTTTCAGCGTGCTCTTCTGCGTCTGCCTCATTACGGCAAACGTGCTCGAAACAAAGCAGATTTCAATAGGATGGGTCAATATCACCGGCGGACTGCTGGTGTTTCCCGTGTCGTATATCATCAACGATTGCGTGTGTGAGGTGTGGGGCTATAAGAAAGCCCGACTGCTCATCTGGCTCGGTTTTCTGATGAACTTCATCTTCGTTTCCTTCGGTGCTTTGGCTGATGCCATACCAGGAGCACCATATTGGGATAATGAAGCCGGATTCCATGCCGTGTTCGGACTGGCGCCACGTATAGCCTTGGCTTCCTTCCTCGCGTTTCTCGTAGGCTCGTTCATCAACGCCTATGTGATGAGCCGCATGAAGGTGTCGTCAGGCGGGAAGCATTTCGCCCTGCGTGCCGTGATGAGCACTGTGTATGGCGAGACCGCCGATTCAATAATCTTTTTCCCGCTTGCCCTTGGTGGGGTGGTGCCACTTGCGGAATTGCCCAAACTCATTATCTCACAGATTGTGCTGAAGACGGTCTATGAGATTGTGGTGCTGCCGATAACGATGAGGGTGGTAAGGAAAACGAAGCAGATAGAGGGTGTTGACACCTACGACTGTAACATAAACTACGGTGTGTTCAAAATTGGTAATATCTAAAAATGTTCGTATGACAAATAGCGAAAACAGACAGGACGAGGGATTGCATGCCCTCGGCAAGAAGACGGAGTATAGGCAGGACTATGCGCCTGAGGTGCTTGAGACATTCGAGAACAAGCATCAGACGAATGACTATTGGGTGCAGTTCAACTGTCCTGAGTTCACTACGCTGTGTCCTATCACGGGACAGCCTGACTTCGGAGAGATAATCATAAAATACATTCCCGACGTGCGTATGGTGGAAAGCAAGAGCCTGAAGCTGTATCTCTTCAGCTTCCGCAACCATGGCGACTTTCATGAGGATTGTGTCAATATCATAATGAAAGACCTCGTGAAGCTCATGGATCCACGTTACATCGAAGTGACGGGAATATTCAAGCCCCGTGGAGGAATAAGCATATTCCCATTTGCCAACTATGGCAGACCGGGGACTAAATACGAAAAGCTGGCAGAGCAGCGCTTCATGCAGCATGCCCTGTAGCAGATTCCGTAGCTTGTCCCAAGCGCGGATGCAGCAGCATTCCGTGTGGGGTTAATCTTCAAGATATCCTTTCGTGAACATGTCATACGACAGGGCCTCAAGTTCCTTGAGAGTCATCTGTCCTAAGGCATGTTCAATTTTTTTTATCAGTTCCTCGCGCTTGTAGTCGTTGTCGTCCGAAAGACGGTCTGTGAATGTTACCATTATCGTTATTGTTGTGTTATATAAAGCCTTTTCCGGCAATCGCCAACTGAGAGCGGGGGTGATTATCGGAATGGTTCACGAATATTATTTCTGCAAAGTTACGCAAATATTTCTTCGGATGGACATAAATAGCTAACTTTGCACTGCAATTAAGTTAAGAAATCAACGATGAAGATAGGGTTTGACAATGATAAGTATCAGTCTATACAGTCTGAACACATAAAGGAGAGAATATCCCAGTTTGATGGAAAGTTGTATCTGGAGCTTGGAGGAAAGCTCTTCGATGACCATCATGCCAGTCGTGTGCTGCCTGGTTTTTTGCCAGACAGCAAGCTGCGTATGTTCCAGAAAATCAACGACAGCATAGAGATTGTCATAGTAATCAGTGCTACAGACATTGAGAAGAACAAGAAACGGGCCGACCTCGGTATCACCTACGACGAGGATGTGCTCCGGCTCAGAGGCGAATTCCAGGGCCGTGGCTTCATGGTAGGTTCTGTGGTCATCACCCACTGGGGCGGACAGCCGGCAGCCGTGGCTTTCAAGCAGCGTCTGGAACGTCTTGGCATCAGGACCTATTGCCACTATCTCATTGAGGGCTATCCTCACAACGTGGAACTGATAGCTTCTGACGAAGGCTTCGGCAAGAACGACTATGTGGAGACCGAGCGTCCGCTCGTCATCGTCACCGCTCCCGGTCCGGGCAGCGGCAAGATGGCAGTGTGTCTGAGTCAGCTCTATAATGAGAACAAGCGTGGCGTCAGGGCAGGATATGCCAAGTTTGAGACCTTCCCGGTGTGGAACCTTCCGCTCAAGCATCCTGTCAACATTGCCTATGAGGCAGCTACGGCCGACCTCAATGACGTTAACATGATAGACCCGTTCCACCTTGAAGCGTACAATAAGATTGCCATCAACTACAACCGCGACATAGAAATCTTCCCTGTGCTCAACGCTCTCTTCGAGGGTATCTATGGCACCAATCCATACAAGTCGCCAACGGACATGGGCGTCAACATGGTGGGGTTCTGCATCAGTGATGACGATGTGTGTGTGGAGGCATCGAAGAACGAGATTATCCGCCGCTATTACGCAGCCACGAATAAACTTGCGCTCGGAGCATGTAATGATGCGGAGATAAAGAAGATACAGCTCCTCATGCAGCAGGCAAAGATTTCTACCGACTTCCGTCGAGTCACCACAGCGGCAAAGGGACGTCTCAATGAAACGGGACATACGTCGGCAGCTATAGAACTGCAAGACGGCACGATAATATCCGCCAATTCCAGTCCGCTGCTTGGTTGCAGTGCCGCTCTCATTCTTAATGTCACCAAACATCTTGCTGGCATAGACCACGACCTGAAGCTCATCCCGGAGTCTATGATAGAGCCTATCCAGCACACCAAAATCAGTTACTTGGGTGGCCACAACCCTCGTTTGCACACAGATGAAGTGATTGTCGCCTTGTCTGTACTCTCTGAGCAGGACGAGAACTGCCGTCGCGCCTTGGAGCAGTTGCCTAAACTGCGCGACTGTCAGGTTCATTCCACGGTGATGCTGAGCGATGTAGACCAGCGCATATTCAAGAAGCTCGGTGTGCAGCTTACCTGTGAACCCGTGATGAAGACGGTGAAGAGATAATAAACGCCAAACGGAATATAGCCGATAGGGATAAACGCCAAGCAAGCCCTAATGATTGATTTGGGTTGAAAGAAAAAAAACGACAACCGGGTCTTGATTGAAAGGACTATATGCCTTTCGCATCAAGACCCGGTTGTCGGTTTGCTTATATTTACCAAACGATGTTTAGACAACTGTATCTTTCCGGATACAAGTATATATGGTATTTATATTGCCAATTATTGCCTTTTGTCGTAGATACAGAAAGTTGTTATTGGTCAGGGTTCTCCACAAAACCTTGGTATTTCTCTTCCAGTCCCGACATGATGGCTTTGTAGCATTCGTCCATGCGGCGGTTGATGTCCTCCGGTCCCTGTCCTTCAGGATAGATGGGTTTGTGGATGGTGAGCTTAAGCGGATGCCAGGTTACCCATTTGCAGTCTCTCATTCTCGGCATGATGTCGAAAGAACCGTTTATGGTCAGCGGCAGGATAGGCAGTTGCAGTTCGTCAGCAAGCATGAAGGCTCCTCGCTTGAACACTCCCATGTGACCGGTGAAACTCCTCGCACCCTCCGGGAACACCACAAGGCTCATACCGCCTTTCAGCGTGGCGCGAGCCTTGTCGTAGGTCTCCTTCACTTTTCGCGGTCCGCGCTTGTCTACGAAAATCTGATGCGACTTCTCACAGGCGTAGCCCACGAATGGCACTTTTCTCAACTGGTGTTTCATCATCCACTTGAACTGACGTCCGAGGAAACCGAAAATAAGGAATATGTCGAACGCCCCTTGGTGGTTGGCGGCGATGACATACGACTCGTTTTCCTTCATATTTTCACGCCCCTCTACCTTTACCGGCAGCAGTAGCAGACGGATGATGGCCCATCCCCATGATTTGCCAGGGTAATATCCCCAGAAATGTCCTCCGCCCAGCGAACATCCAATGGCTGTGGCGAGAGATATCATTATTGTCCATAGGAGCAATATTGGCAATGCGATGCATAGCTGGTAGGCTCTATACAGATATTTCATGATAGTAGTGTGTCTTCGTTATTCTTTTATTTTCGGGTATTTCCTTGTCCATCCGTCCCAGCGCAGTCTCATTACGCCGAAGAATGCCTCTCCGAAGATGCAGCCGCTCATTTTCGACACGCCTTCTCTTCTGTTTACGAATATCACCGGCACTTCCTTTATCTTGAAGCCAATCTTGTATGCCGTGTATTTCATCTCTATCTGGAAGGCATATCCCTTGAATCTGATTTTGTCGAGTTCTATGGTTTCGAGCACACGGCGTTTGTAGCATTTGAATCCGGCAGTGGTGTCGTTCACTTTGAACCCCGTTATGAAGCGCACGTATTTGGATGCGAAATAGCTCATCAATACTCTGCCGATAGGCCAGTTCACCACGTTCACTCCGCTGACATACCGTGAACCGATAGCCACATCGTATCCTTCGTCGTGGCATGCGGCATAGAGTCGCGGCAAGTCTTTCGGGTCATGGCTGAAGTCGGCGTCCATCTCGAAAATGTATTCGTAGTCGCGCTCAAGCGCCCATTTGAATCCTTTGATGTATGCCGTTCCCAAACCCAGCTTTCCGCTGCGCTCGAGCAGATGAAGTCTGCCGTTGAACTCCTGGCTCATCAGTTCCTTCACCTTCGCTGCCGTTCCGTCGGGCGAGCCGTCGTCGATGATGAGTATGTCGAATTTCTTTTCCAGTCCGAACACTGCTCGGATAATCTTCTCAATGTTCTCTATCTCGTTGTATGTCGGGATGATGACGATACTGTCACTTGTGTTCATAATGTGTGAGAATATTAATATTATGTTGTGCAAAGGTAGCAATAAAAAACTAAGTTGTATGCTTTCGCCATTACTTTTTGATATCCCATAAGATATAATATGATTTTTTTTCAGTAACTTCGCAGCGTTTTTGTGGTAAAAGACTCTTGATGCTGGAGTGAAAGGCCCGTGTAATCCTTTGTACGGCATTTGAGATCTTTTCCGTTTTGTGCCATAGCGGGATGAGCCTGTAGCGTGTCTCGTTAGGGCTATTATATGTTTTAGAAAAGAAGATGGAAATTCAGAAACTCTTGGACTTGTATAGTTCGTCACCTCATATAGAATCGATGCTGAAAGCGATTGGCGATTCAGAAGTGCGCACGATATCGCTGCGCGGACTCAATGGCTCGTCGGTGCCCATGGTGTTTGCTTCTGCCAACGGCAGGCTGCCGCGCACCTGTCTTTTTGTGCTTAATGACGCTGACGAGGCAGGGTATTTCTATCACGACCTCACCCAGTTGCTGGGCAATTCGCATGTGCTCTTCTTTCCGTCGGCTTATCGCAGACAGGTGAAGTACTGTCAGAAAGATGCTGCCAACGAGATATTGCGCACTGAGGTGTTGAGCCGGGTGAAGGAACAGGAGGCGTCACATGACGACTCGAATTCAACGCTCTACGTCGTGACTTGCCCTGAGGCGATGGCAGAACTGGTGGTCACCAACAAGCATCTGGACGACCGCACCCTCATGCTGCGCGTTGGCGAGGAGAGAGACGTGGTGGAGATAGAGAAGACGATGCGCTCATTCGGTTTCAAGGAGGTGGACTATGTTTACGAACCGGGACAGTTTGCCGTGCGCGGTAGCATTCTCGATGTATATTCGTTCAGCAATGAGTATCCGTATCGTGTGGACTTCTTTGGCGACGAGGTTGACTCAATACGCACCTTCGAGGTGCAGTCGCAGTTGTCGAGAGGTAAGGTGGACTGCATCTCTATCGTACCGGAATTGTCGGAGATCGTGGCAGACAAGATTTCTTTTCTCAAATTCCTGCCTGCCGACTCGTTGGTGGTGATAAAAGACGTTACATTCGCCCACGACGTGATAGAGAATATCTACCGTGAAGGTTTCTCCCATCAGGCTCTCACCGAGAAACTCGAGGGGGCCACGGAGATGGAACAGAAGAAGATAATGCAGGAGATGAGGTCGGAATATTCGTTGCTGCCGGCAACGGCATTCACCGAAGACATAGCAAAGTTCAAGAGAGTGGAATTCGGTAACAGTCCAACGGGACTGCCGCAGGCCACCATCACCTTCAGCACCACACAGCAACCTTTGTTCCATAAGAACTTTGAACTGCTCACCACTGCGCTCGAAGACTATATGCTGAAAGGTTACAAACTATATATCCTTGCTGACAGCCAGAAGCAGAACCAGCGCCTTCGCGACATCTTCGACGAGATGGCGCAGAACAAGAAACTGGCTGACGGCACTGTGATAAGCGTCACGCCGATAGATTTCCAGCCGGTGGAGAAAACCCTGCATTGCGGCTTTGCCGACAATGACATGAAGGTGTGCGTCTTCACCGACCATCAGATATTCGACCGCTTCCATAAATACAGTCTCCGTTCGGATGCCGCACGCAGCGGAAAGATGGCGCTCACCATGAAAGAACTGCAGGAGATGGAGCCTGGCGACTTCATCGTACATGTGGATTACGGCATCGGAAAGTTTGCCGGTCTCGTGCGTGTTCCCGTTGGCGACAGCTATCAGGAGATGATACGCATCGTGTATCAGAACAACGACAAGGTGGATGTGAGCATCCACGGCCTCTACAAAATATCCAAATACAAGCGCCGCGACAGCGAGAAACCGCCACGTCTCAGTGCACTCGGTTCTGGAGCGTGGGAGCGACTGAAAGAAAAGACAAAGAAGAAGATAAAGGACATAGCCCGCGACCTGATCAAGCTCTATGCCACACGCCGCCATGAGAAAGGCTATCAGTTCAGTGCCGATTCTTTCATGCAGCATGAGTTGGAGGCGAGCTTCCTCTATGAAGACACCCCCGACCAATTGAAAGCCACCAACGACGTGAAGGCTGATATGGAGAGCCAGCGTCCGATGGACCGTCTTGTGTGTGGCGATGTGGGTTTCGGCAAGACCGAGGTGGCTATACGTGCTGCTTTCAAGGCTGCATGCGATTCCAAACAGGTTGCCGTGATGGTGCCTACCACAGTGCTTGCATACCAGCATTACCAGACTTTCTGTGGCAGACTTAAGGATCTGCCTGTCAGGGTTGACTATCTGTCGCGTGCCCGCAGTGCGAAGAAGACACGTGAGGTACTTGCCGACCTGGAGGCTGGCAAGATAGACATCATAATTGGCACACACAAGCTCATCGGCAAGAGCGTGAAATTCAAAGACCTCGGACTTCTCATCATCGACGAGGAACAGAAGTTCGGGGTGTCTACCAAGGAAAAACTGCGCAAGATGAAAACCAATGTGGACACGCTGACCATGTCGGCGACGCCAATACCGCGCACGCTGCAGTTCTCTCTCATGGGAGCAAGAGACATGAGCATCATACAGACGCCGCCGCCAAACCGCTATCCCGTGTGCACCGAGGTGCATACCTTCGATTCAGATATCATAAAGGATGCAATAAACTTCGAGATGAGCCGCAACGGACAGGTATTCTTCGTGAACGACCGCATCAGCAACCTGCCGGAGATTGCCAATGTGATACGCCGAAACGTTCCGGATGCGCGAATAGCTATAGGTCACGGACAGATGAAACCGGAAGAACTGGAGAAGGTGGTGATGGGGTTCATGAACTACGATTATGATGTGCTCCTCTCCACAACCATCGTGGAGAACGGCATCGACATCAGCAATGCCAATACCATCATCGTGAACGATGCACACCGTTTCGGACTTTCCGACCTGCATCAGATGCGTGGACGCGTGGGAAGAAGCAACAAGAAGGCGTTCTGCTATCTCCTTGCTCCTCCGCTGTCGAATCTCTCTCAGGATGCGCGCCGCCGGTTGGAGGCACTTGAGACATTCTCAGACCTTGGCAGCGGCTTCAACCTCTCGATGCAAGACCTCGACATGCGTGGCGCCGGCAACCTTCTCGGTGCGGAACAGAGCGGATTTATGGAAGATCTCGGTTTTGAGACATACCAGAAGATTCTGTCGCAGGCCGTGACGGAGCTTAAGAACGATGAGTTTGCTGAGATGTATCAGGAGGAGATGAAAGAGGGCAGACAACTCAAAGGCGACGAGTTCGTTGACGACTGCGCCGTGGAGAGCGACCTTGAGATGTTCTTCCCAGACCAGTATGTGCCGAGCAGCAGTGAGAGAATGCTGTTGTATCGCGAGCTCGACAGCATAACCAACGACAGTGACCTCGATAGGTATAAGGCAAACCTTATCGACCGCTTCGGTGCTATACCCCGTGAGGGCGAAGAGCTGCTGCATGTAGTGCCGCTACGGCGTCTGGGCAAGTCTCTCGGATGCGAAAAGATAATACTCAAGGGCGGCGTGATGCAGATGCAGTTCGTGACAAATCCCATGAGTGCCTATTACAAGAGCGACGTCTTCGACCGTTTGCTCCAGTATATCGGCAGCAACCCCCGCCAATGCAATCTCAAGGAGAGTCGTGGCAAACGCTATATGGTGGTGTCGGGCATTGACACCGTGGAAAAGGCGGTGGAGATATTGAAAAAAATTAATGGATAACGATTATGCTTATACTTACAACAATACTGATTTACTTCTGTGTGCTCATGCTTATGGGCAGACTGACGAGTAAGAAATCCAACAACGAGACGTTCTATCGCGGTGAGCGCAAGTCGCCGTGGTATGTTCTCGCTTTCGGACTCGTTGGAGCGTCAATATCGGGTATCACTTTCGTGTCGGTGCCTGGAATGGTGATAAAGCAAGACATGACATATCTGCAGACGTGTCTTGGATTCATCCTTGGCTATTTTGTCGTAGCTTTTGTCCTGCTCCCAGTGTACTACAAACTCAATCTCACCACTATCTATTCCTTTCTGCAGAAACGGCTCGGCAACAGATCGTATAAAACGGGAGCCCTGTTCTTCCTGCTTTCCGAAATGACGGGTACGGCACTTCGCTTCTATGTGGTGTGCAGCATCCTGCAGCTATTTGTATTCGGACCTGTAGGGGTGCCGTTCGTTGTCACCGTAGTGGCGCTCGTAATGCTGATATGGGTATATACAAGGCGCGGAGGAATAAAGACCCTCGTCTGGACCGATACCTTCCAGACCTTCTGTATGATGGCGGCATTGCTGATAATAATTGTGGAGGTTATAGGAAAACTCGATATGTCGGTGGGTGATGCCGTGTGGGCAGTGGTGGCAGACAGCCACAGCCGCATATTCGTGTTCGACGACTGGGTGTCTACTCAGAATTTCTTCAAGCAGTTTCTTAGCGGAGTGTTCATCGTTGTGGTAATGACAGGTCTCGACCAACACATGATGCAGAAGAATCTCACCTGCAAGACGCTGCGTGACGCACAGAAGGATATGTGTGTGGGAGGCTTTTTCTTTGTGCCTGTCAATCTGCTCTTCCTCAGTCTTGGTGTGTTGCTTCTGCTTCTGGCTGGCAAAGAAGGGCTTGCAGTTCCAGCCGACAGCGATGAGCTGCTGCCGATGTTCGCCGCATCGGGATGGATGGGGTCACTTGTGCTCGTGCTCTTCTCCATCGGCATCGTGGCAGCGTCGTTCAGTGGTACCGACTCTGCTCTGACCGCTGTCACCACAAGCTATTGTGTTGACATCAAGGAGCGTCCCGATGATGAGACATTGCGTCGCCGTGCACATTTCGGAGTTTGTGTGTTATTCGCCGTATTCATATTGGCCTTCAGAGTGATAAATTCCACCAGTGTGATAGACGCTATATATATCGTGTTGTCATACACCTCAGGCCCGCTCCTTGGTCTCTTTGCCTATGGCATACTGACCAAGCGTGGAGTAAACGACCGTCTTGTGCCATACATCTGCGTGGCGGCACCAGTGATATGCTTTGCCATAAACCAGATTACGGTTTCGCTCACTGGATATAAGTTTGGTTATGAACTGCTGATGCTCAACGGCATGCTCGTGTTTCTCGGTATGTATCTCACGTCGCATAGAGCAGCTAAGGCTGCCTGACAGTCAGAATAGGTCTTCATCTGCATCTTTTTCGTCATTATTCTTAGGCATATACACCGTTTCCTGTAAGAAATATAGATTTCTTCTATATCAGGATAGAGTCGTTGATTTGTATGAATCTTGCATAATATGTATCTTTGCAATCGTAAAAGAGATGATAATGAAAAGACAGACGACAATGCTGGCAAGACCGGTGTCACTGTCAGAATCGTTTAACAATAATAAAACAAGGAGGCTATTATGAAAAAGTATGTTTGCGACGTTTGTGGATATGTATATGACCCTGCAGTAGGTGATCCAGACAATGGTATCGCTCCTGGCACTGCATTCGAGGATCTTCCTGCAGATTGGGCTTGTCCACTCTGTGGAGTAGGCAAGGATGAATTCAGCGAGACTGAATAACAATAGAATAAATTACAAAATAGACCGGTCATTGGCATGCATGACATAATGCACATTCCAATGACCGGTTTATGTATTTAACCCCACTCTTCTGAAAAGCAAGATTCAAGCAATACCTGATGTCTGATTGCTTTTTTTGATTTTATCAAACTCTCTATTTCAATATTTCTGCCACTTCATCTTTGCTGATTCCTGTAATTTCAGCAATCTGCAGAATGTTCATACCATTTGAATAGAGTGATCTTACTATATTATTTAGTTGCTCGCTCTTCTGCTGAAGCTGCTCGCTCTTCTGCTGGAGTTGCTCATCCTTATGCTTCAGTTCCTTGTCACGGTTCATTATTGCCGTGTCACGGTCCTCTATCGCCTTGTAATATTCATCCTCCACGTTCATGTCCTGACGCATCTCGGAGTCGGCGGCAGCGGCTGTAAGACGATGGAGCATATACATCATGTCGGCATCATCCTCATATTTGTTCTCGTCAATATTGAGAACCTGCTTGTCTTCCGCATCTTTCCTCGACTGGTCGAAAACGCTGAGCACCTTCTCAAGGCGGTTGTTCACACGGCCTTTCAATCTCGGTATCTGCACAATTATGCTGTTGTGGGTGAGACTCTCAACGAACGGGTCTTCCTTGCCCTCCTCTACCACCTCACCGTTGTAGTCGAACACGTCGTGGTTGACATAAACCACCGGCTCCTCAATGTCGCCGACTCGATGTCCGAGAAGGTAAACGGCAACCATTGGATATGCGAATCCTTTCGGCGAGTCTTTGCGGATGTTTATCTTGTTACTGTACTGCGCACCCAGATACTGGCGGAAGCGCAGGGTCTCCGTGTCGAGCCATGTCTTCTGCAGTTCTATAAGGATGACGCGGTCCTTGAATCCCTCGCCTTCAGCATCCTTCTCCCTCACGGTGGCTGCAAAGTCAATGCGGAACATTGAAAGCGTGTCTCGTGTGGTGTTCACATACTCGTGCGGGCGCATCTCCACCTTCACCACCTCTTTCTTCAGCAGTACAGAGAGGATGGTCTTTGATATGCGTTCGTCAGACATTATGTATTTGAACACGGAGTCGTAAATCGGATTGGCTACATGTAATATCATATGCGATGGCGTTTACAGGTTATTATATTTGCAAACTTACACATTTTATGTGAATTACGGACACTTACATCACTTTTTTTTAGGGACGTTCCACAGAAAAGTGTCATTCGACTTTTTATCATATAGAATTCACCCCCTAACGTGGGGAATGAACCCCCACATTAGGGGGTGATGTTCCCCACGCTGTGGGGGAAAAATCAAGGTCAGGAAATATAGTTTGAAACTTGCCAAATGTAAGGAGCAAGTTTATTCATTTCATACGATAAAACGATAACCGAAGAAAGGTATATGGTGTATTTACTCACTTGTCAACAGTAAAAGATTAGGCTTAATGGAATAAAATCGCTAACTTTGCGTTTGGAAACAATAATAAGAAAGGAAACGATTATGAAGATTTTGCAGAGTTCAGTGTTCCGTGCCATCTGTGCCATTGTTGTTGGCGGAATGCTAATCAAGAATCCGGACAGTACGGTGAAAGGCATTACGATAGCCATCGGTGTGCTTTTCCTCATCTCCGGCGTCATATCATGCGTTGTGTATTTCAATGCCCGTATGCACAGTGCCGACAATGAGGTTTACGATTCCAACGGCAGACTCCTCGTCGGCGGCAGACCGGCATTCCCTATCGTTGGTTTGGGCAGCGTGATTCTCGGTTTCATATTGGCGCTTATGCCGGGAGCTTTCGTCACATCGCTGATGTATGTGCTCAGCGGCATATTGCTGCTCGGAGCCCTCAATCAGTTTCTTGTGCTTATCCAGGCCCGCAAGTTCGCACGTCTGCCGATGTGGTATTGGGTGTGCCCTTCGCTGATATTGCTCACTGGTATATTTGTTATGGTGAAGCCGATGGAGTCGGCAGGACTGCCGTTGCTCATCATCGGATGGTGTCTGCTGTTTTATGGCGTGTCAGAGTGTATCAGTGCGTTCAAGATACATCAATACCGTCGTATGCTGTCGAAAAGCGACAAGGCAAGTGACGGTGAAAAAGAATAAACCCGAATCGGTCGTTAGGGCTTGCTTGGATTTTGTTCTTTTAGAAGAGTGGATTTTGTTTGGCTTTTAATGAGTAATAGCGAGCTATTGCGAATTAAAAACAGACAAAAGACGCCTTATAAAAAACAAAAGACTGCAAGCAGTAATTAAAAAATACAATAAACGGCCTAATGACCTCTAAGTTTGCAGAAGATTGCGACGAAGTCGCATAAACTCCAAAATAATCAAGGTAAAACTATGATTGCTAAAGACAGTTTCGTACCTTTGTTGTAAAAAGGTAGAATCGGTCTGTCGAAGAGGTAAACCAGCTAATGACCCAGCCGTAAAGCTATAAATCGTTTAGGTCCTCATCGACATAGTTGCAAAGACCAGATAGAAAGTTATCGGCTCTGAGCCTTGTTAGAGTGTTAGTCCATACAACTATTGACCAATTCTACACAATATAACTCGTACAAAGTTATGAAGAATTTATTTATCGGAGTTGATTTTTCGAAAGAAAAAGTTGATGTGGCTATCCTTTTTGCAGACGGACTGGCAGAAACCGCTGCTAGAGTGTTCAACGAGTTCAAGACAACCGTGTCTGGCTATAGGCAGTTGGTCAAGTGGGTTGAGCAGAATTCCTGCGGTATCGACTCGTCCTTGTGGCTCTTCTGTGGCGAGAACACGGGCGACTACAGCAAGGGACTGTGCAACTTCCTCTACGGTAAAGGCTACGACATGTGGCTTGAGAACGCAAAGAGCATCAAAGACGCATCTGGTCTTAGACGATTGAAGTCTGACCGTGCTGACGCCTCGATGATTGCAGAATACGCCATGAGGAATTACGATAAAGCCGTTATGTACGAGCCTCTTAGCGAGTCGCTTACACAACTGCGTGAGCTGTTCCTATACCGTCAGATGATCGTAAGACACAGATGCAGTTTCCAGGTGCGTAGAGGCGAAAAGCGACTCACTATGGAGAAGTCGCCAGTCAAGACAATGATTTCGCAGAGCGGACGGCACATCGTCTCTGAACTCAATAAGGAGATAGAGAAGATAGATAAGCGCATTGCCGATCTCATCAAGTCGGACGAGGAACTCACCGAGGTGTTCACCATCGTGACCTCGGTGCCTGGCATAGGAACGCAGAACGCTGTGTGCCTGATGGTGTACACCGACAACTTCCGGCGTTTCAACTACGACTCACGCAAGATTGCCTGCTATTACGGCCTAGCTCCATTTGGCAAAGATTCGGGAACCAGTGTGCATTCCGATCCGCATGTACATTATATGGCTAACCGCCAGATAAAGGCCATGCTGACGCAAGCGGCACTAGCTGCCGTCAACTTCAATCCCATTATGGCGAGGTACTACATGCGCCTCGTAGAACGAGGAAAGAAGAAGCAGGTTGCACTGAACAATGTCAAGAACAAACTTGTACATTTGGTCACAGCCATGGTCAGAAATCGCCAAACATTCACCCCTGAATATAAAATCTCAGCATAAATTGAAAATAATGGTCAAAACATTTGGATATTAACATAGAAAGCGATTTGGGATAAATGAATTCAGCGTCAGTTCTTTGCTGCCTGCTTCTTGTTTATGATTCTTGTCATCACCATATTTATGGCGATGAAGAGGATAATGTCGATAAGCACGATCAGCGAGATGCATACGTATGGAATCATTGCCAGATTGATGATGATGTATGCCAGCTGCAGTGAGAGTATCGAAACGAGAGTCTGATGCTGGTTCAGACCGATGGCAAGGAACTTGTGGTGTATGTGTCTCTTGTCAGGATTGAAAATCGGCGTGTGGTGTTTCATTCTTACGATTATCACGCGGAACACATCGAAGGTGGGCACTATCATCAGACTGTATGCAAAGGCGAGACACACTTTCTCGTATGGCATATCGCTGCAGAACAGCGTGATGTCGTATTTGCCGCATGGAATGAGGTCGGGACGGCTCATTGCAAATTTGATGGTGAAGAAGCTGAGCATGAAGCCGATGGTGAGGCTTCCCGAATCGCCCATGAAAATCTTCAGTCCCTTTTCAGGATTGCCGAAGATGTTGTAGTACATGTAGGCCAACAGGATTCCCATCAGTCCGGCGATGAGAATGCAGTAGATATACAGTTCTATGCAATAGAAACCATAGAGGAATCCTCCCAATGCAATGAAGGCGAGTCCTGCTGCCAGTCCGTCGATGCCGTCGATGAGGTTCATGGCGTTGTCGATGAATGCTATGCAGAGCACCGTGAGAGGGAATCCCACAGCGAACGGGATCTCATAGATGCCGCAGAATCCGTATAGATTGTTGATATATAGGCCTGAGATTGGCAGCAGACTGGCTGCTATGATCTGGAACATGAACTTTATCTTGGCCTGTACTCCCACGATGTCGTCAACTATGCCCACGGCATATATTATCAGCAGACTTATCATGCAGCTTGCCGTCCATTGGTTTATCACGATTTTCTGGTCGCCCGTGATGTTCTCGTAAGTGAGCAGCATTATGATTGCTGCCAGCAGCATGCTTGGCAGGAAGGAAATTCCGCCGAGTCGGGGGATTGCCGCATGGTGGACCTTACGTTCGTCGGGAATGTCGTAGAGCTTGTTCCTTCTGCAGAAGTTCAGAATGAATGGTATGAAGCAGAAGCCCGTGAGCATGCTTATGAGAAATGTGCCTATTAGCAGTAATGATATCGTGTTCATTGTTATATTTAAGTCTGTATTTATCCTGTGACGCGCTTGGCCGGCAGCGAAAGCCACACTATGGCGAGCGTCAATTTTTAGTATTATAACACTGAAATTCGGTTAATATTGTATAAGTAATGTCTTTTTTCTGTACTTTGCGTTACAAATCTAATAACAGAACGTCGAAAAGATATGTACCTCAGGGTGTATTGGTATTGTAAATTACAGAATAACAACATTTTCAGAAACATTATGGATATGAAACCATTATTGCCGGCTATACTTTTTGCCGTCTCTCTCGATGCAGCTTTTGCGTCAGGCGTCAGAGACGATGAAACAAAAGTTGGCTCCGGACAGGCATATGCATCAGCTGTCGCCATTTCAGACTTGATGGAAAACGGCAACATAGTGAGGTTGAGTCAGGTGGGTGCCAAGGCTATGCCGGCAGACATCGCTCCGCTGGGCAAGCTGCCGTTCAAGATGAAACAGGTAAAACGGCCAGTGTTCAAGTCAAACCGTCTGATAATCAGCGATGGCGACAAGGATTCAGCGGGCAAGGTGACCAAGGCTTTGAATGCCAAGATTGCTGAACTGTCGGCAATGGGCGGCGGACGACTCATCGTGCCTGAAGGCAGATGGCTGACGGGTAGGGTAGAGCTGCAGAGCAACGTGGAACTTTATCTTGCCGAAGGTGCTCGTCTGGAGTTTTCGGCATCGATAGCCGATTATCAGCCAGCAGTATTCACCCGCCATGAGGGTATAGAAGTTATGGGAGCAGGAGCTTTCATCTATGCCAACGGAGCGAAGAACATCGCTCTGACAGGACATGGCGTGGTGTCCGGTCCGCCGATGGACGTGGAGATGAGGACTCTGCGCAACGGCAACAGTGTGGTGGAGAAAGATGTGGACTATCGGCTGCCTGTGGCAGAGAGACTCTGCGACGGACTCGACGGCCGCACCTTTTACCGTCCGAAGTCGTTTTCGCCAATCAACTGCAAGAATGTGCTCGTAGAGGGAGTCACCTTTGAACGTAGCGTGTTGTGGAACATCAATCCCATATATTGCGATAATGTCATAATACGCGGTGTCACTGTGAATTCCGTGGGAGTTCCAAGTGGCGACGGCATCGACATCTCGTCGTGTAAGAACGTGCTGATAGAGTATTCCACTCTCAGTTGCGGCGACGACTGCTTCACGCTGAAGAGCGGAAGGGCAGAAGACGGCTTGAGAGTGGGCAGACCTACAGAGAACGTCGTCATCAGATATTGTCTTGCCGAGAAGGGACATGGCGGCATAACCTGTGGCAGCGAGACGGCGGCAGGAATAAAGAATGTGTATCTGCATCATTATGTGTTCAACGGCACACGCACAGGCTTCAGATTCAAAACGAGACGCAATCGAGGCGGTGGAATATGGGACATCGCCTACGACAATGTGCGGCTCATAGACGTGGCAGAAGCATTCACATGGGATCTCCTCGGTTCGCGCATGTATATGGGGGAATTGGCACAACGCAATCCGCCTCTTGCCGTCACTGCGCTCACTCCAGTGGTGAAAGACATCACGATAAGGAATTTCATCATCGAGTCTGCCGACCGCATGATGAGTATGAACACCATACCCGAAGTGCCCACAACGGGAGTGCTGCTGGAGAATGGAGTGGTGAGGACCAACCGCATCTTCAAGACGCTCAACGACGTCGGTTCGTTGACGCTGAGAAACATCACCATACAGGCTACCGACAACAACATCAATATCGACAACAGTCGTGGCATAACCTTTGACAACGTTACATTCTACGTGCCAGGCGATTCGCTGAGATACAACATCAAAGGCGGCAAGGCAGAGAAGCCTGTATTGAAATGAAACAGATAGAAACCAATAACGTTTGAGCAATGAGAAAAATATCATCAGTAATGTTGCTTCTGTTGTTCTGTATGGCAGTGTCAGCCGGTGGTTACGACACGGCGAAAAGGGATTCCATCCTCTCCGTCATTACAGGTGCACATATGCCAAAGAAGAAAGTGAACATTTTGAAATACGGCGCTAAGGGCGACGGAAAGAAAGATTGTCTGCCTGCATTCAAAAAGGCTATGGCGCAGTCGAAGAAGAATGGCGGACTGCACATTGTAGTGCCTGCAGGCACATACTATTTGCAGGGACCTATACATTTTGAGAGCAATACCTGTCTGGAACTGTCCGAAGGTGCCATATTGCGCTTTTCGCCAGATCCGCAGTTTTATCTCCCTATGGTGAAGACCAGTTGGGAGGGGACATTCCTTCAGAACTACTCTCCGTTCATATATGGCTATGGTCTGCATGACATATCCATTATCGGCAAGGGAACAATTGATGGCAATGCTTCAACCACCTTTGCCACATGGCGCAAAAAACAGAAACCAGCGCAGCAACTGTCGCGGAATATGAACCATAAGGAGACTCCCGTCCCTGAACGCAACTTCGGTGAAGGATCGTGGCTGCGCCCGCAGCTGATACAGTTTTTCGGATGTACCAACATTACGCTTGCCGATTTCTTTGTCACCAATTCTCCGTTCTGGTGTATTCATCTGCTCAAGAGCGAGAACATCATTTGCCGATCGCTGCGTTATGATGCCAAGCTTGTGAACAATGACGGTATAGACCCGGAGATGTCGCGAAATATACTTGTCGAAGACGTATCGTTCAATAATGGCGACGACAATGTGGCGATAAAGAGCGGACGCGACAATGACGGATGGGCGGCGGCTTCTCCGTCAGAGAACATTATTATCCGCCGCTGCCGTTTCAAGGGATTGCATGCTGTGGTGATAGGCAGCGAGATGTCGGCAGGAGTGAGAAACGTATTTGTGGAAGACTGCACCTATGCCGGATATTGCAAACGCGGCATCTTCGTGAAGACGAATCCCAACCGCGGCGGATTTGTGGAAGGGCTTTATGTCAGGAACTGTGAATTCGGTGAGGTGGAAGACCTTTTCTATGTCACGAGCATGTATGCCGGTGAGGGAATGGACGATACCCACTTCTCTGTGGTCAGAAACATCTTCGTGGACGGACTCCGATGCGACAAGGCTCGCATTGGCGGTATTATATTGCAGGGTACAGAGGCAAAGCCGATATCAGATGTCGTGTTTCGGAATGTGGATATAAAGGAAGTGAAAAACGCCCTCAGCATGGATAATACAGAGGGCGTTATGTTCGCAGGCTGTCATCTGGGCGGAAAGGCTGGTGTGCCAACACAGGTGACGGCAAAAGACAAGATTTTCAATTAGTTGACGAGTTGACGAGTAGACAAGCAGACAATGATATTGTCATTTGATATAAATATGACAATCTGGGAATATCCTTGTTCGCTTGTCTGCTTGGTAATTCGTTTTATCAGAATCTGAACTGCAGCTGGACGTCTGCCATATTATAGTTGTGCTTGTTCAGTGTGCGGTCGTTTACGAAAACATATTCGGCGGTGACTCCAATGTTCTTAGAGAACTTGTAGTCGGCGCCGATTTCATACATGGTCTTCGACTTGTCCCATTCGCCGTTGCGGCGATACATGTTGTAGCGTGCCTTCACATGGGCTTTCTTCTTCTTGATAGGGGCGATGGCGAGGGCATACAGACCGTCGGCTTTGCTGCCATAGCCGTTGAGCGTAAGGTCTGCGTTCTTCTCGTTGTCGGAAGTCTTGAAACCTTCACCCGTGCTGTGGATATATTCAGAACGGAAAGTCCAGTCGCTCTTGGTCACGTATTCCGCACTCACGGCATATCGGTGTTGCGGCAGGCTTTTTGTCACGCTGTGTTTCTGTCCCGCCTCATCGGTATAGCTCCATTTGCGGGCATAAGAACCCTCCAGGCCGAACACTCCGATGCGCATTCCCTCTACAGGCATCACCCACACGCCGCCAGCCACTGTTTTCTGCTGGTCAACGTCCTTGCGGTTTATTCCCTGACCGTTGAACACTCCTGCCTGATAGTGGAACAGAGGTCTGCCTTTGCCGACATTCAGGAAATCACCCTGCAACTGTATACCGATGTCGCGACCGTTGCTCGACTGCTGTCCTGACCGGTCGGAGAATCCAGACAGGCAGCTCACATTCTGGCTGTAGCTCATAAAGCCCTGGTCGATAGGGTGCATGGGGTTCTCAAAGGTGAATGGCAATTTGAACTGTCCTGCCTTTACTCTCAAGAATGGATATTTCTGCCATTCTGCAAATAGGTCAACGAGGCGTGGCGATGTGCCGTTGTTCGTCGTGTTGCCATTTATCTGCATCTGGGCCTTCCAGTAGAAGTCACCTTTCAACCGCCCGTCAAGCGACACTCTCACCAGGCGCAGGTCGAAAGTGTTCGACTTGTTGCCCTGTTGGCCGGAGTATTGGTATTCCACGAGACCGTAGCCCGACAGTTTGATGTTACTGAACCATGGCGTTTGTTTCGTTTCTTGAGCAAACGTCGTTGCCGCCATCATAAGGGCGGCTGCCAAAGTAAGTTTTCTCATATCTTATTTTATCTTGTGTTTTTTTCTGGGTATTTCTGTTATGCATGGTCATGTTGATCTTGCCATATTTCCGCCTTTCCTGGATAGTCAAATACCAACATTATGTCACTACAAGTGCGCAAAGGTACTTCATTTTCTCTTACTGACCAAGGTTTGTCGTCTGAATTGGTTCTTTGTAAATACACTTTGTCAATCATTCTGTGTCGTCCTGACGTATGTTCAGGAATATGAAATAGCATAACCCAAAACGGTCATTAGGAACCTGAGTTCGGGATAAGAAAGTCTTTATAAAAGTTGGTAATCTCAATAATTTTTAGTACCTTTATGGTTGTAAATCAATTAGTTATAAAGTAAAAGGATACTATAGTTATGGAGATTACCAAGGACAAAATTACTGAAATTTTCTGTATTATCGATGATTTTTGCCAAGAATATGATAAAGAGATTGCCCGCATGTCCATTTGTGAGCCTGACGGGCGTAAGCACCGCAATCGGAAATGTACTATGAGCCGGTCGGAAATCATGACAATACTCATCTGCTTTCATTTCAATACTTTCCGCAACTTCAAGCATTATTACCTCTTTTATGTCAAGGTGCACCTGCACGACTTGTTCCCAAAGCAGCTCTCATATAACCGCTTTGTTGAACTCGAGTCCAGAGTCGCGGTTGAGATGATGCTGTTCCTCCAACTGTTTTGCTTTGGCAGATGCACGGGTATAAGTTTCATTGACAGTACATGCATTCCTGTATGCCACAACAAGCGTATAACAAGGAATAAGGTGTTCCGTGGTTATGCAGAAAGAGGCAAAAGCACCATGGGATGGTATTTCGGTTTCAAGTTACACCTGATATGCAATGAGAGAGGTGAACTGCTTAACTTTATGCTTACGAAAGCGAATGTTGACGATAGAAATACAGATGTTTTTAACAGATTGAGTGATAATGTGTTCGGAAAATTATTCGCAGACAAAGGATATATTTCGCATGGCTTGTTTGAGAGATTGTTTAACGACGGTATAGAAATTGTCACTGGCTTGAAATGCAATATGAAAAACAAGCTCATGCCATTGTATGACAAGATTCTGTTGCGCAAAAGATCTGTCATAGAAACCATCAATGACGAACTTAAGAATGTTGCACAACTTGTACATTCAAGACATCGTAGCGTGTTCAATTTCGTAATGAATGTCCTTTCTGTTTTGGCTGCGTATAGCTTCTTTGAAAAGAAGCCATCCATCAACATTGACTATTGCATAGAGAATGTTGACGGACAGCTTGCTGTTATAAAGTAAACTTCATTTGGACTTTACAATTCTGCATTTTGCCATCCATATTGTTTGGAGGGCAAATGTAATATGCACCTATCGGAAATCTGGCATAGCAAGAAAAACGACTGTCGCTTATCCCGAACTCAGGTTAGGACGTTTACTTTATTTTTTTTTATGACTGCTTGCAGTCTTTTGCTTTTTATAAAGCGTCTTTTGTCAGTTTTTAATTCGCAATAGCTCGCTATTACTCATTAAAAGCCAAACAAAATCCACTCTTCTAAAAAAACAAAATCCAAGCAAGCCCTAATGGCCGATTTGGGATAAAGACGTCGCTTTGTGATGTTTTTGTTTTCTTTCTAAAAAGACAAGCCGGAATGACGATGGTCCTTTGATTTCCATCATCACTCCGACTCATTGTAGTTTGTTATTCAGCTCCGTATAGAAGTGTATAGACTTTTTATGCAAGAATTGCATCTGCAAGTGCTTCGAGGGCAGGGATGTCACCCTCTTTCATCACGCCGCGCAGTGTTACAAGGTCGCCCTTTATCGTGATGTTTTTCATCTCTTCGAGCATCTGCTTCATCACTCTGCCTGCACTCGGTGCCCAGCTGCCGTTCTCGATAATGGAAACCTCGCGCTTCTGCCAAGCCTTGATTTTGAGATGATGCAGGAAGTCGAACATCGGAGGGAAGAGACCGGCGTCGTAGCTTGATGCTGCGAGTATCACCTTGCCATATTTGAATGCGTCTTCGATGGCTTCAGCAAGGTCGTCGCGGCATAGATCGGTGATAGCCACCTTCTTGCAGCCCTTAGCCCGCAGTATGTCGGCGAGTTTCTCAGCTGCCGCTTTTGTGCATCCGTGTATTGAGGCGTGAGCGATAAGAACACCTTCTGCTTCCACTCCATAACTGCTCCATATGGTGTAGAGACGCAGTGCCTCCTGCATCTTCTCACCGCTGAGGAATGGTCCGTGTAGTGGCAGAATCATATTTATGTCGAGCTGCGATGCTTTCTTGAGCAGTGTGGAAACAGGACCTCCGTATTTTCCGCAGATATTGAAGTAGTAGCGGCGTGCCTCACAAGCCCAGTCGTCCGGGTCGGCATTCATGACACCGAATTTGCCGAATCCATCGGCAGCGAACAATACCTTGTCGAGAGCATCATATGTCACCATCACTTCAGGCCAGTGTACCATCGGTGCCATAACGAAATGCAATGTGTGTTTGCCAAGTTCAAGAGTGTCGCCTTCTTTGACGGCGATAACGCAGTCGTCCACATTCAGTTCCGGGAAGAAAAGCGGAATCATGGTCTTTGCTTTTGCTGAGCATACGATCTTTATTTCAGGGTACATCGCCTTCACCTCAGCTATGCCGCTAGCATGGTCTGGTTCGAGATGCTGCACTACGAGATAGTCTGGTTTGCGACCGTCGAGGCCTTCTGTCAGGTTCTTTTTCCATTCCTCCATAGTGCGCTTGTCAGAGGTGTCCATGATAGCCACTTTCTCATCCATGATGAGGAAAGAGTTGTAGCACATGCCCTCTGGTACGTTATACTGCGACTCAAAGAGTCGAATGTCGGCATCATCGCAACCGATATAATAAATGGTGTCTGTAACTTTTTTCATGTTTATATTATTATTGTTTTTATTTCTATAAGGTGGATAATATTCTTTTTGCCTCTTCTGCAGACAATCCTGTAGCGACGGTAATCATGTTTATATCTGCTCCTATGGCCTTCAGTCGCTTTACTGTTTCGATTTTTTCTTTCTCTATACCTTCCGCACGTCCTTCCGCACGTCCTTCCGCACGTCCTTCCGCACGTCCTTCCGCACGTCCTTCCGCACGTCCTTCCGCACGTCCTTCTGCACGTCCTTCTGCACGTCCTTCCGCCAATCCGTCTTGCTTGGCACCTTCAAGAACGGATAATGTGTCACGATATTTCCTGAGACCAACATCATATTTCATTCGCTCCTGTCTCGAAAGGGAGGCGACGTCAGCAATCTGTTCCAGTCTCTTGAAAACCGAACTTTTGGCTGCCCAAGGTAATCTTGTCAATGTCTCCATATTCTTCAGTACATATATCCATTTGTCAAAATCTGTATCACACTCGTCGGCTTCCTTGGTGAATAAAGGGAGCTGCATGAAAGTCATCCTCATCTTATCTGAGAATAGCTTGTTGTTTCCCTTGTCTGCCAATCCTATATCCGACCGGAACTTCTTGTCAAAGTCCATCGGGCAAAAATTCAGAAAGGCTACAAGATACACCGCATCGATGTTGTATTTCCAGTCTGTTCCCCTTTCTCCTTGTCTTGCTATGGCTTCACATACATAATAGATGCTCCGGTTCTTGAAATAAGGCTGTGACTTGTTTTGCATTTCCACGATGATGTTTTCTCCTTTTTCCGTTTGGCAGTATATGTCGTATATAAGCGAACGGTCGTCTTCGAAGAGGGCTGGTTGTTCTTTATCGAGGAATGTAATGTTTGTTATGCGTTCTTCGCCGAGCAGCAGACTGTTGAGAAAATCAATAATCAGCGGCTTGGATATCTCTTGTCCGAAAATCCTTTTGAATCCTATGTCTGTAAAAGGGTTGATGAATTTTGCCATAATGAGACATTTAATGAAGTTTATTTGCAAAGATAATGCTTTTTATTAAATCTGCAATTATCTTTGCTCTTTTATGAAAGGAATTTGTTGTTTTTTGAATGTGGCGTATTGGTCATCCACATCCTTCGCTCTTCTGGTTCCATCTTTTCTATGGCATATCGTAGAGTGGTACGAGGCATTGTCTCGTGGTGCTCAGACAGAAATCCACGTAGCACTTCGATATTCCTTTTCCCCACTTCTCTTAACATCCATCCCGTAGCTTTGTGTATGAGGTCGTGTGGATGGTGGAGCAGTTTTTGGGCAATGCGCAAGGTGTCGCCAAACTGTCCTTCCTTTATCAGAGCTGCGGTAGAGACTATGGATATACGCTGTTCCCACAGGTTTGAACTTGCCGACAGCGTGTCGAGAATGTTGCGATCAGGCATCGTGCCGTCGGGTAGGGGATGGAGGAGAAACGTTCCGATGATATAGCTGCAAGATAGGTCAACAAGGTCCCAATTGTTGGCTTGTATGGCATGGAGCAGATAGAAATCGGCAATCTCTTTCCTGCGGTCAGGTTGACCAGTGCCGTTCCTTTTCGGTAATGCCGCCTTCATCTCTTCAACGAGCAGAAGGAATCCGCAGAGTCTAACCTCATGCCACTCTGAATAGAGCAACTTCTCTATTTCGCTTAGTGTTATGCTGAGTCGTGCCTCTTTCACAACGAGTCGTGTCTGCGGCACTTTCAGTCCGAGGAAGCTGTCTCCCTCTCCATATTCTCCTTTGCCGGTCTTGAAAAACCGTTGCAGAATCTCTCGTTGCTTTTCGTTCTCCATGCCGCGCATGGCTTCAATGATATCTTTGGCTGTAATCATGTTTTTTCCTTCTGTGTAAATAAAAAGAAGCCGCTGAAACTCAGCGACTTCTTGTAGTAGATAATGGAGTGGAGCTGGAGGGATTCGAACCCTCGTCCAAACAGGGAAACCATATGTTTTCTACATGCTTATCTTGGACTTCATTTTCGAGCTGTGGCAAGACCCAAGCCACCAACCGCAGCCTTATCCTCTAAAATCTCATTACGTTGGCGAGGCACAACGCAACTATTTCCGATTTAACCGCACCGCTTTACCAAAGAGCCTCGGAACAACGGCCTTTGAGCGATGTCTCGTCCTGCTACCTGGTAGCGGGATAAAGCCAGTAATCTACTGTACTTCGATTAGGCAGCGAGAGCGTAGTTGTTTTCGCCAGATAAATTGTTGACTGTCGAGATTAAGGAGCCGGCAGACTGCGCTCCGCATGCTTACGTACCATTCCTACCCGCTGTCAAATCCAGTCAACCCCTAAGTGTTGTACATTACTGAAATACAACGTTTTGTGTACTGAGAAATCCTTTTTGTGGACAATATGTGGACATAAATCCTTGATTATCATCCCCATTTCAAGTGATTTCCTTCTGCAAAGATAGCGCAAATGCCTGAAACCACAAAATATAATAGCAATAATTTGCATGTGTGTGGACAACTTTTCATTGCGATTCTTTATGAAAGATGTCGGTAAGCGTATCCGCGATGCAGCTTTGTACACGTTCATTTGTCATTATATACTTTAACGGGCCGGAAAAGTGTCATAGTATCATTTTCCGGCTTGTCAAAGAATCTAAAGTTCACTAACTCAACGAGTTGACATGATGATACTTTTCTGGATTCTTTACAGAAAAGTATCATTGAAGTATCATTGAAGTATCATTGAAGTATCATCGGGGCATTAATGGCTTTTTATAGAAAAAGCTATAGGTTTTCATCGAAACATCAATCGGTTTTTCTATCGAAAACCACTCAAATTCCAATCAAATTCCATCGACACGTCATCATGGATAAACTGTTTTGCATATCCATTACGAGCGTATTCATTCTATTAAAGTTTTTGTTACTGTTTTTGCAGGAAACGTGCCCACTTGGGGCAAGCAGCGTGCCCCTATTGGGCAAGCATCGTGCCCCTATTGGGCAAGCATCGTGCCCATTTTTGTGTCTTTTTGATTTGTTTTTCTGGAAGGCTCGTTGTCTCATTATTATGGCTAATCCACAAGTTGGGCGACAGCCGTTCCGATATGCAGATTATGACACTTGTAATTTTCCCAAATGTGATGTTTTGTTACGGCAAGGTTGATTCCTTGCAAAAGATAAGACGCATGTTGCGCCAATTTTTAAATAAAAAATAGTACCTTTGCAAAAATTATGCAATAAAAGAGCCGTTTGTCGGTTTTAAAGAAAATAAGAAATAAGTAAATAAACAAAGTGAGTAATCAAAATACAGAAGAGGTGAGCGGTTTCGAAGGCAGCCATGACGCGATGGGCTGTGTTCAGCGAACCGTCAAGCGCCTGTTTGACATAGTCTTCTCTCTTGCCGGCATGATAATCCTCTCGCCGGTCTATCTGGTGATAGCCATCATGCTGAAGAGACAGAAAAACGGTCCTGCTATATTTTCGCAGGAGCGCATCGGATATAGAGGGAAGCCGTTTACCATTTACAAGTTCCGCACCATGAGCGAGCCTGAGAAGGAGCCTCAGCTTGTGGCGAAAAGCAGCATAGGGCAGTCCACAAAGACAGAGTTGTTCTTGCGTGAGCATCATCTCGACGAATTGCCCCAGCTCTGGAATGTGCTGAAGGGCGACATGTCGTTTGTAGGCCCCCGTCCGGAGCGCCGGTTTTATATCGACAAGATTATGGCCAACGACCCCAGCTATGTGCTCATCTATGAGATGAGGCCCGGACTGACGTCGGAAGCCACCCTCTATAATGGCTATACCGATACTATGGAAAAGATGCTGATCCGTCTGCATATGGATACCGACTATCTGAAGCGCAGGTCGCTGGCTCTTGATGCCAGCATCATTGCCAAGACGTTCATCAGCATCGTGAGCGGAAAAAAGTTCTAACATAAAATACATCAGAAAAACCAAATAGAAACAAATTCTTCATTATGAAAAGATTCATCATAGCAATTTTAATGTCCGTGCTCATTCCGATGAGCATCATGGCGCAGTCGTCAATGACCGATGACCAGGTTATGAAATTCATCGTAAAGGAGCACAATGCCGGAACCCCTCAGTCTCAGATCGTTACGAAACTCATGCAGAATGGCGTTAACATCGAGCAGATACGTCGTGTGAAAAAGAAATATGAGCGTGCCGCCAAGGACCAGGGATTGGGACAGGTGTCGGGCACTACCGGAAGCAAGAACGACACAAGATTGAGGTCGAACGGCAAGAAGAAAGCAAACGGCGATGCCAAAGATGATGAATATCTTGACGACAAGAAGTCGCAGTATGACTCGCAGAACCGTTTGAAGGACGGTCGCGTTAAAGACAAGCGCAGCTATGTGTTTGACGATACCAACGATGAGTGGAACGACATGCGCGACGAACTCGACGAGTTCGTGCCCGATACGGCAGCCCTTCTTGAGAAGCTCATGATGGAGAAGACCAAGAGAAAGGTGTTCGGACGTAACATCTTCAACAACAAGAACTTGTCGTTTGAACCGAATATGAACATTGCCACACCGCAGAACTATCGTCTCGGTCCTGGCGATGCCGTGTTCATCGATATCTACGGAGCTTCACAGAAGACCATTGAGTGCACGGTGTCACCGGACGGATTCGTTACGATAGACGGATATGGACCGGTGGAAGTCAGCGGACTTACGGTGAGTCAGGCGAACGCCAAATTGCGCTCCACTTTGGGATCGAGATACAGCAGCTCGCATATCAAGCTCACCGTCGGTGAGACCCGCTCGATAATGGTCAACGTCATGGGAGAAGTGAAAGCTCCTGGCACATACACTCTGTCAGCCTTCGCCACCGTGTTCCATGCCCTTTATATGGCAGGAGGAACAAACGACCTCGGTACACTTCGTAACATCAAGGTCTATCGCAATAACCGCCTTGTCACCGTAGTGGATATCTATGACTATATGCTCAACGGCAAACTGACGGGTAATGTGCGCCTTGCCGACAACGATGTCATTGTGGTCGGTCCGTACGACTGCCTGGTGAATCTTACTGGTAAGGTGAAGCGCCCTATGTGGTATGAGATGAAGAAGAACGAAAGCGTCGGCTCATTGCTGAAATATGCCGGTGGCTTCACTGGCGATGCCTATACTAAGTCGGTTAGAGTGGTGAGAAAGACCGGAAAGGAATATTCAGTATATAATGTGGACGAGTTCGACATGAGTTCATTCCAGGTGAGCGACGAAGATTCGGTAAGCGTAGACTCAATCCTCGACAGATATTCAAACATGGTCGAGATAAAGGGTGCCGTGTTCCGTCCAGGTATGTATCAGGTAGGTGGCGAGATAAACAGCGTGCGTAGTTTGCTGGAGCATGCCGACGGTCTCAGAGAGGAGGCGTTCACTGCACGTGCCGTGATGCACCGCATGAAGAAAGACCGCTCTCTGGAAGTGGTGCCGGTTGATGTGGAAGGCATCCTTGACGGTAAGGTAGCCGATGTGCCGTTGCAGCCTAACGATGTTTTGTTCATCCCTACGAAGCAGGAGATGATGGAAGAACAGACCATAACGATACACGGAGAGGTGAACTATCCTGGCATCTATAAATACGCATCCAATGAGACGCTTGAGGACTTCGTGCTTCAGGCAGGAGGTCTGAAGAACTCCGCTTCCACTGTGAAGGTCGATGTGGCGCGCCGCGTGATGAATCCAAAGGCGCTTACCAACGACTCCATCTCAGCTTATACATACAGTTTCGCATTGAAAGACGGTTTTGTGATCGACGGTACTCCAGGCTTCCACCTTATGCCATTCGACGAGGTGTATGTGCGTAAGAGCCCGGGCTTCTCAAAACAGCAGAATGTCGTTGTTGACGGTGAGGTGATGTTCAGCGGTACATATACGCTGCAAAGAAAGAACACCCGTCTGAGCGACGTCATCAAGGCGGCAGGCGGAGTGAACGACCGCGGATATGCAGCCGGTGCTACACTCGTAAGAAAGATCAACGAGAGTGAGCGCAAGCGTCTGGAGGCAGCCCGCAAGATGGCCCTTGAGCAGTATGAGCAGGTGGCTGCCGAGGAGGCAGCAAAGACCGGCAAGAGTGTTGATATCACAAACAGTGAGCGTATCAAGAAATTCCAGATCGATGACACCTATTCAGTAGGTATCGAGCTCGACAAGGCTATTGCCAACCCAGGCAGCGATGCCGACATCGTGCTTCGCGAAGGCGACCGCATCGTTGTTCCGCAGTACACCGGAACGGTGAAGATCAACGGTGAGGTGATGTATCCAAACACCGTAGGTTTTGTTAAGGGCAAGAAGGCAAGCTATTATATCGACCAGGCCGGTGGTTTCAACAACAAGGCAAAGAGAGGCCAGACCTACATTATATATATGAATGGTATGGTGGCAAAGGTTTCCCACAACGCCAAGCCGATGCCTGGTTGTGAGATTGTGGTTCCAGCCAAGGCTACCACCAAGATGAGCATCGCCGAGACGATGACCATCGGTACGTCGGTAGCGTCTATCGCCACGATGATCGCTACTTTGGCTAACATATTATAAAGGAAATACGATGTGATACGGCCCTGTCACGATAAGTGTCAATGGGCCGTATTGCTGATATAGACAATTATGACTTAATCCACTATTGAGTGGAAGACTTCGATAGACTGAAAAGCGAATGGCAAACGATAGGAACATAGTTCTGAAGAAAAACATACTGATGTCGGCGGTGCTGAAGATGGTGGGACTGGCAACGTCTCTCCTCATAGTGCCTATTACCATCGGCTATCTCGACAAGGAAGTCTATGGAGTATGGATGACCATGACGTCGGTATTGTTCTGGATAGGAACCTTCGACATCGGTCTGGGCAACGGAATGCGAAACTATCTCACCGAGGCAATCTCGAAGCAAGACTATTCGTTGGCCAGAAAATACATCTGCACCACATTCTCATTGCTCACCGTCATCGCCCTGGCATTGGGAGTGATAGGACTGCTGCCCTTGTCGCAGCTTGACTATTGCAGCTTCTTCAATACCCATGCTGTGAGCGGAGAAAGTCTTCGCAACGCCACGCTCGTGGCAATAGGTTTCACGCTCGGCAATTTCGTCTTGAAGAATGTGGGCTTCATCTTCGTTGCCATGCAGAAATATGCAGTCAACGACCTCCTCACCGTGTCGGGCAACGTCATCTCGATGGTGATAATATTCATACTTACCAAGGTGACGTCGGGCAATCTCATGTATGTCGTCCTTGCATACACGGCAACGACATGTGCAGTCTTTGCCCTTGCCACAATCCCCCTGTTCTTGCGGTATCCCGAACTCCGCCCCGCCGCCAACGACTTTGACAAGAGTCTCGGCAGACAGATTGTGGGCAAGGGAATGGGATTCTTTGTGATTCAGGTGAGCAGCTGTCTTGTCATTTTCGGTGCTGCCAACGTGTTCATAGCCCAGAACTGCGGACCGACGAATGTCACGACATACAACATCGCATACAAGTTTTTCAACCTTCTGATAATAGCCTATACCATCATCCTCTCACCAATGTGGAACGCCTATACCGACGCCTACGTGAAGGGAGACATGGCATGGATAAACGCCACTTTCAACAGAGCGTTGAAGTTCTGGGCGCTTTCCGTCGCCGGCGGAGTCTGCATGCTGGCAGTCTGCGGAGTGTTCTATCATCTGTGGGTTGGCGACAAAGTGGAGGTGCCGCTCTCCATCTCGCTGTGCACATTCGTATATGTGTGTGCCTTCAATCTCAACAACTGTGCCACGTATCTCATCAACGGACTCAACAAGATAAGAGTGCAGATACTGACATCCGTAGTCTTCACCATCCTTTATGTGGCGATGGTCAAGTTCACTGATATGGGACTGAGCGTAGAGAGTATAGTCCTGAGCATGGCAACATGCTATCTCGCCATGGCGCTTATACACATCTATCAGTGCCGCTTGCTGATCAGGCAGAAGGCAACGGGAATATGGGACAGATGACAATAAAAAGATAACAATAAAACAACAGATATAGTAGATGAGCAATAAGATAAGTGTAATCACCGTGGTCTACAATGATGTGAAGCACATCCGTGAGACGATGGAGAGCTTCTTCTCGCAGACGTGGGAAGAAAAGGAATATATCGTCATTGACGGTGGCAGCACTGACGGCACGGCAGAGGTGATAAAGGAGTATGCTGACCGTCTGGCATATTGGTGCTCAGAGAAAGACGCCGGTGTCTATGATGCCATGAACAAAGGCGTGCAGCATGCCAGCGGCGACTGGGTGAATATCCTGAACTGCGGCGACTATTATTTCTCAGACCATTCGCTTGCCGACGCCATCCGGAATTGTGATGCCGGGAATGCCGACATCATATATGGCGACAGCATGAAACTGCGCCAGGGGCACGTATTCCCGTTCCCCTCCTCAAGCAATGTGGCAGGTCTCGAATACAGACCAGTCTATCGTCACGGTTCATCACTCGTGAAAACGCAGATACACAAGGAAAACCTGTTCGCTCTTGACAAGAAGAAAGATTATGGTTTCGCTCTCGACTGGTATCTCATCTATACCCTATACAAGAAGAAATACAGGTTCGTCAGGACCGATGCCATAATAGAAGTCTTCGATGAAGAAGGAATGTCAAACCATCCCGTCAGGGGAGAATATCTGAACTACAAGATATCCATCAGCGACGGCTTCAGAATGGGTAAGCTCGTGAGCTTCCTGACAAAGGTGATGAAGATATGGTTTGTTGGAAGTCCCGTATATTCAGGAATGAGGAAATTCGTTCTCGGACCTCTCACCAATTCCATCCTGCCCAGCCTCCCGTGGTGTGTGCGCAGGTTTGCCATGAGAAAGCTCGGCATGAAGATAGGCAAAGGCACCTATGTGGACAGCCGCTGCTATATAATGAACCTCAACAAACTGTCTATAGGAAAGGATTCCCATATAAACCGCATGGTGACACTCGATGCCCGTGGTGGACTGACCATCGGCGACAGCGTGTCGGTGTCGCATGGAGTGATGATTATGACAGGCAGCCATGATGTGCAGTCACGCCATTTCCCGGTGAAGTTCTATCCCATCGAGATAGGCGACTTCGTCTGGATAGGTTGTGGAGCTATGGTTCTGCAGAATGTGAAGATAGGCAAGGGGGCAGTAGTTTCGGCAGGAGCCGTAGTCACCAAGGATGTCCCGCCATATACCATCGTCGGTGGAGTGCCGGCTAAGGTAATAGGCCACAGGACCGAAGACCTGGAATACCGCTGCACGCCATAAACAGGCAGGGGGTAGGACAGTAGACAATGATTAAGAAGTAAACGAAATACAAGATAAAATGTCAGATACAAAACACGTGAAGGAAATCGACGTGCTTTCGCTTTTGAAGAAAGTGGCGTCGAGGAAAAAGGAAATGATAATCTTCGTTTCTGTATTCTTTGTTATTGGAGTTATCGTGGCTTTGGAACAGCAGAAGAGATACACCTCTTATGTGGTGTTGGCTCCAGAGGCCACAAGTATGGGTATGTCGCAGAACCTCAGCGACATTGCCGGAGCCATAGGTATGGATATCGGTGGCGGTAAATCATCCGTCGATGCCATCTATCCCGACATCTATCCCGATGTCTTCGCATCCACAGACTTCGTGGTGAAGCTCTTCGATATTCCCGTCAAGGTGAAGGGACAGAAGAAGACATACTACAACCACATCCTGCAGGACACCAAGATACCATTCTGGGACTATCCCAAGTTGTGGCTCATCAAGATGTTCGGTAAGAAAGACACCATACCGAGCACCAATGTCGTTAACCCACATTGTCTGACAAAGATCCAGAGCGAGGTCTGCGAGGCAATAGTCGGAAGCATCGGTTGCCAGATCAACAAGGGTACCAATGTGATAACCCTTTCCGTTACCGACACCGACGCTCGTGTGGCTGCCTGCATGGCAGACTCCGTGAAGACCAGACTGCAGAACTACATCACGCTCTACCGTACGAAGAAGGCAAGACAAGACCTGGCTTACTCACAGCAGATCAATGCCGAGGCAAAGGCAGCCTATGAGAAGTCGCGTCAGAAATATGCATCATTCGCCGATGCCAACTCAGAAGTCGTTCTCATGTCGTATCAGTCTAAACTCGAGGACCTGGAGAACGATATGCAGCTGAAGTTCAACAACTATTCGCAGACCGCCCAGCAGGTGCAGAAGGCACAGGCGAAGATACAGGAGAACACTCCGGCGTTCACCGTCATTCAGAATGCCACCGTGCCATTGAAGTCGTCGAGCATGCCGCGAACGCTTATGGTAATCATATTCGTGTTTGTAGGAGTTATAGCAGACGCCCTCTGGGTGTTGGTGTTGAGTCAGGCTTTTGGCAAGAAGAAATAAAGAAAGGTAATACATATAGATGGAGTTCGCTTATCCTTATCTGCTGTTGGTCATGATCTATGGTTCTCTTGCCGTATATGCCCATTTCAACAGCGAGTCACAAATGAAGACAATGTGTGTGAACATATTGTCAGTTGTCGTATTTGTGTTCTTCTTCGGACTCAGAGGATTCGTGGCCTACGACTGGACCTCATATTATCCCGAGTATCAGAGTCTGACCGACCTGCGCACCTTGTTCACGCTTCCGTTGAACAAATGGACGTGGGAGCCGGGCTTCATGATATTCGGAGTGATATGCAAGACCATATATCCCAACTATTTTTTCTTCCAGTTTCTGTGTATCTTGATAAACGTTACATTGCTGATGATGTTCTTCAGGCGATATGTCAGCAACATACCGCTTGCGTTTATGATCATGCTGGTGATGAGCGGTTTCGAGATAAACATCAATCTGGTGCGCAACTCCATATCCATATTGCTGTTCGTCAATGCCATCGTGTTCATTGAGAAGAAGCAGTTCCTGCCCTTTTTGCTCCTTTGCTTGTTAGGCTTCACGTTCCATAGTTCGTCATTGGCATACATACCGATGTATTTCATCATCAACAGAAAGTTCAACAAATACATAATGATGGCGATATTCGCCGTTGCCAATGTGATATACCTCTTCCATATCCCCATCCTGAAGTCGTTGATACTCCTGGTGGTAGACTATATCATGCCGTCTACCAAACTCTGGGTGGAGGCATATCTCAGCATGGACCTCAGCACGGGCTCCGTGTTGAGTATCGGCTATCTCGAGCGACTGCTCACCGGAATACTTCTGTTCTGCTATATCGACAAGCTCAGAGAAGTCCGCAACGGCAACAACATCTTCGTGAACAGTATGCTCTTCTATCTGTGCACATTCCTGTTTCTCAGTGAGTTCCGCACGATAAGTCTCCGCTGTTCCTATCTTTTCATCTATGCATACTGGATAGTATGGATAGACCTGATAAAGTGCTTTACCTATCGCAACAACAAGATACTGTATCTGTCGTTCGTGGCGTTGTACAGTCTGCTGAAAGTATATTTCCTTAATACCACCGCCATGTCGGAGTATTACAACATCACCATAGAGAACAAGCCATACAACGAGAGGCTCATCCATTTCAGACAACATTTCAACGACGTTAAATAAAAAGACATACCATGAAAGGAAAAGTATTGTTCATAGATTACGTATACATGAAGGGACACGTCAACTTCAATCGTATCCATATCGACGCCATCCGCTCGGCAGGCTACGATGTGAAGATAGTGTTGCATTCAGACATAGCTTCCCAACTCGATTATCCTGACAGCGATTACGTTGCCAAGCTGCCCCGCTTCCTGAATATGCGCGGCAAGAGAGCCGTTCTCAACCGCATTATATTCACTGTCACCCTGCTGTATCTGAAATTCAAGATACGCTTCTCAGATTACACTTATGTAGTGGTGTCGAGTTGCGATGAGGTCACTTTGGGTCTGTTGCCCCTTTGCCGTAATATGTATATAATATGTCATAACACCGGCACCGTGGCATCCAGGGTGAAACTATTCTTTCTCAAGCGTCTGGCGCGCCACAACACCTTCGTTGTGTTCGACGACTATATGAAGAAACCGTTGCTTGAGAATGGCATAACAAATGTTGCCGTGGTGTCACACGGCTGCGTCAGTCCGTTTGATGAAAGCCATGCCGATACCAGCCTTCCCGAATACTTTTCCACTTTCAGGAAAGTGGTGTTCCATCCCTCTTCAAAGGCAGACGACACCTTTGTGAATTCGCTCGTAAGCAGTAGCGAACTTGCAGATTTCCTTGCCCGGAACGATGTGCTGCTGCTCATTCATGGCGACAAGAAAGAAGGCGAGAAATATCCCGACAACGTGCGCTTCATTTCAGGCTTCCTGCCAACGGCGCTCTATCGGGAGATATTCCTCCGTTCAGACATCGTGCTCCTTGCCTATCCCTCATCCTTCCAGAATCAGGTCAGTGGAGTGAGCTTCGAGTGTGTGGCAAACAGGAAGAACATGCTTGTGCTTGAGCATCCCGCCCTGCATTACTGCCGTGACTTCTATAACTACGATCCGATATTCTCCTCTACCGGCGAACTGATAGAGAAGATGCGGGCGCTGACAGGCGACAACGGTCTGCATTGTGTGGCAACCCCGGAATCGCTGACTCCAGACTATCTTAAAATCTTTGGATAATGGAAATATCTGTTATAATACCTACATACAAGCCCAGAGAATACATCTCCGACTGCCTCCGTTCTTTGGAGGAGCAGGATTTCCCCGTTTCCGATTATGAGGTGATAATCGTACTCAATGGCTGCGACATGCCATACCGGTCGATGCTCGAAGACATCATCACCGACAATGGTTATGTCAATGTGAGAGTCATTCAGACCGACGAGCCGGGTGTGTCGAACGCCAGAAATATCGGTATAGACAATGCAAAAGGCAAATATCTGCTCTTCATCGACGACGACGACTGGGTGGCAGGCAACGGCTATCTGTCGAGCATGCATGCCATGACGGATTTGCATACGGTGGTTGCCTGCAATTTTTATCTCATTGATGACAAGACCCGTGAGCACCTGCCGTATTTCCTCACATCAGCCTACAAGCGATGCATGGAATGCCCCAAGCTGACATTGTTCAATTCGCGGAGCTTCCTGTCCACGGTAACAGGGAAACTCATACCCAGAGATGTGATAGGAGACAGGCGGTTTGACACGAAGCACAAGCTCGGTGAAGACGCCCTGTTCATGTTCATCGTGTCCGACAGGATTTCCAGAATGGAGATTGTCCACAATGCCGACACCGTATATAACGTGAGGGCAAGAGAGAATTCCGCTACCCGTGCACGCCATCGGTATTCGGAAAGAATTGCCGTGGCGATGAGGCTTACGTGTAGCTATATGGGGGCATATCTGAAAAAGCCGCTGAAATACGACTTCCTTCTGTTTGCATCGAGGGTCTATGCCACGATAAGCAAGCTGCGTAAAAAAGTATATGAATAGAAAATAACTGATATCGTATGAAATACTGCATATTGACACCACGCTTCCCCTTTCCCGAAAATGGCGGAGACGTGTTGAGAATTAACAATATAGCCAAATATCTGAAGTCTGCCGGTCATGAGCTGGTCCTCGTGTCCTTCTGTGAGGGCAATCCTGACATGGCAGCCGCAAAGACCCTGTATGACAAGATATACGTAGTAAAGCGCAAGAAGACCAACTCCATGCTCTACTCGCTTGGGTATATGCTGAGCGGTCGCCCCATACAGTGTGGCTACTACTACTCTCGGGAATACTCAAAGCTGCTGGGGATGGTAATCAGCAAAGAGAAACCAGACCGTTTCGTCAGCCATCTGCTCAGGATGGTGCCATACCTCACCCAGCATGGCGTGGAGTCTCAATCCATCGTGGAGATGACCGATGCCTTGTCGAAGACCTATACTCTGTCTTCCGGTTTCAAGGGCATGTCGCTGAAGAAGGTTATTTACGCCATCGAGCGCAAGCTTATCCGAAGATATGAGCACTTTGTGATGAATAAATTCCCGAAGGTTGTACTCGTTTCACAGGCAGACATCGACTATCTCTCTGCCGGGGACGACAAGCATTCGCTGGCATTATACACCAATGGCGTGGAGTGTATGGACGAGATACCCGATTCCTACGACCATGACAAGATCTGCTTTGTAGGCAATATGCGAACCCTGCAGAACCAGGATGCGGTGTTGCATTTCGTAAACGACATCTTCCCGCTGATTCTGAAGAAGAAACCCGGAGCCAGATTCTATATCGTAGGGGCAGAGCCGCCGAGAAACATCATGGCGCTGTCTGAAAAATCCGAGAATATCGTGGTGACAGGATTTGTAGACGTCCTTTCAGATGCCGTTAAGGATTCATGCGTGGCTGTGGCGCCGGTGCAGATTGCCGCCGGCATTCAGAACAAGGTGCTTGTGGCTATGGGTATGGGAGTGCCGGTGGTGATGTCGTCGCTCATTTCAAAGGCAATTCCCGAACTTGAAAGTGGCACCAACTGCATCATCGAAGATGCCGACCAAGCCTTTGCCGACGCTTGCCTGAGGATGATGGACAACGAAGCCGACCGCAACCGCATTTCCCGTTCAGGCTATGATACCGTAAGGAAATACTATTCATGGCAGGAGAAACTCTCCGGCTACGATCATTTGAATGCTGACTAATCTTCCACAAGCGGTCATCAAACTGTTACTCTTGCCTAAGCATGGCATAGAAAAATGCTCCATGTTCCGTTATTTGGAATTATGGAGCATTTTTGCAAATTATGGAGTCTTATATTGTTTTAGAATCCCTTGAATGTCAGTTTCAGCGTTTCCGACTGCAACACCATTTTACTTCCGGTCAATTTTAATACCTGGAAATTCTCCTCCAGCTTGTTTATGCCGTATGGTGCCAGCAGGGTAGGGTCGGAGAGAGGCACGTCGCCGTTTTCGCGGTCGTAGACGTATGGTGTGTGCAGCGTGAGCTGCGTGTTTGTCTGGTTGAAGCGCATCAGAATCTTCGCTAGCTTCTCGTTTTTGTCATCCGCCTGCATCAGTTTGTTTTGGAATGCCCAGAATAACTTTTCATTCTTCAGGTCGAGCACTCCGCCAGTGGCAATCGTGTCCACACGGGTCAAATGCCACATACCGTTGAAATCTCCGGCAGCCGATGAAGTCTCTATGTCGCATGAGGCGAGAGTCATCGTGGTAAGTATCGTTGTGGCGGCTATGAGGATGCCGCATATTGTCTTTCTCATTTCTTTTCTTTTTTCGTTTTTTGTTCCCCTTGTAGATTATCGGTGAAGTTATAGTGACAGTGTCTACAGGCTGAAACTGCCCCTCTTGGCGATGGTCAGCTGGAAACCGTAGTTGTTGCCCAGTATTCCACCGAAGTCCATGGCATAACCGCCTTTCACGCTCCAGTTGCGAAGCAGAGACCTTGTGAATTTGTATTCACCCTCAACGAGGAAACTGATATTGTGGCGTAAGTCGTTGTAAGGACTGCCATAGGTCCCCAATCCCTCCTGATAAGTGGCAAGCACACGGTATCGTGTGTTGTCGCTGGGACGGCCGTCGAATCCCAGATGGAAAGCCATGAAACGGTTGTCCTGCACAAAGATGCTTCCATTCTGGTTGTAGATTGGCGAGCGGAAGAGAGGGTTTCCCATCACCTGTCCCCAGTGCTGCCATCCAGGATAGATGTTGTGGTTGTAGTAATTGTCGGTGCCGCCGATATGGTCGGGAATAGTCGTCGTATGGTCGTGGTATATAGGTCCGCTTTGATATTTTGTGTAGATATATTCCACCACGATGTTTCTCAGCCATGTACCGTATTTCATGTTGAGGTCGAAACCTATCATCCAGTCTTTGAAGTCGTAGAGCACGTAGCGTCTCTTCTTCTTCACCTGCCATTCCTCACCGCTTCCGTAACCATCGTAGTCGAGTTGGAACATCGCCGAGTGGTCTTCAAAGAATTTGTCTACGTAGAGTCCCGCTTTCCAAAGGTCTTTCTCCAAGTTCAGTCGCATCATCCAGCTGCCCAGCTGGTTGCCTTCTGCATTTTTGTAGTTTTCGCCATCGGTGATGTCTTTGCCTCCCGGCACGAAAGCGTTCCAATAACCTTTCAGACTCGTGTTACCGTTTATCACCGACACCGTTCCGTCACCGTTAGGCAGATACGATTTTCCGCCGAACTGCGATGCCATCTCCAGTCCCAGTTCCAGCGAGAGAGGGTGCATATACGGGTCGCTTCCTATTCTGATGAATCCTGCCTTGGAGTGATATAACACGTTGTCGGCATATCTGCTCCGCTTGCTGGTGAATTCGTGCTGCCATGAGTCGTCGGTCATTATTCCGTAAGCCACATGACCTTTCAGCTGCACCCATCCGCCAGTGAACGGCACCTTCCAGTAGTCTTCGAGCGCCAACCTCACCTGTGGTACGGGTCGGGCGTTTATGCCCAAAGTCTGCGAACCGCTGCTGAGCCTGTTGTCCTTCAGGTTCATCGGCCTTTCCTTTGCTCCTATGGAGAGAGTGCCATGCAGCCATCGTCCCTCCACGTATGCCTGTTGCAATACCACGTTGCTCGTATAGTTGAATGGCACGGCGGCGTCAATGCCGAATCCGTATCCCCATTTCTTTTCCATGTCGTTGCCGATGTTTCTCTGCAGCGATCCTCTGATGTAGCCGTTGTTCTCGTCGAGCGACGACAATCCGTATTTGTTGGCGTTCAGCCATAGTGGGGTCTTGCCGTGTGAGAAGCTTCCCTGGGCCTCAGCCGAATATTCAAATTCCCCTTTCTTCTGTAGCGTGGTGGTTTCGTCGTCGTAATTGCCGTTGTCTTGAGCCGTAGCGTTTAGTGTCGCTGCGGAAATCAAGGCAAGTAGAAATACCTTCTTCTGATTCATAAATGTTTTGATGTTTGTGTCTATTGTTGCATCAGTCTTTCGATGAATTTGCACACCATGTCGATACCCTTCACGTTCTCTCCGCCCTGAGGGATTATTACGTCGGCATACCTCTTTGTGGGTTCGATGAACTGTTCGTGCATAGGTTTAAGCACTTCGAGATAACGGTCTACCACCATCTTCACGTCGCGTCCACGCTCCACGATGTCCCTTTGTATGTTGCGTATCAGTCGCTCGTCGGAGTCGGCGTCAACGAATATCTTCAGGTCCATCATGTCTCTCAGCTTCTTGTTTAGCAGCGTCATGATGCCCTCGATGATTATCACAGGCTTTGGTTCCACATGGATGGTCTCCGGCAGACGGTTGCATTTGATATACGAGTATGTGGGCTGTTCGATGGCGTTTCCCTTGCGCAGTTCGTTCACCTGCTTGATGAGCAGTTTCCAGTCAAAGGCGTCGGGATGGTCGAAGTTTATGGCATGTCGTTCCTCCTCCGTCATCTCCGTCGTATCGTTGTAATATGAGTCAAGCGGTACCACCGCAACATAGTGTGGAGGCAGAGCTTCCACGATTTTCTTTACCACGGTGGTCTTGCCAGAGCCCGTACCACCAGCTATGCCGATTATTGTCATATATTCTGTTTTGATGTTTGCTATTTTCTTATCAGGACCTTGCGGTATTGTTCCGCTTTCTTCTCCAGTTTCATGGGGTAGGCTCTCGAACTGCTTGGCATGCGGAAGAGAGTCATCCTCTTGCCGTTGTTCAGAAACTCTACCGATGTGCCAACTTTAGGGACGGGGCAGCCGAAATGCGTGGCGAATACCGTAGTGGCCTTCTCTCCTGTCGTCACCACCGTGGTGCAGTGGGGGAGTCTTTCCAGAAGCGAGTCGAGATCAGTTGGTGTCACAATCTCCAGATCCTTGTCAGAAGCCGTGTTCTTCGTGCGTCTCACGGCACACGCCGTGTCGTATAGCGCCACGCCCTCTTTGGTGAGGAATTCCACTATCTGCTCTTTTCTGAACCTCTTCCTCTCCGTGTCCACGAAATGGTCTTTGTCGTCGAAAAACAGTAGCCCAAAGATTCTCCACATGTCGTTTATGAAGTTAGGATAGAAGAAATCCATGCTCCATCGCTGTTTTGATGGCGGAAAACTTCCAAGCATCAGCAGCCAGGCATTCTTGGGCAGGAAAGGCTCGAGTGGATGGCATTCTACAGGAATGTTGGCGGATGATGCCCCGGTGTCGGCACCCGCCAATCCGCCAGTCCCTCCGTTCTTCCCCATGGTAGTGGGCAGACTTGTTTTGCTTTCAGTTTTTTCGTTTGATTTCATAAAGACTTACTGTGATATAGTCTTGAACCTCGGTATTACCCATTTTGCCTTGGTTCCCTCAAATTAAGATCTATTCCATATCCCTATTTCTGCTCTTTTACCAGATACACGACTACCGGCAGGTGGTCGCTGTATCCGTCGAGCCATACGCCGCCGGCATGAGTACGCTTTGGAGCACCCTTGTATTTCCCTTCGGTCTGGAACAGGTAGTCGCGGCGGAAAATCTGGTTCTTGAAGAATTTCAGTGTAGAGAAATCCTTTGCTCCCTTTTTGTTCAGCAGGTTAGGAGTCATTACAATCTGGTCGAAGAGGTTCCACGAACCTCCATAGGTCAATGTTCCCAATCCCTCTTTCACCAGTATGTTGTACCATGGGTTATACATCTCGCCTTTGCCCACCTCGTCGATGTCTGGTTTGCATCCCAGAGCCTCCGTCATGCTGGCGTTTGTGGGGTCGTCGTTCATGTCGCCCATCACGAATACCTTCACCTTTGGGTCTTCTCTGAGCAGCGAGTCCTTCAGCGCTCTCACCTGGCGGCCGCCCGATTCACGATAGAAAGGTTTAGCCGCCCGGCTCGGCCAGTGACACACCACGAATGCCACATGCTCGCCGGCCATCTCTCCGCTCACGGTCAGGAATCCGCGGGTCAGAAACGCACTGTCCTTCTCCAGTTCCTGCACGTATGGCACGAGCTTCGTGCTCCAAACCTTGAAGAGCTGCGGATTGTAGAGCAGCGCACAGTCGATGCCACGGCGGTCCGGACCCTCTATATGTACGTATTTATAGCCACGTGCCTTCAGCGGTTCCTGTGCCGTGAGGTCGTCGAGCGCCTTGCTGTTCTCCACCTCGCTCAGTCCAATCACGGCGCATCCCACGTTCTTAGGCAGCACGTCGGTGCCCATGTCGGCAAGAGCCCTCGCCATGTTCTTCAGCTTGTGAGAATATTTCAGCCCGTTCCAGCGGTAAGACCCCGTAGGAAGGAAGTCGTAGTCTCTTTTGCCTTCGTCGTGGCAAGTATCGAAGAGATTCTCCTGGTTGTAGAATCCCACTCCGTAGCACAAATACTTTTTCTCATTTTGCGACATTGCGCCGATAGACACCATGCACAGCACTAATATCGGCAAGAAACTGATTCTTTTCATTTTCATATTGTTATAAATATTTTGTTTTTCTATACTGCCTGTCTGACAATTATCCACGTCTTTGTAATCAAAGACAAAGGTATGAATTATTTTCCATTATTTTGGCATTGCGATATTAAATGTTTGTAACATCCCGTATTTTTATCTTGTAATGTTTGTCGCTTAGTCAAAAAAGCGTTAACTTTGTGGCATACAAACATAACACTTATTTATGAAGCAGAAGAATCTGAAATTAGCCGTGATGGCATTGTGCTCCGCTTCTATGGCCCAGGCCCAGACAGTAGGTACTGACTCCATAGGACAGCGTGGCGCCGCTCTCAGTGAGTCGGCTTTCACGTTTACGGAGGCACAGCTCGGAGAAGACGATGATATGTCGCAGAACGTTACCATCGTCAATTCCAACTCCAACATGTATGCGAGTGAGGTTGGATTCCTCTTCTCGCCGGTGCGTTTCCGTTATCGTGCGTTCGACCAGAAGTATAACGATGTTTATATCAACGGACTGCCGATGAACGACATGGAGACGGGGCAGTTCCGCTATTCCCTCGTTGGCGGACTCAACCAGCAGACAAAGAACCAGGAGTTCGCCCTTCCGTTTGAAACCAACAATTTTGCCATGACGGGGATGGCAGGTTCAAACAACTATAACTTCCGTCCGGCAAGCATGCCGGCAGGCCACAGGATAACGCTCTCCGGAGCCAATCGCAGTTATACGTTGCGAGGCATGTACACCTTCAATACCGGACTCAGCAACCGTGGTTGGGCATTCTCAGGAAACCTCACATACCGCTGGGCGAACGAAGGATACGTGGAGGGGACGTTCTATAACTCCCTCTCTTACTTCCTCGGAGTGCAGAAGGTGTTCGGTGACGGAAGCCACTCTCTCTCGCTCACCACATGGGGCAACCCTACGGAGCGCGCCTCTCAGGGAGCCGGTACTGACGAGATGTACTGGATGGCAAACGACAGATACTACAACCCATACTGGGGATACCAGAACGGCAAAAAGCGCAACTCACGAGTAGTCAACGACTTTGCGCCGACAGCTCTGCTCACATGGGACTGGAAAATCTCCGACAACGACAAGCTGACGACTTCGCTCATGGGCAAGTACAGCATGTATAAGAGCACGAAGCTGAACTACAACAACGCCGACAACCCTCATCCAAACTACTGGAAGAATATGCCGAGCAGCTATTTCGATATCTGGGACGACACCAATACCTCATACCGGAACAGCGATGCGCTCGCCAACTGGCAGTCGGCATACGATTTCTGGAGCGGACCTAAGGCAAACCGCCAGATAAACTGGGACCAGCTGTATTATGCCAACAAACAGGCATCGGCACAGGGACAGGATGCCATGTATTATCTGCAGGCAAAGCACAATGATGCGCTGACAATCGCATTGGCTTCAACTTTCAACAAGCAGATAGACAAAGACAAGGCATGGAACATCGGCATTGTGGGAGCTACCAACAAGGGCATGCACTACCAGACGATGGAGGATATGCTCGGAGCAACGACATTCCACAACGTGAACACCTATGCCATCGGCACCTATTCGCCAGATGCCGACGAGGTGCAGTATGACCTCAACAACCGCAACGGCCTCGTGGGAAAAGACGACAAGTTCGGTTACAACTATAACCTGCTCGTGAACAACGGCAAACTGTGGACAAGCTACTCGGAGAACTTCGGCAACCTGCACTATGTAATCGCCGGTAAACTGGGATATACATCCATGCAGCGTGACGGAAAGATGCGCAACGGTCTCGCCAAGGACAACTCTTACGGCAAGAGCCACACGGCACAGTTCATTGACGGCGGAATGAAATTCGGAGCCAACGTTAATCTGGGCCGTGGCAACACCTTTACCCTCGGACTCGGATATGAGCACCGTGCTCCGCAGGCAAAGGCGGCCTTCATATCACCGGAGATAAACAACGACTTCGTGCGCAACCTCAAGAACGAGCGCGTATTCAGTTCAGAAATCGGATACCAGTTCCAGACCTCTTGGCTGCACGCCAACATCAACGCATACTACAGCTACCTCACCAACGTGAGCGACTGGCAGAACTTCTATATGGACGACGTGAACTCATTCACATACGTGTCGCTCACAAACATGAAGAAGGCATACTATGGCGTTGAGGCAGGATTGAAATTCCGTGTTACAAGCGCCTTCGACGTAAAACTCGTCGGACAGATAAGCGACGCCAAGATTCTCAACGACGCCTATCTCGAGTATATGCGCTCGCAGAATGCCGTGGTATATGGTGATGTGGCAGACGGACTCGTTGAAGACCATATATATAATAAAGGTATGCGCGACAACGGCACACCGCTCACGGCAGCAAGCCTCGGACTCAGCTATCACAGCGGCGGATGGTTCATCGACCTCAATGCCAACTACTACGACCGCATCTATCTCTCATACTCTCCTAACTACAGATATGAGTCAGCATGCAAAGTGCGTGGCGACATCCTAAACAACCAGCCGGTGCGCAGCGAACTCTCACAGGCTAAGGGACACGGCGGATTCATGATAGACGGTTCTATCGGAAGAAGCATATACCTGAAGCGCGGATCGCTCTCAATCAACCTCACCGTGACGAACATCCTGAACAATACCAACATCGTGACCGGAGGATACGAACAGAGCAGAAGCGACTACAGCACACCGAAGGCCGACGGAACGGCAACGACACGTGCATACAAGTTCTCTAAGAATCCAATGAAGTTCTATGCCTATGGCACCAACGGACTCCTCAATATCGCGTATAAATTCTAAAAAACTCTCATGACAATGAAAAAGACGAAATATATAAAATTCCTCGTTGCGGCAATGCTCCTCGGCGGACTTGCCACTTCTTGCATGGACGACGACTGGAACGACCCGACCGGCGAGGTGGCTCCATATGGCAACAACGACATCGTAGAGGACGATGCCAAGATGATATCCATAAAAGAACTGAAGGCAAAGACAGTAGACCTCATCCCCTCATCACAGGCAAACGACACCGTGCGCATCACGGAAGACTGGCAGTTGAAGGTGCGTGTGACCGGAAACGACATTCAGGGAAACATCTACAACCAGATTGCCGTGCAGGACGAGAGCGGAGAGGGACTCCTCATCTGCATACAGAAGGGCGGACTCTTCGGATTCCTGCCTGTAGGACAGGAAATCCTCGTAAACCTCAAGGGACTCTATATCGGCATCTATGGCAACAACGTGCAGATTGGTGTGCCATATACGAATACCAGCGGCAGGACATTCCCAAGCCGTATGAACATCAACGTGTGGAACGAGCACTTCAAGATTCTCGGTGCGGCAGACGCTTCAAAGGTGGTGCCGGAGAAGTTTGATACTGAATTGCTCTTAAATTATTTGAGTAAGAATTATAAAGTGTATAAGGATGAGAATAATGTCCCATTTAAAGAATTTGAGCAATTAGAGAAAAAGTATATTGACTACGTGAAATCTCATCGTGGAAAGCTGATGACACTGGAAAACGTGGAGATGGATGGCGCTGACGGCAAACTGGCATGGGCGCCGGAGGCTGACAAGGACGCCGGAAACGGAGTGAGCCGCACGGTGAAAATCAACGGCAAGGCACAGAGTCTGATGGTAGTGCGCAGCAGCACATACGCCGACTTCGCTGCCAAGGCGATGCCTACGGGAAAGGTGAACCTCACCGGTATCTTCACCGTATACGCCACAAATCCTTCAAAATATGGCTACACCTGGCAGATTCTCCTTCGTTCAGACAGCGACATCGAGGAGGTGAAATAAGCAAGGCTGAGAATTCAATAAAATGTAACAAAACTATAAAAAAGAAATACAATGAAAAAGATATTATATTCAGTAATGGCGATGGCTGCCCTGACATTCTCATTCGCATCGCTGACAAGCTGTGAAGACGTTCCTGCACCGTATGAAATGCCGGACGTAACACCTGATGAACCTTCAAGTCCGGAAATGGAGCCGGCAGGTACCGGTACACAGGCAGATCCGTACAACGTGGCTGCTGCCATCAAGTATATTGACAATGGTGGCGCCGAGGACAAGGACGTCTATGTAAAGGGTAAGGTAGTGTCAGTACAGTCTGGCAGTTTCGACCCGAGCTACGGCAGTCTCAAATACTACATCTCCGACGACGGTACAGCAACAAACCAGTTCCTCGTTTTCAACGGATATGCAGGGCCAAACCGAACCAAGTTCTCTGGCGAGGACGCTCTCAAGCCAGGCGATGAGGTAGTGATATGCGGTAAGCTTGTGAACTACTACGGAACAAAGGAATTCACTACCGGAAACTATATCGTTTCAATCAATGGCAATGGTGGCGGCGGTTCAGACCAGCCGGCAGCAGGTCAGCCAACCGGCGACGGTACAAAGGCAAACCCATTCAACAGCGTGGCTGCAAACCAGTATGCATCGTCTCTCGCTGCCGGCGTGGAGTCAGACAAGGACGTATATATCAAGGGAAAGGTGGTTTCAGTCAAGGAGCAGTATGGCACCCAGTTTGGCAATGCCACATTCTACATCTCCGACGATGGCAAGGCAGACAATCAGTTCTATGTGTTCCGTGCTCTTTATCTGAACAATGAGAAATACACCTCAGGCGCAACTCTCAATGTTGGTGACGAAGTGGTAGTATGCGGCAAGGTTGTCAACTATATGGGCAACACCCCAGAGACCGTTCAGGGCAAGGCTTATCTCGTTTCGCTCAAGAGCAACGGCGGCAGCGGTTCTGAAGGCGGCACTACCGGTGATGCGAGCGCTTCGAATGGCGACTTTGAGAACTGGACAAACGGTTTGCCAAATAACTGGAAGACTGCTTCTTCTGCAGGAAATGCAACACTCAGCCAGAGTACAGATGCTCACAGCGGAAAGTATTCTGTAAAGGTTGGTGGATCAAGTTCTGCCAACAAGCGCCTTGGTTACAAGGAGATAACTCTGAAGCCAGGTGAATATACTGTTACGTTCTATGCAAAAGCTGCAACATCTACAGGTGCCTCTGTTCGTCCTGGATATGTTCCGGTGAAAGATGGAGCAAACCCAACCGGAAGCGATTATAAATATGGTGACTATGTAAACGACATAACAGCCACGAAATGGGTGAAAGTCACATATACATTCACAATCGAAACAGAAGGTACTTACAGTGTTCTTGTAATGAATGCCAAAAAGCCAGGCGGAGATGTATTGATTGACGATTACACTTTGACAATGGGCTCTACCGTTATCATTAAATAAAACATTGACCTTATATATTCAGAATCCCATCATCCCTCCAGATGATGGGATTTTTCTAAGTTCTCCTAAATCTACAAAATACTTAAAATGGAAAACGACAAGGAGTTTATTCCACAGAAAGGAGGCTATCGTGATTTGATAGCATTTCAGAAGGCAACTTGCATATATGACATCACATATTATTTCGCACACAAATTCTTGGACAGGACTGACCGTACCGTAGACCAGATGATACAGGCTGCGCGCAGCGGCAGACAGAATATTGCCGAGGGCAGTGCGGCGGCAACCACCTCACGAGAAACGGAGCTGAAACTGACCAATGTGGCGAAAGCAAGTCTGCAAGAACTATTGCTGGATTATGAGGACTATCTCAGGCAAAACGGACTGGTACAGTGGGAAATATCAGATGTAAGAACTGTAAAGACGAGGGATATTTGTAAAAGACATAACGATACGGAATTTTATATGAAACAGATTCCGAGCCGTTCGGCTGAAACCATCGCAAATATTGCAATAATACTGATTCATCAAGCAGACACTCTCCTCAGACTGTTGATAGAGAGGCAAAAGGCGGATTTCCTGAAAAACGGTGGAATCAGGGAGGAAATGACGAGGGGCAGAATTGCTTATCGGCAACAGAATGGATGGAAGAAGTGAGAAAGTGAGGGAAATTATAGGAGAAATAGGAGAGATAGGACAAATAGGACTTATAGGATTAATAGCAAGGCTGTATTTGTCCTATTTGTCCTATCTGTCCTATCTGTCCTATCTGTCCTATAAGTCCTAAAACGTCCTATTTGTCTTAAAAAAGGCGTAGCCCCCTCATTTAGCCTGCTGGTTCAACATTTTTCCAAAATTTCTTGTCCATTCCACAAAAAAGCCTTACCTTTGCAGCCAAATGCTGAAAAGCATCGAAAATAATAAACAAATAAACAAACAATTTTAGATTAAAATGAAAAAAGGTATCCATCCAGAAAACTATCGCCCCGTCGTATTCAAGGATATGTCCAACGGCGATATGTTCCTTACACGTTCTACATGCAAGACTAACGATACAGTAGAATTTGAAGGAGAGACTTACCCAGTGGTAAAGGTCGAAATTTCAAGCACTTCTCACCCGTTCTATACTGGTAAGAGCAAGCTCGTTGACTCCGCAGGTCGTGTGGACAAGTTCATGAGCCGCTATGGAAAAGCCCGTAAATAATATATACTAAGATATATAATTATTCAGGAAGATATTAAAGTGTGTTCAAGCGTAGTTGCATATGCGCATGAACACACTTTTTGTTTGTATCCCAATCTGTCTTGCCCCCGAAACGGGCGTTACGCTGTTTTATGAGATGGGTTAAACCCATTTTGGGGAATAATCCTCTTGCTGCCGACAGTCAGCCAGAGGAAAAGCAAACTAAGACAATTCAAATCATTATGAAATTCATTATGAAGAACAGATTTCTTATTCGTGCTATGTATGCTGCGGCAGTTGCCCTTTTCTTCACGGCATGCGGCAGTGACAATGATGGTGGCGGTTCTTCACCGGCAAAAGAACCCAACGTAAACAGAAACACCGACTATACCGATGCTGCCGCGACAAGAACCGAAGTGCCGCATCTGCAGGGAGGCAACAGCCAGTTCATAGCCTATAGGGTGAGCGACAATACGTTCGACAAAGACGGAGTGAACTACTGTGTGGAGTGGGACCGCACTCTGAAGTCAAACCGCTGGACATGCTATGTGATGACCAAGCAGAACATAAAGAAGAATGTGCAGCGATGGTATGCCGCCGAAGGCGAGATGCAGTATCCTTTCGACGTTGTAAACCTGACAAATGACGATTATCACACTAAGAGCAACGGACAGGATTTGATATACGGATCAGGATTCGACCATGGACATCTCTGTCCGTCGAACGACCGTCTGTACAGCCTCGCCATAAACAAGCAGACGTTCTATCTCACCAATATGCAGCCGCAGTACAAGGTGTTCAACGGAAGCGACAAGAACTATAAGTACAAGGGTCTGTGGATAAACATGGAGCAGTTCCTGTATAACTTCGTGTCAGGAACAAAGTTCTCCTCCGGCGACTCCCTCTTCGTCTGCAAGGGCGGTACGATAGACAGCGAGAACCATATCCTGCAGCGTATCGGCGGCAAGATGATAGTTCCGAAGTATTTCTATGCTGCCGTGGTGTGGAAGCGTGCCAAACTCAACGTGTATTCCGGCCTCGCTTTCTGGTTTGAGCACACCAACGTATATCATGGCGACGATGCGCTGAAGGGATATGTCGTTTCCATCTCCGAACTGCAGAACAAACTTGGCAACAAGATAGACTTCTTCTGCAATCTGCCGGACAAGACTGAGGCGCAGGTAGAGAAAGTGGCAGCGACAATGGACTTCGGTTTATAAAAAATCGCAAATATTCCGCATTTATTTGGTGCCTTTTCATCAGAAATGCCTATTTTTGCAAATAGATTGGCGAGAATGCTTCTTCTGAAGCCTCTGCAAAGGAGATATTATAAGTCTGTAATCGTGGATTATCAATCTGTGGTAAGAGGATTGTCAGCCTGTAGGGGTATGGATTCCTCAACCTGTAATGCGCAGGGTATATCCTTGGCGCAGATGGCTCCGTGGCAGAAGGCGTCATTCTGACAAAAGAACAGGTTATTAAATCGGAAATATATTTTAAAACAAAAAACAAGAATAGAAATGAATACAGTATTTGACTTTTCGGTTAAGGACAGAAAAGGAAAGATGGTAGCTCTCAAGGAGTATGCCAACGAGGTATTACTGATTGTCAACACAGCCACTAAATGCGGATTCACTCCACAGTATGAAGAGTTGGAGAAGCTCTACGAGAAATATCACAGCCAGGGTTTTGAAATCCTCGACTTCCCCTGCAACCAGTTCGGACAGCAGGCGCCAGGAACCGATGAGTCTATCCATGAGTTCTGCAAATTGAATTTCGGCACAGAGTTCCCACGCTTCAAGAAGGTGAAGGTGAACGGTCCTGATGCCGATCCTCTATATAAATTCCTCACTTCGCAGAAGGGCTTCGCCGGATGGGACGAAAGTCATCCGTTGACAAAGGTTCTCGACGAGATGCTCTCACAGGCCGATCCCGACTACAAGTCAAAGGCAGACATCAAGTGGAACTTCACCAAATTCCTTGTAAACAAATACGGAATGGTGGTAGAGCGCTTCGAACCTACAGAGAATATGGAGAACGTCGAGAAGAAGATAGAAGAATTGTTGTAAAACAGAATAACGACTTTAAATACTAAATTATAATATGGAACACGTAAAATGCTTGATTATCGGTAGTGGTCCTGCAGGATACACTGCTGCTATTTATGCTTCAAGAGCAAACTTGAAGCCAGTTGAATATTGCGGTCTGCTCACCGGTGGCCAGCTCACACAGACCACTATGGTGGAGAACTTCCCCGGTTATCCTCAAGGAGTGCTTGGCGGACAGATGATGAACGACATCCGCGAGCAGGCAGAACGCTTCGGCGCTGACATCCGCGACGGCATCATCACTAAGGTGGACTTCAGCAAGGCTCCCTACAAGGTGACAACCGAAGAGGGCGTTGAGATTGAGGCGGACACCGTGATCATCGCCACTGGAGCGTCTGCAAAGTATCTCGGACTTGACGACGAGAAGAAATACAACGGTATGGGAGTGTCAGCATGTGCCACATGCGACGGATTCTTCTATCGCAAGAAGACCGTTGCCGTTGTGGGCGGTGGCGACACAGCCTGTGAGGATGCCCTCTATCTCGCCGGTCTGGCAAAGAAGGTATATCTCATCGTGCGCAAGCCATTCCTCAGAGCCTCTAAGGTGATGCAGGAGAGAGTGATGAACGCTGAGAACATCGAGGTGCTCTTTGAGCACAACACCATCGGACTCTATGGTGAGAACGGTGTAGAAGGCGCACATCTCGTGAAGCGTCGCGGCGAGGCAGACGAGGAGAAGGTTGACATCCAGATTGACGGTTTCTTCCTCGCTATCGGCCATAAGCCAAACTCTGACGTATTCAAGGAGTGGCTCGAGACCGACGAGGTGGGTTATATCAAGACCATCGACGGCACACCACGCACCAAGATTCCTGGAGTGTTCGTTGCCGGCGACGTTGCCGACCCAGTATACCGTCAGGCCATCACGGCTGCAGCAAGCGGTTGCAAGGCTGCGCTTGAGGCAGAGAGATATCTCTTGAACAAGTAATTATCTCTTTGAGAGTTTCGTGAATATGCAGCCCGTAATGGTGGGCTTGCAATAGGGTAGGAGGAAGATGAAATATTTTTCCTCCTATTTTTATGTCCTTCTGTCAGGGATTATAAGAATAAAGCAAAAGGAGCGAAGAATCAGATTCCTCACTCCTTTCTTAGGTCTGCATTACCTTAATATATCCTGATGTCTTTTATGCTTCAAAATCCTTTTACCTATCGTTTCTTTAATATAGTATGTTTAATCCTTCTTTCCAGTCAGCCTTGTGTTGTATATATGATATAAGTCTTCTTTCTTTTATCCTTTTATCTTCCGAATCTTCCACCGCCACCGGAACGTCCGCCGCCTCTTGATGAACTGTTGCCGCTGCCGACAGACCTGTTGTTCGACGAACTGCTGCGACTCGGTGTGAAGGTGTTGGCTGGGCGGGAAGAACCGCCTGCCGGACGATATATTCTCGTCGGGCTGTTGTTGAAGCTGTTGCCCCTTGATGATCTGCCTATCTCTTGGCTCACTGTCGTGCGAGAGCTGCTCAGATTCGTTGTGCCGTTGCCGGTGCCTCTCCTCGGTGTAGTGCCTCTGTAGCCGCTGTTGTTGTCGCGTCTGTTGTTGCCGCGGTCATAGCGTCCGCTGTTGTTGTCGTCGCGTCTGTTGTTTCGGTCGTAGCGTCCGCTGTTGTTGTCGTTGCGTCTGTTGTTTCGGTCATAGCGTCCGTTGTCATGTCTGCGGTCATGGCCTCTTTGTCCGCGGAAATCGCCACGGTCATATCTGTCTCTCATTCCAAAGCGGCTCTCTCCTGGGCGAGGTCCGAAGGTGCGTCCGTGATACCAGCTGCGTCCGCCGTTTCTGTGCCAGCTGTGTCCGCCGTAGTATGTGGCATAGAATGCTGGTCTGCCGAAATAGAAATATGTGCGGTTCGGGTAGCGTACATAGATGCTGAATCGCCACACGCCGTTGGTCCATATAAGCGGACGGTAGAAATATGCCGCTGAGCAGAAGGCGTTATACTGCCAGTCGAAGAGGATATAGCTGAGATCCATGTTTCTTCTCGTCCAGTATGTGCCGTAGAGGTCATCATAGGTGCTTATGCTCATCAGATAGTCGAGGTTCACCTCGTATGCTGCCTCATACTGCTCATCGTTCAGGTTCAGCTCGTAAGCCATCTTGTCGGTCAGGAAGAGTGCTCTGTCCCTTGCCTGCTCGTAGCTCATCGCCATTGTGGATAGTGCCACGGTGAGAAGCAATGCCATTGATAATATAAACCTTTTCATGATCATTGTGTTTTATGTTCGTAATGTTCTTTTCTCTGGTGCAAAGAAACAACAATTCCCGGTGCTGCCAAAGGGTTTTTCCCTAAAGTGGGAGGGAAAATCCCTATAAGTGTTTTCTCTTTTTTGAAGTGTTAGTTTATTGTTGTACTTTTGCGGTCTCCTTGTTTACTTGTATCTTGCCTGCTTGTCAACTAGCAGAGCAAGTTGAAAACTTGCGGAATATATAATATAAGGTGTATGGCAACAGTGAATGAAACCAAATGGCTGGCCAAGTATCAGCAGCTAAAGGACTATGTGGAGCAGCATCATCAGCTGCCCGACAAGAAGAAGGTGGAGAACCGGGGACTGCTCAACTGGTGGAAATACAACAAGAAACTGGCCAAGCTGGACAAACTCTCAGAAGAGAAGCTCCGGATGCTGCAGGATTTGTCTGACAGCAGGATAATAAAATCTGACAAAAAGGCATTGTTTTTGTAAATATTATGTACATAGTGTCATGCGTTTGTCATATATTTGTATATATTTCCGCTTATTTTATGTCAATTTACTAACAGCAAATATATGCTTTCTTTGATTGATATCAATAAAAAGCGTATGAAACGACTATATCCCCTCTATTTGTTGTGTGCGAACACAAAAGGCATTAACTTTGCAACTGAAAAGATAAAGATAAAAGCTGCAATAAGAGCAGCAGGTAAGAAGATTGTTTAACGATAACTAAAAAGAGAAAGGAAATTGATTATGTTGACATTTATGTTAGTAACAGCATGTGTAGTAGCTTTTGCAGTATTGGCAAGTGTTGGAATGAACATCGGCATGAAGCTCTACAAGTAAATTTTCTGAAGTATTTGAATTTTAGAAAGTATTAGAGAGAATCAGTTTATTTGTATACCCGCTCGCATGAGAGGGTGTAACCGGAGCGGTTGAATGGCGACTTCCATGTCGTTGTTCAACCGCTTTTCGTTGTTTTTGGCCCGCAGATTTAGACAAGAACCTGGATAAACCCAAGGTGGATGATTTTCCTGCCGACTTCAGCCCCCACCTGGTCTCAAACCCATCCTAACCTTCCCAGAGGGAAGGAACAGATTACTCCGGCTATCGACGACAGCCCCCACCTAGCCTCCCCCGAAGGGGAGGGATAGATACTCTTGTGTCTGATTATCAGACGGTTATCAATAGTCAGAGTAACCTACATCTCCCCTACGGGGGAGAACGAGAGGGGGCTGAAACCAGAAGATAAGCCGTTGCACAAGCACTTGCAAATCCGGCTAAATCCCAATCCCTTTCGCCCGTCCTGATTTTCCCCCACAGCGTGGGGAATGAAACCCCACATTAGGGGGTTCTGTTCCCCACGCTGTGGGGGAAAATCAGGGTCTATGTCTTAGACATCACAAGTCTATATATCAGACCATGAATACAACCGGAATATAACATCAAAACGGGCGTTAGACCATCTAAATCCCCCAAGTAGTTGATTACACCAAAGGCTCGGAAATATCGGGCAGATTACAATTTGTCAAACAATACATCCCTATGCCATTCGAGGAATTCTTTTCGTGGCATATAGTCAAGGGCTTGGTTCAATGGATTGCCGATGTATCGTATGAAGAATTGTTGATAATAGCTTTATACATGCGAATGATACTTCTATGATACTTCTGTGACACTTTTTTGTAAACAAGAAAGAAAAGTGTCATTGGGGTAATGTGCAGGAGGTCAAATGATTAGGTGCGGACGGGGACTCCAGAATGAGACTATGATACTTTTTTGTCCAAAAAATGTTTCGTGTGACTGGGATAAAGGGAGTGTCAACAGATGCTTTTTGAAAAAAACAGGGATACCTCCTGTCTGCTTGTTCTCTGATTACCTATAGACAAAAACCAGGATAAACCACAAGTCTTATGATACAACAATAATAAGTCCTTATGATGTAATATGGGAATTCATAAGACTTATGACAATATGATGCTGTAATTACAACAATGGCTGTGACAATAGAAATGAATATCAGCCCCACCTAGACTCAAACCCATCCTAACCTTCACAAAGGGAAGGAACAAGTTACTCCGGCTATTGACAACAGCCCCCACCTAGCCTCCCCCGAAGGGGAGGGACAGATACCTTTAACTGTAGATTGTTGCTTGTAGTTGCTTGATTGTCAATAGTTTGTCATTAACAATGGTAACCAGCTTCTCCCCTACGGGGGAGAATGAGAGGGGGCTGATGTGATTGTCTGAACTCATTTCGGACTAACCAGTTCCTTCCCTTTGGGAAGGTCAGGATGGGTTGTCATTTTAATGTGTTATCATTCCTCTTCAGACGTTTCCTTTCCGAAGTCAGGGTCTATCTTCAGGAATGCCGTTACGAGGAACGTGATGGTGCAGCAGAGCATCACGATGATGAAGAACGTGCGATAGCCCAGCATATCCTTCATATATCCCGACACCATGCCCGGGAGCATCAGTCCGAGATATGATATTCCGGTGCAGATGGAGTAGTGGGAGGTCTTGAACTTGCCCTGGCTGTAGAAGAGCATGTAGAGCGTGAGCACGGTGAATCCCAGTCCGTATCCGAACTGTTCCACGAAGAGACACGACGACACTACGAAGAGGTCGGAGTTGAGCGAATAGCTCAGATATATATACACCACATCAGGCAGAGTGATGGCACACACCATCGGCCACAGCCATTTCTTCATACCGTCGCGGCTCACGAGATATCCGCCGAGGATTCCGCCGAGCAGCAGACCGATCAGTCCCACCGTGCCGTTGGCGAGTCCGTATTCCTGTGGCGAGAGTCCCAGACCGCCCTGGGAGTTGGGGCGCAGGATGAATGTCTTAGTCATGGTGTTGAGCAAGGCCTCCGGAAATCTGTATAGCAGCAGGAAGAGCATTACGCAAAGCGTTTCAGAAGCCTTGAACTTGCTGAAAAACGTGGTGAACATCGTCTTTATCTCGTTAGCCACCTCTGTCATGCTGCGTTGCGTATGAGCGTCATCTGCAGGTTTCGGCATAGTGCGGCAGTGGAGCAGCCACATTCCCAGGAACAGTCCGGCGAGCCCATAGAATATCAGAGCCCACGAGAATTTTATCTGATTGCGGAACACCACCTGCAGCACTCCGGCGAGCGACACGAGAATGCCGTTGACGAAGATTATTGCGAGTCTGTAGAATGTGTTTCTGAGCCCCACGTATTTTGCCTGGTTGTGGTTGTCGAGTTCTATCATGTAGAACCCGTCGGCAGCCACGTCGTGGGTGGCGCTGCAGAAGGCGATGATGAAGAACAGGCACATGGTGGCCTGAAACCAGAATGCCGTAGGTATGCTGAACGCTATGCCAGCCAATGCGCTGCCGATGAGCATCTGCATGGCGAGCACCCACCAGCGCTTGGTCTTCAGGAGGTCGATGAACGGGCTCCACAGCGGTTTTATCACCCACGGCAGAGCCAGCCATCCGGTGAAGAGACCCACCTCAGTATCGGTGAGTCCCATTTGCATATACATCACCACGGAGAGACCCGTCACGATGGCGTTTGGCAGTCCCTCGGCGAAATATAGGGTGGGCACCCATGCCCACGGAGATGTTTTAGTCTTCATTTTTGTTTCGTTGTTTTCAATAAATATCCTTTATCTCGGCGTTGCGATAGTAGTGGAGTAGAATCTGACGGTAGTCGAAACCCTTTTCTCCCATCACGGCAGCACCTATCTGACACAGTCCCACACCGTGTCCCCATCCGGCTCCCGTGAGTTCGAACCGCTGCGGCACACCGTCGCTGCCGATGTCTTTGCGGTCTACCACGAATGCCGAGCTATAGAGGTGAGAGTCGCTCAGGGCGCGTCTTATCTCCAGTTCCTTGCCGATGGTGAACGAGCGTTCGGTGCCCACTATCAGCAGTTTGCTTATCCTGCCACTCTTTCCGCGTTCCACCGCCTTGAGGTCGATGATGTCGCCGAGGTTCATCTTCAGTTTCTCATCCAGCAGACTCTTCAGCTTCTGCTGAGTCAGAGTGACGTGCCAGCGGTAGAAGTCTGCAGTCTCCTGGTCGTAGTCGTTGAGCACCTCAGAGAGCACCTTGGCATCGCTGGTGTTGCAGAAGCTCTCCGGACTCGTCCTTATCCATTTCTCGGCATTCTCCTCGATGGTGAGGTCGGGCACGCTTTCGCCGCCGTCCTTCATTCCGCCCTCGGTATCCCTGACGGCGATGAGATATGGTTTTGACACATCCTCCCAGCAGTATTGGAACTCCTCGCTCACTCCACCGCAGCATTTCGAGAACCTGGCGTCGCAGATGTCGTTGCCGTTCATGAGAATCTGTCCTCTCGTCAGCTTTATCGCCTGTGCCACGTGAGGCGACGTCTCCTTAGTTATTCCCTGATAGCGCTGGCAGTGGTCGTCGGCACACACGTCGAATATGGTGTGGTCTTCGCGGTCGTACCAGCGGATGAGCATGTCGTCCTTCTTGACAAACGAGAAAAAGTTGTTGCCGCTCTCAGCCACTTCCATCCTCTTCTTCATCTGTGCGAGCAGCCATGAGCGGGAGATTACGGCGTGAGCCTTGAGCAGTTCCAGACTCGATGTGGCGCTCATCTCGCTTGAGATTACGCTTTCGAGATATTTCTCCACAGGCAGACTGTTTATGGCGCATATCTTGTCGGCCTCCACCACGAGGTTCAGTTCTCCCTGGAAGGTCTGTGTCTCCTTGCGCTCCCAGTGGAAGTTCACACCGATGGTCACGTCGAAGAGCGAGAACGACGCCTTGTCGGTCTTCGGTGAGAAACAGAGTTCGCGGTATTGGTTGCCGTTCCACAATATTCCACCCTCAGAGAATTCCACCACCTGTCTGCCGGTGATTATCTCACCCTTGGCAGAATACTCGCCGTTGAGCGAGAACTCAATCCTCTCGCCGCTCACTATTCCCACGTGAACGTTGGGCTCGCGGCGCTTGGGGCATATTATGCTCGCTGCCGAAGGTTTGTTGGCATTCTCCTTTATCTTCTTTATCACAGAGGCAAACTCCTCGTCGTTGAGGCTCACCTCACGCAGTATTTCTATCGCCTTCTCTGCCGTGAGGCTCTTGAAGTCGGCCTCTCGCGGCGTTATTATCATTCCAGCCATGTCGAGAGCTCCCGGACTGATCATCAGCGAACCCTCGGCCTCAGGAGCCGACAGGTCGGGATAGCATGCCGGACGGTGGCGGCGGCGAGGGAATACCACCGAGAGATATTCGTCGCCGTTTCTCCAGCTCACGATGTTCATCATCGGCTCATAGTCGTCCTTTGCCATTGGCAGCGCCTTGTAAACGAATTTGAACAGTTCGGCGTCACCCTTCAGACTCTTGCTGCGGATGAGCAGTGCCGGCGAAGGATATTCGTTTATCACGGAAATGCTCTCGCCGTCGTTGTTGGTGAATATCTCCGTCATGTTGCGGCAATAGCGTTGCCATCCCGTCTGCAGCGGCAGCAGTCCGCTCGTGCCGGCCTGGAAATGACAATGGTCGGGAGCCGACGCTCCGCATTTCGGACCGTTGTAGAACACCATCAGCTTGGGGAACAGCGTGAGCAGACGGTGTATCTCGCTGTAGTTGTGGTATATTGCCTGTGGCTGGTGGGTGAGCTTGGGAATCGTGAAATGTGCCGGCAGGATAGGGTAGGGGTTGACGAGAAGTTCGAAGTCCTTGTCGACAGTCTTAGACATCTGTTCCTCAGGACGGTTCTTGCGGCAGAGGAAGCACGGACGCTTCTCCAGACTCTTCTTGTCTATCCTTGCCCCTGTGGAGACGATGCGTGCCGGATTGAACTGCACGATGATGTTGTTGCCTTCGCTGTTGAGCTGGCGCTGCTCCACATTGTGAAGGTCGCGGAAGTTCTCCCTTGCCAGATCCCACTGCTCCATCTGTCTGTTGAAGAAGCGGTGGAGCGAACTGTCGTCGCTGAAGTCCATCATTCCCTTCTCTATCTGCTGTCTGGCAGAGAGCTCTATTGTCCTGATTCTGTCTTTATACAGGTTGTTGGCATTCACCTTCTCTATGCTCAGAGCGGCATCGCTGTTTCCGCCCCATCGGCGGCAGAGATACAGTTCGGAGAATATCCTGCCAATCCTGTAGCGGCGACAGAAGGCGAGCGCCATGGCATAGTCTTCGCCGTAGCTCGTGTTGGGGAACTGCAACTGCCGGAGCAGCGGTGTGAAGAAAGCGCGTGGCGCTCCCAGTCCGTTGATGCGCAGGGCGTTGTTGCATCCGTTGTCGTCGGTCCATTCCGCATGGTCTATCAGTCCTGGCGGCAGCGTGTTGAGGTTGAAGTCACACATGCGGTAGCTTCCGATGATCATCGCTGCATGCTGCTTGTGGAATTCGTCTACGATAGTCTGCAGCGTGTTTTCAGACGAATAGAGGTCGTCGCTGTCGAGTTGCACGGCGAATTTTCCGCATCTGCTGTCGTTCACCGCCACGTTCCAGCATCCACCGATGCCGAGGTCGGTACGCTCAGGCACGATGTGTATGAGCTGAGGCTTTGAAGGGTCAGCATGTTTTGCGGCATATTCTTCCAGAAGAGTCGTAGTGTTGTCGGTGGAGTGGTTGTCTACCACGATGACGTTGAATCTGAATTTCGTCTTCTGTGCCAATGCGCTGTCCACGGCGTCGCAAATCGTCTTCTCACGGTTTCTGACCGGTATTATCACCGATGCCTCGCATGCGAACTGCTGCTCGTTGAAGTCAGGAGTCTCATATCCGGCGGTGTCGATGAATGCTCCCACCTCCTTGAGATGCGCCGTGACGGCTTTTTCCATCTCCACCTGCACCTCACGGTTGCGCGGGTTGACATAGTCGAACTGCTTCTCGCCGCTTGTGCGGGTGTCGCTCTCCTCTTCTGTATAGAGATATTCGTTGAGATGGAAGATGGAACCGTTTCTGCTTATGAACAGGCGCAGGTCGTACAAACCGGCATACATGTAGCCGGCATCAGGGTTAGTGGCGGCATATTCCTTTATCAGCCTGCTCTTGAAGAGCATCACGCTTCCGAAGTCGAAGTCGTCGCGCAGGCTGCCCGCCTGATAGTCTATCACGGGGTGTGCCACGGTGTTGCCGTTCTCCACAGAATAGTGGTCGCTGTATACCATTGCCGCATTGGTCTCGGCAGCCACCCGGATCATCCTTCTCAGAGCATAGAGTCCGATGGTCAGCGGTGTGGACTTGGTGTATATCATCGTGTATTCGCTGTCAGTATTCTCGGCGATGCTTATCATCGTTGCCGACGACATGATATTGTCTACGACAATCATCGCACATCCCTCTGGAGCGGCGTTCTGCATGGCGAAGTCTTGCGAAACGAGCAAGTTTATGTGTTTCACTGCCCTGCATTCTCTCAGCTGGTTCACCGTAGGCATCACGGCCTCGATGTCGGCGCATGGCAGAAAACAGTCTGTCTTTATTATCATGGTGTGTATAAATTGTTTTTTTTGTTTGTTGTTCCTTATTTCATTCCGTTGTCCTTCTCTCCTTCGAGCCATGCGTCGATGAGTTTGCGGGCTATGCTCAGCTTTTCGGGGATGGTGGGCAGGTTGTCCTTGCGGAACCATGCTCCGCGGGCCAGTTCCGAGGTCTGCAGCTTTATCTCTCCGCTCACGTAGTCGGCATTGAAGCCCACCATCAGTCCGCAGGGGTAGGGCCAGGGCTGCGAACTGAAATAGCGCAGGTTTGTGATTTCGAGGTTTGTCTCCTCCTTCACTTCGCGGTGTACCGCCTCTTCGAGTGTCTCTCCCGTTTCAACGAATCCAGCCACGAGTCCCATGAAGTTGGACTTGAAGTTTCTGGCATGCACGAGCAATACCTCGTCGCCCTTGTGTATCAGCACGATAATCGCCGTGGCGAGCTGGGGCCACACCTCCTTGCCGCATTCCGTGCAGCGCTTGCTGATGTCGGTATGCATTTTCATCGGCGAACCGCATACGCCGCAGAACTTGGTGTTCTGGTCCCAATACAGCAGTTCTTCGCATTTTCCGGCCTTGAGATACAGTTCCTTGGTTATCTTGTAGTAGCTCTGGCGCAGTCCGCACATCTCATATCTCGGATTGTCGGTCACGGGATGGTCGATGGAGTATGTGCAGACCGCCGTGTCGCCCAGCGGACTCACGTTCATCATGTTTGTCCACGGTTTCGTCTCCGTGGGGGCGTTCTCGCCGTAGGGTATGGTGTAAGTGCCGTCGGGCAGTTTTTCGAGCATCAGGTCTCCTTTGCAGAAGACGAAAAACAGTTTTTCCATTCTTTTGTCTTTTGAGTAACAGTTTTCTGTTTTATCTTTTGAATATCAGTTTTCTGTCGCGTTCGAGTGCCGGCTTGGTCCATTTCTCCGGCACGAAACGCCAGTTCTTGTTAGGCTTGGCATATATCGTTCCCTCGCTCTTTATTTTTTCTGCGAGATAGTGGCGCATGTCGAGCTTGCTCTCGTATTCAGTGCGTCCCGGCAGTTCCTCCTTTGCTATTCCGGCACCTCTGGTCAGCAGTTCGCCGCCGCCGTTAGCCCGATAGCTGTTCATCACCACCCGATACCATTTCTTGGCGTTGAAACGCTTGCCGTCAGACATCCTCAGTATCTTCACCTTCTTGCCCTCCGGTTTCGTCACGTCCACCTCATAGTCTATTCCGGCGGCGGAGTCGAAGTTGAAGGTGAAGTTCTTGAATCCGAACTTCTGCATGTCACCAGTATTCCTCTCGTCGATTAGCATGATATGGTCGTCGGGCGATTTCATCTGGTTTGTCCACAGGGCATAGCTCATTTCGAGATAGTTCTTTATCTCCTCGCCCGTCATTCTCAGCACACAGATGTTGTTCTCGAATTTGTATAGCTTGAACATGTCGCTCATCAGGATTTTGCCCTTGTTGAGCTTCGTGTTGAACTGCAGCGGAGCGTTGAACGACACGTCGGCATTTGTTATCGCCAACTGCAGGTTGTGGATGAGGTCGGTGAAAGCCGAATTGCCGAAGAAGCAGTCGCGGGTGTATATCGTGTCGGCAAGTTCGCCGATGGGGGCATTGATGAATCCCTTTATCTCGTCGATTTCCTTGGCGAAGTGGGTCATATATGCCGAGTCAACGGGTTCGTTGCAGATGTCGCGCACCTCACCGGTTATCTTCTTCTCTGCCACCTTGCCGTCGCGCAGCGTTATCTCCACTTCAGCGTCGGCAATGTTCACGGCGTTGCACGAAGGGTCGAGACACAACACCTCTCTTCCTGTCGCATTCTTCACCACCGCCTTCCTTGCGTGGTGATCGTGGCCAAAGAAGAGGATGTCGAAGCCATCCACGTTTTTCGCCGTGTTCTCCGTCTCGTCCTCGGTGTAGTCAGCGTTTTCTATTCCGCCGTTCCATCCGCTGTGGAACAGTCCCACCACCACGTCGGGACGCTCCGTCTCTCTCAGTCGTGCTATCCATTCCTTTGCCGACTTCTCTATGCCGTCGAAGCGCAACCCCTTCCATAGTCTCTCGCCGAGCCAGCTCGGTATGGCAGGTGTCAGCATTCCTATCACGGCGATTTTCACTCCGTCGCGCTCTATGATGGTGTATGGTTTCACGTATGGTTTTCCTGTGGCGGTGTCGATGATATTGGCGCCCAGCACCGGTGCGTTCATCTCGCCAATCCATTTGTCATACACGCTGTGCCCGGTCTCCACGTCATGGTTGCCGAAGGTGGCGGCGTCGTATCGCATATAGTTCAGAATGTCCGACACGATGTTGCGCTTGTCGGTAGCCACATAGTTGTAGTAGTAGCATGTGGGCTGACCTTGCAGGATGTCACCGTTGTCGAGCAGTATCACGTTGTCGCCATACTCCTGTCGCAGTCTGTTCACGTATGAGCTGACCCTTGCCAGCGATCCCTTGGCGTCTCTCCGCTCTATGAAGTCGTAGGGGAAGAAGCTGCCGTGGACGTCGCTCGTCTCGAGAATTCTCAGTTTCACGGTCTTTGTCTCTTGTGCCGTTGCCGGGCAGGTGGCAGCCAGGGCGATCGCTGCCGTTATCAGTGTGCTTATTTTCATAATCTGTATTGCCGGTTGCTTGTTGCGCTTCCGGTGTTTGTTCGTTATTGTTTGTAGAAATCCTTCTTACTGCAGCAGACTTTCCCATTGGCGGGCAAGACCGTTGTGATGCGCCTTTCTGCGCCATGCTTCCATTGCCTTGGCGAAGTGTGGAGCACCTCCAGCAGCATTGTTGTAAGGATTATTATACAAAGGTAGTGTAAAACTTGCGGATAAAAAAACATTCAGCGGAATTTGTTGACAATTATAGCGGTGGGCTTTCTGTATTTGGGGTTTGGGGGTAACGGCATAATGACCGTTTTGCTGCAAGTAGTTGTCAAATATAACATCGAACGTCCTGATGACTGATTCGGGTTAAGGCAATAAACAATCAACCCAAACCAGTCATCAAGACCGATTTGGGTTGAACGATGTTTTATGAAAAAAACGGCAAGACTTATTTCCTGATCTTCTTTCCGTTCATGATATATATGCCTTTCTCAGGCTCATTCTGGAGCTTCATTCCGTTGATTGAATATTTCTCTCCGCTCTTCGTTGCGTCTTGTGAGACACCGTCGACGGACATGGGTCTGCCGAAGTCGGAATATGAGAATATCAGTTTGCCGTCATCGTAACACTCAAGAAAGTATTCCATATGGCTTGTGAGCGCACTTTCGCCAGACCATATTGCCATCGTCGCTCCAATACCCTCTACCCAACATATGTATTCGTCCGATCCACTTTCAGAGAAAGTGATACGTTTGCGGGTTACTCCGTTGACTGTGATGTAGTCAACATCGGTGACTACAGGTCCGTAAGTTACTCCTTCGTAAAGATAATCGCCCTTTTGCTTGTTGAAATCAAGCATTAAGAACGGGTTGTCGCCCAATAAGCCATAGAGCTTTCCGTCTTCCTCATAAGCTGCGGTGGTGTAGCTTGACTTATGGTCGTCTTTTTGGTAGTCTATTAATATCTTCTTCCATGTCTTGCCGTTTATTACAGTATCCCCCGAAACTGTATAAGTTTCGTATTTAGGGCGGTCACAAAACATTTCCAATACCTTCCAGCTTCTCCCTTCTTTCAGCATCCTTGTGTCTTCCTGTGCGAAGACGGTTATGCTTGTAATGAGCATAAAGATTACCGGTAAAATTCTTTTCATAATTGTTCCCTCCATATTTTATTTGTTGTTGAACGTGATATCGCTTTTCGTATTCGATAGGTGGTACTACAAGTTATGTGGTCCAGAGTGATCTTTTACGTCAGAGAGGATGACTTGTTTTGCTTGTGGCATATCTAATAAATTGGTGATGCGTTTATTTTTATGGTATGTATGGGCTTGTTTTTTGCAAATATACATTATTTTAAAGAATTATGTTCACCCCCCAGGCCGTCCGAAAACGGCACTTTGAGGCATATCACAGTTGGCAGAGCCGCTATTGCGACTCCACCTGAGCCCATTTAAGGGCATATAAGTTTTCATCTTAAAAAATCAGTTTATGTTAAACAATTCGTCATAAGGGCTAAAAATTGCCGCTACGAGCATACTTAGAGCGTGTTTTTGATGGTATATGATTCCCCTAAATAAATTTATCGGAGTGCAGCAACAAGGGCTAGCACACCTCTGAGACTTATGGCACGACGAAGGTTGTAAGATAGGCAGAAGAGGCCCATCTCAGCACTGACTTTGGCAAAGCCTTTGAGTAAGAAATAGTATTGTCCAAGAGTTCGCTTCATGGTTCCGAAAGGATGCTCGGAGAGACATTTGCGATTGTCCATTTTATTCTGGTCAAGGTGAAGGACATAGCGTACGACTTTCTTCACTACCTTCGTTCTGGGAGGTTTCGGTTTGTCCTTGTTCTCTTCCTTGAGTTGCTTGCGCTTAGCTTCGGTAGCCTTTATCAATGTATCCTTATTAAAGTCGACCTCCTTGAACCTCTGGGCAGTACACTTGCATTTGCATTTCTTGCATGCCAGTTTGTTGCAGTAGCGTATCATGCCGTTTCGTTTGATTGACTTCTGTCTGAGGATTTCACCCTGCGGGCAATAGACAAGATTACGTTCGGCATCCCTTACAAAGTATCCTTCAAGAGCCTTGGCACGCATCTGCTCGGGAGTCATCTTCAGTACTGCGGAGTCAACAACATCGGTAGCGAATTCCTTGACCTCAGCAGTCTGTGCATCGGTCAGGATTCCTTCGTAAACATCAGGTATTACGCCTGCCTCCAAGCATGCTTTCAGGTCTTCCGGCTTTGTGCTTGCCTTCTGTTCATCGGTTATGGTTGCTTCGTTGTAGTCAAATTGGACTTGCTCCGTACATCCACCATCACGCTGGATGACGTTAGGTATGATACCATTTGCCAGTGCGTCAGCATGATCCTCAGGACACTCGTAGCCTTTGTCTGCAGTGGTTTCAAGAACTGGCACATCGTAATCAGCCTTTATCTCAGAAGCAACGTTGGTTATCTGACCGTGGTCAGTAGGGTTGTTGGTTACCTGAAAACCAGCTATCATGTGGCTCTCGGCATCAACAGCAGTCTGCACGTTGTAGCCTACACAGAAACCCTCGTTGGCTTTCATCAGTCGGGAATCGGTATCGGTAAGAGAAATCTGGCTTTCGCCACTCTCCTCAAGCTGATTTCGGTAGCCCTCGTAGCGTTCCTTGCGCTCCTTGCATACATCAAGTTTGCGCTGAATCTCATCCTTTGAGAGTTTGCGTCCTTCTTCATGGTCGTAAGCGTCAAGCTCCTCCATGTAGATGGAGATGTGTTCGTCAAGACGCTTGATTCGGTCATCGAGCTTGCTCAACGTAAGATTATTGTCCTTGGCATTTACAGCCTTGAACTTACTGCCGTCAATGGAGATGTACGACTTGGAAAAGAGCTTCAGTCCCATGCAAAACTTATTGAACTCCTTATATACTTTGGTGATAGCCTCCTTGTTATCCTTGCGGAAATCAGAGATGGTGCGGAAGTCTGGAGACAGTTTGCCGAGCAGCCACATAACCTCAACGTTACACTTGCACTCACGGGCAAGCTTGCGTGAGGAGCGAACCTGATAGAAGTAACCGTAGATGTATAGCTTGAGCAGATCGCGAGGATTGTAACCAGGAGTGCCGGTCTCAGCGGGTGTACTGCGGATAAATCCCAGTTCATCCATCTTGAGACGGTCAACGAATGCATCAAAGAGTCTTACGGGAGCGTCAGCCTCCACATACTCGTCAATGCAGTCTGGGAAAAGAACCCTCTGTCGCCTGTCAGAACCTTTCTTGTATGCCATATCTTATCGTCTTAATTTACTATAAAGGTACGAAAAATACTTGAGAATAAAGACGATTCTGAGTTAAACAACTATAACAAAACAAACAAAATCACACGACTGGTAACGAATCTAACCTACGTGGCTATAGTTTTCGGACAGTCTCCCCCCAAAAAAAAACAAAAAGATGTGGATTTTCTGTATATTTTGCTATTTTGCACGAAAAATGCACCTAAAAAACACGTTTAAACATCCCCAATGTTCGTCAGATACACTTCTTTCTTCATCCGCGGAACAGGCAGTCAGGGCAGATGCCGGTAGTCTGTAGTGGAATGTTGCGCTATTGTGTTGCGCTATTCTGCCGTAAACCGATATGGATTTGTGTGAAAATCTTGTGCATGTCAGAATTTATTAGTAAGTTTGCAAATCAGAACAAGACGTAAATACACGATAAAAACAAATGGCAGAAAACAAGACACCGCTTGTCGCAATGACGCTCGACGAGCTGAAAAATGCGGCTAAGGAACTCGGGATGCCGGCATTCACCGGAGCACAGATGGCAAAATGGCTCTATGGGAAAGGAGTGCGTGACATCGACGAGATGACAAACTTATCGAAGGCTAACAGGGAGAAGCTGAAAGCCCGCTATGAGGTGGGCGGCATGGATCCGATAGACTGTCAGAAGTCTGTCGACGGAACGATAAAATACCTTTTCCCCACGGCAAGTGGAAAGTTTGTCGAGACGGTGTATATCCCCGATGGCGACAGGGCTACGCTCTGCGTGTCGTCGCAGGTGGGATGCAAGATGAACTGCCTCTTCTGCCAGACCGGAAAACAGGGTTTCGAGGGTAACCTCACCGCTGCCGACATACTGAACCAGATATATTCGCTGCCCGAAAGGGAGAAGCTGACCAACGTGGTGTTCATGGGGCAGGGAGAGCCGATGGACAATCTCGATAATGTATTGAGAGTGACGCAGGTGCTCACCGCCGACTATGGCTTCGCTTGGAGTCCGAAGAGAATCACCGTGAGCAGCGTGGGAGTGAAAAACAAACTGAAGAGATTCCTCGACGAGAGCGACTGCCATGTGGCGATAAGCATGCATTCGCCGATACCCGAACAGCGCGCCATGCTGATGCCGGCAGAGAAGGGAATGTCGATAAAAGACGTGGTGGCGCTCATGCACCAGTATGACTTCACCCACCAGCGCAGACTCTCGTTCGAATATATCGTGTTCGGAGGACTCAACGATTCTATGCTGCACGCCAGAGAGATAGTGAAACTCGTGGAAGGACTGGAATGCCGGGTCAACCTCATCCGCTTCCATCAGATACCGAATGTGGACCTGCATGGAGCGAGTGATGAGAAGATGGCATCGTTTCGCGACTATCTCACCAAACACGGCGTGTTTACCACCATTCGGGCGAGCCGCGGACAGGACATCTGGGCAGCCTGCGGACTGCTCAGCACCAAGCGCATGCAGGAAAGCGGTGAGGAGAAATAAGAAAACTACTATACCAGATACTTACAAAACAGAATATACACAGCAATGGAAGATAGAAAGATAAGAGTCGCCATAACACACGGCGATACTAACGGAATAGGATATGAGGTGATTTTCAAGACCTTCGCCGAACCGACGATGCTTGAACTCTGCACACCGATAATATACGGTTCGCCAAAGGTGGCGGCATACCATCGCAACGCACTCGGCATACAGGCAAACTTCACTATAATAAATAAGGTGGAGGATGCCGTAGACGGAAAGGTGAACCTGCTCACCGCCTTCGATGAAGACGTGAAGGTGGACATGGGAATGCCGACCAAAGAAGCTGGAATGGCTGCGCTGAAAGCCCTCGACAGGGCGATGGAAGGTTTTGCAGGCGGAGGCTACGACGTGCTCGTCACCGCACCGATAAACAAGAACGACATACAGGGCGAAGGATTCCATTTCTGCGGACATACCGAATATATCGAGGAGAAAGTGGGAGAGGGCCAGAAGGCACTCATGATTCTTGCCGGAAGACAGCTGAGAGTGGCGCTCGTCACCACCCATCTGCCGATAAAGGACATCGCACAGGCGATAACCAAGGAGGCGATAGTGGAGAAATGCACCATTTTCAACAAGGCGCTGAAGAGAGACTTCAACGTGTCGGCACCACGCATCGCCGTACTCTCGCTGAATCCTCATGCCGGTGACGGCGGAGTGATAGGCACGGAAGAAGAGACGGTAATCAAGCCGGCAATAGAAGAACTGTCAGATGCCGGTATTGACGTCTTCGGACCATTCGCCGCCGACGGATTCTTCGGTCATGGCACATACACGGCATTCGACGGAGTGCTCGCCATGTATCACGACCAGGGACTGGCTCCTTTCAAGACCATCGTGGGCGACGAGGGAGTGAACATCACTGCCGGACTGCCTATCGTGCGCACGTCGCCAGACCATGGCACGGCGTATGAAATCGCCGGAAAGGGCGTTGCCGATGAGGCGTCTTTCCGTCAGGCTGTCTACGATGCCATCGACATATTCAGAAACCGCATCAACTACGACGAACCGCTGAAGGATCCTCTCAAGAAACTGTATCATGAGAGAAGAGACGACAGCGAGAAAGTGAGATTCGCTGTGCCGAAGCAGAAACCAAAGGCTCCTGCGGCAGAGTGATAGAAGTATAGGAGAACTCCATAGATGAGCAAGAAATACCAAAACGGTTTCTTCGTCTTCGGACTCGTGGTGCTCGTCATAATGGTGACGCAGCTCGACTTCAAAGAGGTGTGGAGCGGATTGCAGAGAGCAGGATACTGGTTCTTTGCTGTCGTGGCGCTCTGGCTCGGACTATATGTCATAAACACCCTGTCGTGGTATGTCATCATTCGTCAGGGCGGCAGCGGCAAAGACAAGACACCGTTCTCATTCTGGTGGCTGTATAAGGTCACGGTGTCCGGCTTCGCCCTCAACTACGCCACACCCGGCGGACTGATGGGCGGCGAGGCATACCGCATCATGGAGCTGGCACCGAAAATCGGAACGGAGAGAGCCTCCTCGTCGGTCATCCTCTATGTGATGACCCACATCTTCAGCCACTTTTGGTTCTGGCTCCTCTCCGTGGGCATATATCTCATCACGCAGTCTCCTACGATGCCCATCGCCGTGATACTCGCTCTGACGACGGCATTCTGTATGCTCGGCATCTGGTTCTTCATGCGCGGATACAAGAAAGGTCTCGCCATGATGCTCACACGATGGCTGAGCAAGATGCCGTGGATGGGAAAATGGGCACGCCGACTGATGGAGAAGCAGGGCGACAAACTCCGGGAGATAGACACCCAGATAGCGGCGCTCCACAAGCAGAATCCCGTGTCGTTCGTTTCGGCAGTGGTTCTCGAACTGCTTTGCCGTTTCCTGTCCAGCTTCGAGATAATGTTCGTGTTGCTCGTGATAATGCCGGAGGTGAGCTATCCGTCGTGCGTCATAATCCTGGCGTTCACGTCGCTTTTCGCCAACCTCCTCTTCTTCATCCCGCTGCAGCTCGGAGGCCGTGAGGGAGGATTCATGCTCTCGGCGTCGGGACTCGCCATGGCGGCAAGCAGCGGCATCTTCGTGGCGCTGATAGTGAGGATAAGGGAGCTGATATGGACGGCAATCGGCTTGATGCTGATAAAGATGGAAAGAACAAAAAAGTAATAAAAAGACAAAAAAACAAAACACACTGCCGAAGAGTGGATTTTATTGTGTAATTTTGTCGCAATTATATGAATACATCAGATCTTCAGAAAATAAAGCAACGTTATAACGTCGTGGGAAACTGCGATGCGTTGAACCGTGCGCTCGACGTCGCCTTGCAGGTGGCGCCGACAGACTTGTCTGTGCTCATAATCGGAGAGAGCGGCGTGGGAAAGGAGATTATACCGAGGATAATTCATGACAACTCGCCACGACGACGGGAGAAATACTTCGCCATAAACTGCGGTTCCATACCGGAAGGCACCATCGACAGCGAACTCTTCGGCCATGAGAAAGGTTCCTTCACAGGAGCCATAGGAGAGAGCGAAGGATATTTCGGAGTGGCAAACAAGGGCACCATATTCCTCGACGAAGTGGGGGAGCTGCCGCTTGCCACACAGGCAAGGCTGCTGAGAGTGCTCGAAACGGGAGAGTATATCCGTGTGGGAGGTCAGAAGATAATGAAGACCGACGTGCGCATCGTAGCCGCCACCAATGTGAATATGCGCAAGGCGGTGAGCCAGGGACGCTTCAGAGAAGACCTGTACTACAGATTGAACACCATCCCGGTGCAGATGCCGCCGCTGCGCGACCGTGGCAACGACATCCTGCTGCTCTTCAGACTCTTTGCCATGCAGATGGCGGAGAAATACAACTTCCCGAAGATAACGCTCGACGAACAGGCTCAGGCTATGATGCTCAAATACAAGTGGCCCGGAAACGTGAGACAGCTGAAGAACATCACGGAACAGATGTCGGTGCTCTCGCAGCAAAGGCTGATAACGGCAGAGACTCTGCTGCATTACATCCCGCAAGACCCGGAGACGACGCAGCTCGTTGCCATGGGAGGAAACGGCGGCAGCGGAGAACAGCACTCGTATGAGAGCGAGCGCGACCTGCTGTACAAAATCCTCTATGAACTGAGAGGTACCGTGGCCGACCTCAGAAGAGAGGTGGATGAACTGAAGAAGAAAGTGGACGGAGGACATTCCGACGCACCACGCCGGCTGGAGCATTTCGGCAGTTCCGATACTGTGCCAGCCATTATTCCGCAGCAGCATGGTGATGTCAACAGCAGGCAGACAATCGAACCCTCCGTACAGGATGCCGTGGCAGAGGAGATTTCTGAACCTGAAAGCCTGAACCTGGAGAACGTGGGACGCCACATGCTGGAGAAAGCCCTCGAAAAGAACGGCGGAAACAGGAAGAAGGCGGCGCAGGAACTGGGAATCTCAGACCGCACTCTGTATAGAAGAATCAGACAGTATGGACTCGACAAATAACCATAGTGTGAAGACAATGAAATCAAGAAACAAAGAGAGCCGCAGACTCTCTGTATATAATAAAGGTGTAATGACCGTTGCCGTGGCAATCATCGCCATGGTGATCACGGCATGCAGCGTGTCGTATAAGTTCAATGGAGCGAGCATCGACTACAACAAGACCAAGACGATACAGATCGCCGACTTCCCGATACGCTCAAGCTATGTGTGGGGACCGATGGCGAGTATCTTCAACAATCAGCTGAAAGACCAGTATGCCAACCACACAAGACTCATACAGGTGAAGAGAAACGGCGACCTGAAAGTGGAGGGAGAGATTACCCAATACTCACAGCGAAACAAGGCAGTTACGGCACAGGGAGAGTCGGCACAGGTGGAACTCTCAATGACGGTAAACGTGAGGTTCACAAACAACGCCAACCATAGCGAGGACTTCGAAAGACAGTTCACTGCCACCACCACCTACGACAGCCGCCAGTCGCTCAACTCCGTACAAGAGGAATGTGTGACGCAGATGGTGAAAGACATCACCGACCAGATCTTTAACGCTACAGTGGCAAACTGGTAGGATGTGACAAACCGGCTAGATATAACAAAGACCTATATATTAACAAGATAAAACTACCGACGACAAGAATATGGATTTAGGGCAACTGATAAAACACCCGGAGATGATGGACAAGGAAACGCTGTACGACCTGCGTTCCCTCGTGGCCCTGTATCCATATTACCAGACGGCGAGGCTGCTCATGCTCCAGAATCTGTATGTGCTCCACAGCCAGTCGTTCGACGAGGAACTCAGAAAGGCATCGGTGTATTTCACCGACCGCCGTGTTGTCTTCAAACTCGTTGAGGCTGCCCACTACAAGCTGCGCAATGCCGAGGAGAAGACACAGAAAAAATACCATTCAGAGGAAGGCGAGAGCCGTACGATATCGCTCATCGACCAATTCCTCGACACCCTGCCCGACGATGGCGACGAGACGGACAACTCGGCGCCACGACGCAAGCCCACTCCGGCAGACGCTGCAGTAGACTATGTGTCATACCTGCTCGAAACAGAGAGCGAGGCGGAAAAAGAGGCAGAGAAGGCCAATCCCCACATGAAGGGACAAGACCTCATAGACAACTTCATCAACAACGAGGGAGGGAAGATAGAACTGACGGATGCTCCCGACAGTCCACCCGAAGAATACGACAAGACAGAGGAAAATGATGGCGATGAAGGGGTCTTTACCGAGACTTTGGCGCGAATTTACATAAAACAAGGACAATATTCAAAGGCTTTGGAAATTATTAAGCGATTAAATTTGAAATATCCAAAAAAAAATGTTTACTTTGCAGACCAAATTCGCTTCTTGGAGAAATTAATAATAAATAATAAATACAAATAACAAAAGAAAATGTACACATTATTCTTAATTCTTATCGTTTTGGCAGCAGTGCTGATGATAGCTATCGTCCTGATACAAGAGTCTAAGGGAGGTGGTCTGGCATCAAACTTCTCTTCATCAAATTCAATCATGGGTGTACGCAAGACCACAGACTTCGTTGAGAAGGCTACATGGGGACTGGCAATCTCATTGGTTGTTTTCAGCGTGGTTTGCGCATATACTGCTCCTCAGGCAGATGGCTCACAGAGCGTGATGGAGAACGCTACAGAGGCTCCACAGACAAATCCTAACAACGTGCAAGGCTTCGGTGCAGCCCAGAAGGCAGCTCCGGCACAGGGCGCCCAGAAGGCAGCTCCAGCAGCTCAGCAGGGTGCTCCAGCAGCAGCTCCAGTAGCTCCAGCACAGGGAAAATAAAGAAAAAAGCAAAAAAGTACGTGAAATATTTGGAAGTTTCAAATAAATCACGTACCTTTGCACTCGCTTTGAAACACTAAGCGTTTTACATGGTGGCTGTAGTTCAGTTGGTTAGAGCGTCAGATTGTGGTTCTGAATGTCGTGGGTTCGAGCCCCACCAGCCACCCAGAAGAGGAAGTCTTTAAGAGGCTTCCTTTTTTCGTTTTATAAGGTTTGTGCAACGCCACCTCGTATCTTCTCAACTCTTCTGTCCTCGTCACCTCGTATCTTGGGTCAGCGGATTTATTTGTCCTCTTCATCTTGTCATCTTGTCATCTTGTCAGCTCGTCACCATAAACCATTATTTCAAAAAGCATTACCGTTTTACACTCAAATCGGAAAATTTCCATTACCTTTGCAGCCCAGAGAGATTTCTGTTACATAACAACAGGTTTTAAGAAAGCAAAAATGGAATGGATTGAAAGTCTTTTCACGATACACTCTGCCGTGCAGAGCATTGTCGTGTTGTCCCTTATTGTGTCATTAGGACTAGCCCTCGGCAAGATCCACATCAGAGGAATATCCCTTGGTGTGGCATTTGTCTTCTTCATCGGCATCGTGGCAGGTAGTCTGCATCTCTCGGCATCCCCAGAGATGCTGAATTTTGCCGAGACGCTCGGCTTGTCGCTGTTTGTATATGCGCTCGGTCTTCATGTAGGTCCCAACTTTATCGGCATGATGCGCCATGACGGCGTGTCGCTCAATGCGTGGAGCATGGCGCTTATAGCCCTGGGCACGGTGATGGCACTCTCTTTGTGCCTCGTGCTGCCGGTCAGCGTGCCGGATATGGTGGGAATACTCTGTGGAGCCACCACCAACACCCCAGCCTTGGGAGCTGCCCAGCAGGCTCTGTCCAATGCACACCTGTCGAGTAGCGGTGCTGCCCTGGGATGCGCCGTTACATATCCCCTCGGTGTAGTGGGAGTGATTTTCGCTATGATACTGCTGCGCAAGTTCTTCGTCACTCCCGACGACCTGCAGCCTCACAATGCAAATGATGAAGACCAGACCTTTGTCGGTCAGTTCGTGGTAGTAAACCCTGCCATTGCAGGCAAGACGCTGGCTAAGGTGTCGCAGATGACCCACAACCACTTCATCGTGTCTCGTATCTGGCGTGGCGATGACGTCATCGTTCCCAATGCCTCCACTATTGTCCAGTCTGGCGACAACGTGCTCGTGGTGACAAGGCGCGACGAGGTGTCTGCCATGGAGGTGCTCTTCGGCAAGAGGGTGGAAAAGAACTGGAACCGCGACCATATCGACTGGAATGCCATCGACTCCTCGGTGGAGAGCCGTGTGGTGGTGATGACACGCACGAAGCTGAACGGCAAGCCCCTCGGTTCGCTCCACATGCGACAGATCTATGGGGTAAACATCAGCCGCGTGATGCGTGGCGACATCAAGCTCCTTGCCACCGACTCACTGCATCTGCAGTATGGCGACCGCGTAACGGTAGTAGGTACACCAGACAACATCAACCATGCCGCATCGTTCCTCGGCAACGCCATACAGGATCTCAACGAGCCAAACCTCAGTGCCATCTTCTTCGGACTGCTGCTGGGACTGGCTGTCGGCATGATACCGTTCTCCATCCCAGGCATGAGCACACCGGTGAAGCTCGGCATTGCCGGAGGTCCGATCATTATGGGAATCATTATCGGAGCGTTAGGCTCGAGAGCGCATTTCATCAGCTACACCACACGTTCGGCATCGCTCATGCTGCGCAAATTCGGACTGTCGCTCTATCTCGCCTGTCTCGGACTTGCTGCCGGCAAGGATTTCTTCGCCACGATAATCCGTCCTGAAGGACTGCTGTGGGTGGGAGTGGGATTCCTGCTCACCGTTCTGCCGCTTATCATCATTGGAGTGATAGCCCTGAAGACCAAGAAATTTGACTTCGGCACTATCTGCGGTCTGCTTTGCGGAGCCATGGCAAACCCTATGGCATTGAGCTACGCCAACGAGACCATCAAGGGCGACAGGGCATCAGTGGCCTACACTTCGGTTTATCCTCTCGGCATGTTTGTCAGGGTTATCATTGCCCAGGTGATAATAATGTTCCTGGTTTGACCCAAAGCGGTAATCAGACCATTCAATGTAATATTTTACAACTGCTTGCAGTCTTTTTTCAGAAGAACGGATTTGTCAGGCGGCTTTTCGCTTGTCATACTCCGATATCAAAAATGGAAGGGAAAGAGAATCATATCGTGATGATATGAAATCTCTTTCCCTTCTGGCTTTTTTCCGCGACGCCACATCTTATCACTACGATGCGGCATCTTTGCTTTCCCATGATGTCACATTATATGTTCTATGCTTTTTCAAAGCTCCACGGGCTCGTATTCCAGTCCGAACACGTCTGCCACAGCCTTGAATGTCACCTTGCCGTTCACGATGTTCAGTCCCCTGTATAATGCCGGGTCATCCTTGCATGCCTTTTTCCAGCCCTTGTCTGCAAGTGCGATGGCATATCTCAGCGTAGCGTTTGTCAGCGCCGTTGTTGAAGTGTTTGGCACCGCTCCCGGAATGTTGGCAACGGCATAGTGCACAATGCCGTCCACGGTGTATACAGGCTCTGAGTGGGTCGTTGGCCGGGATGTCTCGAAGCATCCGCCCTGGTCTATTGCCACGTCAACGAGCACCGTTCCCGGCTGCATGATCTTCAGCATGTCTTTTGTTATGAGGTGTGGGGCCTTGTCTCCCGGCACGAGCACGCTGCCCACCACGATGTCGGTGTCTGGCAGCATCATTCTGATGTTATGTTCAGTGGAGTATAGTGTATGTGCGTTTACCGGAAGTTCCATTTCGAGCTGGCGCAGTCTTGGCAGCGAGATATCCGTTATCCATACGTCGGCACCCAGTCCGCATGCCATTCTCGCCGCAGCCTCTCCCACGGTGCCGCCGCCCAGTATCAGCACCTTCGTGCGGTCTACTCCCGGCACACCGCTGATGAGCTTTCCCTTGCCGCCCTTGGTCTTCTGCAGATAGTAAGCGCCGTTCAGCGTAGCCATGCGTCCTGCCACCTCGCTCATAGGGATAAGCAGCGGCAGCTGATGGTTGTCGGTTTCCACAGTCTCGTATGCCAGACACACGGCACCGCTCTCAATCATGGCATCGGTGAGCCGGCGGTCGCAAGCGAAGTGGAAGTATGTGAATACCAGCTGGTCCTTCTTTATCAGTTTGTATTCAGCCTCGATAGGCTCCTTCACCTTTATTATCATCTCCGCCTCCTTATAGACCGCTTCGATGTCGGGCAGTATGGCAGCCCCCACCTTTTCGTATTGGTCGTCGCTGAATCCGCTGTTCTCTCCAGCTGTGTGCTGCACCACTACCTGATGGCCATGGCGTATCAGTTCTGCTACTCCGGCAGGTGTCATGCCGACTCTGTTCTCGTTGTTCTTGATTTCTTTTGGAATACCGATCTTCATAATGATGTGGTTTTAAGGTTAGACATCGCTTTTCCGCCGTAAATATATGAAAAAATCGGATTACTTGTATTTGTGTCGGTTAAAAAAGTAACATTTTTATATTAAAACTATACGTTTTGATTGGTTGGTTTTGCAAAATGATACAGTTGTGTAATGTGTTGTCTCTGTCCTTCGCTCATCTTGATATTCGTGACGCCTTCCTGTCAACTCGTTAACTTGTCCACTCGTTAACTCGTCAACTCGTCTATATCTCCTTCAGCACTTTTTTCAGTTTCCTCATTTTTACCCCCCCCCGACTCATTTTGCTCAGGTTGAGCGGATGTGTGAACACCATACGTGTGCCGTTGGTGTACGATGTGTCAAGCCATATCTTGCCGCCCATGCTCTCTGTCAGCACCCTGCAGAGAGGCAGTCCCAGACCGGTGCCCTGCACGTATTGGTTCAGTTTCACGAACCGTCCGAACACCACTTCCGCTTTGTCCTCAGGTATTCCGCAGCCAGTGTCAGTCACGGCGAACGTGATGTAGTCGGTGTCGTAGTCAGGGCGTATGGTGAGTTTTATGAATCCCTTCTTGGTGTATTTGCTGGCGTTCGACAGCAGGTTTATCATCACCTGTTTGAGTCGTATCGGGTCGGTGTATATCATGAGTCTCTCATCGCTGGGGAAATCCTCTATGTATTCTACATCTTCCAGTTTGCTGGCGTGTTTCACCGACAGTATGCTTGTTCGGCTAAGGGCTATCACGTCGCATTCCTCCGGACTGATAGGCAGTTTGCCTGATTCGATTTTCGATATGTCGAGGATGTCGCTTATCAGGTTGAGCAGCATGTCCGAGTTCTCCTTTATCACGTGGCAGAACTGCTTCTTCTCCTCCTCCTCGTAGTCGTCCTCTTCAAGAAGATTCGCAAATCCCACTATGGCGTTCAGCGGAGTGCGTAACTCGTGGCTCATGTTGGCGATGAACGAAGTCTTCACGTTGTTTGCTCTTTCTGCTATGTCCTTCGCTCTTTTCAGTTCCTCGCTCTGTATTTCGAGAGCGTCTCTCAGTCTTTTCATCTTCAAGAGATAGTATATTGCGAGAACCAGGGCGATGGCGAGGAAAGCGAATACAGCGAGTGTTGGCAATATTATGCTTTTGTTTGCCGAGAAGAAGTGTGTCGCTGTGTTCAGCACCACGGTGTCTTGTGGCAGTTCGGCATCTTCCTTATTGAAGGCTTCGAGCATTTTCTGGTCGAAGGTATATGTAGACGGTATGATATGGAAGAGGCTCCCTCTTGTCTTCTTGCCGTAGAGATATTCTATTGCCATGTCGGCAAGCATCTTTCCCTGTGGAGTATATTCCGGTGTGTATCCTCCTATCGCCCAGTTGTCCATTCCGGTTGACGACAGCGAGAATGCCGGAATCTGCGGGTTTGCCTTTCTCAACACGTCGTCGGTGCTTGTCAGACTATAGTTCTCGCTGCTGTCTATGCGCCATGTGCCGAGCCACAACACGGTGTTCTTCCCGTTGAGGTTCTTCAGTTTGTTGCAGATTTCAAACATCGTGTTGCTCCTTCCGTCGAGCAACACCAGTTCTATATCCTTGTGGCGCTTCATGTGTCTTATCACGTGGGTCTGCATGGCGAGTCCGCCCAGGGTGAAGTCGGTGATGAGGGCAATCCTCTTTGTGTTGGGGAACAACAGTCTGGTCAGTTCCAGATTCTTTTCTATGTCGTACTTATAGAATATGCCGCCCACGATATTGAATCCCTGTATCTCGTCGTAATAAACCGCCTTTGGCTGGATGGTCCGTATGTTGCAGCTGTCGTCCTGGCTTATCAGCGTGTTGGTGCTCACGATAGCCGGCATCACGGGAGTGCGCCTTGCAATGTCGGAATTCTGCGACAGGAACGCCGACCATGCCTCCTGTCCGAGCGGGATGATGAGGTCTGGCGGCGACAGTCTGTGTTTGTTCAGAATGCCTGCCATGCGGTATTTCCATTCGTGCCCCTCGCTTAGTCCCTTGCAGTTCAGGTTCTCTATGTCGAGTCTGATGTCGTTCTCTCCCTTATTTTTCAGCTCCTGCAGGATGTCGGATAGGGTGGTATACATCCTCTTGGTGTCGGGGTTATACGAGGTTATCACGAGAATCCTCTTGGTTTCTCGTGCGAAGGCGGCGTTGGCATGCGACAATGCCATGACGCACACGGTCAGGACCAGCAGTCCCGTTCTTATGTGTCTCGTCATTCCCCTCATGATGGGCTATCCCAGGATTATTTCCGCTTGTCGGCGAATCGTGTCGAGCAGCTTGTTCTGCAGGATAGGCTTTTCGATGAAGTCGTTCACCCCCAGATCATAGCATTCCGCCATGTTCACCTCGTCTGTTATTGCCGATGTCACGATTATCGCCACCTCGTCTTTGCCATGTTTGCTTCTCACGCTGCGAATCACGTCCCATCCGTCAACGCCCGGCATCATGAGGTCAAGGATTATGATGTCCGGGTTGAAGGATTCAATTTTTTTCAGAGCCTCCTCTCCGCTCAGAGCGGTATCGGAGTAGGCATCGAGTTTCTTCTTTATTATGGTAGAGATCAGTGTTACGTTAGTAGGAATGTCGTCAACGATCAGTATCTTGCATTTTTTCATAAATTCATTTTTTCAAGTATTCATGCAAAGGTAATTCTTTTTTCAATTAAACACTATTTGTATGTAATATTTTTTTGTAAAAACGTTTGTCATATTCTTCTTCTTTTGAGAAATTAGTTCACTTACATGGAATTGTTTTCCTGAAACAAAGTGTCAAAGTATCATTTCCAGCCATTTATTCCAGTTTATGTATCTGAAAGAGAGCGTGTTGCGTGAATGATACTTTTCCGTTATCCTTACAAAGAAGTATCATAGAAGTATCATGGAAGTATCATCAGACCATGTAGCCATTGCATTCCTTTCCTGCGGTTTCGTTCTGTGAATGTTTTGGGCACATTCCGGGCAGTATCCGTGCCCACTTGGGGCAACGTGCTTGCCCAACATGGGCAACGTGCTTGCCCCACTTGGGCACGGTGCTTGCCCATTTCGTGAAGAATTATACCGGACAACAATAAGTCTTGTTATTTCAAAGCATTATGCCGGAATGAACAAAAAGACATGACAGAGCAATATCTTTGCAGTCCGGTCGTTATCTATACCAATGAATACGGCATCTTAGAACTGCAAGTCATAAATGCAGAAAATAGATTGCTATTACAAGAGATGCAGGCACAGAAATTTCTGCCATGCCCCAATACCCCCAAAACGTTCATTAGGCCGTTTTGGCTTAAAGCAATGACACTCATCCGCATGAAGGATTTTCAGTAGCCTTGTGGCCGGCCTGTGGTCTGTCTGAAAAGAAGAAATTTTATCGGCAAATGGACTTAATGTGAAAAGAATGTCGTATATTTGCAGAGTGAATGTATTGAAAGTATAAGGATATCTACAATTATCTACGAAGCATAAGAGGAGGTCGTTGTGACGACTGTCATGAATCGGAAAATGCAATTACATTGTGATGGGCGCAATGGGATATCCCCATGTGCTGTTAAGGGGACTTTTTCGGTAAACCGGATTGACGGGTCGAAACATGCTTTTGTTCTGTCAGGGCGATAAGCGCAGAGCTTTGTAATAAGACGCAGACGGAAATCCAATGACAGACTTCCTGTGCTATATATAATAGGTATATAATTAATATAGAGATGTAACTTGATGCGTAAAAGTATTTTTGATATTATGATTCAGAATAAAACAAACTTTGGTCGGAAGTTATCCACTATGGTGGCGGCAGTAATGCTGGCATCAGTGGCGGCAATGTCTCTGGTTTGCTGTTCCGAAAAAACACATAAATATAGAATCGGCATCTCCCAATGCTCCGACGACAGCTGGCGCCAAAAGCAGAACAGTGAGTTCCGCTTCATGAGTTATATCAACGATTCCGTGGAAGTAGACATCAAGTCGGCCAAAGACAACAACGCACAGCAGGCAGCACAGATAGACAGTCTGGTGGACGAAGGCATCGACCTCCTTGTGGTGTGTCCCAACCAGCTCGACGGCGTGACCAAAGCCATTGAACGCGCCTACGACAAAGGCATTCCCGTGATATTCTTTGACAGAACGACGAACTCCAACAAATACACCGCCTTTATCGGTTGCGACAACTATCGCATCGGTTTCGACCTCGGTACATACATCGCCAACCAGCTCAACGGCAGCGGTAGGGTGGTGGAGATACGCGGTCTCGAAAATTCGTCGCCAGCCAAGGGTAGGCACGAGGGATTCATGGATGCCATGAAAAAATATCCCGGAGTGGAAGTCGTGGCGAGCGAGGGAGCCGATTGGGAGCAAAGTGGAGCCGAAAGGGCTATGGAGAAGATATTGGCTAAGACCACCGATTTCGACTATGTCTATGCCCATAACGACCGTATGGCTTATGCGGCATTCCTCACCATGAGCCGACACAATCTTGCAGGAAAGGCGAAATTCGTTGGTGTTGACGGACTGCTCGGCAAAGGTGGCGGAGTGGAAATGGTGAATGATGGCATTCTTGACGCATCGTATCTTAACCCGACAGGAGGAAAGGAAGTGATAGACCTCGCAATGAAGATACTCACAGGCAAGGACTTCAACCGCAGCAACAGCCTCTCTACCACCATCATCACGAAAAACAATGCCGAACTGACACTGATGACCGACCTGAACGCCGAGCAGCAGAGAAATATGCTCGAACAGTTGCACAACCAGGTGGACAAATACCAGAGATACAACAGCGGACAGGAACTGTTTATCAGTCTGCTGGGAGTATTACTTGTGCTCCTCATTTTAGCCGTAGTGATGATGCGGAGGAGCAGTATGGCAAAAGGCAAGCTCGCGCAGCAGCTCACCAAACGCAACGAAGAACTGAACAAGCTCAATACCGAAGTGATAGCGCTCACACAATCGCGTCTCAAGTTCTTCACCAACGTGAGCCATGAGCTGCGCACTCCGCTCACGCTCATCGTAGACCCCGTGGAGCAACTCTTCAAAGACGAAAAACTGAGTAAACACGGCAGAAACCTCCTTGTCATCGTGCGCCGCAATGCCAATGCCCTGCGGCAGCTCGTTGACGACATCATGGACTTCAGGAAGATACAGAACGGCAGCGTGAAACTGCATCTCCGCAATTTCAGTCTGGCAGAAAAGGTGAGACAATGGGTGAGCGACTTTTATCCTACGGTGGAGAAGAAAAACGTGAACCTTGAGATAAACACAGACAAATATACCGACAGCGACTTTGTTGGCGATGAGGAAAAGATAAACCGCATCGTCTTCAATCTCGTAAGCAATGCCGTGAAGTTCACTCCTGCCGGAGGAACCGTTATGGTGACGCTGCGCGACATGCCCGACAATAAGGTGCTTATCAGCGTGAGCGATACCGGCAAGGGAATACCGGAGGAAGACCGCGAAAAAGTGTTTGAGCGATTCTTCCAGACCGAAGGCACGGAGGGAGGCACAGGCATAGGACTCGCCATCGTGAAGGCATACGCCGAACTGCACGGAGGCCAAGTGATGGTGAGCAGTCATGAGGGACAGGGCTCCAATTTCATTGTGGTGATACCGAGAGAACACGGTGGCGAGCAGTTGGAAGACATGGCTGTGGAGAGTTGTTGTTACACGGTCGATGACGAAGACGCCGGCGCCGGCAATAATTATACGGCAATGCCGGCAGATGAAGATGCTGGCGTGAAACACAGTCTGGTGCAGAAAGTGATAGGCGGCGACAACAAACCGACGCTGCTCATCGCCGACGACAACAAGGAGATAAGAGATTATATGAAGGCGCTACTGTCAGACGACTATGTCATCATAGAGGCTGCCGACGGCAACGAGGCTCTAAAGATGGCGAGGACATTCCATCCAGACCTCGTCATCAGCGATGTCATGATGCCGGGAATCGATGGACTGGAACTCTGTGCGGAGCTGAAACGAAACTCCGCCACCAGTCAGACACCCGTAATCATCGTTTCGGCAAAGGCTCTCGACGAACAGAAGATAGAAGGCTATGAGAACGGTGCCGACTCGTATATCACGAAACCATTCAGTTCGAAACTTCTGAGAACGCGAATAGAAAACCTGCTGAGCAGCCGCCGGAAGCTCAAGGATTCAATCACGGGCATGCAGGATGTGACGGAAGACCCTGTAGGCATGTCAAGCTCCGACCAGGAGTTTGTGGAACGTCTGCGTCTCATCATACAGCATAATATGGGCTACAGCGAGTTTGGCGTTGAGGCTATCGGCAGAGAAATGGGACTCAGCAGAGTGCAGCTCTATCGCAAGGTGAAGGCAGTAATGGGCATCTCCGTAGTAGACCTGCTGCGCAAATCGCGTCTGCAGAGAGCGAAGTCGCAGCTGGAGCATACCGACAAGGGTATAGCCGAAATAGCATACGAGGTGGGGTTCTCCTCACCGTCATACTTCACCAAATGTTTCAAGGACGAGTATGGCATGCAGCCGAGCGATATAAGGAGCGGCAGATGATTTAATGCTGGCGCTCCGTCCTGATCCTTGTCTTATCGCGTCTTGTTTAATGTAGTCTTCTTATTGTGATGTTTTGTATTGCACTGTCACAAAACGCTGTAGATTGTCTCATTTCGCTCTATATTTGCATCGGTTATTGATAGTAATTGTGTCGTGATGTTTTATAAGTGAAAAACTATATTTCTGAATATTTCATCATAAAAAGGCTTCGGATAATTACTTTTTATAGTTATAAAATGTCCATTTTGCGCTATTTTTGATACCGTGAACGATTTTTATTATTATATGAAACAAATTTTATACTGCTTGGCGGGCTCTTACGATAACTTTGCAAGCGGAAATAAATATTGTAGATATTGGGAGCGGCAATCTGAGAAGACGCGACGCTCAGAAAAGACTCATTGGCAATCATATTCTATATGATGTAAGCCATATCGCTTTTATTCTCAATCCAATTTGATGCAGAAAAAAACGACCGCCAGTGAGTCTTTTTCAAGATGGTAACACAGCTATCCGCAACGATGATAATGCAAGGAAGGCATTAATGCGGTCGGCGACAAAGATATAGAATAGGTTTAGTTTAGTGTTGATGATGTGATAATCATCAGAAGATTGGTAAAAAGGTTAATTTTCAATAGGTAGTAAACAAATCAAGACCAATTTCTTTGGATGGTCCCTTGGCATAGAGAGCTTGCTGGGGGATCATCTTTTTTATGGTTTACAGAGTGTGACAATTCTGCTTTTTTTGCACTTCCGTCATTGGTGTATGACGATTTTCCGATTATTATCATTACCTTCGCAGTTGCAAACGAATAGAATGATGGATGTTTTTCCTTCATCCTGTGAAAATGGTGTGGCTATGCCATGGGAGAATGGCCTTTGACCAGACATTAAAGCAACTTAAACCCAAATCGCTTTCTATGTTAATATCCAAATGTTTTGACCATTATTTTCAATTTATGCTGAGATTTTATATTCAGGGGTGAATGTTTGGCGATTTCTGACCATGGCTGTGACCAAATGTACAAGTTTGTTCTTGACATTGTTCAGTGCAACCTGCTTCTTCTTTCCTCGTTCTACGAGGCGCATGTAGTACCTCGCCATAATGGGATTGAAGTTGACGGCAGCTAGTGCCGCTTGCGTCAGCATGGCCTTTATCTGGCGGTTAGCCATATAATGTACATGCGGATCGGAATGCACACTGGTTCCCGAATCTTTGCCAAATGGAGCTAGGCCGTAATAGCAGGCAATCTTGCGTGAGTCGTAGTTGAAACGCCGGAAGTTGTCGGTGTACACCATCAGGCACACAGCGTTCTGCGTTCCTATGCCAGGCACCGAGGTCACGATGGTGAACACCTCGGTGAGTTCCTCGTCCGACTTGATGAGATCGGCAATGCGCTTATCTATCTTCTCTATCTCCTTATTGAGTTCAGAGACGATGTGCCGTCCGCTCTGCGAAATCATTGTCTTGACTGGCGACTTCTCCATAGTGAGTCGCTTTTCGCCTCTACGCACCTGGAAACTGCATCTGTGTCTTACGATCATCTGACGGTATAGGAACAGCTCACGCAGTTGTGTAAGCGACTCGCTAAGAGGCTCGTACATAACGGCTTTATCGTAATTCCTCATGGCGTATTCTGCAATCATCGAGGCGTCAGCACGGTCAGACTTCAATCGTCTAAGACCAGATGCGTCTTTGATGCTCTTTGCGTTCTCAAGCCACATGTCGTAGCCTTTACCGTAGAGGAAGTTGCACAGTCCCTTGCTGTAGTCGCCCGTGTTCTCGCCACAGAAGAGCCACAAGGACGAGTCGATACCGCAGGAATTCTGCTCAACCCACTTGACCAACTGCCTATAGCCAGACACGGTTGTCTTGAACTCGTTGAACACTCTAGCAGCGGTTTCTGCCAGTCCGTCTGCAAAAAGGATAGCCACATCAACTTTTTCTTTCGAAAAATCAACTCCGATAAATAAATTCTTCATAACTTTGTACGAGTTATATTGTGTAGAATTGGTCAATAGTTGTATGGACTAACACTCTAACAAGGCTCAGAGCCGATAACTTTCTATCTGGTCTTTGCAACTATGTCGATGAGGACCTAAACGATTTATAGCTTTACGGCTGGGTCATTAGCTGGTTTACCTCTTCGACAGACCGATTCTACCTTTTTACAACAAAGGTACGAAACTGTCTTTAGCAATCATAGTTTTACCTTGATTATTTTGGAGTTTATGCGACTTCGTCGCAATCTTCTGCAAACTTAGAGGTCATTAGGGCTTGCCTGGATTTTGTTCTTTTAGAAGAGTGGATTTTGTTTGGCTTTTAATGAGTAATAGCGAGCTATTACGAATTAAAAACAAGCAAAAGACGCCTTATAAAAAACAAAAGACTGCAAGCAGTAAATATAAAATACAATAAACGGCCTAATGACCGTTTTGGGTTAAATAATACAGTTAAAGATATAATTCGAAATGAGAAAACTATTCAGGAAGCAGATACTTCTGCTCACAGTACTTGCCGTCTTCTTCGGATGCACCGCCAACGGCGGTTCGAAAGACATTGTCAAGGGGTTGATTGACGTTGCCACGAAGAGCGGTGTGGCGCAGGATAAAGCGGGGGCGTCGACTGTAGCTATTGCGGCTGCTGACCCGGACGGGTTGGAGATACCGGCTCCGCTGAAGGGAGTGAAAGAGCAGATACTCACTCGAAGAGGGTATGCCGTGTCGTATAACGCAGACACGAAACTCCCCAACTGGGTGGCATGGCGTCTCGACGCCAGCAGGCTGGAAGGCGGTGTGAAGCGTCCGCGCAAGGCATTTCATGAAGACGAAGACGTGGCAGAACCGAGAGCCACAGACTGGGACTACTACAGTTCTGGCTACGACCGCGGACACATGTGTCCGGCAGGCGACAACAAATGGGACAAAGAGGCGATGTGGGAGTCGTTTCTGTTCACCAATATCTGTCCGCAGAATCCCAGTCTGAACCGTGGCGACTGGAACGAGATGGAGAATGCCTGCCGCCGTTGGGCACAGCAATACGGCAAAGTGTACGTGGTGTGCGGTCCGGTTCTATATAAAGGCAAGCACAAGACCATCGGCAAGAATAAGGTCGTGGTGCCGGAAGCGTTCTTCAAGGTGGTGCTCTGTATGGAAGGCACTCCGAAGGCAATCGGTTTCATATACAAGAACGAGGATGGCAACCGTCCGAAAGGCGACTATGTGAACAGCGTAGACGAAGTGGAGCGCATCACAGGCATCGACTTCTTCCCGTCGCTTCCCGACGATGTGGAGAAGAAAGTGGAGAAAACCGCAAGTCCCGAAGATTGGGGAATCTGATGCGGTAGCAGATATACATCATTGCATAGAGTGTTTTTGTAACCCAAATTGGTCATCAAAACCGTGGAAATTACTTGTTTTCACCTTGTTGTTGGCTGATTTGGGTTAAAACATATTAATATATAGCGTAATTTCTTCAAGAAATCAGATAGTTTTGCTAATTTTGCACTCTAAAATATTATAATAGGTATATTCCGCATGTCAGCGGTGTGCAACAGGTAAAAGCGGAATGAACATTTTAAAGGCTGTAAAGCGTGAAAATAATAGAAGTGGTTCGTGCCCTTGAGCGTTTCGCGCCTCTGCCCTTGCAGGAGAGCTTTGATAATGCCGGCTTGCAGGTTGGATTGACAGAGGCGGAAGTTTCAGGGGCATTATTGTGTCTTGACGTGACGAGCAGCATCGTTGACGAGGCGGTAGAAAAGGGGTGCAACCTCATTGTCTCACACCATCCGCTCATCTTCCGTCCGCTGAAAAGAGTGGTGGGGGCTGACGACGTACAGAGGGCAGTGGCAAAGGCTATCAAGCATGACATCACGATCCTCTCCATGCACACCAACATGGACAATGCCCAGGGTGGCGTAAACTTCAAGATGGCAGAGAAGATGCAGCTCACCGGTGTGAAGTTCTTCACCGAGAAACAGGTGGATGGCATCACATGCGGCAGCGGAGTGATGGGAGAGTTGCCAGGTGCAATGGCGGCAGACGATTTCATCATGATGCTCAAACGGGAGTTCGATGTGGAGTGCGTGCAGTGCAACCAGCTGCTGCGACGCCCTATCCGCACGGTAGCCATCTGCGGAGGAGCAGGGTCGTTCCTCCTGCCGGAAGCGATAGCCGCCGGTGCCGACGCCTTCGTGACGGGAGAGATGCACTATCATGATTATTTCGCTCATGAGCAGGAAATACAGATTGCCGTAATCGGCCACTATCAGAGCGAACAATATACATACGAAATATTTAAATCAATAATCGAGGAGCAGTGTGAAGGAGTGAGATGCGTTGTCACAAGCCAGAACACCAATCCTATAATTTATTTGTAAAAGCAATATGGCTAAAAAAGATCCTACAGATTTGACAGTAGAAGAGAAGTTGGAGACTCTTTACAAGTTGCAGACCACATTGTCGGCCATCGACGAGAAAAGAGCCCTCAGAGGAGAGCTGCCTCTCGAGGTGCAAGACCTTGAGGACGAGATTGCCGGTCTTACCACCCGTGTGGAGAAGATCAAGGGCGAGATAGAAGACTTCCAGCAGGCTGTCACCCAGAAGAAGGCCGAGATCGCCGCTGCACAGATAAGCGTGAAGAAATACAACGAACAGCTCGACGACGTGCAGAACAACCGTGAGTATGACACGCTGAAGAAGGAGATTGAGTTCCAGACACTTGAGATAGAGCTTTGCAACAAGAAGATCCGTGAGGCTGCCACCAAGGTGGAGGAGCGCAAGAGCGACCTGAAGCGTGCTGAGGAGCAGATCGACGACCGCAAGCAGGCTCTCGAAGAGAAGAAGAACGAGCTCGACGAGATTATCGAGGAGACACGTGCCGAAGAGGAACGCCTCAGAGACAAAGCCAAGGATCTGGAGATGAAGGTGGAGCCACGTCTGCTCACAAGCTTCAAGCGTATCCGCAAGAACGCCCGCAACGGCCTCGGCATCGTTTACGTGCAGCGTGACGCCTGTGGTGGTTGCTTCAACAAGATTCCGCCTCAGAGACAGCTCGACATCAAGATGCACAAGAAGATTATCGTTTGCGAATACTGCGGACGTATCATGATAGACCCGGAACTTGCCGGAGTGAAGACTGTGGCAGAGGAGGATAAGCCGAAGCGCAAGCGTACTATCCGCAAGCGCACAGTGGTGAAGAAGGAAATGATCGGTGTGCCAGAGGACAGACTGTCGTAAAGATATCGGTTGACGGGTTGACAAATCTATGGATTGAAGAGGAGAAATCCCGGAGGTTCATGAATTTGTCAGCCCGTCAGTTCATGTTATAAACTATTGACTATTTATTATTGACCTGTGGCTCGTCAGCTCGTTTGCTTGCCAACTCGTCAATTTGTACTCAACAAACATAAATATATAAACATATTACTAACTTATGGACAATATTCAAAAGAAGCAGGCGCCTAACTATACGTTTGCGCTTATCGTGATGTTTGCCGTGATGTTTCTTATCGGCTTCATCACAACAATGAACAATTCGATGATTGAGTTCTGCAAAGAGGCTTTCGGACTGAAAGACTCTCAGGGACAGTTGGTAAACACAGCATTCTATGGAGCCTATGCTCTCTCTATTCCTCTTGGAATGATGATGAACAAGATAGGCTACAAGAAGACCCTGCTGCTCGGACTCGCCGTTGTGGGCATCGGATTCGTAATCAACTACTTTGGCATTTCGTCGCTGCTCGGTATGGAGACATCGGTGATATATTCCGTGTTCCTCGGCAGCATGTTCATCGTGGCTCTCGGTATCGTGATGCTTCAGCTCGTGGCAAATCCATACGTCATGGTGCTCGGTTCGCCGGAAAAGGGAGCTTTCCGCATGACATTGTCTAATGCCCTCAACTCCGCTGCCACTACTGTGGCACCGGTATTCATCACCTACGTAATCATCGCCGGCAAGGCCAAGACTCCCGATGCAGTGCCCGGACCATATCTCGGACTCGGCATCTTCACTCTTATCCTGTGTGTCGTGCTTTTCTTCATGAAGTTGCCGAACATCAACGAGGAGCAGCAGGCAGAAGAGGAGGGCGGTGAGCGCAAGGAGTATAAGAGCAGCGTGTTCAGCTATGCTCACGTTTGGTTCGGTATGCTCGGCATTTTCTTCTATTTGGGTATCGAGCTCGGAGTGCCATCCATGTTGCCTGCTTATTTCAAGAGCAATCCGGAATTGGCAGCCTATGGCACAGCGACAGACTTCCTTCCTTATTATTGGGGCGGAATGATGGTCGGCAGGTTCGTGGGAGCTGCTATTCTCAATAAGTTCAAACCGCGTCGTATCCTCTCCATTTGCCTTTGCTGCGGAGCCTTGTGTGTGGCAGCTTCGTTCTTCCTCACCGGCATCGCTTCTGTATGGGCAATGCTTGCCGCAGGACTCTTCCATTCTGTGATGTGGCCGTTGGTGTTCAACCTCGGTCTGCAGGAACTCGGTCCGCATACGAAGAAGGCATCCGGTATCATCAACCTTGGTGTTGTCGGTGGCGCCACTCTCCCGTTGCTTATGGGATGGATCGTTGACAACCCGGCACTTGGCGTTGGCTATGCTGTGGCAATGATGTTCATCTATTATGTATACGTGTTCTGGTTCTGCAACTTCGGCAGCAAAATAGGACTTAGCAAGAAATAAGGCAGTTTAGAATAATGGCAAAATAAATGACGGGCAGACAGGAAATGAATCCTTGTCTGCCCGTCTTGTTGGTATGCGATATATTTAACCCAAATCGGTCATTAGGACGTTTACTTTATTTTTTTATGACTGCTTGGTTGTAATCCACTTGTCTAATCAATAAACCTCTTTGTTATGTCGCCATATTCATCAATGCGGCGGTCGCGCAGGAATGGCCACCAACGGCGTACCTGCTCACTGTGGCCGAGGTCGATGTCGAGAACGAGACTCTCCTCATCGTCGTCAGAAGCCTGATAGAAGAGTTCGCCCTGTGGACCGGCAACGAACGAACTGCCCCAGAACTGTATTCCCTTTGTCTGTCCCGATGGGTCTGGCTCAAAGCCAACGCGGTTTACTGTCACTACCGGCAGTCCGTTGGCCACGGCATGTCCTCGCTGCACCGTTGTCCACGCCGTGCGCTGGCGCTGTTGCTCCTCTGGTGTGTCGCTTGTTTCATATCCGATGGCGGTAGGGTAGATGAGCAGATCAGCTCCCTGGAGCGCCATCAGGCGTGCTGCCTCAGGATACCACTGGTCCCAGCATACGAGCACTCCGAGTTTTCCCACTGAAGTCTGTATCGGATGGAATCCCAGGTCGCCGGGAGTGAAATAGAATTTCTCGTAGTATGCCGGATCGTCAGGGATGTGCATCTTGCGGTATTTGCCCGCTATCGTTCCGTCTTTCTCTATCACCACGGCGGTGTTGTGGTAGAGTCCTGCAGCTCTCTTTTCGAAGAGCGATATCACCATCACCACTCCCAGGCGGCGTGCCAGTTCACCGAAGAAGTCGGTAGACGGTCCGGGTATTGTCTCCGCGAGGTCGAAGTTGTTCACATCTTCCACCTGACAGAAATACAGGGAGTTGTGCAGCTCAGAGAGGATGATCAGTTCGGCGCCACGTCTGGCGAGGTCTGTCACGTTCTCCTCTATGGCTTTCATATTTTCAATGATGTCTGCAGTCTTCTTCTGCTGCAGAATTCCTATTCTTAGTTGGCTCATATTGTTATTTTGTATTTAGTTATCTTTTTTGTTGCCTTGTATATCCAGGGATTTTCAGAGGCATGCAAACCATTTTGTTACTTTGCATATCCAAGTACTTTCAGAGACATGCAAACCATTCCCTCCCCTACGGGGGAGGACAGGTGGGGGCTGCTGTCATAGGTATTCATTGCCTGGCAATAATTATCAGCCCCCTCTCGTTCTCCCCCGTAGGGGAGATGCAGGTTACTCCGTTGCTGTTTTCCTCTGAGGTTACTCTTCTTGTCATTTTCATCAGCTGCCTTCACCGGTCATTACTATCTGTCCCTCCCCTACGGGGGAGGTTAGGTGGGGGCTGCTGTCAGCAGAATAACATGACTTGGTTTCGCCCGTCAAAGACTCTTTCCCTGTCTATTTGAAATACTGCATTGAGCAGCAGTGCAGCGAACCATGCTGTCTCACCACCACGCTGCTGTCTATGCCAATCAGTTCCCTGTAGGGGAAAGCCTCTGCTATGACGCGTCGTGCCTCCTCGTCGTTCTCCGGTTGGTTGTATGTAGGATAAATCACGGCATCGTTTATGATGATGAAGTTGGCGTATGTGGCAGGCAGTCGTTCACCGTCCTCATACATCGCCTCCGGCATCGGCAGCTTCAGCAGACGGTATGGTCTGCCGTCGTTGGTGCGCAGCGTGGCGAGTTGTTCTTCCATGCGGTGCAGCTCGTCGTATTGCTCATCCTCCTTGTCGTCGCATCCCACATACACCAGCGTGTCGTCGGGTGCAGTGCGCACCAGCGTGTCGATATGTCCGTCGGTGTCGTCGCCTGTTAGATGTCCGTAGTCTATCCATACTATGCGGTCGGCACGTAGCGACTCCTTCAGCCGCTTCTCTATTTCCTGTCGCGAGAGAGGTTGGTTGCGGTGGGGGGCAAGCAGACAGCAGCTCGTGGTGAACACCGTTCCCTTGCCGTCGCTCTCTATCGATCCGCCTTCGAGCACGAAGTCGTTGTGGTCTTCATACCGTCCTTCCACGATGCCGTTTTCATACAGACTGCGGTTGATGGAATTGTCGAGGGACGCTTCGAATTTCTCGCCCCATCCGTTGAAGCGGAAGTCGAGCAGCGTGAGAGGGCCGTCTTCAGCATTCCTCTCCTTCAGCGAGATGAAGGCGTGGTCTCTTGCCCATGTGTCGTTGGTAGGACACTGGTGTAGCGTCACCCTTTTCATCTGCTCTTCAGAAAGTCTGCCGCATAGCATCCTCTCTACCTCCTTCGTGTCGGGTGCCACGATAATCAGCGGTTCATATCTTGTTATGGCATCCGCCATCTCCACATACGTGTTGTTTATCTCGTCGAGACAATAGTTCCAGTCCGTGTCCTTATGAGGCCACGTCAGTTGCAGTGCCCTTTGTCTTTCCCATTCAGCGGGCAGGTATAGGTTGTTCATGCAATGATGTTTTTTTCCTGTTATATATGGGTTAATAATTATCCAATATCTGTTTGCGCTTCTGTTTCTTCACCTCCTTTTTGTGTTCTATGCTTCGCTGTATAGGGTTGGTGATGAGTTTCAGCAGTCCGAGAATGTCGAAACCATTCGTCGGCTTTATGCCAAGCAATTGTTTGTCGATTGTCGTCATTCTTGTGAAATCTCTTATTTTTCCCCTCTTGCCGTATACCACCACTTCGTTGAGCATCCTTGCCGATGGCAGCATAAACACCGTGTCGGTCAACTCCTTGTGGTTCAACACCCTCTTTTCGAAGTTCGGATGATAGAATGCCACAGTCTGGAATTTCTCCGGCAGTTGGAATATACCGTCCCATGGAGTCTTTATGGTACTGTCGTTGTCGCATTTCACGAACACGTTTCTCAGCGGTTGTTTCGTTGAGGCATCTATTACGATACCCTTCCGTTGTGCCGAGGCATGACAAACGATGGTCAGCATCCATAAGGTCGTTATCCATCTCGCCACCGCCATGCCGTGTTCTGACTCAATGTTTCGTAATCCGCTCATATCTCCATCAGGTTCAGAAAAGTTGTCTACAAAGATAATGCAAACCGAATGCAAAATGAAATAAATGGATTTATTTCTTTTGCTGAGGTGCCGCTTATCTTATACAAAGATAATGCAAACCGAATGCAAAATGAAATAAATGATTTTATTTCTTTTGCTGAGGTGCAGTTTATTTTATACAAAGGTAATGACATTTCTCTATCCTTTGGCAATCCCACACCAAAGTTTTAAGCAATATTTTGGCATTTTATATCATATTATTGCTGTCCGGTGAAACTCCAAAGTGCAATAATAAAAATTACATTGAACCCAAATCGGTCATTAGACCGTTTAATGTATAATTATAATAACTGCTTGCAGTCTTTTGTTTTTTATAAGGCGCCTTTTGCTTGTTTTTAATTAGCAATAGCTCGCTATTACTCATTAAAAACCAAACAAAATCCATCTTTCTAAAAAGCAAAATCCAAGCAAGCCCTAATGACCGATTGGGGTTGAACGGCCTAATGACCGTTTGGGCATAAAATACCCCAAACCAGCTGTTGCAGCTGATTTGGGGTAATAGGAAGCCGCTTGTGAAAAAAGGCGGCAATAATTGCTACAGTAGCCAAAATCACTTCACTACCTTCTTGCCGTTCACGATGTATATTCCAGATGGAAGACCTTGGGTTGCCTCGCCGGCAGAAACATGACCGGAGAAGGAGCGCAGCGTGCGACCGTCGAGAGAGACTACGGCGGTAGACTTTGCTATAGGCATGATGGCGGTTGACGGAACCGCGATTCCGGAATACTGAGATGTCACGTCGGCAACCTTGTAGTGGCCGTTGCTGTCTTTCTCTGTCGTTATTTCGAGATAAGTGGTGGCATTGACGTTCTGGATGTTCTCAGTCTGAGACTTGCCGTTGTCGGTGCTGAACACGAAGTTCACGTAGTCGTCTATGCTGTTCATGGTATAGCCCAGTGAATACCATGTCTTTCCATTCTCCGTCACCGTTGTCGTCACATTGTCGCCAGGCCATTTTTGTATCGTTGGGTTGTGGCTTCCGTCGCCGCCCCACGACCATACGTTCATTGCGGTCCAGCCCACTTGGTCGGCATTCACGTTCACCGTTATGGCATAAGGCGAGAAAGCCTTGATGGAGTAGTGGCGCTCCGTGATGCCCGTCACGTTGCCGTCAACGAGCAGTCCAGCCTTGAGAGTTACGTCGCCCTCAGGCAGTGCCACCTCATATCCGCTTTCAGCCACGCTGCTGTTGGCTGTCGGAGCAGTACCGTCGAGAGTGTATACAATCTTGGCGTTGTCGTTTGTAGAAATGGCGCGCAGCAAAGCCTTCGGTGTGTCATGATATTCCCCCGATGGCAGGTCTATCCATGCCGTCTCTCTGTTTCTCTCCAGAAAGTAGCGATAGTGGTATCCCTCTGTGGCGAGCGCCCATGTAGTGTTGTCGGCAGTATAGCTGTTTGCCGATGTACCCACGGCAACATGAAGTCGTCCGTTAGTACCCGTGGTCGTGAACACATAGCGTGCCACGGTGCTTACGTTGCGGTTCCATGCGCTCTGGTTCGTGATGCCTGTGAGGTTGCGCAGCAGAATCATGTTCTTTATCTCCCGTTTGTGGTCAATCCAGTGTTTCATGAACACACACGGCGTTCCCGGCATGGCGAGGATATAGGCGTTGGCAGCGAGGGTGTCCTTCTTGATAGGATCCTGCTGCTCCGATTCAGACCGCTTCTCCGTGTCGTGGTTTTCAACAAATGTCACGGCATAACGGCAGTAGTCGCCATCCGTGGCAAGTCCACCGTTGTCGAGCTTTGTCCAGTTGCTGTATGCCGTGGCGTCGCGAACGGCATATCGGGTGGGGAAGTCGAATGCCGCACTCTGTATCTCACCATTCTGGGTGGTACCGTTTATCCAGTTTTCCACATTTTGCTTGTTGCCGTCGAAATATTCGCCTACCGAGAATGCAGGCTTTGCCGCAGTGTTGTAGATACCGGTGAATTTGGCGTCGTAGCCCTTAACCATATCGTAGCGCACTCCGGAATACCCCAGGTCGTTGAGTAGGAAGTCGAGATAAGCCTTGACGTTGTTCTGTACGTTGCTGCTGTTGTGGTCGAGGTCTCTGGCAAAGTCGACACCCTCTCCCGTGTCGTTGTTGTCACTCAGATTGTAGCCGTTCTCCTTAGCCCATGTAGCGGTCTTTCCGCTGCAGTCATCCTTGCAGATGTCGGTAGGCAGCAGCTGGTATGTCACTCCCTTGTAGGTTTCCTTCGGGAAGTCAACCCAGTTTGTTAGCGTCTTCCTGTGGTTTATCACCACATCGGCAATGGTGCCAAGTCCTTTCTGTTTGAAGGTGGATATCATAGAGCGCAGTTCCTCTTCAGAACCGAATGCGCTCTTGTAGTTGTCAAACCAATAGAGATCGTCGTATCCCATGGATTCACCTCCGCAGTTGCCGCTTTGCGGAATCCATATCAGGTTGAAATACTTAGACAGTTCGTCGGCCTGTGTCTCGAGTTTTTTCCAGTTTGAGGCGTCGTAGCTGTTCCAGTAGAATCCCTGGAGCATCACGCCTTGATGATTTGTAGGCCATCCCTGTGCCATGAGCATGGATGGGCATGCTATTGCGGCGATGGCAGTAATTAGTTTCTTGTTCATGGGGAATTGTGTTTATTTATTTTCAAACTCCAGAATCATTGTGCCACGGGGTGAGAGCGTTACATCCTTCGTGATGTCTATCTTTCTGTTTGTCAGGATGTTTGTGGCTGTCTGTGCTTCGTTTATCACTTCGGCATAACGCTCCACATGGAGTTTCTTTTCATGGCTTGTGCCGTTTAACACGGTCATCACCACCTTGTTGCCCAATGTGCGGGCAATGACATAGATACCGTCGTAAGGGATGAACTGAGTCTGTTTGCCTTTTGTTATCACGTCGTTGCCGTTGCGCCAGTGTAGCAGACGACTTGTCCAGTTGAACATTGCGTTCTCCTCCTTCGTGAGTCCCTCTTTGGTGAAAGCATTGCGCTTGTCGCCGGCAAAACCTCCAGGGAAGTCGCGGCGCACATTGCCGTCGGTCACCTTCTTCGAGCCGTTCATCAGCACCTCCGTACCATAGTAAAGCTGCGGAATGCGGTTGATGGTGAGCAGCAGGGCGAGAGCCTGTTTCAGTTTCAGAGTGTCCTGACCCTCTCCGAGGAATCTGTCAGTGTCGTGGTTCTCGATGAATGCCATCACGTGTGACGGGTCATTGTAGAGATAGTCGTAGCAGAGCGAGTTGTAGATGCGGTTGAAACCGTTCCACCATCCGTCGGTCTCTTCGTTTTTGGCAAGATTCAGTCTGTCGAAGAAGCTGAAGTCCATCACCGTCTTCAGATTAGAGTTGATGTCGCTGAGTTTCGAGTCCTTCTGCCATGCCGCTGTGTATGCCGGTTCTGTCACCCATGTCTCTCCCACGGTGTTGAAGTTAGGATATTCCTCGTTGAGCACCTCCATCCATTTTGCCATTGCCTTGCGGTCGGCATATGGGTAGGTGTCCATTCTGATACCGTCGATGCCCACTGTCTCTATCCACCATTCGCTGTTCTGGATGAGGTAAGTTATTACGTGGCTGTTGCGTTGGTTGAGGTCAGGCATCGAAGGCACGAACCATCCGTCAACGGTCTCCTTCATGTCCACCTGGCTGGCGTATGGGTCGAGCACCGGAGTCAGCTTATAGCTGGTCTGCAGGTATTTGTCGTTCACCTGAGCCGCACCGTCTATAGTATTCGTTTTCTTGTTGTTTGCCTGATTCTCAGGACTCAGCCATTCAGGATAGTTGAACCAGTCGGCAGAAGGCATGTCCATCACCCAAGGATGCTCGAATCCGCAGTGGTTGAAAATCATGTCCATCACCACCTTCAGTCCCTTTTTATGAGCGTCGGCAACGAGCCTGCGGTAGTCTTCGTTGGTTCCGAACCGTGGGTCCACCTTATAGTAGTCTGTCGTGGCATATCCGTGGTATGTGCTCTGTTTGCCGTGGTCGGGAGAGTTGTTCTCAAGCACCGGAGTGAACCACAGTGCCGTTACTCCCAGCTGGTTGAAATAGTCCAGATGCTGGCGAATGCCCTCCAGGTCGCCGCCATGACGGAGGCTCGGTTCGTTGCGGTTGATTGAGTAGGGATTCATACCCTTGATATTGCTGTTGTCTTTACCGCTGTTTGCGAAACGGTCTGGCATGAGCATATAGAGCACGTCGGCATTAGAGAAGCCCTTGTGGTCTTCACCATTCTGCATCCTCTCGTTGAGCGAATATTTCACGGTCTGCGCCTTGCCTTTGGCAGTCTGGAACTTCAGGTTCATCACTCCCGCCTTGGCATCCTTCACGTTCATATATATGAGGAGATAGTTAGGGCTGTCGAGGCGCACCAGACTGTCGATGCGTACACCGGGGTAGTCGGTGGATACATTGGCAGATCTCACGTCCTTGCCGTATACCATCAGTTGCACCTGTGGGTTTTTCATTCCCACGAACCAGTTTGTCGGTTCAATTCTGTCTATTTTTGAAGCCGCACTCATTGTTAATGTTGTGCCCAGCAATAGGGCTGCTATTATCTTTTTCATTAGTTTGTTTTTTTTAGTTGACGAGTTGACGAGTAAACAAGTTGACAAGTAAACGGATTTACAGGCATTCTACTTTCTGTAAATCACCATTGCCTGTTGTCCACCCACGGTAGCTTTCTGACCGGTTATGCTGCCAAGTCCGTTGACGTCCACCTTTCCGTTGTCTACTACCACGGTGTATTCCCCTTCAGGCACGTTGATGTCTGTCGGCTGCTTGTTGGCGTTCAGAATCACTATGATGTCGCGCCATGAGTCGCCACCGGCATTATCGTTGAGGCTGAAAGCCACCACTCCCTTGGGAGCATCGAGAAACGACAGATGCTTTCTCACGAGATCGGCATTGGCAAGTCTGAAAGCCGGATGACTCTTGCGTAGAGCTATCAAACCGCTGTAATAGTCGAACACCTGCGGGTATCGCTTCAGATTGTTCCAGTCGAGGTGGTTGATGCTGTCAGGCGACTTGAAACTGTTGTGTACCCCTTTCTTGTCGCGCAGCATTTCTTCACCGCAAAGAATGAACGGCACACCCTGAGAGGTGAGCACCGCAGTCTGAGCCAAGAGGTCCAGACGGATAAGCTCATCTTCCGTTATTCCCGGTATGCTCGATCTCAGTCGGTCGGTGAGACACAGGTCGTCGTGGCAGCTCACGTAGCTTACCATCTGAGTGGGGGAGTTTGTCCATGCCTCCTTGCTGTAGTTCACACGCGTCATGTCAATCTGCGGATGACTGATTGCTCCCACGATGCCAAACTTGAGGCTCTCCTCCATATCAGGCATTCCGGCAAGGAATCCACCCTTATGGTCGTCGCTGAACGGACCGCGCAGTGCGTCCCTCATATCGTCGCAGAAAGCACCGATGCCGTTCAGCTGACGTGTGTTCGCCTTCATCGCCAGTTTGTCGGTAGGGTAGGCACAGCTGCCGGCGCTCCATCCCTCACCATATATATATATGCTTGGATCTATCTGGTCTACGGCAGCACGGATATCGTTCATCGTCACGATGTCGTGTACACCCATGAGGTCGAATCTGAAACCGTCGATATGGTATTCGTTCACCCAATATTTCACGCTCTCCAGCATATACTCCCTCATCAGCGCCTTTTCAGATGCCGTCTCGTTGCCGCAGCCCGAACCGTCGGAATACTTACCGTCAGCCGTCTTGCGATAGAAGTAGTCTGGATTGACGCGCTGGAAGTTGCTGTTCTTGATGTCGAACGTGTGGTTGTATACCACGTCGAGTATCACTCTGATGCCAGCCCTGTGTAATGCCTGCACCATCTGTTTGAACTCCTTTATTCTCACCGTCGGTGAATACGGGTCGGTGGAATAGCTGCCCTCAGGCACGTTGTAGTTCTTCGGGTCGTAGCCCCAGTTGTATTGCGGCGTGTCGAGTCGTGTCTCGTCCACCGAGGCATAATCGAACGAAGGCAGGATATGGATGGCGTTCACACCGAGTCTCTTCAGATATTCTATTGCTTTAGGGTCGGTTAGCGCCAAGAACTTACCCTTGTTGCCGAGTCCCGACGACGGGTCGATGGAGAAGTCCCTGTGGTGCAGCTCGTAAATTACGAGGTCTGCCGGCGATGCCAATGCCGGTCGTCTGTCTTCGTTCCATCCTTCAGGGTCGGTAGACGGCATGTTTACCACGGCACCACGGTTTCCGTTCACTCCTACAGCCTTGGCGAAGAGTCCGGGACACTCACCGTTGCCGGTGTCGAAGGTATAGAACAATCCGTTCAGGTTGCCCTTCACTACAGCCTCCCAGACGCCATCGCCCTTGCTCTTCATCTTCACAGTCTTCATGGGTTTTCCGCCTTCTCCATCCTTGTAGATGCGCAGAGTGGTCTCATAGGGCGAGTTGAGTCTGAACACTGTCTTGTCGGCTGAGAACGACATCTCGTTGAATATCCCCTGAGCCGACATCGGCAGAGAGAGGACTCCCATAATGCAGCCCGTCATAGCAGTTCTTATATTAACCATACTTCTCGTTCTTTAGTTATTTCTTAGCCATAATAGACACGGCGAATCCGCCACCTCTGGCTTCCCTGATCTTCAACACGTCGCCACGTTTTACCGTGCGCTTGGTGATGCGGTAAGCCTTCGGATTCTTCTCATAGTCAGCGTCGGCAGCATCCTGATAGATGGTGCATTCGTATTTCTTTCCTTTGTCCAGGAAGTCGAGCTTCACCACGGCGTTGCGCGACTCTTCGCCAGTCTTGCCGCCGACAAACCAGTTGTCGGTACCTTTTGCCTTGCGGGCCACGGTGATGTATTTTGCCGGTTCGGCCTCAATGTATTTAGAGTCATCCCAGTCGCATGCCACGTCGCGGATGAACTGGAAGGCATCATCGTATTTCTCGTAGTGTTCAGGCAGGTCGGCAGCCATCTGCAGCGGACTGTACATCACGAGATACAGCGACAGCTGTCCGCAGAGCGTGGAATGTACGAAACTCTGGTTCTGGCTCCATTCAGAGAGCTTCGTCTCGAAGATGCCAGGAGTATAGTCCATCGGTCCACCCTGCAGACGGGTGAATGGCAGCATCACCGTGTGGTAAGGCACGCTTCCGCCGAAAGCTTCGTATTCAGTGCCCCTCGCACTCTCGTTGCCCACGAGGTTAGGCCATGTGCGGCATATACCCGTAGGACGTGTCGCCTCATGTGCGTTCACCATGATATGATGCTTGGCAGCCTCTTCCACCACGCGCTGGTAGTGGTTGTTCATAATCTGACTGTAGTGGTATTCGCCTCTTGGAATGATGTCGCCCACATATCCCGTCTTCACGGCGTCGTAGCCATATTTGTTCATCAGCTTGAAGGCATCCTCAAGATGACGTTCATAGTTGATTGCAGAAGCCGAAGTTTCATGGTGCATCATCAGCTTCACTCCTTTAGAATGGGCATATTCGTTGAGTTCCTTGATGTCGAAGTCAGGGTATGGCGTCACGAAGTCAAAGACGTCGAGCTTCTGATGGCCGAACCAGTCCTCCCAGCCGATGTTCCATCCCTCAACGAGAACCTCCTGCAGTCCGTTCTTTGCAGCAAAGTCTATATACCTCTTCACCTCAGCTGTGGTAGCTCCGTGAGTGCCGTTCGGCTTGCATTTGGAGTAGTCGGTTTCGCCAAGGCGCACTGAAGGATAGTCGTTGGTGTAGCTCCAGCTCTTTCTGCCGACTATCATGTCCCACCACACACCGCAGTATTTCGTAGGATGAATCCACGACGTGTCCTCAATCTTGCAAGGTTCGTTCAGGTTGAGCGTCAGTTTGCATGACAGCATGTCACGGGCGTCGTCGCTCACGAGCACCGTTCTCCACGGCGTGTTGAAAGGCGTCTGTATGAATCCCTTCATGCCCACGGCGTCAGGAGTGAGCCATGACTCGAATGTCAGCGTCTTCTCGTCGAGGTTGAGGTGCATAGTAGGATAGTCGAGGCAAGCCGCCTCGTGGATGTTGATATACAATCCGTCCTTGGTCTTCATCTGCAGCGATGTCTGCACGCCTGTATCAGAGAACACCGTGGTCGATGAGTTGCTCTTGTATTTCTCGCGGTCGCGGCGTATGATGTCCTTGATGCCGGTGAGCGGAGTGATCTGGTATTCATATTCCTGTGTGTCGTAGTCGCCGGGAATCCAGTATGCCGTGTGGTTGTCTGCCATAGCAAACTGTGTGTGCTCCTCCTTTATCACGAAATAGTTCAGTTCCTCCTGCTGCGGGAACTCATATCTGAGTCCCATACCGTAGTCATACACGCGGAAGCGTATTTTTATGTTGCGTTTCGATGAAGGCTGGTTGAGGCTCACCTCCATCTCGTTGTAGTGGTTGCGTATCGTTGCCGTTTCTCCCCACACCGGTTTCCATGTCTCGTCGAAGGTGGAAGTCTTGTGTCCGGTCTCCTTGAAACCCTTCATGAGGTCGGTCTCCTGCATTCCCTTCGAGGCATGTTTGTCTTTGGCGAGTTCCAGTCCGAGATGCGACGGCTTGCACACCGTCTTTCCCTTGTATTCCATCTCGTAAGTAGGCTGTCCGTCGTTGGTAAGCGAGAATTTCACCGTCACGTTACCGTTCGGTGAACTCACCGTCTGTGCCATTCCAATCATCGGCAATAATGCGATGGACAGCAGCGCGCTTCTCAGACCGCTGTAGTTTGATGCCGCCGGAAAGAAATCCAGCGGACTATATGTTGACTTTTTCTTTTCCATTGTTTCGTTATTGTCGTTATTCTTTTCTTTCAGATATTTATCTCAGCTTCACCAGTTCCTTAATCGCATCGTTGTATTCCTTGTCAGCGATCAGGTCTTCGATGTTGATGTGCATGCGGTAGCGCCAGTAGTGGCGGGGGTTGGCAGGGATGTTTATTCTCTCGGCGTCAGCGTCGGGCAGACGCAGTTTCTCGTCTAAGGCAAACCAGTCTTGCAGCGACAGGATGCAGAGCATCGACGGACAAGTCTGCTGGTTTGCTATTATGTCGCGTGCCAGCCATCCCGGCAGAGGATGAGGAGCAGCACCGCCACGGTAGAGCATAGAAGAATAGTAAACCTGTGTGCGCTCGTAATCCTCGTCCCACCATTGGCGCAGTGTCGGCATGTCGTGAGTAGAGAGTGTGCAGACGCTGCGATAAGGGTTGCGCGAGAGAATGCCGAACCTCACCTTCGGGTCTTTCGGCATCTGCTGCAGTTCCAGACTGAGGATGCGCAGCTGATCCATCACCCATGCCACGCAGTCTGGCACCATACCGAGATCTTCGGCACACACCAGCATTCGGGTTGCCTGCACGAGAACAGGCAGTTTCTTCATTGCCTCGTTATACCAGAAATTGTTGTTGCGGCGGTAGTAATAGTCGTTGTATAGACGGTTGAACTTCTCCTTGTCGCTGTCGTAGAGCGCTTCATACATGAAGTTGAGCTGTGCCGTGATTCTTGGATGGAACTTGTTAGGGTCGTTGTCGTCGCGGACGAAGAGCACATCGCTCACCAAAGCATACAGACCATCTCTTACCCACACATCGTCCATGCTGTCTTTACCTTTGAAGACGGCCTCAATCTTGCGCTCCGTGTCGTATTCCGGTTTCAGGGCGAAGATGTCGTCGTGTTTGTGGTCGAGGTATTTCTCCACCACCTCGTCGGCATGGATGCCGAACACACGGTCTACGACCCAACGGGCAATGAACGGAGTGGTGAACAGTTCCTCCTGGAAGTGGAGGCCATAGCCTTCAATTTCCTCTCTCGTCATTCCGAGCGACGGGGCGAATTGTCCTAGCAGTCCGTGAACACAGGTGGTAGGTATAGCCCATATACGGAAGAAACCGAGCACGTGGTCAATGCGGTAGGCATCAAAGTATTTCGCCATGTTCTGGAATCTTCTTATCCACCATTCACATCCGTCATCTATCATCCTCTGCCAGTTGTAGGTAGGGAATCCCCAGTTCTGTCCGTTTATGGAGAAAGCGTCAGGTGGAGCGCCCGCCTGCGAGTTGAGGTTGAAGTATTGAGGCTCATGCCATACGTCACATCCGTTGCGGTCCACTCCGATAGGTATGTCGCCCTTGAGAATCACACCACGCGCCATGGCATACTCATGAGCCGCACGCATCTGTCTGTCGAGCACAAACTGCACATAATAGTAGAACGCCACGTCGGCATATTCCTTCGATTTCGGATCGGTGAGTTTCTTCCGGTCAGCCTCATGCCATTGTTCGTGTCCCTTCCATGAAGAGAAGTCCACGTTTCCGAAAGAGTCTCTCAGATGACAATACTGAGCGTAGGGCACTAGCCAGTGTTCGTTTTCTTTTACGAACATCTTGAAGTCTTCGCCCTTCATCACAGCCTCGCCTTCCTGCTTGAATATTATTCTCAGATAGTCTGTCTTGGTATTGTTAACCCTCTCATAGTCAATCTGTTTCAGCTCGTTAAGTTCCTTGCGCAGAGCCTCCATCTCGCGAGCCTTCTTCTTGTCCTTTATCTCAGGCAACTGTCTGAAGTCGGCAAACTGAGGGTGCAGGGCGAAGATGCTGATGGCAGAGTAGGGGTAAGAGTCAGTCCAGGTGTGAGTTGATGTAGTGTCGTTTATCGGCAACACCTGCAATACACGCTGGTTGGTCTCGGCCACCCAGTCTATCATCATCTTCAGGTCGCCGAAGTCGCCTACTCCGAAGCTACCCTTCGACCGTAGTGAGAACACGGGGATGAGAGTGCCGGCAAGTTTCTCGTCGCATAACTCGAAGAAGGCTTGGTCCAACTCCGTCACTACAACCTCACCGTCGTTTATCGTTGGTGCATGCAGTTGGCGGTTCATGCCAGTCTCCCAGTCCACTCCGCCTTTATCGTTGAAGGCGATGAACTTGAATTCCGTTTCCTCCTTCTTCATTTCCTTAACATTGATGTCAGCCACCCATTCGTTGTAGTTGTGTTCCACCATTGAGATGGCATCATCCGGGTTCCATCTGCCCAGTGCCTTGTCTTCGCCTACGAGAGCCAGACGGCTGCCGCTCCTCAGTTGTGGAGCGCGCACAATGAGTCTCAGAGTCTGGTTGTAGTCAGAGCCTTTCGCCGGTTCCCTGTGGCGGCGGTTCACGCAGTCGGTGAATGCCGAACTGTAGAGATAGGAGTCGTAAGGGATGTCATTCCATCTGTCGTTCACGAAGTATGTCATGGCCCTCTTGGCGTTCAGCTCCAATCTGTGAGACACTGTGGTCCATTCGTGGCGCACTTCGCTGTCGCCGTTCTCCACACTGTAGTAATATTCCATCTGTGACATTCCGTTTTCGGCAGTAATCTCACAGTGCCATGACTTTCCGTCATAGGTATTCATTGAATACACCTTCTCGATGTCTTTCCCTTTGCCTACGACGTTGAGTCTGAGAATCTCACCGAACGTCGTGGCGTATTGTATATTGAAAAATATCTTCATTGTGCAGGATATTTTAAAGTTATTTCTGTTATGTTTTTATTGTATAGGTTGTTCTTTTTTATTGTATAGGTTGTTCTTTCTTGTTGATGATGCCCACGCTCAATGCTCCGAGCGCCAGCAGTACGGCAGCCACGATCATCATGTTGTATTGATGCGAGCCAACGAGCGACAGCAGCGTTCCGCCCACGGCAGCCGCTACTATCTGTGGCAGACAGATGGTGCCGTTGAACAGTCCGAGGTAAGCTCCCTTGTGGCCATATCCCTCCAAGGCGTTTGTCACGAAGGCAAACGGCATGGCGAGCATTGCAGCCCATGCACATCCGATGAGCAGGAATGGGATAACGAGGATGTTCTGGTCGTCGATGAACGGCAGCATGGCAAATCCGGCTGCACCGATGAGCAGACTCACGGCATAGGCGAATTTCTCGTTCTTTATCCTTGGCAACACCATAGCCCATGCCACACTGCCCAGCGCCTGCCAGAAGAAGAGCACTCCAACCCAGTTGCCGGCCTCCTGATAAGCCTTCGACGAAACGTCGGTGGTGTGCCATACGGTGTCGGCGATGGTGCCGTTGGTATATGTCCACATATACATGAATGCCGCCCAACAGAAGAACTGTACCAGTCCTACCTTCCAGAACATCGACGGAGCGTTCTTCAGCAGCGTCAGCCAACCGGCTTTCTGCTCCTCCGCCTCAGGCTTGCGCTCGTTGTATTCAGCATATTCCTTCGGGTTCCACTCCTTCACGGTTAGTGTGGTGTAGAGCACGCAGAGTATGAGGATAGCCGCACCGATATAGAAAGAATAAATCACGGAGTCGGGCACTACGCCCTTCGGTGCCTCGTTGGCAATACCGATTGCGGTGAAGAAGAACGGGAACACGTAGCCGATCAGTGAACCGCTGTTGCAGAGAAAGCTCTGGATAGAGTAGGCGAGCGACTTCTGCTTCTCGTTCACCATGTCGCCCACGAGCATCTTGAACGGTTGCATCGCCATGTTGATGCTCGTGTCGAGGAACATCAGCGATATCAGTCCGAACACCATCGCCGTGCTCACCGCCATACCGAAAGAACCGGCGTTTGGCAGCAGACACATCACGGCAACGGCAACTGCCGATCCGATGAAGAGATAAGGAATTCGTCTGCCGAACCTGCACCATGTGCGGTCGCTCAGAGTTCCCACTATCGGCTGCACCAATATACCCATCAGAGGCGGTAGAATCCAGAAATAGCTCAGAGAGTGTGGATCAGCGCCGAGTGTGGCGAAAATTCTTGATATGTTGGCACTTTGCAGGGCGTAGGCTATCTGCACGCCGAAAAATCCGAAGCTTAAGTTCCATAGCTTCCAAAAACTTAAATCCTGTTTCTGTTTCATTATGATTATGTTATTTGTTTCCTTATCAGTTTCCTGTTTCTTTTATCTGCTGCTTCCCCTCACCACGAGTCGTGTCCTCACCACCCGCTTCTCTATCTTGTCAGGGTCTGTCAGCCGCTCCACTTGGTCCATGAGAATCGTGGCAGCCTCTTTTCCCACCTCCACTCCGCGCTGTTCCACGGTGGTGAGCATCGGGTCGCACGCCACGGCACGGTTGCCGTTGGTGAATCCGCACACCGATATGTCGTCGGGAATATTGAATCCCATCCTCTTCGCCGTATACATCACTCCGATTGCCGTGTCGTCGTTCACGCAGAAAAATCCGTCGGGCCTGTCATTGCGCTCCAGCATCTCCGGTGTCAGCTTCTCGGCGTCCTCCCTGTTGTCGCAGGCAATGATGAGATTGTCGTCTGGTGTGATACCGGCTTTCAGCAGGGCGTCACGGTATCCGTTGTATCTGTTCTTGCCTATCTCTGCCCGGCCCTTCATACCGTAGAAGGCTATACGCTTGCATCCAGTCTCAATGAGATGCGTCACGGCCTTGAAAGCCCCCATGTAGTCGTCCACCACAACGAGGCTCGCATTGATACCCGTGCAGATGCGGTCGAAGAAAACGAGCGCTATCCCCTTGTTCTGAAGCAACTTGAAGTGGTCGTACTGCATCGTTTCCTTTGCCTGCGACACTATGACGCCACACACCTGATGAGCTTCGAACATCTGGCATATCTGCACTTCCCGTTCGTAGCTCTCTTTGCTCATCGTTATTATTATCCGGTAGCCGCGTGCTGCCGCAGCCTCCTCTATACCAGTGAGCACGGACGAGAAATAATAGTGGGTGAATTCCGGCACTATGACGCCTATTAGCTTTATTGGTTCGCGCTTTGAGTTCCTCAGTGATTTCGCGATGTTGTTTGGATAGAAGTCGTGCTGCTTGGCATATTCACAGATGGCGTCACGCTTATCCTTCCTCACCCTCGTACTTCCGTTGAGGGCGCGGGAAACGGTAGACACCGACACGCCGAATTTCTCGGCGATATCTTTCATTGTTGTAGCTTGACAGTCGTTCATAGATATTGTAAAGATAATCTTTGCTGCAAATATACGTCAAACTTTCCAATGTCGCATCTAACTCGGCACTCTTTCTTCCATGCATTTTTGCAAACGATTGCAAAAAGTGGATTGTGTGTAGGAAAATGGTGATATAGTGCAAGTTTGCCATACTTTCAAAAGAAATGGAAATGAAGGCTGCTTTTGTCTTGTCCCGATGAGAAAAACATCGGTTCCTGACAGGCAAAAGCAGCCATCCGTATTTTACAATTCCGTTACCCGTTGCGGGCTTAATCTTATCTTGAAACTTCTCTTACATCATTGCAAGATGCAGAGGCTGCTTTTGCCATCGAAAAGACAGAGGAACTTGAGATGAACATTATATTAAGATGAATATTTTAATATATAAGATGAACATTATATATAAAGAGAACAGAGCTTATGAAGAAGAGAATGATTCCTTTGTTGCTGCTTCTTTCTTCGCATTTCCTGCTTGCCGTATATGGCAGGGATAGTCAGAATGAGCAATCTTGCGTTGTAGTCATCGCCATCGACGGATTGAGATGGCAAGAGGTCTTTGAACTTATTGGGCATACGTCTGACTTGCCAACCCACCATATTTCCTCTCCAACGGTGGCATATCGTTGCAGAGCGGTAAAGTCGTGTGTGTAGATAAAGGTGAATGGGATAAGGGCAAGTCACAAGAAGACATGATGGCGTTCAATATGGAATGGCTTCGTCTGTGCCTTGACAAGCTGAAAGATAGTGGTACGATATGGATAAGCGGTACTTATCACAACATCTTTTCTGTGGCTAATTGCTTAACAGAACTTGGCTATAAGATATTGAATGTAATCACTTGGCAGAAGACAAATCCTCCTGCCAATATATCTTGCCGTTTCTTCACCTATTCCACAGAGTTTGTAATATGGGCAAGAAAGATGCAGAAAGTTCCGCATAAGTTCAATTATGACTTGATGAAAGAACTGAATGATGGTAAGCAGATGACAGGCGTGTGGCGAATGCCGGCAATCGGTAGATGGGAAAAAACTTGTGGCAAGCATCCGACCCAAAAGCCATTGCGTCTTCTCGTCCGTATGATTCTTGCCTCAACCAATCAGGGCGATTGGATTCTTGACCCATTCAGTGGCAGTTCCACGACAGGTATAGCTGCTAACCTATGTGGACGGCGATTTGCTGGACTTGAACAAGAGGAAGAATTTTGCAAGTTGAGTAAGGCAAGACGCGAGGAAATTGAGAATCTTGAAGATTATGATAATCTGATAAACCATATTGAAGATTTTCATAAATTTCGTAATTCTTTTATGGTGAAGGAAGATGCAAGTGTTTACGCACAAATGCCATTTTAAATAATCGTTTTAATTTATATGACAATATAAGTTATCCTCATTTTTAGGTTCTTCCGTTAAATGCGTAGACGCTTGTCGTGTAGAGCGTATAGCTTTAACGTGAAGAATTCATCATTTCTGAATCCATACATTTGTCTTTTCAGCACTTTAATCTTGTTGTTTATACCTTCAGTAGGGCCATTTGATATCGGGTAGTCATACCATGCAAGTATATATGGCTTGTAGGCCCGCAAGGTAGCAGCCATTTTGACCAATGGCTGTATTTTTGAATCCATGGCCTGCCGCACCCATTCGTTTAGCACCAATTCTGCATCATCCTTGTTGGTTTGGTTCCATATTTCCCTCAAGTCTTCTTTCAGGTAATATGCAATCATCAACGGTTCATTCAAGTTCAGCACATTGTCAAGTCTTGTCTTGTATTTTGCGTCAAAGATGTCGTTGCCGTTTCTCAGCAATATCCAGCGCGTGCCCTTGATTACCTTACGCTTGTTAACGTCTTTCTCAGCATGCCACAACTGGCGGCGCAACTGGTCTATCCTTTCATTCATGAGCTTTACCACATGAAAATGATCCACGACAAGAGAGGCATTGGGGAGATTTGCCGTTACCGCCCCCGTATAAGCAGACGACAAGTCTGTGCATACGGCTTTTATGTCATTCTTTCTGTCTCCGAGCTTGTTCCAGAATTCCTCAAGCGAAGCCTTGCCGTTACCGTCACCTACAAAGACAATCCGCCCGGTTTCCAAGTCTACGACTATCGTCTTGTAAACTTGTCCCTTGTGGGTAGCGAACTCGTCTATGGATATGTATCTGAGGTTTGAAAGGTCAGGGCTGCCATACTCCTTTTGCAGGAACTCCATCTGTATGTTCCGCACCATGTCCCAAGATACATCCAGGAACCATGCAATGTCCTGTATAGTTGCAAAGCGCGACAAGTCTATAACCATATTGGCGAAAGCGGTCGTATGCCTGCGCTTGCCTTTTGCGAAATCGACATCCTCGTTCTTTATGCAGCCACAATCAGAACATTTGACACGTTGGATCTTCATCTCGACGAAAGTCTTTGAACAACCTATCGGCACGCTCACAAAGCGTCTGGCCGTGAAACCATTACGGACTACATTATGGCTTCCACACTCCGGACAGCAAAGTTTGTCTGATGGAGTTTGGATATTCAAAACTATTTTATTACTTTCGCAACGCATATCCAAACATTCTTGCAAGGATATGCCAAAAGCTTTATGCATTATGCTGGCATTCATTTATCATTGAGTTTGGTCACTACAAAGATAGATGATGCCAGCTTTATTTTTATCATAATATAAAATTTTTTTTTCTATCTATGCATTTAACGGAAGAACCCATTTTTATAGGCTTATATTTATATTTATAAATTAGATAGAGTTGATTGCAGCATTACAGATACTTGTTTTAATAATTGTATGAAATACTATCATGCAAACGTTTGCACTAACAAAAATGACTTTTTCTTGTTAAAATAGTTTTAACGTATTGTAATACCTCCTATATTTGCAAGCAACTATCAAACATGAGAGAAAATTATGCCTTAAAGCAATCTACAAATGAACATCAAAGCCCGATAGAACGTTAGGGCTTTATGGATATTGGATATATAATTAGTAACATAAAAAAAACTATTAACAATGAAGCAGGTAAGATTCAGTAATGCCATGAGAGCTGCAGCCCTGACGGGAGGCTTGTTCTTGACGGCAAGTGCCTTCGGACAACAGGTTGTCGTGAAGGGACATGTGAAGGATGCCACCGGCGAGCCAATCATCGGAGCGACAATCCGAGTTGACGGTACCGATGGCGGTACCATTACCGACATTGACGGTAATTTCTCTATCAACGCAGACGCCAAGTCTACATTGAAAATCTCCTACATCGGATACGAGACGGTATCCGTGGCAGCAGGACAGAACATCAACGTCATCCTGAAGGAAGATGCCGCCACGAAGCTCGACGACGTGGTGGTGATCGGTTACGGTCGTGCGAAGAAGACCGACCTCACCGGTTCTATCACAGCCATGAAGCCAGACGAGCTGTCGAAGGGTATCACAAACAACGCCTCGGACATGCTCGTAGGTAAGGTGGCCGGTGTTGATGTGCAGACCACAGGCGGTATGCCAGGTGCAGGAGCACAGATCCGTATCCGTGGTGGTGCCTCTCTCTCAGCCAGCAACGATCCTCTGTATGTTATCGACGGACTCGTTATCGACAACAACACGGCGACTGGTATGAGTAACATCCTTGCCAATATCAACCCTAACGATATCGAGAACTTCACGGTGCTCAAGAGTGCTTCGGCAACGGCAATCTACGGTTCGCGCGCCAGCAACGGTGTCGTAATCATCACCACAAAGAAGGGCCGCAGCGGACAGAAGCCGACATTCACTTACAACGGTGACTTCACCATTTCGACGGCTCTTAAGAAATATGATGTGCTCAGCGGAGACGAGTATAGAAACCTCATCGAATCATTGGGTATGAGCCGTGACCTCCTCGGCACCGCCAACACCGACTGGCAGGACGAGATACTGCGCACCACGCTTTCTACAAACCACAGCATCAGCATGCAGGGCGGTCTGAAGAACATGCCATATCGTGTGAGCGCCGGATACAACATCGGCAACGGTATCCTGAAGACAAGCTGGATGCGCCGTTTCAATTCAAGCGTTAACATCGCACCTACCTTCCTCAACAACCACTTGAACTTCAACATCACAGCCAAGTATATGTATGAGAAAGACCGCTATGCCGACACCGGTGCCGTAGGAGCAGCCATCGCTATGGACCCGACACGTCCGGTGCGCATGTCAGACCCAGAATACAGCGTTGTGGGAGGATACTACCAGACTTTGGTAAACGCTTCGTATAACGACCCTAACTGGACAAAGACATCATACTCTCAGACTCCGCAGAACCCATTGGCTATGCTTAACAACAAGTATTGTCTGGCAAATGCCAACGACTTCAGCGGCAATGCAGAGGTGGACTACAAGATTCACGGATTCGAAGACCTCCGTCTGCATGCAAGTATCGGTGCACAGTATACAGAGACAGAACAGACCAATGACATACGCCGCACTTCATACAGCAACAACTACTATGGCTACAAGGGCCTTATGGCATACTATAAATATAATGTAGTAGGCAGTGCATACGCACAGTATATGCATGAATTCGGAAACCATGGAGTTGACATCATGGCTGGTGCAGAGCAGGCACACTACCATCGTTCAGGATTCAACGAATACGGTAAGGGAACCAACCCATTGACAGGTGAGGCTTTCGACGAGTCATTCAGAAGTGAAAAGGAGTGGGCAACACACAACTCGCTCGTGTCTTACTTCGGACGTCTGAACTACAACTTCCTCGACCGCTACCTCATTACCGCAACGTTCCGTGCCGATGGTTCTTCACGCTTCGCAAAGGGCAAGAAATGGGGATACTTCCCATCAGCTGCCGTAGCATGGAAGATCAGCAGTGAGCCGTTCATGAAGAATGCCACATGGCTCAACGACTTGAAGCTACGTTTCGACTGGGGTAAGACAGGTCAGCAGAACGGTATCGACGACTTCGTATACGCTCCTGTATACGTGACGAGCGACCAGTTCGCACAGTATCCTTTCGGAAACGACTACTATTACACCATGCGTCCTAACAAGTATAACTCAGACCTTACTTGGGAGAAGACAGAGACATGGAACGTTGGTTTGGACTTCGCGGCTCTCAACAACCGATTCACATTCACTCTCGACGGATATATCCGTAACACCAAAGACCTTCTGGCTAATGTTTCAACAAATGCCGGAGTGACACTCGGTGACGAACTTTTGCAGAATGTAGGTTCGCTGCGCAACTACGGACTTGAACTCTCATTCGATGTGAAACCAGTGGTAACAAAAGACTTCACATGGGATCTTACCTACAATGTGGGTTGGAACAAGAACAAGATAACATCCCTCAGAGCAGGAGACAGTGACTGGGTTTGGGTCAACAGCACAAAGGCTGCCCGTGGTAACAACAACAGGTTGCAGCGCAACAAGGTGGGTTATCCTATCAACTCATTCTTCGTTTATCAGCAGGTTTACGACGAGAACGGCAAACCTATCGAGGGCGTTTACGTAGACCGCGACGGCAACGGTACTATCGACGATGGCGACCGCTACTACTATAAGAGTCCGGCAGCTGACGTGATAATGGGTCTCACATCCAAGTTCCTTTACAAGAGATGGGACCTCAGCTTCTCGCTCAGAGCATCTCTCGGCAACTATGTATATTATCACAATCTTGCTAACTGTGCTATAGTTTGTGAACAGGGTCTGAAGAGACAGGCTGGAGCCTTCCAGAATGTGCTCAGCGATGCCGTATCACTCGGATTCACAGGACAGACAGTTGCCATGAACAGCATCAGCGACTACTTCATCCGCAATGCTTCCTTCCTGAAGTGTTCTAACATCACACTTGGATACTCATTCCCTGCACTCCTCAAGTATGCGGGAGAGGATTATTTCTCTGGCCGTGTATACTTCACTGTGCAGAATCCATTTATCATCACCAAGTATAAGGGACTCGATCCTGAGGTTGCAAATGGTGTAGATACCGATCCGTATCCACGTCCAATCAGCTTCCAGCTCGGTGTTAACTTTAATTTTTAAGTAGACAAGTAGACAAGATACAAGTAGACAAGATGCTGGAAAACCAACATTCTCCCTCAAAAGGGAAGGACTGGAAATTACTAAGCATCATATAGCAGAGGAAGGTAAATTTCCTTGTCAACTCGTCTGCTTGTCTCCTCGTCAACTAACAAAATAAACAACTACAATTATGAAACATATAATTTTAAAGAGTGCGGCTTTGGCTTTCCTGACATTAGGGACAATGTCATGTGCCGACGACTTGAATATATCACCAATAGACCCACAGACTTCATCATCGTATGATGTGAAGCAGCTCCTTGCCAAGCAATATGCCTCATTGGGACTCACCGGTCAGAAGGGTCCTGACGGTAACGGTGACATGAGTGGTGATGAGGGTGAGAGCGGTTTCTACCGCACGGTGTTCAACCTCAACGAACTCAACACCGACGAGATCATATGGGCATGGCAGGACAATGAAGACATGGCACCGATTACAAACATGGCATGGACATCAGCTTCTCCACGTGTGAACTGGTGCTACCAGCGCCTTGCCTATGATGTCACGCTTCACAACCAGTTTATCTCTGAGCAGACAGGCAAACTTCCTGACGACGAGATTGCAGAGATTCGTTTCCTGCGTGCTCTCAACTACTTCGAGTTCCTCGACCTCTTCCGTAGAGCACCGTTCAAACTCGAGTTCAACGGAGAACTGCCTGACGAGAAGGTAGGCATCGACCTCTACAACTGGATTGACCAGGAGCTGACAGCCATAGAGCCAATGATGAAAGAAGTGGGAGCATACTGCAACAGCAAAGACTTCGGCCGTGCCGACCGCGGTGCAGCCTACGCTCTGCATGCCCGTCTCGCACTCAACGCCATGGTATACACCGACGGACAGGTGAACGACTACCAGAAGGCAAAGGACTATTGCGACAAGATCATCTCGGCAAACGTCTACGAACTCGCCAAGGAGCCAAAGAACGGATACACCGGTTATCAGCAGCTCTTCATGGCTGACAACGACGAGAATCCGGAGGCTATGAAGGAGATTATCCTCCCTATCCGCCAGGATGGAGCAAAGGCACGTAGTCATGGTGGTTCCACAATGCTTATCAACGGAACACGCTGCAGCGGAATGCCTTACTACTATCAGTCAAACCCATGGCAGTGTATCTTTGCACGCAAAGACATGGTTGGCAAGTTCATTCCAAGCCTCGACGTGGTGAATGCCGACAACGACGCTTGCCGTAAGTCATACGACAAATATCTGAAGGACAACAACCTCGACGCATCCAAACTCACAGAGGCAGACATCCTGAAGATGGACGAGGCACTCGGCGCAAGCACTAAGGAGATGCTCCGCAAGGCTGGTGACGACCGTGCACTTCTCTACGGAGGATTCGCAGGTGGTGTGCGCCGCCTGTCGCCAGACAAGACAATCAAGAACTTCTTAGACGGACTCTCTATCGTGAAATGGTCTAACGTGCGTACCGACGGTGCTGCCGCTCATGGAGACAACTTCTGTGATACAGACATTCCTCTCTTCCGTCTTGGCGAAATCTACCTCACACGTGCTGAGGCTCTCTATCGTCTCGGCGACAAGCAAGGTGCGCTGAAGGATATCCAGAAGCTGCAGGATCGTGCCCACAGAATAAACATCGCACAGTCTGTCGACCTCAACTACATCCTCGACGAGTGGTGTCGTGAGTTCTATCTCGAAGGACGCCGCCGCAGCGACCTCGTTCGTTTCGGCCTCTTCACCAGCAGCCAGTATGTATGGAGCTTCAAGGGCGGTCAGGAAAATGGAGTAGGTGTTGATTCACATTACAACGTTTATCCAGTACCAGCCAACGAGATAGCCGGTAACGCCAACTTGCATCAGAACCCTGGTTATTAATCAGGGGGAGAGAGAATAGAAAACATGTTTTATAATCATAAAAGAAAACGTATCATGAAATATATAAATAAAATAATGATGCTTCCGTTGCTCGTCCTGCCGTTCTTGTTCGCATCCTGCGACAAAGACGACGACTGCAACCCTACGCTCGATTTGAGCCATGTGGCAGAGGGCTTCGTTCTCAACACACCGGCTTACGCTGGCAACACATACGACCTCGCCAATTCTGACGGAGTGGAGCTGACATGCACCCAGCCTAACTATGGCGACGGAGTGCCATACGTAGTGCGCTATTTCGTACAGGTATCCATCGACCCTACATTCGCTGAAGGAAACAAGGATGCCAAGTTCAAGGAGCTGTCCACTTCTTTCACAACTGCAAAGATGGCAGCCAACGCCGTGGAGATGAACAACGCATTGGTAGACCTCTATCAGGAGGCTAACCCTGATGCCGACGTTCCTTCTTCAATGCCTGTTTATATCAGACTGCGTGCCATCATCGACGGATCGATGATAGAGAATCTCGGTGAGACATATTCTAATGTCATCACTCTCTCTTCTGTACGTGCCGAATATCAGGCACCTGACGTTGAATATCCTGCTTGTCTCTATGTCGTTGGCTCTTCTATCCAGGACGCTTGGAAAAGCTGGAAACAGGTGGCTCCGGTATATGGTATAGAAGGACAGTATTACACTATGGTCTACGTACCGGATGGTGGTTCATTCAAGTGGGGCACTTTCGTTGAAGACTGCCGCGGATTCGGAAAGATCACCATCGACGACCAGGCTGAAGCAGGCGTTTCAGCCAACGACGACGACAATATCGTGCTTGCAAAGGGCGGATGGTATGCTCTGCACTTCGATGGTGTTATGTCTTCTGACAAGAAGAGCATCAACTACACTCTGCACATCTATCCTGGCAAGGCTTACGTAATTGGTGCAGCCTTCGGAAATTGGGACGAGGCAAACGATGCTCTCGCTATGCAGGCTCCTGCCGACAATTCAGGCGAATGGGTATCTCCTGCTTGTACAGCCAGCGGAGAGCTTCGTGCTTACATCCGCATCCCTGGACTGGAGTGGTGGCGCACAGAGTTCACTCTCTACAACGGCAGCCTGTTCTTCCGCAAGGACAACATCGTTGACAACTGGGCTACAAACGTAGGCGATGATTATTCAGTGAAATGCTCTGCTGGTCAGAAACTCTATGTCAACTTCGACAAGAACACCGGTGAGATGAAATAAGGTGGAATTGCCGGATCTTTATAAGACTTGAAAATCTTATATATCCGACATGTTTGATAAACTTATAATCAGAAAGAGAGTGGATGGGACTCTTTCGCTTGAGTCCTGTCTCTCTCCTTCAAACGACAAAAAACAAACAACAATGAAAAAGACATTATTATATAGCTTGGCAGCTTTGGTGGGACTCTCCTTCGCAAGCTGCAACGGCGACTATGACGACTGGACCAATCCTCAGGGATTTGGACAGGAGAACGCCATCACCATTCCTGGTTTCACAGCGACAGCTGCCGGCGACGTCAACCTTGCCAACCCTGGTGAGAACGTGAAGGTTTTCAACCTCTCTGAGGCTGCTCTGCCAGAGGGAACAGAGCTCAACAAGACCCGCATGATAATCACTCCTACTGATGAGGCTGCAACATACGACCTGCCACAGATTCTGGAGGCAAACAACGATGGTACAGTGGACAGCACGGCATTGCAGACCGCTGTGGTGAAGGCTTACGGAAAGCGTCCGGCAGTTCGTCCTTTCAAGGTTCACGTATATTCTGACGTGATGGCAAACGGACAGGCTCTGCTCGTGGATGCAGGAGAAATCAATATCAACGTGGCTCCAAAGGCTCCGTTCATCTCTAAGGCTTATTATCTTATCGGCGACTTCAACGACTGGACTACGGATGTGAACAAACTTGCCGGGTATAAGTTCTCTCGTTCTGACAAGGACGTTTATGAGGATCCTTTCTTCACATTCACCGTGACAACGACAAAGAACGACACGTACTGGAAGATTATCCCACAGGAGAATCTTGATGCCAACAACATCTGGCAGCAGGGTGTGGTCGGTACAGTCAAGGACGGTTCTACCGATGCCGAGGGTACTCTCGTTACTGATAACCCACAGGCCGGCAAGATTGCCGAGGCTGGCACATACGTCATTACGCTGAACATGATTGACTACAGCTACAGTGTGGTAAGAGCAGACTCTTATTATATGGTAGGCGGTGTGTATGGATGGAACGCAGAGTCTGCTTCTAAGGTTGCTTTCTACAACGAGAGCGGTTCTAAGGCTTCTATCACAACGCAGTGGACAGGCGACGCCAACCTGAAGATATGGAACCGTGCCGGCATCGGCAACTGGGATGTTGCATGGGGTAGCGTTTCCGACGGAGATAAAAGCATGGAGGGTGCTCTCATTAACAGTGGCGCCAATGCTTTCGTTTGTCCTGAAAAGGGTGCTTACTACACGCTGACAATCGATATGGCGGCAAAGACCTATTCATGGACAAAGCTCGACAACCAGTCTCCTGAAGCATTCAATACCGTCAGCCTTATCGGAGGCTTCAACGAATGGAAGGGTGATGTAGACATGGAGCAGACTGCACCACACAACTGGTATATCAACCACACCTTCTCTTCAGAGACAGAGTTGAAGTTCCGTTCTAACCACGAATGGACTATCAGCTGGGGTGGAAAGACTACTTCTCTCGCCGGTATGATATATACAGCAGAGGCCAATGGTGACAATATCGTTATTCCTGCCGGAACATACGACATCTACTTCAACGACATCACACATCAGTTCATGTTCGTGAAAGCGAACTGACATGATGTATCAAATGAAAATTCTCATGTTCTGATTTGTAAAAATCAATAAATGTTTATTTAGTTATCGTCAGGGCGGACAATGGTTTCAGCGGATTCCATTGTCCGCTTTTTAACCCAAATCGGTCATTAGGGCTTGCATGGATTTTGTTTTTTAGAAGAGTGGATTTTGTTTGGCTTTTAATGAGTAATAGCGGGCTATTGCGAATTAAAAACGAGCAAAAGACGCCTTATAAAAAGCAAAAGACTGCAAGCAGTTATTAAAATTATACATTAAACGGCCTAATGACCGATTTGGGTTTAATATCCCGGCAATCCCTAATGACCGATGGGGATAAACTAAAAATCCCGTTTCCGGCAAATGAAGCTAAGCTTGAGTTTTGCAGGAAACGGGATTTTCCGTATCTTGGGTTTATCTTTTCTGTCTGTGTCTTTCAGCTGACTTGCAGTATGAACTGTCATCTCGCAAATCAGAATGTTATAACAGGCAGTCTGTATCAGTTTTACTGCAAGTCACGATAACGTAGTCTTGCAGTCTGGATAACGTAGTCTTGCAGTCAGGGCCTTGTTCTTAAGCCCTGATGGCCGTTTGGGCTTATGCCCATGGATTCTCCGTTGGGTAGGGGAGAGATTTAGGCTGGTTGTAAGCGATATCCTTGATGCCGAGATATTTGAATACCTCGAAGAGCGTCTTGCCGACATGTGAGAAGGCAACGGCACCATGATGAGGATATCCTTTCTGGATGAGCACGTGGCGATAGAAACGACCCATCTCGCGGATGGCAAAGATTCCTATGCCGCCGAACGAGCGTGTAGGCACGTCGAGCACCTCGCCCTCAGCGATATAAGAGCGCAGATTGCCCTCAGAGTCACACTGCAGACGATAGAATGTGATTGGGCTGGCAGCGATGTCACCCTCCAGAGTGCCACGGGTGAAGTCGGGAGTGCCACCGTTCTCGAGCAGACGGTTCTGGATGAGCTGATATTTGATGGCACGGGCAGAACACATCTTGCACTGAGGAGTGTTGCCGCAGTGGAAGCCCATGAAGGTGTCTGTGAGCTGGTAGTCGTATTTGCCGGTGATGTCCTCGTTGTAGATATATTTAGGCACGGAGTTGTTGATGTCGAGCAGAGTCACCGTGTCGTCAGAAGCACAGATGCCGATGAACTCTGAGAGAGCACCGTAGATGTCCACCTCGCAGGCCACAGGGATGCCACGGCTTGCCAGACGGCTGTTCACGTAGCATGGCTCAAATCCGAACTGGCTTGGGAATGCAGGCCAGCATTTGTCGGCGAATGCCACATACTGGCGGGAACCCTTGTGTTGCTCTGCCCAGTCAAGGAGAGTAAGCTCAAACTGTGCCATGCGGCGGCTCAGGTCCGGGTAATATTTGCCTTCGCCCATCTCTTCTGCCATTTCCTTGCATACGGCGTCGATGCGAGGGTCGTTCTCGTGCTCCTTGTAAGCCACGAGCAGGTCGAGCTCTGAATTCTCTTCTATCTCCACACCCAGTTCATAGAGTCCCTTGATAGGAGCGTTGCAAGCGAAGAAATCCTGTGGACGAGGACCGAAGGTGATGATTTTCAGACCCTTCAGACCTATGATGGTGCGTGCCACCGGCACGAAGTCTTTGATCATCTTTGCCACTTCTTCTGCCGTTCCAACCGGATACTCAGGGATATATCCCTTCAGATGGCGCATGCCCAGATTGTATGAGCAGTTGAGCATACCGCAGTATGCGTCTCCACGGCCGTTTATCATGTCGCCGTCGCCTTCGGCAGCTGCCACAAACATCACCGGACCGTCAAACTCCTTTGCAATAAGTGTCTCCGGTGTTTCCGGACCGAAGTTGCCGAGGAACACCACGAGGGCGTTGCAGCGTTCTGCCTTCACTTCGGCAACGGCCTTGAGCATGTCCTGCTCATTCTCTACGGTGGTCTGGCAGTTGAAAATCTCACCTGTGTATTCTTTTACAATGTTCTCGCGACGCTGTGTTGACAGTGCGATAGGGAAACAGTCACGGCTGACGGCGATGATGCCCAGCTTGACCTGAGGAATGTTGTTGCTAACCATAATTGTATTTTTGAAATGTTTTTGTATGTCTGTTTCTTTGGTAAAGATGTATGCAAAGATACATTTTATATTATATATAAAAAAGAATTCATGAAGTGTATTAATAACAATTAGCATTAATTCACTCCATGGACTGCACTTGCGGCATGTCGCAAGCGGTATGCCGGCTCCTTCATGCCCTAATGACCGGTTTTGGTCAAACGGTCATTATGACCATAAGATATTGTTTCAAGCCCAATCTGTCATTAGGTTTTGTTGTGGTCGGTTTATTTGCTCGACAGGTGGAGAAAACGCGTTATGCGGTGTCCCAAATCGCGTTTCTTGTTGTCGATGAATGCGTCGAGAATCCTTGTTGTCCCGTTCAGCGGCACCACGTCGTAGTCGGCGATGGCGGCAGGGATAAGACAGCTGTATCCCTCTCTCACCGTCGTCTCTTCGCCTGTCTCTCTTATCCTTATCTTGAAGTCGCCCTTGATACACATCGTTATGATGAAACTGTCGTATTTCAGCAGGTTGCGGTGGAACGGCTCCGTCAGTTCAGCCACTCTTACGCTGAAGAACTGTGAATCCATGATGAGGTTGGCACGGTTGTCATCCTCTTTATATATAGTGCGATATTCGTCCTCCACATTGAAGTCGAGAGCTTCGGCTGCCAGTTCGGTGTGCAGCTCACGCGGTTTTCCGTCCAGTCCCGGTCTGTTGTAGTCGAAGATGCGGTAGGTGACGTCTGACGACTGCTGCACTTCGGCAAGCAGGATGCCGCTGCAGATGGCGTGTACTCTGCCTGCCGGCAGATAGAACACGTCGCCGGCCTTCACCTCATGGCGGGCAAGCACGTCGGTTATAGTGCCGTCGGCGATACGCTTCTTGTATTCGTATTCAGAGATTTTCGATTTGAATCCGGCATATAGATAGCTGCCGGGATTGGCGTCGATGACATACCACATCTCTGTCTTTCCCGATTTGCCGTGTACTCTCTTTGCCATCTCGTCGTTGGGATGCACCTGAATGCTGAGGTCTCCTTTGGCATCGATTAGTTTCACGAGCAGTGGCATCTTGCCATCATACAGCTTGTTCACCGATTCGCCCAGGATTTCCTTCGGATGTGCGTCGATAACGGTTGTCAGTTCTTTGCCTGCCCATTCGCCGTTGCTCACGATGCTTGTGCTCGACGGTACGGCGCTCACCTCCCAGCTTTCGCCGATGGGGGTATCTTGCGGCTTGAGTCCCTTATATGGGCAGAGCCTGTCGCCTCCCCATACCACGGTGTGCAGGTTGGGTTCGAATAATAGCGGATATAGTGTCATGTTCTTCTGTCTGTTGTTCAAAATAAGTTAATTACAAACTTGTCTATAAGATAATGCAAAGATACATTTTTTTTATTTATTCCTAAAAACAAACAGAAATATATTTGTTGATGCGTATTGAAACTTATCTCACGTTGATTATCTTGTGTGTCTGCAACGACAGTTTCCATTTGGGGTGCTTCAGACAATATCCTATCGCTCCCTGCAGGTTTGCCTTGTTCTGCGTCTCGTCTTTCACGTCGCATGGTTGCAGGCGGTATTCCTTTGCTTCTACATTGGCATATCTGTCCACTCCTTCGTCGTTGCCCTCATACACCACCTTCAGCTCGTCTATCCTGTGCAGCTTCAGCGGTTTCCCTTTCGGCGAACATGTTATCCAGTCTATCTGGCAGTCTTCTGGCAGTTCGTATGTGCCGTTGGTCTCCATTGCCACATAGCATCCCTCAGCATGGAGCTTCTCTATCAGCGATGCCGTGACCTGCATCGAAGGCTCTCCGCCGGTGATGACAACGAAGCGTGCCGGAAATTGCCTCACTTCTTCAACAATCTCCTCCTCTGTCATCTCCACGGATCTGGAGTGGTCGGTGTCGCAGAACGAACACTTGAGGTTGCAACCGGCAAAGCGCACGAAAACGGCTGGCGTTCCCGTGTGGCGTCCTTCTCCCTGCAGACTGTAGAATATCTCGTTTATCCGCATCATTCCTCCTCGTCCTTAACGTATGTCACCATATTGTTGGAACTCTCTTCCACGTCCACCTTGTAGCATTCCGGAATCTGGTCGCACACCCATTTGGCTATGTTCTCCGCCGTAGGGTTGAAAGGCAGCAGCTCGTTGAAGTTGCCGTGGTCAAGATAGTCGTGTATCTTGTTCTTGATATGCTTGAAATCAATCACCATCCCCACCTCGTTCAGTTCTCTGGCCTTGCAGTATACGGTAACGATCCAATTGTGACCATGCAGGTTTGTGCATTTGCTCTCGTAGGGCAGACTGAGTTTGTGGCAGCCTGCTATTTCCATCTTCTTTTTTACGTAATACATTTATTGTGAAGCTAATTCTGACTGCAAAGTTAGTGTAAAAATCCTAATTCCGGCATCTCCAATAGGTTGTTCAGGGCTTAAAACTCTTCAGACAAGCTTAAAAAGTCTAAATATCAGTGTTTTTGTAACAATTTTGTAATAAATGATAATTACTTTTGCATCCGCTTGAGAAGACAGGCTTGAGGATATTCCTCCCGCCTTTGTCAACTCGTCAACTTGTTACTCGTTACCCGTCAACTATAAATATTTAAATATGGAATTATCAGAAATGCTGTTTTTAGGAGGTTTTGTGGTTTTCATCGCCGCAATCCTTTTGCTTGACATGTTTGTAATCGACAAGAAGGCTCACGAGGTGTCCATCCGTGAGGCTGGCACCTGGACTGCCGTATGGATAGCCTTGGCGCTCCTGTTTTCCGTCTTCTTGTGGTTTCATGGTGATATGGTACATGGAATAGAGAATTTCAGCGATCTCCAGGCAGTGGCTTCGCGCTATGCCTCGCATCTGAAACTCAATCCCGACGATTTCGAGTCGAGTCTGCAGCAATACCGCCATTACATGACGGTGTCATACATCTCAGGTTATCTGATAGAGAAGACGCTCTCTGTAGACAACCTCTTCGTGATGATGATGATTTTCACATCCTTCGGAGTGGGGAAGAATGAATATCAGCATGTGTTGAACTGGGGAATACTCGGTGCCATCGTCTTGCGTTTCGTGTTCATATTCCTTGGCGCTGCCATAATAAGCCGTTTCGACTGGGTATTGCTCGTCTTCGGTGCGGTGCTTGTATATAGCGGAGTGAAGATGTATCTCAACCGCAACAAGAAAGAGGAGATGGATGTGGAGAAGCATCCGCTCGTCAGACTGCTGTCCAAGACGGGACGTATTCACCCTCAGTTCGAGGGCGACAAGTTCTTCATCCGCCGTGCCGGACGCCTGCTGTTCACTCCGCTCTTTGTCACGGTGCTCGTGATAGAGTTCAGCGACCTTATCTTTGCCTTCGACAGCATACCGGCGGTATTCTCCGTGTCGCTCGACCCCTATGTGGTGTTCTTTTCCAACATTTTTGCCATATTGGGTCTGAGAGCCATGTTCTTCCTCCTGGCAGCGATAGCCGACAGATTCCGCTATCTTAAGCTCGGTGTCTGCGTTCTCCTGGTGTTCATCGGTGTGAAGATGCTCATCCATGAGTTTTTTGAGATTGATGCCATATCGTCGCTCGTGTTCATTGTCAGCGTGCTGGTGGTGAGCATCGGAGCCTCGCTGGTGGTGAAGAGGCAGACCGTGTAGCGTATTTGCAATCCATAGACTATAGGCATGCCCCCAAAGTGCTGTTCCGTATCAGGAATGTAGCCTTTGGGGGCTTTTCATTCCCATTTCCCTCGCTTAATCGGATTCTTGGATAATCTGCATCGTGGCATTGCCGACTGCATGGCCATCAACAGCGGCTTCGCCTATTATTCCCTGTCGAGCATCTTCATCACAGAATTTCGCGGAGCTGAACTCGGCACTATAGCCCTGCTTGTCAATATCATTAGAGAGATGATCACTCTATTAGACGTTGGCATAGGCAAACGAAAAAGGCACGACCCCTCGCTTTCGAGAAGCCATGCCCGGAAATATATATTGAGATTTTGGAACTCAGAAGTTCACTCCGAAGTTCAGTGTCAGACATCCGTTGTGCGACGTGTCGAACTCATCGTGACAGATATTCGCCAGACCCACGTCATAGGTCAGGTCGGCATAAAACATGTCGTAGGCAACGCCGCAGCCCAAACGAAGTCCGCCGTCGAAGCGCTTGAAGCGGTCGCTCGAGAACGACGGGTCTGCTTCTCTCTCGCGATAGTTCTTTATCTTTCCGCCCACACCACATGCCAGGTATCCGCCGGCAAAAGGCTGAATGGAGAAGTGGTCGTCGATAGGGTAGGCATATTTCACAGTCAGCGGCACCTCCAGATAGTTCAGGTCGTAGGTCATCTTCTTGCCGTCGTCGAGTTTCTTCTTGCCGCCCTTCTCGGTATAGTATAGTCCCGTCTCGAAAAACACCGGAGCACGGTCAGACAACGCTATGCCCACCACGGCACCCACGTTGAGGCCCGTCTGCGCGTTGCCGCCATCAAGAGTCTTGTCGTCGGAGCTCACGGTAGAAAACGACGGTCCGATGCGCAGTCCGTAGTAGTTCTCGCCGCTCTGATATAGTCCCGTGCCCGGTCGGCGGGAGTAGTCCAGATGTCCAGTTCGCTGGTTGTAATATCTGCTGTTCTTATAAGCCTGAGCCTGAGCCGTGCAGCCAATAGTCATTATCGCCAGAGCTGCCAATATAAACTTCTTCATAATAGTTGTCCTTTCTTAATACGTTCTACAATAATTTTTTCTTTCCGCTGGCAAAAGTATAGTTTTCCCTCCAACTCCACTGAGGGGATATCCCTAAAATAGAATGGGGAAAACCATATTGCAGCCAAAGGGTGGTTCCTTACATTATTGTTTTGTAATAATCCCAAATCGGTCATTACATCTTGTAATACGTAACACGTATACTTTTTTCCGGAGGAAAGTGTCATAGTATCATTTTCGAGACTTTTTCCATACCTAATCTCTTGAAAGCCAGAATAATACTTCAATGATACTTTTCTTTCTTCTTTACAGAAAAGTGTCATAGAAGTGTCACAGAAGTATCATGGAAGTCTGAAAAAATATAGTAATAACCCGTTGGCGGAATTAATTAAAGTTGGTCGACATGAGCAAAAGTTGCCCATATCGCTGATTCTCAGTAAAAACCAAGAATTGCTTAAAAACTGTCAGACCATCTGGTTTTTTGCCGTAATGTTCTGACAAACAGATAGTTGGCTGTCAGGCAATTGTCAGCCTATTGTATGGATGGTTTGCTGAAGAAAAGAGAATTGTCAGATAAAAAGAATTATCAGATGAAAGGAATACAGACGACAGGAATTGTATGCGTTGGCAGAATCCTGAAAACAGGAATATGGGTGTTGCAACATTAACTTATTGGGCAGACGTCTGACAGCAAATCTGCCCAACTGGGGCAAGCACGTTGCCCATGATGGGCAAGCACGTTGCCCCAGTTGGGCAAGCAGCGTGCCCAATTCTGCCCCCAAATCGGTCATAAGTGCTTGCTTGGATTTCGTTTTTTGGAAGAGTGGATTTTGCTTTTTAATTCGCCATAACGGGCTATTGTTCATTATAGACAGGCAAAAGATGTCTTATTGGATATTCTTTATCTCTTCTTCAGACAAGCCCGATGCCTGCATGATAGTTTCTATAGGCACTCCAAGAGCCAGAAGATTGGAGGCTATTCTTTCTTTGGCCTTTTTCTCACCTTCTGCACGTCCTTCTGCATATTTCTTCTTTTCCGCAGTCCGTATGGCATTCACGATGTCGCGGTATGCATTGACGCTGTCTTCATACAGTTTCAGCTCCTGTTTGTCGAACTTTGATATCTCTGCCTGTTCGAACAGACGTGTGAAAACACGCTCTTGCAGGGCTGCGGGGCGTTGCATTAGGTTGGAGAGATTCTTCAATACGTACATCCACTTGTCGTACATACTTTCGAGTTCACTCTCTTTCTTGTCAAACTTAGGTATCTCAACGTATATATATGTGAGTTTGTCGTAGAACACCTCGTGTGTGTCCACCTCCATCAGCTTCACCTCATGGTGCCAGCGCTTTGCATTCTCAAGCCCGTCGGCAAAGTTGAAGTTCAGCAAGCCAATCGTGTAGACAGGATTGAGATGGAAATCCCAGTCTCCTCCACGCTGCGCCTGTTCTCTGATGGGGAACGTTGAATAATAGATGGTGCGGTCTTTGAAGAACTCCTGGTATACGTTCTGCATCTCCACGATGAATTTCTCTCCCTTGTCATTCTCGCAATATACGTCGAAGATGGCTCGGCGGGCATCCACACGGTCACCAAGTTGTTCGGAGTTGAGATAAGTTACGTCCTGCACGTTCTGTTCGCCATGGAACATGGCGTTCAGAAAGCTGATAAGCAACTCCTTGTTGAACTCAGAACCGAACAGGCGCTTAAAGCCGAAATCAGTATGTGGATTGATGTATTTCTCTGCCATAATGCTGCATTTATTATTCAATCAGCAAATTTACGGTATTTTTGATAATTATCCAACGGTCATGCCTGTATTTTTGCTTTTTGAAATGTTTTACTTCCTGCAGTTCCTGACATACCAAGTGTGCGGTCTATTAAGCAGACTCCCTGTAAAATCTTCAACTTTGTGGTGGAATCAACAGTATGAACAGGTATTAAATATAGGTGAAATTTGTTCCTTGTTGTATTTATCAATAATAGTTTTATACTTCATCTTATTTTCTTTGTTATGTGGAATCTTGGACAATGGTGAATATGGTTATACCTTGTATGAAATCATCAAATATCGCTTGACTATAATAATAATTTATGTAAACACACCCTATTCTCAGTAGAATTTAGTAGATTTGCAATCTAAACGGCAAATGGCTGGCAGACAAACTTGGAAAGAATCAAGCTGTCATTATCAAGAGAAATAAGCAGTAAAGATGACAATAGTATGTCAAAGAGTTTGGCGAGGGCATTGACCGTATCTGCAATGAGCTGGAAACAAAAGGCTGCACAATTCCATCGTTCCATATTGACGCTTTTATTCTAAAGGCTACATTAATGGCTGAGTGGACAACGGAAAAGGAGTTTGACCGCCCAAGTACCGCCCAAGTACCGCCCAAGTAGAAAAGTTAGTGACAGTAATGAACGATGATTACCTTGATGTTTCTGAGATAATGAAACTATGTTCAATAGTCAGACGTAAAACAATGCATGATAGTTATATCGCCCCTGCACTGGCAGATGGCAGTATTGAACGGAAATATCCAGAACATCCAAACCATCCAAAACAGATGTACCGTCTAACGGAAAAGGCGAAGAATTGGAAGAAGAGTTTGATTGAGTAATATTTACAGCAACTGCTTGCAAAAAGTGATGTTATAAATTTTTGTTCAAGAAGATAAAGATAATAACTACAGAATACGAAATAGTTTGATAACGGAATGAACAGTAGAGGCTATTAAAGAACATAGAGAATAGTTTTCAAGAATGGTATGACTGATTTTTTACCTGTTTTTTATAAACTATTAGATGTTTCTTGACTTAAAAAGACAATTATGTTGAATAATCGCACTTGGCTTGCCTTTGCCAACAGAAAAAAGGTTAGACATGCTGATGCACTCCATTGTCTTGGATTCATCAATTGGAGAATGGGAAGAGCACGTTTTTCTATTGGAGATATTGTGTATCTTTTTATGTCAGATGAGCGTTATGTACGTTTCAAAATGGTGGTAACTGCTGAAAATTACAAACGTGAAGACCAATCGTTTTGGGTCGTTACATCACCTAATGACATTACTTATAAACTTGAACTACTTGAAGAATATGAAGGCACAATGCTTTCTGAAAAAGAGCTATGTAAACATGGCTTAAAAGGAGGTAGATCTCTTGAAGTTCCTAATTGTAACAATAAAGAACTTATTGGTTACATTAAATCAATATTCTAACCATGAAAGGCGACGCACAACCCCTTATAAAATTCTTTGATGGATCGGACAAGCGATTCATCATACCTCTGTATCAGCGCAACTACGACTGGAAGGAGGAAAACTGTGAGCAGTTGTTCCAAGATTTAAATTTCTCTATTGCCAATCGTAGATTATGTATAAAACAAGCCCCATACTTTTGCCTTAATATCAAAAGTATGGGGCTTGTCCTTATCTTAACCTAAAATGTCATTTGGGCTTAAGTGGTATTACTTGACCTCTATATTCCTCATCACCTTGGCCTCCTGTTCAGGAGTAGTCTTTGGAATGGTGATTGTGAGGATGCCGTTGGCAACGCCGGCACTGATCTTGTCGCGGTCTACATCATCCGGCAGAGTGTAGCTCTGCTCGTAGTTGCCATAGGCAAACTCGCGGCGCAGGTAGTGTATGTGGCGAGACTTGTGGCTGTCCCTGTTCTCCTCCTTGTGTTCCATCTTGTTCTCGATGGCAACATGAAGAAGTCCCTCGTTGGTGACGTTAATGCGCACCCATTCCTTTTCCAGTCCAGGAACTGCCATTTCCATAATATAATCTTTGGCAGTCTCCTTCACGTTGAGTGCCGGAGCCGTAGTGTTGCGTTGCGGCATCAGCTCGGTGTCGGAAAGTGAGTCGTCAAAGAAATTGTCTAACCAATTAGAATAATTGTTTCTGCGAACCATCAACATAGTGAATACCTCCAAATTTTATTTTTCTCGTCCTCCCTTCACCATGCGGATCCGTCGGGACTTCTGATTGTTGTTTTATGTTTTTTTTGCCTCAAGCTTCAAGGCTTTCGGCTTTCATTAAGGCATATCGCAACATGTGTGCCAATGGCTTTGCAAGGGTTGGTGTCTGACAATTTGTACGTTTTACGACTCGTAAACATGAAAAAATGTCAGAATAGTGTCATGGTAGAGCAAAGTATTTCTCTATTTTATACATATTTAATATGTCTTTTTGTTTCGTATTATTCTGTTTTTTATACTTTTGCATCTATAGAACCATATATTAAAATAAACAGGGACTATGGAGAAAGAAAAGATTTCAGGAAAACTTCCTTCTGAATGTACCACGATTATCGTGGGGGAGGAACAGAGTGTGGACGGTGCGAGATATCTGTGCCGCTCAAGTGATTTCGACGCTTTGATGGCTATCAACGTGGAGGTGCACAGGGATACTGACGACGGACAGGAGGAATTCGTGGCGAAGGACAGCAAGTTCCGTTGTCCGTTGCCGAAGAAAGCACTCGGCTATACCGGTCTGCCGGACTATACATATCCGGGAGAGTGGGGTAGCGCCGGATATAACACGGCTGGAGTGGGAATGAGTTCCACGGAGACTATCTTCAGCAGCGAGAAGGCTCTTGAGGCTGACCCGTATGTGGAGGACGGACTGGCGGAGAACTGTACCTACAACATTGTTTTGCCTTATGTGCATACAGCCCGTGAGGGCGTGGAGAGACTGGGAGCGCTGATTGAGGAATACGGGTCGGCGGAAGGTTTCGGCATCGGTTTTATAGATGCCAAGGAGACCTGGTATCTGGAGAATGCCGGCGGACACAGATGGCTGGCGTGCAGGATGCCAAAGGACAAGTATTTCGTGACCGGAAACCAGAGCCGCTACCGCAAGTATGACCCCGAAGACAAGGAGAATTTCCTGGCATCGGCAGATCTGATAGAGTTTGCAGAGAAGAACGGGCTGTATAATCCTGCCGACGGTGAATTTGATTTTCATGAGGCTTATTCGAGAGACGAGAAACTCGATACTACATACAACTATCCGCGCGTGTGGGGACTGCAACGGATGTTCTCGCCGGCTATAAATAACGATGTGGCGAAAAACACTTTCCCTGTGTTTGCCGAGGCTGAAAGGAAAATATCCCTTGCAGACCTGCGCAAGGCTTTCCGCTTCCACTACGACAATACCGACCACGACCCTTACCTCCACTCCAACGGCAAGGAGCCATACCGCCCGGTAAGTATCTTCCGTACTACGCAGACGCATATCATGCAGGTGCGTCCGGAGCTGCCGACGGCTATTGGCGAAGTGACATACGTGGCGTTTGGAATGGCAGACCTGAGCGTGTTCATCCCCTTCTATCAGGGAGCTACGGAGGTGGACGAGAGGTATACATATCGTGCCAATAGCGAAAGCGACGACTATTCCGCCTATTGGACCTTCCGCAAGATTGCCGCCCTGGGTATGACAGACTACAACTATTTTGCCCCGATAATAAAGAAGGCATATCTTGAACTTGAGACTGAGTTTGACGAGACGCAGCGGAAGATAGAGAAGGAATATCTCGCCACATGCAAGGAAGCTCCCGACAATGCCGTTGAGGCTCTCACGGCTGCCGGCATCGCCATGCAGAAGCGCGCATATGACTTCAGCAAGCAGCTGCTCAACACTCTATTCACCCATCTTACGAAGAAGGTGCAGGAGGAATACTTGTTTCATGGAGCGTAAAGATTGAATTGATATTTGTGATAAACCCAAAACGGTCATTAGGACGTTTTACTTTATTTTTTTATGACTGCTTGCAGTCTTTTGCTTTTTATAAGGTGTCTTTTGTCCGTTTTTAATTCGCAATAGCTCGCTATTACTCATTAAAAGCCAAACAAAATCCACTCTTCTAAAAAATCAAAATCCAAGCAAGCCCTAATGGCCGATTTGGGATAAAAGGGAGTGCCCATGGGTACTCCCTTTGTCTTCCAGATCATACGTAAACTTTTTTTGGTGGGAAAGTTTGCCCAAACAAAACAATAAACAATGACAACCGGCATTTCATGAATAAAGCATGGACTTGTTATTCGTGAAGCATGGACTTGTTATTCGTAAAACACAAATTTGAAATCCCTAAAATACAGACTTGTAATTCGTAAAATATTGACCTCGGATTCCCCCCACGCCGTGGGGAACAGAACCCCCTAATGTGGGGATGTCTTCCCCCTGGTGTGGGGGGAAATATGGGATGCCGAAAGGCATGATACTTCTATGATACTTCTGTGATACTTTTCTGTAAAATTTCCAGAAAAGTATCATCGGGTTAAGTCGTTAGTCTATAGTGTATTAGGGGCTTGGCGGTGGCCAAGAATGATACTATGATACTTTTTTTGAGGAAAATGTTTTATGCGTGTGCGTTGTCAGTTACAGATCCTCATAGCGAGGGATGTCGCTAAGGAAGGAGTAGGAACGGTTGGTATAATCGATTTTGCAGCAGTAGTGGCTGATGCCGTTGCTCACCACCAGATAGTCGGCGTGGAGTAGGGTGTTGTAGGCGAAGATCTGGTTGAAGGTCTTCTGAGAGATGGCTATCGACGGCGCTTTGTATTCTATTATCATACGCGGCTTCAGATCCCTGGAATACAACACACTGTCGCAGCGCAGCTTCTTGCCGCCGATGGTCAGCTCCACCTCGTTGGCAAGGAGGGCAGTGGGGTAGCCCTTGTGGTCTGCAAGGAAATGGATGAAATGCTGGCGCACCCATTCTTCGGGAGTCAGCGCTATGAATTTCCTGCGCAATACGTCGAGGATATACTGTCTGCCATCTTGCTGGCGCATTTTTATTTCGTAAGGAGGTAGGTTTAATCGGTTCATTTTATTAATTTTGCAATCAGAATGCGTCTTGCTGATATCGTCGCCATGACACGACAGGACGGTTGGCCCATGACGGGAGACTTCATCCTTGTGAGACGATGACCCGCAAAGGCGGCGTCTCGTGTCTATGGCAATGCAAAAGTAATGATATTTCGTGAATCTCAAAATATGAAATGTCGGAAAAGAGCAGTGATTGACCATGCTTCAAAATTCCGTGTTCACGGGAATGGTATTGGCGACGAACAGTTTGATGGCATTCTTGAGAGGGTAAGGATGTTTTGTTATTAACATTATTATACAAATAGAAAAATGTTGCAGCGAAACTGATAATGTATAAAATAGTTAAATAATATAGTATGGCTGAGAAAACAGCGACAATGACTTTTGAGAGCGTGATGTCGGATCTGAAGGCCGGCAACTACGCACCGTCGTATCTGCTGATGGGGGAGGAGGCTTACTACATCGACCAGATCGCAGACTTCATTGCGGAGCATGCGATAAAGCCCGAAGAGAGAGATTTCAACCAGCAGATAGTGTTCGGAGCCGATGTGACGGGAGCCCAGGTGGCAGACATGGCGAGGAGCTATCCCGTGATGGCAGAGAGGCAGGTGATAATAGTGAAGGAGGCGCAGAACATAAAAAACTGGGACCAGCTGGAGCGTTATCTGGAAAAACCGGCAAAGACGACTGTGCTCGTGGTGTGTTATAAAAACGGTACTATCGACGGACGGAAGAAGATCCTGACGAGATTCAAGAATGCGGGAGTGGTGTTTGAGAGCAAGAAAAAGCGAGACTACGAGCTGCCCCCATTCATTGAGGCATATCTGAAAAAGCGCACAAAGGTGACGATAGAGAACAAGGCGGCGCAGATGCTTGCCGACCATATCGGGGCAGACCTCAGCAGGCTGACGGGAGAGATTGACAAACTGCTGCTCTCGCTGGAAGAGGGAGACACGCGCATCACGCCGCAGATGGTGGAGAAGAGGATCGGCATCAGCAAAGACTTCAATGCCTTTGAACTGAGAAGCGCCATCGCAGCGAAGGATGTGGTGAAGGCGAACCTGATATTGAAATATTTTGACAGCAATCCGAAAACAGGCGGGGCGTTCGCTCTGATACCGGTGATATTCTCGTATTTCCAGAATCTTATGCTTGCCTACTACGCTCCCAACAGACAGAATGATGCCGAGGTGGCGAGATGGCTCGACCTGCGCGGACCATGGGCCGCCAAGGAGTATATGCTGGGAATGAGAAACTACAGTGGTGGAAAAGTGATGCAGATAATAGACAAAATCCGTGAGGCTGACACCAAGTGCAAGGGGCTCGACAATCCGAATACTCCCACCGGCGAGCTGCTGCAGGAGTTGATTTTCTTTATCATGCATTGAGCAGGGAATAGAGAATTTTCTGCCAGAAATGGTTACACCTTATATATATATGTCCCCTCATCACCGTTTTTCGGGTGGTGAGGGGATGCTGTTTTATGGTATCTGCACCCCGAAATGATGCGTTTTTTTACATTTTCGGTGCAGATTTTGTAAAAAGAAATGATTTTCATGAACATAAATTTTATCCTTATTTCCGCTTGAAATCAGGGCTTTGCGTGATTTTTCCTATCATGAGAATAGCATGATTCTGACATTACTTTCCCCTCGTTCGGAATCCTTTTGTTTTTGAAAAAAACGACTCTGAAAATGACTTTAAATTCAGCGTTAACAATTGTTTTGATATATCTTTGTGAAATTCAAAGATTTAAATTTTAAAACATTGAAGTTTAATTTAGTAAATGCGATTTATACATTTGAAAACTTGAATACATTTTATTAAATCAAATTCAAATATCAATATCCGAATATTTAAATATTAAAATTCATACGAATTATTATGCAGAATAAAATAAGCCTTATAAATCACTGAAAACCAATGAGTTTTATACTTTTAAAGTAGCTGACAGGGTGAATTATACAAAATATCTTACAAAATTAATGTATATTCCCTATTTACACCCCTAAATATATATAAATAACCAAATCACAGCCAGTTAATTCCGAAAATCCCGTAAACAAAGGCTTTCCGGACGTTTAGCTCCCTAAAATTCACATTTACAAATTCAAAACCTAAAAACCTGAGTTTAAAGATTTGATTTTACGAATTTACATTTAGAAATCCAATATTTAGAAAATAAAATATATTCTACATTTGTTGTGTATTCCATTTTTTTGATTTACCTTTGTAAAGTCAAACAAAATCAGGGCTACAACCCCTATTTTTACTATAAGAGAAGAAAATGAAGGACAGAATTAGACAGCTGATGGAAGCGCAGCACATGACTCAACAGACGTTTGCAAACTTCCTCGGAATATCTCCTGCCACACTGAGTGGAATTTTTCAGGGACGTACAAAACCGACTCTGAACACCGTGGACTCTATAAAGTCGAAATTTCCGAACATCAGTCTCGACTGGCTCATGTTTGGAAAAGGAATGATGTTCGTTGACGAAGCGTCGGCGGATGACTCCTCCTCTACCCCACAGGAGAGTGGTATGGCCGGTGAGCAGATGCTCGACTTCGGTGATGCTGACGGAAATGCGGGGGCAACATCGCAGCAGAGCGCCCCGATGGGCAACGCTTTCGCTACTAACGTGAGGCAGCAGCCAAAGTCGCCCGTACACACGGACATCGTATATAAGGAGAAGGAGCGCCGGAGGATAACTGAAATAAGAGTGTTTTACGATGACCAGACGTGGGAAAGCTTCGTGCCGAAGAAGTGATTATCTCGCTCTTCTGAATAATCAGACCCCAATCACGTACTGATTATCGGTTGGGGATAATGGGCTTTTTGGCGGCTTTGCAGATAATAATGTGAGCTTATCGGTAGATATTAGGGATTTTTTGCCTAATTTTGCCGAAACTTATAAATGGAACTGATGAAAAAATACGTTTTAGACCTGATTGTTTCTTCGGTTGACCATATCAATGACAAATACGTCTTGATAAAGTTGACCCATGCGGAGAAGCTGCCCGAAATGGCACCAGGACAGTTCGTGGAGATACGCATCGACGGATCTGCAACGACATTCCTGAGACGCCCGATATCTATAAACTTCGTTGATTATCAAGCAAATGAGCTGTGGTTGCTGGTGGCTGCCATAGGCGACGGCACACGTGCCTTGGCACAGCTGAAGGCTGGTGACAAGCTGAACTGCATGTTTCCTCTGGGAAACACGTTCACCATCCCTGAGAACAAGGATGCCAAGGTGTTGCTCGTCGGCGGCGGCGTGGGCGTTGCACCGCTTCTCTATTTCGGTAAAGTGCTGAAAGACAATGGTATGACACCGGTGTTCCTGCTCGGAGCGCGGTCGGCAAAAGACCTGCTGCTCCTTGATGAATACAGGAAATACGGTGAGGTGTGTATCACTACCGAAGACGGATCGGAGGGAGAGAAGGGTTTCGTGACAAACCATTCCGTGTTGCAGCGAGTGAGGTTTGACCAGATTTCCACCTGCGGACCGAAACCGATGATGGTGGCAGTGGCGAAATATGCACATTCTGAGGGTATATGCTGTGAGGCGTCGCTCGAAAACAAGATGGCATGTGGCGTGGGAGCCTGTCTGTGTTGCGTGGAAGGCACGAAGAGCGGCAACCTGTGTGTTTGTAAGGATGGTCCAGTGTTTAACGTAAATGATTTGTCATGGCAGATTTAAGGGTAAAAATAGGAAATCTGGAGCTGAAGAATCCAGTGATGACAGCTTCAGGCACATTCGGATACGGTCCGGAATATGCTGATTTCGTGGAACTTAGTGAGATAGGCGGCATTATCGTGAAGGGCACCACCCTGCATCCGAGACAGGGCAACGACTATCCGCGAATGGCAGAGACGGCATCGGGAATGCTCAACTGTGTGGGATTGCAGAACAAGGGCGTTGACTATTTCTGTGAGCACATATATCCGGAGATAAAGGATATCGACACCAATATGATAGTGAACGTAAGCGGTTCTTCGCCAGAGGATTATGCAGAATGTGCGGCAAGGATAGACGCTCTCGACAAGATTCCGGCGATAGAACTGAACATCTCCTGCCCTAACGTGAAAGACGGCGGAATGGCGTTTGGAGTGACTTGCGAGGGAGCTGCCAGTGTGGTGAGAGCCGTGCGCAAGAGTTATCATAAGACGCTGATAGTCAAGCTGTCGCCGAACGTCACGGACATTACGGAGATTGCACGTGCCGTTGAGGCAGAGGGTGCCGACAGCGTGTCGCTCATCAACACCCTGATGGGAATGGCGATAGACATAGAGAAGCGCAAGCCGATGCTGAGCATCAATACCGGTGGACTGAGCGGACCGGCGGTGAAGCCTGTTGCTCTGCGCATGGTGTGGCAGGTGGCAAAGGCTGTCGGAATTCCCGTTGTGGGACTCGGAGGCATCTGCAATGCCAACGATGCCATTGAGTTTATGCTTGCCGGAGCTTCCGCAATAGAAATCGGTACGGCGAACTTCCTGGATCCTCAGGTGACGGTGAAGGTGAAGAACGGCATCAATGAATGGCTTGACAAGCATGGATGCAAATCGGTGACTGAAATCATCGGTCAGTTGGAGGCCTGATGATTGCACCGGATGCATTATTCGGTTTGACAAAAAATCTTAGTTGATATTTTCAGCCCATCCTTTTCGAGAGATCTGGATGGGTTTATTATATCTTTTTTCTTATTTGACGTTTGCATATTTAAACATTTATTGCATTATGAAAACAAATCGAAATTGTTTGTAAGTGTTAATTGATTTTCTTTTATTGTTAACTAATGTTGCAAAATTGGCAAGGGTTTTTGTACAGAAAAATTGGGAAAAATAGGGACTTTAAGAAATTCGATGGATAATTTGAAATAAATGGAGGTGTTTCTTGTAGAAATAAATTGAAGTGTTTTTTGTCGCTTTTGTAGAAAAATATTACTTTTGTTGGAACTTAACCCCAAAACGGCATTATACCGATTCGGGATGAATTTAGCGCAAACCCATAAAATATTAATTCTATGAAGGATAAAATGCTTTTTTCTTTTGCCTTTCTGCTTGTATTGGCAATGTTTGTATCGTGTTCAAAAGATTTGGCTGATGGCGATGATGCTTTGGGTGGTGTGACACTCAGGATAAAGGCCCGTGGACAGAGCGGGGCTGCGTCGGAAATGACCGTAGCGACACCGATAAACCTGTATGTATTTGATACGGCAGGCCAATGTGTGGCATATAAATCGGTAGCTTCGGAAAAGGATGTGGCAAACTTCAAGCTTGCCGCCGGAGCGTATCGGGTGTATTCCGTGGCGGGAGCTGATGCGGCAAACTATTCGTTGCCGACAAAGGAGGAGGCTACTCCGCAGTCTGTGGTGGCGCTGAAAGAAGGAATGGCACATGGCGACATAATGGCGGCAAATAGTGTGGTGGTGCTGACGGACGGCGAGGAAACGGACGTCACGCTGACGATGAGCCGCAAGGTGTTTATGCTCCGCAACGTGACGATAAGCGATGTGCCGGAGAATGTGGCTGCGATAACGGCGGATGTCAGTCCTCTGTATGAGGGAATCAACGTGGCTGGAGAGTATTGCGGAGAGAATGGCGCCTATAGCGTGGTACTGGAGAAGGGGACTGATGGCAAATGGACGAAGCAGTGTGACGCATTCCTGATGGAGAGCGTGGGGAATCCTGTTGTGTCTTTCAATTTCACGACGACCGACGGCAAGGTGAAGACCTTCAGATATGTCAGCGACAAACCGCTGGCGGCAAACTACAAGGTGGATATGACCGTGAATTATCAGAGAGTGGCAGAACCGTTGCTGAAGTGCTTGATCAATGGTGTGTCGTGGGCCGGAGAGCAGACCTGGACAATCGATGTGAAGGAGAATGAGATGGGCGACAATACGGGCGGCGATGTGAAAGTGGACGAGACGGCTCCAGAGCAGGGCACGGTATATAAAGGTTGCTATGTGCTGAAGTCGGAGCAATCTGCGGTTTCAAGCAATATCACCATTGTGACCCTTTTGGCGCCGAAATCGAAATGTTCACTTATATTCAATGCAGATGATCAGGCCGATGTTAAGAAGGCCGTTGATGCCGGCATTGCAGAGCTGGCTGTGAAAGGAGTGGATGGCTGGAGATTGCCTACGAAGGGAGAGATGGAATATATAATGGACAATAAAGCTGATATAAACAATAATCTCAAAACATTGGGCTTGGAGCAGATATATCGTAGTCCGAATGATATTTATTATATTCTGGATACAGACAATAAGATAATGTGTATGAATGAGGTAAAGAGCTCGTTTCCTCCCAGTTCTGGTAAAGCAGGACGTAATCTCCGTCCTGTTGCCACCGTCACTTTCTTGAAAAAATGACAGATTAATCTGAGTTCTTTTCTCGCTTTGGGTTGAAGAAGCATACGTTGTTTTTCGGCTGAAAGTGAGAAAAGAGCGAAAAAATATGCAAAAGGAGTGGGGGAAAATCTGATAATCAAAGGAAAAATCAATTTTCTTGCAACTTTTCTCTATGAAATTTTGCAGTTTACAATAAAAGTACTACCTTTGCACTCCGAAAACGGTCGGTTCCGTAGCTCAGTTGGATTAGAGCAACGCCCTTCTAAGGCGTGGGTCTTGGGTTCGAATCCCAACGGAATCACTTGGGGAGGTTTAGAAGCCTCCCTTTTTTTGTGTCTGATAGTCAAGTAGTTGCGTTGTAAAGCGTTTAATATTAAAGGATGGGTCATTGCCATTCAGTGGGGTCATAACGTAAATCGGTATAAGTGTCAACGGCTATTTGGAAGAAAGCACAGGCGCAGCCTGAGAAAAAGTATTGGTCGATTTCCTGAAAGGAAATGCGAGAGTCGAGATAGATATTATGCTGCTCCTGCTTCGTCTTTTCGAGGATTAGCTTGCTCATAAACTGCCGGAACAGCTCGCGCATGGTGTCCATGCACTGCTGGCGTGCTGCCATGTCATCGATGGCGTGGCGCATGGCGAGGAAGACCGTCTTCACTCTTCGAGTGCGCGGACTGTTGTTCACCTCGATATAGCCTTGGCTTATGTCGCTGACGGCAATGATAGCCGTGGCGGACTGCAGCTGCTGCAAGGCTTCCTCGAAGCCGTCGAGTCCGCTGACCTTGGCGAAGACAAAGTCATGGGCCTTGGCGAACTTGTTTGTTTCTGTAAGGGATGCGAAGAAGGCGGTAGCATCCCAATTGATATTCTTGTCTGTCATTTCATTTGTCGTTTGATGTCTTCTACTTCTTTAGCCTTAGCGTCGAGTTCTGTGAGTGCTCGCCATGTGTCCATAGAGAGCACCGCTTCTTCTTTGGTGATGTCGCCTCCAGTGAGGGCACGGATCTGTGCATTCATGGCAGTCCGTAGCACCTCGCCGATGGGCGGTGCGTAGCCAAGGAGGTCTTCAGAAGAACTGGACATCGGTTGCAGGAAATGCGGAAACAGTCGGGAGAAGTATTGCTTCAGCGACGAGAACCAATAGAAGGCGTTGAGCAAAAGCGGTGTTGTCAGGTGGCGCGACTTAACCTTTGGATACAGAAGCGTGGCGAGGTGGTTAAGCAAAGCCTCGTTCTTGGTGTTGAGAAAGCCTTGATAATAGTTGTCGGCAGAGATGAACGTAGAGAACGGCACGCCCTGGAAGTCGGCTTCGATGGCTCGTGCTTTGCCGATTGTCCTTATTCTTATTGGGTATGGTGGGAATGATTTGAGAAAGTCAAGGGCGGTGATAGCGCAGACGAACTGATGCAAAGTCAGCGTGGCTTGCTGCTTGTCGTGTTGGACAAGGTAAACGCTGCCGTACAAACGGCAACGCACGAGGACGTTTGCCCATTGGCACAGGCACAGCGTTTGGATTTCCGCCATTGGCTTGTCGGTGGCAAGTTGGCGGAAGAAAAAGAGGAGTTGTGGGTCGGACAAGTCCGCCCACGACTTTGGGAGGGATAAATCGAAAAATGCTTCCATACTACGAAAGTACGGAAGCATTTGGGTTGGGGAAAAGACAATATAGAGTTATTCGTCAGACTCTCTTGCCTCTTGAATCTCTTTTATAGCTTGATTGTATTGCTCATATTCATTGTTATCGCACATATAAACAATATTCTCAATATTCTTATCAAAGATGGCAAACACATTATCCATTAAAACATCGCCTTTATTGTTTTTGGCTCGGTATGACACAACAGCTTTAAAACCTATGAATTCAGGTTTTTTATCCATCATGTTTTTCATCTTGTTCCCTAACTTTTGGGCTTGCTCCATTGCTTTCTTTTCTTTAGCTTGTGCTTCAGCAAGTTCAGCCTTTGCCTCGTTTAATTGGTTTCGTGAAAAGCTATCATAAGGAGATGTCCAAATTGAAATAGAAGACTTTTTTCTCTTGATTTCTTCTTGGGCTTCTGAAACTTCATTGCTTAGTTTAATCAAATCAGATGTAAGCTCCATAAATTCGGGACTATCGTATGGTGCAAAAGCACTATCGATTTTTACATCTGCAGGGTCATAACTCTCTGGAAAATAAAGATGTTTCTTTATTTCCTCTCCGGCTAAATCTTTAGCTTTCTGTTCTGGACTTTTAGAACATGAGGCAAGCATTAAGGTTATACTTGCAAATACTCCAAGTAATAAAAATAGCTTTTTCATACTTTATTATGTTTAAGATTCTTCAAAAATACGAAAATCATCGTAGATGACAAACTTTTTTAGACATTTTTTGTATTTTTCAGAAGAAATACCCACTTGAATCCTTTTTATTTTTATATCCATGGTATTCAAAGAGTTTGGCGGTGTCGGATTGCTTCCATTCAGCGAACACGTTGCCCTTGGCTAAACGTATGCTGTTCACTATGTCGATGATGCTTGGTATCGGGTATTCACGGTCAGTTATGCCCTCGACTTTGAAGATGTTGTTCCAGAAGGAGTTGGCAATTTCGATGTTGTATTTGATGGGAGCCGAGTTCTTCAGTTTTGCTTCCTTGGCGATGCCGATGAGTTGCTTGATGTTGAACCATTTACCTTTGAAAAGAGCTGCATAGTACGGTATTGGATAATACGTGCTGTCGGGAGTGGGAACACGGGAAATTATGGCAAACTTCTTGATTTTCTTTGAACGAGTCTGGAAGTCGGTCAATGGGGCTTGCGGATTGAGGAGTTCGATGCGCTCGATGTTTTCGGGGCTGACGGTATTGCGCCAGTTTGCATATAGGATATAAGGAATGATGCCGTTTTTGTCAGCCGGTGCAAAGCGGACGTAACACGCCTGTTTGCGCACGATGCGGACAATGCGACTGGCATCCTCATTGAGGATGATCACGCTGACGCAAAAGCCGAAGTGCTTGAAGTCCTGGCACACGCCGAGGAAGTAACTTGCGAGGTCGTTGTCCAGCATAAAGTCATCCACTTGCGCCTGCACTTGTGCGGTGGCAAGTTCTGTGTCATAGACAAGTCCGCTGCCATAGCAGACTTCAGCGTTGAACATCTGGCAAGTGCTCATTGTCTCGTCAGACTCGATGAGGTCGATGATATTGTATGGCATCTGATTGTCACCTCCCCACGGGATGTACTTCATCTTGTCGTTGATGATTATTGGCGCGATGTTGTGCTCCTCCTTGAAGACTTCAGATGTCTTGGCAGTGAAGGCTGCGGAGGCGTGGGCACCAGGGATGGTGACAACGGATGTTGGTGGAATATATGAAAAATCGCTCATATCTTGCTTTTTTAGGGCAAAGATATGAGCGAATGGGAGGTGGGGAAAAGACAAGGCTAATTCTTAATTCCTTAGGAATTATATGCTTTTATATTAAAAGGCTAATCTTTAATGCGTGAAAATCAATCGTGGTTTATACGAAAAGTTCTAAAATAACGTTATTCCATTAAACCATCAGAAAAGCGATTGGTAAGAGGAAACGCTTTTTCATAATCACTTATTTGTTATGGCACATTATTCGTACAAACAGCGTTTCATTGTTTCGTAATTGTAAATTTCAATTTCTGGAGTCCTTTTTTGTATACATTGGCCAAGATGAGAAAATACTGTAGTTTCTCGCCTGAGTTCATTTTTTTGTAATATACTCAAATTCGCTTTCCGGTATTACATCCTTAAACAACGGGCCGCCGTCCTCATTATACACCATTCTTATATCGTCTGTCAGCGGAGAAATGACGTATGAGCAATACGTCTGATATGGGATGCTATTGAATTTGACCCAGTTGTCATCGCCTTTATCCAAAACATTTTCTACGTATATCCTGCTATGTTCATAAGAAGGCTTTGTCCACCCATTGCCTTTATAGATATTTCCTTCGCCATCTATGATATAGTTGTCTTCTGTCTCGTATTTGTTGTACGGGCACAGCTCCTGATACTCAATGTCGCTTTCTGACTTTACACTATTGTCGGTTGGAGTTTCCGTCTCTTTGACGAGTTTGTCTTGAACAATTTTGACGAGCAAATATTTGTGGCTATAGCCGTCAGCTGGCGGACTGGCAAGTGTAGTCATCTTTATCCGCAATTCATACTCATGCCCTTTTACATAAGTGAAACCCTCGATACGATATAGACTAAGATGTTCCCATTCACCATTTGGATTATCAAACTTTACAAGCATACATTCCTCTGGGGTAGAGTTAAATCCGTAACTTTCACCCGTTTCAGAAGAAACATATATTGTTATCTCCTTGACGGAATCTTTTTTCTCGTCATCATCGCTGCTGCAACTTGAAACAGCAAAAACTGCAAGTAGCAGGAATAAAAGGTTTAAAGTCTTTTTTATTTTACGTTTAATTGTACTACTTAGAATAAACGGTAGATTTTGAATATATTTCATGAATTATTGCATTTTTTCATTTCTTGTCACATTTCAAAATCTGTGGAATCTATCTTCAAGCACTTTCATATCCTCAATGAGTTCAATGAAAGAAGGTTTCTCTCCGAAAATCATGGAAGAGCACATACTTTTATAGTCAGCCTCCCATGCGCTGCGTATATCCTCACGAGGAACGAGAACGATGCGACGACGGATGTCTGGGGTGTAGTCCATACCACTAATGCTTGTGAATATCTCGCGATGATGACGAATGGACTCCCACAGTTCATCATCCTTTATGGCAGCCAAAGCAAAGTCTTTGTCCATCATACGAGAGAGGTCATAAAGATGTCTTGACTTGCGGTCGGCAATGACACCACGTCCCTCTACGGAAAACAACTCGTGCAAGAGGAATACCTTTTCAAGGAAAGTCTTGCTTGCAAGAGCTGTTGCCACCTTGCTATCGACAATTGTTGTCTGTATGGTAGGAAACACGCCCTCGACCATACTGTTGATATGTGTTTGCTCGTTTGGCTCCAGCAAAGACCTTGCTCCAATCTCCAACATCACTATTGGCGAAAGGTATTCAGACGGCTCAGCCCAAGCACTCTTATACCTCACGAAAATCTTTCTCGGTTCTGGATATGTGCTATCGCCCTCACCGTCTGGCTCAGACTCGATTTTGCAAAAGTCCTGCAAACCATATTTCTCGACAGCCTCCTGCAATGCCTGGCAAAACGTGTCTTTGACAAATAGCGAAGAAGCCTTGCGCAGTTTCTTTATCTGCTTCTTCGTCAAGTCGCCCTCGAACCCAAACAAAGAGCGGTCGACAGCCAAATCAATGTCTTCAGAGAAACGCTCAATAAGATGCCAGACCTTGCTCAAAGATGTGCCACCTTTGAAGATGAGTTTATCAGCAAAAGGCAAGTCGAAAACGATTTGCAGAATATTAGAAACCCACAAGTCCTTCTCTATAGCCTGTGGAGGCAACCCGCATCGTGCAGATGCTTGTTGAAGCACACGTCGTTGGTCGTCAAACGAAAGTTCAAAGAATTTATTCATAAGCGTTTTGTACAATTTTTCTAATCCATACAGGCATCAGTTTCAAGTCGACAAGCACATCTTCTTTCTTCTCCTGTCTCAATAAGTGGTAAATATGATCCGTCTGTTTAGTAGTAACATTGACGTTCTTTATCGACTTTAGAGCAGAATTAACCAACATGGCAAGTCGGTTCGTAAAAGCCAAGTTGCGTGGAGCCGTATTCTTAAATGTGATAGATCTATTCCCTGACACTGATATTCTGCGCGACTTTCCATTTGTGAGGAAAACACTATTCAACGGAACCTGTGTAGAAAGTCCAAGAACATTCAGCGCATAGTCGCCAGTGGGGACAATTTTGGAATGAGAGCGTTCAGCCAAGGCTTCAGCAATTTGGATGTCAGTAGGATAAATCACCCCTAATCCCAAAGTTTCGTCAATTTCGGGATAACAGTAAATTCCCTGTGCCACACGAATAATTACCCCGCTTTTTGTAAGCCTAAGCAAAGTCTGTCGGATAGCATCAGAAGAGCCAAAATCAAGGAAGTCATCGGCAAAGAAAATCTTTCCCCTACCAAATCCCTTTATCCTGTTTTCAATTTTATGAGCTATACTTTCCATGTCTAACCTTAATTTTGTCACAAAAATAGCAACTTTTTGTGACAAAACAAAGAAAAGGCTTAGAAAAGTAGCAATGTTTAACTAAAAAATGCCCGATACATATTCTATAAAACCACAAATATACAATATCAGCCATGCAAACACAAATGTTGATTTTGTTACAAAAAAAGATACTTCTTGTGACACACTACATATACACCTCCATCCCATTCACCCCAAATATACACACATCACGAAGCTGCCGGATTTCGTTGGAGTCAAGCAGCTTCATTCGTCTTGTGCCTTTTGATAAGGCGGGCTACGTCTCAGCATAACATTCAAGCGTTGCTTGATGTCCTGCCTTCAACTTGCACCGTCTTTATAGAAGTCATATTTGAGGGAGATGCAGCGGTGCCAGGACTGGATCTCACCGTTGCGCGTCCATAGACGGATATCGATGGGGTCGGGACTGGATAGGATTTTGCGGAGGGTGGTGATGTGGATTGATTGCATAACGATGGGCGTTGTTCTTTGTGTCCACCTTATCATCCTCGATGCGCACCATGTGCGGAATGGGTTCACCCTCGTAGAGAGCTAGGCACTCGGTGTAGCCCTGCAGCGAGGTGTTTGGCAAGTAGAACGACCAAAGCACCTGAAACGCGTTTTATCAATGTGTAGTTGTAAGCTATAGGGACATTACTCACTGTTGCAAAAAATGCTGAATATAGCCCCAAAACTGTGTTCTTTGATGAGTAATAGTGGGAATATTGAGGGCAAAATAAATACTTTTTTCTTAAAATGGGCGTTTATCTTGAAGGAAAATGCTACCTTTGCATTGCAAAAGCTTCATGTTCATCAAACAACAGGAATGTTGGCTCTTGAATCAGAGTTCACTATTTGTGATAGCTATAAAAGAACTCTTTGGTCGGCAGCGTGAAGCAGTAAGGCATTTATCTTGAATTTCAACAAACTATTGATACAAAGGAAAAATGAAAAAACACGGCGTTATGTTATTCACATTCGTTGTTCTATTTTTGACCCTTGGCTTTGATTTGGCTTATGGCCAGGAACAGAAAGAGAATGAGGAAGTTACGGTGACATTGGACTTTACTGGATTAAATTATGGTCTTAAAGGGAATGATCCTATTAAACCGCCAATACTCAATAAAGGTGTCATTGTACAAAACGTTAACTTTTTTTTATCTGGTCGTATTTATGTAAACTCAAAGTATATAAGATTATCTTATTGGGATGATTTAGGACAAATTGGTATTTCTGTCCCTAAGGATAATACTATAAAAAGTATAAGTATAGCGACTAAAAAAGATAATGAATCAGAATTTTTACTATCATACATAAAAGGCAATGTAAAACAAGAAATTACTTGGAGTCATAAAAAAAACGCAGATAAAGATTTAATAAAAAAATTAACTATTGACAGTGACCACATCACATTGGCTCCCACATTGAAAGCAGATTCATATATCACCTCCATCACCCTCACCTACACCCGTCCCAAGCTTGACGCTACGCTTGACGAGAAAGGCGAGAATGTAGAGAGCACAATTAGTGGAATCGCTGGTGCGAACAAGACGTTGGCTCTGAATCGCACATTCAACCCCTCTCAGTTGTATACAATGTGTCTGCCCTTCGACCTGAGCAAGGATATGATAACGGAGATTTTCGGCAATGAAACGAAGGTGTATTCGTATGACGGATACCAGAAAGGAGAACTGTCGTTCTCTACTGTGAAAGAGGGCGTGTTGAATGCCGGCATGCCGTTTCTGATGCGGCCCGAGTATTATGTGGAGCAGCCAACGTTTGCGGACGTCACAGTGAAGAGCACCACCGCACAGACTGTAGGTGGCGGCGAATGGGAATTCTGCGGTACTTTTGGATCGTACGAGTTGGCGGCCGACGGCACGCAACTGTTTCTGACGGCAGGCGGTACGCTGGCGAAACCGCTGGCTGAATCCCGGAAGATGAGAGGCTTCAGATGTTATCTGAAAAAGGCTGCCGGAACGGCGAATGCGAGCGCTCAGCTGCCCTCTGTGACCATCGACGGGGAGACGAACGCCATAAAGACCGCTGAGTATGCGGCGCCAACAAGTGGTACAACCGCCTACTCGCTGTCGGGAATGAAGCTGAATGCGGGCTGCAAGACTGCAAACGGTGGGATAATGATAATAGACGGAAAGAAATTCATCACAACGAACAGATAAAATAACGCAGAAGGAGAAAGAAATATGAGTCGCAGAATTTACGTAAAACCAGATATGAAGGTAATACCATTGGAGGGAGAAGGCTTGACACCGCTCTCGGCGAACGGTATAAAAATAAAGGTGCCTGATGTGATACCGGAACCGGGGGTGGATGCCGACGAAGCCTGTGCAAAAGACTTCGGCAGCAACATCTGGGAGACGGAATAAGAAACCTGCCCCCGATCAGAACATTTTTGGCGTCAAGCCTCCATGTCGCAAGAGTCCTGCCGCCAATTCAGTCAGTATATGGTTTAATCCCCAAACGCCTATCAGGCAGTTTGGGGATTAAGTCATTTATATAGGTGATTAACTGATATTCCCAAAATATCTTGGGATGGGCAAAAGAAATAAATGAGGAAGACTATGCATCCCTTTATAGTAATATCATCCCAACACAAGCGAGAAGCGAAGCCCTAAGGCATCGGCAATACGCAAGAACGTAGAGAGTTGCATATCTGTCTGACCCTTTTCGAGTGAAGATATGTACTCGCGTTTCTTACCGATTTTTTCAGCCAACACTTTTTGTGTTATATTTTGGCGCTTGCGTTCATCCTTAAGAAGTTCAGCATAGTACCAAGCTTTAGCCTTAGCTTCAAACTCCTTACGCTCGGGACTATTTTCGTCACCATATCTTTCTTGCAGATGGTCGTCAAATGTTTTGAGACCAGCAAGTTTGTTTTTGTCAAGTTTCAACATATTCAATCCTCCAAATAACGTTTAACAATGTTTTGGGCTTTTTTTATTTCAGCCTTGTACTGTTTTGTATCTTTCTTCAAGAACGAGTTCAGAAGAAGTACATTTTTGCTTTGTATGAAATTGTCGTGGTCAACAGCGAGCAGGATAGTTCTGTATTCGTTGGAACTGATGGAAATTCGGAGTTCGTAGAAGTCCGTATTCTCTAAGCTCTTTACTATTTTTGAACTGACGACATATTGTGATTTTACAATCTGTAAAGCATAGTCATATTTCTTCTTTAATTGTTCGTTCATACTTGCGTAGTATTCTTCGAACTCGTCCGAGTAGATAATGTGCCTTATCAATTTCTCTTCCATGCTGCAAAGTTAATCAATTTGTTACATACTACCAAATAAAAGTAATACATTTATTACATATACACCTCAATCCCATTCACCTCAAATATACACATATCACTAAGCTGCCGTTCGTTAGAGTCCAGCAGCTACATTCGTCTTATGTATTTTTAAATAAGGTAGGCTGAATAGTTACAGCATCAAAAGCCTCTACAAATTTTTCATAATCTCCCATAAGCCTAAAGTTTGTATTGTGAAAGTCAATATTAATCTGTCGAAGACAAATCAAGCAAGAAATCATAGATGCTGATAATCTGAATTCCATCATCATCGCTCCACGATTTTGTATGCTCACCAACGATAAGGAGTTTACGGAAAGAATCACCCACTAAGCGCAAGGAACGTTTCTCCTGCTCCATTTTGTCGGCATCAGGCATTCTCCAAGCCGATTGTATATAAATGCGTTGGCTACCTTTATTGCAGACGAAATCAACTTCAAGTGTGACACGGATATTTTGTCCCTTATCGTTTCTAACCCTTTGAGCAACGTTGCCAACATCAACAAGCCAACCACGCATACGCATTTCATTATAGATGACATTCTCCATGATGTGGGTTGGCTCTGTTTGTCTGAAAGAAATGATAGAGTTGCGCAAACCGATATCTTGATAATAGTATTTTGATAGCGAGCCGATGTACTTGCGTCCTTTAATGTCATATCGCTCAGACTTCTCAATAAGGAAAGCATCTTGCATATATCCAAGATATACGGAAACCGTCTTGTCCGTGATATTCTGAACGTTGCTTACAGACTTGAAAGTGTTGGCAATATTAAGAGCATTGACAGGTGCGCCTATGCTTGAAGCCACAGTCTTTGAAAGCTCTTCAAATTCAGGTTTTAAGGTAATGTCATTACGCTCATATATGTCACGGAGATACACGGTACGATATAGCCTACGCAAGAAATCGGATTTCTTGTCATCGCCAATTTGAGTTAAGAGTTGTGGAAGTCCACCAAACATAATGTATTCAGACCACGCATCTTCCTTTGAACCAGGAAAAACAGACATAAATTCCTTGAATGACAAAGGCCAAACATGGATTTCATCACCACGCCCACGGAACTCTGTCACCACATCAGATGAAAGGAAGCGTGAATTAGAGCCTGTAACATAAACATCAGTGCCTTCAGTTACCGAGAGAGTGGAAAGAACCTCAACAAAATCATTCACTTCCTGTACCTCGTCAATAATGATGTAGTATGTTTCATCGTCTTTCATTTCCTTTTCTACCCAATCAAGTAAATAGTCAGGGTCTTTGAATGGCTTGTTCTTTCGACTCTCCATATCAATAATTATGATATGGTCTTCCTTAACACCATCATTCAACAGGTGCTGTCGGAAAAGCTTCTTTAGCAAGAAAGACTTTCCAGAACGTCTTAATCCTGTTATAATTTTAATCAATCCGTTGCCTTTAGAACGAATCAATTGGTCGATATAAGTGCTTCTGTTAACTATCATGCATTCCGAAAAAGTGGTACATGTTCCACTTTTTCGGAACAAAGGTAATACTTTTCTTTTAAAAGGAAGACTGTTTTTTTAGGAATTTGACAATTTTAGCCAAATTCGCTACTCTACATATACACCTACATTCCATTCACCTCAAATATACACACATCGCGAAGCTGCCGGATTTCGTTGGAGTCCAGCAGTTTCATTTCCAAATGGTATTGATTGCCTATGTAAGCGAAGTCACGTCCGAAAGTCATAAATGGCGCAGGAAAAGGAAAAGAGGGGGTTAGGTGGAGGTTACATAATCACTTCCAATTTGGAAGGAATCAGAAAATTGTTTACCTTTGTAAGAAATAAAATCAGATAAGATGGGAACAGAATTAATACCACAGGACGGCGACACAATAATTTGCCTAAAAGTAGGCAAAATAGATAGGGAAGATTTGTATGAGATGACACGCAAGTATTGGAAAATGAGTTTGCAAAGGGCATCAAAAGCAAATCATGTCCTTGCCGTTGTGGATGGTATAGTAAAAGAAGACTACATCCCTCAAGATTGGAAATATACAGACAATCCAAAGTATGAGGGACGTATTGAATTTGTAGGGAATAAATGTTTGAATTCTCCTTACGTATGGAAAAGCGTGGTTTCTTTCTATGGGAAGAGCCAGAATCCGGTAAAGTATATTAATATGTAACCGCTCCATGCCATACTCTGCATTTCGGGGAAAGCCTGTAACAGTTTATCAGGAATTTTATCAGGAACTTTCTTTATCGGTTCTCGCTTGTGCGCTTCGAGAGCTTTCTGTATTTCCCCAAGCATAAAGTCTATAAATGGTCCGGAGTCGGCAGCATTGCTGTTGGCGGTAATTGCATCGTAGTATTGCAGCTGGTTGGCATACACCATGTTTTCCATCGACCTGCTTCACTGCTTCACCCTAATGACCGATTCGGGTTAAATGGGCACGCTGCTTGCCCAACCGGGGCACGCTGCTTGCCCATCATGGGCAACGTGCTTGCCCCAGTTGGGCAGAATCTGTGTCAGACGTCTGCCCAATAAGTTAACCCAAAACGGTTATTAGGACGTTTACTTTATTTTTCATGACTGCTTGCTGCCTTTTGCCTTTTATAAGGCGTCTTTTGCTTGTTTTTAATTTGCAATAGCTCGCTATTACTCATTAAAAGACAAACAAAATACACTCTTCTAAAAGAGCAAAATACAAGCAAGCCCTAATGGCCGATTTGCGTTAATGTTGTAATACCATATTCCTGTTTCCAAGATTCTGCCGACACATGTAATTCCTCTCATCAGATAATTCCTGACAGTTTCAAACCATCCAGACAGTTTCAAACCATCCTGACGATTGAAAATCATCCTGACAGTTTCAAACCATCCAGACAATTGAAAACAACTGTCAGGCCGCTAACTGCCTGTATGCCAATGCGCTATGAAGAAAACCTGATGATCTGACAGTTTTCGCGTGATTTCAGATGATATGGCAAAATCTTTACATTTGCCGAGGTTCTGCCTGAAACGATGCCCTGTGCCCCGTGTTTGTCAGTTCAGCTTCGTCATGTGATAGCCGAGGCGTTTCAGTTCAATCGACATGCCCATGAGATACATCTGGTGGAGGGCAGACACATAACCCTGGAAAGCCTCGGGAGTGCCGGGTTCGAGGTGCTGGTGGTAGAGCAGGTTGTATGTGCGTGAGGCACATTCGCCCACGGTCTTTGTCATTATGGCGTGGTCCTCCTCGGCGAGCAGCAGCACTTTCTCGCAGATGTAGTCGTCCATGTGGTCGAAGTCGCGCTGGTCTCTCAGATATTTATACAGGTTGCCAACTTTGCTGTAGAGTTCCCAGTCGGTGTCCCAATATTTTGCTATCGCCATTCCGATGAACATCATCCATCCGAGCGACACGGTGGGGTAGGCGTTGAACTCCCTCATCCCGTCGGGCAGATAGCTCTCGCCGATTTTCTGCCACAGTTCCTCGATGTCGGGAGCCTCAGGCAGACGCTCGTCCACTTTTCCGATGGAGAGCAGGTATTGGTGGAGGTCGGTGTGGAACAGCTGTTCCAGATTCTTGATGTCTTTATTCAATTCCATATATATATGTGTTTCTTTTTTATGCTTGTGAGTAAGTGTTATACATTTGCTGAGCCAGTTGTCATGGTTAATGCAAAGGTAAGATTATATTTTCAAATATCGGCATTTATTCCGCCGATGTACTATATTTCGGGAATTTTTGAGTAAGTTTGCATTATAAATTTATATGCGAATGAAAACACTATTTATTGCTTCTGCCCTGGCTACGACGACCGTGTGGTTCCTGCCCATTCGTTCAAGTTCGCTGCCCGTCTGCAGGAGTGTCAGGCAGGCAAGGCCCCAGTCCTGATCCGTATCGACAGCAAGGCAGGCCATGGCGGCGGCAAACCATTGTCTAAGGTGATGGAAGAGACAGCCGACATCTACGGCTTCATAATGTATAACATGGGAATGAAGATGAAATAATGGCAGATTTCGGTTTATGCCCTAATGACCGATTGGGGTTGAATGAAAGTCCTGCTGACCGATTGTAAAAAAAGCAACAAGAGAGGAAACAGATTCCAGTCCTTGCTGCCAGTGTATTGTTTGGGGTTATCCCTCGATTCGGGATAAATACGGTTATTGTTCTTCAGTTTCCTTCGGCAGCCGACGAGGCGTTCGCACTCATGGGTGCAGACACGGCGATGATGATGACAGATAATACACGTAGTAAAAGATTTTTAATTTTGTTTCCGATTATAGTCTCAGAAGTCTAAGGTCATGATTGTATTCGCTTCTTCGACATTTTTAGTGTTTCCTTTTGCAAAGATACAAATTTATATCATGTCTTCAAATAAAAAATGACATTCGGATGAATGAATAATGAAGATTTCATTACCTTTGCAGACGGAAACAAAATAACAAACAAATATATTTTTATGGGAGGTATCTTCGGAACAATTTCAAAGAAAAGCTGTGTGGCAGACCTGTTTTATGGCACCGACTACAACTCTCACCTCGGTACACGCCGTGGTGGTATGGCAACATTTTGCAAGGAAAAGGGCTTCGTGCGCTCTATCCATAATCTCGAAAGCTCTTATTTCCGCACCAAGTTTGAGCCTACTCTCGACCGCTTCGAGGGGGCTACATCGGGAATCGGCGTAATCAGCGACACCGACGCACAGCCGCTGATAATGAATTCTCACTTGGGAAAATTTGCCATCTGCACGGTGGCGAAGATACTCAACAAGGATGAGCTGACAAGCGAGATGCTGGAGAAGAACATGCATTTCGCCGAGATGTCGTCGGGCAGCACAAACCCTACGGAGCTCGTGGCGCTGCTCATCATCCAGGGCAAGACCTTCAAGGAGGGTATAGAGAACGTGTATCGGCACATCAAGGGATCGTGCACGATGCTCCTGCTCACCGACCACGGCATCATCTGCGCCCGCGACAGCTGGGGACGCACTCCGATAATCATCGGAAAGAAGGATGGGGCATATGCGGCGTCGAGCGAATCAACCTCGTTCCCTAACCTTGATTTCGATACAGTATATAATGTAGGACCGGGAGAGATAGTGAAGCTCACCGCCGACGGAATGGAGCAGATAAGGAAACCGAACAAGAAGATGCAGGTGTGCTCGTTTCTGTGGGTGTATTACGGATTCCCCACATCTACATACGAGGGAAAGAACGTGGAGCAGGCGCGTTTCGACAATGGCTTCAACATGGCGAAGACAGACCCCGTGGAGGTGGACTGCTGCAGCGGTATTCCAGACTCTGGAACGGGAATGGCGATGGGATATGCGGCTGGCAAGAACGTGCCTTATCAGCGCTGCATAGCAAAATACACTCCTACATGGCCACGCTCCTTCACTCCATCAAACCAGAGCATGCGTTCTCTCGTGGCAAAGATGAAGCTTATCCCAAACAAGGCGATGCTGCAGGGCAAGAAGGTGCTCTTCTGCGATGACTCCATCGTGCGCGGCACCCAGCTTCGCGACAACGTGAAGGTGCTCTTCGATCAGGCTGGTCTGAAGGAATGCCACATGCGCATTGCCTGTCCGCCGCTCGTATACGGATGTCCGTTCATCAACTTCACGTCATCGAAGAGTGATATGGAGCTTATCACCCGTCGTATGATCCAGAAGTTTGAGGGCGACCCGAACAAGAATCTCGACAAGTATGCCACCACCGACTCTCCGGAGTATAAGCGCATGGTGGACGAGATAGCAAAGGAACTGGGACTCACCACTCTGAAGTTCAATACCATCGAACAGCTCATCGAGGCTATCGGTCTGCCGAAGTGTCAGGTATGTACCCACTGCTTCGATGGCAGCAGCCAGTTCTCGCTCGAGACATTTGCCGACGAGGATTGATTGCAGCCTCCTTCATGAATTTGAATAGACAAGCGATTGTATATAACAGCAGAAAAGCGACTCTCTTTGGAAAGTCGCTTTTTTGCTGATTATATATTATTCCCAAACGGTAATCCATAGGGATTTCAGGATTGTAGAAGTACAGCTGTTATAGATACTGTAATACAATACGTTGGAGAAAGAATTAGAAGAATGGAAGTGTGGGGAATGCTATGGTGACAAGAGCGATAAACGGGGCTCGAACCCGCGACCCCCAGCTTGGGAAGCTAGTGCTCTACCAACTGAGCTATTATCGCAAACCTTTTCCCATTAGTTTATCTTCTGTTTAATCGCTATGGAGCCGATACCGGGACTCGAACCCGGGACCTACGCATTACGAATGCGTTGCTCTACCAACTGAGCCATATCGGCTGATTAAACACCCGGAACAGGGCACTGTTCCGAACAAGTGGTGCAAAGGTAACAATTATTTTCTGACGAGCAAAATCTTTTGTCGCTTTTCTATTCTTTTTTTGAGTTGTCAAGAACTTTTTTCAGATATTTTCCCGTTATGCTGTTTTCGCATGCAGCCACCTCTTCGGGAGTGCCGCAGCATACAAGCTGTCCGCCCTTGTTTCCGCCGTCGGGACCGAGGTCTATCACGTGGTCGGCATATTTTATCACATCCATGTTGTGTTCTATCACAATGATGCTGTGTCCACGCTTTATCAGCTGGTCAAACGAATTGAGCAGTTTCTTGATGTCGTGGAAGTGCAGACCTGTCGTCGGCTCGTCGAAGATGAACAGTGTGGGGTCAGCCTTTTCCTGTCCGATGAAATAAGCCAGTTTCACTCTCTGGTTCTCTCCGCCGGATAGGGTAGAGGAGTTCTGTCCGAGTTTGATATATCCCAGTCCGACGCTCTCCAGCGGCTTCAGTCTCTTCACGATGTCCTTCTGGTTGTTTTCCGTGAAGAATTCTATTGCTTCATTGACTGTCATGTTGAGGATGTCGTCGATGTTTTTCCCGGCAAATCTCACTTCCAGAATTTCCTTTTTGAAGCGTTTTCCGTGGCAGGCCTCACATTCCAGTTCCAGGTCGGCCATAAACTGCATCTCCACCGTGAGCACTCCCGTTCCCTTGCATTCCTCGCATCTGCCGCCCTCGGCGTTGAACGAGAAGTATTTTGAAGAGAATCCCATCTGCTCAGCCAGCGGCTGTTCGGCGAAGAGCTGGCGGATGGCGTCGTAAGCCTTGGTGTATGTCACGGGGTTCGACCTCGTGCTCTTGCCGATAGGGTTCTGGTCCACCATCTCCACGTGTTTTATCGTCTTTATGTCGCCGAATATCGATGAGTATTCACCCGGCATGTCAGCCACTTCGTCGAGCTGTCGTTTCAGGGCAGGGAAGAGTATGCCCTTGACGAGCGAGGATTTTCCCGATCCGCTCACTCCCGTCACCACCGTCATCACGTTGAGCGGGAATTTCACTTCTATGCCCTGCAGGTTGTTCATTCTCGCTCCCTTTATGCCTATGAAGAGGTTCCAGCTGCGTCGGTTGGCAGGCACTGGTATGCGCTCCTCGCCGAGCAGATATCTGATGGTGTGGCTTTCGGGATATTTCTTTATCGTGTCGCTTGTTATCTTCTGCGGGTCGCCTTCGAACACCACTCTGCCTCCGAGTCGTCCGGCGTCAGGACCGATGTCGATTAGATGGTCGGCAGAACGTATGATGTCTTCGTCGTGTTCCACCACCACCACCGTGTTTCCCAGAGCCTGCAGGTCTTTCAGCACGCTTATCAGTCTGAAGGTGTCGCGGCTGTGCAGTCCGATGCTTGGTTCGTCGAGGATATAGAGCGATCCCACCAGACTGCTTCCGAGCGATGTGGTGAGGTTGATGCGCTGGCTCTCTCCGCCGCTCAGCGTGTTAGACTGTCTGTTCAGCGTGAGGTATCCCAATCCCACTTCCACAAGGAATCCCAGTCTGTTTTTTATCTCTGTGAGCAGTCGTTTGCCCACGGCGGCATCGTGGTCGTTGAGGCTCAGTTCGTCAAACCATTTCTTCAGGTTCTCCACAGGCATGTCCACGAGGTCAGAGATGCTCATTCCCTGTATCTTCACGTAGTTTGCCTCCTTTTTCAGTCTTCTGCCGTGGCATTCCGAACATACCGTTCTGCCGCGGTATCTGCTGAGCATCACGCGGTATTGTATCTTGTATTGGTTTTCTTTCAGCATCTGGAAGAAGTCGTCGATGCTCACCCTGTCGTATTTGTCTCTGCTTTTGTCGGATGGCAGACCGTGCCACAGCCAGTCTTTGTGCTTCTGCGACAGTTTGTAGTATGGTTCGAAGATCGGGAACTTGTCTGTTGCCGCTCTTCTGATGAATTCCTTTTTCCATTCGCCCATTTTCTCTCCGTGCCAGCATTGCACGCATCCGTCGTATACGCTGAGCGATGAGTCTGGAATCACGAGTTTTTCGTCGATGCCGATCACCATTCCGAATCCCTCACACATAGGGCAAGCTCCGATGGGGGAGTGGAAAGAGAACATGCCGTCGCTCGGCTCTTCGAATGTCATGCCGTCGGCTTCGAAGCGAGTTGAGAAATCATATACTATGTTTGCCGGCATGATGGCGATTCGGCATGCCCCGTCGCCCTCGTAGAAAGCCGTCTCCACTGAGTCGGTGAGTCTCGACAGCGTGTCGTTGTCGCTTTCCCACGCTATGCGGTCTACCACTGTCCAGATGTTCTCGTCCTTTATGTTCTCGTCCAGTTTGTCGTCGTTGAGCAGGTCATCGATACGCTGGAAGTCGCCTTTCACGAACACTCGTGTGTATCCCTGCTGCATAATCATCGTGAGCTGCTGCGAGAGAGTGCGGTCGGCGATTCTCACCACCGGTGAGAGCACCACGAAGCGCGTGCCTTCAGAGAAGGTCTTCACCTTGTTTATCACGTCCTCCACGGTGTGTCGTTTCACCTCGTTGCCGCTTATTGGCGAGAAGGTGTGTCCGATGCGTGCGAAGAGCAGCCGCAGGTATTCATAAATCTCCGTGCTTGTGCCCACTGTGGAACGAGAGTTTTTGGAAATCACTTTCTGTTCTATGGCTATTGCCGGTGGCAGTCCCTTTATGTAGTCGCATTTCGGTTTGCTCATCCTTCCGAGAAACTGTCTGGCATATGCCGAGAGGCTCTCCACATATCGTCTGTGGCCTTCGGCATACAGTGTGTCGAAAGCCAGTGATGACTTGCCGGAGCCGGAGACACCGGAAATCACGATAAACTTGTTTCTTGGGATTTCCAATGATACATTCTTCAGGTTGTTCACCTGTGCGTTCTTTATATAGATGTTGCCACTCATTATCCTTGTTGTGTATAGTAAGATTGTGATTTCCTGCAAAAATAACTCTATTTCTTGATATGACAAAGTGTTTGCGTGTTTTAACTCCAATTTTCGGCAAGAGGGAGTGCAGGCTGCCGTTTGGTAGGATTGATGGTTTTGCGGATGATGGATGTTGTTTGGAATGGACAAAAGCATAAAAAGAGGGCGATCAATTGACCGCCCTCAACCAACACAAAAACTAAACTAGACTTAATTAGACAATCGGTACTTTCACAAGCACCCGCTTGTCGATTGCAAATATACTGCAAATATTTGAATGCCAAAACAATAATGGCTGTTTTTTTTATCAGAATAGTTAAAAATTATAATTTTGTTGTTTTATTATACAAAAATTGGTCTAAAATCACCATTGCCGCCATTGATTCCACTATCGGAACCGCTCTTGGCAACACGCAAGCGTCGTGTCTGCCGCTTGCCTTGAAGGTGGTAGGATTGCCGTCTTTGTCGATGGTTTCCTGTTTCTGAAGCAGTGTGGCTACAGGTTTGAACGCCACCCGGAAGAATATGTCGTTGCCGTTGGAAATTCCGCCCTGTATACCTCCGCTGTTGTTAGACCGCGTCTTTATCTTTTCGTCTTCGGGATAGAAGATGTCGTTCATCTCGCTGCCGCGATGCGTCACTCCCTCGAATCCCGATCCGAACTCAATTCCCTTCACGGCGTTGATGCCGAGCATGGCATATCCGAGCATGGCGTTGAGCTTGTCGAACTCCGGTTCGCCGATGCCTATCGGACAATTCCTTATCACACACGTCACTGTGCCTCCGATGGTGTCGCCACAGCTCTTCACTTCGGCGATGAGGCTCTCCATGAGTTTCGCCTTCTCTGCGTCGGGACATCTCACGATGTTGCTCTCCACCTGTGTCAGGTCATACCTGGTGTAGTCGTTGTCGAGGGCAATGCTGCCCACCTGCGATGTGTATGCCACAACTTCCACTCCTATCTTCTTCAGGGCCAGTTTTGCCAATGCTCCTCCCACACATCTGCTTATGGTGATGCGTGCCGATGATCTGCCGCCGCCGCGATAGTCTCTTATGCCATACTTGTTATAATATGTGAAGTCGGCATGTGATGGTCTGAACAGGTCGCGCATGTTGTCGTAGTCGGCGGAATGCTGGTTGGTGTTTCTCACGATGAAACCAATAGGGCATCCCGTAGACTTTCCCTCGAACGTGCCGCTCAGAATTTCCACTCTGTCGGCTTCGTTCCTGCTTGTTGTCACGCTGCTCTGTCCGGGCCGGCGCCTGTCGAGCTCGCTTTGGATGAAGTCGATGTCGATGTCGATGCCGGCAGGCAGACCGTCTACCACTCCTCCCACGGCTTCTCCATGGCTCTCCCCGAAAGTCGTAAGTGTGAATATGTTGCCGAAAGTGTTACGCATGTGTCTGGTGATTTGTTTCCAAACGGTCATCAAGGTGTCATCCCAAAACGATGTGATATTCTACAACTGCTTATAGTATTCCTGATGACCGTCTGGGGGTATTGTCAAATCCTTCTGATTAGTGGCAGCCGCCGCAACCGCCGTTATTGCTGCCACAGTCGCCGCTGCAGTTGCAGTCGCCTCCACATTCACCACCGCAGCCGCTGCATCCGCCACCGCTCAGATGGTTGATGATGGTCTGTATCTCCTCGTTTGTAGCCTCTCTTGCCTCAACGATAGAGCCTACGAAGTGCAGATCCTTGCCGGCCAGAGGGTGGTTGAGGTCTACTGTCACCTTGTCGTCGCCGATTTCCAGCACCTTGCCGAGGAAACGCTGTCCGTTCTCGTTCTGCAGCGGAATGATGGCATCCTTGTATATATTATCGGTGTCGAGCTTGCCGTCGATGCAGAACATCTCCTTGTCGAGGTTCAACACGCGTTCTGCCTCATGCTCTCCGTATGCCTGCTGCTTGGTGAGCGTGAAGTCGAAGTCGTTCTTCTGCTCGTCGTTGAGAGCCACGATGGTGTTTTCGAAGTCGTCGAGAGCCAGTCCGAATCCGCTCAAGAACTGGAATGGCTTTTCTGCTGTTGCCTCTTCTACCATTGTCTCTGTGCCGTTCTCATTTGTATAAAGCTTGTAAGCCACGGCGAAATACATGTTTTTCTTATTTTCCATTGTCGTATATATAATTGTTTTTTTTGTCTGTATGAGATGTCTTTTATCTGCTTCTATTTTACAATAGCCGCTATTGTTCATTGAAAAAATCCACTATTCTGAAAAATCAGAATCCATGCCAGCCCTGATGACCGTCTGGGGCTGATCAGGGCAATGCAGTATGCAAAGGTAATGTAAAAAAACGATTTTGCGAGGGAAATGTGTATTTATTTACATTTCCAGGCATCAGACCATAGTCGTGACACCTTGTCTTTCGTCGTTTCCTCAACTTTTCTTGTAGACAGGGTAACCTGCGAAACATTGATAATTCTTATTTAAATCGTTTTCTTATAGCATTGTTTTTTGAAATGTATTATCTTTGCATTAGGTAATGTCAACCGATGCAGAATATCGTCTGGATGTCATGCAGAGGTGAAGCTTGCCTTTGCAAAACTTGTTTGTATACAAAATAGAATTCTATGAAAAAACTTATCATTGCATGTATGGCGCTGCTCTGTTCGATGGTGGCAGGTGCCGTGGAGATAGAACCGGGAGTGAGCCAAAAGCTCGCCGAGCAGCGGCGGGCGGCAGTTGGCAATCTGTGTTACGACCTGAAGTTCAGGATTCCCGCTTCGCGGAAAGAAAAGGTGACAGGCTCTGCCGTCATCAAGTTTACGTATAAGAAATGCGGCGACGACCTGCAACTCGATTTCCAGGGAGCCGACGGACAGTATGGCGGTGTGGTGACAGTTAACGGCAAGAAGAGGCGTGCCGAATGGCGCAGCGAGCATATCATACTGAAAGAGAGCTGGCTGAAAAACGGTGAGAATGCCGTAGACGTGGCGTTCACCAGCGGCGACAAGTCGCTCAACCGCAACGACGACTATCTCTACACGCTTTTCGTTCCCGACCATGCCCGTTCGGTATTCCCATGTTTCGACCAGCCTGACCTCAAGGCTGTGTTCAAGCTGAAACTCGATGTGCCGGAAGGGTGGGAGACAGTGTCATCAGTCACCGACCAGCTTATCCCCACATATCTCTTCTCCTTCGTGGCAGGAAAGTTCAGCGTCAAGAAGGCAGAACGCAGCGGCCGTACCATCAAGGCACTCTACCGGGAGACTGACCCCGACAAGGTGGCGCAGCTCGACAAGGTGTTCGACATTGCCGACCACTCCATAAGGTGGTTTGAAAGATATACCGGCATACCCCTCCCTTTCAGCCAATATAATATGGTGGTGCTCCCCGGATTCCAGTTCGGCGGAATGGAACATCCCGGAGCGATACAGTTCACCGACCACGAGATATTCCTCGGCAAACACCCCACACCAGAGGAGGAGCAGACACGTCTGGAGCTGATAGCCCACGAAACGGCACACATGTGGTTTGGCGACATGGTGACCATGCGCTGGTTCAATGACGTTTGGACAAAAGAGGTGTTCGCCAATTTCTTTGCGGCAAAGGTAGCCAGGGAGCAATACCCCGATGTGAACCACGACCTGAACTTCCTGCGTATGTATCAGGCGAGGGCTCTGTCAACAGACCGTACTCCCGGCACGCATCCCATACAGCAGTCTCTCGACAACCTCAACCAGGCTGGATTGCTCTATGGCAACATCATATACTGCAAGGCACCAGTCATGATGCGCAAGCTGGAGCAGCAGATGGGAGAGGAGACGCTGAGAGACGGGATCCGCCAATATCTGCATCAGTATGCCTATGGCAATGCTACATGGGATGAGCTTATCGACATCCTCGACAGCAAAGCGCCGCAGTGTGGCATCAGGCAGTTTAGCGAGACATGGGTGAAATGTGGCGGTATGCCAACTGTGTCGGCAGAGTGGAAAGACGGCAGGCTCATTGTGAAACAAGAAGATCCGCAGCATCGCGGACTCGTATGGCAGCAGCAGTTCAATGTGCGTCTTGATTTCGCCGATGGCAATGGGGGAGTGAGGAGCGAGTTCGTTCCCGTAGACATGCAGAGCGGCACCGTGGAGATTGAGACAGGCGGGAAACCGCAGAACGTATTGCTGAATGCTGATGGCAGAGGATACGGACTGTTCGTGCTAAACGACCGTTCCGGCAAACCGCTCATGGCAGCGGATGCCGCCGACACCACGGCGCTGGAAGCACCGGCTGACGAACTGCAGCGTTTCGCCCTCGCCATGACTCTCAACGAGAACTTCCTCGCCCATAGGATAGGGGGCCGTCAGTATGCCAATACCATGAGGCAATGGATAGTGAAAGAAAATAACGCCATGATAGCCTCTCAGCTTGCCGGCTACTGGAATAATGCCATCGACAGGATGGATAGCGAAGACCGCAGCATAAACGAGAGGATGATGTGGGCAGAATACAGGCGTAACGCCATACCTTCGGTGAGACAGCGTCTCGTCCGTCTGCTTTATGCTTCATGTCAGGGTGGCGAGATAGCCGACTCCTTATATGCTGTGTGGAAAGGCAGCACCGACAAGCTGCTCAACAAGAACGACTACAATGGCATGGCTTATCGCCTGGCGATAATGATGCCCCAGAAGTGTGACGAGATATTGGCGGAGCAGCGCAAGAGACTCTCAAATGTGGATGAGTTGAGGCAGTTCGACTTTGTCAGCCGTGCCTGCACACCAGACACAGATAAGCAGCAGGCACTGTTCCAGTCTGTCCTCAAGGCAGAGAATCGTCAGCCGGAACCATGGACAGCATCGCTCCTCGCCTTGCTCAACGACCGCACGAGGGAACCTTTCAACAACAGGTACATCACTCCCGGACTTGATGCTCTGATCGACGTGCAGCGCACGAGCGACATATTCTTCCCCGGTTATTGGCTCGGTTCGCTGCTCGGCGGCCATCGCAGCAGTGAGGCGGCAGAGATGGTGAAAGATTTCGTGCGTCAGCATCCAGGCTATCCTCAGAAGCTGATGAACAAGCTGAACGAGAATGCCTTCTGGCTTCTGAACAGATAATAATAAGTCCATCCATATATTCCCCCCTGGCGTGGGGAACATAACCCCCTAATGTGGGGTTTCGTTCCCCACGCCAGGGGGAATTTTCGGCTTATGCGGTTTACCCCAAAGCGAATATGCTGAATTGCGAGTACTTGGTGTTCCGAAAATGTGATGAATTGTAGCGTTTTTCAGACTGTTTGTCGGCAATTTATTCCTAACATACGGTGTTACCAACCGGAAAAATCCGCTGACCCGCAATGCCGGGGATGTTGGAGGTGTGTGGGGGGGATAAAAAAAGTTCTGAAACAAAAATTGTTTCAGAACTCCTTGAGGTACCTAGCAGAGTCGAACTGCTCTACACGGTTTTGCAGACCGTTACCTAACCGATCGGCCAAGGTACCATTGCTTGATTGCGAGTGCAAAGGTATGAATTTTATTTCGTTCCACCAAATTTTTCTTTCACTTTTATTTGAAAACTTACCGAAAAGGCTGTTTTTTCCTTCAAAATTTATTGTATGTCGGTTTGAGACGCAGTTTCTTTATTGCATTTCGACAGTTTTGACCTGTTGCAGCAGGAGTCAGAAGCTTTGCCTTTCATTCCCTGCCGTTGCGCTTTCCGCCGAAGTTCATCAGCCAAAGGGCAGTTGGCACAATAACCAGTGCAACCGCTCTTTGGCTTGTGTGACACCGCCTGCCATATCTTATAACCTATATATATAAGCGAGGCGGCAATAATGATATATACAAAAACATATTGAGTCATATATATCGGGATTATCAAAAAATGTGCCAAATGGCAGCTATGCCAATGGCAAAGCAGCAAGTAGATAATTGTGGAGTGGCTAATGGCAGATTGGGCTTATGTGCAGGTTGTTGCGTGGCATTAACCAACATTAACTGTTTCGATTTCTGATTGCGGGTGTCAAAAGCTAATTTTGTAGTCCGTTAGATGAGAGAATGTCGGAAATCTGTTGATAGAACTTGTTGCTGATGTCTTTTCGTGGAAAGTTGTCAAATCGAGGATTACGCTTGACAATATTTCTGACATCTTGTCCGACAGAAACAAAAACAAATGGTATTATGAACGAAACGATAAGAACGCTTGAGACTCGTCGCAGCGTGAGAGGATTTGATCCGGAGCGCATGCCGTCAGACGAAGTGATAAAAGAGATTGTGGAAGCTGGAGAATACGCTCCCACGGGTAGAGGAATGCAGTCGCCACGCATCGTTGTGGTGACCAACAAGGCAGTGCGCGACCGCCTGTCTGAACTCAATGCCGAGGTGATGGGCACTACGTCAGACCCATTCTATGGAGCTCCGGTGGTGTTGATAGTGCTTGCCGACAGACAGCGCCCTACGTATATGTATGACGGTTCGCTTGTGATGGGCAACCTCATGAACGCCGCCCATTCGCTTGGTGTGGGAAGCTGCTGGATACACAGGGCCAAAGAGGTGTTCGACATGGACGAGGGCAAGGAGATGCTCCGCAAGTGGGGCATAGAAGGCGACTATGAAGGCATAGGCCATGTGGCGCTCGGATATGCCGCCGCACAACCGGCACCTGCCAAGCCGCGCAAGGACGACTATGCCGTGTGGGTGAGATAAGGATTGGAAGACACAATGCGACGTATATGTCTAAGATAAAACTTCTGAGAGGTGAGTTCGACAGCAGATTGAAGTTGCAGCTTGCTCCCGGCATAAAAGCCGGTTTTCCGAGTCCTGCCGAGGATTATCTGCACGACAGTCTCGACTTCAACCGCGACCTGATAAAGAATCCCGAGGCAACATTCTATGCCCGCATATCCGGCGACTCGATGGTGGAAGCCGGCATCTGCGATGGAGACATTGCCGTGATAGACCGTTCGCTGCAGGCGAACGACGGGGATGTGATAGTGGCATACGTCAACGAGGAGTTCACGATGAAATATCTCGACACTACGCATCTTGCCGAGGGGTATATCGAGCTGCGGCCTGCCAATGCCGCCTATTCGCCGATACGCATCGACAACCTTGACGATTTCCGTATCTGGGGAGTCGTGGTGTGGACCATCAAACAATGGAAACGATAGAGGAATGACAAAATATTACGCCATCTGCGATTGTGACAACTGCTATGTGAGTTGTGAACGAGTGTTCCGTCCCGATCTGGAGCGGAAACCCGTCGTCGTGCTCTCAAACAACGACGGATGTGTGGTGGCGCGAAGCAAGGAGGCAAAGCTCATGGGGGTGAAGGCTGGTACGCCGTACTATCAGCTCAAACAGCTTTTCCCCGATACACATATCGAGGTGTTCTCGTCGAACTATGAACTGTATGGCGAGCTTACCGGGCGTGTCATGGCAATCATCCGTGACATGGCTCCGCAGTGTTTCAGGTATTCCATTGACGAGGCTTTTGCCATTCTTGAGGGGATAGACGGAGAGCAGCTGCAGCAGTGGGGGCGTGACCTGCACGACAGGGTGTGGCGGTCGGTTGGCATTCCTGTAAGTATCGGAATCTCCACCACCAAGACTCTTGCCAAGGTGGCATCCCATTTCGCCAAGAAATATCCAGGCTATGACCACTGCTGCTTGATAGACAATGATGAGAAACGCATTAAGGCGCTGGGGCTTTACGACGTTGGCGAAGTGTGGGGAATAGGCCGCAGGTATGCCGAAAAGCTTGAAAGGATAGGGGTATCTACGGCGCTCGACTTTGCCGGACATAAGGTGGAGTGGGTTAGGATGATGTTCAAGAACATCGTCATCGAGCGTACGTGGAATGAGCTGAACGGCATAGACTGTGTGCCCGACGACTTGCCTGCCAGAAAGAAAAGCATCTGCACGAGCAGAAGCTTCGACGGGATGGTGGGCGACTTTGATACGCTACGCACTCATATCGCCAATTTTGCCGTCAGATCGGCTGAGAAACTGCGCAAGCAGCAGTCTGTGGCACAGGTAGTGGGAGTGTTCATCGACTCTAACCATTTCAGGGAAGACCTGATGCAGTATGGCAATATGGCAGACAAGACACTTCTTACGCCGACCAGCTCCACTATAGATATCGTGATGGCTGCTACCGACTGTCTGAGAAGCATCTACAGAGAGGGGATAATGTTCAAACGGGCAGGTGTGCTCTTGATGGGTGTCGTTCCGCAGGGGGCAGTGCAGCCCGATATGTTCTCTTATGATGCCAACCGGCATGGCAGGATGACGAGGATGGATTCTGCCGTAGACCATCTCAATAGAGTGGGCGGCACGGAAACCGTGATACTCAGTTCGCAGCAATATCCCGGCGGAAAGAAGTTCGCCGATGCTATACGGCATGACCATAAGAGTCCGTGTCCTACGACGCGCTGGAGCGATATAATGGTGCTGAAGTAGACGAGCAGACAAGCAGACGAGCAGACAAGGAAATAGCTCTTGACAATTGTCGGACTATAATCCAGGTCTGCTCGTCTGCTTGTTTTCGTTGACTTGTCAACTCGTTACTTCGTCAACATGTCTATAGTATTTCTGACTCTGTCTTTGTCGGTCACGAGAATGTTCTGTTCATCGGCATCTTTTGCTCCCATGTATACGTTCTGACATATATTTTTCATCTTGCTCTTAATGCCGACCCTTGCAGAGAAATGATATTCGGATATCCCAGTGGCGTCGTATATGTCGTGGATGTTGTCCTCGTTGACTCCGCTTCCCGCAAGCAGCGTTATCCGTCCGGCAGCCTTCTCCTGCAGTTTGGCAAGCAGCGGCGTTCCGTCAATGGCTTTCGGCTGTTGTCCGGAGGTCAGTATGCGGTTGCAGCCCAATGATATGATGTCTTCAAGGGCGGAGAATGGGTCGGCTGTGCGGTCGAAGGCGCGGTGGAAAGTCACCGACATCCCTTTGGCACACTCCATCAGCCGGCGGTTCTGCTCTATGTCCACATCACCGTTTTCTGTCAGGCATCCGAATACCACACCGTCAACTCCCAGTTCGCCACACATCCTGATGTCTTCCTCCATGCGCTCCATTTCGAGCGGTGAATACAGGAAGTCGCCACCTCGCGGACGGATTATGACATGGAGCCGTGTGGATGACAGCAAGCGCCTCGCCACCTTTATCTCTCCATAGGATGGTGTGGTGCCGCCTTCCGGTATTCCGGCACACAGTTCCACGCGGTCTGCGCCACCCTCTTGTGCGGCGATACAACTCTCCACACTGTTGGCGCAAATCTCAAATCTGAAATCTTCTCTGTTCATTGTCATTTCCTTCCTTTCATTTCCGTTATTTGGCAGTCTCTTGCCATGCAAGCGCTGCAGTGCCGAGTATTGCCGCAGTGCCGTTTTCCAGGGTGCTTGTCAGGAATTTCGCCTTGCCGCGATACAGGCTGAGCACATATTTGTCGTATGTTTCCTTTGCCGGTTTCAGAAGCCAGTCGCCGGCTTTTGCCACACCGCCGAAGAAGATGAAAGCCTCTGGGCTCAGGAATGTGGCGAAGTTTGCGCATGCCTTTCCCAGAATCTCTCCTGTGCGGCGGAACACCATTTGTGCCAGTTTGTCGCCAGCCTCGGCAGCATTGAAAATGTCGAGTGTCGTCATCTTGTCGGCAGGGATGTTGGCAAGGCTTGACTGCGCTCCCTCTTCGGCAAGCATTTCCTTGGCAGTCATCACCACTCCCCTCGACGAGCAATACATGTCGAGGCATCCGCTTCTGCCGCATCCGCATTTCCTGCCATTGTCGAAGAACATTATCGAGTGGCCCAGTTCTCCGGCGAATCCGTCGCTGCCGTATATCAGGTTGCCGTTTGCCACGATGCCCGAACCGACACCCGTACCGAGAGTTATCTCTATGAAATCCTTCATCCCCATGGCTGCTCCATGGCTCATTTCTCCCAGAGCGGCAGCTTTGGCGTCGTTGGTTATTGCCACAGGGATTCCCGTTTTCTCGTTCAGCATCTGGCAGATGGGCACCACACCCTTTCCCCATGAGATGTTGGCGGCGTGTTCGATTGTTCCCGCATTGTAGTTGCCGCAAGGAGCTCCGATACCTATGGCTTTGATGTTTTCGATGCCTCCCGCCACTGAAGACAGTTCGGATATCACTTCCGCAGCATCCTCTACGAAAGCCGTTGCCAGAGTATACTCCTGTGTGAGGAGCGATCCTGTTGCCTTTATCTCATAGTTCTCGTCCACTAGGCCGAACACGGCATTGGTGCCTCCGAGATCCAGTCCGATGACATATTTGTTCTCTTCCATGATTATTCCTTCGTTATGTTATTGTTTGGCGTGTTCTTCGATGCTGTCGAGACAATCTGCCAGTATCGGAGAAAGCGCCATCCTGTATTATCGTTTTGAACCCTTTATTGCATAGAATGAGATGTATGCCATAGAGAGCAGCGGCACGATGTATGACACCATATATGAATAATGGTCAGCGATATAGTTCTGTATCAGCGGCATTATGCCACCGCCGACTACCATCATCATGAATATTCCGGAACCGAGGGCGGTGTATTTTCCAAGTCCCTCAACTGAGAGGTTGAAGATGCACGACCACATCACCGATGTGCACAGTCCGCAAGCCACGAGAAGCAGTGCAGCTACAGGCAGATGGTATATTGCCACGCTTGAGCCGGTGAATACAGGCATCTCCACATGGCAGCTCTTTCCGAGAATTATCGCTCCGAGCATCAATGCTATTGCCAGTACGGATGTTGCGGTGAGCATGGCCTTGCTCGACACCTTGTCGGCTATGAGTCCTGCGGAGAATCTTCCTACGAGCATCAGGAACCAGTATGTGGCAGCCACAAAGCCAGCCACGGCTGTAGCCTTGGCAAGTCCGGTGCCGCCGCCGGCAGCTGTAGTGTCAGAGATATAGAAGAACAGGGTTCCGGGAATTCCAACTTCCAGTCCGACATACAGGAAAATGGCAATCGCTCCAAGCTTGAAGTTTGAGAAATCCCAAGGTGAGTGTGCCAGTTTCTCTTCCGGTTTGTGTTCCGGATTGTTGATCTTTATAAAATACAATATGCAGAATGCTGCTGCGAATACCGCCATTGCGATGAAGAGCACCACATTCACGTTGGCAATCTTGGTATCCTTTGTCACTTCTCCAATCAAGCTACCCACGAGCATCGGCGTGAGCGTTCCGGAGAGAGAGTTCAGTGTTCCTCCGATGAGGTTCAGCTGGTTGCCTCTGTTGCCGCCGCCGCCGAGCAGATTGATCATCGGGTTTACCACGGTGTTGAGCATGCAGACCGAAAAGCCGCATACGAAAGCACCGAGCAGATATATCGAGAATCCGAGTTCTGCCGATGAGCATGTGCCGGAGAGGAACTGCAGTACCAGACCGGCGATACCTGTTGCCACACCTGTCATGGCTGTGTTCTTGTAGCCGATTTTGGCAAGCATCTTTCCTGATGGAATTCCCATGAAGAGGTATGCCAGGAAGTTCATGGCGTTGCCGAGCATACCGATGGTGTTGGCATTTTCGCCTCCGGCAAATGTGTTCTTCCAGATCACACCCACAGGTGCTGCAAGGTTTGTTACGAACGAAATCATTGCAAACAGGAACATCATCGTTATTATTGCCACGATGTTCCCCTTTGAACTTGTAGTAGTTTTCATATCTTTCAACTCTTTAATTATTTAGGGTGTTATGTTATTAGTCAATAATGTGGCAAAATTACTAAAATCAAATCAAATAAAGGTGGAAGAGGGGATAAATCTACAAGATATATGAGAAATAAAGGAGTGTGAGTAGTTGATTGTTGGTATTTACAAAATGATATTTCAAATATGTTAAGAAAAGATATGTGTAAGTAAAGGCGTTTTGATATATGTCAAAATATTCTCTGTTAGCGCAAACAGAAACTCAAATAGTTTGTTTGTTGTTGCAGGTTTGTCTATCTTTGCAGCGTGAAAAAGACAAAGTTGCATGCTTTGGTCTCGACACATGATAAAATATACCAAACATATATTAAGGTAAAAAGATAAGGATAACCGGTGTCGGTGATTCGTGAGAATAGTACCGTAGCCATTTTAGTAATTAATTTAAAATTTAGGAATTATGAAAAGATTGTTTTTAACTGTTATGGCAGTGCTCAGCATGACCATGACATTTGCGGAGAACGAGGAGTTGAACACGACAAACACAGCCAATGCTTACAAGATGACTGTAAACTACAGCAGATTGGCTGATGCGCTTTGCTTGTCGATCGATCAGTTGGAAGCCGTGCAAGACATCCACTCAGAATTCTGTGCCGATATGATGAATGCCGGCAATGCTAACGCAGATGAGCGTAAGCCGATGGTTGAGAAGGCGTTGCAGAAGGATCTGAAGCACATGCGCTATGTGCTCACCGAGAATCAGTATCGCAAGTATCTGATGCTCCTGAACGTGACGATCAGCAATCGTGGACTTGAAAAGTAGTTTTGATAAATATTTGACTCGAGGGTACTGTCAATACAATATTGGCAGTACCCTTTGCGTTTCATTATGGTGGAACGCAAAAGGTATATTCAAGTTCGCATTGATAGGATAGCCCCCAATCGGCCATTATTCCGTTTAATGCCTTTTTTGTTAGTATTTCTATCTGTTATTTGGTCAGTGTCGTTTGATTCGTATTTTCCGAAACTTTTCTTTTCTTAAGAATCCACTTGCCTGTTCTGATAAAACATTCAATGTCATATTCTGTATATCCTTCATATTCGCTCCATATGTTTGAATATGTGTCATATTCCTTTTCTTTTCCAACCGTAATCGAAACCTTATAGACAAGATATTGCAGGAATTTGATGAAATCGTCAGTGTATTTGAAGTAATATATGCCGTCTGTATCTCTACTATTCCAATATAAGGAGAAATCACGGTAATTCATTATTCTTCCGTTTTTTTCGTTTTTTATCCGAAAAGTAATTTCACAATTTGAATCGATTTCCACTATCTGCGGCCTACGGTAACGATACTTGTATATTTTCTTTTTCCTTGCCAAAATTTGACTTAGTTCTGTTTTTATATACTTCATTTCAATATCGTTAAATGCACATTTTATAGTATCATCACCAATCTCTATATTTTTTTTTTGTGTTGCATCATAAATGTAATGAGGTATCACACAATATATATCTATACCTTTATTTGAATGATTCATTTCCATAACGGCACAGTTCCAGTAAGGTGGAAAGAAAATAATTTTAATGTTTTTTTCTGCCTTGCATGGCAAAAATATACTTATTAAAGTAATGATTAATAAATATATCTTAACTGAGTCATTACTTATATTTTTTTTCATTGTTGTAATTCCTTGATGTATGTTCCATTTCCTGTTATAAGCTGTTTGTCAATTATTTGAATGTTATGCCAAGATGCTGCTTATTTTGCAAAGATACGTAATTTCCTATATGGATGCAAGTCAAAGATATACTTTGTTTGCCATATATTGAAGTAGATTGTTGGTGGTGATGATTTTTTTTCTTTAATTTGCATCCATGAAAAAGACATTATTATATATATTGCTGCTCTTGTCGGTGGCAACCAGGGTCAGTGCGCAACATACGGGAGCGAGCCTTTACAAAATGTCGAGGCTTGTCAGACTTGCATCCATCGAGGCAAGGAAGGGACAAGGACAATATGCCAAGACATTGACCGGAGGAAGAGAGAGAGGCGACAGCCGTGCATTTGATGTTCCCGGTCAGCGCAGCCTATGTGCTTTTGTTCAGATGAAAGGAGATGGCAGGCGTGTGTTGGAAGAAAACCATTGTACGCCTCTTGCTCAGTTCGGGGATATATATATCGCCGATATTCCGTTGCGGCATCTCGACGGCTTGTCGTTATCAGAGAGTGTGCTGAGGATTGAAGCCGGCAGGAGTCACACGCTGACGATGGACACCACGGCAGTGATAGTGGATGCTCCCGCGGTGTGGAACGGCAGCTCTTTGCCTCAGGCTTATACCGGACAGGGAGTGGTGGTCGGCGTCATGGACGTAGGCTTTGATGTGACGAATCCCAATTTCTATGACACCACACTCACTGCCACACGCATACGGCGCTTCTGGGACCAGCTTTCGCCAGACAGTATCGGCAGCGGAATGTATGTCGGCGCTGACTATCGCACGCCGGAGGAGATTCTTGCCTATGCCCACTCCCACGACGGACTGATAGAGACCCACGGCACCCACACCTTGGGAATAGCTGCAGGCACGGGGTTCGACACACCTTATCGCGGTATGGCATACGATGCCGATATCTGCATCGTGAGCAATGCCGTGAATACAGACCTGCCGCTGATTCCCGAAGAACTGTTATACAAATACACATCAGCAACCGACGTCCTCGGATTCAAATACATCTTCGACTATGCCCAGGAGGTGGGCAAACCTTGTGTCATATCATTCAGTGAGGGCAGTTCGCAGTCGTTCGACGATGATGAACGGCTTTTCGAGGAAGTGCTCGGACAGATACAGGGGCCGGGCCGCATCCTTGTGGCGAGTGCCGGAAACGACGGGTCGCGCAGGACATATCAGCATAAGCCACGTGGGGTGGAACGCGACGGAGTGTTCTTCCTTTCGCAGTCAGACCATACTTATTTCTGCATGGCTTCAGAAAACCAGTTTCAGATATGCCTCTCGGCATACACCTCAGCCTCGGACAGAGAACAACTATATATTCCTACCGCCGATATCCTTAATGCCGAAGATTCCACGGTGGTAGACTCCGTAGACTTTTTCGGTCACCGGTTGAAATACACCATACAGGCATGCCGCGCATATTTCAATCCAGACCTCATAGCCTACTACCTGTTGGCAGAGATGCAAGGCGGGGTGGGGTGGTCGCTGTTCCTCTCAGCCGAGGCCGTTGGCGAGGAAGCCGCAGTGGATTTTTACAGTAGCGCCACACAGTTTTATCCCAGTGAGATAAACCCTTCGATAAGTGGCGGCGAACCGGCATACAGTGTCGGCAGTCCGGGCTGTGCCCCATCGGTGATATGCGTTGGAGCCACGGCATACCGCGACCATATCGTCAATGCCGACGGTGTGGCTCAGACCTATGATTGCGGTCACGACGGCGAAGTGGCAGACTATTCCTCTGTCGGTCCGACCCGCGACGGGCGCATCAAGCCCGATGTCGTTGCCAACGGCACTCATGTGGTGTCATCGGCAAGCAGTTATTTCATAGAGGCGAATCCGGAGGGCAGCGTGAAAGATTATACCGTAGCCACTTCCCGATTCCATGACCGCACCTACCCGTGGGCGGCATTCCTCGGCACCTCGATGTCAACACCCGTCGTTGCCGGTACGATAGCCTTGTGGCTGCAAGCCAATCCTGATCTCACCACCCGGCAGGTGATGGATGTGCTGGCGGCAACGAGCCATCGTAGGGACGGCGCCCGGCAGGGAGAAAAGGATAACCGTTGGGGGTATGGAGAGATAGATGCCTATGCCGGTCTGCTCCGTGTGCTTGGTCTCGATGGCATAAGCGAGATTTCCAATCACCATCCTTCCCGTCTCGATATCAAATATGCTGACGACACGGTGTGGCTCTCTGCCGAGGGTGAAGTTTCGGCAGAGAGGGTAAGCGTGGCGATATATTCTGTGGCGGGAAAGAGGATGCTCCAGAAGGCAGTACGCCTGTCATCCGATCTTTCCGGCATCAGTCTGTCGTCACTTCCATCAGGTGTGTATGTCGTGCAGACCACGTCGGTAACGCCTGGTTTCACAGGGTCTTGCGTATTCAGGAAATAGCGCAAAAGGTATTCTGTTCCTCCTTTAGTTCCCGTATAATCACTTTTAGGTATTTCGCACAAAACCCTAATTTTAGGTATTGCAGCATTGTGGCGGATGCTGTATCTTTGCAACCGTGAAAAGGATAATTCTTACGTCTTACGAGTTGACGAGTTGACAAGGAGACGAGTTGACAAGGAGTTTTCTTTTTTCATATAGATTCTTTGGATTTTTAAACTTAGTAATATAGAGAGATAGAATATGAAAAAGACATTGGTTGTTTATGGTTCCTCAACAGGAACTTGCCAGAGCATCGCTGAGACAATCGCGGAAAAGCTCGGAGCAGAAGTGGTAGACGTGGCAAACCTCGATGACGCCCAGGTGAACGAGGCGGAGAATCTCATTCTCGGCACTTCAACATGGGGCGCCGGAGAAGTTCAGGACGATTGGTATGACGGACTGAACAAACTGAAGAAACTCGACCTAAATGGAAAAACCGTGGCGCTCTTCGGCTGTGGCGACTGCGAGTCGTATGGCGACACCTTCTGCGGAGGCATGGACGAGATTTATTCTGCCCTTCAGGACAAGGGCGTGAAATTCGTTGGTCAGGTATCAACCGATGATTATACATTCGACGATTCTGCAGCTGTGGTTGATGGCAAGTTCGTGGGTCTCGCTCTTGATGATATAAACGAAGACGACAAGACCCCAGGCCGCATTGACGCATGGCTGGATGACATCAAGGGTGAGCTGTAAGTCACGATGTCTAAGCCATAGACTTTACATAAAATTGACGGTCCGCAACGCATTGGTTGCGGAACACCGTTGACAGGACAGTACACCTGCGGGCTGACGTTTCCCGTGGTGACTCCCGAACCGGATAGAGTGTAGGGGAGTGTTTCCCGTGGGTGACTGACTTGTTGACATATAAAAATATACGATACTAACAATTAAAGCAAAATGATGATGCAAGACACTGCGAGCGTAATGCCGATAGACATGAAGGTCCTGATGAATCATATCTATGAGTTCAAGAAGGGCGTCAGACAAATGGTACTGTTCACTTTCAACAAGAAATATGAGTGTTACGCTCTGGAGCGTCTCAAGCGTCAGAACATAGACTATATCATACAGCCCGTTGGCAACGACCGCATGAACCTCTTCTTCGGCAAGAAGGAGTGTATGGATGCCATACGGCTGATGGTTACGCGTCCCCTCAGCAAGCTCACTCCAGAGGAGGACTTCATGCTCGGAGCACTGCTCGGGTATGACATCTGCGCTCAGTGCGAGCGCTATTGTGAGCGCAAGTGCCGTAAATGCAATGCGGCGCTACAGTAGCAAGGATTTTCTTTTTAGTCAAGTAATTTACATATTATCATCTTGATGATTGCCCATTAAGATAAAATTCATAATGTTTTTGTATTATATACCCATGTCGGACTGGCTGTGAAGCTGGTCCGACATGCTGTTGGTATGTAAAGTGTTTCTCATTCAATATTTTCTTCCATAAAATTATCATCGTAAGCTAGATTTTTCTAACTTTGCATAAGATAAGCTTCACCTCAGCATAGCTTTCAAGCAAGCTTGGCGCTCTGCCTTCGGTTTGCATTATCTTTGCATAAGATAAGCTTCACCTCAGCATAGCTTTCAAGCAAGCTTGGCGCTCTGCCCTTGAAGTGATAAATCAAAAAACAACATCAGACGAATATGAAAAAAATCAGCAAATTACTGTTGGCGGTCATGACGCTGACAGTAGTGTCTTGTGGAACCACAAGCACGGTGCCTGTTACAGGCAGAAAACAGCATATCCTCGTTTCCGACGAAGAGGTGCTCGGTCTCAGCAACAAGGAGTATACCAACTACATGAAGACTGCTAAGGTGTCTACCAACGCCACAAACACGGCGATGGTGAAACGTGTGGGCCAGCGCCTTGCCACAGCCGTGGAACAGTATCTAAAAGCCAACAACCAGTCGGCAGAACTGAAAAACTACAATTGGGAGTTCAATCTCGTGCAGGACAATTCAGCAAATGCCTTCTGTATGCCTGGCGGCAAGATTGTGGTATACGAAGGGTTGCTCCCCATAACACAGAACGAGAGTGCTCTCGCCATCGTTCTCGGTCATGAGATTGCTCATGCCGTGGCAAAGCATTCGGCAGAGCAGATAAGCAAGCAGATGAAGCAGCAGTATGGTTCGCAGATTCTGGGAGCCGTGCTCAGCGGTGCCGGAGTCAGCTCAAATACCACCAGCATAGCACAGGGTGTGTTCGGACTCGGAAGTAAATTCAGCAATCTCCACTATTCTCGTCAGAATGAGAGCGAGGCCGACTATATGGGACTCGTTTTTGCCGCGATGGCGGGCTACGACCCTAACGTGGCAGTAAGCTTTTGGCAGCGCATGGCGGCAAGTTCCACCAGCACTACACCGGCTTTCCTCAGCGACCACCCATCCGACGCCAAGCGTATCGCCGACATACAGAAATGGTTGCCAGAGGCTCTGAAATACTATAAGCCAGTGGCTACCACCACTACCAAGACAACAACGACCACTAAGACCACTTCTAAAAAGAAGACTACAAAAAAGAAGTCTACAACAAAGAGAAGAAAGTGATTCTGTAGACGAGTAAACAAGCAGACGGGTAGATAAGCAGACGAGTAGACAAGGAAGTTGCCATTTGTTACAAAATGGAGAACAGATATCCTTGTCTACTCGTCTGCTTGTTTACTTGTCAACTTGTCAGCACCTTATTCCTTTATCCTTATCAGCAGGTTTGAGAATATGGCGAGCAGTCCGCCGGTAGTTATTCCCGATGAGAAAATGCTGCGCAGCGTCTCGGGGAAGCCCGATAGAATCTCAGGCATGAACTCCACGCTCAGTCCGCCGGCAAGACTTATCGCCAGCACCAGAATCTCCTTTCGACCCAGTTTCTGCGAGGCGATGACCTTTATTCCCGATGCCGCCACCGTGCCGAACATCAGCAGTGTGGCACCTCCCAACACAGGTTCCGGCATCAGCGAGAATACCAGACTCACGGCAGGAAACACGCTAAGGATGATGAGAAAGGCAGAGATGAAATATCCCACGTAGCGCGATGCCACTCCCGTGAGCTGTATCATACCGTTGTTCTGTGCGAAAATGGAGTTGGGGAAGGAGTTCAGGGCTGCAGAGATAAACGATGAAACGCCGTTTGCCACCACACCTCCCGATGCACGCTTCATGAAGAGGTCACCCTCCACAGGTTCGCCGGAAATCATTGAATTCGCCGTGATGTCGCCATAAGCCTCTATCGCCGTTATTATGAAGATTATGCTCAGCGAGATGAAGGCAGAGAGGTCGAAGTCAAGTCCATATTTGAACGGCACCGGCACATACACGCCGCCGAAACTCTTCACCGAGTCAAAGTCGATATATCCCAATGCCCACGACAATACATACCCAACGGCAAGTCCGATTACGATGGAACTCATCCTGAGGTAGCGGTTCTTGCAACTATTGAAAAACACTATTGTGGCAAGTACCAGAGCCGCGAGTCCGAGATTGTGCAGAGCGCCGAACGTACCGTTTGCCATCGCCGCATTGCCGCCGCCACACGACGATATCCCCACCTTTATAAGACAGAGACCAATCAGCGTGACCACAATTCCAGACACCAATGGGGTGATGATCTTGCGTGCATATCTCAGTATGCTGCCCACGAACACCTCCACTACCGATGCCGCCATACACGAACCGAACACCACAGCCAGTCCGCCGCCCATTCCAGCCGCTATTATCGGTCCTATGAACGAATAGCTCGTTCCCTGTATGCAGAGCAGTCCGGTGCCCACAGCCCCGAATTTCCTGCATTGGATGAATGTGGATACACCCGATGCGAAGAGCGCCATCGATACGAGGAAGCTCGTCGTCTCTATGTCGAGCTGCATCTGCGATGCTATTATCAAAGGTGGCGTCATTATCGCCACGAAGATTGCAAACAGATGCTGCAATGCCGCAAACACCGATTCCACGAATGGCGGACGGTCGTTGAGTCCATAGATTATTCCATTTTTCTGTTCTGTTGCCATATCTGATATCCGATTTTGTATTATTCTGCAAAGATAGTGCAAACCGAGAGAAGAACGAAATGAATTCATTCATTTCTTTTTCCGAGGTGCCGCCTGTCTTATATATATCCCAAAAACACGTATTCGTAGAATAGCATAGGTGCGAAATAGGTAAAAATGGTTAAAATATTTCGCAAATGTAAAAATAAATGCGGATAATTGATTAGATTTGCAAATTGAAATTAAATGTGTAAGAGAAAGTATAACAAATATTAAACCTGTGAAGATGTTTTCATGGCGGGAAAGTCAAACTCTCGCTGTGGAAAAGATTATTAATTGACAACAGATTATCAACACGTATAGTGTGTCTGTATTAAACCGACGGGTGGGGAGTGTTCTCACCTTATGGTCATGATGCAATAGTCTGCCATTAATATAGTTGAAACTTATTTACCTCTGTTGCATTAGATTAAATCTGAAGCTGCAGAACTTATGCTCCTATGGAGTTTATCTTAATTCAATAAATTGATATTCAAAACTTATAAGCTATTTTTATATTTATGAAGAAGAAGTACTTAAAACCGGATCTCGAGGTCATTGCGCTTGAAACATGCGTAACTCTGGGGGGATTCAGTAAAGATAAAGATAAAATATTGGAAGACAATCCTCCAGAGATAGATGCTAAAGAACATAATGCAGTTAGCGGTTTCCTCTGGGATGACATCCAGGAGGACGATGATACGGATGAGGATTTGCACCTGTTCTGACAAAACAACATAACCATATTCCCACTTTTCTTATTGGTGAACAGACATTGGCGTTCGCCAAAAACAGATTTTACGAATTAAACATTTTATCATGAATACATTTTATACATTGGCACTGACTTCTGTGTATATATTCAATTCGCAGGGGCAGTATCTCACCGTAGGTGACGATGGCAAGCCGGCAATATCAAACCGGCCGGTGAAGCTGAAAGTCTCCATGGTGGATGAGAAAGCTGATGCCGGGCGTATGAATTTCAACGGCAAAGACGTAAAGTGGATATTGAAGTCGTCTGCCGGCCAGTCATACACCTTGGGCTATCAGGACAGTGATGCCTACTCCACGGCATTTGTCTACGCACAGTCTGGAGCTATAGCAACCTCGTATGAGGAACCAGACCCCACATTCGCTGCCGGACAATGGACGGTAGCTGCCGAAGTTCCGTATCAGGAAGTGATTCTCGATGAGGCTCAGAATTATGTGCGCCCCACATTTTCAGCAGAGTATGTGGACGTGACGCTGAAGCGTAAATTCAAGACAGGACAGTGGAACTCCCTGTGTCTGCCTTTCCCTTTGTCGGCTGCACAGATAGCTGAGACTTGGGGTGTAGGAACCAAGGTGGCGTATCTTACCAGTGATAGCGATACCAAACTGTTTTTCACCTATCGCACAGACATTGAGGCAGGAAAGCCTTGCCTGCTACAGCCTGAGAGAGTGAACAAAGACCAAACATATAAGTTTGCTGGCATCACCGCATCCTCTTGGTATGAGGACGAAGGTAATCCGAAGGATACTGTAGGACAGACAAGGGTGACAGGATTCTTCTCTCCGACCATCGTCAAGTCGGGGTCTTACGTTTTCAGTGCTGACGAAATTTATCATCTCACGTCAGATATGGAAGCCAAAGGATTCCGTATCTATTTTGAAGATGTGGCTGGTACGCAGTCAGCTCGCGAACTGACATGGAGCGTTGATGAGAATCCATCAGAGACCAACGACATCTCTTCCGTTCCCAATTCCTCAAGCGCCACCATCGGCGATGTGTATAGCATCAATGGTCAGCGTGTTCGCCATCGTTGCAGTTCAACGAAACTCGCACCGGGAGTATATATAGTGAACGGAATAAAACTCATCGTGAAATAAAAACCAAGACCTTATGAAAACATACATAAAGCAACATCTCGTCGCAGTAGCGGCACTGCTCGTTCTCATGGTGACGCAGGCGTTCGCAGCGGAGACAAACCTTCTGAGCAATTACACGCCTAACGGCTCGTCGTTCTCGAAGCAAACAACAATTGACTTCCAGAAACAGACATTCAAGGCTGTGCTCGACCTCAGCTCTTGCAAAAGCAGCACAACTTACGAGAATGTGCTCTCTATCGGCAATGATTTGCAGAACGCAAGTGGATGGGGAGGATCTGGCGTCTACGTAATCCACATCTTCTACACTAAGAGCAGCAATACCTTGCAGGTGAACTGCTTCAATGGTGGCGCAAGCAACACTTACCGTCAAGACCACACCAACATCTCGGGCGAAACTACTATAGAGTTGAACTCGAACGGTCTGTATCTTAACGATACGAAGATTTGCGATGCATCAAATATCAGCAATATCCTAAGCCTTACGTCTATTAAGTATGGTAGCACTCAGGGCAGTACACGCTCATGGGCTACATACAAGTCAGTTAGCCTCATCACAAAGGAGACTACTGGTGGCACAACTACTCCAACGACAACTTTCTCTGTTCCGGCATACGGTTCCACATATTATATTTGTCCTGCCGGTTATCCTACAAGATGCTTCACTGTTTCTACATCTAACGATGATGAGGAGATTACAGTAACCGCCAAGTCAGACGGCAATACCGGACAGCAGTGGATAACAAAGCAGGGCAAGTATTCTACAACATATCCTTGGCATATTGTCAATGTGATGTCTTCCAAGGCTCTTGACATGGCAGGCAACAACACTACTGTAATGCCACTCCAGTGGACATCCGAAAACGATTACAATGGTGGTAAGGCTAACGTAAACCAAGAATGGAAATTTGATGAGGTAGATGCGACACAGCACACATATAAGATTTACGCTTATACACAAAACCAAACATACTACCTCACATACGATGGAACCTACGGCGGCAAGCTTGGTCGTACAACAGATTCAAATAGTGCAACAGCCTTCGGCTTCATCAAAGTAGAGGGTTCAACCGGCGGCGGAACAACCGGCGGCGGAACATCTTCCAACCACGGTTCGTTCAGCGTTAGCTGGATAAGCAATCAGAACAAGGTGGGCGACTATAAGGAGGACGCTCACGCTACATTCATCCCTTACGTTTCTGTAGAGCAGATGAAGGCAGACGCTAAGCACTACGCAGAGCCTTGGCAGCAGCCCGACGAGACAAAGGCTGAATATATCAACCTCAACGGAACATGGAAGTTCAAGTATGTTGCAGGAACATCATCATGGTATAGTTCAACCCCCGGTGCAAGTGAGTTCCAGGCAAAGGACTATAACGACAGCGGTTGGGACGACATCCGTGTGCCGCTCTCTTGGGAAATGGCCAACTATGGCAAACCAGTATACACCAACGTTGGTTATCCGTTCAGCAACAACCCACCTAATGCGAACTCTGGAATGTCAGAGTATGGCGTAACAGACCACAACGCAACGGGCTTCTATCGCCGTACCATCAACATTCCTGCGACATGGAAGGACAAGCGTGTGTTTATCCATTTCGACGGTGTATACAGCGCTGCTGTAGTATGGGTTAATGGCAAATACGTAGGCTACTCGCAGAGCTCTAACACTGACGCTGAGTTCGACATCACCGGCTTCGTAACTACCGGCGACAACCAACTCTCGGTACGTGTATATCGTTGGTGCGACGGTTCGTATCTCGAAGGTCAGGATATGTGGCACCTCTCTGGTATTCACCGCGACGTATATCTCGTGGCTACTCCGAAGGTGTTCGTGTCTGACCACTACATCACATCTTCGCTCAACAGCGAGGCTACAAGCGGCAGCATGTCGGTGAAGCTGACTGTAGACAACCGCAATAACGTCTCTGCTAACAAGACTCTGCAGGTGTCGTTGCTCGACCGCGACGGCAAGCAGATTGCTACCGGCACACAGACTTACAGCGGAACAGCAAAAGCTGAAAAGACCGTTACACTCAACAGCCTCAGCAACCTGCATCCGTGGAGCGCAGAAGATCCGTATCTCTACACGGTTGTAGTAAGCCAGAAGGACGAGAACGGAGCTGAGGAGATGGCGTTCTCTACAAAGTATGGTTTCCGCAACATCACAAAGAGTGGCAACCTCATCTACATCAACAACAAGCGTGTCTACTTCAAGGGCGTGAACACTCAGGATACTCACCCTGAGTATGGTCGTGCCATCGACATGGAGACCATGATGAAGGACCTCACAATGATGAAGAAGGCTAACGTGAACACCGTGCGCACATCGCACTATCCGCGTCAGCCGAAGATGTACGCTATGATGGACGCTCTCGGCTTCTACGTGATGGACGAGGCTGACGTGGAGTGCCACTACAACCAGAACTTGTCAAGCAACAGCAGTTGGATAACAGCTATGGACGATCGCACAAAGCGCATGGTGCTGCGCGACCGCAACCACCCGAGTGTAATCTTCTGGTCGTTGGGCAACGAGTGCGGCGGCGGTAGCAACTTCTCTACTACATACAATACGTGTAAGAACCTCGACTCACGCTTCGTTCACTATGAGGGAGCAGGAAGCGGAACAAATTACTCCGACCTCGGTTCTAACATGTATCCAACCGTTTCGTCAGTACAAGGAAACAGAAGCGGACTGAACGGCAAGCCTTACTTTATCTGCGAGTATGCTCACGCAATGGGTCAGGCTGTCGGTAACTTGAAGGAATACTGGGATGTGATTGAGAACAGCACCGGCATCATCGGCGCTTGTATCTGGGACTGGGTAGACCAATCGGTTTACGACCCTGCAAGGCTTGTTAACCGTCAGAAGAAGAGCGAAAACGGCTTTAACTACTGGGTGTCTGGCTATGACTACAACTCACCAGGCGGTGTTGACTATGGTTTCCAGGGCAACTTCCTCAACAACGGTATCATCACACCAGACCGCACATGGACTGGTAAACTCTCTGAGGTGAAGAAGGTGTACCAGAATGTGAAGTTCAGCGACTTCAGCGCTTCTGCTAAGTCTGTAAACATCGCGAACAAGTATGCGTTTATGCCTATCTCGTCTGACAACTTCGAAATCGGCTATCGCGTGATGAAGGATGGATACTTGGTGGAGAACGGCAAGCTCGAAAGCTTCAACTCTATCGCTGCAGGTTCTTCTGCTACCGTAACTCTGCCTATCCAGACATCTGTTGAGGGCAGTGCAGAGTATCTCGTAAACATAGAACTGCGCATAAAGAAGCCAACAAATGGCGCTGCCGACTGGACTACATGGGCAGAGGAAGGCTACAGCATCGCTGACGCACAGTTCTCGCTCTCTGAGCAAAATACCTCTAACGGCACAGCCCAGGGTACAGACGGCACAATGGGATTCCCAGTGCTGCCAAGCTACACTTCAGCAGGTGGCTCATTGAAAGTTGAAAATAATACCGTTTCCGGTACAGACAACAACGGCAAGGCATATTCTATTGTGTTCAGTTCATCAGGCAAGATGACCTCATGGACATATGATGGCAAGAACCTTATTGCAGCAGGTCCAGACTTCAATAGCTACCGTAAGGTGGACAATGACCGTAACTTCAGTCCTTCGTTCAGCAATTCATCAAGCCTCAGCATCACAAGAGCACTCGCAAAGAGCGGTAACAATGCCAAGATGTCTGTCAATGGTTCGGCAACAGGCTGCAGCTACACCATCGATTACACATTCTACCCTGACGGCACTGTAGACATGAAGGTGACATTCTCGCCAAGCGGAACACTCGCTCGCATCGGTTTGGGCATGCAGTTTGCTTCCGGCTTCGAGAACGTGGAGTTCTATGCCCGCGGTCCTCGTTCCAACTACAGCGACCGCAAGACAGGTTCTTATCTCGGACGCTTCACCACTACGGTAGACGACATGGTGGACGAGATGATACATCCTCAGACATTCGGTGACCATGAGGATATGCGTGAGCTTATTCTCACCAACAAGGCTTCTAACGTGCAGATCGGAATCAAGGCAGGCGGAAGAGCATCATTCTCTCTTTCACACTACGACGAGACAGAGTGGTGCACATCAGGTGACTCTATGTGGAATACAAAGCTCCACTGGTATGACCTGACACGCTATCAGCAGGTTTATGCCCACTTCGACTATATGCAGCGCGGACTCGGCAACAACTCATGTGGTGGCGACAGTTGTCTGTCTGATTATGTGTGTCCATCTTATTCTTCGTGGAATAGCAGCTATGGTTACACATTGCGATTCACCCCACAATCAGGTGGAAATGCGCAGATAACAGAATAATATTTGCAGAAATATTCTCTGATTTGAGAATAAACGTCAATCCCAATCGGTCTTTATATTCAGACCGGTTGGGGCTAAAATAAAGAAACTCTCCCGATAGGCTACAGGCAAAGACTTGATGCTTATCGGGAGAGTTCTTTTTTTGTGGATTAATCCAAGCTTATCAGTTGTTTTCAGGACGGAGCTGACGCACGGTCACTCCAGTGCGCCACATTTCGCTTTCGCGCATAGCCTTCAGTTCGGCGTTAAGCTTCTCGCGGTAGTCAGGCTTTGAGTTGCTGTCGATAGAAATCTGAGCCTCCTTTCCGGTCTTTACAGAGAGGTAGAGCCACTCCATGACAGGCTTGATGGCCTCGCGGAAACGCGGAGCCCAGTCGAGAGCGCCACGCTGGGCTGTAGTAGAACAGTTGGCATACATCCAGTCCATTCCCTTCTCGCCGAAGAGAGGCATGAGGCTCTGTGTAAGTTCCTCTATGGTCTCGTTGAAAGCCTCTGATGGAGAGTGTCCATGCTCACGGAGCACCTCATACTGAGCCTCGAACAATCCCTCGATGGCACCCATCAGCGAACCGCGCTCACCGGTGAGGTCGCTTGTAGCCTCACGCTGGAAAGTGGTCTTGAAGAGATAGCCCGAACCGATGCCGATGCCCAATGCCAAAGTCTTCTCCTCAGCCTTGCCCGATGCATCCTGATATACGGCGTAAGAGCAGTTCACGCCACGTCCCTCGCGGAACATGGTGCGCAGAGAGGTGCCCGATCCCTTTGGTGCCACCATGATGACATCCACATCCTCTGGAGGCACCACACCGGTGCGGTCGTTCCAGTTGATGGCAAAGCCGTGAGAATAATACAGAGTCTTGCCCTTGGTGAGATATTTCTTTATCTTAGGCCATACCTGTATCTGACCGGCGTCTGAGAGCAGCATGCAGATCACGGTACCCTTCTCTGCAGCCTCCTCGATAGAGAAGAGACTCTCGCCCGGCACCCATCCGTCAGCTACTGCCTTGTCGTAGGTCTTGCCCTGACGCTGACCAACAATCACGTTGAAACCGTTGTCGCGCAGGTTGCAAGCCTGGCCAGGTCCCTGAATACCATAGCCAAGCACAGCTATTGTCTCGTTCTTCAATACTTCATGTGCCTTCTCCAAGGAAAATTCCTTGTTGGTGACTACCGTTTCGATAACGCCACCGAAATTCATTTCTGCCATATTTGTTTTGTTTTAGTTATGTGCCCTCAGGCACTTATGTTCTTTTTACCTTATAACCATTAACGATCCAATGACCGTTAATGGTGTATTTTATATATACTGCTATCAGCCTTTATTATATCTTCTCGAACTTCAACATACATCTGACCACTTCAGCATCCACGGTCTCGGCGTTTGTCTTCGTTACCCTTACGCAGACCGTATCGTCGTCGCGCTCTTCGGTATAGAAATTCAGTTTGTCGCCGCAGTAGCTTTCTGCCACATACGCTATGTCGAAGCGTCTGATGCGGAATTTGCGGTAGTGGTCAATGTCGAAGAGGTCGAGGATATGCTCGATGTATTTGATGCTGTTGATATGACCGTTCACGTCAACGTCGCAGTAATACGTGTCGATTGTCCTTGCGAGCTTCGCCTCCTTGCCCATCTTCACTCTCGACAGGCCTTCGATAGGGCATTCCTTGTCTTTCTCTATATACCGTTCTATCTCACCGTCTCTGATGGCGAGGATATTCTGCGGCTGTCTCGTTTCCGTGTCTATCATCGCCCACACGCTCTTGCCGTAGCCGTATGTGCGGCTGTCATCAGTGCTGCAGATGCGGAAGTTTCTGTTGGTGAAGAATCTCAAGGCGCTTTCCACCCATGTCTCCACACTGAACTTCTCGTATGCCGCCGGCATGTCGTCCATCTCTATCGCCAGTCGCGACAGCACCCAGGTCTTGTGGATAGGGTTGAGATAGTTCATACCGAAGTCGCGGTCGTTGGAATGGAAATCCGCCGCATTGAGCAAGTGGTTGCCCAGATGTCCCATGAAGAGCTTCTTTGAGAAGTCGCAATGGAACGGTTCCGACAGGAAGTCATATCTTCCGATTTTTCCTAATGTTGCCATTTTCTTCTATCTTTATTGGTTTTTCATGTTGTTCTCGCGCATTGATATCAAGTCGTTCACTTCTTCCACTGGATTCCTCGTTATGGCTATTCTTCCGCTTCGAGTATACTGCAGCACGCAGTTTCTTTCCTGCAGATTGGTGTAAAGGGCGATGATGTCTTTTGTCACGCCGCTCAGCATGGCTGTGCAGAACGTAGGGTTCACCTCGATGATCTGTGCGTCGGCACGGCGTATTATCTTTGAAATCTCCGGATTCTCCATCACGACAGGCGTTGACAGCTTGAACAAAGCATCTTCGCGGATGAATATCTGGTCGTCGGTATAGTAGTCGGCCTTTATCACGTCCACCTTTTTCTCTATCTGCTTCGTTATCGTCTTCACCTGTTCCTCGTCGCTCCATGTGGTGATGGTGTATTTGTGTACACCCTCTATGCTTGAAGCCGAAGCGTTGATGCTCTCGATGTTCACCTGTCTGCGGGTGAATACGGCGGTCACCTGACTCAGCATGCCCACCATGTTTTCTGTATAAATGAGCAGAGTATATAATTTCTTGTCGTTGTCCATTTCTGTAGTCCTTTATTCTTTGAAATCCTCTTTTCCGAGAATCATCTCGTTGATAGGTTTGCCGGGAGGCACCATCGGCATCACGTTGTCCTCCTCCAAGACAGCACATTCAAGGACATACGGTCCGTCGGTGCTGAGCATCTTCTCTATTTCCCCCTTCAGTTCCTCGTGGGTCACGGCGAGTCCATACGGTATGTTGTAACCCTTGCAGATAAGCTCGTATTGCGGGTTCATCATCCTTGTGAACGACCTCCTGCCTCCGAAGAACATGTCCTGCCACTGGCGCACATTGCCGAGATAGTTGTTGTTGAGCAGGATAACCTTCACCGGTGTCTGCTGTTCCATAATGGTGCCGAGCTCCTGTATGTTCATCTGGAATCCACCGTCGCCGGTAAACATGCACACCGTGCGGCCAGGTGCTCCGAATGTGGCACCGATGGCAGCAGGCAGTCCGAAGCCCATTGTGCCGAGTCCGCCGCTTGTCACTAACGAGAGCGGTTTGGCGAATTTGAAATATCTGCAAGAGAACATCTGGTTCTGTCCCACATCATTCACCATCACCGTATTGTCGTCGGTAGCTTCTGCCACGGCGTTCACCACTTCTGCCATGAGCAGGAATTTGCTTTTCGGATGGATGGCAGGCTCTATCACACGCTCACGTTCCGTTTCGTACAGAGGCTTGAAACTGTCTATCCATTCTTTATGGCTGTTCTTGTGGACGAGAGCCGTAATCTTGGGCAGCGACTCCTTGCAGTCAGCAACGATGGCAATGTCGGTCTTCACATTCTTGTCAATCTCCGAAGCGTCGATGTCGAGATGGATTATCTTTGCCTGTTTGGCATAAGTAGCCACATTGCTCGTCACCCTGTCGCTGAATCTCATTCCTATGGCAATCAGCAAGTCGCATTCCTGTTCCTTTATGTTCGGTGCATAGTTGCCGTGCATGCCGAGCATTCCCATATTCAGCGGATGGTCGGATGGCAGGGCAGATAATCCCATGAGAGTCCTTGCTGCCGGTATGTCGGCCTTCTCCAGAAACTCCTTCAGTTCCTCCTGGGCATTTCCAATCTCCACACCATGACCGACGAGGGCAATCGGCTTCTTCGATTTGTTGATGAGCTCCGCCGCAAGCCTCGTCTTCTCTTCGTCCGGCTGCGGATAGGCATTATAGCTTCTGATGAAGTCGATGTGTTGAGGCTCATATTCAGTAAGAGCCTGCTGTATGTTCTTTGGGAAGTCGATGACCACAGGTCCCGGTCTTCCTGATTTAGCTATATAGAATGCCCGGCTGATAGCCCAGGCTATATCCTCCGGTCTTCTTATCTGGTAGCTCCATTTGCATATCGGCTGTGCGAGACAGGCGAGGTCTACCTCCTGAAAGGCATCTGTGCCCAGAGCGCTGATGCCCACCTGTCCGGCAATGACCACAATAGGAGTGGAGTCTGTGAGCGCATCGGCAACACCCGTCACGGTGTTGGTGGCTCCAGGACCGCTTGTCACGATACATACTCCAACCTTTCCGCTCACCCTTGAATATCCTTCAGCAGCATGTGCCGCCGCCTGTTCATGGCGCACAAGGATATGGTTGAACACCTTGTTGTCGCTGCGGGTATAGTGGTATAACGCGTCGAACACCGGCATTATCGCTCCTCCGGGATAACCGAAGATGGTATCCACCCCTTCGTTTGCCAATGATCGCATCAGCGCCTCCGCACCGGTTATCTTCTCTCTTGCCATTCTTCTCTTACAATTTGTTGATTTGTGTTTCGTGCTTCAATTCCAATCCGCTTTACGGGTTGGGGCTCACTGTGGCGTCAGCCTATTCTATTATTCTGACGCCACCCTTGTCGGCAGAGCTTACACTCTGTGCGTATGCCCTGAGAGCCTTGCTCACCGTGCGCTGGCGGGTCATCGGGCGTTGTTCCCTTGCCGCCAGTTCTTCGTCGGTCAGCTTCACGTTTATCGTTCTGTCAGGTATGTCAATCTCTATGATGTCGCCATCTGTTATCTTTCCGATGTTTCCACCGGCTGCCGCTTCCGGCGATATATGTCCGATGCTGAGTCCCGATGTGCCTCCGCTGAATCGTCCGTCTGTTATCAGCGCACATTCCTTACCCATGTGCATGCTCTTGATATACGAAGTGGGGTAGAGCATCTCCTGCATTCCAGGACCGCCCTTCGGTCCTTCGTGGGTTATCACCACGCAGTCGCCTTTCTTCACCTTTCCGCCAAGGATTCCCTCGCAGGCATCCTCCTGGGAATCGAATACCTTTGCCGGTCCTTCGAAGTGCCACAATGCAGGGTCCACTCCGGCAGTTTTCACCACGCATCCGTCCTGTGCGATGTTTCCGAACAGCACGGCAAGTCCACCGTCTTTCGTATAAGCGTGGCCGAGGTCGCGTATGCAGCCCTCGCTGCGGTCGGTGTCGAGCGTCTCCCATTTTTCGTCTTGTGATCCCATCTTGGTAGAGAACTTTCTTCCGGGAGCGCTGCGGTATATCCTGTCAGCCTCTTCGTCGACTGCAGATTTCGTGATATCGTATTTTTCGAGCTGTTCGCCGAGAGTCTTTCCGTCAGCACGTTTCACGCCTTTGTGTATCAAACCGCCCTTTGCCAGTTCGTTCAGAATTCCAAAGATTCCACCGGCACGGTTGCATTCCTGAATGCTGTATTTCTGTGTGTTCGGCGAGAGCTTGCACAGACAAGGCACCTTACGGCTCAACCTGTCGATATCGCTCATCGTGAACTCCACGCCGCCCTCCTGTGCCACGGCGAGCAGATGTAGCACGGTGTTTGTGCTTCCTCCCATCGCTATATCGAGAGTCATGGCGTTGAGAAAAGCTTCCCTTGTGGCAATGTTTCTCGGGAGCACGCTGTCGTCGCCATCCTCATAATATTTCATGGCGTTTTCCACTATCAGGTGTGCGGCGTCTTTGAAAAGCTTTATTCTGTTTTTGTGGGTGGCGAGAATCGTTCCGTTACCCGGCAGACTCATGCCGATTGCCTCTGTAAGCGAGTTCATGGAGTTTGCCGTGAACATACCTGAACAGCTACCGCAGCCAGGACAGGCACAACTTTCAATCTCCTTCAGTTCTTCGTCGCTTACGCTCTTGTCGGCACCGTTTACCATGGCGGTGATGAGGTCGGCGTTTGCGCCTTTCCAGCGTCCCGCTTCCATCGGTCCGCCACTGCAGAAAACGGTAGGTATGTTAAGTCTCATTGCCGCCATAAGCATTCCCGGCGTCACTTTGTCGCAGTTTGATATGCATATCATGGCGTCAGCCTTGTGGGCGTTAACCATATATTCCACTGAGTCGGCAATGATATCTCGTGAAGGCAGGGAATACAACATTCCGTCGTGTCCCATCGCTATTCCGTCGTCGATGGCAATAGTGTTGAACTCGGCGGCATAGCATCCCATTTTCTCTATTTCTTCTTTTACGATTTGTCCGATGTCGTGCAGATGAGTATGTCCGGGCACGAATTGAGTGAAAGAGTTGACGATGGCAATGATTGGCTTGCCGAACTGTTCGTGTTTCATTCCTGCCGCCACCCAGAGGGCTCTGGCTCCTGCCATTCTCCTTCCTTCGGTGCATACCGCACTTCTCAACTCGTTCTTCATCTTATTCCTTTTTTAGTGTTAAGCTAATACCTCGTATTGCAAATTTGTGTTTGAGCGTTTATGATTGTACGCCAAAAATAATGCTATTGTTGTATATCGGGCAAATGCCCTTGCATTTGCCTACAAAGGTACTTGTTTTTCCGAATAATAGAACAAAATGACACACGTATTTTCTTTTTTAAGATACATTTAGAACAAAAAAACTTAAAAAAATAAAGAAATGTCAGAATAATGACACATTATGATATGAAGTGTGCAATGCGGATGTCAGCGTGTTATCTTGCCCTCAATATTATACACCTCCTCTTCGTCCGCCATATGTCGCAGCACACGTTCTATCGACGGCATGTCGAAATCGAGGGTGTAAAGTTCCTTTATGTGATGAGGCTTCTTGTCTTCGAGCAGTTTCAGAATGGCGAGTCTTATATCCTTGTCTCTCTGTTTGTCCTCTCTTGTTCTCTTTTTCTGTTCTATGCACACGTCACATTGTCCGCATCTCTCAGACCGTGTCTCTCCGAAGTAGTTGAGCAACTGCTGGCTGCGGCAAACCTTTTCGCTCTCGGCGTATGTCACCACAGCCTCAAGGCGCTTCTCAGCCAGTTTCTTTCGCCAGTCATACACTTTCATCGGGATGACAATCTCCTCGAAGTCAACGCGGCTTTGCGTATATTTGATGTGTGGTATGCTCTTGCGGGGTATGAAATGTATGATATGCTTTCTGCTCAGGGTCTTCAGTATTTCATGAGTCTGCTGGTCCTCCACACCGCTCTGCTGTGCGATGAGCGCCTCTTCGATATAGGCATAATCGGAGAACATGCCGCTGTAGTTTCTGAGTGCTGCCACAACGACGGCGTTCTCTTCATCGGTCATGTCTTTCAGGCGATAAAGGTCGTTGCGTCCGATGAGGAAACGCATCCTTGCCTTGTTGTCGCTTGCCTCGCTGTATTCTATGTATCCGGATTTTTCAAGAATCTTGAGTGCCGATTCCACTCTTGCCGGATAGTGTTTGAAGTTTCTGCAGAATTTGTCGAGGTTGAATTCGAAAGTCCTTTCGAAGCCGCAGCCCACGGCGAGTTGGAAGAAATACGCAAGATGTTCATACACGGTCTTGATATATTCCTTGTCAGGATACTGGTCGGCGATGCGGCGCTGCAGTATCGACTTGTCTCTGCCGTTGAAAAGCAATACGGCATAAGCCTTGTTTCCGTCTCTGCCTGCGCGCCCGGCTTCCTGGAAATAAGCCTCTATGGAGTCAGGACTGTCGATATGTATCACGACCCTCACGTCCGGCTTGTCTATACCCATGCCGAAGGCATTGGTGGCTACCATCACCTTCACCTTGTCCTCCTGCCACATTGACTGCCGCAAGTCTCTCACAGCATGGTCGAGGCCGGCATGATAGAAGGTGGCGCTGATATTGTTGTCGTTGAGATATTCAGCCACTTCTTTGGTCTTCTTCCTGCTGTAGACATACACGATTGCCGAACCGCTGAGCGATCGTATGATATGTGCAGCCTGTTCGAGCTTGTCGTCGGCTGTCCTGACGATATACGCTATGTTTTTCCTCATGAAGCTCATTCGGAACACGTTCTTTTCCTTGAAGTTGAGCTGCTTCTGTATATCGTCGATGGCGGGTAGGGTGGCGGTGGCTGTAAGTGCGAGGACAGGTGCGTCCGGCTTTATCTTTCTGATTTCGGATATTGCCAGATATGATGGTCTGAAGTCATATCCCCATTGGCAGATACAGTGGGCTTCGTCAACGGTTATGAAGCTCACGGTCATGTGGCTCAGTTTGCTGAGAAACAATTCAGACGACAGTCTTTCGGGGGATATATATAATAAGGTGACGCCACCGAGCACGGCATTGTCGAGAATCTTCAGTATCTCAGTATGTTTCATGCTGCCATAGATGGCGTATGCCTTCACCCCCTTCTTCCTCAGAGCGTCCACCTGGTCTTTCATCAGCGCTATGAGTGGGGTGATGACGAGGCATACCCCCTCCATGGCGATGGCAGGCACCTGGAAGGTGATAGACTTTCCACCGCCGGTAGGCATCAGTCCGAGAGTGTCTTTCCCGGCACAGATGCTTTCAATGATGTCTCTTTGTATTCCTCTGAAGTCAGGGTAGCCCCAATACTCCTTAAGAATCCTGAGGTATTTGTCGTCTGCCATCTGCCAGTGTTATAATGTTCAAGCCTGTCCCTCTGTCGGCTGTATGTCTTCTATCTGCAGCTGCACGTCGTTGTGTTTGAAGATATTGTCCTCTATGGTGTATGCGATGTTGAAGCTGCGTTTCGACTTGATGTATCGTGCTGCGGCACTTTGTCCGAAGGCGATGCCGCTCATCACGTTGTTAGACTTTGAGTCTACGAGTTCCAGTTTGATGTGTTCCTGCTCTCTGCCCACCACCTTGCTCGTGCCGAAGTCGTATACGTTCATTGTGGCAAACATCGGTTTTGTGTTGCCCGGTCCGAAGGGGCCGAACTTCTTGAGTTCGCTGTGCATCTTCTTCGTGATGTCCTTCAGGTCTATCACGGCGTCGATGTTGAGTGCCGCTTCGGTGTGTTCCGGCAGTATATGTTCCTCCACGTATGCCTGGAACCTGTCTCTGAATTCCTTCACGTCGTCCCATCTCAGCGTCAGTCCGGCTGCATAGGTATGGCCGCCGAAGTTCAGCAGCAGGTCACGGCAGCTCTTTATGGCGGCATATATGTCGAATCCCGCCACGCTTCGTGCCGAACCGGTGGCGAGCTCGCCGTCGCGTGTCAGCACTACGGTAGGCCGCACGTAGATTTCCGTCAGTCTGGAAGCCACGATTCCTATCACGCCCTTTTTCCAGTTCTCGTCGTAGAGCACGATGCTCGAGTGCTTCTGCTGGCTTTCCAGTCTGCCCACAATCAAGTTTGCCTCTTCGGTCATCTGCTTGTCTATGTCCTTGCGCTGCTCGTTGTATTCGTTGATGTGTTTCGCCTTGTCGAAAGCCACGGCGAAATCCTTTTCCACGAGCAGGTTCACGCTCTCCCTTCCGTTCTCCATACGTCCGGAAGCGTTGATCCTCGGTCCGATTTTGAACACGATGTCGCTCATCGACAGCGTGCGTCCGTTCAGTCCGCAGATGTCGATGATGGCTTTCAGTCCGATGTTAGGGTTCTGGTTCAGCTGTTTCAGTCCGTGGTAGGCAAGAATCCTGTTCTCTCCCGTCACCGGCACGATGTCGGCAGCGATGCTCACGGCACAGAAGTCGAGCAGCGGTATCAGTCTTGAGAAAGAAATGCCGTTGCTCTTTGCAAACGCCTGCATGAATTTGAATCCTACACCGCATCCGCACAGATGTTTGAAAGGATAGGTGTCGTCTTCTCTTTTGGGGTTCAGAATAGCGGCAGCTTGTGGCATTTCCTCATCCGGCACGTGATGGTCGCAGATGATGAAGTCTATGCCCAGCTCTTTGGCGTATTCAATTTCTTTTATCGCCTTTATTCCACAGTCGAGTATTATTATCAGTCCCACACCCGTTTCGTGGGCGAAGTCGATACCCTTACGGCTCACTCCATATCCCTCGTCGTAGCGGTCGGGAATGTAGTAGTCGATGTTGGAGTAATACTGCTGTAAGAACTTGTAAACCAATGCGACGGCAGTACATCCGTCCACATCGTAGTCACCATACACCATGATGCGTTCCTTGCGCCCCATGGCTTCGTTGAGTCTTTCCACCGCGGCGTCCATGTCCTTCATAAGGAAAGGGTCGATGAGGTCGTTGAGCTGCGGATGGAAGAATTTCTTTGCGTCCTCTTCCTTTATTCCGCGCTTCGCCATTATCGTCGCTATCACGGGGCTGACTTTCAGGTTGTCAATCAGTTTTTCTGCATCTTTCTTTTGTTCTGGTGTAGGTGGATCGTATTTCCATTTAAAATGCATTTATATATTCTTTTTATTTCCTTCGCGAATGTCTTTGTAGGGCATTTCAAGGCACGTAGCCTAAGCCTTCAGGCCAAAGAGCGTGTAAAGTTACGAAAATTTGCTCAAATACTTATGTTACCCGCAGGTTTTTTATATAATTTTTAGGCAAGTAGACAAGTATGCAAGTAGACGAGTAGGCAAGGGTATATGTCTCGACTTGTACGTTTCAGCAATAATCCTGTCTGTCAACAAATGGAAGCAATATCCTTGTTTGTTCGTCTGTCCGTCATTTTTTTGAAAATATCCCTGCCAAATGTCCGAAATCCTTTTCTTTGGCGTTATATATATAAACGAGAGATGAAACCAGAAGAGTTCAACCATATTATCCTGCCTCTTAGACAAGAGTTGCTGTCGCGGGCCTTTGGTATGACCGGAAACGGAGAAGATGCCGAGGACCTCGTGCAGGAAGCGATGCTGAGGCTATGGAAAAGGCGCGACTCGCTGGATGCTTCAGACAATATAAAAGCACTTCTCTATACGATATTGCGCAATGCCTTCTATGACGACAGGCGCCGGCAGCAACGGCATCCTTCAGTCGAATTGTCAGAGGGTGTCGCCGGTTTTGAGGAGCGAGGCGTGGATACTCTCGACGAGATGGCACTGATACGGAATATAGTGGAACACCTTCCGCCGTTGCAGCGCCAGCTGTTCAGAATGAAAGAGATAGAGGGCTATGATGCCGGAGAGATAATGCAGATAACGGGCTGTACAGCCGACAATCTGAGAAAGAACCTCTCAAGGGCGCGTCTGAAGATAAGAGATACTTATATGAAACTGATGAAAGGAGCAAGAGATGAAAAATGATATTAATGACAACAGAACGGCTCATATTGCGGAACTGCTGGAGAAATATATCGGCGGTGAGACCACTATGGCGGAGGAAGATTTTCTGAGAACGTATTTCAGAGAACATTCGGGTGATATTCCGGCGGAATGGAAACCATACAGGGTCATGTTCTGCTTCGTGGATGCAGAGAGGAAAACGGTTCGTGACGAAACTGATGACATTGCTGCTGAAGCGAAGCCTGAAACCGCCGGCAAGACCGTCGGTCTGCACCGCAAAGTAGCCCTCTGCCTGTCGGCTGCTGCAGCTGTGGCGTTATTGTTGGTATTTTTCCTTCCGTCGCACCAGAGTGATGCGGTGTGCTATATGGTTGAAGACGGAAAAGTGTACACCGACAAGCGCTTGGTGCATGCAGAAGCTGCTGAGGCATTGCGCAACGTCGGTGAAATGGCAGACGATGATCCGTTTGAGGCTATGCGGATGATGAGGTGACTTGTTGTTGGAGAATGGTGATGTATGTAGAATTTTAATGTCAATGACTATGAAACGATATTTGTTTAGACGCATGATGTTCATGGCTGTGTTTCTGATGCTTGCCGTTGCAGCGATGGGACAAAAGGGACTCAACGTTGACAATGTGTTCCAGCGATATGGCAGAGCCAAGGGATGCAAGATGGTGGTGATGGAAAACACCACGCTGCATGGCTATAAACTCAGAGTGTATAAGAGTCTGGTATACAAGAAGCTACACCATGCGGTGAAGCCATATCTCGATGCCGACAGGAAGAATGCCAAGAAGGTGCGCGAGGTAATCGACGGTGGTGAACTTGTGAGTGGATATTACATGATGAAACCTTTGCCGGGCGGTTACAACAGATACATCCTCTTCAGCTATGTGGACAGCCGTAAGGGTACGGTGATATATATAGAGGGGAAACTGTCACCCGACGACATACTGAAACTCTGTTATTCCAAGTATTGAGGGCTGCCCTCCGGAAATCCACTGAAAAAACAACCCGTCCTGACCTTTATGAAAGGCAAAAACATTTTCACAGGATGTCAATTTGATAATAAAAAAACTTGAAATATGAAGAAATTACTATTGTTGGCTGCGTTCTTGCCGCTTTTGGGAGAGGCAGCAGAGAAAGAAGACACGACGTTTGTGGTGAAAGACAAAAAAATCGTAGTAGACGTGGATGGCAGCAAGACCAACGTCAAGGTGTTCGGCAACGACGGAGTGGAGCAGACGAAGGTCAGCGAAATGAACTTCGTGGATGGCCAGGAAGTGGAACAGGTATATGTGGGTTCGCCATTCCTGCCAACAAGCAATCTGCAGCACATCGATTTCGCCCCACGTTATCCTACGGTATGGTTCGGTATGGCAAACATCACCGGCAAGGTGTTCGGCACGAGCCAGCTCCACCACGCAAGGTTTTCAAAATCGTTTGAATTTGGCGTCACCCCTTATTACATGTCGGTGCCGTTCAACAAGCAGAACAGTATGGGATTCAGTATCGCAGCCCAGCTTGTGTGGAGCCACCTCTGCTTTCAGAAAGACTATGTCGTGACGGAAACCGGCGGCAAATGGGATTTCGTGAAGATGGACCAGCGAGCCGACGGCAACAATATCAACTATATGTCGTTCCGTCTGCCCATGATGTTCACCGTGGATGGCAGCTATGACTTCTATTTGGGGCTGGGACTGTCGCCCGAGATCCGTACCAATGCCTGGTATAAGATGAAAGGAAACATATCGGCAGACGAGACCTACAAGCTCAACCGTCTGGGACTTAACATGTCGGTAGTCTGGGGAATCGGTCCGCTTGTCTTCAGCGGTTCGCTGGGTCTAACGCCACTTTTCAAGACAGTCAACGGCAAGAAGGCATATCAGAACTCCTGTTCTGTAGGAGTGGATGTCCTGTCGCTCGTGAAACTCATCAACTCAGGCAAAAAGAAGAACAAGAATAAAATAGATTTCTAAATATTGCTGTCCGGTAAATCTTTTGCAAGCAGTTGTAAAATACTACCATTGAACGGCCTAATGACCGATTTGGGTTTAAGATAATCGATATGGGAGAAAGTTGCCCATATCGTTGATTCTTAGTAAAAAGAAGAATTGCTCACAAACTGTCAGATTGTCTGGTTTTTAGTCGTAACATTTTGACAGACAGGCAGTTGACTACCTTACGATTGTCAGCCAATTGTCTGGATGGTTTGCTGATGAAAGAAATTGTCAGATGAGAGGAATTCAGGCGACAGGCATTGTCAATACTCTTGGAGCTTTGGCTGCATATTGTTTCTTTCCTAAGAAACCAATAATTGCAGTCCAAAGGACTATAGATAGACAATTAACCTTATTCTAATTCGTCGAACTCATGCTAACTTATTGGGCAGACGTCTGACTGCAATTGTGCCCATCCGGGGCAAGCAGCGTGCCCATGATGGGCAAGCACCGTGCCCCACTTGGGCAAGCAGCTTACCCCACTTGGGCAACATCAATGCCCCGAATGTGCCCGTTGATGCCCAAAACAGAAATCAAAGTGTTCTTTGGATGAAACAGGATATGGAAATACCCGGTTTGGCAGCTCTTGGCGTGAAAGAAACTGTTGACGTTGTGTGTGGATAGTTTGGAAGTGATGATACTTCGGTATTCAGAATGATACTTTTATGATACTTTTCTGTAAATACTTCAGAAAAGTATCATTTAGCTAAGTCTTTATAAGTCAGAGGTTTGACTATAGAATAATGGCGAAAATGATACAATGACACTTCTTTTCACGAAAACTCGTTTATCACCATCAGTCATTATGGCTTGAGTGGACATATAGTGAGTTGGAGATTGCGGACGATTTGACCATGCGACCGATAACGACCGACTTGCATTGACATGAGGTAAGTCGGAGAGAGGCGCGTGGATATTGAAGAGTGGTGGGCGTTTCTGTGGAAAACAATGAAAATCCCCGGTACAAGAGCGTTTGTTGCATCTTGTGCCGGGGATTGTGTATTCCGTTTTCCCGTTTGTCATCGTTTGAACTTCCGGTAAATCTTCCATGCGAACAAGGCACCGTCGATGATGCCGACGCTCGAGCTGAGGACGCTCGACAGAGTGAAACCTTTCTGTCTGGTCTTCTTCTCCGGCTTGAACATCGCGTTCCATAGCAGACCAATTTCTTTCTGGTCTTTGTTCATTCCTTTGAGCAACACTTCACGGCGAGCCGCGATGTCGTCCAATGAATGGAAATGCTGTTGATGGTTCTGAGTCTTGTCCATAAGCTATCGGTCCATTAAAACATCGGTGAGAAATTTCACCAACGGACGCTCAACGAGCGGTTTTCTGAATAGGAGGAACAGTAGGAAGGCAACCAGATAGAATGCCCCCACCACGCAGAAGGCTCCAGCATACCCGATGCAGTCGGACAGCCATACCGTGGCGGCGAGCGAGAAGAATATCAGTGTCATGATGATTATCAGAGCCAATACCGCCACTATCACGAGTGCCGTTATCAGTCTGACAGACTTCTCTATCGCTCCGAGCTTTATGTATTCGCACTGAAGGCCGAAGTAATGACGGGCTAACTCCACGAGTCTGCCTATTATGCCGATGTTCCTATCACTTGAAAACATCAATGTCCTTGGATTTAGTTATAGTTCGTTTACCTTGTTCTTTGTCCATCCGCCAAGCGTGGCAGATGGCTGGAGGCAGGTGTTATACCTCCTCAGATTCAGCTGCCGCATCCTGGATGTCGTCAGCCAAGTCACCCATTTCCTTGCGTGTCAGCTTGATGCTGTGGCGCTTGCAGAAGTCGTCGATGGCGTCAGTGATTTTCTCTCTTGTATCGGTACCCTTTTCTGGGGCGAGTAATAGACCGAGTGCTGTTCCTGCCAGAGCTCCGCCGAGGAATGCTCCGATGTAACCTAATGCTTTCATAATCTTCAGATGTTAAAAATTAGACTAAATGTTATTGTGAAAGCAAATATAGTGCTTTTTTTTGTATCGGCAATGCCTTTTTACTATTTTTTTGCCTGCTGAAGAGATAAAGAAGGTATTTAACAAACTTTGTGTGCCGCAATCTCTTTATTTACACCTAATTTATTTAACTTTGCAGAGATTTTGAAAAATAAGAATGTATAACCAAACAATATAACTGAAATGAAGAAATATTCTATAATCTGCGCAAGCCTTTTCCTGGCTGTTGCATTCACAAGCTGTGGTTCGTCTGAGAAAGCATACAGAAAGATGTATGAAAAGGCACAGGCTGCCGAAAACAAGACCGCTACAGAACAGCCAACAGAAGAAGTTGCAGTAGTGACTCCAGTTGTGGAGAAGCCAGCCAACGAGACAGTTGTCGTTGACAATACCGACAATGTGCCGGTGCGTCAGGGCAAATACTCTGTGATAAGCGGTGCCGGACTGAAGTCGTTCAGCGTTGTGGTAGGCTCTTTCTCTGTGCAGGCAAATGCAGAGGGAATGCAGGGACAGCTCAACAACAAGGGCTATGCCGCACAGGTGGCTTACGACTCGGCTACAAGGATGTATCGTGTGGTGGCAACTACATTCGATACCAAGAACGAGGCTGTGCAGAGCCGTAACCAGTTGAGAAGCCAGTATCCGGACGCATGGCTGCTCTATAACCAGCAGTAATCAGAACCGTGGCACGCATACTGTCGATAGACTACGGAAAGAAACGCACCGGACTTGCCGTGACCGACCCCCTGCAGATCATTGCAGGAGGGCTTGCCACAGTGCCTACGGCGCAGCTCTACGACTATCTCGTGAAATACATCAGCGAGGAGAGCGTGGAGCTGATTGTCATCGGCGAACCGCGGCAGCCGAATGGCGAGCCGAGCGAGAATCTGGCGAGGGTGAGACAGTTTGTGGCGCGCTGGAAAAACCATCAGCAGGTGCCTATCATATACTATGACGAGCGTTTCACATCGGTGCTTGCACACAAGGCGATGATAGACGGCGGACTGAAAAAGAAGGCGCGTCAGAACAAAGCGCTCGTAGATGAAATAAGCGCAACAATAATATTACAAAGCTTTTTGGAGTCAAAGAGATGATTTTACCTATATATATATACGGACAGCCGGTATTGAGAAAAGAATCGGCTGATATTGAGAAAGACTATCCCAATCTGAAGGAACTGTTGGCAAACATGTTCGAGACGATGGAGGAGGCTAACGGCGTGGGACTTGCCGCACCGCAGATAGGACTGAACATCAGGGTTGTGGTAATCGACCTCGATGTGCTGTCGGAAGATTTTCCCGAATACAAGGGATTCAAGAAGGGATTCATCAATCCACATATCATAGAATACGACGAAACGAATACGGAGAGCCTGGAGGAAGGATGTCTCTCGCTGCCTGGCATCCAGGAGAAGGTGACACGTCCTACACGCATCCATGTGCAGTATCTCGACGAAGACCTCAACGAGCACGATGAGTGGGTGGAGGGGTATCTGGCCCGTGTCATGCAGCACGAGTTCGACCATCTCGACGCCAAGATGTTCATCGACCGTATCTCTCCGCTGAGAAAGCAGCTCATCAAGAGCAAACTGAAGGCTCTCTTGCAGGGACGCTACCGCTGCAGCTACCGCACAAAGGCGGCAAGACGCTGACGCGGGGCTCGATGAGCCGTCGTTTTGACGAAGATATTCTTTTAGAACAACAGACACGTAATCCTCATGCTACTATGCGCAAGATACTCTTATTGGTATTATGTTTCGCCTCGTTGGCCTTTGCCAGGGCGCAATACAACATCGACAGATTGATAAGGGTAGGGCAGAGCGCATTGTATTATGAGGATTATGTCTTGTCTATACAGTATTTCAGCCGTGCCATAGCCTCAAAGCCATATCTCTACGAGCCGTGGCTGGGAAGAGGCGAGGCAAAGTTCAGACTCGACGACTATGTGGGGGCCGAGGCCGACTGCACCGAGGCGATAAGACTGAACCCCTATGTGCCGGTGATTTACGAGCTGAGAGGACTCTGCCGCATCAAGCAGAACAATTTCTCTGGAGCCATAGCCGACTACGACAAGACGATAGAATACGAGCCGGACAACAAGAACCTGTGGTATAACAGGGTGTTGTGTAAGCTGGAGGACAAGGATTATGACAAGGCATCGGCAGATCTCGACGTGATGATGAGGCGCTGGCCTAAATATTCACAGGCGTTCAGACTCAAGGCAGAACTGTGTCTGCAACAGAAAGACACTCTGCAAGGAAGCCAGTATCTGGACAAGAGCCTGGAACTCAACCCATACGACGGTGAGGCATGGGCGACACGCTCGATGATAAGTCTGGCTAAGTCGGAATGGAAAGACGCTGAGCAGCAGCTCTCCAAGGCAATACATCTGAAACCAAGCATGGCGGGATATTATGTGAACCGTGCGTTGGCAAGATACAATATCAACAACCTGCGTGGAGCTCTGGCGGATTACGACAAGGCAATTGAACTGGAGCCGAACAATTTCCTGGCACACTACAACCGAGGACAGCTGCGTGTGCAGGTGGGCGACGACAACAGGGCGGTGGAGGACTTCGACTTCATAATCCGTCTTGAACCAGGCAACGTGATGGCTATCTACAACCGTGCGCTGCTGCGTGAGCGCATTGGAAACCTGAGAGGTGCGATTGCCGACTATTCTGCATTGATATCACAATTCCCCAACTTCTGGGTAGGACTCAGCAACCGTGCCCGCTGCTACCGCCGTCTCGGCATGACGGCGAAAGCAGAGCTTGATGAGTTCCGCATCTTCAAGGCGCAGAACGACAAGTCGAATGGCTATCAGCCACGTTGGAGCAAGAAGAAGATACGTGATGTGAGAAAGAGAAGCGAGATAAACTTCGACAAATACAACCAGCTCGTGGTTGACGACAAGGCAGAGGTGGACCATGAGTATGAAAACTCCTACAGGGGAAAGGTGCAGAACCGCCACCTCGATGTGGAGTATATGCCGATGTACCAGCTCTCGTTCATCCAGTACAACAACGGCGTGAAGTCGTATGTCGCTTCAGATGAAATCGTTGACCGTTTCAACAAGGAAATGGCAGAGAAGTCAGACGCCACGATACACAATGCCAGCTTGCCACTACAGATAACCTGTAATCCGAAGAGCCTCGACGAGGAAACATCGAAGCGCTATCTCGTGATGATAGACTCGCTGAGCGATATGATACAGAAGTCGAAGGATCTGCGTGGCGACAAGGGGTATCTGCTCAAGAGGGCTGTGGCGTATTGCGTGACCCAGAATTATTACGATGCAGAGAACGACCTTTCGGCATATCTGCAGATAGACAGCACCTCGGTACTCGCATATTGGCAGAGGGCGGTATGTCTGACGATGTTGAGGACATTCGATGCGTCGATGGGAGGCAAACCGATGTTCAGTGAGCAGAAGGCTATCGACGACCTTGCCAAAGCGATAAGTCTCGACGGCAACAACGCATATCTTTATTACGACAGGGCAAACCTGTATGCCGCATCCAAAAACTATGGCAAGGCGCTGGCAGACTACGACAAGGCCATATCCATTGACGGCAGACTGGCAGAGGCTTACTATAACAGAGGGATGGTGAGGGTGTTTGCCGGAAATGTGGAACAGGGAGTGGCAGACCTCAGCAAAGCTGGCGAACTGGGACTCGTTGATGCCTATGTGGCAATAAAGAAATATGGAAACAAGAAGGGAAAATGATAGATGAAGACATATTTAACGTATGTTCTTTCTTCGTTTCACAGGAAAATAGTAATTTTGCACTTGTTAAAACAATCGCGGGTATTCGTATCACTCGCTAAAAACAAATAAATACAATTATGATTAAAATCACATTTCCAGACGGAACTGTTCGTGAGTATGAACAGGGCGTGACTGGTCTGCAGATTGCAGAGAGCATTTCGCCGGCTTTGGCCCGCAACGTATTGGCTTGCGGCGTGAATGGCGAAACGGTAGAGTTGAACCGTCCTATCAACGAGGATGCAAAGGTAACATTGTACAAGTGGGAAGACGAAGAAGGCAAACACGCCTTCTGGCACACATCAGCCCACCTGTTGGCTGAAGCGCTCCAGGAGTTGTACCCTGGAATCCAGTTCGGTTTCGGACCTGCTGTAGATAATGGATTCTTCTATGATGTTATGCCGAAAGACGGTGTAGTGATCAAGGAGGGAGACTTCGACAAGATTGAGAAGAAGATGAAGGAGCTCGCGGCTAAAGACGAGCTGCTCGTGCGCAAGGAGGTTTCAAAGGCAGACGCCCTGAAGGAATTCAAGGCAGACGGTCAGGAATACAAATACGAGCACATCGACCAAGACCTTGAGGACGGTACCATCACCACATACACACAGGGCCATTTCACAGACCTCTGTAAGGGTCCCCACCTTGTGAGCACTGGTGCCATCAAGGCAATCAAGATAACAAGCGTTGCCGGAGCCTTCTGGCGTGGCGATGCCAAGCGTGAGCAGATGACACGAATCTACGGTATCTCCTTCCCAAAGAAGAAGATGCTCGACGAATATCTCGTAATGCTCGAAGAGGCAAAGAAGCGCGACCACAGAAAGATAGGCAAGGAGATGGAACTCTTCATGTTCTCAGAGCGTGTGGGCAAGGGACTTCCTATTTGGCTGCCGAAGGGAACACAGCTGCGTCTGCGTCTGCAGGAGCTGCTTCGCACTCTCCTGAAACCATATAACTATCAGGAGGTAATTACTCCGGGAATCGGTGGAAAGAGCCTTTATGTGACTTCTGGCCACTATGCACACTATGGCAAGGACGCCTTCCAGCCAATCCACACTCCAGAGGAGGATGAGGAGTATATGCTGAAGCCGATGAACTGTCCGCACCATTGTGAGGTATATGCCCGCAAACCACGTTCATACAAGGATCTGCCATTGCGTATCGCAGAGTTCGGTACGGTGTTCCGCTATGAGAAGAGCGGTGAGCTGCATGGATTGACACGTGTGCGTACGTTTACACAGGACGATGCCCACATATTCGTGCGTCCGGACCAGGTGAAGAAAGAGTTCGAAAACGTGATCGACGTAATCCTCAAGGTGTTTAACATCTTTGGATTCAAGGACTACGAGGCTCAGATTTCACTTCGTGACCCAAAGGACACAGAGAAATATATCGGCGACGATCAGAATTGGGAAGACAGCCAGAATGCCATCCGCGAGGCTTGTCGCGAGAAGGGTCTTCAGTGCCGTGAGGAAGAAGGCGAGGCAGCGTTCTATGGACCAAAGCTCGACTTCATGGTGAAGGATGCCATCGGACGCAGATGGCAGCTCGGAACAATCCAGGTGGACTACAACCTGCCGGAGCGTTTCAAACTGGAATATACAGCAGAGGACAACTCTAAGAAGACTCCGGTAATGATACACCGTGCACCATTCGGCTCGCTGGAGCGTTTCACCGCCGTGCTCATCGAGCATACCGCAGGTCATTTCCCACTCTGGCTCACACCAGACCAGGTGGCTATCCTGCCAATCTCAGAGAAGTATAACGAATACGCAAATAATCTTGCCAAGTATCTTGACGGCAAGGGCGTGCGTGCAAAGGTTGACGACCGCAACGAGAAGATTGGACGCAAGATTCGCGACAACGAGATGAAGCGCATCCCATACATGCTCGTAGTGGGAGAGAAGGAGCAGGCCGAGGGTACTGTTGCCGTGCGTAAGCAGGGCGGTGGCGACCAGGGCGTGATGAGCAAGGAAGACTTCGCCAAGAAGATAAACGACGAAGTGGCTGAGATGCTTAAAGGCTTGACATTGTAATGAGTTCGTTGCGGCGCTGCCGCACAAGGATATGGAGAATGGGCGTTTGCGATTATTCGTGAGCGCCCATTTGAATTGAAGGAGTGCAGATTGTCTTCAGACGTATGTTGCTGATACCAGTCTTGCCAAATCTGTAGTTTTGGCTTCTTGAATCGGGCTTCTAAGTAAGCTGTGTGGTAATTATGTTCAGAATGCCGCCATTCGAGTCGGACTTATGTCTGCAATCCTGCGATTTGGTATAAAGTGATGAAAATTAAACACTTCTGAAAGAGGTATTTACCGTAAAATGCAAAAAAACCGAAATATATTTCCGTATGCCGCCAAAAACTCGTATATTTGCAAGCCCAAAAGTAAGGACAAAGATATATAAAACAATAACGTATAAAATAAAATGACAAAAGCAGACATTATAGAAGAAATTGTTGCTTCTACAGGTGTGGCAAGAAAAGATGCAGCCACTACTGTCGAGGCATTTATGGAAGCTATCAAAAACAGTTTGTTGGAGAGAAAGGAAAATGTTTACTTGAGAGGTTTCGGTAGCTTTATCGTGAAGCACCGTGCAGAGAAGACAGCAAGAAACATCTCTAAGAACACAACAATTGTGATTGCAGCCCACGACTTCCCAAGTTTCAAGCCTGCCAAAAGCTTCGTCAGCAAAATGAAGGGCGAAGAGTAAGAAAGATATTATTAACAACATTATATTAAACAATTAAAAAACAATAAGATTATGCCAAACGGTAAGAAGAAAAAGGGCCACAAGATGGCTACTCACAAGCGTAAGAAAAGATTAAGAAAGAACAGACATAAGAGCAAGTAAGACTAACTGCAGAGTTAGTGCTCAATGGAAGGTCTATTCGGACTGGGCATGTCAATCAATGCAGCAATCATCAAGAACGCGTATTTATTGACATGCCCTTATTTTATCAATCAAGTTTTTGTATTTAGGACATGACAAGCGAATTAGTAATCGACGTTCAACAGAAAGAAATCTCCATCGCCCTTCTTGAAGACAAGAATCTCGTGGAGTATCAGAACGAGCCGAGGTCGGCGTCGTTTTCTGTTGGAAACATCTACGTGGCAAAAGTCAAGAAGCTGATGCCTGGCTTGAATGCAAGCTTTGTAGATGTGGGCTATGAGCGTGATGCCTTTCTACACTATCTTGACCTCGGGAGTCAGTTCAACTCCTATGAAAAGTATATCAAACAGGTACAGAGCGACAGAAAGAAACTTTATCCCTTTGCCAAGGCGATGAGACTGCCCGACTTGAAGAAGGACGGCTCAGTGCAGAGCGAATTGCAGCAGGGACAGGAGGTACTGGTGCAAATCGTAAAAGAACCCATTTCAACGAAGGGACCGCGACTGACATGCGAATTGAGTTTCGCCGGACGTTACCTGGTCCTTATTCCATTTGATGATAAAGTTTCTGTTTCATCCAAAATTAAAAGCGGCGAGGAAAGGGCAAGACTCAAACAGCTCATCCACAGCATCAAGCCAAAGAACGTGGGCGTTATTGTGCGCACCGTGGCTGAGGGAAAGCGTGTGGCTGAACTGGACACAGAGCTGAAGGTACTGATGAAGCGGTGGGAGGACGCTATCAAGAAAGTACAGGAAACCCAAAAACGCCCGCAGTTGGTTTACGAAGAGACAAGCCGCGTCGTAGCAATGCTCCGCGACCTCTTCAACCCCTCGTACGAAAACATCTACGTGAATGACGAGGAGGTGTATAAGGAGGTGAAGCATTATGTAACGCTCATCGCTCCTGAGAAAGCAAACATCGTGAAGCTTTACAAGGGAACGGTGCCTATCTTTGACAACTTCAACGTAACAAAGCAGATCAAGTCGAGCTTCGGAAAGATTGTAAACTATAAGCATGGTGCTTATCTTATCATAGAACACACCGAAGCCCTTCATGTCGTTGATGTGAACAGCGGAAACCGCACACGTTCAAACAACGGACAGGAGGCTAATGCACTTGACGTGAACCTCGGAGCTGCTGATGAGCTGGCCCGCCAGTTGCGTCTTCGCGATATGGGCGGCATCATCGTGGTGGACTTCATCGACATGAGCCTTGCCGAGGACCGTCAGATTCTTTATGAACGCATGTGCAAGAACATGCAGAAAGACCGTGCACGCCACAATATCCTGCCGCTGAGCAAGTTCGGACTGATGCAGATAACGCGTCAGCGTGTGCGTCCAGCCATGGATGTCAATGTGGAAGAGACCTGCCCTACATGCTTTGGAAAGGGAAAGATAAAGTCGAGCATACTTTTCACAGACCAGTTGGAGAACAAAATTGACAAGTTGGTCAACAAGATAGGAATAAAGAATTTCTATCTTCACGTACATCCGTATGTGGCTGCTTATATCAATCAGGGTATTTTCAGCCTTAAGCGTAAGTGGCAGATGAAATACGGATTTGGCGTACATGTCGTTTCTTCTCAGAAGATGGCTTTCTTGCAGTATGAATTCTATGACAGCAAGAAAGAGTTCATCGACATGAAGGAAGAGAGCGAGACGATGTAACAAGCGTAAAAGTAGTACAATCATGGTGCGGCATCATACAGCCGTAGCTGATAGGAAAGGCAAAAAACTTACAACAAAAAAATCGGGAAGCGGACCAATTGTCCTGCTTCCCGAATTTTTTGTTATTGTAGTTATCCTGTTGAATCAGATACCGAGTTTCTTTCTAATATCCTTAGGAATGGCGTTCTTGTTAACCATGAAGTCCATAACCTTGTAAGCGCTGAAAGTCTTTGTCATATACCAGATTCCCTTGTAGTCGCCATACTCACCCCAAGAGTTTTTGATCATATAGTATTCCTTGCCGTTCTGGTCTTTTGCCAGACCGAAGAGGTGCATACCGTGGTCGTCTGTTGTCTCCCAATTGTCGAAAGCCTCCTGGCGCATCTCCTGTGTGAGCTTAACCTCAGGAGTGTTTACACCGAGAGAGTCGAGGAGATTTGTCTTCTGAGACTGAGTGAGCTTGAGCCATTTTGCAGCATCGCTTCCAGAAAGGCTCTGAACAGCCTTTGTGTCGATGGCAACAGCGAGACCCTGACGTGTGAAGCCCTGCTCTGAAACGTCGCCACCCCACATTACGCTGTAACCATTGTTGATAGCGTTGTCGATGATGCGGTTGATGTCCTCAACAGGAACGTTGTAGCTCATACCCCAGCGCCAGTTGTCCTGTACCTCTACAGCGAATGGCTTGTAGAATGGGTGGTGAGTGTAGCTTGTGATGCTTACATAGTCGTTCCAATCCAGACCGAAGCTGTCAGCGAATGTTCTTGGAGTGTAGGTCTTTCCCTCATACTTGAAAGACTCTGGGCACTTGCCGAGATAAGTGTCGAGGATAGCCTGCAGACCCTTCTTCCATGCTGGAGACAATTTCTTCATGTTGCTCTTTGCTACAGCCTCTACGTATGGAGTCATTACAGCGAAGAACTCGTTGAAGTTGTTCAGAGAGTCACCATAGAGTGAGCCAGGTGCCGGCATAGCGTCCTCTGGGCAGATACCATAGTTTTTCAGGCAGTACAATGGATCCTCAGCAGAACCACCCTGAGAGAATGAAACGTCACCATGCATGCGAACTGCAGTGATAGCGCGGTCCATGTAAGTCTTGTTTGCAACAAAAGCCTCGCAGAGGTCTACGCTCTTGCCAGTCTTTCTCAAGATTTCGCTCTCGAAGAAAGAGAGAGTAGAGTAGTCCCAGCAGGTACCGCTTCTGCTCTGGTCCTTGATGCTTGTGATCTTACATTCTTTGATTGTGGTGAATACCGGCTTGTTCTTGTTTGCCGATTCCTTCTTCTCCTGAGCATTGGCTCCCATAGCGAGGCAAGCCAAGAGGGCTAACGTTAGAATTTTTTTCATTTTGTATTGTTTATAAATAAATTAATGTTTTATGATTTTCTGCGTTTTATATCATGTAATCATGAACTTAGTTCTTGCTCATGAAATCCTCAACGTCTTTTGGATGATATGGGATACGCTCCTCGCCGAGGAAGCGGCAGCCGTCGCTTGTGATGAGAATGTCGTCCTCGATACGGATTCCACCGAAATCCTTGTATGTCTCCAGCTTTTCATAGTTGATGAAGTCCTTGTGGAGACCCTTAGCGCGCCATTCGTCGATGAGGGCTGGGATGAAGTAGATTCCCGGTTCGTCTGTAACAACGAAGCCTTCTTCAAGTCGGCGGCCCATGCGCAGGCAGTTTGTTCCGAACTGCTCCAGATTAGGTCTTGTTTCATCGTCAAAGCCCACGTAGGTTTGTCCGAGTCCCTCCATGTCGTGTACGTCCATACCCATCATGTGGCCCAGTCCGTGAGGCAGGAACATGGCGTGAGCGCCAGCCCTTACAGCCTCCTCCGTATCGCCCATCATGAGTCCGAGCTCCTTCAGTCTGTCTGTCATAAGGCGGCAAACGTCCATGTGCACGTCGAAATACTTGACGCCAGGCTTTGAAATTTTCAAGGCGAGGTCGTGGCAATCCTCCACGATAGAATAAATCTCAAGCTGTCTTTGAGTGAATTTTCCGTTTACAGGGAATGTTCTGGTATTGTCAGAGCAATAGTGTTCCATTGTCTCGCCGCCACAGTCGCAGAGAGCCAGTCGTCCGCTTTCGAGCACTGCCATAGAAGGATTTCCGTGCATAATCTCACCATGCTGTGAGAAGATTGTAGGGAAGCTTACCATCGCACCATACGAGTTGGCAATACCGTTTACCTGTCCGCCTACGTATTTCTCTGTCACTCCAGGCTTTGTCACACGCATCGCTGTGGTGTGCATCTTGTAACCGATAGCGCAAGCACGCTCGATTTCCTCGATTTCCTGCTGTTCCTTGGTAGAACGCATCTTCACCACTGCCTTTATCAGTTCAACAGATGCAGCCTCGCGCTGTTTGCTTGGATGAATGCCGAGCAGGTCGAAAATCTGTATCATGGTGTCATGACGGTAAGGCGGCAGGAAATGTATCGTGCGTTTCTCTTTCATGGCGTTGTCGCAGATAACCTGAAGCTGCTTCATCGGTGCGCTTTCTTTCACTCCTGCGTGTTCTGCCATATCATGAACGCTGTCAACGCTTCCATACCATACGATGTCGTCGATATCGATGTCGTTGCCGATAAGCAACTCCTTGTCGTTGTCAACGTCGATTACTCCAACGAGTCCGTCTCTCTTCGGTCCGAAATAATAAAGGAAAGTAGAGTCCTGACGGAATGGATAATATCCGTTAGCCGGGAAATTCGCCGGAGACTCATTGTTGCCGAAAAGGATTATGATACCGCTCTTTACGAGCTTCTTGAGCTCGGCGCGTCGGTTGACGTAGGTTTCTTTGCTGAACATATCGTGTGTTTTATCTTTATATTATAAATATGTGAAATCGAGTCGCTTTGTACAATTTCATTGTCGTGACTCCTTGTATCTAAATCAGCGTTGTGACAGATTTGAGAAGTCTTTGCAAATTTGAATTTACATGCTATGAAACATTGATCAAGTTGATTCTTCTGTTTTTCTTTTGTTACATTGAAGGTTCACATCGGAGCCAAATGAGCAAAACGAGACATGCCCAATCTTTGCCATGGCAAGAAAAAGCTGCACGGTTGTGCAAGTTTTCTCTTTGCAAAGATAGATATAATTGCTTGAAAAGCATTATCTTTGCATAGAATTTTATAGATTTTTCGTTATAATTCCTTTAATACGTGTAGCTTTTACAAGCTATATAGGCTCTTTTTAGGGAAAAAACAGATACTTATGAAAGTAAATTGGAACACGGGATTAGTACTTGAGGGAGGCGGTATGCGTGGCGTCTTCACCAGCGGAGTGCTTGACGGATTCATGAAACACGACGTGTATTTCCACTATGTCGTGGCTGTTTCGGCAGGTGCCTGCAACGGCTTGTCATACATGAGTCATCAGATAAGGAGAGCGCGCATCTCAAACATCGATTTTCTCCTCAAGTATAAATACATCGGTCTGCGCTACCTCTTCTCGCAGGGATGCATCATCGACCGCAAGCTTCTTTACGAAGATTTTCCCGAAAAGCTGTTGCCTTATGATTACGATGCATACTTCAACAATCCCGATGAGTTTGAGATGGTCACAACGAATTGTCTTACCGGCAGACCGTGTTATCTCTCGGAGCGAAAGGACAAGCAGCGTCTTATCGATATCGTGATGGCATCGAGCAGTCTGCCATACGTGAGCAAGATTGTGAACGTAGACGGTGTGCCTATGCTCGACGGGGGTATAGTAGACAGCATCCCGCTGATGCGCTCTATAGAGAGGGGACACAAGACCAATGTGCTTGTGCTCACCCGCAACAAAGGCTACCGTTTGACAGAACACGACCATAAGATTCCCCATTTCATATACAAGGGCTATCCTCGTCTGCGTGTGGCGCTGAGCCATCGCTGCGAGGCTTACAACCGTCAGCTCGATATGATTGACGAGATGGAAGAGAAGGGTGAGATAATATGTATACGTCCTGAGAGACCGATGGAGGTGGGGCGCTTGGAGAGAGACCTTGACAAACTCGAACGTCTATACGAGGAAGGCTTCATGCTCGGAGAGAAGTTTTGCATGGAGTATATGCAGTAGGCATTCTCTCTTCTCCGGACATTGCATATAAAACTATCCGTGAATCATGACAATGACCGGAAGGTTCAATTCGGTTTATGGATTTGAGGGGAAACTTCACAGAATATCATTTTGTTTGATGATAACTCGTATATCATGCAGATTTTGTAACTTTGAATTTTAATAGCAATCATTATAATGGACGAAAGACAGAGAATACTGCAGCTCAGGAAAGAGTTGCATGATTATAACTATAAATACTACGTGCTCAACCAACCGGAAATCACTGACCAGCAGTTTGATTTCATGATGCACGAACTGCAAGACCTTGAGGCGAGACATCCCGAACTTGCCGACCCGAACTCACCAACGCAGCGAGTGGGTAGCGACCTCGGACATGATTTCCAGCAGGTGGCACACAAGTATCCGATGCTCTCACTTGCCAATACATACAATGAACAGGATGTGGCAGAGTGGTACGACAGTGTGAAGCGTGGACTCGGAGGAGAGGATTTCGAGGTGTGCTGCGAGATGAAATACGACGGTCTTTCAATCAGTCTGACATACGTAGACGGTAAACTCATGAGAGGCGTTACCCGAGGCGATGGAGTGCATGGCGACGATGTGACCGACAATGTGAAGACCATCCGTTGCATCCCTCTCGTGCTGCCTGGCACTGGCTATCCTCATGAGTTTGAGATAAGAGGCGAGATTCTGATGCCGTGGAAAGTGTTTGAGCGTCTCAATGAGGAACGGGAGAAGGCAGAAGAACCACTTTTCGCCAATCCGCGCAATGCGGCGAGCGGAACGCTGAAGAGCCAGAGTTCGGCTCTCGTGGCAAGTCGTCAGCTCGATGCCTATCTGTATTATCTACTTGGCGAAGAACTGCCTGCTGACGGTCATTATGAGAACCTTATGGAAGCGAGCCGTTGGGGATTCAAGATCAGTCAGGGCATGAAGAAAGTGAAGACACTCGAAGAAATTTATGAATATATACGTTATTGGGACGCGGAGCGTAAGAACCTTCCCGTTGCCACCGACGGTATTGTGCTCAAGGTGAACTCCCTGCGGCAGCAGCGCATCCTCGGTTATACTGCCAAGAGTCCACGTTGGGCTATAGCCTATAAATACAAGGCGGAGAGAGCCTGCACGAAGCTCAACGAAGTGACATTCCAGGTGGGCAGGACGGGTGCTGTCACTCCTGTGGCTAATATGGACCCTGTGCAGTTGGCTGGAACCACTGTCAAGCGGGCTACACTCAACAACGAGGACTTCATACGTAGTCTTGACCTGCATATCGGTGATTATGTTTATGTGGAGAAAGGCGGAGAGATAATTCCAAAGATTGTAGGCGTTGACATCGACCAGCGTCCGATCATAGCCCAGCCCGTCCGTTTCATCACCCATTGTCCGGAGTGTGGCACACGCCTCGTGCGCTACGAGGGTGAGGCCGCATGGTATTGTCCGAACGATGCCGGTTGTCCTCCTCAGATAAAGGGGCGCATAGAGCATTTCATCTCCCGCAAGGCGATGAATATCGACAGTATCGGGCCGGAGACCGTTGACGACTTCTACCGTCAGGGACTTGTGCATAATGTTGCCGACCTCTACACCATCAACGTGCAACAGATCAATGGCGACGGCAGCCGTCAGAAGTCAGCCATGAAGATTATCAATGGCATTGAGGCATCCAAGCAAGTGCCTTTTGAACGGGTGGTATTCGCCCTCGGAATCCGTTTCGTGGGAGAGACATCAGGAAAACTCATTGCACGCCATTTCAAGAATATCGATGCACTGAAAGATGCCACTCTGGAGCAGCTTCTCGAGATCGACGGCATTGGCGAAGTGATGGCAAAAAGCATAATGACGTATTTCCACAACGAGCAGAATCTCGAGATTGTCGAAAGGTTGCGAAGCTACGGTCTGCAGATGGCTCTGAGCGAGGAGCAGACAGCACAAGCCTCCGACAGACTCAAGGGAAAGAGCATCGTCATAAGCGGAGTGTTCCAGCATCATAGCCGTGACGAATACAAACTGATGATTGAGCAGCATGGCGGAAAGAATGTGGGGAGCATCAGCGGCAAGACGTCCTTTATCCTTGCAGGCGACAACATGGGACCGTCGAAATTGCAGAAGGCTGAAAAGCTCAGTATACAGATCGTCAGCGAAGATGATTTCCTGAATATGATAGAAGAATGATGGGCAACTTGTCAACTCGTCAACTTGTCAACAAATAAAACACTATGCCAATAATAAGAGTAACATCGCTCTCAGAGCCGGGACTTGAAGTATACGGTTCGCTGACAGAGCGTCAGTTGAAATCCTTCTATGACGATTTGGGAGGATTGTTCATCGCCGAGAGCCCTAAGGTGATAAAGGTAGCATTGGATGCAGGCTACGAGCCAGTGTCTGTCTTGTGTGAGGAAAAGCATATCGAGGGTGATGCCAAGGATATTATCCGCCGCTCCGGAGACATCCCCGTGTATATAGGCGAACGTGACCTTCTCGCTTCGCTCACGGGATATACGCTAACGAGAGGTGTGCTGTGTGCTATGCGTCGAAAACCAACTGTCAGCATAGCTGATGTGTGCCGGGATGCACATCGTGTGGCTGTGATAAACGGGGTGGTTGACAATACCAACATCGGTGCGATATTCCGTTCTGCGGCGGCTTTGGGCATTGATGCCGTTGTGGTGACGAGCAATTCCTGCGACCCGCTCAACCGCCGTTCTGTCAGAGTGTCGATGGGAACGGTGTTCCTTGTGCCATGGACGTGGTCTGACGATTATCAGCAGGAGCTCAACGCTCTGGGTTTCAAGACAGTAGCTATGGCACTTACCGACAAGTCTGTTGCCATTGACGACGAACGGTTGAAGGCTGAAAACAAACTTGCAATAATTATGGGCACAGAGGGCGACGGACTGCCCCAGTATGCCATCGACGCAGCCGACTATGTGGCACGTATACCGATGTCGTATAATGTGGATTCGCTGAATGTTGCGGCAGCTTCGGCTGTGGCGTTCTGGGAACTGAGAAACAGATGACGCTGTTTCTCTTCATACAATGAAAATCGGTCGTTAGAGCTTAGTATCAAAACAAATTCGTGATACTTTTATATTGCTCTAATGACCGATTTTTGGGATTATCCCAAATCGCTTTCTATGTTAATATCCAAATGTTTTGACCATTATTTTCAATTTATGCTGAGATTTTATATTCAGGGGTGAATGTTTGGCGATTTCTGACCATGGCTGTGACCAAATGTACAAGTTTGTTCTTGACATTGTTCAGTGCAACCTGCTTCTTCTTTCCTCGTTCTACGAGGCGCATGTAGTACCTCGCCATAATGGGATTGAAGTTGACGGCAGCTAGTGCCGCTTGCGTCAGCATGGCCTTTATCTGGCGGTTAGCCATATAATGTACATGCGGATCGGAATGCACACTGGTTCCCGAATCTTTGCCAAATGGAGCTAGGCCGTAATAGCAGGCAATCTTGCGTGAGTCGTAGTTGAAACGCCGGAAGTTGTCGGTGTACACCATCAGGCACACAGCGTTCTGCGTTCCTATGCCAGGCACCGAGGTCACGATGGTGAACACCTCGGTGAGTTCCTCGTCCGACTTGATGAGATCGGCAATGCGCTTATCTATCTTCTCTATCTCCTTATTGAGTTCAGAGACGATGTGCCGTCCGCTCTGCGAAATCATTGTCTTGACTGGCGACTTCTCCATAGTGAGTCGCTTTTCGCCTCTACGCACCTGGAAACTGCATCTGTGTCTTACGATCATCTGACGGTATAGGAACAGCTCACGCAGTTGTGTAAGCGACTCGCTAAGAGGCTCGTACATAACGGCTTTATCGTAATTCCTCATGGCGTATTCTGCAATCATCGAGGCGTCAGCACGGTCAGACTTCAATCGTCTAAGACCAGATGCGTCTTTGATGCTCTTTGCGTTCTCAAGCCACATGTCGTAGCCTTTACCGTAGAGGAAGTTGCACAGTCCCTTGCTGTAGTCGCCCGTGTTCTCGCCACAGAAGAGCCACAAGGACGAGTCGATACCGCAGGAATTCTGCTCAACCCACTTGACCAACTGCCTATAGCCAGACACGGTTGTCTTGAACTCGTTGAACACTCTAGCAGCGGTTTCTGCCAGTCCGTCTGCAAAAAGGATAGCCACATCAACTTTTTCTTTCGAAAAATCAACTCCGATAAATAAATTCTTCATAACTTTGTACGAGTTATATTGTGTAGAATTGGTCAATAGTTGTATGGACTAACACTCTAACAAGGCTCAGAGCCGATAACTTTCTATCTGGTCTTTGCAACTATGTCGATGAGGACCTAAACGATTTATAGCTTTACGGCTGGGTCATTAGCTGGTTTACCTCTTCGACAGACCGATTCTACCTTTTTACAACAAAGGTACGAAACTGTCTTTAGCAATCATAGTTTTACCTTGATTATTTTGGAGTTTATGCGACTTCGTCGCAATCTTCTGCAAACTTAGAGGTCATTAGGGCTTGCTTGGATTTTGTTTTTTAGAAGAGTGGATTTTGTTTGGCTTTTAATGAGTAATAGCGAGCTATTGCGAATTAAAAAACGGACAAAAGACGCCTTATAAAAAGCAAAACACTGCAAGCAGTTATAAAAAATACATGGAACGGTCTAATGATCGTTTTGGGATTATATCTCTACCACCTCTCCGTCGTAAGACAAATGTATCCCTTCTGGAAGTTTCTGCTCAGCCTCGTCAAACAGTCCGATGTCGTGGCACATGTGGGTGAGGAACACTTGCTTGGCGCTTGTCTTGCGTGCAAACTCGAGGGCCTCGTCCACGAGCATGTGGGAATGGTGAGGCTTGGTGAAGCGAAGGGCATTTACCACCAGATAGTCAATGTCTTGCAGATAGTCGATTTCTCCCTCCGGTATGGTCTTCATATCTGTTATGTAGGCGAGCCTGCCTATCTTATAGCCCAGTATAGGCAGCTTGTCGTGCATCACCTGTAGGGGTATGACCGTCAGCTCGTTGATCTTCAGTTCCTGGTGAGGATGAATATCATGCAGACTGATTTTGGGCACACCGGGGTAGGGATGTTCCACGAAGCAGTATGGCATCATGGACCGGAGACTTTTTTCAGAAATGGAATCGCTGTAGACATTGATGTCGCCGAATTGACAGAAAGGCCGCAAATCATCCATTCCTCCTACGTGGTCGTAGTGGGAGTGTGTCACGAGCACGGCGTCTATCTTGCGGAATTCCTGTCTGAGCATCTGTTCCCTGAAGTCCGGTCCGCAGTCTATCACAATCCTTGTCTGTTCCGTTTCCACCATTGCCGAGCATCTGGTGCGCCTGTCGCGAGGATCATGGCTCTTGCAAACTTTGCAAGAGCAGCCTATCGTGGGCACACCAACCGATGTTCCTGTTCCGAGAAATGTAAGTTTCATATATATCAGATGATATTTACTTCGGGATGGATGTCGATGCCGAACTTCTTTTCCACGTCGTTGCGGATGCGGTCGCATAGCGCCACGATGTCATTGCCGGTGGCACCGCCCTTGTTCACGAGCACGAGGGCCTGTTTGGAGTGTACTCCGGCTCTGCCCAGCGTCTTGCCTTTCCATCCGCATTGGTCTATCATCCATCCAGCCGGAATCTTCTCGTGTGTGTCGTCCACATCGTAGTGAGGCATCTGTGGATATTTCTTGAGCAGTTCGTTGAACTTGTCCTTGCTTACCAAGGGGTTCATGAAGAAGCTGCCGGCGTTGCCTTCCACCTTAGGGTCAGGCAGCTTGGCGTCGCGGATCTTAATTATGGCGTTGCGCAGCTCGGCAGCCGTCGGGTCGCTGATACCCTCCTTGTCGAGTTCCGCACGGATGTTGCCGTAGTCGAGATGCGGGTTGAATACCAGCGACAGCTTGTAGGTCACGTGGGTAATCAGATATTTGTTCTTCCAGTCCTCCTTGAAACGGCTCTTGCGGTAGGCATACTCACACTGTTCGTTGGTGAAGTAGCAAGATTTGCCTGTGGCAATCTCCACAGCCTCCACTTTGTATATTATGTCCTTCACTTCAGCACCATACGCGCCGATGTTCTGTACAGCCGAGGCACCCACCTCACCAGGGATGAGCGACAGGTTTTCCGTGCCATACCATCCGTGTGCCACGCAGTGTGCCACGACATCGTCCCATGTTTCTCCGCTGCCGCATCTCACGAGCACTCCGCCATCGATGAATGTGGAGCTGATGCCCTTGATGGCAGAATGGAGCACGGTGCCGTTGAAGTCTTTTGTCAGCAACAGATTACTTCCGCCACCGAGAAGCAACAACGGCATGTCCTCGTCGCTTATGTTCTTCACTGTCTCCTTGGCTTCCGCCACGCTGGAGAACTCTATGAAGCGGCTGCATTTGGCATCGATGCCAAATGTGTTGTGCTGTGCCAGACTGTAGTTTCGTAAATCTTTCACTTTCTTTCTTTTTTTAAGTTTAAATTTAATTATCCTGAATTCTTGAATCTTTCAAAATCGCAGTGTAATTTCCTTGATGTTGCCTGCCTATACCTTTTTTATCCTTCAGACCGGTCTTGTCGGCTGATAGGGTTTTGAAAAGTGCGGTCGGAATTGAAAAACTCCCGTCGGCAGTTCTATTTGAACACTGCCGATAGGAGTCTTTCATGTATTATTGATTTTTTTCTTTTTTATTCTGAGAGTCGTGTCAGGAGCCATTTCTTGCCCCTTCTTACGAATGTCAGTTCCATCTCCATACCGTTGGCAATGCCTCGCATCACGAGAATCTTCTGGTTGCTCTGCGTGTATTTCTGTCCATACATTATGTTGTATATGAATCCAGAAGGCAACTCAGGAGCGAAAGCAGGCCATGTTTCTGGCAGGATGTCTCCGCTCATCGTGCTGAAGTCATCATCAGGGTCAGGACCATTGAAATGTATCGGGGAATTCAGATGGTGTGCCTGATAAGTCGAGTCGGTAGCGAATTTCTGATAGAAGTTGAGGAATGAGGCATTGTTGTTCTGATACATCGCCCCCGTGTTCACCTCCACGAGCATCCACTGTCCGTTTATGCGGTTGAAGATGTATTGTTTCACCTTCTTTTTCTTCAGATAGATTTTCTCCACCACTACATTGTTTATCGACGTGTCTTTCACGAGCTTCATCTGCTTGCGGTTGTCGAAGATAAGCGTGTAGTAACCCTGGTTCATAAAGAAATGTTCCATCTTCCATTGCCCCTTTTCGAGCAACTTCTCCGTTTTGCCGTTTACCACCTTCAGCGGAAACTTGATTCTCTTCATCTGCAGCTTTTTGTTTGCGGCGAAATTGAAGATGAAATCGTCAAACAACTCATCGGCTGCCTTTGGCATCGGCTGTTCCGTGATGAGCTGTTCCAGTGTGTCGGCAGCTGTTGTGTCGGTGGAGTCGGTCATCGTGGAGTCGGCTCCGGATGCTTTCTTGTCAGCGCATCCCGTTGTCGTCAGCATCATCGTGACGATTGTGATGACAACAAATAGAAATCCTTTTCTCATTGTCTTATTATACCGAGAAATAATCTTTTAGAATAATGTTTACTCTCAAATTTTCGCAAAAGTACATATTTTATCATATACTGTGCAAACATTTTCTTTAAAATTTTCGTTATAGCCTAAAACTCTTGACATAAGAGCGATATTTCCGCGTCGTCAGAAAATCGTCTTAACCCCAATCCTCCTTTATGGCTTGACGGATAAATGGATGCAATAAGGCTCTTTCGTCTCTTTTTATGCGTGATGCCAGCAGCCTGAAGTCAAATATATCGTGTCATTTGCACGTTTCTCGAAAAAATGCAGTAAATTTGCTCCCGAAATGGGTTCTGCCATCTTTTTGATGATAATGGTGTGAGCTTCTCCATATTTGAAATTACAAGAAAAATAGTATTTGGATATGATACTTGACAAGATTGAAAGCCTCCTTGCAGAGGTAAAAGAAATGAAAGCCTCGAATGCTGAGGAGATAGAGGCGTTGCGCCTGAAATATCTCAGCAAGAAAGGTGAGATCAATGCCGTAATGGCAGATTTTAGGAATGTACCTGCCGACCAGAAAAAAGAGGTGGGAATGAAAATCAACGAGCTCAAGCAGACTGCTTTCGAAAGGCTCAATGCCCTGCGTGATGCCATCGAAACAAGCGAAGACGGCGACCAGGGACTCGACCTGACAAGGACTGCCTATCCGATAAAGCTCGGAACACGCCATCCGCTGACCATCGTCAAGAACGAGATCATCGACATTTTCTCCCGTATGGGATTTGTGCTTGCTGATGGACCAGAGGCAGAAGACGACCTGCATGTGTTCACGAAGATGAATTTTGCCGCCGACCACCCAGCCCGCGACATGCAGGACACATTCTTCATAGAGCAGAATCCAAACGATGTTACGAAGAACATCCTTCTTCGTAGCCACACAAGTTCGGTGCAGGCACGTGTGATGGAGACATCGCAGCCTCCTATCCGTATCATCTGTCCGGGACGAGTATATCGCAATGAGGCAATCACAGCACGTGCACACTGCTTCTTCCATCAGATAGAGGGACTCTACATCGACAAGAACGTATCGTTCACCGACCTCAAGCAGGTGCTCCTGACCTTTGCCCGCGAGATGTTCGGAGCAGACACAAAGATTCGTCTGCGTCCAAGCTATTTCCCATTCACGGAGCCAAGTGCCGAGATGGATATCTCATGCCACATCTGCGGCGGTAAGGGCTGCGGATTCTGCAAGCATACAGGATGGGTGGAAATCCTGGGCTGCGGAATGGTTGACCCCAACGTGTTGGAGCTTTGCGGCATAGACAGCAAGGTATATACCGGTTATGCCTTCGGCCTCGGTGTGGAGCGTATCACCAACCTGAAGTATCAGGTTTCAGACCTGCGTCTGTTCTCTGAGAACGATGTGCGCTTCCTTGAGGAGTTTGAGGGCGCTAAATAAAAAATCAATCTTCTCTCTTCCTGCAGACAACAGACGGCTTGCAGCCAGTCTTTGATGCGTATTTGTGAAGGTGGAAGAGATAAATATCATTAACGATCCCTGTTGACAATTATTTGATTGACAGGGATCGTTTCGTATCAAGACTTACGTATGTCTGATAGACAATGTGATGAAAAGCTTTTTTAACCCCCAATCGGTCATTAGGGCTTGCCTGGAGTTCTTTTAGAAGAGTGGATTTTGTTTGACTTTTAATGAGTAATAGCGAGCTATTACGAATTAAAAACAAGCAAAAGACGCCTTATAAAAAACAAAAGACTGCAAGCAGTAAATATAAAATACTATAAACGGCCTAATGACCGTTTTGGGTTAAAGGAAATGAATATGAAGAAAAAGGCCATCGTTGTGGGAGCCACGTCGGGCATAGGACTTGAGGTGGCACGTCTTCTGGCATCCGGCGGATATGAAGTCGGCATAGCAGGGCGTCGTGAGGAGAGACTCAGAGATATCATGCGTGAAACCGAAGGCATAGTTGCATACAGAAGAATCGACGTGAGAAGCGCTGAGGCACCGCAGCAGCTGCTCGACATGATACGGGAACTTGGCGGAATAGACCTCTATTTCCATAGTTCCGGCATCGGTTGGCAGAACGGTTCGCTTGAAGCAGACAAAGAGATTGCTACTGTGGAGACAAACGGAGTGGGATTTACGCGTATGGTGACGGCTGCATACAATTGGTTTGCCGATAGTGGGAAGGCTGGACGCATAGCCTGCATAACGTCGATTGCCGGCACAAAAGGACTGGGAGCTGCTCCTGCCTATTCTGCCACGAAACGCTTTCAGACGCATTATCTTGAATGCTTGTCGCAACAGGCACGGATGCGTCAGTTGCCTGTCCGCATCACCGATATACGGCCTGGTTTCGTGGCCACCGATCTGATAGCCGGCAGCAATTTCCCATTGCAACTGTCGGCAGACAGTGTGGCTGCCGACATAGTGAAGGCAGTGGAGAAGGGTAGAGAGGTGGTGACGATAGACTGTCGCTATCGTCTGCTCGTGGCTTTCTGGCGTTTGCTGCCGAGAAGTCTATGGGTAAGGCTGAGGTTCGTGAAATAGTGAAAAGAAAATGTATATGAATATAAGAACCATAATACTTGATTTCGACGGAACGATGGGCGATTCGCACAGTCTTATCGTCAGGACTCTTCAACAGACAATATGCGAATGCCGCCTGCCACGGCGCACCGATGAGGAGTGTGCCGCCACTATTGGACTGCCTCTGTATCAGGCTTTTGTCTCGATGTTTGGCATTAGTGATGCTGATGGGCAACGCTGTGCTGATACTTACCGTCGCATCTTTATGGAGAACAAACAAAAGATGACTGTTAAGCCTTTCCCTAATGTCATTGATACCATTCGCAAACTGAAAGCCTCAGGCAAGACTTTGGCGATAGCCAGCAGCAGGAGTCGGCAGTCGCTTGTGGAATACGTGAAGCAGTACGACATTATGGATTGCATCTCTTGTATTGTGGCTTCTGATGATATAGAGAAGGCGAAGCCGGCACCAGACATGGTTCTGAGAGTTCTTGAATTAACCGGAGGTACCCCTGATACCACCCTTACCGTAGGTGATATGACATACGACATTGATATGGGTCGTGCTGCCGGAACACTGACCTGTGGCGTGACTTACGGCAACGGTACTCGCGAAGATCTCTCTGATGCCGATTTTCTGATAGATGACTTCTCTGAATTGATGTCGCTTCTTTGAGACATTCCTGAAGACCTATTTGTGACAACGCTTTTATCGTCTTTAATTTCCCCCACAGCGTGGGGAACAGAACCCCCTAATGTGGGGTTTCATTCCCCACGCTAAGGGGGGAATTTCCGACTATATGGTTACTCTTGCAATTCAAAAGCCGAACAACCGCTTCTCACTATCAATGTTCTCTGTCTCTGCCGTCAGGAATAGTGCCACTACTTCCAAGTCAGGAAACTTGGGAACAGGACCACGATGTGGAACATTCCCCGATTCGTTGACGAGATTTTCAGAGAAAAGTTTGTGTAACTCAAGTATTTTGACGAATTTTGTATGAAGGATGTACTTGCGATGGCTTGAACTTGATGTTTTGAGCTCTACCAAGTCGCTAAAAGTCAGCGGTATGTGCAACTTTTTACATGTGTTTATAAACTTAAATTAATTACGCCTACGGGTAAAGCATATGAGAAAAACGAATGAATATGGCAAAGGCTTCTAGAAAAATAATGCATATAGGTTTAGTTGATGCGGATCTGCTTTGTAATGGTACGCGTCACCCGAATCTTGCGTTGTTGAAAATTGCCGGATATTTAAAAGATAATGGCTATATTCGTAAAACTCAAGAAACGTCGAAGACAAATGTAAATACCTACGAGTTGTTAACAAACGAGAGTAATTTTGAGGAATTGCAGAAACTTGACCATATTTATGTATCATGTACCCGTTGGCGGAATTAATTTAAGTTGATAAATATGAGTAAAAAGTTGTACATATCGCTGATTTTTAGTAACTTAGTGGTGCTCAAAACATTAAGTTCAAACCATCGTATGTACAACCTTTATACAAAATTCGTCAAAATACTTGAGATATGCAAGCAATTCTCTGAAAATCTCGTCAATGAATCGGGTAATGTTCCACGTCGTGGTCCTGTTCCCAAGTTTTCGGATTTGGAAGTGGTGGCGCTATCCTTGACGGCAGAGACCGAGAGCATTGATAGTGAGAAGTGGTTGTTCGACTATAAATTGCAAGAATACAAGGACAACATTCCCAATCTCATATCAAGGAGACAGTTCAATGACCGCAGGAAGAAAACGGCAGGCCTGTGTGAGGAACTGCGCAAGAGGATTGCCATGGAAATGGATGGCGGAGAGGAACAATTCTTTGTTGACTCCAAGCCGATAAAGGTTTGTAGGGTTGCAAGAGGAAAACGTTGCAAGATGGGACGTACCGGAAATTTCTCGCAAGCTCCCGACTTCGGCTTCTGTGCTTCGCAGAATACGTATTATTTTGGTTATAAGTTACACGCTCTCTGTGGGTTAAGTGGAGTTATCCATTCCTATGATCTGTCAAAGGCAAGTGTGGCTGACCTCCATTATATGAAGGATGTAAAACATACTTATCACGACTGTAGCATCTATGGTGACAAAGGGTATATTGGAGCTGACGTACAGCTTGACTTGTTCGAAACCGCACACATAAGACTGGAGTGTCCGTATCGGCTCAACCAAAAGGACTGGAAACCGACATTCATCCCGTTTGCAAAGGCAAGAAAGAGGATTGAGACAATATTCTCACAACTTACAGACCAGTTTCTGGTCATCAGGAACTACGCGAAAATAACGAATGGTTTGTTTGCCAGAATCATTGGCAAAATTAGTGCACTTACCATTCTGCAATACGTAAACTTCATTAACGACAAGCCCATTGGCAGAATTAAGTATGCACTAAATTAATTCCGCCAACAGGTATCATGTGTATTCTCGTTTACACTTGACAAACCTCCTCTTCTATTGACTTTTTTGATAAATAACAAATCAATAGCAAATAAAGTTCATATGGGAGGAACTGGAAGCTATGCAAATCTTTCTGTTGATGAGGGTTTTGCTGAAAAACGAGAAGAAGATATGCATCTGCTTGAAAGTGATGTGTTCCTGAACACATTGACGAATAAATCTGGAGCGCATGGTATAGATATGAGAACTCAGACGCCTGATTATCATCTCTATGATGATTTCATAAATGTGATGGAAACAGTCAAGAAATCTCCTGCATACTATAAAGATTACAAAGAATATTCAATAGGCTTTCTAACAAGAGGTTGTTTTCGTCGGTGTCCTTTCTGTGTGAATAAACTGGAAAGGAAAGCTATGCCGTACTCGAATCTGAACGATTTCTTGGACGACGAAATAGATAAGACTACAGGAAAACTAGTTCGCCCCTATATTTATTTGTGGGATGACAATTTTCTTGCTTCTCCATATTGGGAGCGAATGTTAGACGAACTAATCGCTACAGGAAGACCATTTCAGTTTAGGCAAGGTCTTGATGAACGTCTTATTGCTCAAAATCGTCGCGGTGAAGATATGGCCAAGAAACTGGCAAAATCCAACTATCATGGAGACTTTATCTTTGCTTTTGACAATTGGTTTGATAGAAAAATAATTGTAAAAGCTCTAAAAATATGGAAGTTCTATTGTCCTAAGCGAGAGACAAAGTTTTATTTGTTCTGCGGATTTAAGCAATCTTCTACAGAATATAAAAAATTTCAATTGGATATTGCAGAAATATTCATGCGTATCTGTGTGCTTATGCGGTATGGTTGCTTACCTTATATTATGAGACATGAGGATTATAAAAAAGCTCCATTGTCAAATATTTATGTTCAAATAGCAAGATGGTGTAACCAACCAGGATTCTTTAGAAATCTATCGTTTTGGCAATTTTGCTATAAAAACCAGACATATTGGGAAGAACATACATTAGGCCGAGATGTTAAGAAACTTAAAACATATGAAGAGTTTATAGAAGACTACAAGAATGGCTATTATGATGAAATAGGAATGTCAACACCTTTGAAAACCGTGTTTAACTTTCTTGAACAATTCAATGAGCATAAGAGTCTTTTCCTTTCTTTCTTCAATATGTCTTTCAAACAAATGATAGACCCAATGTTATGGTATCGTGATACAGAAATACAAATGGATGGAATAAAATTTTTAATGGATTCTGAGTTTTGGGACAACGTTCTTGGAAACTCAGTAAATGAGCGCGTCTTATTAAAGGCTTTCTATACGCATGCGGATGAAAACTTGTTAGAAGATGAGAAAAAAAGCGCAATACTCCTAGAAGTTCTTAAAAAATATAAGTGCAGTGAGATACTTGACATTATCAAAGATGGTTTTGTTCCAGCAAAAGTGGAAAAGAAAGACATCTCGCAGTTTAGCGACTTCAAAGATGTTTATTACACCATACCATACCTTTTGCATAATTGCGGCATCAAGGATGTTGACTACTCAAAAATGGGGTTTCTTATGCGCGATGAAAAGCGCAAGGAGGTGGCAGATAAGAAGTACGGTGAAAACCATATGAAGACAGCTGCTCAAATGGGGCTATGCAGATTTGGGAAGTGCCGAGCCAACGAGAATGCTTTAGGGGCAAACTTCATAAAGTTAAAGGAAAGTGAGAGAAATAACATTGTTCCGAAACTATGCTTGTACATTCCGTACATTCAGAACTATTTCATGGCTGGCGCTACCGATGAAGTTCGCGACGAAATGCTTGGTATATTGTCAAAGACAACGCAAGTGAGGCGACGTTCAAACGTCAACACTATAATACAAAGTGTAAAAGATTCTATCGAATATGAGCTTTAAAGACTTGACTATTAAATCCTGCTACGAATCTGGTGTTGATGACATCATCGAAGATTACTATGTGCCAGTCCTTGGCACATCGGTTCGCTATGACCGAATAGCAGGATTCTTTTCATCTTCTTCATTGGCTGTTGCAGCAAGAGGTGTTGCTGACTTTATCGCAAATGGCGGTAAGATGAGATTGATTACAAGTCCTAGACTCAATTCGGAAGATATAGATATCATAAAGAGAATCGCTGATGATTCAAACTCTCTGACATTGGAAGATTTCGGGATTAACATTAACAATCTTGAAAATGAATTTGAAATAAATCACGTTAAAGCATTGGGCTGGATGTTGGCTAATGGCCTGTTAAGAATGAAGTTTGCTATTGTCTATAACGAAGATGGAAGTATATGCAATAATGAGTTAATCTCTGAAAAAGGATTGTTTCACCAAAAAGTTGGTATCTTGCAAGATGCTGAAGGTAATGAGTTGTCTTTCAGTGGGTCAATAAATGAAACTGCCGCTGCATGGGTCAATAATGATGAAGAATTCAAAGTCTTTAAAGAATGGACCGATGCTTACGATTACTATGTACGTGATAAAAAGAGATTTGAAGAGATTTGGAATGGAGTTCGTAAAAATGTAAAAGTCTTTGATTTGCCAAACGCTGTTAAATCTGACATCATACGTTACTCTTCTGATTTTGACTTAGAAAGTGTCTCTATAAAAAAGTATCGCTCTATCAAATTTAAAAATTTTGATTTCAAACATGACAAAAAATTGTTTTTCTATCAAGCTGAAGCCTTAAACAAATGGAAAGACAATAATTACCAGTTACTGTTTGAAATGGCTACGGGCACAGGTAAGACTAGAACGGCTATCGCTGGCATAAAATACTTGAACCAAAGCAGAAAACGTTTAGTTACGATAATATCCACACCCCAAAATACGCTGTCAAAACAATGGAAAGATGAGGTTGAAGGGCAACATTTGTCTTTTGATGAGAGCGTTGTTATTGATGGTTCTGTAAGTAAATGGGACAAAGTCTTACTTAAACTCCTTCTCAAAAATGGTGCAGGAATGGCAGACCATATCTGCTTGTATACCACTCATAATACAGCATCATCTGTTAAATTTACCGAAACCATTGAACACAATCTACCATCAGGGACAGATGTACTTTTTGTTGGGGATGAAACTCATTGGTTAGGGGCTCGTAAATTGCAGAAAGCATTAATGCCTTCCTATAAATATCGAATTGGCTTAAGTGCTACGCCAAGCCGTTGGTTTGATGACCTTGGTACATCTAAATTGCTTGAATACTACGGAAATGATAATTTCGAATTTACCATCAAGGATGCACTTACAGAGTTTAATCCTATTACTGGGAAGCATTTCCTTGTAAACTATCATTATCTTATTTCAAAGGTGTCGTTGAACGAAATGGAATCCAAAGAATATCAAGATGTTTCTAAGAAGATCAGCAAGCTTTGGAATATGAAGAATAGTGATTCTGATGCAGCTGCTAGTTTGGACAGATTGTTGGAAAAGCGCGCAAACATCATCAAGAATGCAGAAGGAAAATATGTTCAACTCGAATGTATTCTGAACGAATTGGAGCAGAAAGGGCGAATTGAGAATTTGATTGTATTTGTATCTCCCCAGCAGATAGATTCCGTTCTTGAAATTCTTGCAGGCCATAACCTTATGTTTCATAAACTAACGGAAAAAGAAGGAACAAAGGCAGAAAAAAGGTTCGGCAACAAATCTGAGAGAGAACATATTATTACAAAGTTCAAGTTAGGAGATTATCAAGTTATTGTTGCCATAAAATGTATGGACGAAGGTATTGATATTCCTACCGCAGATATTGGTATATTAATGGCTTCAAGTACAAATCCTCGTGAATACATTCAACGTGTTGGACGTATTATACGACAAAGCCCAGGGAAAAAATTTGCTCAACTTTATGACATATGTGTAGACACCATTCATCTTGGAGATGATGAATCTTCCAGTCTTGAACGTAAAATAAGAAACAAGGAACAGATTCGATTGAAAGAAATTGCAGAAAATGCGATTAATTCAATAGATGCATTAAAAATCATAAATTCATTAGATTAGTATGGCTATAAACAAGAAAATCCTTATGAAGATTGCAGATAAGACAAAGTCTGATATAGCAATGCAGAAGAATATTGAAACAGTACTTTCCGGTATTGAAGAAGGTCGACAAGGAAAGCGTATGATTGACAAAATTATGAAATCAGTATAAGACAATGAGAATAGAAAGTATTGACATTCAAAATTTTCGGCAGTATCGGAACCTTATCTTCAAGTTTCCGTGTAGTTCTGGACAAAATGATTTACACATAATTTATGCCAAAAATGGTGTAGGTAAAACAAATGTGCTTAATGCTATCACTTGGTGTCTGTATGATACGGAAATGCACTTGGGTGATAAATATACGGCAAGTGCAATACTCAACAATCAGCAAGTGCAAGAACTACGTGACCATTTGCAAGAAGGTGATAATGCAATTGGTGATGCAACTGTACGCATTCTGTTTTCATCAGATGATGCAAAAGAGAAAATTCGATTCCAACGAGTTGGTAAATTTAATGTCACAAACGATGCAGTAATTCCAGTAAGTACTGAGTTCTCTATTATGCATTTTATTGATGGGGAATGGAATTCTATTGATTCTGAAGAAGAAACTTTATCTCTTGTAAAGAAGAATGTACCAGAAGAAATTCATGAGTATATATTCTTTGACGGTGAGCATTTGGAAAATTATTTCAAGGCTGGGCAATTCGAAAATATCAAGAATGGTATCGAGGAACTGACTCAGGCAAAGATTATTGAGAAAGCAGAAAACGCATTCAATAAGTATTTGACGGATGTGTTGAATCCACAAATTTCAAAATCACCTCAGAAAGAAGTTGCATTGGCTCAGCAAGAACTTGACAAAATTCAGGCAGCTATAGATTCTTCTGTTGATGCAATCAATACATACACGACTCAAATACACCATTGTGATGATGAAATTGCTGACCTTGATAATGTTATAAATGGGCACGTTCATGTCTCAGAGAAGACAAAGCACCTCAAGGAAGTAGAAGGGGCTATAGATAAGTTGAGAAATTCTATCAGTCAGAAAAAAGCTGAAATGATGGTGTTTGCAAGAGAGTATCTTCAGTATTTTGCTCTTTATCCATCCATCAAAAGTCTTTATCTTTATATTCAGGAACAGGACCAGCATGGCAAACTTCCTCCGCGTATAGACAAATTTCTTCTCGAGACTATAGAGAAGCATAAACATTGCCTTATCTGCGACCAAGATTTAGATGACCACTCATATAGCTTTATTGAAGAATTAAAAAAGGAATTGGAAGTTTCGTCTGAAACATCTGCATTGCTAAATAAGACAGTTGTTGTGTTGCGCCAATATATTTCAAAATTAGCGCAATATAAGACAAAACGCGATTCTTTAATGGATGACATAAAGAATTTGCGTCAACAATACAATGACTATATTGATGAAGAGAAACAACTTAACACGTACCTAATGAATATCCCTAATGCTGAAGCTATAACAAAGGCTATTGGGCAAAAGAAGGAATTTCGCAGAGAGCGTGATACTATAGTTGCCAAGAAGGGAGTTGAGGAAGACCACAAGAAAACTCTTGATGCGCAATATATTGCACAGGACAAGAAGTTGAAGTCTTTGATAGAAAAGAACCAACAATTGGAAAAGATAAATGTACAAGCTGAATATTGCAAGAAGTGCCGAAACATCTTAAAGGAGACCCGTCTAGATTTACTAGAAGAAAGTCGACGTGAGATGGAACGAGAAACTCTTGATACTTTCACAAAGTTGCTTTGGAAGAAGGATGTGTTTTCTAAAGTAGAAATTTTAGAAGACTATACATTCCGTTTGCTTGACAACTATGGCTCGCAGACTTTAGGTTCGTGTAGTGCTGCAGAACGAGCATTACTTGCATTGTCATTCACATTGGCATTGCAAAAGGTGTCAATGCATGATTCATTACTATTCATTGACACTCCGATAGGTCGAGTAGACGAAGATAATCGTCAAAACTTTGTTAAAACACTTTGTGAGTTGGCAAAAACGAAACAAGTCATTCTGACATTCACGCCAACGGAATATGATGAGAAAGTTGCTGCAGCATTGCAGGATCAATATGCATCATTCTGTCAGCTTTCAATGTTGGATGGTATAACCGTAATCAAATAAAATCTATGGCAAAAGTAACATTGAATATAGCTAAGGCCTACGATGACGGCTTTATAGAAAACATAGAGAAGACAAAGTTCTTTCAATTGAACAAAAATGCAACAACTCGTACAGACTTGTATTGTTTTGCGATGGCATTATGTGAGATGGAAAGTAAGGCACCATCCTCTATTAGTGAGGTTGGCTCGGTAAAGTCATTTGTCAGAACGGAATTTCTGACAAATTGCGAGCCCTTATTGTCAAGTCTCTATTACGACAAATGTCTTAAAAACAATCCAGAAAAGATAGATGATCTTTGCAATCGTGATGAGGTATACAGTCTAGCCGAAAAAAGTGCCAACACGGGTTTTGGCATTTTAAAGGAATGGATTGAAACTATGGATGAAGAAACTATGTTTTACAAGCTAATTGGGTATATGGATAAACAATTTGAAGAAATTAAAGACGAATTGTCTCAATAAGCAATGATATTCTTCCTCAGTTTGGGATTTTAAAGTCCCCTCTAACACCCACGACAACATTCTCAATTTGGGCATTGACCATTTAGCTATCCACACGAAGGCGGATGACTAAAGGTTAAGGTTCCCACAACAGATCAAGAGGGGATGAACAGAACAGGCTCAACTGCTTCGTGTCCTCAATGGTATATCCTGAGAGCGCAGATGGCTTGTTGTCAAAGAAGCAGTAGCCCACTAGGGCGGAGCATGCCCACCCAATTCAGACGGTTCAATCCACCCACTTTTGAGGTAAAAACGGCTTAGAAAACGGAGCATTCCGTTCATTTTTGAAAAAAACGCTTTTAAAAGCAACAGGCTGCAAGCTGTTGATGAATAAGACAGAATAACCCCCGAAAATATTTATTGATTTTCGGGGGGTATCTCAATTACCGATTGAAGGTAATCCGGTTATTGTTATTTCAGCAGGTCTGGTCGCAGGCGCTTCGTTCTTTCGTAGCTCTGCTCCATCTCCCAATCCTTTATCTTTGCCTCGTTGCCGCTGAGCAGTATGTCGGGCACTTTCCAGCCTTTGTATTCTGCCGGTCTGGTGTAGATAGGTGCTGAGAGCATGTCGTCTTGGAAACAGTCGGACAGGGCGCTCTGCTCGTCGCTTATCACTCCCGGCACTATACGTACGATGGCGTCTGCCATAACGGCAGCAGCAAGCTCGCCGCCGGTGAGCACATAGTCGCCGATGCTTATCTCGCGAGTGATGAGATGTTCGCGGATGCGGTGGTCGATGCCTTTGTAGTGGCCACACAGGATGATGAGGTTCTGCTTCATCGACAGGTCGTTTGCCACGTGCTGGTTGAACTGTTCTCCGTCGGGCGAGGTGAAAATCACTTCGTCGTAGTCGCGCTCAGCTTTCAGAGCCGAGATGCAGCGGTCTATAGGTTCACACTGCATCACCATGCCGGCAAATCCGCCGTATGGATAATCGTCCACTCTTTTCCACTTGTCGGCAGAGTAGTCACGCAGATTGTGCAGATGGATTTCTGCCAGTCCTTTCTTCTGTGCCCTTGCCAGGATAGACTCATTGCAGAAGCCTTCGATCATGGCTGGGAGCACGGTGATAATGTCAATTCTCATATTTTTCGTTAGAGTTCCTTCTTCAGCGCCTCTGCCATTTCGGTATACTCAGCGTCGGTGAGATATACTTTCTTTGGGTTCATCTGGAACACGCCGCCGAAGTCTGGTCCGCCCTTGTATTTCGGTATCAGGTGGAAGTGGAGGTGAGACAGCGTGTCAGAATAGGCGCCATAGTTAATTTTGTCTGGGTTGAATACTTTCTGCATGGCACGTGTCACCTTTGCCACATCGGCCATGAATGCGTTGCGCTCCTCGTCGCTCAGAAGGTTCAGGTCGTCCACATGGTCTTTGTATGCCACGAGGCAACGGCCATGATAGGTCTGCTCCTTGAATATGAACACTCGTGAAACGCTGAGTTTCGCTACTTCGATCATCAGATCGTGCAATGTCTCATTGTTCTGGCAATAGAGACAGTCTTTTGGGTCGCTATTCATTTTTTTCTTTGTTTTTAGTTGATAGTTTCTTATTCAGTCAATTTTGTCGCAAAGGTAGCAAAAAAACCGCAAGCATCAGCTATAATCATCTGAAATGTGAATAAGTGACGATAAAATAATACCTTGGTACGATTTGAGTGAGAAATGTAACCTCTCCTTAGAAGGTCTGACAACACAGCGGACTCTTATTTGAACAGCAGCGTTATCATCGGTATTGTGAATATCGACGCCACTGTGGTGATGAACGTGATCTCTGTCATGAGAGCAGGGTTGCGCCCGTATTTCAGACAGAACATAGTGCCGTAGGATGCTGCCGGCATGGCAATGACTACGGTGTTTATGGCATTCACCACTTCGCTCACTCCCAGAGCCTTGAATAGGAAAAACAGCGATAGAGGAATGATGCAGAGTCTCAATAGCGATGCCACGTAGACCTTCGGGGTGCCGATGATGTCGTGTAGCGGCAGACGTGCCATCGACGAACCTATTATCATCAGCGCTGCCGGAACCGTTATGTTGCCCACCATCGTTACCGGCTTGGCTATCAGTTCGGGAGTGCGGATATTGAATGCCACAAGTAGGGCAGCGGCAAAGGCGGCTATCATTGCCGGCGAGAACAATATCTTGGGGTTGAGTTGCTTGATGCTGTATTCTCCCTTGATGAGCATCACGCCGGCTGTGAATATGAAGAAGGTGTTGGGCATGTTCAGCAGGGCGGCATAGAATATGGCGTGAGGTCCGAATATCGATGCCACTATGGGATAGCCGATGAAACCAACGTTAGCAAACATCAGTGTGAATCCGATCATTCCCTGGGTGTCGTGGTCTTTGGCTATGAATCTCGGTACGAAGAATCCGAATGCCAGAAGTATGATGTATGTCAGTATGCTTACTCCCAGCAGCGGTAGAATCAGCGTGCGGTCGGGCAGCGTGTCGCCCATTACCGACGAGAGGATAAGCGACGGACAGGTGATGTCGATAACTATAGTAGACAGTTTCTGGTCGAACTTGTCGCCCATATATCCGAGTTTGCATAGCACGTAGCCCAATATGACGATGATGAACAGAGTCACCATCACTTCCAGATTTTCCATTATCCTGATTTGTTTCGTCTTACTTGTTATATGATGCCCATCATCTGCAGGATGTATGGAGTCAGTATGGCGGTGAATATGCCGTTGAGCGTAAGTCCAAGCGACGCATAGGCCCCATGTTCCATTCCATGTTCCATAGCTGCCGATGTTCCCACGGCATGTGATGCTGTGCCGAGCGAGATTCCCTGGGATGAGGGCATTCCGATGTGGCCGTATTTGAGGATTCTGAATCCTGTTATGGCTCCGAAGATGCCGACGAACACCACTATCGTGGCGGTGAGAGATGGTATGCCGCCGATGCTCTGTGTCACTTCCATTGCAATTGGTGTGGTGACAGATTTTGCTGCCAGCGAGAGCACCACGATGCGGGATGCACCGAAATACTGTACCAGGGCAACGACCGACACTATGCCGACAAGGCATCCCACGAGCTGCGACATGAATATCGGCACCATTTCATGCTTTATGGAGTGGAGCTGCTTGTATAGCGGAACACCGAGCGACACCACGGCGGGCTTGAGCCAGAAGTCTATCTTCGAACCGCTTAACTTGTAGGTTTCATAATCAATGTCGGCTATCGTGAGAAAGCATATCATGAAGGCTATGCTCACCAGGATGGGATTGAAAACCGGCAGCTGCAGCATTTTTCTTACGAGCTTGGCGAGGAAATATACTCCGAACGTCAGCGTAAGCAGGAAATAATCGTTGTTGAGGTATTCGTGGATATCCATTTGCTTATAGTTTTTTTCCTTTTATGCGTTTTATTATCTTCCTTGTCATGATGTGTGTCCAGCCTGTGACCACAAGCACGAGCATGGTGCTCAAGGTCGTGGCGAGCACTATGGACACTATCTCTTTTCCGATAATGTCGAAATAGAGCATCAGAGCCACACCTGGCGGCACGAAGAAGAAGCCCATGTTTTTCACAAGGAAATTGGATATCGTCTCTACCCATTCCAGTTTTATCACTTTCACCTTCAGCAAAAAGGTGAGCAGAAGCATTCCAATGATGCTTGATGGCACGCTGATGCCGGTGAGCCATGTTATGAACTCACCAACGGCAAGGCAGCCAATAATGATTGCTAATTGTCTAAACATTTTTATTATCCTGAATTGAATATTTTTTCTTTTGCATGGTCGGGAGAAAATTGTTGAGTCCGTTCTGAATGATTCCGAACTCCTAAATCTCGATTTCTTCTATCCCTCCGTATTCCACTGTGTGTTCGAAGCATCCTTCCTCCTTGAACAGGCCTCCGTAGATGCCCGCACAGAGCAACACTCCGCAGTGGGCGAAGATGGCCACCTGGCGGTATGGCTTCTGCTTCAGTTCGTCGAGAAATCCTGCCACCCTTTCATATACCATCGGAAAACTTTCACCGTTTGTAGTTGCAACGTGCATATAGTCATCATACCATTTCTGCAGGTTGTCGTCCTTGATGTCGTCGTAGCGTTTCATTTCCCAGTCGCCCATGTTCATCTCCATGAGTCGGTTGTCTGTGACGGGGGTGGGATAACCGCAATAGTCTGCCAGCAGGCGCGCTCTGGTGAGAGGTGATGAGAACACGGCATCGAACGTTCTGTCGCCGAGTGCTTTCTTTGTCATTTCTGCCTCTTCTGTAAACGTTGCCGCCACGGGAACGTCCGTCTGTCCGTAGCACACGCCCTTCGTCACGTCTACGCTTGTGTGTCTGATTAATATTACTTTCATGTTTTTTTCAGTTAACGAGTTGACAATTTAACGAGTTGACAAGCAAACGAGCAAACAAGCTGATATGAAGGTCACTTTTTCCCGTCCGTCTTTGATAATTTGGGCTTAATGCCACATGAACTCCAGCATCTTTCCTTCCATGGCGGCGCTCTTCATTGCATTTGACCATAGTATGGCGATGGTGAGATATGTAGTGAGTTCAATCAGGAGGAACAGTGCTCCGCAGCAGTCTCCCGTATATCCCTTGAGTCTCTTCCATATCAGTCTATAGAGGAAATACATCACCACGCATGGAACGAATACTATCAGATCCCATTCCAGTGTAAGCCGTGTGAGATAGAAGAACAGTCCCAGAGGCAGAAGTCCCTGCAAGGCGAGACATATGCTTGCCCCGATATTCATGCGTCGGTATACGTTCTTTGCCTTGGATTGTTCCTCAGTCCTGGCATACGGCATCATCTGTATAATCTGGCCGGCGAGCATCTTGGCATAAGGGTCGGCAGCGAATACAGACAATGCTGCAAGAATCGGAGGCATACACGAAAGGCTGAAAAAGAGCAGCAGTTCATAGAATATTATACCCAGCACACCATACGTGCCGATGCGTGAGTCTTTCATTATGTCGAGAATCCTCTGCCTGTCGGAGCCTCCTCCGCCGAACCCGTCAACGAAGTCTGTCAGTCCGTCCTCGTGCAGCGCTCCAGTGATGAATATCCTCAAGAGGATCGCTGCTACGATGGCTATGTTCTGCGGCATATACATAGAACCGAAATATATCGTTGCCGCCATAGCCCCTCCTGTCAGCCAGCCCACTATGGGCCAGTATTCTACCACTGCTTTATACGATTCTTTAGGCGGCTGATAGATACGCCAGAAAGGCAGTCGGGTGAAGAATATGAGCGCTGCCCATACGTTCTGCCACCACTTAGAAGTATTTAGTGATATTTGCATTTTCAAAGTTGTTCATCTCGTTTATCATCCTCACGCTGCTCTCAATGATAGGGTAGGCGCACAACGCTCCCGTTCCTTCGCCCAATCTCATTCCGATGTTCAGAATCGGTTTCGCTCCCATTATCTGCAGCATCTTGGCATGGGCGTGCTCGTCTCCGCAGTGTCCGAAGATGGCGTAGTTGAGCACTTCGGGATGTAGGCGGCTTGCCGCAAGCATACATGCCGACATTATGAAACCGTCCACCATCACTATCATCCTGCGTTCGGCGGCTCTCAGCATAGCTCCTATTGCTCCTACCATCTCGAAACCTCCGAAATAACGTATCATATCGGTAGCGCTGGCATAGGGGAAGTCCCTGTTGAATTTATCCACAGCCTCTTTCAATACCTTATGCTTGTGGCTCAACTGACTGCCTGCCACTCCAGATCCGGCTCCCACACAGTCGTCAAGTGGTACGCCTCCCATGAGATGCAGCCAGATGCTCGAAGGAGATGTGTTGGCTATTCCCATCTCGCCTATGCATACGATGTTGCAACCTTCGTCGGCACATTCGTCGATGATCTTTGCTCCCGTAGAGAGAGCCTTGTCCATCTCCTCTTCCGACATTGCCGCTTCGTGGAGGAAATCTTTTGTTCCCCATGCAATCTTCTCGTTCCTTATTTCAGGGAAAGAACTAAGGTCGTAGTCCACTCCCATATCTATTATTCTGAGCTTGAAGTTGTGCTGGCGACAGAACATGTTTACACCTCCTCCGCCTTTCGTGAAGTTTATCATCTGCTGCCATGTCACATCTCTTGGCGACAGGCTGACTCCTTCTCGCTCTATGCCGTGGTCACCTCCAAAAAGCAAGTGGCAGGGGTGGAAGAGAGTTGGGAGGAGAGAATGCTGCACGAGGCATATCCTCAGTGCCAGTTCTTCGAGCATTCCCAGCGAACCTTTCGGCTTGTTCAGATTGTCAATCTTGTCTTGTATTTCGTCCTTGATGCTATGGTCTGGCGAAACTATATTGAATTTTATCATGATAGAATAATATTTTGCTTACTTTATCTTCACCGGAATTCCGCTTACAGTTAGGTATACGTCGTCAGCCTTGGCCGCAACGTATTGGTTGAACCATCCGAGCAGATCAGTGAATCTGCGTTGTACGGCATTGCCGCTCACCCCTCCGCTGCCAATCTCGTTGGTCACGAAGATGAATGTGGCATCCTGGTCGGTAAACTTGTCGAACTCTTCCTCAATCTCTTTCAGCGTCTCGTTGATGTCAGGCTGATGGCTTTCATCGTTGGCTGCAGAAAAGAAGAAATTCGTACACCATAGAGTCAGGCAGTCTATCACAGCCACCTTATTATATATATACAGCTTGCTGAGATGTTTTTCCTCTTCGATGTTGGTCCACTGTTCTCCTCGGCGCTCCTTGTGCTTGTCCACGCGCTGCTGGAATTCTTCATCCCAAATGTGAGCCGTGGCGATGTACACAGGATTGCGGGAAAGCTCCAATGCCATGCGCTCGGCGAGGACGCTCTTTCCCGAGCGTTGTCCGCCAGTTATTAGTATGATACGTTTCATCAGTGCAAAAGTAGTAAAACTATCTGAATTATTCAGCGGTAGCAATGGATTATTTGATAAGTGGGCGAGTTTGACAAGTAAACGGCTAATGGGGAGAATGGTTGACAAGTGTGTTGGTCTGCATATGGATTTCATAAAAATAACTATTTGAGCTTGTTGCGAGGGGTTTTTGTCAAATCATCTCTTGACAATTCGTTGGCTATATGCAATCTCGGGATGACATATTAATATATATAGGTATAAGGTGGATATTCTTGCACTATTTTGCGTAAAAAGTTAGCTTGTGCAATAAATTTGTTAAGAAAAGTTTGGCTGCTATCAGAAAAATGTTTTACTTTGCACTTCAAGAATGTAGAAAGATTTAAAAAACTGTATTTATAATTAATTTTAAAGATTAAGAACATGAAAAAATTCTTTACTTTGTGCGCTGCTGCTGCTTTGGCAGTTTCCGCATCTGCTCAGACAGTTACTGAGAGTAAGACTTTTGACAATTGGTACATCGGTGTAAACGGTGGTCTTGCAACAGGTATTCATCCTTCACAGCTCGGCTGTGGCGGTACATGGCTCAAGGATATCACTCCTAACGCAGGTATCCGCGTAGGTCGCTATTTCACTCCTGTATTCGGTCTCGCTGCTGAGAGCAATGTTTATTTCAGCGATCTTCATCATACAGGGCGTACAATGAACAACCTCTTCGGTAACTACACAAATACTTTGGTTAACTCAATCAACACCTCTCTTATCGCTACAATCAACTTCAGCAACTGGTTCGGCGGTTACAAAGGTGAGCCACGTCTCTTCGAGGTAAGCGGCGTTTATGGTCTTGGTTGGGGTCACGTATTCGGTGGCGAGGATCACGATCGTTACTATGCAAACTCTTGGGATTCTGCTGACAAGGTAGACTTCCTGACATCTAAGGCTGGTCTTGACTTCGCTTTCAACCTCGGCAAGGACAAGGCATGGCAGGTATATGTTGAGCCAGCAGTAGTTTGGAACCTCGAGGGCGCTAAGAAGGGCGTTCGCTACGATGCTAACTACGCTGACTTCCAGCTCAACGCAGGTGTTGTTTACAAGTTCAAGAACTCTAACGGTACACACAACTTCACTATCGCACAGGTTCGCGACCAGGCTGAGATCGACGGTTTGAACGCTAAGATCAACGATCTGCGCAACGACTTGAACGGTAAGGATTCTGAGCTCGCTGCTAAGAACCGTCAGATTGCTGACCTCCAGAAAGCTCTCGACGAGTGCAACAGCAAGCCTAAGTATGAGAAGCCAGCTACAGCGACTAACCTCCAGCCTACAGTTATCTTCCGTCAGGGCAAGTCTGTAGTTGATCCTGCTCAGTACGCTAACATCGAGCTCATCGCTCAGTACATGAAGAATCATCCAGAGGCTACTGTAGAGATCAAGGGTTATGCATCTCCAGAGGGTTCTAAGGAGCTGAACCAGAGACTTTCTGAGAAGCGTGCAGACGCTGTTAAGAACATCCTCGTCAAGAAGTACAAGATTGCTGCAAGCCGCCTTACAACTAAGGGAATGGGTGCAACAGACAAGCTCTTCGAGCAGGTTGAGTTCAACCGTGTTGCTACTTTCAACGACAACACAAAATAATAAGTTGGCTGAATAGCGATTTATTACATACTATGTCCCCGTCACTTCATTGTGACGGGGACTTTTGTAGTATGCTATTCCTTATTTTGGTTTTGTGTTTTTTTTTTGACTGTCATTAGGTAAAGTCTCTTTTGTTATATCGTGTAACGACATTTTCATGCGAATTACACTTAACAGAGTGATATTTCGCTATTTATATGTAAAAAAAGAAATGATAATTTTGCAATTTACATTAAAAAGTCGTAACTTTGCAGCCGCTTAACGTAAAATAGTCGAATGAAGAATGACAAAATGAAAAACCAGTACCGCGTGAACGAACAGATTCGCGTCAGGGAAGTGCGAGTTGTTGGAGATGATGGTTCAACCGTAATGCCTACACGTCAGGCTCTTGATATAGCAAGAGACAAGGGCGTGGATTTGGTAGAGATTTCTCCAAATGCCCAACCGCCAGTATGTCGTATCATCGACTATAGCAAATTCCTTTATCAGCAGAAGAAACGTGCAAAGGAACTGAAGGCAAAGCAAGTTAGACAAGAAGTCAAGGAAATTCGTTTCGGACCACAGACCGATGATCATGACTACAACTTCAAACTCAAGCATGCCAAGGAATTTCTCGAGGAAGGCAACAAGGTTCGTGCTTTCGTGTTCTTCCGTGGCCGTTCTATCCTTTTCAAGGAGCAGGGAGAAGTTCTGTTGTTGCGTTTCGCCAACGATCTTGAGGAATATGGCAAGGTGGAGCAGATGCCTGCATTGGAAGGCAAGAAGATGTTCCTCTATCTCTCTCCAAAGAAAGCCGGTGTAGCCAAGAAGAGTCAGCAGAAGATGGATAGAGAGCGCCGTGAAGCTGAGGCCAAGGGTCAGACAAAAGAAGAGGGGGCTACAGAAACTGCTGAGACTCCTGCTAACGGAGGACTCTTCGCTAACGCCAAAAATGGTGCCGATGCTCTGAAGAAGCTCCAGAAGTAATATATAAGAGAAAATAACAGGTGCGTAACGTCTTGGTATATACGTTGCCACCGCATAATAAATAACCATTTAAACATTTAAAAAAATGCCAAAAGTAAAGACAAACTCCGGTGCAAAGAAGAGATTTCGTTTCACTGGTACAGGTAAGATTAAGAGACGTCACGCTTACCACAGTCACATCCTGACTAAGAAAACAAAGAAGCAGAAGCGTAATTTGGTTCACACTGCAATCGTTGATCCTAGCAACGTTAAGCAGGTACGTGATTTGCTGCGTCTCCGTTAATCCTATTGTCTAACATTTTTAAAGTAAGAAGAAACTATGCCAAGATCAGTAAATCATGTTGCTTCAAGAGCAAAAAGAAAAAGAATTTTAAAGCTTACACGTGGTTACTATGGAGCGCGTAAGAACGTATGGACCGTAGCCAAGAACACTTGGGAGAAGGGTCTTACCTATGCTTACCGCGATCGCCGCAACAAGAAGCGTACTTTCCGTGCGTTGTGGATTCAGCGTATCAACGCTGCTGCCCGCCTCGAGAATATGACTTATTCTACTCTGATGGGTGCTCTGCATAAGGCTGGTATCGAGATCAACCGTAAGGTTCTCGCTGACCTCGCTGTAAACAACCCAGAGGCTTTCAAGGCTATCGTTGCTAAGGTGAAGTAAATCATAAGCAATCATAAATCCCAAAAAAAGCTGCATTGCAATTTTCGCGATGCGGCTTTTTTATTGCTCGTTATTCCTGTCTCTACTGGTCAAAGTTGTGGTATATCTTATTTGTTTGCTGGTCTATGTTCTTGCTGAAGAGCACCAATGCCTTGTCTTGACAAAGCATTGATGCTGATTCACGTTAAACTTCCATTATTTGCATAAGGCTATTATATTCCTTTCATTGATAGTGATATGCGATGTCGCTTCTCGTCAACCTCAGCTACTCTTACCATGACATGCTGGTGTAGCTTCACTACTTGTGTAGGGTCGCTGACGTAGCGGTCGGCAAGTTGGGAGATGTGTACCAAACCGTCCTGATGCACGCCGATATCTACGAAGGCACCGAAGTTGGTGATGTTGGTGATAATACCGGGCACTACCATACCCACCTTAAGGTCGGCAATAGATTGTATGCTGCTGTCAAATTCAAATTCTTCAATTTGTTCTCTTGGGTCGCGTCCCGGTTTTTCCAGTTCGCTGATGATGTCAGTGAGTGTAGGTATACCTACTGTGTCTGTCACATAGCGTTTTATGTCTATGCCATCACGCTTCTTCTTGTCGAGAATCAGGTCGCCAACAGAGCAGTGGCAGTCTTTAGCCATCTGTTCTACTATTTTATAGCTTTCAGGATGTACAGCACTGTTGTCAAGAGGATTACGGGCTCCTGGTATGCGAAGGAATCCGGCACATTGTTCAAATGCTGCCGGACCGAGGCGTGGTACGCGTTTCAATTGTGCTCTGCTCTGGAACGGCCCGTTTTTGCGACGATATTCCACTATGTTCTTAGCCAATGCCGGTCCCAGTCCGCTGACGTATGTCAGCAGATGGCGACTTGCCGTATTAAGGTCTACGCCCACCGAGTTTACGCAACTCTCCACCGTCAAGTCAAGGCTCTTACGGAGCTTCGTCTGGTCAACGTCGTGCTGATATTGTCCCACACCGATACTTTTCGGATCTATTTTCACTAATTCAGCAAGAGGGTCCATAAGTCGTCTGCCTATCGACACAGCGCCTCGTACTGTGACGTCCTCCATAGGGAATTCCTCTCGTGCTGTTTCAGAAGCAGAATACACAGAAGCACCGTCCTCACTTACCACAAACTGCTTTATTTCATCAGCGAGATGCAGTGAGCGGACGAATGCGGAGGTTTCGCGACTTGCCGTACCGTTGCCAATGGCTATAGCTTCGATACGGTAATCTTTTATCATCTTAAGCATCTGTTGTGTGGCTTGCTGAACCTTGTTTACAGGAGGGTGGGGGAATATGGCCTCGTGGTGTAGCAGATTGCCTTGTGCGTCGAGACATACTATCTTGCATCCCGTTCGGAATCCTGGGTCCACTCCCATAACTCGTTTCTGACCAAGTGGGGCAGAGAGCAACAGCTGTCGCAGGTTTTCTGCAAACACGCCGATAGCCTCCTCATCGGCTTTTTCCTTGCTCAGATTTGCAAATTCCGTTTCTATGGCAGGTTTGAGAAGTCTTTTGTATGAGTCGTCAACAGCTTCGCCCACAAGTGAGGAGCAGCGCCCGTAGCCACGGACGAAGAATCTTTTAAGCCTCTCGGTACATTCATCATCGTCGGCAGATATTGAAATTCGGAGTATACCTTCGCTTTCGCCACGGCGCATGGCAAGCAGACGATGGGATGAGCATCTGCGTAGCGGTTCGGAGAAGTCGAAATAGTCTGAGAATTTCGCAGCCTCTTCACTCTCTGCCTTTGCCTTGACAACTTTCGACGATATTATGGCACCACAGCGGAAAGCCTGTCTCACGGTCTGTCTGCTGCGTTCGTCTTCGCTCACTGTCTCGGCAATGATGTCTTGTGCTCCGCGAATGGCAGCCGCTATATCTTTCACGCCATCTTTAACGAAACGTTGTGCGGCAGCTTCCGGATTGTTTTCTTTTTGCATCATGAGGATTACAGAAAGCGGTTCCAATCCTTGTTCGCGAGCCATCTGTGCTCTGGTACGACGTTTTGGTTTGAATGGCATGTAAATGTCTTCCAGTTCGTCAGCATCCCAGCAGAGGTCAATGCGCTGTAGCAACGCGTCTGTCATCTTTCCTTGGTCTGTGATGGTCTTCACCACAGTTTCTTTGCGTTTGCTTATTTCTTTTAGCTTGTCGAAGGCGTCGCTGATGGCTGCAATCTTCACTTCGTCGAGACCTCCTGTGCGTTCCTTGCGGTAGCGGCTGATGAAGGGGATGGTGCATCCCTCTTCGAGCAACTGGAGAGTGTTTTCTGTACTTCGGCGACTGATAGATAGCCGGGCGGCTATGATTTCTGAGAATTTTTCAATGTTCATTGTTGTATTTCTTAATCAACTATTCTTTTTGCTTACATGTTAACGGAAAAATATAATAAAGATTGTGCAACGTATGGAAATTAGTTGTGAATTAAGAAGGTAGTTAGTTGTGAATTAAGAAGGTAGTTTCTCCTTAACCAAAGAAGGCCCGGAGATGATATATTCTCCGAGCCTTTGCGAACATAAAAAACTATTGGTAAGGTGTGTGGTGTGTTGTCTTATTTTCTGTTGGCTACACGTTGTTTGATTTGCTTAAGCCTGTTTTGATAGTAGTTCTTCACGTCAGACCATTTGTAATATGGCCATGAATCGGTGGCTACCGGGATATGGCATTCCTTCTCGTTGTGGAGGAATTTTACGATGATATTGCCTGCCTTGTTGCGGAAGAATACAATCTGAATGTTGCTTGCCATCGGGGTGGCCTTGAAGTCAGCCCAGTGTTTGTAGACCTCTTCTGGTTTCCTTACTTCCACATCAAAACCATCGATCTGTAGGAATGCAAGTAGCGGAATGACGTTTCCGTCGTGGCCGAATCTTAGGTCAGCAGCCATATCGCCATTGCTGATAGCCTTGTCTGCACATTCAAGGATATTCTCAACGAGCGTTGATGCGTTTGCCATTACCAGTCCGTCGCTCATCTGAGGATTGGCATTGCCGATATAGAAGCGGTAGTTCACGCACTGCCACATGTCGAAGAGTTCTTGTGGCGTGAAAATGTCGTAGAACGTCACGTCTTTGGTCTCTATGTCCTGCATGTCAGAAGCAATCCAGTAGAATGCCCATGCGAGTTTCTCCGGATTTACCTGGCAGCGGATAAAGTCGGCATCTGAAAACAGTGAGTTTACGAGGCGAGCAGGTTTCACGTGTTCTGCCTCAAACTTGCGATATTCCTCCACCCAAGGACCAGTCTCACCATGAGTGAATTTGTTTGACTCATCGGTATGGTAATTCAGATATGACATGTTGCGCTCCGTCATTTCGTAGTCGATAGAGAGCTGCGGATATATACCTTTTAGTCCATCGCAGAATGCCGCCATACTCATGGCACAACGGTATACAACAGTGGAACGGGCGAATACACGGCGTTTGCCTCTGAACGCCTCAGGATAGTTGCGGGCCATTCTCTCTGCAATACCTTTGTGCTGTCTGGCTCCCAGTGGAGTGAGGTCTCCGCCCCGTCCGCGTGTTTCTGTGAACACCTTGCGAAGGCGCTGCAGCACGTCCTTTCCGAGCGGTGTTATGCATCCTTCATTTTCAGCTTTCTCAAGCAGTGAGATGGTCATGGTGAAGTCGCCGTCGCCCAAGAGATAGCGAGAACCGTGGCGTCCGTAATGGCTTACGTAGAATGGTGTGTAGCCTTTTGGAGCAGGAGTCTGGCGTGTTGTCACTTCTGGGTATGCGAGATATACGCCTCCCGACTTGTTGAGATCGGCACTGATCTCTTCGAATGATGTCTGTGCCATCGCACCGTTGGCTGCCAAGGCGATGGTCAGTGTGAGTAGTGTGTGTCTGATTGAAATCATGATGTTTGTTTTTAGTTGACGAGTTGACAAGGAGGTTTCCTTTGATTGTCAGAAGAAAAACAATTTCCTTGTCTACTCGTCTACTTGTCTACTTGTTAACTCGTCTGCTTGTTAACTCGTTAATTGGCATAACCGTCGTTCTGCTTCAGCAAAGGCATGTTGGAGAACTCTGTCTGAGGGATAGGGAATACCTTCAGGTAATCCTCTACGTCGGCACCTTCGCGCACGCCGTTCTTCCAATCCCAGTTGCGTCCGCTTGTGAATTTGCCGAAGCGTACGAGGTCGGTACGGCGCACAAGTTCTGTGGCAAGTTCGCGCTGGCGCTCAGCGAGGATGAAATCGAGATTGAGATCGCTCATCTGTATATCTCCCGATACGTCGGAACGAACACCGTCCTTTGCGTATTTGCCAGACATATAGGCGCGTTCGCGTATTTCATTTACATAGCCTAATGCTTCATCCATAGTGCCGTTAGCACCTCTCAGAATAGCCTCGGCGGCTATGAGATAAGCTTCGGCAGAGCGGAACAGAGGGAAGTCGATGGATGAATATGCGTCACCCTGCTCTGGCAGAGAATTGTCACGGTTTACGTTGCGCCATTTGATGTAGCCGTAGCCACAGGTGAAGGTGCTCGTCATGTTGCCTTTCTCGTCCCATGTGTTCTTTGTCTGGTTGGGCAGAGCCGTCATGAACTGTGCTCGCTTGTCCATCTTCTTGTCGCCCCATGTGTCGTTTGGGTCGAATATCACATCCTGGGCGTCGAAAGCGTCAACGAGAGTGGTCTTCGCCCTTACGTTGCCCCATCCGCGAGATCCAACGCCTGTTTTATACAGCTCGTTCATCGGTCCGTTGACGAAAGCCTTTGTGTAGAAGTTCGTTCCGGCTGAGCTTTGTGCTCTGAGTCCGTCCTGAACGAGAGGCCAGATTATTTCGCTACATTTGTCGTTGTCGGCGAGGAAGATCGTACGATAGTCAGGGGCCAAAGGATAAGTACCGTCGTTGATCACCATCTTGGCATATTTGAGAGCATCGTTGTAGCGGTTCTCGCCAGTCCATGATTCTGCGTTTATATACATTCTGGAGAGCAGGAACCATGCTGCCACACGGTCGATACGTCCATACACGTTCTCGCCTGGAGCCTTGAGGTCTGTGTCTATGGCGAGAAGTTCGCTCTCGGCAAAGTCGAATATCTGCTTGCGGGTCCACTGTTGCGGTATGTCCTTCACGCCAGTGTTCTCGTCGATGTATGGCACGCCGCCGAAGAGGTCGCACAAGGTAGCATAGCAGTAGGCGCGGATGAATCGTGCCTCTGCACGGTAGCTGGCACATTCGCCGCCAAGTTCATTCCATAGTCCGCGGCTCTTGAGCTTGCTCTCGGTACATTCGCGCAGCAACTCGTTGCAGTATGCTATCGACATGTAGAGACGCTGATATGTCCAGCGGATGACAGAAGCGTTGGATGCGTCCCACTGCAAGTTTAGACATTTGCGCAGTCCGTTAGACGATGATGGCATGATAAAGTTGTCTGTTGGCAACTCCTGCAGGTAGAACATGAGGCGCACATATCCAGAGTATCCTTCGTTGGCACCCTCAAGGTCACCGTCGCCACCGTCGCCACCTTTCTGACCTGTGAGGATAAGTGAGCTGTAGCATTTTGCAAGTACTCCTGTATAGCCGTCGGCTGTCTGATAGACCTTTTCGCTCACCAGCTCATTGTCGTCGAGAGGCATGGTGTCGAGGTCGCTGAAACATGATGTGAAGAGGCATCCCAGGATGCCCAGCAACATTGTTTTCAATATATTCTTTTTCATAAGTTGTGTTCATTTTGTTGATTGACTGGGAAATTGTTTCATTCATTGACCAGTTCTCCCGTCAATTCATTTACTTTATTTAAAAATTCAGATTAGCAGATATTGAGAAGGTGCGTGGACGAGGATATACGTCACGGTCGATACCGTTGTATATCTCTGGATCCAGACCCGAATAACCGGTTATTACACATACATTCTGAACTGCTGCCGAGAGACGCAGGCTGCTCGATGAGTTCCATAGTTTGTGGAATGTGTAGCCCAGCGTGATGTTGTCGATACGGAAGAAGTCACCCTTCTCAAGGAAGTAATCAGAATAGAGCTGCTGCTGCTGGAATCCGCTCTGTGCCGTGGTCTTCAGGATATTTGAGAAGTTGCCCTGATCGCTATATACCTGCTGCTGGTATTGGTTGGCTGCCACATAATTATATATGTAGTTTCCGAATGAACCATGGCCAGTGATGCCCAACTCCCAGTTCTTGTATGTGAATTGAGTGTTGAAACCGAGATATGACTTTGGCAGGGCGCAGCGGCTGGCATGGCGTGTCTCCTTAGAAGAAACGCTACCGTCCGGTTGTACGAACTGACCTTCCATAGGCTTGCCATTCTCGTCGTATGCCTGCTTTGCCAGATAGAAGGTGTAAGGGCGTTTGCCCACCATGAAGCATTCAACGAACTTGCCAGTGTCAGAGATGGCGCCGGTTTCAACGTAAGAGCCTTCTGTATCTACGGTGTTGAGTTTCGTTATCTTTGAGTCGTTCCAAGTGTAATTCAGTCCTACGCTCCACGAGAAGTCCTTGGTCTGAACAGGCACTGCATTGATTGAGAACTCCACACCCTTGTTGTCCATCTCACCGATGTTTGTGGTGAGCACGGCGGAATAGTTCACACCGGAAATTACAGGAATGGTGTTGAGAAGGTCCTTGGTGTGGCGTTTGTATACGTCGATAGAACCATATATGCGGTTGTTGAGGAAACCATAGTCAAGTCCGGCATTCCATGTCTCCGTTGTCTCCCATTTGATGTCGCGGTCGTAGCCGTTAGGACGATAAGTGTTATACCACTTGTCACCGAACAGATAGCTGGATTCTGGATAAGAGGCAGAGAAGGTTGTCATGTATGGATAGTCGTTGAGAATGTCCTGCTGACCAGTCTGGCCATAGCTAAGGCGCAGTTTCAGGTTTGTCAGAACCTTGTTCTCTTTCAGGAACGACTCCTCGGAAATCTTCCATCCCAGGGCTACAGAAGGGAAATAACCATAGCGGTTGCCCTTGGCAAATCTCGACGATCCGTCGGAACGCAGAGTTGCCGTAACCATGTATTTGTTGTCGTAGCTATAGTTCAGTCTTCCATATAATGAAAGGAGATAATATTCAGACTTAGAGTGTTTTGCGGAGAACAGTTCCACTCCCTCTGGCGACAGTGTGGTATCGCTGAACTTCTTCCAGAAATGCTGCCATCCGTAACCGGCCATGGCTCCGATGTCGTGTTTGCCGAATGAGTGCTGATAATTGGCATAGAGGTCGAGCAGGGTGTTCGTCTTGTTGTGCTTGGAGTTGTAGTCGAGACCCGTACCGTCCTTTTTGTTAGCCGTATACATCATTCCCGCCAGCTCAGGCACAAATTTGCTGTATTTGCTTTCAAGCACATCGTAGCCCAGGTTGAGGTTCAACTGCAGGTCTTCGAAACCGTGCACCTTATAGTTGAGGGCAACGTTGCCGATAGAACGATAGAGCTTGTTGTGCAGATTCTGTAGTTCCAATTGTGCCACAGGGTTGTCGGTCTGTATGGCCATCGGAGAGTTGCCGTTCATCCAGATGAAGTAGCCACGGCCTGGGTCAGTGGCAGATGTCTCGCTGCCGGTATGCACAGGGCGTGTTGGGTCATAAGCCAAGGCATTGCCTACAACTGATTCGTCCACGCGGGTGTTGTCCTCCATTGAAGCTTTCAGATTAACGTTTACAGAAAGGTGGTCCTTGAAGAACTTCGGTGCGAGACCGCCGTCGAAGGTATAGCGCTTGTAATTGTTCGTGCGGATGATACCGTTCTGGTTTGTGTAGCCTAAAGACACCCTAACTGGAGCTTTCCTGTTGATGCTTCCCGACATGGAGATGTTGTGGTCGGTGCCGAATGCTGTTCGGTATATCTCGTCCTGCCAGTCGGTGTTGTTTGTTCCGAAAGCTGCGTCAGCTGGTACACCTGTCACTGTTGGGGCGAAGGCACGGAACTCATCGGCGCTGAGCACTTTCAGACGTTTCGCTGTAGTGCTTATAGCAAAGTTTGCTGAATAGTTGAACTTCGGTGCGCCCGAACTTCCTTTCTTTGTTGTTATCACGATAACGCCGTTGCTGGCACGTGAACCATAGATGGCAGTGGCAGAGGCATCCTTCAATACAGTGAAAGTCTCGATGTCGTTAGGGTTGATGCCGCCGATAAGGTTGCTGCCGCCCTCGATGGAAGAGTTGTCCACTGGCACACCGTCGATAACTATCAGCGGGTCGTTAGAAGCCGACAGAGATGCACCGGAGCGGATACGTATCGTAGAGCCAGAGCCTGGAGCACCAGAGCTTGAAACAACGTTTACACCGGCAACTTTGCCCACGAGAGCGTCTTGTGCACTCGCTCTTGAACCTTTGTTGAATTCATCTGGCTTGATGGCAGAAACAGACCCCGTAAGGTCATTCTTCTTCACGGTGCCGTAACCCACTACGACCACGTCGTCAAGCTGTTTCGTATCTGGATTCATCTTGATTCGCATCATGCCGTCGGCAACGGCAACGGTTTTGTCCTCATAGCCGATGTAGCTCACGTGGAGGCTTTTCGCTGAAGAGGGAACGTTGGCAAGAACGAAATTACCGTCGATATCGGTAATTGTACCGCCTGGCATGCCGTCCACAGTTACAGTGACACCGATCATGGGGTCACCGTTTTCGTCCAGGATACTTCCTGTAAGACGTTTGGTGGCATTGTTGCCGGCTTGTTGTGTGGCATGTTTCACACCGTTGTGGCGAGCTTTGGTTATAATGATGTTCTTGCCTTCAATCTTGTAGTCGATGCCCTTCTGACCCTTCAAAATCTGCTCGATTACGGCAGAGAGGTCGGCATTGGTTGCCGACACCGTTACCTGTCGCTGGGTGTTGACATCGGTAGATGAGAAAACAAAAGTGTAGCCGGTCTTTTCCCGCAATTGGTTCATGGCCTGCTTCACAGTTACATTGTTTGCTCTGAGCGTCACCTGCTGAGCACTGGCAGTGGCGCTGAGGCATAATAGTGCTGAGGCTATGCATACAGCCTTTTGATAGTTGTACATAGGATTAATAGATTTATTTTTTATTATTGTTTATGATAGAGATTATGTCCTGCCTGCTCCATATTGGGGCGAGGCGGATTCGGTTATTCAGTTTTTATATTCTGACTGCTTATTTACAGTTCTTATAAGTTCCTTTTTTCAGTATTTCGTGTCATTTCCTTTTCTTTTGTTTATCCATAGGCTTTGTCTTTTGTTTTTATATTTCAGGTTTCATAATAGATTCGGTTTATGTAAGATTGGTAAATCTGTTTCTTGTAAATTTACCCATTCAATATATGTAATACTCCCCACTTTTCAGTCGTTTGTATCTCATCTGTTGAGTTTTGGCCATTGTAGACAGAATATCCTCAATGGTTGTTGTCTGGCGGAATGTTCCGTAGAAGGCCCTCTGACGTAACTGTTGTGCCACTTTTATCTTCACTTTGTAGGTGCGCTCCAGTGTTTGGGCTATTTGTATGAGTGGTATCTCGTCGAAGAACAGTTCACCATGTATCCATGAGTCAGAACGGTTGCCATCTTCCATCTTCATCTTGGTCATCTGGCCAGTGCCCTTGTTCAGTGTCAGTCGCTCGTTGCCTACCATTTCCATGTGTTTGCCGGTCTTGGTGCTCGCAATGTCTACATGTCCACGCATTAGCTTCACAGTGACGCATTGGTCTTCTGGATAGTCGCGAAAAGTGAATCTTGTGCCAAGGACCTTCAGATTTGCCGATTTCGTACTTACCACAAAGGGCAGCTCCTTGTTTTTGCTAACGTCGAAACATGCTTCACCTGTAAGCTTCACATTTCGGTCGCTGATGCCGAATCCTTGAGAATACTCGATGTGTGAACGGGCGTTCAGCCATACACGGCTTCCGTCGGGTAGACGCACTTCGGAGATGGAACCGTCTGAAGACGATACTCTGATCTGGGCAAGCTGACGCGTCATGCTGCTTGTGGCATATTCGTATCCTGCCCACGGTAGAGCTACGGCCAAGGCAATGGCAGCCGCTGCCACGGCACTACGCCAATGAAGGCGAAAAAATGATGTGCCGCCGGTATTCCCTTTTGAAGAAGCGCGATCGCAGAAACGGTGGTAGGCCTGTTCCTTGTCGTAACCGTCGGCAGATGATGCAACGGCAGATGAGAAGTCAATCTCGATGATATGCCGTATGCGACGGCGATAGTCGTCAGACTCCAATGCGGCATCGCGCAGGAAAACTATCGCCTCCCTGTCGCTTCTGTCAGCAAGATAACGCTCCGCCATCTTGTCGATCTGTTCGTATTTTTCTTCTCTTTGCATATCAGGATTTTTGAGTCTCTATACTGTTATGACAAACATGACAGATGAGAGGGTAGTGAAAAACTGAAAAAAATAACTCCATCATAAAAATATTTATTCAATGGTGATTGAAAGTGTGTGTCTCTCCTAGCGTACATTATTTATATAGTCTTTTCCCATTGTTCTTCAAGTGTAGGCTCATTCACATGCTATTTGTTCAGAAAACTGCCTGTAAGGATACTGGCTGTGATTGAGTGAATGACTATAATGTGGATTTGCATACTTTGAAATGCTATCTTATGAGCATGGCGATGACAATCCACTTCAGATAACCGTCAAGATTGGAATGGAGAAATGACAATGCTTGCTTGATGTGATATTTCACTGTGTTGGTTGAAATATTCAGTTCACTAGCGATTTCCTTATATGAAAGTCCTTCGAAACGGCTTTTCTCGAACACCTCGCGGCATTCTTTAGAAAGCAGCGATATGCACTGACTTATTTGTTCTTCGAGTTCCTGTTCGAGCAGTGTTCCTAGGGGTTGGCTGCCATCTGTGAAAATAACGTCGAGCATTTCCATTTCTTCTCTTATGTTGAGAGAAGCATTGGTGGCAGAAAGGCGCTTTATGCGCGATTTCAGTTCGTTTATACACCTGTTCCTTACAGCTCCCAATAGGTAGGAACGCAGACTGCTGGTTATGTTGAGTCTCTCGTGGCTCTTCCAAAGATTGAAGATCACGTCGTCAGCAATGCTTTCAGCCATGGCCCTGTCGTGGAGCATCCTGTTGGCAAAACTGCACATCAGTCCATACTCATTATCAAAAATGTAGCGAAAAGCATCCTCGTCGCCTTTGTATAACCGTGATATTATAAAAGTGTCGTCAGCCATATCTTTTATAATTGATTCGTATTATAGTTGATTCGAAGTGAACGTGTGATATTAACTCGTTTTAATTGGATTTTGATAAAGATGTCGCGTGGCAGTATGTTTTTATATTGTCTCTTGCCATCTCATAGGCAAAGGTACACGTTTTTCTTGAAAATTATGTCTTTGCAAGCATCTTTTTGGCATTGGAAACTGCCTTGATGGCTGATCGGTGGGAGAAATAATGCCTGAATAATTACTTTATGTATGAAGGAAAGTTAGAATTAACCCTATTCTTAATGGTTATTACATGATAAATTCCCTTAAATAGTATTAGACAATAGTTAACAAGTGTTTAAATGATAGTCGGGTTGTGTATAGTATAAAAATAAAAGTCGTACCTTTGCACCGCATTTTGCAAATTTAATAAATAAACAATTAAAACAATGTTGAATCATTACGAAACCGTTTTCATTTTGACTCCCGTTTTGTCTGATGAACAGATGAAGGAAACGGTCGCTAAATTCAAGACTCTGCTTACCGACAAGGGAGCTGAGATCCTGAACGAGGAGACCTGGGGACTGAAGAAGATGGCTTATGCAATTCAGAAGAAGTCAACAGGTTTCTATTGCCTGCTTGAGTTCAAGGCTGAGCCATCAGTTGTTGAGAAGCTTGAGATTGAATACCGCCGCGATGAGAAGGTAATCCGTTTCATGACAGTTAAGCTTGACAAGTATGCTTCTGAGTATGCTGTCAAGAGAAGAAACAAACTTGGTAAAAAAGAGGAGGCTTAAAAATGGCACAAGAATCAGAAATCAGATACTTGACTCCACCTTCAGTGGACACTAAGAAAAAGAAGTATTGCCGTTTCAAGAAAAGCGGTATCAAGTACATCGACTATAAGGATCCTGAGTTCCTCAAGAAATTCTTGAACGAGCAGGGAAAAATCCTTCCACGTCGTATCACTGGAACATCTCTGAAGTATCAGCGTCGTGTGGCACAGGCTGTAAAGCGTGCACGCCAGATCGCACTGCTTCCATACGTAACTGACTTGATGAAATAATTTAAAGGAGGATTACAGAATGGAAATTATACTCAAAGAAGATATTATCGGCTTGGGATTCAAGAACGATATCGTGAATGTAAAGTCTGGTTACGGACGTAACTTCCTTATCCCAACAGGAAAGGCTGTCATCGCTTCTCCTGCAGCAAAGAAGGTTCTCGCTGAGAATCTTAAACAGCAGGCTCGCAAGCTCGAGGCTATCAAGGCTGAGGCTCAGAAGAAGGGTGAGGCTATCAAGGATGTTGAGATTGTTGTTGAGATGAAGGTCAGCGCCAATGGTGTGACTTACGGATCTGTTAATGCAGCTACAGTTGCTGAGGAGCTCAAGAAGAAGGGCTTCGATGTAGACCGTAAGATCATCACAATGCGCGACGCTAAGAAACTTGGCGACTACGTTGCTACAGTACACTTCCACAAGGATGTGCTCGTTGAAATCCCTGTAAAGGTGATTGCTGAGAACCAGCCTGTAGAAGCACCTGTAGAGGAAACTCCAGCAGTAGAAGAGACTCCAGCAGCTCCAGTTGCAGAGGAGGCTCCAGCAGCAGAGTAATCTGTCAAGACAATTTGCTTATAAGCAATTTTATTATATTCCCGATGATGTGGCAACATATTCATCGGGATTTTTTTTGCTTCATATCAAGATATATGAATTTCCCCAAAAAATGAAAATAAACTATCAGGTCATATGGCTTTTTGTTATAACATGCTGATATGCCGATAGACTGCTGTCTGATGGTAGCTGTCAAATGCAGGATGGTTCATCGCCATGCTTATACTTCGTTTTCATCCTCTTATATATGTCGGTATATGTCAGACATGATAGTACTTTAGTATATAGGAACAGTGTGATAGGGGAAGAAGTCTGGAATAGTGCCCAACATGGGCAAGGGTCGTGCCCATCATGGGCAATGGTGTTTTTTTAATAATCCAATGTCAATACTTATGGCGAGCAGCATATAGTATGCAACATTTTTGGCATTATTATGTGTAAATTTTTCTTCGTTATGTTTGAAGGAAATATGAAATATTACATTTAACAACCCGTTGGCGGAATTAGATTAGTGCATACTTAATCCTAATGACAGTTTGTGTTAAAATGGGCACGCTGCTTGCCCAAGTGGGGTAACGTGCTTGCCCATCATGGGCAACGTGCTTGCCCCTGTTGGGCAGATTTGCAGTCTAATGTCTGCCCAATAAGCTAATGTTGTAACACCTATATCCCTGATTTCAGGATTCTGCCAACGCATACATTTCCTGTCGTCTGAATTCCTTTCATCTGATAATTCTTTTCATCTGACAATTCTCTTTTCATCTGCAAACCATCCAGACAATAGGCTGACAATTGCCTAGCAGTCAACTGTATGATTGTCAGAATATTACAACAAAAAACCAGACAATCTGACAGTTTTTCGGAAATTCTCGTTTTTACTGAGAATCAGCGATATGGACAATTTATGCTCATATCGACCAACTTAAATTAATTCCGCCAACGGGTATTTAACAAGCTAATTATATTATAAATAAGGTGAAAATTTTTCAAACATCGAGATATTGTCAATTAAAAGAAAAATATGGAGTTTTTCTACACTTTTTTATCAAAACATTTGGAGGGAAACAGAAAAACATATACCTTTGCATTTGCTTTTGAGAACGAACGCTGTTACAAAACAGTCACTAAGTCAGAAAGAGCGACAAGAGAAAGAGTTCTTTGAAAAGATTACAATAAACAGAGAAGTAGTAGTACAAGAAGCAGGCTTCTTTTCCACCTTATATTATATAGGGGTCATGGATAAAGGAGTTCTGGGTAGAACGAAACCTATCAATTTCTGAAGGTGATACCGAATGATTTTTCGGAGGCATTCTGAACAGAGACAAAACGAACTTTCCTTCGGGAAAGGTCATTATAAAGATATTATACAATGGAGAGTTTGATCCTGGCTCAGGATGAACGCTAGCTACAGGCTTAACACATGCAAGTCGCGGGGTAACATCTGGTAGAGCTTGCTCTTCCAGGATGACGACCGGCGCACGGGTGAGTAACGCGTATCCAACCTGGCCCATACCACGGGATAGCCCGTCGAAAGGCGGATTAATACCGTATGCTGTCATTAAGATGCATATATTGATGACGAAAGGACTGGCGGTATGGGATGGGGATGCGTCTGATTAGCTTGTTGGCGGGGTAACGGCCCACCAAGGCGACGATCAGTAGGGGTTCTGAGAGGAAGGTCCCCCACATTGGAACTGAGACACGGTCCAAACTCCTACGGGAGGCAGCAGTGAGGAATATTGGTCAATGGGCGCAAGCCTGAACCAGCCAAGTAGCGTGAGGGAAGACTGCCCTACGGGTTGTAAACCTCTTTTGTTTGGGAATAAAGTGCGGGACGCGTCCCGCATTGCATGTACCATTTGAATAAGGACCGGCTAATTCCGTGCCAGCAGCCGCGGTAATACGGAAGGTCCGGGCGTTATCCGGATTTATTGGGTTTAAAGGGAGCGCAGGCCGTGGGTTAAGCGTGTCGTGAAATTCCGTCGCTCAACGGCGGACGTGCGGCGCGAACTGGTCCACTTGAGTACGCGGGACGTTGGCGGAATTCGTGGTGTAGCGGTGAAATGCTTAGATATCACGAAGAACTCCGATTGCGAAGGCAGCTGACGGTAGCGCAACTGACGCTGAGGCTCGAAAGTGCGGGTATCGAACAGGATTAGATACCCTGGTAGTCCGCACGGTAAACGATGGATGCCCGCTATTCGCCCACCTGGGCGAGTGGCCAAGCGAAAGCGTTAAGCATCCCACCTGGGGAGTACGCCGGCAACGGTGAAACTCAAAGGAATTGACGGGGGCCCGCACAAGCGGAGGAACATGTGGTTTAATTCGATGATACGCGAGGAACCTTACCCGGGCTTGAATTGCAGAGGAAGGATTTAGAGATAATGACGCCCTTCGGGGTCTCTGTGAAGGTGCTGCATGGTTGTCGTCAGCTCGTGCCGTGAGGTGTCGGCTTAAGTGCCATAACGAGCGCAACCCCTCTCCGTAGTTGCCATCGGGTGATGCCGGGCACTCTGCGGACACTGCCACCGTAAGGTGTGAGGAAGGTGGGGATGACGTCAAATCAGCACGGCCCTTACGTCCGGGGCTACACACGTGTTACAATGGGGCATACAGAGCGCCGGCGGCCGGCAACGTCCGTCCAATCGCTAAAGTGTCCCCCAGTTCGGACTGGGGTCTGCAACCCGACCCCACGAAGCTGGATTCGCTAGTAATCGCGCATCAGCCATGGCGCGGTGAATACGTTCCCGGGCCTTGTACACACCGCCCGTCAAGCCATGAAAGCCGGGGGCGCCTGAAGTCCGTGACCGCAAGGGTCGGCCTAGGGCGAAACCGGTGATTGGGGCTAAGTCGTAACAAGGTAGCCGTACCGGAAGGTGCGGCTGGAACACCTCCTTTCTGGAGATGCCTTTCGAAAAGGTGCACCTGTAAGACAGAAGATACGGAATCAGGTCTTTCCAAAAATCTTCTTGTACTCACGAACTCCTGTTTTCCAAGAATAAAGAGAGACAAAGGAAACTGGGCGGAGAAGTCCATACACCTGACCAACCTGACAGTCCTATAGCTCAGTTGGTTAGAGCGCCACACTGATAATGTGGAGGTCGGCAGTTCAAGTCTGCCTGGGACTACGTAAGAGGCGAAACGAAATGAGCCTCACTCTCCTATATTGTTCTTCAATGTAATTTGGGGGATTAGCTCAGCTGGCTAGAGCACCTGCTTTGCAAGCAGGGGGTCAACGGTTCGAATCCGTTATTCTCCACGATTCGTGAGAATTCTGAATATTCTCAACGAAAACGATCTTTGACATGTTGTTACAGACAAAACTGTAGAAAAGAAAATTTCAATACAGCTGAAAGTATGGGCTAGGTCCCTTGTGAATTACGGTTCACTTGTGGACACAGGCGAAAGTAAGAAAGGGCGTATGGCGGATGCCTAGGCTCACGGAGGCGATGAAGGACGTGATAAGCTGCGACAAGCCCTGGGGAGGTGCAAATGACCTTTGATCCAGGGATTTCCGAATGGGACAACCCGGCAGTCTGAAGGACTGTCATCCGGACAAAAGTCCGGAGGCGAACGGAGGGAACTGAAACATCTTAGTACCTCCAGGAAGAGAAAATAAACAATGATTCCCCCAGTAGTGGCGAGCGACCGGGGAAGAGCCCAAACCGGTGTTGTCAAGGCAACGCCGGGGTTGTAGGACCGCGCTGTGGTACTTTTATCGTGAACAGAATGGACTGGAAAGTCCGGCCGTAGAGGGTGAAAGCCCCGTACGTGAAGCGAGCGAAGGCCTAGCGGTATCCTGAGTAAGGCGGGACACGAGGAATCCTGCCCGAATCCGCCGGGACCATCCGGCAAGGCTAAATACTCCCGTGAGACCGATAGTGTACCAGTACCGTGAGGGAAAGGTGAAAAGCACTTCGACGAGAAGAGTGAAAGAGATCCTGAAACCATGCGCCTACAAGCGGTCGGAGCATCCATGTGATGTGACGGCGTGCCTTTTGCATAATGAACCTACGAGTTGCCGTCGCCAGCGAGGTTAAGTCCCATGAGGGACGAAGCCGTAGTGGAAGCGAGCCTGAAGAGGGCGTCAAGTTGGCGGAGGCAGACGCGAAACCAAGTGATCTACACTTGTCCAGGTTGAAGTCCCGGTAACACGGGATGGAGGACCGCACCAATAAGCGTTGAAAAGCTTCTGGATGAGGTGAGTGTAGGAGTGAAAGGCCAATCAAACTTGGAGATAGCTCGTACTCCCCGAAAGGCATTTAGGTGCCGCGTGGGAAGGTCAGCGTGAGAGGTAGAGCGACCGATAGGTCAAGAGGGCTTCACCGCCTATCGAGACCTGACGAACTCCGAATGCTCACGCTTAGTATTCCTGCAGTAAGGGGGCGGGTGCTAAGGTCCGTCCCCGAGAGGAGAAGAATCCGGACCGCCGTCTAAGGTCCCGAAGTTCTGTCTGAGTTAGTCTAACGAAGTGTGGTCCCTGAGACAGCCAGGATGTTGGCTTGGAAGCAGCCATTCATTCAAAGAGTGCGTAACAGCTCACTGGTCGAGGGTCCGTGCATGGATAATAATCGGGTATAAGACAGGCACCGAAGGCGCGGGATAGCAAATAATAAAAGTATCGGTAGGGGAGCATTCCATCGGCGTAGAATGCAGTAGGTGACTACTGCTGGAGCCTATGGAAAAGCAAATGTAGGTATAAGTAACGATTAGGAGGGCGAGAACCCCTCCCGCCGAACGACTAAGGTTTCCCAGGCAATGCCATTCATCCTGGGGTCAGTCGGGTCCTAAGGCTAAGCCGAGCGGCGAGGCCGATGGCAGACACGGTCAACATTCCGTGACTACCGCCATCAGTGATGTCCAGACGGAGCAGTGACACCTCCGCGCCCTGACGGAATAGGGCGTTGAAGGGCGTAGGCTATGAGAATGCCAGGCAAATCCGGCGTTTGAGCTGAAACCCGAAAGTACGGGGTCCCCTTCGGGGGAACCTGACAGCGAGGGTAATCATACTCCCGAGAAAATGGGCTAAACTCATGTTGGCGGTACCCGTACCGCAAACCGACACAGGTAGTTGGGTAGAACATACTAAGGCGTTGAGAGATTCATGGCTAAGGAACTAGGCAAACTGACCCCGTAACTTCGGGATAAGGGGTCCTCACCTCCGGGTGAGGCGCAGAGAATAGGTCCAGGCAACTGTTTAACAAAAACACAGGGCTGTGCGAACTCGAAAGATGAAGTATACAGCCTGACACCTGCCCGGTGCCGGAAGGTTAAGAGGAGATGTCACCGCAAGGGAAGCATTGAATTGAAGCCCCGGTAAACGGCGGCCGTAACTATAACGGTCCTAAGGTAGCGAAATTCCTTGTCGGGTAAGTTCCGACCTGCACGAATGGTGTAATGATCCGGACGCTGTCTCGGCCATGAGCTCAGTGAAATTGTAGTATCGGTGAAGATGCCGATTACCCGCGATGGGACGAAAAGACCCCGTGAACCTTTACTACAGCTTAGCATTGACCTTGGTCATCCGATGTGTAGGATAGGCCGGAGGCTTCGAAGCGGCGTCGCCAGGCGTTGTGGAGCCATCCTTGAAATACGGCCCTTTGGCTGTCTGAGGTCTAACGCGGATAGTCGCGGACACTGCTTGGTGGGTAGTTTGACTGGGGTGGTCGCCTCCAAAAGCGTAACGGAGGCTTCCAAAGGTGCCCTCGGGCCGTTTGGTAAGCGGCCTTCAAGAGTGCAATGGCAAAAGGGCGCTTGACTGGGAGGGAGACATCCCGAGCAGGCAGGAAACTGGGGCATAGTGATCCGGCGGATGTGTATGGAAACTCCGTCGCTCAAAGGATAAAAGGTACTCCGGGGATAACAGGCTGATCCCCCCCAAGAGCTCATATCGACGGGGTGGTTTGGCACCTCGATGTCGGCTCGTCACATCCTGGGGCTGGAGAAGGTCCCAAGGGTTGGGCTGTTCGCCCATTAAAGTGGCACGCGAGCTGGGTTCAGAACGTCGTGAGACAGTTCGGTCTCTATCTATCGTGGGCGCAGGAGTTTTGAGTGGTGCTGTCACTAGTACGAGAGGACCGTGACGGACAGACCTCCGGTGTACCGGTTGTGCCGCCAGGCGCACCGCCGGGTATCCGCGTCTGGATCGGATAAGCGCTGAAAGCATCTAAGTGCGAAGCTTTCCACGAGATTAGAACTCCATTGAGGGTCGTCGCAGACGACGACGTTGATAGGGCGCAGGTGTAAAGACGGCGACGTCAAAGCCGAGCGCTACTAATTGCCCGAGAGCTTTCGCTTTCAGGCACACACTTTCAGTTGTATTGCAACTGTCAATTCTACCAAGTGATATGTCTGTAACTATAACGCATGTCCCCCATATCAGGTGGCGACAGCGGCGGGGTTCCACCTCTTCCCATTCCGAACAGAGAAGTTAAGCCCGCTTGCGCCGATGGTACTGCAATGCAATGTGGGAGAGTAGGTAACCGCCTTTTTTCACTTTAAAGCTTGAATCCTCCGGAAGAGCAATCCTCCGGAGGATTTTTTTTGCGTCTGTACGCATCAGAGGTTTTCTTGGTCCTCATGCAGCTTTATGTCTGTTTTCATCAGGCGATAATTGAATTGTCCAGACAATTACCAGATGGTTTTTGCATGCAGAAACAGACGGAAGTGACTGAATTATAGACACTTCCGAATATGGGACCAGATGGTTGACGGTTTTATTGAATTTTGATTACAAGCTGATGTGTTTTTCGTATATTTAGTATGCAGCCTTCAGTTTTAAAATTATTTGTAATAATTCAACCGTATTTTTTGTTTTTCTGATATGCTTTATCAGGCTTTATTAATTATTTGTACTAATAATAATCCCCTATAGCAATATACTATAGGGGATAAGAAGTTATATTGTTTTTATACTTTATACCAAATATTGATCACTGATACTTTCGTTGTTGATAACTCTAGTGATTGTTTCAGCAAACATGTCAGCAACTGAGAGCTGCTTTACTTTAGCACAACGCTGTGAGTATGGTATTGAGTCGGTGAATACAATTTCCTCAAGTGCAGAATCCTGAACGCGCTCACTTGCAGGTCCACTCATTACACAGTGTGATGCACAAGCTCTGACGCTCTTGGCACCTGCTTGCTTCATGATATCTGCAGCTTTTGTAATAGTTCCTGCTGTGTCCACCATGTCGTCGATTATAATTACGTTCTTGTCTTTAACTTCACCGATAATCTGCATGCTTTCTACAACGTTTGCTCTTGCACGTGTCTTGTTGCACAGAACCAGAGGGCAGCCGAGATATTTAGCATAAGTGTTAGCTCTTTTACTTCCACCTACATCAGGAGAGGCAATTACCATATCCTTAAGGTGTAGGCTCTGGAGATATGGGAGAATTACACCTGAAGCATAGAGGTGGTCTACTGGTACATCAAAGAATCCCTGAATCTGGTCAGCATGGAGATCCATTGTTATCAGCCTGTCAATTCCTGCAACGCTGAGCAAGTCTGCAACAAGTTTGGCACCGATGCTTACACGTGGCTTGTCTTTTCTGTCTTGTCTTGCCCATCCGAAATAAGGAATTACAGCATTGATGGTCTTTGCTGAAGCACGCTTGGCAGCATCAATCATCAATAACAGCTCCATCAAGTTGTCAGAGTTTGGAAAAGTGCTTTGAACGAGAAATACGTCGCGACCGCGGATTGACTCCTCATATGACACTGCAAATTCTCCGTCAGAGAATTTCGTGATGAGAAGATTTCCAAGTGGACATTTTAAGCTTTGGCAGATTTTCTCTGCCAGGTACCTTGAATTTGTACCTGAGAACACCATGAAAGAGTTTTTATCACTCATTTTATTATTTATTTTGTTAGTTATGTTATTTTTCTTTTTTTAGATTTATGATTAAGATGTGGCTTTATGCAATTTTTCGAAATGCGCCATAAGCCTTTTATAGTCGATCTCTTTGTGGATGTCGAAACGGTTCCACAAATCATTGCAAATAACTACGCCTCCGAATCCTAATTCTTTTGCAATCTTAATATTATCTAAGTTCGTTTCACCGTAGGCATATATCCTTTTGTCTATGAATCCATTGCTTGATGCTGATTCTAGTTCTTTCAGCGACAATCCATCGCAGGTTCTGATGTCTGGATTGTCTTGGAAGTTGCATTTCAGAAACAGATATTCTGATTTTTTCTTGAAATCCTTTATTTGTGACAATTCCGTACATGTCCTGCTATATTTACCTTTATAGTCGTAGGGTAATTGTTCCGAAGGGGAATCAATATGTATCTTGCCAAGGCCGTACTCATTCTTAAGGTAGTAATGGTCATGAACGGTTATCTTACGGTAATAATTTTCAGGCAAGAGTGACAGCAAGCGCTCCGAGTACATAGGGGTGGATTGTGGCTTGTATAAATGTAAGTCGTCCATCCCCTCCTCAAAGAGAGTGGTCAATATCTTGTCCTCTTCCACAAAAAAAGTGGGCTTTGTCATTATAACAAGCTTCATTGCGTTTTTACTTTAGTGTTGCAAAAGTATGAATTTTATCCTAATAATACAATTTTGCAACTATAAAACTTTATCTTTGCACTATATTTTTGATTTTTAATTGATGTGTAAGATAAAATGGATAAGAAAATCGACGTTTTAGAAGGTTTGAACAAACCGATGTTTGTTGTTGAGGAAAGACTTTTGCGCAGGAATCTGTCTTTGATAAAGTCTGTTGCTGACAGGGCTGGAGTAGAGATCATTTTGGCTTTCAAAGCATTCGCACTTTGGAAAACATTCCCGATTTTCAGGGAATACATTAATTCTACGACTGCCAGTTCTTATGCCGAGGCGAGGTTGGCTTATGAGGAGTTTGGCGCTCCTGCCCACACTTATTCTCCTGCTTATACAGATTATGAAATTGAAGATATTGCCAGAATGTCAAGTCATCTTACTTTCAACAGCTTGTCGCAATTTGGGCGCTTTGCAAAACTTGCAAAGGATACTAATCCAGGGCTGAGCATTGGATTGAGGGTTAATCCGGAATATTCGGAAATAGAAACGGAGCTTTATAATCCTTGTGCCAAAGGTTCCAGATTTGGTGTGCTGGCTTCAGATCTTCCAGATGTACTTCCTGAATTTATCGAGGGCTTCCACTGTCATTGTCATTGTGAGAGTGGCGCTGATGTGTTTGTACGCACATTGGAGCATATTGAGGGGAAATTCTCAAAATGGTTCGGTCAGATCAAATGGATAAATTTTGGTGGAGGTCATTTGATGACGAGAAAAGATTATGACGTAGAATTGTTGATTGATACATTGAAAAGTTTCAGAAAGCGTTATCCGCATCTGAAAGTTGTGATGGAACCTGGTAGTGCTTTTGCGTGGCAGACCGGACCGTTGGTTGCCCAAATTGTGGATGTCGTGGAGAATTTTGGCATAAAGACGGCAATTCTTAATGTTAGTTTTACTTGCCATATGCCAGATTGCTTGGAGATGCCATACATGCCGGTAGTACGAGGTGCTGAAATTTTGGATGATCAGACTGCTTCAAAAAATGAGAAAATCACTTCACCTTATATATATAGGCTCGGAGGCAACAGTTGTCTTTCAGGGGATTTCATGGGAAAATGGTTGTTTGACCATGAATTGAAAATAGGCGAGAGTCTGATTTTTGAAGATATGATACATTATACTACCGTTAAAACAAACATGTTTAATGGTGTTTCTCATCCTTCGATCGCAATTCTGAAAGAAAATGGTGAATTTCAAATTTTGCGCGAATTTGGCTATGAAGACTATAAAAATAGGATGAATTAGCCTAAATATGTAAAAATATCAGCAAAAATCCACTTTTTTTAGAAAAAAACATGGAAATATTTGGAGGTTATTCAAAAACTCCTTACCTTTGCAACCGCATTTAGAGAAATGCACATTACAACAATAAAGTAATGGAAAAAGCGGAAATAGCTCAGTTGGTAGAGCACAACCTTGCCAAGGTTGGGGTCGCGGGTCCGAGTCCCGTTTTCCGCTCGACATTTTGAATAGCGCATTTTAAAGCCCAGGTGGCGGAATTGGTAGACGCGCACGTTTCAGGTGCGTGTGTTTCACAACGTGCAGGTTCGAGTCCTGTTCTGGGCACTGTTATTTGAAATGGTTAAATGTTGGAGAGGTGGCGGAATTGGTAGACGCGCTACTTTGAGGGGGTAGTGTCAATTGTGACGTGGGAGTTCGAGTCTCCTCCTCTTCACATTTATTATTATATTTTTATTGCGGAAATAGCTCAGTTGGTAGAGCACAACCTTGCCAAGGTTGGGGTCGCGGGTCCGAGTCCCGTTTTCCGCTCTTTTTTTCTCTTTTGAAAAATACAGAAAGCACATGAATTTATATTTACGATACTTTGATAGAGAAACATTAGTTCATAATGTTGATGATGCGATAGACTTTTTGGCATCTATTCAGGAAATTGGTATGAATGCGGATTTGGAAGCTGACATTAGGGACTATGTTGAAAGTGATGTATTTTATCCTAAACGTTACAAGATTCGTCCAAGGGTTTATTTCATTATTATAAAAACTGAAGCTGCAACGATGCTTGACTTCAAACAGAAGAAGGCTCTGCGTTCAAATGCTGGTGCCGCGACGAGTGGTGACCAGAGGGAATTTGTTCCTACTGCTGCAACCCGCCTTTCTGAACAGAAGCAGGGGTGGTATCAGGGAACTCTTGATTTCAAGCGTGTCGTAATGATACCTGGAACGGGAAAACATGAATATCGTGATACTCATTTTGTGGCAGCTTGTAAGGCTAATTCCGGTTTGGATTGTTACAATCGTATTGTTGAGTATCTGAGAGGCCGAGTTGATAGCAGGAGCCAGTTCCCGTCTTCTAAAGGAAAGAACTTCAAGTTTACATTCCTTGGACTTTGGAAATGATCGGGTCTTTGTGTTTTGATTTATTTTATTGAATAAGTTTTAAATTTCTGTCTATGAATAAAGTGATGTTGATTGGTAATGTGGGCAAGGAACCTGATGTCAGGTATTATGACCGTGATCAGGCTGTGGCAACATTGTCTCTTGCTACTACAGAGCGTGGTTACACGTTGCAGAATGGAACTCAGGTTCCAGATAGAACTGAGTGGCATAATCTCGTCTTTTATCGGAATTTGGCAAAGGTTGTTGAAAAATATGTCCACAAGGGTGACAAGCTTTTTGTAGAAGGAAAAATACGAACTCGTTCGTATGCAGGGCAAAAGGGAGAAAAAAAATATGTGACGGAAATCTATGTTGACAATATGGAAATGTTGACGGCAAAGTCTTCTGTCCGTCCTTTGGAGGATGCAGGTGGCGCCAAAACGTCAACTGAAGATGCTGTGAAGGATGATAATGCTGAAACTGACGCGCCATTCTGATGTGCTGGCGTTGGTTGATAGAGCGTTGTTCCTTTGGGCTTTATGAAACTGATTAAATTTTAGTAAAATTGGATATATCATTTTTACAGCAGGCTTTTGAGGAGGTTTCCTTTAATACCCCTACGTTAGGGGTGGTAATTGCTTCTTTACTTGCTGTTGTCTTATTAGGCGCTTCTGCCTTTGCAAGCGGTTCTGAGATAGCGTTTTTTAGTCTTACTCCTTCGGATCTCAATGAAATGGATACGGAGAAGAATCCGAAAGATTTGGGGATAGACAAGCTCCGTAAGGACAGTGAGCGTACGCTTGCCACGATATTGGTGACAAACAATTTCGTGAATGTAACCATCATTATGCTTTGCAACTATGTTTTTGGGTCGTTGATTGATTTTGGCAACGCCTATTGGTTGCAGTTCGTTTGCATAACAGTACTTTTGACTTTTCTGTTGCTTCTTTTCGGTGAGATAATGCCTAAGGTCTTTGCTCGTCAGAATGCATTGCAGTTCTGCCGTCATGCCGTGGGTGGTGTCTTGGTGGCAAGAAAGATGTTCTGGCCGATAGAAAACATATTGTTGAGAAGTCGTGTGCTTGCCGACAGTCTTTTGCAGAAGGAAAATCATGTTCTGAGCGTTGATGAACTCGGGCAGGCTCTGGAACTCACTGACAAAGATGACATTAAGGATGAGAAGAGTATGCTTCAGGGTATCATACGTTTTGGAGACGAGACGGTGAAGGAGATCATGACAAGTCGTAAGGATGTAGTTGACATTGATATAAAGTCACCGTTCTCCAAGGTCATTAGTAGCATCGTGGATAATAACTACAGTAGGATACCGGTATATCAGGATAATACAGATAATATTCGTGGTGTTTTGTATATCAAGGATCTTCTGTTGCATATCGGAAAACCGGACAGCTTCAGGTGGCAGAGTCTCATCCGTCCACCTTATTTCGTTCCGGAGACCAAGAAAATTGATGATTTGTTGAGGGAGTTCCAGAATAACCGAATACACATTGCTATAGTGGTTGATGAATTTGGTGGAACCAGTGGCATTGTGACTCTAGAAGACGTGCTGGAGGAAATCGTAGGTGAGATTCGCGATGAATATGATGAAGATGAGAAAACCTACAGACGGATAAACAACAATACATTCATATTTGATGGCAAGACCCCCTTGAGTGATTTCTGCAGGATATTGAATGTCCCTGATGATGAATTCTCAGACGTTGAAGGTGAGGCTGATACCCTTGCTGGTCTAGTGTTGGAGATGAAGGGGGATTTCCCTAAGGTGCATGAAAAATTTGAACATTCAAACTTCGTCTTCGAGGTGTTGGATGTCAAGGAGCGCCGCATCGCCACTCTGAAGGTCATTTTGCGTGACGCTAAAGAAGTGAAAGGTGATGAAAAACAGTAATCCATAATACTGATTATGCCAAGAATTCCACTTAGTATAACAACGCCCAGTGATGTGCAAGTTGGCTTGTGGCGTATGGATGAGAGCGAGGACGAAATCCTGCATGCCAATCCTTCGCTTTATAGTCTGCTGCCAGACATCTCATCTATGAAGTCGCAGACTCGACGCCTTGAGCGCTTGGCTGTAGCAGCTTTGCTTGAGAGTATGTTTGGTCAGGCTGTACCTGTGGAACATAACGATGCCGGACGCCCGTTTCTTGACAACGGTTATGAAATCGGCATCAGTCATACCAGGGGGTATGCCGTTGTCATTGTTTCGAAAAAACATAACGTTGCTGTTGATATGGAATACATGAACGACAGGGTGATGCGGATAGCCAGACGTTTCTTGCGCGAGGATGAATCGCTGACAACAGTGAAAGAACTTCTTTTGTGCTGGTGTGCAAAAGAAACACTGTATAAGCTGCATAGCGATGACAGGCTGGCATTTCAGGAGATGCGGACGCATGGCATACGCAATGATGGAAATCTTGAGGGACGATTTACAATAGATAATTTAAAGCGCGGTATTACTGTTGAAATGTCATATCTGTCAACTCAATCTTACATATTGACAATTGCCGTAGAAAAAAAGTCTTGAATAAATGTAAAAAACGGCAAAAGATTGTGTGGTAGAAATAAAATATGTAACTTTGCAATATTAATTATAACAATAATAATATGAAAATTTCACACATCGAACATTTAGGAATAGCAGTTCCGAGCATTGAGGAAGCTCTTCCGTATTTCAAAGACGTTTTGGGACTTGAGTGCTACGCAGTAGAAGAGGTTGCGGATCAGAAGGTGAAGACAGCTTTTTTGAAGTGTGGTGAGGTTAAGCTGGAATTGCTGGAGCCGACATCTCCAGACAGTACTATCCAGAAATGGCTCGACAAGGGCAATCATGGTGTTCACCACGTTGCTTTCTGCATTGAGGATGGCGTGGCAAATGCATTGGCAGAGTGTGATGGAAAGGGAGTACGTCTTATCGACAAGGCTCCTCGTAAGGGAGCTGAGAACTTGAATATCGCTTTCTTGCATCCTAAATCAACATGCGGAATTCTCACAGAATTGTGCGAGCACTAAAAAGGTAAAGAACAGTTTTTTAATAATTATAAATTAATTATGAGTAAGCAATTAGAGAAAATCAAGCAATTGATCGCTAAGCGTGAAGAAGCTCGCTTGGGTGGCGGAGAGAAAGCTATCGAGAAGCAGCACGCTCGTGGAAAATATACAGCGCGTGAGCGTATCGACATGCTCCTTGATGAGGGCAGCTTTGAGGAGTTTGACATGTTCAAGCTTCATCGTTGTACCAATTTCGGTATGGAGAAGAAGCAGTTCCTCGGTGACGGTGTTGTAGCCGGAAGCGGAACTATCGATGGTCGTCTCGTATACATCTTCGCTCAGGACTTCACCGTAAATGGTGGATCTCTCTCAGAGACTATGGCTCAGAAGATCTGCAAGGTCATGGATATGGGTATGAAGATGGGTGCACCGGTAATCGGTATCAACGACTCCGGTGGCGCACGTATCCAGGAGGGAATCAACGCATTGGCAGGATATGCTGAGATTTTCGAGCGTAACATCCTTGCTTCAGGTGTAATTCCGCAGATTAGTGGTATCTTCGGTCCTTGTGCCGGAGGTTCTGTTTATTCTCCAGCATTGACTGACTTCACTCTTATGATGGAGAACACATCATACATGTTCTTGACTGGTCCTAAGGTTGTGAAGACTGTTACGGGTGAGGATATCGACCAGGAGCACCTAGGTGGTGCAAGCGTACACTCTACAAAGAGTGGTGTGACTCACTTCACAGCAGCTACAGAGGAAGAGGCTATGGAGATGATCAAGACACTCTTGAGCTACATTCCTTCTAACAATATGGAGGAGGCTCCACGTAAGGAGTGCACAGATCCTATCAACCGTATGGAGGATTCTCTCAACGACATCATTCCTGACGATCCTAACATGGCATACGACATGTATAAGGTTATCGGAGCAATTGTTGACAATGGCGAATTTTTTGAGGTTCAGCCTAAGTTCGCAAAGAACATCATCGTTGGTTTCGCCCGCTTCAACGGACAGAGCGTTGGTGTCGTAGCCAACCAGCCATCATGCTATGCAGGTGTACTTGACGTTAATGCAAGCCGCAAGGGTGCTCGTTTCGTTCGTTTCTGCGACGCTTTCAATATTCCAATCGTCAGCCTCGTTGACGTTCCTGGATTCTTGCCAGGTACAGGTCAGGAGTACAATGCTGTAATTCTCCACGGAGCAAAATTGCTTTATGCTTACGGAGAGGCTACAGTGCCAAAGATTACCGTTACATTGCGTAAGAGCTATGGTGGTAGCCACATCGTTATGGGTTGCAAGCAGTTGCGTACCGACCTCAACTATGCATGGCCATCAGCAGAGATTGCTGTTATGGGTGCAAGCGGTGCCGTTTCTGTGCTTTGTGCCAAGGAGGCAAAGACTCATGAGGATCCTAAGGCATTCCTTGCAGAGAAGGAAGAGGAGTACACCGAGATGTTCGCTAATCCATATCAGGCAGCCAAGTATGGCTACATTGATGATGTGATTGAGCCTCGCAACACTCGTTTCCGCATCTGCCGCGGTTTGGCTCAGCTTGCTACTAAGCGTGACAACCTGCCAGCTAAGAAGCACGGAAATATTCCTATGTAATTTGAAATCTTTATCTGCCACGGTGCTGTTATGTTTCCGTGGCGGATAATTACAAATAGAGTATATAGTATGGGAAAAACAAATAATGAGGTATATGCGGCGATAGCTTTGGCATTGCATGAGTTCAAAGGAAACAATGTGCATGACAAGGAGCCGGGCATTATCACAATCAAGGAGAGACACTCTGATTGGGAGTCTCATCTGCTGCGCATGACTAACAAACCTCAAAAATAATTACACAGAGATGAAAGAATACAAATATACTATCAATGGCAACAAGTATGATGTCCAGATTGTTGACATCGTTGAGAATATTGCCACCGTCGCTGTAAATGGCGAGAACTATAGTGTTGAGATGGAGAAGGAGCCAGAGCCTGAGAAGAAGAAGGTTGTAGTAAAGCCTGTTGCTCAGCCACAGCCTGCGGCAGAGTCTTCTTCAGCTTCTGCTGCAACAGTGAACACCAACAATGCTCTGAAGGCACCACTGCCTGGAGTAGTAAGAGAGATCAACGTTGCTGTTGGCGACGAAGTTGCTGTTGGTGATACCGTTGTCGTACTTGAGGCAATGAAGATGGCAAACAACCTTGAGGCAGAGAAGGCTGGCAAGGTGACAGCCGTTCTTGTTCAGGTCGGTGAGAGCGTGATGGAGGATACTCCACTCGTAGTAATAGAATAAGAATTCTGAAACCATAATAGAATTACTGACAATGCCGCTTTAGCCGTGATGGCTAAGGCGGCATTTCTGTAGGGTATTATAATAGTCTTGCTAATTATTGATTTGCAAATAGTTTTCCGATAAGAGTGAGGAGGTTGGTTACCGTTTCCTTACTTTCAACAGGAATTTTAATCGATGTCTCTCCTGTCTTTTCGTTTTTCTCCGTTATGGAGTCAACGAGGGCAGCAGTGGCTTCGGGAGATTTCAGAGTCTTTGCCAATCCGGAGAGGAACGATATTCCTTGCTCCACAAGTTCTTTAGGATGTGCCTTTTTGTGGGATTTGTTTGGCTCGTTGTCAAAGGTTTCGTTCATGGCAGTCTGTCTGTCGTCTGTTTCGTTTCCGTCAGACAAGTATTCTGCGTTATGCGGCATGCCTTCTGTGTTATAGTCCTCTTCAGGTGTTGTGTTGTTTTCTTTTGCGGCTTCCTCATTTTCTTCTGCTGCGACAATAGCTTCTGCCGTGGAGGTTGTGTTGTTCTCATTCTCATCCGGCGTGTTGTTTTCCTCCTCTGATACGAAGCTGCTGACAGTCTCCATAATCTTGCCGAATTTGTTGTCGTCGGCAAAGATGGAATCCTCTCCGTTGTCGAGCACTCCTTCAAACATCGATGTCTTGAACCTCAACTTGCCCACCATCGTTTCCTCGATGGAGTGGGGTGCTACAAGGTTGATGACCTGTATGTTGCTTTGTTGTCCCAACCTGTATATGCGTCCGATGCGCTGCTCAAGCACAGCCGGATTCCATGGCAGGTCGATGTTGATTATAGTGGCTGCAACCTGAAGATTCAGTCCTGTGCTTCCAGCATCGGTGGAAAGGAAAACGCGACTTTCGGCATTGTTCGTGAAGTTGTCCACCATATCCTTCCTCTTTTCCGATGGCACTCCTCCATGCAGATACTCAAAGCCTATGCCTTTCTTTCTCAGTTCCTTAGCCACAAGTCGGGTCATCCGCTCCCATTGGCTGAACACCACCACCTTTTCTCCCTCCTCGCAAACGATGTCGCTGATGAGGTTGATACATTCGTCCACCTTGGTGTCGTATCTCGTCTTCTGGTCCAGGATATAGCTGCTGTCGCATACCATTCTCATCTGTGAAAGATGGAGCAGGAGCCTGTTGCGGTCTTTCTCCGACAGGAAGTGATGCTTCTGCCATTTCATGACAAGCATTCTCACCTGGTTCTGCCATTCGGAGTGCATACCCATCTGTTCTTTCGTCATAGGCACGAAGAGGTTCTTGTCAATCCTGCTTGGCATCTGCAGCTTCACGTCCTTCTTGCGCCGTCTGATAAGAATGTCGCTCAGTTGTTTTCCTATATTGTTCAGTCCCTTGTAGCCTAATATCTTGCCAGTCTCGTCGCTCACGATATGTTCTTCCTTGAACTTGTAATACGGTGCGAGTCGGAAGTTGTCTGCAAACTCTACTATGGAATACAGTTCGTCGAGCTTGTTCTCCAACGGCGTGCCAGACAGGATGACGGCATAGTCGGATTCTATTTTCCTTGCCGCCCTCGAAATCTGTGTATTCCAGTTCTTCAACCGTTGCACCTCGTCCATGATGAGCATGTCGGTCTGTAGTTTTCCGAGAATCCTGATGTCGTTGCATGCGCTGTTGTACGACACAATCTTGTATGTCTCCTTACGGCAGTATGCCTCTTTCCTTTTCAAGTGTCCGCCTTCAATCACGTATACGTCAGCATCCGTGAATTTCTTTATTTCGCTTCTCCATTGGTATTTCAGTGAAGTGGGGCAGAGTATGAGTACAGACTCTATGAGTCCCTCTTTTCTCAGCAGTTCGGCGGTGCCGATAGCCTGAATGGTCTTGCCCAGTCCCATCTCGTCGGCGATAATAGCCTTGCCGGCTCTTGCTGCGAAGCGTATTCCCTCTTTCTGATAGGGATAAAGATTGGCATTGAGCAGAGCGTCAAGCTCTTCGTCGCCGTAAGTCGCCACGATATCCTTCCTTGCCTTTCTCGCCCTGAAGTCAAGTATGAAGTCAGTCGCATCTTTATAGCATCTGAATGTGTCGCTGATTCTCTTTGCCTGGTTCAGGAAGTCGCCGAAGGTGTAGAAGGCAGACTCCTTCAACACAGAGTCCTCGTCGAAATAATCCTTTGCCAGCTTCTCATATTCTTCCTTGTTGTCCGCTCCGATGCGTATCTTCACGCACCGTTCTTCCCTGTATGAAAGATAGACCGACGTGTATGGCGGAATCTCTCTGTGAACTCGATATTCCTTTCTCGTCCCCAGCCATTTTTTCACAGCTTCAATGTGCTTGCATGTTCCCAACCTTGATGTCTTGAAGTCCCAGCAGGAGCAATAGTTCCATTCGCTGTTAGCACCTCGGTATACCACCTTGTATTCATTTGCAGTCAGAGGATTGTCCACGAGATATTCTCCGGGGCATAGCTCATCGTCTACACAGCGTATCTTTAGCTTGGCAGGTTCAGCGATTTGTCTTCTGAGCTTCACCTGCCATTCTTCCATCGAAAGGTTGTCAGGCTTTATGATATGCGAAACCTTGGCTTTCTTCTTGCCGGTAGCTTTTCTTTTCCTTTTATCTTTATTTTCCTTTGTCGCCATATATATTTAAATGATCTTTATCGGCTTCTTAAGTCATTCCCAAATGGAAAGTTACCGAATTTCTCAAAGTCAACAAATAAGTACGTTCGGAAAACATTTCCATAATGTACGTTGTCGTTCTGAATTTCGTTGTCTCCATTATATTGTGCAAATACTTTGCAAACGAGTGCAAAGAGAGTTTACTCTCAATTTGCCGAGTGCAGCTAAGTATTTTGCAAATATAGCATAAAAATACGATTAATCGAGCGAAGTGGGGGAATCTTTCTCGCTTCCGGGCGTCAGAATTTTATCCAAAGGCTGTAATTTGTTCCGGTACTCTCCGCCAGGTACTGTAGTACTCTTACGTAAGTACTGCAGTAATTTCCGTAAGAGTACTGGCGTAAGTCATATATATACGATGCGTAAGTCATATAGATATGATACGAAAACTATAGGGTTAGACAGAATAAAAAGCGTGTTTGTTGTCTGCTTTGACTTTACCCTCAATCGGTCATTGGGGGCGGTAATGTCTTTTCCTGAATCAGAAGCTTGAATAAAAATAATATCCTTGAAGAAACATTTTAGATAGAAAAGCAGTAACTTTGTAGCACGAAAAAAATAAAAATGTATGATAACATCAAAGACAGTTCATTCCTTCCAACTCAGTCAGCAGCAAGGACACACGCTCCTTACGGCACAGGAATATCCTTGGAGCGTGTTGCAGGTGGTGCCTACTACTCCGGCTGATTTTGAGAGTACGATGGCAATTCTGAAGGAGCGGGGAATGGTGGCTCACCATGATACCGACCGCACATTCTGTATTATCCATCTGACGAGCGGCGACCATGACGGGCAACACCCCGAGCGGCATATTACTATCACCCAAGACAACCACATGCAGATTATCAATGACCTAAAGGACACGATGGCGCAGGCGGCTGTGTGGTATAAGACGAATGTTGTAGACTCTCTCTTGTGATTCGCTCTAAATAATATACATCTTTTGAATCATAACAATCGACCACATGTAGAGATATGCTAATTTTATAATTGTCGGCGCAATACAATCATTGGGTAGCCGTTTCTAAATTAATATCCCTGTATGTGAACGTGTAACGTACGTTTAATAAAGCGTACTTTCTAAAACCTGGGTATTGCATAATAGATGGATAGGAAAGTCAACGTAAATTTTACGTAAAGGATATGCTATGCCTTATCCGCTCGGTCAGGATTCATTTCCTTCGTCCACTCCCAGTCCGAATAGGGCGAAGTCGCCTTTTAGCGGGTCGTCGGGGAATATCTTGAGCATGGTGTCTGTAAGCCGGCGGGCGGTGGTCATTGATGCCGTGCGGCTCTGCAGCAGATTCATGCGTTGTGCCTCCTGCACCACATGTGTGTCGAGCGGCATGATAAGACTGCGGCGGTCTATGATGTCAGCCCACAGGCCAAGGTCTACGGGTGAGTCCGTGCGCACCATCCATCGCAGGAACATACACATCCGTTTGCAGGCCGATGATGTGTTTTTAGGGACAATCTTGCTTGCTCCATAGACAGAGAAGAAGCGGCAGATGGCGTCAACCGCCTCTAACCCCGTGGATGCATTCCTCCTTACGTATTCCTTCATGCTTCCGTATTCAGTCAGCATCGTTTGATATGCCGATAGCAGACAGCACATGTCGTGACAGGTGTACAGCCGGTAATAGCAGTCGGTGGAGTCGGGAAGACAGGTTTTCCATCCGCCGTGGCGCACCCAATGGTCAACATCACCTCTTGCGTCATCGAGCAGAAACTGTATCTTCGGAAAGAACTGTTTCCTCGATCCATAGCTAAGGCATGAAGCGATGAAAGCCATAGCTTCCCTGTTTGCCTTGCCCTCCACTTTGTGCATGAACGAACTCGGGTCGGCAGGCAGGAAATCCTTTGTCTCGTATTTCTCCGCGAGATACATAATCCTTTTTCTTGTTTCCTCTTCAATGATGAAATCAGTCATTTGTCGTGATATTGTTTATGGTTGCAAAGGTAATTATTATAATTTGTCCATGATGTCGTTGGCCATAAAAATCATTATTTGTGGGTATTTTAATCGTTGTAATGTAAAAATATGTCTTTCAGGCTTGTTTTATTTTGAAATAAATTGTATTTTTGCAGAAATTAAAACGTTATCGATTATGAGGAAGATTTATTATATCATTTTTGCCTTAGGGTTTATGAGCATGCCGGTGGTAGCCCATGCCGATCCGGCTATTGAGATAATAGAGACTGACTATGACGGCCAGAAGGGCGGCATTTCGCTTCGCGTCATATCCGACGGTAACGGTCAGACGCGATTGCGTATTACCAATGCTAATGGTCAGACTCTGTCTATCTACGACGTGTCGGGAGCTCCTGTCAAGCGGATAAAGGTTGACGGAGTGGACAAGACTTATGAGCTGAATCTCCGCAAGGGATGCTACATTGTCAAAGTGGGCAATGTGGTGCGCAAAGTTTCTGTCAGCTGACACATGACATTCTTTTGATAAGATTTTAAGATTAAGTGTAAATGGATGTAAAGCGTTGGACCTGTTTGGTAACCAACGCTTTTCCTGTATTCTGGGGCAGTATGTTTATTCTTGATAGAATGTATAAAATAAAAGTATTGACTTCTAACCCCAATCGGGCATTAGGCCGTTTTATGTAATATCTTAAACTGCTGTAATATCCATATTTCTGTTTTCAGAATTCAGCCAACGCTAACCTTCAATTATTGAATCTGCCACTATTCTAAAGTCAGTCTCTTTATGAAAGCCCAGCAGATTCTGTGCGTCTTGCCCTTCTTTGATAGAGAGCGTACGATGTACATGCCGTCAGGAATGTCTTTGACGGAAATCTCCTTGTTGTACGCTTTTGTAGTTAAAACCACCCCAGTGGCGGTTTCGAAAATCACGTACTGAGCATCGAGAGTAGACGGTTTTGAAGGCAATGCCAGTCGATTGCCGTCGTTTCTTATCAGCATGGCGTGCTGCAATCCCTCTTCGGCAGACAGGTCACAGTCGGATTGCAGAGCAGCGCTCTCCTTTCCGTATCTGTCCATTGCCGTCACGGCATAATGTCTGAACACGTTAGATTCCGGTACAGTCACTCCTGGATTCTTCACTCGCATTGCAATGATATTCCTTGAGTCAGTGATGTCGACCGGCGCTACGTCGCTGCCATATACATTATAATATATGTTGTCTCCGTCGGCAGGTTGTCTGTTCCATGAAATGTGGTCGACACCGTTTCCTTTGCTGATTCTCAGATCTGTAGGAGCCTCCGGTGCCTTATGTTCATACCATGTCATTTCAGGCACGAGGGCAGGGTAGGAATACATCTCGTTGGCAGTGAAGTCGAAAATCCCTTTAGTGTTGTCGGTGAAGAATTTGTTGCGGAACATTGCTGTTCCGATTCCCATCTGCCGGCAGACATTCATCTCCCTCGTTATGTCATCGATGGGCCAGTTGGCTTCGCGTGGCGACATGAAGTAGATTCCCAGTCCGGCGCTTACCGTCTTTCCGTGGCTTCGCTCCTTCCAGTCGGCAGCAAAGGGGAAGAAGTTGTCTCCTCTGAAATACATCATGGGGTATATCTGGTCCATCCATCCCTCTTTCATCCATTTTTCCACATCCTGACAACCTTTCTCCTCAGCGTTCCATCCCCGGCTCCTGTATCTGTTCAGGTCGTTTCGTTTGCCGATAGGCGAACAGCTCATCTTCAGCCATGGCTTCTCTGCTTTCACGGCATCGTGGATGCTTTTCACTATGTTTGAGATGTTAGCCCGAGCCTGCTGACGGGAGATGTTCAGCTTCAGGTTCTCCGGATATCTTATGTAGTCGAGGTGTATTCCGTCGATGTCGTAGTTTTTCGCTATCTCCCTGCATATGTTTGCGATATATGTCGCCGTGGCAGCCTTCTCTGGCCGCATGAACATCTCGTCGCCCACCTTCATCAGTAGTTCCGGGTGCTTCTTTTTCAGAGCTTTATATCCTGTTCCCGTTGGTCTGCCCACGGGTATGGTTACCACCCAAGCGTGAATCTCCATCCCCCTTTTATGGCATTCTTCTATGGCGAAAGCAAGAGGGTCGTAGCCAGGCGACATTCCTGGGTTCCCCGATACGCATCCGTCCCACGGCTCGTAGGCAGACGGATAAATCACGGTGCCTCTGATTCTTGTCTGCAGCAGAATAGTGTTTATGTTCGCCTTTTTCAGTTGGTCGAGCAATGCGGTGAGTTCCTGTTTTTGTTTCACTATCGTCCGTGGAGTATGAGCGTAAGTCTTGGGCCAGTCCAGTCCGCCGATTGTCGTCATCCATACCGCCCTTACCTCTCTTTTGGGTGGTATGCTGCTATAGCTGTCTGTATGAAAAATCTGCGCCATAGCCATAGTGCAGATGAATAATGTCAGTGGTATCGTAGTTAAAAGTCTTCTCATCGTTTTTTTTCTAATAATGATATTTTCTGCAAAGATAGTGCAAACCGAGAGAAGAACGAAATGAATCCATTCATTTCTTCTTCCGAGGTGCCGCCTGTCTTATTCAAAGATAGTGCAAACCGAGAGAAGAACGAAATGAATCCATTCATTTCTTCTTCCGAGGTGCCGCCTGTCTTATTCAAAGATAGTGCAAACCGAGAGAAGAACGAAATGAATTTCAGCATTTTCATTCCACTTTCCTTTGTTGCGAATTACGTTTCAATTTCAAGTCTATAAGTAGTATTGCCGACTCTTTTTCATCGTTTGCAGCCTCTTTGGGGCGCCATGCCACAACGAAGCGCACGGTGGCCCGTGTCACCAGATAACCTTTCATCTGCCATTGCAGCATTTTTTTCTGCATGTTCATTGAGAGTAAGCCGATGTCAGTTCCAGTAGAGGGCAGACTGAGATGATAATCGTGGTATGCGAGGGTGTCCCCACTTCTCAGTGACAATATAGTTTTCTTATGTTCTTTGAAAGCTCCCAAGTTTACGTCCTTGTGTGACAACTGCAATTCTATCTCGTCAGGCATGGGATAATGTATTGGGTCTGATATCCGTTTGTCGGCACGTATGTCATCGAAAATCTTTCCATTGGTGTGAATCGTCAGTGATAGTTTGGTTCTGCTCATTCCTACATATAGTCTGCGCATGATATCATCGGTATAATGTTCCGGTTCGACAACAAGCATTATGACGTTGTCAAACTCTCGTCCTTTAGCCTTGTGGATGGTGCTCACCACAATGTCGGCATCGGAGACATCACAGAAGTCTTCAACGGATGACTCAAATAGGAAATCTCTCAGATCGGTGTAGTATTTCGCTTTGTTCATCAGTTCAAACATCATGATGCATCTTTTCAGATAAGGCAGACTGTTGCTCGTGCTGTATTTTTGTAAGGTCTTCGATTTCGCTTCCTCCCAGATATCCTCTGTAATGATAGGAGCCCGTGTGGTTTTCTGCATCCGGTCGATACATTTCACAAAATATCTCACCTCGGCGATGTTCCAAAAACGCAATCCGTCCATCGATTGAATCAGTTTGGCATTCAGACCATTTTCGTGGAGCAGTGCTACGGTTATCACGGCCTCTTCGTTCGTTTGCGTCAGTATGCAGGTCTTTCCCTGTCTGTTGTTCTGCAGAATGTCGTTTACGATAGGCAGAAACATATATACAGCTTTCTTTTCGCCGCTTTCCTTGTCTTGGAAGAAAGGCGGATGTTTAATGATGCTCACCATTCCCTTCTCCTTTTTCATTGAGATGATGGGGGCAGTCTTTAGTCTGTAGCTGATGTTTGGTGCGAAGTCGTTCACGGCATCCACTACATGTTCTGAACTGCGGTAGTTTTCTGTCATCTCTATGAATCTGCTGCCTTGCATCCTTCCAAGTTCTTCCATATAATGCGAATTAGAACCGCGGAATTCGTATATGTTTTGGTCATCGTCGCCAACGGCGATGACTCTCATCTCCTCGTTGGCCCTCATCAATGCATCTACCAGGGCGAAGTCGTCGTCACTCATGTCCTGTGCTTCGTCGATTACGAGCACAGTCTTGCGTATCCTGTTAGGCTCAACTTCGCCAGACCTTATCATATCGGCAGCTTTCTTCACCACATCGGCAGCGTCATTAAGGTTCCCGATTCTGCCGAGCAGGTCGAAGCTGTACGAATGGAAAGTCTTTATTTCAACGAAGTGTGCAGCGTTGCCTATCAGCTGCATCAGTCTCTGTTTGAATTCCGTAGCTGCAGCTCTTGAGAAAGTGAGCATGAGCAATTGTTCGTGTTTTACATCTTCGAGTAGCAACAGGGATGCCAGCTTATGAACGAGCACGCGTGTCTTCCCGCTTCCAGGTCCTGCCGCCACCACTATGCACTTGGATTCTCTGTCTTTGATAATCTCTTTCTGCTTCAGCGACAGATTGCCGAACAGTTGTCTGTATTTCATTGGCGTGAGGTTGTGCTCCAGTTCCTCCTTCCGTTTGCCGTTGAAGTATTTCTCCACAAACAAGCGGTAGTCCATCTGGAAATAGTCCTGTACGTATTTCAGTGCGGCATCATAGTTTCTCACCATCAGGTTGGCATATTCGCCCACGATATGTATCTGTTGCATTTTTTGTTTGTAGAATTCATTGAGCGCCTGGTAGTCTTCTTTTTTGTAGCGCATGCGCATCTCCTTGAGTCTGTGGATGTCCATGGCATTGTAGAGGACAAGAAATCCTCCCTCAAGTTTCAAAGCCCCTGTCTTTGAAAGATACAGCAATGCTTCCTCAACGTCTTCCAGTTGGACTTTCCCGTTTCCTGTAAACAGATCAGAGACTGTGCTTCTGTTGTATTCGTCCAGCATTTCAATAACGGAGAACTGTACGCTCCCTTTTCCCGCTTTCTTTTCAGAAACGGTGTTTCCACCCTCTGTCGGTTTGGATTCCTTTTCCCTTTCGTTTTTTTCGGCAATGGCATAGAGGCGATCAATGATAAAGTGGCAGATTTTTATTCTTCTTTCAAATCTTTTTATCATGAAATCCAAGTCATGCAGACGTGTAATGATGATGTTCTTTTCTTTGTCTTGTTTCTTGAGGGTATAGCCCTTAACCACGAGGAAGTAAAGCAGTGTGCGTAAGACTTTCTCTGATGACGAGTCAATCCCTTCGTTTATGGCTTCTTCGTTTAGCTGCTTGTATGAACAGTGGAGCGGCTCTTCAGTTATGTGGCTGATGATGAATCTCTCGAGTCTGGCAAAATTGTCGAGTAAGTTTCTCGACTTCTTCTGTGTGTCGCCTATGTCATTCATATATGCAGACATGTCTCGCGTGTCGGCGAGTATTCCCTCCTGTCTCATCCTTATCACGGCAGATATTATCTCTTTCTTGCTCAGACCTAATATGTCTGCCAAATAGTCAATTCTCGATTCAGCTTCACTGTCTTGTGCTTTGGCGATGTTTTTCTGCGAGATTAGAGATTTTATGATTCTTGCCACATTATCCTTTTCCTTTTCAGTGAAGAGTGACGATTCCGTTATTCTTTTTCTTGCCTCGTCCATGTTTTTCACCGTAATACCAGTGGCATACACATGAGGAATGTTGTTGCCACGCTCTATATAGCCGCTTTGTTCCAGTGTGTTAAGGGCAGTGCGTACACGTGTCTCAATGTCGTTTATAGAGTCGTCCCATCCGGCTTGGCGTGCGATTTCTAGAGCTGAGCAGGATATATGTTGACGTTGTTTGGTGAAATCTTTCACGGCCTGCCATACTTGCTGTATTTCACTGATGCTCAGCTTTGTCTGGTTTAAAAGTATGAAATGCTTATCCAGGTCGTTGTCGCTATACAACACGAAGCAGCGGGCGTTAAGGTTCGGGTCTCTGCCGGCCCGTCCTGCCTCCTGTACATAGTTTTCCAATGAGTCAGAGATGTCATAGTGTACCACCAGCCCCACGTCGCTTTTGTCCACTCCCATGCCAAATGCCGATGTAGCGACAATCGTTCTCACTCTGTCGTTCATAAAGGCCTCTTGGTTTTGTATCTTTTCCTCCGAGTCCATCTTTCCGTTGTATGGCAGTGCCGGGATACCATCGCGTGTCAGCTTTTCAGCAAGTTGTCTGGTGCGTTTTGTCCGGGAGACATAAATTATCGTGGGACATTCAGACTCTCTCACAAGAGTTCTAAGTCTGTTGTATTTGTCATTTTCGGTGTCCACGTGGATTACTGAATAGCGAAGATTGGTTCTTGTTGCTGAGGTGGCAAACAGTTGTAGCTCAACACCGAGCCAGTGTTTGAAATAGTCGCATATATCCTGCACCACTTTCTGCTTTGCCGTTGCCGTGAAGCATGATATCGGGATTTGTAATTTGCCACCCTTGCGCTTTTGGTATTCTTTTATGAACTTGCCGATATATTGATAGTCCACTCTGAAATCCTGTCCCCATGCCGAGAAGCAGTGTGCTTCGTCGATCACAAATCTTGTGACGTGTCTCTCGCCGAGTATTCTTTCTATAGTCTTAGACCGCAGCATCTCCGGTGCGATATATAGCAGAGAGGCGTCTCCGTTTGTCACCCTCTCTATTGCCAGCGACCTGTTTATTGGGTCGAGCAGACCGTTTATTGTCACGGCGTCGGTTATTCCCCTGTTTGCGAGGTTGTCCACCTGGTCCTTCATAAGCGACTGTAGCGGGGATATTACCACGGTGAGTCCGTGGACAGCCTTTCCCGCCATCAGCGCCGGCAATTGGAAAGTAAGGGATTTTCCGCCTCCTGTAGGAAATATCGCCAGCAGTGACTTGCCGTCAACGGCTGCTCTGGTGGCATTTTCCTGTAGCGGTTCGTTATTGTAGCTTCTGAATTTGTCGTATCCGAAGTTTTCTTTCAGTGCAGCGCCCACGTCGAGAGACTCGTTGCAGTATCTGCACCCCTTCTCGCAGCGGCAATGTCGTAGTTTCCGTATCACGTATTCCACTTCTGGAAAATTGTGTAACACCCAGCCTGGTGTGATGGAGCGCCTGTCAGTAGTGTCTATCAGCGATAGGGCATAAGCCATTGCGCATGGTTGGGATATGGCCAAATTCCTTATCTCAGCATTGCTGCAAATCTTTCCGTCGTATTCTTCTCTTATAATGTCTGCCAGCTCTTCAGTGTCCGTATATAGCCCTTGTGCTCCCATCATCGTGAGAAATCCGACGAATTCTTTCCTGTCTCTCAGCAGCGAGGCGAAAATCTTCTGTCGTTTGGGTGAGAGCGAGTTCCAGCGGGCTTCCTCGTCATATAAAAGTTCGCGGGCTTTCATGCAGTCGTTTACAGGGTTGTTCAGTTCGTCGCAAAGCAACTTGTCGTCTTTCACGAGTCTGTGGTATGGTCGTTCGGGAAAGAGCAGAGGTGAGAAATATAGTGTGTCTACTAGTAGCCATCGTCTGCTGCCATCTGTAACGGTAGCAGCTAGACTACCGTTTGCGGATGAATATCCAAACAGGTATTTCGCATCGTGGTTTACGATGTTGTGGCCACAAACGAAATGTATGTCTTCTCGTTTGAGAAAATCCACCAGTTCTTTTGAGGACGCTTCGTGGAATATCGCTCCATTGTGGCTTATTGCCCCTATGTCGTGTATCTTATGGTCCTTCAGTCCTATTTCCGTATCTATGAATGCATACTTAGTCTTGTCCCATTGCCATGAGTCCCGTCTTCTCTTGTCGGTTGCTTTGTCGTTGGCATGATTATCCTCATTACCAGCAGCTCTTGATATCTTGAAAAAACGGTTGAATATGGACATGTCAGTACGAATTAAAATGTAACAAATGCAAATGTACTAAAAAATAGTGATGCTATATCTTTAAAATATGTTTTAGTTGGTGGCGTTTATTAATTTTTGTCTATCTTTGTTTTATATATGTGTATTGAATCGACTTTTCATTGTCGTGAATTCTGAATGGCTTATGGTTTTTTGCAACCTGTATTTCACATTGCTATATATGATTTCTGTTGCCTGCCCATATGTCGGATGATAATATAACGGAGAAAAAATGAATATTGAAAGCATAAGAACCTACTGTCTGTCGCTCCCGCTGGTGACAGAAGACATGCCGTTCGACGATACAACCGTCGTGTTCAGAGTGTTGGGAAAAATATTCCTGTTGCTCGACCTCGACCGTCCGGAATGGGTGTCGATGAAATGTGATGCAGACTTTGCCATAGAGCTGCGAGATGCCCACACAGAGATAGAAGGCGCCTTCCACATGAACAAGAAATACTGGAACCAGCTGAATCTTTACGGCTTTCTTGATGATGCGCTGATAGAGCGGCTTATCCGTCATAGTTACAGTGAGGTGGTGAAGAAAATGACGCGTAAACAGAAGGCGGAAAATCCGGAAATAACGACAGTGGAATAATGTTCAGATTATATATAGCAACATAATCATAACACGATGATATTAAAAGAAATAGCATATTTTCATTCACCGTTTACTTCCAAGTTCGGGGTACCGAAACAGAGTGGACTTGTTGACGAGTTGGAGGGCACGATAGAATTTGCGTCGGAGTTCAGAAACAAAGACATGCTGAGGGGGATAGAAGACTTCGATTATTTGTGGATAATATGGCAGTTTTCTGCCAATCCACATGCAGCCACGAGTCCTCTGGTGAGACCACCGCTGTTGGGCGGAAACGAGAAGGTGGGAGTCTTCGCCAGCCGTTCTCCCTTCCGTCCTAATGCCATGGGATTGTCGTCGGTGCGCCTTTCCCGTGTGGACTATACTGCAGAGGGCGGTCCGCTGCTCTATGTCAGAGGTGCCGACCTGATGGACGGTACACCGATTTTCGACATCAAACCCTACGTCAGCCTTTCTGACTGTCATCCCGAAGCCCGTTGTGGCTTTGTTGACAGCCATGCCATCCGCAGGCTCAGTGTCACCGTGCCTTCTCATGTCAGGAGGCTGTTCACAGAAGAACAGTTGCTGGCGCTTGTGAAAGTGCTCGAACTCGACCCGCGTCCGCATTACCACAACGATCCGTCGAAGACATACGGAATGCCTTATGCAGGGCGGGATGTGAAATTCCGTGTAGAAGGCGATAGGCTCCTTGTTGTGGATGCTTGAACCCAAAACGGTCATTAGGCCGTTCAATGTAATATTTTAGAACTGCTTGCAGTCTTTTGTTTTTTATAAGGCGTCTTTTGTTTGTTTTTAATTCGCAATAGCTCGCTATTACTCATTAAAAGCCAAACAAAATCCATCATTCTAAAAAATCAAGATCCAAGCAAGCCCTAATGGCCGATTTGGGTTGAAAATGGAAATAATATAATCATTGGCTTGCTTGTCAACTAGTAGAATGTCAACGGCATGCGAAACATGAGTTGTCTGCTGTATTGAAAGTCATATGGATGGTGGCCGCTGTCGGGAAAGTGTCAATGCAGACGCTATTTTCTGTTCGTGGCGTTGCATACTTCATATATTATGATTATTTTTGCAGAAACATTTTTCAGAAAAACAAAAAACAGAAAAATATGATTGACGTAAAACAGACGCTGCAGGACAGCGAAGAGAAAATGGAGATGGCAGCCCTCTATCTGGAGGAAGAGTTGAACCGCATCCGTGCCGGACGTGCCAACGTTGCCATTCTCGACTGCGTGAGAGTGGAGTCATACGGCTCAAAAGTGCCTCTTAACCAGGTGGCAAGCGTTTCTGTGCCAGACGCAAGAACGATAGCCATCAAACCTTGGGACAAGAAACAGATCAGAGACATCGAGAAGGCAATCATGGATTCAGAGGTGGGCATCACGCCAGAGAACAACGGTGAAATTATCCGCCTTGCCATTCCACAGCCTACAGAAGAGCGCCGCAAGGAACTTGCCAAACAGTGTAACAAGATCGGTGAGAAAGTGAAGGTACAGGTGCGCAATGTTCGCAGTGACATCAAGGACAAACTGAAGAAAGCCATCAAGGACGGACTTTCTGAGGACAATGAGAAGGACGCTGAGGCTGAATTGCAGAAAATCCACGACAAGTATATCAAGAAGGTGGATGACCTGCTTGCTGCCAAGAACAAGGAGATCATGACCGTATAACGAAACAGAGTATAGATGAGCGACACCGAAGGATTGGTTATCAAGAACACTGGCAGTTGGTACACTGTATTGACTGACGGCGGAAATACCATTGACTGCAAGATAAAGGGCAATTTCAGGCTGAAAGGCATCAGGAGTACCAATCCTGTTGCCGTTGGCGACCGTGTGGAGATCGTGCGCAACCATGAAGGCACAGCCTTCATAACAAACATCTGCGACAGACGCAACTATATCATCCGCAAATCGTCGAATCTCTCTAAACAGAGCCATATCATAGCAGCCAACGTGGATCAGGCTTTCCTCATCGTGACGGTGAAATATCCTGAGACTTCAACCACCTTCATCGACCGTTTCCTTGCCTCTGCCGAGGCTTATTCCGTGCCGGTGACACTTGTGTTCAACAAGGTGGACCTGTTGCAAGACGACGAGCGCCGCTATCTCGACATGATGGTTACGCTGTATGAAACGGTGGGTTATGACTGTTTGAAAGTGTCGGCAGAAACGAAAGAGGGCATGGACCGCCTGTTGCCGCTGCTGAAAGACAAGATAACGCTCTTCAGCGGTAACAGTGGAGTGGGGAAGAGCACCATGCTCAACTTCATTGTGCCTGGTGCGGAACTGAGGACGGCGGAGATTTCCGACGCCCACAACACGGGAATGCACACTACTACGTTCAGCGAGATGCTTCCGCTGACGGATGGCGGCTGGGTGATTGACACACCGGGCATCAAGGGATTTGGCACTTTCAATATGGAGCCTGAGGAGATTTGTGGATATTTCAAGGAGATATTCAAGTTTTCAAAGGGCTGCCGCTTCAACAACTGCACTCATACCCACGAGCCGGGCTGTGCTGTTCGCAAGGCTGTAGAAGAGCATTATATCGCCGAGAGCCGCTATGTTTCTTATCTAAGTATGCTTGAAGACAAGGAGGAGGGAAAATACCGTGCAGCATACTGATGTGTTAGCAGTCTTGATGGGCATAGAATAATTTCGGAATGTCGTTTTCTGAAATCCGAACAGAGTGTGTCAGATGGGAAGGGAAGTTCCTCTTGACACACTCTGTTTGTATATTAAACTCGTTGGTTTGTCTGCTAGTTAAAGCATCTTTACCAATTTCTCTTTCCATTCAGCATAGGCTTCGAGATATTCCGAGCGGTGGTTTTCGTCGGGATTTATCACAGCAAGTTTTTCCAGCGAAGTAAAAGCCTCATTGTTGTCCTTATAGTATCCGCAACCCATACCTGCGCCCTTTGCTGCTCCCACGCTGCCGTCGGTCTCGTATAGCTCTATCTGTGCTCCGCTCACTCCGGCCAGCGTATTGCGAAAGACGTGGCTGAGGAACATGTTTGCCCTGCCGGCATGAATTTTCCTGATGTCCATGCCCATCTTTTCCATTATTTCCATTCCATAGCAGAAACTGAAAACTATGCCCTCCTGTGCCGCTCGGATGATGTGGGCTTTGGTGTGCTTGTTGAAGTTCAGACCATTGACGGAACATCCTGTCTCTCTGTTTTCGAGCACTCTTTCCGCTCCGTTGCCAAAGGGGATTACCGATACGCCTTCAGACCCTATTGCTACGTTGGCAGCCATATCGTTCATCTCAGTGTATGAAATTCCTTCCGGTGCGATGTTGCGCCTTATCCAAGCGTTGAGAATTCCAGTTCCGTTGATACAGAGCAACACGCCGAGACGGTCCGTCTCTGCTGTGTAGTTCACGTGTGCGAAGGTGTTTACCCGGCTTTTCTTGTCGTATGCCACTTTTCCCAACACGCCATATACCACTCCTGATGTGCCTGCCGTTGAGGCTATTTCTCCAGGATTGAACACGTTGAGGCTCAGTGCGTTGTTTGGCTGGTCACCAGCTCTGTAGCTTATTGGCGTGCCTTCTTGCAGTCCTGTTTCGGCTGCTGCTTCTGCCGACACTTCGCATTGTACGCTGAATGTAGGCACTATGTCAGCCACCAGTTTGCGGTCTATTCCGTAGTAGTCGAGCACGAAGTCTGCGGTCTTCCTTTCTTTGAAGTCCCATAGTATTCCTTCGCTCAGTCCGCTTGTCGTGGTGTTTATCGTTCCGCTCAGTTTCATGGCTATGAAGTCGCCAGGCAGCATGAATTTGTATATTTTGGAGAATAGTTCCGGTTCGTTCTCCTTCACCCATGCCAGTTTTGCTGCGGTGAAATTGCCTGGAGAGTTGAGCAGATGCCCCAGACATCTGTCGGCTCCGAGGTCGTTGAAAGCCCTCTCGCCGTATGGCACAGCCCTTGAGTCACACCATATTATGGCCGGTCGAAGCGCCTTCATGTCTTTGTCTACACACACCAGTCCGTGCATCTGATACGAGATGCCGATAGCCTTTATGTCTTCGGCGCTGGCATTTGCCATCTCCTTTACTTTCTTGATGCATAGTTTGCAGTTTTCCCACCACATGTCGGTGTCTTGTTCTGCCCATCCGCTCTTCACTGCGATGATTGGTGCTTCATGTTCCGGATAAAAAGTCGTGGCGGCGCATTTTCCTGTTTCAGCGTCTACTAGCGATGCTTTTACTGATGAGCTGCCAAGATCTATGCCTAGGAAATATTGTCTTCTCATAGTTGTATTATAGTTTTTTATAGTTTGATTTGTTTGAAATTTAGATTTCTGACTCAAAATAGTGATAGTGAGAGGTCTTCGCATACATGGTCGTCTTTCCCGTTCTCTGCCTCTTGTTCTTCGTTGTATCCTTCTTTGAATTGCAGCAGCAGCTGGGTGTCGTGGCTTGATTTTTCGGTGAGTTTGTAGTAGCCCCATCGTTCAGCCTTTTCTATGAACGGCTTTGCGGATTTGTTGTTTTTGGCTATGCAGTATTGCACAGCCTTATAAACCTCGTCGTATGGAGTAGTTTCAAATAGTCCGTTGTGTTTGTTGAAGATATGGCGTGCGATTTTCTTTGCAGACAATCCTTCTTTGCCTGCTTCGAATAGAAGTTCTTTTATTTCCTGTTCGTAGCTCATATCATCGTAAAAAAAGGACTGGAGATATGTTACAATATCGCCAGCCCTTCTGTTCGTCTTATTTTTGCCCTTGACGGTTTTCTCCTTTCGGAGCAGTTTCTTATGCCAAGAGAAATTTGTTGTCCTCTCCTTTGATCTTGCCTTCTTTGAGCAGCCATCCCATTCCGAGCAGAGTTTCCTCTGTCGTGATATTTGCTGCCTTTGCGATTTCTTCCACACTCAGTGCGTTCTCAGCGTCTTTCAGCGTCTGATAAACGTCACCAGCCTTGAAACCTACGCTCATTGCATCGATCATGAATGTTGAAGCAACCTTCTTGGTGGCTGTTCTTCTTGTTGTTTTCTTAGCTGTTGGCTTTGCAGCAACCTTCTTCTCTGTAACTTTTCTTTCTGTCATAATGATAAAATTTAAATCCCTGACAAGTCTTTGTGACTCATTACTTTATAAATAGCTGATGCAAATATAATGTTTTTTTATTACATTATTTTGCTTTTGTTTCATTATTTGGTGATAAAGTTACATTATGTAGGCTCTATTCGGCGTTTTCTTGATTTACATCAACAGAAATCTGTAATTCCTTCAACTGTTTGTCATCCAGCTCCGACGGTGCTTCGAGCATTACGTCTCGTCCGCTGTTGTTCTTCGGGAATGCTATGCAGTCGCGTATAGAGTCGAGTCCAGCCATGATTGACACGAATCGGTCGAGTCCGAAAGCGAGTCCTGCGTGAGGTGGTGCTCCGTATTTGAATGCGTTGATGAGGAATCCGAACTGTGCCATTGCCCTTTCGGGTGTGAAGCCCAAGATTTTGAACATTTTCTCCTGTAGCTGTCCGTCGTGGATACGGAGGCTTCCTCCTCCCACTTCGATTCCGTTGCACACGAAGTCGTATGCTTTTGCCCTCACTCTCTCCGGATGCTCGTCGAGCAGTGGTATGTCGTCAGGGTTTGGCATTGTGAACGGATGGTGCGTAGCCATGAGTCTCTGCTCCTCGTCGCTCCATTCGAAGAGTGGGAAGTCGACAATCCAGAGGCATTCGAACTTGTTTTTGTCTTTCAGTCCGAGTCTGTCTGCCATTTCGAGTCGTAGGCTGCACAGCTGTGTTCTCGTCTTGTTTGCCTTGTCACCGCTGAGGATGAGTATGAGGTCGCCTGGCTTTGCTTCTGCTTTCTCCACCACTTTGGCGAACACTTCTGGTGTATAGAACTTGTCGATGCTGCTCTTTGTTGTTCCGTCTTCGTTCACCTTTATCCATACCAGTCCCTTTGCTCCCACTTGTGGTTTCTTCACGAAGTCGGCGAGCTGGTCGAGCTGTTTGCGTGTGTAGCTTGCACATCCTGGCGCGCATATTCCTCCGATGTATTCAGCGTCGTTGAACACGGCGAACTCTCCTGTGCCTTTCAGCTCGTCCATCAGTTCCACGAATTCCATTCCGAATCTGAGGTCAGGCTTGTCGCTTCCGAAGCGTCTCATTGCTTCGTGCCATGTCATCTGCTGCAGCTTTGCCGGCAGTTCCACTCCGCGCACTTCTTTAAAGATGTGGCGTGCCATATCCTCGAAGAGGTCGATTACATCGTCTTGGTCTACGAACGACATCTCGCAGTCTATCTGTGTGAATTCGGGCTGTCTGTCGGCTCTGAGGTCTTCGTCGCGGAAGCATTTCGCTATCTGGAAGTATCTGTCGAATCCGCTCACCATGAGCAGCTGCTTCAGTGTCTGCGGGCTCTGTGGCAGGGCGTAGAACTGTCCTGGGTTCATTCTCGAGGGCACGACGAAGTCGCGTGCTCCCTCAGGTGTGCTTCCGATGAGTATAGGGGTTTCCACTTCGATGAAGTCCTTGCTGTCGAGGAAGTTTCTTATGAGTATGGTCATGCGGTGGCGCAGTTCGAGGTTGTGGCGCACGCATGGTCTTCTGAGGTCGAGATAGCGGTATTTCATTCTGATGTCGTCTCCACCGTCGGTTTTGTCCTCGATTGTGAACGGCGGTGTTGCGCTCTGGCTTAGGATGTTGAGCTTGTCGGCTATGATTTCGATGTCGCCTGTAGGTATCTTGTTGTTTTTGCTCTGTCTCTCGTTCACTGTTCCTTCCACCTGGATGCAGTACTCGCGTCCGAGTTTGTTGGCGAGGGCGCAAAGCTCGGCGTCAGCTTCTTCGTTGAAGACCAGCTGTGTGATGCCGTATCTGTCGCGCAGGTCTACGAATGTCATTCCTCCCATCTTGCGGCTTCGCTGCACCCATCCGGCGAGCGTCACCTTTTTTCCTGCATCGGAGAGTCTCAGCTCTCCGCACGTGTTTGTTCTGTACATAAGAATGTGTGTGATATAAAGTATGTTTTGTTTTCTTTTCTTGCGTTTTGCAAAGATAGCAATCTTTTTTGGAATCTCCTAATTCTTTTCGGAATTTATCTGGAACGTGAGTTCTTCTTTGTCAGGGTCCTTTCCGATGTCGATTGTGGTGCCTGGTTTCAGCTCGTCGTTGAGTATCATCTGGCATATCCCGTCTTCGATGTATGTCTGTATTGCTCTCTTGAGCGGTCTTGCTCCGAACTGCACGTCGTAGCCTTTTTCTGCCACGAGTTCTTTCGCCTTGTCGGTGATGGATATTTCGTAGCCCATAGCTGTGAGTCTACGGGTGAGCGACCTGAGTTCTATGTCGATGATTTTCTTTATCGCTTCCAGATCGAGCTGGTCGAAGGTTATTATCTCGTCGAGCCTGTTGAGGAATTCGGGACTGAACTGCTTGCTGAGGCTCTTCTGTATGATGCTGCGTGCGTATTCTTTGTCTTTCTCCTGCATGTCGGCAGATAGGCGTCCTGCATTGAATCCCACTCCGTGTCCGAACTCTTTGAGCTGTCGTGTTCCGGCATTGCTGGTCATTATTATAATGGTGTTTCTGAAGTCAACGAGCCTTCCGTTGCCGTCGGTAAGCCTTCCTTCATCCAGCACCTGCAGCAGCATGTTGAACACGTTGCCGTGTGCTTTCTCGATTTCGTCGAGCAGCACGATGGAGTAGGGGCGTCGGCGCACTCTCTCCGTGAGTTGTCCTCCTTCGTCGTAGCCCACGTATCCTGGAGGTGCTCCCACGAGGCGTGATGTGTTGAAGCTCTCGCTGTATTCGCTCATGTCGATGCGTATCAGCGCGTCGGCAGAGCCGAAGATGTTTTCTGCAAGTTTCTTTGCCAGATATGTCTTTCCCACTCCGGTTGGTCCGAGGAACATGAAAGCTCCGATGGGGTGGTTGGGGTCTCTCAGTCCGATCCTGTTGCGCTGGATGGCTTTCACCACCTTTTCTATCGCCCTGTCTTGTGCCACCACGTCGCCTTTGAGCGTTTCGCCCATATTGCGCAGGCGTGCGCTCTCAGTCTCGGTGATTCTCTCGGCTGGTATTCCTGCCATCACCGACACCACTCTCGCCACGTCGTCTTCTGTCACGTCGACTACGTTGTTGAAGTTTCCTTCTTTGTATTTCTGTTCCAGTTCCTTCATTTTCTGCTGCAGCTCCGTCTGCTTGTCGCGGAAGCTTGCCGCCAGTTCGAAGTTCTGGTTTCTCACTGCGTTTTGTTTCTTTCTCGCCACTTCGGCTATTTCCTTTTCCGTTTCTGTGATTTCCGGCGGCACTTGTGCGTTCTGCAGGTGTGCCTTGGCTCCTGCCTCGTCGAGTGCGTCGATCGCCTTGTCGGGGAACTGTCTTTCGGTGACGTATCTGTCAGTGTATGCCACGCATGCCTTTATTGCCTCGTCGGAGTATCTCACGGCGTGGTAGTGTTCGTATCTTTCCTTTATGTTTGTGAGGATGTCGATGGTTTCCTCTGGTGTGGTCTGTTCCACTATCACCTTCTGGAATCTCCTCTCCAGTGCACCGTCTTTTTCTATCGACTTGCGGTATTCGTCGAGTGTGGTGGCTCCGATGCACTGTATGGTGCCTCTTGCCAATGCCGGTTTGAGCATGTTTGCAGCGTCCATGGTGCCTGGTGCCGACCCTGCACCCACGAGTGTGTGGATTTCGTCGATGAACACAATTATGTTGGGGTGGTTTTCTATTTCCTTTACCAGTGCCTTCACTCTTTCTTCAAACTGTCCGCGGTATTTTGTTCCTGCCACGAGTGCTCCCAGGTCGAGTGTCATTACTCTTTTGTTGAACAGCACCGGCGAAGTGTGTTTCTTGGCGATGAGCGTGGCGAGTCCTTCCACTATGGCGCTTTTTCCCACTCCTGGTTCGCCGATGAGTATCGGGTTGTTTTTCTTTCTGCGGCAAAGTATTTCGCACACTCTGTTTATCTCGTTCTCTCTGCCCACAATGGGGTCGAGTTTTCCTTCTTCGGCAGCCAGTGTGAGGTCGGTGCCGAAGTTGTCGAGTATTGGCGTGTCACCGCCGGTCTTGGTGTCGGTGGCTGTTGAGCCTCCGCCCTGTTTCCGGTTCTGGCTTCCGGTTCTGCCGATGAAGTCTTCTTCTTCTTCCTCCTGCATTCCGATGCCGTTTTTCGTTATGTTGTCAGCCTGTTTCTTTGAGTATTCCATAACTTGGTCGTAGGTGATTTTTCTTTCTTCCAGTATGTTTTTTGCCCCGTTGTTTCTGGGGTCGTGCAGTATGGCGAGCAGCAGGTGCATCTCGCTCACGGTTTCCGTTGCCATGAGTCGTGCCTGCAGTATCGCAAGCTTCAGTATGTTGCTTGCCTGCTCGCTCAGCTCTATGCTGTCGCTGGTGGAATGGTCGTTGTTTCCTGCCGCCACGTTCTGCTCCAGCTGCTGCTTCATGTCTTTCAGGTCCACGTTCATGCTTTGCATCATGCTGCATGCTGCTCCGCTTTTGTGGCGCAGTATGGCGAGCAGCAGGTGTTCGGGCATGACATTTGGACATGCCAGCCGTGCGGCTTCTTCTTTGCTGAATGTGAGCACTTCGAGTACTTCGTCTGAAAACTTGTTTGTCATGTTTTGTTCATTTGGTTTGCGGTCAGGCATGGATATTCCTTTGTCTGTCCGTTTACTTCTCTAAAAGCAAAAAATATGCCAATATGGTGTGTGTCAGTTTCCCGATGGCTGTTGTGTGGCTTGTTCTTTGTCCTTGTCGTGTGTCATGCTGAATTCGCATCCGCAGTATTGCTGGTTGTAGAAGCCATACTGTTTTATTATCTCCAGCCTCCTTTCGCTCAGTCCTCCTTTGCGCCAGTTCTGTTCCCACCATGCCACGTCGTCGTATGGTTCAACAGCCCATTGTCCGGCGGCGTTTATCTGTTCCAGGCTTTTCCATCTCGACGAGGCGAGTGTGGTGGTCACCACAGAGATGCCGTTTTCGTGGGCGTAGCGGGCGGTGCGTCTGAGTCTCATCTCGAAGCATCGCCTGCATCGCCTGCCTCTCTCAGGTTCGTTTTCCAGTCCTTTCACGTGTGCCAGCCATTCGTCGTGGCAGTAGTCGTCGTCGATGATTGTAAGTCCGAGCGAGTCGGCGTATCTGGTGCATTCGTTTTTTCTGATGAGATATTCTTCAAGCGGGTAGATGTTCGGGTTTGAATAGTATATCACTGGTGTAACGCCATTCTTCATCAGACATTCTATGATGGCGCTTGAGCATGGTGCGCAGCAGGTGTGGAGCAATACTGTGGTCGCTCCTCCCGGCACGTTTATTTCGAATTTCTTTTTCATTTGTGGATTTGACGGGGTATTTCCTTGATGATGGTGTTTGCTATAGGAAAGGTGTGAGCAGATGTGCCACCCATCCTACGAATTTCTTCCAGGGCGTTCTCCATCTGTTCCAGCTTTCGGGGGTGAGCTTGAACGACGAGAGCTTGTCTGCCTCGAACATGTCGTTGAGCTGGCGTGTGGTGTGCGGGTCGATTATCACGGCGTTTTCCTCGTAGTCGAAGTTGAGGCTCCGGGCGTTGAGGTTGGCGCTGCCCACGGTGCAGAATTTCCCGTCCACCATTATTATCTTGGTGTGGTGGAATCCGTCTTCGTATATCCACACGTCCACTCCGTGTTTCATCAGTTTGTGCACGTTGTAGAACACGCAGTCTGGTGTGAGCGGTATGTCGCTGTGCGACGAAACCATTATCTCCACCTTCACTCCTCTTTTCACCGCCCGTCTGAGGGCCTTTTTCAGTGTGCGGTTCAGCGTGAGATACGGGTTCACGAGCTTTATGCTGTCTTGCGCATCATTTATGGCGTCGGTGTAGAACTGTCGTATTATCCTGTTCGTCGTCCTGGGTTCGCGGTTTATTATCCCCACCATCTTGCGGCCCTGTGTCGGTGTGGCGTCGGGCTTCAGTCCGCTGATGTAGTCGGCGTTTCTGGTGCCGCGGTAGTATTTCGCCCCGGCTATCTGTTCTCCCGTCACTTTTTTCCACATCCTCACGAATATCTTCTGCAGCGTGTTCACTTCTTCGCCCTCTATACGGCAGTGCATGTCTCGCCATTTCCCCACCACGTCGGTGCCCTTGATGTAGTAGTCTGCCACGTTCATTCCTCCGGTGTATGCCACTTTTCCGTCGATTACCACGATCTTGCGGTGGTCTCTGTGGAACACGTGGTTTACCCACGGAAAGCGGAGCGGGTCGAATTCGTGGATGTCGACTCCCCTCTGGCGCAGTTTCTCGAGATGTCTTTTCTTAAGCGGCTGGTTGTTGGAGTCGTTTCCGAATCCGTCGAACAGCGCCCTTACTTCCACTCCCTGGCTGGCTTTCTCTGCGAGGATGTCGAAGAGCAGCGAGGCTATGGAGTCGTTGCGGAAGTTGAAGTATTCCAGGTGTACGCTGCTTCTTGCCTGGCGGATGGCTTTGAACATGTCGTCGAATTTCTCCTGTCCGCTCATAAGCAGCGTCACGGAGTTGTCGTTGGAGAATTCCACTCCATGTTCCCTCATCTGCCTTGCGATAAGCGAGTCGGCGGTCACGGTCTGCGCTGCCGCCGTCATTGTGGCGCAGACCATCATGAGCAGGGCAAGTAACAGGGCAGGGCGCCCTGTGGCGTGTGTCCTTGTTTTATTTGTCCGTGCGTTGCGTATGTTGTCGTTGATAAAGAATATCATATATTGTCTATAACATCATTTGTCTTGATTCGTGTCTCGCGTGCCTTGTCGGTCTGCCAGAAGGCAAGTTTGCTGAGATGTTGCCGTTTCCGGTGTATTGCCGCAGGTGGGCGAAAACAGGTGCAAAGTTATGGAAAAAGTCGGTTTTGACAAAATATTTGTATGCAATGAAGAGAAATGGCAAAAAAATGCGGTGTATTTGTCATCAGTAACAAGTTGTTTTTTCACCGTCACTTTGCGTTGTTCCTCGATTATAACCCTGTGGGTCTTCATGCCTATGTGGGTGTTTTGCTGACCGTAAACCATTGGTTTCTGTCTCTTCAGTACGCGTTTGCCCGCGTCCGTCGGTTTCATGCATTGCTGCTCAACATTTTTCCCATTTTCCCATTTTCCCATTTTCCCAACGGGAAATGGTGTTTTCATATAAGTTATTATATATCAATATATTATCTTTTTTATTACATTTATTTTTCGTTATATGGGAAGATGGGAAAATGGGAAAATGGGAATTTTGGAAAAAATGCCCTCTCTTTTCCTCTCTCTTGCCATCTCCTTAAGGTCTACATTTGCCATGCCTCATGTCATAGTATTTGCATGATTTACAGGAACAGAGTTGTTAAGCTTGCCGTAGTCTGCTTGTCGGAGAATGTATAGCTGTTAGAAAAGTCTTTACAAAAGTGTCTCAAGTGTCTCACTGTCTCACAGTCTCATGTGGAATTGATGGTTTTATATAAGTTATTATATATCAATATATTATCTTTTTTATTACATTTATTATTCATTTTATGAGACAGTGAGACAGTGAGACACTTGAGACACTTTCCTCTCTTTTCCCTCTCTCTTGCCATCTCCTTGAGGTACGTGTTTGCCATGTCTCATGTCATAATATTTGCAGGATTTACAAGAACAGAGTTGTTAAGTTTGCCGTAGTCTGCTTGTCGGAGAATGTATAGCCGTTGGAAAAGTCTTTACAAGAAAGTCTCAAAAGTCTCAAAGTCTCAAAGTCTCACGTGGAATTCGGTATTTTATATAAGTTATTATATATCAATGTATTATCTTTTTTATTACATTTATTATCGCTTATATGAGACTTTGAGACTTTGAGACTTTTGAGACTTTTGAGACTTTCTTCCTCCCTTTTCCCTCTTTCCCTTGCCCTCTCCTTGAGGTTCACATTTGCAAAATCTCTTGCCAACTGGAAGAATGTGGCGATGGTGATTCCTCCCTTTTGCCTTTAACCCAAAACGGTCATTAGGCCGTTTAATATGGTATTTCATAACTGCTTGAAGTCTTTTGCTTTTTATAAGGCGTCTTTTGCTCGTTTTTAATTCGCAATAGCCCGCTATTACTCATTAAAAGCCAAACAAAATCCACTCTTCTAAAAAACAAAATCCATGCAAGCCCTAATGACCTCTAAGTTTGCAGAAGATTGCGACGAAGTCGCATAAACTCCAAAATAATCAAGGTAAAACTATGATTGCTAAAGACAGTTTCGTACCTTTGTTGTAAAAAGGTAGAATCGGTCTGTCGAAGAGGTAAACCAGCTAATGACCCAGCCGTAAAGCTATAAATCGTTTAGGTCCTCATCGACATAGTTGCAAAGACCAGATAGAAAGTTATCGGCTCTGAGCCTTGTTAGAGTGTTAGTCCATACAACTATTGACCAATTCTACACAATATAACTCGTACAAAGTTATGAAGAATTTATTTATCGGAGTTGATTTTTCGAAAGAAAAAGTTGATGTGGCTATCCTTTTTGCAGACGGACTGGCAGAAACCGCTGCTAGAGTGTTCAACGAGTTCAAGACAACCGTGTCTGGCTATAGGCAGTTGGTCAAGTGGGTTGAGCAGAATTCCTGCGGTATCGACTCGTCCTTGTGGCTCTTCTGTGGCGAGAACACGGGCGACTACAGCAAGGGACTGTGCAACTTCCTCTACGGTAAAGGCTACGACATGTGGCTTGAGAACGCAAAGAGCATCAAAGACGCATCTGGTCTTAGACGATTGAAGTCTGACCGTGCTGACGCCTCGATGATTGCAGAATACGCCATGAGGAATTACGATAAAGCCGTTATGTACGAGCCTCTTAGCGAGTCGCTTACACAACTGCGTGAGCTGTTCCTATACCGTCAGATGATCGTAAGACACAGATGCAGTTTCCAGGTGCGTAGAGGCGAAAAGCGACTCACTATGGAGAAGTCGCCAGTCAAGACAATGATTTCGCAGAGCGGACGGCACATCGTCTCTGAACTCAATAAGGAGATAGAGAAGATAGATAAGCGCATTGCCGATCTCATCAAGTCGGACGAGGAACTCACCGAGGTGTTCACCATCGTGACCTCGGTGCCTGGCATAGGAACGCAGAACGCTGTGTGCCTGATGGTGTACACCGACAACTTCCGGCGTTTCAACTACGACTCACGCAAGATTGCCTGCTATTACGGCCTAGCTCCATTTGGCAAAGATTCGGGAACCAGTGTGCATTCCGATCCGCATGTACATTATATGGCTAACCGCCAGATAAAGGCCATGCTGACGCAAGCGGCACTAGCTGCCGTCAACTTCAATCCCATTATGGCGAGGTACTACATGCGCCTCGTAGAACGAGGAAAGAAGAAGCAGGTTGCACTGAACAATGTCAAGAACAAACTTGTACATTTGGTCACAGCCATGGTCAGAAATCGCCAAACATTCACCCCTGAATATAAAATCTCAGCATAAATTGAAAATAATGGTCAAAACATTTGGATATTAACATAGAAAGCGATTTGGGTTAAAAGCCAAACAAAATCCACTCTTATAAAAACACAAAATCCAAGCAAGCCCTAATGACCTCTAAGTTTGCAGAAGATTGCGACGAAGTCGCATAAACTCCAAAATAATCAAGGTAAAACTATGATTGCTAAAGACAGTTTCGTACCTTTGTTGTAAAAAGGTAGAATCGGTCTGTCGAAGAGGTAAACCAGCTAATGACCCAGCCGTAAAGCTATAAATCGTTTAGGTCCTCATCGACATAGTTGCAAAGACCAGATAGAAAGTTATCGGCTCTGAGCCTTGTTAGAGTGTTAGTCCATACAACTATTGACCAATTCTACACAATATAACTCGTACAAAGTTATGAAGAATTTATTTATCGGAGTTGATTTTTCGAAAGAAAAAGTTGATGTGGCTATCCTTTTTGCAGACGGACTGGCAGAAACCGCTGCTAGAGTGTTCAACGAGTTCAAGACAACCGTGTCTGGCTATAGGCAGTTGGTCAAGTGGGTTGAGCAGAATTCCTGCGGTATCGACTCGTCCTTGTGGCTCTTCTGTGGCGAGAACACGGGCGACTACAGCAAGGGACTGTGCAACTTCCTCTACGGTAAAGGCTACGACATGTGGCTTGAGAACGCAAAGAGCATCAAAGACGCATCTGGTCTTAGACGATTGAAGTCTGACCGTGCTGACGCCTCGATGATTGCAGAATACGCCATGAGGAATTACGATAAAGCCGTTATGTACGAGCCTCTTAGCGAGTCGCTTACACAACTGCGTGAGCTGTTCCTATACCGTCAGATGATCGTAAGACACAGATGCAGTTTCCAGGTGCGTAGAGGCGAAAAGCGACTCACTATGGAGAAGTCGCCAGTCAAGACAATGATTTCGCAGAGCGGACGGCACATCGTCTCTGAACTCAATAAGGAGATAGAGAAGATAGATAAGCGCATTGCCGATCTCATCAAGTCGGACGAGGAACTCACCGAGGTGTTCACCATCGTGACCTCGGTGCCTGGCATAGGAACGCAGAACGCTGTGTGCCTGATGGTGTACACCGACAACTTCCGGCGTTTCAACTACGACTCACGCAAGATTGCCTGCTATTACGGCCTAGCTCCATTTGGCAAAGATTCGGGAACCAGTGTGCATTCCGATCCGCATGTACATTATATGGCTAACCGCCAGATAAAGGCCATGCTGACGCAAGCGGCACTAGCTGCCGTCAACTTCAATCCCATTATGGCGAGGTACTACATGCGCCTCGTAGAACGAGGAAAGAAGAAGCAGGTTGCACTGAACAATGTCAAGAACAAACTTGTACATTTGGTCACAGCCATGGTCAGAAATCGCCAAACATTCACCCCTGAATATAAAATCTCAGCATAAATTGAAAATAATGGTCAAAACATTTGGATATTAACATAGAAAGCGATTTGGGTTTAAGCGATAAGAGAGTGGCTTGTTGATGGTTTTGAGGGCCGCCGGTGTCAATCTTCAGTCTTCTTGAGATACTGGTCAAGAAGCAGGATGCCCTTCTCGGTGCAGAAGCCGCGCAGCAACACTATGAAGAAGTTGCAGAAGATGTCGCTCAGCGAATATTTTTCGTAGAGAGCCTTCTTGAAGCTCGCGTCCATCATTGAGTCGCAGATGTCCTGCAGGATTTCGTAGTTCAGCTCAGGCACGAAATATCCGTTCTCTATGCAGCGCTTCACGAAAAGCAGCGACTCCCTCTGCTGTTCCTCGTGGCGCGACCGCAGATATGCCGTCACCTTGTCGTATCTCTCAAGTTCAGTGAGGAAGAGAGGGGAGAGGTTGTCGAGGTCAGCGAATTTAAGCTTGAAGAACGTCACCACGATGTCGATTTCGTTTTCCGCCGTCAGCGCATATTCCTGGATATGCCTTAAAAGCTCTTCATGATCGTGCCGCGCACCCGCAAGCAGCAGGTCCTCCTTCTTGTCGTACACCTCATATAGAGTGCGCTTCGATATCGACAGCGCCGCTGCGATGTCGTCCATCTTCACTGCCTTTATGCCCCTCTGTTTGAAGAGCGGCATTGCCGTGCGCAGAATCCTGAGCTTCAGCTCCTGGCGATGTTCAGATATGTTGTTGTGGTCTGTTTGCATTTCCTTCATTGCGTTTTGATTTTACAAAGATAACCTGTTGGCGGAATTAATTTAGTGCATACTTAATTCTGCCAATGGGCTTGTCGTTAATGAAGTTTACGTATTGCAGAATGGTAAGTGCACTAATTTTGCCAATGATTCTGGCAAACAAACCATTCGTTATTTTCGCGTAGTTCCTGATGACCAGAAACTGGTCTGTAAGTTGTGAGAATATTGTCTCAATCCTCTTTCTTGCCTTTGCAAACGGGATGAATGTCGGTTTCCAGTCCTTTTGGTTGAGCCGATACGGACACTCCAGTCTTATGTGTGCGGTTTCGAACAAGTCAAGCTGTACGTCAGCTCCAATATACCCTTTGTCACCATAGATGCTACAGTCGTGATAAGTATGTTTTACATCCTTCATATAATGGAGGTCAGCCACACTTGCCTTTGACAGATCATAGGAATGGATAACTCCACTTAACCCACAGAGAGCGTGTAACTTATAACCAAAATAATACGTATTCTGCGAAGCACAGAAGCCGAAGTCGGGAGCTTGCGAGAAATTTCCGGTACGTCCCATCTTGCAACGTTTTCCTCTTGCAACCCTACAAACCTTTATCGGCTTGGAGTCAACAAAGAATTGTTCCTCTCCGCCATCCATTTCCATGGCAATCCTCTTGCGCAGTTCCTCACACAGGCCTGCCGTTTTCTTCCTGCGGTCATTGAACTGTCTCCTTGATATGAGATTGGGAATGTTGTCCTTGTATTCTTGCAATTTATAGTCGAACAACCACTTCTCACTATCAATGCTCTCGGTCTCTGCCGTCAAGGATAGCGCCACCACTTCCAAATCCGAAAACTTGGGAACAGGACCACGACGTGGAACATTACCCGATTCATTGACGAGATTTTCAGAGAATTGCTTGCATATCTCAAGTATTTTGACGAATTTTGTATAAAGGTTGTACATACGATGGTTTGAACTTAATGTTTTGAGCACCACTAAGTTACTAAAAATCAGCGATATGTACAACTTTTTACTCATATTTATCAACTTAAATTAATTCCGCCAACGGGTAAAGATAATAAAATATTTGTTATTTTTCTTCGTGCGCCCAAGTTTTTTAGTAATTTTGCAAAAACTCGTCAATTGGACGAACGGACATCCGGCAATGGCGGATTGTGGGGAAATATCCTCGCTGGCTTGTCAATTCGAGTGATAATGACACAAACAATTAATTCTTAAATTTCTTATGGTAAAAATCACAAAAGAAGCAGCGCTGGCCTATCATGAGGGAATGCGCCCAGGAAAAATCGAAGTCAAGCCTACCAAGGCTTACAGCACCCAGACCGACCTGAGTCTGGCATATTCGCCCGGTGTGGCGTTCCCGTGTCTGGAAATACAGCAGAAGCCCGACGATGCTTACAAATATACCGACAAAGGAAACCTCGTAGCCGTGATCAGCAACGGCACAGCAGTGCTCGGACTTGGAGACATCGGGGCAATGAGCGGAAAACCTGTGATGGAGGGCAAGGGACTGCTCTTCAAGATATATGGTGGCATCGACGTGTTCGACATCGAGATAGCTGAGAAAGACCCGGAGAAATTCTGCGAGACCGTGGAGCGCATAGCGCCCACCTTCGGCGGAATAAACCTGGAAGACATCAAGGCACCGCAATGCTTCTACATAGAAGAGAGGCTGAAACGCACACTCGACATACCGGTGATGCACGACGACCAGCACGGCACGGCGATAATATCGGCGGCAGGACTCAAAAACGCACTCGAAGTGAACGGCAAAGACATTGCCAAGGTCAAGATCGTGGTGAACGGAGCCGGAGCCGCAGCCATATCATGCACAAAGATGTATGTGGCACTCGGAGCCAAGACAGAAAACATACTGATGCTCGACTCCAAGGGAGTGATAACCAGCGACAGGGAAAACCTGACCGAACAGAAGAAGCTTTTTGCCACCGACAGGCGTGACGTGCACACCCTCGAAGAGGCGATAAAAGGAGCCGACGTGTTTGTGGGACTCTCAAAAGGCAACGTGCTCACGCAAGACATGATACGCTCAATGGCAGAACAGCCAATCGTATTCGCACTTGCAAACCCCGTGCCCGAAATATCATACGAAGACGCCATGGCAAGCCGTCCCGACGTGCTCATGAGCACAGGACGCTCCGACTACCCTAACCAGATAAACAACGTGATAGGATTCCCATACATCTTCCGTGGAGCACTCGACGTGAACGCAACGGCAATCAACGAGGAGATGAAGCTGGCGGCAGTACACGCCATCGCAGATCTGGCGAAACAACCGGTGCCCGACGTGGTGAACGATGTGTACCACGTGAACAACCTCACCTTCGGACCTCTCTACTTTATCCCAAAACCCGTTGACCCGCGACTCATCACAGAAGTATCGGCAGCAGTGGCAAAGGCGGCAATCGACAGTGGAGTGGCAAGGACGACAATCACCGACTGGGCGGCATACAAGAACAAGCTGCGCGAGATGCTCGGACAAGAGACAAAGCTCACCCAGAAACTATACGATACCGCACGCAAACACCCGCAGAGAGTGGTCTTCGCCGAGGGACTGCACCCCACGATGCTCAAGGCGGCAGTGCAGGCAAAGGCAGAAGGCATCTGCCAGCCGATACTGCTCGGCAACGACGAACGCATAAAGAAACTCGCAAAAGAACTCGACCTGAGCCTCGACGGAGTGGAAATAGTGAACCTTCGCCACGACAGAGAGGCGGAGCGTCGCGAACGCTATGCCCACATCCTGGCAGAGAAACGACAGAGAGAAGGCTACACGCTCGACGGGGCAAACGACAAGATGTTCGAGCGCAACTACTTCGGAATGATGATGGTGGAGACTGGCGACGCCGACGCCTTCATAACAGGACTCTACACAAAATACTCAAACACCATAAAAGTGGCAAAAGAAGTGGTGGGCATACAGCCGGGCTACTCACACTTCGCCACGATGCACATCCTGAACACAAGTAAAGGAGTGTATTACATCTCTGACACGCTCATCAACCGTCATCCCGACAAAGACACGCTCATGGACGTGGCGAAACTGAGCGCTGCCACAGTGCGCTTCTTCAACGAAGAGCCGAACATAGCCATGATAAGCTACTCCAACTTCGGAACAGACGACTGCGGAAGTCCGCTGCAGGTGCACGAGACGGTGGCTGCCATGCAGAAGCAATTCCCGGAGCTGGCCATCGACGGAGAAATGCAGATAAACTTCGCCCTCAACAGAGAACTGCGAGATTCCAAATTCCCGTTCTCACGCCTCAAGGGCAAAGACGTGAACACACTCGTGTTCCCAAATCTGAGCAGCGCCAACGGAGCATACAAACTGCTCCAGGGACTGAACACCGATGCCGAGATAATCGGTCCGATACAGATGGGACTCAACAAGCCGATACACTTCACCGACTTTGAAAGCTCCGTGCGCGACATAGTGAACGTTACGGCAGTGGCGGTAATCGACGCATACGTGGCAAAACTCAAGGCAAAACACAATGCGTGACAAGCGGTCTGAATGAGAAAACGGACGGGCAAGACCATTTGTGGGAAATTCAGAAACAGGCCAAACACACACACCACAGAAAGGATGTGGAAACAAGAAAACACCGGGGAAAAGGCAGAATTGCCGCTCCTCGGTTTTTTTACCATTACTTATTTCGATTATACCCTTGCAGGTTCAGATAAAATGAGTATTTTTGCAGAGATAAACACAAGCCAGCGGCAAAATGAGCACCGAAGGCGGATTACGAATTAAACAGAAACATAAATTATGAAGAAAATTTTATTGCTGGCGATAGGATTCCTGATGACCATGACGGCAAGCGCACAGTTTGAACAAGGAAAATACTATTGCAACGGCTCACTGACAGGAATCAATCTGAGCTACAGCGGAGCAGAGAAGCTTAGCCTCGGAGTGGAGGCAAAGGGCGGATATCTGGTGGCAGACAACTGGATGGCACTGGTCATGGCAGGCTACAGCCACGACGAAGACGTGGATGACAAGTTCGCTGTCGGAGTGGGGGGCCGTTACTACATAATACAGAACGGACTGTATATGGGCCTCAACGCCCGTCTCGTGCATGGCGGAAGCGGATACAACGACATCATGCCGGGACTGGAGCTCGGATACGCATTCTTCCTCGGAAAGAGCGTAACGATAGAACCGTCAGTATATTACGACCAGTCGATAAAGAACCACTCAGACTATTCGAAAGTGGGACTGCGCATCGGAGTGGGAGTGTATCTGTAGGAAAACAAGACCTGTTCCTGACCTTATTTAAATAAGGTTAGGAGAAGTTCAACCCGTCAACTTTAATAATTAACAACAAAACATAATGTACACAGTAGAAGAATTGGAAGACAAGCTCATCGACCTGGCTTTCGCGGAAGACATCGGCGACGGTGACCACACCACGCTATGCTGCATACCAGAAGACGCAATGGGCAAATCACACCTCCTCATCAAAGAAGACGGCATACTGGCCGGAGTAGAGGTGGCAAAAAAAGTGTTTGACAGATTTGACAACACCATGAAAGTGGAGGTGTTGATAGGTGATGGAGCCGAAGTGAAAAAAGGCGACATCGCAATGGTAGTGACAGGAAAGGTGCGCTCGCTGCTACAGACAGAGCGGCTCATGCTCAACATCATGCAGAGAATGAGCGGCATCGCCACGATGACACACAAATACGTGGAGAAGCTGAAAGGCACAAAGACACACGTGCTCGATACACGCAAGACGACACCTGGAATGCGTATGCTCGAAAAGCAGGCAGTGAAGATAGGTGGAGGAATGAACCACAGAATAGGTCTCTTCGACATGATACTGCTCAAAGACAACCACGTGGACTTCGCTGGAGGTATAACAAACGCCATCGACCGCTGTCATGCATATCTGAAAGAGAAAAACCTCGACCTGAAGATTGAGCTGGAAGTGAGAAACTTCGATGAGCTTAACCAGGTGCTCACACATGGAGGAGTAAATCGCATAATGCTCGACAACTTCTCTGTGGCAGACACTAAGAAGGCCGTGGAACTCATTGGCGGACGCTATGAAACTGAGTCTAGCGGAGGAATAACGTTCGACACTATACGCGACTATGCGGAATGTGGCGTCGATTTCATCTCTGTGGGAGCTCTCACACACTCGGTGAAGGGACTCGACATGAGTTTCAAGGCTTGTTGAAAGGAATTCAAATAACAATAATTTTTTTGAAGAGTCAATATCATGAGAAAACTGTTTTTATCATTACTGTTATGTACAGGCGTGATCAACGCTCTGGCCTGCACCAATTTCATAGTGGGAAAGAAGGCAAGTGCCGACGGTTCGGTGATGTGTACCTATAGCGCCGACGACTACGGCATGTTCCTGGGACTATGCCATTACCCCGCCGGCAAACACGCCAAAGGGGAGATGCTGCAAATCTACGACTGGGATACAAAGGAATATCACGGACAGATACCACAGGCGGCAGAGACCTACAATGTGATAGGAAACATCAACGAATATCAGGTGACTATCGGAGAAACCACTTTCGGAGGAAGAGAAGAAATGGTGGACACGACGGGAATCCTTGATTACGGTTCGCTGATCTATATCGCGCTGCAGCGCTCCAAAACAGCCCGCGAGGCTATATCCGTGATGACCAGACTCGTGGAAACCTACGGCTTCTGCTCTGAGGGAGAGACATTCACAATCTGCGATCCAAACGAGGCGTGGATAATGGAAATGATGGGCAAGGGACCCGGCAGCAAGGGAGTAGTATGGGTGGCAGTGCGCATTCCTGACGATGCCATCTGCGCTCACGCAAACCAGAGCCGCATACGCACATTTGACCAGAAGGACAAGAAGAATGTGATGTTCTCCAAAGACTGCATAAAGTTTGCAAGAAGCAAAGGATGGTTCACAGGAAAGGACAAGGACTTCAGCTTCTGTGACGTTTACGCAGCGCCAACCTTCAGCGGTAGAAGAGCATGCGAGGCAAGAGTGTGGAGCTTCTTCAACCGCTTTGGCGACATGGACAAATATCTGCCCTATGTAGAGGGAAAAGTGAAAGACGCCGAACCGATGCCTTTATGGATCGTGCCAAACAAGAAGGTTTCACTGCAAGACCTTGAGGCAAGCATGCGCGACCACTACGAGGGTACACCGTTCGACCTGGGAAATGACTTGGGACAGGGTGTATGGGAAATGCCATACCGTCCGACACCGCTTTCATTCAAGGTAGATGGAAAGGCATATTTCAATGAGCGTCCGGTCTCTACACAGCAGACGGCATTCTCTTACGTGTCGCAGATGAGATCATGGCTGCCACGCCAGATAGGAGGAGTGTTGTGGTTTGGAAACGATGACGGCAATATGGTAGCATATACACCGATATACTGTGGAAACACAGTGCAGCCGGAGTGCTACAACACGCCGGGAGCCGACGCTGTGACATTCAGCGACAAAAACGCATTCTGGGTGTGCAACTGGGTCAGTAACATGGTTTATCCTCGCTACTCGCAGATGTTCCCGTCGCTCAAGGAGGTGAGAGACTCGCTCGACAACTTTTATATCGCAAACCAGGGCGAGATAGAGAAACAGGCACTCAAGCTCTATGGCGAGGGTGAGCAGAAGGCAGTAGACTATCTCACGGACTACAGCAACACCCAGGCGCAGCAGATGCTTGCAAGATGGAAGGAACTGGCAATTTACCTCATCGTGAAGTATAATGACATGGCTGTGAAACCTACCAAGGACGGCAAGTTCCTGAGGACCAAGACCGGCAATGGAGCAACTGTGAAGCGTACAGGCTTCCCAGAGAAGGTGGCTCGCGCATTGGTGAAGCAGACGGGCGACAGATTCGCATCGCCAGAGTAATCCACATGCAGCAGAACGCACATAATAAAGGCTAATATCGTCAATAATGATAAAGTCCCTGTCGGCGGAATTATTTCTGCAGGCAGGGACTTGTCTTTTCCTTGTTTACTGGTCTCACTCGTATTCACTCGTCCAACTCGTATATATTATCTTACTCGTCTATTTGTTAAATCGTAAATTTGTATATTATCTTACTTGTCAGTCGGTTTATTTGTTTTCTAACTCGTCAACCAGTCTACTTGTTTATCACCTCCATCTGTTGTCTCACCGACTCTTCGTGGATGGCTTCGAAGATTTCCTTCACGAATTCCGGCGACATGCCGAATAGCGCACCTTGCGCCCCTCGCTTGTCAAGAATCTCGTTGTAGCGGGAGGCCTGCAACACGGTCATATTGTGCTCCTTCTTGTATTGGCCGATGTCGCGGCAAATGCGCATGCGCTTGGCAAGGACTTCCATGATGGTGTTGTCGAGTTCGTCAATCTGCTTGCGCATTTCGTTTATCACCTCCGTAGTCACAGACTTGTCGCGTATGACGAGCAGACTGAGGATATTGTCGAGCATGTCGGGAGTGATTTGCTGTTTTGCGTCGCTCCATGCCTTCTCAGGGTCGCAGTGGCTCTCGATGATAAGTCCGTCCATGCCCAAGTCCATTGCCTGCTGGCACAGGGGCGCTATGAGTTCACGTCTGCCGCCGATGTGGCTCGGGTCGCAGATTATGGGCAGGTCGGGGATGCGGCGGTGCAGCTCGATGGGAATCTGCCACATGGGCAGGTTTCTGTACAGTTTCTTGTCGAAGCTCGAGAAGCCTCTGTGAATGGCTGCAATCCTCTTCAGACCTGCCTGGTTGATACGTTCCATGGCACCTATCCATAGTTCAAGGTCGGGGTTTACAGGGTTTTTCACGAGCACCGGAATGTCTGTTCCCCTCAGGCTGTCGGCAAGCGCTTGCATGGCGAAGGGGTTGGCTGTGGTGCGTGCTCCTATCCAGAGCAGGTCGATGCCATATTTCAGAGCCAGTTCCACATGCTCCGGCGTTGCCACTTCGGTGGTGATGAGCATGCCTGTCTTTTCTTTGGCTCTCTTCAGCCATGGCAGAGCCTTCTCGCCGTTTCCTTCGAAGCCTCCGGGCTTGGTGCGCGGTTTCCACACGCCAGCCCTGAAGATGTGGCAGCCTTTGGCGGCAAGCTGTGTGGCTGTCGTCATGACTTGTTCTTCGGTCTCAGCCGAGCATGGGCCGGCTATTACGAATGGTCTTCCGCCGTCGCAAGGCAGGGCTAATGGTTGCAGTTCTAATTCCATTGGAGGTCTGTTGTTTTTTTTCTACCCCATGTGGTCGTCTGACAGTAAATGTCGTGTTTCATGACTTTCTGACGATCGGGGTTAAAAATCCCCGCTTCCTTATTGTTTTGAAGCGGGGACTTGTACTTGTTTATATTTTCTTTCTTCCTTATTTAAGGACTTTTCTTGAGGCTTACAGTTTTGCCTCCTGCAGTATGTGTACGATGCGCTCCGAAGTCCTGCCGTCCCAACGGTCGGGCAGCGATGATTTTTTCCATCGTCCTTCCTCGATGTCTGTAACGCATTCTGCAAGTTTCTCAGCGTCTTCTCCCACGAGTATATTGCTTCCCACCTTCACGGTCTCTATGTGTTCTGTGTAGTTGTTCAGCGTTACGCATGGCACATTGTTGAATGTTGCCTCTTCAGCCACGTTTCCTGAGTCGGTCACTATTCCCTTGGCGTGAGCCGTGAGGTAGCCGAATCTCAGATAGGGCAGTGGGTCGATGATGTGGATGTTGTGCATTCCGTCAGCCAGTCTCTCCACTGTCTCCTTGGCTTTGTTTCTCAGTGCGGCTATTATGGGAGTGTTTTTCGCAGCTTTGCTCATAGACAGAAGCATGGCCTTGAGGTTTTCTTCTTTTTCTATCAGCGCCTTGCGGTTTAGCGTGAATACTATGTATTCTCCTTCCTTTATGCAGAGCTGGTCGAAGACGTGAGGCCTTGAGAGCCTTTTGTGGTTGAATCTGAGAGTGTCTATCAGTATGTTTCCCACTTCGTAAACGTGTGACAGTTCCGCTCCCTCTCTGTTTACGATGGAGTTGCTGCCGATGCCAGCCGTGAAGAGGAAGTCAGAGAGCCCGTCGATGACGAGTCTGTTTATCTCCTTTGGCATCTTTATGTCGAAGGAGCGTGTTCCTGCCACGAGGTGTGCCAGTGCGATGCCGTGTTTCTTTGTCACTATCGCTGCCGCCATTGTAGATGCGAGGTCGTCTACCACTATCACCACGTCCGTCTTGTTTTCGGTGAGATATCTGTCGAATTCTGACATCACCTTTCCTGTCAGTTCGTTCAGGTTCTGGCAGTCAACACCCAGATATACATCGGGTCTGTTTATCATCATGTCGCTGAAGAGTGAGTCTTCTAGCGTAGGGTCGTTTTCACTCCCGGCATATATCAGTGAACTGTCGATGTCCTGTCCTGCGTTTTTTGCCTTTTCAATGGCGTGGATGAGCGGTGCCACCTTCATGAAGTTTGGTCTTGCTCCAACGATTATGCAAATTTTCATTTCTTCTTGTCGATTGTCTTTTTTTATTTATGTGTGTTATTGTATTGCCTCTAACTGTTAGTTTTGCTTATGCTCAGTTGTCTGGCTTTGCTGTGTTTCTGCGTGTGGGCGTTGTTTATGCCTCTGCCAGTGGGCTTTGCTTATTCTGATTTGAACAAGTCTTTTATTCCTCCGATGCTTCCCAGCAGGTTTGTGGCTTCATACGGCAGGTAAACGGTCTTTGTCTTGTCTCCTGCAGCAAGTTCCTGCATCATCTGTATGTATTTCTGCGCGAGCAGATAGTTTGCCGGATTGGTGCTCTTTCCCACTGCCTCGGTTATCTTTTCTATTGCCACTGCCTCGGCTTCGGCTTTTCTTATCTTTGCCTGTGCCTCACCTTCGGCGTTGAGTATTGCCATCTGCTTGTCGGCTTCAGCCTTGTTGATGATGGCGGTCTTTTCTCCTTCCGACTTCAGGATTGCCGCTGCTTTCTGTCCCTCGCTAGTGAGGATTGTGGCACGCTTGTTTCTTTCTGCCTGCATCTGCTTCTCCATTGCCTGCAGCACGCTCTCCGGAGGTGTGATGTCTTGCAGCTCCACTCTGTTCACCTTTATTCCCCATTTGTTGGTCGCATCGTCTAGTACGGCGCGCAGCTTTGTGTTTATGGTGTCTCTGGATGTGAGCGTCTGGTCGAGTTCCAGTTCTCCGATGATGTTTCTCAGCGTTGTCTGCGTGAGTTTCTCTATGGCGTTCGGCAGGTTGCTGATTTCGTATACTGCCTTGAACGGGTCAACAATCTGGAAGTATAGTAGTGCGTTGATCTGCGTCTGCACGTTGTCTTTGGTTATCACGTTCTGCTTGTCGAAGTCGTACACCTGCTCTCTGAGGTCGATAGATGTGGCATACATGTATCTTCCTCTGCTCATGGTGATGATGGGTTTTGCCCTGTCGATGAACGGTATGATGATGTTTATGCCAGGCTTCAGCGTAGCGTAGTATCTTCCGAGTCTCTCTATGATTTTCGTTTCCGACTGTGGTATTATCACCAGGCTCTTCTTCACTAATATCAGTGCGCAAATCACTATTGCCACCAACACGTATAATCCGATGTTCATGATTTAGTTTGTTTTATAGGTTTAACATTCTTTTTCCACAGTCAGTATTATGCTGTCCCTGTCTTTCACTATCACGTTCTGTCCCTCTTCGATGCGGCTTCCGTCGGCGGCCTGAGCCTTCCAGTCGTCACCGTCGAGTGCCACTCTGCCGAATCCGTTTTCCACTATTGTCTGGCTCACCCTTGCCGTTCTTCCGATGAGTGCGTCGGCATTGCTCCGTCTCAGGGATTCTCTGGGATGCAGCTTCTTCATCAACGTGGGGCGTATGAAAAACAGGCTGAGCACCGATGCCGCTGCAAACACTGCCAGTCCGGCATAGAACGGCAGTCCGAATGCTGACAATACTGCAGAGCAGATCGCTCCGATGGCGAAACACATAATGAAGAAGTCACCGTTGGTGAGTTCCAGAATCAGGCAAACGATACATACCAGTGCCCACATTTGCCAAAGGTGTTGTGCAAAATAGTCTATCATATTATTTAAGTTAACGATTTATAAGTTTTCTGCCCTCCCCAAGGGGAGACGCAGGCCACTCTTTCTGTTGTTTTGTTGGCAGCCTTTCTGTCTTGAAGTCAGCTGCTTCATAAGTCATTGATAAGCCGCATGTCTGCTTGAGCTTACGCTTACAAATTTACGTATTATTTACTTAACTTGCAACAAGTGGGTGTCAAAAAAGCCACATTGGCATGAATTATTTTTCATATTGCTCTTTTTGCGCTATTATAGCGTGACGATTGTCCACATTTTCGCTGGCATTCATAATTCTCCCGAGCAGGAATTACAGTTCTTTTTTGTTGTACTTTCGTCATTCAGCGAGAAACAAGTTCCTCTTCGGGAATTTCGAGCTGTATTCTTTTCTCAGTTTCTCGAATAGTCTCATGGTGTCTTTCGAGAATCCATGTCCCTTCCACGTGCTCGTGTTGGTGATGAGAATCCAGCATTCCGTGTCAGGGTATCTTAGGATAATGGCGCTTGTACCCGATAGCGAGCCTGTCCTTATCCAAGGGCCGTTGGCTGGTGTGAAGTTCCATCCGATGGAGAAGTCGTAGTCCGGCATTTCACGTGTCATGAATTCTATTGCCCCTTTGCTCAGAATGTCTTTAGCTCCGGGCACGAGGTCTATCGCCGCCACGAACCGGCTCAGTTCAGCTGCCGAACCACACCACGCTCCTGCGCCTTGCAGCCGTGGAATGTCGTTCTCGCCGTAGCATTTCTCCACCATTCTTCCGCTGTTGTTGTATTCCAGCACAGGTTCCGATCCTTTGTGCATGTAGTATTTAACTTCGTTGCTCCTCCTGTCTTTTGGGTAGTTGCCGGCGATATGTAAGTCGAAGCATCCTGCGGGTCTGAATATGCTGTCGGTCATGAATTGCTCGTAGCTCATCCGCGTCTTCTTCTCTATTATCATCGAGAGCAGTGTGTAGCCCACGTTGGAATATCTTTTTGCCGTGCCTGGTGTGAAGCCTAACCTCCGCTTTAGCAGAATCTTCATAAGCGTCTTGTTGTCAGGAGCTTCCGTGAGTCTGTTCTGCATCATTATATAGCGTGTCGAGAACATGGGGTCGCCGGCTCCTGTTGTGAATCCGGCTTTGTGGCGGAGCAGCTGTTCCACTGTTATGTCGAAGTATCTCGGGTCCTTTATCACGTTTGTGAAAGCCGTGTCGTTGAGTATTCCTTTTGCTCCGAACACGTGTTCAGAGAGTTTTATCTTCTTGTCGTCGACAAGTTTCATTATTCCCACTGCCGTCAGCAACTTAGACACCGACGCCAGCCTCATGATGTTCGACGGCTGCATTTCCTGTCCTGCCTCTTTGTCCGCCCATCCGAAGCCTTTGGCATAGAGTAGCGAGTCGCCCCTGGATACTGCTATCTGTGCGCCGTTCAGTTCCCATCTCTCGAAATACCTCTTTAGTTCCTTCTCCATTCCCTCCAGAGCCGGGGCGTCCGACATGCAGTTTGTCAGCGTGTCGTTGAGGTGTGTCTGTGGTATTTCTTCCTTTTCGGGCTCTTGGTGAGAATAGCTACTGCAGTCGGTCATCGATAGTGTTATAGCGGAACATATTCCTATGAATCCGGCTACGAGCATTGCCACTCTCTTCTTTCTGTATCTCACTTTTTTCTTTTTCCTCTTTCCGTTGTGATAATATGTATTTGTCATTTCTGATTCTGGTTGTTTGCGACTGTTTATCAGGTATTATGCTGGAGTAGTTTTCTTATTTTACCACTTTCAGCCGTGCGAATTTTACGAGCAGTTGCTTGGTTCCCAAGTTGTTGAATCTCACTGTGGCCTTGCAGTTTTCTCCTGTTCCTTCTATTCTCTCTATCGTACCCAAGCCGAAGCGTGAATGCTCCACCAGGGCTCCCTCTCTCAGCTCTCCGCCTGGCGTTGTCACCTGCGATAGGGCAGGGGCGTTGTTCTGTGTCGTTTGTGAGGTGTTGGCATAAGGGCTGCCGTATGCCAAAGTTGCGTTGCCGGAACTTATCCTCTTGTATTTTCCGAAGCTGTTAGGGGCGCCGTTTGTTGTGCTGCTGCCGTTTTCTCTCTTCGAGTATGTGTTTACCGCCTGCCTTCTGCCGAAGAATGCGCTGCGGCTCTCGCCGCATGGGGCGCTGGGACTCTTTGCTCCGTATGATGATGCGGGCGATGATGTGAATCCTGTGCCGTTCGTCATGTCGTTCACCAACAGCAGACTGCGGTCTATGTCTCTGATGAATCTGCTCGGTGTGTCGAATTCCATCTTTCCGTAGCGGTATCTGTTTCTTGCGCATGATAGGGTGCAGCTTTTCTCCGCCCTTGTGATAGCCACGTATAGTAGTCGGCGCTCTTCTTCCAGTTCCCGCTGTGAGTTCAGCGCCATGGGGCTCGGGAATATGTTCTCTTCCAGTCCCACTATGAACACGTGTGGGAATTCCAGTCCCTTGGCGCTGTGTATCGTCATCAGGTTCACTTTCTTCTGCGTGTCGTCTTCTGAGCTTTCCAGATCAGTAAGAAGCGACACCTCCTGCAGGAAGTCTGTGATGAGAATGTTTCGCTGCTGTTCGGCATCGTCTTTGCGGCTTTCCACAAAGTCTTGCAGACTGTTCAGGAATTCCTCCAGGTTCTCCTGTCTGGCGATGCTCTCCGGTTCTTTGTCAGCATATAGTTCGGCAGCTATTCCGCTCTCCTTTATTATGTCGTAGCCCAGTGAGTATGCGTCGTCGGTCTGTATTCTTTCTATGAATGAAGCGATGAGCTGCCTAAAGGCCTCAGTCTTCTTCAGCGTTGCCGCTCCCAGGTTGAGTCCCGAATGCTGTGGCGCATTTATCACGCTCCAGAGGCTTGTGCCTGCGGTGGCTGCCGCTGCCGTTATCTTCTGCATCGTAGTGTTTCCGATACCCCTTGCCGGATAGTTTATCACCCTCTTGAGCGCTTCTTCGTCGTCGGGGTTTGCCACGAGTCTGAAGTATGCTATCACGTCTTTTATCTCCTTTCGCTGATAGAAGCTCAGTCCGCCGTAGATTTTGTATGGCATACTGCTTTTCCTGAGCGCCTCCTCAAACGACCGGCTTTGTGCGTTGGTTCTGTATAGAATGGCGAATTCGTTGTAGTCGCATCCTTGCTTTTTCATTGTGCGCTTTATCTCGCTGCATACTATCGACGCCTCTTCCTTGTCGCTGTATGCCATATTGAGCAGCAGCTTCTCTCCCTCGTCGTTTTCGCTGAACACGTCTTTCTTTATCTGTCTCATGTTGTGGCGTATCAGGCTGTTTGCCGCTGCCACTATTCTCTTCGTGCTGCGGTAGTTCTGTTCCAGCTTGAACACCTTTGTGCCCTTGAACGCCGTTTCGAATCCGAGCATGTTGTCGATGTTTGCCCCTCTGAAGGCGTAGATGCTCTGTGCGTCGTCACCCACGGCACATATCCTGTTGTGTCTACTTGCCAGCAGCGCCACGATTTTCTGTTGCACGGCATTGGTGTCCTGATACTCGTCCACGAGGATGTATTCGAATGCCGTGGCGTATTTTTCCAGCACGTCAGGGTTTTCCTTCAGCAGCAGATATGTGTTGGTGAGCAGGTCGTCGAAGTCCATGGCGTTTGCCATTCTGCATCTTTCGCTATATGCCTTGTACACTTTTGCTACATCGGGCATGTGTGTCTCGAAGTCTCTCGTCATGATAGCCCTGTCGTTGGCGTAGTCGTCGGGCGTTATTATGTTGTTTTTCGCCATGTTTATCCTCGAAGCCACTGTTGATGGCTTATACACCTTGTCGTTGAGTCCGAGTTCTTTTATTATGGCTTTGATGAGGCTCTTCTGGTCGGCATCGTCGTAGATGGTGAAGTTCTGGCTGTATCCAATTCTTTCCGCCTCTACGCGGAGTATTCTTGAAAACACGCTGTGGAAAGTTCCCATCCTGATGTATTGCGCCCTGTTATCGCCAGCTATTGCATTTATTCTTTGGCGCATTTCGTTTGCCGCCTTGTTCGTGAAGGTCAGCGCAAGGATGTTCCATGGCATGATGCCCTTTTCGAGCAGATATGCCACTTTGTATGTCAGCACGCGCGTCTTTCCCGAACCTGCTCCGGCTATTACCAGTGACGGTCCGTCGCAGTATTCCACTGCCGCTCTTTGGCTGTCGTTCAATTCGTGGGTCATTTCTTCTTTTCGTTGATGGGTTTTCGTTGTTGAAACTTGTTGAGTGCCGTGTGTGCTTTATCTTTTTCTGTTGCGGTAGATTCCTCCGCTTGATGTTTCGGGGTTGATGTCTTCTCCCTCTTTTGGGAACGACGGTATGAATTTCATCTGCTGCTCTATTTGGCTGCGCCTTTTCCTCATGTATGGTCCAGGGTCTTTAGAGCTGAATTTCCTCGGGTTGGGCAGCGTTGCCGCTATCAGCGCACAGTCAGCCCTGCTCAGGTCGGCGGCAGTGGTCTGGAAGTTGTCCGTCGCCACGGCGTCTACTCCGTATATTCCGTCGCCCATCTCTATGGAGTTCAGATACACTTCCATTATCCTCTGCTTGCTCCACATGAATTCTATGAGCACCGTGAAGTATGCTTCGAATCCCTTTCTCACCCACGAGCGCCCTGGCCAAAGGAACACGTTTTTGGCTGTCTGCTGGCTTATTGTGCTTGCTCCGTGCTTCTTCTTGTTCGAGAGGTTGTGTATTGCAGCCTGCTCAATGGCTTTGTAGTCGAACCCGTGGTGTAGCAGGAATCTTTGGTCTTCGCTTGCCATCACAGCCACGGGCATGTGTGGCGATATCTTGTCGATAGACACCCAGTGGTGGTGCATCTTCATTGTTTCGCCTTCTGCTGCCTGCTGGAAACATCTGATGAACATCAGTGGAGTGTAGTATACGGGCAGGAACCTGTATAGCACTACAACAAGAATGGTGGAGCCGAAGAAGGCTACCACCACCCATCGTATTATCTTGGTAATAATACCCAGTTTTTTCATTTTTCTTGTTTTGTTGACGAGTAAACGAAGGAAACTCTCATAGTCCTATCTATTATAGGTTTCCGTTTATTTCAGTGTTCCCTGCTGTGCTTCCTTCACCATTTCCTCGCTTGCATACATGTATATTTCCACGCGGCGGTTCTGCTGCTGTCCCTGTTTTGTCTCGTTTGAAGCTACAGGCGCTGTGCTTCCTTTTCCGGTGATGTTCTTGAACTGTGAAGCTGTCACTCCGTTGCTCTTCATGAAGTTGACCACCGACTGTGCACGGCTTTCAGACAGCGCCATGTTCTTGTTGTCGCTCTCTGCGGCTGTGCAGTTTCTCCATCCCTGGTTGTCGGTGTGTCCGTATACGTCGATTGCGCAGGTGTTGTATTTCTTCATCAGGTTTGCCAGATCTGTCAGGTTTGTCTTGCTTGCCTGGCTCAGGTCAGCTGAACTTGTCTGGAAGAGCAGTCCGGAGTCGAATGTTATCTTCACCGCTTTTAGTCCGTTGGCGTCGGTCACTTCCTCCACCTTTGCATTGTTCAGTTCCGCCTCGGCTTCAGCCTTCACTTTGTCCATGTGCTTGCCTATGAGCGCTCCGGCTCCTGTTCCCACGGCAGCTCCCAGCGCAGCTCCCACTGCGGTGTTGCCAGCCACTTTTCCGATTATCGCTCCCACGAGGGCTCCGCCTCCTGCTCCGATTAGTGCTCCGTTGCCTGTATTGTTTCCGCAGCTCACGATTGCCGCTGCACATAGTCCGATTGTCGCTACTTTGATTTTGTCCATTGTCGTATTATTTAGTCGTTATTCTTTGTCCTTGCAAATATATGGATTATTTTTCAATTCCAAGAATGTTGAATGTATAATTTTTCTAAACGTCCGTCTTCTCTTTCTTTGGTTCCTCCAATTGATATTTGGGTGAAAATGTTGCATTGTTGCATGTTGCATTAAGCACTTTCCAAGGTATTAGAAAAATATTTTGGGAAATGTTTGTATATAAATAAAGGCATCCGCATGTCGGAAAGACCTTAAAGCAACATGCAACAATGCAACAAATCCGGCATACAAGGGCGCCGGAGTCATTGCTGGCCGTTTCCGTCGGGCAGACGTTTGTCGTGCAGTTCTCTCTTCCATACTGCCGTTTTGCAGATGCCAAATGGCTCAAATAAAATCGTAAACATCCCGTTTGCATTGCGGAAATGGGCGTGTTTTATCTCACGGTGATGTGGAAGCACCCCTGCTTCACCTCATATTTAATATAGCAGCGGTTTGCTACGCGCATGTCGCGCAGCACCTCGCTGAGCACCCATTTCAGGGTGTCGTTGCCCGTGGCCTTCATTTGTTTCCCTTCCGGGTCGTTCACCCTCGTGTAGCGGTTGTAGCAAATGTCGAATGTGGTGCCGTAGAGATGGCATGAGTTCTCTGTGGCGTTTCTGTTGGTGGTCCTGAGCCTTTCCACGTCTTCGCGCGTCCTCAATACGCTTGTCACGATACATTTGTGCAGCGGGATTCCCTTGATTGCCAGACTGTCCATAAACGACTGTCCGATGTCGCCCAGCAGGTTTGCGGCTCGTGGCACGAGATATGGCGTACTTCTCTTCAGCTTGTCGACGCAGAAGAACGGGTTGGCTCCGATATACACCAGTTCCTTGTGTCTCTTCTCGGCGTCGGCCCTGTTCAATACCGGTTTCACGCCATGCTCCTTGGCAGAGGCGAGCTGCACGTTGTTGCTGTCGGGGAAGGCGTCGCAGAAGCGCGGTACGCTGTATATGCGGTTCTTCACGATGTTTCCCTTTTCGTCGAAGAAACGTATTTCAGCCTTGACGCCCTTCTCTACGTCGTCGGCAAGAGCCGTTGCCGTCGGTGTGGCGAGAGTGTCGCCCGGCATCATCTCCTCTTTGCTTCCGCCTTCCGCTATTTTCGGAGATGTGCAGCGGATGATGGCAAGCACGGCCACGATGGTGAAGAATGCGAGGATATATTGTTTCTTTGTAATTTTCATGTCTTGCATTATGTAGTTCTTTTTTGCTGGCTTTTCCAGCTCGTCAACTTTTAATTTTGCAAAGGTAATGGAAATTTGTCGTTTAATATGTCGGCGGATGATAAAAATGTTGTAACTTTGCGGAACATTTCATAAAATTTATATAGGTGATAGAAAAGCATATCGTTTTGGAAGACATAGATCCCGTGGTGTTCTACGGCAGCAACAACGTTCATCTTCAGATGATAAGGTCGTTGTTCCCCAAGCTGCGTCTGTTGGCCCGGGACAATGTGGTGAGAGTGTTGGGCGACGAAGAGCAGATGGCAGCATTCGAGGAAGTGGCAGAGAAGATACGTCTTCACATCCTAAAATACAATTCCATCGCCGAAGCAGACATCCTGAATATCGTGAAGGGCAGACCTGCCGCCGACGACTCTTCCTCGGGTGTGGTGGTCTACAACATTTCCGGCAAGCCCATCAAGAGCCGCAGCGCCAACCAGCAGCAGCTCGTGGAAGCCTTCGAGAAGAGCGACATGATCTTCGCCGTGGGTCCTGCCGGCACCGGCAAGACCTATCTCAGCATCGCGCTCGCCGTAAGGGCACTCAAGGAGAAGAACGTGAAGAAGATAATCCTGTCGCGCCCCGCCGTGGAGGCAGGCGAGAAGCTCGGATTCCTGCCGGGCGACATGAAAGACAAGATAGACCCCTATCTGCAGCCCCTCTACGATGCGCTCGAAGACATGATACCCGCCGTGAAGCTCCAGGAGATGATGGAGAAACACGTGATACAGATAGCCCCGCTCGCCTTCATGCGAGGCAGGACGCTCAACGACGCCGTGGTGATACTCGATGAGGCGCAGAACACCACCTCGGCACAGCTCCGCATGTTTCTCACCCGCATGGGATGGAACGCCAAGATGATAATCACCGGCGACATGACGCAGGTGGACCTGCCGCGCGGCACGCAGAGCGGACTGCGCGAGGCGCTCGGTATCCTGGGCGGGGTAGAAGGTATCTCGGTGGTCAACCTGACACAGACCGACATTGTGCGCCACAAGCTAGTCACCAAGATAGTAAAGGCATACGAGAAATTCGACAAATCGAAGAAAGAATGATGATTTTTCAACTGCAATGTTGTCCGTTATGTTTAAAATAACTACATTTGCAGGCAATTATCACTTTGGCGATAACGACAAAGATTTATCTGACTTTTAATAAACATAAAGTAATGAAAGCATTAACAAACACTGATTTTCATTTTGAAGGACAAAAGAGCGTATATCATGGAAAAGTACGCGACGTTTACAACATCGGTGACGACCTCATCGTGATGGTCGCCACAGACAGAATCTCTGCTTTTGACGTAGTACTGCCAAAGGGAATCCCTTTCAAAGGTCAGGTGCTCAACCAAATTGCAGCAAAATTCCTTGACCATACAAACGACATCTGTCCAAACTGGAAATTGGCGACTCCAGACCCACAGGTCACCGTCGGTCTGAAGTGTGAAGGCTTCAGAGTGGAGATGATCATACGTTCCATCCTCACTGGTTCGGCATGGCGCGAATACCAGAAAGGCTGCCGCGAGCTGTGCGGAGTGAAACTCCCCGACGGAATGAAAGAGAACCAGCGCTTCCCGGAGCCGATCATCACACCGACCACTAAGGCCGACGAGGGACACGACATGAACATCTCAAAGGAGGAAATCATCGCCCAGGGTATTGTTAGCGCAGAAGATTACGCCGTGATGGAAGACTATACGAGAAAGATCTTCGCCCGCGGACAGGAAATCGCAGCCCAGCACGGACTTATCCTCGTTGACACCAAATACGAGTTCGGAAAACGCGACGGCAAGGTCTACCTGATCGACGAAATACATACGCCAGACTCAAGCCGCTATTTCTATGCCGACGGATACGAGGAGAAATTCGCAAATGGCGAACCGCAGAAGCAGCTCTCGAAAGAGTTCGTACGCCAGTGGCTTATCGAACACAACTTCATGAACGAGCCGGGACAGGTGATGCCTGAAATCACCGACGAATACGCTGAGAGCGTGAGTGACAGATACATCGAGCTCTACGAGCACATTACAGGCGAGAAGTTCGACAAGGCTGCCGAGACAGGCGACATCGCGGCACGAATAGAGCGCAACGTTGCAGAGTGGCTCGCTGCATACAAGAAATAACATACACATCCCCCAAATACCACACGCGTCAAAAATATAATGTACGGACAGGAAAAGATAAACCCATACGAGCAGAGCGGTCAGAAGACAGCGCAAGTCGAGCAGATGTTCGATGCCGTGGCACATTCCTATGACACGCTGAACCACCGTCTCTCCTTCTGCATAGACAAGTATTGGAGAAACCACGTGGTCAGGAAACTGCAGGCTGTCCGTTCCGCTGACTCTGTACTCGACGTGGCGACAGGCACCGGCGACCTCGCCATACTGGAAGCCAGGAAACTCAAACCGGGCAAAGTGGTGGGTATCGATATCTCAGAGGGCATGATGCAGGTGGGAAGAGAAAAAGTGAAAGCGGCAGCCCTGCAGGATGTGATAAGTTTCCAGAGAGAAGACTGCCTCTCGATGACATTCCCAGACGCAAGCTTCGACGTGGTCACGGCAGCATTCGGCATACGGAACTTCCAGGACCTCGAAGCTGGACTGAGAGAGATGTACAGAGTGCTCAAGCCCGGAGGCACACTCTGCGTGATAGAGCTCACAAGACCCGTACACTTCCCCGTGAAGCAGCTCTTCACGCTATACTCACACACGCTACTCCCCCTCTACGGGCGTATGATATCAAGAGACAAGAGCGCATACAAGTATCTCATAGCCACCATAGAAGCCTTTCCGCAAGGAGAGGTGATGGTGGAAATACTGAAGAAAACAGGATTCAGCACCGCCGGTTTCAAACGTCTTACGTTTGGAATCTGCACATGTTATACAGCAATAAAATAATAATGACTTATGGACAAGTATGGACTAATCGGTTATCCTCTCGTGCATTCATTCTCCAAGAGCTTCTTCAACGAGAAATTCCAGAATGAAGACATAGACGCAGAGTATATAAACTTCGAGATCAAGACAATCGATGACCTGCCCGAGGTGCTGGCGACGAATCCTGAACTCAAGGGACTCAACGTCACTATACCCTACAAAGAGAAGGTGTTGAGCTTCCTCGACTATGTCAGCGTGGAGGCAAGAGCCATAGGCGCCGTCAATGTGATACGGGTGGAGAGCAAAGGCGACGACACATTCCTCAGGGGATACAACAGTGATGTCATCGGCTTCACGAAGAGCATAGAGCCGCTGTTGGAAAGCCACCACAAAAAAGCCCTCATACTCGGCACAGGAGGAGCGTCGAAAGCCGTAAACTACGGACTGAAGTCATTGGGGCTGGAAACGCTGCTCGTAAGCCGTTTCGAACGCCCGGGAACAATACAATATAAAGATGTGACACCTGAGGTGGTGAAGGAATACAACGTGATAGTGAACTGCACACCATGCGGACTCTATCCCCACACCGATGAATGCCCGGACCTGCCATACGAAGCCATGGACAGCCACAACCTGCTCTACGACTTGCTCTACAACCCCGACGAAACACTCTTTATGAAGAAAGGTAAAGAACAAGGGGCAATGACGAAGAACGGACTGGAAATGCTGCTCCTGCAGGCTTTCGCAAGCTGGGACTTCTGGCATGGCAAAGACAAAGTGTGAGAACAGGCTAAGTTCCATTTATTAAGCAAATATAAAACAAGAACAAGATGGATAAATCAAACAGGTATATGATGCGTGGCGTGAGCGCAGCAAAAGAAGACGTGCACAACGCCATAAAGAATATCGACAAAGGAATATTCCCGCAGGCTTTCTGCAAGATAATACCCGACGTGCTCGGAGGCGACCCCGAATACTGCAATATCATGCACGCTGACGGAGCCGGCACAAAATCATCGCTTGCGTATATGTACTGGAAGGAGACCGGCGACCTCTCTGTATGGAAAGGCATAGCCCAGGACGCCATCGTAATGAACACCGATGACCTGCTCTGCGTGGGAGCCGTGGACAACATCCTCGTATCTTCAACCATAGGCAGAAACAAAATGCTTGTGCCGGGAGAAGTAATTTCGGCAATCATCAACGGTACAGACGAACTTCTCCAGCAGATGCGCGAGATGGGAATAGGAATATATCCTACAGGAGGTGAGACTGCAGACGTGGGCGACCTCGTCAGGACCATCATCGTGGACTCTACCGTGACCTGCAGAATGAAGCGCAGCGACGTGATAGACAACGCAAACATACGTCCGGGCGATGTAATCGTAGGATTGTCATCATGCGGACAGGCTACATACGAAACCTCATACAACGGAGGAATGGGAAGCAACGGACTGACCAGCGCACGTCACGACGTGTTCTCAAAATACCTGGCAGAGAAATATCCGGAAAGCTACGACCACGCCGTTCCTGAAGAACTTGTATACAGTGGCGCAAAGCGACTCGACGACGAAGTGGAGGGTAGTCCGGTGAATGCCGGAAAACTAGTGCTCTCGCCAACACGTACCTATGCCCCAGTGATAAAGAGACTGCTCGACGAGCTGAGGCCGGAAATCCACGGAATGGTGCATTGTACGGGAGGAGCGCAGACAAAGGTGCTACATTTCGTGAATGACAACTGTAAGGTGGTGAAAGACAACATGTTCCCAGTGCCACCACTTTTCAATACCATTCAGCAGCAGAGCGGCACCGACTGGAAGGAAATGTACAAAGTGTTCAACATGGGACACCGCATGGAAATCTATGTGCGACCAGAAATTGCCGACAAGGTGATAGAGCTGAGCAAGAGCTTCAACATCGATGCACAGATAGTAGGACACATAGAGGAAGGCAAGAAGAGCCTTACCATCAAGTCGGAATTCGGAGTATTTGAGTATTGATAGTAAGTTGACAAGTAAACGAGTTGACGAGTAAACAAGTAAACGAGTTGACAAGTTACGGAATAGATAAGTAGAAAGGCAGACGAGTTGACAAGGAGGTTCCTATTGACTGCTGACAGCAATCAGAAGCGGCAAAACTCCTCGTCAACTCGTCAACTTTTTAAAACCACATCCATCATGTTTCAGAATTTTATATCACAGTATCTTGCAACTTCCGGCTATCTCGAATTCCAGCCCAAGGCGGTAATGTTCGACATGGACGGCGTAATCTACGACAGCATGCCATACCATGCCCGCAGTTGGCACACCGCCATGCAGTCAATAGGCATAGAAATGCCGCCAGAAGACGCATACCGCTACGAGGGGATGAGGGGAGTGGAAACCATACAGCAGCTCTTCAGTAAGCAGCGCAGCGAGAACATATCAGAAAAGGAAGCCCAAAAAATATATAAACTAAAATCGGATGCTTTCAACGCCTGTCCCACACCATCGCTGATGCCAGGCATTAAAGAACTTATGGAAAAGGTAAAAGCCTCTGGGCTGAAGATCGTGATAGTGACTGGCAGTGCGCAGCACACACTCCTCGACAAACTCGACCGCGACCTCAAGGGACTTGTAAACCGCGACCTCGTAGTATGTGCAAATGATGTGGAGAAAGGCAAGCCAGATCCAGAACCTTATCTGAAAGGACTGCAGAAGGCAGGAGTAGAACCATGGCAGGCCATAGTGGTGGAAAACGCCCCACTCGGAGTACGTGCAGCTGTGGCAGCCCATGTGTTCACCATTGCCGTAAACACAGGTCCATTGCGCGACTCCATACTGCTGGCAGAAGGGGCAAACATGATATTCCCATCCGTCGCAGCTCTCGCCGGCGAATTCAGACTGGAATAGCAGACAAGTTGGCACACATCCCGGCAACGCTCAGTGAAAACCTTCCTCAACAAAAAAATACCAAATCTTGCCCATATAGAGAAAAAGGATTAACTTTGCAGAATTATTGCGCTTATGCAAAAGCAAAGAAGAAATAGCGGCAATGGATTAGGGAGCAAACAACAAGAATATAAAGCAAACAAAACGACATAATATATGGAATTAGCAAGCAAATACGATCCACAAAGCGTGGAGTCGAAATGGTATGAATATTGGCTTGACAACAAACTGTTTAGCAGCAAGCCTGACGGAAGAGAACCATACACAGTGGTAATACCTCCACCAAACGTGACAGGAGTACTACACATGGGACACATGCTCAACAACACCATACAGGATATCCTGGTGAGAAGGGCACGTATGGAAGGCAAGAACGCATGCTGGGTGCCTGGCACCGACCACGCCTCTATCGCTACAGAGGCAAAGGTGGTGAATAAACTTGCTCAGGAAGGCATAAAGAAAACCGACCTTACACGCGACGAGTTCCTCAAGCACGCATGGGCATGGACAGAAGAGCACGGAGGAATAATCCTGAAGCAGCTCAGAAAGCTCGGTGCTAGCTGCGATTGGGACCGCACAGCTTTCACAATGGACGAGACCCGTTCGAAGAGCGTGATAAAAGTATTCTGCGACCTCTACAACAAAGGACTCATCTACCGCGGAGCAAGAATGGTGAACTGGGACCCACAGGCACAGACCGCACTTTCAGACGAAGAGGTGGTGTACAAAGACGAACACTCGAAACTCTACTATCTGAAATACAGAGTGGTTGAAAGCGACGTGGAGAGAAAGAGCGAAGGCAACGTGATGCACAAAGACGAGAAAGGCTACTACGCTGTGGTTGCCACAACGCGCCCTGAAACAATCATGGGTGACACGGCAATGTGTATAAATCCAGACGATGAGAAAAACACATGGCTCAAAGGAAAGCACGTGATAGTGCCGCTGGTGGGAAGAGAAATACCTGTAGTTGAAGACGGTTACGTTGACATAGAGTTTGGTACGGGCTGTCTGAAAGTGACTCCTGCCCACGATATCAACGACCATGCCCTCGGACTGAAACACAACCTCGAGACCATCGACATATTCAACGATAACGGCACAATAAGCGAGGCCGCAGGAATGTATGTGGGCATGGACCGTATGGACGTGCGCAAGCAGATAGAGAAAGACCTCAAGGAGGCTGGACTCATGGAGAAAGTGGAAGACTACAACAACAAAGTGGGCTTCTCTGAACGTACCAACGTGCCAATCGAACCTAAGCTCAGCACACAGTGGTTCCTGTCTATGCAGCACTTCGCCGACGAGGCGCTGCCACCAGTGATGGACGACGAGATAATGTTCTATCCGTCAAAATATAAGAACACATACAGACATTGGCTGGAAAACATCAAAGACTGGTGTATCAGCCGACAGCTATGGTGGGGACACCGTATCCCGGCATATTATTACACTACGGAAGAAGGCAAGAAAGACGTGGTGGTGGCTGAGACAGCAGAACTGGCTTTGGAAGAGGCGCGCAAGAAAAATGCCAACCTCAGTGCCGGCGACCTGGAGCAAGATAGCGACTGCCTTGATACATGGTTCTCTTCATGGCTGTGGCCAATCTCTCTGTTCAACGGAATTCTCGATCCCGACAACGAAGAAATGAAATACTACTATCCAACCAGTGACCTCGTTACTGGTCCGGATATCATCTTCTTCTGGGTGGCACGTATGATTATGGCTGGTTATGAGTATAAGGGAAAGATGCCATTCAAACATGTATACTTCACGGGTATCGTGCGCGACAAACTCGGACGCAAGATGTCGAAGAGCCTCGGAAACTCACCAGATCCATTGGTACTGATAGACAAATACGGAGCCGATGGAGTACGCATGGGAATGATGCTCTCTGCACCGGCAGGAAACGATATCCTCTTCGATGAGAGCCTCTGTGAACAGGGACGAAACTTCAACAACAAGATATGGAACGCATTCCGTCTCGTGGAGGGATGGGAAGTGGCAGATGGCACTCAGCCAGAGGCAAACAAGATTGCTGTGGAGTGGTTCAATGCCAAGCTGCGTCAGGCAAATGCCGAAATAGACGACCTGTTCAAGAAATACCGTATCTCAGAAGCTCTGATGACAGTCTACAAACTTTTCTGGGACGAGTTCTCAAGCTGGTATCTGGAGATGGTGAAGCCGGCATATGGTCAGCCTATCAACAAAACCACATATGAAGCAACACTCAAGTTCTTTGAAAATCTGCTTAAGATGCTCCATCCGTTCATGCCGTTCATCACAGAGGAACTGTGGCAGCACATTTACGAGAGAAAGGACGGAGAGTCAATTATGCGCGACAAACTGGAAATCTCAGCTCCTACAGGCGAAGACATGAAACTTATCGAAGACATCGAGAGCGTGAAGCAGATCGTAGCAGGAGTGAGAACAGTGCGCAACCAGAAAAACATCGCCAACAAAGAGACACTCTCGTTGCAATGTGTAGGTGAAAACGCTTTGAAAGACTACGACAGCGTGGTTGGCAAGATGGCCAACCTGACGAGCATCGATGTCGTGACAGAGAAGGACTGTACTGCAGCAGCCTTCATGGTGGGCACGCTGGAATATGCAGTGCCGTTGGGCGACATGATAGACGTGGCTGCCGAGATAGAGAAGATGGAGGCACAGCTGAAACATCTCGAAGGCTTCCTCGCCGGAGTTTCCAAGAAACTCTCAAATGAGCGATTCGTTGCCAACGCACCGGAAGCAGTGGTGGCTCTTGAGCGTAAGAAGCAGAGCGACAGCATGGAGAAGATTGCTGCGCTGAAGGAGAGCATAAGCTCACTAAAGGCACAGAAATAACAGTCATGGCTTGACTATTTTGACAATGACAAAAGTGTATAAATGATTGAAGGACAGGTTGTTTAGACTTGTCCTTCAAACATTTAGAGTATACAATGCTTCACTCGTCAACTTATTTCTACACAAATACAATAATTTGGCTTTCCTTTCGTTAAATATATCATATGAAGAAGATAATTATACTCTCGATATTAATCTGTTTTGTGTGCATAAGCGCATTCTCGCAGACCTTCACCCTACAGGGAAGAGTGACCGACAGCAACAACAATCCCGTGGAACTTGCCACAGTGGCAGTGGTGAAACAGGGGAGAGTGACGCTTACGAACCTGAAGGGTGAGTTCTCACTGCATCTCAACTCCGCAGACAGCGTGGTGGTGAGATTCTCTATGGTGGGCTACAAAACCAAAACACGCGTGCTGCGCAAACCTAAAGGAAAGCAGACTTTGCTCATACAACTCTTCGACGACAACAACGAATTGGGCGAGGTGACAATCACGGAGAAGAGAAGACAAACCGGCACTACTGAGCAACTCGACGTGAAGAATGCCACGAATACACCGTCGGCAACCGGAAATGCTGTGGAAGAACTCATACAGCAGCAGGCGGGAGTGTCAACCCATAGTGAGCTTTCGTCGCAATACAATGTAAGAGGAGGTAGCTTCGACGAAAACAGCGTATATATAAATGGTGTGGAAATATACCGCCCGTTCCTCGTGAGAAGCGGACAACAGGAAGGACTCTCAATCATCAACCCCGACATGGTGAAGAGCATCGGTTTCAGTACCGGAGGCTTTGAGGCTAAATATGGAGACAAAATGTCGTCAGCACTCGACATCACATACAAACAACCCAAGAAATTCGAAGCCAAGGTCACTGCCAGCATGCTCGGCGCATCGGCATACGTGGGATTCAGCAACAAGAAATTCTCATGGAGCAATGGTCTGAGATACAAGACAAACAAATACCTGCTCGGTTCGCTTGAAACTAAAGGAGAGTATAGTCCGAGTTTCCTTGATTATCAGACTTATCTCACATATAAGCCCAACAAACGATGGGAGATAGAATTTATGGGCGATATCTCTGACAATCACTACAATTTCACACCTTCTGACAGAGAAACCAACTTCGGAACGATGGAGAACGTAAAATCATTCAAAGTATATTTCGACGGTAAGGAAAAAGACCTTTTCCGTACTTACTTTGGCACATTTACAATCACAAGACTATTTGGCGCAAAAACACGACTGTCGCTCATCGGTTCTGCATACAGTACCAATGAGCAGGAAAAATACGACATACAGGGACAATATTGGCTTACACAGACGGAAACGAGCGAGAATCTCGGAGTGGGCACATATATGGAACATGCACGCAACTATCTGAAAGCCAATGTGAAAAGTCTGAAGTTGGCTTTCTCTCACAAGGCAAAACGCCACGAAATACTCGCCGGACTGGCATACAAAATTGAACACGTGGACGAATATAGCAAGGAATATGAAATGCGAGACTCCAGCGGATATAATATCCCACACACCGGTGAAGACATGAAGATGATTTATTCGCTTAATGCCCGAAACAAACTTAACGCAAACAGACTGGAGGCTTATGCTCAGGATACATATAAATTCATGAGTCCAGGACAGCATACGTTCTTCACACTGAACTATGGTATAAGGTTTAGTCACTGGAACTTCAACCGTGAGACGATAATCAGTCCGAGACTCTCGCTGAGCATAGTTCCGCCTTTCAACAATGACGTGACATTCAGGTTTGCAACAGGATTATACTATCAGGCACCATTCTTCAAGGAACTAAGAGACACCACTACAGTGGAGGGGACAACATACGCCACTCTAAACAAGAAGATAAAAAGCCAGAGGTCTATACACTTTATCGCTGCCTACGACTATAAATTCAAACTCAATGACAGACCATACAAATTCACAGCCGAAGCTTACTTCAAGGCACTTGGCAACATCGTGCCATACAGCGTGAACAACGTGAAGATAGTATACGACGCAAGCCAGCAATGCAGTGGACATGCTCTCGGACTTGACATGAAGCTATATGGCGAGTTTGTGCCTGGTGCAGACTCATGGGTGAGCCTGTCGGTGATGAGTACCAAGATAAATCTGAAAGGCAAGAGTATACCTATGCCAACAGACCAAAGGTATTCTTTAAACCTTTATTTCACCGACTATTTCCCTGGAACAGACAAGTGGAGAATGTCGCTCAAACTGGCGTTTGCAGACGGTCTGCCCTTCGGTCCTCCACACAGAGATCTCTCGCAGCAGCAGTTCAGGGCTCCTGCATACAAGCGTGCTGACATCGGCATGAGCTACAGACTTTTCGACAGAGAGAAGAGCGACAAAAAGAAATCTGTATTCAAGAACGTATGGCTGGGCATCGACTGTCTCAACTTGTTTGGTATAAACAACGTGAACTCTTACTATTGGATAACGGATGTGACCAATCAGCAGTATGCCGTGCCAAACTATCTTACTGGAAGGCAGATAAACGCAAGGGTGTCAGTTGAGTTCTGACGCTACTTGCTCTGCAGAATTCTTCACTTCAGCAGTATAACATTCATCAGATAGGGGATGTCTGTTTTTCAGTTGAAAAATACCTAAAAATGATTATTGCAGGATTGCAAAATAATAATTTACTTTGCATGCTGAATATAAAGGAAGTGGAAGATGAAGAGTCAAAAACTATATGAAGCCGATGATAAGCTTATCGTGCTTATCAGAGACAACTATAACGTACTGCAAAGTCTTGGCAGTTTTGGTATTAATCTTGGCTTTGGAGACAAGACCGTGAATGAGGTGTGCGAGGCGCAAGGTGTTGATACTTACACATTTCTGGCAATCGTTAATCTCGTCATTAATGGCTACAAGGCCTTCGATGACTTCTCGAGATTGTCTATACCTACTATCATGCATTATCTTCATGCCAGCCATGAGTATTATCTTGATTTCCAGTTGCCTTTTATACGTAAGGAACTCGTAGAAGCATTAGACGAGAAGGACAATCTCGCTCGTCTGATACTCAAATTATATGATGAGTATGCCGAAGAAATCAAGAAGCACATGAAGTATGAGGAGAAATTCCTTTTCCCATACGTGGAGTCGCTTCTCGACAAACAACCGCTGCCAAACTATGACATTGATACATTTTCAAAACATCATGGTCAGACTGACCAGAAATTGCGAGAACTGAAAAACATCATAATCAAATATCTGCCTAGCGATGGATTGCGCAATAACCAGCTGTCTGCCACTCTCTGTGATATTTATAATAACGAGGAGTGGCTTGCCAAACATTCTGACGTGGAAGAAGAAATAATGATTCCTGCCATCCGTACGCTTGAGAAGAAATTGAAACAGAATGATGTGTCTGCAAAAATTTCAAGCATGATAAACACTAACCCTGGAAATCAGGACGCATTGAGCGAGCGCGAGAAAGAGGTGATAGTGAGTCTGGTGCAGGGAATGACTAATAAGGAAATTGCAAACCATTTGTGCATTGCCCCCAACACCGTCATTACCCATCGTCGGAACATTGCGAGGAAGTTGCAGATCCACACCCCAGCCGGTCTTACCATCTATGCCATCGTGACAAATCTGGTGGATATATCTTCTGTTGAAATCTGATTATCCGAATAGATGTCTTAGGGCTTCTTCTACTTTTCTTACAGGAATGATGTTTATCCCTTTGATATTGCGGGCTTCGAAGGTGTGGAAATTCTGATTTGGTATGATGATATTGGTAAATCCGAGTTTCTGAGCTTCCGATACTCTTTGTTCTATTCTGCTCACGGGGCGCACTTCTCCGCTTAGTCCCACTTCTCCAGCCATACACCATCCTTGTTCTATGGCTGTATCCACATTGCTCGAAAGCACGGCGGCTATGATGCTGAGGTCCATGGCCTGGTCTGTTACGCGCAGTCCTCCGGCAATGTTTATGAATACGTCCTTTTGTATGAGTTTGAACCCCACGCGCTTCTCTAGTACAGCCAGCAGCATGTTGAGCCTCTTTTGGTCGAACCCCGTTGCAGAACGTTGTGGTGTGCCGTATGCAGCCGTTGAGACGAGGGCTTGAGTCTCCACAAGAAATGGCCTCACACCCTCTATCGCACACGAAATTGCCACTCCGCTTAGTCCTTCATGATCTTCAGAGAGCAGCAGTTCAGATGGATTAGAAACTGGTCGCAGTCCATTGGGCAACATCTCGTATATGCCAAGTTCTGATGTGCTTCCGAATCTGTTCTTTATGGATCTTAGAATTCTGTACATATGGTGTTGGTCACCCTCAAACTGTATCACTGTGTCCACGATATGCTCGAGGATTTTCGGTCCAGCCAGTGTGCCTTCCTTGTTTATGTGGCCTATCAGTATTATCGGTGTCCCCGAAGTCTTTGCAAATCTTAGTAATCTTGCGGCACACTCTCTTACCTGTGATACGCTGCCTGCAGAACTGTCCACGTCAGAAGTGCTGATGGTCTGTATGGAGTCTATCACCACGATTTCCGGTTTGACATTGCTTATACATGCGAAGATATTCTCCAACGATGTATCGCAGAATATAAGACAGTTGTCGCTTGGTGACTCGTTTATCCTCTGTGCCCTCATCTTCAGTTGGTGGGCGCTTTCCTCTCCGCTTACATACAACACCTTCTTGCTTATTCCCAATACCGTTTGCAGCGACAGTGTGCTCTTGCCGATGCCGGGTTCTCCTCCCAGCAGTGTCAGCGACCCCTTCACCAGTCCGCCACCCAACACTCTGTTAAGTTCATCGTCTTCCATATCGATTCGTGGGTCGTCAGTGCTTGAGATGTCCTTTATGTTCAGTGCAGAGAGGGTTTGGGGGCTGACGAGACCATTTGTCTTGAACGAAGATTCGCTGGATGGTCCGGCAGCCACTCTGAACTCCTTGAATGAGTTCCATTCTCCACATTGCGGACATTTGCCTATCCATTTGGGAGACTCCTGTCCGCAGTTGCTGCAAACATATATTGTCTTGTCTTTTGCCATATTTTTCGGATTACTTTAGACAAAAGTAATGATATTTTTCTGCATAACAAAATAAAGCGTTATCTTTGTGCTGTATTTATATATACCATATCTGTCTGATGTGGAGTGATGCTTCATTCTTGGAACCGGAGGAACTTGGCTTCATATCCTTCATAATAAAGTAAATGGCAATGATGACAAACATAAATAAACTCTTTGGAGCCTTCGTAGCAGCTATTCTTATGGGGTGCTCTATTGGAGGCGGTGGCAAGACTACAGATAAAGACCAGATGGAGAGGAAGGCGAAAGACTCCTTGGCTCTAAAGGTTGGCGTTTCGCAACGCATCGACTGCCTGCCTGCTTTCGTAGCTCTGGATGAAGGCATATTCGACTCTTTGGGGGTTGATGTTAAGCTCGTCCACTACACTTCGCAGCTTGATTGCGACAAATCGTTGGGAAAAAAGACGATTGATGGAGCTTTCGTTGACGACAAACGCATAGAATATCTTGTCAACCATGGCAGACTTTCTTTTGAGAAGGTGTTGTCTACAAGAATGGAATGGAAACTTGTGGCAAACAGAAAGTCGCGTGTCACTAAGATAAACCAACTGTCAGACAAGCTGGTTGCGATGACAAGGTTTTCTGCCACAGATTTCCTTTGCGACAAGATGTCCGACAGCATAAAGGGAAAGAAGGAAGAGTTCTTCCGTGTGCAGGTGAACGATGTTGATATTCGCCTGAAAATGCTTCAGAACGGCGAGATAGACGCGGCATGGCTTACAGAACCGCAGGCTTCTGTTGCCAAGAAAAGCGGAGGTGTGGTGTTGATGAATAGTAACAGTTGTTCGAAAGACCTGTCTGGACTGTTCTTCACATCCTGTGTAGAGTCAGATAAGCGCAAGAAACAGCAGATAGATACTTTTGTACGTGCTTATAAAATAGCACAGGAACGCATCGCGAAGCAAAATGCAGCTGGTTATTCTCAAATGATAAGGCATTACTTCAAATATAGTAATGTCTCTAAATAGTCTGTGTTATGGATAAGAATGAATTGAAACAGTTTTCCGTAGCCCTTCGGCTAGTTGAAGGCAAAGACCTCGGAGCGGCGTTAGATATCATACTGCCCTATGTAGAGTCGCATCCTTATGTTCCTTATTCTGAAGATGTGAAGGACATAAAGGAGAATTTCCGCCTCATGCTTCATTACATGGAGCTAGGCGTGGAGGACGACATGCGCGAATCTATGTACAATGATATGCTGGACAAGTTGAAGGGGGGTATTCGTAATCTTAGGTCCGACTATAGACGCAGAAACGTTGATTTCTATAAGGATGCCTATTCGAGAGCCTCAGTGAAGACAAATTCTTTCTCAGAGAAGGCTATACGGATGCAGATGGAAGACTTCGTTTCAGATTTGGCTATGTTGCAGCTTGAATCGGTAGAGAAACGCGACAAAATGGCGGATGAGCTATATTTGTCTCATTATTCATTCATGCAGGCATTGTTCTGTCATATCGTAGTTTCTGAACTTTGGACTGAAGAACAGGCCAGTGCCATTGGTGACATTATTCTATCGCCCACAGTGGATTCAGGAGACGCTCAAGTGGTCGTCAGTGCCATGATGTTGTCGGTGATGAATAATTTCGACATTAACAAGTTCCGTGTGCTTGTCAGAATATACAGTGAAGCCAAAGACGAGGCACTGAAGCAGAAGGCTCTGATAGCATGGACTCTGTCGGTTACTGATGGTGTAGATTCTGCTCTGCAATTGCAGATAATGTCGCCTCTGCTCTCTCGTGATGATGTGGTGAGAGACCTGCTCGACTTGCAGAAACAAATGGTATTCTGCATGAATGCCGAAAATGACAACGACATCATACAGCGAGACATCATGCCAACGTTGGTAAAGAACAGCAATCTCACGTCTTATCGTCTTGGCATCGAAGACAATGATCAGGAACTGAGGGATATCCTGGATCCTGAAGCCGACGACAGGTCGATGGAAGAAGTGGAGAACAAGTTCCAGAAGATGATAGAGATGCAGAAGAGTGGAGCGGACATCTATTTCGGAGGCTTCTCACAAATGAAGCGTTTCTCCTTCTTCTATAGTCTTCCAAACTGGTTCTTTCCATTCAGCTTGAACCATCCCGAACTTCACCGCGTGAAAGATAGTCTAAAGCGCAACAGGTTTCTGACCAACCTGATGGCAACAGGGCCGTTCTGCGACAGCGACAAGTATTCTTTTGCCCTTGCCGTTGTGTCGGTGATAGACAAGATACCGTCGGACATGATAGAAATGATGAATCATGGCGAGATGCCAAAGCAGCAATTTATGAGTGATGAAGAAATGGCCACTCCTGCCTATTTGCGCAGAAGAGCCCTTCAGGATCTATATCGCTTCTACCGCCTCTATCGCTGGCATAACCAGATATACAATCCTTTCGACACAGATAATGTGCTCTTCATGGCTTGTTCTCTTTTTGACAACACAGCAGTAAGTGAGAAACGCGTTGAGTTGGGCAATTTCCTGTTGTCGCGTCGTGAAGCGATACTGTTATCCAAACTGATGCCCAAGCTACAGTTCGACGGTTCTGTAGCTGGATATCTGGTGAAGGGTGGCTATTATCTTGAGATGTCGAGAGATTTCGTTGAGGCTAAAGAATGCTTTATGAAAGCTGCATATTTCTCGGGCGATGACATAAGGGCGTTGAGGGGAATGGCAAAAGCCGCTTTCCATTCCAACGACCTGAAAATGGCTGAGAATGCATATCGCAAACTCTATACCCTTGAGCCAGACAATAAGTCGTACGCTCTACACTATGCAATAGTATGCTCCAAGATGGGAGATTTCGAACAGGCTGCGAAAATACTGTATGAGCTTGATTACAAATATCCGGAGTCCGCCAATGTAAAGAGAGTCCTGGCTTGGACTCTTATGGGTGAGAACAAACTTGAACAGGCAGCGAAAATCTACGCCAAACTGCTCGATAGTGATACTGTGGGTGACATGGATTTACTTAATGCAGGCTACTGCAAGTGGTTCATGAAAGACATTTCAGGTGCTACCACCTTGTTTGCCGAATATTGCGAGAATTTGTTGAAGTCAAGAAAAGACTCTTCTGCTCCCGACTATCTGTCCATTTCGAATATCCTCGACGAGGATTTCATCAACGATGGAGCTATGCTCAACTGCTTCGGCATTACCGCTGTTGAAATGATATTGATAAAACGTATAACGTATAAATTGACCAGAGACAAGTGAAATCCAAGAGGAGAGATTTAGCCTTGGACTGATGGCCTGTCAGTAGGGTGGTTTCCTTGGTCCTTTCATTTGGAATTGTTGGAAATGGGTTCCACAAACGACTTGTCCACATGTTGACTCGTAAACTTAAAAGAACTAAAATGCATACAAGAGAAGAAAAACTAGAGGCCTTCGGGCGTTTTCTCGATGTGCTCGACACGTTGAGAGAGAAATGTCCTTGGGATAAAAAACAGACAAACCAGAGCCTGAGAACAAATACGATAGAAGAGGTGTTTGAACTAAGCGATGCCCTCATGAAAGACGATACGCTGAATATTTGCAAGGAACTTGGAGATGTGTTTCTCCATATCTGTTTCTATGCTAAGATTGGTGAGGAGAAAAGTGCGTTTGACATTGCCGACGTCTGCAACAAACTTGCTGACAAGCTTATATTCCGCCATCCCCATGTGTACCACCCTTCACAGGTCGGTGCTTCATCACCTAAGCCATTGCCTTATGGTGAGGATGACAAGCCTTCTGATATGCAGAATGCCGACACGGCACAGAAGGTTATAGAGAACTGGGAACAGATAAAACTGAAAGAGAAAGATGGCAACAAGCGTGTGCTTTCAGGTGTTCCGGATGCTCTGCCGACATTGATAAAGGCATACCGCATTCAGGACAAGGCGCGCAACGTAGGATTCGATTGGGAAGACCGTGGTGATGTGTGGAAAAAAGTGCGTGAGGAAATGTCGGAACTGGAGGAGGAACTGCGGAAGGGTGACAAGGAAAAGTCTAAAAAAGAACTTGGCGATTTCCTGTTCAGTGTCATCAACGCAGCCCGTCTTTATAAAATCAATCCCGATGATGCCCTGGAGCTGACAAACCAGAAGTTTATACGTCGATTCAATTATATTGAAGATCATTCAATCAAATTGGGTAAACCTTTGACGGAAATGACTTTGGATGAGATGGATAAACTTTGGAATGAAGCAAAGTCTAATGAATAAAGGATGGCGGAAACACCGTTGTCTTATTGTTGAAAACATAATAAATCATACAATATGAGGAAAGTATTTTTGTTTATTGCTGTATGTCTTGCATTCTCCTCTCTGGTAGGATGCGATGGCAAGAAAAAGACTGACGGCGACAATGCCCCAACACTGGTGGACAGCAATGCTGCGGCGGATTCCACGCTTTATGGCATATGTGGCGAAGGCACGTCAATGTCGGTTTTGGAACTTATTACCGACAAGGGTGACACTCTTTCCCTTCTGCTGGAGGGTGCAGACACCTGCAGCAATGTGCAGGGAGGATTGCTTGCCGGCGACCATTTGGCTGTGATTTCTTGTAAGACAGCCGATGGGGAGCTCTTTGCCAAATCGGTGCTCAACATAACATCCTTAATGGGTAAATGGACGAGCATAGACCGTCATTTCGTGATAGAAGAAGGTGGAGTGGTGACAGGCGACGACAGTGAGCCTAACCCGTACGTGGAGTGGAAGATAAACAATGGCAGACTGGTATTGAGCTCCGACACTTTCAGCGTATATGGTCTCGGCCCGGATTCTCTGCTGCTTGAAAACCAGAAGGGAATATATGCATATAAGAGAGATGTAAAGCAACATTAGCATATGGCAAGATTTCGTGTTCATATACTTGGCTGTGGCAGCGCACTGCCAAATTTAAAGCATAATACCACGGCACAGCTTGTTGAGGTGCACGACAAGTTTTTCATGGTGGACTGTGGTGAGGGCACCCAGCTGCAGCTGCGCAAGAGCCGTGTCCATTTCGGCAAGGTAAACGCCGTGTTCATCTCGCATCTGCATGGTGACCATTGTTTTGGACTGATGGGGCTTGTCTCTACTTTCGGATTGCTGGGGCGCACGGCTCCATTGCATATCTATGCACCGAAGGAGATGACGGAGCTGTTCGATCTGCAGAGACGTATGTTCTGCCAGACTTTCGAGTATGAATTGGTGTTCCATCCGTTGGAAACCACAAGGAGTGAAGTCGTATATGAGGATAAGAGTCTTACGGTGACCACTGTTCCTCTGTCTCATCGTGTGCCCTGTTGCGGATTCTTGTTTAAGGAGAAACCGCTGCAGCCACACCTCAACAGGGAAATGCTAGATTTCTATGAGATTCCGTGTAGCCAGTTCAATAATATCAAACAGGGGCAAGATTGGACGACCGCTGATGGCGAGACAATTCCGAACTCCCGTCTTGTCCTACCGGCAGACAAGCCTCTCTCGTATGCTTTTTGTTCAGACACGCGCTATATGCCAGACCTTCACAAATTGGTATACGGTGTTGACGTGATTTATCATGAGTCTACTTATGGAGATAAAGATGCTGCCAATGCCCGCAAGTATTATCATTCCACTGCCTCAGAGGCTGCCCGTGTGGCATCCGATTCCTGTGCAGGACTCCTTCTTCTTGGCCATTATTCTTCTAAATATGCCGATGAGACCTGTCTTCTTGATGAGGCGTGCCGTGTTTTCCCCTCGGTGGTCCTGACCAATGAAATGGATGTTGTCGATGTGGCAAATAGGTGTAAAGTAGAGGAGTGACATATTGGCAAGTACGCGGAATGACGCTGTTTAATGAATTGTTTTCAGCCGTTTTCAGCTAGTAAACCATTGGTTGTTGTCTGCTGAAACGGTTGTTTCTTGTATTCTGACAGGTACTTTGTTTTCCTTGCCCAGACATTTATGGGATGTTTAATGTCTTGTAAAAGATGTTTCCTGAACTGCGACACTTTGCCAACTGAACTCCTAGTCTCTTCTTGTTTGTTTATATAAACGTGTTGTTATTTTGATAGTTATATGTGTATATTAAAAATACTCGTTTGGGCATATTGGGGAGCAGTGGCATGGTTGTCGTAGTTGATTATTCCTTTCGCCTTCCTGTGTCTTTTTACTTCTTTTCCGTTCGGAAAGTTTCCAACATGCCAAACTTTAATCATAAAAATAAAGTTTCTTGATTATTCATTGTGACAGTCGGAAAAAAAATGTATATTTGCAAATAGAAATATTGTGGACGCACATGCCGTACGGCTTTCCGTCACTACATTGATATATATTGTAACTACAAAACCCTAATGGAGAATATAAGAAACTTTTGCATCATAGCACACATCGACCACGGCAAGTCTACACTTGCCGACAGGCTTTTGGAATATACCAATACCATCAAGATCGTTGAGGGACAGATGCTCGACAATATGGATCTTGAGAAGGAGCGAGGCATCACCATCAAGAGCCATGCCATTCAGATGGAATATAACCACGAAGGTAAGGACTATATACTGAATCTCATTGACACTCCGGGACACGTAGACTTTTCTTATGAGGTGTCGCGAAGCATTGCGGCATGCGAGGGGGCGCTACTCGTGGTAGATGCCACACAGGGAGTTCAGGCGCAGACTATCAGTAACTTGTATATGGCTATCGATCACGACCTCGAGATAATCCCGGTAATCAATAAGATTGACATGCCTTCGGCTATGCCGGAAGAGGTGGAAGACGAGATAATTGAACTTATCGGATGCGACAGGAAAGACATTCTCAGAGCTTCCGGAAAAACCGGAGAGGGAGTGGAGGATGTACTGAAGGCTGTAATAGAGCGCGTTCCACATCCCACAGGAGAGCCGGAGAAGCCCCTGCAGGCACTCATCTTCGACTCTGTATTCAATCCTTTCCGTGGCATTATTGCATACTTCAAGATAGAGAATGGAAAGATCAGCAAAGGCGACAAAGTGAAGTTCTATAACACAGGAATGGAATATACAGCCGACGAGGTAGGAGTGCTCAAGATGGATATGATTCCACGCAAGCAACTCTCTACAGGAGAGGTGGGATATATAATAAGCGGTATAAAAGACCCGACAGAGGTGAAGGTCGGTGATACCATAACCCATGTGGCGCGTCCGTGCGCCAAGGCCATAGATGGATTCCAGGAAGTGAAGCCGATGGTGTTTGCCGGTGTTTATCCTATCGACCCCTCAGAGTATGAGAACCTGCGCACGTCGCTTGAGAAACTGCAGCTCAACGATGCCTCATTGACCTTCCAACCAGAATCGTCGGTGGCCCTCGGATTCGGATTCAGATGTGGGTTCCTCGGACTGCTTCATATGGAGATTGTTCAGGAGCGGCTTGACAGAGAATTCAATATGGACGTGATTACTACCGTGCCAAACGTTTCATATATGGTATACGACAAGCACGGTGAATCAAAAGAAGTGCATAATCCATCGGGACTGCCCGATGCCACGATGATAGACCACATTGAGGAGCCTTATATCAAGGCGTCGATAATCACCGATACCAACTATATCGGTCCTATAATGAAACTCTGTCTCGACAAGCGAGGCGAATTGCTCAAGCAGGAGTATATCAGTGGAAATCGTGTGGACCTTCACTTCATGTTGCCATTGGGAGAGATTGTAATTGATTTCTACGACAAGCTGAAGAGCATCTCTAAAGGCTATGCCTCGTTCGACTACCATGTGGATTGCTACCGCCTGTCTAAGCTTGCTAAGCTCGATATCCTGCTCAACGGAGAACCGGTGGATGCATTGTCGACTCTCACCCATCAGGACAACGCAGTGGCTTTCGGCAGAAGGATATGCGAGAAACTCAAGGAACTGATACCTCGGCAGCAGTTTGATATTGCTATACAGGCTGCCATAGGAGCAAAGATCGTGGCGCGCGAGACAATCAAGTGCGTGCGTAAGGACGTAACGGCAAAATGCTATGGTGGAGACGTGAGCCGTAAACGCAAACTGCTCGAGAAACAGAAAAAGGGAAAGAAGCGCATGAAGCAGATCGGCAATGTGGAAGTGCCTCAAAAGGCATTCCTGGCAGTACTGAAACTCGACTGACGCCATGGATTCCTGGACTGGATGTGGAAAACCTGCAATGAAATAAATATATAAACAAAATTAACAGGAGGGGAAGTCATCATGAAAGAACCAACCTTGACAAAGAGAGACATTGCCAGGGAACTGGCAAGAAGATACAGCACAATGGCACACGATGAGCTTGACATTTTGGAGAGTATTCTCGTGCCCATGAAGTTTGCACGTGGCGAAAAGGTGGTGGAATCTGGAGATGTGAGTGACGCCATCTATTATGTGGAGCGTGGCATGGTTCGCGAATTTTATTTCAAGAACAACAAGAGCGTGACTGAATATCTTGCTGCCGATGGCACTATAGTTATGAGTATCGAAAGCCTTTTCAGAGAGGAACCGTCAAAACTTGTCATCGAGGCCCTTGAGCCTACTCTCGTATATGCACTGCCCAAGAAAAGGCTCGAGGAGGTGGCGCTTCATAACGTGAACATACAGATTCTCTACAGGAAGATTCTGGAGGAGAGTCTCATAATATCGCAGCGCAGAGCAGACCTGTTGCGCTTTGAGAGTGCGAAGGACAGATATCTGAAACTTTGCAAACTTAATCCTAAGGTCATAATGAAAGCACCGCTTGTATATGTGGCAAGCTATTTGCAGATGACGCCGGAAACGTTGAGTCGTGTGCGCTCTGCTGTGGCGATGGAATGATAATTGTGATTTTAAAGAATAGTGTGAATGCGGATGCTAAGCCTGGTGTCAGGTTGGTATCCGCATTATTTAGTTATGGGAAAAGCCTACGACGCAGTATTAAAATACTACATTGAACGGCCTGATGACCGATTGGGACCGTTAAAAGGTATCAGCTCTCCCTCAGAAAGTCTAGAGCTTCGAAGACAAGTTCTTTAGAAGCCGTTTGGTTTATCCTCACTTCACCCACATCGGAGAGTAGCGTGAAGTTTATCATGTCGCCTGTGTTCTTCTTGTCGTGGAGCATCAGCGAGAATAGTTTGTCGTAGTCTTTGCATGATAATTCGGGGCGTCCGTAGTTATCGAGTACAAACCTTGTCGTCTGTCTCATCTTCGTCGTAGGGAAGTTCAGCAGAGCGCAGCTAAGAAATAATTCCCCCACAAGTCCATAAGCTATGGCATAACCATGCAGTAGAGTCTTGCCTTTCTGCATAGCCAATGATTCCAAGGCGTGACCAATGGTATGCCCCAGATTCAATGCCTTGCGGATGCCATTTTCGTGAGGGTCTTCAGTTACTATGCGCCTTTTCAGTTCTATACTGTCGGCTATCATCAACGAGAGTTCATTCAGGTCGAGTTTGTCAAAATCGAAAAGCAAGTGTCTCGCCCAGATTTTGTCGTCGCTTATCAAGCTGTGTTTCAGCATTTCGGCATATCCCGACAGAATGTTCTGATGGTCGAGAGTCTTAAGAAATATCGTATCAATGAAAACAGTATTCGCATCCTTGAACACGCCAATCTCGTTTTTCAGTCCGTTGAAGTTTATTCCTGTCTTTCCTCCTACAGAGGCGTCAACCATTGCCAGCAGGGTGGTGGGGACATTGATGAAGTCGATGCCCCTCTTGAAACATGACGCAGCAAAGCCTCCCAGATCGGTTACCATGCCTCCGCCAACATTCACCATACACGAATGTCGTGTGCAGCCGTTGTCGCTAAGTTCCCTCCACACGTGTACGGCTGATTCGAGAGTCTTGTTCGTGTCAGAGGCATCTATTGTGATGTGGTAGGCGTTGCGTGTTGCTTCGCAGCTGTTGATGATTGGCAGACAATGGAGGCGGGTGTTTTTGTCGGTAAATGTGAACACCTTGTCGTAGTTTCCTGAAACAAGAGCCTTTGTCAATTCATCAGCAATTTTGTGGGTTATAATGACCTGTTGCATTGTGATTTCTTTTATTGCCGTATTGAGAATATGTATGTTTGTACGTGCCGTTGGAATATGGTGGCACTCATTGCACTGAAAGTTCAGTAAATAATTGCAAAAATATGAAAATCTGTCGAGAAAATGAAAAAATCTTTGTTATTTTGCCAAGCTTTGGGTTAAACATTTGCTTGCTTTGTGCGTCTATAACTAAATTTGAGTCAACACATGACATTTGTTTGGCCCTATGCCGCATATGAATGAAGTGTTGTATATCAGTTACACAGAGTTCTTCATTAATAAGTAATATACAATATTAAATATGAAAAGATTCAAGATGTTACTCCTTGCCATTCTTAGCGTAACGATGGTTATGGCACAGGAGATGAAAGTGGCGGGTACTCTTGTAGACCGTGACACTAAGGAAGGAGTGCTGATGGCTACAGTACAGTTACTGAAGAGCGACAGCACATTCGTAAAAGGAGTTCTCACTGATGACGCCGGCAATTTCAGCCTTTCCATTGAAGGTCCCGGCAAATACATACTGCGCTTCTCGAGTGTGGGCTACAATACTATAAGCAAATCTTTTGCTGTCAGTCAGACCCAACCAGAAGTCGACATGGGGAAAATCAGTTTTGGAGCTGACGCTGTGATGCTGAAAGGAGCCACAATCCTCGGACAGGCAGCCAAGGTGACGCTTAAGGAAGACACCTTCGTGTATAACGCTTCGGCATATCGCACACCTGAAGGCTCTGTAGTGGAAGAGCTTGTGAGAAAACTCCCTGGCGCACAGGTCGATGACGATGGAAAAATCACCATAAACGGAAAGGAAGTGAAGAAGATCCTTTTCGACGGAAAGGAGTTCATGAGTGGAGATACCAAGACCGCCATGAAAAACATACCAACGTCTATTATCGAGAAAGTAAAGGCATATGAAGAGAAGAGCGATCTCGCCAAAGTGACAGGCATCGATGACGGAGAGGAAGAGACTGTGCTTGACTTTGGAATAAAGAAAGGCATGAACAAGGGAGTGTTTGGTAATGCAGATCTATCTATTGGCAACCACGGCAGGTATGCCGAGAGACTGATGGGGGCTGGATTCCAGGAGAAGGTACGTATAATGGGATTCGGCAACGCCAACAATGTAAATGATGCCGGATTCCCGGGAGGTGGAGGCAGATGGAGAGCACCGATGCAAGGGTTAAACTCCAAGAAAATGGTTGCTTTCAACATGAATTATGAGGATAAAGGCAAACTGAAACTCGATGCCGGTGGCAGATGGAATCACTCAAACGGAGACCTGCAGCAGACACAGGCGGTGGAGAACTTCGTGAACAAGAGTGGTGCGTTCTCAAACAGCAATACTGCAAACCTCACGCGTGTCAATGGTTATGATGCGAGAGTCAAGATGGAATGGACACCAGACTCCATGACTAACATCATGTTCAGACCAACATTCTCATATTCCACTAATGACGCACAGACCAATGGAGTTTCGGCAACATTTCAGGACAACCCATATTCGTATGGAGACGATCCGCTGGCATCGCTCGACAGTATGGCTGAGCATGGAGTAATAGTGAACAGCAGACAGAACCGCAGCGTCTCATACACAGAGTCGAAAAAGGCGGGGGCAATGCTTCAGCTCAACAGAAAACTCGGCACCAAAGGACGCAACATCACACTTAGAGGTGACATGAGTTATGCCGATGGCAAGAGCAACAATCTATCATTGTCGAATGTTCATCTGTATCAGATAAAAGACATTTATGGAGCAGACTCCACATACCAGACTAACAGGTATAACGTCACTCCGACCAAGAACTTGCAGACGGAGCTGCAGTTCACTTACAGCGAACCGCTATGGCGAGGAGTATTTTTACAGCTCAGCTATAAGTTCACATACAATTTCAGAAAGAGCGACAGAACGACATACGATTTCAGTAGAGTGGACCAAGACTTTTTCGGCAACGTTATGTCGTCATATCGCAACTGGACAGACTATCTATCGCTCCTGAGCGGAAATCTAGGTGACTATTACGACAAGGAGCAGAGTCGTTATTCTGAATACAAGAATTACATACACGAAATGCAGTTGGGCGTGAAGGTGATGAAAAAGAAATACAACCTCAATGCCGGTGTAATGGTGCAACCACAGACATCAAAGTTCATTCAGGAGTATAGAGGCGTGAGCACCGACACTGTGAGAAATGTGGTCAACGTGTCGCCTACTTTCGAGTTCAAATATAAGTTCTCAAAGACTAGCACCCTCAAGATAAATTATCGAGGCACCACGGCGCAGCCGGAGATGGCAGACCTGCTCGACATAACAGATGACAGTGACCCACTGAACATTAAAAAGGGTAATCCAGGTCTGAAACCTTCGTTCACCAACAACTTCAGACTCTTCTACAACACCTACATACCTGGTCATCAGACTGCGGTGATGACATTCGTGAACTGGAGCAATACGAGAAATGCCGTGAGCAATGCCGTGACATACGACGAAACAACAGGTGGAAGGACAACGCGGCCGGAGAACATCAACGGCAACTGGAACACAATGGCTGCCCTGATGCTCAACACTTCGATAGATACTGTGGGAGTGTGGAACGTGAACACGTTTACTACGTTCAACTACAACAACTATGTGGGTTATCTCTATAGTCAAGACACACATGTCACGCAGAAGAACACCACGAGGACCACAAGTCTGTCAGAGAAACTTTCTTTCGGCTACAGAAAAGACTGGCTCGACGTAAGCCTCGATGGTTCGCTCAACTATATGCGCACCCGCAACCTGTTGCAGCAGGGCAGCAATCTTGACACATGGCAGTTCTCGTATGGAGCAAACCTCAATGTCTATCTGCCCTGGAACATGAGCATCACTACAGACCTGCACGAGAACTCCAGAAGAGGATACGATGCCGGAGCAAATACCAATGAACTGGTGTGGAACGCACAGGTAAGCCAAAGCTTCCTGAAGGGTAATGCACTGAGCGTGTCAATACAATTCTACGACATTCTGCAGAACATGAGCAACTTCTCAAGAACGGTGAACGCCATGCAACGTAGCGACACTTACTACAACAATATCAGTAGCTACGCCATGATACACGTTGTATACCGCTTCAACCTCTTCGGAGGCAGAGATGCCTTCAACAAGGATGGAAGGCCTAAGCACCCATCCGACATACCTCGTGGCGGATTTGGCGGACGGCCAGGAATGCCCCCATATGGAGGTTTCGGAGGAGGAAGACCACCTCATATGTTCTGATTGTATACAATCAGTAGTAATGAATTTATTGGACATTAAAATTGACGAACAGAAACAAAGATAATACAATATGGAATATATGTCACAGGAAGGCTTTGACAAAATAGCCTCTGAGTTGCAGCATCTCGAACGTGTAGAACTTCCTAGAGTGAGAGATGCCATTTCTGAAGCCCGCGACAAGGGCGATTTGAGTGAGAATTTTGAATATCATGCCGCAAAGCGAGAGCAGGGAAGGGTGTTGGGCAGAATCCGTTTCCTGCAGCGGGTGCTGGAGAATGCGAGGGTGATAGACAAAGCGTTGCTGAAGAGCGACTGTGTGGGGCTGCTCAGCGAAGTGGAAATCACTAATCTTGCCAACTCGCACACGATGAAATACACCATTGTCAGTCCACACGAAGCCGACATGAAGACAGGCAAGATATCCATAAAATCTCCAATTGCACAGGCTATGCTCAACAAAAAGGCAGGTGAAGAAGTGGAGGTGAGAGTGCCTGCAGGAATGATAAGGTTGAGAATAGAGAGTGTGAAACTATAACATTAGTTTTATATCGTATCAAAAAAACAATGCGGTTGTCCCAGTCTGACAAAAGACGAGGATAATCGCATTGTTCATATATTTGTGACAAAATCGTTAGGTTTACATTGTCATCCCTAAAAGTTATTGCAACATAAGGGAACAAAAGGAAAAACTAAGCGTATGAGTGTAGTCCGGCAAGGAAATAATTTACCCCAAAATACGTCATCAGTACGCAGAGGAAAGCCAACAGCATATAGATATGGATGTGGAGAGGTTTATGCAGCCATTTCAAGTGGCTGTGGAGAGGAGCTGAGTAGATGAGCATCGTTATGAGAGCCCATGTCTCTTTGGAGTCCCAGCTCCAGTAGCGGCCCCAACTGACGTTTGCCCATACGGCTCCTATGAAGATGCCCACGGCAAGGAGACTGACGGCGGGGTAGAGGAGGAAACCGGATGTGGCGGCAAGCTGATCCTCCTTGGCAAGGTCGCCGCGGCGGTGGGCCCAGATGCCTTCGGCGGCAATGAGTGCCATAAGACCGAAGAGGGCATAGGAGAACATTATCACCATCACGTGGACGGAGAGCAGGGGCGATTGTAGCACAGGCATGAGTTGTGTGATTTGCGGATTGCCGTCGGTTATCATTGCCACGAGCAGGGCGAACGACGAGAGTAGCGGACCGAAGTTCTTCACTGGCATGAAACGCTTGCCCATGAATAGTGTGAGCAGGAGCGTTGCCCAAGCCATAAACTGCATCGTCTCGAAGCCGTTTGACATCGGCAGATGGCCAGAAACCATCCAGCGCAGCAGGAGCAGCAGTGAGGTGTGGAGAAACATTATGACGGTGAGCCATAGGGTTACCTTCGAGGCAATCTTTCTTTTCTTCTGATTCAACGCTATGGTAGACGCCACGCCGAGCAGCAGCGAGAGGGAGAGATAGAGCATCGTGGGCAGGCGAAGGGTGTTCAATCTGTTATAGAACACTTCGGCGTAAATCAAGAATTTAGAGGGAATCACGTCTTTTGCCTTCACGTGCTGATAACTGTAAATCTTCTTCACTATCTCGCTTGTACGAGAGTTATCGCCCGTGATGATGCTCTCGGCAAGATAGTCCATCGATTTGCGCACAAAGGTGAGTTCCTTCTCGTCCAGATTTATGTTGCCCAGGGACTGTCCGGGTGCAAACCATTTGTATTTGCCGTCAGCCTGGCGGTAGGGGAAAAGCTTCAGCATCTCGCCGCCGTAGAGCATGCGAACGATATTGAACTTCTCATCGGCATCGCGCAAACTTTTCTGCATCTTCGTGTCGCCTTTCCTCATTGCCTCCTTCAGTGGTTTCTCCAGCTTGTATTCGTTGTATTCATCCCAGAAATCATTGAACGAAGCCCATTTGTCGTTCAGTCCGAGCAGCTCCTGCGCTTTTTTGTCCTTGATTTCTATCATCTTTACCGTTTCCCAGTAGGGTACGTCGAACACCCATCCGCAGAACACCTCCGTAGCGGAGAGTCCGTCCCACGAGGGCTTTCCGCAGAGTTTGGTGACGAAGTTCACGGCAACTGTGTTTATCGGCGTGATGCGGCTGTTGTAGAGCACGCAGACTCTTCCGAATCCATCAGCCACATGGCTGTTGATGTTTATCCTCTCCTGCGCCTGTGAGTTTAGGGAGAAAAGGGGCGAGAGAGCCATGACGACAGCCACGGCTGCCACCTTGAGGGCATTGCCGGCAGTGGCTTTTCTGTAGAGCTGCCGCATTCTCGTGCCTTTGCCCAAGAGTATGGCAATGAGCGAGATGAGGAGCATGGAGTAGCCCAGATATGTGACGGCGATGCCCCATGGGTCGTGGTAGACACCGAGGATAGAACCCTGCATATCGCTGTCGTAGCCCGACTGCATGAAGCGGAAGCCGTGGTAGTAGCCGATCTTGTTCATTGAGATTTCTAGTAGTTCATCGCTTGTCGTAATCTCCGTAACGTAGTCCATAGCAGCGTCCGTGCCGGGGTAGCAGTCCATGCGGAACGTTTTCAGAGCCACCTTGAAGCCAAGGTCTACAGACTTTCCCTCGGCGGTATTCATTACGTTTGTTGCCTCGCCGAGACGGAGGTGTATGGTGCCGCTCTGGGCAGTGGTCCACGAGAGGAGGGCGCCGAGGAGGATTACGAGGAAGGAGGCATGGATAAGGAACACATTTATCCGCCTGTATAGTTTTCTTTTAAGGATGTAAGCCGTGGCAACGACTGTAAACACAGTCCAGAGTGCAAGAAACCACACAGAACCGTAGATGTTCTGATGGGCAAACTGCGTACCATTAACACTCTCAACGATAGTTGCAGCGGCAAGCACTATTATGATTACCACTGCAATGATGATGATAGAAAATTTCAGATTTCTCATTTATATTTAAAAAAAGAATATTGTTTTATTCCAGATTAAATAGAATCAACAAATTTTATTACCTGTTGGCGGAATTAATTTAGTGCATACTTAATTCTGCCAATGGGCTTGTCGTTAATGAAGTTTACGTATTGCAGAATGGTAAGTGCACTAATTTTGCCAATGATTCTGGCAAACAAACCATTCGTTATTTTCGCGTAGTTCCTGATGACCAGGAACTGGTCTGTAAGTTGTGAGAATATTGTCTCAATCCTCTTTCTTGCTTTTGCAAACGGAATGAATGTCGGTTTCCAATCCTTTTGGTTGAGCCGATACGACAACCACTTCTCACTATCAATGCTCTCGGTCTCTGCCGTCAAGGATAGCGCCACCACTTCCAAATCCGAAAACTTGGGAACAGGACCACGACGTGGAACATTACCCGATTCATTGACGAGATTTTCAGAGAATTGCTTGCATATCTCAAGTATTTTGACGAATTTTGTATAAAGGTTGTACATACGATGGTTTGAACTTAATGTTTTGATCACCACTAAGTTACTAAAAATCAGCGATATGTACAACTTTTTACTCATATTTATCAACTTAAATTAATTCCGCCAACGGGTAATTTTATTACGAGCTGACGCTGCTCTTTCGTCAAGTTGCGGAAGTTCTTTACAGCCCAGAGAGCATCGCTCTGTCCGCCCTCGCCAATGCATCCGTGCCACATGATGGCCTCGAGAGTGTTTCGGGCGCGGCAGTCGTGCAGGCGGTCAGAATGTCCGGCACACAGGCTCTGCAATCCTCGTCCCCACAGCGGTGCCGTTTTGCACCATCCTGTGCGCAGGTCGTTCTTCATGAAGAGACGGTGTTGCACGAAGTCGGAGTAGGGCCATATTTTCTGTTTTGGGTAGCGCACCATGCGTGTGTCTTCGGCAGAGAAACGTCCGTAGGGGTCGCGAATCTTGTCTTCTCCTGTGGTCCAGCTTGGTCGGTGGCAGCTTGCGCAGCCTATCTGGGTGAAGAGTTCCTTGCCCTTTTTGAAGTCGGCGGTGAGAGTGTTTCGTGCTGCCGGGATGCCCACTCCGCGGTGCCACACCATATAGTTTACATAGTCAGACTCCTTCATTTCTACGGGCAGGTCGGTGGCTTTGCCAAAGGCTATTATGTCTTTTGCCGGGTCGCCGGTCTTGTTCCATTGTGGGTAATACTGATAGGACTTGCTTGTTACGTCGGGGTCGGCAGCAGCAAACTGCCAATATTCCTTGGGGATGTAGTGAGAGCGGAAGTCGTCTCTCGTTACGTTTTGCACCTCCCAGAGCGAAGCGTCGGACATTACTGATGCACGGTCGAGGGCATAGTCAAATTTGTATACTATTCCACCGTTTTCTACAGCAAGTGTGCCGTCGGTATTTTTCACGAAATCCTTTGCCGTATTGTCCCAGAACTGTGGATTGAGCGTGGCGTGTTTTCCTTCGCTGCGATATTGGTCAAGGATGTCCTCGTCGGGAATGGCGTCAATCAGTCCGCTGCCGATAAATCCGATAGACGACTCTAAGCGCACCTTAGCCTTGGAGAGCGGTACCTCGTTGCCCCATTTGTCTATCAGCTTGCCGTATATGCATCCGGGCTTTAGCGTTACTTCGGTGTATATAAGTGAGTATTTCTCGCCGTCGGGGAACTGGTTGCCCCATTGGTCGGTGTATTCGTTCCATGCAATGTCTACCTTCTTCTCGTCAAACTGCGGCTTGAATGGAGCTGTGGCTTGTCCCATGGCAACCCAGCCGAACGACTGCACCACGATGTCGTTCTCGTCGGTAATCATCAGAATATATCTTGAAAATGCCACACACTACCTATGAATGAACATAAGTGCAGGCAGTGTGTGGCAAATAAATTACATTAGATTGATTCTATGAAGAATATGATGTTGTCGCGGTCAGCCTTCTTCAGGTTGCGGAACTTCTCGATGGCGTAGCGGGCGTCGCTCTTGGCGTTGCCGTGCCACATGATAGCTTCCATTGTGTTTCGTGCGCGGCAGTCGTGCAGACGGTCTTCAGCTCCAGTACAGAGTTTAGACAGTCCGCGACCCCAGAGAGGAGTGGTGCGGCACCAGCCAGTGCGGATGTCGTTCTCCATGAAGAGACGGTGCTGCACGAAGTCGGTGTATGGCCATATTTTCTGGTGAGGATAGCGCGGCATGTCGTTGTTCTTGAAGATGCCGTTAGGGTCCTGGATATTGTCGTCGCCGGTGGTCCATGATGGACGGTGGCAGTTGGCGCATCCTATCTCCTTGAATAGTTTCATTCCCTGCTTGAAACGGTTTGTTGTGGTGTTGCGTGCAGCAGGAACGGCAAGTCCGCGATGCCATATCATGAAGTTCTTGTACTGAGAGCTTGACATCTCAGGGGCGAGGTCCTTAGCCATCAGGTAGTTGTAGATGTTCTGCTTCACGTCGGCTGTGTGCCACGTAGGGTGGGCGTTGTTCGGGTCAATCTGCTTGATGTATTCAGGGAAGCCAGCCTGAACATCAGGGTCTTCCATAGAACTCTTGGCATAAATTGTACCGTCGAGGCTCAAGTAGTGGTAGCGGCGGTCTGGTCGTGTCACGTTTGTGATGTTCCAGATGGCGTTTGCTCCGGCTGCGTCGAGGATTGGTCCGCGACTCATTGCATAGGTGTAGCGACGGACATACTGCTTCTTGTCGCCGGCATTGTTCACGTAGTAGCTGACCCACTTGTTGTCAGCCTGGCTCCAGTATGCAGGGTTCAGGGCGTTGGTCTTGCCTACAGAGTTGAAGTATTTGCTCTGTCGCTTCCATTCTGCTGTGATAGAGTCGTCAGGGATGGCGTCGGTAAGTCCGGTGCCATAGATGCCGATAGTAGATTCCAAACGGACACCGATTTCACTTGCCACCTGGTCGGCAGGGATAACCACATACTTTCCGTCGCGCTTCACCGTAACAGGAGAGTAGTAGGCGTCGGCTGGGATGGTAACTTCAGGATAGATAAGCGAGTAGGTCTCGCCGTCAGGGAACTTGTTGCCCCATTCGTCGGTGTAGTTCTTCCATTCAATGTTGATCTTGCTCTCGTCAATCTGTGGCTTGAACGGCTTTACGGCCTTTGTCTGAGGCATTCCGGCTACGGAATAGATGTAGGCGTTGGTCTTCTTGTCGTAGACTACTAGCAGGTAGCCGTTGCCGTCCTGGTCAGCGCGGTAGGCAGTCTGACGCTTGCCGTGACCATAGTTCGGATGGCAGTAGAGACAACCGCGGCGCACATATACAGGACCGAGTCCGGCGAAAGCGTCGTTTGAAGTGTTGTAGTCTTTCTCGAAGAGGGACTCACCAATCTGGAAGTTCAATGAGAGACCAGCATCATCAACAGCCTGAGTAGCCTGACGATAGGCATATGCAGACTGAATGCTTGTCGTACCGAGTTTTCCTCCGGCATAGTACCATTCATTAGGAGTGCCATACTCTGCCTCAGGCAGATGGACATCGAGATTGTCGTCATCGGTGCAGGCTGTTAATGCCAATGCCGATAACAACGCAGGAACTAAATAGATGTGTTTCATAATGTTGCTTGTTGTTAAACGTAAAATGTTGGTGGCTGCTTTTGGGGCAGACACCAACGGTTATTTAAATTTTTAATGTTCTTTTGGATGTTTAGCCTGTGGACGATTAGTCGAGCAGCTTGTCGAGAGCGTTCAACGATTCCTCCAGTTCGTCGAGAGCTTCCATTGCATCCTTAGCACTCTGGTCTGTGTAGTAGAGAACGAATGGCTTCTTCATGCTGCTGATCTTTGAGAGAGCATTCTCAAGGTTAGTCATAACGTTCTGTGCGGCAGCCTTGGTCTTGTCGTTCTTCAGACAGATGCCGATGAGAGACTTTGCCTCAGGAGTTGTTCCGTCAACTGTGCAACCGCCATAGAGGGCGTGCTTTACAGACATGATGTTGTCGTAGAAGTCCTGGATAGAGTTATGGGCATGTGGCGACTCGATGTAGTTGACGTCTTCACCTGTTGCAGGAGCACCGATCTTAGAGTCGCGTACCTCACCGATGATGTCGTTAGCACCGGCGATTATTTCCTTGGATGCAAGTACAACGGTAGAGTAGGTGGAACCTGCGTTGCCTGCATTCTTGAAGTTCTCGCCATAGTTGATGGAAGATGCGAATTCAACTTCGTCGAGGAGAGCCTGCTCATCGGCAGAAACCTTGCCACCCCATGCTGAAACAAGCTTCAAGGAGCTGAGGTAGAGATCCTGTGCTGCTGTCTTTGCGAAGTAAATCTCGTTTGCAGTCATGTCAGCGAAGTGGCGTGGCTGACCCTCGCGGAAGATAAGATACTCAACGGCGTGGAAACCTGTAAGGTTCTGACCTGTAGCGATAGCCTCGTTGATGGTGTTTGTTTCGTTCTCAAATTCCTCCTCGCCAAGTTTTGCGTTCTTATAGAGACTCATGTATTTGTCAAACTGAGTGCGGTCGAATGGCCATGTGTCTGTGTGAGGGTCGATAGCATAGTCGCCGGCAGCTCCGAAGAGGAAAGCCTCAGAGAACTCCCACCATTTACGTGATTGCTTCCATGTCTCGCAAGCCTTTGCAACACCGGCATCGTCAGACATAGCGTTGAGGTCAGCAACGAGCTGCTTGTTATAGTCGGCAAGGTTGCGGTATGTTGCAACAACCGTATTGTCAACATAGTCTGCGTTGACTTCCTTCAGCTCGCTGGAGCTGAATGTTACGTCCTGTTCGTCGTTGTCATCATCGCTACAGCTTGTGAAGCCCATTGTGAAAGCCAATGCAGCTGCAAACATCATTGAATACTTGAAGATTTTGTTCATTTTCTTGATTTTTAGTTTATTATTAAGTTTTCTTTTTTATGTGAGTAATGGTAAATTAATGTCTTGTCTAAATCAGAAAGTTGAATTAATATTACATTCCAAACTTTAAATTATTTCAGGAACCATCCAGCGTAGGTTATTCCCAATGAAACACTTGGCTCGTTGTTGTAGCCGTGGCTGAGGAAACGGTTGCTGTATTCTCCCTTGATTGTAACCTGTCTGATAGGAGAGTAGTTCACGCCGACAGCCATTCTCTTGACACGGTCGTATTTGTAAGCCACTTTCTGTCTGCCGGCGGCATAGGTGTTGTAGTCTTCGTAGCGGCCGAAGAGATAAAGCTTCTGCTTGTCGCTCAGACTGCTTATCTGCGAGAATATGTTGTAGCCAGCCTCAAGACCTACAGAGTAGGCGTTGCTTGCGATAGGAGAGTGCTTTGAAGGCGAACCGTCCTGCTGGGTGTGCTTGGGGTAAGCGTTCATGAAGGTGGTCATTTTCTGTGCATCAGCAAGATGAGAATATGTGGCATTACCACGTACTATCCAGTTCCAGCGCTTCATCTCCAGTCCGAAACTTCCGATTGCCAAGGCTCCGTGTACCTTGTCGTAAGAGGCACTTGCCTTGCGCTCCGTGTTGTTGAAAGTATAGCCATAGTATCCGCTCAGACTAAGACGGACGCCAGGGATGGAATAGTTGTCGATACGTGCCGCACCGGCATATACATTTCCCAACTTATACTCGTATGGACTTGTTGCGCCATAATGCACGTAGCAGTTGTGGCCGAAGCGCTCTGCATCGAGACCGGAAGTGAAGATAGCCTCGTAGCGCCAGTCGCTGATGCGTCCCCAAAGAGAGATGCCGACCTGGTGCCATGTGTTAGGCAACATCTTTGCCTCGCCTTCAGAACGGTAGACGGAGAAGAAGTCGTTAGGCATGTGGTAGGCGTTTATTTCTCCGACAGGGATGATAATCTCACCAGCCTTGATGTTGAACTTACCTCCCCAGAAAGCCTTGTTAATCCAAAACTGCTCCAGGGCAACCTCGCCGCCGCGCTCAGTCTCAGCCTCGTATTCGCCACTCTCGTCAGCGTCTATCTCTACGGCATTTTCCGTGCCGCCATGCTCAAACTCTATCTCCGTACCCATGGTCCATCCATGGCCGAAGTCATAGCCGAGGTTGAGAGTGACGTGTGGCAGGTCGAAGCGTCCGTGGCTATCGTCATTCTTGTATGTGGCAGGGTCGCGGTAGCGGTTGAAATGCTGACTGTAGAAATTCCTGCTCATCACGGCCTCGCCATATCCACCGATACTGAATCGTGACAATGCTGAGGGCTTCTCTGTCTTTGGTACTGTACATTCGATTTTGTCCGACTTCTTTTCTTTGCAACATTCATCTTGCGCAATGGCATTCGTTGCGAAACTGCATGAAAGTAGTCCTAAAAGGAGTATGTTCTTTGTCATTTTATATGATGTAAATAATTATACCTATTAATATGCCGACCGGGACGATTTGGTTTCTCTTAACGGCAAACTGATTTTACGTTTGCAAAAGTAAAGCGATTCTGAAAGTGTCACAATACTCAAATTTTAGGAAATTTTTGTTACTATACATTAAAAGATGTGCTATTTTTCCAATGTAGATAATAATAATTGGGTATCAATGAAAAATTAGTGACAATATGAATTGTTAAAAAATTGATAAATGAGAATGTTTTGGCATATTGGTCTTTGTCTGTTCAAAACTATTACGTAAATTTGGCAACGAAATCTAATATCACTGTCCATATATGGGCGGTTAACCAATTTAAAATAAATATTATGAATTTACCATTTGCAGAATCTTGGAAAATCAAGATGGTAGAACCTATTCGTAGGAGTACTCGCGAAGAACGCGAACAGTGGATAAAAGAAGCTCATTACAATGTGTTCCAGCTGAAAGCTGAGAATGTTTACATTGACCTGCTTACCGACTCTGGTACCGGAGCGATGAGCGACCGTCAGTGGGCTGGCGTGATGCTTGGCGATGAGAGTTATGCTGGAGCCACTTCTTTCTTCAAGCTGAAAGAGACAATACAGAGACTCACCGGTTTTGAGTATGTTATACCTACACACCAGGGTAGAGCTGCAGAGAATGTGCTTTTCTCATACCTGGTAAAGGAAGGTGATGTAGTGCCAGGAAATTCTCATTTTGATACAACCAAGGGACATATTGAGGGACGTAAGGCTGTGGCTCTTGACTGTACCGTTGATGATGCTAAAGACACTCAGCTCGAAGTGCCTTTCAAGGGAAACGTTGATCCTAAAAAACTCGAGGCGGCGTTGGAGAAATATGGTGACAAGGTGCCTTTCATCATTGTAACTATCACCAACAATACGGCGGGCGGACAGCCTGTATCAATGCAGAACCTGAGAGAGGTGAGAGCCGTTGCAGATAAATTCGGCAAACCTGTCATTTTCGACTCTGCTCGTTTTGCAGAAAATGCATATTTCATCAAGACACGTGAGAAGGGCTATGAGAACAAGACGATAAAGGAAATCACACGTGAGATGTTCGAACTTGCTGACGGTATGACTATGAGTGCAAAGAAGGACGGTATCGTGAATATGGGTGGTTTTATTGCTACACGTCGCCAGGATTGGTATGAGGGTGCAAAGGGATATTGCGTTCAGTTTGAAGGCTACCTTACATATGGAGGTATGAACGGACGCGACATGAATGCTCTTGCCATCGGTCTCGATGAGAATACAGAGTTCGACAACCTCCAGACCCGTATTCATCAAGTGGAATATCTCGCTTCTCTGCTCGACGAATATCATATTCCTTACCAGCGTCCTGCAGGAGGCCATGCTCTTTTCATTGATGCTCCAAAGGTGTTGACACACGTTCCAAAAGAGGAGTTCCCGGCACAGACTCTTACCATAGAGCTTTATCTCGAGGCAGGAATCCGTGGATGTGAGATCGGTTATCTGCTTGCTGACCGTGACCCTGTGACCAGAGAGAACCGTTTTGGTGGACTTGATCTCCTGCGCTTGGCTATTCCTCGCAGAGTATATACAGACAACCATATGGCAGTAATCGCTGCAGCGCTGAAGAATGTCTATGACAGAAGGGAGCAGATCACTCATGGTGTGCGTATAACATGGGAGGCTCCGCTGATGCGCCACTTCACAGTACAGCTGGAAAGAATAACTGATTGATGATTTTATTTCCCAAATAGGGAATATCATTTCCCACAGCCGGTCTTTTTAATGATCTTGTTGTCGACAGTCCGGTTGTGGTTAATAATTAGATTTAAGAGGGTGTTTCATTTTTTTATTTGATTCACCCTCTATTTCTTTATGCTGAAGTCTGATCAATTTACCCCAGCTTTTATATAAACACACCTGGTTTCGTGTGTAATCTAATTGTAAGCGTATCCTCGATGCTAATACCGTTTAGAGGTTATTTCAGTTGTATTCATAGACTGAAAAATAGACTTGCGATGTTTAAACCATAGACCTTGATTTTCCCCCATGGCGTGGGGAACAGTCCCCCCTAATGTGGGGTTTCATTCCCCACATTAGGGGGGAGATCAGGATGGGCTAAAGGGATGATACTTCTATGATACTTTAATGATACTTTTCTGTAAAACATTCAGAAAAGTAGCATTGGGTTAAGTCGTTTGCCTACAAGGTCTTAGGGTGTAATTGGAGGACAGAATGATACTATGATACTTTGTTTTGAGAAAAACAGTTTGTGAGATCTAAATATGTATTTCGTTAGATATTTGTTTTAGTCTGAATTATTATCTTATAAGGATAGAAACAAAAAAAGAGGACACATCAAAAATATGATGCGCCCTCAATGAATTATGTTACTGATAAATTATCAGAAACGATGTCTTTATTATTCACCCTTTTCCATCTTAGCCTTCAATGCAGCAAGAGCGTCGATGTCACCGAGAGTTGTAGATGCAGCAACGTTGTTGATTGTAGCTGTCTCTTCCTTCTTGGCTGTCTTCTTGCGTGGTGCCTTCTTTGGCTCTTCCTTCACATCCTCGAATGTGCGGCTGTGAGAAAGGATGATACGCTTTGTTTCCTTAACGAACTCGATAACCTTGAACTCGAGCTCCTCGCCCAGCTGAGCCTGTGAGCCATCTTCCTTAACGAGGTGCTTTGGAGTAGCGAAACCTTCACCACCCTCGTTGAGAGTGATTACGGCACCCTTGTCCATCATTTCTGTGATCTTGCCCATGTGTACAGAACCTGGAGTGTAGATTGTCTCGTATGTGTCCCAAGGATTCTCCTCAAGCTGCTTGTGACCGAGGCTCAAACGACGGTTGTCCTTATCTATTTCAAGAACGACAACATCGATGTCTGCACCAACCTGTGTGAACTCTGATGGGTGCTTAACCTTCTTTGTCCAAGAGAGGTCAGAGATGTGGATAAGACCGTCAACGCCTTCCTCAAGCTCTACGAAGATACCGAAGTTAGTGAAGTTGCGAACCTTTGCAGTGTGCTTACTTCCAACAGGATACTTAACCTCGATTGTCTCCCATGGGTCTTCCTTAAGCTGCTTGATGCCGAGAGACATCTTGCGCTCCTCGCGGTCGAGAGTCAGGATAACTGCCTCTACCTCGTCGCCAACGTGGAGGAATTCCTGTGCTGAACGCAGGTGCTGGCTCCAGCTCATCTCTGAAACGTGGATAAGTCCCTCTACGCCAGGAGCAATCTCTACGAATGCACCGTAGTCAGCGATTACGACAACCTTGCCCTTAACGTGGTCGCCAACCTTCAGGTTTGCATCGAGTGCATCCCATGGGTGAGGAGTGAGCTGCTTCAGACCAAGAGCGATGCGCTTCTTCTCGTCATCGAAGTCGAGGATAACGACATTGATCTTCTCGTCGAGAGCAACAACCTCGTGTGGATCGCTTACGCGGCCCCAAGAGAGGTCTGTGATGTGGATGAGTCCGTCAACACCACCGAGGTCAACGAATACACCGTAAGAGGTGATGTTCTTGACTGTACCCTCGAGGATCTGACCCTTCTCAAGCTTGCTGATGATTTCTTTCTTCTGTGCCTCCAACTCAGCCTCGATGAGGGCCTTGTGAGAAACAACAACATTACGGAACTCCTGGTTGATCTTGACAACCTTGAACTCCATTGTCTTGCCTACGAATACATCGTAGTCACGTATAGGATGAACGTCAATCTGGCTTCCTGGCAAGAATGCCTCGATACCGAATACGTCAACGATCATACCGCCCTTAGTGCGGCACTTGATGTAACCCTGGATAACTTCCTCGTTGTCCAAAGCAGCGTTGACACGCTCCCAGCTCTTGCTGAGACGAGCCTTCTTGTGAGAAAGAAGCAGTTGACCCTTCTTGTCTTCCTGGTTCTCAACGTACACCTCTACTGTGTCGCCAACCTTCAAATCTGGATTGTAGCGGAATTCGCTTGCGGGGATGATACCGTCGCTCTTGTAACCAATGTTTACGATAACCTCTTTCTTGTCGATAGAGATTACAGTACCGTCAACAACCTGATGCTCGCTTACCTTGTTGAGTGTCTCGTCATAAGCTTTCTGCAAATCTTCTTTGCTGACATTTACATTACTTCCGTTCTCAAACTCGTCCCAGTTGAAGTCTGCCAACGGCTGTACGTTCTTAAAATCTGCCATAAAAATAAATAATGTTTGTTTTGTAATTAATAAAGTTAGACTTTATGTGAATTTATAAATCGCCTGCAAAGGTACTACTTTTTTATAAGTATTCCTTTCTCATATTTTATGATAAAGTGGATCGGATACGTAATTTATGTTTATTTAACCTTTTTCGACGGTGAAATCAGTATTTTGTCTGTCTTTTTATGCCCAAAACGATAAAAGTGATGCCGACGAGCATCAACAATAGGCTCGCAGTCAAGGGAATGTTGCTGCTTGTGTGCGTCACGAATGATGTCAGAAGCATGAGCGTTGATATTATTAATGACATTGTACCCATCAGTGAGAAGTTGAATCTGTTCTTGATATTGTCTATGATTTTCATTTTCACATAATTATATATTGTGCGCTGAAATGGTTTCTTTTCTTTCCTCATTGCAAAGTTATATAAACTTATTGGTCCGTGCCAATTTTATCGTTTTTTTTGTTGTGTGGTATTAGTATGGGAATATAAATGGTAATATTATTACCATTGCAATTCCAATGACTAATTGCAGCGGCAGTCCAACTTTCAGGTAGTCGCTGAATGTGTATCTTCCAGCCTGCATGACAAGGGCGTTTGGCGGTGTGGAGAAAGGGGATGCGAAACACATGCTTGCACCTAAGGTTACGGCAAAGAGAAATGCGTAAGGTGTGATGTTCAGTCCTGCAGCGCTTTGCATGGCTATGGGGGCCATGAGAACAGCTGTAGCGGTGTTGCTCAGAAATAGGCTGAGGACAGATGTCGTCAGATAAATACCTGCAAGGAGTACGGTGGGGCCGGCTGATCCAAGTGAGTTTACCAACGTGTTGGACAGGAGTGTTGAAGCTCCCGTCTTTTCCAATGCTATTGATACGGGCATCATGGCTGCTATTAGTACTACGCTTTCCCAGTTGATAGTCTTGTAGGCGTCTTCTATGCTTCTGAAGCATCCGCACAATATCATGGCTACGGATGCGAGCAGTACGGCGGTGACAGGGGCAATGGGGATGAAGTCTGTTGCCATTGCTATTACCATACAGAGCATGATGAGTGCGGCAATGTGTGACTTGTGTGTCAATGCCACGCGGGATGCGGCTTCGAGAGGCTGGCCCAATATTACCCAACCTTCCTCGTATTGTCCGAGTTTCTCAATGTTTGTCCATGTGCCCTGGATGAGGAGAATGTCGCCAGACTTCAGTTCCTGGTCGGCCAGATTGTCGGTTATGTATTCTCCGCGTCTACGGATTGCAACGATGTTGGTGTCGTATTTCTCTCTGAAGGCGGTGTTACGTATCTTTCTGCCTAATAGTCGGGCCGATGGCAGCATGACGAGTTCTGCTATTCCGATGTCGTAGAAGTCGAGACGTTTGTCCGTTGTCTTCATTACGGACAAATTGAAATCTTCTACGAACCTTTTCACCATCGAAGAGTCGCCTGAAACGAACAATACATCTTTGCTATTGAACACGGTGTCAGCGTTTACCGTATTCTGATTGATGTTTTTGATGAACTTGTTGTTGATGCTGCTTTCCTGCCTTCTCTCCAATATGGTGAGTCCGTATACGTTGTTCAGGTCAAGTTTTGACATGGTCATTCCCGCGAGCTTTGAATCTTGTGGTATATAAAGAATCTGCAGCTGTTCTGTCAGTTTGTATTCATCCACCAGCTGTGTCAGGCTTTTCTGTTTCTTTCCGTTATCTTCTGATGATGTGTCTTTTTTCGACAGAAACCATTTGCATAGTGGAATCAATGTGATGGTGCCGACGGTGAGGCAGACAATGCCCACCGGCAGGAAGGAGAAGAATGAAAGTCCTTTTTCGCCGGCTTCTGTCAAGGCTTCCTGTATTACAAGGTTGGGTGGCGTACCTATAAGCGTAAGCATTCCGCCCATGCTGCTGGCGAAGGCAAGGGGCATGAGAAGTTTCTTTGCACTGACCCTTGCCCTCGAAGCTATACTTACTACGATGGGTAGCATGAGGGCTACGGTGCCGGTATTGCTTACGAAAGCGCCGATGACAGCCGTTACAAGCATCACTACTATTAGTATAACGGTGTCGTTGGTACCTACCGTCTTGAGAATCTTACCACTTATCGTCTTTGCCAACCCTGTCTGCAGGATGGCTCCACCGACGATGAAAAGACCTATCATCATTATGATTACAGGATTGGAGAAGCCGGATAGGGCTTCTGCAGGAGTCAATACGTTGGTAAGGATAAGCGACAGCAGAGTGCATAATGCTACAATGTCTGAACGGATTTTTCCGATGACGAAAAAAATTGCGGAAACAGCTAATATTACAATTGGCGTGATCATAGATGAATATAGTTGTTTAGGATTTACCTACAAAATTAATTGAAAAATTCAATAAATATCCATTGAAACAGAGTTTCTACAAACTATTTGATTAATTTTGCAGATTATTAAGAAAATGATTTGTTTTTTGTATGTAAGAAAACGGTTGTTTTTTCGTTTGTAAGAATAATCACATGGTTAAAATGAAATTGAAACTCAACGATTCAAAAACTTGTTTCTGGATATTGGCATTGGCAGGATGTCTGTCGCTCGTGATCTTTTTGGGAATGGGTCTCTTTAATACTAAAGGAGAGCCTCGTGAGGCAATTGTGGCACTTTCGATGTTGCAGTCTGGCGACTGGATATGTCCGATAAACAATGGTGTAGACATTGCTTACAAACCGCCGTTCTTCCATTGGTGTGTGGCGTTGTGCTCGCTTGTGGCTGGCTATGTTTCGGAATTCTCATCACGATTGCCGTCGGCTTTGGCCACAATATTGATGGTGCTCGTGGTGTATAAGTTTATGATCCGCAACAAGGTAAGTGTGGAATTGAGTCTGCTCACGGGACTAGTGACGTTTACAACCTTTGAGGTGCATCGTGCTGGTATGGCATGCCGTGTAGACATGTTGTTGTCTGCTATGATAGTAATAGCCATTTACTTTTTCCATGGATGGTATAAATCTAGAAATGCAGTATTGCTTCTGTTTGTCGTGTTGTCCATGAGTGCTGCTGCATTGACAAAGGGACCTGTCGGTATTTTGTTGCCGTGTGGAGTTATGGGACTTTTTATGCTTGTGAGAGATGAAAATTTCTTCAAGACGTTTTTCTTGTGTCTGTCTGTAGCTTTAGCGTCTTGCGTATTGCCTTTTATATGGTATTATCTTGCCTACCAGGAGCGTGGCGACGCATTTTTGTATCTTGTGTATGAGGAGAATGTCTTGCGTTTCACTGGCAAGATGGTGTATTCTTCGCATGAGGCGCCGGCAATATATAATGTCGTTTCCGTGATAACAGGACTGTTGCCTTATACATTGCTGTTTGTGGTATTCCTGTTTACAATGAAACTTTCGCTGCCCAAAAGCTCGGCAGGAGTCAAATCGTGGTTTGTGAGTTTGCCACACCGTTTAGGCAGAATGTCAGACCAAGATCTGCTGTCGTTTTTGAGCATTGTCGTGATATTCGTATTCTTTTGCATTCCTAAAAGCAAGCGTAGCGTATATCTGTTGCCAATATATCCGTTCATGGCTTATTATATAGCGAGATTCATACACTATATCTCGCAGAGAAACCGAAGGATTGTGGTAGGCTATGCGAAGGCGTTTGTCGGCATTGCCGTTTCATTGCCGCTGCTTGTGCTGCTTGTAAGGACAGGGATCCTGTCTGGAGTTTCTTTTAGTGGAAAACATGCAGCCGAGTATCTGGCTTATGTCCATAACTTCATGAATTTACCGTATCTGCAAATAGTGCTATTCCTGCTCTTTGCATTGGGTGTAGCGTATTTGTTCTTGTCTAATTGGAAAAAAATGTCCGTTGATGGATTGGGAGTTTCTGTAGCTGGAATTGTCGGCGTTGTATTTATGATGATTGATGGACTCATATTGCCTTCTGTGTATGACGTGAAGTCTGATTATCATATGGCCAGGGAAATGCAACAACTTGTGCCAGATGGGAAAATCTGGGACTATAGAAAGGATTTCAGAGTAGGCCAGAGAGGTAGGATGCATCAGTTCTCTGTGAATTTCTATCTTGGTGATCGTATTGTGCCTCTCGACCAGAACAGGCCAAACAAGGGATATATGATAATGGGAGATGATGACTATAAGGAATTTGTGGCTTCATTTCCAGATTATGAGTTGAAGAAAATCAAACGTTTCAATCACAAAAGTTGTGACGACAAGAGATTCCTCACTTTGTATTCTTTTATGAAAAAGTGATTTAGTATTAGATAATAAGTTTTATTGCTAACCTGTATGAATATGAAACTTGTAATTGTTGTACCATGTTATAATGAAGAAGAAGTTCTGAATGAAACGAAACAGCGATTGCTGTGCGTGTTAGACAAGCTGAAGTCTGATGGAGGCATTTCAGAAGGAATGGTGTTGTTTGTGGATGATGGGAGCAAAGACCGCACATGGCAGATGATAGAGGCTTTTGCCGGTGATTCTCCTATGGTTGGCGGGTTGAAACTATCAGGCAACCGTGGTCATCAGTATGCCTTGCATGCAGGTTTGAAATGGGCTTCAGAACATTCTGATGCTTCTGTTTCTATTGATGCCGACCTGCAGGACGATGTTAATGCCATTTATGAAATGGTGAATGAATATCATAAGGGGAATGACATAGTGTTTGGAGTCAGAAAGGAGCGCAAGACGGATACTTTCTTCAAGCGTACAACGGCTTTGGCTTTCTATAAGCTTATGAATGCACTCGGCGGCAAGGTGATATACAACCATGCTGACTTCAGGCTCATGAGCAGGAGAGCGATGCTGGCTATGATGAAATATCCGGAGAGTAATCTGTTCTTGAGGGGTATTGCAGCATCTGTCGGTTATCCTTCTACGTGTGTGTATTATAACAGGAGTGAGCGTTTTGCTGGAGAGTCTAAATATCCATTGAACAAGATGCTGGCTTTTGCCATTGAGGGAATTACTTCATTTTCAGTGAAACCATTGAGGTTGATTTCATATTTGGGTATAATATTCATTCTTGTAGCCATAGGTGTCATCATATATGCATTGTATGAACATTTTACGGGTAATACCATAGAGGGTTGGACTTCATTGCTCGTGAGCATGTGGTTCATTGGCGGTTCGATACTTCTGGCATGTGGCGTTACTGGTGAATATATTGGTAAAGTGTATCTTGAGGTGAAACAACGCCCGAAATATTTCGTTGAGAAGAAGGTCAACGTTTGACAATCTTCTTCTTCTTTGTCTTGAACAAATCCCACCATGTCTTGAAATCCTTCTTCAGTATGATTCCAAGTCCTTGGGTGTTGAGTGATGATTTCGTGAAGTATCTGTCATTGGTCTGATTGTATACTTTAATGGCAACGCTCCCGTTGGGAGTAAGCAGATACTTAACGTCAAAATCACCGATGAACGACGACGTGGTGTTGGGGTTGTCTCTATACCCGAACTGTCCGTTTATCAGGAGCCTGTTGCTGAACAGGCTTCCTGAAAGCAGTCCTTCGTATTCTGCATTGTTGAAACCTTCGGTACCAGTACTTATGTTGGTGCCGAAGTTCCAGTTGTTGTTCTTTATCAGTGTGCCCAGGATATTGTTTACCTGTTGGCTTATCGTTCCGCTGAGCAGACTTTGCATAGCAAGACTTGTCTGGCTTTGCTGTGCATCTTCCTGTTTTGAGTTGTTTTTTGAGTCTGTGTAGAATCGTCCTATGGCAAGCAGATATACCACTTGCTGGTTCATTTCCTCCTCGCTGTTTATCAATGATCTCACCATTTGCTTGGCATCATTGTTTACTGTGGGCATGTCAAAGTCGAAGTCTACCTTTATGGTCTCTGGCGTTCCGCCGATATTCATGATGCAATCTACCTTTACGTTGTTGCTTGAAAAGCTGTTTCCGATGCGCAAATCAGCGAGTGAAACACCATTGACGGGGTATATGGCTTTGAGGTTCAGCTGAGAGTTGAACGGGTTGCCGCCGAAAACGATGTTGCTGCCTTGCTGGAAGCGGAAATCTTTCTTTATGATGTTCTGTATTGTGAGGTTGTAAGAACCATGGTCGATGACGTATGTGCCGTACATGTCAAAGCTGCCTTTGTTGAAATATGTGGCTTTAAGAGCACCGTTCCCGTTGAGGGATATCTTGTCGCCGGTAGCCTTGTCCATCAACACACGGAGGGTGAAGTCGGGGGTAGCGGCCACGTTGAAGTTGATGAACATGTCGGAAGCGTCGTTCAGATCCTTCTCATCTTCATCTTTCTTTGTTGCATGATAATAGTAGTCTTCTGTATTGTTCTCGACTTTTGGCGTTTCGTGACTGACCCATCTGAGAAAATTACTGTCGGTTATGGCGTCAGGACTAGCCGCATTGTATTCTATGAACGAACCTTTGTTTGGTGTCATGTCAATATCGAATACAATGCTGTGTGGGCGACCGGTGATATTGCAGTCGCCGGTGCCGTATACTGTGCCATAGAATGAGTTGTTGCCGTAGTCGTTGAAGTCGTAACACAGAAATTCGTTGGCATGTATGCCGAGGTCGAATGTCAGCCTCGTCAGATGCTTGTGATGCAAGGCTCCAGTGACCGTTGCCACATTGCCGTGTCGGTCTGTTACGGTGTCACCCTTGAATATGATTTCGTCGGGTACCATTCTTATCGTGTCGTTCTTCAGTCTGTATACAGTGTTGAGTGGACTGATGCCGATAGTGCCGTCGGCAACCAATAGTCCTTGGAGGTTTACCTCGCTCAAATCTCCGAATACCTGTGCAAAACCATTGGCATGTGCGTCGATTTTGTTCATGAAACTTCCGCAAAAGCTTTTCAAGAACTCAATGTTTGTATTATGGGCGGTTATGCCGAGATCTATATAATTCTTCTCTGGGGAGACATAGCCTTTGATGATTGTCTTGACATTGTTGTCATCATCCGCATGGGCGTCGATGTCTATCTGCTTGTCGTGCTTGTTCCATTTCACGTTGGCGAATAACTTGCCCATCCTTCCGTCCTGGAACTTGAAGTTATCGACAGTGAGGTCCACCCAGGCGTCTGGATCTTGCATGATTGACTTTAGATATGCAGTTCCCGAAGCCTGTCCGCCGAAGGTTACAGAATGGAAGTTGACTAAGTTCAGGATATAGTTCACGTCAACGTTTTGCAGATCTACCCTAAGAGAGTCGTCCGCACTGCTTGTCGCCTTTCCGTAAATTTTTATGAACTGTCTGTCACGCCCTATGGCAAAGTGGTTTACCTGTATCTTGTCCTTGTTGTATATGATGCTCGAAGGAGATATGTGCCATATTGTGTCATTAAGAGACAGTGTGGAGGGCTTGATGTTTATATATGCCGATTTTTCATTATTTGCATCATTATAGAAGCTTGTTTCTGTTTCAATAGTGCCTCGTATGTTCAGCGGTGAGTTGTAGGCCATGTCGATATGACTGTTTAACTTATTGTCTATAGCGCTTGCCTTGACATTCAGAAGAATGCTCTTTCCCTTGTCTTCAATTTTCTTTATGTTGCATTCGGCAATCAGACTGTCGTTGACTGTCTTGACATTGAGCTTGGCGTTCTTGAAAGATTCTCCTGCGTAAGTGAATCCAGGCATTGTAACATCAGCGTTTATCTCTTTTTTCATGTCGTTGATGTTTGCTTTGATATGAATCGGCTCGTTCGATGTGTATGGTATGCCTAAGATAGCGTGGATCCATTTAGTATCGTATATGTTTGCTTTGAGAGAGAAATTGTTGTCTGCACAATACACTTTATTGCGTTCGATGCCAGGAGCCGTAGGCAGTTGCTTCTTGATGATGGAAAGCATACTCTGTCCGATTGTAGAGAATTGGTATTTGCCTCTGATTTCAATTTCACCGATATCAGACTTGATGTCGATGTCTCCTTTGTTGATATTCGCTGTCAGTTCGTTGAGTGAGTAGTTCTCTGTAGGTGACTGCATGCTGAATTCTTTCAGTTGCAGCTTTCCTGTCAGATCATACAGACTCTTTCCTGTGGCGCAGATGTTGATCTGTGTAGAGAATCTTGCATCACCCCATTTGTTCGTTATGTTGAGGCGTTGCGGATTAATATTCTTCAAATCCATTGAAATGTCTGAAATGGGTGACTTCATGAAGTTCTTGATGGATCCGATGAGAGACAAATGGCAGTTCTCGTCGTTCACATTAAGTCTGCCGTTTATGTCTGTGCCGTTATACGCACCATCGATGTCAATGTCTTTGTATGTATATTTGTTGTATTCAAAGTCTGAAATTCGACCTCTGACTTTGGTATCAGTTATTTTGTTGTTGTGGATGCGGGCTTCGCCGTGCAGGTTTGCGCTTATATTCCCGAATTTATTGTCTGCCAATAGTTCATTCAGATTGATGCGGCCGGCTGAAATTTCAGCAGCTAGTTTCGTTGCCCTTTTCTGGATAGCAAACTGAATATTTCCTAGATTCGTGTTTACATTTCCGCATGCACTGATGTTGTCATTGTTAGTTTCACATGTTGCAGCGGCGGTAATTGCTTTAAGTTTTGTCAATGGGGTGGGGATATCTATTCTGGCAGTTCTTGCAGCTTTGAAAACCAATGCCAAATAACTCTCGTTTACAGACAGCTGGCTTATCTTTGCTTTCCATGTCTTGCAGCCGTCGAAAGGAGTAAACATGCCATTGGCATTAAACTTGAATGCTGTGTCTTGTGAATATAATGACAGTCTGCTGACTTTTGCTTTGCCGTCGGTGTAAGAGAAATCTGCAACTAAGTTTAACTTGTTGGAAAGATCATTCAGCTCTGGCACGATGAAGGCAAAGTCGGAAAGCGTTATATTGTTTCCAATGATGTTTCCTTTGCCTTTAATGGTATTGCCGACAATGCTACCGCCATCTGTTCTATAGGTGGCGGTAATGGAGTCTGAATAAATTGTACTGTGGGGCAGGCATAGTCTGAAATTCTTGACAGATGCCTTTTGGGGAGTTACAAGAGCACTGAATGTCAGTTTGCCTATGTTGAGGCCGGATTGCTCTTTGAACGATAGCTTCTTGACTATGGCGTTGGCCATATCGTTTGTGATGTGTCTTATTATTATGTGTGAGCTGATGTCGGAAACATGGATATGGTAGGGAGATAGTTTATTCGAAGTGTTCGGCATATCCCATTGGTCATATTGTATCGCTCCGTTTCTTATGATGAAAGAGTTAATTCTCAAATCAAGTTCGCTTTCCTCTTTTTTATCAGAAGAAAGTGAATCAATTACGAATTGGAAATTTGGTTGTGAATATTTGTCTTTCTTGTATAATTTTGCTCTCAATCCGAATATTTGAGCCGATGAGATAGAGATATTTCCTTTGGCTAGTTCCAGAATGTCTATACTGATAGATACGCGGGAGGCGTGCAACATGTCTTTGTTGCTTTTGTCTAGCATGTTGAAGTCGTCAATAATGACCCTGTTGAGGAAACCTAAATTTATGTTGCTTATGGTTATTTCTGTGCCAAAAGTTTTTCTCAAGATTTTTGCCACATAAGCTCCTGTATATGCCTGTACTGACGGTATGTGAAGCAGTATTGACAATGCTATGTAAATGGACATGACGGTCCAAATTATAGTCGTGGTTATGTGGCGTAGTCTTTTCACCTTATATTCTAATTTGTTTGCTTTATGATAACTGTCTGTAGAACCTTTGTTTGCTTATCCTTTTTTAGTTGGTTCTTGATTGTATTATAATTTAAAAGAAGCGCCGACGTATTTATGCGTGGCGCTTCTTGAGTGTTACAAAGCTTCATCTTCAGGCTTTTCAATCCTGTTGTGACCTTTCAGCTTGATATGCTTTTTCCGCGCTATCCATTTAGCTTTCTTCTTTTCATAATCAAGCATGTGTCGTTCCAAGAAATTGTCTGCCATTTGTATTGATGTATATTATTTCTGGAATTTACTGTATACTACGTCTATTGTAATATTGGCGTCACCTGTCATAGAGCCTTTCACAAACTTCGATGCCGTAAGGCTCATGTCGTTTGTCACTTTTACGAGCTTCGTCGTTTGTCCCGTTGTGACATAAGTCGTTTCTACAGGTATGACAAGTACCTTGTTCCATGTAGGGTGTTTTTTCTCCCACATAGTCTTGGCATCTGCGCTCGACATTCCTTTTCCTTCATATTCCTTGATGCCTTCAGAGCGTTTCCTGCTCATGTAAGCAATCAGGTTTGCCACATTGTGGAAGGTATATGAGTTTTGTTTAGCCAATGACGACTGGTCGCTTGTTGCGAAGACGGCGGTGTATGTCTGTACATTGTCCGGTATCTTTCCTTCTTCGAAGAAACTTGTGCGCATATCGTTAGGTATGAGGAGAAGGGTGGCGGGGATGTCCATATTGTATTTCTCGTGCTTCGTGTTGTTTATCCTCGTAAGGGAAATGCGCGCAGAATTGATTGTGTCGTTCTCGTGGCCGTTTAGAATCTCGTCCACAGGAATTGTCAGTTCGGTAAATATTCCCGCAGGTGACTTGATGTAAGTGATGTCGTTCTTGTTTCCTTCCTCAACCATCTTGTCTATGGCGGCATTGTCGTTGGAAATACGTGTCGACTGTATTACTTCTTCTGTACCTGCGAATGTAGTCACGACATTTACAGTTGTGTCTTTTTTCTCACCGTTGGTGGTCTTCTCATACTTGTATTTATAATATACAAGCATCTGGCTCATATTTATATAAGCCATTGAGCCAAGTCCATCTGATGATTTGAAATAGAAACCGGGACAGATGTTGTGGATGAAGCTGTATGAATCTTTGAAGAGCTTGGGATTACTATAGTATTTTTGCATTATATAAGTACCATAGTTATAGTATCCTTTTTTCTCCTTATCCTTGTATGCAGCCTTTTCTTCTATCAAGTTGCCATTTTCGTCGAGTTCTGAATTCGGCAGATTGATCTTGATTTTCTTTGGTACGGTGTCTGATGCCAAATCATATAAGGTATAAGTCTTGTTGACGTTGACTCTTCCCTCATCTGTGCGACAATAATTATCGTCAGACTTCAATGGGTTGAAGTCTGAATAATATTTCTTGTTTTCCTCCATTGGCTTTGACAACTCTAGCATATTGAGTTTCATGGTAGACAGAGAGTCGCCATAATACTTGTCGTAATATAGGTAGATCACGCACGAGTCTGCTATTATTGAGCCGTCTTTGAGTCTGCTTACTATTGATTTTTCTGCAGGCAGTTGTGTTCCTTCAAGAGTATAGAATTGTGTCAGGAAGTCTCCTTTCACGAATGCTCCTGTTTCAGGGTCTTTCACTTTTCCCAAATATCCAGTGGCTGATCTTGAATATACAGAGTCAGCCTTCACGGATTTTGAACTTATAGGGAAAGATCTTGCGGTGACATTGATGTTGTCGAGGTCGTCGATGATGCTTCCTCCGATGTTGTCAGTATTGTCATCACAAGAGCATAGACAAGAAAATATTAATGCGAGGCTTAGAAATACCTGTTTTGCTTTCATGAAATGTATTTGTTTTTCTGTGTTTATGGAATTTACTCCAAGATGCTGTCGTAGAAATTGTCGTATGCGTCAACGTCTAATTCTGTTGCGGCAGCCTGAGACATGAATGGAATACCCTTCGATTTTGTATATTCAACAAGTTGTTGGTTGACGCCAGGACCTGCCTCTATGACACCGTCGGAATAGTCGATGGCCAATTTTTCGAATTCTGTGAAGTCGAATTTCTCATTGTAGTTCTTCAGTATGTCGCTATGGGCATCCTTGAATTCAAGACATTGTCCAAATGTTTTCTCAATGTCCTTCTTCAAACCGTTTCCGAAGAGGGATGTGATGATCTTGGTGTTTGCGAACGAAGGCTCGTCCTTGTATGCGGTTTTCACATAATAGGGTACAATGTTGCCTATCCACCCCTGGCAATGGATGATGTCAGGGGTCCAATGCAGCTTCTTTATTGTCTCCAGTACGCCTCTTGCGAAGAATATTGAACGTTCGCCGTTGTCTTCGTATTCTTCGCCGTTTTCATCGTTTGCCATGAGTCTCTTTGTGAAGTAGTCGTCGTTGTCGATGAAATATACCTGTATCCTTGTCGAAGGGATTGAAGCGACCTTGATTATCAGAGGGTGGTCAGTGTCATCAAAGATTATCATCATCCTTGAAAGACGAATCACTTCGTGTAGCTGGCCTCTCCTTTCGTTTATGTTTCCCCATTTGGGCATGAAGGTCCTGATTTCATATCCTTTTTCAAGTATGGACTGAGGAAGCTCGCGGCCTATGTGGGACAATTCGCTGTCAGAAACGTAAGGCGTTATCTCTTGGTTGATAAATAGAATTTTTTTTGACTTCATCATTGTTTTTCTTTAATCTTTGCAAAGATACGAAAAAAAACTTACTTGGTGCCTTGCTTCTCGCAAAATTGCTCAAAACTCATTGCTAATTGGCTTTTTTTTAAACATATTCTTTCTTGTTTAAGAAAAATGTTGTTATTTTGCACCGATTTTTCATTCGCAGTCGGTCTCTTTCGGGTGATTGGCATTTTTGGAAAAGGTTTATAAATATAATATAATGAAAGTTTTTAGTAAGATAGCAGACCTCCAGAACGAGTTGTTCGAAGCTCGTAAGAATAAAAAAACAGTAGGTCTTGTTCCCACGATGGGAGCTCTTCATGCAGGACATGCGTCTTTGGTTAAAAGAAGCGTTTCGGACAATGACGTTACAGTAGTGTCGGTATTTGTCAATCCGACGCAGTTCAATGATAAAACCGACCTGAATACTTATCCGCGTACACTTGATGAGGATTGTAAGTTGTTGGAATCCGTAGGGGCTGATTTCGTGTTTGCTCCTTCTGTAGAAGAAGTTTATCCATCGCCTGATACGAGAAGCTTTGAATTTCCACCAGTGACAACGGTTATGGAAGGCGCTCACAGACCAGGACATTTCAACGGAGTATGCCAGGTAGTAAGCCGGTTGTTTTACATCGTACGTCCAGACAAGGCTTATTTCGGAGAAAAGGATTGGCAGCAAATTGCAGTAATCAAGGCGTTGGTGAAATATCTAGGTCTGAAGTTGAATATTGTTGAATGTCCTATTGTCAGAGAAGAGGACGGATTGGCAAAGTCGTCTCGCAACACATTGTTGGCTTCAGATGAGCGTTCTGTTGCTCCCATGATATTCAAATATCTTAACGAGAGCGTGGATTATGCGAAGAAGCACACTTTGAAAGAAACCCATGATTGGGTGGTGGACAGTATCAATGCCGTGGACGGATTAGAAGTGGAATACTTCTCTATTGTTGATGGCGATACATTGCAGGATGTAGAGAACTGGGAGGATTCTTCGGATACGGTAGGATGTATTACTGTGTATTGTGGAAAGAAGCCAGTCAGGCTTATAGATCATATAAAATATAACGCCCAATAAAAGATATTTATCATGTTGATTGAAGTTTTGAAGAGCAAGCTGCATTGTGTTCAGGTTACAGAGGCAAATCTGAATTATATGGGTAGCATAACCATAGACGAGGACTTGATGGATGCGGCTAATCTTATAGCTGGTGAAAAGGTTCAGATAGTAAACAACAATAACGGAGAACGTTTTGAAACATATATAATCAAGGGAGAGCGTGGCAGCGGATGTATTTGCCTTAATGGTGCAGCTGCAAGAAAATGTGTTGTAGGTGATACAGTTATAATAATTGCTTATGCACTTATGGACTTTGAAGAGGCCAAGTCTTATAATCCGGTTGTGGTTTTCCCTGTAGACAACAAGATACAGAAGTAATTCATCTTTGCATGTTATATCATTGAAGCAGCGTATGGTCTTGGCATTACGCTGCTTCAATGTATCTACGCAAATCGTTTGAAGTGAAGATTATGCTTCCGGTTTCTTGTTTCCTATACGTGCATCAAGTCGCTGATAATGCTGTCGCTCACAAACAGTCCCTTCCTTGTCAGATGTAGGTGGCTGCCTTCGAGTGTCATCAATCCATTTTCGATATGTGGGGCAGCTTCTTTGTACAGGAAGGCAAGATAGTCTTCGCCAAAATTTTTCTTTATGCCGGTCATGTCAATTCCTTCGCATGTGCGTAGTCTTGTCATGACCACGTCGTCAAATCTTGAGTCCTTGGTTAGAAATTCAGTTTCGGCAGGAATCGTTTTTTTACTGATAGATTCCATGTAGGACGATATGTCGTCAATGTTCCATTGTCTTGACATTCGGTTGAAAGAATGTGCAGAAGCTCCGATGCCCAGGTATGGGATGTCATTCCAATAGTTGCTGTTGTGTATAGACCGGTAACCGCTTTTTGCAAAGTTGCTTATCTCGTAATGTTCGTATCCGGCAGCAACAAGTTTGTCTATAAGTATGTTGTACATGGCAAGATACGTTTCCTCGTCGCATTCCTTTATCCTGTTCTCAAGAAGAAGTTTTGTCATTGCAGTCCCCTCTTCATACATCAGACTATAAGCAGAGATGTGCTCAATCTCCAGGTTGAGGGCGCTTTCAATGTCTGTCCTCCATGTTTGTATGCTTTCTTGTGGAAATCCGAACATTAGGTCAATGCTGATGTTCGACACGTCAGCCTTTCTCAGCCTTTCCACCGCCGATATGATTTGTGACGCATTGTGTCTTCTCCTTATGAAGGATAGAATATCGTCAGAAAAAGACTGTGCTCCCATACTGACCCTATTGATGGGAGAACTTTTTATATAATCGGCAAGAGATTCCGTGATGTCGTCTGGGTTGCATTCAAAAGTCGCTTCTATGGAGTCTTCCACCTTATTATATTTATATATGGCATCGAAAATCCTGTCAATGTCAGTTTGGCAGAGCTGTGAAGGCGTGCCACCTCCAAGGTATATCGTGGAGATTCTGTCGTCCAGATAATCCCTTCTCAACCTTAATTCTTCGCAAAGGCTGTCTACGTAACGTGAACGAAGTTCTTCGTGAGTTGTTGAATAGAAGCCGCAATAGATGCAACGGCTCTTGCAAAATGGGATGTGAACGTATAATCCTGACATAATTTGTAATTTTTGTATTGCAAAAGTACTAATATGTTTTAAAAAACAGGATTTTTTGTAGCAAATATTTTGTAAAATGGAGAGAATATGATAACTTAGTTGCCGTTAAATCTAATTAAGTCGCCACAAGAACATAAAAGCACTTGGAACGACAAACCTAAAATCTATAATAACATGAGAGTTTACCAGACTAATGAAATCAAGAACATTGCCTTGCTTGGCAGTGCGGGTTCCGGCAAGACTACTCTTGCCGAAGCGATGTTGTATGAGAGTGGTGTCATCAAGCGCCGTGGTACAATAGAAGCTAAGAACACGGTTTGTGACTACTTTCCAGTAGAACAGGAATATGGCTATTCTGTATTCTCTACTGTATTTAATGTGGAGTGGAATAACAAGAAACTGAATATTATCGATTGCCCTGGCTCAGATGATTTTGTGGGCGGAGCAATTACAGCGCTTAATGTCACAGACCAGGCATTGGTGCTTATTAACGGTCAGTATGGTCCGGAGGTCGGAACTCAGAATTTATTTAGATATACAGACAAGCTGAAGAAGCCGGTTATCTTCCTCGTCAATCAGTTGGATAGCGAGAAGTGTGATTTTGAATCCATTATTGCACAAATGAAAGATATCTACGGCACCAAGTGCGTGCAGATACAGTATCCTTTGAATACGGGACCAGAATTCAATTCCCTTATCGACGTGCTTCTCATGAAGAAATATTCATGGACGCCTGAGGGCGGTGCACCTGTCATCGAGGATATTCCTGAAGAAGAGATGGAGAGGGCTATGGCTCTACATAAGGAGCTCGTTGAGGCTGCTGCAGAGAACGACGAGACTCTGATGGAGAAATTCTTTGAAGAAGAGACACTTACAGAGGATGAGATGCGTGAGGGTATCCGCAAGGGACTCATCACACGCTCGATATTCCCAGTGTTCTGCGTTTGTGCAGGCAAGAGTATGGGCGTTCGTCGCTTGATGGAATTCCTTGGTAACGTAGTGCCGTTCGTTAGTGACATGCCGAAGGTGCATAATACGAGAGGACAGGAAGTTCCTGCCGATACCGACGCGCCTACTTCTTTGTATTTCTTCAAGACAGGAGTAGAGCCGCATATTGGTGAAGTCTCATATTTTAAGGTTATGAGCGGAAGCGTGAAACCGGGTGATGATTTGACGAATGCAGACCGTGGATCAAAGGAGCGTATGGCGAATATCTTCGTATGTGCAGGAGCTAACCGTCAGTCTGTAGAGCAGTTGCAAGCGGGGGATATCGGTTGTACGGTAAAATTGAAGGATGTCAAGACCGGTAATACTCTCAACAGTAAAGACTGCGAGAATAGATTTGATTTCATCAAATATCCTAACTCAAAATATTCACGTGCGATAAAGGCTGTCAACGAAGCTGACACAGAAAAGCTTATGGCTGCTCTGACTAAGATGAGACAGGAAGATCCGACATGGGTCGTTGAGCAGAGCAAGGAACTTCGTCAGACTATCGTTCACGGACAGGGAGAGTTCCATTTGCGTACATTGAAATGGAGACTTGAAAACAATGAGAAATTGCAGGTTGAGTATCAGGAACCACGTATTCCATATCGTGAAACAATCACAAAACTTGCACGTGCAGACTATCGTCACAAGAAACAGTCAGGTGGAGCTGGCCAGTTCGGTGAGGTACATCTTATCATAGAACCTTATGCCGAGGGAATGCCGGATCCTGTTTCTTACAATATCAATGGTCAGGAGTTCAAGATGAATATCAAGAACAAGGAGGTCGTTGATTTGGATTGGGGAGGCAAACTTGTATTCATCAACTCTGTTGTTGGAGGAGCCATCGACCAACGTTTCATGCCTGCAATCTTGAAGGGAGTGATGGAGCGTATGGAGCAGGGACCGCTTACTGGAAGCTATGCGCGTGATGTTCGTGTTGTCGTTTATGATGGAAAGATGCATCCGGTAGACAGCAATGAGTTGTCATTCATGTTGGCTGCAAGAAATGCGTTCTCAGAGGCATTCAAGAATGCAGGTCCAAAGATTCTTGAGCCGATTTATGATCTGGAAGTTTTTGTCCCTTCAGATTTCATGGGAGATGTGATGAGTGACCTTCAGGGACGCCGTGCTCTAATCATGGGAATGGATTCTGAGGCAGGTTATCAGAAGCTTCAGGCGAAGATTCCATTGAAGGAACTCTCAAACTACAGTATCTCACTGAGTTCTATAACAGGTGGTAGAGCTTCGTTCACAACTAAGTTCGCAAGCTATGAACTTGTTCCTAACGATATTCAGCAGGAGCTGATTAAGGTTCATGAAGCAGAAATCGACGGAAAAGAATAAAGGTCTGTTTGAAACATAAATTAAGGGGGCATGTCATGAGATATGTCCCCTTATTTATGTTGAAAACGTGTAGAGTCTTTTCCCATTTGAATGGTGCAAGTCTTGCCGTTTTCGAAAGTACTGGCAGAAGTGGTTTGTCTCTTGATTTGTATTTTCTGTTAGTTGTTGTGATTATTTAGAATGGCATGCCTACAGCGAAATGGAATGCAAAATCTCTGTTCATGTTCGGGTGGAATAATGGATAATGATCATTTTTAGATTCGTAAGCTGGATTTATTGCTTTCATTCCCATGTCGAAGCGCAGGATGAAATAGCTGAAGTTCAAGCGAATCCCCAATCCATAGGCAACGGCAATCTGTCTGTAGAAAGAGTCCAGATGGAACTGTCCACCTGGTTGTTCCTTGTATTCTCTCAATGTCCAAATGTTTCCAGCATCAATGAATGCCGCTCCGTGTAGTTTCCAGAACAAGGCGGTTCTGAATTCCATATTGAGGTCGAGTTTCATGTCTCCAGTTTGGTTTATGAAGTCAATGGCGCCATCTTTGCCTTTGAAGCTACCTGGGCCTAGTCCGCGTACGCTCCAGCCTCTGACCGAGTTCGCACCACCGGAGAAATATCTCTTTTCAAACGGCAAGACTGTACTGTTGCCGTAAGGATAGGCCACACCGAGAGCTGCATGCATAACAAGCTGGTTGTTTTGGTCGAACGAAAACTTGTGTGTGTAGTCGAAGTCGAATTTCGCATATTGGGCATAAGCGATGTTGAAAATCTTGTAGTGTTTATTGGCATCCTTCTGCATTTTCGTGATATGCGATATACCGTTGAGGATATTACCGGCTGTCTCGCAGTTTATTTTGAATGCATTGTTTTTGTGGCTGTATGTCATTCCAAATCCGATTTTCATGATGAAGAGATCTTCGTAGTTGTATTTCAAAATGACGTTTTTATTGTCTACATTATCAAGATAGTTGTCTTTGAATGTAGATGATATCCATGGCATATAGACATAATTGAGGTCTATGATGTCAACTTTGTATTGGTGTTTTTGGCTAGAGTCTGTCCATCTGTATCTTACAGAGCCTGAGAATACTCGTCTGTGGAACTCTGGACGGTTTTGCAGGTTATAGCTCACTCCGATTTCCGTCGTAGAGTAAGAACGCCTTTTGAAGTCATATGACAGAAACGGACACATGAAGCTGGGGAAAAGAATCTTTGACTCTATTCCGTATTCTATATAATTCTGATTCTGGTAGCCTTCAAGACCGGTTATCGCTTCGTAAGCCCCTCTTAGTTTCACGCTGAACACTTCAGAGCCTCTGAACAGATTCCTGTTTTCGTATGTAAGCGATACTGCGGCACCAAGGTCTCCGGCTGTATTTGTACCTTCAGGTTGGAAACTGATACTGTTGGGGGTGCTCGGACTCACTCTGATGTTGCAGTCGAGCAGGCCTTCACCTGCTTCTTTGAATTGAATGTTCGTGTATTTCACAGCTTGAAGCTTTCCGAGACTGTTATATGTTCTTTTGAGCATTTCAGAACTGAAGGGCTTACCTTCTTCGAGCCATGTGTTTTCCTTAAGCACATTAGCTCGCAATGGAATTCTGTCTCCTTCTGTGCTACTGTAGATAATATTGTTTATCTTGTAGCAAGTATGTAGTGTGTCTGTCTTTACTCCTGGTTTTTCGTATTTTGCTATGTGGAGTATCAAATCTACAAGTTCTTTGCCAGGTATTGAGTCTGCCGTATACGATATGAAATTCTTGTGAAAGTGGTAATATCCATTGTTTGTCAGGGCAGATGTTATAATTCGGCGCTCCTGTTCAAGACTGTTGATGCTGAATACCGCTCCTGCCTTTATCCTTTTTTCTTTAGGGTATATTACATCAAGCTTCTTTTCGATGTTGTCGTCTTGGATGTCGTATGTTATGTTGTTTATGTGAAATTTCTTCCCGGGAGTAAGGATGTATGTTATATCAATCTTGTTTTTCTTATGAATCTTCGTACGGGTCTCCACATTGGCATTGAGAAACCCGTTGTTCTGCATTGCGCTTCGAAGATCGTTGCAAGTCGATTCTGTAAGTGTGGAATCCAGAGTTACTGGCTTTTCCCCGATATTCTTTAAAGTCTTGTTGATCCACTTTGTTGAATCTTTGCCTGCAAGTGAATATGTCGCAAGTGGTATGCGTAGTGCTGAAAACCACTTTGTGTTTCCTTTCTGCTTTATATATGGTTCATATTCTGAAGCGTTTATGCTTTTGTCTGTGCTCTCTATCATCACCTTGTTAATGAGAAACTCGTTTTCCGGTATGAATTTGGTTATGCTGCATCCCGTCATGACAGATGTCATAAACGCCACACAAAAGTGTATTAAGATATGTTTTATAGGTTTGTTCGTCACTTCTCTTGGTTTTGTTGTGCAAAAGTATAAAAAAAATTGTACTTTTGTGGCTCAAAAACTATAAAATGAAATGTTAAGCAAGAATCAGATAAAATTAGTTCATTCGTTGCAGTCAAAGAAAGGACGCGACAAAGAGGGTTGTTTCGTTGCAGAAGGTCCTAAGGTGGTGTCAGATTTGATGGAGATACTGAAGCCGAAAATGTTTTTTGCCACTCAGGGGTGGATAGATTCTAATCCTCAGATAGATAATGATATAGTTGTTGTCACGGATGATGAACTGCGTAAAATCAGTTTCTTGCAGCATCCACAGGGAGTGCTTGCCGTATTCCCGATGCTTGTGAGTCAGCCTAAATGTGATTTAGACGATTCTTCCCTTTACATTGCCCTTGATGGGGTGCAGGATCCTGGTAATCTGGGCACTATCATACGTGTGGCCGATTGGTTTGGTATAACGAAAATTTTCTGCAGCCGTAACACCGCTGACGTGTATAACCCCAAGGTCGTGCAGGCTACTATGGGCAGTATCGCCAGAGTGCGGGTTGAATATTGCGATTTGCAAGTGCTTTTCGATTCGCTCCCCGCCGGTTATCCCGTTTATGGTACATTCCTTGATGGTGAAGATATTTATAAGAAATCCCTCACTCCCAACGGTATTATAGTGATGGGGAATGAGGGGAATGGCATTTCCGCAGCTATGCGAAGCCGTATAAACAACAGGCTTCTGATACCGAACTTTCCTGAGGGGCGCCAGACTGCAGAAAGTCTGAATGTGGCAATAGCCACTGCCATAACATGTTCGGAGTTCAGAAGATGTTCGTTTTGAACTTTTCTGGCTTCTTTGCGTCTTGGCCTTCTATTTCGTTACGTTCATTGAAATCTTTCCGTCAGTCGTTATGACAATATTCACCATGTAGCTTACATAGCTGTCGGGGATGGCGAGTTCTGCTATATAGTGGAATCCTTTGTTGTCGGATGTGCTTGCTGTAAGGTCGCTCAATACGCTCTGTTTCAGAAAGTCTTTGGGAACATATTGTGTGAAGTCGCTTTTCTTAAAGTCTTTTGAGAAAATCTTTGTTTCCTGCTTGAAGATCCCCAGGTGGATAGTGTTGTCGAAATATACGCTTTCGATTTCCAGCCCGTCATCATTATATGATGTCTTAAATACTTTATATGTTGTAGGATTTACTTGAATGTAAGAGTGGTATCTCTCATTGTTACAGAATAATATGGTGTCGCTTTTAATTGTCTTGTTCTGGTTTACGCTCGTTGGCTTCTTGTTGGCGAACTGTAGTTCAAAGCTCGGGTCTTCGCCTTTTATCAGTTTCACTATGTCGCCATTTGAGTTTTTAAATTCAAATATATGCGCCGATTGTTTTAATATGGCGTATTTAGAGTCGTTTGCGCTTTTTAGTTCCAGAGTGTCGCCATATATGGCAAATTTGATAGGCTGGCTCAGGGAGTCTGGGTAGTATATGGTGTCCCCTTTGACTTTGAAGACGACATTCTCTTCGTCAGAGTCTACCCATATGCCTTGAAAAAGTTGTTTTGCCTTCAGGTCTTCTGTACGTACGGCTGTGTCTTCTCCTTTGTTTTTGCATGAAAAGGCAGTCGAGCACAAGAAAACCAAAAGGATGAAAGTCTTTATGTTCATTGTCATTAGATGTTGTGTGCCATAAGGCATCTGTGTTCATTTTGAGTCTCTGTCAAGAGATTGTCGGCGTATTTGCATCATTCGAACAAGACTGCCTCGGAAAATAGTTTCCCGTTGAAGTCTTTGTCGCTTGCCAGCACGTCTTTTTTCCCGATAGGCCATTCTATGTTGATTTCCGGGTCGTCGAATCGTATGGATGCTTCATACAGTGGGGCATACACGTTGTCTACCTTGTATGTGAATATTGCTTCTTGGCTCAAGACAAGAAATCCGTGGGCAAATCCTCTCGGTATGAAAAGTTGTCTTTTGTTGTCTTCGCTGAGTTCCACCATCACGTGTTTGCCGAATGTGGGTGAGCTTTTTCTTATGTCTACAGCCACGTCAACCACTTTGCCTTTGATTACCCTTACGAGTTTCGCCTGCGAATATTCTCCCTTTTGATAGTGGAGTCCCCTTAAGACGCCGTAAGACGATTTCGATTCGTTGTCTTGCACGAAGTTCACGTTTCCGATGTTCTTTTCGAATTCTTCCTGTTTGAATGCCTCAAAGAAATAACCTCTTGGGTCGTTGAAGACTTTTGGTTCTATAATGAAAACTCCATCAATCGCGGTCTTTATAAAGTTCATGGTCGTATTTTATTTTGTTGCAAAAGTAATCAATATTATTTTATTCCGTATGTGTTTTTTACTTTTTTTTATTTCACCGATTGGTTTTGAAAGTTTTATTTGGCATTGTAATGGGAAAAGTGTAATTTTGCAACGTGATAGAATTGAAAAGACATATTGAAATATTGCTTTTGGACAATGACTGTGTTGTCGTGCCAGGCTTGGGAGGCTTTGTGGCGCATCATATAGATGCTCGCTATGATGCCCGTGATGGTGTGTATCTTCCGCCGTTGCGTACGCTTGGGTTCAACCAGAAACTCGATATGAACGACTCCCTTCTGGCGCAGTCGTATGTCGAGGCGTACGACATGAGCTATCCGGAGGCGATGAGAAAGATAGACGAGGAAGTTGGCGAACTGAAATCGGTGTTGGAAAAAGACGGTTTCTATGATTTGAGCGACATCGGAACTTTAGTCGTGAATGCTGACGGCCGTTATGAATTCGACCCTTGTGAGTCTGGTATCCTTACTCCGTCTTTGTATGGCTTGTCGAGTGTAGATGTGTCTCTATTGCTTGAGGATGGCGTGACTGCGACAATTCCTGCAGCAATTGATATGCCGGTGAAATCTATTACAGAGGAGCAGGGTGGGTCTGAAAAGTCTGCTGCTCAGCAGTCGCAGCAAGTGTTCCCGTATGGTGAATCGAAACTCGCAGAAAAACTATGCGCTGATGGTGACGTTGATTCGGAGAAGACAATCAGTATAAAGGTCAGTCTGATACGTAACGTGTTGGCCGTAGCGTGTGCCGTCTTGGCTTTCTTCATGTTGGCGACACCGATTAATAATGTAAATGACGAGACGTCGGTTTCAATGAGTGGAATCGGTAGCGGTCTATTATATAACTTGGTTTCCAGAGATGCGAACTCAGGAGTAACCAATGTAGTGGGTGAGAAAATCAATGCCATTCCAAGTGCCAAGTCTGGCAATATTATGGATAAAAAGATCGAGCCCCCAATAAAAAGAGTGGAACCTGTGTCGAAGCAGAAAGACATGCAGACGGAAGTCTATTGCATTGTTCTGGCTTGCAGAATAACCAAGTCTAATGCCGACGCTTTCGTCAAGAGTCTGCATGAGCAGGGGTTGGTCGAGGCCAGAGTCCTTGAGCAGGAGGGTGAATCCTTGAAGGTGGTATATGGTAATTACGAATCTAAAATGAAAGCTTTAAGCGAATTGACACAACTTCGTGAAAATGAGATGTTTTCAAGTTCTTGGATATATAAGGAAAACTAAAAAAAGATGAAAAGAGTACGCTGCCCTAAATGTGACAACTACATCATATTCGACGAGACAAAGTATGCCGACGGACAGTCTTTGGTATTCCAATGCCCAGAGTGTGGCAAGGAATTCGGTATACGAATGGGTGTGTCGAAATTGCGTGAACGCCAGAAAGACGAGAATCCAGACGAGAATGCAGATGAGAATGGATGTGGTTCAATCGTCGTCATTGAGAATGTCTTCCATTATAAACAAGTCTTGCCATTGAAGATGGGTGACAATATAATAGGTCGCTATATGAAAAATGCGAAGGTGGACTTGAAGATAGAGACAAACGACCCGAGTATGGATATCAGCCATTGCGTTATAAATGTTTCGAGAGACAAGAAGACGGGCAAGCTAAAATATATATTGCGCGATGGACCTAGTTATACTGGAACTTTCGTAGACAATGAAATCCTTGGCGATAAAGAGCGTCGCGTGATTTATGACGGCACTCTGTTCACTCTCGGAGCTACTAGCATAATACTGCGTGCAGCAGAAGAAGATGATTGATTTATTCTTTATGCATTCAGAAAAGAGTGCAGACAAGGAATATTACTGATAGGGTTAAGCCTTAAAACTCGGCTACTTATGATATGAAACTCACTGAGTTGCAACATGTAATTCAGTGAATTTTTTGTATGTACTCCATATGTATTCCTTTTCTTTTGGAACATAACTTGTTTCCTTTGCATTGTCTTCATCCGTTCTTTGTTTTAAACGTGTAATAATAAATAGGAATGGAACGGCTTCTATTTGTCTAATGGCAAAGAATTTATAAAGTATTTTGCAGAAAAATATTTTTTGTGTATCTTTGCCGCTCGATAATAGAATGTAAAGAAACAAATACAAAAAAACATATGACCAAGAAATTTGCCGAGCATTCAGGCTTGGATCTGACAAAAGTAAACAATGAGATATTGGAAATGTGGAATAATAATGATATATTCCACAAGTCTATTGATGAGCGTGAGGGATGTCCACAGTTTGTGTTCTTCGAAGGTCCTCCTTCGGCAAATGGTCATCCAGGCATTCATCATGTGCTCGCCCGTTCAATCAAGGATACCTTCAACCGCTATAAGACGATGAAGGGAATGCAGGTACACCGCAAGGCTGGATGGGATACCCACGGACTGCCTGTTGAACTCGGAGTGGAAAAGGAACTTGGCATTACCAAAGCAGACATTGACAACAAAGAGTCAAGCAAATATATCTCTGTAGAGGATTACAACCACAAGTGTCGTGAGAACGTAATGAAGTTCACGGCCGAATGGAGAAAACTAACTGAGGAGATGGGATATTTCGTAGATCTTGACCATCCTTATATAACATACGAGAATAAATATATTGAAACCTTGTGGTGGCTTCTGAAGCAGTTGTACAGCAAGGATCTTCTGTATAAAGGATATACCATCCAGCCTTACAGTCCGGGTGCAGGAACGGGACTCAGTTCTCACGAGCTTAACCAGCCCGGATGTTACAGGGATGTGAAGGATACAACCTGTACTGCCCTCTTTGAGGTGCTTGACCCGAAAGAAGAATGGACGAAATGGGGCAAGCCATATTTCATGGCGTGGACGACAACTCCTTGGACCTTGCCTTCAAACACTGCTCTTTGTGTGGGTCCATCCATAAAATACCTTGCTGTACAGACATACAATGCTTACAATGACGAGCAGGTGACTGTCATAATCGCCGAACCGCTTCTGCATTCCTATTTTAAGGCAGAAGGAAGTGAGGCTCCGATGGATGACTATAAGCATGGCGACAAGGTTGTTCCTTATCGTGTCGTTGGCGAGTATATGGGTACTGAACTTGAGGGATTACATTACAAGCAGCTGATGCCATGGGTTAAGCCAACGGCTAAGGTTGATAAAAACTCTCCTGCATTCGTTGCCGAATATGCTTCGGCACATCCCGAAAAAGTCTTCGTCGCAGAGAATGGCAAGGATAGCTTTGTTGAAATGGAAGACAGCGCTTTCCGCATTATCCTTGGTGACTATGTCACTACGGAAGACGGTACAGGTATCGTGCACATCGCCCCAACATTTGGTGCAGATGACGCCAAGGTGGCTAAGGATGCTAGAATTCCATCCCTGTTCCTGATTAACAAGAAGGGTGAGACACGTCCTATGGTTGACCTGCAGGGTAAATATTACACGCTTGATGAACTTGACGCAAACTTCGTGAAAGATTGCGTGGATGAAGGAAAATACGGACATCATGCAGGTGATTTCGTAAAGAACGCCTATGCTCCAGAATTCAACGTGGACGGTAAATATGATGAGAAGGCTGCAGCAAAAGCTGAAGACCTGAATATCGTGTTGTGTATGGAGATGAAACTGGAGGGAAGCGTGTTCAAGATAGAAAAGCACGTGCACAATTATCCACACTGCTGGCGTACAGACAAACCTATCCTCTATTATCCGCTGGATAGTTGGTTCATACGTTCCACTGCAAAGAAGGAGCGTATGGCAGAACTCAACAAGACAATCAACTGGCAGCCAGAATCAACTGGAACAGGACGTTTTGGCAACTGGCTTGAGAATCTTAATGACTGGAACCTCTCTCGTTCACGCTTCTGGGGAACACCGCTTCCGATCTGGCGTGATGAAGATGGAGAGGAAATCTGTATCGGTTCGCTTCAGGAACTCTATGATGAGATAGAAAAGAGTGTAGAGGCGGGATATATGAAGTCAAATCCTTTGAAGGACAAAGGATTTGTTCCAGGTGACTATTCAAAGGAAAATTATGACAAGGTGGATCTCCATAGACCATACGTTGATAATATCGTTTTGGTAAGCCCTACAGGAAAGGCAATGAAGAGAGAAGCCGATCTTATTGATGTGTGGTTTGATTCAGGCTCTATGCCTTATGCGCAGATTCACTATCCGTTTGAGAACAAAGAACTGATAGACAAGCGTCTGGCTTTCCCTGCGGATTTCATCAACGAGGGAGTAGACCAGACACGTGGATGGTTCTTCACTCTGCATGCCATAGCAACTATGGTGTTCGACAGTGTCGCTTTCAAGAACGTCATCTCTACAGGACTCGTTCTTGATGCCAAGGGAGACAAAATGTCGAAGCACAAAGGAAATGTCGTTAACCCGTTCACGATGATTGACAAGTATGGTGCTGATCCGGTGCGTTTCTATATGATGACGAATTCAGAGCCATGGGACAACTTGAAATTTGACGAGAAGGGAGTAGACGAAGTTAGAAGAAAATTCTTCGGCACCCTATACAATACATATTCGTTCTTCAGTCTTTATGCTAATGTAGACGACTTTGACTACTCTCAGCCTGAAGTGCCTCTGAATGAGAGACCGGAGATTGACCGCTGGATTCTTTCCGCACTTCATTCATTGATAAAGGGTGTTGACAAAGAACTAGGCAATTATGACCCGACACGTGCGGGCAGACTGATTGACAATTTCGTAAACGATGACCTCAGCAACTGGTATGTACGTCTGAACCGTAAACGCTTCTGGGGCAAGGAGATGAGCAAGGACAAGTTGTCGGCTTACCAGACTCTCTATACATGTCTTGAGACTGTAGCCAAACTGTTGGCGCCTTTTGCTCCTTTCTACTCTGACCAACTCTATCTCGATCTGACCAAAGCAACGGGCAGAGGTGGAGAACAGTCTGTACATTTGGCTAAATACCCTGAGGCAGACGAGAGCTTCATCGATTCGGATCTGGAAATCCGTATGGGAATGGCACAGAAAATCACATCAATGGTGCTTGCTCTTCGTCGCAAAGTAAATATCAAGGTAAGGCAACCGCTTCAGGCTATCATGATTCCTGCAGTTGATGATGAACAAAAGAATCATATAGAGGCAGTCAAGGACTTGATAAAGAACGAGGTAAACGTCAAGGAATTGCGCTTCGTTGAAGGCTCTGGAGTATTGGTGAAGAAGGTGAAATGTAATTTCCGTACGATGGGAAAGAAGTTCGGAAAGCTCATGAAGGGTATTGCAGCAGCAATGGGTAATCTTTCTCAGGAAGAGATTTCACAACTTCAGACAACAGGTTCTTATGAGCTCGAGGTTGAAGGTCAGAAGGCTGTTGTTGAAGCAACTGACGTAGAGATAATCAGTGAGGATATCCCTGGATGGCTTGTCAGCAATGAAGGTAACCTTACTGTCGCTCTCGATGTCGAGCTTACAGACGAGCTGCTTAATGAGGGAATGGCACGTGAACTTATCAACCGTATCCAGAATATCCGTAAAGAGATAGGTCTGGAGATTACAGACCGTATTAACGTGACGCTTTCTCCAGATTCCAAAGTGGAAGCAGCACTGGCAGGATTTGCTGATTATATCAAGGCGCAGGTCCTCGCTGATAATGTATGTATTGCAGACAACGATGGAATAGCAGCTGAAATCGAAGATTTGAATATCAACATCAAAGTAGCTAAGGCGTAATGCCTTAGTTGCTTTATATGTCTAACTCTTAAGAAATCAATATTATGGCAACAGAAAAAACACGTTATAGCGATGAGGAACTTGAAGAGTTCCGTGAGATAATAAACTCAAAGTTGGCTCTCGCACGTCGCGATTATAGTCAAATGATGCGCTCTTTGATGAACGCTGATGGTAATGACGTTGACGACACCTCGCCTACATACAAAGTGTTGGAGGAGGGTAGTACGACGCAGTCAAAGGAAGAGATGATGCAGTTGGCTAGCCGTCAACAGAAATTCATACAGGGACTTGAAGCTGCATTGGTGCGTATTGAAAACAAGACTTATGGAATCGACCGTATTACCGGCGAGTTGATACCTAAGGAGCGCCTTCGCATCGTGCCTCACGCAACATTGAGCGTTGCATCGAAGAATGCAAGAAAGAAATAAAAACGATGGCATTTATTAAGGTAAACAAGAAAGGGCTTCTCGTAAGCGTCGTGATAATACTGGCACTCCTTATCGACCAGATCATAAAGATTGAGGTTAAGACAGGAATGCCGTTGGGGGGACAGATCCATATAACGGACTGGTTTTATATAAAGTTTATTGAGAACAACGGCATGGCATATGGCATGACGTTTATAAACAAGCCTGTTCTAAGCGTTTTCCGTATAGTTTTGATCAGTTTGCTTGGATGGTATATTTGCCGTCAGGTGAAAACTGGAGCACGTACGTTCTATATTATTGTCCTTGGCCTTGTTTTTGCAGGAGCTTTGGGCAATCTTATAGATTGTATGTTCTATGGTCTTGTATTCAGTGGCTCATCGCCTTATTTCACATCTTATCTCGTCCCGTTTGGAGAAGGCTATTCCGGCTTCCTTACAGGTAGGGTCGTGGATATGTTTTATTTTCCGTTGATAGTCACGACATGGCCTGAATGGGTGCCGGTTTGTGGAGGTGATGAATTCGTTTTTTTCAGTCCGATATTCAATTTCGCTGATAGTTGTATCAGTGTAGGTTTTGTACTTCTTGTGCTTTTCTGTCGTCAGGAACTTGCACAATTGTCTTCGGATTCAAAAAAGTCAACGCGAAGAGATGAGCCAGAGTGATTCTGCCCTTTTGATGGGCGACAATGGAATTTGGATTTTTTTAGGGTAAGGTTTTGAATAAACAAATGATGGAACGAGGTTTCTATTTTCTTACATTGCTGTTTCTGTCCTGCTCTTTGCTGTATTCGTGCAAGCCACAGGTTCCTGGCGAATATCTGCAACCTGACGAGATGGAAGATATCTTGTATGACTATCACATAGCTTTGGGTATGCTTGATGACAACTCTGATGACGGAATGAAGCGAACCATGTATGAGATGTCTGTATTGAGGGAACATGGAGTTTCACAAGCGTTGTTTGACTCTTCACTTGTTTATTATAGTCGTCATTCGGACAGATTTCAGAAGATTTACGAGAATCTGACAAAACGTCTTGGTGACGAGGCTGTAGCATTAGGTGCTTCGGCAAGTGATATAGGCAATTTTGGAGACAGTATGGAGAAAGGCGATACGGCAAATGTCTGGAAAGATGCCACGTCATTTATGTTGGCCACTCTTCCTCCCAACAATGTCAGATCCTTTACTTTGTCTGCAGATACCGCTTTCCACAATGGGGATAAAATCGTGTTGAGTTTTAAAACACAGTTCATCTTCCAGGATGGGTGTAAAGATGGCGTGGCTCTGTTGGCTGTAAGATTCTCCAACGACAGTGTTGCAACTCGTACTGTCCATCTCTCTGAGTCAACGAGCTATGATTTGGCGATATCTGATGATGCAAGGCTTGGTATAAAGAATGTAAGTGGCTTTATTACTTTGCAAGGTTCGGCAAACTCTTCTCAGACGACTTTGAAGCTGATGTTCGTTGAAAACGTTCGTTTGATAAGATGTCATGTAAACGGTATCCCATCTTCAGCTGCTTCTTCCGTAGATGTAATTGATTCTGTAAAGGCTGATGGGCTGAAACCCGTTACTGAACAGTCTCAACATCCGCAACCTGTCAAGCAGTCTCCTCAGCCTCTTAGGGAAATTGGCCCACAACCTGATAAGCTGATGAGGATGACGGATAATAAACTTTCTGACAAGATATCATGAGCAGGAGGGGATTCACACGTAGGATAGCATCTAATGGTGTTTCTTTAGATGGAAAGGAACTAGGGCGCTATGTTGTTGAGTTGCGGGATGATGAGGTGATTGATTATTATCCCTTATTGTCTGAGCTGCCTTTTACTGAATGGATACCCACGTCGGTAAAGTTGGTTAGAGAAAAGGGGCGCATTATATGGTTGGTGTAGTGATTTTCCGAATCTGCTTTTTGTCCTGTTTTCAATGATGCCTTTCCAGTTCGTGGTGTCATCGTTTTAATATGAAACAACAATAAAAGCTGAACTGCATTTTACATGTGCGGTTCAGCTTTTATTGTTGTTCTCTTTTCTAGAGTCTGATCTTGTTATTTCTTAGGCATGTTCTTTAGAATCTCTAACAGGTGATCCCAAACCATTTGTACGGTAGGAATGAGAAGACGCTCGTCTGGAGAGTGAACGCCACGGAGTGTAGGTCCGAAAGAAACCATATCCATCTGTGGATATTTCTCTGAGAAGAGACCACATTCCAGACCGGCGTGAATACCGATTACCAGTGGGTCTTTCTTGAAAAGTTTCTTGTATGTTTCAACAACTATCTTTGTCAGCTCGCTGTTTGGATTCATCTTCCATGCTGGGTAAGAGTCGTCAACAGTGACTTCAGCTCCTCCCAATATGAAAGCTGCCTTGACTGTGTTTGTCATATTCTGCAGGTTGCTCATCACGTTTGAGCGTTGTGAAGCTACTACAACGATTTCTGTATCCTTCGTTACAACACTTGCAACATTGTTGGATGTCTCCACCATCCATTCAAGTTCTTTGTCCTGGCACATTGCCAATACACCGTTATATACGGCTTGAAGGGCGTATATGAACTTTGTAGAGTTCTCTTTCGGTAAAACTCTTTCAGCCTCGCAACTCTCAAGGGCGGCGGTCATATTTGGTTCTGTTACGTGGAACTCATCCTCAAATCCTGCTACCATGATGTTCCAGTCAGCCTTTATGGTTTCCTTGTCTTTTGCAGGCACGGCGAACACTACCATTCCATCGCGGGGGATAGCGTTGTGCATGCGGCCGGCATTGAAGTTAGCCAAGCGGAGGTCTGTCTTCTCCTGCTCGGTGAAGAGGAAACGGGTAAGGAACTTGATGCAGTTTGCACGCTTCTTGTTGATGTCGTCACCGCTATGTCCGCCTACGAGTCCGTTGATGCTTGCCTTCATGAAGAAATAGTCAGCGGGAGCCTCTTCCTTGTTGAATTTGAAGGTTGCAGTAGTTGTCTGTCCACCGGCACAACTTATAAATATCTGTCCTTCGTCTTCGCTATCCAGATTGATAAGCATGTTGCCTTTCATGAATCCAGACTCCATTCCGTGAGCTCCGGTAAGTCCTGTTTCCTCGTCGCGTGTGAATACGCATTCAATAGGTCCGTGCTCTATCTCGTTGCTGTCGAGAATAGCCATTTCGATGGCACATCCGATACCGTCATCAGCTCCCAGAGTAGTTCCCTTTGCCTTCATCCATTCACCGTCAACATAAGTTTGGATAGCGTCTTTCGTGAAGTCGATATCGACGTCTACAAGTTTTTCGCAAACCATATCCATGTGGCTCTGCAGAATTACGGTCTTGCGGTCTTCGTATCCCTTGGTAGCAGGTTTCCTGATGATTACGTTGCCTGTCTTGTCTACCTGTGTGTCGAGGTTTCTGCTCTCTCCGAATTCTTTCAAGAATTCAATCATCTTCTCTTCGTGTTTAGAAGGGCGGGGAATTTGGTTGACCCTTGCAAATTGTTCAAAGACACAAGCTGGTTTTAATTCGCTGTTGTTCATAAATGTATATTTATTTAAAGTTTAAAGTTTGTAAGTTCAGAATCTTTGAATGATGAAAATATTGTTAGCAACGTCAATAAAATCAGTAGCTTGACCAAAATTCTTCATTCTTCATTCTTTATTTTTCATATAATATTCTATCTTTGCATGCAAATTTAGGCAAAAAGCTTGAAAACCGCTTATTGCGCATGTTAATATTTGCAATATATGCAATAATTAATGGAGAATCCGTTATATATGCGGTGTCTGATGGCAAATATAAATTGGTAATAACAAAAAACGGAATATTAATAAGATGAACAAGAAAATGGTTCGTGTAATGTCAGTTATGGCAATTGCTTTGCTGGCAATGGCTTCTTGCAACAAGGAAGCGCAAAAGGTTGATGAAAAGACTCAGGCTCATGCTACTCAGTCTGGCTCTGTAAAGATTGCTTATGTTGAGGTAGACTCAATCATGTCACAGTATAAATTCTGTAAGGAATATTCACTTATACTCCAGAAAAAGAGTCAGAATATAGAAAACACTCTGGCTGCTAAGCAGAATTCTTTGCAGGCTGCAGCTGCAAAGTTTCAGCAGGATGTACAGAACAACAAATATACTCAGCAACAGGCTGAGGCTGTCCAGGCAAATCTTCAAAAACAGGGTGCTGACTTGCAGGCTCTTCAGCAGAGACTAGGAGCAGAGTTCCAGAATGAGACCAATACATTCAACAAGGCATTGCGCGATAGCATACAGCATTATCTTGCTGCATACAATAAAGACAAGAAATATGGCTTGATATTGAGCAAGGCCGGTGATAATATTCTTTATGCTGACAAAGCATACGATATAACCAATGAGGTTATCGCGGGCTTGAATAAGGCTTATAAGCCAGCTAAGAAATAAATACGATGATAATAAAGGTTAAGGGACGATACCAAGGATTCGTTCCTTAATTTTTTATTTCGCTTTTCATCGTCGTTCTTGTCCTATGATATAGGTGTAGTTTTGCATTGATGAAATATGATTGACAGGCAGAAGGCATTGGTCTCTATATAGTTGAATGTATTTTAGATGCTTTAATGGGGTGTCTTCTTCTGTCGGAATAGGTGGGTATTAACACTGAGTTCTTATTGTGCTCATTGTTATTTTTGCTTGATTGTTGTTCTGTGTAACCTTTGTCTTGCATAAGAAACACTTGTTCGCATGTCTTCATGGCGTTGTTTCCGCATTGTCAAAGCAGTCTTTTGCCTTAATGGAGAATGGCGATTTCTTTTCAGGATGCTGATATCAATATAAATGATAATATGATAAAAGAGTTACATGTTAGAGTCGCTCCTCAGATTGCGGCTACAGAAAGTCTATTGAAGGATTATCTTGCTGAAGAACTGGCAATTGATACACGGACAATCACGTCAGTGCGAGTGCTCAGACGTAGTATTGATGCTAGGCAACGCAATATATTTGTGAATCTTAAAGTGAGGACATACATAAATGAACAACCGACAGACGAGGAGTACGTGCATACAGAATATAATGATGTGTCGGATGGCAACTGCGTCATTGTGGTAGGAGCCGGTCCGGGAGGTCTTTTTGCTGCCCTGAGGCTTGTGGAGAAAGGCTTTAGACCAATAGTCTTAGAGCGTGGCAAGAATGTGCGGGACAGAAAGAAAGACCTGTCGCTTATAACCAAGATGCAGAAAGTAGATCCAGAGAGCAATTATTGCTTTGGCGAGGGTGGAGCAGGGGCATATTCTGATGGAAAACTGTATACTCGAAGTAAGAAACGGGGCGACATAGAAAAAATACTCAATGTCTTCTGCCAGCACGGTGCATCTACATCAATTCTCTCAGACGCTCATCCGCATATAGGTACCGACAGGCTTCCGTCGGTCATAGAATCAATGCGCAATACTATAATCAGATGTGGTGGTGAAGTTCATTTCCAAACTAAGATGACTTCATTGTTAGTTGAAGGTGATGCGGTAATAGGCGTTGAATGCATAGACCTCCAGAATGGCATCCAGAAGGTTTTCCATGGACCGGTTATCCTTGCCACTGGCCATTCTGCCCGTGATGTGTATCGGTATCTTGGCTCGGCTGGCGTGGCGATAGAGGCAAAAGGCATTGCAGTCGGAGTTAGACTTGAACATCCTGCTGCGCTAATAGACCAGATTCAGTATCATAACAAGAAAGGACGTGGCAAGTATTTGCCTGCAGCAGAATATAGTTTTGTCACTCAGGTTGAGGGTAGGGGCGTTTATTCTTTCTGCATGTGTCCGGGTGGCTTTGTTATTCCTGCGGCTACTGACAAGGAGCAGATTGTTGTCAACGGCATGAGTCCCAGCAATAGAGGAACACAATGGTCTAACAGTGGTATGGTCGTAGAGGTTAGGCCGGAGGACATAGACGGAGAAGGGGATTTGAAAATGATGGCTTTTCAGGAAAAATTGGAACGTGATTGCTGGATAAACGGCAATATGCGGCAGACTGCTCCTGCACAAAGAATGGGAGATTTCGTGAAGTCGAAGCTTAGCTATGATTTGCCAAAGGCATCTTATGCTCCGGGATTGATTTCCAGTCCGTTGCATTTTTGGTTGCCCCCAATGATAAGCCATAGATTGCAGCAGGGGTTCGTGAAATTTGGCGGTATGAGTCGCGGTTTCTTGACAAACGACGCTGTGCTTATGGCGGTAGAAACAAGGACTTCCTCACCAGTACGGATATTGCGAGACAAAGAGACTCTCCAGCATGTTACTTTACATGGGCTCTTCCCGTGTGGCGAGGGTGCTGGTTATGCAGGCGGAATAGTCTCTGCAGGAGTAGATGGAGAGCGATGTGCCGATGCAGCAGCTGAATATGTAGCCAGACTTTAACTGCCTTTCATTCAGAAAGAGAATAGGCGTTTTAGAAGGTTACGTCAGGACATATTGTCATTTTTTAGGTAAAGGTTTGTTTAATAGCCTATTTTTTAGTACTTTTGTCCCGACTCAAACGAAATTGTAAAAATACATCATAATGAATATATCTTACAAATGGTTGAAGGAGTATGTTGATTTCAACCTTACTCCACAAGAAGTATGCGACGCTTTGACTTCTGAAGGTCTTGAAGTAGATTCTCTTGAGGAAGTGCAAAGTATACAAGGTGGTCTCAAAGGCCTGTTTGTAGGCAAGGTCCTTACTTGTGAGGCCCATCCCAATTCGGATCATTTACATGTTACAACTGTTGACTTAGGACATGAAACCCCTTCTCAGATAGTGTGCGGAGCGCCTAATGTTGCTGCTGGTCAGAAGGTTATTGTGGCAGATTTGGGTTGTGTGCTTTATGATGGCGATAAGGAATTCGTTATCAAGAAGTCTAAACTACGCGGAGTGGAAAGCTATGGTATGATATGTGCCGAAGATGAAATAGGCGTAGGTACAAGCCATGATGGTATCATCGTTTTGCCGGATACTGCTAAAGAGGGTACACCCGCTGCAGAATATTATAATCTGGAGAGTGACTGGTTGATAGAAATCGACATAACGGCCAATCGTGCGGATGCTCTTTCGCATTGGGGAGTGGCACGTGATCTCTATGCGTGGTTGAAACGTAATGGCTATGAGACAAGTCTCCATCGTCCGGGCTGCGATGCATTTGAAGTTGACAATGAATGTCTTCCGATTGATGTCGAAATTCAGTGTGCCGAGGCTTGTAAACGTTATGCTTGTGTTAGTCTGACAGGCTGTAAGGTTACCGAAAGTCCGGAATGGCTTCAGAAAAAACTCAACGTAATAGGCATTCGTCCGATAAACAACATAGTTGACATTACCAACTATGTGATGATGGCATATGGACAGCCACTGCATTGCTTTGATGCAGATATGGTGAAGAATCACAAGATAGTAGTTAAGACTATGCCAGAGGGAACGCCTTTCGTTACTCTTGATGGAGTGGAACATAAGCTCAGTGAGCGCGACCTTGCCATATGCAATGCTGAAGAACCGATGTGTATAGCTGGCGTTTTTGGTGGCAAGGGTAGTGGCACTTACGATACTACGGTGAATGTAGTGCTTGAGAGCGCATATTTCCATCCGACCTGGATACGTAAAAGTGCTCGTCGTCATGGATTGAGTACTGATGCATCTTTCCGTTTTGAGCGTGGTATAGATCCAAACGGAGTGATTTATGCTCTGAAGCAGGCAGCTCTGTTGTGTAAGGAACTTGCTGGTGCAAAGGTGTCTATGCAGATAAAGGATGTATATCCTGAACCGATACCCGATCCTGTGGTTGAATTAAAGTATGAATACGTTAATTCTCTTGTTGGTAAAGTCATTGGGGAAGACATGATAAAGAGCATTGTCGAATCTCTTGAGATGAAGGTGCTGGATGAGAATGCCGAAGGTCTGAAACTTCAGATACCAGCTTATCGTGTTGACGTGCAGCGTCCATGCGACGTGGTTGAGGATATCTTGAGGATTTATGGCTATAACAACGTAGAGATACCAACACAGCTGAAAAGCTCCTTGGTGATAAAAGGTGAGGAAGACTTGAAACATAAAGCTGAAAATCTTATAGGAGAGCAGCTGGTAGGATGTGGATTCAATGAGATATTGAACAACTCTCTTACAAAGGGTGACTACTACAAAGCTCTCAACCACTATCATGCAGATCATCTTGTTCGCATTATGAATCCGTTGAGTTCCGATCTTAATGTGATGCGTGAGACATTGTTGTTTGGCGGATTGGAGAGTCTTGAATATAATATAAAACGCAAGAATCCTAATCTTCGTTTCTTCGAGTTTGGCAATGTCTATGATTACAATGCAGAAAAGCATACAGTGGATAATCCACAGGCTGCTTACAAGGAGGAATATCATCTTGGCCTTTGGCTTACCGGTAAGAGGGTGAGTGGCAGTTGGGCTCATCCCGAAGAAGACACATCGTTCTATGAACTGAAAGCATATGTCGAGAATATCCTTCGTAGAGTAGGGTTGTCGTTTGCTGCTGTCGTGTTCAAGAAAAGCGACAATGATATTTTCTCGTCAGCAATCGCTATAGAGAACAGAGGAGGAAAACTCATTGCCGAAATGGGTGTTATAGCAAAGAAACACCTCAAAGAGTTTGATATTGAGTTGCCGGTATATTATGCAGAGATTAACTGGACTCTCCTTATGAAGGCAGTACGCAAGAATACTGTAAACTTCCATGAGATAAGCAAGTTCCCACCTGTAAGCCGTGACTTGGCGTTATTGGTAGACTCTAATGTAGAATTCGTTGAGATAGAAAAGATTGCCTACCAGTCTGAAAAGAAGTTGCTTAAAAAAGTAGAACTCTTCGATGTATATGAGGGAAAGAATCTTCCTGCTGGCAAGAAGAGTTACGCCGTTAACTTTATCCTTCAGGATGAGGAGAAGACACTTACGGAGAAGCATATCGAGGCAGTGATGACCAAATTGATTGCTAATCTGAAAAAGCAATTGAACGCTGAGCTGAGATGATGGTTTTTAATCACTGATGGTTTTTCAAAAAGATAACAATTTAAAAACATTATAAAACAATTACTCCAATGGGAAGAGCATTTGAATATCGCAAAGCGACTAAGATGAAGAGATGGGGACATATGGCCCGTACGTTTACAAAGATTGGCAAACAGATTGCCATTGCAGTCAAGGCTGGTGGTCCTGATCCTGAAAACAATCCTCACCTGAGAGCTATCATTCAGACTGCCAAGCGTGAGAACATGCCTAATGCTAACGTTGAGCGTGCGATAAAAAACGCAATGGGCAAAGACCAGAAGGATTTCAAGGAAGTAACCTACGAGGGATACGGACCTCATGGAGTGGCTATCTTCGTGGATGCCGCGACAGACAACACAACCCGTACTGTAGCCAACGTGCGTGCCGTATTCAACAAGTATGGTGGCAACTTGGGAACACAAGGTTCCTTGTCTTTCCTTTTTGATCAGAAGTGCGTGTTTACATTCAAGAAGCAGGCGGATCTTGATATGGACGAACTCATCCTTGAATTCATTGACTATGGTGTTGAAGAGGAATATGATTTCGATGAAGAGACCAACGAGGTTACTATATATGGTGACCCTAAGAGCTTTAGCGATCTGCAGAAGCATCTTGAAGCCAATGGTATCGAGATTACTGGTGCTGAGTTCACTCGTATTCCAACGGATCTAAAGGATGTTACTCCTGAACAACGTGAGGTAATCGACAAAATGGTTGATATCCTTGAGGATGATGACGACGTTCAGAACGTTTATACTAACATGAAACCGGCTGAGGAATAATACTATACATTTATTCTAAGGTACTTTTGGTTAATATAGAATGAATGTCATATACTATTTAGGGCAGTTTCTGAAATTTTTTTATTATCGAAACTGCCCTAAAATGTTATTATACATTTAATGTAGAAATTGAATGCGTATATCTAATTGTTGGGTTTGTTAACCCAAATCGGTCATTAGTGCTTGCTTGGATTTTGATTTTTTAGAAGAGTGGATTTTGTTTGGCTTTTAATGAGTAATACGAGCTGTTGCGAATTAAAAACAGACAAAAGGCATCTTATAAAAACAAATGACAGCAAGAAGTCATTAAATAATTCAATAAACGGCCTAATGACCGTTTGGGGGTAAATACCATGGATTTTTATACGACAAAATGAATTGTTTCTTCAATTAATTAATGGAAAGTTCAGAGAAATATTTCTTCGAGTTGATACAGATGGGGCTCTTTCATAGGTTCGTCTTATCAGGAACACCTAATGCGGATGAGTGGGCGAAAGTTTACGATATTGCCAATAATCAGACTTTGTTAGGAGTTTTGTTTCCTGTCATTGAGAGATTACCTCAAGAGCAACGTCCTCCACGTGATATTTTGTTTTCATGGTATGCATCATCCTGTAAAATTCGTGAAATGAACAAGCAGCTCAACACACAGGTAGTTTCTCTCTATAGGGGGCTTTCTTTGAAGGGCGTGAAAAGTTCTGTGCTAAAAGGACAGGGTGTGGCATTGTATTATCCAGATCCAATGTTGCGCAATCCTGGAGATATTGATATATGGCTGACTGGGGGAAGAAAGCGTATTGTATCCCTTTTGAAGAAATTGGATGTGGATATTGGTGAAATAGTGTATCACCACGTGGATGCATTTTTTTTTACTGATACAGACGTAGAGGTTCACTTTCGTCCTACATGGCTCTGGAATCCGATTCATAACATCCGATTGCAGAATTGGTTTGATAAGGTTGCACCATATCAGATGGCAAATAGTGTGATGATTTCAGAAGGAGGGGAGAGGATTGCTTGCCCGACGAGAGATTTCAATGCCGTCTTTCTTCTAATACATATTTACAGACATTTCTTTGACGAGGGGATAGGTCTTCGGCAGTTGATGGATTATTATTACTGTATTATAAGAGATGGTGACAATCGATATGTTGTCAATCTTCTGAAGCGGTTTGGGCTTTTGCGTTTTGCTTCAGCGTTGATGTTTGTCCTTCATGTCGTGTTCGGATTGCCTGAGGAAAAGTTTTTGGTCAACCCAAATGCTGAATATGGTGAACTACTTTTGAACGAGATTATGCAAGCGGGTAATTTCGGACATTTTGATGTCCGTATGTCACGAGATTGTGAAGTTGGCAGTATTGCCAACCTGAAGCGAAAACATAGTCGAAATGTTCAAATTCGACGATTGTCGCCAGATGAAGTATTTTGGGAAGTGCCTTTCAAATTATGGCATTATCTTTGGCGTCTCGTCGTTAACAGAAAAAGGCCATAGATATACTGCTGGGTTCATTGGCGAGTTTTTTCCAGACTTCGTTGCTCAAAAAAACATTTTGACTTGGTTCGGACGGTAAGAGCCGTCCATCAAGGAACGGATGAGCATGTGCTTATTGGTCAAGAGCCATGGGAGCAGCAGCTTACAATAAAACAAAAAAATTGATTGTCTCACGACAACCAATCTTTTATTAACCTTAATAATCTAATACCATGAAAAACACGTTGCAAATATAGTTGATTATATAGTGAAATGCAACAGTTTCAATAAAAAGATTGTCTGAATAAACATTATTTAAAACAACATCCATTCCATTTAAGACATCTTTGCATTTTAAAGTCTGGTAAATCCACATCTGTGGAAATTTTAAGTGGAACGTATGTGTTAAATGTCAATTCGCCATTTTCTTTATCCGAAAGAGAAACGACAATCATTATCGGGTCTAATACTGCAGGTTCTTTCTTCCCGGTTTCTTTTTTCAGGGAATCAATTACTTGACTGTAAAAATCATCTCTTGCAGATATTACTACGTTTTTCTCTGTATCAACTGGGGTCCAGTCAATGGTGTAAAAGTCCACATCGCTTTCAGCTGCGGGATTGCCGTAATACCTGTTCATGCATATCAGATCTGTGCCGGTGTCTTTTTTCAGAAGCAGTAACTGTACACCTGATTTCTCTGATAGTCTGACATCAATGAATTTGTCATTAAGAGATACCAATTTAAGTTCGCCCCCTAAAAGGTTCTTGATTCCTTCTTTATTTTCATCAACATTGTCATTGTCAACAATGTCGCTTCGGATACTGCTGTTCATTATTGGCAAAATAGAATCCGGCATTTCTTTCCAAACGTCCTTCATCGTTTTCTGTGCATAAATCCCTTGTCCTGAGAGTATTATTAATGATGTTGCTATAATCTTTAGAATGTTCATCTGCTAGAATTTAATTATGTTTATTTGTTTGAATACAAAATTATAAAAAAAACATTTATCTGGAAATTATATTGGCAATTATCCCCAATAATTATCGTTAAAATCATGATCGAGATTTAACGTGTAGTGTTTTATGCCCATGCCGGCTGTTTATTCCAAATCGAAGATGGATTGATGTCAGGGCATATTCCGACCTTAGCGAGGAACAGACAATAATCTGGTGTCGACAAGAGCTGATTATGTTGTCGGGGAGAAATAAATATATAGTAAACACGATAAAAATCTATTTTTATCATATCGTTTAATTTAGTGTCATTAAAAAATAGTATATTTGCATTAATTTTCATGTCAACAAGGCGTTTTCCGCTGATATTTATACATCGAGACGCTAAAAACATAATTAATTATTGTCAATAGAGACCTTTGAGAATATGTATTCCATATAGTTTCTTGAAAGTCCTTTGTATATTTGACATCTTTAATGTATGTGTTGTTTGATATGTTGATCATTCAAGATAAACAGGGAAATTGAAGTTAAAAAAATAATTAGAACAATATATAATGTTAGTTGATTTCAAGAATGTGAATATTTGCCAAGAATCCAAATGCGTTTTGGAGAATGTCAACTTCCATGTTGACGAAGGTGAATTCATATATATAATAGGTAAGGTCGGAGCAGGAAAGAGCAGTCTGCTCAAGACTATGTATTGTGAACTTGACATTGAAAGCGCAGATTGTGCCAATGTTCTTGACCACAATCTTTTGACAATAAAGCGCAGGCAGATACCACAGCTGAGGAAAGGGATAGGAATCATTTTCCAGGATTTCCAGCTTCTTCACGACAGGACAGTTTATGATAATCTCAGATTCGTTTTGCGCGCCACAGGTTGGCGTGACAAGGCTTCTGTAGATGACCGGATAAACGAAGTGCTTGATGCAGTGGGGATGAGTGACGCTATAAACAAGATGCCTCACCAACTGTCTGGCGGTGAGCAGCAGCGAATAGCTATATCACGGGCTTTGCTCAATACTCCAAAGATAATCATAGCTGATGAGCCTACAGGAAATCTTGATGTGGAGACGGCCTCTAATATCGTGTCCCTGTTGAAATCCATAAGCCAGAAAGGCACAGCAGTCATTATGTCAACCCACAACATCCCGATGATTGACAAATATCCCGGAATCGTATACAGTTGCCAGAACGGCACATTAGAGGAACAAGACATTGACAAGATGTCGATGTAGGAAATACACGCGAACACTAAAAGATATAATTATGAAAGTAATGAAATTCGGAGGCACATCTGTTGGTTCTCCAGAGAGGATGAAAAGTGTCTCAAAATTGATAACTAGCAGTGGTGAACCTGTTGTCATCGTGTTGTCAGCGATGTCGGGTACCACAAACTCATTGGTTGAGATATCCAATTATCTGTACAGGAAGAATCCGGAAGGCGCCAACGAAGTGATAAACCGCCTTGAACAGAAATACATGTCACACGTAGAAGATTTGTATTCTACAGAAAAATGGAAAAAGGAAACGCGTAGTTTTCTCCGTGAGGAATTCAATTATCTACGTTCGTTCACAAAAGACCTCTTCACTAGTTTTGAGGAGAAGAGCATAGTGGCACAGGGTGAGATCATGAGTACGAACATGGTCGTGAACTACCTGAAAGAATGCGGAGTCGATGCAGAGTTGTTGTCGGCACTTGATTTCATGCGCACAGACAAGAACGGCGAACCTGACACATCGTATATCAAGGAGAAATTGACCGCTTTGCTTGAGGAAGTCAAAGGAAAGCAAATCTATATAACACAAGGTTTCATATGCCGTAATGCCTATGGCGAGATAGACAACTTGCAGAGAGGCGGCAGCGACTACACCGCTTCGCTTATCGGAGCTGCGATAAACGCCGAAGAGATACAGATATGGACAGACATTGACGGAATGCACAACAACGACCCACGCATCGTTGACGGTACAGAAGCCGTAAGGCAGCTTCACTTTGAGGAGGCAGCAGAGCTTGCCTATTTCGGTGCCAAGATCCTGCATCCTACTTGCATCCAGCCTGCAAAATATGCCGGCATCCCCGTACGCCTTCTGAACACGATGGAACCGGAAGCTCAAGGCACTATCATAGATAATGTCACTTTGAGGGGGAAAATCAAGGCAGTAGCTGCAAAAGACAATATCACGGCTATCAAGATAAAGAGCAGCCGCATGCTTCTGGCTACTGGCTTCTTGAGAAAAGTCTTTGAGATTTTCGAGAGCTACCAGACGGCAATCGACATGGTGGCAACCAGCGAGGTCGGCGTTTCGATGAGTATAGACAACGACACCCATCTGGCTGAAATAGTGGATGAATTGAAGAAGTATGGCACTGTGACCGTAGACACCGACATGTGCATTGTCTGCGTTGTCGGAGATCTTGACTGGAGCAATGTAGGCTTTGAGACGCTCGCCACGGATGCATTGAAGAACATCCCCGTGAGAATGATTTCATATGGCGGCAGCAATTACAACATTTCATTTCTCATCCGGGAAAGCGACAAGAAGGCTGCGCTCCAGAGCTTGAGCGACACTCTCTTCAAATAAAGAAAAGCAATAAACGACACACAACAACGACACACAACACGAAGAATGAAAGGAATATTCCCCGTTGACAAGTTCATGGAAATCGAAACTCCGTTTTATTTCTATGACACGTCCCTCTTGAGCAAGACTTTAGAGGAGATAAACAGAGAGGCAGGCAGACACGATAATTTCCGTGTCCATTATGCAGTCAAGGCAAATGCCAACCCCAAGATACTGAATGTAATCCGCCATTACGGACTTGGCGCCGACTGCGTGAGTGGAGGTGAGATAAAGGCGGCCCTGCGTAGTGGTTTTCCGCATGACAGGATAGTCTTTGCCGGTGTAGGCAAAAGCGATTGGGAAATAGCGCTTGGCATAGACAACGACATACAATGTTTCAATGTCGAAAGCATCCCTGAGCTTGAGGTGATTGATGAAATCGCCAGGGCGAAGGGCAAAATCGCGAATGTGGCATTCAGGATAAACCCTGATGTAGGTGCCCATACCCATGCTAACATAACCACAGGTCTGGCAGAGAACAAGTTCGGAATACCTATGGAGGAGATGGAACCGGTAATCCGTCTTGCAGTCAACATGAAGAACGTGAAGTTCAGAGGATTGCATTTCCATATAGGTTCACAGATTCTCGACATGGGCGACTTTGAGGCGTTGTGCAATCGCATCAACGACCTCCAGCAACAGCTTGAGCGCCATCATATTATAGTTGAGTCATTGAATGTAGGCGGAGGTCTCGGAATTGACTATCATGAGCCTGACAGAGCCTCTGTTCCCGACTTCAAGGGGTATTTCAACACGTATGCCAGATTCCTGAAGCTTCGTCCTCATCAGACTTTGCATTTCGAGCTTGGGCGTGCTGTAGTAGGTCAATGTGGGTCGTTGATTACCAGAGTGTTGTATGTCAAGGATGGAGTTTCCAAGAAGTTCCTTATCCTTGATGCCGGAATGACAGATCTGATAAGACCGGCTTTGTATCAGGCCTATCATAAGATAGAGAACATTTCAAGCGACGGGCCTATGGAGACCTACGATGTGGTCGGACCGATCTGCGAGTCGAGCGACGTGTTTGCAAAGGCGGCAGACTTGAATTGTAGTAGGAGAGGGGATTTTATAGCCATCCGGTCGGCAGGTGCCTATGGAGAGATTATGGCTTCACAGTACAACTGCAGGAAGTTGCCTGACGGTTACGTGTCTGAGGAGCTGAATATAGATTATTAACTTAAAACTTGGTTATAAGGAAGGCAGTATAAAATGTTAGTAGTTGATGATAAGACAATGGTGTTAGGAGGCGTTGCAATATTGCTTGCGCTTTTGTCTCCAATCGTAAACGCGTTGATTCTGAAATTGAAGGTAGGGAAGTCAGACATTGACGGCTCCTCATTGCCTGTCAACGATGTTTCATTGCCCGGCATTTCAGTAGTCATGACTGTTGATGACGAGGGTGAAGACCTCAAGAAGAATCTGCCACAATGGCTTGACCAGTCGTATGGCGGCAGATATCAGGTCATTGTAGTCGTTTCGGGCAACGACCCTCAGGTTGAGTCAATCCTCAAGCGATATTCGGGTTCCCCGTCGCTATACACCACTTTCATCCCGTCTTCGTCCCGCTATATGAGCAGGAAGAAGCTTGCCGTGACCATTGGCGTGAAGGCAGCCAGATACGACTGGGTGCTCTTGACGGATGTGGATTGCTATCCGGAGAAAGCCACATTCCTTGACTCCATATCCCGCAGGTCCATATCCGGCGATTGCCAGATGGTGTTGGGCTACAGCAATTTCAGCTCCGACGCCCCGTCAGCCCGTCTCTTCGACAACACCTACAGTCTCTATCGCCAGTTGGCCCTGTCGCAAAGAGGCAGGACAGCAGGCTATTCCGGCAAAGTAGTACTGTTCAGAAAATCCATGTTCATCGAGGGCAAGGGCTATGACGGGAATCTGAAATACACGAGAGGCGAGTTTGAATTCCTGGCAAACAAATTCTCCACGGAATCCAACACGCTGGTCTTTGCATCCCCCGAAGCTATGGTGATAGAAGACACCCCGTCTCACAAGGGTTGGACAAACAAGTGTCTCAACTATCTTGCAATACGCAAGACGCTTCGCAACTCCAGACTCCCGAGGTTCACATTCAATCTTGGCATAGTTTCCATGCTGTCGGCCAACATCCTGCTTACCGCCCTGATAGCCTGTTCAGCCATCGCCCGGATGTGGATACTCTGCGGCTGTGCGGTCTTTGCGTTGCTCCTGTCGTTCGTTCTGCGCACGGTGATTCTGTCCGTCCGCCTGCGCCCGTATCTTCACGGAATGTCGTTCGTCAAATTATGGTGGTTGGAACAGACGCTACCTTTCAGAAACTGCATGAGACTGCTGAAATATCGTTTCGCCGACAAATATGACTTCATAAGCCACAAGCTTTAAGCCCCTCGCCCAAACGGCCATCAATCAGCTTGTAAAAAAGCAAAGGCTGCAAGCAGTCATAAAATGTAACATCAATGATGAGCGTTTGGGCGTTAAAAAGCCAGTGCGATGCAATATATCCCGTTCCACAACGTTATAACAATAGACGATAATTGGAGTTGCCCCAAACTATAGGCAATAATGAGAGTTGCCCACAACAATAGACGATGATGAGGTTGACCCCAACAATATACAATAATGAGAGCTGACCAAAATACTGAATTGATTTTTAAAAGCATGTGCCATGAATATACTCCATTGCATTCCACGTTCAGATTCAGGTTCAATACGGCAGACCCTGCTTGACGACTTGTTTTCGTTCAACACACAAGACCTCTCTAATTATGTGTTGACAGACAAGTCACAGCAATCTGAATTTGCAGCACGCGTAGGGACAGACAAGGTATATTGTTTCTCCTCCTCCCGTCCATGGATCAAGGGAGGCAAGAAACAGTTCAGGCATGTCGTTGCCGCTACCTCGGCAGAGATAATCCACATACATTCATTTGCAGACCTGTATTCTCTTCAGATCATGAGATGGGCCTTTGCCATGAGGATTCCCGTGGTCTTCTCCCCATACAACTCGATGATGCCCTGGCATTTGAGCAACATCCCTCTGCCCCTTAGGCTGAAGAGGACGATAGTTTCCCGGATGCTTCTCAAGCACACCGGAGCCACTGTCCTCACAAGCTCCAACCAGGAAACGGAGCGTATGAAGCAGATGTTCCGTCATGCGTTGGGCAGTTCGGGCCGCCTTTCCGTGGCCACCCGCATCAAGAGCATCAACGGTGAAGCAGACACCCCGCGCCTCGCATCCACCATGTTCTCCGTATACCGGAAGATCATCGACAGCAATCCCTTCTGGCTGATGAGCGAAAAAGACGTATATATAGAAAACGGTCTGGCGGCATTGGGAGCCATACTGTCTTCCGGCAAGGATGCCGACACCGTATTCCTGCCCCTGCAGAAGATAAAGTCAGAGCTCGCCACCCTTTCCGCCGAGCATTGGCGACGCATCCAGCTTCATTCCTCAGACCAGGACATTCTTCCCGAGGTGCGCATGGCCTACGAGTCGCTGATGGGTACACCCGGCGAGTTCGACCCCCAGACTGTGGACCGCCATTCTGTGGTTGCCTTCAGGAGCGAACTGAAAAGGGACAAGCCTTCGATAAAGACATCCAGAATGCATCAGGTTTCCGAGGACTATTCAGAATACAAGAGCGAACTTCTCCTCTGCGTCATGCTTCTCAACATGAAGCACCTGACAGACACCCGAAGAGTGACGCGCAAAAACCTTTCCGACCTGTATCTCTATGCAAGGTTTGAAGACTACAACGAATATGTGCTCGAAGAGATGCTTTCAGATCTGGGCATACTGGAGTTCAGTTCCCGCATCCTCACACTCCTCGTCCACAGCATGTTCCTTGAAAAAGGGCATGTACCCGTAAAACTCTCACGTGAAAAGGATTTATGCAAAATGCAGAAGCAACTTTTCAAATCCAATATAATGTGAAGAAGTAACTTTTCAAATCCATATGATATGGAGCAGCAGCTTTTCAACTCCAATATAATATGAAGAAACAACTTTTCAAATCTAATATAATATGAAGAAAAACTTAAACCAACCGCAAGAGAACGAACTGCAGTATCTGCAGTTGTTGTCAAAGACCTTCCCTACCATTGCGGATGCGAGCACGGAGATAATAAACCTCCAGGCCATCCTCAATCTGCCTAAGGGAACAGAGCATTTCCTTGCCGACATCCACGGCGCCTACGAGTCATTCCAGCATGTGCTGAAGAATGCTTCGGGCAACATCAAGAGAAAAGTGAACGAGCTTTTCGGCAACCAGATCCGCGATACGGAGCTCCGCGACCTCTGCACTCTCATCTATTATCCCGAGCAGAAGCTCGAGATGGTGAAGCTCGTAGAGGAAGACATCAACGACTGGTACCACATCACCATCCACCAGCTTGTCACCATCTGCCGCGATGTGTCGAGCAAATACACCCGTTCGAAAGTCAGGAAATCCCTGCCCAAGGAGTTCTCCTACATCATCCAGGAGCTTCTGCATGAGCATTCCGACGACATCGACAAGGCTGGCTACGTGACTGCCGTCATCGACAGCATGATAGAGACCGACAGCGCCGACGACTTCATCATCGCCATCGCCCACGTTATCCAGCGCCTTGCCATCGACCGGCTCCATATTCTGGGCGACATCTACGACCGCGGTCCTGCCGCCCACAAGATATTGAACCTTCTCACCCATTATCACAACTGGGACATCCAGTGGGGCAATCACGACATGCTGTGGATGGGAGCCTGTGCCGGCAACGACGCCTGCATCACCAACGTGGTGAGAATCTCGCTGCGCTATGCCAACCTCACCACCCTGGAGGAGGGCTACGGAATAAACCTGCTGCCCCTTGCCACTTTCGCCATGGAGACCTACAAGGACGACCCATGCCTGGAATTCATCCCGAAGACCTCAGGCGGCACAGGCGTTCTCGATGAGAAGACCGTTCGCCTCATCGCCATGATGCACAAAGCCATCTCCGTAATCCAGTTCAAGGTGGAAGCCGCCTTGATAAAGAAGCACCCTGAGTGGAAGATGAAAGACCGCATGCTCTTCAACAACGTTGACTACGACAAGGGCGTGTGCACAATCGGCGGCAAGGAATATGCCATGAAGAGCTGCCTTTTCCCCACGGTAGACCCCAAGCATCCCAACGTGCTGACGAAGGAAGAGGAGGAACTCATGAAGAAGCTCCACCATTCGTTCACCGTGAGCGAGAAGCTGCGCAACCATATAGAGCTGCTGCTCAGCCACGGCTGTATGTACAACATCACCAACAACAACCTGCTCTTCCATGCTTCGGTGCCTCTCAACGACGACGGCTCCCTGAAGGAAGTGGAGCTGTTCGGTGGCAAGAAATACAGCGGCAGGGAGCTGATGCACCATACGGGTCTCCTCGTGCGTGCGGCGTTCCAGAACGACAGTTCCGAGGCAATGCGTGATTTCGCGCGCGACTATTTCATGTATCTGTGGTGCGGTCCCGACTCCACACTCTTCGACAAGTCCAAGATGGCCACCTTCGAGCGTTATTTCCTTGAAGACGCCGAGACCCACAAGGAGTATAAGGGCAACTATTTCAAGATGAGAGACAACGAAGAAGTGGTGGACAGGATTCTCGACGCCTTCGAGGTGCGCCATCCCAACCGCCACATCATCAACGGCCACGTGCCCGTGCATGCCGGAAGCGGCGAGAACCCGATAAAGGCCAACGGCAAGCTGATGGTCATCGACGGCGGTTTCTCCAAGGCCTACCACAAGGAGACGGGCATTGCCGGCTACACGCTCATCTATCACAGCCGCGGCTTCTTCCTTGTGCAGCACGAGCCGTTCACGAGCGAGGAGGATGCCATCAAGCGCGGCACCGACATCAAGAGTTTCACCAAGATCGTGGAGATGTCTTCTCACAGGATGCTCGTTGCCGACACCGACATCGGCGATGACCTGCGCGGCCAGATCGAATATCTCAAGAAGCTCCTCTATGCCTACAGGTATGGATGGATAAAGGAGCGCGGATAGGGGGGCTATATCTCCTATAAGTCCTATAAGTCCTATAGGACTGATAAGACTAATAGGACTGATAAAACCTATATCTCCTATAAGTCCTATCAGTCTTATTAGTCCTATCAGCTATATCCAGGCTGGGCATTATTTGCTGCCCTTGAGCGCCTTGTCCATGTTTTCGGCGGCACGTCTGCCGTCGCCCATAGCCAGGATCACCGTGGCTCCGCCGCGCACGATGTCGCCTCCGGCGAAGATTTCCTTCCTCGAGCTCTGCATGCAGTCGTCCACGGCGATGGTGTCTTTCCTGCCCAGTTCCAGTCCCTCGATGGATTTCGGCACGAGGGGGTTCGGCGACACGCCCACCGCTACTATCACCTGGTCGGTCTCCACGGTCAGGGTCTTGCCTTCTATTGGTTTCGGACTTCTTCTTCCGCTGGCGTCGGGCTCTCCCAGTTCCATCACCTGTAGCACCGCCTTGCATACGGCACCGTTTTTGTCGGCGATGTATTCAATAGGATTGTGCAGGTTGAGGAAATTTATCCCCTCCTCCTTGGCGTGTCTCACCTCTTCCAGTCTTGCCGGCATTTCAGCCTCAGAGCGTCTGTATACTATTGTCACGTCGGCTCCCAGTCTCTTTGCTGTTCTGCAAGAGTCCATTGCCGTGTTTCCTCCGCCAATCACGAGCACCTTCTTGCCGAAGTTCATCGGTGTGTCCGTCTTCGGGTCGGCAGCGTCCATGAGGTTCACACGTGTGAGGTATTCGTTAGACGACATTATGTTGATGGCGTTCTCTCCCGGTATGTTCATGAAGTTAGGCAGTCCTGCTCCGCTTCCCACGAAGAATCCCTTGAATCCCTCTTCCTTGAGCTGCTCTATGGTGATGGTCTTTCCGATGATGCAGTCTGTGGTGAACTCCACTCCGAGCTTCCTGAGGTTTTCTATCTCCACGTCCACGATGTGGTTGGGCAGTCTGAACTCCGGAATTCCGTATTTCAGCACTCCACCGATTTCGTGCAGCGCTTCAAACACGTGCACCTCGTAGCCCCTTTTTGCCATGTCGCCTGCGAAGCTTAGTCCCGATGGTCCTGAGCCCACCACTGCCACTTTCACTCCGTTGCTCTCCGGCCTTCCGTCGTTCTGTTCGCCGCATCTCTGTGCGTAGTCGGCTGCGAATCTCTCCAGATATCCTATCGCCACCGCCGGCTCGTTCATCTTCAGGTGTATGCATCTGCTTTCGCATTGCTTCTCCTGCGGGCATACTCGTCCGCATACGGCAGGCAGCGATGATGTGTTCTTGAGCACCCGTGCGGCTCCCTGTATGTTTCCGCGCTCTATGTTCTTTATAAACGAAGGTATGTCGATGCTCACGGGGCATCCTTCCGTGCACGACGGCTTTGCGCAGTCCAGGCATCTGTGGGCTTCGCGCTGAGCCATTTCGAGCGTTATCCCCTGGTTCACCTCTTCCTTGCGGTGTGCGATTCTGTATTCGGGGCTCAGCTCCGGCATCTCCACGCGTTCTATCGCCATGCGCTCCTTCGGCTTCATGCTCTTGCGCAGCTCTTTGCGCCATTCCGCCTCTCTGTCCTTGAGCTGCTCCAGTGTCTCTGTGGTGAAGGCTGCCGGGGCGCCATCGCCGTTGGTCTGCGCCTTGGCTCCGCAGTTGCATTCAGCGGTCTCTGGCCTGCACAGATGCTCTTCGAAATGTTCCATCTCTTCTCTCTCAACCGCCTTGAATGTGCCCATTCTCTTGAACATCTCGTCCCAGTCAACGAGTGCTCCGTCGAATTCCGGTCCGTCGATGCATACGAACTTTGTCTTTCCTCCGATTGTCAGTCGGCATGCGCCGCACATTCCCGTGCCGTCCACCATGATTGTGTTGAGCGACACGTCGGTGGGGATATTATATTTTCCGGTGAGCAGGCAGCAGAATTTCATCATTATCGGGGGGCCGATGGCCACCACCTTGTCAATGTGTTCCTGGTTGATGAATTTCTCTATTCCTATGGTCACCACTCCCTTCTCGCCGTAAGATCCGTCGTCGGTCATCACGATCACCTCGTCGCTGTATTCCCTCACCTCGTCTTCGAGTATGATGAGGTCTTTGTTTCTTCCGGCTATCACGGAGAGAATTCTGTTTCCCGCCTTCTTGAGCGCCTTGATGATGGGCAGCAGGGGTGCTGTGCCCACTCCTCCTCCGGCGCACACCACGGTGCCGAAGTTCTGTATGTGTGTGGGGCTTCCGAGCGGTCCCACCACGTCTTCCACGTAGTCGCCCTCGCTGAGCCTGCAGAGTTTCCTGGACGAGAGTCCCACTTCCTGCACCACGAGCGTTATGGTGCCCCTGTGGGTGTCGGCGTCGGCTATGGTGAGCGGCATTCTCTCACTGTTTTTGTCCACTCTGATTATCACGAAGTTGCCTGCCTTGCGGCTTTTTGCTATGAGGGGCGCTTCGATTTCGAATTTGAATACTTTTTCTGAAAATTGTTGTTTCTGTATTATCTTGTTCATGCTCGTTAGTGGTTTTGATTTAACGAATCTGTGTATTAGATTTCTTTTGCCGTGCAAATATAGCAACATTTTTTGAATGCTGCCATTTTGCACGGCAAAAAATCAGTATGTCGGCGGCTTTCTCACTTTATTTCTATCCATGTGGGCTCTCCGGGCTTGCGGCTGTCGAGCAGCTGCATGAGGCGTGTCAGGGCTACGACAACTGGCTGAGACTCGCCTTCGCACTTTCAGACGGACTCGGAGAGGTTGGCAGACAGATTTTCGACCGACTCTCGCAGATGAACGCCGACTACGACACACGGGAATGCAACCGTCTATACGACAACTGCATGAAAGGAAACAAGGGAGGAATCACTATCGCAACTTTCTTCCAGATGGCAAGAGATCTGGCTAATGTTGACCTCAAGGAGATGGCAAGGGAAAGAGGGAAAAGAGAAGGCGTTTTTTCCCAAAATTCCCATTTTCCCATCTTCCCATCTTCCCATATAACAAAAAATAAATGTAATAAAAAAGATAATATATTGATATATAATAACTTAGATAAAAACACCATTTCCCGTTGGGAAGATGGGAAAATGGGAAAATGGGAAAAATGTTGTAAAGACTTTTCCAACGGCTATACATTCTCCGACAAGTTGGATACGGCAGACCTACCTCCCACACTCAAGAAAATCATGCACAACACGGCGGAACGGAATCGCAAAGCGGCGAAACAGAAGTGCAAAGCGGCGGAACAGAGAATGCAAGCAACTGATTGGCTAACCACAAAACACCTATATATGAACAACAACAGCAGACGAACCCCTCTGCCCGATTGGGGCTGAACAGAGAAAAGCCAAGCCGGCTTCGGAGTCTGTCGTATGACGACTTCCGGAGCCGGCTTTGTTCGTTTCGTCTTGCCGGGGGCAGACGGTTTCCCGTTGTCTGATTGATTGTCAGCGCTCAATACTATCTGTCCCTCCCCTTTGGGGGAGGCCAGGTGGGGGCTGGAGTGGTGAAGCAAGGTTACTTTCTCCAGTCTCCCGTTTATCTGATTTTCTCCAGTTCCTCCTGCATCTGCTGCTGCAGCTCGGCAGCCTTGGCGGCCGCCACCTGTGCAAAGTCAGTGCCGGAGCTGGCGTAGATGATGCCACGGCTGCTGTTCACGAGCAGTCCGCAGTCTTTGTTCATGCCGTATTTGCACACCTCCTCGAGGCTTCCGCCCTGTGCGCCCACTCCCGGCACGAGCAGGAAGTGGTCGGGGGCTATCCTGCGGATGTCTTCAAACATCTTGCCCTGTGTGGCGCCCACCACATACATCATGTTGTTTTTGTCGCCCCACTTCTGCGATGTGCGGAGCACTTTCTCGAAGAGGCGCTCGCCGCTCTGGTCGGCGGTGAGCTGGAAGTCGTGAGACCCCTTGTTGCTGGTCAGGGCGAGCAGTATCACCCATTTGCCCTCGTATTGCAGGAACGGCACCACGCTGTCTTCTCCCATATACGGTGCCACGGTGAGCGAGTCGATGTTGTATTCCTCGAAGAATGTGCGGGCATACATGGTTGATGTGTTTCCGATGTCTCCGCGTTTGGCGTCGGCGATGATGAAGTGGTCGGGGTAGGCCCCCTTGAGATAGTTGATTGTCTTCTCGAAGGAGACGAGTCCCTTCACTCCCATGCTCTCGTAGAAGGCGAGGTTGGGCTTGTAAGCCACGCAGTATTTTGCGGTGGCGTCGATTATCTGCTTGTTGAAGGCGAAGATGGGGTCTTCGCCGCCGAGCAGGTGTTGCGGGATTTTCTTGATGTCGGTGTCGAGTCCGACGCAAAGGAAGGTTTTCTTCGTGAAAATCTGTTTTATGAGTTCTTCTCTGGTCATAGCGTTATGAAATGTTTTTTTTGTTTGTCTTTTCTATAGCTCGTTCTCTTTCATCCTCTCGGCGTTTTCCTCTACAGTGAGCGCGTCAATCATCTCCTGAATGTCGCCGCCGAGGAATCCCTGCAGGTCGTGAGTGGTGAAGCCGATGCGGTGGTCGGTCACGCGGCCCTGGGGGAAGTTGTATGTGCGTATCTTTGCCGAGCGGTCGCCGGTTGAGACCAGTGTCTTGCGGCGCGAGGCGATGTCGTCGATGTATTTCTGGTGTTCGCGGTCATATATGAAGGTACGCAGGCGCGAGAGGGCGCGCTCCTTGTTCTTGGGCTGGTCGCGGGTCTCCGTACATTCGATGAGAATTTCCTCCACTTCGCCCGTGTTGGGGTTTTTCCAGGGATAGCGCAGCCTCACGCCCGACTCCACCTTGTTCACGTTCTGTCCGCCTGCTCCGCTGCTTCTGAAGGTGTCCCATTTGATGTCGCCCTCGTTGATGTTCACCTCAAACTTGTCTGCCTCGGGCAGCACTGCCACGGTAGCCGCCGAGGTGTGCATCCTGCCCTGTGTCTCGGTTGCGGGCACGCGCTGCACACGGTGTACGCCAGACTCGTATTTCAGCACTCCGTACACTCCGTCGCCGCTCACGGCGAAGTCGATTTCCTTGTATCCTCCGGCTGCTCCCTCGCTCACGCTGGTCACTGAGAGTGTCCACCCCTTGGAGTCGCAGAATCGCTTGTACATGCCGAAGAGGTCGCCGGCAAAGAGGGCTGCCTCGTCGCCTCCGGCTCCGGCTCTGATTTCCATCTGCACGTTCTTGTCGTCTTCGGGGTCTTTGGGCACGAGTGCCATCTTTATCTCCTCTTCGATGCGGGGCTGCAGCTCTTCGTTTGTCTGCAGTTCCTCTCGCGCCATCTCCTTGAGGTCGGGGTCGCTCTCGTTGGCCAGGATGTCCTTGGCCTCCCTGATAGAGGAGAGGCAGCTGATGTATCGCTTCCGGGCGTCCATGATGTCGCCGAGGTCTTTGTATTCCTTTGTGAGCTTGATGTAGCGCTGCTGGTCGGCTATCACCCCGGGGTCGGTGATGAGGGTGGAAACCTCTTCGTAACGGCTCACCAGTCCGTTGAGCTTCTCTAATATACTGTTGTTGTCTGGCATCGGTATGCTTGTTTGATTAATAGCTTCTGGCGATTATCACGCGTTTTGTGGATGGCTTGCCCGACACCATGTCGGTGCCCGGTGTCTGCTCCACTCCGAACGGGATGCAGCGGATGGTGGCCTGTGTCTCCTCCTTTATCTTTGCCTCCGTCTCGGCGGTGCCGTCCCACGGGCAGATGAAGAAGCCTCCGTCTTTCACCTTTTCCTTGAATTCCTCGTAGTTGTCGCATTCGTAGATGCGCTCGTCGCGGTATGCCTTCGCCTTGGCGAAGATGTTTGCCTGGATGTCGTCGAGCAGCTGCTCCACGTGTTCCACGATGCCTTCGAGCGGGCGTGTCTCCTTCTCCAGGGTGTCGCGGCGCATGATTTCCACGGTGTTGTTCTCGAGGTCGCGTCCGCCCATCACGAGGCGCACTGGCACTCCCTTGAGCTCATAGTCGGCGAATTTGAATCCTGGGCGCTTGTTCTCGGCGTCGTCGTATTTCACGCTGATGCCGGCCTTTCTGAGGGCGCTGATCACGGGCTGGAGCTTTTCGCTGATGGCGTCGAGCTGTTCGCGGCCCTTGGTGATGGGCACGATCACCACCTGTATCGGCGCGAGCTTCGGTGGGAGCACCAGGCCGTTGTCGTCGGAATGGGTCATGATGAGCGCTCCGATGAGGCGGGTGGACACGCCCCATGATGTGGCCCACACGTATTCAGGCTTGTTGTCCTTGTTGAGATAGGTCACGTCGAAGGCCTTGGCGAAGTTCTGTCCGAGGAAGTGGCTCGTGCCGCTCTGCAGCGCCTTTCCGTCCTGCATCATGGCCTCGATGGTGTAGGTGTCGAGGGCGCCGGCAAAGCGCTCTGTCTCGCTCTTCACGCCTCTCACCACGGGCACGGCCATATACTGCTCGGCAAAGTCGGCATAGACGTGGAGCATCTTCTGTGCCTCGGCCTCGGCCTCCTCCTTCGTGGCGTGGGCTGTGTGGCCCTCCTGCCAGAGGAACTCTGAGGTACGGAGGAACGGACGGGTGCGCATTTCCCAGCGCATCACGTTGCACCACTGATTGCACATGAGCGGCAGGTCGCGCCATGAGTGTATCCAGTTCTTGTATGTGTTCCAGATGATGGTCTCTGAAGTGGGGCGGATGATGAGCTCCTCGTCGAGCTTGGCGGCAGGGTCTACCTCAACGCCGCTCTTGTCTTCCTTGGCCTTCAGCCTGTAGTGGGTCACGACGGCACACTCCTTGGCGAATCCCTCCACGTGTTCTGCCTCACGCGAGAGGAACGACTTGGGGATGAGCAGGGGGAAGTATGCGTTCTGGGCGCCTGTCTCCTTGAACATGGCGTCGAGCTGGTGCTGCATCTTCTCCCAGATGGCATAGCCGTAGGGCTTTATTATCATGCAGCCTCTCACGGGCGACTGCTCTGCCAAGTCGGCCTTTGTTACCAGGTCGTTGTACCACTGGCTGTAGTTCTCTGATCTTTTCGTAAGTTGTTTTAATTCTTTTGCCATTATCGTAATTGTTGTTTTGTTGACGTGATTGTATTCATTGCTGACGGGGTGTCGGCATGGGATTCCATCCGGGCCTCCTTTCCGTCATTTGGCTGCAAAATTATAAAAAAAAAACCAAACCATATATATATGCCGGGATATTTTCCCAAACCAAGGCCATGCGATTGACGGCTGCAGGCGGCAGTTTGCCACGTTGATATGTCAAAGTGTTTCGTAAAGACATGATTTTTGATATTGTTTTGTAAAAAACTCTTCCGTTTTTTCTGAATATTGAAAAATTGCTTTACCTTTGCATTTAGGAGAAAGTGCCACACGGATTGTGGCGCCCGATTCATTGTGTTTGTATAATACTTTGAAACATATTAACTTATATAATACTACACACTATGTCGAATTGCAAAGAGCAACTCTTTACGGAGTTTAAGGCTCCTACACGTCAAGAATGGCTTGACAAGATTCAGGTGGACCTGAAGGGAGCCGACTTTAACAAACGTCTCGTCTGGCGCACAAACGAGGGATTCAACGTGCAGCCTTTTTATCTGAAGGAAGACCTTGAGAACCTCAAGACACCAGACTCACTTCCGGGAGAATTCCCGTTCGTACGCGGCAACAAGAAGGGCGACAACGCATGGTACGTGAGACAGCGCATCATGGCCGACGACGCCGCAGCGGCAAACGAAAAGGCGCTGGACATCCTGAACAGGGGAGTGGACTCGCTGTCGTTCAAGATACCGGGAAAGAACATCTCCAAGGATTTCGTCGAGACACTGCTCAAGGGAATCGAATGCGAAGCCGTGGAGCTAAACTTCAACACCTGCAAACGCCACACCCTGGAACTGGCAAAGATCCTGGACTGGTATTTCACGGCGAAGGGATATGACAAGACGAAGATCGTGGGTTCTTTCAACTGGGACCCGATGGAGAAAATCGTGGTGAAGGGACTCGACACGGTGGCCCTGCTCGCACAGGCACCGCAGATCGTGGAGGCAATGAAGGAATACCCCAACTTCCGCACAATCTGCGTGAACGCTGTGGCGCTCAACAACAACGGAGCCTACATCGTGCAGGAACTCGGATATGCACTGGCATGGGGCAACGAATACATGAACCAGCTCGTGGAAGCAGGAACAGACGCCGACGAGGCTGCAAAGAACATCAAGTTCAACCTCGGCATCTCGGAGAACTTCTTCATGGAAATGGCAAAATTCCGTGCAGCCAGAATGCTGTGGGCGGAAATCGTGAAGCAGTATGCACCGAAAGACGACGCATCATGCATGATGTGCGTGAACGCTGCCACATCAAAATACAACATGACGATGTTTGACAGCTATGTCAACATGCTCCGCTCACAGACAGAGGCAATGAGCGCCGCTCTCGCCGGAGTGCATTCAATAGAGGTGTTGCCGTTCGACGCCGTATACGAGACTCCTAATGAATTCTCGGAGCGCATCGCACGCAACCAGCAGCTGCTGCTCAAGGAGGAGAGCCACTTCGACAAGGTGGTGGACCCGGGAGCAGGAAGCTACTTCATCGAAGAGCTCACCACATCGCTCGCCAACGAGGCCTGGAAGATCTTCCTCAACGTGGAAGACAACGGTGGATTCCTGGAGGCTGCAAAGAAGGGAATCGTGCAGGACGACATCAACGCCACAAACGCCAAGCGCCACGACGCTGCCGCAAAGAGAAAGGAATTCATACTGGGTACAAACCAGTTCCCTAACTTCACGGAGAAAAGCGAAGGAAAGCGCGCAAAGAACGCATGCTGCGGATGCGCTGACAAGGGCGCACACGAGGAAGCCTTCAAGGCTATAAAGACAACACGTCTGGCTGCCGACTTCGAAGACCTGAGAATCTCGGTGGAGGAAAGCGAGAAGACTCCTACTGCCTTCATGCTCACTATCGGAAACCTGGCAATGAGACAGGCAAGAGCACAGTTCAGCTGCAACTTCCTGGCTTGCGCCGGCTACAAGGTGATGGACAACCTCGGATTCAAGACCGTGGAGGAAGGCGTGGACGCAGCACTCAAGGCTGGCGCCGACATCGTGGTGCTTTGTTCGAGCGACGACGAATATGCTGAATACGCAGTGCCTGCCTTCGAATACCTCAACGGCAGAGCCATGTTCGTAGTGGCTGGAGCACCGGCATGCATGGAAGACCTCAAGGCAAAGGGTATAGAGAACTTTATACACGTGAAGTGCAATGTGCTTGAGACATTGAAGGAGTATAACCAAAAACTGGGAATAAAATGAGAAAGAATTTTAAAGACATAGATATTTTTTCAGGTATAAAGAGCGTTGATGGCGCTGCTTGGCAGGAGTCAAACAACATCAAGGCAAACTGGAAAACCCCTGAACACATTGAGGTAAAGCCTGTTTATACCAAAGAAGACCTGGAGGGCATGGAGCATCTCGGATATACTGCCGGCCTTCCTCCGTTCCTGCGCGGACCTTACAGCATGATGTATCCTTTCCGCCCATGGACAATCCGTCAGTATGCAGGATTCTCTACTGCCGAGGAGAGCAACGCATTCTACCGCAGAAACCTCGCCAGCGGACAGAAAGGTCTGTCGGTGGCATTCGACCTCCCTACACACCGCGGCTACGACCCGGACAACGCTCGTGTTGTGGGCGACGTGGGTAAGGCTGGCGTGTCTATCTGCTCGATCGAGAACATGAAAGTGCTCTTCAACGGAATTCCGCTCAACAAGATGTCGGTATCTATGACCATGAACGGTGCCGTGTTGCCTGTAATGGCATTCTACATCGTGGCAGGACTGGAGCAGGGAGCCAAGCTCGAGGAGATGGCAGGAACAATCCAGAACGACATTCTCAAGGAGTTCATGGTGAGAAACACCTACATCTACCCGCCTGCATTCTCAATGAGAATCATCAGCGACATCTTCGGATACACATCCAAACTGATGCCTAAGTTCAACTCTATCTCTATCTCCGGTTACCACATGCAGGAGGCTGGAGCTACGGCAGACATCGAGCTGGCTTACACCATCGCCGACGGTCTGGAGTATGTGAGAGCCGGTGTGAACGCAGGTATCGACATCGACGCCTTCGCTCCACGTCTGTCTTTCTTCTGGGGAATTTCGATGAACCACTTCATGGAGGTTGCCAAAATGCGCGCAGCACGTATGCTGTGGGCAAAGGTAATCAAGCAGTTCAACCCGAAGAACGCAAAGTCGCTGATGCTCAGAACACACTGTCAGACATCAGGATGGTCGCTCACAGAGCAGGATCCGTTCAACAACGTGGGTCGTACCTGCATCGAGGCAATGACTGCAGCCCTCGGACATACTCAGAGTCTGCATACAAACGCTCTCGACGAGGCCATCGCATTGCCTACTGACTTCTCTGCACGTATCGCACGAAACACTCAGATTTATATACAGAACGAGACCAAGATCTGCAAGCACATCGACCCATGGGCTGGTTCATACTATGTGGAGAGCCTGACAAACGAGCTCGCACACAAGGCATGGGAGCACATACAGGAAATCGAGAAGCTCGGCGGAATGGCAAAGGCCATCGAGACCGGAGTGCCGAAGATGCGCATCGAGGAGGCTGCCGCACGCACACAGGCTCGTATCGACAGCGGTTCGCAGGTTATCGTCGGTACTAACAAGTATCGTCTTGACCATGAGGATCCTATCGACATCCTGGAGGTGGACAACTCTGCTGTAAGAGAGGAGCAGGTGAAGGGACTCGCTGAACTGCGTGCAAACCGCGACAACGAGAAATGCAAGGAGGCTCTTGCTGCACTCACAGAATGCGTGCGCACGGGAGAGGGCAACCTCTTGGAGAAGGCTGTGGAGTGTGCCAAGCTGCGCTGCACCCTTGGAGAGATCAGTGATGCCTGCGAGGAAATCGTAGGACGTTATAAAGCAGTTATAAGAACAATTTCAGGCGTGTATTCATCAGAAAGTAAGAACGACTCAGATTTCCATAAGGCATGTGAGTTGACGGAAGAGTTCGCTAAGAAGGAAGGACGCAGACCACGTATCTTCGTTGCTAAAATGGGTCAGGACGGTCATGACCGTGGTGCCAAGGTAGTGGCTACAGGATATGCTGACTGTGGCTTCGACGTGGATATGGGACCATTGTTCCAGACTCCGGCTGAGGCTGCAAGAGAGGCTGTGGAGAACGACGTGAACATCGTGGGTGCCAGTTCGCTCGCCGCTGGTCACAAGACTCTCATTCCTCAGCTTATTGAGGAACTGAAGAAACTCGGACGTGAGGACATCATGGTTATCGCCGGTGGAGTTATCCCGGCACAGGACTACGACTTCCTCTACAAGGCTGGTGTGGCTGCAATCTTCGGTCCTGGCACTTCAGTGGCAAAGGCTGCCTGCGAGATGATGAACATCTTGCTCGACAAGTAACAGCTATCTTCTTGACGGACAGGGGTTTGTCTCGTTTTGTGGAATAAAAACTTTTATCTGGACAAGTATGATTGTTCTGCGAAATTGGTCTGTTGCCTTTTGACAAGCGGCAGACAATTTGGAAATGCTATAAAAAAAGATGCGTCTTGCAATGGCAGGATGCATCTTTTTTTATAGGCTGATAAGAATATCCTTCCTCCTGGCAGACCACGGACTATACAACAATGGCAGCAGCTGCCACTACAGCGATGATTTCAGCAGCAAGGCAGATGTGCAGACTTGATGTCATGTCGGAGAATGTTATAGGACGGGCATTTGAACCGATATAGGGCTTATAGAACAGTTCGCCGAAATAATCGTGAGGACCGCCGAAACGGCAGTCGAGCAATGACGAGAGAGCGGCCTCAGGCCATCCGCTGTTAGGCGAGGCATGGCAACGGGAGTAACGTCTGGTAGTTTGCAGGTAATACGCAAGAGAGCGTCGTGAGCGCGATCTGGAGAACTGCATATAGCCCCATCCTGCCAATATCATCAGCAGGGCGGTGAGGCGTGCAGGCAGATAGTTGGCTATGTCGTCGATGCGGGCTGCCCAGCAGCCGAAGTCTTTGTAGCGCTTGTTCTGATAGCCTATCATGGAGTCGAGGGTGTTTATCATCTTATAGGCCATCATTCCCGGCACACCAAGCAGGGCAAACCAGAAAAGCGGAGCAATGACACCATCGGAGAGGTTTTCGGCAAGTGTCTCCAGAGCTGCCGTAGACACTTCCTGCCGGGAGAGCGACAGAGTGTCGCGGCCCACAATCCTGGCCACCTGCTGTCGGCCCTCGTCAAGTCCCAGTTCTAGTTTTCCGAATACCATCCTCACTTCGCGGCGCAACGTCTTTCCGGCAAGGCAGAAGAAGACGCAGAGCGACCCCAACGCATAGGAGAGCAGCGGAAAAGCCCATCCCGTGTCGTAGCTGTCTGTCAGCATTCTGAGCGCCTCTGTCAGCAGCCACATGATGCCGAACGTCATCAAGATGCTTGAAACGGCAAAGACAGCACCTTTAAGTCGCTTTCTTTTGCCGCGGTTGAGCCTGTGTTCGCCCATGGAAATCCATCTGCCCATATATACCACGGGGTGGGGGAGCCGTGAGGGGTCGCCGAAGATGATGTCGAGAGCCCAACCTGTGAGAAGGCTTGCTAACATGATGTGGGTATTCAGAAAATTCATTGTTTCATCCATTCTTCCAGAGATTTTATCAGTTTGTCGTTTTCTTCGCGAGTCTGCACGGCTATGCGGAAATGCTGCGGAGTGAGCGTCTCGAAGTTGCTTGCGTCACGTATCAGTATGCTGTGTGAAGCAACGAGGAATTCCTTCAGCGTGGCAGCGTCTGATTCCGGCAGTCTGCAGAGCAGCATGTTTGAGTCTGAAGGATACGTCATTATGCCAAGTTCCTCAATGAGCCTGCCTACCCGTTCCCGCTCAGAGCAGAGAGCCGCCGTGTCGATGCTATAGTCTTCATGGTGTTTGAGCAGAAACATGCCGGCGCAGATGGCAAGGCTGTTTACCGACCACGGCATGCGGTGGCTGCGGAGCAGGGATATGAGCCGGCGGCTGGCAGTGACGAAGCCGAGGCGCAGTCCGGGGATTCCGAAGTCTTTTGTCATGGAGTTCAGCAGAAGCACATTGCCTTGACGGGCACACTCCCGGGGCTGGAGAGTACGCTTGGGCGTGTAGTGGGAGTAGCTCTGGTCGATAATGAACAATGTGTCGGGATTGTTGCTGATGACGGCAGACACGACATCGTGGTCTGTCACGGTGCCTGTAGGGTTGTTGGGGTTGCAGAACCACACGGTGTCGTTGTTGCCGAACCGGTCGGATGGCGTTATCTTTGACAGGGTGTGGATCCGGCTGCCGTACATGCTGCAGGCGTCGCCATATTCTGCGAAGGTGGGTTGCAGGATGTGTTGTGTCTTCCCACTGAAACATTGGGCAATGAGGTATATGGCCTCCGTGGCTCCGTTGGTCACCATAATGCAGTCTGCCTCAACACCTGTCTGCCGTGCTATCGCTCTTTCGAGAGATGCTGGCGCAGGTTCAGGGTAGCTTGTTATGAGTGGCAACTTTTCGGAGAGATAGGCGAAAAGCCGCGAATGGTCGAAGTGGTTGAATATGTTGGTGGAGAAGTTCATCTCCACATTCTTGTATTTATATAGGTCGTCACCGTGTCCATGTATCATGGTGTCATTATTTTGATAAGTTTTTCTATGTCTACATATTTTCTCACGTGGTCGGCAAGGAGGTCGTACTGTCTGTTCTTGAATTCCTCAATGCTGACATTGCCTGCCTTGGCTTTACTCTTGCAGAGGGGGGTGATGAAATGGTCTGTCACGGCAGAGTTGTCGAGAAATCCGTGGAGGTAGGTGCCCGTGCAGTTGTTTCCGCTGACAATAAGGTCGGCTTTCTGGCCAGCTCTGTCGTTGCCCTGGCTGTAGGTGGTAATGCCCTGATGGATTTCGTAGCCTTTGCACTCTTTACCGTTGAAAATGAAATCCGTCTGCCGTGTGGTCTTTTCTGGCAACATCTCGGTTATGGTGTCGAGAAGGCCGAGTCCGGGCAGTTGCGGAATGCTGCCTTCCACGGCATGAGGATCGAGCACCGATTGCCCCAACATCTGATAGCCGCCACAGATGCCGATGACGGTCTTCCCGTTGCGATGTGCCCTTACTATTGCTTGGGCAACACCGTTTTTGCGCAATTCGTATAAATCGTCGAGGGTTGCTTTCGTGCCGGGCAGAATGATGATGTCGGCTTTTTCTATATCGGCGGTATTGTTGGTATAGAACAGGTTGACGCGCTCGTCGCGCTCCAGTATGTTGAAGTCTGTGAAGTTTGATATATGTCGGAGCAGCACCACCGCAACGTTCACCTTGTCGGTAGCCATCTGACGGGCTTTGCGCTCCAGGTCCACGCTGTCTTCCTCTTCTATCACGATGTCTTTGAACATCGGTACTATGCCCAGCACAGGGATGCCGCATATCTGCTCCAGTAGTTTCTTTCCCTCATCGAAGAGACGAATGTCTCCGCGGAACTTGTTTATTATTATGCCCTTTATCCTCTTCCTGTCATCGGGAGTCTGCAGCATCACACTGCCATAGCATGATGCAAATACACCGCCACGGTCTATATCAGCCACGAGAATTACGTCAGCGTCGGCATGCCGGGCCATTGGCATGTTCACGAGGTCTGAGTCGCGTAGGTTTATTTCAGACACGCTCCCGGCACCCTCCATGATAATCGGACAGAAAGATTGGCTGAGCCTGTCGAAGGCTGCGTTCACTGCCTTGCGTAGTTCTTCGCGACCCTCTTTGCGGAAATAATCGTATGCCGAGCGGTTGCCTATCGGTCGTCCGTTCAGTACCACTTGTGTGGTGTGTTCGGAGTTGGGTTTCAGCAGCAGGGGGTTCATGTCTGTAGTGCAGACCACTCCGGCAGCTTCTGCCTGTACAGCCTGGGCACGGCCGATTTCCAGTCCGTCGGGTGTGGCATAAGAGTTGAGAGCCATGTTCTGCGCCTTGAAAGGGGCAGGGTGGTAGCCCTCCTGCAAGAAGATGCGGCAGAGGGCAGTGGCAATTATGCTTTTGCCTACGTCGCTTCCAGTGCCTGCAAGCATTAAAGGGTGTAATATATTGTGTGTCATAATGTTATAGTCTGATTGTTGAAATTTTGAAGAAGGGGAATCCAGTCTCTGCCCAATACCAGTGGGTGTAGCCTGCTACTACATTTTTATATCTGTATAGAGCCGTGGTGGTCTTGGTGTTTTTTGCAGAAAGCTGTATGCATTCTTTGTGTATTTCCCCATTGTAAAAGCTCTTGTTGTGAGAGGTCTCGTCTGTCAGTGTAACGTCATCATTGATGTCGGAATAATGGAATTCATGTCCTCTTATGCATTGGTTCCTGCCATCGATTGTCAGATACATCTGTCTGTAGCCCAGATGCAGGCGGGCGTCGCGCATCGAGGCGCTGAAAGGGAAGACACCGCACATCGGAATGTTGTCAATATCGTGGCACAGGTACATGAAACCTCCACATTCTGCAAATATCCTGCCTCCGTTTTCGGCATAGGCCTTGATTTCTGCCATCATTTCAGAATTTCCCGAGATGTCGTCGAGATATAGTTCGGGGTAGCCTCCTGGCAGATAGAGAATATCGCACGAAGGCAGATGACTGTCGTGAAGAGGTGAGAAAAACCTGACTTCGCCCATTGTGCGGAGCGAGTCGATGTTGGCACGATATATGAAGTTGAAAGCCTCGTCTTTTGCTATCAGGATTCTCATGATTCAAGGATTTTGTCAATGTCTACATGCTTTTCTATTTCTTTGGCGGCAGCTTCTATGATGCGGTTCATTTCCTGTCTTTCGGATATTGTAAGCCCAAGATGCCTGCCTGGGATTGTCAGTTCGCTGTTCTTGGCCATATAGCCAAAGCATTCCACTCCGGCGTCGTTGCAGGCAGATTTCAGAAACCGGAAATGATTTTCAGACCCTACGTAGTTGAACACCACTCCGGCAATCTGAAGATTCTTGTTGAAATTCTTGAAACCATAGATCAGCGGTGCCACGCTGTAGGCCATCGACTTTGCGTTGACGATGAGGATGACAGGAAGATGGAGCATGATGGCAATCTCGGCGCTGCTGCCGTGAAAACCGTCGTAGCCGTCGAAGAGTCCCATCACGCCTTCTGCTATTGCAACGTCGGCATTTTGTGAATAATCCGAGAATATTTTTCTTACATGTTGGGCAGAGGCCATGAAGGTGTCGAGGTTAAGGCTCTCGTTGCCTGACGCCATATGGTGGAAGATGGTGTCGATATAGTCAGGGCCGCATTTGAAAGGCTGCACGCAGAGTCCTCGTTGGGTGAGAGCACGCAGCAGTCCCATTGTGAATGTCGTTTTGCCGCTGTTTGATGTGGCGGCTCCTATGAGGAATGATTTCATTGTCGCTATGTTTATGTTTGTCAGATCAGGTTTCTTTTCTTTTTCAGTAGGATAGACAATGCTATCGGTGCTCCGATGAGCGATGTGACTGAGTTAATCGGAAGTGCTCCTTCGAAGCCTGGCATTCGGGCAATGAAGTTGCAAAGCAGAGCCAATGCCGCTCCGCAAAGCACGTTGGCTGGCAGCAATATATTGTGGTCGGTGGTGTTGAAAAGACCGCGGCATATGTGAGGCACGGCAAGACCGAGGAACATTATAGGACCACAATTGGCGGTAACGATAGCGGTGAGAGTGCCGGCGGAGGCAATAGTAAGCATTCGTGCCCGTTTGACATTGAGACCGAGATTCGTGGCATAGAGGTCACCCAAGAGCAAGATGTTCAGTGGCTTTGCGAGTAGCATGACAAATGGCAGGAGAAAAGCGGTGAGACCGGTGAATACATATACCTGTCCGCCTGTGACGCGGGAGAAGGAACCGAGCCCCCAGATTACGTAGGCTCGTATATCTTCCTCGCTTGAGAAATATTTGAGCACTCCGATGATGGCTGTGGCAATATAGCCTATGAGTACACCGGTGATGAGCAGAGTGACGTTGCCTTCCACCTTATGGGAGAGAAAGACTATCAGCGACATCACGAGCATGGCACCGAAAATGGCGGCAATGGTTATGGCTGTGTTGCCGATAATGCCGAAACTCGACAGGGCTGTGCCGCCGATGGCTCCGCTTAGCAATACAACGAAAGCTACACCAAGACTTGCAGCACTGGAAATGCCCAGTACGGAAGGTCCGGCAAGGGGATTGCGGAAGACTGTCTGCATCTCAAGTCCGGCTACAGACAAGCCTGCGCCACAGGCCATGGCTGTGATGGTTTGAGGCAATCGCGTGTATATTATGATATTTGTCCACACCTCAGCATTCGCTCCTTGCAGGGCCTTGTCGCTGAAGGGATTGAGGATTGTCAATACAGCGTTTACGGGAATGGCTACTGAGCCTACAGCCAGATTCAGCATAGCCAGAACTATGATGCCCAGTATGAGCAATGTCATCATTGTAGAGTGTCGCATATCAGTTTTATTTTTATTTCTCCTTGCGGGAAAACAGTCTTGGTGTTTTCATGGCAGAGAGATTTTATCCTTTCGAAAAAACAGGCTGGCATGATGTTCCATAGCTCCCTTGCCATTGTTATGTGGCTGATGGGAGATGGGTCTATGCCGAGTTGCTTGGCGGTGGAGATAAGGAAATCTTTGTTCATAACCACTTTGTGTGAGTGAGTGTCTAGGTTCCCATCCGCCAATTTCACTGCTTTTCCTATCATGATGGCGAGAGTTGCACGCCTGAATCCAATATCATAGGCAGCTTTCAGCGCCTCGCCAATGAAATTGCCGTAGTGTATGCAGCGTATGTCCCTTTCTTCCCTCAATGCCTTTTCGCTTTTCATTCCGGCAACGAGTCCGATCTCTCGTCGCCCCATGGCCCATGCCACTTCCAGTTCGCGGCGTATGCTTCGTATGAAGGCATCGTTGGAAAGAGGGTGGACAATGCCTGATGTGCCTAAGATGCTAATGCCACCAACCACACCTACCCTCGGATTGAAAGTATGTTTGGCTATTTCCTCTCCGTTCTCCACGCTTATCGTTACATCAACGTCCATGTTCGTGATACGGCTTATTTCATTTATAATCATTTTACGGGGCGTTGGGTTCACGGCAGGTTCGCCGATAGGGATGCCCAAGCCTGGAAGAGTGACGGTGCCAACGCCACTGCCATGAAGAAACCTTATCTGTTGTCGGCTCATCGTTGGATTGCCTGTATCCTGTTGTCTGACAGGGCAAGAGATGCGAGATGTTATTCTACAGCCTCTTGTCACATCCGGATCGTCGCTGAAGTCTTTTGTGACGGTGGCAATTCCTTTGGCGTTGTGTTCAACGGGGATAGTGAGTATTTCACCATCAGGAAGAGAGAAGGAAACTTCCTCGTCGTCATCATCAAACAAGAGGGAGAGAAGTGCTGCTTTTGTAGCAGCTGTGGCGCAGGCACCGGTAGTGAGACCTGTTTTCAGTGGAAAGAAATCGGGCATCATCTGTTCGATGCTTCGTCTTAGTCCGTATTTTCCTGTTACGTAAACCCAATCGCCGGGAAGTGCAGGATGCTCGATTACGTAGATTTTCAGCCCTAGTTTTTGTGCTGCCTCTATCTTTGCGTCGAATCCTCCGGACAATCCGCTTTCCTTGGTCAGTATGGCATCGCAGCCAATGCGCTTCATCATGGCCTTTTCAGCTTCGGCTGATGGTATCTCAAGGTTTTCGTTATACATTACCAGATGCTCACTTGGAAAACCTGAGACCTCCGCTTTGTCAAGACTCTCCTGTCTGTCGAGGATTCGGAAGAAAGTTGTATGTTTCCGCCAATAAGCTTCCAACTTACTGATAGTGTTTACTCCACTCAACGCCAGCAGACAGTTGATGTCGTCAGCTTCGAGTCTACTGATAGCTTCTTCATAGCTATGGCAATATGTCACACCGATGGCGTGGCGTGGGAAAGAACGTTCAACCCTTATTACAGGAATGCCTGCTTCTTCAATCGCCTTGTGCAGGTTTTCGGCAAAGGGGTGGGCAGCGTCGATGATGCAGCCGATATTATTGTCGTGGCAGAATGACTTTATCTCAGTGGCGGACATGCTTCCAGAGAGACGCACGCCGTTGTGCATCTCCACTTCTTGCAGCTTGCTTCTTGTGGAGTAATAGAATGGCTTTCCTGCTTCTTCGCATACCTCCACAGCGATGCGGCCTTCTGTTGTGCCGCCAAAGATAAGTATCATTCTTTACCCTTTCTGAATAGATGAGTGAAATGTCCGTCGTAGAGTTTGCTCAGACCATTACGATTGTCGATAGCCTCTCCTACAACTATCATTGTTGTGAGAGTAAGGTTGTTGTCCTTGAGAATCTTGGACAGGTCTTTCAGTTGGCCACGATAAATGCGCTGCTCTTTCCATGTTAATTTATAGCATGCCGCAACAGGCGTTTCGGGAGGATAACCTCCATCGAGGAGTTCTTTCATCACTTCGTCTACAATGCTGGCACTGAGGAATATACACATAGTGGATTGATGTTCTGCCAAGAGATGGAGCTTCTCTTTGTCGGGCATTGGAGTACGTCCTTCGCCACGGGTCAGGATGATAGTCTGACATTTTTCCGGGATTGTGAACTGGCTTCTGAGTTCTGCAGCGGCAGCAAGAAAACTGCTGATACCAGGAGTGATGTGGTAATGCATACCGTATTCATCGAAATATGCCATCTGTTCCTGTATGGCACCATAGATACAAGGGTCGCCTGTATGGAGACGCACTATGAGTTTTCCTTCGTCATAGAATTTCTTCATCAGGTGGAATTGCTCCTCAAGGTCCATTCCTGCAGATGAGCGTACTGTGGCTCCCGCTTTGGCACAGTATGTCAGTTCCTTGGGTACAAGACTTCCTGCATAAAGGATAAGATCTGCCTGCTCGAGGAATTTCCTGCCGCGCACGCTTATAAGATCAGGGTCGCCTGGACCAGCCCCCACTATTTCTATGTGTCCGTTGTCAAGGCTATTGTTCATGTCTGGTTTGTGGCATGCAGATTCGTCTTCACCAAGAGCCCATGTATAGAAAAACGTCTTGTCGCCGGCAGACACACTACCTTTCTGTTTCTCCACCACCAAACTGCCGTTTCTGCTTGCAGCCAATGCGGAAGCCTCAGCAACACCAAGGCAGCCTGTCACTTCAAATACCTTGTCGGAAGGGTTCGGAACCTCTATCTGGCAAAGAGTCTCGGCAGGATAGATATTCAGTTCGGCCCATGGCAATAGGGCTTGGAGTTTCTTCAATGCAGCCTCGTCTTTCTTCAATGTTATTGTTGAGACAGTTCGTATGCTCTCCATAGCATAGCCTTCATTGCGGACATTCGACAATATTTCGTTGGCAATACCAGTGGGAGCGTCTTTCTGGCAACCAATGCCGAGATTGAGGCATTGCGGACAATACTGGATATGTTTCACTCTGCTTATGTCATATCTGTGTGGAGACACCAAGATCAGCAATTCTTTATTCCATTTGTCATTACCGGTAGTCTTGTCGTTAGAATTGCCATCTGACAAATAGTCATTATAGCTGTCGTAGACTGTGACATGTGTCGGGCATGAGGATTTCAAATATCTTGTTCCTTCGTCATCCACTTCACACACGAGGGCGGTTGGGCATTTGTTGACAAATGTAGCGATGACTTTATTCATTTCCTCATTTGTCATTTTGGTGATTTGCCATCCGAAGCGCTTGGCTATGGTGTCGAGAGACCACAGACCGGTATTGTCGCTCTGGGTGGTTATAATAGCCTCAGCATTTATAACTTTCGCTATTTCTCGGGCAAGGCCGTTGGCACCGCCCACGTGTCCGCTCAAAACAGGAATTACGTATTTCCCTGTTGAGTCTACACATACTACTGCGGGGTCGGTGTGTTTGTCTTTGACAATGGGAAGTATTTTTCTCACGCAGATGCCCAATGCTCCGATGAAGACTATCGCCTCACCATCAAAGCACAAGTTTCCTTTTCGTATTTTGTCTGCAAGACGTCTGCCTGCATCGTTTATTGTCTCGTATTTTATCATATTGCTTTCAAACGTATTGTGTTCTACAACACAGGAGCTCATATCGCTCTCATTATTGTAATAGGGTTGTTGCCGTCAACAGTTATCGTGTGTAGTATTTCTGTTGTCATGCCTAACTCTCTCGTAATGCTGAAGAAAGAGTCTTTGCTTGTTTCGCTGACAGAATTGAAAACTATGCAACCAGAGTGAGACAAGACATTTTTTACTTTTATAAGTACTTCTTTCATCTTGCCTCCATAACCGCCGATGAATACGGCGTCGGGCAGGGGGCAGTCGCTTATGTCCATATTGCAGAAGTCGCCTATCCTTGCGTCAATGCCAGGGGCATGGAATTTCCTGGAGTTTGCAAGCATGAGTTCCTTTCCCTCGTCGCGTATTTCGAATGCCGTGACCTTCAGATGAGGATAGGCGAGCTTGGCCTCAATGCTCACGCTACCAGTACAGAATCCTATATCCCAGAAGGATTTCTTTTCAGCCAACTGAAGGGCCGACAAAGATGCCATACGTACGGGCATTTTAGTTATCATCCTGCTGCGGCCATCCAGCAAGTGGAAGGCTTCGTCTGGGATGCCGATATTCTGGCGTATGAGTTTTCTTTGTTCCAATATTATGCAATTAGGGGTAGAGTAACCTTTGGCAGGGTCGTATTGTCCAAAGTTCTCTTTTTCTTCATTGCCAAGGTTTTCACCCACATACATTTCGTAGTTGTCGTAGCCATAGGTGTGCATTCTTTGCCATATCTCATGTGGAGTCTTGTTCTTGTCGGTGAGACAGCCAATGAGACGTTCTCCGCGTATGAGGGCTTCGTCTAACCGGTCCCACGGTCTGCCGGTAAGCGATGCCGTGTACATGTCATTATAAGCGAGATTCAGTTTGTGTGCAAGTAGCTGAAGAGAGTTGAATGTGGGAAACACTTTCATTTGTACTTCAGGAAAAGACCTCTTTACGGTATTGGCGAAACCATAGAACAGGGGGTCGCCTGAGGCGAAAATTACCAGTTCATCATGGTGCTTGTATTTTTCCAGTACGTCGGTAATTGGTATGGTAATGTTTATCCATACGTATCTGGTGGGCAACATGCTGGCTATGATTTCATGATGGCGCATACCACCGGAGAAGACTCTTCCTGCGGATATGATTTTCATGACCTCTGGTGTGAGGCAAAGTCTGTGGCTGTCGGAGAGTCCTATAATATAACATTTATTCATGTCTTCACTACTTATAATAGGGTTATACGTCTCTGCCCGGTCTCAATTGTTCTGCATCGTCGAATGTCAGAATGCTGTTTATGAGCGTTGCTGCAAGATTACTTCCGCCCTTTCTTCCGTCAATTATGATTTTAGGTATATCGGTGAGAGCCTTGGCAGCGTGTTTGCTTTCCTCAACATGTACGAATCCGACAGGTGCTCCCACTATTCCTGCAGGTCTGCAAATTTGTTTTCTTACTAGCGAACAGAGTTCCAGCAGTGCTGTAGGAGCATTGCCGAAGGCATATAGGGCGTTGGGATGCTCTTGTGAAGCAAGCCGCATCCCGGCCTGAGCGCGGGTTATGTTTTTTTCTTTGGCCATTTCTATGGCGCGGGGGGCATTGATGTAGCATACGGTTTCTATTCCAAGTCGCTCCAGTGCTCCCTTGCGTATGCCGGATGCTACCATAGAGACATCTGTAACAATAACCTTTATTTCTCTGCTTTTTACCTTGTCGTAAATCTTTGCTGTGGCTTCGTTGTCCATCCACAACAGGTTTTCCATATCGAAGTCTGCCGTAGTATGAATGGTATGAAGGAGTGGCCATAGTTTCCATGTAGGGATGTCCCGGTTCTTCAGTTCATTTCTGATAGTTCGGAAAGACTTTATCATTATGCTTTGCCCCACTTTGCAATCTTCATCCTCCTTGTCTTTGCGGTAATAGCCACGTGGGGTGATGAACGATCCGTTCCAGTTGTAAGACTGGCTGTTGCCAATTATTACCACTGTAAACATATCTATATCCTCAGGATTGAAATCCTTCAGCGTTGTGATCTTTACACTTTGTTCTTCACGTCCTGCTTGTCTCACGTATCCTACGATATTGTCCTCGCTTCTATATTTGAGAAACAGTTCTTTCAGACGGTACAACTGCCAGTATCTGCCGTTGCTTTTAGGGTTATATACGGCAGTGATGAAGTCAGCTTCCGCTGCAGCAACAATTCTTTTCTCTATCACATGCCAGGGCGTCATGAGGTCGCTCATGGATATTACGCAGAAGTCATGTCCCATCGGAGCTCCGAGGAGGGAGGCTGCTTTCTGGAATGCGCTGATGCCGGGTATTGAGACGATTTCCACTTTGGATTCCTTCTCACGCTTCATCTCATAAATGAGAGGAGCCATGCCATATATGCCGGCATCGCCGCTGGAAACCACACACACGGTATTCCCCTTCTCGGCATATTCAAAGGCCATCTCGGCACGTTGGCGTTCTTTTTTCATTCCGGTGTCTATGCAGACTGTATCGTCGGATATGAACTTCTCGATGAACTGGAAGTAATATTTGTATCCTACAACTACGTTACTGTCTGCTACGGCCTGTTGAAGTGCGGGAGTTATATCTTCCGCACTGCCAGGTCCGATGCCTGCCACATATATTCTCATATCAGTCTTTGAATTTTAAAGTTACACTCAATATAACGGATCTTCCAGGATTTATTGTAGAGAAATTAGAATTCCAGTAAGATGTGTCACGCTTGTTGAAGATATTGTCTATGCCTACACCTGGTGTTATGGTAAATTGTTTCAGGCTGAAAGTGTGCCGCGTAACAATGTCCCATTGCTGATATTCAGGAGCGTAACCATATGTATTTGAGTATCTTTTGCCCTGTATGTGACCGTTGATCTGGGTGTTTAGATGATATGAACCCCAGCTTTTGTCCCATGCGGCAGATACATTTACAACATTTTTCACGCTCTTGTCCACTGGAGTTTCTGACATCTTATATTGTTGTGTCTTTTTGTCAAGCGTCACGCTTTTTGCCTTGGTATCGCAGAATGTATAGCCTGCAGAAGCAGAGAATCCATATGGGAGAAGAAGCTTTAAGTTTGTTGATATTCCCTTTATGGTGGCTTTGTCTATATTGTCGCGTTGACGTATAGTTGTCCAGCCTTCATTATAGAGTGCCGTCAGTTTCTCACTGGCTTCAATCTCAGCCTGTGTCATGGTGCGGTAGTTTATCATGTTGCGGATATTGTTGAGGAATCCGCTGACGCTCAGGGTGAACCACTTGTTGGCATATTCCAGGTTGGCATTCCAGAATCTGTTCTTTTCGGGCTTCAGCATGGTGTTGTTGATTGTGTATCGGGCAGATGTCTTAGTCTGGTCGGTAGCATAAAGCTGAGAGAGGGTAGGGGTACGGTAGCCTTCAGCATAGCTTACTCTGGCTCTGAATCCGGCGATGTGATAGAAGAGGGCCGCGTTTGGAGTCACATTGCTTCCGAAGTGCTTGTTGTAGGTATATCTCAGTCCCACAACAGCTTCCAGACCTTTGACAATGCGGATTTCATCCTGTGCGAACAGGTTGTATGTATATGTGCTCTCCTTGTCAATATTGTCAGAGGCGCTCTTCAGGTTTTCCTGTTCCATCTCTATGCCAGCCGATAGCTTGTTACAGTTGTTGAGCCTGAAAATACCTTTTATGGTCTCGTTTATATACTGTGTGTTCTTGCGTGTTTCGTCGTAAGCTTCTTTGGTTGCCGTTTGCCAGTAGTCATAAGCCGACTTGAAGTTGTCCATGTATACGTCAAAGTAGAGATGCACATTTCTGTTTGGCACCCATCTTGCACCAGCTCCCAGGTTGTATGTCCTGTGTTTTATATCGTAGGTGTAGGCTTGCTTTGAAGTATAAGTATAAGTCTTGTCCCCCGTAGTCTTGTCGGTTGTTGCTTTCTGTGTGTAGTATGTAGCGTTTCTGTCGCGTCCGGTTTTGTGACCATATAGGTTGCCGGAAAGGTAGATGTCGATTTCGTCATTGAATCTCCACTCCAGCCTCTCGCTGATGTTGTCAGACTTGAAAGCCGTAGACATCGGTCTGCCGGTAAGCTTCAATACGGATTCGTCGCCTTCCTTGAATTCCTGATATCTGTTCACTTGCCAGTTGTCAGCCTGACGGTGGTTATAGCTTGTGTGGCTTGAGAATTTTCCCTTTGTTATATCCACGTTGATATCCTGGTCGAATCTGCCTTTGTTCATCACTTTTGTGCTACTTGTCACCTCAAGGTTGTTTTTGCCATCGTCTGTGATTACGTTTATCACTCCGGCTATGGCATTACTTCCATAAAGGGCGCTTGCTGCTCCCGACAGGATTTCTATGCGCTTGATGTTGTCAATGCTGATACGGTTCCATCTGTCGTCGCCCGACATTCTCTTGCCGTTTACGAGAATCAGCATGTATGCGTCGCTTATTCCGTTGAAATTCACGGTGGTGCCCATTCCGTTTGTATAGGTGGTTATGTTTGATGTGAGTTTGGCCAAGGCTTCCTGAAGACTTGTCACATTGGCATTTTTCAGTTCTTTTGCCGAGATTACCTTCACTTCAACGGGTGAGTTTTCTGCCTTTCTATAGGTGCCTGTACCTGTTACGATAACAGGATTGAGTATATTCTCGCGAACTTTGTCATTCTGTGCTGATGCAATGCTTGGTATAGTCAGGGCAAAGGGTAAAAATATAAGGCGATTCATAAATATCTTGCTTTTTTCAAGTTGTATAATTGATTGTTTAATTGAATGTTACTTTATTAGTTTATAGTATTTAGGAATATAGCTTGGCAGTATTTCCGGATGGAAAGCTTTCACGAAGTCTGCGAGCAAGAAGTGTGGCTGCACTCCGCCAAGCTCTCTGTAAGGCGTCTGGCTCAAGTCGCAGAAGATTACCCTCTTGTTCTTGAAAGCGTCCATAGTGGCATATCTGGCATCTTCGTTTGCAAGTTCTTTCAATGAGAAATTGCCTTTCGATGAACCATCCGTCTGCCAGAAGTCAGCATGAATTCCTTTGGCATAAACAGATTCGAAGTCGAGGGCAATGCCACCAGACTCCTTGTTGTCTTTCATTATATAGTCTGCACCTGCATCTCTGAACAGTTGTGCCATATAGCTTCTGCCGCCCACGATATACCATCCGTCTCGAAGCTGTCTGCCGCTTATCACGGTTGGGAGTTTCTTGTTGTCAGAGGTTGCCTTTTCCACTTCTTCCTTCAGAGTGTTGTATTTTTTCTCGATGTCAGCGAAAACTGCATTAGCCCTTTTCGTTTCTCCTGTGAGGATGCCAACGAGCTTTATCCATTCAGCCTGTCCCAGTGGGTTAGTTTCTTTGTATCCGTGATGGAAGATAAGAGGAATGCCACATTCTTTCAGAGCTTCAAACCCTCCATATTTGCTTGCGCTCACGAGGATAAAGTCAGGTTTTGTGCGCATCACGGTTTCAAGGTCGAAGTTTCCTTCTTTCCCTATCTCAGCTGTCTTTCCGCTTTCAAGTTGGTCAAGCATCCTGAGTGAGAAGATATGTCGTAGAGAATTGATTCCGACGATTTTGTCTTCCAGACCGAGTACTTCAAAATTTCCGAGTTGTAAAGCCGTGGTGCATATAAAGCGTGAAGAAGATTTTCTGATTGTGATGTGTTGAGGCTTGCTTGCTTTGGCAGCAGGGTCAGGGTTTGTTATAGTGACATGTATGCCGTCGGGTTTGTATTCTACTTTCAGTCCTTTGGCATATTTTATCTCTATCGTGTCGCTATAGTCTTCAATGTGTGAAAGTACAGAGTCCTGGTCGTGGTACAGGCTGTCTGCAACAAGCTCTTTCTTGCCGTCCTGAGCTGTGGCGCAAGAAATGAGCATAGTCATTATTACTGCAAAATAATATAAAATTTTCATGTGTCTAAATAAACGGTAAAAACAAGTACGCAGAACATGCATGTTGTTCCGCGTCCCTGTTATATATAAACCGGTTCTATGATTGATTATTATTCCTCTGGATACATTGAATGGTAAGCGTCTTCAAGAAGCTCAGCATTCTTCGTATGGTTTATCCATATCTGGCGGATAGTAGGCAACTCCAGGAGTCCGAGTGGGTTGCCGTTGGTCTGAGGAACTACAGATGTGAAGCCTTTGTGGTTGAAGAACTCAAACCAGCTGTTGTCTTCACTTGTCGGCTCACTTGCGTCCCAATAGTCGTTTCCCTCGCCAGCCATATCGTTGTGTGCGTGGTCACCGGCTATAGACATCAGAGCGTGGAGATAAACCTTGCCAGAAGTGATGTTGTTGTTCTGCATACGTGCCATTACATTCTGCTTGTAGTTGTCCTTCATGTCAACAGTACCTACGTAGTAGTTCTTGCTGTAAGTCTGCAGGGCCTTTTCAAGCTGTGTGTAGCGGATGTTTGCCTTGAAAGAGTCGTAGTTGTCAGGGTTTCCGTGACCCATAAAAGCAACAACGCCCTGTGCCGCCTCGTCTTGATAGAGGTCATTGAGCAGTTTTGCCACGTCGTCAACCTCGTCAAGGTCGTTGAGCAAAGGCATACCGAGGTGGATCTCTACGGTCTTCAGATATTCGTCATCGAGGTGTGCATCCTTTACATAACCGTTGTTGGCGAATTTCTTTACGGCAGCAACAACATTTGCGAACTCCTCTCCAGGGATAACCTGGAGGCTCTGCACGTAAACAGTCTTGTACTTTGCAGCACCGATGGCGTGGAGCAAATAACGTGGCTCATAATAGTTGCGTGACTCGCCATGTTCTCCAGCACTGGCACGGTTGATGCAGATGTCAGAAGAGAAGCAGAAGTAAACGTCTGCATCTGGGAAAGCATCCTCATAAGCCTTTTTCGTGTCATCAAAAGCGGCGAAGGCATTTGTCCAAGTAGAACCGAAGGCTACGAGCAGCACGGCTTTGTCTTTGCCCGACTTGGCTTTCTGTGCAGCCACCTGCTGGTCGTTCATGGAATACTCAGAGATGATGCTCTGCTTAGAGTCATCATCATCGTCGCAAGCTGTAAAGCTCAATACAGCGAGCAACATCATCAGAAAGATTTTAATCTTCTTCATCTTGTTTTTTGTTTTGTTTATAATTATGGTTGAAAATCTTCTTTCCTTTGTTGAACTTTATGGCGAATGAGGCATATATGCTTGTGCCGCCATTGTTTGTTCCGAGATGGTATGGACGCATCGTGGTGTCTTTGTAGTTGAAGATATTGTCCACTCCCAACTCTACCTTATACGACATCTCAGCTCCTGCCTTTCCGAAATCATGCGTGGTGTTGATTCGCCATATCTGATAGTGTTTGCCGTTTCCGTTGTTTTCGTAGTAGCGTTTGCTGCTGCCGCGTGTGGAGAGGCTGGCTCCAAATCGGTATACCGTAGAGAATCTGTGTCCGTAAACCAACGATGCATTCCACTTGTTGTGTGCCATACCGTCTATCACGGCCTTTTTCATCCTGTCGTGGTCTGTGTCATACATGTTGGCTTGAGTGTCGAGGTAACTGTAGTTTCCGACGATGCTCAGATCCTTGTATATATTATACGACAGGTTGACGTCTATGCCATAAGTCTTGGCGTTTTCCATGTTTTTGTAACGTCTTGCCGTTACTTTTCCGCTGCCGTCCCCGAGATAACCGGTCGTCACGTCCTTTGGCAACTCGTCTACCGGAACGTTGACAAGTGCTATCATGTCTTCCAGTTTATTAAAGTAACCGGTTACAGAAGCAGTGAATCTCTCGTTCCTGTATTCGAGTCCAGCGCTGAAGTAGTTGCTTGTCTGTGGTTTGAGCGACGTGTTTCCCATATTGAAGAAAGTGGTCGAACCCATCACGTGCAAATATCTGTAATACAGTTCTTTAACAGTTGGCGCCTTGAATCCCTGACTCCATCCCAGACGCAGTCGGAAGTCGCCAAGACTGGCCATCGTACTCACTTTAGGCGTGAAGTGGAATCCGAATCTTGAATTGTCCACGAGTCTTGCTCCTGCCGTTATGTTCAGCCATGGAATGATGTTGAATTCGTCTTGTGCATATATAGCTCCCGTGTTGTCGTCAGCGCTACCGTTTGCAGTCCTCATTGGGGCTTTAAGATAGTCGTATCTGTATTCGGCTCCAACATTCAAGGTGTTTGCATAAGGCAGATGGAAAACGCCTTTCAGCATAGCCATCACGCGTTGCTGGTCGGCTTGCAGACGCTCTTTGCCTGGATAGAAGGGCACTCCGTGTTCCAGTTTGCCGTCTATATAGGCATCTTCGTATGTCTTGCTTGTATAGTGGTAATAGTAGGCATGCTTGTTCCAGTCCACGTCAATCGATATATAGTCCTTCTTGTCTTTGTTTGTAAACAGTTTACCGCCTATCGCTGCAGAAGCGTTGCGATAGAGCAGGTCGTATGTGTAGACGTCGCATGAGGCATAGTTGCCGTTAGTGGGTCTGTTGATGGATTTCTTGTAGAAATACCCGTCGGCATACAGTTCAAGATTCTTTGTCGGATTATATGTCAGTCTTTCGCTGATCTGCCAGTTCGTGAATTTGTTTGTTGTCTTGTTTCTTGAATCAGGTACTACGTGGCCTTCTGCAAATTCTTTTGAAGTGTTTTGCCATCCATCGTTGTGTTGCAGCTGGAAGCTGGTATACGACTGCACTTTGCCTATTCTCAGTCCCAATCCATTGCGTTGTCTGATGTCGTTGAAACGACTGTAGCGAGTTGTGTTTTCTAGAAGCAGACCTTGCGTGTCGTGTTTCTTTGTTATGATGTTTATCACTCCAGCCATGGCATCAGAACCATAGAGAGCAGATTGGGCACCTTTTACTATTTCTATTCTCTCAATATTGTTCGGGTCGATCAGTCCGAGGTCGTTTTCGCCTCCGTTGTCTCCATGTAGCCTTTTGCCGTTGATGAGAATCAGTATATAGTTGTTTCCGAGTCCTCCAAGCTGTGCTTTGCTGCCCATGTCGCCTTCGTTGAAGGCAAACGAGGCCGTAAGCCCTTCAAGGATGTCTTCCAGGGATTTACCTCCATAACTCTCTATCATCTTGTGCGAGATGACTTCTGTCTGCACAGGCACATCCTTCAGCAGGTGGCCGGTACCGGTAGCGGTCACGACAACCTCTTGCAGCGTCTTGTCGCCAGCAATATTATCTTTGCTGTTCTGGGCATTGGTGCTGATGCTATAAGCACCTGCGGCAATAGCCAATAATATGATTTTATTCTTTTGCATAATTAGATTATCTTCTCCTATCCTGGGAGCATGTTATCTACGAGTTGTGATCTGGCAGGTATTCTGACTTTCCACAGAGCCAACGCCTTCCCGACAATACTTGAAACCCTTTTGTTTCATGTCAGTGGCTTTCTGATGTTAGCTCCATAATGTGGATTACAGCTGCAGGAACAGTTCAGGTCTTTCACCTGATTCCCTTGCATGTCAGCATCGTAAATCACAGCTTTGAAATTATTGTGATTCCCTTTGCTTCTGTTACCATATCAATTGCAAAGGTACATTTAATTTGTTTGATAAACAAATTTTCACAAAGTTTTTTCGAGTAAAAGTCTGTCCACAATATAATAATGTTTTCCTTCTCTTCTTGTCTTTTCCCTATCTGGCAACATGTCTGGATGCTGCAAAAAATAAGGCAAATGCCATGTCTGACATTTGCCTTATATATATAATGTATTTTGCTTTCAAGTTTAAGCCTCTTCAGCCAAACGTTTTTTGATAGCCTTGCTGTCTTCTTCATAGCCAGGTTTGTCGAGCAAAGCAAACATGTTGCGCTTGTATGCTTCCACGCCAGGCTGGTTGAATGGGTTTACTTCGAGAAGCAGTCCGCTTATTCCGCAAGCCTTCTCGAAGAAGTATATCAGCTGACCGATGTAGTATTCGTCAAGTTTCGGAACGCTGATATGTATGTTTGGCACTCCTCCGTCGATATGAGCGAGTCTTGTTCCGAGTTCAGCCATCTTGTTCACTTCGTCCACTCGTTTTCCTGCAAGGAAGTTCAAACCGTCCAGATTGTCTTCGTCGTTAGGGAAGAGCAATTCACGGTTAGGCTTCTCTATGCTGATAACGGTTTCATAGATAGTGCGCTCGCCTTCCTGTATCCATTGTCCCATAGAATGGAGGTCTGTTGTGAAATCGCAGGAAGCGGGGAAGATTCCTTTGCCTTCTTTTCCTTCGCTTTCGCCATAGAGCTGCTTCCACCACTCTGAGAAGAAATGTAGCTTCGGCTGATAGTTCACCATTATCTCGATTTTCTTTCCAACCTCCTGATAGAGTCCGTTTCTTACGGCAGCGTATTGTGCTGCAGGGTTTTCTGCGAACGGCACGTTGATATCACAGGCTTTTTCCATTTCCACTGCACCCTCTACGAGTTTCTTGATGTCGAATCCTGCGCATGCGATAGGTAGGAGTCCTACTGGAGTGAGTACTGAGAAGCGTCCGCCGACGTTGTCCGGAATCACGAATGTCTTGTAGCCTTCTTTTGTGGCTGCTGCACGGGCAGCACCCTTCTTGGCGTCAGTAATAGCCACGATTACCTTCTTTGCTTCTTCCTTTCCGCGCTGTTCCTCACATTGCTTCTTGAGCAGTCTGAAAGTGAGTGCTGTTTCAGTAGTCGTGCCAGACTTGGATATGTTTATTACGCCGAATTTCTTGCCTTTCAGATATGCTGTCAGTTCGGAAAGATAATCCTCGCCGATATTGTTTCCTGCAAAAAGTATTGTAGGGTTGCTGCCGTCGTTGACGAGCCACTGGAAAGAGTTGCTCAGAGCTTCGATTACGGCTTTTGCGCCAAGGTAGCTTCCGCCGATACCAGCCACTACGATTGCCTCGCAGTTGCTGCGTAGGGTGTCTGCACATTGCTGGAGCTCAGCGATGAAGTCTGCAGAAATTTCTGATGGCAGATGGAGCCAGCCCAGAAAATCGTTTCCTTCACATGTGGCATTCTCCAATGCCTCTTGAGCTTTCTTGACTTTTTCTTCAAAACCTTCCACAGCTCCTGCTTTCAGAAACTGTTCGGCTTTTTTTGTGTTCAATTTTATTTTTTCCATATTCGTTTGTGATTTATGTTTGTCTTCTTTATCTGAAAGAATCTGTCAGCAGCTTTATTTCAATCTGCGGACTTATGCGTTCGTACAAGATGTTGTATACAGCATCCAGAATCGGCATGTTCACATGCATGTGTCTGTTTATCTCTTTCATGCATTTCGTTCCGAAATATCCTTCGGCTATCATCTCCATCTCTATCTGTGCGCTTTTCACGCTATATCCTTTGCCTATCATCGTTCCGAATGTGCGGTTGCGCGAGAAGTTGCTGTATGCCGTGACGAGAAGGTCGCCAAGATAGACGGAGTCATATACGCAACGCTTGATAGGGTGTACGGCAGTCAGGAATCTTGACATTTCCTGCACGGCATTAGATATGAGTACCGACTGGAAATTGTCGCCGAATTTCAGTCCGCTGCATATTCCCGACGCTATTGCATATACGTTTTTCAATACGGAAGCATATTCTATTCCGACTACATCGAGGCTTGTCTTCGTCTTGATATAGTCGTTCACCAGTATGTCTGTGAATGCCTGGGCTTTTTCCTCGTCGCAGCATCCCACGGTCAGATACGACAACCTTTCGAGTGCTACCTCTTCGGCGTGCGACGGTCCTCCAAGGCAAGCGATGTTTTCTTCCGGCACGTCGAATACGTTGTGGAAGTATTCTGAGCATACCAGGTTTTCATCGGGTACGATACCTTTTATGGCTGTGACGATGAATTTGTTTGAAATGTTTGTCTTGAGCTTCTTCAGGTGGTTTTTCAGGTATGGTGATGGTGTTACAAACACCAGCGTATCGTATTTTTCTACAATCTCGTTGATGTCTGAAGAGAAACAAATCTCATCTACATTAAATCTAACTCCCATCAGATAAGACGGGTTGTGTCCTAATCGGCGAAATTCGTCAATGCGGTCATCTCTGCGGATGTACCATCCAATGTGGTGGGTTTTTTCCACAACAATCTTTGCAATAGCCGTAGCCCAGCTACCTCCGCCAATTATTGCAATTTTACCACAGTTAAACATTCTGTCAAATTTGTTTGGGTGAGATATGTCCGGACCCATTGTTCTTTGTCGTCCGGACATATCTGGAGATATGAATTATTAAGATTCTGTCGAAGCATTTGCTTCAGCCGAAGGATTGGCTTTGTCAATCCAGTTCTGCACTTCGTCGAGAGACGGCTTTTCGTAGCCCAATTTGTATTTCTTGTTTATTTCTCCTATTTTCTGCTGGAGACCTTGCGCCTTTTCACCCTTGATGTCTGAGATGAGGTTGAATCCGGCCTTACGCATTACGTAAGCCCAATTTTCCGACACTCCGATTTCTTCCCATTCGTTTATGGTGCTTTGCGGCATTTTCTTTTCCGGCTTCATCTGTGGGAAGAACAACACTTCCTGGATGTAAGTCTTTCCCGTCATGAGCATTACGAGGCGGTCTATGCCGATGCCGATACCGCTGGTAGGAGGCATGCCGTATTGCAGCGCACGCAGGAAATCCTTGTCAATGATCATTGCCTCGTCATCGCCCTTGTCGGCAAGCTTCATCTGGTCTACGAAACGGTTCTCCTGGTCGATTGGATCGTTGAGCTCAGAGTATGCGTTGGCAAGCTCCTTGCCGTTTACCATCAGCTCGAAGCGCTCTGTAAGACCTGGTTTCGAACGGTGCATCTTTGTCAGCGGAGACATCTCCACGGGATAGTCTGTGATGAATGTAGGCTGGATGAATGTTCCTTCGCAGAACTCTCCGAAGAGTTCGTCGATGAGTTTTCCCTTGCCGAAGGTCTCGTCGACTTCCATTCCCTTTTCAAGGCAGAACGCACGGATTTCCTCTTCTGTCTTTCCGTTGCAGTCGAAACCTGTTTTCTCCTTGATGGCGTCAAGGATAGGCAGGCGGCGGTATGGAGCCTTGAAGCTCACCATCTTGCCGTCTATTTCCCTTTCAGGCGAACCGTTCACTGCTATACAGATTGTCTCGAGGAGTTTCTCTGTGAATGCCATCATCCAGTTGTAGTCCTTGTATTGCACGTAGAGCTCCATACATGTGAACTCTGGATTGTGGTTGCGGTCCATTCCCTCGTTCCTGAAGTTCTTTCCGATTTCATAAACACCTTCAAAACCGCCTACTATAAGCCTCTTCAGATACAGCTCTGTGGCAATACGCATGTACATATCCTGGTCGAGGGCGTTGAAATGAGTGATGAACGGTCTTGCTGACGCACCACCTGCGATACTCTGCAGGGTAGGGGTCTCCACCTCCGTGTAGCCGGCTTCGTCGAGCACTTTTCTCAGCGTGCGCAACACCGTGGCGCGTTTCAGGAAAGTGTCCTTCACTCCGTCGTTCACAACGAGGTCTACATATCTCTGTCTGTAGCGAAGTTCCGGATCGTCGAATTTGTCGTATGCCACTCCGTCCTTGTATTTCACGATAGGCAGCGGCTTCAGACTTTTCGAGAGCAGGGTCAGCTCCTGTGCGTGAACTGAAATCTCGCCTGTCTGTGTGCGGAATACGAATCCTTTGACACCGATGAAGTCACCGATGTCCATGAGCTTTTTGAATACTACATTATAAAGGTCCTTGTTGTCGCCGTGACAGATCTCGTCGCGTGAAACATACACCTGTATTCTTCCTTTGGAGTCTTGTATCTCAGCGAAGGATGCCTTTCCCATGACTCTGCGGCCCATCAGTCGGCCCGCTATCATCACTTGGCGAGGTTCGTCCTCGTCTTTGAACTCAGATCTTATGTCAGTACTGAAAGCGTTTGTTGGAAACTCTGCGGCAGGATATGGGTCGATGCCCATATCGCGTAGCGTCTGCAAGCTCTGGCGGCGTACAATCTCTTGTTCGCTCAATTCTAGAATGTTCATATTATATTATCTTGTAATTTTCTTTTTACGTTGAAAAGGCATTTCGGACATCAGTTGACAAGTGACCAACCTGCATCTTGTCTGCCTGTAAGCAAGTTCGGAAACTTGCTGAACTCCTATACCTTAATGCTTGATTTTGCAAAGTTAATAAATTTATTATTAAAAGCCTTGCGTTTTGTGTTTTTTTTATTCTCAACAGCTTGCTAATACTCATTAGAAGCCAGACAAAATCTACTCTTCAAGAAATACGGAATCCATGCAAACCGTAACCGTCGGTTTGGGTTCAAATAAAGTAAGTGGGAAAGAAAAATGCGTCTTGCCGCCATGATGTATGAATCATGTCTGTGGCAAGACGCATATATTGTCTGCTATTGGGAATTGCTTCCCGTATTTTGTCTCATTTCTTCCCCAACAGAGGGGGTGGGCATCAGCCCAGATACTTGATGAGAATCTTGGCGTTGCCGCTGTCGCGCAGCTTGGCGATGCTCTTCTCTCTGATCTGTCTCACGCGCTCACGTGTAAGACCGAGCTGGTCGCCTATTTCCTCAAGGCCCTTTTCCTGACATCCTATACCGAAGCATTCGCGGATGATGGTTATCTCTCTCTCTTTGAGCACCTTGCTCAATACGGAATTAAGCTCAAGGGCCATGGATTCGTGGTCTACCACGCGGTCGGTCCTGCTGTCCTCTCCACTAGGCATCACGTCGAGCATACAGTTGTCTTCACCGTCCTGGAATGGGGCGTCGATGCTCACGTGGTGACCGTCGGCAGCAAGCGACTGTCCGATCTTCTCTTCGTCGAGCTTCGTTACTTCAGAGAGCTCGGAAACTGAAGGATGGCGCTGGTTTTCCTGCTCAAACTTGTTGATCTCATGGTTTATCTTGTTGAGCGAACCCACCTGGTTCAGCGGGAGTCTCACGATGCGGCTCTGCTCTGCTATTGCCTGAAGGATGCTTTGGCGGATCCACCACACGGCGTAGGAGATGAACTTGAAGCCTCTGGTCTCATCGAATTTCTGTGCGGCCTTGATGAGTCCGATGTTGCCTTCGTCTATAAGGTCGGTCAGAGTAAGGCCCTGATGCTGATATTGCTTGGCAACAGATACGACAAATCTAAGATTGGCTGTCACCAACTTGTTCTTTGCTCTTTCGCCCTCACGTCCGCCTTTCTTGATTTTCTGTGCGAGTTCAATCTCCTCGTCGATGGAAATCAACGGCGCACGACCTATCTCAACGAGGTATTTGTCGAGTGCTTCACTGGAACGGTTGGTAATACTTTTCTGAATTTTTAGTTGTCTCATGCCTGATATTTTCTTTAAAACCTTATAAGTAGCTGATTATTAATACTTTAATATTGTTTTCCTGAAAAAACGATGCAAAGGTACTAAAAATATCCTCCCGTGTCAATGGTTTTAACAAAACTTTAACACTTACGTGTATTTATTCTTCTGAAAAGCCGTAATGGTGACAGGCATTCATGTTTGATTGTCTTCATTCGTGATGATACGGTTCGCCTTTTATGATTGTGCACGCCCTGTATATCTGCTCCACGAAGAGCAGGCGTATCATCTGGTGTGAGAAAGTCATTTTTGAGAGCGACAGCTTGGCGTCGCTTCTCTCGTATACGGAGTCGGCAAAGCCGTACGGTCCGCCGATTATGAACACGAGGCTCCGTGCAGTCTGCTGCAGCTTCTCTATCCATCTGGCAAACTCTATGCTTCTGTATTCCTTGCCGTGTTCGTCGAGCAGCACCACGGTGTCTGACGGTTGCAGCCTCTTGAGAATCTGTTCCGCTTCCATCTCCTTCTGGTTGCTCTGTGTGAGGCTTTTCGTGTTTTTGAGTTCGGGGATTACCTCTATGTCGAAAGGCATGTAATGCTTCACTCTTCCCACATAGTCGTCAATCCCTTTCGTTATGTTCTTGTCGTTTGTCTTTCCCACGACTAAAAGTTTTGTCTTCATTTCCTCTGTTCTTTGTCCTGTCTTTCGGCTTCATGATGAAGCGTGGCAATGCCTGTATGCGCAACGAGAGGCTGCGCTTTCTATTTGTCGTATTCGTCTTTTCGCTTTGGGTTCATCGGAAACCATCCTTTTCTCACTCTTTCTCTCTGTTCGAAGAGTTCGAGGATAGACCATAGGAATGACGCCCCGGCAAGTCCCAGCGCTGCCGACCCGATAATGTCTTCTACGAAAAGCGCTGCCGCCAGACACAGGAGTCCGAGGAGCATGAACACCCACCAGTATCTTACTCCGGTGTAGTATTCCGTCTTTATCACTATGGGGTGGAACACGCCTATTATCGCCAATGCCATTACGGCTATTATGATACCTGTGAAAAACATTTGTTTATATTGATTTTTTATGAATAATTGGAGAACAGGCAAGGAATGTGCGGCTTGTCTTCCGTTAGGTTATGGACTTGTTTATTCTTCTTCCGTCTTCAGGAGTCTTAGTGCGGCGAGAAGTTCGCTGTTTTCCGACTTGCTGCCTACGGTGATTCTCAGGCAGTCTTCACACAGCGGCACGCCTGCCATGCTCTTCACCAATATGCCGTTTCCCTTGAGGTGGTCGTACACTTTTTTGGCGTCGGTCATCTGGGCAAGGAAGAAGTTCGTCTCTGTCGGATAAACCTTCTTGCACGAAGGCAGCAGTCTGAAGGCTTCAACCATCCTTTCGCGCTCCGCCAACAGTATGTTCACCCATTTCTCCACGTCGTATTGTCTGTCGAGGAGCTTGGACACGCTTTCCTGGGTCAGCGTGTTGACGTTATATGGATTTCTCACCTTATTTAATATGTCGATGATTTCCGGAAAGGCGAAGGCGGCACCAAGCCGTAGTCCTGCGCATCCCCATGAGTTGCTGAAGGTGTCAAGCACTATCAGGTTAGGATATTTGTATAGTTCGTGCCTCAGAGGCGTGGCGCTTGAGAAGTCTGAATAAGCCTCGTCCACCACCACAATGCCTTCAAACCCGTTTATAATCCTGATTATTTCTTCCCGTTGCAGTTCGTTGCCCGTCGGGTCGTTGGGTGAGCAGAGCCATATTACCTTCGTGTTCCCGTTGCATGCTGCGAGTACTCTCCCGGCAGAAAGCTGGAAATTCTCGTCGAGTGCCGCCTTTCTGTATTCCACGTTGTTTATCTCGGCAAGCCTTTCATACATCCTGCATGTCGGTTCTATCGCCACCACATTGTCTCTGCCAGGTTCGGCGAAACATCTGTATATGATGTCTGCGGCTTCGTCTGCTCCATTGCTCAGAAGTATGCATTCGGCTGGCAGCTTCTTCATCTTTGCGATTGCCCTCTTCAGCTCCGTCTGTCGTATTTCGGGATATCTGTTATACGGGGTGTTGTAAGGATTCTCGTTGGCATCGAGAAGCACCAATCCGGTCTTGTTGCCGTTTGAGCTTCTTTCATGTCCGTATGGCTCGAGTCTTAATATGTTTTGACGTACTAATTCGTTGAGTCGCTTCATGTTGCGCTGTTTCTTTAAATCTTTGTTGTGATATGGTTGTCATGATTGTCTTCATTCGAAACGTGGCTTGAATGCGCTTCGTGGCATCTGGTGGCTTCGGTTGCGAAGGCAATCTTTTTCTTTATCATACCGCAAATTTAGTCATTTTGTGATATATTTGCAAGGAAATAGCTATCTTTGTGGGCTATTTGTTCTGCATGCTGTTGTGCCGGAACGACATTTACCCGTAATTAAAAACAATTCATGACAAGATATTTTCGTTGCCGTAAAGGCCATTTGCTTTTCATCATCATGCTTTTGCCTGTTCTCATGCTTGCCGTTTCTTGCAGAGACAAGGCGGCAGACAAGTCTATCGTCACTCCCTGGGGCGAGGTGATGACAGACTCCGTGTCGGCTGGAGGCTTTTGCAGCATCTCGGAGATAGTGAGCAACGGCGAACTGATAGTGGTGACGCTAAGCGGTCCGCAGACATATTTCGAATACCACGGCAGGGGCTTCGGCACCCAGTATCTGCTTTGTGAGAAGTTCGCCCAGCAGCTTGGTGTCGCCCTTCGTGTGGAGGTGTGCAAAGACACGGCGGAGCTTGCCGAGAGGGTGAGGCAGGGTAGTGCCGACCTTATAATGTGTATGTTGCCTAAGGGCATGAAGCAGGGTGGCGGACTGAAGTTCTGCGGTGCCTATTCTGATGGCATGCAATGGGCGGTGGCCAAGGGCAACGGCGAATTGGCGAAAGCCCTTGACGGCTGGTATAAGCCCAAGATGCTTGCCGACATAAAGAAGGAGGAGCGGTTTCTGTTGTCTTCGCGTAGCGTTTCGCGTCATGTCTATGCTCCGTTCCTGTCGCGCGAAAATGGCGTAATCTCTAAATATGACCCGCTTTTCCGCCGCTATGCCCCCGTAGCGCGGTGGGACTGGCGGCTGTTGGCGGCACAATGTTATCAGGAGTCGTGCTTCGACCCCAATGCCAGGTCGTGGGCTGGAGCCTGCGGACTGATGCAGATAATGCCTTCCACGGCAGATCATCTAGGTCTCGCCCGTAGCGACATGCACGACCCGGAGAGGAGCATTGAGGCTGCTGTGCGCCTTCTTGCCGAACTGTCGTCTGTCTTCAGCAACGTGCGTTCTGCCGAGGAGCGCCAGTGCTTCGTACTCGCAGCATACAATGGCGGTGCGAACCACGTGAAAGACGCCATGGCGCTTGCCCGGAAGCATGGCGGCAATCCGTCGAGATGGAATGATGTGGCACCATACGTGCTGAAGCTTCAGCAGCCGGAATTCTATAACGATCCTGTGGTGAGATATGGCTATATGCGAGGGTGGGAGACTGTAGACTATGTTTATCGCATCCGCAAGCGCTATGCCCAGTATCGTGGATGCAAATATACGGGGCCTTCTGTGGAGGGGATTTCCAGCGGGTCCTACGATGCAGGCGGTGTGATGACTCCCCGCAGGGCTACAAAGAAATACAAATATCACATATAGCCTGTTGCAAACAGGCGGTTTGTGACTCGCAAACCGGCTGTTTGCGCCCTCGTTTTCGGTGTTTTTACGTTTGTATGTCGCCTGTTTCGGCAACAAGCATCTTTCGATTTGCTGCTGTCAATAAAGAGTAGATTTACCCCCCCCAATCGGTCATAAAAATAAAGTAAACGTCCTGATGACCGTTTTTTTTGGTTTAAAATTTCGTCTGCGGAATATAATCTTGTCGCGGCTCACCACGTCGTCGTGTAGTTGTATGATTTCAAGAACAGGGGAGGGAGTCAGCCGTATCCAACTTGTCGGAAATGTATAGTTGTTTGAAAAGTCTTTACAAAAGAGTCTCAAGAGTCTCAGAGTCTCACAGTCTCACGTGAAATCCGGTGTTTTGTATAAGTTATTATATATCAATGTATTATCTTTTTTATTACATTATTTATTGGTTATATGAGACTGTGAGACTCTTGAGACTCTTGAGACTCTTTTCCTTCCTTTTCCCTCTTTCTCTTGTCTTTTCTTTGAAGTCCACACTTGCCATGCCTCATGTCATAGTATTTGTAAGATTTACAAGAACAGAGTTGTGACGTTTGCCTTAGTCTGCTTGTCGGAGAATGTATACAGCTCCCACCTAGCCTCCCCCGTAGGGGAGGGACAGTAACCATTGGCTATCTGATTATCTGTAGACGCTTTATTATCAGTCACTTATCCGCTAACGGAGTAATCTTCATCTCCCCTACGGGGGAGAACGAGAGGGGGCTGAAGATGATAACCGGAATAATTCATCTTCACTTGATGTCTGCATTTGTCATGCCCCTGGTCATTGTAGATGCAAAAAATCACGAACAGATGTGTGACGTTTGCCGTAGTCTGGCTGTCGGAGAATGCTGGTTGTTGGAAAAGTTTTTACAAAAGTGCCCCAAGTGTCCCACTGTCCCATTGTCCCAAGTGGAATCATGTATTTTGTATAAGTTATTATATATCAATATATTATCTTTTTTATTACATTTTTTATTGCTTATTTGGGACAGTGGGACAGTGGGACACTTGGGACACTTGGTACTCTTTTCCTCTCTTTTCTCTTGCCTTTTCCTTGAGGTTCATGTTTGCCATGCCTCATGTTGTTGTATTTGCAAGATTTTCAAGAACAGAGGTGTGAAGTTTGCCGTAGTCTGTTTGTCGGAGAATGTATGGCCGTTTGAAAAGTCTTTATAACATTTTTCCCATTTTCCCATTTTCCCATTTTCCCATCTTCCCAATGGGAAATGGTGTTTTTGTATAAGTCATTATATATCAATATATTATCTTTTTTATTACATTTATTTTTCGTTATATGGGAAGATGGGAAAATGGGAAAATGGGAATTTTTGGGAAAATGTCACCCTGTGTGTCGCCGTTGTTTATCTGCGAGAGTCAGTAGGAGATGGGGTTGAGGTTGGCAGATCGTGGATCATTTATCCGCCAGATAGGTTCTGAACTTGTCGAACACCTCGTCCTTCCTGTCGATAGTCATCCTGCGGAACTTCGCCCATCCTGTGACGAGTTTTGTCTTCTTCTTGTTCAGCGCATTCTTGTCGTTAATGGATTCCTCGGCAAGGATTTTCGTCATGCCCTTACCGTCGTTCTCGTCATATCTGAAGAATATGTTGCGCATCGTCAGTTCCACACAACCGTCCGTGCAGTTTGCCACCAGCACATAGTTTAGCTTTGCCCTGTCGAGCGAGAGGAAGGTGCTTTTGAATACAAGCCATTCGTTAAGTGTTGCCACAATCACCCGCTGCGACTTGTTCACAAGCGTGACGTTGCTTTCCGGAAGTTGGTCTTCTTCTTTAACGAAATCCTGCAAATAGCCCAAACACAGGTTGTAAAGCTGCTGAGAGGATTTTCCTGGCATGTTGATTTTGCAGGTCCATTCCACCTTTCCTTCATTCTCCGTCACGGCGCCGGCCATGTATTTCGGATCTTCTACTTTTTCCTTTCTGGTTACGGTCTTTACTGTTTCCTTCTGTTTCCCGACTGCTGCATCCGGTCTTTCCCACTCGTTCTGTGCCCAAACGTTGCAGAACGACACATTTATAAATAATAGTGACAATAAAAATTTTTTCATTCCAATTAATCTTTAAGTTGTTTAACGATATGCAAAGATAACACTAAAAAGCGCAATGCATCGTTGATTATGCATTATTTAACGATTCGGCATCTTGCCTGCAGTTTCTTTGTCATCCTTCTTGTTCGTGAATTTTTACATGCACAAAGCCCCGCTTTTGAGTAATTTTATCCTGCAAACCATCGAAACTGGATTAAAAATGATAAAAAATGCAAGATTTTGCAATGTAGAGTTTGAAAATTGGTGGAAAACCATTAACTTTGCAAATGAATTAAATGATAGGGATGGAAGCGTTTTTTAGAACACATAACTATTTGGTGGAGCACACGGATGCACCGGTACGTCGTCTATTGATGGACGAGGTAGACTGGAACGACCGCATGATCGGAATCAAGGGGTCGCGAGGAGTGGGAAAAACCACTTTCCTCCTGCAGTATGCAAAAGAAAACTTTGAACTCGGAAACAAAAAGTGTCTGTATGTAAATATGAACAACTTTTATTTCCAGTCCAGGGGAATAGCAGACTTCGCTGGGGAGTTCTACAGAAACGGAGGAAGAGTGCTGCTTATCGATCAGGTGTTCAAAGAGCCGAACTGGGCAAGCGAACTGCGCAAATGCTACGATCTCTATCCAAACCTTCACATCGTCTTTACCGGTAGCAGCGTGATGCGGCTCAAGGATGAGAACTACGAGCTCAGCGGCATCGTGAAGAGCTACAACCTGAGAGGGTTCTCGTTCAGAGAATTCATCAACCTGCAGACGGGAAACAACTTCGAACCTTTCACGCTTGACGACATAGTGGAAAACCACGAGAAGCTTGTCAGGAAAATCCTGCCATACGTTTCGCCGCTGAAGTATTTCCAGGATTACGTTCACCACGGGTTCTATACGTTCTATCGCGAGCACAGGAACTATTCGGAAAACCTGCTCAAGACGATGAACATGATGACGGAGGTGGACATACTGTTCATAAAGCAAATCGAACTCAAATATCTTGCCAAGATAAAGAAGCTGTTCTATCTCCTGGCTGTGAACGGAACGAAAGCCCCGAACATAAGCCAATTGGCAATCGACATAGAGACAAGCCGTGCCACCGTGATGAACTACATCAAATATCTGGCAGACGCAAGACTTATAAACATATTGTATCCGGTGGGGCAGGAGTTCCCGAAAAAACCACCGATGGTGGTGATGCACAACCCTAACCTCATGTATGCGATATATCCGATAATCGCCGACAAGCAGGCTGTGATGGAGAATTTCTTCATCAATGCGTTGTGGAAAGATCATGTGGTGAACAAGGGAAACAAGAACGGACATTTCATCGTGGACGAGAAATACGACTTCACCATATCCGACGCCACACATTCATCAAGGTCGAGAGGCTCGGCGAACACGTATTCCGCAAGATACAACACGGAAATAGGACAGGGGAACCAAATGCCGCTGTGGCTGCTCGGATTCCTGTATTGACAGAAGAGGCTAATATATTATTTATTTAAAGTGTAATAATTAAATAAGTAAACAACAAATACATTAACATTAATATTTTACTAAAATGGCAAAAGAAAAAAAGTTTATCACTTGTGATGGTAACGAGGCTGCCGCTCACGTAAGCTATATGTTTACAGAGGTAGCTGCCATTTATCCTATCACACCATCGTCTCCAATGGCTGAGCATGTTGACGAATGGTCTGCACGTGGCAGAAAGAACATTTGGGGACAGACTGTTAGCGTACAGGAAATGCAATCAGAGGGTGGTGCCGCTGGTGCTGTGCACGGCTCACTGCAGGCTGGTGTGCTTACAAGCACATACACAGCTTCACAGGGCTTGTTGCTCATGATCCCTAATATGTACAAGATCGCAGGTGAGATGCTTCCATGCGTATTCAATGTTTCTGCACGTTCATTGGCTACGCAGTCGTTGTGTATCTTCGGTGACCACATGGACGTCATGGCTTGCCGCCAGACAGGTTTCGCCATGTTCTGCTCTGGTTCTGTACAGGAGGTTATGGACCTCTCGGCAGTTCCTCATCTCGCAGCGCTGAAGTCTGAAATTCCTTTCGTAAACTTCTTCGACGGTTTCCGTACATCACACGAGTACCACAAGATAGAGCTCCTCGACCAGGAGGATGTTGCCAAGCTCGTAGACCCAGCTGACGTTAAGCGTTTCCGCGACCGCGCACTCACACCTGAGCGCCCTGTAACACGCGGTACAGCTGAGAACCCTGAGACTTTCTTCACTCATTGTGAGTCTCGCAACGATGTTTATGAGAAGTTGCCGGAAATCGTAGAGCACTACATGAACGAGATGACAAAGATCACAGGTCGTGAGCACCACATCTTCGACTACTACGGAGCTGAGGACGCTGAGCGCGTGATCATCCTCATGGGTTCTGGTTCTGAGGCTGCTCGCGAGGCTATCGACTATATGACAAAGAAGGGCGAAAAGGTAGGTATGGTAAGCGTACACCTCTTCCGTCCGTTCAGCAACAAGCACTTGCTGGCTGCCGTTCCTAAGACAGTCAAGAAGATTGCTGTGCTCGACCGTACAAAGGAGCCAGGAGCTGATGCAGAGCCATTGTATCTCGACGTGAAGAACGCATTCTACAACGTAGAGAACAGACCTGTAATTGTTGGCGGACGCTTCGGTATCGGAGGCTGCGACACTACTCCGGCCAGAATCATCTCTGTATTCGACAACCTCAATTTGCCAGAGCCAAAGGATCACTTCACTCTGGGTATCATTGATGATGTTACATTCACTTCTCTTCCTGCCGTTGAGGAAATCCCAATGGGTGGCGAGGGCCTCTTCGAGGCTAAGTTCTACGGACTCGGTGCTGACGGTACTGTAGGTGCTAACAAGAACTCTGTGAAGATCATCGGTGACAATACAGACAAGTACTGCCAGGCATACTTCTCTTATGACTCTAAGAAGTCTGGTGGTTTCACATGCTCGCACCTCCGTTTCGGCGACGAGGAAATCCGCTCTACATACCTGGTGAACACTCCTAACTTCGTGGCTTGCCACGTACAGGCATATCTCCACATGTATGACGTGACACGTGGACTCCGCAAGAACGGTACATTCCTGCTGAACACAATCTTCGACGGACAGGAGCTTGTTGACTTCATGCCTAACAAGGTAAAGCGTTACTTCGCACAGAACAATATCACCGTTTACACAATCAACGCTACAAAGATCGCCCAGGAGATTGGTCTCGGCAACCGTACAAACACCATCCTGCAGAGCGCATTCTTCCGCATCACAGGAGTTATCCCTGTAGACCTCGCTGTTGAGCAGATGAAGAAGTTCATCGTGAAGTCTTACGGCAAGAAGGGTGAGGACGTTGTGAACAAGAACTACCAGGCTGTTGACCGCGGTGACGAGTACAAGCAGCTCACCGTTGATCCGGCATGGGCTAACCTGCCAGACGATGAAGTGAAGAAGGATGACGCACCTGCATTCGTTAAGGAACTCGTTCGTCCTATCAACGCACAGGCTGGTGACCTGCTCAAGGTTTCTGACTTCGTTAACCACGGTACTGCCGATGGTACATGGAAGAACGGAACTGCTGCTTATGAGAAGCGTGGTGTAGAGGCATTCGTACCTGTATGGAACTCTGAGAACTGTATCCAGTGTAACAAGTGTTCATTCGTTTGTCCTCACGCTGCAATCCGTCCATTCGTGCTCACTGACGAGGAGAAGGCTGGCTTCAACGGCAACACTATCGAGATGAAGGCTCCTGCAGCAATGAAGGGTATGCACTTCGTTATCGAGCCATCTCCACTCGACTGTCTGGGATGCGGCAACTGTGTTGACGTATGTCCTGGCAAGAAGGATAAGGAGACTGGTGAGCTTGTCAAGGCTCTCAAGATGGTTCCTTACAACCCAGACGCAAAGGATATGATAGACCTCGCTGCCGGTTGGAGCTATCTGGTTAAGAACGTGAAGTCTAAGCAGGATCTCGTAGACGTGAAGTCTAATCCTAAGAACTCACAGTTCGCACAGCCATTGTTCGAATTCTCTGGCGCTTGCTCAGGATGTGGTGAGACTCCATACGTGAAGTTGGTTTCTCAGCTCTTCGGTGACCGCGAGATGATCGCTAACGCTACTGGTTGCTCTTCAATCTATTCAGCTTCTGTACCATCTACTCCATATACAACAAACGAGAAGGGACAGGGTCCTGCATTCGCTAACTCTCTGTTCGAGGACTTCTGCGAGTTCGGTCTCGGTATGGTGATGGCTAACAAGAAGATGAAGGAGCGTGTTGAAGGTCTTCTCAATGAGATTATCGCAAACGAGAAGGTTGCCGACGACTTCAAGGCTGCAGCCAAGGAGTGGATTGCCGGCAAGGATGATGTTGAAGCTTCTAAGGCTGCTGCCGCCAAGCTGAAGCCATTCATCGAGGAGGGTGCTGCTGCTGGCTGTGATGTTTGCAAGGAGCTGAAGACTCTCGACCACTATCTCGTTAAGCGTTCACAGTGGATCATCGGTGGTGACGGTGCTTCTTATGATATCGGTTACGGTGGTCTCGACCACGTTATCGCTTCTGGTGAGGATGTGAACCTGCTTGTTCTCGATACAGAGGTTTACTCTAACACCGGTGGTCAGTCTTCTAAGGCTACTCCACTTGGCGCCATCGCACAGTTCGCTGCCCGTGGAAAGAGAATCCGCAAGAAGGACCTCGGTATGATCGCTACTACTTACGGTTATGTATACGTAGCTCAGGTTGCCATGGGTGCTGACAACGCTCAGTGTCTGAAGGCTATCCGTGAGGCAGAGGCTTATCCTGGACCATCACTCATAATCGCTTATGCTCCATGTATCAACCACGGTCTGAAGATCAAGGGTGGTATGGGACGCAGCCAGGCTGAGGAGGCTCGTGCCGTAGCATGCGGTTACTGGCATCTGTGGCGTTTCAACCCAGAGTTGGCAAACGAGGGCAAGAATCCATTCACACTCGACTCTAAGGAGCCGGACTGGAGTCTGTTCCAGGATTACCTGATGAATGAGGTGCGCTTCATGTCTGTCAAGAAGGCTTATCCTAACGAGGCTGACGAACTCTTCGCTGCTACTCAGAGAATGGCCCAGCTCCGCTACGAAAGCTATATCCGCAAGTCTAAGGAGGATTGGTCTGACGCTACAGAGGCTTAATCAGACAGAACTGTCAATAGGTTGACATAATGTCAGTTCTATATTCGACATACACCTAAACGGCATTGAAGAATAGGGAACTGACCATAAAATAAAGAGAGTGGGGGTTGCAAATTGTTTGCAATCCCTACTTTTTTGGCATATAGCGAAAACAAATTGATAAAAATTAGCAATAACACTTTTTTTTCATTACCTTTGCGCACATAATTTTTTAAAACATTTTTTAATCTAAAACCTAAGAGAAAAATTAAATTACTAAGAGATGGAATGGCTAATAGCTTTATTCACAACAACTGACTCGATAGCGCATATAGCATTGCTATACGCTATTGTCATAGCTGTTGGTGTTTATCTTGGCAAGATCAAGCTGGGTGGTATCTCACTTGGAGTGACATTCGTATTGTTTGCAGGCATCGCCGCAGGCCATGTCGGATTTACAGCTCCTACGAATATCCTGTCTTTCATACAGGATTTCGGACTTATCTTGTTCGTGTTCATGATTGGACTTCAGGTTGGTCCTGGTTTCTTAGAAAGTTTCAGAAAAGGTGGCGTTACGCTTAACGCCCTGTCTGCATGCATGATCCTGCTTAATATCGCAGTTATGTTCGCATGCTATTTCATTTTCTTCGACACAAGCGACCACAACAACCTGCCAATGATGGTTGGAACGCTCTATGGAGCCGTGACCAACACTCCTGGCCTTGGTGCCGCCAATGAGGCTTTGTCTACAATCTTCCCTGCCGGACAGGTACCTCAGATTGCAAACGGATATGCCTGCGCATACCCGCTTGGCGTGCTCGGTATTATTGGCGCTACTATCGCCGTCAGATATATCTGCAGGGTGAAGCTTGAAAGTGAAGAAAAGAAGTTGGAAGAGGAGGAAGCTGAGAATACAGCGGTGAAACCGTACATGATGCACCTCAAGGTCACCAACTCGTATCTTGAAGACCGCACGGTAGAACAGGTTCATGAATTCCTCAACAGGGATTTTGTATGTACACGCATACTTCATGAAGGCCACGTGACGATTCCTACAGGCGAAAGCAGACTCCATATGGGAGACTTGCTCTTCATCGTTTGTGCAGAGGATGATGCCGAGCCGATCAACGCTTTCATCGGACCGGAGATTGAAGTTGACTGGAATGAACAGGATGAACCTATGGTAAGCAAGAGAATACTCGTTACCCGTTCTTCTATCAACGGAAAGACTTTGGGACAGATGCATCTCCCAAGTGTCTATGGCGTAAACGTGACTAGAGTGACACGTCAGGGAATGGATATCTTCGCAAGTCCAAGCCTTGCTCTTCAGGTGGGCGACAGAATCATGGCAGTCGGACCAGAGAACGCAGTCAACAGGGTGGCATCTGTGATGGGTAACTCTATCAAGCGTCTTGAGGCTCCTAACATCGCGACTATATTCGTAGGAATTATCCTTGGTATCATTTTCGGAAGTCTGCCTTTTGCCATTCATGGCATTCCTGTGCCTATCAAACTTGGTATCGCAGGTGGACCGCTTATCATAGCCATCCTCATCGGTAGATATGGATACAAGTTCCATCTTGTAACGTATACCACGACAAGTGCCAATATGATGTTGAGAGAAATAGGACTGGTTTTGTTCCTGGCGAGTGTAGGTGTAAAAGCAGGTAACAGTTTCTGGGACACTGTAGCACAGGGAGACGGTCTGAAATATGTATTCACCGGTTTCCTCATCACCATCATACCAATATTGGTAATCGGAACGATAGCAAGAATGAAATACAAGTTCAACTATTTCACTATCATGGGTATGCTGGCTGGTACATGTACCGATCCACCAGCATTGGCATATGCCAACTCATTATGCTCAAAGGAAGCACCAGCTGTAGGATATTCAACAGTCTATCCGCTGAGTATGTTCCTTAGAATATTTACCGCACAGATCATTGTGTTGTTCTTCTGCGGTCTGTAGCGATGATTGCATATAAATAACTTATATAATTCGTATGAAAAAGTTCAGTTTAATTCTCTTTGCTGCACTTACTACATTATTATCCGCATATGGTCAAGGTGCCAGAAACATCAAGATCAACGAGGTGATGACGAGTAATAAAGCAAGTATCACAGATGAGTATGGAAGGCACAAGCCTTGGGTAGAGCTTTCAAACATCGCATACTCTTCCTACAACATCCGTGGCATGTATATCACTACGGACAGGAAAGTGTTGGACAAGTCGTTGACTGTTCCACAGAGGATTTCGATGATGAGCATTATTCCAAGTGGAGATGACCGCACTTTGCTTACCGCCAGGACTCATGTTGTGTTCTATCTTGATTCACATAGAGCCGAAGGTTCTTTCTATATCGGCGAGAAGGCTATGCCAAACGAGCCGATGTGGATTGCCATCTATGACGGTAATGCTGTTGACCTGATTGATTCAGTCAGCGTACCTGCTCTGAAGGATGATTGCTCATTTGCCAGAGAAAAGGACGGCTCTGTGAAATGGGAAATCAAAAGCCCGGCAGAAGTGACTCCTGGTACGAACAACTTGTTGAAAGAAGGTGAATCAAAAGTGGCTAAACTGAAACGAGAAGATCCATACGGATTTGGCATTGCCATCCTGTCAATGGGAATCGTATTCTCTTGCCTTGCCTTGCTTTATGTTTTCTTCCGTGTTTTGGGTATATTCATGTCTCACAAGCAGACCATCAAGAAGGCAAAGAACATACAGCCTGTAAAGGCTGCCGTAGCTGCCGGAGAGGTGATCGCAGAGACTGGACACAAGACAAAAGTGATATTGAAGGACGGTCTGCAGTCGTCGGGTATTGATAAAGAGGTCTATATTGCCGTGATATCAATGGCTCTCAAGCAATATCTGGATGATGTGCATGACAATGAAAGCAATATCATTACCATCAAGCCGCATAGCACTATGTGGAATGCCCATATCGAAGAGAAACATTTTTAATGATTGTACAATTTAATAACAGCATAAAAAATCATGAACAAATATCAATATAAAGTACAAGGTGTAGATTACGATGTAGAAATCGTTGAAGTGGAAGGCAATATCGCAAAAGTCAAGGTCAATGGCATCGAGTTTGAGGTGGAGCTGAAAGAGCCTATCCATGCCTCGACAATGCCTAAGCATCCAATAGCTGTGAAGAAACCGGTTGCAAGTGTAGCACCTGCAGCAGCCGCTTCTCCGGCTCCGGCACCTGTTGCAGCCAAGCCGGCGGCAGGAGCCGGAACGAAGGTCGGAGCACCATTGCCAGGAACTATCACGGAAGTGAAGGTGAAAGTGGGTGACACCGTTAAAGCCGGTGATGCTGTCATCATTCTTGAGGCAATGAAGATGCAGAACAACATAGAGGCTGAGGTGTCTGGTACCGTTAGCTCTGTTCTCGTGAAAGAGGGCGATACCGTTATGGAAGGTGACGCTTTGATAACAATCGCCTGATAAAGGTTCAAGATAGTTCGAGTTATTATAAAATATAGAATAGAACATTATGAACATTATAGATTTCATAGTTTCCAACTTTAATGAATTCCTTTCCTTTACTGGTTTTGCCAATGCCACAGTGGGAAACATCATCATGATCGTTGTTGGAATCTTCTTCATCTGGTTGGCAATCAAGAAGGATTTCGAACCGTTGCTGTTGGTGCCTATAGGCTTAGGTATAGTTTTGGGTAACATACCTTTCCGTGCAGATGCCGGACTTGAGATAGGATTGTATGAAGACAACTCCGTACTCAACATATTCTATCAGGGCGTGCGTCAGGGATGGTATCCACCACTCGTGTTTTTGGGTATCGGAGCGATGACAGATTTCTCTGCACTTATCAGCAACCCTAAGCTTATCCTTATAGGTGCTGCTGCCCAGTTCGGAATCTTTGGAGCTTATATGATTGCCTTGGCTCTGGGCTTTGAACCCAACCAGGCTGCCGGCATAGCCATTATCGGAGGAGCAGATGGTCCTACGGCTATCTTCCTGTCTTCCAAGCTCAGTCCTAACCTGATGGGAGCAATCGCTGTATGTGCGTATTCATATATGGCGCTGGTTCCTGTTATCCAGCCTCCATTGATGCGTCTTCTCACCACAAAGAAGGAAAGACATATCCGTATGCAGCCTGCAAGAAGGGTAAGCCAGTTGGAAAGAATCATGTTCCCTATCATTGGATTGCTGCTCACTACTTTCATGGTGCCGTCAGGTCTTCCGCTTCTCGGAATGCTCTTCTTCGGAAATCTTCTTAAAGAGTCTGGCAAGACCACACGATTGGCAAAGACTGCGGGAAGTGCTCTCAATGATGTCGTAGTTGTTCTCCTTGGTCTGACTGTAGGATGCTCTACACAGGCGAGTGAGTTCTTGACGATGAATACGGTATTCATATTCCTTCTTGGTGCTTTCGCATTCATCATTGCTTCATCTACGGGTATTCTTTTCGTGAAATTCATGAACATCTTCCTGCCAAGGCACAAGAAGATAAATCCGCTGATTGGTAATGCCGGAGTGAGTGCCGTTCCGATGTGTGCACGTATCTCAAACAACATGGGACTTGAATACGACCGCCATAATTTCCTTCTCATGCATGCCATGGGACCGAATGTGGCAGGAGTGATCGGTTCTGCTGTAGCAGCAGGAGCATTGTTGGGATTCTTCTCATAAAGCTGACCTGACAGCAGAATCTGTTATGGCAAATAAATAATAGCAGGAGATAACGACTATCTCCTGCTTGTTGTTTTCATATGTTACAATCCTTATGTGTCATGCTACAATCCATTATCGTCATGCAATTATCCATATGTTGTCATGCAATTTTATAGCATCATGCATAATTTAATCAATGTACAATTATTAGTTCAACACGTTTAATTGATGAATACAGCACATTCCACACTACCACAGCAGCCACAGGTCGCAATCATTGATTCAAACACTTTTGCGGCAATTGGATTGAGATCATTATTGAAGGACATAATGCCAGAAATTACTGTTGATTGTTTCCGCTCGTTTTCTGAATTGGAAACAAATGACATGCAATTGTACTATCACTTCTTCGTGACCGAACACATATTGTTCACAAACCTGCAGTTCTTCAGAGATAACAAGAAAAAGACTATTGTGTTGACATCCACCAATGAACCAAGTCTGGTAGTGGAAAAATTCCACAGCGTTAACGTGAATGTATCAGAAAGTGAACTCGTAAAATCTCTGCTTCATCTTGAACAGAGTGCACATGCACATGGCAACAAGTTTCCTGAACACACCGCAAAAGAAATGTCAAAGGGTTTGTCTCCAAGGGAAATAGAGGTCCTGACTCATATTGTGCGTGGGTATATCAACAAGGAAATCGCTGACAAGCTGTGCATCAGCCTGTCTACTGTAATTACCCACAGAAAGAACATCACGGAAAAGCTGAAGCGCAAAAGTGTGGGCGCACTCACGGTTTATGCAGTAATGCAAGGATACATCGATATTGAGGAAATCGACAAATTGTCTGATTAGGCGCCAATATGATGGTTTATCGCTTCTCATCCAATAATTTCTCCATGCGCAATATCTCATCTCTGTATTGCGCAGCCTGAATGAAGTCAAGATTCTTTGCAGCCTTCTTCATCAATTCCGTAGTGTCGGCAATGCTTGTCTCGATTTCAGCCTTGCTCATCTTCATCATTATAGGATCAGCTGCAAATGCCAACGAATCTTTTTCAACGTATGGAGCGTACGTGGTGGTCTTGTGTCCAACCTTTGTTTCCATTTCATTAGAGCCATTGCGTTGGACTCCCAGGGCGCTTGTCTTGATTTCCTTCTCGATTTTCTTTGGCGTGAGATGATGTTCCTTGTTATACGCCATTTGTTTCATTCTGCGACGTTCCGTCTCGTCGATTGTCAATTGCATGCTTTCTGTGATGGTGTCAGCATACATGATGACTTTGCCATTAACATTTCGTGCAGCACGACCCGCAGTCTGTGTCAACGAGCGATGAGAACGCAGAAACCCTTCTTTGTCAGCATCGAGAATGGCAACCAATGACACTTCCGGCAGATCAAGTCCTTCGCGCAAAAGGTTCACACCAACCAGGACATCGAAGAGACCGGCCCGCAAATCATTCATTATCTTCACACGGTCAAGAGTTGCCACGTCGCTATGTATATAATTTGCCCTCACTTCATGGTTCAAAAGATATTCAGTCAGCTCTTCCGCCATACGCTTTGTCAGAGTGGTCACCAGCACACGCTCATCTTTTTCGCAACGTATCAGTATTTCGTTCATCAGGTCGTCAATCTGATTCTCGCTTGGCCTCACTTCAATCTCCGGATCCAACAGTCCTGTAGGGCGTATCACCTGTTCCACTACGACACCTTCTGCTTCCTGCAGTTCAAAGTCTGCGGGAGTGGCAGATACGTAAATCACCTGATTTGTCATTTCTTGAAATTCCTCAAACTTCAGAGGACGGTTGTCGAATGCGGCAGGTAGTCTGAAGCCAAACTCCACGAGATTCTGCTTGCGTGCCCTGTCGCCACCATACATTGCTCTTATTTGAGGCACGCTGACGTGGCTTTCGTCAATGACCATGAGATAATCTTTAGGGAAGAAGTCCAAAAGACAATAAGGCTTGTCACCTGCCGAGCGTCCGTCAAAATACCTTGAATAATTCTCTATTCCAGAACAATGTCCAAGCTCTTTTATCATCTCAATATCATATTCTACACGCTCTTTAATTCTCTGGGCCTTAATGTTGTCGCCAATTTCGTTAAAGAATTCAATGCGTTCGTCAAGATCTTTGGATATTTCGCTGATGGCTTCCTGAGTCTGTTCCTTTGAAGTAATGAACAGATTGGCTGGATAAATCTGATACTCGTTGAATGATGCAAGTTTGTGGAACGTTACAGAGTCAACTTCCTCGATGGAATCGATTTCGTCATCCCAGAACGTAACGCGCAACACGTTGTCGCTATATGCCATGAATATGTCCACTGTGTCGCCTTTAACCCTGAAATTGCCACGCTGCAGCTCCAAGTCGTTCCTCACATAAAGCGAGTCTACAAGACGGCGAAGGAACATGTTGCGCGAAAGAACCTGTCCTCGTTTGACCGTTATCACGCTTTGCGCCATGGCAGCAGGACCACCCATACCGTAAATGCATGAAACGGAAGACACTACAATGACATCCTTTCTTCCAGAGAGCAACGCAGACACGGCAGACAGCCTCAGCTTGTCTATCTCTTCATTGATGGCAAGGTCTTTCTCTATATATGTATCTGTCTGCGGAAGATATGCTTCTGGCTGGTAATAATCATAATATGAAACATAATATTCCACGGCATTTTCCGGGAAGAATCCTTTCATCTCTTCATACAACTGTGCAGCCAATGTCTTGTTATGGCTAAGCACAAGAGTAGGGCGGTTCACGTTGGCAATTACGTTTGCTACTGTAAATGTCTTACCTGAACCCGTTACGCCAAGCAGCACCTGTGCCTTGTCTCCATTATTCAATCCGTCGGTGAGCTGGCGGATTGCTTCAGGCTGGTCACCAGTTGGCTGGTATTTAGAAGTGAGAGTGAATTTATCCATCGTTTAATGATTCTTCCTTATGTTGTTAAGCATGACTTCAAAAGGCGAAGAACATGTCCGAATTGCAAAAGTACTCATTTTATCATAAGCCACAAAGGAGATGGAGAATTAACTTTTTGGGAATATCAAGGAAAAGCCGTATTCGCAGTTGCAACTTGCCGCTTCCATGGTTGTATTCCTATAGTTCTTGCCATGTAGACAAGCGTTTTCTTATACGTAATACTGTTGATTGTAAATGTCCTCATTGCATTGCGGTTTATTCGTGTCTGGTTTAAAAGCCAAACAAAATCCACTCTTCTAAAAAACAAAATACAAGCAAGCCCTAATCGCCGTTTTGTGTTTAAGGAATTGTAAAAAATCGAATAAACGGCTAAAAATGCGGATATTTCAGGTAAATCGAAAGCTAATATTTTGAAGTATAAATTATTATGTGTATTTTTGCAACTCGAATTAATTTGCTTATATGAAAAAGATAATCGTCGTAATGGCCGGAGCGATGCTCCTTTTCACGAGTTGCGTGAACCAATTCAACCAGATATATAAGTCGACAGACAACGATTTGAAATACGAGTATGCCAAGGAGTGCTATGCTCGTGGCAAATATGTCAAGGCCACGACACTTCTGCGGGAGCTTGTGACAATACAGAAGGGTACAGACAATGCTGAGGAGTCTCTCTTCATGTTGGCAATGGCTGAGTTCAAGGACAAAGACTATGAAACCGCTGCTGAATATTTCAAGAAGTATTACAAGTCGTATCCTAAGGGCATGTATGCAGAACTTGCTTCTTACTACATCGGCGAAAGTCTGTATATGTGCACTCCGGAACCTCGTCTTGACCAGTCTCAGACGGTATCAGCCATATCGGCCTTTCAGGATTATATGGATTTGTTTCAGGATGCCAGGATGAAAGACAAAGCGCAGGGCAGACTCTTCCAGTTGCAGGATAAGTTGGTAAAGAAAGAATTATATTCCGCACAGCTGTATTATAATCTCGGAACATATTTCGGCAACTGCACTAACGGAGGCAGCAATTATCAGGCATGTATCATCACAGCGCAGAATGCGCTGAACGACTATCCGTACAGCGAACTGAGAGAAGACTTCGCGTTGCTTATCGTTAAGAGTAAGTTCGAGTTGGCAGAACAGAGCGTAGAGTCAAAACGCATCGACCGCTATAGAGACGCAGAGGATGAATGCTATGGATTCATTAACGAATATCCAGACTCCAAGAGCCGCAGCCTGGCTGAGAAATACATCAATATCTGCAAGAAATACGTTAAAGACTAGCAATCGGTACGGCCTCCATTTCGAGCAAGTGGTCTTGCCATCTTGAGAATAAAAACAGAAAACAATAATAATAATTTTAAAGAATGGATTACAAAAAGTCAAAAGCACCGGTAAATACCGTTACGCGCAATATTATGGATCTTTGCGATGAGACCGATAATATTTACGAGAGTGTAGCCATCATCGGCAAACGTGCCAACCAGATTTCAATTGAGATCAAGCAGGATCTCAGCAAGAAGCTGGCAGAGTTTGCTTCCTACAATGACAGCCTTGAGGAAGTATTCGAGAACCGTGAGCAGATAGAGATTTCCCGTTATTACGAGAAACTTCCAAAGCCAACATTGCTTGCTACCCAGGAATTCGTTGAGGGAAAGATTTATTGGCGCGACCCATCAAAAGACAACAACTAAATATGATACAGCGCAAACAGTCCGTTTTCCTCTTGGTAGCGGCTATTCTGACGATTGTATGCTTGTGTCTTCCCATAGGAGTATTTCATCCCAAGAATCTTGGAGTGGATACGGCAATGTATAATCTGTGGATTCAATACGGCAACGGAAGCGTAAGCTATACTGTATGTCCTCTCTTCTGCATATTGCTCCTGGCTACTGTTACAAGCTTCTTCACTATATTCAAGTTTAACAACAGAAAATTGCAGATAAAGCTTTGCGGATGGAACAATTTGCTCATAGTCGTATGGTATATAGCTTATGCTGTTTTCGCATGGATGTTCAAAGGGGAGTTGGATGCAGACTTCAAAATCGGTTTTGTATCAGTACTGCCATTGGTTTCAATGATATTGATATTCATGGCCCGCAAAGCCATAAAGGCAGACGAGGCTCTTATCCGTGCAGCCGACAGAATAAGATGAAAATCTTATATAATGACATGGAATGATGTTAGCGGTCTGTCTGCTGTAAGCAAGAATTATCATTCCTGTCAAGTAAAATATAGTTAAAGGGAGTCATATCAATATTTTTCTTTGATATGGCTCCCTTTATGTTGTATGCTCGGCACGAGCATTGTCTAACGGGTGCAAGTCCCGAGTAAGCCTTAATAGCGGGAATTACATAGCCAAAGGCAAGGGTGTTCATCGTGAGGTGAAATCTGAAAGAAGCCGGTGGCAAACATCTGACCTAACGTACAGAAACTTCATACAAGGCATATGACCGTGGGTAAGGTTGCAACACAGACCAAAGCCCCATAGCTATTCGGAACGGTCGGTGTAAATGAAGTGGGTATAAGATGGAAAGACAATGCCCTTATCCGAGGAGGTCTCACGGACGCTTCAAATAGTCTTTTTTACGAAAGAAGCGGAGTAAAGCTTACCGTGAGAAGTCAGCAGACGCCATAGTAGTGCAATAGTCGATAACGTTGCACGAAGGGCTGAACCTAACAATTAAACGATAGTAATTGAAACATACCTCATGAAGGAAAGAATGCAGAAAACATTATCCCAAGTTAATGGCTGCCCCCAAAGAGATAGGTCGGAAACCGAATGGTATGGGGGAGTGCAGACCTTCATGTGGATGTGTGAAGACAACATCGTGGAAGTACCATTCGACAAGGAGCACCTTTTCGAGCAAATCCTCAGTCCTTCCAATCTCAACCGAGCCTACAAGGCTGTTATGAGAAACAAAGGCTGTGGTGGTATCGACAAGATGTCATGCGAGCAGTTGCTCCCATGGCTCATGACCAACAAGGATGTGCTCATCCGTTCCTTGATGGACGGCTCTTACCGTCCGAACCCAGTGAAAAGGGTAGAAATACCCAAAGACAACGGCAAGATGCGCCTGTTGGGAATACCTACAGTAGTAGACCGTGTGGTGCAACAAGCCATCAACCAAGTACTGACTCCCATCTATGAGAACCAATTCTCCAAGACAAGCTACGGCTTCCGACCGAGAAGAGGATGCCATGATGCACTGCGTGGAGCGCAAAGGATAATCAACGAGGGCTACACCTATGTAGTAGACCTTGACCTTGAACGCTTCTTCGACACCGTGAGCCATAGCAAGCTCATAGAAATCCTCAGCCGTACGATAAAAGACGGCAGAGTTGTCAGTCTTATACACAAATATCTCCGAAGTGGTGTAATGAACAAAGGCTTGTTTGAAGCGAGTGAGGAAGGAACTCCCCAAGGAGGACCGCTAAGTCCGTTGTTGAGCAACATCATGCTCAATGAATTGGATAAAGAACTTGAACGCAGAGGGCTTCCCTTTGTACGCTATGCAGATGACTCGATGATATTTTGTAAGTCCAAGAGGGCAGCAATGCGAGTGAAGGAGTCTATAACCCGATTTATAGAGAATACTCTATATCTCAAAGTCAACAAGGAAAAGACCGTAGTGTCGTATGTGCGCGGAGTGAAATACCTCGGCTACTCCTTTTATGTGATGAAGGGCAAATGCCAACTCACAGTGCACCCAAAGTCCAAAGCCAAGATGAAATCAAGGTTGAAAGAATTGACAAGTCGCAGCAACGGATGGGGATACGCCAAGAGAAAGCAAAAGCTGAAAGAATACATAAGAGGGTGGGTCGGCTATTATCATCTTGCTAATATGAAACGTCTCTTACTTGATACTGATGAATGGTTAAGACGTCGAATACGCATGTGTATATGGAAAGCTTGGAAGAAAGTCAAGACAAAAGTGGCAAACCTCATCAGATGTGGCATTAATAAATACCAAGCATACGAATGGGGTAATACTCGCAAGGGCTATTGGCGAATAGCTGACAGCCCTGTTCTAAAAAGGGCGATAGATAACAATAAACTACGCTCCGCAGGGTATGCTACTTTAATGGAGGCATATCTCGAATGGTATCCAAAATAGGAACCGCCGTATGCGGAACCGCACGTACGGTGGTGTGAGAGGTCGGAAAACGAAAGTAGGAAGAAAACTGCTTCGTTTTCCTCCTACTCGATTGTATGACTTTGATGATAGTTTCTTAATCATTCCACAACTCCAAATGTCGGAGTCGGTTCGCCGTCATCATCGCTTTTTTCGCTTCGGTCGAGCAGATATTGCAGAAACATCTGAAGAGCCTTTGTCGTGGCATTTGCAAGATTTATGTCTCTGCCGAAGTCGTCTTCCAGCTTCATTGTCACGATATCATCCTTGTTGCCGCAGGCAAGCCAGATCGTACCCACCGGAATATCGCCCGTGCCTCCGCCAGGACCGGCAAAACCGGTTGCCGAAATGGCATAGTCAACATCAAGAACCTTTATGGCGCCTTTCACCATCTCTATCGCTACATCCTCGCATACGGCAGTCTTCTCTTCCAGAAGATTGTGGCTGATGCCGAGGATTCTCTCCTTTATCTCATTGGTATAGGAAACGATCCCCCCCTTGAAATAATTGGAAGCACCTGGCATGGCGATGATAGACTCTGCGATACGTCCGCCGGTGCAACTCTCAGCAGTGCCGAGGGTTTTGCCGTTTTCCCATATCAGTTGGCTGATCTCTCTACTAAGTATTTTGTTTTCGAAACCCATTGTGTTTGATTTTGTTTTATTTGAACGTTACTTTAGAAAACGCCGGAGCGTCTATCGGACAGAATTCCTTGTCCATATATTTATAATATCCCGTTATGGCTATCATGGCCGCATTGTCGGTTGTATAGCTGAACTTTGGAATGTAGATATCCCAATGATAACGTTTCGCATGGTCTTTGAAAGCATTCCGCAGTCCGTTGTTCGCACTCACGCCTCCTGCCACAGCCACGTGCTTTATGCCCGTCTGCTTCACGGCTAGACGAAGTTTCTTCATCAAGATGTCCACTATCGTATGCTCAAGACTTGCCGCGATGTCCTCCTTGTGATGTTCGATGAATTCCGGATCGTCCTTTATCCATTCACGTAGACTATAGAGGAAAGAAGTCTTGAGTCCGCTGAAGCTGTAGTCCAGATTGGCTATATGAGGCTCAGCGAACTTATATGCCAAGGGGTTTCCCTTGCGTGCCAGCTTGTCTATGATAGGACCGCCCGGATATCCGAGTCCCATCACCTTTGAGCATTTGTCTATTGCTTCGCCGGCAGCATCGTCGATAGTCTGTCCCAGTAGCTCCATGTCCTTGTATGAGTTCACCTTGACTATCTGTGAGTTTCCGCCGCTTACGAGCAGACATAAGAACGGGAGTGGGGGAGCAGAGTTGTCGTCATCGCTTTCTTTTATGAAGTGAGCCATGACATGACCCTGGAGATGGTTCACGTCGATTAGCGGAATGCCCAACGAGCGTGCGAAGCCTTTGGCAAAACTTACGCCCACGAGCAGCGAGCCCATAAGGCCCGGACCTCTTGTGAAAGCCACAGCCGACAGTTGTTCTTTGGTTATACCGGCTCTTTTTATAGCCTGGTCAACCACGGGCACGACGTTTTGCTGATGTGCTCTCGACGCAAGTTCAGGAACAACGCCGCCATATGCCATGTGCACGTCTTGCGAAGCCGTGACATTGCTCAGCAGCACTCCGTTTTTCAAGACAGCAGCCGAAGTATCGTCGCAGCTGCTTTCTATTCCTAATATATATATATCCTTTTGTTCCATAATCAGAAATTTTCAAGCCTCAGCCTTTAGTGGGTGAGAATCTCCACTCCATGTTCAGTCATTAGAAAAGTGTGCTCCCATTGTGCGCTCGGTTTTTCGTCACCCGTGATTACTTCCCATCCATATTCATCGTCTTCATCGATGAATACCTGCCATGTTCCCATATTGATCATCGGCTCGATGGTGAAAACCATGCCTGGCACGAGTAGCATTCCTGTTCCACGATGTCCGAAATGCAGTACCTCAGGCTCTTCGTGGAATTTCAGTCCCACACCGTGTCCACACAAGTCTCTTACCACACCGTAGTGGTATTTCTCAGCATGTTTCTGTATTGCGTGACCTATATCTCCGACGAAAGAATACGGCTTTGCCGCTTCAGCTCCAATTTCGAGGCATTCCTTTGCCACTCTCACGAGCTGCTCCTTCTCAGGAGTAGTCTTGCCGATAATGAACATTCGTGAGGCGTCGGCGAAATATCCGTCAAGTATTGTGGTGAAGTCAACGTTGACGATGTCGCCCTCCTGCAAGACATCCTCCTCCTTAGGTATTCCGTGGCACACCACTTCATTGATGCTCGTACACACGCTTTTGGGGTAACCTTCATAATTGAGGCATGCTGGAGTTGCGCCATGGTCTACGCAATAGTCATAGCAGATTTTGTCAATCTCCAGAGTGTTCATGCCGGCATGTATCTGTTTTGCCACTTCGTCGAGCACTCCTGTGTTGACGATGCCGCTACGCTTTATTCCTTCTATTTCTTCGGGAGTTCGGATGAGGTCACGTGTCGGAACCTCTTTACCTTTGTTTTCCCAATACATTACCTTCTTGTCAAGCTCAGTTGGCTCTTGTCCTGACAGACAATGCCATCTTCTTTTCTTCTTAAACATGATATATTAAGTTTTGATCTTCTATCTTGCGTTCAGAGCTTCAAGGGCGTCAAGGAGCTCCTTCGTCCAATCCTCTCCGTTTTGGGGGCAGAACGTCTTGAATCCCAGATTCTTTCCCATTTCTATATTTGCCGGTCCGTCGTCAACGAAGAGAGTTTCCTCTGGCAGAATACTTTCTTTAGAAATGATTTCCTCAAACATTTTCCTGTTCGGCTTCATCATCTTCATCTTGAAGCTCATGTATAGAGAATCGAAGAAATCAGCTATGCTTCGTCCGTCGCCAGAGAAGCCGTCGCTCATCCCCCAGCTCATCATGAAAGGATTTGTGTTAGAGATGAGAATCAGTCTGTAGCCCATGCTTTTAAGTTTGTCCAGGACTTTTATGTTTCTGAGAGACACCTCTTTCGTGTATCCTCTCCATGCGTATTTGCATTCATCAAAAGTCAGTCGCCTGTGGCAGAGCTTGCTGAGTTCGCGGATAAATTCGTCAGCCGTGATCTTTCCTTCTTCCAGGTCTCCGAATATTCCGCTCTGGGTATAGGGGTCAAGGCGCCGATCTGCGTCCTCCAGTCCTATTTCCTTGAATCTCTTTACTGCACTTGGCTGGTCGATGGTCATTATCACGCCACCCAAGTCAAACATTATATTCTTTATTTTCATATCAAAGGGATTTTCTCTTGCATCCGACAAAATATCTTTCTACATTTGTCAGAATCTTTTCCTTGCCCTGTCCATTTCTCTTCTGTCTTCTTTCTCTTTGAGAGTCTGACGCTTGTCAAATTCTTTCTTTCCGCGGCATAGGGCTATGTCGAGCTTAGCCCTTCCATGGTCGTCGATGAAGAGGAGCGTCGGTATGATGGTGAAGCCCACCTGCTTTGTGTCTTCCTGCAGATTGTGGATTTCTTTTTTGTTCAAGAGAAGTTTCCTGTCGCGCTTGCTCTCATGATTGTTGTAAGAGCCATAGAAATAAGGCGATATATTCATTCCTTTCACCCATATTTCCCCGTTGTGTATATAGCAGAATGTATCCACGAGCGAAGCCTTGCCCATGCGTATGGACTTTATCTCCGTTCCTGTCAGCACTATTCCTGCCGTGTATGTGTCTACGAAGAAATATTCGAAAGAAGCCTTTTTGTTGCGTATGCTCACAGGACTTTTCTTTCTCAACAATTCCTGTTCTTTATTCATAAAACGTTTTTCTTCTAATTCATTATGTCGTCAAGACTATATTCAGCCAAGACTACAGTCTGGACTGAAATAATAAGTGTGTTGTCAAGACTACAGACAATATGGATGCTTTTACTGTTCGATTTTTGCGAATTCATCGATGTGTCCATCGATGTAATGGGCGATTTCTGAAGTCCATTCCTCTTCGTTTTCCACGAACGTGTCGTCGAAATCATCAAAGTCAGGGAATCTTTCAAACAGAGCCATGAACTCCTCATCGCTGCATTCTCTTTCTATTTCCTCCTTGTTTTCATTGTATAGTTTTCTTGCCGAATACAGTAATTTTGAGAAATCCCGAAGTCCCCATTGTTTCATCGCCCTTGCGAATGGGTTGTCGAAGATGAATGGTCCGTAGCCGTTGTGTATGAGCTGCACGAATCCTCCGTCCATCACTTCGTCTCTCAGCCAGATATAAGCCAGAAGCGTGATTTGGTCTGCCGAAAGCTCTGCCATGTTTTCAGCCGTGAGACTTCCCCCGATGCTGTCGAGTATGGCATTTGAGAACAGGTTGACGAACTCGTCCATGCCTTCGTTGGCTGCCTTTATTATATCCGTTTCCTTGATAACAACATTCATATAACTGTCTGTCTTTCTATTTTTTTTGCAAAGTTACGTAAAATATCGCAGTATAAGCTATCTTGAATGATTTTTTTGCTCAAGTAGCCATCTGCGGCAATTCTAATTGCCAGGATAACTCCCAATGGTCACAAGAGTTGCCAAAAACGAGCAACCACGGTCTTACTACTACTTCAGTCCCCACCTAACCTCCCCCCCCAGGCCGTCCGAAAACGGCACTTTGAGGCATATCACAGTTGGCAGAGCCGCTATTGCGACTCCACCTGAGCCCATTTAAGGGCATATAAGTTTTCATCTTAAAAAATCAGTTTATGTTAAACAATTCGTCATAAGGGCTAAAAATTGCCGCTACGAGCATACTTAGAGCGTGTTTTTGATGGTATATGATTCCCCTAAATAAATTTATCGGAGTGCAGCAACAAGGGCTAGCACACCTCTGAGACTTATGGCACGACGAAGGTTGTAAGATAGGCAGAAGAGGCCCATCTCAGCACTGACTTTGGCAAAGCCTTTGAGTAAGAAATAGTATTGTCCAAGAGTTCGCTTCATGGTTCCGAAAGGATGCTCGGAGAGACATTTGCGATTGTCCATTTTATTCTGGTCAAGGTGAAGGACATAGCGTACGACTTTCTTCACTACCTTCGTTCTGGGAGGTTTCGGTTTGTCCTTGTTCTCTTCCTTGAGTTGCTTGCGCTTAGCTTCGGTAGCCTTTATCAATGTATCCTTATTAAAGTCGACCTCCTTGAACCTCTGGGCAGTACACTTGCATTTGCATTTCTTGCATGCCAGTTTGTTGCAGTAGCGTATCATGCCGTTTCGTTTGATTGACTTCTGTCTGAGGATTTCACCCTGCGGGCAATAGACAAGATTACGTTCGGCATCCCTTACAAAGTATCCTTCAAGAGCCTTGGCACGCATCTGCTCGGGAGTCATCTTCAGTACTGCGGAGTCAACAACATCGGTAGCGAATTCCTTGACCTCAGCAGTCTGTGCATCGGTCAGGATTCCTTCGTAAACATCAGGTATTACGCCTGCCTCCAAGCATGCTTTCAGGTCTTCCGGCTTTGTGCTTGCCTTCTGTTCATCGGTTATGGTTGCTTCGTTGTAGTCAAATTGGACTTGCTCCGTACATCCACCATCACGCTGGATGACGTTAGGTATGATACCATTTGCCAGTGCGTCAGCATGATCCTCAGGACACTCGTAGCCTTTGTCTGCAGTGGTTTCAAGAACTGGCACATCGTAATCAGCCTTTATCTCAGAAGCAACGTTGGTTATCTGACCGTGGTCAGTAGGGTTGTTGGTTACCTGAAAACCAGCTATCATGTGGCTCTCGGCATCAACAGCAGTCTGCACGTTGTAGCCTACACAGAAACCCTCGTTGGCTTTCATCAGTCGGGAATCGGTATCGGTAAGAGAAATCTGGCTTTCGCCACTCTCCTCAAGCTGATTTCGGTAGCCCTCGTAGCGTTCCTTGCGCTCCTTGCATACATCAAGTTTGCGCTGAATCTCATCCTTTGAGAGTTTGCGTCCTTCTTCATGGTCGTAAGCGTCAAGCTCCTCCATGTAGATGGAGATGTGTTCGTCAAGACGCTTGATTCGGTCATCGAGCTTGCTCAACGTAAGATTATTGTCCTTGGCATTTACAGCCTTGAACTTACTGCCGTCAATGGAGATGTACGACTTGGAAAAGAGCTTCAGTCCCATGCAAAACTTATTGAACTCCTTATATACTTTGGTGATAGCCTCCTTGTTATCCTTGCGGAAATCAGAGATGGTGCGGAAGTCTGGAGACAGTTTGCCGAGCAGCCACATAACCTCAACGTTACACTTGCACTCACGGGCAAGCTTGCGTGAGGAGCGAACCTGATAGAAGTAACCGTAGATGTATAGCTTGAGCAGATCGCGAGGATTGTAACCAGGAGTGCCGGTCTCAGCGGGTGTACTGCGGATAAATCCCAGTTCATCCATCTTGAGACGGTCAACGAATGCATCAAAGAGTCTTACGGGAGCGTCAGCCTCCACATACTCGTCAATGCAGTCTGGGAAAAGAACCCTCTGTCGCCTGTCAGAACCTTTCTTGTATGCCATATCTTATCGTCTTAATTTACTATAAAGGTACGAAAAATACTTGAGAATAAAGACGATTCTGAGTTAAACAACTATAACAAAACAAACAAAATCACACGACTGGTAACGAATCTAACCTACGTGGCTATAGTTTTCGGACAGTCTCCCCCTTATAGGGGATGGACGGTTACCCTTGAGTCCTGATTGTCGGGGAGGGATGGTTACTATTGAGCATCAATTACTGTTGGGGGCAAGATTCCGACCTAAGTGAAGGTTGGAGTCTTAGCCTTTCCGCTATCTGCCGCACAAGGGCTTGTATGGGCAATATGTACAGATTTTCAGATTGGCGGTAGGCGCGAAGGCTTCTTTCCTGTCGTATATGTTTGCCACAAGGGCTTTCAGCCCCTCTCCGAACTCCGCCTGATATTCTTCCACATCGTTGATTCTCTGTCTGCCCAGCGAGATCACTGGGTCGTAGTTCTCCCCGAATGCACGTTGGATGAATATTAGTGCCGGACTGACTGGCAGCGCCTGGGGATTCAGTTTCCTGTCGTTTCGGGCTATCATCGAGTAGAGCATCGCCTGCAGATAATAGTCTGTGTGTTTCTTTCCGCCGGCTTCGTCGGCAGAGAATATCTCTCCGATGGTGGCTACAGGAGTCTTTATGTCGCTTCCGCCCGTCTTGTAGTCTATCACTCTGATGGTCTGCCTTCCCGTCTTGGGGTCGTTCACCATGTCGAGGCGGTCGATTCTTCCTCCCACCTTCACTTTCCTTACTCCCTCGTCGGTATTCACGTCCAGATTCATGAACATGTCTTTTTCGAGTGCCACGATGCTGAAGGGCGTCAGTTCCAGATCGATGTCGAGAAGCCGCTTCACGTATTTTATGAGTACCGTGCGGCTGATGAGCTGCATTCCGTTGTAGTGGAGCTTGCGCCACAGCCGTTCGTCGCTTCCGAACATCTCTTTCTGGAACATCCTGTCCACCACGGCCTCGATGTTCTGTGTTTCAGAGAGTTGTTTTATCACTTCAGAAGTTATCATCTTGCCGTTCCCGGCAAAGTCCTTGTATATTTCTTCGAGCACATTATGGAATATGTTTCCGAACGCCCTGCTCGTGAGCTGTTCCTCTATGTCCTCGTCGGGCTCCCTTATTCCGGCTATGTTGTTGAAGTAGAACTGCATCGGGCATCGCAGGTATCTGTTGAGAGCCGTTGGCGAGAGGGAGCCGTAGGCTGAAAGGATTTTCATCACGTTGTCGTCCTTCTCATACCTTACGGCGATTTTCTCCACCGAACTTTGTCCCACATGCAGCGAGAGCCTGTTTATCTCGTGTCTGCTCTCCACCATGAGCTGGAGCATGAAGCGGCTCATTTCGCCTTTGTTGCCGTTTTCCGTCGATGTGTTGTATGCAATCGTGATGTCTTTCGCCCGCTGCAGCAGCCTGTAGAAATAGTAGGAATAGATGGCCACCTTGTTGTCCACCGTTGTCAGCCCGTAGGCCTTTCGTATGGAGTAGGGGATGAATGACGAATCCCTTATTCCCTTTGGCATGTTCCCCTCATTGCATGAGAGCAGCAGCACGTGGTCAAAGTCCAGGTTCCTCGTTTCCAGCACTCCCATTATCTGTATTCCTATCGCCGGTTCTCCGTGGAATGGTATCGATGTGGCTGCGATATGCTGCTTGAGGAGCTTCTGTATTGTTATCCTGTCCACATCAAGTTCGCCTACCTCCACGAGTCCCTTTATCCTGTTTATGAGCGTGTACATATTGAATACCGACTCAACGAAGAGCACGTCTTCATTTTTCCCGGCTATGTTTTTCAGTATGTTCAGTAGCCATTGCATGAGCTTCAGGTTGGAGTCCATCGGCAGGAAGAGCGCCTTGAGACTGTTGTCTGCCCAAAGCTCTTCGTTTTTCGGATATAGAATCCGCTTCACCTGTAGCTCCTTCAGCAGTTCTGAGGCTTTTGCGGATAGATATTTGGTGAATGGATGTGTGAGCAGACTACGGATGAAGGAGATTCTGAATCCGTTGTCGGTCCTCAGTCCGATGGTCTGCAGGTCGAGCAGCTGCGACACGAATGATGACACCGGGGCCTGCGATAGGGGGTAGCCCGTGGTGATGTTTATGTTTTCCACCTCTTCCGGTATTGCATACATTATGCCCGTGAGCAGCCCTTCGTCACACATCACCACTGCCGTGCGCCTGCCGTCCTTGTAGCGTCCGTTTTGCCTCAGCCATTCGCTGACGAATCTTGCCTGTATGTTCTCCGTCTTGGCTTTTATGAATGATATTGTCTTGTCGGCTGAGAAGTTGTCGTAAGCCGCCCCGTAGTCCTCCTGCGGCAGGGAGTTTCCCAGTTCCGAAAGATACATTGAGATGTATTTTCCCGCTTCCTTGTGGCTTGAGGCTGTGCGTTTCGGGTTGCAGTAAAACTCGTCGTAGTCCCAATAGAACTCGGCTGCGCCTTCTTCCTTGAAATGTCGGAAGAGTCGGTGTTCTACTTTCTGCAGCAGGTTGAATCCCACGAAGATGTATTTGTCGAATTCTTTTTCTATTCCGCCATTTTCTATCACTTCTCTATACAGCATTCCCTCGTATGCAAGTCCTTGGCTGGCAAGTCTTTCTCTGAAATCGTTGTATATGTCCTTGAGCTTTGTCCATAGCGATAGGAAGAGTTCTTTCAGCCTTGTGTTGTGGTCTTCGGAGAAATTGCTGAAGAAGGTTTTGAGAATCTCCTTCTGCTCTTCCGTGAGATAAGAAGCGTCGTCGAATTCATGGATGTCGGCCACGTTGGCAAAGAGCTTGTCTGCATCAGCCATGTTCTTGTCTATGTCGTCGAAATCGCTTATGAGCATTCTACCCCAGTCGTAGAAGTGGTCGAGCGTCTCGTCTTTGCCTGTTATCTTGACGAAGCTTTTATACAGGTCGCAGACCAGCTTTATGGGGTCTCCCACTTCTGCCTTGGAATACTTGCGGAAGAGTTCGCTGATGGTGAGGTAGTTTGGCGCCCACACGGGCTTGCCGGCACATCTATAGAGTTCTTCGTTGAGAAATAGCGAGGCTCTTTTGTTCGGGAAGATTATCGCTATGCGCGACAGGTCATTTCCGTATTTTCTTATTATATCCTGTGCTACTATCTGTAGGAATGTTTTCATATTTTCCAATGTATTGTTTTTTACTTTTCCACCTCTTTTATTTCTTTCCTGAATACATACCAGATGTATCCTCTCACATTGGCGTAGCCCATCTGTCTGAGGTATCCGATGTATTGTCTCACCTGGGTGGCATATTTTTCGTTGGGCTTTCCGAACTTGAAGTCCACCACAACCACTTCGTCGCCGTCTTTCATCACACGGTCGGGTCGTCGTGCCACGATTTCCTTCTTTCCGGTCTTTTCGTCGGTTTCCTCGCAGATTATCGTGCATTCGTTGAAGAGCGTCCATCGGGGCGAGAACCAGTCAGCCACGAGTTCGTTTCCCGTCAGGTATCCGTTGAGCAGGCTCTGCAGCTTCTCCCGGTCCAGGTTGTCTCCATAGAGTATTCCTTCTGCTTCAAACCTGTCGAGCTCGGATTCCACGTCGGCTGCCGTCTTGATGCCAGAGAATATCTGGTGCAGTATGTTTCCCGTGCTGATATAGTCGGCTTTCGGCTCCGTGTTTTCTTCCTGTTCTTCTCCGTTGTTCTCCTGTATGAATTTCTTGCTGTTGTTGCTTTGTCTGAACTCCAGTGGTATTTCGTGGTGTTCTATGGTGGCAGCCACGGAGATGTCCTGCTTCAGGAACACGTTTCCCGACTTCTTGTCCTCCTCTTTAGTCTTGCCAGGGCAGAATTCTCCGTATGTGAACGTGAGTTCTGTACTGTTGTCGTCCTTGCCTTCTATTGTGGCTCCTTTTAGTGACTGTGCCGTTTCCACCAGGCTCTGCTCTATGAGCATGGAGCGTGTTCCTGCCGCGTTGCGCTTGCCGACGACAAAGAGATTCTTCTTCGGTCGGGTGAAAGCTACGTAGAGCAGGTTGAGGTTGTCTATCGTGTTCTGCATGTGCTCATACTTGTAGTCGTCGGCATAGATAGACTTTGCGAGTGTGGGTGAATAGCTGATGGGGATGAGGGGCAGCTGGCTGAACGGCTCCACGGCGGGATGACACCAGATATTGTTTCCGTATAGTTCCAGCTTCCAGTCGCAGAACGGGATTATCACGTTGTCGAATTCCAGTCCCTTGCTCTTGTGTATGCTGATTATCCTGAGTCCGTCGATGTCGTCGGTCTGTATGGTTCTCGAGTGCAGGTTTTCGTCCCACTCTCTGAGGAATCCCGCCACGTCTGCCGACATGTCTTTGATGTATGCGTTGAGATAGTCGAAGAATGCGCAGATATATGCTCCGTCCTCCTTCATGCGGTCGAGCCTGAAGATATGGAGCAGCTCCTCGCAGAGCTCGAAGAGCGGCAGTTCTTTCAGCTCTTCCTGGTGTGCGGTATATTCCTCGGGCAGCAGATTGTCGCCCTGGTCTTTCATATTTGTCATTTGACTGCCGGAGAATGTGTCGTTGCCTGTGGCGAGCGAATATTTCTTTGTCAGACAGGCTCTCGTGAGCACGTCGTCTCCGCCATACAGATAGCGCAGGGCATCTATGATGCAGCACACGGCGACCGAGTGGTCGAGTCTGAAAGCCTCATCGCTCACGATGTTTATGTCGGGATGGCATTCCGTGAAATAGTTTGCCAGCATGGGTATGTATCTGTTTGAGCGCAGCAGTATAGCTATGTCGCGCTGCCTCACTCCTCTTTGCAGCAGTTCGTGTATGGTGTCTGCCAGTATGGCGAACGTGTTTTCTTCGTAGCCTTCGGCTGGCAGCAGCCTGACGCTCACGAGTCCCTTGGCTTCTCTCTTTATCGTCTTCTGCTCCACGTCGGCATAGGCTGTGTTTATCTGCTGCGCATTGTTCTGGTCTGTATTGCTTTCGTTGGCGAATTCGGCGGCTATGGCAGAGCGGAAGAATGCGTTGTTGAAGCGGATGATGTTCTGCTCGGAACGGTAGTTGGTGTCGAGCGATTCTACGTTAACGGAGTATCCGGGGAATGCTTCTGCGATATTGCTGAGCAGACTCCATTCTCCGGCTCTCCATCTGTAGATGCTCTGCTTTATGTCTCCCACTATGAGGTTGTCTGTCACTCCCGGGGGCGTAGTCTTGGCATGGCTCAGACATTCGCCGAGCAGCACCTTGAAGTTGTTCCATTGCACTACGCTCGTGTCCTGGAATTCGTCTATCATGATGTGGTTGAGATGTGTTCCTATCTTCTCGAAGATGAATGGCGAGTCGGAGTCGTTTATCATCATTCGCAGCAGGTGTTGCGTGTCGCTGAGCAGGAATCTGTTTGCCTCGGCGTTCATCTCCTTCACCTTGTTTTCTATGTCTCTGAGCAGTCTGAGGTTGTTGATGTTCTTGAGCGTGGCGGCCACGGAGTTCACTATTGTCGCGGCTGTCGTCCTTTCCTTTTCCGCCCTCTCGAGGAGGGGCATGAGGCTCTCGCGTGCTGCCCGTATTATGAGGTCGCGGTTTTTGTTGGTTTTCGCAACCCAGTTCTCTTCGCTTTCCATGCAGTTTGCCACGGTCTTCGGTATGAAATTCCTGTCGCTGAGGTCGTCTTCGGCCAGTCGGTGGAAGTATTTCTGTATTCCGCTTCTCTGCCCGCCCTTGAAATCCTCTTCCTGTATGCCGTATTTGCCGATGAGCCTGAAGAATTCAGAGCTTGTTTCCTTGAGAATTTCCCGTGCGGCGATCTCTTCGGCTCGCAGCTTGGTGCGGTAGGAGGTGAGGAATCTGCTGTCGGAGAGTTTTTCGTTCACTGCTTTCCCGATTTCGCGATACTGGTCGTTGAATATCATCCGTCCAAAATCCTTCACCGAGCCGATGATGTTCCAGCTGTTGTTTTTGTCTATGTTTTCCATTATGAACCTCACGATCCATGAGAAGAGGGGCGACTTTCTGTCGAGTTCCTCTATCATGAGGTCCACTGCTTGGTTTTCCACCGCCGTATCGTTGAGTTCCACTCTGAGGTTTGCCGAGAGGTCCAGTTCGCGCGCGAGGTTCCTGAGCACGCTCTGGAAGAACGTGTCGATGGTCTCCACGTGGAAATAGTCGTAGTTGTGTATGAGGAGCGAGAGGGCTGCCGAGGCTGCTTTTCTGATGTCGTCTTCCGCCATCTGTGTCTCAAGTGCTATCTTTTTCAGATAGTCGTCAGATTCGGCCAGTCCTCGTGATATTCCGTAGAGCTGGCTCAGTATTCTGGTTTTCATCTCCTCTGTGGCTTTGTTTGTGAAAGTCACGGCCAGGATGTTTCTGTAGCTTGCCGGATTGGCTACGAGCAGCTTTATGTATGCCACGGCAAGCGTGAATGTCTTTCCGCTGCCGGCACTTGCCTTGTAAACTGTGAGTGAACTCATGTGTGTGGTTTTATTGTCGTTTTTTTTTATTCACCAGTCTCTGAACAGCTCCATGCTCATTCTGATGCCAGTGCCCTCGAAGTGCTTGTTGCTCACCCCTAGGAAGAGCCCTATGGAGAAGAGACGGTTTGTCAGTCCGTAGCCACACTCCAGATAGGGGTGCAGCTTGTCTGTGAAGAGTGTGTTGCAATAGAGCCTCTCCATCTCGATGAATTTTCCCACGAATGGTATTCTCGACACGAGCAGCAGGGGCGACTCATAAGTCAGATTGCTGTTCACGTAGTATTTCGAGGCGTTATACCAGTTTTTGTTCAGTAGCTGGAACTCCCCCGTCCAGTCGTCGTTCCATCCCTCTGGGATGGAATTGTATCTGAAGTTCCTGTAGTCCAGAAAGTAGGCCCCCTTGCTTCTTGATGTGTATATTCCGTATCCCATCTTCATCGATAGTACGCGGAGTTTCATCACGGGTATTTTCCACGAGGCGTCTATTTCCATGCGCTCGTAGTTCATGTCAGACCGTATCACTCCCTTTATGCCCCGCTCATAGTCGTAGGTCAGTACGGGGCCCCGATTCAGCCACGGGCTCCATACCAGCTGCAGGGTGGGGGAGAAGGAGTAATACTTCGGTTTCCTGCCCGTTGCGGCGAAGTCCTGCGGGTCCACCGCCGTACGCCTGTGGTAGGCGAATCCTGCACCCAGCCTTAGCCTCGGGTTGATGAGGAAACTTGTGCGCAGGCGCCAGTACATGTCTTTGAAGAGGTCGAGCCTCAGGTTCTCCCATCTGATGGAGTCGTACGACTCATGCTTGAGCTGCGTGAGGATTTCCGAATTGAAGATATGGTTGCCCGTTCCGTATTCCGTCTCTATGGTCAGCCGCCTGCCGAGTGTGAGCCGCATCGGGATGTTGAAATACACTTGTCGGAGCTTGAATGAATATCCGAGCCTCGCACCCATGCCGAGCCTTGCGTTGGGGCTGAAATCTAGGTTCCCGTTGAGCTTTATGCGATAGGTCACTCCCTTGTAGCTGCTGTAGCCCAGATAGAGAGGGTTTATTATGGGCGACATTCTGAAGCTCCCCCTCATGTTGCCTCCGAAATCGCCGCCCAGTCTGTCTATGAGATAGTTGCCCAGGTCTTTCCATAAGCTGCTCTCTCTCCGGTTGCGCCTAGTCGTGGCACTGTCGGGGGTAGGGTCGTTCTGCGTTCTGCGGGCTATGAGCGTGTCTATGGCGGCAGGGTCCAGATGGTAGAGCACGTTGTATGCCGACACCACCTTGTTGCCCATAAAGCGCATCTGTGTCCTCACGTTGCTGCTGTGGGGCATGGGCGGATGGTCTTTCTGCATGAGGATGCGGATTCTAAACTTCATCACGTCGATCGTGCCTCTGAATTCCACTTCGTGTATGCAGCCCGCCGAGTCCACGTTGGCTGAGCCTGCCACAAGCTGTATGTTCTTGAAGCGTGGTCGGAACGCCACTCTCATCAGCCCCGTGGTCTTGTTGTGCTCCGTCTTGTATCTGTATAAGCTCCTGTTAGTGCGCTCAAACGGCGAGAGCAGGAAGCTGTCGAATATCGTGGCGCCGTAGATTCTGGGCCGCAGCAGGATCTTCATCATCGACACCACGTCCTTGTTGCGTGGCACGTTGCCGCTTGACCTCACGGACTGAAGGTCTCTGATTTTTCTATTTGACATAATTAGTCTGAACAGTCTTTCTCCTTGATATTCCCTTCGTCCTTTGGCTATGGGATACATCGACGGCAGGAGTTTAAGAATGAAATTCCTCTTCTTTATGTCGATTCTGAAATTGTGATATATATAGAGAGAGGTGTCTGTTCTGGATTGCAGCAAGCTGTCGCCCTTGTCGAAAATCCTGTCAAGCAAGAGATTGTCGACATCTGTTTTCCTTTCGCGCCCCAAGACTCCGGCTGCCGCGCAGAAAACAATAAACATCAGTAAGATGATTCTCCTTTTCAACTCACCTTATTTTATATATGAGACTCCAAATTTCAATTTCTCGTACTGAAGAACTCTGAAATTCCAGTTCGCGGATTAAAATGCAAAGATATGGAATTTTTTTCAAGTTTACAAGGAGACGAGTAAGCAAATAAACAAGGATTTTTTTTCCTAAATACCTGAGTTCGGGATAAGCGGCAGTCGTTTTTCTTGTTATGCCAGATTTCCGACAGGTGCATATTACATTTGCCCTCCAAACAATATGGATGGCAAAATGCAGAATTGTAAAGTCCAAATGAAGTTTACTTTATAACAACAAGCTGTCCGTCAACATTCTCTATGCAATAGTCAATGTTGATGGATGGCTTCTTTTCAAAGAAGCTATACGCAGCCAAAACAGAAAGGACATTCATTACGAAATTGAACACGCTACAATGTCTTGAATGTACAAGTTGTGCAACATTCTTAAGTTCGTCATTGATGGTTTCTATGACAGATCTTTTGCGCAACAGAATCTTGTCATACAATGGCATGAGCTTGTTTTTCATATTGCATTTCAAGCCAGTGACAATTTCTATACCGTCGTTAAACAATCTCTCAAACAAGCCATGCGAAATATATCCTTTGTCTGCGAATAATTTTCCGAACACATTATCACTCAATCTGTTAAAAATATCTGTGTTTCTATCGTCAACATTCGCTTTCGTAAGCATAAAGTTAAGCAGTTCACCTCTCTCATTGCATATCAGGTGTAACTTGAAACCGAAATACCATCCCATGGTGCTTTTGCCTCTTTCTGCATAACCACGGAACACCTTATTCCTTGTTATGCGCTTGTTGTGGCATACAGGAATGCATGTACTGTCAATGAAACTTATACCCGTGCATCTGCCAAAGCAAAACAGTTGGAGGAACAGCATCATCTCAACCGCGACTCTGGACTCGAGTTCAACAAAGCGGTTATATGAGAGCTGCTTTGGGAACAAGTCGTGCAGGTGCGCCTTGACATAAAAGAAGTAATAATGCTTGAAGTTGCAGAAAGTATTGAAATGAAAGCAGATGAGTATTGTCATGATTTCCGACCGGCTCATAGTACATTTCCGATTGCGGTGCTTACGCCCGTCAGGCTCACAAATGGACATCAAGTAGACAACTTGACGAGGAAAGTGGTTTTATCGACTTGTTATTTTACATAATTGTGATTATCAATAATAGATACGGAGGAATAAATAAAATGTCTAAACTCCTGTCTAAGGAATTCTACGGCAATCATTATTATCTGAATATCGACTCCGATATTGGGTCGGTCTCTCGGTTGGCAGCAAATCCGTGGCAATACCATCAGCCAAGCTCCTCTTCCAAGTCGACAAGCAGCTGTTCGGCAACCTGTCAGACCGCCTCGGCACAACCTTCCACATCTATGATCATCTATCAAAACCAAGGCAACATGAGAAAATTCAGAATCAAAACATAAAAGCAAATGAATAAATAAAGGCAAGCACCTGATTTTCAAGTGCTTGCCTCGTATTGGTACGCTCGGAATGAGCATTGTCTAACGTGTGAAAGTCCCGGGCAAGCCCTAATAGCGGGAATTGCATAGTCAAAGGCAAGGGTGTCCATCGCGAGGTGGAATCTGAAGGAAGCCCAAGACAAACATCTGACCTAACGAACAGAAACTTCATATAAAGCATATGACCGTGGATAAGATTGCCAAACAAATCAAAGTCCCATAGCTATTCGGAACGGTTGGTGTAAATGAAGTAGGTATAAGATGGAAAGACAATGCCCTTATCCGAGGAGGTCTTGCGGACGCATGGTGAAGATGATGTATTCGATGTACCATGACGGAGTATAGCTTGTCGCGAGAAGTCAGCAGAGGTCATAGTACCCAAGGCACGGGTTTGCCTAAAGGGAAGGACAGAATCGTGCAATACAATAGTAAATGACTGCTACCTTGAGAGTCTTTTGTAGTCAGATGTCCGAAAAGGAACTCTCTATTCACACGATAGGACGGAATCCGACGATAGAATAGAAGTGACGTATCTCGAAGGGATGGCTGAAAACAACTTGTCACACACCGTGAGGTGTAAAAGCACGAAACCGCCGTATGCGGAACCGCATGTACGGTGGTGTGAGAGGTCGGTAAACATGAAAGTAGGAGATAAACACCTATGATTAGTGTTTACCTCCTACTCGATTCGCTAATTTTCAGCATTCTAGGATTATTCCTCCACAGCAGCCTGCGCCGCTGCGAGACGTGCGATTGGCACGCGGAATGGAGAGCAGCTTACGTAGTTGAGACCTACTCTATGGCAGAACTTGACTGATGAAGGCTCACCACCATGCTCACCGCAGATACCGCATGTAAGGTTTGGACGGGTCTTACGGCCATTGTCGACTGCCATCTCTATCAACTGACCGACACCTGTCTGGTCGAGCACCTGGAATGGGTCTACGTTCAGAATCTTCTTGTCCAGATATACTGGCAGGAAGCTTGCGATGTCGTCGCGGCTGTAGCCGAAAGTCATCTGAGTAAGGTCGTTTGTACCGAAGCTAAAGTATTCAGCCTTCTTTGCGATGTAACCAGCCGTAAGGGCTGCACGAGGAATTTCGATCATCGTGCCGACCTTGAATTCAACTTCAACACCAGCCTCCTCGAAAATCTTATTGGCTGTAGAGCGGATAACTTGCTCCTGCATGTCGAACTCGTTGACGATACCAATGAGCGGCACCATGATTTCCGGCTCCGGATTGAAGCCTTCCTTCTTCAGCTGCACGGCAGCACCGAGGATTGCTTTTGTCTGCATCTCTGTGATCTCTGGATATGTGTTTCCGAGACGGCAGCCGCGGTGTCCGAGCATAGGGTTATGCTCGCTCAGGCTGTCAACGCGCTTCTGAATCTCTGCTACGGTAAGACCCATCTCCTCTGCCATTGTCTGCTGACCTGCGAGATCGTGTGGCACGAACTCATGCAATGGTGGGTCGAGCAAGCGGATGTTTACAGGGCATCCGTCCATGGCCTTGAGGATTCCGTAGAAGTCCTTAGTCTGATAAGGCAGCAGCTTCTCGAGCGCCTTCTTGCGTCCTTCTACTGTGTCGGAGAGAATCATTTCACGCATTGCCTTGATCTTCTCGTTGTCGAAGAACATGTGTTCTGTACGGCATAGTCCGATACCTACGGCTCCGAAGTTGCGTGCAACCTGGGCGTCGTGTGGTGTGTCTGCATTGGTACGAACCACGAGTCTCGTATATTTGTCGCAAAGCTTCATGAGGTCGGCGAAATCACCTGTCACCTCTGCTGGCTTTGTCTTCACCTCGCCGAAATATATTTCACCTGTAGAACCGTTGAGCGAGATGTAGTCGCCCTCCTTGAGTGTGACACCGTCGATTTCTACAGTTCTTGCCTTATAGTCAACGTTCAACGCACCGGCACCTGAAACACAGCATTTACCCATACCTCGGGCCACAACGGCTGCGTGTGATGTCATACCGCCACGTGCGGTTACAATACCCTCTGCGGCAGCCATACCTGCAAGGTCTTCAGGACTTGTCTCGATGCGCACCATTATGACGCGTCGACCAGCCTCATGCCATTTTTCTGCGTCGTCGGCAAAGAATACGATCTGTCCGCATGCTGCACCTGGAGATGCAGGAAGACCGCGTGTGAGGACCTTGGCTTTCTTCTGAGCGTCTTTGTCGAATACGGGGTGTAGGAGCTCGTCAAGTTTGTTTGGCTCACAACGCTTGAGTGCTGTCTTCTCGTCGATCTCGCCCTCGTGGAGCAGGTCCATGGCTATCTTTACCATTGCGGTACCTGTGCGCTTTCCGTTACGTGTCTGCAGGAACCACAGTTTGCCCTCCTGTACGGTGAACTCCATATCCTGCATATCGTGATAGTGCTTCTCTAGCTTGTGCTGCAGAGCGTCCAGCTGAGCGAAGATTTCCGGCATGGCCTCTTCCATTGAAGGATACTTGGTTGCACGCTCCTCTTCTGGTATCTGCTGCTGCTCAGCCCAACGCTGTGAGCCGAGCTTTGTGATCTGCTGTGGTGTGCGGATACCTGCTACCACGTCTTCGCCCTGTGCGTTTACGAGGTACTCACCGTTGAACACGTTCTCACCAGTCGCGGCGTCGCGGCTGAAGCAAACACCCGTTGCCGATGTGTTGCCCATGTTTCCGAATACCATAGCCATTACAGAAACGGCTGTTCCCCACTCTGCCGGGATTCCTTCCATCTTTCTGTAGAGGATGGCACGCTCGTTCATCCAACTGTCGAACACGGCGCAGATGGCGCCCCAGAGCTGGTCCATAGGATCTGTAGGGAAGTCCTTGCCGGTCTGCTCCTTAATGGCTTTCTTGAAGAGGTCTACGAGCTGCTTGAGCTCGTCTACTGTCATTTCGTTGTCGAGAGAGATTCCGCGCTGTGCCTTCACTTTCTCTATGATGGCCTCAAACGGATCGATGGCTTCCTTGTTTACTGGCTTCATTCCGAGCACCACGTCTCCGTACATCTGCACGAAGCGGCGGTAGCTGTCGTATGCAAAACGCTCGTTGCCGGTCTTCTTTGCCAATCCCCTCACAACTTCGTCGTTGAGACCGAGGTTGAGGATTGTGTCCATCATGCCTGGCATTGAAGCTCTTGCCCCTGAACGCACGCTGACGAGCAATGGATTCTCAATGTCGCCGAACTTGCTGTTCATCAGTCCTTCTATATGGTGTACCGAAGCGATTACCTCATCTCTGAGGAGACTTACTACGGTTTCCTTTCCTTTCTCGAAGTATTCATTACAAACGTCTGTAGTGATAGTGAATCCTGGAGGTACTGGTACGCCGATAAGGTTCATTTCCGCCAAGTTGGCACCCTTACCTCCGAGCAGGTTTCTCATGTCTGCCTTACCTTCAGCCTTACCATTGCCGAAGGTATAAACTCTTTTTTCGCTCATAGTTTAATAAAAATTACGTGTATTTAGTTAGAATTATTCTCCGTTTTTCTGAATTATTTTTCTTAGTTCTTTAGAATTATGGTTCAGTTTTATTGGAAATATGTTTCCTTTGTTCTGCAAAAATAATAAATTAGGGAATAAAATGCAACATTTCAGACAAAATCTTAACATTTGTGCATGTTTTAATTTTTCAAAAAATGATTTATATCAAAATACTCCTTATGTTTATGACCATTTTGCAAACTCTACTTTATAAATATCAAAGGAACTTTGCTCCTCGTGTCAACACGAACTTCACCTTCTTTCCCTTCATGGCCTCAGGCTTTTTCCATTCTCCTCCCGACACGGCGATTGTGACTTTCCTGCCTTTTGGAGCGCTTGCCACCGCAGACTCGAGGTCGTCAAATTGTCCGCTGCCGTTTTTCGACACATAAATGTCATAGTATACGTGATGTTTTGCCAGCTCGGCCACTTGTCTGCAAAGGGCGTCGGCGAGCAATCCTGCAACCTTGTTGGCGCCAAAGATGTTATAGTGTGTGTTGTCTTGCCTTCCGTCTGGCAGCGATGGAGTTTCTCCCGGCTTGAATATCATGTGCAGTTTCTTGGAACCTTCTTTTCCCATCGACTGTTCCAAATCGTGTGTAATCTTGTTTGCGTCAACGAAGACTACACCCATTTCCTTGGCCACGCGCCTTGGCGAGACGAGATATTCACCGTGGGTGTCTATCAGGGTGTCGCCCTCGGCGAGTTGTTTTGAGGAGTTGTCACGCAGGTCATCGTCGGCAACAGCCGTCTTTGAGTCGCTGAAGTTGCGGCGCACCACGCTGTTCATGAGTATCGGCGTGGCGCCCTTTTCTCTTGCTTCCCTTACAAAGCGTCTGAGGTTGGCGTCGAAGGTGGTTCCTGGTGTGGTGTGGCGAGCCGAGTCAGTTTTCTCGTCGTTGTGGCCGAACTGTATTATGAGGTAGTCGCCGGGCATTATCCTGTCGAGCACAGCTTTCCATCTGCCTTCGTTGATGAAGCTCTTCGATGAGCGTCCGTTCATGGCGTGGTTGTCCACGATGATGCCGTCGTCGAAATAGTTCTGCAGCATCATTCCCCACCCTCTCTCTTGCTTGTCTCCGCTGATGTCTTTGTTAGCCATCGTTGAGTCTCCTATCATGAAGATTGTCTTTGTCTTGTCTGCCCTGAACGACGAGATGGCAAGCACTGCAAGGACCATTGTCAGAATCGTGTGCAATGGAGTTGCCAGGTCTGCAATCGATTTTTTAATTTTCATTTGTTTTATGTTATAAATGTATTTGTTTTGGTATTTGAAATTGTGAATTGCCTCGTAACGGATAGTGAATGGAGTACTGGCATCCTGATGGAATGCCATGATGACAGATGCCGGATAGGCTTTCAGAAATCCTACTACATAATATACATAATATATATGGTGGCGATTATGCAATAAATCATATTATGATGGTCTTCAAAATTTCCAGGCACTATATGCCTACTATAATTACGCTGGGGGCTTAATCGAAAAAGTGCCGACAGAAACTACTTACTGCCGGCACTCGATATACGTATTATCCCTTCACAATTTCTATCAGTTGTTCTGGTGTTACTTGTTCCTGCTCTCCTGTTTCCATATTCTTGAGCGTCACCACCCCTTTCTGTATCTCGTCGTCGCCGGCGAGAGCCACATATGGTATGGCGTTGGCATTGGCGTATGCCATCTGCTTTTTCATCTTCGCTGCATCAGGGAACATCTCCGTGCGTATTCCGTTCTGTCTGGCTTTGGCAACGACAGGAAGACAATAGCAGGTTTCTTTCTCTCCAAAATTTATGAAGAGCAGTTGGGTGTCGGTCGTTATCTCCTTTGGATAGAGGTCAAGAGTGTTAAGCACATCATATATTCTGTCGGCTCCGAATGAAATTCCCACTCCACTTATTCCTGGCATTCCGAAGATTCCTGTGAGGTTGTCGTAGCGTCCTCCGCCTGTGATGCTTCCCATTGGAGTGTCCAACGCCTTGACCTCAAAGATTGCCCCTGTGTAATAGTTGAGTCCACGAGCCAACGTGAGGTCGAGCTGAAGTTCGTTTTTCAGGTCAACCTGTGATGCGGCATTCAGAATAAAACGAAGTTCCTCTATTCCCTTCATGCCCACTTCAGACGAAGCAAGGAAGTCTTCCATGACCTTGAGTTTTTCTTCATTGCTTCCGGATAAAGTTATGACAGGCTGCAACTTGGCTATCGCCTCTTCACTTATTCCGTCAGTTCTCAATTCTTCGTTCACCTTGTCGAGACCGATTTTGTCGAGCTTGTCGATAGCCACCGTAATGTCCACTATCTTTTCAGCCTCTCCTACAATCTCGGCAATTCCTGATAGCAACTTTCGGTTGTTGATTTTTATCTGTACTCTTATTCCAAGACGCTGGAATACGGTATCCATTATCTGCACCAACTCCACCTCGTTGAGCAGCGAATCGCTGCCCACGATGTCGGCATCACATTGATAGAACTCTCTGTAACGACCTTTCTGTGGACGGTCTGCTCTCCACACAGTCTGAATCTGATAACGCTTGAAAGGCAACTGGATTTCATCTCTGTGCATCACGACAAAGCGTGCAAACGGCACGGTGAGGTCATAGCGCAATCCTTTCTCGCAGATTTTTGAAGAGAGTGCAAGCGAATTTCGTTCTGCCAGCTGTTCGTCGCTCACCTTGGTGAGATAGTCTCCGCTGTTGAGCACACGGAAGAGGAGTTTGTCACCCTCCTCGCCATATTTTCCGAGCAACGTCTGCAACGTCTCCATAGCGGGTGTCTCTATCTGCTTGAAGCCGTAGAGGGCGTAAACGGAGCGAATTGTATCGAAAATATAGTTTCGTTTCGCCATCTCCGCTGGAGTGAAGTCGCGCGTGCCTTTGGGTATTGATGGTTTGCTCATCTGTTGTATTTATGTCTATATGTTAATTTCTTACGATTGTCTGTTCTCTATCCGGACCGACCGACACGATTTTTATAGGAGTCTCGAGTTCAGCCTCCAGGAATTCGATGTAGTCTTTGAATTCTTTCGGGAACTGGTCTTCTCTCGTTATCTTTGTCATGTCTTTTTCCCATCCTGGCAGTTCTGTATATACAGGCTCTATGCCATGCTCGATATCGAATGGGAAATCACGAGTCTCGACTCCATCCTTGCGGTAGGCCACGCAAGCCTTGATTGTGTCGAATCCGTCGAGCACATCGCTCTTCATCATGATGAGCTGTGTAACTCCGTTTATCATTATAGCGTAGCGAAGTGCAACGAGGTCGATCCATCCGCAGCGGCGCTCTCTTCCTGTAACGGCTCCATATTCGTGTCCGATATCACGCAGTCTGCTTCCGGTCTCGTCGAAAAGCTCTGTAGGGAACGGACCAGCTCCGACACGTGTACAGTAAGCCTTCATAATGCCGTAAACCTCTCCAACCTTGTTGGGGCCTATGCCGAGTCCTGAGCAGGCCCCCGCACAAATAGTGTTTGAAGATGTTACGAACGGATAGCTACCGAAGTCAACGTCGAGCATAGTGCCCTGTGCGCCTTCGCAGAGCACGGTTTTGCCGTCTCTCAGCACCTTGTTGATGACATGCTCAGAGTCAACAATCTCAAACTGGCGCAAGTATTCTATACCTTCCATCCATGTCTTCTCCACGTCGGTTATGTCGTAGTCGGTATAGCCGAGGTCTTTGAGCATCTCTTCATGGCGTGCTTTATGCTGCTGATATTTCTGTTCGAAGTTGTCGAAGATATCTCCTACACGAAGTCCTGTACGTGAGATTTTGTCTGTATATGTCGGTCCGATGCCTTTTCCTGTCGTTCCGACCTTGTTCTTGCCCTTTCTTGCCTCGTATGCGGCGTCGAGCAGTCGGTGTGTAGGCATGATGAGATGGGCTTTCTTTGATATTTTCAGACGCTTGGTGAGCGGGTGTCCGCTTTTCTCCAGTTCTTTGGCCTCAGCCATGAAGAGGTCAGGAGCCAGAACTACTCCGTTTCCGATGATGTTTGTCTTTCCACCCTGGAAAATACCTGACGGGATACTGCGCAGTACGTATTTCTCTCCTTCGAACTCCAGCGTGTGTCCAGCGTTTGGACCGCCCTGGAATCTGGCAATGACATCATAGTTTGGTGTCAGTACGTCTACAACTTTTCCTTTTCCCTCATCGCCCCACTGCAAACCGAGCAGGACATCAACTTTTCCTGTTTCCATTTTTATATGTTATTTTTATTAGCCGAAGAGTTGAAAATTGGCAAATTGAAAGTCAACGGAATTCTTTGGACCAAAACAAATCTAATGAATTGGTGACAACAAAACTTCATGACGTTGACGGACGACATGCCGACGGTCAACCTTCGCCTTCTGTTATTTCCTGTTCTTTGCCACGGTCAGCACTTTTAAAAAACGTGCATGAACCGTTTCTGCGTACAAAAATACTACTTTATTTTATATTTACGTGTACTACACGAAAAAAAGTGCACTTCTACATGCACTTTCTCATTGCCGCCTCTACTATTTTTTCCTGCAACTCCCCCATATCTGCAAAAGCCACGAGACTGTTGTTTGCGGCATGTCTCACAGCCATGGAATTGTCGGCGAGGGCCGCTATTGCCTGGTCTAAAAATTCATTGATGTCTCTATCATCTGGTTCTGCTCCTTTTCTGAAGAGACACGAGAGCAGGTTGAAACCGCAAATCTGCTCCAGAGTCTTGTCTGAAGCTATCCACGCAAAGGCATGGAGCGACGCGCTGTCCGTATATTGAAACAGGTTGAATGTGGCGTATTCTGCCATCTCTTGAGTCGTAGTCTGCTCCATCCAAAGGTCAACGAGGTCTGAACTCATCCTTTCGGCTGGCATTATCAACGTGGCTAGGATCTTACACTCTCTGACGTTTTCTTTCCACAGGGCAGCGGCCAGGTCATAATCCTTGCCGTACTGTTGTGCTATGTTGCGGAGCGCTGGCAGCTGGATTCCCCAATTCAGGTATCCCCCGATGCCTTTCTCTCTCATCGATGCCGACGCCACACCATTCATCTGCAGCGAGAAGCCTCGTTTAATAAGTTTTATGGTATCCTGTACTTGTTGCTGTTCCATGTCTTGTATGGTTTCATAATTCTACAAAGCTCCATATTCCTTGCCGTATCTCATCATCTGCTGGTCGTAGTCCTCAGAATAGTCAACAAGAATATCCTTTACATCCCCTCTGTCGTCCGTAACAGGCGTGAGCTTCGGATTCAGAAAGCCCTTATATGGCGCAAGGTCAAGCCTGGCATATCTGTCGAGTACTTCTTTGTGGAGTTTCTCGTCCACATTCACGCCATAAGTCTCCACGAGCAGTCTTGCCGCCTCGAGGTCTCCCTCGCTTTTCACGCGTTGTATCTCAGCAAGGAGTTGGGCAAACAGTCGGCGGAGAGCCTCGTAGTCGTTTATGCGCAAGTAAGTCTTCCCGTTGTCGGTATATAACTCGGCCACACTGTTCTTCTTTCCCTTCTCATAACACCACCTGGCTATTAGAGCCCTGTTGCGCATGTGTGCCTCCTCAATCTTGTTGCCTGGCGCAATTCTCACGAGCTGAGTCATGAGTCCGTTGAGCATATAAGAATAATATGCTGCATGATATGCCTCGCTGTTGTCCAGGAGTCCGAGCTGCAGCAGCTTTGGATCCGCTATGAAATACAGACCGAAAAGGTCCGCCCTCGCCTCCTCTATCGTGCTGCCATATGATTTGAGTGCGTCCGGCGACACTCCGTCAAGCAGTTTCCCGCTTCCGTGTCCCAGACATTCGTGCAGATCGGTGTGCAGATTGTCGCATTGGTCACCCCATTTGTCTATCAATTCCACCATCTCCTTGTCTTGTATGAATTCTTCTTTGAATCCGTTACCGTGTGCAGCCTTATTGTATGCGTCGATAAGATTGCTTATCGTGACGCTCTTGCTGCCGTGTGCAGCCCTTATCCAGTCGGCGTTCGGAAGGTTTATGCCGATTGCCGTTGACGGATATTCGTCACCGCCGAGCATTGCGGCCCTCACCACGTGTGCCGTCACTCCCTTCACTTTCTCTTTCTTGAAGCGGAGGTCTACGGGCGAATGGTCTTCAAACCACTGAGCCTCATCGCTTATAGTCTTGGTGCGCCGTGTCGCCTCCTGGTCTTGGTATTCCACTATGCCCTCCCACGAGCCTTTCAGTCCTAGAGGGTCGCCATACACTTCGATGAACCCGTTTACGAAATCAACGTCGGATTCATGCTCTCCTACCCATTCTATGCAGTAGCGGTTGAAAGTATTCAAGTCGCCTGTCTCATAATATTTCACAAGTGTCGAGATGTATTGCGCCTGTGATTCGTTGAGCGCCAGCTGTTGGGCTTTCTTGAGCCAGTATATTATATGACTGATGGCCGGAGCATATTTCCCTTGAGCGCTCCACACGTCTTCTCTGATTTGTCCGTCGGTGCCTTTCACAAGCGTAGAGTTGAGACCGTGCGACACCGGTTCCGGTCCGTCATCTTTTGCCTGGTCACGATAGTATTCTTCCACTTCTTCCTGTGTCAGCCCCTGGTAGAAATTGCATGCCGACTCTTTCACGATGTCTACGCCGTCTTCTGTACACACGCGTTTAGGCATATAGTGTGGGTCGAATATTGGGCGGCGCAGCTCTTCAATGAGCCCATCAACGGTCTGCCCGTCGTCTAGCGGCAATTGGCTGGCAGGCAATGCCCTCACCTGCGTTTCGAAGAATTCATCTGAGAAACGAGGTTCAAACTTCTCGCATCCATAATGATGATGAATTCCATTTGAGAACCATACCCTTCTGAGGTACTCTTCAAACGACCTGTACTCTTCTTGATTTCTGTCGCCCTTGAACCCGCTATAGATTGCTTCAAGGACCTTTCTGATCTTGAGATTGTGGAATCCGAACTGGTCGAAGGTGATGTCGCGCCCCCATAGCGTTGCCTCAGAAAGACAATATATAAGTTTCTTCTGCTGCAATGACAATCGTCCGAAGCCTTCAAGTCTGTATCGTAGTATCTGTATGTCTGCGAACCTGACGTCTGTGTATTTATAGTTTTCCATTTCTTCCTTTTGGTGGTTATGGGAAATCTTTCCCAATGCTGCCAGAGCCTTGGCTGTCTACTGCTATTGTCGCTACTGCGACTGCATCTCACGTAACCATGTTCCCGTTACTGCTCCTGTGTGTCCTGCTCTATCGGCTCAGGCACCTTCATTTTCTCAGGCTTCGGTTCAGACGACAGCTTATACTGTCTTGGAGTGATGCCTTCGAAGCGGTAGAAGGCAGCGTAGAACGATTGCCGGTTTGCGAATCCCACCATGCTGCTTACATCCTCCATCGTCATCCCACGATACCGGTCGTCCTTGAGTATCTGCATAGCCTCGGAAACGCGGTAGCGGTTTACGAACGAGGTGTAGTTCATGCCGAATCTAACATTGAGCACAGCAGACACATATCTAGTGTTAGTACCGATGTCATAAGCCAGGCGCTTTGCTGAATATGCCTTCTCCTTATACATCTTCTTGTTTCCTATATAGTCGATGATTCTGTTTTCCAGTGTTTCCATCAGCTCAGGATTCACAAGATTAAGATAAGTCACCTCTTTTGTTTTCTTTTCTCTAATATTATATTTTGCCATACCTATTAAATGTTTTGGACCATTACGGTCTTTCCTGCTACAATTTATATACCTTAGTATTATGTTTCACGTGCATTATGTCTTACGTTCGATACGCAGACTATCGTCTCATGTGCCATGTTTGCCTGTAAGCAAAAGGCTTGGACCCTTGATTGAATTTATCTGTTGATACGACGCATCCCGGAAATGAGGGAACAGAATGAAATGAATCCATTCATTTCTTATCCCGAGCCGAAGCTTATATTATGCAAAGATAATGCAAATTATTTACAAACAAAAAGATTTTGTTGAGCTTTTTGTTTTTTTTAAGTTGACATGTCATGAGAATTCTTGGGCTTTGGCTTTTGTCTTGATTTACTATTTCTTCTGAAAGTCATTCATTCCAAGACCTATATCATCTTCGATAAAGCAGACAAACAAAACATTAAAAGCTTTTCAGCAAGCAAAAAAGCAACGTTTTGACAAACATAAACCGCCTTCTTGTATCAGAAGAATAATAGGTTTACGCAACACAAACAAGGGGAATAGAAACAGGAAACAAGGCAAAGAATTAAAGGATTCTCAAAGATTGCCTCAACAGCCCAAAGTGACATTAATCTATGCAGAGCCTTTTCAAATCATAGAATGACCCATTGTAAATGTTGAAGTCAACGTAGCCCTTGATGCCTGGAAGTTTGCCGGCATCGGTATGCTGCCAGAACTTCCATTCGCCCTGGTATTCTATTTTGTCCACATAGTAATGAGCAATCCAGTAAGGATAGTCGTCGAAGACGGGAGTGTCGAGATACTGCTTCTTGAATTTATAATATGTATAGATTATCGGCTTTACATGATACCTGTCTTCCACGATATGAAGCCATGTGAGAATGTCCTGCTGGAAATCCTCCACGCTCTTGTCTTTCGGCTTGTGCTCAACATCGAGCACTGGCGGGAGATCTCCCGACTCGAGAGGTACGTTGTTGAGAAAGAAATAAGCCTGCTGACGAGCCGAAGAATGGTTGCTCCAAAAATGATAAGCTCCTCGGATATAGCCATATTCCAGAGCTTGTTTGAAGTTATACTTGAATGAGGGATCTATCTTGCTTGAGCCCTCGGTAGCCTTCATGACAATGAAACGGATGGGACATTTCTCTATCATGGCATTCTGCAGCTGATCCCAATCTATATCTCCCTGATAGTGGCTGATGTCGATGCCTCTGATTTCATAGCCGCCCGGATAGTTTGCATCACCATAGAGAGCTCGCCATCTGAATCCGAATGGACCAACGAAGAAATAATAGAATGCCCAAACATACGCCACAGCTATAAGTATTCCTCCCGTCCACCATGCCAACCTTGCACGCGTACCGAAGAGTAGCCCAAACAACCCTCCAATCTTGTGTTCAGAGCGTCGCTTTGTTACGGGGCGATGCTTCGTTGAGGAGCGTCGCCCTGTTGGCTTTACGGTTCTTCTTCTGTTGGTTGTCATGGTTTAATTTATTATAGATATATAAACATCCAAACCTCAAACCGGCCTTACCCCCATAAAAGGAAGTGTAGAAAGGTTTGAGGTCTGGATTATCATATTCAGGAATCTTCCCTACGCTTTTCCTCCTCTCTCTAATGCGAGAGTCTTGGTAGTGCGGTCACAGAGCTCAGAAGGTCCCCAATACTGCACAGGTCCGGGATATACGAACGATGTCTCCTTCGACCACTCATCGCGGTGTTCAACCAGTTCCTTGAACGGCCTGCCGTTGAGGTCAACAAGCGCCTTGCGTATAACAGGCTTCATCTTGCCATTGCGTCGTTCCACGTTAAAGAGCGACGTGATAGGCACTCCACCCGCTTTCCAATCTGCTGGTTTGGCTGTAGTATTGCGCACCACTGCCATATAGCCAGTCTTGCCGTTGGCGATGAGATGGGCTGCACTTGCTCCAAGAGCATAGCAATAGTTTGCGTCGAAATTGGAAGGCGCAGCGCAACGTCCCTCATAACCGAAGAAATGATGGATAGAGTTGAAGCTTCCATTAAACTTCCCTTCTTTTTTCCAGGCCTGCAGCTTTGCATCCACCATTCTCGAAAGCAGACGTTCTGTCTCGATAAGCGAAACCTGAACGTTGCCGTGTGGGTCGCGATCTAGCGAGAGTTGTCGTGCCACGTCATCGGGTAGCGTTTCAAACGTTTTGAGGTTCTCTTCAGATAGATGTTCTAAAATATATTGCTTCTGCTCCATAGGCGAGAGGTCCTTGTAATCCTTGCCATGAAGGGCGAGCAGATCATTTAGTTCGTCAATGAGTCTGCCGATTGCCGGAATGAACTCAATAAGTCCCTCAGGAATAAGCACGACTCCATAGTTCATGCCACGGTCAGAACGATATTTCACCATACGGCAGATGTCTTCAACGATATCGTTGAGGCTCAGATCCTTTGCCTCCACCTCTTCTGATATCAGGCACAGGTTAGGATGGCATTGCAAGGCACACTCCAAAGCAATATGCGAAGCAGAACGCCCCATGAGCTTCACGAAGTGCCAGTATTTACGGCTCGAGTTGCAATCGCGCTCAATGTTTCCGATAAGTTCTGAATAAACTTTCGTTGCCGTGTCAAAACCGAAAGACGCCTCTATCTGCTCACATTTAAGGTCGCCGTCGATGGTTTTCGGACATCCTATCACTTGAACAGGATAGTTCTTCATCTTGTAGTACTCTGCCAACACGCATGCATTGGTGTTGGAATCGTCGCCTCCAATGATGACAAGCGCCTTGATGTTGAGGTATTTCAGTATTTCGTATCCTTTTTCAAATTGGTCTTCCTTTTCGAGCTTGGTTCTTCCGGAGCCAATCATATCAAAACCGCCCGTGTTACGGAAGTCATTGATGTAGGTCTCAGTAATTTCAATATACTTGTGATCTACCAGTCCGCCCGGTCCGAGCAGGAATCCGAAAAGTCTGCTATGTGGATTGATTTTCTTGATGGTATCGAAGAGTCCGGTTATTACGTTGTGACCGCCAGGAGCCTGTCCACCACTCAGGATTACACCCACGTTGATAGGATCCGTGCCTCGCTCCTCGCCTTCTACGAACTCCACGACAGGCATTCCGTATGTGTTGGGGAACATTTTCTTTATCACTTCCTGATCAGCAACGCTTGTCGTTGCCTCACCTTCCTTAATACCTACTGCTGTCCGCAAGCCAACCGGCAGAACCGGCGTGAAGGCATCTCTGACTTGCTGGAAAACACTTTTCTCCATAAAAAATACTTTAAATTGTTTGTTGTTGTCAGTCTGATAGTGATTGCGCCGCAAGCGACGCTGAGCATCATGAAAAGAAAGCGCTACAACCTACATCGGGAATGTTTACTATTCCCAAGCCATATTGCTCTTTACGCTTTGCTCCACTGAACATTAATATATGTCTAACACCTAATGACGTTCGTCCGCAGACATACGGGATCAGCACCCTGCCTGCTTTCTTCGTGCAAATGTAAGATTTTTATTCTGAATAAGAAAAAAAAATCACATTTAATCATCATTAAAACATTTTTTATTGCATTTATTGTTTTACATCAAAGAAAAAAGGCTATATTTGTCGCTGATTATAAAACGTATTTGTTTAATCTAAAATTTCAACAATATTATGGCAAGTAAACGTGATTTGAAGAAAAACATCAATTATATATGCAGCGAGCTTTTCGCCGAGTGCGTGGCAAGTTCAATATACAGCGCCAAATGCTCGAAAGAGAATTCCGACGCATTGCTCCACTCCATTCTGACTATCCACAACGATTTCGTATGCCGCATCTCGCACCCGGAGCCAGGAATGGAACCTAAGAAATACTTCGCTGACCTAACCAAGAATTTCAACTCGCAAATTAGCGAGATAGTCGATCAGATTGCCAATCTGAACTAACAGAGGAGGACAGGCAACACATGATAAGAACAATTTGCAAATGGATGCTCTACAAGAAACTGGGATGGAAAAAGACAGTAACAGTAGAGCACCCTGATAAATTTATTATATGTCTGGCACCGCATACGAGCAACTGGGACTTCTTCTTTGGACAACTCTACGAAAGGGCTGAAGGACTAAAAATCAATTTCCTGATGAAAAAGGAGTGGTTTTTTTGGCCTCTTGGACCGATTTTCAAACATATGGGAGGAATTCCAGTATGGAGGTCGAAACACACAAGCCTGACGGACAACTTAGCAAATACGGCATTGGACAGAGAGGAGTTCAGACTATGCATCACGCCGGAAGGCACAAGAAAAAGAGTGGAAGACTGGAAAAAAGGTTTCTACTTTATAGCCCTGAAGGCCAACCTGCCGATTCTGCTCTATGGCGTGGACTATGAGAAAAAGGAAATAACATGTACGGAATGTTTCCATCCTACAGGCGATGTGGAAAAAGACATGAAGCACATAAAGCTGTATTTCAAGGACTTCAAAGGAAAGAAACCGGAAAATTTCTCCATAGGAGACGCAGCTCAAGAATAGAAGTGAGCAATAACTTATTGCAACTGCTCAGTGGTTCCGGCCATCATCGACTCGGAAAAATGAAACACACCGGAAAAAGATGAAAAAGAAGATTGTCATATTGGCGGCAGTAGCAATGCTTTGTGCATGCGCAAGCCACCGCGACTCCTCAAAGACAAAATGGAAGGAGACCCCCTACGCTTCTGTGAAACAAGACGGCAAGGGCAAAAAAGAAAAGAAAAGCAAAAAGAATAAGAAAGATAAGAGGAATAAGCAGGAAGCCTCAACAGAAAACAAGACCACACCCATTGTACCGGCAAAACGAGGTAAAGAATATGACGGGGAACAATGGGTGAGAAATATGTCGTGGCCACTTAAGCCAACGAAAGGCCTGCTGAACAAGCATTTTGCCGTGTGGGCAAGTCATGGAAGATACTACGACAAGAACAAAGACAAATGGGAATGGCAAAGACCAAACCTATACTCCACGACGGAGGATCTGTTCACACAGACAATCGTAGTGCCTTATCTTATTCCCATGCTCGAAAATGCCGGGGCAACGGTGTTCTCTCCAAGGGAAAGAGACTGGCAACCAAGTGAGGTGATAGTGGACAACGACAACCCACAACTGCCCTACTACACCGAAACCTCACTACAAGGACGTTGGACTGATGCAGCAACGCCGGGTTTCGCTGGAGTAGCGCAAACTATATTATATGGTAATACAAATCCCTTCACATGGGGAACTACCCGCAAAACGAAGGCAGACAAAATGCCTACATGTATGATTTCATACCAACCTCGAATAGAAAACGAAGGAAGGTATGCCGTATACGTAAGTTATCCCACGCTCAAAAACAGCGTGGACGATGCTGAATACACCGTTTACCACAAAGGAGTCAAGACTGTATTCAACGTGAACCAACGCATGGGAGGCGGAACATGGGTTTATCTCGGAACATTCGAATTCGGGAAAGGGTGCTCTTCTGACAACCGTGTAGTACTTTCTAATTCAAGCCGCTGCAAAGGAGTAGTAACGGCGGACGCCGTACGCTTCGGAGGCGGTATGGGAACGGTAAACCGCAACGGCCAGACAAGCGGAATGCCAAGGTGTCTGGAGGGCGCAAGATACTATGCACAATGGGCTGGAGCACCTGAAAACGTATACAACTCATATAATGGAACTGACGATTATAAAGACGATATAAACACCAGGTCGAAAATGACGAACTGGCTTGCTGGAGGTTCTTGCTTCGTTCCTGACAAGGACGGAAAGGAAGTGCCGCTTGAGATGTCACTTGCAGTACACAGCGATGCCGGATACGCCCCCGACTTCAGGTCTATATTCGGTTCGCTGGCAATATGCACAACGCAATTTCACGACGGACTTCTCGCTGACGGTTCATCGAGACAAACATCAAAGACTCTTGCTCAGAACCTGCTTTCCGGATTGGACAACGACATGAAGCGGCTATTCGGCAAATGGAACAAAAGGGATCTCTATGACCGGAACTATTCGGAAACAAGACTGCCAGAAGTACCGTCGGCCATTATAGAGACCCTGTCGCACCAGAGTTTCCCGGACATGATTATGGGACAAGATCCTAACGTGAAGTTTGTGATAGCAAGAAGCTTATACAAGACGATACTGAAATTTACAGCTGAAAGACACCGCAACGACTACATCGTGCAACCACTCGCCCCCAAGAACGCCTATCTTCGTTTCGTTGACGAAGGAGTGGTGGAACTGACTTGGGATGCACAAGCTGACCCACTGGAACCATCAGCAAAGCCAACAGGATATATTGTATATACCGCAGCTGGAAGTCAAGGGGGATTTGACAATGGTGAGCTTGTACAAGGCAGGAAGATACGAATAAAACTATCGCCTGATGCCGTTTATAGATTCAGGGTTACAGCGACGAACAAGGGAGGAGAAAGCTTCCCCTCAGAAACTCTGACAGCTGTTTATCACCCAGGAGCTACTAAAAGCATACTGATAGTTAATGGATTCTACAGACTGGCGGCTCCTGCCATAGTGAAAAACGAATGGCAACAGGGATTCGACCTGGCATCTGACCCTGGTATGCAAATGGGAATGACAGTGGGATGGAGCGGACAACAGATAAACTTCGACAAGTCGCGTCATACCACTGTAGGACCTGATGGGTTGGGATATAGCGGTACGGAACTGGAAGGACGTTTCATAATGGGAAATACCTTCGACTATACCGCTGAACATGCCGAAGCAATGGTTCCGATGAAGAAATACAATGTGGTGAGCGCATCGTCTCATGCTGTTGAAAACGGAAGGGTGAATCTTTCAGAATACGCATGCGTAGACCTTATATTGGGCAACCAGAAATATACCTCCACGGCGACAGAAGATTACAAGACGTTCACATATCTGATGCAGAAGGTTCTTGAAGACTATGTCGCAGCAGGTGGCAACATACTGGCAAGTGGTTCCTATATCGCCTCAGACATGCAGTCTGACAGAGAAAAGACTTTTCTGCGTAACGTGCTGCATATTGATGATTATGCAGAAGATACCGGACAGTCTGTGTCGGGAATGGGAACAGCATTCGACATTTATGATTCACTCAACGACAGGCATTACGCCGCAACAAGAGTAAACGTGGTAACACCCACTCCACAAGCATTCTGCACGCTTACTTACGCCAATGGCAAGTCGGCCTGCGTGGCATATAAGGGAACCGCCAACAGGACTCTCGCAATGGGTTTTCCTTTCGAATGCATAACATCGGCAAAAGCAAGGAGAATGATAATGAGGGGATTCCTGACATTTCTAAATGAATAAATAAACAAGAGGGAACAAATAAACAAATTAATTTGACCCGGCAAATGGTCAAGTAAACCTCCTCATTCACCTGTCAGACCATCGACAGACAGAAGGAGAAATACTTGTCTGACCCATTAATTTGAAAACAAATAAAAACAAAATTAAATGTACAAGATTCAAGCTAACGCTTCGGGAACAAGAAGCATAAACGTGACAGACGAACATCTGGCAACAGTAAAGAAATATTCATTATTAAGAAATCTCATCGACAGCACAGGCTTCATTGACGAAACCGTACTCGACAAACTCAAACTCAACATGAGGTCGATGCTGGAGTCGAACATGGGAGCAGACAAAGGGTTGATAGACCTGTGTCTCGACGTTATTTACAACAAGAACATGAAAGCTTTCGGACTACACCAACTCGTACTCCTATATATAGAATGGGACGAGAAAAACAACGGTGAAACCGAAATGGAGGACTGATGGCAGAACTGAGACTAACAGATTGGCTGCCAACGACAAAGAAGGAAGTAGAGCTCAGGGGATGGGATGAACTAGACGTCATTCTGTTCTCTGCAGACGCATACGTAGACCATCCGTCGTTTGGAGCGGCAGTAATAGGAAGAGTGCTTGAGGCCAACGGATTGAAGGTGGCAATAGTGCCACAACCCGACTGGCACGGCGACTACCGGGACTTCAAGAAACTTGGAAAGCCGAGACTGTTCTTCGGAATATCTCCTGGCTGCATGGACTCAATGGTGAACAAATATACGGCAAACAAAAGACTGAGGTCGGAAGATGCATATAGCCCCGACGGAAGACACGATTGCAGACCGGAATATCCAACCATCGTATACAGCAGAATCCTAAGAGAGATTTACCCAGACGTGCCTATAGTGCTAGGCGGCATAGAAGCTTCCCTGAGAAGACTCACCCATTACGACTACTGGCAAGACAAGCTCATGCCTTGCATTCTGAAAGAAGCCGGGGCAGACATCATAATATATGGTATGGGAGAGAAGCCCATCGTGGAACTAGCCAAGCAACTCGTTGACGGCAAAGAAATCAAAGAGATTAAAGACATTCCACAGACAGTTTACATTTCACCAGAAGATGGAATAAGCGGAGGAATAACAGAAAAGGACATCGTTATCCACTCCCACGAGGAATGTCTGCAAAGCAAAAAGGCAGAAGCGGAGAACTTCAGACACATAGAGGAAGAGTCAAACAAAATCCATGCACAGCGCATCATACAGGGATTGGGCAAAGAATACGTAGTGGTGAATCCTCCTTATCCACCGATGGACACTAAGGAATTGGACATGGTCTTCGACTTGCCTTACACTCGTTTGCCACACCCTAAATACAAGAACAAACGCATTCCGGCATACGAGATGATAAAATTCTCCGTTAACATCCACAGAGGATGTTTTGGAGGATGTGCCTTCTGCACCATAAGTGCGCATCAGGGCAAATTTATAGTTTGTCGAAGCAAAGAAAGCATACTGAAAGAAGTGAAGAAGGTAATCCAGATGGATGGTTTCAAAGGCTATCTCAGCGACCTTGGTGGTCCGTCAGCAAACATGTATGGAATGTCTGGACGCAACAAGAACCTATGTGAGAAATGCAAGAGACCATCGTGTATCAACCCACAGATATGTCCGAACCTCAACACGGATCACACGGCTCTGCTCGACATCTACCATTCTGTTGACGCTCTGCCTGGAATAAAGAAAAGTTTCATCGGAAGCGGTGTGAGATACGACTTGCTGCTGTACAAAAGCAAGGACGATAAAGCGAATAAGGCTGCACGAGAATATACAAGGGAACTTATTTGTAAGCACGTAAGCGGACGACTGAAAGTTGCTCCAGAACACACGTCAGACAATGTGCTGAGGCTTATGAGAAAGCCATCATTCGAACAGTTTGGAGAATTTAAACGGATGTTCGATAGAATAAACAATGAAGAGAACCTGAACCAGCAAATTATCCCCTACTTCATAAGCAGCCATCCTGGTTGCATGGAGGAAGACATGGCGGAACTCGCGGTAAAGACAAAAAGACTGGATTTTCATCTGGAACAGGTACAGGACTTCACGCCCACTCCAATGACGGTAAGTACAGAAACATGGTATACAGGTTTTCACCCATATACACTCGAACCTGTGTTTTCAGCCAAGACACCGAAAGAAAAACTCGCTCAAAGGCAGTTCTTCTTTTGGTATAAGCCCGAAGAGAGACGAAACATTGAAAGAGAGTTGAAACGAATTGGAAGAGCTGACCTCATAACCCAACTCTATGCTAACGTCTACAGACAGACATCTGCCGGTCCACGCACCAGCAACCAATGGAAGGACGACGGACAAGATTCACATAAAGGCAACGGCCGAAGCCGCAACAAAAAAGAATATGTTCACAACGACAATGGATATTCGAAAAATAGCAGCGACTATGTATGGAGTAAGAACAGGTACGGAAAGAACACAGGCAGAACGGGAAGACTTACATCAAGCAACAACGAAAAAGGAAATGACAATCATAGAACAAAAGACGGAAGGAAAGGCGGGCAGGCTGCTAAACGAGGACGGCATAACGGCAGATGACAATTTCGTTGCCGTCGTAGACGGAAGTACAAGCAAAACAGAACTGAAAGTTAACCCTGAGATGAGTAACGGCAGATACTGCATGCTCGCTATCATAAAAGCCATCAAAAAGATGCCACGCGACATCTGTATGGAGAGATTTTGTGAAAAGGTGACAGAAGAAATCCGTTCCATATATAATGCACATGCTGTTGACATTCAGAAGTTGAATGATGTTCCAACGAACAGGATGACGGCAAGTGCCATCGTCTTCAGTCTCAGCAGGAAGGAGATATGGATGGTGGGCGACTGTCAGTGTCTCGTTGACGGTAAACTATACGAGAATCCTAAACCAGGGGAAAAAGAAATTGCAGCCCAAAGAGCGCTGATAATTAGAAAATCCTTGAAAGAAGGTATGTCAGAAGCCGAAATGAGAAGAAATGACATCGGGCGCAAAGCAATATTGCCAACATTGAAGAAAGCATGTCTGGAACAGAACAAGCTCTACCCGGTAATAGACGGATTCAATATCCCTACACATCTCGTGAAAGTTATACCCATAGATGACAAAACGCATGAAATAGTGCTTGCCTCTGACGGATACCCAAAGTTGATGCCTACGCTAAACGAAAGCGAAGCAGAGCTACAGAGACTGCTTGAAGAAGACCCGCTATGCATATACGAAAACATAGAGACCAAAGGCCTCAATGAGGGACAAACTTCTTTCGATGACAGATCATATATAAGGTTCAGAATTTGATGTCAAGTCACCCACAAACGCACTCAATGGAATTCCATTGTCAATTTAAAACTAAAAAAAACATAAATATGAAATTCGTAGGAATAATACCGGCAAGATACGCATCACAACGTTTCCCCGGAAAACCACTCGCCATACTTGGCGGTAAGACTGTGATTCAAAGGGTCGTCGAACAAGTAAAGAAAGTGCTCGACGACGTATATGTAGCTACTGATGATGACCGCATTTTCAATGCGGTAGCAGAATTCGGCGGAAATGCCATTATGACTTCCACTAAACACAAGAGCGGAACTGACCGTATTGAAGAAGCAGTAGAAAAACTCTGTGAGGAGTACGACGTTGTGATAAACATACAAGGCGACGAACCGTTTATCCATGAATCACAGATAAAAGAACTATGCCGTTGTTTTGATGACGACAACACTCAGATAGCGACACTCGGAAAGCCCTTCACAAAAGATCAGGACATTGTTGATCTTGACAATCCGAACTCTCCCAAAATAGTTAGAGACAACAATGGATATGCAATGTATTTCAGCCGTAGCGTGATTCCATATCTCAGGAATGTGGATCATGGTGAATGGCTTCAGAACTTCAACTATCTGAAACACATCGGCCTCTATGCCTACAGAAGAAACGTACTGAAAGAAATAACCAAGTTGCCACAGTCGTCACTCGAAATGGCAGAGAGTCTGGAGCAATTGAGATGGCTGCAGAATGGATACAAGATTAAGGTGGGACTGACCGATGTTGAAACCGTAGGCATTGACACTCCAGCAGACCTGCAGAGAGCTGAAGCCTTTCTGACAAAGAACAAGGGATAAATCCTTCATCATCCTAACCTTCTCAAAGGAAGAAACAAATTATCAAAGCAGACTACGAATAGACCTATTCTGTCTCATATATGCACAATAAGATAATAGGCTACAGTTTCTTACTTTGAAAAGATTAGGATGATTTTTCACAATCACGCTCGTCCATGAGTCCGTATTTCTGTTAAAAAACAGTTAATTTAGAGGTTCTACATCAAAGAAACAAAACTTTTCCTCTACTAACACACCCCTTATATCTATTTCATTATCATGCAGGGAATAGAATGCCTATATTTGCAGAGTAATCAAAGAAAGCAAATATGAACAAAATCATTATGACTACAGCCTTGGCATCTTTGTCGATAGTCTCCTCTCTTGCGCAAAGTACAAAACAGTGGACTCTTGAGGAATGCATTGACTATGCCATGGCCAACAATATCTCATTGAAGAAGAAAGCACTCGATAAGCAGACTGCACACGAGAATACTCTCCAGGCAAAAGCCCAACTGCTGCCATCTGTGAATGCAAGCACAACTCAAGGGGTGGGATTCAGGCCGTGGCCAAACGAAAGCATGGGTATGGTGAGCAATGGTACAGTACAACGCAGCGTAGACAAACTGTCGTATAACGGTACATACGGAGTGAATGCCAACTGGACAGTATGGAACGGCAACAAAAGCACCAACACTCTGAAATTAAGCAAAGTGGCAGAAGAACAAGCCGCTGCCGACTCTGCCATAACGGCAAAGACAATCGAAGAGCAGATAACACAGCTCTACGTACAGATTCTCTATACCAACGAGGCCCTGACAGTAAACAAACAATCATATGAGGCAAGTCTGGCTAATGAGAACAGAGGCAAAGAGATGGTAAATGTAGGAAAGATGTCGAAAGCAGATCTGGCACAACTCTCAGCTCAGGCAGCAAACGACAAATACGGCATAGTGGAAACAGAGAGTAATCTGGCAAAATACAAGTCACAACTTAAACAACTGTTGGAGATTACTGCTGAAAGTGGTTTTGAAATAGTTTTACCAGAAGCAACCGACGCCCAAGCCACAGCAACAGTTCCAGCCCTTAGCTTTGTCTATGAAAATGCCATTACAAACAGACCGGAGATCGTATACAGCCAGCTTGGAATAAAAGGCAGCAATCTGAACATCGCCATAGCAAAGGCAAGCTACATGCCTACGATAAGTCTCACAGGATCAGCGATGACAAGTTCCTCATCGATGAACGAGAACTCATGGGTAAACCAGATAAAAACGAACTTCGACATGGCGCTTGGAGCTACAGTAAGCATGCCTATCTACGATCAGCGACAAACAAAGACAGCATTGAACAAAGCTCGTATTGCAAGAGAAAACGCATTGCTGGAACTGGACGACCAGAAGAAGAAAATATGGAATACCGTTGAGGGATACTGGATAGATGCCAACAATAACCAACAGAAATATCTGGCAGCAAAGAGTAATGTTGAAAGCGCGCAAATGAGCTACGACCTTATGAGCGAGCAATTCAGATTAGGATTGAAGAACATTATAGAATTGATGAACAGCAAGACGAATCTGATTAAGGCCCAACAGGATATGCTACAAAGCAAATACATGACAATTCTCTCAAAACAGATGCTTGACCTTTACGGCAATAGATAGCCAACAAGCAATCTATCCGTGAAGTAATCTTACATGATAAAAAAAAATCAAGAATATCAAAAAACAAGAAAGTATTAAGAATATGAAAAAGATAAGCAAAATATGGATTGGGATTGGCATTATAGCAGTCCTCGCGATAGCAACATGGATGTTCTCCGGAGGAAAAAAAGAACAGGCGGTGACATTTGACACGGCAAAGGTTGAACTTGCAAATATCAAGAACAGCGTTACGGCTACGGGAAGCGTAGAGCCTGTGACTTCAGTAACTGTGGGTACACAAGTATCAGGAATCATCTCAAGACTGTATGTTGATTACAATACAGTGGTGAAGAAAGGACAGATAATAGCAGAATTGGACAAGACAAACCTCATTAGCGAACTGAATACCGCAAAGGCGAACTTGTCGAGTGCACAGAGTTCACTGAACTACGAATCTGCAAACTACAAGCGCTATGCAACATTGTTCAAGAAAGGACTGGTAAGCGCAGACGAATATGAATCGGCAAAGCTGAACTTTGAGAAAGCTAAAGACCAGGTTGCCCAGTCGAGAGAGATGGTCCAGAAAGCCCAAACCAATCTCAGCTATGCCATCATCACCTCACCAATAGACGGAGTTGTGATTTCCAAGTCTGTAGAGGAAGGACAGACCGTAGCCGCAAGCTATGCCACTCCTGAACTCTTTACTATTGCCAAAGACCTGAAAGATATGCAGGTTGTGGCAAACGTAGATGAGGCCGACATCGGCGACGTGAAAGAAGGCGAGCGCGTATCATTCACCGTCGACGCCTATCCTAACGACACTTTCGAAGGAGTCGTGAAACAAGTAAGACAGGAAGCTACAACGACAAACAACGTAGTAACATATGAAGTAGTGATAAGTGCCCCAAACAGCGAACTGAAGCTGAAGCCAGGCCTCACAGCCAACGTCACGATCTATACGGCAGAACGGCAGAACGTGTTGTGCGTTTCCACAAAGGCTTTGCGTTTCACTCCGACCCAAGATCTGATTAAAGGCTGCAAGATAGTTGACTGTAAGGGGAAAAATAAAGTATGGACACGCGAAGGCAACACTTTCAAGGCACATGCTGTACAAATAGGTATGTCTGACGGAATACATACCGAGATTCTGAGTGGTGTGAGCAAAGGACTGGAGATAATAACCGACGCTAAGGCTGCCAACGGAAATGATGATGAACAGGCTGAAAACAACAGCGAGAGCAGTCCATTCGCTCCTAAAGGTCCACGCCAAAAGAAGAAATAACAACAGTTAAGTTTCACATCAATGAAATTCACCGGTTCCATAAACCCAAATCGGTCATTAGGCCGTTTAATGTATAATTTTAATAACTGCTTGCAGTCTTTTGTTTTTTATAAGGCGCCTTTTGCTTGTTTTTAATTCGCAATAGCTCGCTATTACTCATTAAAAGCCAAACAAAACCACTCTTCTAAAATAACAAAATCCAAGCAAGCCTAATGACCTCTAAGTTTGCAGAAGATTGCGACGAAGTCGCATAAACTCCAAAATAATCAAGGTAAAACTATGATTGCTAAAGACAGTTTCGTACCTTTGTTGTAAAAAGGTAGAATCGGTCTGTCGAAGAGGTAAACCAGCTAATGACCCAGCCGTAAAGCTATAAATCGTTTAGGTCCTCATCGACATAGTTGCAAAGACCAGATAGAAAGTTATCGGCTCTGAGCCTTGTTAGAGTGTTAGTCCATACAACTATTGACCAATTCTACACAATATAACTCGTACAAAGTTATGAAGAATTTATTTATCGGAGTTGATTTTTCGAAAGAAAAAGTTGATGTGGCTATCCTTTTTGCAGACGGACTGGCAGAAACCGCTGCTAGAGTGTTCAACGAGTTCAAGACAACCGTGTCTGGCTATAGGCAGTTGGTCAAGTGGGTTGAGCAGAATTCCTGCGGTATCGACTCGTCCTTGTGGCTCTTCTGTGGCGAGAACACGGGCGACTACAGCAAGGGACTGTGCAACTTCCTCTACGGTAAAGGCTACGACATGTGGCTTGAGAACGCAAAGAGCATCAAAGACGCATCTGGTCTTAGACGATTGAAGTCTGACCGTGCTGACGCCTCGATGATTGCAGAATACGCCATGAGGAATTACGATAAAGCCGTTATGTACGAGCCTCTTAGCGAGTCGCTTACACAACTGCGTGAGCTGTTCCTATACCGTCAGATGATCGTAAGACACAGATGCAGTTTCCAGGTGCGTAGAGGCGAAAAGCGACTCACTATGGAGAAGTCGCCAGACAAGACAATGATTTCGCAGAGCGGACGGCACATCGTCTCTGAACTCAATAAGGAGATAGAGAAGATAGATAAGCGCATTGCCGATCTCATCAAGTCGGACGAGGAACTCACCGAGGTGTTCACCATCGTGACCTCGGTGCCTGGCATAGGAACGCAGAACGCTGTGTGCCTGATGGTGTACACCGACAACTTCCGGCGTTTCAACTACGACTCACGCAAGATTGCCTGCTATTACGGCCTAGCTCCATTTGGCAAAGATTCGGGAACCAGTGTGCATTCCGATCCGCATGTACATTATATGGCTAACCGCCAGATAAAGGCCATGCTGACGCAAGCGGCACTAGCTGCCGTCAACTTCAATCCCATTATGGCGAGGTACTACATGCGCCTCGTAGAACGAGGAAAGAAGAAGCAGGTTGCACTGAACAATGTCAAGAACAAACTTGTACATTTGGTCACAGCCATGGTCAGAAATCGCCAAACATTCACCCCTGAATATAAAATCTCAGCATAAATTGAAAATAATGGTCAAAACATTTGGATATTAACATAGAAAGCGATTTGGGATAAAAACGTGCTTGGAACTTGAATAAATTCATGAATCAGAACAATATGGACAGTAAAAAAGTCGTTATAGAATTACAGAACGTTAAAAGAGAGTTTCTTGTAGGCGATGAGATGGTACATGCCTTGAGGGGCGTCTCTTTCAAGATATACGAGGGTGAATTCGTAACCATCATGGGTAAGTCGGGCTCCGGAAAGTCTACATTGCTAAACCAGCTCGGATGCCTCGATACTCCATCAAGCGGTGAATATCTGCTCGACGGGGTATCGGTGAGAACAATGTCAAGACCACAACGAGCCGTGCTGCGCAACAGAAAAATAGGTTTCATATTCCAGAACTACAATCTGTTGCCAAAGACCACCAGCATAGAGAACGTAGAGCTTCCCCTGATGTACAACTCAGACGTTTCGTCAACAGAAAGACATGACAGGGCAATTGAAGCCCTCAAGGCAGTGGGATTGGGTGACCGCCTATACCACAAGTCCAACCAGATGTCAGGTGGACAAATGCAACGTGTGGCCATAGCCCGTGCCTTGGTGAACAACCCTGCCGTAATACTTGCTGACGAAGCTACAGGAAATCTCGACACGAGGACATCGTTTGAAATCCTCGTGCTCTTCCAGAAACTCTTCGCTGCAGGAAGAACTATAATATTCGTGACACACAATCCCGACCTGGCCAACTATTCGAGCCGTAACATCATGCTCAGAGACGGCAAGGTGATAAGTGACGAATACAACAACAACATACAGTCGGCAGCCGAAGCACTTGCACAATTACCGCCAAGCACCGACGAATAAACCAATGAGGACAGAACAATGAATTATAGCAATCTTTTCAAGATAGCCCTCAGAGCTATAGCCGCCAATAAAATGCGGTCTTTCCTTACAGCCCTCGGCATTATCATTGGCGTGGCTTCGGTCATTGCCATGCTTGCCATAGGCCAGGGATCAAAGAAAAGTATACAAGCAAACATTGCCGAGATGGGCTCTAACATGATAATGATAAACCCTGGAGCCGACATGAGAGGCGGAGTGAGACAGGATGCCTCATCAATGGAAACCCTGAAACTTGCCGACTATCAGTCGCTTAAAGACGAATGTAAGTACATTTCAGCAATAAGTCCGGTGGTGAACAAAAGCGGACAATTCATCTACGGCAACAACAACACCCCATCTACTATCTATGGAGTGAACACCGACTATCTCTCAATCCGCCAACTCAGCGTGAGCGATGGAGATATGTTTTCAGATGAAGACATAAAGTCAAGCGCAAAGGTATGCGTTCTAGGACAGACCGTAGTTGACAATCTCTTTCCCGACGGCAGCGATCCCATCGGGCGTGTGGTGCGTTTCAACAGCATACCTTTCAGAGTCGTCGGAGTGTTGAAGAAGAAAGGATACAACACGATGGGTATGGACCAGGATGATCTCGTGCTTGCCCCATACACTTCTGTAATGAAGAGGATACTCGCACAGACTTATCTCGGAAGCATCAACTGTTCTGCAATAACAGAAGGGCTTACAGACAAGGCTACAGACGAGATAACCACAATACTGCGTCGTAACCACAAACTGAAAGAGGCCACAGACATGCAGGAGGCCGACGATGACGACTTCAACATACGCTCACAAGAGGAACTTGCATCAATGATGAACTCAACCACAGATATGATGACCATTCTGCTGGGATGTGTGGCAGGCATTTCACTTATAGTGGGCGGCATCGGAATCATGAACATCATGTATGTGAGCGTGACAGAGAGAACCAAGGAGATAGGACTCAGAATGAGCGTTGGAGCACGCGGAGTGGACATCCTTAACCAATTCCTCATCGAGGCGATACTGCTCAGCGTGACAGGAGGCATTATCGGCGTACTGATAGGAGTCTGTTCATCATATGCCATCAACCTCATTGCCCACTGGCCGATATACATACAGCCATGGAGTATCGTCATGAGCTTCGCCGTGTGTACCTTTACAGGTGTGTTCTTTGGTTGGTATCCGGCAAAGAAAGCAGCACAGCTCGACCCTATCGAGGCTCTCAGATATGAATGATTAAATATAAGAAGAACAAACTCAATGCCATGAACTCATACAAGAAGGCCCTTGTCGCTATCCACGTTGCCGTATGGCTCGTGATATTAATATCCCCGCTCACATTCTTCGATAGAGGTGACCGTTTTGAAGCAGACAAGCTGATACCGATGTTTTCCACACCAATTGCCATGATGCTGGTGTTCTACACCACTTATCTATACCTCACGCCCAAACTGTTGCTCAAAGGACAAAAGCGTAAGTTCTGGACATATACCATAGCATTGGTGATACTAATGGGATTAGGGCTACATATCTGGTTTCAAGTGAGCCATAGGGTATTCTTCCATCCGGAACATCACCTGCATCCGATGAAAAAGATGAGAGAGCCGAATGCGTTGATGGACTTGATATTCATTTTGAGAAACGTTTTCAACATGACTGTTACTGCAGCCATAGCAGCCATGTCGATACTGTCAATCAAATGGCAGTCGTCAGAAACGGCACGTCGGGAAGCAGAGATGGCAAAACAGGATGCAGAGCTGAAGAACCTGAGGAATCAGGTCAATCCTCATTTCCTGCTCAACACCCTCAACAACATCTATGCCCTCACAGCCTTCAACCAGCAGAAAGCACAAGAGGCGATACTGGAACTCAGCGGTATGCTCAGGCATATCCTCTACGATAACCAGCAGGACTTCGTCAGACTCGACGATGAGATTAAGTTTATCCACAGCTATATCAACCTTATGAAAATCCGCATTCCGAAGACTACCAAGATACAAATCCAGGTCAACGTGCCCAAAGACACGGAACTGAGGATTGCTCCCCTAATTTTTATCTCGCTGATAGAGAATGCCTTCAAGCATGGTATAGGAACGGCAGAAAACAGTTTCATACACATAAACATATATGCCGACCGCAACCATATCGCATGCGAGATAGAAAATTCAAATTTCCCTAAAAACGACACCGACAGAAGCGGTCACGGCATCGGCCTTGAACAGGTGGGCAAACGCCTCGAACTTGCCTACCACAAAAAGTATACATGGGAAAAAGGAACAAAAGACAATAACAAGATTTATTATTCTAACATATATATTTATGACACTAAATTGCGTGATAATTGATGACGAGCCGCTGGCAGCAGAGCTGCTGGAAAGTTATGCTCAGAAGGTGCCCTTCCTCAGAGTGGAAGGAGTGTACAACAGTGCCATACTAGCAATTAAGACAATACGCGAAAGAAAGATCGACCTGATTTTCCTCGACATCCAGATGCCGGAACTCAGCGGACTGGAATTTGCAAGGATAATCAGCAAGGAAACGAAAATCGTGTTCACTACGGCTTTCAACCAATATGCGATTGACGGCTACGATGTCAATGCTCTCGACTATCTTCTGAAACCCATCAGTTTCGAGAGATTCCTGCAGACTGCAAACAAGGCTCTTGAGTGGTTTGACATTCAAGACAGACAGAAGACAATGCGCGAAGACCGGTTCGTGTTCGTGAAAAGCGAATACAAGCTGCAGAAAATCAACTTCGACGACATCCTTTATGTAGAGGGTGTTAAAGACTATGTAAAATTTTATTTCACTGACAGTTCTAAAAACATCATGTCTCTAATGAACATGAAGAAGGTGGAGGAATACCTTCCTTCGCCAGAATTCATGCGCATACACAGATCATACATCGTACACATGCCCAAAGTGGAACTGGTCGATCGCTTCCGCATTGTTATCGGTGACCAATATCTCCCCATCTCAGAAAGCTACAAAAACGAAATGCTAAAATACATTGACAGCCACTCACTAGTATGAGGATAATACAACAATAATGCTTGCAAACCAACAAAGGGGATGTGACAGACCACCATTCGTCTATAATCCATCCCCTTCCCAGCTCTGATATTAATCAGACAATTGCAATACGGGTAAGGTAAAAACAATATTTAATAATGTAGAAATTGTGTTTTTAGGAAAATCTCTGTAAACTATTAAAAAAAGAGCATACAATTTAATGCTTTTTTCTTGAAAAGTTTTGCAGAAACAAAAAAAATCCGTACCTTTGCACCCGCAATCAAGAAACAAACACAACAAGAGTTGCAGGAACAAGAAGATTGTCAAGACAAACAATCGGGGTGTAGCGCAGTTGGTAGCGTTCCTGGTTTGGGACCAGGCTGTCGCAGGTTCGAGTCCTGTCACCCCGACACAAGGAGAATGATATCGGTCATTCTCTTTTTATGTAAGTAAAACACCACTGTGTTGATAACATAAAGACATTAAACAAAACAATCGGGGTGTAGCGCAGTTGGTAGCGTTCCTGGTTTGGGACCAGGCTGTCGCAGGTTCGAGTCCTGTCACCCCGACATAAGGAGAATGATTTCGGTCATTCTCTTTTTTTTATTCTTCTAAACCAACCTCAATCCGCTGACCCATAATTCTTCATAGAAGAAAAAAGCGAAAAAAAGCTAATCCTTTGGCTATAAATGTTTTTATTGTTAACTTTGCAAATCGTTTGAATATTATAAACAATAAAAACAACAAGACCGTGACTGAAACCAAGTACATCTTCGTCACTGGCGGTGTAGTATCATCGCTCGGCAAGGGAATTATCTCTTCTTCAATAGGTAAGTTATTACAGGCAAGGGGCTACAACATCACAATCCAGAAATTCGACCCCTACATCAACATCGACCCAGGAACCCTGAATCCGTATGAACACGGTGAATGCTACGTCACCGTGGACGGTATGGAAACAGATCTCGACCTCGGACACTACGAGAGGTTCACAGGCATTCAGACCACAAAGGCGAACTCACTCACCACAGGACGCATATACAAGGCTGTGATAGACAAGGAGCGACGTGGCGATTATCTGGGAAAGACGATTCAGGTAGTTCCGCATATCACGAATGAGATAAAGAGGAACATAAAGTTGCTCGGAGAGAAGAACCACTACGACTTCGTAATAACGGAAATCGGAGGAACGATAGGCGATATAGAAAGCGCCCCATACCTTGAGGCGATAAGACAGATGAAATGGGAACTGGGCAAGAATGCAGTATGCGTACATCTAACCTACGTACCCTATCTCAAAGCAGCCGGAGAACTGAAGACCAAACCAACTCAACACTCCGTAAAAGAGCTTCAGAGCGTCGGCATACAGCCCGACATTCTCGTGCTGCGAACCGAGAAACACCTCGGAGACGGAATACTCAAGAAAGTGGCATCCTTCTGCAACGTCGACTTCGACTGCGTCGTACAAAGCGAAGACCTGCCTTCCATCTATGAAGTGCCCGTCAATATGCAGAATCAGGGACTCGACTCGGCAATCCTCAAGAAGATGGGCATTGAGCCGGGAGAGACTCCTGCACTCGGACCATGGAAGAGCTTCCTCGAAAGAAGACAGAAAGCCACAGAAGAAGTACATATTGGTCTTGTCGGCAAATACGACCTTCAGGATGCATACAAGAGCATCAGGGAGAGCCTCTCTCAAGCCGGCACCTACAACGACCACAAGACCGTCATTACGTTCATCAACAGCGAGAAGCTCACTGAGGAGAACGTGGCAGAAAAGCTGCAGGGAATGGACGGCATAATGATATGTCCCGGATTTGGACAGCGTGGAACAGAAGGCAAGATCGTTGCAGCCCACTACACCAGGACTCACGACATTCCAACTTTCGGCATCTGCCTCGGAATGCAGATGATAGTTGTGGAATTCGCGAGAAACGTGCTTGGCTATGAAGATGCCAACAGCCGTGAACTCGATGAGAAGACGGAGCACAACGTGATCGACATCATGGAAGACCAGAAGAACATCACCGACCTGGGTGGAACGATGCGACTCGGCGCCTATGAATGTGTACTGAAACAAGGATCACGCGCCTTTGAAATCTACAAGAAGGAACACATACAGGAGCGCCATCGTCATCGCTATGAGTTCAACAACAGCTTCGAGCAGGAATACGAGCGTGCAGGAATGAAATGTGTGGGACGCAACCCAGAGAGCGACCTCGTTGAAATCGTGGAGATACCAGGACTGAAATGGTATATCGGAACACAGTTCCATCCGGAATACTCAAGTACGGTGCTCAAACCGCATCCTCTTTTCCTTGACTTCGTGAAAACAGCTATAGCCTGCAAGAAGGGTAAGAAATGACAACCGGTTAATAACGCAATATTTATCAGAAAAACAACTTATTTTTGACAATGGATAAAAACACCATCACGGGCTTTGTGCTCATCGCAGCATTGCTCATCGGTTTCAGTTGGTACAACAAACCGTCAGACGAGGAAATAGCCCAGCAGCAGAGAGTGCAAGACTCCATAGCCAATGTGGAGAAGAAGAAAGCAGCAGCAAAACAGGCTGCCGATGCAGCTGCAGCCAAGGCAAACGCCCAGGCGCTGGCAACAGACACCACATCCCTCTTCCATGAGGTGATGTCTGGAAAGTCAACAGACGTGACACTCCGCAACGAAAAGGTAGAACTCACGCTCAACACAAAGGGAGCCACAGTACAGAAAGCCGTAATCAAAGGGTTCGCCGACCGCAACGGCAACAATGACGTGACGCTCTTTGACGCTAAAGACCAGCAACTCAAATTCATGCTTGCAGGCAAGGAGACAAACCTCGTGACGAGTGACATGTATTTCACGCCTTTAAACGTCACCGACTCTACGGTAACGTTCACTGCAGCAACAGCTAACGGAAAATCGCTCACTATTTCATACAAGCTCGGCAAAGACTACATGCTACATGCCTCTATACAGGCAAACGGCATGGCAGGAATGTTCTCTCCAAACTACAACACGATTGATGTGGAATGGACAGACAAATGTCGTCAGCAGGAGAAGGGCTTCACTTTCGAGAACCGTTATGCGTCGCTCACATACCATCTGACCGAAGGCGGAACCGACTATCTTAACGAGGGCAAGGAACTGACCGACGAGACTGTTGAGGACAACATCGACTGGGTGGCATTCAAGAACCAGTTCTTCAGTGCCGTAATGATAGCAGAGAAGGACTTAGGCAAGAATGCCAAGATGACAAGTATTCCGCAGGAGAAGGGTTCTGGTTATCTGAAGCAGTACGGAGCAAAGATGAAAACATTCTTTGACCCGACTGGAAAGCAGCCTACAGAATTGGAGTTCTACTATGGTCCTAATGATTTCCGTCTGCTGCAGAACGTAGAGGAAGAGAGCAAGTTCGGCAAAGACCTTGAGATGCAGCGCCTGGTTTATCTGGGATGGCCTCTGTTCCGAATCATCAACAGATGGTTCACCATTTACGTTTTCGACTGGCTCACCAAGCTCGACATTAATATGGGTATCGTATTGATTCTCATCACTATGCTCCTCAAGTTCATCACATTCCCGCTTGTGAAGAAGAGCTACATGTCTTCGGCCAAGATGCGTGTGCTGAAACCAAAGCTCGACGAGATAACGAAGAAATACGACAAGCCAGAAGACCAGATGATGAAGCAACAGGCAATGATGGCAGAATATTCCAAGTATGGCGTCAGCCCTCTGAGCGGCTGTCTGCCAATGCTCATCCAGATGCCTATCTGGATTGCCATGTTCAATTTCGTGCCTAACGCCATACAGCTAAGAGGTGAGAGCTTCCTCTGGATCAGTGACCTATCTACCTACGACCCAATCATAGAGTGGCACACCAATCTGTGGCTCATCGGCGACCACTTGAGCCTCACGTGTATCCTCTTCTGTGTAGCCAACGTATTGTATTCAATGATGACAATGCGCCAGCAGAGAGACCAGATGGTAGGCCAGCAGGCTGAACAAATGAAGGCAATGCAGTGGATGATGTATCTCATGCCAGTGATGTTCTTCTTCATGTTCAACGACTATTCTGCCGGACTGAACTTCTACTACTTCATATCACTCTTCTTCAGCGCTGCCATCATGTGGACATTGCGCAAGACCACAAACGATGAGAAGCTTCTGTCTATCCTCGAGGCCAAATACGAGGAAAACAAGAAGAATCCTAAGAAGACCAGCGGACTTGCCGCACGACTCGAGGCCATGCAGAAGCAGGCCGAGGAACTCCGCAAGCAGCGCGATGAGATGGAAAGAAGAAAGGGCCACTAAGTATCAAACAACAAGTCTGTAAAGGATTCCAGGCGTTGCATAATGCCGGAATTCCTCGCAGTTTTTTTTACCTTCTATATTATGAAAAAATCAATTATCCTCGCCATGGCTCTCTCATTGGGATGCCATAGCCTAAAAGCACAGACCACAGTGGAAACAATCGGAAAGAGCAACGTCACGCTCAGCAGCAACAAGATGACTCCCGAGGCCCTTTGGGCAATGGGACGAATTGCATCTGCCCAGGCGTCACCCGACGGAAAGCTCATCGTATACCAGGTGGGCTACTACAGTGTGAAACAGAACAAGAGTCGCCAGGTAATCTGCATCATGGATGCCAACGGCAAGAACATCCGTCAGCTCACTACAGCTTCTGCAAGCGAGACTGATCCAGCATGGATAGAGGGTGGCAAACGCATCGCCTTCATTTCCGGAGGACAGGTCTGGTCTATGAATGCCGATGGAACAGACCGCAGGCAGCTGACCCACGACAAGACCGGCATAGACGGTTTCAAGTTCTCGCCAAGTGGCACACAGGTAATCCTCGTGAAACAGATAGCCTATCATGAGAGCATCAAGAAGAATCCGTCAGACCTGCCTCTGGCCAGCGGAAGGCTCATCACCGACCTGAACTACCGCCACTGGGACGAATACGTGGAGACTATCCCCCACCCTTTCTTGGCTGATGTCACAGCCGAGGGCATAACCGAAGGCACAGACATCCTTGCCGACGAACCATACGAGTGTCCCATGAAGCCATTCGGAGGTGTGGAGCAGCTGGCATGGAGCCCTGATTCAAAGAGCATTGCATATACATGCAGAAAGAAGTCAGGAGTGGAATATGCCACTTCTACAGATTCTGACATATATCTCTATGAACTGGCTACAAAGCAGACCAAGAACCTCTGCAAGCCAGCCGGATACGTAGCACCCAAGAACGACACTTCAAAGTCAAAGAAATTCCAGGCTGTGAACTCTGCCGAGAATCTGAAGAACAACCCTGGCTACGACATCAACCCCAAGTTCTCGCCCGACGGCAAACGCATTGCATGGCAGAGCATGGCACACGACGGATATGAGAGCGACAGAAACAGACTCTGCGTCTATGACTTCGCCACCGGCACAAAGCAGTATGTCACAGAGAAGTTCGACTCCAACGTGGATGACTTCTGCTGGATGGCAGATTCCAAGACCATCACTTTCATCGGTGTATGGCACGGATGCGTGAACATGTATCGCACCGACCTGACAGGAAAGGTGGAGCAGATGACAAACGACTGCGCAGACTTCGTGTCCGTATCTCTTGCCAACAGCGGCAACAAGCTGCTTGCCATCCGCCAGAGCATGTCGGCACCAAACGACATCTTCGTGGTGACACCAGAGAAAAAGGCTGAGAAGTCGAAGGTACAGCAGTTGACTTCGGAGAACAAGGAAATCCTTTCTCAACTCTCTCTCGGCAAGGTGACAGAGCGCTGGGTGAAGACTACCGACGGCAAGGACATGCTCGTATGGGTGGTATTGCCTTCTGATTTCGACGAGAACAAGAAATATCCTGCTCTGCTCTTCTGCGAAGGCGGCCCACAGAGTCCTGTATCACAGTTCTGGAGCTACCGTTGGAACATGCAGATAATGGCAGCCAACGGATACGTGGTGGTTGCTCCTAACCGCCGCGGACTGCCAGGTTTCGGTTCTGAATGGAACGAGGAGATAAGCGGCGACTGGACTGGCCAGTGCATGAAAGACTATCTCAGCGCTATCGACGACGCAGCCACACTGCCATTCGTTGACAAAGACCGTCTCGGTGCCGTTGGTGCAAGCTTCGGCGGCTTCAGCGTTTACTACCTCGCAGGCCATCACGACGGACGTTTCAAGTGTTTCATCGCCCACGACGGTGCTTTCAACCTCGAGTCTATGTATACCGACACCGAGGAGGCCTGGTTCAGCAACTGGGAATACGACGATGCCTTCTGGAACAAGGACAAGACTGCCAATGCCAAGAGGACATACGACAACTCTCCTCACCATTTCGTTGACAAATGGGACACTCCTATACTCTGCATCCATGGCGAGATGGACTACCGCATCAATGCCAACCAAGGTTTCGGAGCCTTCAATGCAGCCCGCCTGAGAGGCATTCCTGCAGAACTGCTGCTCTTCCCCGACGAGAACCACTGGGTTTTGAAACCACAGAACGGCGTTCTCTGGCAGCGCACATACTTCAACTGGCTTGACAAGTGGCTGAAGAAATAAACTTTTCAAATGAAAATATAAAAGAAAAAGGAAAATAAAAACAATTAAAAAAAGAATTAAAATGGTTCAAAAAGTTAAACAACTATTAAATGACAAGGCATGGGCACGCTGGACAGCCCTCATCCTTATCGCTTCCATGATGTTCTTCGCCTACATGTTTGTCGATGTAATGTCACCAATCCAAGCTCTCATGGAGAGCGAAAAAGGCTGGGGTCCTGACACGTTCGGAACTTATGCCGCTTCTGAGTATATCGTCAACGTGATGGGCTTCCTCATCATCGCCGGTATTATCCTCGACAAAATGGGCGTTCGCTTCACAGGAGTCCTGTCTGCCTCTATGATGTTTATCGGAGCGCTAATCAAGCTCATCGGAATCTCTGATTGGTTTGCCACGACCGGTTTTCACGACTGGCTCAACACCTGGTGGGTGTCTCTTCCTGCCAGCGCCAAGATGGCATGCTTCGGCTTCATGCTCTTCGGTTGTGGTTGTGAGATGGCAGGAACAACAGTTTCAAAGGCCATCGCAAAGTGGTTCAAGGGCAAGGAGATGGCTCTCGCCATGGGTCTCGAGATGGCTATCGCCCGTGTGGGTGTGTTCGCCATCTTCTCAATCTCACCAATCATCGCGAGCAAATTCGGCACTGTAGTAGCTCCTATAGCATTCTGCACCGTCCTCCTGCTCATCGGTCTGATCACGTTCATCGTGTTCACATTCATGGACAAGACACTCGACAAGCAGCTCGGTGTGTCTGAAGAGGCTGGAGAGTCTGAGGAGGAATTCAAGTTCAGCGACCTTGGCAAGATTTTCTCTTCACAGGTGTTCTGGATAGTTGCCCTTCTCTGTGTGCTCTACTATTCTGCCATCTTCCCATTCCAGCGTTATGGTGCAAACATGCTGCAGTGTAACCTCGACGGAATTTCTCCATCCGATGCTGCCAACATCTTCCGTTGGTTCCCTATCGGTGCTGCTGTCATCACTCCATTCCTGGGCAATTTCCTCGACCGCAAGGGCAAAGGCGCTACGATGCTCATGGGCGGTGCGCTGATTCTCATCTGCTGCCATCTCGTGTTCGCATTCGTATTGCCAGAGACAAAGAGCCCGCTGATTGCCTATACCACCATCGTGCTCCTCGGAATCTCATTCGCTCTCGTGCCGGCTGCATTGTGGCCAAGCGTTCCAAAGATTATCGACGAGAAGATTCTCGGTTCTGCATACTGCCTTATCTTCTGGGTTCAGAACATCGGTCTTTGCTTCGTGCCAAAGCTCATCGGCAACCTGCTCGCTTCTACCAATGAGAACAACCCTGCCGTTATAGCAGCCAAGAAGGCGGGTGCAGACTTCATTCCTTACGACTACACGGTGCCACTCGTAGTGTTTGCGAGCTTCGGCGTTGTTGCCCTTCTCTTCGCCATCTATCTGAAGGCACTCGACAAGAAGAAGGGCTTCGGTCTGGAGGAGCCAAACATCAAATAATGACGCACATCATGTGGGGTCCTTTATCAGAAGCCCATATAGCATAATTCTTGCCTTGACATAAAGGCGCATCGGTCATCAGGTGATTGACGGATAGGTCTTGAAGACTTTCCACAATTCCTGATGACCGATTTTTATTAGCATATTGGAAACCGACTTTTGGAACATTATACCATGTAGTTATCTACGAAAAATGAATAAAAATACTTTCAGAGGCTACCGACGATGAACATATTGTAAAAGTGAATCCATCCGTTTGAATCCGTTTGTTTTACAAAATAGTACCAATAGTCCCAAAAGTCCCAAAGTCCCAAAGTCCCATAAGTGTACTATATTTTGTAAATATAATGATAATACATTGATATATAATATATTATAGAAAATGAAGAATCATCTTGGGACTTTGGGACTTTGGGACTTTTGGTACTATTTTGTAAATTATTTTCAACCACTTACATATTCCATTCCATTAATAAGTACTCATATTTCCTAATTGTTTCAAATAAATTTGCAATTCTATCGTTGTCCGGTTATTCACATATATGGGAAAAAACGAACAATTGCGGACACAAAAAAATGCCGCAAGAAGCATTACACCTCTTGCGGCAATATCAATTCCCTGTCACTACAACGGGAAAAGCCGTTTGCTCAATCGACGGTTTTCTGCTTTAGAAAGGCAGATCATCAGTAGACTCGCCTGTAGCGGCAGCTTCCGGCTGTGCAGGCGGGAATGGTTCCGGAATTGCCTGTTGAGGAATCTCTGCCATTGGCTCCTGCACTGGCAGCTCCACTTTCCATGCACGGATAGAGTTGAACCAACGGTCATTCCACTGGCGTGCGTCGATATCAAACGACACCTTGACAGTGTTGCCAACAACGAGCATGGAGGCAAACTGGCTGATTCTGTCGTTGCCGAAGATCTCAAAACACATCTTCTTGGGGTACTGCTCCTCTGTCTCTATCACATACTCCTGCACCTTCCATGGGTTGCCCGTCTTTGAGGTTCCCTCACGAGGGGCAAGCACAGCTATAACTTTTCCTTGTATTTCCATTTGTTTTTCGTTCTTTATGATTTGGTCTGCGAAATTACCAAAATAGTTTTAAAAATAAAAACATTTCATTTTATTTTTTGCTCACCACAAGGTTTTTTTGTATTTTTGTAGTCGTTATCTGCCAGACGCCAACAGGTCGTAAAATAAGAAGAAAATAGCGTCCGGCAAAGCAAGGACAACGATAAACAACAATAAAAAACAACAATAAAATACACAATAATGAGAATCACATTGTCATGCGCGGTGCTAAGCAGCCGCCTTCTTACACTGTCGAAAGTGCTTAACAGCAAGAACTCACTACAGATTCTGGACTGCATCCTTTTTGATGTAAAGGACGGAGTGCTCACGCTCACCGCTTCTGACAAGGAGAACGAGCTCACCACCAGTGTGGAACTCGACGAGGCTGATTCCGACGGAAGGTTCGCCATCAGCAGCCGCACCATCATCGACGCCGTTAAAGACCTGCCGGAGCAGCCAGTCACGCTCACAGTAGACCTGAACACCTACTCCGTGAGCATTACATTCCAGAACGGAGGCTATACCTTCACGGCACAGAATGCCGATGAATTCCCTATGTCACAGCCAGTAGGCGACGGGGCAACGACAATCACCATACCATCCGGCATCCTCGCCGACAACATCTCGCGTACATTGTTTGCCACAGCTAACGAGGAAATCAGACCTGTGATGAACGGTCTCTATTTTGACCTCAACCAAGAGGCATTGGCAATCGTGGCAAGCGACGGACACAAGCTTGTGAGAAACAAGATACTGAGCATCACCAACGAAGAGCCTGTGTCGTTCATCTTGCCGAAGAAACCCGCCACACTACTCAAGAACGTGCTAACACACGACGACACACCTGTAGAGATACGCTTCGACAACCTCAATGCAGAGGTGACATTCGCAGCAGGCAACCTGAAGTGCAGACTCATAGAAGGCAGATATCCCAACTACAACTCCGTGATTCCAACCGACAATCCATGCCAGATGACCATCGACCGCAGGGCTCTTCTCGGTTCGGTGAAGCGCATCCTGCCATTCGCAAGCGAGAGCAGCCAGTCCATCCGTCTGCGCCTCGGCATCGGACAGGTGGAGGCGTCGTCAGAGGACATCGACTTCGCGACAAGCGCAAAGGAAACCATAGTATGCGACTACAACGGAACTCCTATGAGTATAGGCTTTAAAGGCCCTTCGCTCGTCGAGATCCTCTCAAGCCTGACAAGCGACGAAGTGTTGATGGAGCTTGCCGACCCAAGCCGTCCGTGCCTCATTTTCCCATCAGAGCAGCCTGAGGGGCAGAATATCCTTATGCTCATCATGCCGATGCTGCTGAACGACTAAAACCAGAAAGGGCAAACATATATAGGCAACAAACAAAACGGCAGGGAATACCGGGGAGCACCGACAAGCCAAGAAGGCCGAGCACCTCTCCCCTATGCCAGACGACAAGGAATAAGAAAAGGAATTAACACAGCCTGACACCATTCTGAATGGCAAAAGACTATGACGTCCTTCTCTTGTTCCTTGGTTCAGATAAGGCATAAACACCATCAGAAAACGTGTACAAACCCTTTGACAACAGAAAAAAAGCTGGTTGCTTGTCAAAAAACAACCTGGTTGCGTATAAAATAATGGTGAGTTGCCCATCTAAAACAGGTAGATTGCATTGACAAAACAATATTAAATTAACCATAACACACATAATATAGAGATGAAACTGAATCTGACAAGGCCACTCGTAGTGTTCGATCTCGAGACTACAGGACTCGATATAGTGAGAGACAGAATTTTCCAACTATCATATATAAAGGTATATCCCGACGGAAAAGAAGAGAGGGAGAATATCTTTGTGAACCCAGGAAAGGAGATTCCACAGGAGGTGGTTGAACTGACCGGCACATCAAACGCCGATGTGGCAGACAAGCCCACATTCAAGGCCCTAGCCCCGGAACTGGCAGAGAAATTCGCAAACTGCGACTTCGCCGGTTTTAACTCCAACCACTTTGATCTGCCGATGCTCGCTGAGGAATTCTACCGTGCAGGCATCAACTACGACTTCAGCCAGTGCAGACTAATCGACGCCCAGACGATATTCCACAAGATGGAGCGCCGTAATCTGGCTGCAGCGTACAAGTTCTATTGCGGAAGGAAAATGGAGGACGACTTCGACGCCCACCGCGCCGACCAGGACACTGAGGCTACATATCGTGTGCTCATGGGAGAACTCGACATGTATGCGCCTGGGAAGCAAGAGGAAGAAGAACGCCAGCTGGAGAACGACATGGACGTTCTGGCACAGTTCTCAAAACAGAACGACAACGTGGACTTCGCCGGACGCGTAGTATGGAAGGAAATGAAAGACGCCAACGGACAGCCTATGCTGGACGCCGACGGCAAGCCCATGAAGCAGGAGGTGTTCAACTTCGGCAAATACAAGGGAGTGCCCGTTGAAGAAGCATTGCGCCGCGATCCGGGTTACTACAACTGGATGCTCACAAGCGACTTCACGAGCGACACCAAGCAGGTACTGACACGCATCAAGATGAGAGATCTGAGGAGGGGGCAAGGATGCTGAAAGGAAAGAAAATCGTTCTCGGCATAACAGGTAGCATCGCGGCATACAAAGCATGCTACATCATCCGTGGACTGATAAAGGCTGGGGCAGAGGTTCAGGTCGTGATAACGCCATCAGGCAAGGAGTTCATCACTCCCATCACGCTGTCGGCACTGACCCACAAACCGGTCATCAGCGAATTCTTCTCTCAGAGAGACGGCACCTGGAACTCACACGTAGACCTCGGTATCTGGGCCGACGCCATGCTCATAGCACCATGCACGGCATCAACGATTGGAAAGATGGCAAACGGCATTGCCGACAACATGCTCATCACCACATATCTCTCGATGAAAGCACCAGTGTTCGTAGCTCCCGCCATGGACCTCGACATGTATCGCCATCCGTCAACACAGCAGAACATGAATACGCTTCTGGGCTATGGCAACCATATCATCGAACCCAAGAGCGGATTTCTTGCCAGCGGACTTGAGGGCAAGGGCAGAATGGAAGAGCCGGAAGAGATAGTGAGACAGCTCGACGCATTCTTCGAAGACAATGACAACGCGTTTGAAGACACGTGCCACACTCCTGCCTGCAAGGAAGGACTGCCACTCAAGGGCAAGAAGATAATGATTACCGCCGGACCTACATACGAGAAAATCGACCCTGTGCGCTTTATAGGCAACTACTCAAGCGGCAAGATGGGCTTCGCCCTGGCTGAAGAATGTGCGAGAAGAGGCGCTGAAGTAACGCTTATCGCCGGACCAGTGACGATGAAATGTTCTGACATGATAAAAAGAATCGACGTTGAGAGCTGCGATGAAATGCATAAGGCAGCCACAGAATGCTTCGCCAGCCAGGATGCAGCGATATTGTGTGCGGCAGTTGCCGACTTCAAACCTAGCCACGTGAGCGACAGGAAGATAAAGCGTGAGCACGACAACCTCGTGATAACGCTAAGCCCGACCCACGACATTGCCGCCGCTCTCGGCAAGGCAAAGCAGGCTGGACAGAAGCTGATCGGATTTGCACTGGAAACAAACGACGAGGAGATGAACGCAAAGAAGAAACTTGCGAAGAAGAACCTTGACTTCATAGTGCTCAACTCCACACGCAATGAAGGCACCACTTTCAGAAGCGACGACAACATGATTTCCATTATTTCGCCAGACGGCAAGAAGGATTATCAGAAAAAGCCGAAGACAGAGGTGGCAAGCGACATTGTAGACGAGATGGAGAAACTTTGGAAATGATGATTTCTCTAACAAAAAGACATAAACCACTACACATCATGAGAATACGACTGATTTGTCTGTATGCACTGCTCATCGTGGCAACGGTATCCGCCGGAGCACAGGAGCTGATAGCCAAGATAACCATCAACCACAACCAGATACAAGGCACCGATGCCAGTGTCTTCGACAATCTGAAGGAGACGCTGGAGCAGTTTGTCAACGACAGGCAGTGGACGGATTATCAATTTCAGAAAAACGAAAGAATCGTGTGCAACTTCAACATAACGGTGACTAAATACGACCAGTCATCGAACAAGTTCACATGCAATGCACTAATACAGGCAAACAGACCGGTATACAACTCGGCATATAACACTACCTTATATAATAATAAGGACAACGACTTCAACTTCGAGTTCGCACAGTTCGACCAGCTCAACTTCAATGAAGAACAGATAGACAACCAACTGACGGCTCTATTCGCCTATTACGCCTATCTCATCATCGGACTCAACCTCGACAGCTTCTCACCAATGGGAGGTGAAGACATACTGCAGCGCTGTATGAACCTCACCAACAATGCCCAGAACCTGAACTTCACGGGATGGAAATCATTTGAGACCGACAGAAACAGATTCGCCATCATAAACGACTACCTCGACGGAGCGATGAAACCGTTCAGACAACTGCAGTATGACTACTACAGAACTGGACTCGACGAAATGGCAAACAATGTGGAACGCGGAAGGACGAACATCACCACCGCTCTCGAAACCAATCTCAAGAAGGCTCATGACGACAAGCCGCTGAGCAGTCTGCCTGCTATATGGACTGACTTCAAGAAAGACGAGCTGGCAAACATCTATAAGGGCAAGGGCACGCAGAAGGAGAAAGAGGCCATATACGAACTGCTGTTCTCCATCAACCCATCGCAGAACAACTCGTGGGAAAAGATAAAAGAATGACAAGGAGGAAGATTTTCAAATGATTTTCTTACCGAATATACTCTCTATACAACCACTTTAGCAGAAAACAGAAATGCTGAAACAACTATATATCAAGAATTTCGCACTCATAGACACGCTCGATATGGAATTCTTTCCTGGGTTCTCTGTGATAACAGGAGAAACAGGAGCCGGAAAAAGCATCATACTCGGAGCCATAAACCTGCTGCTCGGACAGAGAGCTGACTCCAGACAGATAAAGAAAGGAGCTGACAAATGCGTAATCGAAGCTCATTTCGACCTCTCGAGATACGACATGAAAGCGTTTTTCGACGAGAACGACATTGAATATGATGCCAACGACACCATACTGCGAAGGGAACTTCTGGCTTCAGGAAAGAGCAGGGCATTCATCAACGACACACCGACATCACTCGCCATTACGAGAAAACTCGGCGAACAGCTCATCGATATACACAGCCAGCACCAAAACCTCATGCTAGGCAACGAGGACTTCCAGCTGAAAGTGCTCGACATTATGGCACAAAATGCAATATTACTTGAAGAATACCACTCGGCATACGACAAATTGCAGAAAGCGCGCAACAATGTGGCTGAAGCAAAAAGGGAAATGCAGAAAGCCATAGAGAACGAGGAATTCTACAGATTCCAGCTAAATGAACTGCAGGCTGCAAATCTGCAACACGGAATGCAGGAACAACTGGAAGCAGAACAAGAAAAGCTGAACCATGTGGAAGACATAAAAGGCACACTGTACCAAGTGGACGTCATGCTGAACGGGAACGGCGAGAGAAGTCTCGTAGACGACATACGCGAAGCTGCAAGGACGTTGGCTGGCATCAGCAACGTGTATCCCGAAGCTGCCGGCATGGTAGAGAGAATGGAGGACTGCCATATAGAACTGAAAGACATAGCACAGGAAGTGGGGGCAAGCATGGACGGAATAGAGATAGATCCGGAGAGACAGAAACAGGTAAACGAAACCCTCGACATGATTTACTCACTGGAACAGAAACACCACACGGACTCCGTGGACAGGCTCATAGAAAAAAGAGACGAACTGGAACAGAAGATCCTAAACATTGACAATGGTGACGAAAGACTGAAGGAACTGGAACAGAAACTCTCCGAGGCTAATGCAAACTGCAAGGAAGTGGCTGGCAGACTGACGGCAACAAGACGAAAGGCAGCGACAACGGTGGAGAGAGGAATGAAAGACCGGTTAGTGCCTTTGGGAATACCAAAGGTGAGATTCAGCATAAGCATCGAACCGAGAGAGTTCCAAAGAGACGGCTGTGATGCCGTGGCATTTCTATTCAGTGCCAACAGCAGCAGCGACATGATGCCTATTTCACAGGTGGCATCAGGAGGAGAAATCGCAAGAGTGATGCTCTCGCTGAAAGCCATGATCAGCAACGCCGTGAAACTCCCGACAATCATCTTCGACGAGATTGACACCGGAGTGAGCGGAAAGATTGCCGAAAAAATGGCACTGATAATGCAGGAAATGGCCCAAAGCGAAAGACAGGTGATAAGCATCACCCATCTGCCACAGATTGCAGCAAGGGGTACTACCCACTACAAGGTGTATAAGGAAGAAACGGAGAACGGAACTGAAAGCACAATGACAAGACTCAATGATGAGCAACGCGTAAATGAGATAGCGCAGATGCTGAGCGGATCAGACATCACCGATGCAGCAAAGCATAATGCCAAAGACCTGTTGGGAGCATGAAATGCCCGTAAACCCGTTTGCTTGGCAAGAAGAATCCCTTATCAATTCGTCAACTAATTTAAAATGAAACATATAACAATTTTCAAACTGATATTCTCATTGGCAGCATTAATTCTGCCAGCAACAGTAAAAGCACAGTCGGCAGCCGTAAAGAAAGCATCGGAAAGCGTGTTCACGCTGACCACATTCAATGCGGACGGAAGCATACATGCCACAAGTCATGGAGTGTTCGTAGGCAAAAGCGGTGAAGCAATAAGCGACCTGAAACCATTCTTAGGCGCCAGCAAAGCTGTAGTAATCGATGCAAAAGGAAACAAGAAGGACGTAACACGTATCTTGGGACTGAACGATATTTATGATGTGGTGAAATTCAAAGTGGATGGCAACACGAAACCTGCAGCCATCGCCAACACTGCAACTACGCCAGGCGGCAAACTGTGGCTTCTGCCCTACTCCAACAAAAGTACGAAACCAGAAGCAGCGACAGTGAAGAGTGTGGAGAAATTCATGGATAAGTTCTCATACTACATCTTCGACTATTACGCAAAGGAGACAACTGAAGCATGCCCATTCGTCAACGACAATGGTGAAGTGGCAGGACTGTTGCAGACATCAACGACATCGACGGAAGCTCACGCCACAGATGCAGCCTTCATAATGCAGCTGACAACAAGCGGACTGTCGGTCACCGATGACACATACAGGAAAATAGGTATACCTGCAGCATTGCCAACGGAAAAGAATCAAGCCTTGCTGGCTCTGATGCTCGCCACACAGAGCAACGACTCCCTGAAGAGCGAGGCGACAACAAGCGACTTCATAACCGCCTTCCCCACCCTTGCAGACGGCTATGTGGCAAAGGCTGAAGCTGAGGTAAACAGAAACGACTTTGAAGCAGCACGCAAGACAATGGAGACAGCTGTGGACCGCACAGAACCCAAAGACGAAATCCATTACAACTACGCAAAGCTGATGTATATGAAGGAGTTGTACAGAAGCGATATCGCCTACGCCCCATGGAGTCTTGACAAGGCCATCGACGAAGTGACAAAGGCTTACAGCATAAACGCGCTGCCAATATACAAAGATCTGGAAGGACAGATCCTCTTTGCCAAGAAAGACTACCAGAAGGCTTATGATACATTTATGGCGCTTACAGACAGCAAACTGAAAAACGGCGATCTGTATTACAATGCAGCTCAATGTAAGGACATGATGAAGGCTCCAGACACAGAAGTGCTCGCATTGCTCGACAGCGCAGTGAACAACATCGACACGCTCAACGTGAAAGAAGGCGCAAAATATTTCATCATGAGAGGCGACGTATATAACAGGATGGAGAACTACCGTCAGGCAGTGTTCGACTATACACGCTACGAGGTGATTGAAGGAAAAAGACAAACTCCCCAATTCTACTACGTCAGAGAACAAGCTGAAGTTAAGGCAAAACTCTTCAAACAGGCACTGTCAGATATCGACATTGCCATATATCTAGCCCCTGATGAAACATCCTTCAAGGCTGAAAAAGCATCACTGCAACTCAGACTCAACCTTATCAGCGAAGCCATGCAGACTGCTGAACAATGTGTGAAAGAAGCTCCTGACTATTCAGACGGATACCTCATCCTCGGATTGGCACAGATAAACTCCGGCAAAAAGGAGGAGGGACTGGCAAACCTCGACAAGGCAAAAAATCTGGGTAACAGCCAGGCTACTTCACTGATAGAGAAATACAAGAAATGAAAACAGAATTGATTGACAAGAAACAATAATGAGAAATGCGGTTCTGTAGATTCCACATCCAACGACAAGAGGATAGAATTATCACTTGAACATGGACATGAAATCTACAGGACCGATTCCAGGACCTTATACTAATACGAAGAGGATGGACAAAGGAACAAGAATCATCGTCTCAATAGGCAGCAACTTCAACGCCAAGGAGAATATCACACTGGCAAAGCGGAAACTGGCTTTCATGCTGGGCAACGATACCGTGTTTACCAAAGAAATGTGGACAGACCCCATTGGAATAGAATCGGAGAAGTTCATAAACTGCATCTGTTTCTCCACGACGAAGCATACGTTGTCGCAAATCACGAAAGCATTCAAACAACTAGAAAAACGATGTGAGAGAAGCAAGAAGAATGACTTGATGAACAGAATAACTCTCGACATCGATATTCTGATGTATGGAGAAACGAAACTGCACATAGACGATTGGAACAGAGACTATATCAAGACTCTAATGAACGACTATGACAACAACAAGGAATTATTCATTATAGACAAGACACTATGATCAAAAAGCTATTATTACTCTCAGTCGTGGCTCTTGGATGCCAGACGACATCATTGAAGGCACAAGACTTCAACAAGTATTTCACAGAAAACACCCTGAGAATAAACTGTATCTTCGGAGGTAACGCCAACGAGCAGCATATCTTCGTGGACAACATGAATTCCATTCCAGGATGGTATGGAAGAAAGACAAGACTCGGAGAGTTTCCGGTGGAGGGAAACGCTCAATTTGAAATGAGAGACCACAAGACAGGAAAGGTGATTTATAGAAACTCCCTCTCTACCCTCTTCCAGGAATGGCAGACATACGACGAGGCCAGGACATCAAACAAATCGTTTGAAAATGTCATCCTCATGCCTATGCCTAAAGATTCCGCCGAAGTGACCATCAAACTGAAGAACAACAGGAGAGAAACCGTGGCTTCAATCACTGAGACCATTGCCCCCAAAGACGTGCTGATAAGCAAAAAAGGCAGTCACCCTACGCCATACGACGTCATTCACAAGGCTGCAGACACCTCAAACTGCATCAACATTGCCTTCCTTGCAGAAGGATATACAGAAACCGAAATGGAGAAATACATCAATGATGTCAAGATTGCGACTGACGCAATCTTCGCTCACGAACCATTCTTGGAATACAAAGACAGATTCAATGTCATTGCTGTGAAGTCGGTATCAGAAGAGAGCGGGACGAGTGTACCGTCCAAGGGCATATGGAAGAACACTGCATTGGGATCCAACTTCGACACTTTCCACAGTGAGAGATACCTTACGACACTGAACCTGAAAAAGGTACACGACTGGCTCGCTGGTACTCCATACGAACATATTATCATATTGGTAAACACCGATGTTTATGGCGGAGGAGGTATACTGAACTACTATAACCTGAGTTCCACAGGACACAAATCATTCAAGCCTGTCATCGTACACGAGTTCGGACACAGCTTCGCAGGACTCGCAGATGAATACGCCTACGATTGGGAAGAGATTCCGATGTTTCCTCTCGACGTGGAACCATGGGAGGCCAATATCACCACCCTTGCCGACTTCAAAGGCAAATGGGAAAGCCTCATAGAGAAAGGAACTCCGATACCTACACCTGAGACAAAAGACGAAAAGAAGGCAAAAAACAAAGTGGGATACTTTGAAGGAGCTGGATACAGGACCAAAGGTGTATACAGAGGGGTGCAGGACTGCCGTATGAGAACGAACGCCTGCAAGGAATTCTGCATCGTATGCAAAAACGCTCTCACAAAACTAATTAAATTCTATACTGGAGAATGAGAGGCATCAGAACTCTGATCATCTTCATGTTCATCACTGCTGTCTGCAACACAAGACTGCCAGGACAAACAGTCAATGGCATGCCTGACAAAGAACAGCTGACAATAGCACTGGAATACTTCAGCAGCGGCAAATACATCGAGGCGCGAAATATACTGACGCGCCTCGATAAAAGATACAAGCTGAACCCCAGGTTCAAGGCGTATATTGGATTATGCTTCTATTATACCTGGGAATATGACAAAGCCTGCAGATACCTTGACCCGTATATAGCAGACCTGGAAGTTTATGCCCCACACGAAAGAAGCGTGTACTTCTTTGCAGATGCAGAAAGCCATTTCCTGCTCGAAGAATACGACAGGGCCATACCGCTATATGAGAAAACGCTTACCGTATGCTATGGCAAAGAAAAAGGCGATGTGTTCTTCAGGCTAGCCTACTGCTATATGAACAGCAAAGAATGGCAGAACACTCTCGATTGTCTAGACTCCGCATTATCATTTTATGAACAATTCGGATATCCGGAAGACAAAAGCGCAAGAGTGATTCAGATACAGAAGATGATTGCAGGATGCAAGAAAAAACTCAAACAAGGAAACAAGACAAACAAAGATAATGTAAAGCAAGAAAACACGACTGAAAAAACTAAGATGAAATGCGATTGAAACATAAGTGTATCATGAGAGAAGACAAAACAATTTTCATGTCTTGTTGTAAATGAAAAGCAAAATTTAATGCAAATAATTTGCAATAAGAGAAAATAGCATTATCTTTGCAACACGAAAGAAATACAAAAGAAATAGACCGTATCGGTTCGATCGGGATACTCATCAATAATAAAACGAAAACCGAGATGATTTCTTTTGCTAATGGCGGGCCACATTCCCCAGCAATGAGGATAGCTGTAAAGCCGGTGGATTACAAAGGCGGAGAACTCTCAAATCTTTCTAGCTCGGAGTTTCATCACATCATCGGTGCGGTCTTTTTTTTAAATACAAAAGCGGTGGCACTTCGTCAAGACACGAAACACCGCTTTTCTTCTTGAAATTTTAAATCATAAAAACTTTTATAAATATGTTCTCAGGAATAGTAGAAGAATTCGCTACTGTGACCAACATACACAGATATGGTGGCAATATCGATTTTACACTCACATGCTCATTTGTAAACGAACTCAAAATAGACCAAAGCGTATCTCACAACGGTGTATGTCTGACCGTAGTGGAGATAAAGGACAATACATACACCGTGACGGCTATGAAAGAGACACTTGACAGAACGAATCTCTCACTACTCGAAGTGGGAGACAAAGTGAACGTGGAGAGGTCGATGATAATGAATGGAAGACTCGACGGACATATAGTGCAAGGACATGTTGACGAGACAGCAAAGTGCATCGACATGAGAGATGCCGACGGCAGCACATATTTCACCTTTGAATACAAGAACAACAAAGAGATGGCACAGCGTGGATATTTTACAGTGGACAAAGGTAGCGTAACGGTGAACGGAGTGTCGCTCACGGTTTGCGAACCAACCGACAATACCTTCACTGTCGCCATCATACCATACACAAGGGAAAACACGAATTTCTGCGATATACAGGTGGGAACAGTGGTAAACATCGAGTTTGACATTCTCGGCAAATATATAGCAAGGCTGAAACATTTTGACTGATAATGTTTCATGTAAAAAAAGTGAAGCAAAACGACACATAAAGCCTAATCATGAAAACCATACGAAGGAGTCTATGATAAATTGCCATACCCTACACATTTTTTCATGACAGGACAATAACAGAGAAAAACATAAACATGGAAATAAACAAATCGGAATTCGTCATAAGCAGTGCTGAGACAACCAAATGTCCAAACGACAACAAGCCGGAATACGCATTCATAGGCAGAAGCAACGTTGGCAAATCTAGTCTCATAAACATGCTCTGCAGACACAAAGGATTGGCCAAGACATCTGCCACACCAGGAAAGACCCTGCTCATAAACCATTTCATAATCAACAATGAATGGTATATAGTTGACCTGCCCGGATACGGATATGCCAAGAGGTCCAAGACCGTGCAACGTAAGCTCGAACAGATGATACAATCATATATCCTGCAGAGGGAACAGCTTGTAAATCTATTCGTGCTTATAGACATCAGACACGACCCACAGAAAATTGACACCGACTTCATAACATGGTTGGGACAAAGCGGCATACCATTCTCTATAATCTTTACCAAGGCTGATAAAATAGGAAACATGCAGAAGGCGCAAAAAGCAGCCAACAAATATATGGACACCCTAAAAGAAACATGGGAGGAACTGCCTCCCTATTTCGTGACAAGCAGCGACAAGGCTTTGGGAAGAGACGAAGTGCTCGACTACATTGAAGGAATAAACCGGGAATTGACAACAGAAGATTAATATTTGATGAGCATACAAACAAACGAGTTGACAAGACATTACTCAGAAAAACGACAACAAACATAAAATGGTGTGTCAACTTGTCTACTCGTCAATTTGACTATTCGTTTACTAAATACACACACTATGGCAAGTCAGAAACCTTTTCTTGACGTACAGAACCTGACAAAGACATTCGGAGCACAGGTGATTTTCGACAATATATCATTCAGCATTGCAGAGGGACAGAAAGTCGGACTAATAGCAAAAAACGGAACAGGAAAATCCACACTGCTATCCATACTGACAGGCAAAGAAGACTACGATGCGGGAAACATTGTATATAGCAACGGAATAAAAGTAGGATATCTGGAACAATCGCCGACCTTCGACCCAAACGAAAGCGTGCTCGACGCATGCTTCAACCACGACGGCAAAGAAGAAAAGATACTCAAAGCGAAACAGATCCTCACACAACTGAGGATTGCCGACCTCAACCAGCCTATGGGACAACTAAGCGGAGGACAGCAAAAAAGAGTGGCGTTAGCTAATATACTCATCAACGAACCCGACATGCTCATTCTAGATGAACCTACCAACCATCTCGATATAGAAATGACAGAATGGCTAGAAGGATTCATCGGCAGAGGAAACAAAACGCTGCTTATGGTTACACACGACAGGTTCTTCCTCGACAGAGTATGTTCCATAATACTGGAACTCGACGACTTCACTATATATAAATATAAAGGCAACTACAGCTACTATCTGGAAAAGCGACAAGAGCGGATAGACAATATGAGAACTGAAGTGCAGAGAGCTAACAACCTTTATAAAAGGGAACTGGAATGGATGAGAAGAATGCCGCAGGCGAGAGGACACAAAGCGAAATACAGAGAAGACGCATTTGTAGAGCTTGAGAAAGTGGCAAAACGGAAAATCGAAGAAAGACAACTCCGACTCAAATCAAGCAATGTTTATATCGGAAGCAAGATATTTGAATGTCAATACGTGTCAAAGGCTTTTGATGACAAAGTGATACTCAAAGATTTCTACTACAACTTCGCCAGATACGAAAAAATGGGTATAGTCGGAGACAATGGAGCAGGGAAATCAACATTCATAAAACTTCTGTTAGGAAAAATACAGCCAGACTCAGGAAAATTTGACATTGGAGAAACTGTGAAATTCGGGTACTTCTCACAGGAAGGACTCAAATTCAATGAAGAACAGAAGGTGATAGACGTCATAACAAACATAGCTGACTATATAGACGTGGGAGGCAAGAAACATTTGTCAGCATCACAATTCTTGCAATATTTTCTTTTCACACCAGAACAGCAACACAACTACGTGTATAAGCTAAGTGGAGGAGAAAAGCGAAAACTATATCTTTGCACGATACTGATGGCAAATCCCAACTTTCTCGTACTCGACGAGCCAACAAACGATCTTGACATCCAGACACTACAAGTGCTTGAAGAATACCTTGTGGACTTCCCCGGTTGCGTTATCGTAGTAAGCCATGACCGTTATTTCCTCGACAAAACCGTAGACCATCTACTTGTATTCAAAGGAAATGGAGAGATAAAGGATTTTCCAGGAAACTACACCCAATACCGTGATTGGAACAGCATAATAACATCTGAAGAAAGAGAAAAGAAGGAAAAAGAGAAAAAAGTCACCGTACCCTCAAAACATAAAGAAAGCCAACAAGGAGGGAAAAGGAAAATGACTTACAAGGAGAAATGCAAATATGAACAACTGGAAAAAGAAATTACAGAGTTGGAAAAAGAACAGAGACACATAGAAGAGGCTCTCAACTCAGGCACACTAACTGTGGATGAACTGACCAATAAGAGCATCAGATTCTCTGAAATTAAACAGATAATTGACCAAAAGTCATTAGAATGGCTCGAATTGGCTGAGATTGAAGAATAAAACAAAAATATAGATTTCAACACGACAAACATAGAGGATTCTATAAATTGATTTCAAGTCGCGTCTGAATATAATGATATTTACGACATGACAAGGAACCGCAAGTTAAATTTGGTTAACCAATAGGTAAATTACCAATTAACAAAGCAAATGTTTGAAGAATGTTTTGTATATTTGCAAAATCATTAGAAACACCCTTTGTTTCTGTTTTTTTGAAACGAAAATCATATAATTTTTTCACACATAATTTATTATGTATAGCAAAGACGAATTACTATCGAAGGATATCTCCGAATTGGAGGATATTGCTAACAATATTGGAGCACAGACCAATCCGTCTGACTCAAAAGAGGTTATTGTATACACTATCCTGGACAAACAGGCTGAAGTGGAAGGCAACAAGAATCCTCTTGGCACAAAACGCAAAAGAACAAGGATAACGAAAAAGGAAACTGACAAAGTTTATTCAGTCAAAGGTGCTACTGGGGAAAACTTCGACTTAAAGAAAAGCAAGACGACACCAGCAACCAGCCAATTGCCGCTTTTTGAGGAGCCTGTTGCCGACAGCAAAGACTCTAAGTCTGCAGAAACAGAATCGGCAGAAGAGGCCACTCCTAAAAAAAGGACAAGAAGGACAAAAGCCCAGAAACAAGCTGATGAACTAGCAAAAGAAGCTGCTGAGACCATTCAGGAGATTGCAGAAATGAAGCCAACTCCAGAATCAACCGAGACTGAAGAAAATCAAAATATAGGTGAGACAACAGAAACCATCGCCCCTTTGTCAGCAAACGAAGAACCAAGCATGGAAGAGCCCTCAATATCTAAGAAAACAGATAACACAGACGACATCATGACCGCCACACCTGAGGCACAGTTCGCATTAAGCGACAACGACAGCGAAGACGGTGATATACAGGCTGACCTTATTGCACAGCTTCAGGCGAAAGTGAATGCCCACAACGAGAAAATTGAAGAGTCATATGAAGCAGGGATTGCAGAAAATAAAATTGACGAAGTGTGGGAAGGAGATCCTGGTGATGGTACCGACTTCATAACTATAGTAGACTTGCCAATAGAAGACCAAACAGCAATGCCCAACTACGACATGTTTGACAATCTAACCGCATCGGTTACAAATGACAACATGTTTGCAGTTGACGAGAAACAGGAGACTCAATACAATTTTGACGACATAATAACGGCAAACGGCGTATTAGAAATTATGCCTGATGGATATGGTTTCCTAAGATCCAGCGATTACAACTATTTGTCATCGCCAGACGACATATACGTCTCGAACGCACAGGTTAAGAACAACGGACTGAAGACTGGTGACGTGATAGAATGCCATGTGCGACCACCACACGATGGAGAAAAGTATTTCCCTCTGACATCAATAGATAAAATCAACGGAAGGACTCCATCAGAAGTGAGAGACAGAATGCCTTTTGAACACCTCATTCCACTATTCCCTGAAGAGAAGTTCACATTATGCGGCAACCCTGCAACAACAAATCTAAGCACGAGAATTGTAGATCTCTTCGCTCCAATAGGTAAAGGTCAGAGAGCCTTGATCGTGGCACAACCAAAAACCGGTAAGACCGTACTCATGAAAGATATAGCCAACGCTATAGCAGCTAACCATCCAGAAGCTTACCTCATGATGCTGCTTATTGATGAACGTCCGGAGGAAGTTACCGACATGGCCAGAACTGTAAATGCAGAAGTAATCGCCTCTACTTTCGACGAGCCAGCAGAAAGACACGTAAAGATAGCAGGCATCGTATTGGAGAAGGCCAAGCGTATGGTGGAATGTGGCCACGACGTAGTGATATTCCTCGATTCAATAACACGACTAGCACGTGCATACAACACTGTTGCTCCTGCAAGTGGAAAAGTTCTCACCGGTGGTGTTGACGCAAATGCCCTGCAGAAACCGAAACGTTTCTTCGGTGCAGCACGAAACATCGAAAATGGTGGCTCGCTGACCATTATCGCAACAGCTCTTATTGACACTGGCAGCAAGATGGACGAAGTAATCTTTGAAGAGTTCAAAGGTACAGGAAACATGGAGCTCCAACTCGATCGCAGCTTGAGCAACAAACGTATATTCCCTGCAGTAAACCTTGTTGCGTCAAGTACACGTCGTGACGACCTGCTACATGACTCTACTACACTGGAACGCCTGTGGGTAGTAAGAAATTCCATTGCCGACATGACTTCCGTAGAAGCAATGAACACTATCGGAGAGTATATGAAGAAAACAAGATCCAACGAAGAATTCCTAATGGCTATCAATTCGTAAAAGGACTTATCAAAACTGATTATACTTCACAATAGACGAGAAAACAAGCAGAAGAGTTAATGTGAGAGTTTTCAGAATATCTGGAACTATTCAAGAAGACAATTTTCCTTGTTTTCTCGTCTTTACTTTTATACACTCGTCAACATTAGTGTCCCTATTTTAACGGGACACTAATGACGGAAAGTCAATAAAAAAAGGAAGCCATGTGGCTTCCTTAAGTCGTTTTGCAGAAAAGAATAATTTATTCTGCCTCGTTTGAAGTCTCCTCAGCAGGTGCTTCAGATGCTTCGCTTGCCTTAGCAGCTTCAATTGCAGCTTTCTTTTCTGCAACTTTCTTGGCGATAGCTTCATTGACTTTCTTCTCCTCGGCCAAATTCTTCTCGTAAGTTGCCTTCTTTTCATTGGCGACACCATTACGAACTGAATCGAGCTTGGCTGCCTTCTCTGACTTCCAAGCGTCAAACTTAGCCTGTACAGCAGACTCGTCAAATGCACCCTTCTTAACACCACCGCGCAAGTGCTTCATCAAATAAACGCCCTCGCCTTTCAAGATGTTACGAACAGTGTCAGTTGGCTGTGCACCAACTTCTACCCAATAAAGAGCACGATCAAAATTCAAATCTACTGTGGCTGGATTAGTGTTTGGATTATAAGTACCAATCTTTTCAGTAAACTTTCCATCACGTGGAGCTCTAACGTCAGCGATTACGATGCTGTAAAAAGCATAGCCCTTACGACCACCGCGCTGTAATCTGATTTTTGTTGCCATTTAAATTTTTATTTTTAGGTTTGAATTTAATGCCATTAACTCGTAGTGGCGTGCAAAGTTAATAAAATAATATGATTTGTCGAATGTTGTTTTGTAATTTTGAGTATATTTTAACAAATATCACTAAAAAACATCAAGCATTGATTAAAATTAACTATTTCGACTTCTCTAATCTTACTCCGCATTCCATTCCCTCGACACCTGACAGGTATGAACTGATTGTGCCAAGCATAGAATTATTGTACATTGCTCCTGCAGCACTTGCAAATTTAAGGAGCTTTGTCGCATCCATGACAATCAGCAATGAATTACCGTCAATCTGTGTGGTTCCCATTATCTGCTGAATTCCACCTGAATATGTCAGTTTCACATTCTTGCCTTCAATGGTATAGGTCCCGGTGACAGTTTTCTTGGCAATTGTCTGTGTAAAATTGCCTTTCTTGTCAAAGGTCATCTTGAACTTCCCTGCCTTAATGCCATATTTGTTAAATACAGTGTTAAGTTTATTCTCAATAGCTGTTGAAACTAGCTTTCCTCCTGCTTGTTTCAGAAGGCTTGAGCTTTCAAATACCACAGCTGGTTCTTTATAAACCCACGTTCCGACAATCTTGTCAGCAGTAGCGACTTTGCTGTTTTGGAAAATAGATGTAAGCCCCTCATAAATATCTGAAAGCTTACTTCCTTCTGTCTTACTGCCGTTTTGCTTGTTTGACATTCTGTCAGCTACGTTACCCAAGATTCCACCTAGAATATTCTGAGATGATGCAACTGATGCCCCTCCAAACCACAAAGAAGCGACTACCATGGTCTTGATAAATAAATTCCTCATGTTCGTTTTGTTGTTAAATTAACTAAATAATATATGTTATAGTCCTTGTCCTGCAGGATTCATTGCTTGCTCTCGCCAGTGTATCATAACAAGTTGAAAATGCCGGTTGGCTGTCTGCGTCGAAGAATATCTACTTCTATATCGCCTCCCATACGCAAGCCATTTTCTTGAAATTCCTTTTCTATTGTCTTTCTCAATAGCTCAGGATGATTGTTCTCTTCACTTAAATGGCAGAGCCAAATGTGCTTCAAGCCTTTCATATAGCATTCACATATAGTCTGAGCGCATTTTACATTGCTCAAATGTCCATTCCCACCTGCTATTCTATCTTTAAGATATTGTGGATATGGACCATTCTGTAACATCGATTCGTCATGGTTGGCTTCCATAACCAGATAATTGCATTTTCTTATATTGTCTCGGATAGTATCTGTAATATGTCCAATATCTGTCATGAGGCCAAAAACGACGTCATGATATTCTATTGTATAGCCCACATTACCACAACTGTCATGCGGAACGTCAAAAGGAGTGATCTTGAAGTCACCAATCTCTATGGTGTCATCTCCAGGTAAGAAAACCCGTTTGTTTGCCGCATTAATTTTCTTTCGTACACAATAGTTTTTTTGTATTCCTTTGTGGACTGCTTCTGTAGCGTAAACAGGAATCTTGAAATCATTACTTATTGCCCCTACTGACTTGACGTGGTCTGCATGGTCATGTGTCACAAGTATAGCGTTGATTTTAGTAAAGGACAATCCATATTCCTGGAAATATCTTTTCATGGATCTTATACCAACGCCAGAATCCAACATTAATATAGTATTATCCGACATTAACAGATAACTGTTTCCGCTGCTACCGCTGCCAAAAGATATAAATTTTAGCATTTCGTTCGTTATTTTATTCTTTAAATGTGCAGTCTAAAACCTATATGTATTTACCTATCGAACTGCATTAATCGTGCAAAGGTACAAAGTTTTAGGTTAAATAATAAAGAAAACAAAACATTAATTGGCATTTCGCGGAAGTTTTACGCTGGAAAATATGCGACAAATGTACGACATTGGTAATTATTCTATTAAAAGTAGCTTACATTTAAATGAAAAGTAACCTATATTGTGGATATAAGTAACTGTTTTAAATGTGCAGAACAGCTATTTTTATACGCCAAAGAATGCATATTGCGACGACATTGTTTTAAAGACCAACATATCCAATGACTTTGATAGAAGTGTGCCTAAATATCATTCAAAGGACAAGCTGTTCAACTTATTTTTCAGTTCCTCTGCCTTCGATCTCCTTATTGAGAGTGTAATCGTACAGGTGTTGTCAAACTCTTGCGAAATAATCTGTGGTTCCATTGTTTTTACTACTTTCATGACCCCGTTCATCATGACATATGGGAAAGTGAATGTTATTTTTTCCTTAATGTACTTCTCTTCAACAACGCAATGTGACAATGCATCTGCAGCTGCGGTTCTATACGCTACAATCAACCCTCCGGTGCCAAGATTTACACCTCCATAATATCTTATGACGACTATAAGAATGTCAGTGAGGTCATTTGATACTATTTGTCCATAAATCGGTTTTCCTGCGGTGCTGCTTGGTTCTCCGTCATCATTCATTTTATAGTCTGCCTTATCAGCCCCTAATACATATGCATAACAGACATGTCTTGCGTCATAATATTTTTTTCTATAGATAGATAATATTTCTCTTATTTGTGCTTGTGATTCTACATGATGGGCAAAAGCAAGAAACTTGCTGCGTTTCTCACTGTAGAAGCCCTCCCCTATTGTTTTTGTGATTGTCGTGTATTTATCTTCCACTTTTAATACTGTAATTTCTTGATGACGATTATCCTTACTCTGTTTTAATCAAAAGTAGGCGCACCAATAATAAAATTATTGAGTGCGCCTTATTAAGTGTGTTCCCTGTTTCTTATGCTAATTCATGGATGATAAGTCCTGATCTGAGTTTAGGTTCAAACCATGTTGCCTTAGGTGGCATGATCTTGCCACTGTCTGCGATATCCATTATTTGCTTCATTGTTACAGGATAAAGTGCCAAAGCCATCTTCATCTCACCAGAGTCGACTCTGCGCTTAAGCTCTTCCAATCCTCTCAAACCGCCGACAAAGTCAATTCTCTTGTCTGAGCGGAAATCCTTAATTCCAAGAAGTTCGTCGAAGATAAGTCTGCTTGACACATCAACGTCGAGAACACCAATTGGGTCATTTGGATTATAAGTACCCTCCTTAGCAGTCAGACTATACCAATTTCCGTCAAGGTACATAGAGAAATTGTGCAATGCTGTCGGCTTGTACTGGTCAGTTCCCTTGTTTTCAACGATAAAGTTCTTCTCCAAGGCCTTGAGGAAATCCTCTGATGAGTAACCGTTCAAATCTGTCACAACCCTGTTGTAATCAAGAATTGTCAACTGAGAAGCCTGGAAACAAACAGCCATGAAGTAGTTGTACTCCTCATTGCCTGTGTGGTTAGGATTCTGTTTTGCTTTTTCTGCACCAACCAGAGCTGCAGCTGCAGAGCGGTGGTGACCATCTGCAATATACAAAGACGGCATTGCAGCAAATTCATTGGTAATGAGATCTATGTCTTCCTTGTCTGAAATCACCCAAAACTTATGGCCGAAGCCGTCAATAGGAGCTATGAAATCGTATTCCGGCTCTGTCTTCGCATATTTTTCAAGCAGGGCATTAAGCTTTTCGTTATCAGGATATGCAAAGAAAACCGGCTCAATGTTAGCGTTGTTTACGCGAACATGCTTCATACGGTCTTCCTCTTTATCTCTACGTGTAAGCTCATGCTTCTTGATTGTGCCGTTCATATAATCCTCTACACGAGCACCAACCACAATACCATATTGTGTCTTGTTGCCCATTGTCTGAGCATAAATGTAGTAGTGCTCTTCGTTGTCCTGAACCAGCCAGCCGTTATCCTTGAATTTCTTGAAATTCTCAGCTGCCTTATCATAAACACGTGGGTCATACTCACTTGTACCTGGCTCAAAGTCTATCTCTGGCTTTATGATATGATATAGACTCATTTCATTATCGCCAGCTTCTGCTCTTGCCTCTTCTGAATTAAGAACATCATATGGTCTTGATTCTACCTTCTCAACGAGGTTTTTCGGAGGTCTGATGCCTTTGAATGGTTTTATTGTTGCCATATCTTTATGTCAAATTTGAATTATTACAAATATGTTATCAAATATTATTTGTTAACCTGGAACTTTGTACAACCCTCAGCAAAATAAGCATTGATCTGTTTAGCGGCTGCTATACCTGCATTAATGTTAGCCTCTGCTGTCTGAGCGCCCATCTTCTTAGGGGTGCTGAAATAACGACCTTCTGCCTTCTCTGCAAATTCTGCATCAAGATCAGGCTTGATATCTGTAACGAACTTGAGGTCTGTGCGCTCCTGCAAAAGTGCTACAAGTTCCTCTTCGTTGATAACTTCTTTTCTAGCTGTGTTAACAAGGATACCACCCTTCTTCATCTTGGAAACCAGCTCCTTGTTTATGCTCTTCTTGGTCTCGTTTGTAGCAGGGATGTGTAGTGAAACGACATCACATGTAGAGAACAACTCTTCCTGGTTGTCAACAGCATGAACGCCACTCTGCTCAATTACTTCCTTAGGACAGAATGCGTCATAAGCATAGATATCCATACCAAAGCCCTTAGCAATGCGAGCAACATTTCTTCCTACGTTGCCATAAGCTAAGATACCAAGTTTTTTACCCTTCAGCTCTGTACCAGCCTTGCCGTTGTAGAAGTTTCTGACAGCGTAAACCAATAGACCAAATACCAACTCAGCAACTGCGTTTGAGTTTTGTCCTGGAGTATTTTCAACCACAATACCCTTTTCTTTTGCGTAAGCAGTATCAATATTGTCATAGCCAGCGCCTGCACGTACTACAATCTTAAGCTCCTTAGCTGCATCAAGCACTTCTGGAGTAATCTTGTCTGAACGCACGATAAGTGCGTCTGCATTGGCTACTGCGTCAAGAAGCTGCTGCTTTTCTGTATATTTCTCCAACAATACAAGTTCATGGCCTGCATTGTCAAGCTCTGCCTTGATTCCATTAACTGCTACTGGTGCGAATGGTTTTTCTGTTGCTACTAGAATTTTCATAATTATAAGGTTTAAATTATTACACTTTAAGGTTGACTTATGATTAAATAGTCGAAAGTATTTTTTTAAATCAAAACCCATGCTTCAGTATGGAGCACGGGTTTGATTGATATTGTCTTATTCAGAATTAGTTCTGTGCTTCGAATTCCTGCATGCACTGAACGAGAGCCTTAACACCCTCTACGCTCATTGCGTTGTAGCAGCTTGCGCGGAAACCACCTACTGAGCGGTGACCCTTGATGCCGACCATGCCCTTAGATGTTGCGAAATCAAAGAACGCTTTCTCAAGTTCCTTGTACTCATCGTTCATAACGAAGCAAATATTCATGAGTGAACGGTCTTCTTTTGCTACTGTGCCACGGAACAACTTGTTGCGGTCAATCTCTGCATACAGAAGTTCTGCTCTTTCGTGCGCTCTTCTGTCCATTTCTTCAACACCACCGTTCTTCTTGATCCAACGAAGAGTCTCAAGGCAAGTATAGATAGGAACTACTGGAGGAGTATTGAACATACTGCCCTTGTCAACATGAGTCTGATAGTTCAACATCGTAGGTATCTCACGTTCAACCTTACCCAGAGCTTCATCCTTAACGATAACCAATGTTACACCAGCCATAGAAAGGTTCTTCTGAGCACCAGCGTAAATACAATCATATTTTGCAACATCTACAGGACGGCTGAAGATATCTGATGACATATCACCAATCAGAGGAACGTTTACGTTTGGCTCCTCGCGCAGCTCAGTACCGTAGATAGTATTATTAGTTGTGATATGAAGATAATCAACATCATCTGGACAAGTCCAACCCTTTGGAATGAAGGTGTAATTGTCATCAGCAGAAGAAGCTACTTCAACAACCTCTCCAAAATGCTTAGCCTCCTTGATTGCCTTCTTTGACCACACACCAGTGTTCAGATAGGCAGCCTTCTTCTTCAGGAAGTTACATGGAATCATACAGAATTCCAATGAAGCACCACCACCAAGGAACAGAACTGAATATCCTTCTGGAACGTTAAGCAACTCTTTAATCAAAGCTGTTGCCTCGTCAATAACTGGCTGGAAATCCTTTGATCTGTGGCTGATTTCTGCCAAAGACAAACCAATACCGTTAAAATCCAGAATCTGCTTTGCAGTGTTTTCAATTACTTCTCTTGGAAGAATTGAAGGACCTGCGTTAAAATTGTACTTCTTCATTCGAAATAATAGTTTTAGGTTAATGTTTTTCAATTGCGAAGTTACGCCTTTTATTCGAACTCGCAAAATATTTTGAAGGAAATTTCGTTTAAACTGATAAAGACTTCATCTTATTTATATAATAATGTGGGATGATTGTATCAGAAACAACACATAATGACGGTAAGGTAATCCTAATGGAAAGTAAAAACTGTTGAGACACCACGAAAAACGCTCTAGACGATTTCAGAATGCGCAATCAAAATGATTGTTAAGGCTTGAAAAGTATTTAAAAATTTACAATTTGTCAAATGGCTGTGATTTCACCACTACCGTAACACCTATGGTGATTTTCGTCATAGATGACACAAAACTGTCCTGGTGCAACACCATGGATGAATTCTTCTGCATGAACAACAAAATCCGAATCGCCTGTTATCTCAATTCTTCCTTTATGATACTCTGGTGTATGGCGTATTTTAAAAGTTATTTTATCCATATTGACCCTTTCTGTCAAATAATGAAAATCCATAACGGGGAATTCTTTCTTGTATGCAGTCTGAGGGTTATAGCCATGGCTGACATAGAGGATATTGTCTTGCACATTTTTCTTGACAACGAACCATGGTCCACCTCCAAATCCAAGACCTTTACGTTGGCCTATTGTGTGGAACCACAATCCGCGATGTTTGCCAATTATTTTTCCGGTTTCAAATTCTATTACGTCGCCTATGTTTTCACCTAAATACCTGCGTATATATTCATTATAGTTGATCTGACCTAAGAAACAGATTCCCTGACTGTCTTTTCGCTTTGCATTTACAAGTTGTTCTTTTTCAGCGATTATCCTTACCTCGTCTTTCTGGAAGTGACCTATTGGGAATATAGCTTTCCGTAATTGCCATGAATATAGTTGTGCTAAAAAATCTGTTTGGTCTTTTACAGGGTCTGGACTGGTGACAAGCCATTTTCTTCCATTCTCGTCAATCTCAGTCTGTGCGTAATGTCCTGTTGCAATCAGATCATATTGGTAACCAATCTTTTCATGAAATGCACCGAACTTGATCAAACGGTTGCACATCACGTCAGGATTAGGCGTAAGACCTGCCTTGACTTTTTCCATCGTATAACGAGTAACCTCATTCCAGTATTCTTTATGGCAATCGATTACAGCAAGTTTACATCCGTATTTATGAGCTACAGAGGTTGCCATTTCCAGATCTTCTTCTGATGAACAATCCCATTCTTCCTTCTCTTCTGGGCCGATTTTTATGTAAAAACAGTCTGGTGTCAGACCTTTTTCCGCCAGTTCATATAAAACGACAGAACTGTCTACACCACCAGACAATAATACTGCTATTTTCTTATCCTCTAATTTTTCCATTATTATGCTATACAGATATTTGCGTACATTTTACTAGAACTCTTCAGTTAGCGTCTGATAAATACGCTGCACCGGTAATCCCATCACATTGAAATAACTGCCATCAAGATGTTCCACTCCCACATGTCCTATCCATTCCTGTATGCCATAGGCTCCTGCCTTGTCAAACGGTTTGTATTTAGAGACATAATAGTCTATCTCAGTGTCTTGAAGTCGTTTAAATGTCACATTGGTGTTAACGGAGAAAACTTTTTTCTTTTCCTTAGTTGATATGCAGACCCCTGTGATTACTTGATGGGTTTTCCCACTTAACATTTTTAGCATCCTGACTGCATCATTTATGTCGTGGGGTTTACCAAGTATTGTATCATCACAAACGACTATAGTATCTGCCGTTATAACCATAGTGTCACCTGACAGGAGGTCGGTATAAGCAGAAGCCTTCTCTTCGGCAATATAGCGGGCAACTTCCTTGGCCGGCAGGTCTTGAGGGTATGTCTCTTTTATCCCTTCACGTACTAAAACTCTGAAGTGGAGGTCCAAACCGCTAAGGAGTTCCTTGCGGCGCGGACTTCCACTGCCTAATATGATATTATATTGTTTGATCATAAACACAATTTAGAAATGATAGCCCAATGTCAACAGCAGCTGATGCCGCTTGTTGCTTACCTTTACGGCATCACATAGATTAGACATGTCTTTTACTTCTGATATATAATCTGTGAAAGCATGGAATTTTCCATTCTGTACAGAATACTGATATGCCAGATCAAGCGAGAATTTGTTCAAGGTATAGCCAATTCCGCAAGTTACACGATTGATGGACTCCCAATTGGTATAATCCGTTGTAGACGCATAATAAGACCCTGGAGAGTTGATTGTTCCGTCCTTATAACCCACACTCTCGTATTTAGGGGAAACATAATTGTAGCCTAGGCGTATTGCCAAATTATCATCAGCCTTGAACTCCATTCCGAGTTTCAAGGTACTTACGCCTTTCAGAGTGCTTTCTGTATGGTCGTTCATCTCTCCGTCTGACGAACTGTTCGAATAGTAAGTATCATAATACCAGTCATAATCGCCACCATCGTTAATTCTTGAATCGAGCGTACTGTAATCCGAATATTCATAACCTGCACCTATGGCTAGATAATTGCCGAAGGTAGTACCAAGGCTCAAGCCGAACTTCCAAGGAGTGTACAATTTGAAATCATATGACTCCCCGATATTTCCCGTGTCGTAATAGCCGAAATTGTCAGCTAATGAGCGGTTGTCGATAGTGGTGTAATTTGTTGTAGTCAGATCATACCAAATTGGAGTAGCTATCGATAGACCTATACGGAAGGGCGAACTTTCTACCGGACGGAATATAATACCAGCTTTGACATCAAATCCTGTACCAGTCACCTTTCTGTTGTCCGACAATGATGTTTTACCAATACTCTTGTCCGAACTATCTAATAACGCCTCCGTGTATTCTCCATACGATTTGTAGTGAACGTCATGAATTCCAAATGTTATTCCCAAATACACACGGTCATTTATATTGCCACTCAAGTTGAAATCGTATGTTCCGATATATCCACTGTGAGTCCTGTTGAAATCAAAGTCTGAAGCTCCTAAATAACCGTCGATGTACCCCTTGTTCTTATCGTCAAAAGCAACAGGCAAAAGGGTATTTGCATAAAGGTAGTCGACTTGGTTGAACGAGTTGTCGTTTCCGACATAAGCCCCACCCTTGTCAGAAAGGTCAAAGTACTGGTCTTGACTCTTCAGGAATGTTTGCTTGTTTTGCGAAGACAAACCATCCAATTTGCCGGTTGCAGACAATATAAAGTCAAAATTCTTACTTTTGTGATAATTGAATGCGAAATTCATGAACGAGCTACGACCTGTACGCCTGGAATACACGAATCCAATCTGGTCAAAGCTGAGATTTGTCTTTTTACCATTTGCAAAGGTCTTACAGTCTTGTTGCGATACGATGCCAAATGAAACATTGGCAGAAGAGTGTCTGAATAGTCCAATGCCAGCAGGGTTTGAAGATATGGTGGATATATCAGCCCCCAACGCATCCAGAGCACCTCCCATACCAATATATCTTGCAGTGCCATTTAAATCCTGATCTGCAATTTTTGCATTTTCATATGTCTCCTGTGCCATGGCGCTAGAATATGCGAACAATGCTACAGCAGAAAACAAAGCTATTTTTTTCATAATCAAATATTATATTTTAAAGTCCAATAATAACGTGTATTTGCTATCTCCTTCCTCCAAAGTGTCCGCCACCGCCGGAGCGACCGCCACCACTGAAACCACCAGAGCGACCGCCACCAAAGTTACTTCCGCCAGTGAAGCCACCTCCTCTGTTTACGGAAGATCCTGTGTTGAAAGACGAGTTGTTACGGTACGTAGAATTGCTATCATATTCCCGTGTCCTTATGGTTCTATTCTCTCCAAATTCATTGTTGTTGCGGTTGTTGCGACGATATCCAGAGTTATTGGTGTTCCTCATTCCCTGCCTGTTATAAGCATCTGTATTTCTTCTGTTCGTGCTGGTGCTTCCTCTGTACCCGCTAAAGTTTGTTCTGTTATTGCGAGGATTACCAACCCATCCGTGGTTAGTCGTTCCTGAAACGCCTCCATTGTAGGGATTATGAGCAACAGTTACTCCAAAATACGGCTTGTGCCAACCAACTAACCAAGGGTCATACCAGCCAGTCCAATAAGTATAATACCAAGGGCTATACCATCCTCCATACCATCCGTATCTATAAGGCCATCCCCATCTATATCCATAATAGTCATACCAAGAGGCATAATACAAAGGACTTCCTGTTATCCACGGGTCATAAAACCATAGGTCGTCAAAATAACGCCATCTGTTTAATCTTGAATAGTAGTCCCATTCTCCATTATAGTCAATATCACAAGGGGCATCATCATAAAAATATGCAGAATCCGTATCAACACCGTCAATATTAATGATGTCATTAGTCAAAGAGTCATTGGTCACATATTTATAAGTGTTGCCTAATCCTCTCCTATTGTATTCGTCAACATCCCGGGTGGAGCCAGCGTCGTATTTTGGGGCTTTATCCCCCATGACAATCGTAGTTTTCTCCTTCTTGCTTTGTTTGGGTGAAAAATACATGTCGTCCTGTGCCATTGATACTGAAGGTAAAACTACAGACAATAATAAAGTGAAAACTAATCTTTTCATGTTTTTATCTCCTAAATCTTATATTGCTTGGGATATATATATCCACAAGTGCTGTCGTTAATAATTACTAAATGCAAAAATAGATTACTTTCAAATGCAAAAATACGGAAAAACCCTATATCATGATAGGTTTTCTCCTATTTTTTATAATTTTGCAATAAAATTTACGGAAAGAGAAACAAATTCTCTTCAGAAGAATACAACTAACAATTCAAATAATGAAATATTACAAGACTGTTTTTTTCATAAAAAATACTGATGGGAAAAAAACAATACAGGGGCCGTCTTTTTCCATGGCATGCGATATCTGCGCCGCCTTATGCGGTACGGTAGGATATGAGTCATTTGAAGAAAACGAAGGTGGAATTTCCGGATACATCCAGAAAGAGCTATACGACCGTTCGTCTTTGGAAAAGACTTTGGAGGATTTTCCTTTGGACACCTTCTCCATTTCTTTTGAAACAGAAGAAGTAATAGACAAGAATTGGAATGAGGAATGGGAAAAAGGAGGGTTCAATCCGATTATAATCGGTGACCAATGTATTATACATGACTTGAAGCACCCTTCAGACAAATCATATCCCATAGATATTACAATAGATGCATGCCAGGCGTTTGGCACCGGTACACACAACACCACAAGGATGATTGTTGAAGAATTGCTGAAAATGACATTGCAAGACAAACGTGTGCTGGATTGTGGATGTGGAACTGGTATTTTATCGGTTACCGCAGCAAAATGCGGTGCAGTAGCTGCATATGGATATGATATTGACGAATGGAGTGTTAGCAATACGATACATAATGCCAAACTGAACAGTCTGGAGAATGTTTCAGCGTTGAAAGGGGATTCAACGTTATTGTATGAGGAATTAATGGGGAAATATGATGTTGTTTTGGCAAACATAAACCGCAATATTCTTTTAAACGATTTGCCAACATTAGCAAATTCAATGGCAGACAATGGCACTCTCATAATTAGTGGCTTTTATAAAGAAGATGAATCTGTTCTTATTGCAAAGGCTCGTGCGTTGGGGCTAGTTGAAGAAAAGAGAAGCTCTTCAGATAATTGGGATATGATTAAATTCGTAAAAAGACAAGTCAACTTTAGTAAGCATTAGTTTTTCTAATATTAGTTAATATTGCTTAACTAACGATATAAAAATACATTCAAGAGAAAGGAAATTAATTTTAAATGAGTAATTTTGCATCCGATTTTTATCTGTCAAGGCTCAAATAAGACATAACACGAGGTTATGCGCCTTGCAGACCAAACCCGTTTTATATAACAAAATGTACGCAATTGTAGAAATTAACGGTCAGCAGTTTAAGGTTGAAGAGGGCAAGAAATTGTTCGTTCACCATATCCAAAATGCTGAAGAAGGTCAGACTGTAGAGTTTGACAAAGTGCTTCTCGTAGACAACGAGGGAGCTGTTAAAGTAGGAGCACCTGCAGTAGAGGGTGCGAAAGTTGTTTGTGAAGTGGTTAACCCACTTGTTAAAGGTGACAAGGTGATTGTCTTCAAGATGAAGCGTCGTAAAGACGAGCGCAAACGCAATGGTCATCGTACACACTTCACACAAATCGCAGTTAAACAAGTAATCGCTTAAAACAAAGGAGGACTAGTAGAAATGGCACATAAAAAAGGTGTAGGTAGTTCTAAGAACGGCCGTGAGTCAGCTTCACAGAGATTGGGCGTGAAAATTTGGGGTGGTCAGAAAGTCATCGCAGGCAACATTATTGTTCGTCAGCGTGGTACTAAGCACAACCCAGGCTTGAATGTCGGTATTGGTAAAGACGATACTCTTTATGCACTTGTTGACGGAGTAGTAAACTTCCGCAAAGGTCGCAAGGACAGAAGCATCGTTTCAGTACTTCCAGAAGCTGAAGCTTAAATAAAAACAAACTTATTCCAAACAAACATAAGAGTCTCATTAGAGGCTCTTTTTTTTATATAGGCAATTTAGATTGTCTTTTTAACAAGTTATAAGTAGAAAATCTTTATTCCGTTGATATTTTCTATGAGTTTTGCATTATCTTTGCAAATAATTATCAGAATGCAGGGAAATCAATTTCATACCCTATCAGTTCTTGTCGCTTGGTTATAACAGGTTTTTAATCAAAATACGGCATACTTGATTTACATATTTGAATTTCAACAATATTTAATTTGACCTTTGCTTATGGACAAAAAACTGTTTTTTACGAATAACGAGAAATCTCAAGTTCTTGAAGCCATAAAGGAATTAAGAAATTCGCAAAACTATGTATTGACAAAGTCTGATGAATTGAAAGTCTTTCAGTCTTTGAAGCAGGCTATAATACAAAAAAGAATACAAAGAGATATTTTTGGACTTAATCCAATATTGTCAAGCATACAGACAGCATTAATAGCCATTGAAGAAATTGGACTAAAACGGGATGGAGTTGTAGCTGTTTTGCTTTATTCGTGTTTTACGGAAGAAACGGAAAATGATTATGATAAATACGAAAAAGAATTCGGCAAGACAGTAGTAAGCATTCTTAAAGGACTTGTACACATACAAGAGTTATACAAGAAAAATCCCGTAATAGAAAGCGAAAATTTCCGTAACCTTCTTCTTTCATTTGCAGAAGACATGCGTGTGATCCTTATCATGATTGCCGACAGGGTAAATCTGATGAGACAGATTCGCAATACTGAATGTGAAGAAGAAAAAAAACGCGTGAGTGAAGAAGCAAGCTACCTCTATGCTCCACTTGCCCACAAACTAGGACTCTACAAACTCAAAAGCGAGTTAGAGGATCTTAGTCTTAAATATCTTGAGCATGATGTTTACTATATGATAAAAGACAAGCTCAACGAAACGAAAAAAAGTCGCGATAAATATATAGAAAACTTTATCAAGCCTATAAGGGAAAAGTTGGAAGCCGACGGATACAAATTCCACATGAAGGGGCGTACCAAAAGTATCCATAGCATTTGGCAAAAGATGAAAAAGCAGAAATGTGAATTCGAAGGAATATATGATCTTTTCGCCATACGTATTATTATTGACGCTCCTTTAGAATTGGAAAAGATACAATGTTGGCATGTCTTCGCTTTGATAACAAATATGTACCAACCCAATCCAAAGAGATTGCGTGACTGGCTGAGTGTGCCCAAATCTAACGGATATGAAAGTCTTCACATAACGGTGAAAGGACCTGAAAACAAATGGGTTGAAGTTCAGATAAGAACAGAAAGAATGGATGAAGTCGCAGAACGTGGACTTGCAGCTCACTGGCGATACAAAGGGATAAAAAGTGAAGGGAGCATGGACGAATGGCTTACGAGTATTCGTAGAGCTTTGGAAAACAATGACGACATGCAGGTCATAGATCAATTCAAAATGGACTTGTATGAAGACGAGATATATGTCTTTACCCCCAAAGGAGATTTGATGAAATTTCCTAAGGGCGCAACAGTTCTTGACTTCGCTTATCGCATTCATTCTAACATAGGCAATCACTGTGTCGGTGCCAAAATAAATGGTAAAGTTGTTACTTTCAGACATATCCTGAAGAGTGGAGATCAAATAGAAGTAATGACATCAACCGTACAGAAGCCTAAACAAGATTGGCTCAACATCGTTAAAACCAGCAGAGCTAAGGCAAAGATACGCCTTGCACTTAAGGAGACACAAGTGAAAGACGGGCTATATGCAAAGGAAATGCTTGAAAGAAGGATGAAGAACCGTAAGATAGAAATGGATGAGGGCACTATGTCCCATTTGATCAAAAAGCTCGGTTTCAAAGAAACAAATGATTTCTACAGGCAGATTGCTGATGAGACATTGGATATCAATCATGTAATTGAAAAATATCAGGAGATTCAAGCTTATGACAACAACCTCCAAGGTCAACAGCAGACAAGAAGCGCAGACGAATATAGCTTTGAGAATTCAATCAAGAATTTTACAAAATCCAATGGAGATGTACTTGTCATTGACCGCAATCTGAAAGGCATAGACTATCAATTGTCAAAATGTTGCAATCCGATATATGGTGATGATGTCTTTGGCTTTGTAACAGTAAGCGGTGGAATAAAAATCCACAGAAAAGATTGTCCAAATGCTTTGGAGATGCGCAAACGTTTTGGGTATAGAATTTTACAAGCCAGATGGAGTGGCAAAGCTGACTCTAAATACACCATAACATTAAAGATAATAGGCAATGACGATATTGGCATTGTCAATAACATTACAAGTGTTATATCCAAGGAGGAGAACATAATGATGAGAAGCATTAATATTGATAGCCATGACGGACTGTTCAGTGGAAATCTTGAAATAAACGTCGAAGATACTTCCAAATTGAACCAGTTAATAAAAAAAATGCGCGTTATAAAAGGCGTAAAACAAATTATAAGATTATAAATAACGTTTTTTTAATCAAAAACATTAATTTTGCATAAAGAATACGTGCTTATTCTCAGAATGATAAAACATTAATTTAATACATAAAAATATGCTTACACTTAAACTTGTCAGTGAAGAAACTGAACGTGTAATTAAAGGTCTGGAGAAAAAACATTTCCCTGGTGCCAAACAAGCAATTTATGATGTCTTGGCTCTAGACAAGATGAGACGCGAAACTCAACAGAAACTTGACAAAGAACTCCAAGAGGGTAAAAAGAAAGCTGCCCAGATAGGCGCTCTGATGAAAGAGGGTAAAAAAGATGAGGCAAATGCTATAAAAGAAAGCGTAGCCGCATTGAAGGAAGAGTCAAAATTACTTGAACGAGAATTAAACGATATACAGCAGAAGTTAATCGATCTTCTGCGAACAATTCCGAATATCCCTTGCGATGAAGTTCCTGAAGGAAAAGACGCTTCTGACAATGTCGTAGTTAAGGAGGGTGGAGAAAAACCGAACCTTCCTGAAGATGCTATGTGCCATTGGGATCTTTGCAAGAAATTCAACCTTATTGATTTTGACCTTGGAGTAAAAATCACAGGAGCAGGATTCCCTGTATACATTGGAAAGATGGCTCGTTTGCAAAGGGCTTTAGAAGCATTCTTTCTTGAAGAAGCAAGGAAAAGTGGCTATCTCGAGGTACAACCTCCATACGTTGTAAATGAAGCTTCTGGTTTTGGTACCGGACAGCTTCCAGATAAAGAAGGTCAGATGTATCATTGTAACCTGGACAACTTGTATCTTATTCCTACAGCAGAGGTGCCGGTGACGAATATTTTCAGAGATGTCATTCTTGATGAAAATGATTTGCCAATCAAGCGTTGTGCCTATTCTGCATGTTTCCGTCGTGAGGCTGGCTCTTATGGCAAGGACGTGAGAGGATTGAACCGACTTCATCAGTTTGACAAAGTAGAGATCGTACGTATCGACAAGCCAGAACACTCATATGAGTCACTTAAGGAAATGTTAGATCATGTAGAGAATCTGCTCATTAAGCTTGAACTCCCTTATCATATTCTCAGACTTTGTGGCGGAGATATGAGTTTCACATCTTCAATATGCTACGACTTTGAAGTATGGAGTGCTGCTCAAGAAAAATGGTTGGAAGTATCTTCTGTCAGCAACTTTGAAAGCTATCAAGCAAATCGCTTGAAATGTCGATTTAGAAATTCTCAGACCAAAAAGACAGAATTGTGCCACACATTAAATGGTTCGGCTCTTGCATTGCCGCGAATTGTCGCCGCTTTGATAGAAAACAATCAGACACCAGAAGGTATAAGAATACCTAAGGCATTGGTACCTTATTGTGGATTCGACATTCTTGATGACAAAAACTTCTAAAAAATTGAGAGTTGGATAACTTAAGATTGAGACATTTTTAAAGGGAGAAAGTTTTCAAAGCTTTCCCCCTTTAAAATTTAAAAGGATAGTCATGATGCTTCAATAATTATCCTATAATTACATAATAGTGTAAACCTTAAACAAGTTTAAATCCACTTTCTCTCAGTGCGTTGTTTATAGCTGCGACATGCTCCTGGTTACGAGTCTCGCAGATTACTCTCAAGATGCAGCTGTTAACCTTCTCGCTATCGCTATTCCTGTCGTGATAAACATTTGTGATGTTAGCACCTGCCTTAGCGATAACTGAAGCCACCTCTACTAATTTGCCAGGTTTGTCATCAAGCTCGACATTGATGATTGCAATTCGTCCACTCTTTGCGAGTCCACGTTCAACAACACGATTGAGAATAGTGACATCAATGTTGCCACCGCTCACAATGCAAACTACTTTCTTACCTTTAACAGGTACCTTGTTAAACATCACTGCAGCAACGCTTGTCGCACCAGCACCTTCTGCTACAACCTTTTCCTTCTCAAGCAACTGAAGGATAGCTGCACAAATCTCGTCTTCAGATACAGTAACAATGTCATCAACATACTTGCTGCAGATTTCATAAGTCAATTCACCAGGCTCTTTAACGCAGATTCCATCCGCTATGGTTGAAACGGAAGACAGACACTCTCTCTTATGAACATGCAGACTTTGAACCATGCTAGCAGCACCGGCCGCCTGAACGCCATATACTTTGATGTGCGGATTAAGTGTCTTCAATGCGAAGGCAACTCCACTGATAAGTCCACCACCACCGACAGGTACTACTACTGCATCCATATCTTTCACTTGATCGATAAGCTCAAGACCAATTGTTCCCTGGCCTGCAATTACATTCGGGTCGTCAAACGGATGCACGAATGTGTATCCCTTTTCATCTCTCAATTCGATAGCCTTCTGGTATGCATCGTCATAAACTCCAGGAACAAGACAAACGTCTGCTCCATATCCTTTCGTAGCTTCTACCTTGCTGATAGGTGCTCCTGCTGGCAGACAGATAAGAGACTTGATTCCATGTGCTGTAGCTCCCAAAGCCACGCCCTGAGCATGGTTACCGGCTGAACAAGCGATTACTCCGTGAGCCTTTTCCTCATCACTAAGCTGTGAGATCTTATAGCATGCGCCACGTACTTTGAAAGATCCTGTACGCTGCAGACATTCCAATTTGAGATAAACATCACACTCTGGATTTACTTGAGGCGCTTGGACAACATCAGTTTGTCTGATTACTTTACTAAGCTCATAACGGGCTTTGTAGAAATTATCTAACTTCAACATATAGTTTGATATTTAATGTGTGTATTATATTGTATTAGTTTTAAACGATGCAAAAGTAATAAAAAAATAGATGCAACAAGCTAAATAATGATTTTTTTTATCTCACTCTCAGTTTGTCACCCACTTTTATTGAGTAATCAGGTGTCAAACCATTCATTTTATAAAGACTCTTCAGCCTTATGCCATATAATTGGGCTATACTATACATACTTTCGCCTGCTTTTACACGATGTGGGCGGCGCTTGTATTGTTTTTCTGCTTTCTTTTGCTTCTTCTTAAGGTATATCACCTCACCTTTTTCTAATTTGTCATTCTTTCCACGTTCATTAAAAGTGGCAATCTTCTTATATGACAATCCAAGTTCCCTGCCAAGAGATTTAAATGTGTCACCAGAGCGTACGATAATATAATAGTTATTGTTATACATGTGGATAGGATGTTCTAATCCTCCATTAGCCGACTTGTCGTCTTTAAAGGATCTTCTCTCCATAAATCTGTCAAATTTCTTCGCTTTGTCATATTCATGAAGTTTATAGAGTTCAATTATACCAATAAGTTTCTGGGCGTACGTAGGACTTGTGGCATAGCCACATTTTTTTAGTCCCTTTGCCCATCCTACGTAATCTTTTGGATTTAAAGAGAACAGACCTTTATATCTAGGCTGCTTTGTAAGCAATAGACTATGGTCTTCATAACTTTCGAAAACATTGTTGTATGCTCTGAAGCATTCTTGCTTTTCATCATCGTCATGGTATGTTGTTCTGCCTGTCCATCCATGACACTTGATGCCGAAGTGGTTATTGCCCTTCATTGCCAGTTCGCTATATCCGGCCCCACTTTCCAGGAGTCCTTGGGCTAGAGTGATACTTGCAGGTATTTTGTATTTGAGCATTTGCTCAATAGCGAGGTCACGGTATTGATTAATATATGTCTGATAACGTTGATTCCATTTCATTTGCGCTGACAATTGCAGCACGTTCAGTATGAAAGTCAATATGATGATAAGTTTCTTGGTCATGTTGCATTTTTATTTATTCTACAAATATAAAAATAATATAGTAAATTACAAAATGAACTAGTGTTTTTTTATACTTTATGATAAATATGTATCTTTGCAAAAAATAACAGTATCCTTGCACAGTCACTGATTTTTTCGGTCGTGTTGTGCTTGGTCTGCAATATTAAACAATTTAAATCAATATGGAATCAGGAATTAAATTTACATTAGAAAAAGTAGTTACCAATGAAATGACAGCTCGCAATATGGCAAGTGGTACATTGGATGTTTTTGCAACTCCCTCAATGATAGCACTCATTGAAGAGACTGCATGGAAAAGTGTCGCCCAAGAACTTGAAGAAGGAATGGGCACTGTTGGAATAAGCCTAAACGTAGAGCATGTAGCTCCTACTCCTGTGGGAATGAAAGTAAGATGCGAAACGGAATTGGTGAAAGTAGATGGTAGAAAACTGGATTTCAAAGTTGAGGTCTACGATGAGTGTGATTTAATCGGCAAGGGAACACACAGTCGTTTCATTGTAAAGAACGATAAGTTTCAGATAAAAGCAAACGGCAAACTTGGAAAAGCTTGATTTCTTATCATACACTAAAAGAATGGTTTAACGCATCAAGGCCAAATAGTTATTCTCCTTGCTGATCATTAAAGTTGCAGTCTTTAAGATATTCATCCAATTTGGCCTTGATGTTTTTCATTTAACATCCAAGAATTTTACCATTAATTACACATGTCAAGGAATAAATGTATAACAGAAAGAATAGTAAAGCTGATTTGAAAAGACATACATCAAAATAAGTGGTGAGAATATTCTCATTCCATAAATCATGCATTCCACTGCATTTACCAATGTTGTTATACGTCGTGTTATAAAGCCTGTAGTCAAAGAAGTGACAAGCATGGCAAAGATGACAACTGCAACCAGACTGTTGCTAAAACAGCTAGGAATCAGATTTCCTGTAGAACTCAACAAAATGGCCTGCGGTAAGGTCGTGAGCAGCAACATCACTGTCAATATTAGTATGACTTCTACTACAAACACTAAAAAGGCCATTCGTTCTCTGAAGGTACAAGCTTTGAGAATCAATGATTTCCTCATCAATGATGAAAGTCCACTCTTCACGAATACTCCATATGCTATACTAGAAAGAATCATCCATACAAGGATATCCTTGTTGAGATTGCTTGTGAAACTTCCGAAAAACCACCTGATGCCCTCACCATTGAGCATTGATTTTATATGGGAATACGGAAATGTAGAACTTAGTATCCATGAAAGCAATATCAATGCAAGTTCTCCGATAGCCAATATACATACGCAATAGGCTGTAACCTTGATTGTTCTGGTTTCGTTATTCCTCATCTGGATGCAAATTGTCTAAATCTATAATTCTAAGTTCCAAGGCGCGAACAACGAGACGAGTTGCGTTAACCCCAAGTCCTCCATTACCTTTTGGAAACAGTTTCTGTACGAGTTCGTTCTGTCTTTTCTCCAAACTCTTCACTCCAAACGGTATTCCACGCAAGTTTGTTATCTGCTCTTTGGTGTAGCCCAAAGCAAGATGTCTAAGAAAGCGTTCGTCATATTCGTCAATTTCATAATTGGCAAGAGCCTCCTGCCGCATTATGGCAGACTTGACGTCATGTTTGAAATGCTGTAATATTTTCTCCATGATAGGCTGATTGAACACATTTTTCTTTCCTGACATTACACTTTCTATATATGCACGCGTCAACATCTCTCCAGTCTTCAAGATTATTCCGTTGCATCCAGCATCCATGACATCAAGCCAAAGTTTTTCGTTAAGTATTTCACCAGTAAAAATGAGGACTTTCGTTTCAGGGTATCTGGCTTTCGTTTCACGGCATATCTCAACACCTATTGTTGTAGAACCACCCAAGCCTAAATCCAATAGCACCAAATCAGGCACATTATCCTTCATTATCCGCCAATATTCCACTTCATTCTCTGCAGTTCCAACAATCTTGGCTTCTGGAACATCCGACTTTAATATGCCTTCAGTACCTTTTAATTCCAGAGGTACATCTTCGACTATAATTACTTTGAATTCTATCATATCTTTATTTGGATTATTATCTTTGGTTAAAAAAATTATTATTTTTGTTACTGCAGGCTAATAACGCGTGGGAGTGTTATTGTAATATCAATGTTGCCATCGGATTCAATCGCAGAAATGCCACACCCACACAAATTGGTGACATTACTTATCTCCCGCAATATTTGTCTGATGATTAGAAATGGAATATTTGCATGATTAGGAACGAATGGATTCTCCACTCCACCTGGTCTTTGGCCTCTCGGAACAGATGTGTATAGTTTTATATACGGCCCCCTTTCTGCTTTGTATTTATATGAAGGTTGCACGCCTTTATTCATTCTTCTTATTATTAGAAACATATAAGAAAAAAGTTCTTTGTCTCCAACAGTTTTCAAGTCACATCCTTTAAGATATTCCGACATGTTGATTTGGCTGCAGGCGAAGCGATAGGAACCAACTTGCATCTCAACCTGTGTGCAAAGAATTCCATACAATTCCTTATAATAATTCACTAATGCAGACAATTCATTCAAATCAGTATTAGCTTTTGTCAGGCCGTCTGGCAATGTTATGCGCGCTATGCGCTTTTTCGTGTCGGGGCTTTCCAAATAATTGTATATCCGCGACGGATAATACATGGTCTCATGCTTGATAGTGCTCAAACAATTATCCAATATGTTATTGCAAACATAAAGCCTGTCTATTTCATAATTCAATTTGCCAAGAGTGTCTTCTAGTATTTGAAGATTGTCTTTCAAATTATATTCTTGTTCAACCGTACTATGATATTCAGACAGAATTTTTGTAAATTCTTCTTTTATTGACTTGTCGGTTATACTATCGCTTATTCCAAGCAAGAAAGACAATTTGTCTTTCAGCTCTTTGTCACAGTCGACAACATTTTCTAGACGTTTCTTCAATTCTTTTATAGAACTGATTTTCATAGCATGCCTGTAATACAGCGTATAAGCTGCCATGAATAGCGCAATTAAAAGTATTACAAGAAGTACAATCGCTATGTTTTTATTCGTCTCTGATTGTTGCATGATTCTACAATACTCTCCAAGAGATTTGTCCGAATAAACTTCTTTGAAGAGTTTTGTATATATCGAATTGTTGTATTCGTATAAACCCCATTCGTGAAGGGCAAGTGCTGCGATAGCACTTTCATTTCTTATGTCAAGTATTATCTTATAGTTTGTACGGATACCCATCCTAAACCATTTCAGTTCAGGAGAATTAGTTGTGCTCGCACCGATTCTGTGCATAAACTCATGCCCATTCTTGTAAGTGCTGGCATAATGTCTGTTCAGCCATATTCTGGCAGAATCGGTAAACTCCAGAGTTTTGGAATAAGAAGCGTTGACATTTGAATAATAGGCAGAATCAGCGTATGTGGCTGCCATTTTAATGCAATAGTCAAAATCACTGTTTTTATGTTTAAATTTATAAATTGAACCGTTTGCGATTCCTAATGCAGGCATCATAAGCAAACATAACGCTGTTACTATTCCTTTAGGCAATTTGAAGAAGAAGCGACTGCCCTTCCCTACTTCGCTTTCTGCAGACAATTCACAAACATTGAATATCTTGCTTGATTTGCGGTATTTGTTAAGAATGCCTTTACAGTTCATGAGCCCGAAACCATGCCCGTCGCTTACCTTTCTGTTGAACACGCAAGACAATTCTTCACGGCTCATTCCCTTTCCATTGTCTTTAATGGAAATCTCAACATAGTCGTCTTTCTCTTCAGCAAAAATTCGCACCATGCCCCCAGGAGCGGTGAATTTCCTGGCATTGTCCGCTATTGTGTTTATCATGAATAATGTCAACACCCTATCTGCTTTCACGCAGACACTTGTCTGTTCTACAACGAGAGAAATGCCTTGTAGTTCAAATACAGTTTTACTTTTGTTAACTATGTCAAATAGATCCTGAAGCTTGAAACTGACAATTTTGAGATATATCTCGCCCTGCTCTAACTTTATCCAATCCGTAAGAGTACTATTGTATTTCTCGATTGTCTGTGACAGTTCGGATATGTATGTGATTCTTTCTTCTCTATTTTGTGGTCTTTCTTTTCTTTTCATCAGTTTGTCAACCTCGTTTGCCATACGGTCAATGAGGGGCATGACGCTGTTTACAAGAAATACTTTCGATCTGTTTTCTATATTCCTTCTTTTGTTGTTCTCAAGATGTAGCTTCGCTATTGATATGTTATCTTCAGCGGCTTCAATTTCATCTTCTAATTTTCTTATTAATAGAGTGTTATCACTCTTTGACTTAAGCAATAGTTTGTCAAAGAATTCATATGGTGTACTATCAGCCGAGCGATGTTGTAGTAATTTGTAAATCAAAAGAGAAAGACATATAATCAACACGATGACAACAAGAATCATTATATTCATCGTTCTTGATGTCTGCTCTAGCATAGAGGCTCTTGCATCTAGCTCCATGTCCTGCCTTGTTTTATCCTGAAGATCTAAGTAAAGGTTTCTGTTTACGTCACTGTTGTATTTATCATCCATTGAAGAATATACAATGCTCAACTGCTCATAAATGCTCGCTACAAGGTCTGGAGCCTGTCTTATTTTCTTGTCTGCCAATGATTTCTTCAGACAAATCAATGCGCTTTCATTATCTCCTATTTCCCTATAACATGCAGCAAGAGTTCTCAAAGAGCCTGCAGTCTGATATTCATCTCCATAATCCTTAAACATCTCCATTGACTTTTGTGCAAGATATCCAGCGAGTAGGGAGTCTGGCATGTTGTCACTGTTTAGGAAACCTATAGAAACTCTGTTGTTGTCAAGGATTATGGCTCTGTCAGACAATGACGTAAGGTGTTCGCTTACTGCTTGCATAGAGTTAGCTTCCCAGTAAACAAATCCGCTTTTTTTTGATAGCAGATAGCATTCAACAAGCATTTCATATTCAATCTGTTTTGTCTCTACCCTGTTCTTACTGTGTATTAATCCACCACTACCATATTGATATAGCATATTTAGATACTGACTTGTATCCTTTTGCATCAGTCCTTCTATATCAATTGATTTCAATTCCGCTAGAGACTGCTCAAACATTCTTACATAATAATAGTATGTAGATGCAACCAATGCATACTCTGTTTCAGCGTATATCAATCTTTTCTCATCTTTTGGCAATAGGTTATCACGCTCTTCGTTGATTCTCTTCAATCGCTGCAGAGCACGTTCTTTATAGTCATAGAACTCTTTGTTCTGGGCTTTCCTTTGGCAAAGCCTCATATACTGGACATCGGCAATAAGAAGTTCTATTTGATTGTTCGTCAGTTCCAGGACGCTATCAAGTTGACAAGCAGCGCGATCATAATCCATTTTTGCTATGCTTACAAAAGCCAAATTATTTAGGGCCTCCGCTTTGCCCGAAGAATAATTGTCTGAGGCTACAAATGCTTTCATTGCATAGCAATAAGTTGAATCCAAATTTTTATAGTGGAAAGCATAAGATATTTCGTTCAGCCTGTCTGCATACTCGTGGCGAGAGTCAGTACATGCCAAACAAAGATAAAGGCTCCATAGGCAGACAACGCCTATGAAGCCCTTGTATGTCATAATATTATCCGCGAGCCTTAGCAATGTATCCGAGAGCTTCTGCACATTTGTCTGAAATAGCTTTCCAGTTCTTGGCAGCTACAACATCCTTAGGGAACAACTTAGATCCCATTCCTACGCAATAAACACCCGCCTTAATCCAGGAAGTGAGGTTTTCCTCATCAGGAGAAACTCCACCTGTTACCATGAGTTTTGACCATGGCATTGGCGCTTTCAAACCCTTAACCAGTTTTGGCCCTAAAACATCGCCAGGGAAAATCTTGCACAAATCACATCCGACTTCCTGAGCAGCGCCTACCTCAGACACGCTTCCGCATCCTGGAGTGTATGGGACGAGGCGACGGTTGCATACCTTTGCCACCTCAGGGTTAAACAATGGGCCAACTACGAAGCATGCTCCAAGTTGAATATAGAGAACCGCTGTCGCAGGGTCAACTACCGAACCAACGCCGAGGGCCATCTCTGGACATTCTACTGCAGCGAACTTCACCACTTCTTCGAATACCTCATGAGCGAAATCACCACGGTTAGTAAACTCAAAAGCACGAACTCCACCCTCATAGCAAGCCTTAACTACTTGCTTTGCCACTTCAGCGTCTTTATCATAAAACACAGGCACCATACCTGTCTGGCCAATCTTGTTCAAGACTGCCAATTTGTCAAATTTTGCCATATTTATATTGTTGCTACTATTTTAAAAATTAAAATTAATACTGCGGATATTGACAGATAGTTTTAAACTGTCACCATCTGATGTTTTCCTTGTTCTCCGTTTTTATCGCTGTACACGACCTGAAGCATCACCACCGGCAAGATTCTCCACCTCTTCTTTGCTCATGAGGTTGAAGTCACCAGGAATTGTATGCTTCAAAGCAGAAGCAGCTACTGCAAACTCGAGAGCTTTGCCCTGATCTTCAGGCCATGTCAGCAAACCATGTATAAGTCCGCCTGCGAAGCTGTCGCCACCGCCTACACGGTCAATGATTGGCATGATATCGTAGTGTTTGCTCTGATAGAAGTCCTTTCCGTTGTAGATAAGGGCTTTCCATCCATTGTGAGTTGCAGAGTAAGACTCGCGAAGGGTCGAAACCACGAATTTGAATCCGAATTCCTTCATCATTCCCTGGAAGATTCCGTAATATCCCTCAGCGTCGGTCTTTCCACCCTCTACGTCAGCGTCTGGCTTAAATCCAAGGCAGAGTTGTGCGTCCTCTTCGTTGCCGATACAAACGTCAACATACTGCATCAAAGGTTTCATGATGCTTTGAGCTTTCTCTGAAGTCCAAAGCTTCTTACGGAAGTTCAAATCGCAACTTACTGTTACACCGTGACGCTTCGCTGCCTCACATGCGAGTCTTGTCAGCTCTGCAGCTTTGTCGCTTATTGCTGGAGTTATGCCGCTCCAGTGGAACCACTGTGCTCCCTCCATGATTGAGTCAAAGTCAAAATCCTTGGCATCAGCCTCTGCTATAGAGCTTCCGGCACGGTCGTAAACGACCTTTGAAGGACGCATAGAAGCACCTGTCTCAAGGAAATAGATACCAAGACGGTTACCTCCGCGTGCTATGAAATCTGTATGTACACCATATCGGCGAAGAGCGTTTACTGCGCACTGGCCGATCTCGTGTGTAGGAACTTTAGTTACAAAGTAAGCCTCATGTCCATAGTTTGCCGCACTTACAGCAACGTTAGCCTCGCCACCGCCATATACGACATCGAATGAATCACTCTGGATAAATCTCTTCTGTCCAGGAGAAGAAAGGCGAAGCATGATCTCGCCCATTGTTACTACTTTAGCCATTTGTTTTTGATAAATTAATTATTTAAGAATGTTTTTGCCTAATTTTTCGTTTACAAAATTACAGTTTTACACCCATCCACACAAATAAAAATTGAAAAAATTGCGATTTTGTCAAAAATGAGCTTTAAAATAAGGTATATTTAAATTATTCTTCTTATTTTTGCAAATGAACAATCAAAAAAGTAGTTGACTAAGACCTCATTTATAATGACAGAAAAGGTTAGGATAAAAGATATAGCTGAAAAGTCTGGCGTATCGGTCGGAACTGTTGACCGAGTGCTTCACAACCGTCCAAACGTATCAAAAAAAGCACGTGAGAAAGTAGAAAAAGTGCTAAAAGAAATAAACTACCAGCCCAACATGTATGCAAGCGCTCTTGCATACAACAAATCATATCAGTTTTACTGTATTATCCCCCAACATGACTCAGAAGCATATTGGGAGGAAATTGAAGACGGAACAGCAAAAGCCTGTGAGACGAGGCGGGATTTCCATATAAGCACGGAAATTATGTATTACCAACGTTATGACATCAAGTCATTTGTCCAGACAACGAAAGAATGCCTGGAGAAGAAACCGAATGGGGTAATTGTCGTGCCTGCTGATATCAAGGTCACAAAACATTTCTGCGAGACGATGCATGAAAGGAAAATTCCGTTTATTCTGCTCGATTCTTATATTCCCGACGTCAACCCCCTGACATTTTTTGGCCAGGATTCATTCTCGAGCGGCAAATTCGCTGCCAAGATGCTGATGCTCCTGGCTGTTAATGATAAAGAGATAATGCTTTTCAAACGCATGAAAAACGGCAAAGTGGCAAGCCGTCAGCAGGAGAACCGTGAATTGGGATTCCGTCATTATATGAATGAACATTTTCCGAATGTCAGGATTGCCGAGCTTGACGTACCCGTTGAAGGAAGTCCAGAGAGCAACGAGAAGAAACTGGAACAGTTCTTCTCTGCCCATCCCGGAATTAGAAACTGCATCACCCTCGGCTCAAAGGCCCATATCGTTGGTGAGTTTCTACTCAAGACCAATAGAAGAAGTGTACAGATAATGGGATATGATATGGTAGAAAAAAACGCTCAATGCCTGAGGAAAGGCTCCATTTCGTTTTTGATAGCCCAGCATGCTTATATGCAAGGTTACCACTGCGTTGATTCTCTTTTCAAGGCAATAGTGCTTCACAAGAAGGTGGATCCGACCAACTACATGCCAATAGAGCTGTTGTCGAAAGAAAACGTTGATTTCTACAGAAGAACTCAGTTGTAAGCCTGATGTAATGCATACTGAATCGACATCATTATGTGAACTGTTAAAAGACGGAAATTCAATTATAAAAACAAAATAATACAAATCAAAAAAAACATCATGAATATTTCAGCATTCATCAAAATCAACCCTGCAGACTCTGTAGTGGTTTGTCTGCGCCCTATTGATAAAGGTGAGACAATCAATGTAGACGGAAAGGAGATAACCGTGCTCCAGAATACGCCTGCCGGCCACAAAATTCTGATCAAGGATACGCCTGCTAACGTGAACATCATTAAATATGGTTATCCTATCGGTCATGCTAAGGAGGACCTGAAGCAAGGCCAATGGGTAAACGAGAACAACCTGAAAACAAACCTTTCAGGTACGCTTACATATGAATATTGCCCCGTAAATGAGAAACTCGACATAAAGAAAGACAATCGCACGTTCCAAGGCTACGTTAGAAAGAACGGAGAAGTGGGCGTAAGAAACGAAATTTGGGTTGTGCCGACCGTGGGATGTGTCAACGGCATTGCCGAGCGCCTCGCCAACATGATTGAAAAGGAAACAAACTTAGAGGGAATCGACGCTGTTCATGCCTGGCATCACAACTTCGGTTGCTCACAGTTGAGCGAAGACCACGAAAACACCCGCAAGGTGCTGCGTGACATCGTTCTCCATCCTAATGCGGGAGCAGTGCTTGTCTTGGGTCTCGGATGTGAGAACAACCAGCCTGACCAGTTTGAAGAACTACTTGGCGACTACGACAAGGAGCGAATAAAGTTCATGGTTGTACAGAACGTGAAGGGAGACGAAATAGAAGAAGGCATGAAAATTCTACGCTCGCTTTACAAAGTCGCCAAGGAGGACAAGCGTACAGACTGCCCGCTGAATGAACTCCGCATCGGACTCAAGTGCGGAGGAAGTGATGGCTTCAGCGGAATCACGGCAAACCCACTTGTTGGTGAACTGTCCGATTATATCGTAGCACAGGGTGGTACGTCAATTCTTACTGAGGTGCCAGAAATGTTTGGTGCAGAAACTATACTGATGAACCGTTGTGAGAATGAAAATTTGTTTGAGCAAACTGTAAAACTCGTAAACGATTTCAAGGAATACTTCCTCAGCCATGGCGAACCTGTTGGTGAGAATCCTTCACCAGGCAACAAGGCTGGTGGAATATCCACTCTCGAGGATAAAGCTCTTGGGTGCACACAGAAATGCGGACGCGCACCTGTTAGCGGAGTACTCGGATATGGCGACAGACTTCAGGTTAAGGGGCTGAATCTCCTTTCAGCACCAGGCAATGACCTCGTGGCAGCAACGGCTCTTGCAGCTTCCGGTTGCCAGATAGTTCTCTTCACGACAGGTCGCGGTACGCCTTTCGGCACATTCATACCGACAATGAAGATTTCGACAAACAGCAACCTGGCCAATAACAAGCCTAACTGGATAGACTTCAACGCTGGCGAACTTGTAGAAGGTACAGACATGCCTACATTGCTTGATAAATTCATTGACAAAGTGATTGCTGTGGCAAGTGGAGAAAAGGCCAACAACGAGAAGAATGGTTATCGAGAGATAGCAATTTTCAAGAATGGCGTTACGCTGTAACGAAAGATTATCCATCCGTTTTTGTAGCTTTGCATTGACTGGATGAGAGATTACGAATAAGAAGGAGTCAACAGAGCGTCAAGTTCTTGACTCCTTCTTGTAAGTATATAATCAAGGCGGATATCAACAACAGGTCCCTGAACCTACAGTCAATTCGGAAGCAAAATGCAATTGGCCACACCATTCAAGAAATTGTTATGCTCCAATTATAATCCTACGGATTTCAATGCATAAAGCAGCTGCTTGCAAACAAAAAACAGCGGGGTTTTAATACCTAACTCTATGAGTTGTAAATTCAAAGCGGCTGTTCACTATTTTCAAATAACAGAATAGTTCAGATTCTATAGTTAAGGAGTATTTGGAATGAACATGTTATAATAAAGTTTAACCATTAATATAAAAGAAGATATTCCCTAAAAGTCATAATAAGAATGCAAAACGAGAATTTAAACCATAAGAAAGGGCTTTTGGCGTTGTCACCGCTTATTCTCTTCGTGATAGTTTATTTCGTGTCGTCATTAATAGCAGGCGACTTCTACAAGATGCCTATCACCATTGCTTTCATGACAGCCTGCATATATGCAATAGCCGTGTCGAGAGGCAAAGCCTTCAAGCAGAGAATAGATTCCTTCTGCATCGGAGCTGGGGCAAAAGACATCATGCTTATGGCATGTATATTCATTATGGCCGGCGCTTTCGCAAATTCGGCCAAGACAGCTGGATGTATTGACGATACTGTGAATTTCACATTGAGCGTCCTTCCTGACAACATGATAATGCCAGGCCTCTTCATTGCGGCTTGCTTCATTTCGCTTTCCATCGGAACAAGCGTAGGAACAATAGTGGCTCTCACTCCTATCGCTGCAGGACTCGCCCACTCCACCGGCACGAGCGTCCCGTTAATGGTGGCAGTCATAGTAGGTGGGTCGTTCTTTGGCGACAATCTCTCGTTCATATCCGACACGACTATTGTTGCAACCAATACTCAGGGATGCAAACAAAGCGACAAATTCCTTGTGAATTCATATACCACAATTCCTGTCGCGATAATAGTAATGGTGGTATATATGTTTGTTGGCCAGGGAGTGAACTCACCAACCAACATCCCTTCGGCAAATATAATAAAAATCATACCTTATCTGATTGTCATCATATCAGCCATCTGTGGACTAAATGTTCTGATAGTTCTTACGTTAGGCATACTTTCCACAGGTGTTGTGGGCATGGCATTCAATGCGTTTGACTTCTTTGGCTGGTGTCAGTCGATGGGCGACGGCATTACGGCGATGGGAGATCTCATAGTAGTTGCCCTGTTAGCGGGAGGATTGCTCAAAACGCTGAGCGACAATGGCGCACTTGACTATCTGATACGCTTGATAACAAACAAGATAAGCAACAGAAGAAGTTGCGAGCTTACAATTGCTTCGCTCGTAAGCATAGTGAACGTGTGCACGGCAAACAATACTGTAGCCATTCTGACCGTTGGCTCCATATCAAAGGATATTGGCGACAAGTTCGGTGTAGACAACAGAAAAAGCGCCAGCATACTTGACACATTTTCCTGCTGCATACAGAGCATACTGCCATACGGCGCACAGATACTTATGGCTACAGGACTCGCAGCCGTGAGTCCGATGGATATCATCAGCCATCTATATTATCCATTCGTGCTTTTTGCCGTTTCTGTAGGTTCGATATTGTTCAGATACCCTAAAAAATACAGTTAACATGAATACCGTACTTGATAATCTCATATCATTGTTGGACGATGGCGCATTCGGATCAAGACACGAGATTGAGCCAATGACAGCATTCAAATGGGGAGTTCTTTATAAAATATCAGTCATTGAAGACGTTGTCCCAATCGTCTTCAAGGCGATTGTAGCCCACGAAAGTGACAAGCATCTCGACATGCCATACGAAATAAAAGTACTATTCGCCAAAGGCACATTCTCTGAAAAAGACGGGGTGTCCTCGGATTTTGACTTTGAAGACCTTGAAATGCAAAACCTTAACTATATCGTCAAGAAGTATGTACTGAAAGATATCGTCTACAAGGAAAGACATAGTATTGACACTTCGAAGATATCTCTGGATTTTCTCGGTTTGATACTTCAAAACGCGAATATCATACTGCGTCATGGGATACGTTTGAGAGGCATGATAGAGTTAGGGGTGTTTCTAAAGACAAAGGGACAGCTCGTTGACTTTGTGAAAGTGGAAAGCTGGATCCAGCGTCTGAAACTTAAGAAAATGGCAAGTCTCCAAGCAAGCGTATTGATGAAATTGTTTTCGTTCGAGACAGACGAGTTTCCATATATAAAGAAGTTTGACAAGCATGCACGACTGTTGACAGACCAATCGCTTATGAGAACATACAAGGCAAACAAGTTTGGTCGCTCATTCGGTAAATATAACATCACCAATTGCGTAAGATTCTATAGCTATTCACATTCTGAATCCTTATGCAAAATAATGTCGAACATATCAAAAAGTCTTTCAGAAATAGAGGAATAACTAATTAAGTTTAATTTATTTTGTCAAGCCTGAAGAATGAAGTAACTTTGCAAATCATGAAAATATTCAAAGAAATTAAGATTCTGACGTTGGGCATAATTTCATTCTGTTCCACTTCAGTCAGTGCGCAATCATATGAATCATACGTGCAATGTGAAGACACATGCCGCCACATACATGGTATAGACTTGAGCCACTATCAAGGAGAGGTGTTTTGGGAAGCAGTTGGTGACAACAGCAAAATGGCATACGTTTATCTGAAAGCTACAGAGGGCGGGACACGTATAGACCCTACATACAAAAAGAACATCGAATTGGCTCATCGTTATGGGCTGAAGGTTGGTTCATACCATTTCTTTCGTCCAAAGGTGGATCTGGTTCAACAGATGGAAAACTTCAAATCTCAATGTAGACCAGGCGATCAGGATCTTCTACCAATGATTGACATAGAAACGACAAGCGGACTTGGTACAGAAGAATTCTGCGACTCGCTTATGAAGTTTCTGATTCTCGTTGAAAAGGAATACAGACAAAAACCGCTATTATATACTGGTACGAACTTCTACAACAAGCATCTGAAGGGAAAGATAGACGGCTACAAGTTGATGATAGCCCAATACTCCTCAAGAGAACCCAAACTTGCTGACAACAGAGATTTCGACATGTGGCAATACACAGCTAAAGGAAGGATAAACGGAATCAACACGTATGTAGACAAAAGCCGGTTCATGGGACGTCATAGCATGAGAGAAATACGTTTCAGGCATCATTAACGGCAGTACACAGAAATAATCCGATTATTGGGAGTATTAATAACAAAACATAGAAATATTCATTAAATAACAATAAATCATCATGGCTATTATAAAATGTCCAGAATGCGGCCACCAAATCAGTGACATGGCTGCAAGTTGTCCCAATTGTGGTATCAGAATACAGGGCAACATTCAGAGATGCCCACATTGTGGAAACGTATATATCAAAGGACAACCAGTTTGTCCTGTATGCCATATGGCTCCAGACACTCCGGCAAGCCAAGGCAACACTGCTTTCACTCCGCAAGGCAACCAAGCCTATCCACGACAAAACAATACAACCCAGGGGAATGTTCCAGCTAATCAAGAAGCTATAGTTACGCCACAGCCAAACCAAAGCAATAAAAAGAATATGATTATTGCTATTGTTATAGGTTTGATAGTGATACTCGGAGCAGGAATCTGGTATGCCTCTTCTATGAATACTCTTCATGGAGATGAGCAGGAGGCATATCTTAATGCTATGGAAAGTTCTGACCCGGCGGTGCTACAAGATTATCTTGACAGCTTCAGAGACGCTCCTCAGGAACACAGGGACTCCATTGAAGCGCACTTGAAGATTCTACAAATGAATGACGCAGAGTGGACTAACGCATTGTTGAGCAATTCCAAGAGTGCGATTCAGGCATATCTTGAAAAGCATCCTGACACTATGCACAAAGCAGAAGCTGAGCATAAGATAGACTCCATAGACTGGGCAACCTGTGTAAGACAGAATACTCCGGAAGCATTCCAGGCTTATCTCTCTGAACATAATGACGGAGAGCACGCTGTTGAAGCACAAGAAAGGCTGGACAAACTGGATGCCACAACTGTTAATGGTGAGGATAAGCAGTTGATTACTAGCATATTCCGACAGTTTTTCAACGGTATTAACAGTAATGATGAGATGGGACTGACGTCTGCTGTGAGCAGCACACTGCATTTCCTCAATAATGCTAACGCAACAAAGAATGATGTAATAACGTTCCTCCACAAACTCTACAAGGATGAAGTGAGGAGTCTTACATGGCGTCCTAACGGAGACTACAAAATAAAGAAAAAGGATATGGGCAACAACACATATGAGTATGACGTTGAATTCACGGTAGACGAATCTGTAAGTAATATCGATTCATCAAAAGACAAATTCAACCAATATAAAGTTGTAGGCCACATCGATTCAGACGGTAAGATATCAAGCCTGCAGTTAATCAAAATCGGATAAAGCCGCAATGTATCCCCACTGCAGATAAACAGAACATGCCTGATGTAATAATAAAAATTATACAGACTGGTGACATTCACGGTTGCTTCTTTTCCTATGATTTCATAAAGCGGAAAGAAGCAACCGCTTGTTTATCACGCATTTCATCATATATAGCTGGCGAAAGGCTGAAACTTGGCGACAAACTTATTTTGCTCGACCTCGGAGATATACTGCAAGGTCACCCTACATGTTATTACTCATCATTCGTAAATCGCTCTCATACATGTCTTGCAGCCAGAGTTCTTAATCATTTGGGTTACGATGCTGTATGCATTGGCAACCATGATATAGAGACAGGTCATGCGGTTTACGACAAATGGATAGCAGAGACACAAGCTCCTATACTTTCAGCCAATTATATCCGGAAGAAAGATAATAAACCTTATTTCAAACCTTACACCATTATTATAAGAGATGGCATACGCATAGCTGTGTTAGGAATAACTACAACGGCTATTCCATATTGGCTCAGCAGTTCGTTATGGCATGGCATAAGCCTTGAAAATCCTATTGAAAGTGCCAGACGTTGGATTAACACTATTAGAGAAGAAGAGCCAGACCTCATTGTCGGTCTCTTTCATACAGGATGGACTGGTGGCATCAACGATGGTGATATGATTGAAAACGCATCCAGAGCCATTGCTGAAGAGGTTGATGGCTTCGACATCATCTTTTTCGGACACGACCACAAAAGCTGCAAAAAATGGATACGCAATAGAGAAGGGCGTGAAGTGCTATGCCTCAATGCCTCAAGCGACTCAATACTATTCAATGAAGTGGAAGTGACATTCAGTTCGGATAAAAAGGACCTAAGCGTGAACCATAAATGGTTTAAAAGACTAATGCAAGAACGACAATTATTCTCTGAGAATTATCCTGTCAACAGTGATTTCGAAAAGCTTTTCAAAATTGATATCAACGAAGCGAAAGCACTCCTCGACGAAAGAATAGCTAATATTGATATACCATTACGCACTAGAGATTGTTTCTTCGGTGCAGCACCTCTGTCCTCGCTTATCCATAAAGTACAATTAGAAGCAACAGATGCTGAAATTTCATTTGCCGCTCCGCTTGCCTTTGATGAGGAGATAGGACCGGGTGATGTGAGAATAGCAGACATTTTCAACATATACAAATACGAGAATTCTATATTCGTATTGAAAATGACAGGAAAAGAGATCAAAAGATACCTTGAATACAGCTATGACTTATGGATAGAAACCATGTCGTCACCCTCTGACCACATAATGAAGATGATGACATACGAATACGAAGACAAGTCGTTTACATTCTTCAAAAACTTAGTTTACAACTTCGAGACGGCTGCAGGCATCAACTATACTGTTGATGTTACCAAGAACTATGGCAATCGGATAAATATAAGAAGCCTTTCTTCTGGCAAATCCTTTCGCTTTGACACATATTACCTCGTGGCAATGCATAGCTATCGTGGCAATGGCGGAAACGAATTTTTGCTCAAGGGAGCAGGAATTTCTCATGAACAACTTAAAAGGAGAAAAGTTGCCGAGAGTAAGGAAGGTGAAAGAAATTATCTGATAAAAGAATTCAGGAAGGAACTCGTTCCTAATGACATATCATTCACAGCCAACTGGCACTTCGTCCCATTCGAATGGACTAGAGCAGCCATTGAACGGGACAAAAGATTATTATTTCCTGATGAATCATCTGAATGATATCAGATGTTACATTTTCTCAACTATATCCTGCAATGCGCTGCGGGCAATCTTGCCGGTAGCAGTCATAGGAATCTTGTCAATTACGACATAGCGTTTGGGTTGCCAATACATGGGCAAAGTGGCTTCTATCTGTTCTCTGATGTTAGATAAATCCGCTTCTGTAAATGACCCCTGTACTACCATCACAACAATTTCTCCGAACTTCTTATCCGATTTTTTTGTTATGGCAAAGGGAGGGGCAATAATGGGCTCTAACATCTTTTCCACCTCCTCAATATGTATTTTGACACCACCGCTAATTATTACATTGTCTATCCTGCCAAGGACTTTAAATCGGTGTCCTTCAGAATCAAACTTCACAATATCATTGGTTTGCAACACTTCCGGACATATCTTCGGGGCATCTATGCAGAGACACCCCATTTCATTTACAGACAAATGAATTCCATCAAGTGGAATGTAATATTCAGAAGCAGTGGGGCCATTCAAACGCCTCATGGCTATATGCGACAAAGTTTCAGTCATGCCATAAGTACTCCACACGGCATTAGGGAAATGCTGAAGTTTACTGTATAGAAGATCATTGACTGGACCACCACCAATAATCAGGTTCTTTATTCTTTTCAGTTTGTCAGCCTCTTCAGGAACAGACAACGAGTTGAACACCTGCATAGGTACCATTGCGGCAAATGTAGGAATATCTTCAAGATCTTTAAGCGGATGACTTGTTGGAGGGATGGAAATCAGTCTCATGCCAGAAACAAGAGTCCTCACAACTACCATCTTGCCGGCTATATATCGCAAAGGCATACAAAGCAAAGCAGAATCGTCAGAAGTAAGCCCAAGGAAAGAGCATGTCATCTTAGCACTTTCAATCATCCGTGACTTCTCGACTCTCATTGATTTCGGTTTTCCTGTAGACCCACTCGTGTTCACTATAACTGTGGACAATGCGCTATTCCATTCTTTATAAAACTCATCAAGAGTCATTTCTTTCCTGTCATCCATATCTTGTCTCCACGTATCTCCGTCTGTGATGGCAGGTTGTCGGCAAACAAGGCACCTGTTCCGAGCCCCTGGGCCATCGTTATGTCATTACCGTAAATGTCGGATGTGAGCTGTGCTATGGCACTCAGACCAACACTGCTCTCCAATGCACTTGTTATCCAACTGTCTACATTCCTTTCTCGAGACTTCTCTATCCACTCACGTGTACCCTTCATTCCACCATGCAATGTGGGTTTCAGCACAATATATTGTGGCTTGATATAATCAAGAAGATCATCCTTCATCTTTGGAATATTTACACCTATAAGTTCTTCGTCAAGAGCAATTGGCACTGGAGTATTTGCACACAGGTACGACATCTCATGCCATTGCTTCTGTCGTATAGGTTGTTCGATTGAATGAATATCGTATTTCGATAGCTCTTCTAGACGTGACATTGCATCATCAGCAGTGAATCCTCCATTGGCATCTACCCTTAGCTCAATGGCAGACTTCGAATATCTCTTCCTGATACTCTTTATCAGTGTCATTTCACTATCAAAGTCGATTGCCCCGATTTTTAGTTTCACACATCTGAAGCCTTCTGATAATTTGTCCTCTATACGCTTGTTCATCTCATCGAATGATCCCATCCATACGAGTCCGTTGATAGGAATACCAATCTCTCCTCGCGAAAATGGTGTATCGAAAAGCTTATCTCCATTCTCAAGATTCAGAAGAGCTGTTTCCAATCCAAACAAAGCCGACGGATAGGGTCGCATGAGGGAATAATCAATCCTGCCATTCTGCTTGAAAATTGAGCACAATTCCAGCAATCTTTCATCAAAATCGTCTGAAGCATCACAACTAAGATCAGGAAGCGGAGCACATTCTCCGATTCCCAATCTTCCTGGAATTTTATCGGAAGCAAGCTTTATCAGCCATATATCTCGTGTGGTGTAAATGCCACGAGATGTGCCAGCAGGCTGTTTGAAATGTAATCTCTTCTTCTCAATACTAATCTTATACATATCTACTGATAGCTTTAACTTCTAAAGTTTAAAATCAAAAGTATAGAAGTATGTATTTAAAAAATGGATACTCACTAATACTTGTAAATCAAGGCAGTTTAGGATACTTCCCAAAATCAGGCTTACGCTTCTCCAAGAATGCCTTGCCACCTTCCTGTGCCTCATCAAGGAAATAATAAAGCATGGTTGCATCACCCGCTAACTCCTGAATACCTGCCTGTCCATCGAGCTCCGCATTAAGTCCTGCCTTTATCATTCTCAGAGCCAATGGACTACGTTCCATCATTGTGTGGGCCCACTCCATACATTCGTCCTCAAGACTATCGAAAGGCACTACCTTGTTTACCATTCCCATTCTCTCTGCCTCTTCCGCAGAATATTGTCTACACAAGAACCATATCTCTCTAGCCTTCTTCTGCCCAACGATGCGAGCTAAATAAGAAGCTCCGAAACCTGCATCAAATGATCCCACCTTTGGACCTGTTTGCCCAAAAATGGCGTTTTCGCTGGCTATCGTCAGGTCACACATCAAGTGAAGCACGTGTCCTCCTCCTATCGCATATCCGTTTACCATAGCGATAACAGGTTTTGGCAAGGAGCGAATCTGCTTCTGTACATCGAGCACATTCAGACGTGGCACTCCGTCATTACCTACATATCCGCCCCTTCCTTTAACATTCATGTCGCCACCAGAACAGAAGGCTTTGTCGCCTGCTCCTGTGAGCAATACGACAGAGATATTCTGAGCCTCTCTACAGTAAGCGAAGGCAAGGCTCATCTCATGTGTGGTAAGTGGAGTGAAGGCATTTCTATATCGTGGGCGATTTATAGTGATTTTTGCCACGCCTTCACACTCTTCGAACAATATCTCCTTAAAATCGAATCCTTCGATTTTGTTCCAAATTCTATTTGCCATATATTTTTAAAATTTACTTTTTATCATTTTTTTCAATCCAACGAAAGCTTGCCGATCATCATCTGGAGATGTAAACACCTCAAGCACTATTGGACGATTTGTTTTTTCAATCAAGAAATGTGCCATTGAAATGCGCAGTTCCTCCTCATCTCGCACAGCCATGTATCCTATGTCATTTTGTTCGCATATACCCTTGGCCGTAGCGGTGTGTCTTCCCTCAACATACTTCATGATGTCATCTGGAATATTTAAGCCTTTCAACTGGGAGAATATTCCTCCACAATTATTATTAAGGATCATCACTCTAAAATTACCTTTCAGGTGATTATTCCAAAGTGCATTCTGATCATAGAAAAAACTCAAGTCGCCAGTAATGCAGAACACCATCGAGGATGTAGTAAGTGAGAAGCCAGCAGCAGTAGACACACTGCCCTCTATACCATTCACCCCTCTGTTACACCATATGTAATGCGGTGAATACAGGCATCCTATGCGTATTTCCATGCTATTTGCATAATGAACTTCACTTTCATACTCCATGTCTTCTAGAGACTGCTCGAAACAACGTATCGCAAGCATTTGAGAATAAACGGGCACATAATCATCTATACACATTTCAATATGTGTTATAGCTTTATCCCAATGCGTCTTCAGAATGTCTTGTGAAATTTCATTGTCAGCATTTCCTGTTTTTTCTGTTTGCTTTTCTTTGTAATTCTCTTTTGTCAAACGCAGTAGTGCTTTAAGGAAAAGTTTACAAGAACAGTCAATAATGCCAGTCTGACTCATAAACGTGTCGTGTATTATTCCATTATCGTTGATTTCCCAAAGAGATGATATTTTCTTAGTACGCAAATACCTCTTGGTATTTTTGCTCACCAAGGTATTGCCAAGAGAGAGCACCATATCAATATTCTCTATGGCGGAATTATCTTCGAATATATCTACTATGGCGTCAATCGGTTCAGCAGAAGCCGTGGACAATTGCTCACACATAACGATATAATACATCTTCAATTCTTTGACAATCATGTCGATTTCCTCATCATGGTATGGTAGTTGTCCAATGACAATAATCTTCCTTTCCGAAAGGATAAAATCTTTGATTATCTCCATTGCCCTGTATGGCAACACTTTTTCAGCTTGTAAAAATTCTATATCTTTTTTCACTGGCAAAGAAGTCTTGTTAAAAACAAATAATGGCTCATGCAGATGAATATTGATATGAACTGGCCCCCTATTGTCTCTAAGTGCTGCATTCAGAGCATTATTAATCAGTAGAGAAGAATAATTTTCTGCCTCGCCATTACTAATGTCATTTACATCAACCTCAGAATTGAAGAGACCATATGTCGGACCACATTGAACCATGGTCTGTCCATCATTTCTCTCTATCCATTCTTGCGGACGGTCTGCTGATATGAGGATTATAGGAACTTGCCTGTAATGTGCTTCTGCAATGGCAGGTAGTGTATTAAGAAAAGCGGAGCCTGAAGTAACGCACACTATGGTGGGTGTCCCTGTAGCTAACGACACACCAAGAGCATAGAAAGCTGCACTTCTTTCATCAATCACAGAGATGCATTCTATCTCCTTGACAGTTCTGAGATTACTTATAATAGGTATATTCCTTGAACCAGGACATACTACGGCTTTTTTGATTCCTTTTGCAATCAAAAGAGATGTTAGCAAATTGACTATGTTTTTGTCAGAATACATGTATTTTTAGTGTTTAATTCAATTAACAGGTCGTTGCAACCTGTCTCAGATACAGTCCATCATTGTCTTCATTTTCAGTTCCGTTTCTCTCCATTCTTCCTCCATATTGCTTTCGGCAAGGATTCCGCCTCCTGCATATAGTTTATAACAATCGGAGAAAATTTCCATACATCTCAAGGTAACAAACAAATGACTGTCTCCATCTGTATCCACTACTCCACAGAATCCGCTGTAATATCGACGGTCATTATGTTCTTTGCTATTGATAAGACTGTATGACTCACCTGCAGGAACACCGCAAACTGCCGGCGTTGGATGTAATTGCCTTACTATATCACCAGGGCTTATTCTTGCAATACTATCTACTTCTGCGAAAAAATCACTTCTTAAATGCACCACATTGCCTGCAGATACTGTCGTAGGTCCAAGTTCTTCTATTTCAGAAAAAAAATAGGATAACCGTTTTTTTATATAAGAAGAAACGTATTGTTGTTCCCAGATGTTCTTGTTGCTCCAACAGGATATATCTATATCTGAAATCTTGCCAATCGCTTTTGATTCGTTATCGGATATAACCAGTCGTTTGTCCATCGTTCCGGCAAGTGCTATGGTGTGAAAGACATTTCCACAACGTTCTAAAAGAACTTCAGGCGTTGCTACAAGCCATACTCCAGTTTGGTCTGACGAAATGAGAACGATGTATGAATCCGAATTGTTCTCACATGCTTTCAGAAACATTCTTATCACATTCTTCTTGTTGTCGTCCTTTAAAACTAGACTTCTAGACAGAACGGCCTTATCAATCCTCTTCTCCCTAATCGCAGCTTTGAAACAGTTGAAATCTTCTTCGTATGATTTTCTATCATAGAGTTTTCCATTGTATGGCTTAAGTCTTTCATTTTGAACGCAACAGTTGCCATTATACATTACCTCTCTGAGGATATTATCATAATCAAGCTCTGTCACACGGCGGATAGGACTATCGAAAAGCACAGCCGGAGTGTCTTCTGTTATACAGAATGGTGCAAATACGAAACCATCAGCCTTTCCCAATTCTGAAAAGGAATGCAGCTTCTTGAGAGAACTTTCATCTTGTTTCACAATAACACATTTGTTCCCTGCTGAAGGGTAACGATATATCACAAAAGCGTCTTTCACGATAATTAGTCTTGAGAGTCTTTAGGAGTTAATACATAATTTGTGACATGAACGGTGGAAATCAGTTCCCCATGAGAGTTCACTATCGAAACCTCCCACACGTGAAGTTTATGTCCTTTGCTCACTAGGCGAGCGTTAGCAGTAACTGTGTCTCCTTCCTGCACTGCTCTCACATGTTCTCCACTTACGCTAATGCCGACACATATTTTGTCCGGACATATTGAGCATGAGCCAACGCCAGCCAGATTCTCCGCCAACGCCAAGGATGCGCCACCACTCAAGAACCCGAATGGCTGACGGTTACGCTCATCAACTTTCATTGTAGCCTTGCATGTGTCCTGTTCTGGAGTAGAAATGAAATTCATCCCGAGAGCAGTGGAGAGGTTAGGCTTACGCTCTATTATCTTTTTTACATTTTCTATATCCATTATCTGATTGCAATATATATACAAAGGTAATGGAATTATGTTGAACCAACAAAAAAAGGTGTGCAAATAATGCACACCAATTCATATAATGTAGAATAATGAATCGTCATATTCTATAAAAAGACAAATCCGGCCTGTCTTTATTTCTCTATGGCAGCAACTCCAGGGAGCTCCTTACCCTCGATGGCTTCGAGCAAAGCACCACCACCAGTTGATATATAAGACACCTTATCGGCAAGACCGAACTTATTTACACAAGCTACAGAATCTCCACCTCCAATCAGAGAGAAAGCACCTTCTGCGGTTGCCTTTGCGATAGCTTCACCAATAGCGCGTGAACCAGCTGTAAATTCATCACACTCGAAACATCCTGCAGGACCGTTCCAAAGGATGGTCTTCGCTCCTTCGATGGCTGCAGCAAACTTGGCACGACTATCCGGACCAGCATCAAGACCATCCCAACCATTCTCAATCGCATTTGAAGGGAACACCTTGACCTGAGCGCCATCCTTGACTGAGAACGTCTTGAAATCATAGCCAGTGCAACATACAGAATCTGTAGCGAGCACAAGCTCTACACCGTTCTCCTTTGCCATTTTCTCCACGTTGAGTGCGACATCCAGTTTGTCAAGTTCAACAATAGAGTCACCTATCTCACCACCATGAGCCTTAGAGAATGTATATGTCATACCACCGCAAAGGATGAGCTTGTCAACCTTGCCAAGTAGGTTCTCGATGATGCCAATCTTAGACGAAACCTTTGAACCTCCCATAATGGCAACGAAAGGACGTTTTATATCCTTCAGCACATTGTCAACAGCATGAACTTCCTTCTCCATCAGATATCCAAGCATCTTACTGTCCTTGCTGAAGAATTCATCAATTACAGCTGTTGATGCGTGCTTACGATGTGCTGTACCGAATGCGTCCATTACATAACAGTCTGCATAAGAAGCCAATTTCTTGGCAAACTCTTTCTGCTTGTCTTTCATCTCAGCTTTTGCCTGAGCGTAGGCTGGATCTTCCTTGTCAATACCTACAGGCTTGCCCTCTTCCTCTGCGTAGAAACGGAGATTCTCGAGTAGCAAAGCTTCACCGGTCTTCAGTCCTGCAACTTCCTTGTCTGCATTACCACAATCTGGGGCAAACTTCACGTCAACGCAAAGAGCTTCTGAAACGTTCTTGACAATCTGGCTGAGAGAGAGCTTTGGATTAACTTTACCTTTGGGCTTACCCATATGGCTCATCATGATGAGACTACCACCATCAGAAAGGACTTTCTTCAGTGTTGGGAGCGCACCACGGATACGAGTGTCGTCTGTCACATGTCCGTTCTCATCCAATGGAACATTGAAATCTACACGAACGATAGCCTTTTTACCTGCAAAGTTAAAATCTTCGATTTTCATAACTGTTTGTTTATCTATTAAAATTAAACTAAGTACCTTTGAATCAAGTCAGGACTTTACACTCGCACAATTGTGCATAAGTCCTTTCATACTGCAAAAATAATAAAAAATGATTGTTTAGAGAAACGTATCTGTGATTATTTTTCCTTTTTAATAGGCAACGAATTGTATTTGCAATATCGACCTTGCAAATACAAAGAAACGGAAAAGCCTGGCAAAGACCATTCCATCTCTCTGTTGTCTTATAAATATTTGTTCTCAGTAGACATCATATCATTCCACGTTTCCGTTTTTCAACTGGTTGTCAACCAAATTTGTCAACTCTACGAATTGCAGTATCGTCAGTTGTTCAGGACGCTTTGTCATTAGTTCATGAGTAAAGAATTCATCATCATTCTTCAATTTTGAGAATATTTGCCTCAGAGAAACGCGTAACATCTTGCGCCGCTGATTGAAAACGGTTTTTACTACACGTTTGAAAAGATTCTCATCGCAACCGATATTCTGAACGTCGTTACGCGTCATCCTTATAACAGCACTTTTTACCTTTGGTGGAGGGTTGAACACATTTTCGTCTACTGTGAAAAGATACTCAACATTATACCATGCCTGAATAAGCACACTAAGTATACCATATTGTTTGTTTCCTGGCTGCGAAGCAATTCGCAGTGCTACTTCGCGCTGTATCATTCCTGTGCAGCATGGGATAATGTCGCGATTGTCAAGCATTTTGAAGAAAATCTGTGACGATATATCGTAGGGATAATTGCCTGTCAATACGAAAGGGCTGCCAGAGAATACGGCATGCAAATCCATTTTGAGGAAATCTTCACCGATTATGTTATCTCTCAGCATTGGATACGCTTCATTGAGGTATTCCACTGATTCCCTGTCTATTTCCACCACCTTGACTTCTCTTCCCTTTTGTGTGAGATATTGTGTGAGGACTCCCATTCCCGGGCCAACTTCAAGGATCGGAATATCCGGACAAGCGTCAACTGTGTCTGCTATCGCCTTTGCCACATTTAGATCCGTAAGGAAATGTTGTCCTAAATTTTTCTTTGGTCTTACAGCTTTCATCAATCAGTTTCGTTTCTATTTCAATTGTATTGTGATGCAGGAGAGGTCATTTCAGTCTAGATTCTCAAATGACAACGGCATCAGATTCTTAATCGATTCAATCACATATATAGCATTCTCACCATAAAGCACAATATGCAGTGGCTGTTGATATCTCTTTTCTATCTCTACCATCACCTGCCGGCATGATCCACATGGTGATATTGGCTGTTTAGTGAATCCGTTTTCGGTTCTTGCCGCTATGGCAATGGCCAGAATAGCCTTTCCCGGTTGTTGTGCCTGGGCGGCGAATATTGCAGAACGCTCAGCACATAGAGTGACACCGAAGGCGGCATTCTCCTGATTGGCGCCGATGATGGTGCTGTCGTCAGACAATCTTATTGCTGCTCCGACTCTGAAGTGGGAATATGGCGAATAAGAATTGGCCGTAGCCTGTTTTGCCAAATCCACAAGTGCTTTGTCCTGTTCGTTGAGCTCATCATATACGCAAGACAATATCTCGATTTTTACATTGATATTTTCCATGATGTCTGTTCATTTTATGGTTTCATTTTATTCTTGTTCTTTAACTGGCTCCACATATTCATAACATCCCAAGTCTGGTTCATCGTCCCTCTTTCGTCCTTCTCTGTCAGTAGGCATGTAATAATTGTCTTCCTTGGTGCCCTTCCCGATGGCTTTGGAAACATTGCTCAGATGAAAATCAAAATGCTGTTTGTTAATATCCACCAGTTTGAAGTTTTTCTCTCCACCATAAACCGTGTCGGTAGCTACGGAATCAGCATCCTCCCATATCACATTCTTGATGTTATCTCCATTGTCGATGGAGTCAGTCCTGAGAATACAGTTCTGGAACTTGTATGTATAAGAAATTGTGGAGTCTGCGACAGAACCCATCACTACGTCATCAGCATATCCTGTCACGATGGAGTTGATGCAATCCATTTGATACAATGGGTATTTGTGGAGTGTTTCCCCGTCATTTTCACCATTGCTGAATCTTAAGGCAGCACCTCTGTTGGAGTCGAACGGATAGAATTGTGCTATGGTACAGTTCAGAAGCAATGCCCCTCCACCATGTATGGCAACGCAATCATTGAGAGTATTTGTCAACTGGCTGTTTCTCACATCGACTACACTGTTTACAGAACGTAGTCCGTAGCCTTGACAGTTATGCACTATGCTGTTATAAAATTTCAGCTTTAGTCTGCTGACATCTGAAGAGTCGCAGACGATGCCATTGAAAGTACTGTGCACATCGGTAAAGTTCATAACGTTTTCGTATGATGACGAATGGAAACGGATACCGTTCCATTGTCCGCTTACCATGTCATAGGGCAGATAGTCGAACATACGGTCGGTACGGTCGCCTCTGAACACAATGTTTTTTTCCGGAGTGCCTTCTGCCACGAGTCTGCCATAGACGTCAAGCCCGGCTTTTGAATGGAAATACAACGTTGTTCCTGGTGCTATGGTTGCAGTTGCAAGGCTATCGATGCGCATGTTGCCGTAGACTACAATCGGTCTGTCCGAAGATATCAACGTATCGTGGCTTACTTTGAGATCTTTCAATATCTCGGCATCCCACGAATATGCGTTGAGATTGATCTTCTGCTCCACGCCGCTTTCAAGTCTGAACACAAGATTGTCTTCTATTAGCTGAGGGTCAACCTTGTTTGTCATAGGGGATGTCAGTTCCACATTGACAAAAACACTGTCCTTGTTTCTTATTTCCAGATTTGCAGTCTGAAATCCGGATTCCTTGCCGAGATATGTACCGTCGACGTTCACACGGAAACCAGACTGGTTCCCATTAGCGAGTCTGACGTTAGAGCATCTGATGCCATCGCCCGATTTGTTATATACCCAGAAAAACCTTCTGCTTGTGGGCACTCTCGAGAAGACTGTGTCCATGCTTATAGTGTCTGTAGAGAACGTGAGAAGGTGGTCTGGCGACGTCGTGAAGGAGTCGTCGTCAGTACATGCGGACATAATGACTGTCGCTGCAAATGCTAATAAGAATTTGTTAACAGAATATTTCATTAAATACATTAACGATTATTACTCTGAATTATTGTATTTTCTTTCAATAATTGCATTATTGCATAGTATGCAAAGCCTCACGCCATCCTTTTGTTTTATGAGGTTAGGGCTTTGCCTTTCGGCAAAGTCCTATATGGAAAGCTTACAAACTATCTATTTCCTGCAGCCAGAGGCTGGAATCTGCATCTGACGGCATTCTCCAATCGCCTCGCGGACTAAGACTCACGCTGCCCACTTTGGGACCATCTGGAAGACAGGAACGTTTGAACTGTTGATTGAAGAAGCGTCTTGCAAATATTGACAGCCAATGCTTTATGGTATCATCGCTGTATGTTTCCACTCTATTGTCAGTTCCATCAAATGCCTTCTTGGCAAGCAGGAATATTCTTGACGGCCGATAGCCATAGCGGAGGAAATAGTAGATGAAGAAATCATGTAATTCATAAGGACCGACAAGGTCTTCTGTCTTCTGTGCGATGTTTCCTGCCTCATCGGCTGGTGTCAATTCCGGGCTGATAGGTGTGTCGATGATGTCGAGGAGTGTATCACGCGTCTTTTCATCCACCTCATTTTCTGCCACATGGCGCACCATATGCTTTATCAGAGTTTTAGGAATACTTCCATTGACACCATACATGCTCATGTGGTCTCCATTATAAGTAGCCCATCCCAATGCCAGTTCGGAAAGGTCGCCAGTGCCAATCACCATACCTGACAGCTTGTTGCTTAGGTCCATGAGTATCTGAGTGCGTTCTCTGGCCTGTGAATTTTCGTATGTCACGTCATGAACGTTTATATCCTGGCCGATGTCAGAGAAGTGTTGTTTCACTGAATCGGCGATGCCGATTTCCCGTATCGTAATTCCGAGTCCTTCCATCAGGGACATGGCATTAGAATAAGTCCTGTCAGTAGTTCCGAATCCAGGCATTGTAACTCCTACTATGCCTTTGCGGGATAACCCAAGTTTATCAAATGTCTTCACGCATACCAGCAGAGCCAATGTGCTGTCGAGTCCTCCACTTATACCGACTACCACGGTTTTGCAGTGGGTATGCACGAGACGTTTGGCAAGTCCCATCACCTGTATAGAAAATATCTCGTCACAACTATCGAACATATCATCTGTTAACGGGATGAAAGGCAATGGATTGATTTTTCTGATGAGCTCGAAATCTTTCTCTGCCACGGGTTGTGCATCTATTATTTCAGCCACATGGTCGCGTTGAGCGTTGGCATAAGTACTGTTTGAACGACGCTCATTGCGCAATTTCTCCACATCGATCTGAGAAATGACGGTCTGTGGGTCAAGGCTGAAGCGTTGGCCTTGAGTCAGAATGTTTCCGTTCTCGCAGATGAGGGCATTACCGCCATACACCACGTCTTGTGTGCTTTCGCCAAAGCCACAGCTACTGTAGACATACCCCGTTATCGTACGGGCGCTCTGCTGCGAGAGCAACTTTTCCAGATAGCTATGCTTTCCTATAAGGTCGTCGCTTGCCGAGAGATTGAATATCAGTTCTGCTCCAGAAAGGGCGAGTTCGTTGCTCGGCGGATTTGGCGACCATACATCTTCGCATATTTCCACGCCGAAAGTGACACCATCGTATGTACGGAATACTTTATGGCTTGCCGATAGTTTCACCGTCCTGCCTGCAAAACGTATTTCTGTGGGCTTCAGGTCTTGCGAAGACGAGAACCATCTTTTCTCATAAAACTCGCTGTAGTTAGGCAGAAATGTTTTCACTACCACCCCCAGGATAGTTCCTTTTTGAATAACCATGCCGCAATTGAGCAGCAAGTCACCAGCCACGATTGGTACACCAACTATGCTTATGATGTCCAGACTGCGAGTGAAGTCAAGGAGTTTCATCACCGAAAGCTCTGCCTGTTCAATAAGGAGCCGCTGGCGGAAAAGATCCTGACAGGTGTATCCTGTAATTGAAAGTTCCGGGAACACGATTATCTCGACGCCCTTGCCTTCTGCCAGGGCTATGGCATTCTCTATCTGCTGCACATTGTATTGGCAGTTGGCAACCTTTACCGACGGTATGGATGCTGCCACTTTGATAAAGCCGTTTTGCATGTCTCTTGGTATTTTTATGAAAAAATCATCAGTGGATGGTTACCTGTGTGGCTCCGTATCCGTACTCCTGGAATGAAGCGTCCTGATATGTATACTTTTTGTACTTGTATCTCAATTCTCTGATTATGGCATTTCGCAACACGCCTTCGCCCTTGCCGTGGATGAAGATGATTTTGAAACCTTTCTTTTGCTTGAAACTTTCCAAAGTCTCACGGAACTTGTCAAGCTGAAAATTCAGCATGTCTGTATGCGACATGCCCGCTGTAGTGTCGAGAAGTTCATCGATATGTAGGTCAACGACAAGCGGCTCATTGTCATTTCTCTTGTGAGCAGTCCGGGCAGGAGCGGTAATCTCGATGCGTTGCTTTTCTATTATCTTTTCCTTCAGGTCGTCTGCCTCAATGGTGAGCGTCTTCATCGGTACTCCGTTCTCGACGACAGACATCACGAGAGCGTCTTCATCAAAGAAGTCGTTTTCTCTGAATGTGTGGAGCTTATAAAACTTTACAGGGTCTACTTTCAGTTTCACATCTAAACTTGGCTGAAGCTTGAATGGCTTGTCCGTTTTATACGCGTTGATTTGAATAGCTCCATTCTGGAAATCCTGCACATCATCTAATGTAAGCTTTGATATGAGCAGTTTGGTATTAGGTTCCAGGACGTTATGCGCAAGGAGTTTGTAGTCGTCTCCCTGCTGAAGTGAATATGTGAACGAGAGGAAAAAATTGCAGTCATTGATGAGATACATGAAGAATTCCGTCTTACTGATATTTTGCTTGTCTTTTGGAACAAAACCCAAATACAAGTTTATCTGGTCTGAATTCTCACGCTCATACACGTGTAGAGCTTTGGGAACGTTGCAATTCTGGGCAACAGGAGCGTTTGCCATGGCATTGGCGTGTGACGCCGGAATGTCTGGTTCCTGAAATTTCGGTGTTGTGGCTCCTGATAGCATTTTCGCCTGTTTGTCGTCGTTCACCACTACAAGGTCTTGCACCTGAGTCGGCACCTGGAATCCGTCTTCGTCTTCCACAATAGCAATGTTGTTGTTTTGAAAGCCAACGACAACTCCACCGCCTTTCTCACTGATGAATCTTACTTTGTCTCCTATTTTCATTTTTATTGTTTTCTTTTTTCGTTATGGTATTAATAAAGAGCTGTCGCCATAGCTCAGGAATCTGAACTCGTGTGACAATGCATAATCGTAGATTGATTTCCAATCGCCGTTGACGAATGCGCTGACAAGCAGCAGCAGAGTGCTTTGGGGCTGATGGAAATTGGTGACAAGCATCTTGACAATCTTGTATTCGTAACCCGGTACGATAATTATCTGTGTGGAGAAATGAATGGTGCTTATCCTCTTTGCTGACATATAGTCAAGAATTGCGTTTATCGCCTCTTGTGGTTTGAGTTTCGGCAGGTTCTCGTCGTAAGGTTCCCATTGTCCTATGTGAAGCTTGGACTCTTCAATTTCTTTATCCGCGTGTAACTTTAGTCCCAGATAATATAGGCTTTCAAGGGTTCTTACGCTCGTTGTACCCACGGCAATAGTCTTGCAGTCGTGACTTATGAGCTTTTCGAGTGTACTCCTATGCACACAGATGAACTCAGAATGCATATCATGGCCTCCGATTTCTTCGGATTTTACAGGTTTGAACGTGCCGGCTCCTACGTGCAGCGTGATTTCCTCACGGTCGATGCCATGGTTGTCGAGATCGGAGAGCACAGAGTCTGTGAAATGCAGTCCTGCGGTCGGCGCAGCCACACTTCCCTTTATCTTGGAATATACCGTCTGATATGTGGTTTTGTCACTCTCCTGTGTCTCGCGGTTGAGATAAGGCGGTATAGGCAGTTCACCCATCGCCTCAAGTATATCTGCAAACGAGACCTTGTCGCCGTCCCAGGAGAAACGTATGAGATGCGAGGTATGATGTTCCTCAACATAGTTGGCGCGTAATGTCACGCAGATTCCCTTGATGTCAACCTCACGCTTCAATTCCTGTCCTTTCCATTTTTTCAGGTTTCCAACGATGCATAGCCATGAGCACTCTCTCGTGGTCTGAAACATCTGTTCATAGTCAGCGGGAGTATGGGGCTCAAGAAGAAATATTTCGATGAGAGCTCCTGTATCCTTTCTGAAGTGGAGGCGTGCCTGTATCACTTTCGTGTTGTTGAACACCATCATAGCACCCTTTGGCAAATGGCTTGATATGTTGTGGAAAATGTCTTCCTCTATCTTTCCGTGGTTGTATATCAACAACTTGCTTTCGTCTCTCTTTGCCAATGGGAATTTTGCAATCTTCTCATCTGGCAAAGGATAATTGTAATCGCTGATTCTTATCTGTTTTACGTCCATTTCCATATTTGATAAATTCTTTAAATTTGCTTTTATAACTTGGTGGATGCCATGTCTTGATGATATAGCCAAACTGTCTACATCAGGTAAACAGGTGGTTTGCATCAGACAAATAGGTTGATTACATGCAATAAACAGGCGGCTTATACCAGACAAACGTTATGTTTCCGACCTGCAAACTGGCTATTTTAACTTATAAACGATCTTAGTATGGCATAGAGAAACAAGAGTGACATTGTGAGCAATACAATGTCGATAGTAATTATTGTATAGCCTTTAGAAGTATACTGGCTGGAAATGAATTCCACATCGGGAAACATCCTGTCGTAGACCTTGAGATATACTAAATATAAAAGTAGTCCAACAAGTGCTCCCCAAGCCATGCCTACCAACACGTCGAAAGGATAATGCATTCCGAGGTACAGCCTTGTGTAGCAATTAATCAGAGCCCATGCCGTCATTGCGACAGTAAATTTCCTGTTTCTCACCAACAGTGAGAAGAACATTGTCAAGCTGGTGGTGTTTGCTGCGTGTGACGAGAAGAAACTGAAGTCTTTGTTGCTCATATCCCCTACTGTATATATTATTCCGTCAAGCATGTCATCGTTGATAGGTCGTGTCCTTCCTATCATAGGCTTGATGATAAAGTCACAGATTCCTCCAGAGAACATCACGCAACCGATTCCACACAGTATTATCAGCATTATCTTGGTCATGTTGTCATTGTTGCTTATCACGAGATAAAGCAATGCGATATAGAGCGGTATCCATGTGAACCCGGAAGTCAACGTAACCATCAGTCCGTCGAGGAACGATGATTCGCTGCCATTGACCATCTGCAATATGGCTAAATCTATATTCCCTGTCATTTTCGATATTTAGATTTTCTGAATTTGAGAAGAATGAAGCCATCCCTCCCTATTGTCACCTAGCTTTACGTGTTTCCAGTCTTTCATCGAGTCTTCTATGATGTCAACACGTGTTCCTTCATGTATTACTGTAACACTTTTCCCTTTATCATCAGGCACGTCTTTCAGCTGCAACGATGGCACTACCACGATTGCTCCTCTCCGATTCTGATACTGGCTCTTTTGTTGATATGCACAAATCTGGGAAAGTACGAACAGAACGGCGAAAAACATTCCTGCAAAGAAGCCAACTTTGCGTCTCGTTACCTTGACCGAAAGTAGATATAAAGTGAAGAATGCCAGAGTGAGCACGAGAGAAAAAATTGACAATGCCGCCCATGAGTCGATACCCATAATATTGACCAGCGACTTATACCATTGCACCAGGAACATCTCTGCTTCCGGTGTGATCTTGTCTATCGTCTTTGACTGTGCTATCTGCAGATTCAGCTTGATGTCGTCGTCGCTCGGCGACAACAATAGTGCACGCTCATAGCTGAGTATGGCAAAAGTAATGTTGTCTGTACGGTAATAGGCATTGCCAAGGTTATAATACAAATCAGCACTCTTCGTGGTCTTCAGCAACTCGTTATAATCTTTTATTGCCTGCTGATAGTTGCCTTTTTTGTACTCGTTGTCAGCATTCTCCTTTGTTATTGCGGATGCAGGCAATGCTGTCAGTACTAACAACATGAGGACGAGAATCAGTTTATTTGATTTTTTCTTGCTGTCCTTCAGTGAATCTTCTATCTGTGTTATCGTATTCATTGCATCTTCGAAAATAGTATTCATGTCATTCGACATAGAAGACTGTGAATATCGTTCCAGCTCACAGGCATCAATGATTCCGATGAACTTCGTTGACAATTCTTCTCCTACACCGTTGGCAAGCAAAACACTCTCCACGTTGTTCCTGTTGAGCTCTCCGGCTGAAAGATTAAACTTCTCTTCGGCATACCCCCACATGGCTTTCAGTATATCCTCATAGAATGTGGAACTATTTCCTTTCAGCATTGAGTCATTAGCTGCCTTCAAGCGCTTCAGGGCAAGCCTGTTTGCAAGACGACGCTTGCTTCTCACGGTGTCCTTGCCCAAAGAGATGTATTTTCTCGAGGCAACGGTCAGCAGTGAGAATGTCAGGATTATCATGGTGATGAGTACCCAATATCCTGTAGAACAGAAGAACATGTCGTCGAAATCATGCGAACTCTCGAAACCTTCGTGTATTGGTTGTATATCCTTGTTGCGCAGATCTGACTGATAGTCGCTCACGGACGTTCCGCTTCCATCACCTTTGCCTACTTTAATGGTGAATGGTTGGGTCTTTATTGTCTTGTATGAATTCGTGTTAGTGTCAAAATATGTGAACTCAATGGCCGGAATCGTATACTCGCCCTGATTTCTCGGCACAGCGATGAAATCGTATATCATGTTGCCTTCAAGTCCGTTGGCTGTCACCTTTGTCTTGTCGGTTATCTTTGGGTCATATTTATCGAAATCTTTAGGGAAGTTGACAACTGGAGTCTTGATGAGCTTCAAATTGCCCTTTCCGCTTACCACTACACGCAATGTGAACGGATCGTTGGCCTTGATATCAGACTTGTTCAGCTGCGCACTTATGTTGAATACGCCGACTCCTCCAGAGAACGTTGCCGGTTTGGCGGGCAGAGGCAACACATTTAGCGTTATTCCAGGTGCCACAATGTCGCGTTTCACTTCAACATAAGCCGATCCACCATTGAAAAAGGCTTCCACTGGGTCTACGTCTCTATTCTGCTGAACTACTGATCCCTTGAACACTATGCTTGGTATCTTCAATGCTCCGGACATCTGAGGATACATTATGTACTGGCTCCATGTTACGCAACGATATGGTCTGCCATTGTGGTTTTCGATATGAAAGGATTTCTGTTGAGGCAATGGCACTTCAAGCGTGTGGAAGCCTGTAAGGTCAGGCATGTCACCCTTAAGTGCGTTGAGATCTACCAGCGTATATACTTTGTATGTCAGTATCACAGGCTCCTGTTCATATACCTTGTTCTTGCTTGCACTTACCTTTATGAAGAGATCTGAATTGCGGATTTCAGATCCTGCAGTCCTCATACGTGGTTGGTCGTCAGCTCCATTGTGCATCCTTGGCGTGCCATTTGCCGACATGCTCTTGCCCGTCACCTTTATTTGTACAGAACGTGAAGCGAATTTTCGCCCGTTGGCCACTACTGTGGCAGAAGGAATTCTATACGAGCCAGCTTTCGTGGCACACAGAATATATGTGAATGTCGTAGATGATGAACTGCTGGCATGTCCGTTTATCACCTGATAGCTCGACTGAGACGAACGGTATGGACCCGTTATCACCTCGAGTGCTCCAGGTATGCCGCCGAGATGCAGGTCACCAACGTCTTGCGTGTCAATCACATAAGTCAGTCGGAAATTCTCTCCCGTTTGCACGTGGGAGGGAACTGAGACATGCAGCCCCTGGGCGTGACACAATGATATGGCAAATGCCAATAGTATATTCAGTATAACTTTCTTCATTTTATATGATATAAGTATTTCTGGCGTATAATATAATTATCTCTGGATCACCAATTCTTCTCCAGCCTCCTGGTCTGTTGTTGTTGGCGACTGCGGTTCAACCTTTCTTGAGTCTCTCGTTCCTGCTGCATAGCTGCATTAAGAAGCTGTTCAGCGTTGTCCTTGCTCATCTGAGGTTGATTCTGTTGCGGCTTATCTTGCTTCTGGTGCTTATCTTTCTGCTTTTCCTGCTTGTCTTTATTGCCTTTATCCTTGTTTTTGTCGCTCTGGTTCTGCTGTTTGTTCTTGTCGTTCTGCTTGTTGTCCTTCTGAAGCTTCTTACAGAGTACAAGGTTATAACGAGTTTCATTGTCTGAAGGGTTGTTGCGCAAAGACTCAGAATAAGCTTTTATGGCATCTGGATACATCTTACTGCCCTGACAGATGACGCCTATGTTATGATAAGACTTTGACTTTCTGAACTTGTTCTTCTCAGTGCTTGCTGCCTTTTGGAAGAATTTTACGGCTTCCGACATCTTGTTCTGCATCATGAGGGCACATCCAAGGTTATAAAGGGCTTGCGGGTTTTCGTGATTGATTGACAAAGCCTTCCTGTATCTCACTTCCGACTCAGGATATTGCTTGGCTTTGTAAGCCTTGTTGCCCTGCCGGATATAGTCTCGGTCGGTCTGTGCTGATGCAATCACGGGAATCAGCAGGAGCAATGCTATTATATATTTTCTTATTATCATCATCATTGGTCTCATGTTACATACTGGATGTTATTTCTTGAACAGTTTGATATTTCTGAACAGTGGGTTTTTCACTTCCAGCGTGAGTGCTTCGATTATTATAAGGAAAAGTGCCAGAAGTATAAAAGTCTGATACTGCTCGTCATATTCACTGTATACGGCATTCAACAGGTCGCCCTTCTTTAACTTGGCAAGTTCTTCGTCAAGTAACTCCTGTGCGCTGTTGGTGTTGTCAACATGGATATAAGAACCTCCGCCAGCTTTTGCAATCTGGCGACACATATCCTCGTTGAGTACAGACACGACTTCATTGCCGTGGTTGTCACGCATATATCCGCCATGCCCGTCTGGAATAAGTCCGCCTTTAGGCTGTCCGATTCCTAACACAAATACGTTAATACCCATTTTCTTTGCCTTCTTGGCAGCCTCTATGGCGCCTCCCTCGTGGTCTTCGCCATCGGTTATAAGCACTATGGCCCTTCCCAGATTGTTTTTCTTGGTAAAGCTGCTGCAGCACATATTGATGGCTCCACCTATGTCTGTTCCTTGTGTAGCAATAAGCCCGGGGGTAAGACTCTGAAGAAACATCTTTGCAGACACGAAGTCGGTTGTAATAGGCAATTGTATGAATGAACTACCCGCAAAGACCACAAGACCAACCTTGTCGTCTTTGAACCCATCGATCATATTTTCTATCAGCATCTTGCTGCGGTCTAATCTAGATGGGGCCACATCTTCAGCGAGCATGGAGTTGCTTATGTCCAATGCGACCATTGCCTCGATTCCGGCTCGCTTCTCATTGCTTATCTTTATGCCTGCCTGCGGACGGGCAGCAGCAATTATAAGCAATGCCAATGCCGTGAGCGTCATATAGAACTTTACAAGCGGCCTGTACTTTGAGCGTCCTGGCATCAACCCTTCTTGTAGTGCTTTGTCTACTATGCCGTTTATTTGTTTCTTCTTCCTTCTCGTCTGCACTGTCCAGATTATCATCAGAACCGGTATGACAAGCAGAAGATATAAATATTCCGGATTTGCGAATCTCAACATAATGTTTATGTTTTTTGCTTATATGCTATTTCCTGATTGTATGATGTTGACTCTCAAACTTCTAACGCAGTCTACTAAACTCAGAAAGTTTGTTGTCTCTATCGTTTTCTTGTTTATGTCCCTACGGTTTTAAGGAAGACGCCTGAATACTGTCAACCTCAGCAACATGTCGATTATCAAAATCAATACAGCCGCTATGGCGAATGGGACAAAAGCTTCAGAACGCTTGGAGAAGTTTTTCGTATTCAAACGAGTCTTTTCCAATTTGTCGATGTCCTTGTATATCTTTTTCAGTTCAGCAGTATTTGTAGCTCTGTAGAACTGACCGTCTGAAGTATTGGCAATACGCTGCAAGGTCTGTGTGTCTATATCTGCACGCATGTTAACGTATTTTACAGTTCCGCCCACATTGATTGGATAAGGAGCAAGGGATTTGCTTCCGATGGCGATAGTGTATACGCGGATATTGTAGCTTTTGGCAATCTGAGCCGCCGTTAGTGGTGATATGTCACCCATGTTGTTACTACCGTCTGTAAGCAAGATAACGACTTTGCTTTTCGTCTTGCTGTCTTTCAGACGGGCTACTGCGTTGGCAAGTCCCATTCCTATTGCCGTTCCATCCTGTATCAGAGAACGTTCGGCCAAGTCTGTTCGCACGTTCACAAGCATATTCAACAACGATTGGTGGTCGGTTGTCATTGGACATTGAGTGAAAGCCTCACCGGCAAATATAGTAAGACCGATATTGTCGTTCTCACGGTCCGATATGAAATCAGCCGCAACGGCCTTTGCTGCTTCTATTCGGTTTGGCTTGAGGTCCTGTGCGAGCATACTTGTCGATACGTCCATCGCCAACATGATATCGATTCCCTCAGTCTCTTTTTCGCCCCAACTGTTGCGTGTCTGCGGACGAGCAAGGACAATCACTATCAACACGAACACCAAGACGCGCAGCAGATGAGGCAATTCTATAAGCCGCAACCTAAGACTCTTGTGAACATTCTGATAGGCAAAGGTATCAGCCATTCGGAATGTTGGTTCGTATTTCTTCCTGTAGAGCAGACACCATAATATATATGGTATCAGCAGAAGGAGTAAAAACAAATATTCTATGTTTGCAAATTCCATGAAACTTTCTCTACACGATTAAATAAACCTTATATATCACTACAATCAACGCAAAAAGTGCAGCTGCCGTCAACACGACTATAGCCAGCTTCAATGTCCTGCGCTGACTCTTGACTTTCTTTTCTACTTCATTCTCTTCAACGACTAGCTTTACAGGTTTCTCTTCCTCTTTCTTGGTGTCATTGATGAACGATAGAGCATTGACGAGATTTTGGTCGTTCTCGTTGGCCAATACAGAATACTTTGCGAATTTCACGAGGTCTGCAGTACGGAAAAGACTAACCATCTCTTCAATCGCGCCCTCATTTTCATCCCGGAGCCTTTCTATAATTTCTGAGCTTGTCATTTCCATAGCATCGAAATTGAAGCGCTCAGCTATATACTGGCGAAGGATCATTGTCAGGCGGGTGTAATAACTCTTCTGATCTTCTGAAACAGCCGCCTTCTCTTCTTTTAGCTTTTCTATCTCGGTGATTGCCTTCTGATGGGCAGATACTTTCTTGATGAATTTTATCGGTTTTATTACAGACTTGTTGGTATTTAGTCTGTTTATCAGATATGCAAGCAGTATTAGCAATAATACAAACAATGTTGAATATCCGAAGACCGTTGCCCATTCGCCCCAGCTGAAAGGATTGTCCTGCACGTCCTTCGGACCGTAGAACTTCTCTGTGTGTACTGTATCCACAGGCATCGTCATTACTTTCAATGCGAGATCCTTAGTCTGATACGACTTTCCGTCTACCTTTATGCTCTGTGATGGAATGCAATATAATTTCTCGTCGAATGAAGTAAGCGTATAAGACTTGCTGTATTTTATGAGATTATCTTCAACTCCTAATGTGTCGATATTACTGCACTCCAGTACTTCCACTCCTGGGGTGATATATTGCGATCTTTCGAACTTAGGGAATGACACCTTATGATGCTTCTCATCAAGGGTGACACTAAGGGTCAACTTGGTCTGTTCACCTATCAATATCTGCATAGTGTCGATCTTCTGGTCTATGGTCACCTGCGACCATATCGACATTGTGAGCGACACAAACAATATAGATAGAAATAATCGTTTCATCTTTGTTATAAAATCTTATGAATAAAGTATTTACGACCTCAGCTTAAAGAGTTGTATGAGGCTCTTCACATAGTCTTCATTCGTAGCAATTGAGATATTGTCAGTATTGGTCTTGCTGAACAGTCTATCGAGTGACGCCCTCCTCTCCTGCCAATATTGGCGATGCGCCTGACGTAGCTTCTTGTCACTCGTGTCGATATACATCTCATGTGAAGTCTCGGCATCACATATCTTGATGAGCCCCACATCGGGCAGCTCTCTTGCGAACTGGTCGTATAGTTGTATAGCCACGACATCATGCTTCTTGCAGCACACTATCATCTGCTTCTCATAATCACCTCTGTAATAGAAGTCACTAAGAATGAAAGCGGTACAACGATGCTTCACGGCACTGTAAAGGAACTGGAGAGCACAGGATATATCTGTGCGCTTGCTCTCAGGATGAAAGTCAAGCATCTCGTGGATTATATACAATATGTGTTTTCTTCCTTTCTTGGGCGGGATATACTTTTCTATCTTGTCAGAAAAGAACACTACTCCAATCTTATCGTTATTCTGTATCGCACTGAAAGCCAATGTTGCCGCAATCTCCGTTGCCTTGTCACGCTTTGTCTGCATGCGGGTGCCGAAGTCAAGAGATGCGCTGACGTCGATAAGCAGCATTACAGTAAGTTCTCGCTCTTCTTCATACACCTTCACATATGGTGAATTCATCCTTGCTGTGACATTCCAGTCTATATCACGCACGTCATCGCCATACTGATATGCACGCACTTCGCTAAAGGCCATTCCTCGTCCTTTGAAGGCCGAGTGATATTGACCAGCAAATATATTATTGCTAAGTCCGCGAGAATGGATTTCAATCTTGCGGACCTTCTTCAACAAATCCTGAGCTTCCATCAAGGAACCTCCACTTTATTTAATATTTTACTTATGATCTCCTCTCCTGTCACGTTGTCTGCCTCAGCCTCGTAAGAAAGTCCAATGCGGTGACGCAATACGTCATATGCTACGGAACGTACATCCTCTGGTACCACATATCCTCTGTGATTGATAAATGCATACGCTCTGGCAGCTTTGGCCAGATTGATGCTGGCACGAGGGCTTCCTCCAAAGGTTATCAGAGGTTTGATATTCTCCAATCCATAACGCTCAGGATAACGTGTCGCAAACACGATATCTGCGATATACTGCTCAATCTTTTCGTCGAGATATACTTGATTTACTATTTTCCTGGCATTGAGTATCTCAGACGCTTCAACAACTGGTTTGATATCTGCCTTCAGACCATTGAGATTCTCCCTGATAATCTGCTTTTCCTCTTCGATAGTGGGATAATCAATTATCACTTTCAACATAAAACGGTCTACCTGCGCCTCTGGCAACTGATATGTTCCCTCCTGCTCTATAGGATTCTGAGTTGCCATTACTAGGAAAGGACTTGGCAGGTCAAATGTTGTACTACCGATTGTCACTTGATGTTCCTGCATAGCCTCGAGCAATGCGCTCTGAACCTTTGCCGGAGCACGGTTTATCTCATCTGCAAGAATGAAGTTTGAGAAGACCGGACCTTTCTTCACTTGGAAGCTCTCGGTCTTCTGTGAATATATCAATGTACCAATAACGTCGGCCGGCAACAGGTCTGGTGTGAATTGTATGCGGCTGAATTCCGTGTTGACGAGTTGTGCAAGGGTCTTGATGGCAAGGGTCTTTGCCAATCCCGGTACACCTTCCAGCAATATATGTCCATCGCTCAGCAGACCAATAAGCAGGCTGTCCACCAAGTGTTTTTGTCCCACAATGACACCTTCCATGCCACGCTTGATGCTTGTTATAAAAGCACTTTGCTGTTCAATCAGAATGTTTAGCTCTCTAATGTCTATAACTTCTGCCATGATTTTCGTTGTATATTTTGTTAAAATAAATGTTCCAAATCTCTTTATACCGCAAAAGTAATAATTTTAAATTCGGTTATAAGAGATTTAGAACATAAATAATATTAAAATGAGTTGACAGGCGCTTAATTTTAAGAAACTTTGTTATTCGCAGCTTTCTTCTTGAGTTTAAGTTTAGGAATATTTATAGTTTCCCCAACTTTAACCTCAGATTTGCCGTTATGCACCTGAAGGTAACATTCCATTCCCTCTCCAAGATAACGGCGTGCGAGCACCTTCATCGTTTGACCATCCTTCACTTTCACAGTTCTGTCGGTACCTTCTATCACATATGCCCCTGTCTTGACCATTCTTTTTGCACTTTGGATTTCAGAATTCTCAGTTTCTGAAATATGATCTTGTACATCTTTTATTTCAGCCTTCCCCCCTTTCTCAACATTGTCTTCCCCTGCAATATTCACCTTTGCGGCTATGGTGTCGGCAGCCTTTGATACTGCAGCCTTATGATAACCGCTTTTCTTTGATGGATAAGCCTTTTTGACAACCACAACTTTACTGGCAGGAACACTTCTTTCGTTTTTGCCTCCAAGATACAAACCCGCAACAAAAGCCGATGCAATGCTTGCCAACGCAAGCAACGACAAAAGAACAAGTTTCACATTTCCTGCTTTCTTATGCGCCTTTCTTGTGTCACCTTCAGGAATTCCTGAAGCAACATAAGCCATTTGAGATTGTCCTTGTGCATTTCGCCTCTCTGTTTCATCGCTAACCACGAATGGATCTTGTGACTTTTCCTTGTTGTCCAGGGCATTATTGTCGGAGTCAGGAAATGTCTCGTTGACAACATTCGCGCTATCACCAGCCTGCAGGGCTGACGGTGATGGCTGATTATCACTTGGATCCTTTTCCGTTTCTGATTCTGAATCTGGAGTTTCTCCAGAAACCAACGATAGTTCATCTTCAGTCTTGAAGGAAATGCGAGATTCTGCTTCATTATCAGCATGCACCAGAGCGTCTGTGTTGCCTGATTGTGAATTATGAGAGTCAAGAGTATCGGTTGAATTATTCAATATTACTTCTTCTTCAGTAGCAGCTTCAGATTCGGCTTCAACGATCCCGTCATCCGACCCAACTTCTTTCGCAATGTCTAATTCAGACCCGCAATGGCCATCATTCCCATAATCAACTGATAATCTGGAGTTTTCTCCACTAGCCGAAGTGTTATCGACTGTTGAATTATTCTCAGATTCACTATCCTTATTACCTATATTCCCGTTTTCTGCTTCTACGTTTTCGTTTGGCATACTTCCAAACTCAACTCCATCGTTCAACTCAACGGTTTCGAACTGTGAAAATGGCTTGTTCACCATTTCCTTCAGCGAATTCTCGGGTGTGAAAGTAATTTTCGTATGACCATCGATCAGCACCCTCTCGCCAGTATTCACGTCAACGCTCTCGCGGTCTCTGACTTCTATAAGCTTGAAAGTGCCAAATCCCTTTATCTTCACAAGTTTGTCAGCCTTTAGGCCATCATGGATTACGGCAAAGAAGGCATCAAGATAGTTCTCTGCTTCTGAAATTCGTATGTTCTTCTTTTTCGCGAGCTGACTGGCTATGTCTTTCATCAATATCTTGCCCATTTATTGAAGTCCTCCATTTTTTATTTTTTCTTTTATAGTGGACGAGGGCTTAAAGGAAAGTACCAATTTCGGTGGGACGAGCATTCTCTTCTTTGTGTTCGGCGAGACCATTATACGCTCCATACGTTTCTTGACTTCAAAAGAACCGAAGTTGCTGAATGATACAACGTCACCTTTTTGAAAACACTCGTTCATTACATCTACGAGCGTGTATGCAAACATCTGAGCATCCTCAGGATCCATGCCCGTACGATTAGCCACTTCAGAAATGAAACTTTTGTTGTTCATATAGTTTCTCCTTATACACATTTATGCCCTTCCCAATACGGTGGCATATACATCAAACTCTTCAGAACCGGTGATTTCGACAATGTAGAATCCTCCGATTTCCAATTCCATACCGTCATGGGCCTCGATAAGAACCTCCGGGTCAACCTCTGGTGAGGAGTATTCGCTGCGCGCAATGTAATAATCACCTTCCCTGCGGTCTACAATAACTTTCAGTTCTTTTCCTATTTTCTCAGCTTCGAGCTCAGCACTTATACGCTCCTGCACACGCATAAGTCTGTCAAGACGGCATTGTTTCACGTCGTATGGAACGTCATCTTTATAATGCTCTGCACTATATGTACCTTCTTCCTCAGAATATGCAAAGGCTCCCATTCGTTCGAATCTTGCCCATTTCACGAACTTCACCAGCTCGTCAAAATCCTCATCGGTCTCGCCTGGGAATCCAACCATCAACGTAGTACGGATGCAAATCCCTGGAACAGCCTCTCTGAGTTTCTCAATCAGTTTGTATGTTTCCTGGCTTGACGTGTTGCGCCGCATCGCAGTCAGCATATGGTCAGAGACGTGCTGCAAAGCGATGTCGAGGTAATTGCAGACATTATCGTGGTTTCTAATTACATCCAACAATTCAAACGGGAAGTTGTTTGGATAGGCATAATGCAATCGTATCCATTCCACTCCCTCAACATTTGCCATTCTCTCCACTAGTTCAGCGATGCTTTGCCTGCCATAGAGGTCCACTCCATAATACGTAAGTTCCTGAGCGATAATCTGGAACTCTTTCACACCCTCCTTGACGAGAGTTTCCATCTCTGCAATTATATCTTCCATTGGGCGGCTCTTGTGCTTTCCTGTGATGATAGGTATGGCACAATACGCACAATGACGGTCACATCCCTCACTGATTTTTATGTATGAATAATGAGCTGGTGTGGTCTTTTGTTTAAATGATCCGTCCGCACATGACGATACGGTTGCTTTCTCGCAGACAAATCCCTTTGCGGCTCCCAAATCATCAATCAGATCCTTGAAGTCGAATTTGCCATAAAACTTGTCCACCTGTGGAATTTCCGCAGACAATTCTTCTCTGTAACGCTGTGACAAGCAACCCATTACAAACAATTTATCAAGCAAGCCTTCATCCTTAGCTTGAGCGAATCGGAGAATCATCTCTATGCTCTCCTCTTTTGCGTCGCCTATAAATCCGCATGTATTTATTATAGCAATCTCTCCCTCAGGATGGTCGCAGTCATGGGTACATGTGTAACCGATTCTCTTGAACCGTCGCATCAGGGACTCCGTATCAACAAGATTTTTGGAGCACCCCATGGTTATGAAATCTATCTGATTGCGTATCACTTGTCTGTATCGAATAATGAGTCTACGAATTGTTTCTTGTCAAAAATCTGAAGGTCGTCAACACCCTCTCCGAGTCCTATGTATTTCACTGGCACTTTGAGCTGGTCTGATATTCCTATCACTACGCCGCCCTTTGCAGTACCATCGAGTTTCGTTATGGCCAGGCTCGTAATCTGAGTAACGGCAGCAAACTGTTTTGCCTGCTCAAAGGCGTTCTGTCCTGTAGAGCCGTCGAGCACGAGCATCACCTCGTCCGGTGCGGTCGGTATGAGTTTCTTCAGCACATCCTTTATTTTCTTCAGCTCGTTCATTAGTCCCACCTTGTTGTGTAGCCTTCCTGCCGTGTCAATAAGCACCACGTCAGCATCATTAGCCATAGCAGAGCTTAACGTGTCGTAAGCTACGCTTGCTGGGTCTGCACCCATCTGTTGTTTTACTACAGGCACTCCGACTCTCTCTCCCCAGATGCACAACTGCTCTACGGCAGCAGCCCTGAACGTGTCGGCCGCTCCGAGATAGACTTTCTTTCCTGCGTTTTTGAACTGTTTTGCGAGTTTTCCGATTGTCGTGGTCTTCCCCACTCCATTCACTCCGACAACGAGCACGACGTATGGTTTGCGACCCTCCGGCAGGTTCCAGTCCGTCACATCATTGCTGTCATCGAGGAGCTTTGATATTTCATCTCTCAGAATACCGTTCAGCTCAGAGGTGGAGACATACTTGTCTCTTGCCACACGCTCCTCTATACTGTTTATTATTTTGATGGTAGTGTCTACCCCCACGTCGGAAGTTATCAACACTTCCTCCAGGTCATCAAGCACTTCGTCATCAACCTTAGATTTGCCTGCCACCACATGAGCGAGTTTTGAGAACACGCTCTGTTTTGTTTTTTCGAGTCCTTTGTCAAGGGTCTCTTTATTTTTCTTTGTGAATAGTCCGAAAAATCCCATAATGATATTTTATATTATGCTACAAAATTACGCAAAAAAGCTCATTTCCACAAATAAAAAACCAACAAGCTAACGAAAAAAGGGCTGCAACCTGTAATTGCAGCCCTTAATATCATTTAAGAGATAGATTTATTTGAAGAAATCTTTCACAGCCTCATTGGGAACCATACGCTCATCGAAACAATAGGCACCTGTCTTGGGGCTCTTTACCATCTTTATAACCTTTGTATATGCGCGACCATCGTTTGAACCATCACGAAGGGTGGCGACTGCTTTCTTTGCCATTTTCTAATGTATTTTATTAGATTATTTAATTTCTTTGTGGAGAGTCATTCTCTTGAGAATAGGATTGTATTTCTTCAGCTCCATTCTCTCAGGAGTGTTCTTGCGGTTCTTGGTCGTTACGTAACGACTTGTTCCCGGCATTCCGCTCTCTTTCATCTCAGTGCATTCAAGGATTACCTGAACGCGGTTGCCTTTAGCCTTCTTTGCCATTGTATTATTCTCCTATAACTTTTATATCTTTCCAATCACAATAGCCCTTAGATACAGCCATCTTGAGAGCTGCATCAAGACCAGCCTTGTTAATCAGACGAAGACCTGCAGCACTAATCTTCAGACTAATCCAGCACTGCTCTTCTACATAATAGAATTTCTTATTAAACAGATTTACGTCAAAGCTGCGCTTTGTGCGATGCTTTGAGTGGGATACGTTATTACCCATCTGGGCTTTCTTTCCCGTGATTTGACAAATTTTAGACATTTCTATCTACGTTTTTTGTTGTTTCCTTTTGATACTTATTCCAAACAGGGTGCAAAATTACAAACTTTTTCCGATTTAGCAAAGTTTTCCTACTTCACAGTTATTAAATTAAGTTTTTTTTACGTTTAAACGCTGCTAATCCATAACTATTCAAGTTATCAAGCGATTATAACCATCTGACCGGAATAGTGTCATCATAATATAATGGACAAAGTATATGTCAATATCAGTAGATTGCAGCGCTCCAACTTACTCTTTCAAGCCTGTGCATCACAGGCAAGGAGAATTACACCTCTACCGCGGATATCGTAACGTCGGTAAACTGGTCCATATAATCTATGACGCGCAGTTTGTCGTTCGACCCACGCTTTACTTTAAGGTGAAGGTTTGCCTCTAGGAATTCTCCCTGTGATGTACGCCGCTCCTTTATCTCATACGACCTCACGTCCATGCCGTCGTGCCGCATTTTTGCTATAAGCTGTCGGATGCTTTCTATCGAAGGTGCGGAAAAGGACAGATCAACCACCGTAGAGCCGAGCTGCGGAATCAGGGCATTTATCACTTCGAGACCGAACAGCACCATTACCGTGGCAATGGTGGCGGCCAGATACATTCCCGTACCACAAGCCAGTCCTATGGCCGCCGTCACCCACAAGCCGGCTGCCGTTGTGAGTCCGCGCACCACGTTTTTCTGAAAGATGATTGTTCCTGCTCCGAGGAATCCGATGCCCGACACGACCTGTGCCGCCACACGTGATGAATCCTTCAGGTCGAAGCCGAAACCGAACTGCGACACCACGCAAAACAGCGCACTACCCAACGCCACGAGGAAATGGGTGCGGAATCCTGCCTCCTTGGCTCTATACTCCCGCTCTATGCCTATCGCTCCTCCCAGCACAAGGGCGAACGAAAGACGGATGGTCAAATCTACATATGAAGCTTCCATAGCTAATATCAAGAGTTTATCAAATCAAGGCCTGCCACAATCGACATGGCGAGCATCCAGATGCAAATTTACTAATAATCGGGAACAATACAAACTTTCATGACGTGAAAAAGAACGACACGGTCGAAAAGCGAATCGAAAAAAATGCGTTTCCATCGGCAGGCTGCCAGAGGTTGCTGTTGTCAGAATACCCGATGAAATCAGGCAAAAGCCAATATGTGGCCGAGCATCAAGCATAACCGCATATTGGCTTAAACCATTATATTTCACAATTGTCTGCAGGATTTCGCCTGCAAGTATTGTTTTGTCAATCCAGTCCGAGAGATTTCTTGATTGCCTCTATCTTTTCGTCGGCAGCCTTGCTGCAGCGCTGGTAGCATCCAGCACACTTCATCGTGTCTTTAACTTCAAGATAGAATTTGATTTTAGGCTCTGTGCCGGAAGGACGGACGCTGACCTTTGTCTTGTCGTCGCAGAACCACTGGAGCACGTTGCTTGTGGTCGGCATATCGAGTTTCTCCACGGTTCCGTCTGCCTTCTTTGCCTCCAGTGTCTTGTAGTCTTTCCAGAGCACCACCTTGCTACCTCCGAGCTCTTTAGGAGGATTGTTGCGGAAGTTCTCCATCATCTGCTTGATTTCATCGGCTCCGCTCTTTCCCGGGCGAACCACATTGACTGTGAATTCCTTTGAGAATCCGTATTCGAGATATATCTGCATGAGCAGGTCGTAGAGCGTCTTGCCCTGGTCTTTTGCCCATGCTGCGATTTCACAGATGAGGCATATTGAAGCAGGAGCGTCCTTGTCTCTCACCTTGTCGTAAGGCAGGAATCCGAAGCTTTCCTCTCCTCCTCCGATATAGTCTTGCTTGCCCTCAGAGATGGCTATTTCGCGTGCAATCCACTTGAATCCGGTGTAGCAGTCTCTGAGTTCCACATTGTTCTTCTTTGCTATCTCGGCGATGACTTCTGTCGTCACAATAGTCTTCACGAGATAGTCTGTAGGCTTCAGCTTGCCCAGTTTCTTCTTGTTTTCTATGATGTAATAGCAGAACATCATGCAAGTCTGGTTTCCGTTGATGATCACCCACTCTCCCTTGTCGTCGCGGCATACTATAGCGAGGCGGTCGGCATCAGGGTCGGTGGCCACCACGAGGTCGGCATTGAGCTTTGTTCCGAGTTTCATTCCGAGAGTCATGGCCTCGGAATTCTCCGGGTTTGGCGACACTACAGTGGGGAAGTTTCCGTCTACCACCATCTGCTCCGGCACGACGTTGATATTCTGGAATCCCCATGAGCGCAGGCAGAGAGGCACAATCACCCTACCCGTTCCGTGCATTGGCGAGTATACGATATTGAGGTCTTTCTGTCGGTTGATGACGTCCTGGTCTATCATTGCCGTGTGAACAGCCTGCATGTAGTCATAGTCCATTTCTCCGCCGATTATCTTGATGAGATCCTTGTTGGCTTCTGCCTTCACGTCTTCCATCTTCACTTTGTTCACCTCTTCGATGATTCCTGTGTCGTGTGGCGAGAGCACCTGTGCTCCGTCGCTCCAGTAAGCCTTGTATCCGTTGTACTCTTTAGGGTTGTGGGATGCTGTCACATTCACTCCTGCCTTAGCTCCGAGCTTTCTTATGGCGAAAGATATTTCCGGTGTCGGGCGCAGGCTTTCGAAGAGGTAAACCTTTATACCGTTGGCTGAGAATATTGCCGCCACGGTCTCGGCAAAGAGTCTGGAATTGTTTCTGCAGTCGTGGCCTACCACCACGCTCAGTCCCTCTTCGCCGGGGAATGCTTTCAGGATATAGTTTGCGAATCCCTGTGTCGCCATTCCTACAATATACTTGTTCATGCGGTTTGTTCCGGCTCCCATGATGCCTCTCAGTCCGCCTGTACCGAATTCCAGGTTCTGATAGAAAGCGTCAATCAGCGCCGATTTGTCTTCAGCGTCGAGCATAGCCTTGACTTCTGTGCGTGTTTCTTCGTCGAAAGCCGGAGAAAGCCACTGCTTGGCTCTCTCTTCACACAATGCGATGAGTTCTTTGCTATTTTCCATAATTGCTATTTTGTTTTAGATTATTGTTTTTAGACTGTCTGAAAGTTGCCGTCTCCGAAGAGTGGCTGTAAACATGCCCATTGCAAAGATAGTGCATTTTATCCAAGTAGAAAAACAATTATGCATGCATTATTCAAAAAAAATGCAAAAAGAAAGGGCGCCCCGCATTTCTGCGAAACACCCGGGATGCATCATAGTATATAAAGGTTAGTTTCGTTAAGGCAGCACAACGCTTGTCCTTGGGGCGTCGTCATACGATTCCCTGTTCCGTCATCGCCTTTGCCACCTTCAGGAAAACCAGCCGTTCGATGATATTTGGCCTGTCGAACTCAGGACGCTTGTTATATGCTTGGTTACTGAAAAAAATCTCACTTATATATATGTAGTCATGTCTTTTATAGTGCAAAGATACACTAAATATCAAAAACGCCAAACATTCTTCAAGTATTTCATGGCAATCAACGTGAAAACGTAAGTATATTTGACTGATTTGATAAATTAATTTACAAAGTGCCTTGACAACGTGCCATTTTTCAACTAACCGACGCTAAGAGAAACAGAATAAACTGATTTGACATACAAACAGACGGGGTAAACAAACTGGCGGGAATCAAGACATGAAAAACGCCAGAGAGAGAATAACCAGAGGGCAATGGATAGAAGTAGCCAAGAGACCACCGAAGAGCAGGGACCAGCAGACAACTGACAGAAGAAATAAACAAGCTGGTGGAGAGGACCAGCCAAAGGGGTATTTACGAAAAAAGGACGAGGGGCAAAATAAACGCCCTTCGTCCTTATAGCAAATATAAATTTTCCATGACAGACCTCCACTGTCGCTTGCGCCTGCATGGCACGTCTGTCAGAATCCTTTATCATTCTTACAGAATAGTCTTCACAGCCTCGAGCATACCCTTCTCCTGGATGAGGTCGAGGTCTTTCTTCACGAGCTCTGCAAGTCCTGGAACTGTCTTGTTCAGGTCCTCATGCCAGATGTAGTCGAATGCGAGCACGCCTTCAGCCACCTTCTGTGTGTCACCAGTAGCCCAGAGCTCCTGCAGCTTCTCGATTATCTTAGCGTCATCGTTTGGCTTGATTTCTGCTCCGTCTTCGCGCACTCCACCTTTATAATATGTGATGATGGCAGCCAGACCGAACACGAGTCCCTGTGGGAGTTCTCCCTTTCGTTCGAGGTAAACCTTCACTCCTGGCAGGTCGCGTGTCTCATACTTAGGGAATGAGTTAAGCATGATGCTTGTCACCTGGTGGTCAACGAATGGATTCTCGAAGCGCTCCAGCACGTCAGATGCGAACTGCTGCAGCTCGTCCATAGGCAGGTTTAGAGTCTGCATGAGTTCTTCAAACTGCACTTTGTGTATATACTTGCCGAGCACAGGATGCTCGCAAGCGTCGCGCACGATATTCACTCCGCTCAGATAAGTTACAGGGCTCAACACGGTGTGAGGGCCGTTGAGCAATGTCACCTTGCGCTCGTGGTATGGCTTCTCGTTGTCTGTGATGAGCACGTGGAGTCCAGCCTTGTCTGCCGGGAATTCTTCCTTCATCTGCTCCACGGTCATGTTCTCTGCCTTCTCGATTACCCAGAGGTGGAAGCTCTCAGCCTTCACCACGAGGTTGTCCTTGTAGCACACCTTCTGCTGGATTTCGTTGATGGTGTCGCGTGGGAAACCAGGCACGATACGGTCTACGAGTGTTGCGCATACGAAGCAATGGTCGGTAAACCAAGCTTTGAATCCCTCGTAGTCTGCCCCCATGTCCTCTTTCCAGAGTTCGATATACTGGTAGATGCATTCCTTGAGATGGTGTCCGTTGAGGAAGATGAGCTCGCAAGGCATGAGAATCATTCCCTTTGATGGGTCTCCGTCGAAGAACTTATATCTGTGGAAGAGCAGCTGCACGAGCTTGCCTGGATATGAAGATGCAGGAGCGTCGGTGAATTTGCAGCTGTCGTCGAAGGCTATACCTGCCTCTGTGGTGTTCGAGATGATGAATCTCATCTCCGGCTGCTCAGCGAGAGCCATGAAAGCCTGGTTCTGTGAGTATGGGTTGAGGGCGCGACTGATCACGTCGATGCGCTCGAGTGTGTTTACCGGCTGTCCGTTTTCCTTTCCCTGAAGGTTCACGTGATAGAGGCAGTCCTGACCGTTGAGCCAGTCCACCATACCGCCTGCCAATGGCTGAACCACTACTACAGAGCCGTTGAAGTCTGTCTTCTGGTTCATCTTCCATACGATCCAATCAACAAACGCACGGAGGAAGTTTCCTTCGCCGAACTGGATGATTTTCTCTGGCATTACACTTTTTGGCGCAGTCCTTTTGTTTAAAGCTTGCAATTTCTTCATGATTTGTATTTAGTTAATTGATTATTAGTTTCAGATTAATTGCCGGTTTCAGCTTTTCTTCTTTGAAATCCTTTGCAAATTTAATGTTTTTATAATTGAGCCGACATGGATTTGCAATCTTTTCGTCGAAAAAAATACGAAAAGGTTTGCGCAATCCATGCCGGTCGGCCTTGTCGTTACATGGCAAACACGTTGAAACCTCCGTCTACCACGGCTACCGTGCCCGTGACGAACTTCGCCGCATCGCTCATCAGATAGTGTATCGTGCCGCAGAGCTCCTCGGGGTCGCCCATTCTTCCGAATGGAGTCTGATGTATCACGTCTCTGCCTCGCTGCGTGTATGTTCCGTCGGGATTGGTGAGCAGGTTGCGGTTCTGCTCCGTGATGAAGAATCCCGGGGCTATGGCGTTCACTCGTATTCCCTCTCCGAATTTCTTTGCGCATTCAGTTGCCATGAATTCGGTGAAGTTGCTGATGCCCGCCTTTGCAGCTGCATATCCGCAGACGCGTGTGATTGGTCTGAAGGCTGCCATCGACGAGAAGTTGATGATGGAGCCCTTTCCCTGCTTCACCATCGGCTCGAGGAACACCTGTGTAGGTATGACGGTTCCCGTGAGGTTCAGTTCCAGCACTTTCTGGAAGTCTTCCACCTCGAGGTCGAAGAAGTTTCCTTCTGGCGCTATCACGGCTCCTGCCATGTTTCCTCCTGCGGCATTGAGCAGCGTGTCGATCCGTCCGTATTTTTCGAGTATGTCCTTGCAGTTCTGTTTCACGGTCTGCTGACACATCACGTCGGTCTTCATGAATTCACAATGTCCTCCCTCTGCCGTGATGTCGGCAACGATTTCGGCTCCCACATTTTCCTTTCTGCCGAGGATTATCACTTTCGCGCCTTCTTTGGCGAGATATTTTGCTATGGTGCGTCCGAGCACTCCCGTGCCTCCTGTTATGACCACCACATAGTCTTTGATGTCAAATAGTTTGTTCATGCCTTTGTCGTATTTTATGCTCCTGGCGCCATTACGGCCGGTCTGGAGCTTGATTTGATATAATGATAAGAAATGTCTTAGTCTCCGCTGCTGCGGTTTACCACAATCCCGGCTGTCGGTATTCCTTTCCGAGCTCTCTGTCAACGGTTGCTATGATTCCCTGCACCTGTCCCATGGCGAACATCCGTCCCAGGAAGCTGTATCCGGCGTTGTAGCCCCGGTTTTCGTCGCCGAGCATTGTCATTCCGTGGTCCACTCTCATCGGCAGCTTCCCGATGTTCGGGTTGCCGGAGCGTCTTGTCTCCTCTTTCTCGAAGATGCGCGCCAGTTCTATCAGGTCTGCGCGGCCTCCCAGATGCGAGGCTTCGGTAAAGTCGCCGTTGTCGAACACGTGGCATGAGCGCAGATGTACGAACCACGTGCGTGAACAGTATTTCCTTGCCAGTTCCACCACGTCGTTGTGTTGTCCTGCCGAGAGCGACCCTGCACAGAAGGTGAGCCCGTTGTGAGGATTGTCCACCGCTTCGAGAAACCACCTGATGTCCTCGTCAGAGGTCACGATTCTTGGCAGTCCGAGTATCGGGAATGGAGGGTCGTCGGGATGCACACACATATACATGTCATACTCCTCGCATGTTGGCATTATGGCATTGAGGAAGTATTTCATGTTCTCTCTGAGCTGCTCTTTGGTGATTCCCTTATACAGGTCGAGCAGCTGGCGGAAGAGCTCCACGGGATGTTCGTCGTCCTCCTTTATGTTTCCGCTCACGAAGCCCTGTGTCTTCACTATGATGTTCTCCACGAGCTTGTGGTTGTCTTCAGCGGTCATGGTCTGCTTCATCTTCTCCACCTCTGCCGCCACGTCCTGCCAGTCCTTCTCTGCCCCCTGGCGTTTCAGTATGCAGATGTCGAAGTAAGCAAATTCCGCCCTTGAGAAGAAGAGGTTCGTGGTGCCGTTAGGGTTGGGGTGGCTGAGGTCGGTCCTCGCCCAGTCGAGCACGGGCATGAAGTTGTAGCAGATAGTATGTATGCCCTCGAGCGAGAGGTTCTTCAGGCTCTCCTTGTAGTTTTCTATCAGCCGGTCGCGGTCATCTCCCGCATACTTTATGCTTTCCGACACAGGCAGGCTTTCCACCACCGACCACCTCATGCCGTAGCTTTCGATATATTCTCTGAGGTCTCTGATTTTCTCTCTTGTCCACACCTCTCCGTTTGGCACGTCATGAAGCGCGGTGACGATTCCTTCCACTCCTATCTGCCTGAGCATGTCGAGTGTTATCTTGTCGTTCTTGCCGAACCATCTCCAAGTTCTTTCCATTTTTTGATTATGTTTTAAATTTGCTGAATAGCTATTTTAATATTGGTCAAATAGCGTTTGTGTAAACCATGCCTGACATGGCTGATTATGCATTGCAAAGATAGTGCTTTATTTTCCAACTCCGCCCCGCGAGCCGTTAATAATAGTAAAAATAATGTATAAACTTTGTTCTCTCGAAAAGAAAAGATACCTTTGCATTACAAAACAATAATTCATTTAACAATAAAAACATTTAAAGAGATGAAAAAGCTATTGTTCACAACGATAATGTTGTTTGCGCTTGTCGCCACCGCCTTTGCCCAGAGCGACGCCAGAATAAGTTTTGATGCCACCACCTTCAACTTCGGCACGTTTCCCGAGTCAAAGCTGCAGACCCACGTGTTCACGTTCAAGAACACGGGCACGGCTCCACTCATCGTGAACCAGGCCGTGGCAAGCTGCGGATGCACCGTCGCCACATACACCAAGAAGCCCGTAGCTCCGGGCGAGAAAGGCGAGGTGAAGGTGACCTACAACGGCAAGGGCAAGTTTGAGGGCCACTTCAAGAAGAGCATCACCGTGAGGACAAACGGCACTCCGGAGCTGGTGCGCCTCTACATCGAGGGCAACATGACCACCGACGGAGCGAAATAACCCCCACCGAAGGAGCAAACGCAAGCATACGATTACTTTTTTATGAATATCAGACACATCATTCTCCTTCTCTTCCTCGCCACCTGTGTGGGAGCTTCTGCCCAACACCCCTTCAAGACGAGAAAGAGCAAGGCGAAAGACACCCTTATAGTGAAAAGCTACGCCGACTCGCTGCTCTCGGCCAGGGAGAGGATATATGCCGCCCCCGACAGCTGCACAGAAGCCGACGGACGTCTCTTCCGACTCTTCTCCCCCACAACATTCTATCATTCCGTGGCGGGCGACTATCTCGGCAGCAAACCCATAGACGACCGCGACATGGCTATCGACATGGCGCTGATGAACGTCTACCTTAACAAACCCCGGTTGGTCACAAAGAGTGAACGCTCGCTCAGGCGCATGGGCGAGATACACGAGGAGATGAAGACTCCAATAAGAAAAAAGGAGATGCTCGTGAGCAGAGCCGACGACGACGTGATAGACAACGCCGGCTTAGACCTTCCGCTGGAGATAATCGTGAAGAAACCGAACTTCTGGAAGTATCAGGGCGAATACTACCTGCAGATGCTCCAGAACTACGTGTCGTCAAACTGGTATAAGGGCGGCGAGAGCAACTACTCCATGGTGGCAAGCGCAATAATGCAGGCCAACTACAACAACAAGCAGAAAGTGAAGTTTGACAACAAGCTGGAGATGAAACTGGGCTTCCAGACATCGCGCGGCGACACTCTCCACAGCTTCAAGACCTCGGAAGACCTCATACGCTACACCGGACGACTCGGACTGCAGGCATCCAAGAAATGGTATTACTCACTGCAGCTCATCGCCTACACACAGTTCGCACGCGGATTCAAGAGCAACGACGCCACGGTATATTCCGACATCCTCTCGCCTCTCAACGTCAACGTGTCTGTCGGTATGGACTACAACGTGGTGTGGCTCAACAAACGCCTCACCGGAACCATACAGATGGCTCCGCTGGCATACAACTTCCGCTACGTGGGACGCAAGGCGCTCGCCACACGCTACGGACTGAAAGAGGGCGACCACACGCTCAACGACTTCGGTTCGGAATGCACGATAGACCTCACATGGGCTTTCGCGCCGAACGTCAAGTGGAAGACCCGCCTCTACGGCTACACCACCTACAAGCGAGCCGAACTGGAATGGGAAAACACGCTGATGTTCCAGTTCAACAAATACATATCCTCAAACGTCTTCGTCTATCCCCGTTTTGACGACGGCGCCAAGCGCGATAAAGACCACGGATACTGGCAGCTGAAAGAATATGCATCAATAGGATTCACGTATTCGTTCTGACAAAACGGGCTTGTGAGAGAAGAGGTTACACCCATCTGACAAGTTCCGGATACAACGGCACAGAAAGAGAAGACCCAATCGAGTAGGAGGTAAACACTTATCAAAGGTGTTTATCTCCTACTCTCGTGTTTACCGGCCTTTCACACCACCGCACATGCGGTTCCGCATACGGCGGGTCCTATTTAGTGGTAAAATTTTCAATCCGGAAGAATATCCGGAACACAGAGCTACGACAACTTCATGAAAGGAAACAAGGGAGGAATCACTATCGCAACTTTCTTCCAGATGGCAAGAGATCTGGCAAATGTGGACCTCTAGGAGATGGCAAGGGAAAGAGGGAAAAGAGAGGAAGAAAGTACCAAAAGTACCAAAAGTACCAAAGTACCAAAGTACCATAAGAACAATATAAAATGTAATAAAAAAGATAATATATTGATATATAACAACTTAGACAAAAGTACCATACTCCATTGGAACTTTGGGACTTTGGGACTTTTGGGACTTTCTTGTAAAAACTTTTCTAACGGCTATACATTCTCCGACAAGTTGGATACGGAAGACCTACCTCCCATACTCAATAGAATCATGCAGCTACACGACGACGTGGTGAGCCGCGACAAGATGATAATCGGAACGCTGAACATCGTTTCGGGCCTAATCGGAGCGGCAAGCGGAACGCCGGACATGCCCTCGGGAGTTTACGGACTATACGACGGCAGGAAGGTGTATGCTCCGCTATACAACATACTCTTTGCCAATGCCGGTTCGTCGAAAGGCGACCTGAACTTCTGCCGACAGCTCGCCAAACCGCTGAAAGACGAGATGCGACGGGAATATGAGGGAAAGAAAATGGAATACGAAAGGCTGATGGCGGCATACGAGGCGAAACGGAAGCAGAAAGCGGCGGAACAGAAGCGCAAAACGGCGGGACAGAGAATGCAAACAACAGATTGGCTGACCACAAAACACCTCTTTTTATATGAACAACAACAGCAGACGCCCCTACAAGTCATGCTAAACAAGAATTAACTAACCGACGGGGAATATATTTGTTTTTCTCAAAAATTATGCTTATCTTTGCATTATATAAAGAGCTGCAGAAAGCAGACCGGCGCCACGAGGCTGCATTTGGAATCCCACAACCCCCCAAAGCCCTGTATGCCATAGGAATACAGGAAGACAGGCAATCTCGATGGCTCAGGCATACAAACAACATTTCAAACATATTCCAATAAGCAATATGGACAATAATATAGTCAACAACGAAATCAACAACGAAACCGGCAACGGATTCCCCACCAGAAGGCACAGAAGAGCCCAAGGCAGGGGCAAGTTCTTCATGCTCAGAAACATCCTCAACATAATTTTCATCATAGGGGCAGTGGTCGGAATGCTCTGCTATTTCTTCAAGAACGAAGAGATTGGAATCGTGATCGTACTCGGAGCCATGGCCTTCAAAATGTGTGAATGCGTAATCAGACTGGTGAAATGAAATTGAAAAGAATACTCCCCGCCCTTATGCTCTCGTGCACCTTCCTGACGGCACAGGCGCAAGATCTGCACAGGATAACTGACAACGACAACGCCACGGACGACCCGGCATACAACTTCGGAGGAAGGAAGGACTCGACGAAAGTGAAGGACAAGATCGTGCCCAAGGGTCTGAGCGTGTGGACCGTGGACGAGAGATTCGGCGACAGGACTTCCTGCACGCCCGACACCGCCTCACACATGTTCATGAACACCATCTTCACCTCAGGACTCCGTGGCGAATACAACACCACGGGCAACCTGGGAGCCCCCCGCTACAACCGTATCTTCATAGACAACCCAACGGCAGGACAGTTCCTCTTCACACAGCCTTACAGCTTCTTCAACAAGCCCGTGGGCCAGTTCCTCTTCACCAACACCCTATCCCCCATCACAAACATCAGCTACAACGAGTGCGGCGACAGGTCGAACGGAGAAGATCACCTCAAGGCTCTCTTTGCCGTGAATGCCGGGAAAGACTTCGGGGCAGGCTTTAAGTTCGACTATATCTACGGCCGCGGCTACTACCAGAACCAGAGCACCTCTCACTTCAACTACTCCATGTATGCCTCATACCTCGGAGAGAGATACAACGCACACCTGCTCTTCTCGCTCAACCACCAGAAAGTGACGGAAAACGGAGGAATCACAGACGACCGCTATATAACCCATCCGGAGATGTTCGACGACGACTTCAGCGAGAACGAGATACCGACCGTGCTCGACCAGAACTGGAACAGAAACGACAACCAGCACATCTTCTTCTCCCACCGCTACAACGTTGGCTTCAGCCGCAAGGTGAAAATGACCGAAAGCGAGATTCAGGCAAGGAAATTCGCCATCGAATCGAAGAAGGAAAACGAAGAAAGGGAAAACAACGGAGCTAAGGACGGCAGACTCTCACAAGGCAGGAGCAATGACGACAAGACATTCGGACGCCCCGAAAACTCCACCATAGCAGGCGACGAGCCCTACGAGGAGAAAAAAGGCAACCCGGCGGCTGACAGAATCACCGTGGACGGGAAGGCGGCAGCCGACAGTCTGTCAGCTCTGGAGGCTAAGAGGCAGCAGGAGGAGCAATGGATGAAAGATGAATACGTGCCTGTAACGAGCTTCATCCACACACTCAGCTTCGACAACTACAGGAGGATTTACCAGGCTTACCAGACACCAACAGACTTCTATGCCGACACCTATGACATGGACCTCAGACTGGGCGGCGACTCCATCTACGAAAAGACGCGCCACTACTCGCTGAAGAACACCCTGGCGATTGCAATGCTCGAGGGATTCAACAAATGGGCAAAGGCGGGACTCAAGATATTCGCCACCTCGGAACTGCGCCATTTCTCGCTCCCCGCACCCACAATGGGCACCGACTCATACAACGAGCACAACCTGAGCATAGGGGCGCAGATGAACAAGACACAGGGCAGCTTCCGCTTCAAAGCCACGGCTGAGGCAACGCTCACAGGAACAGACGCAGGACAACTCAAGCTCAACGGACAGACCGACCTGAGGCTGCCGCTACTGGGCGACACGCTAAGAATCGACGCCAAGGCAGGAATGGAAAGACTTGTGCCCACGTTCTACTACAGGCACTATCACTCAAGACACCTGTGGTGGGACAAGACGCTTGACAAGGAAACGAGGGCCAACCTCGAGGGTGTGCTCACCTTCAGCCGCACAAAGACAAGGCTCAGAGTGGCGTTCAGCGACATCAAGAACTACGCATATTTCGCACAGCGATACACGATAACCGAAGGCTACGGACGCACGGGAAACACCGTGGAGCCGCTGCAGCACACAGGAAACATAACGCTGCTCACCTTGCAGCTCGACCAGAACTTCAGGTTCGGACCCGTGTTCTGGGAGAACAACGTGACCTACCAGAAGTCGAGCAACCAGAACGTGCTGCCCGTGCCGGAGCTAAACCTCTACACCAACCTATATCTGAGATTCAAGATAGCGAAGGTGTTGAAGGTGGACCTCGGAGCTGACATGAGATATTTCACCAAATATTTCGCACCAGACTACAGTCCGGCACTCGGACAATTCACCATTCAGGACAACGGAGAGCATAACGTGAAGACAGGCTCCTACCCCATCGTGAACGTTTATGCCAACATGCACCTGAAGCAGACCCGCTTCTTCATAATGATGAGCCACGTGAACGCAACTGACGGAAACGCCTTCCTCACACCACACTACCCCATCAACAAGAGGGTGCTGAGATTCGGACTCTCGTGGAACTTCTTCAACTAAGGAGTCTTGTAGTACTTCTTCAAACAAGAAGCCATGTGGAACTCACCTCAACCGGAATGTCCCGGGGAACGCCTTCAACCGGGAAGCTATACCGACACAGACACAATACGATAAAGAACAATAGAACAAAACAATACAACAAATGCCACAAATATCAGAACGCGGACTGGAAATGCCGGAGTCGCCAATCAGAAAGCTGGCGCCCCTGGCTGCAGACGCAAAAAAAAGAGGAATCAAAGTATACCACCTGAACATCGGACAGCCAGACCTGCCTACACCGCAAGTGGCAATTGACGCGATAAAACACGTGGACAGGAAGATACTGGAATACTCGCCCTCGCAAGGCTACAGAAGCTACAGGGAGAAACTCGTGGGCTACTACAGGAAATACGGCATCAGCGTGACGGCAGACGACATAATAGTGACCTGCGGAGGAAGCGAAGCCGTGCTGTTCGCCTTCATGTCGTGTCTGAACCCAGGCGACGAGATAATAGTGCCAGAACCGGCTTATGCCAATTACATGGCGTTCGCAATATCGGCAGGAGCCAAAATCAGAACCATAACCACCACAATAGAAGAAGGGTTCTGCCTGCCGAAAGTGGAGAAATTCGAAGAGCTCATAAACCCCAAGACAAGGGCAATACTGATCTGCAACCCCAACAACCCCACAGGCTATCTATACACACGCCGCGAAATGAACCAGATCAGAGACATGGTGAAGAAACACGACCTCTATCTCTTCTCCGACGAGGTGTACAGAGAATATATCTACACAGGGTCGCCATACATCAGCGCCTGCCATCTGGAGGGAATAGAGCAGAATGTGGTGCTGATAGACTCCGTGAGCAAGAGATACAGCGAGTGTGGCATCAGGATAGGAGCGCTGATAACGAAAAACAAGGAGGTGAGAAAGGCTGTGATGAAATTCTGTCAGGCGCGCCTCTCTCCGCCGCTGATAGGACAGATAGCGGCAGAAGCCTCGCTCGACGCGCCGGAGGAATACAGCCGCGACGTCTACGACGAATACGTGGAAAGGAGGAAATGCCTTATCGACGGACTGAATAGAATACCGGGAGTGTATTCTCCGATACCGATGGGAGCATTCTATACTGTGGCGAAACTGCCCGTGGACGACAGCGAGAAATTCTGCCGCTGGTGTCTGGAGGAGTTCAGCTACGAGAACGAAACCGTGATGATGGCTCCTGCAAGCGGATTCTACACCACACCCGGAGCCGGCAGAAACCAAGTGAGAATAGCTTACGTGCTCAACAAGGAGGACCTGAGAAAGGCATTGATAGTATTACGCAAGGCACTGGAGCAATATCCGGGCCGGGCAGAAGATGATTGAAACAAGAAAGAAAAAGAATAAAGAATGAATTTCCCGTTATTCATAGCCAGAAGGCTATACTCTGAAAGAGGCGAAAACAACAAGGTGAGCAAGCCTGCTCTCTATATCGCCACGACCGGTGTCGCTCTGGGACTGGCCGTGATGATAATCAGCGTGTGCGTCATCCTGGGATTCAAACACACCATCCGAGACAAAGTGACAGGACTGGGAGCCCACGCCACGGTGGCAAACTTCGTCTCCCTGCATGGCAGCGAGCAAAGGCCGATAGATTATTCTGACAGCATCAGAAACGTGCTGAAGAAAACACCGGGGCTGAAATCCATGCAGAGCTTCGCCATGACCCAGGGAATACTGAAGACGGACAGCGACTTCATGGGAGTGGCATACAAGGGAATTGCAGCCGACTACGACACGGCGTTCATTCACTCCTGTATGACCGAAGGGAGCATACCCAGATTCAGCGACAAGTCGAGCGGGAACAAAATTCTGATTTCCAAAAACATAGCCACAAAACTCAGGCTCAAGACCGGCGACAGGGTGTTCTCTTATTTCATAAACAACGGAGACATAAGGGTGAGAAGATATACCGTGGCTGGTATCTATCAGACCAACATGACGAAGTTTGACGAATCGCTCTGCTTCTGCGACCTCTATTCTGCCGTAAAGCTCAACGGATGGAGCCAGGGGCAGGTGTCGGGAGTGGAACTGCAGCTACACGATATAGCCAACGTGCCGATAGCAGCCAGATATCTGGTGAAGAACGTGAACAGACAGGGCGACAAATACGGAGAGACATATTCGTCGGAAACCGTATATGAAATGTATCCGCAGATCTTCTCATGGCTCGACCTGCTAGACCTCAACGTGTGGATAATCCTCGGACTCATGATCTGTGTGTCGGGCATCACGATAATTTCCGGACTCCTCATCATCATACTCGAGCGCACACGCATGATAGGCACCCTAAAAGCTATGGGATGCAGAAACAGGTCGGTGAGAAACATCTTCATCTGGTTTGCAGCCCTCGTCATCGGGCGAGGACTCATTCTGGGAGACATCATCGCTCTGGGACTCGTGGCGCTGCAGAAATACACCAAATTCGTGAGCCTCGACGCATCAGTCTATTACGTGGACTACGTGCCCGTGGAAATCAACGCGCCATTGATCCTGCTCATAAACGCGGCAACCCTGGCAATATGCCTCCTCGTGTTCATAGGACCAAGCTACATAGTGTCGCACATAAACCCCGTGAAGACGATAAAATACGAATAAGCAAAACGTTTGGTCAATACTGATAAACAAAACGAATAAATACTGATTCAATCAATATGAAAGCACGGACAAGAAATTTCATAATCCTATGCAGTCTGCTCTCATTGGCTGCACAGCCATCAGACGCACAGGTGAAAAGGAGCCAGAAGAACAAACCGGCGCAGAAGCAGAACGCGCTGGCGGTAGCTGACTTCTATCCGTCGGCAGCAAAGCTGATGGTGATAGACAGCGTGGTGGTAGACAAAGAAAACTTCGCAAAGCATATTCCGCTAAGAAAAGAATACGGACAGATAGGGAAATATACAGACATCTTCAATTCTGCCACGCAGACAAGCCATACATCATCAGCATTCCTCAACGGATTCGATGACTTGTGCATCTACAACAAGACCGTGGCAAAGGACTCCACGCTGCTGTTCATGGCAGAGAAAATCGGAAACGAATGGAAGGCAGGAAGAGCGATAGAGGAATTCGCTGATGATTTCAAAGACGTGGACTATCCTTATCTTATGCCAGACGGCGTGACGCTCTATTTCAGTGCCATAAACAAGAAAAACGGGTTCGGAAAGAGAGACATCTTCATCTCAAGGCTCAACACGGAGACGCAGACATTCTACAAGCCCGAAAACCTGGGACTGCCCTACAACTCGGAATTCAACGACTATATGTGTGTGGTAGACGACATCGACTCCCTGGGGTGGCTCGTGACCGACCGACATCAGGAGAGCGGCAAAGTGTGCATCTATACCTTCATACCGTCGGACGAAAGATGGAGCGACGATGAAAACATCTCTGAAGAGAAACTGAAATCCGTGGCTACGCTACGCAGCATAAAAGACACACAATACGACAGGAAACTGCTCGACGAAAGCCTCAGGAGAATGAACACCCACAACTCAAGCGACAAAGCGAGACACGGCTTCAGATTCGTTATAAACGACGATGCCGTATATACTGACATAAACGACTTCAAGTCGGACACGGCAAGAGGACTGTTCCTGAAACTCATGCAGCTGAATGACAGACAGGCTGATATAGAGAAGAAACTTCCTACCCTCAGAAAAGGCTACAGGAGCAAAGGAAAAGGTGTTGACCGCAAGACGATTCTGAAAATGGAAGAAGATTTAGAGAATATTATGATTCAGAAAAAAAATCTTGAGAAGAAAATTCGAAATGCAGAAAATCTGTAGTAAATTTGCATCATATACAGATTGCATGGCAATCCTGCAGAATATGCAGAGATGACAGATGTAAGTATAACTTAAAGCGATTTTATCATGAAAAAGTATTATCCAGAATCAGAACTCATAATCAATAGCGACGGAAGCGTATTCCATCTGCACCTCAAACCGGAATTCCTGGCAGACAAAGTAATACTCGTGGGCGACCCCGGAAGAGTGGCACTAGTGGCAAGCCATTTCGACGAAAAAGAATGCGACGTGGAAAGCAGAGAATTCCACACCATAACCGGAAGCTACAAAGGAAAACGAATAACCGTTCTCTCTACGGGCATCGGATGCGACAACATCGACATCGTGGTGAACGAGCTGGACGCGCTCGCCAACATCGACTTTGAAACAAGAACCGACAAGGATGAATTCAGACAGCTGACAATGGTCAGAATAGGCACCTGTGGCGGACTGCAGGAGAACACGCCTGCCGGAACTTTCATCTGCTCAAAGAAATCCATGGGATTCGACGGACTGCTGAACTTCTATGCCGGAAGAAATGCGGTGTGTGACCTGCAGATAGAAAAAGCATTCCTCAACCACATGGGATGGACAGGAAACATGTGTCAGCCTGCACCATACGTGGTTGAAGCCGACAAAGAACTCGTGGACAGAATAGCCGGCGAAGACATGGTGAGAGGAATAACGATTGCCTGCGGAGGATTCTTCGGACCGCAGGGAAGACAACTAAGACTCCCTCTGGCTGACCCCAACCAGAACAGGAAGATAGAAGAATTTGAATACGACGGTGACAGAATAACAAACTTCGAGATGGAGAGTTCAGCACTTGCCGGACTGTCAAAACTGATGGGACACAAGGCTACGACTTGCTGCATGGTGATTGCAAACCGCAGGGCACAGAAGGCTGACACCGGATACAAGTCGCACATAGACGACTTGATAAAGACCGTACTCGACAGAATTTGAAAAATATAATCATGGCAAAATCATTTATTTCACAAAAAAAGTATATCCTGTCTGCATTGGGATGCCTCCTGATAATAATAGGATTGGTTTACTATTTCTTCTTTTCTGCGCTGTCGGTAAAATCCTCAACACAGTATGTATATATTGACGACGACGACAACATCGACTCCGTATACACGAAAGTGAAGGAAATCTCAACGGACAGAGGCTACATGGCTTTCACCACACTTGCCCGCCATTGGGACCTCGCCGAAAAGATACGGCCTGGAAGGTATGAAGTGACTACAGGCAATGGAGCATTTACCGTGTTCCGCAAGCTCAGGAACGGACTGCAGTCGCCTGTAAACCTCACAATCCCCTCGGTAAGGACTCTCGACAAACTGGCCGACGAGGTTTCAAAGAAACTGATGTTCTCAAAGGATGATTTCCTGAAAGCCGTTTCCGACACGGCAACATGCAGGAAATACGGCTACACTCCGGAGAGCATCGCAGCTATGTTCATACCAAACACCTACTCCGTGTACTGGAACATTTCCGTAGACAAGTTTCTCGACAAGATGCAGAAGGAGAACAAGAAGTTCTGGTCGTTTGAAAGAGAAAACAAGGCGAAAGCCATGGGTCTCTCCCCTATCGAAGTAATCACAATGGCAAGCATCGTGGACGAGGAAACCGCCAACGACCAGGAAAAGCCGATGATTGCCGGAATGTATTACAACAGGCTGAAGGGAGACATGCCTCTGCAGGCTGACCCCACGGTAAAGTTCGCACTCAAGAAATTCGAGCTCAAGCGCATCTACCACAACATGCTCTCCTTTGACAGTCCTTATAACACATACAAATACAAAGGTCTACCGCCAGGGCCAATCAGAATACCATCGGTGGCAGGCATAGACGCCGTGCTGAATTATGTACACCACGACTATCTGTATATGTGTGCGAAAGAGGATTTCAGCGGCACCCATAATTTTGCAAGGACTTATGAGGAACATAAGGAAAATGCAAGGAAATATACCAAGGCGCTGAACGACAGGGGAATAAACTGACAAGTCCGTCATCGGACAGCAAAGACAACATTTACAATCTTGTCACCTGACAGTAAAGACAACATTTACAAGCCCGTCGAAACAGACAACATTTATATACACAGCTAAAACAATAGCCATAAGACTGTATACAAAGATACTTTCTTATGGCTATTTTTTATGCTCGGGCCGAACATACCGAAAATAGGAGGTAAACACCTAAAATTAGTGTTTACCTCCTACTCGATCGTTTATGGATGATTTAAACCAAATGGTCAGTATGCCTTTTAAACTAAACCAATTTTATTTAAGTTAAAACCGAAATCAATCCTGTATTACCAAAGTTTGAGTCTCTGGTCAGCAGGAACGAACAATTTGTCTGTAGGCTTCACATTGAATGCGTCATACCACATGTTGATGTGAGGCAGAGCACCGTTTACACGCCACATACCAAGAGAGTGTGGGTCGCTCTTTGTGCGGTTTCTGATTTCAGCATCCGTGATGTTTGCTGCCCACACCTGAGAGTAAGCGATGAAGAAGCGCTGGTCTGCAGTCAGACCGTCGATTACAGGAAGAGGATTGTTCTTCGTAGCCTCCTTGTATGCCTCGTAGGCAACCATCAGACCTCCGTGGTCAGCAAGGTTCTCACCAAGAGTGAAACGGCCGTTGGCGTTCAGGTCAGGCAATACCTTGATGTTAGAATAGAACTTGGCGTATCCGTCAGCTCTCTCGTTGAAATTCTTGCCATCGTTTTCTGTCCACCAGTCTTTCATGTTGCCGTCTTTGTCATAATGACGACCCTGGTCATCGAATCCGTGAGTCATTTCATGACCGATTACAACACCGATAGCTCCATAATTGAATGCGTCGTCGGCTGTTGGGTCGAAGAATGGAACCTGCAGAATACCGGCCGGGAAGCATATCTCGTTGGTCGTAGGATTGTAGTAAGCATTGACGGTCTGTGGAGACATCTGCCACTCATCCTTGTCTACTGGCTTGCCCACCTTAGTTGCGATAACCCATTTGTTCCAGAATCTGCGACACTCCTCGATATTTGAATAATAAGACTTTGCCGGGTCGATGTTGAGGTCGCTCATGTCTATCCACTTGTCAGGATAGCCAATCTTCACATAGAAGGCATTCAGCTTGTCAAGGGCGTTCTTCTTTGTTTCCTCGCTCATCCAATCCTGAGCCTCGATGCGCTTTGCCAAGGCAATCTGCAAGTTGTGTACAAGAGTCTTCATGCGTTCCTTTGATGAAGCAGGGAAATATTTCTCCACGTAAATCTTGCCCAAAGCCTGGCCCATCTGGCTTTCCACCTGGCTTGTAGCACGCTTCCACAATGGATGGTTTTCTTTTCTTCCACTCATTGTCTTGCCGAAGAAGTCGAAGTTTGCAGCAATTACGTCATCGCTCAAATAAGCAGCCGCACTCATTATCTGGCCCCACTCCATATAGTCTCTGTATTCATCAGGGGTGATAGCAGACAAGAGTTTGTCGGCACCTGCCACGAAGCCAACCTGACCCACTACCAGATCCTTCACGAGATTCAGGTCTACGCCAGATGCGACAAGCACCTTGTCAATATTGATATGAGGATACTTTGCCATGAATTCAGACAAAGCCATCTTGTTGTAGTTAGCCTCAGGGTCACGAAGTTCTGTGTTAGACTTAGACACCTTAGCCAATTCAGTTTCGAGACGCATCACGTTCTCCATCTTCTTCTGGGCAGCCTTGGCATTGAAGCCGAACATCTGGAACATTCTTACGATGTGCTTCTTGTAAGCCTCTCTGATTGCAGTTGTAGCCGAGTCTGTATCCAGGTAATATTCTTTCTGTCCGAGGGTGGTACCGCTCTGCACTACGTTCAGGATATTCTGTTTGGCATTCTTCTCGTCGGCTCCAAAATACATGCCGATGAATTCGCTGTCGCCATAAGGCACAAGCTCCAGCTGAATCTTGAACAAAGCCTCCTTGGTCTTAGCCTTCTCCATCTTCTTCAGGATTGGCATGAGTGGAGAAACGCCATCTGCGTTGCGGCGCTGCTCGTTCATAGCAAGCTTATACAAATCGCTGAGCTTCTTCTCAATGGTGCCTTCACTATAGGTATTCTCAAGCAGTTCCTGCAGAATACCGTTGATGCGCTTGTTGTTATCTTCGCCCAGCACATCGAAGCTGCCATAACGGGAATAAGCAGCTGGCAGCGGATTCTTCTTCATCCAACCGCCACAAGCGTAATGGAAAAAGTCGTCTTGTGGCTTGACGCTGTTGTCCATGTTGGACATGTCGAGACCAGAACGCAATTGCTGAGACTGCGGATTCTGTGCCACAGAGGTCATCGATACTGTGGCCAAGGCCACAATAGGAATAATTGATTTAATTTTCATAGTCTTAATATTTATGTTACTAAATTGATAACTGTATTTCGATTGATATATTGCAGATCCGGTGATAAAACTTTCATTACAGTTAACTATTGGGAAGAAAGCTGCTCGTATTCCTCAGAGAGTTTCTCCCAATTGTCCACTTCTTCATCCAGCTTTGCCTTTATTGATGTATATTCTTCAACAATCTCCATATTTGAGGAGTTTTCCGGTTTCAGAAGCAATTCGTCAAGCTCACCGAGTCTTTTCTCAAGTTCCCCTATCTGGGATTCAGCTTTATCAACGGCTTTCTTCATTTTGTTGAGCTTCTTCTGCAGCTCCTTATGTTCGAGATAGTTCTGCTTGCCTTGTGAGGGTTCAGAAGCGGCCTTCGCATCAGAAGCGGCAGGAGAGGGATTATTGTTGGTGGCAGCATCAATGCTGTCTGTGTGGTGTTTCTGAAGAAAATCATATATTCCTCCGATATGCTCTATCACCTTTCCGTTGCCGAACTCATATACTTTAGTAACCAGACCATCCAGGAACTCGCGGTCGTGGCTTACGACAATGGCTGTACCGTCGAAAGCTTTTATCGCTTCCTTCAACACATCCTTTGAACGCATGTCGAGATGGTTGGTAGGCTCATCAAGAATCAACAGGTTTACGGGCTCGAGCAGAAGGCGGATCATTGCCAGTCTGCTCTTCTCTCCACCGCTGAGAACTGAAACCTTCTTCTCTGAAGCTTCACCGCCAAACATGAAGGCGCCTAATATATCGTTGATTCTCATGCGCACGTCGCCTCTTGCCACGCTGTCAATCGTGTCGAAGACGGTAAGGCTGTTGTCAAGCATCTGGGCCTGGTTCTGTGCAAAATATCCAATCTGCACGTTATGGCCAATCTTGAGAGTTCCGGTATATGGAATCTCATTCAAGATACATTTGACGAGAGTGGACTTTCCCTCTCCATTCCTTCCGACAAAAGCGACTTTCTCTCCTCTCTTGACTGTAAGATTGACATTGCCGAAAACCATGTGGTCTCCATAATCCTTCCTCACGTCTTCGCATATGACCGGATAGTCGCCGCTTCTCATGCAGGGAGGAAATTTCAGATGCATTGAAGAATTGTCAACTTCGTCTATTTCTATCGGAACAATCTTCTCCAGCTGCTTTATTCTGCTCTGCACCTGTACTGCCTTTGTCGGTTTGTAACGGAACCTTTCGATAAAATCCTTGATATCAGCTATCTCTTTCTGCTGATTCTCGTATGCACGTATCTGCTGCTCGCGTCTCTCTTTGCGCAATTCCACATACTGGTCATACTTCACCTTATAGTCTGCTATCTTTCCGCAACTGATTTCCAAAGTCCTGTTCGTCACATTATTAAGAAATGCGCGGTCGTGGCTCACAAGCACGACAGACTTCGCACTTTGGGAAAGGAACTGCTCAAGCCATTGGATACTTTCGATGTCGAGGTGGTTGGTAGGCTCGTCGAGCAACAACACGTCTGGTTTCTGCAGAAGAATCTTCGCAAGCTCAATTCTCATACGCCAACCGCCACTGAACTCCTTGGTGGGTCTGTCGAAATCCGTACGCTTGAAACCTAAGCCGGAAAGAGTCCTCTCAAGATTGGCCTCACAGTTGTCTGCACCTAGAATCTGCAACTTGTCATGAGTGGCAGTAAACCGTTCTACAAGGTCAAGATAGCTCTCGCTCTCATAATCTTCACGCTGGGCAAGTTCGGCATTAAGCCTGTCAAGTTCCGCTTTCAACGAACTTATTCCTGCAAATGCCTTAGAAGCCTCCTCGCGAACAGTGGTGTCATCCTTCAGATTCATCACCTGAGGAAGATAGCCGATTGTTGTGTCGCTCGAAACAGACACATTGCCCGATGTCGGACTTTGCAGACGGTATAGAATTTTCAGCAACGTGGATTTGCCTGCGCCGTTTTTGCCGACAAGGGCTATCCTGTCATTATCGTTTACAACGAAGCTGACGTTACTGAAAAGAGGCTTGACCCCGAACTCAACGCCAATATTATTTACAGATATCATTATTACCGATTATAATATGGATACAAGCCTGTAACCCTAATGGCGGTAAACCGTAATGTTACAGGTATGTCTTGATTACATACTTTTCACACAATATCAACATTTTACAAAATAATGGCAAGCAAGAGGGCTTATTGAATGCAACCTCATGCTTGCCATTTTGTCAATATCGAAGTGCATTATTTGATAATGCCTTGTTCAACAAAAATCTTCTTCAAAGCTTGTACGCCTTTCTCTACCTGCTCCTGAGTATGGGTTGCCATCAAAGCAAAACGTACCAACGTGTCTTGTGGAGCACAAGCTGGAGGAATCACAGGATTTATGAATACTCCTGCATCGAAGGCCAACTTCGTAACGAGGAATGTCTTGTAAGGATCACGCACATATAGTGGGATAATCGGACTCTCGGTTTCTCCTATCTCAAATCCTTCCTCACGGAAACGTTTCAAAGCATAGTTCGTGACATCCCATAGACGAGTGATTCTCTCTGGCTCTTTTCTTATAATATGCAAAGCCTCCATTGCCGCTGCTGTAGCTGCAGGTGTGTTGGATGCGCTGAATATATAAGTTCTACAGGCATGACGCAGGTAATTTATCGTATCCTTGTCGCCTGCGATAAATCCGCCGATGCTGGCAAGACTCTTTGAGAAAGTTCCCATAATCAGGTCAACGTCGTCAATCACACCGAAGTGGTCGCACACGCCACGTCCCTCGCTACCGAAGACACCAAGGCCATGAGCCTCGTCAACCATTACGGAAGCATTATATTTATGCTTCAGTTTGATGATTTCTGGCAAATTAGCCAAATCGCCCTCCATAGAGAACACACCGTCAACGACAATGAGCTTGACAGCTTCAGGACGGCATTTCTTCAACTGCTTCTCCAGGTCTTCCATGTCGTTATGCTTGTATTTCAAGCAAGTGGCAAAAGACAATCTCCTGCCATCTACAATACTGGCATGGTCACGCTCATCGCAAATTATATAGTCTTCTCTGCCACAGATGACCGAGAGGACTCCTGAATTGACGAAAAATCCGGTTGAGAAGCATAATGCCTCATCTTTGTGTTCATAAGCAGCAAGCTCTTTCTCCAACTTCACATGGAGGTCAAGCGTTCCGTTAAGGAAACGGCTACCTGCGCATCCTGTACCATACTGATCTATTGCAGCTTTTGCAGCTGCCTCCACACGAGGATCTCCTGTAAGTCCCATATATGCATTAGAGCCGAACATGAGCACCTCATGCCCATCCATCTGTACTACAGTACCCTGTTTTCCTGTTATCTCACGAAAATATGGGTATATACCAGCCTCCATATACTTCTGAGGCTCACGATATTTCTTGTATTTCTCTTGTAAAAGTCCCATTATAAATATAGGTGTAATAAACCACTGTTGTTTATATTTCTTGCAAAGATACGAAAAATAGGTAAAACAGAGCATTATTTCAAAAGAAATGTTCATTTAGGATTAAAATAATGCGCTACAAACTATAAATAAGATATTATTTACTATATTTGCATATTACAAAGTTAAAATAAAATTATATAGCCAAAGCATTATATTTATGCCCCAGAAGAAGATTGCTTTTATAATGAACCCCATATCCGGCACAGTAAAAAAGGCCGGCATACCTAAGCTCATAGACGAGTATTTGGACAAGGATACCTTCAGTTACTCTATCTTGAACACTGAATACGCAGGACATGCGACCTTGTTGGCGAGGAAAGCCTGTGAGGATAATTGCGATGTGGTAGTAGCTGTAGGCGGAGACGGAACCATTAATGAGATAGGCAGGGCGCTCATCGACACAAATACTGCTATGGGAATCATACCGTGTGGTTCGGGCAACGGACTGGCGCGGCATCTGATGCTACCCATGGACATAAAGAAATGCATAATGATTATCAACAAATGCATGACCCACGACCTTGACTATGGAGTAATTGACGGCCATCCGTTCTTCTGCACTTGTGGCATGGGGTTTGACGCTTACATCAGCATGAGATTTGCCGAGGCAGGCAAACGAGGCCCCGTGACTTACCTTGAAAACATTCTAAAGTCCGGATTGAAATATGAGGCTGAGGAATACACTATTGAAGCCGAAGAGATAGGCACAATACACAAGCGTGCTTATCTCGTGTCGTGTGCCAATGCCTCACAATATGGCAACAATGCATACATAGCCCCACAAGCCTCGATGAGTGACGGATTGCTCGACGTTATTATAATGGAACCTTTCGACATGATTGATGCACCTCAAATTAGTATTGACATGTTCAACAAGACAATTAACAAAAATCCGAAAGTTAAGACTTTCAAGTCGAGCCACATATTGGTACATAGGAAAAATGAAGGGGTAATTCATTACGACGGTGACCCTGTAATTGCAGGAAAAGACATTGACATAACCTTACACCATAAAGGGATAAAAATTGTTGTAAATCCTGAAGCAGACAAGAGCAGAAGAAAGCCCAATATGGTGCAGAACGCCTTTTGTGACTTGTTCAATGACATTTATGCAGTTAGGACAGACATAACGAAACAGGGAAAACACATACAGACAATAAACAAGCTTCTGCTGAAGAAGCTTAATAAATGACATAGACAAACTGATTATTCTATCCAACCAATGAAGTTGGCTGGTAATAAAAAATTTAAGCCGGACTCAAACAAATGGTCCGGCTTAAATTTTAATCATCGGGTATGTTGAACATATTAGTTGTTTACAGAACCACCAACAATATCCAACAATTCATTAGTAATGGCCTGCTGTCTGCTCTTGTTATATTGCAAATTCAACTCTCGCAACAATTCATCTGCATTGTCCGTTGCCGTCTGCATGGCAACCATACGGGCTGCATGCTCGGAAGCTATACTATCCAATAGAGCCGTATACAGCATAAGATGCGCCAACTTGGGAATCAGGAGCTTGAGAACCGTGCTCATGTCTGGCTCTACAATGAAATTGTCATTCAGAGGTACCACATGCTCTTCTTTCTTTTGCTCTTCCTTCTGATTCTCTTTCAGATAGGCTTGCATTTCTGCAGTAACGGTCTTATGCGAGAGATCACGGTTGTTGTCTTGTCCAACACCAGAAGTAATGTCAATAGGCAGGAAAGTCTTGCGCTGCAATATTTGAGAACCGGCACTCTTGAAATGATGATATAGAAGCTCAACTTGATCAATCTCGCCTTCAACGAATTTCTTTCCGAGTTCTTTAGCTATTTCTATACATTCTGAGACATTAGGCTTCTCGGCAAGTCTTGTGAAATCACCAGCTATCGGCAATCCCATTTTCTTTGCCTGTTCCGCAACTTTTCTTCCTATCGGATAGACAACTATGTTCTCTTTACCCAAGGACATGTTCTCTTCTACAACAGAGTGTAGCAGTTTCGCGACATTTGTATTAAAGCCACCACAAAGACTGCTGTTCGACGAATATGCAACGAGTGCTATACGCTTTACCGGGCGAACCTCGCTGAAAACAGTATGTGCATCAGCCTCACTGGCAAGAAAAGTCTTGAGAATGCGCTCAAGCATATTTTCATAAGGAAGCATATTCTCTATCATCTGCTGTGCATGATGAAGTTTTGAAGATGCTACCATTTTCATTGCACTTGTGATTTTGCGCGTACTGTTGACGGAAGAAATTCTACCTTTAATTTCTTTTAGTGACGGCATAAGCAATTACTTTTTATATTGTCCGGAGATGTCGGCCATTACTTCCTCAATCTTATGGCAAACATCATCATTTATAACGCCTGAAGCAAGGACGTCTATGACATCTTGCTGATGTGTAGAACGAAGTTTGTCAAGGAATGTATCCTGACATTTCCTCACATCCTCTACTGGAACATCACGCATCAGTCCATGAGTACCGCAATAAAGAATAGCTACCTGCTCACCAACAGTCATAGGACTATACTGTGGCTGGATAAGCAACTGGTTATTCTTACGTCCTCTGTCCAGAGTCATGGATGTCACAGCGTCCATGTCACTTGAAAATTTAGAGAATGCCTCAAGCTCTCTATACTGGGCCATATCGATCTTCAGCGTACCGGCAACTTTCTTCATGCTCTTTATCTGTGCAGAACCTCCAACACGGCTCACGGAGATACCGACATTGATTGCTGGTCGGAATCCCTGGTTGAAGAGATCACTCTCGAGATAAATCTGTCCGTCGGTAATTGAAATCACATTCGTCGGAATATAAGCAGAAACGTCGCCTGCCTGTGTCTCGATGATCGGAAGAGCTGTCAAAGAGCCTCCACCTTTCACATGTCCCTTCATACACTCTGGAAGATCATTCATCTGTTCTGCAACTTCCTGTTGGTCATTAATTCGTGCTGCACGCTCAAGAAGACGGCTGTGCAGATAGAATACGTCTCCAGGATATGCCTCACGTCCTGAAGGACGTCGAAGAATCAGAGATACCTCACGGTATGCTACGGCCTGCTTTGAAAGGTCGTCGTATACGACGAGTGCAGAATAGCCACGGTCGCGGAAATACTCGCCGATGGCTGCACCGGCAAATGGTGCATAATACTGCATGGCGGCAGGGTCTGCTGCCGTTGCCGATACGATAATAGTATAAGGCAAAGCACCATGCTCCTTCAGATTAGATACGAGGGCAGCCACAGTAGACGCCTTCTGTCCTATGGCAACATAAATACAGTATACAGGTTTGCCTGCATCATAGAAACTCTTCTGATTAATGATAGTATCAATTGCAATGGCGGTCTTTCCGGTCTGACGGTCACCGATGATAAGCTCACGCTGACCACGACCAATAGGAATCATGGAGTCTACAGCCTTCAAACCTGTCTGGAGAGGCTCCTTTACAGGCTGACGGTAGATAACTCCGGGGGCTTTACGGTCGAGCGGCATCTCAAACGACTCAGTAAGATCAAGATCTCCCTTGCCGTCGATGGCTTGTCCCAATGGGTTGATGACGCGACCAAGCATATTGTCGTTCACTCGGATAGACGCGATACGCTTAGTACGTTTCACAACCATGCCTTCTTTGATACCATCAGTAGAACCGAGAAGCACACAACCTACGTTGTCCTCCTCAAGGTTCATAACGATAGCCATAGTACCATTCTCAAACTCCAGGAGCTCGTTGGCTTCGGCATTACGCAATCCGTAGATGCGCGCTACACCATCGCTGACCTGAAGCACAGTGCCCACCTCGTCGAACTGCTCGCCATTACTGATTCCTTTCAGTTGTTCGAGAAGCACCTGGGATACTTCGCTTGGTTTAATTTTATCTGACATATTAATCCTTTTAATTATTTAAGATTCGACAAAATGGTGCTGAGCTGGCGCTTTACGCTGGCGTCGAGTCGATAGGTGTCGTACTCGAGCACGAAACCTCCGATGAGTTCATCATCGACAGAAGTCTTGAACTCAACATTACCATTTGTCTTACTCTCCACTAACTTCCGCAGCTTCGACTCCGTTTCTGGAGTCAGAGCAACGGCAGTTGACAGTTTTGCATGAATCAAGTTATTCTGCTCTCTATAAAGAGAGACAAACGAGTTTGCAATGAATTGCATGATGTTCGCCCTTCCCTCTTTCAATACAAGCCTGATAAAACGGCAGGTCAATTCACACTTTGTACTTCCTGTGGCAGTAATCAGCAATGCTTCTTTCTGCACCCTTGAAAGCATAGGATTAGCTATGGTGACACTCAGTTCTGGCACATTAACATATTCTGCGGCGAGAGTCTGCATGTCAGCATAGACCTGCTCAGACTGCTTCTCCTGGTTGCTTGCCTTGAGCAATGCTCGAGCGTATCTTACCGATATTAATCCTAAATCCATCCTGCTTATTTATTTAAGTTCACTTCATTCAGCATAAGATCTATGTAGTCCATCTGTGCCTTGTCGGTGTCGAGATTCTTTCTCAAGATCTTCTCTGACACCTCAACACTCAATATGGCTACTTGCTTGCGGATATCGCTGATGGCGGCCTGCTTATGCGCTTCAATCTCGGCTTTGGCCTCGCTGATGATGCGCGCACTCTCCTCACGTGCTTTATCCTGAGCTTTCTCCACAATAGCGTCACGTGTGGATGCGGCCTCCTTGAGTATGGTGGCCTGCTTCTCACGTGCTTCCTGCAGGATCGCTTCACTTTCTTGCTTGATGTTTTCAAGCTTCAGAGAAGCCTCATGGGCTTTCTTCAGGCTCTCGTCGATATAGTTCTTCCTTTTCTCCACCATTCCCGTTATTGCCGGGAAACCGAATTTGGCGAGAACAAAGAATACTACAAGGAACGCAAGAAGCATCCAGAAGAGCAATCCTAAGTCAGGAGTTAATATTGATGGCAAACTTGATAAATCCATTTGCGTTAATTTACAAACACCTATTAGTTAAAAACTTCTCCCAAGAAAAGTTCATTAGATAAGGAAGGTACAAGCCACGATTGCGAACAATGCACAACCCTCTACGAATGCAGATGTAAGAATCATGTTTGTCTGGATTTTACCTGATGCCTCAGGCTGACGAGCGATAGCATCCATAGCGCTGCTACCGATCTTACCAATACCCAAACCTGCGCCAATTACTGCGATACCTGCGCCTAAGCTGCAGCCCAGCTGTGCCAGACCTTCAGCAGCCAAAAGTGATGAAATAATCATAATTCCTTAAATTTTAATTGTTATTAATTTTTTGTTTATTCTCTTGTTTAACTCTAATTTTTATTTGTCACACCTCATAAAAGAGGCTTTTACTCCTCCTCCTTGTGGGCAAGTCCGATAAAGACAGCACTCAAGAGGGTGAAGACGTATGCCTGGACGAATGCCACGAGCAATTCCAGAGCATTCATGAAAAGCATCATTATTCCGCTCACGAAGTTGAGTCCTATGCCATAGCCTACTCCCATCGACCATCCGAGGAATATCACACAAGTGAAGCTCAGAATGATTGCGTGGCCTGCCATCATATTGGCGAAGAGACGGACCATCAAAGCGAATGGCTTAGTAAAGACGCCAAAGAACTCTATTACTGGCATAAGCGGTACTGGATATGCTTTCAGGAACACTGGCACTTCTGGCCAGAAAATGTCCTTCCAGTACTCCTTGTTTCCAAAGAGGTTGATTACCACCATTGAACAAAAAGCGAGGAAGAACGTGATGTTTATATTTCCTGTTACATTGGCACCACCAGGGAAGACCGGTAGCAAGCCAAGAAGGTTGGTGGTCAGGATGAAGAAGAACACGGTGAGCAGATATGGTGCGTAAGGACGGAAATGTTTCTCTCCGATGGACGCCTTTGCCACATCTTCGTAAATCATCATCACGAACATCTCCATCATGCCTACGAATCCACCCGGCGCCTCGCTCTTTTCGTCACGATTCTTGTACCAGCGGGCACAGGACAGGAATACGGCTAACATTACGAAGACCACAATCCATATCTGAGCTACAGTCTTGGTGATACTCAGATCGAGCGGACGTTCCGTTGTGCCGTCAGGCATCTTCTCGTAAATCTTGCCATGGTGGGCTTCGTCAAAGAAGAAAGGTTCAGGCAGACTTTCCGCCGTACCTACGAACCAGTCTCCCGTAGCGGAATTCCGCACGATAATCGGCAACGGAATGCTCAAGTGCTTTCCCTCGTAAGTGGCGATATGCCATTCGTAAGAGTCGGAAAGGTGCTCAAGCACGACTTTCGGTATGTCGAGTCCTTCACTTTTCTCTCCACCTTCGTTTGTAGCAAAAGCCAGCAAAGGCATCAAGGCAAAAGCAACGAGGATTAATAATGACCTTAATCGTTTCATATAAAAATGTTTATTTTTCTTTGTCACACTTGGCGTGAGAATTCAATACACGAGTGAAGAACACTGAATGGTGAATAAGAAATACAAAATAGAACGACATGAATACAACGCAGTAAGGCAGCATGGCATCACGCCCCTCAACGAGGTAGCACCCAGTCAGGGTGAACAATGCGAGAAACATGCGTAAGCCCGTAGCTGCGGTGAAAAAATTGTGCAGATTCTCCGTGCCGTGTTTTGCTACAATGCGCAACACCAAAGCTTCTGCAATGCAGACTGTCAGAGAGAATATGTCGGTAATTATCATCGGCGCAATCAAGTTCCACTCTGGAAACTGTATGTATAATGCCACGACTATCAATGAAAGGAACGCTGTAATCAGAATTCCCTGCACGAAATAACGCCGACAAGCCTTTTCCACATCTCTTGTATTCAACATATATTATGCTAGCTTGTTAAAGTTCAACACAAATATTGACGATATTTTTCTGTACTTCCACGAATCCCATTGAGACATTGAGCTCGTGTTCCCCTTCTGAATCGTGATATATCACCCGTCCTTTCTCAAGTGTGGAAATGATGGGAGCGTGGTTTTCAAGAATCTCAAACAGTCCGACGGTGCCGGGCACTATGACTCTATCCACTTTTCCCTCAAACTCCACTTTCTCGGGAGAGACGATTTTTAATTCTAAACCCATATTGCAACATTTTAGCCTTTAGCCTTTAGCAGCCTCAAGCAGTTTCTTACCCTTCTCTATTGCATCTTCTATGGTTCCGACATTGAGGAATGCCTGCTCTGGCAGGTCATCAACCTTTCCGTCGAGAATCATATTGAAGCCCTTTATGGTTTCCTCTATAGGAACCATCACTCCTGGAATACCTGTGAACTGCTCAGCTACGGTAAATGGCTGTGAGAGGAAACGCTGAACGCGGCGTGCCCTGTTTACGGTGAGCTTGTCGTCATCCGACAACTCGTCCATACCAAGAATAGCGATGATATCCTGAAGTTCCTTATATTTCTGGAGAATTTGCTTTACTCTTTGGGCACACTCATAATGTTCCTTGCCAACAATCAGCGGATCAAGTATTCTGGAAGTAGATCCCAACGGATCAACAGCCGGGTAAATTCCCAACTCCGTAATTTTACGGTTCAACTCAGTCGTTGCATCAAGGTGAGTAAATGTTGTAGCCGGCGCCGGGTCGGTCAAGTCGTCTGCAGGCACATAAACAGCCTGGACAGAAGTAATGGAACCTTTCTTTGTAGAGGTAATGCGTTCCTGCATCGCTCCCATCTCACTGGCAAGAGTTGGCTGATAACCTACAGCCGAAGGCATACGTCCCAGCAATGCCGATACCTCTGAACCTGCCTGTGTAAAGCGGAAGATGTTGTCGATGAAGAACATAATATCGGCAGCTTCTCCGTCCTTACCTCCATGGTCACGGAATTCCTCGGCTACTGTCAGTCCGGAAAGAGCAACGGAAGCACGTGCGCCAGGTGGCTCATTCATCTGACCGTAGACAAGGGTTGCCTGGCTTTTCTTGAGTTCCTCCTTGTCTACGAGACTCAGATCCCATTTGCCTTCTTCCATGGCTTTCTTGAATTTTTCGCCATAACGGATAACTCCTGATTCAAGCATGTCTCGGATAAGGTCATTACCCTCACGGGTGCGCTCTCCTACTCCAGCGAACACAGAATATCCATTGTGTCCCTTGGCGATATTATTGATCAGCTCCATGATAAGTACGGTCTTTCCAACTCCTGCTCCACCGAAGAGTCCGATTTTACCGCCTTTCATATATGGTTCAAGAAGGTCGATCACTTTAATTCCCGTAGCGAGCATCTCTTTGTGGGTGGACAAGTTTTCGAACTTAGGAGGTTCGCGATGAATAGGATAGGCTCCGTCCATGTCAAGTGTCTTCATACCATCAATAGGCTGACCTATTACATTCATCATTCTTCCTTTAATCTGCTCACCTGCCGGCATAAGGATAGGTGATCCTGTCGGTATCGCTTCCAATCCTCTCTGCAAGCCATCTGTATTGTCCATAGCCACGGTGCGTACAGTATCTTCGCCGATATGCTGTTGAACTTCGATAACAAGTTCTCTGCCATCCGGACGCTTTACTTTCAATGCATCGTGAATCTTTGGCAACACCTTCTCCGGATCTTCTCCCTTGGTATCGAAATATACATCGATAACAGGTCCGACAATCTGAGAAATTCGACCAATTACTTGTGACATATCTTTATATTTTTAAATATTAGTTTTTCGTTTCCAGAAAGTGCACATAAAGAGAAGCTTAACATCAGAATATGTGTACCTAATTTGTTTTCAAAAAAGTCCTTTCCTTTTTCTCGTCTGCAAAAATAACAAATATTTTTAATCTCACAATATTTTTGGCATTAAATATCGTTTTCTTATTACGTTTAGGGCATTTTCTTTCCTAAACGAATCACGCTATCAAATTAGCGTTTTCGATATAATGCATTTAAAACTAAGATTTTAAAGAATATTCGTTATAGCATACCTCAAGAATTGAATCTTGGGGTATGCCGAATTCATGCCAATAACAAATCTGCAAGTTTATATACTCAACTCATCTAATACTGTTATGAGTTTCTTGTCGAATGGTTTGTCTGAACGGATAGCGTCAAGGAAGGGGACATATACAATCTCGTTGTTTCTGACTCCAACCATAAGATTCCTCTGTCCCTGCATGATAGCTTCTATAGCACCAACACCTGTGCGGCTGGCAAGGATGCGGTCGTGTGCAGAAGGGCTTCCTCCTCGCTGCAAATGGCCGAGTATTGACACTCGCACATTGTAGTCAGGAAATTCCTTATGCACACGGTCTGCATAATACAAAGCTCCGCATTTGGGGCTTTCGCTTACGATTACTATGCAGCTACGCTTGCTCTTTCTGATTCCACGCTCCATGAAACGTGCCAGCTGGTCGACATCCGTTGAGTCTTCAGGAATGATGGCTGCCTCTGCCCCACTTGCGATTGCGCTGTTCTGAGCCAGGAAGCCAGCATCGCGCCCCATGACTTCAACAAAGAAGATACGCTCATGGCTAACGGCGGTATCTCGGATTCTATCCACACATTCCACAATTGTGTTGAGTGTCGTGTCGTAGCCGATTGTGGAATCGGTTCCATACAGGTCATTGTCGATTGTTCCAGGCAGTCCTATGCAACAGACATCATATTCTTCAGCAAATATTTTGGCACCTGTCAGAGAACCGTTACCTCCGATTACGACCAATGCGTCTATGTTATTGCTGCGCATATTCTCGTATGCTTTCTTCCTGCCTTCCGGGGTCTCAAACTCGCTGCTTCTTGCAGTACGGAGGATTGTACCGCCACGATTGATTATGCCACTTACGTTTTCAGTCGTGAAATCTTTAATCTCGTTGTTAATCAAGCCATCATAACCACGGAAGATTCCTTTGATCTTAAAACCATTGCTGATACCGGCACGTGTCACGGCACGTATAGCAGCATTCATACCCGGAGCGTCACCTCCTGAGGTAAGTACACCAATTGTCTTAATCTTCATAACTCAAATATATATACCTATTAAATTTCAAAAGTTTATCTCAATACAAGGAATGTGCAGAACGGTTCTTTAGTATATGAATGTCGTACCCCACATTATTGCCAGTCCTATCAGCCATGCAACAAAGCATATCCAGCCTACGTTTCGCAGATACCAGCCAAGCCGTATCCGTTCCATCTTCATGAGGGCCAGTCCGCTGACAGATCCTATCAGCAGCATATTACCTCCCATAGCACTGCAATATGCTATTATTTTCCAATAGACACCATTTCTGACAAAGTCTCCCACATAATCAGAATCTGCCCACAAGCCAAGGTTTGCCACATCCACTACCGGATGCAATGAAACAAATGACATGGACGTGGCAAAAGTGTCTAACACAGAGCCGAAGAATCCTGAAACGATTCCCAGAATCCAGACGTTATGCACATTGTCGTCTATCCATTGGGCCAATGTTGAAACGGCACCTGTTTCCACTACGACACCGACGGCAAACATGATGCCGAGTACAAAGAGCACCATCTGGATGACGCCATACTGCAACACGCGAGGAATCCTTCTTTGAATCATCTTGTCAACATCCATGAGTCTGCGGTTGAATATTTCGTTCACCACCCACAACAGCGAAAGAACACACAATGCCCCGAGGAACGGACTCAGTTTTGTGATATTATGGAATGTCGGAATAAACCATAATCCCCCTATACCGAGAAACAGCATGAGCATTCGTTGCCATCTGTTCAGATTGGTGTCGTCCCCGCGATAAGGAATGGCAAAGCCTTGTGTTTCGACACGCTCCGGCAACTGTCTTCCCAACCACCATACCGGCAAAGCCATTGACACTAGACACGGCAAGGCGAGATACATGGAAAAATCAGATGCGTCCACAGCTCCTATATTCCATAACACAAGACCTGTCGGATCACCGATCACCGTCAGGGCGCCGCCACAGTTGGCAGCTATTATCACCGCGCTGCCATAAAGCATTCTCTGCCTTCTGTTTGCCAATATCTTGTGAATGATGACCAGCATCATCGTCGTTGTCGTCAAGTTGTCGAGATTTGCCGAAATGACAAAGGTCACGATAGAGATAAGCCACAACATCTTCTTGCTGCTTCTCGTATAAAGCAATTCCGTCAGGAAGTCAAAGCATCCGTTGTTGTTCAGAATCTCCACTATCGACATCGTGGCCAACAGGAACAAGGCTATCTCCGCTCCCCTGCCAACATAGTCAAGAAAAATGTTCTGCGAAATGAAATGCTTCACGTTTTCAGGGTTTGGCGCTACCCCCATAAGGAAATCGGAATATTCACGAGGATGTTGTGCCAACACGAAATCTGTTCCATAACAGATATACAAGACCCACCCGACAGTTCCCATGAACACGGCCACTGCGGCCCTGTTGACATTGGTCATCCATCCTGTGGAAATCAGCACATAACCTATTATAAGAATTGATACTATTACAAGTGTCATATATAATACATTGTTTATTTTGCAAAAATACTAAATATTATTTGTAATTGGAAAAATATATTCCCATTTTAGTCAGGTTTAACCTGTTTTTCACAGTATTGATACCATTTTGCCTGGTCTTGATAAGTTCCTGGCAACAGGTTAATTTTTCAGTCTGATGATTCTGATGCCTGGCATCGTCTTTCGCTTTGCCAGATATGCAGACAGGAGCATCGGCTCTTCAACCACCTTGTGGTGTATACTGGAGGCATTGAGCAGATGCAGTCCGTCCTTATGCCATACAGCGAAGCCGATATGCTGGGTGTCAAGTCCGCTCTTGTTGGTGATTATCGCGATTATATCGCCATTTTTTATAGTTGAGCGCAGCAGTCTAGTGTTCTTCACCTGCGATTTGGGGATATACCTGTAACTCTTGCCGCTTATGGCTTTCTCCATCTTAGATATTCCTGCGCGATTGAAGCTGTTGTTGAACAACATCGGATATTTATCAGAATGCCTTGACATGTAATCAACTCTGACATGCTGTATCATTGTGAACGGAGGATTAGGCGACTGTATTTCCTTGCAGATTCCGAGCCTTGTGTTGTCTTCTATCCATTCTGTAAAATAATGCAGCCTTCCGATATAGCTCACGTCCTTGCCTCCTCTGTATCTCAGCGTCTGAAGTTTTTTGCAGAATTCCCTGAATGTCTTTTTCCCCGACTGGTGGGTCAGCGCCAAAGCAAGCGAATTCTCAACAAATGTAGTGCAGTCGAGTTGTCTGAGATTTACTACAAGCTGCTCCTTCCGGTTCACCTCCAGGGTGCTTGCCACGTATGGTATTCCTATCAGCTTTCTTGCAAAAAACAGTGTGCGCTCTTGGATGTTGTTGAACTTCTGACTATCAGCTTGAAGGAATAGTCTGACTACTTTCAGACTGTCGGCTTTGCTGTATTGCAGTGACAATGCCGATTGGCTGAAGGAGAGAGCCAGCATCAACAGTAATGTTAGTTTTTTCATAATATCAATTGTGTTTTATTTATACTCTCTTTTCTTTCCGAAGTTAACGCCGGCATATATGTTGAACGAACCGAAGTAGCCGTTTGAAGAGAAACGGCTTTTTTTGTAATTGTATGTATGCAACACCGAACTTGCCCCGACATACCATTTCTTGTTGTTCCACACCACTCCGAAGCGACCGATTCCGTCGAGATTGAAGTTGTTGAAATTAAACGCCTTAAGCTTTCCGTCGTCAGCCGAAGACTGGTCGGCCTCAGACTCTTTATATGCTATTGCAAGCGACAGAGACGCCGAGAAGAGACAATTCTTCATAAACACCCAGTTGTAGGCATATCCTCCGGAAACGGAAATGGAACTGTATTTCACATTACGGAACATCAATCCGCTGTCGAGTGCCACTTCATCCTCCGACATGCCGAAATGGGTCTTGCCGTAAGTCTGCAGCGCCTTCTCGAGCTCTTCATAATCAAGTGATATGGAATGAGATGTGTATCCTACTCCCACAAGTGGTGAGCCGCAGCTCCTTTTCTGACATGTACTCTGGCTGAATGCTGCCGGATATGAGAATTTCTTGTGGTTGAAGATATAATACACGTCGAAGCCTTTGATGCTTGAGTTTATTCCGCTGAATGCCACTTTCCTGAACGATTCGCGTCCCTTGTCACCAAACACGTTGGTTGAGATTATCCTGTAATTGTCACCAGACTTGCGATAGTAAAGGTCTAGCCCGAGCAGGGAACTGTACAGACTTAAATCAAACTCCTTCTTGTTGCCGCCTCCGGCAAAGTTGTCCACGTCAAAAGTATAACCGATGAAGAACCACCTCCAGCCAATATACGGACCGACCTTTATCGTCGGTTTAGGAGCGAACGTCACGCTTTGCCCGGATTTGCTCTTCAGTGTGTATTCCTCATAGGTATTCGTGTTCTGCATCATGAAAGTGTAATTGTAATGCTGCGGTTCGATATAAGCCGTATCTATATCATTGAACCCACGGAAGATACGCGTAAAGAAATTGCCTACAGAATGGAGGAAGTCGGTTTTCCTGGCGCTACGCACCGTGTCGCAGGTCCGGCTCAACGAGTCTTGATGCAATGGCACGCCACACTCCGAAGAAGCTTTCATCTTCGAAATGGAAATTGACATAAGTATCATCAGAAACAGTAATCTCATAAGCGCAAGAATCCGTTAGCGTTCAGAATTTACCCAGAATCCTGTCCATCACCCAATTGACGGGCGTTGCTGAAACACTGGTACAAGAACAGACGCCCTTTCCCTGAAGGCTTTCGACTACACATTTCACAAGTGGCTCCTGCACATAAGCAGGATTGACGACGGAAATCGTAGACTCTCCCATTCTGGAGATGAGCGAAATGGGCTTGTAGTCGAAGACCGAAAAGCTCAACGTGCCGTTTTCTCCCACTATCTCAATTCTGTCTTCTTTTGCAGATTCATGACCGACAAAGCACCACGAGCCGCTTCCCGGCAGTCCGTTTTCAAATCTGAAGCATGCGCTTACGCTGTCCTCCGCCTCATACAGGCCGCCCATGTTCGAGCATATGCCATCAGCATCCACTATCACTCCGAATAACTCCTGCAGAAGGTCAAGCTGATGAGGGGCCATGTCATAGAAATAGCCACCTCCTGAAATCTTCGGCTGTATACGCCAGGGCTGTTCTGTGCCCTTTTCCGCATCGAATTTGCGTGGAGGGTTCGATAGTCTTACTTGAACATTGACGATCTTGCCTAATTCACCACTGTTCACTAGTTCTTTCACCTTCTGGAAATATGGAAGATACCTGCGATAATATGCCACATAGCAAGGCACACCAGTCTGCTCGCTCACTCTATTGATGCGGGCGCAGTCGTCGTAGCTTGCGGCAAGCGGCTTTTCCACGTATACTGGCTTGCCTGCATGCATGGCCATGATCGCATATGTGGCGTGGCTCGAAGGAGGAGTGGCAACATAGATGGCATTAACCTCCGGATCGTCGATCAATTCCTGGGCATCAGTATAAAACCTCTTTATATTATGGGCTGATGCGAAAGCCCTCGCCCTTGATGCTGTCCTGCACATTACGGCAACCACTTCCGATCCTTCTATATTACTGAATGCCGGCCCGGATTTCTTCTCGACCACCTCGCCACATCCGATAAAGCCCCATTTTATATGCTTCATAAGAACTAATTTCTGAACTATACTTAATAGTGCAAAGCCAAATACTATATTCAGCCAACAAATCCAAAATTTGATTTTATAATGCAAAGATAATGAATTTTGTCGACAACAAAGAAGCAAATTCTTTGTTATTATTATTACCTTTGCAATAATTAAACATTAAGAAACGATATGAACAACGACAAAGAGTTATACAACGATTTCAAAAGAAGAAGTTACCGTTCTTGTGTATCCGACGCCTTCAGAACCACACGAAAGACCATTTGGCCTCTGACGAAAGCCAACTGGAAACTGTTCTTGTTCCTTGCGTTAATGCAGGGTGCGATTGGAGTATGGACTGAGTATCTGACGCCCGGTGTAATGTATGTCGGCTTTGATTTCCACCCGCTTTCGTTGTTCATGCTGGTCATAGTGGCATTGGCCACCTACCTGACAATCAGCAGCAAGATGTTTGCAACCATAAACGGCAGAGGACTAAGATGGAACTTCACCAGGCAATTGAAGACACTGCCGGTAAGCGCAGGTTTCCTCATCGTCTTTTTGTTGCTGAGCATCCTATGCATATACTTCTGCATTGTGAAGGGCAAAAACCCCGACAGCATTCCGCTTCTAAACGCATTGTCGGTCCCTGTCGCCTTGTCACCGATACTTTTGATATTCTCCCTACCATTGGCATTTGCGTTTACGCAATATATCATGGAACCGGAAAGGAAACTATACAGGTCATTATGGAAATCCTATTCCACGGGATTCCGACGCTGGGGATTCATCTTCACCACCATTGCCCTTGGGGAATTGTGCGTCATAATATTCCAGACTTTCGTATGTCTGCCAAACTATATTCTCACAACAGCTCACAACTACTCCGCAATCGGAGTTTCATCATACAATGACGCACCTGATTTGCCTGCATATTTCTATCCGCTGCTTTTCGGGGTATCCACTTTCAGCGGTATGGTGAAAATATGCGTTACACTCTTTGAGGTATACACATTATATTATATGTATCAGACCATCTGCATAAGACAAAAGGAACGCAAGATGTAATCATTGCCAACACACGGCATCATTCTTCAATCCGGCAGACCATACACCGTCAACCGCATTGGCACAACTGTGGCGACATGTCAGACGAAGAATGCAACATAAGACGACACGAGAGAAATCTCTATAGGGACCAACAGGTTGCACAACTTGCCGTTTACGAAACGAAAGCAAGCCATTTACGTACAAGAAAAGGCTGGTTTACACAACGTAAACAGCATATTTACGAACCTATAATCAAAAGAAAACGATTAAGCCGTTGACAGTCAACAATAAACGGCAACGTGTACAAACGGCCACATCAAATAAAACTCAAGAGCCCGTTTTTTTTATATGAAAAGTCTTTGTCGCCTATACGATTTTTCATATCTTTGCACCACTGAATTCAAAACAAGCAACGGAAAACTTTCTACGTGAGCGATATCTAAAAGTTATCCAAAACGGACAACTTTTACAGCAGGCAAAATAAAAAAGTTATCCAAAACGGAAAACTTCAGGCAAACGTAAGTTTAAAAGCTGAAACAAGAATTCATTGATAAACAGGAAAAAGAACGACAATCATATAAAACAAAATTTCAAACATAACATCATGGAAATCAAGAACTTTACTATCACCAAACGAGACGGGTCCAAAGAAAGATTCAGTCTCGACAAGATAATGAGCGCGATTATCAAAGCGTTCAACTCAGTTAACGAACCTGCAGACCTCGGCTGCATTTCCAAAATAATTGCAAATCTTGATATTCATGAAGGAATCACAGTTGAAGACATCCAGAACCAGGTGGAAGAGTCTCTCATGAAGGAAGGTTATTACAAGGTGTCAAAGAGCTTCATGCTATATAGGCAACGACACACCGAAGACCGCGAGACAATGGACAAACTGAAGTTCCTGTCGGAGTATTGCAAGGCCTCTAATGCCGCAACAGGATCGAAATATGACGCCAATGCCAACGTGGAGCACAAAAACATCGCGACACTCATCGGAGAGCTACCAAAATCAAGTTTCATACGACTGAACAGAAGACTCCTGACCGACAGGATAAAGAAGATGTACGGCAAAGAACTTTCAGACAAGTATATTGACCTGCTTACACACCACTTCATATACAAGAACGACGAAACGAGCCTGGCAAACTATTGTGCATCCATAACCATGTACCCATGGCTTATCGGAGGAACAACATCCATTGGCGGCAACTCCACAGCACCGACCAACCTGAAGTCATTCTGCGGCGGATTCGTAAACATGGTCTTCATGGTGTCGAGCATGCTGAGCGGAGCCTGCGCAACACCGGAATTTCTGATGTACCTGAACTATTTCATAGGGCTGGAATACGGCAAAGACTACTGGAAGGAAGCGGACAAAGTGGTTGACCTCTCATTAAAAAAGCGCACCATCGACAAGATAATCACCGACTGTTTCGAACAGATTGTATACTCCATCAACCAGCCTACAGGCGCAAGAAACTATCAGGCTGTATTCTGGAACATAGCATATTATGACAAACCATACTTCGAGAGTCTCTTCGGAGAATTCTTCTTCCCAGACGGAAGCAGACCTGACTGGAACGGACTAAGCTGGCTGCAGAAACGATTCATGAAATGGTTCAACAAGGAAAGAACCAAAACCGTACTCACATTCCCTGTAGAGACAATGGCTCTTCTTTCCGACGGCAAGGACGTGCTCGACAAGGAATGGGGAGACATCACGGCAGAAATGTATTCTGAAGGCCACTCATTCTTCACATATATGAGCGACAATGCAGACTCGCTAAGCTCTTGCTGCCGACTGAGAAATGAGATCCAGGACAACGGTTTCAGCTACACGCTTGGAGCAGGAGGAGTGTCTACCGGTTCTAAAAGCGTACTGACGATAAACTTGAACAGATGTATCCAATACGCTGTGAACCACAAAATTGACTACAAGGAATATCTTGCCGAAATAGTTGACCTGACACATAAAGTGCAATTGGCATACAACGAGAATCTCAAAGAATTCCAAAAACACGGAATGCTCCCACTCTTTGATGCCGGATACATAAATATGAGCAGACAGTATCTCACTATCGGAGTCAACGGACTCGTAGAAGCAGCTGAATTCCTCGGACTGCAGATTACAGACAATCCAGACTATCTGAGCTTTGTGCAGGGTGTGCTTGGAATCGTGGAAGAATACAACAAAAAGTATCGCACCAAGGATGTGCTCTTCAATTGCGAAATGATTCCAGCAGAAAACGTAGGAGTGAAACACGCCAAATGGGACCGCGAAGACGGATACTTCGTGCCACGCGACTGCTACAACAGCTATTTCTACATCGTGGAAGACGAATCGCTGAACATAATCGACAAGTTCAAGATGCATGGAGCCCCATATATAGAACACCTTACAGGCGGTTCTGCACTACACATGAACCTGGACGAGCATCTCTCAAAAGCCCAATACAGACAACTCCTGCGCGTGGCAGCCAAAGAGGGATGCAACTACTTCACGTTCAACATCCCGAACACCATCTGCAACGACTGCGGATACATCGACAAGCGCTACCTCAAGGAATGTCCACACTGCCATAGCAAGAACGTGGACTACATGACAAGAATCATCGGATATCTCAAGCGTGTCAGCAATTTCTCTGCCGCAAGACAGGAAGAGGCAGGCAGAAGATTCTATGCCGGCAAAAACGCGCTCAGCAAGGAGGACTAAAGGAAATAATCCACAAAACAGCCATAACGTCAGCATCAGTTCTGCAAGCAACAACAACGACGCTTGCAGAATTGATGCGATATAAAGTGAAATCTTATTAAACAAAACAAGCAATGCTGAAATACGTCAACTGCGGAATTGTATTCCAGGAAATCCCCGATGAAGTAACTCTCTCGATAAACATTTCCAACTGCCCCTGCCATTGCCCTGGCTGCCACAGCAACTATCTGTGGACAGACACAGGCACTCCTCTCGACGAAAAAGCCATAGACGGTTTCGTGAAAGAATACGGAAGCGACATAACATGCATCTGCCTGATGGGTGGCGACTCCGAGCCGTCACGCATCAACTCATTGGCAAGATATATCAAAAAGAACCACCACGACCTTCATGTAGGTTGGTATAGCGGAAGGACAAGAATCTCAAGCCAAATAGAAAACCGCCATTTCGACTATATCAAGATAGGTCCATACCTGAAGCATCTCGGCGGGCTGAAAGAGAAGACAACCAACCAGCGGCTTTACAAAATCGACAATGATTTTGAACTCAAAGACATTACAAATGCATTTTGGAAAAAACCGGTATGATATTCATGTCATCTGTTCCGAACACACGAATATGAAGCATTCAGAACAGATAATATGAATAAAGAATTATCACAAATCAATAAAGACACACAAATTACAAATTAGGAAACAATAAAAATTGTAGTTTTGGCACCTTCATGCTATCTTTGCAGAGAATACAATTGCAATTTGAGTATGAATACAAACCAAACAATCTATGAATACAAACCAAACAATCCCTGACTACATTTTTGAGTCAAGCTGGGAAGTATGCAACAAAGTTGGCGGTATCTATGCCGTATTATCGACAAGAGCCAATACTCTACAAAAGAAATTCAAGGACAGAATCATTTTCATCGGTCCTGATTGTTGGCAAGAAAAAACATGTCCTTATTTCAAAGAAGACCTTTCGCTGTTTCCAGATTGGAGAAATGAAGCAGAAAAAGACGGTCTCAGAATCAGAACGGGAAGATGGACAATCCCGGGAAATCCAATAGCCATTCTGGTGGATTTCAACAAATACTACAAAGACAAGAACATCATTTATACACAACTTTGGGAAGATTTCAAAGTGGACAGCCTTCATGCATATGGCGACTATGATGAAGCTTCTATGTTCTCATACGCCGCTGCAAAGGTGGTGGAAAGCTTCTACAACAAATATCTCGGAAAGGAAGACAAGGTAATATACCACGGAAACGAGTGGATGACAGGATTGGGACTGCTATACATAAAGAAGCATCTGCCGCAGATAGCAACCATATTCACTACACATGCCACGAGCATCGGAAGAAGCATCGCAGGAAACAACAAACCACTTTACGATTATCTCTTTGCCTATAATGGAGACCAGATGGCAGAAGAACTGAACGTTCAGAGCAAGCATTCCATAGAGAAGCAGACGGCACACAACGTAGACTGCTTTACAACAGTAAGCGAGATAACCGGCAAGGAATGCGAAGAACTTCTCGACAAGCCCGCGGATGTCATACTGCCTAACGGCTTCGAAGACGACTTCATACCCAAAGGGGCAATTTTCACAAAGAAACGGGCTGCAGCACGCAAGAAAGCCCTACAGGTAGCAAACGCCCTACTCGGCACTCAACTTGACGACGATACGCTGATTGTATCGACAAGCGGAAGATATGAATTCAGGAACAAAGGCGTTGACGTTTACATAGAAGCATTGAACAGACTTCTGAGGGACAACGGCATGAAGAAAACCGTTGTTGCCTTCATAGAAGTTCCGGGGTGGTGTGGAGAACCAAGACAAGACTTGATAGAACGGTTGGAATCGGGAAAGAAATATGACACACCGCTGGATGTGCCGATGATTACCCATTGGCTACACAACATGAGCCACGACAATGTGTTGGGAATGCTGAAATATCTCGATATGCAGAACAGAAATGAAGATAAAGTGAAGCTTATCTTCTTGCCATGCTATTTAGACGGCAATGACGGAATATTGAACATTCCATACTATGACATCATCCTCGGAAACGACTTGTGTATCTATCCATCCTACTATGAGCCATGGGGATATACCCCTCTTGAGGCCATAGCATTCAAAGTGCCATGCATAACAACAGATCTTGCAGGCTTCGGACTTTGGGCTAATGCAGAAAAAGGCAGATACTGCGAGATTGAAGATGGTGTGAAAGTAGTACACAGAACTGACTACAACTACTCTGAAGTAGCAGACCGCATAAAGGAAACTATAATCAAATTCTCTAATTTCACTCCGGCAGAAGTAAACAAAGCAAGGTCAAACGCATACAATCTTTCCAAAAAGGCCCTTTGGAAGGAATTCATAGAGAATTATTATATCGCGTATGACTTCGCACTCAATAAAGCAGAACAAAGGAAAAATAATTTGAATTAAATAAACAGATTAGAACCTAATATTAACTAAAATGAAAATTAAAGCAGATCATGTCAATGCTCCCCAGTGGAAAGAGGTGACAGTGAAATCAAAACTCCCTGAGCAACTGAAATGCCTGGACGAGTTGGCTCATAACATGTGGTGGGCATGGAACTACGAGGCACGCGACTTGTGGAGAAGCCTTGATGAAGAACTTTATGAAGAAGTTGGACACAATCCTGTATTGCTTCTTGAGCAGTTGAGCTACGAGAGGAAAGAAGAGATTGTGAAAGACAAGGCTCTGATGAAGCGTGTGAAGGACGTTTATGCGTTGTTCCACAAATATATGAACGTAAAACCAGACAGCAAACGTCCGTCAGTTGCATATTTCTGCATGGAATTCGGTATCAACCAGGTACTGAAAATCTACTCTGGCGGTTTGGGAATGCTTGCCGGTGACTATATGAAAGAGGCTTCCGACAGCAACGTCAACATGTGTGGTGTTGGCTTCCTCTACAGATACGGATACTTCAAGCAGTCGTTGAGCATGGACGGACAGCAGATTGCAAATTATGACGCACAGAACTTCAATTCTCTGCCTATCGTACGTCAGCTCGACGAAAACGGAGAACCGTTGGTAATTGATGTGCCTTATATGAATTACAACGTTCACGCCTATGTATGGAGAGTAAACGTCGGCCGCGTGCCTTTGTATCTCCTTGATACAGACAATGAGCTGAATTCTGAATTCGACCGCCCTATCACCCACTCACTCTATGGTGGCGATTGGGAGAACAGACTGAAGCAGGAGATTCTCCTGGGTATGGGTGGTATCCTTTTGCTGAAGAAACTTGGCATCAAGAAGGACATCTACCATTGCAATGAAGGCCACGCTGCCCTCTGTAACCTGCAGCGCCTTTGCGACTACGTGAAAGAAGGACTGACATTCAACCAGGCCATGGAACTCGTAAGAGCTTCTTCTCTTTATACTGTTCACACACCAGTACCGGCAGGACACGACTATTTCGACGAGGCTCTCTTCGGAAAATATATGGGCGGCTATCCACAGCTGCTAGGCATAACATGGGATGAGTTCATCGGTATGGGACGCAACAACCCTGATGATCACAGCGAGAGATTCTGTATGTCTGTGTTTGCATGCAACACATGTCAGGAAGTGAACGGTGTGAGCAAACTGCACGGATGGGTAAGCCAGAAGATGTTCAACAACATCTGGAACGGATACTATCCGGAAGAGAATCATGTGGGATACGTTACAAATGGTGTACACTTCCCTACATGGGCAGCTACAGAATGGCGCAAGCTTTATGCCCAGTACTTCGACGAGACATTCATGAGCGACCAGAGCAACGAGAAAATCTGGCAAAATATCTACAACGTGCCGGATGATGTGATCTGGGGTACCCGCATGGCTTTGAAGAAGAAGCTTACAGACTATATCCGTTCGAAGTTCCGTGAAACGTGGCTGAAGAACCAGGGTGACCCATCAAGAGTGGTATCACTTCTGGAGAAAATCAACCCTAATGCTCTGATGATAGGATTCTGCCGCCGTTTCGCCACTTATAAACGAGCACACTTGTTGTTCACAGATCTTGACCGCCTTTCAAAGATTGTCAACGACCCTGAGCACCCGGTACAATTCCTGTTCTCTGGTAAAGCTCATCCGGCAGATGGTGCAGGACAGGGACTTATCAAGAAAATCTACGAGATTTCGCAGCGCCCAGAGTTCTTGGGCAAAATCATTTTCCTCGAAGACTACGACATGCGTCTGGCTAGACGACTCGTATCCGGTGTTGACATCTGGATGAATACTCCAACCAGACCACTTGAGGCATCTGGCACCTCTGGAGAGAAAGCAGAGATGAACGGAGTCGTAAACCTTTCCGTCCTCGACGGCTGGTGGCTTGAAGGCTACAGAGAAGGTGCAGGATGGGCTCTCACAGAGAAGCGCACATACAAGAACCAAGGCTATCAGGATCAGCTCGATGCTGCCACTATATATGGTCTTCTTGAGAACGAAATCATTCCTCTGTACTACAACAAGGGAGAGAAGAACTACAGCGAAGGCTGGATAAAAGTAATCAAGAACTCTATCGCTCAGATTGCTCCTCATTACACAATGAAGAGACAGCTTGACGACTATTACGACAAGTTCTACTGCAAGGAGGCAAAGCGTTTCCACAAGCTTGAAAGCAACAACTACAGTCTCGCCAAAGAGATTGCCCAGTGGAAGGAAACCGTGGCCGAGCGTTGGGATTCTATCAATGTAGTTTCAAAAGAAACCGACATCCCATCAACAGGAATGGTTACCGGCGAGACATATAAAGTAAGATATGTCATTGATGAGCAGGGTCTTAATGACGCTGTCGGATTGGAGGTCGTTGTTGTAAAGACAAACAATAACGGAGAGGAATATGTTGTTAACAAGCATCCTTTCAACATAATTGGCAAGGACGGCAACAACTATATCTTCGAAGCAACGATAGAAGCTGACGAAGCCGGCTCTTTCAAGACCGGTGTCAGAATGTATCCAAAGAATGAAAACCTTCCACACAGACAGGATTTCTGCTATGTGAAATGGCTTGGATAATGAGCAAATGAAAACGATTAGGAGGTAAGAACAATTCATTGGTGCTTATCTCCTATTTTAGTTATGATCAGATAAGGGGATGCATCACATTTCTGATGCATCCCCTTAATAATAATGGTGTGTCTGAGATATCGTATCGCGACACACCATTATTGGTTTCATTGTAAAAACAGTATTGTATTTTTCGGATTATTATCCCTGATGCTGCTCACGCAACAGATCGTTTACCGTCTTCACAGGATTGAATGTTGACAGAGGTACTTCAACAAATACAGTATTCCAATCACTCATTGCACCATTCCACAATCCCGGTAGTTCCAATGCTTTAAGTTCCTTTCCGTTCTTGCTTTTGCTGCTGATAAAACCTGTGGAACGGTCAACGAAATCAGGCAAATTAAATTTATCCCCATTGTAATCCTTTGTCGCACAAACCAAATCAACAGGATTGAAATGCGTACCCTCTGTGAACATCTTCGTATAGTCAGAATTATCTTTGTCTATCTGGCTGCTCTCGAGTATCTGCAGGCTGACGGTACCATCACTATTATAAGCAAGGAAAGGTCCGCCACCTGGTTCGCCAACATTCTTCACTACTCCACATACACGCATCGGGCGATTAAGCTTCTTCTTAAGATATGCCACAAGTTCTGCGCCTTCCAAGTCGTTTATTCCTGGTTTATGGCAACATAGTTCTTGCTCGAGGAACCTTACAATTTCTTTCAACGTGTCATCATCAAATTGTCCGCTCTCAAGAAGTCTAAGATACTCAAACGCCCTTGTCTGAAGAGATACGAGCACTCCTGCAAGTAACTGTTTGTATGTAACGGTATCTTCCTTGAACTTATCGAGGACTACATTGTCTATATTCTTGATGAAAACGATATCAGCATCAACATCATTAAGATTCTCTATCAATGCTCCGTGACCACCTGGACGAAAAAGAAGGCTTCCATCGGAATTACGGAATGGAGTGTTGTCCGGATTTACAGCAATAGTATCCGTAGATGGTTTCTGAACGGAGAAAGAAACACAATATCTGACATTGAACTTCGATTCGTATTCTCCTTTTACATGATTGACGCAGTCTTCAAACAAGTTCTTGTGTTCTGGACTTACCGTATAATGTAGATGTACCACACCATTACAGTTGGCGTAAAGTGCACCTTCAACGAGATGTTCTTCCAACGGAGTTCTCTGAGTGCCGACATATTTGTGGAAGAGCAGCAATCCTTTCGGCAACTGACCGTAACCGAGCCCCTTGTCATTCAGCAGGTAATCAACCACAGTCTTGTAGCAGCCTTTCTCCATCAACTCATGAATACTGCAATTCTCTTTCTCTTTACAAACTTTATCTAAGACGTTATAGAAAGCGAATTTCTCAATATTGCTGAAGAAAGCTTTCTCGAAATCTGTTTCCGGAGCGTCATATTCGGCACTAAGAAAGGCGAAAAGATTCTTGAACATCCTGCTTGCAGCTCCACTTGCAGGTACGAACTTCAGTATCTTCTTGTCTCCCATCTTGTATTGATTCCACAAATCAATATATTTGGAGATGTCACCAGCAGCAATTGACTTTATTCCTTTGCCTACACTTGCTGCAGCTTCCAACTTAAGATATGGGAAACCTGTCTTAAACTCGTCCAATTGTCTTTCGATCTTGGACTGGGTAATTCCTTTTTCTGAGATTTGCTCTAAATCCTTAGGAGAAAATGTCACCATAAGTATTTGTTTTAAAGATTATATAATAGTTATCGATATTCTAAAGTAAGATTACCCTACAAAATTACAAAAAAACTTCATATGAAAAGACTTTAAACGAAAAAAAATGGCATACGAAACAATATCGTATGCCATTTTTATCGGATTTATATCTTTTATTTAGAAGAACAAGTATCTGTTGTCTACTACATTAGCCTTGAAATAAAGCTCCTGCATGAAATTGCCAGCATATTGCATTGCCTTCTGCTTGAGACGCTGCTCATACTCTTTCTCATTGAACTTGCCTGGGCGGTTGCTCTTGCTTATAACCTGGAAGAGATAAACACCAGCCTGACCTTTTACAGCGTGGTTGACAAACTTACCCTTTGCTGTAGCTGCAACAGCTCCGCTCAATGCCGGTTCGCTCGAACCTGTAAGGGTTACGAATGCTGGAGAAGCAAATGTCACCTGATTGAGTTCTACAACCTTGGCACCCTTTGCCTTTGCAGCAGCAATGCTGTTCACTCCTTTCACCTTGGCGATGATCTGCTCAGCCTTCTTGTCTCTGAGGACTTCCTGCTTCAGATATTCCTTCACCTTGCTGTCATCGAATGAACGATAACCCTTCTCGTGAGTCTTTGTCAGAGCCAATACCAACAGGTGGTCATTGTCTCCACACTCATATAATGGAGAAATCTTTCCGTCTTCTGAATCAAACAGCCATTTCATTGCATCACGGGTTCCATGGATGCCAGCGACGAAATGTTCCTGTGTAGAAACATCGTTGCGCTCCTGCAACTGGTATCCATACTTAGCGGCATTCTTCTCGAGAGCCTGAAGTGTCTGACTTTCGCTGACGAACTGGCTGAACTTGTTGAATGCTGTGCTGTATGTATTCTTAGAGAACTTGATCTCCTTCTTGATTACAGCGGCAACATACTTAGAAGTCATTGCCTTGCGGTCTGTAACCTGAACGATCAAACTGCCCTGCTGCAATGATATGTTCTTGATTGCATTCACTCCAAGAGTGTTGAGGGTGTTAATGTAGTTCTTTGTATCTGCATCCATAGAAGGCGCATTCTGATACTGTGCTGAAGTTATCCATTGCTTCTCACCAGTCTGGTTATATTTCTTGGCAATAGCCTCGAAATCACCTCCGTTCTCAAGTGCGGTGTAAATGCTGTCAGCACTCTTCTTTACGGCATCCGGAGTTGCTCCTACTACCTGAATTGCACGGAACTGGACAGAGTCTGGCAACTCAGACTTTGACAACAGACGAATGATGTTGAGAGTGTTGTCCTGCTTGTTCTCCACCACTCCTGTGGTTGAACCGACTGCCATGGAATCAAGTCTTGCGGCAATGTCGGATGGGAAGGCTGCCTTTGTCTGAGGAATACCCAAATAGTTTACCAAAGAAGCGGTCTTGTGCATGAACTGTGTTGGGTCTTCCACGCCTCTGATTTCAGTTTCATAGGCTTTGAATTCCTTGTTCAGCTCTGCCTTGTCTGCATTTGAGGCAACTACCTTTACATCGACGTATTTGATGTCGCGTGTCTCAACGAACTGCTTGAATCTTGGCTTCAGTTCTTCATACTTAGCCTTGAGCTCTTCATCAGTAACCTTGATGGTGTTATCGTTGATGTCGGCGTATGGGAATGCAGCGAGCTGGATATTGCTCTCCTCTGTATCTTCCTTGAAAGCCATCTTTGCTGATACCGGATTTGACAAGAAGCAGTTGGCGAAAAGCGACTGGTACTTGCTTGCAAGAATCTGCTGTCTCAAGCTCTTCTCTACGAATGTCCAGAAATTATAGATGCTCTGATACTGCTCAGCCATCTGAGGATTTGTGGTCTTTGCCGACTTGTATTCTGTCAAGAACTTCTTCAGCATGTTGGCGTCAAAGCGTCCTGTCTGCTGGTTCACGAAAGGAGTCTGCAAAAGCATTGGGTTTGTACCTGCGGCGAGAACGTTCTGAAGTTCCTTGTCCGTTACGGTGAGCCCCAGCTTCTTGGCCTCTTCTTCGATGATACGGTTCTGCACGTATGTCTGCCAAACCTGATCCTTCACCTGATTCAACTCGTCGTCAGTCAGGTTGTCTCGACCCTGAGTAATCTTCAATACATTTGTAAACTCATCAACAAGCTTCTGATACTCCTGCATGCTGACTTTTTCGCCTAACACTTCGCCGATTTGCTGTCGGCTCTCATTCTTATGAGAGTCACACGAACGGAAAGCTTCTTCAGCGATAAACGCCAATAGCGCGGCACCGATAACTCCTACCAATATTGCGCCATGGCTTCTAATTTTTCCTAATGCTGCCATTAATTTGTTTTATTTAATTATTATTTTTATGTTCTGAAAATGTTATATTTCCACTTTAGCGCACAAAATTACAAAAAAGATAAGACAAAAATAAATTTTGCGCCAAAAATATTGACTAATCAATAACTTTTAGGCGTACCAGCTCTATTTTGGTCATGGTATTCTTTATAATCTTGAACTCAAAGCGTCCTATTCTGACTACTTCATTCAACTTGGGGAAGTTTTCATATTCGTGGAGTATGAAGCCGCCTATGGTCATGTAATCCTCACTTTCGGGAATATCGAGAGAAAACAAGTCGTTCACCTTGTCTATCTCCAGTCTCGCTGAGAGGAGGTATGTTCCATCAGAATTCTTCTGCGCTATATAATTTGAATTATCGTGTTCGTCTTCAATGTCGCCGAATATCTCTTCTACGATATCTTCGAGGGATATGATTCCGCTCGTTCCTCCGAACTCGTCGACGACTACGCCGAGGCTTTTCTTCTGCTGAAGGAAGGTCTGCATCATCTTTCTGGCAGACATGGTTTCAGGAACGAATGGCATTGTCCTAATATGATTGTGCCAGTCATTTGGATTCCGGAATAATTCCAATGAATGTATATAGCCTATGATATGGTCGATGTCGTTGTCGTATACCAGGATTTTGGATTTCCCGCTCTCTATGAATATGTTTTTCAAATCTGAAAGCGACGACGACTTTTCTACTGCACATATCTCGGTGCGGGGCACCATACAGTCCCTGACTTTGGTGTCGGAGAAATCCAATGCATTCTGGAATATCCTGACTTCATCATCAATCTGAGAGTTGTCGGAAGCGTTGTCAATGCTCGACTGCACGAGGTAATCCAGGTCTACTTTTGAGAACTCCCCGTCATCATTGTCCTTGTCCACCTTCACTCCGCTTATTTTAAGCAGGATTTTGGACAGTAAAGTGGAAAAACGGGAAACCGGCCATAGCAGCAGATAGAACAGGTATGCCGGGAAGACAAAGAATGAAAAGAACTTGTTGGGGTTGCTTTTGAACAAAGTCTTTGGCAGGAACTCTCCTGTGAAGAGTACTACAAGTGTAGAGAGTATAGTGTCTGCCGTAACAGAAATTGCCGGGTCAAGTCCTTTGAAGATTGTGTTGTCAAGCAGTCTTGCCACAAAGATTCCATATACTACCAGCACGATATTGTTGCCCACAAGCATCGTGCTCACAAAGTCATTGGGGTTCTTGTAAAAGAACGTCTGAAGTCTTCGGGTCAGTTTAGATGAGCCTTTGTCCATCTCGGCAAGCATCCTGTTGCTCGACACGAAGGCGATTTCCATACCGGAAAAGAACGCAGACAGAAGCAATGTTATGAAAATACCGACCACCAAAGATATAGATACTTCTTCCATAGAGATAATTTAAATGTTTTTTCTTGCTGCAGGCGTAACTGGCAATCTCAGTTTTTGCTTTGTCGTATCAGGAGCGTTTACGATACTGTCGCTCTCACTATTGAACACGTTGCCTTTGAGGAACGAGCCCTTGGTGTTGCTGATGAAATAATGTGTCATTCTTTCGTCGCTTCTGAAATATGCGCCCTGCAGCTCTCTGTCCGGAGAGACCACGCGGGAGAACTTGTTGCTGTAGAGTTCATGGCGGTTCTGATCCCAGAACAACTCCTCGCTGGAGAACCTCACGCCATCCAACGTGCGGATACGGACCCGGCCTCTGAGCTCCCACACCTTGTTTTTGTCATAGTAATAGGCAGTATCACATTGTATATAGGCCTGGACGTGGAATCTCTCGTCAAACTGTTCCAGGAACAGCCCCCGTTCAAACATCCATCTTGACGGATTCCGCACTTCATTGACTTCCCATTTCTCCGTCACGATTCTATACTTCATGATCCCGGAATCGGATATGAGGGTATTGACTCCGAAGGATGTCATCAGCGAAACGGAATCCTTGGGATTTATTGCCGGTGCGGTATGTTCCTTCTCCTGAGAGCAGGAAACGGCCAAAAACAATGAAACTGCCAATAAGAAGAAAGGTGTCTTCATCATCAATCCACTTTCCACTTCATGAACCAACGCTCATTGAATGTCAGTCCAATGTTGATTCTGAATGTATTCTCTTTTATGAAATTCTTTGCAGAAGTGCGTACCCACTGTCCGGAAATGTTGAGCATGGAACGATTGTTATAGCTGTTCATGATAGGAATTCCCAAACCGGCGCTCACACTGATCTCGCTCGGGCCGTCTTGTCCGTTTATTTTATAATATGGTGTAGCGTATGAAGCACCAGCACGGAAATGCAGACGTTTCAAGAAGCTGCGGTTGTTTTCATCACCGCAGAAATCACCGCCCACATTGATTTTATGACGGTCGCTATAATAGTCGTTGTTCATCACATAAGCCGGAACCTGATTGTTCACGACATAAACAGGGAAACCTATTCCGCTCCATTTCTGGAAGCTGTAATCCACTCCCAACTTGATGCGGTTGGCATTGTTCCACGCCAAGCCTGCGCCAACAATTGTAGGTATCTTGAGACCGTCTTTCAAGGAATACGGTGCCGTTTCCGGAGTTGACGTCGTTGGATTTGTCGAAATAACCACGCATGAAGGGTTTCCTCCAATATCATGCCCGGGAGAGTATGTAGCTCCAAGGGTGAACTCGTTTTTCTTGTCCACGGCGAATGCGTATTGGACACCGAAATCCAGCTTGTAGTTTGTCACCGAAGCGGAATACACTTTCTGGATTGTCTTAGCATAGGAGTCGCTGTATGAATTCGTCACTGTCTTGTCGTAGCTGCCCCACAGATATGAGACATTGGCTCCCAGGGAGAATCCTTTGAACAACTGATAGCCTAAGCCTACATACACCTGATGCAAGCCTCCTTCTCCGTAATATGAATTTGAATATGTGGTCGAGAGGACATTGCTTCCTGGTGTTGAAGAGGTATAGTTATATCCCACGTTGGTATATGGCAGGATACCGAAACTCACGCCGAAACCTTTTGCAACTCTGAACGCCGCTACAGCATATTCGAAGTCTGCATTCTTGGCATTGATTTTCTTGCCGCTTTCATTGAAGTTGGTGATCTGGCCGGAGAATCCCACATCGAAGATAAAAGAAAGGGAGTCAACTGCAGAATAAGACGCCGGATTTATGAAGTTCACTTGGTTGTGCTCTCTGAAGCCAAGCCCCACCCCATTCATTCCTCGGTTGAAGCCGCTTGTCTGGTCGCTCAACACTCCCAATCCATATTGGCTGTAAGGAGAGTTTGTGCCACTCTGAGCATATATACCTATAGAAAATGCAAGCGCTGCAAAAGCGCAAAATACCCTATTTGTTGATTTCATCATTATATTCTAATATTCGGTTAAGTCCTTTCGGGACTATGAATCTGTCTGCAAAGATGGTGATTTTTTCCGAGAAATGCAAATCTAATTGTACACCACCTGTTAAATATACAAAAAGGTGTGGATATTTAGTCAAAAACCTATGGATATAGCCATTTATCTCATACTCTATGCCATGCAAAACACCACTTCTTATCGCAGTTTCCGTAGAATAACCTACCAGAGGAGCCTCTCCCCTTCTTTCCACCAAAGGGAGTCGTGAGGTGTATTCGTGTAACGCCTTCAAGCGCATCGTAGGTCCTGGCGAGATGTTCCCACCCAAATATTCTGCTGACGAGCTGATTAAGTCGTAAGTGACGCAGGTTCCGATATCAATGACGAGTATATCCTTACCTGGCGAACAATCATTCGCCCCTACGACGGCAGCGAGACGATCCGTCCCTAAAGTCAACGGAGTGTTGTATCCGATTGAAACCGGCACGGGCGTCACGCCACTTTCAAATTCCAAAACACGGAACGGAAGCCCTTTCAGTTTCTCCATAAATGAATCTGAAACAGACGAAACTGAAGACACTATACCTTTTGAAAACGGATACTTCGAACAAAACCGCGACAAGGCCACGACGTCGTTGCCATCAACGCGTTTCTCTTCTATAACTTCACCATCATCAAAACACACCAGTTTGACGCATGTATTGCCAATATCAACGATTAAATTCACTCTATTCAAAATTTGTGAGCTGCAAAATTATTGAAAAAAATCGAAACTTCATAACTATAAGTGAAAAATATCGCTTATTTTTGCATCGTGAAAAAGCTGAATATTTTTTTATATAGGTTACTTTTAACGTTCATCTTGCTTGATATCAGCAAGATAGCAATAGGTAACACAACCAATTATGCCGAAACTCCAGCCGACTCGATCAGAGTCAGCCTGCTTACATGTTCGCCCCACGACGAGATTTACAGTCTCTACGGACACACGGCGATAAGATACGAGGACAAGGCATCGAAGACTGACATCGTGGTCAATTACGGTATGTTTTCCTTCAAGAAACCCTTTTTCGTCGCCAGGTTTGTCTTGGGACTGACAGACTATGAAATGGGGATACAGGACTTTAACGATTTCTGCTACGAATACCAGTATTTCGGATCACAGGTCACACAACAGGAAATAAATCTTACGCCAGAAGAAAAAGGAGAGTTGCTCAAAGCCCTGCAGGACAATTACGCCAATGCCAGAGTATACAGATACAACTATTTCTACAACAACTGCACCACCAAAGCGAGAGACATCATCCTGAAGTCAATCAACGGCAAGATAGAATACAAAAACGCCATTGACAAGTCTGTATCATTCAGAGACCTGATACACGGCTGCAACGCCAATTATTCGTGGGCAAGCTTCGGCAACGACCTTCTGTTAGGATTCAAAGCCGACATGCAGACAACACGCGAGGAGCAGCAGTTCTTGCCAGACAATCTGATGAGGGATTTCGGACAGGCAAAGATAGTATCGGCAGACGGAAGCGCAAGGCCTTTGGTGAAAAACACCGAAATCATCGTAAAAGGAAACGATCACGCGATTGCGGGAAAGACAAAAGTGACGCCTCAATTCGTCTTTATTACATTATTATTATTAATCGCTGCGATAGTCGTTGCGGAATTCAAGACAAAAAAGAGGTTTCTCTGGGTAGACATCTCGTTGTTGCTCGCGAGCGGACTGGCAGGATTGATTCTGTTCGTCATGCTCTTCTCTGAGCACCCGACAACAAGTACCAATCTGCAAATATTCATATTATGCCCGCTGAATTTGTATTGGGCAATATACATCATCAAGAACAAACGAAACGAAAGGAAACTAAGAAAGGCCTGGACTTTCCTTTCCATAATGCTCTGCATAGGCCTGTCAGGACGATTAATACAAGTTTACGCTGAGGGGATGCCTCTTTTGGCATTATCTTTGCTATTGAAAAATTGCTGCAATCTATATGCAACGAGAAAGAATGATTAAAACAACGGCTACGAAATACAGTATAATAACGGCGACCACAATAGCCATTTTGGCTTGCGGCACTGCAAGAGCACAGATCCATACATCTGTGCCAAGGCTTGTTGTAAACATCACCATCGACCAGCTGCGTTCGGATCTGCTGTCTGACTACAAGCGATTCTACAAGGAAAACGGATTCAAGGAAATCCTACGCAACGGTATCGTGTTCACAGACGCAAGATTAAATTTCGCATCTGCAGACCTGGCATCTTCTATCTCCAGCATAAACACAGGAACCTCTCCGAGATACAACGGCATCATTGCTGAAAAATGGTTTGACCGGAACAACATGAAAATCGTTTCATGCGTTGAAGACAACAATTTCGACGGTATCTCAACCTTGGAAAGGAATTCCGCGGAGAACGTACAGACGACTACCATCAGCGACGAACTGAAGATTGCCAACAAAAAATCTGTAGTCATCAGCATTGCCGAAGACCCGGTTTCCGCCATAATCCCCGCAGGACACAATGCCGACGGAGCTTACTGGATTGACACGAAAGAAAGAAAATGGTGCACTACATCATATTATCAGAAAGAAGACCGCAGACTGGAAACCTACAACTCCAGCAACCGGATCAAGACCGGAGATGTAAAGTCAAACACAAACGTGACAGACTTTGCCATCCACTGCCTCAATGAATATTCATTGGGAGCAGACAACACGCCGGACATGCTGTTCGTGACTTACAAGGCAAACCGACCTGAATCCAAATCAACCGACAAGCAGTTCATATATACGGATCTGGACAATAACATCGGCAGATTGATAAATACAATCAGCTCGAAAGTGGGATTGTCCAACGTGCTTTTCGTCATAAACTCCACCGGATACTACAACGAAGCCAGAACCGCAGAAGAAAAGAAGTTAAGGATACCTGGCGGCACTTTCTATATCAACAGGGCATCAAACCTCCTGAACCTTTACCTCGGGGCTTTGTATGGAAATGACAAATACATAGAGGGTTACAGCCGCGACCAGATATACTTCAACAACAAACTGTTTGACAAGAAGCGACTTAACACAAACCAGATCTGCGAATTGTCGAAAATATTCATCAGGCAATGCCAGGGAGTGAGCAATTGCCTTTCGGCAAACGACATCCTGTCTTTCAATACATCTGAATCGGAAACGGTAAGGAACTCATACAATTTACGGAACAGCGGCGACCTTCTCGTTGAGGTGTTGCCAGGTTGGAACATAGCCAACGAAGACAATGGAGAAACATATATACAAGGGGCAAACTGTCAGAATTTCCCGATAATCTTTTACGGTTTCGGACTGAAAGGCGAAGTGGTGACGACTCCTGTCTGCGCCGACAGAATAGCCCCGACAATATCAAAAACTATAAGAATCAGAGCCCCGAATGCAAGCAAAGGCGAACCTCTATTCTAAAAAAACAACGTGCAAAACAATAATAAATAGATGTTAATGCCCTTAAAAGGAATAAATTGTATAAATTTGCACACGAATATAATCAAGAAATAAAAAAAGCATAATATATAATGGGATTCAACAATTTACTGAAATCGCTTTTTGGCGACAAGTCAACACGCGATATGAAGCAGATTCAGCCTATCGTAGAGAAGGTAAAAGCTGCTTACCCCGAAATCAAAGCTCTCACAAACGACCAGCTGAGAGAACGCACAAAAGAACTGCAGAAACAATTGCAGGACGCAGTAGCCAATGAAAAGGAACAGATCAAGGGTCTGAAGTCTAAAATCGAAGACACGCCTATCGATGAGAGAGAGGAAATCTTCAATCAGATAGACAAGTTGGAAAAGGAAGTCCTGGACAAATATGAAGTAGTGCTCAACGAGATACTGCCTGTTGCCTTCAGCATCATGAAGGATACAGCCAGAAGATTTGCCGAGAACGACGAAGTGGTTGTTACTGCAAATGATTTCGACCGTGAACTTGCAGCTACAAAGGATTTCGTCAGAATCGAAGACGACAAGGCTATCTACAGCAACCACTGGATGGCGGGTGGAAACGACCTCAAATGGGACATGGTGCACTATGACGTACAGCTCTTCGGAGGTATCGTACTGCATCAGGGAAAGATTGCGGAGATGGCTACCGGTGAAGGAAAGACCCTCGTGGCAACACTCCCTGTATTCCTTAATGCCCTGACAGGAAACGGTGTGCATGTCGTAACCGTGAACGACTATCTGGCAAAGCGTGACTCGGAGTGGATGGGTCCATTGTACGAGTTCAACGGTCTTTCAGTAGACTGCATCGACAAGCATCGTCCGAACTCACAGGAAAGAAGGAATGCATATCAGGCAGACATCACTTTCGGTACGAACAACGAATTCGGCTTTGACTATCTTCGCGACAACATGGCGTTATCTCCAGCCGACCTCGTTCAGAGAAAGCACAACTACGCCATCGTCGATGAGGTTGACTCCGTATTGATTGACGACGCACGTACACCACTTATCATTTCCGGTCCGGTGCCGAACGGAGACGACCAGATGTTTGAGGAATACCAGCCGTTGGTAGAGAAACTGGTTGAAGTGCAAAGGAAACTTGCAACAAAGTATCTTTCAGAGGCAAAGCAGCTCATCGCTGAAGGTCAGAAGAACAATGACCAGAAAAAGATGGACGAAGGTTTCCTGAGTCTCTACCGTTCACATAAGGCCCTTCCAAAGAACAAGCCACTCATCAAATATCTCTCTGAAGACGGCATCAAGTCAGGAATGCTGAAGACTGAAGAGATATACATGGAGAACAACAACCGCCGCATGCCGGAAGCTGTTGAACCATTGTATTTTGTCGTTGACGAGAAGCTGAATTCCGTTGACCTTACAGACAAGGGAACGGAATGGCTGGCAAAGGAAGTGAACGACAAGGAGTTGTTCGTGTTGCCAGACATCACGACCCAGCTCTCTAATCTGGAGAACGAGAACCTCTCTGAGCAGGACAGACTTGACAAGAAAGACGAACTTCTCAACCACTACTCAGTACAGAGCGAACGAGTACACACCTTGCAGCAGCTGCTCAAGGCATACACTATGTTCAACAAAGACGACGAATATGTCGTTATGGACGGAGAAGTTAAGATTGTGGACGAGCAGACTGGCCGTATCATGGAGGGTCGCCAGTGGAGCGACGGACTCCATCAGGCTGTTGAGGCAAAAGAGCACGTCAAAGTGAAAGAGGCCACACAGACATTCGCTACAATCACCCTTCAGAACTATTTCCGTATGTATCACAAGCTTTCGGGAATGACCGGTACTGCAAGCACGGAAGCAGGTGAGTTCTGGGATATCTACAAACTGGATGTGGTTGAAATTCCTACCAACCGCCCGGTACTGAGAAAGGACCTCGACGACAGACTCTACAAGACAGCAAGAGAGAAATATAATGCCGTGATTGAGGAGATACAGGAAATGATCAACCAAGGCCGTCCGGTACTTGTAGGTACGACCTCAGTTGAAATTTCGGAGCTGCTTTCAAAGATGCTCACGATGAGACATATTCCTCACAATGTACTCAACGCAAAACTTCATCAGCACGAGGCCGACATCGTGGCCAAGGCTGGTCTCAGCAAGACTGTCACCATCGCTACCAACATGGCTGGCCGTGGTACCGACATCAAGCTTTCTAAGGAAGTGAAAGACGCTGGAGGATTGGCAATCATCGGTACGGAGAGACACGAGAGCCGCCGCGTAGACCGTCAGCTCAGAGGACGTGCCGGCCGTCAGGGCGACCCTGGAAGTTCCGTATTCTACGTCAGCCTTGAAGACAAGCTGATGCGTCTTTTTGCAAGTGAGCGCATCGCTCGCGTCATGGACCGCATGGGTATAAAAGAAGGCGAGAGAATCGAAAGCTCACTCATGTCGAAGAGTATCGAAAGGGCACAAAAGAAAGTTGAGGAAAACAACTTCGGTATCCGTAAGCGCCTCCTGGAATATGACGACGTGATGAACAAGCAGCGTACTGTGGTGTATGACAAGCGCCGCCACGCCCTTATGGGTGAACGCATTGGCATGGACATAACCAACATAATCTGGGATAGAGTCGTGAACATAATCGAAAACCATGATTATGAGGGATGCAAAGAGCAGTTCCTGAAACTTCTCGCTATGGAATGTCCTTTCACCGAAGCTGAATACCTGAACGAGAACCACAACAATCTCGCTGAGAAAGCCTTCCAGATGGCTATAGCAGACTTCAAGCGCAAGACAGACCGCATACAGGCTGTCGGATTCCCGGTAATAAAGCAGGTGTATGAAGAGCAGGGTGCTATCTATGAGCGCATTATGGTGCCTATAGCCGACGGCAAGAGGGTTTACAACATACCTTGTAACCTGAAGGAGGCATACGAGACTGAAGGCAAGAGCGTGGTGAAGGAATTCGAAAAGACCATCATGCTCCATATCATCGACGAATGCTGGAAAGAGAACCTCCGTGCGCTCGACGAGCTGAAACACAGCGTTCAGAATGCTTCTTACGAGCAGAAAGACCCGCTCGTGATCTTCAAGCTGGAAAGCGTAAAGCTCTTCGACGATATGGTAGACCAGATGAACAACAAGATTGTCAGCATATTGATGAGAGCCCAGATTCCGGTAATGGAACAGCAGGAAGTGCAGGAAGCGGCTCCTGACAAGCCAAGCCAGCGCTATACAGAAGAGAAAGTCGACCTGAACGACTCTGCACAGCAGGCTGCCGCCCAACATGACACAAGGGAAACGGCTGCCCAACAGCATCACGAACCGATAGTAAAAGACAAGCTTCCCGGTCGCAATGACCCATGTCCTTGTGGCAGCGGAAAGAAGTTCAAGAACTGTCATGGCAAAGGACTCGTTTAAGACGATATAAAAGATGAGACAATTAAGGTGTATCTATGCGTATTTATATACCATGATACACCTTAATGCTTTTTTCACAAAACTCAATTGCGCAATTCTAAAACCATAAATGACTGATTATGGAAATCCAGATTCATAAACTGAAAAAATCATTTTCAACCAAAGTTGCAGTAGACATAGACTCATTGGAAATCCCTGACAATACGTTATTAGGCGTTGTCGGCAACAACGGAGCAGGCAAGACCACCCTATTCCGCTTGATGCTCGATTTGCTGAAACCTGATGAAGGTGAAGTACACCTGACATTCAGGATGAAAGACGGATCGACATACGGCACCAACGTCAATGTGGATGAAGAATGGAAAAAATATACAGGAGCATTCATTGATGAAAGTTTCTTGATAGACTATCTTTCTCCTGAAGAATATTTTGAATTCATAGCAAAAATAAGCAACATAACAAAAGAAGAACTGTCGGAACATCTGCAACGTTTCGACGCTTTCATGAATGGAGAAATCATAGGACAAAACAAATTGATAAGGAGCATGTCTGCCGGAAACAAACAGAAAATCGGAATAATATCATCACTCATACATTCTCCCCAGCTTGTAATTCTTGACGAACCGTTCAATTTCCTTGACCCTACGAGCCAGAACATACTGAAGAAGCTGCTAGTTGACTATAACAAGGAAACCGGAGCATCAATATTAATAAGTAGTCACAATCTGATGCATACCGTAGACATATCAAACAAAATCGTATTGATGGAACACGGCAGAATCATACGCTACATAACTGAGAATGACGAAAATACAAGGAATGAGCTTGAGCAATACTTCAACAAAGATTAACGCGCCTCAGAAATGTGAAGTCTTGTATGATATAGCTCAAGCAGTACCGATTATTATGTATTTTAATCTATGCATATAAAACTTGTACCATTTTTTTTATACCTTTGCATTATTGAAATAATCCACCGAACAGGATTATCGTAACAGTAGCAGAATCATGAAATTATCAGAATTAAGCACCGGACAGAAAGGCGTCATTGTAAAGGTGTTGGGCCACGGAGGTTTTCGCAAGAGAATCGTTGAGATGGGTTTCATCAAAGGACAAGAAGTAGAGGTTCTTCTGAATGCCCCTCTTCACGACCCCGTTAAATACAAGATAATGGGATATGAGGTGTCTTTGCGCCATACCGAAGCCTCAATGATAGAAATCATCACAGAGAGCGAAGCGAGAAACAAAGACATCGCCAATCCTGACACCACAGAAGGAAACGGAATCTCCGTGGCTTCAAATAACGAACAAGACACGGAATTCAACAATCTACACGAAGAAGCGCTAAAGAAACGAAGAATCATCAATGTAGCTCTTGTGGGCAATCCGAATTGCGGCAAGACCTCATTCTTCAACTATGCTTCGGGAGCCCATGAAAGAGTGGGCAACTATTCAGGAGTTACCGTAGACGCCAAAGAAGGACGTGCTGAATACAAAGGCTATAACTTCAACCTCATCGACCTTCCCGGCACATACTCTCTCTCTGCATACAGCCCTGAAGAACTATACGTGAGGCGTGAGATAATCGACAAGACGCCTGACGTTATCATCAATGTAATCGACTCAAGCAATATTGAGAGAAACCTCTACCTGACAACGCAACTCGTGGACATGAACCAAAGGATTGTCTGCGCGCTCAACATGTTTGATGAATTTGAGGAAAGGGGCGACAAGCTCAACTATAAGGTTCTGGGCCATCTCCTGGGAGTACCTATGATTCCTACCGTGTTCAGAACAGGAAGGGGTATAGACGAATTGTTCCAGACCATAATAGACATGTATGAGGGGCAGGATTCCACCTTCAGACACATACACATAAATCATGGCAAAGACATAGAAGAGGGAATTGACCGTGTGAAGCAGCTCATACAGGAAGACGAACAGATACGATACAAATACTCCACACGATATCTTTCCATCAAGTTGCTTGAAAACGACAGCCATGCTGAAGAGTTTATCAAGACACTGCCCAACGGTAATGAGATTCTGAAACTACGCGACAAAGAAGCGGTAAGGATAAAGGAAGAGTGCAAGGAGGACAGCGAAACAGCCATTATGAACGCGAAATACGGCTTCATACATGGTGCGCTCAAGGAGGCTGAATATCAGGAAGGAAACATCGAGGACACTTACCAGACCACGCATGCTCTGGATAAGCTCATAACAAACAAATATCTTGGTTTTCCATTGTTCTTCCTGCTTCTGTACATAATGTTCCAGGTGACATTCTCCTTAGGACAATATCCGATGGACTGGATAGACAGTATGATTGGCGCATTAGGAGGATGTATAAGCGACACGATGTCTGACGGCCCGCTGAAGGCAATGCTCGTAGACGGCATTATCGGAGGTGTAGGCTCGGTTATAGTATTCCTTCCACAGATACTCATCCTCTATGCCTTCATTTCATTCATGGAAGACAGCGGATATATGGCCAGGGCAGCCTTCATCATGGACAAGCTCATGCACAAGATGGGGCTTCATGGAAAATCATTCATTCCTCTGATAATGGGCTTCGGATGCAATGTGCCTGCCGTGATGGCTACGAGAACCATCGAAAGCCGCAGGAGCCGCCTCATCACGATGCTCATATTGCCGTTCATGAGCTGTTCTGCCAGATTGCCTATATACATCATGATAACGAGCACGTTCTTCGCACTGAAATACCGCAGCGCGATAATGATTTCTCTCTATGTGATAGGCATCGCCGTGGCTGTAATCATGAGCAAGGTGTTCAGTCGCTGGCTGGTGAAGAGCGAGGACGTTCCATTCGTGATGGAACTTCCGCCTTACCGTTTCCCTACTTCAAAGGCAATCTTGCGCCATACCTGGGAGAAAGGAAAACAATATCTGAAAAAGATGGGAGGCATCATCCTTGTTGCCAGTATAATAGTGTGGGCATTGGGTTATTTCCCGCATAATGACAAGCTGAACCAGCAGGAGCAGCTTGAGCAGAGCTATATCGGCAGTATAGGAAAAGTGGTAGAGCCCGTGTTCAAGCCTCAGGGATTTGACTGGAAACTGTCAATAGGACTCATTTCCGGTGTAGGAGCCAAGGAGATTGTGGCTTCCACGATGGGCGTACTCTACGCTGGCGATGAGACAGTAGCCGATGATGAAGCCCAGGACACGGCAAAATACAGCAATCTATACCGTAAGATGTCGGCAGACGGGGTGACTCCATTGATAGCATTCTGTTATCTGCTGTTTGTCCTGTTGTATTTCCCGTGCCTGGCTACGATAGTAGCGATAAAGAACGAGTCAGGAAAATGGAAATGGGCTATATTCACAGCCGTATATACCACGGCTACGGCATGGTGTATTTCTGCATTGGTCTACCAGACTGCAAGATTGTTTCTATAAGAAAATCGGTCATTAGGAGAAGCAAAAGACCGCACAAACAGTTATAAAAGACTACCATTTAACGGTCTAATGACCGTTTCGGAATTAAGAAACTAACGTAAAGACAACGGATTATAAATGAAATAGAAACAGGGTGTGTTGATTCATCAAGAATTACACACCCTGTTTTTATTCTGCATACAGTATAGAAATGGCATTGGGCAAGAGTAGTCCTGTTTTTACATCCCTACTCTCACACTCTCAACCCTTAGTCCATAAACTTGCCAGAACGGATACTGGTACAGATTATTACAAATCGGTCATTAGTGACAATCAAACGTTCTGATGACCGATTTGGGGATTATCATCACAACAGATCAGTTCTGTCCTGAGAATTGTTTTATCCTTTGCTCTTCAGAGAGTTTGCATATCAGCAATCTTCCATCCTTCTCCGCAACGATATAACCATCCAGACCTTGAACCACAACCTGCTTGTTCTCTGTGGTATGGATAATGCAATTACGAGTTTCAAAAGTGGAAATGCCATTGCCTATCAATGAGTTGCCCATCAGGTCATGCTTGGTCTGAGTCCAGAGAGAGCCCCATGTCCCCAGGTCGCTCCATCCGAAACTTGCAGGACATACGAAAATCTCTTCCGCCTTCTCCATTATAGCATAGTCAACAGAAATGTTTTCACACTCCGGGAATCTCTCGTCAATCACCTTCTGCTCATTTTCCGTTCCGTACACGTCTGCGATACTCTCAAATATATTTGCCAATGAAGGCTGGTAAATCCTGAATGCGTTGACAACGGTCCTCACGCTCCAGATGAAGATACCTGCATTCCAGAAATATCTGCTCTCGGCAATATATTTCTGAGCTGTTTCCAAATTAGGCTTTTCCTTGAAAGAATCAACTCTGTAGATTTCCTTGTTGCGTGGCGAACAGCAGGTCAGATCAGCCTGAATATATCCGTAGCCAGTCTCCGGACGTGTCGCCTTCATTCCCAAAGTGACAATGGAATCCGTCTCGGCCGTGAATTTCAGGCAATTGCCCACAACTCTCTTGAATTCAGGAACATCCATCACCACATGGTCACTCGGAGTGACAACTACATTGGCATCAGGATTAGCTGATTTGATTCTCCAGCTTACGTATGCGATACATGGTGCCGTATTCCGGCGGCATGGTTCACACAAGATATTCTTTGCCGGTATTTCCGGCAATTGCTGTTTCACTATCTCTGCATAATTCTTGTTTGTCACCACCCAGACATTCTCTGGCGGACAGATTGTTTCGAAACGGTCGTATGTCAACTGCAACAAAGAACGTCCCACTCCGAGAACGTCGATGAACTGCTTAGGACATTCTGCTGTACTCATCGGCCAGAAGCGGCTGCCAACTCCACCGGCCATTATTACAAGATGGTTATTATTCATATATTTTCAATTTTAGATTTCTGTTGCTAACTTCAATTTCTTGTCCCACGATATAATCTTGTGTCCGATATATAACTTTTGCAAACTTAATTATTTTTTCAAAAAAAAACAAAACAAAACGAAGAAATCAGCATGATTGGAGGCATCTGAAATGTTGGAACAGTATCAACGCACATAGAATTCTGATGTAATATCAGAATACCATTCCGACCTTCTGCCGTCGTTATCCTGCAGGCAATGCTCCTCGTGCTGCATTTCTATTCCACCATGCAAGACATATTCCAGCAGCATCCTCTTGGGGGGCTTCCTTTCCACGGTCCTGATCCGGCACAAGCGAGAGCATCTGAATCCCGACATCCGGGCCTCAGCATCAAAAGAGGGATGGCTGTCGGTAGGGATTACCACAGACAAGCGTCCTTCATCTGAAAGCAGATTCTTCACCGACCTCAACAACACATCAAAAGGGAGCGATGATGAATGCCGGGCTATATGGCGCTTGTCGTCGGGACATCCCAATGAATTGACATAAAAGGGGGGATTGCATACTATCGAGTCGAATTTCTCATCCGCATACTCCGTGCTGAAATCCTGTATAGACTGGTTGAAGAGCTTTATCCTCCCGTTGAAAGGCGAGTTCTCCACGTTGTCCATTGCCTGAAGATGAGCGTCGCGGTCTATCTCCACTGCACACAGTTCAGCATCTTCAAACCGCTGCGCCATCATCAGCGCCACAAGCCCCGTGCCTGTACCGATATCCAGTATTTTCCTGCCGCCACGAGCCCATGAGCCCAGCAGCGTGCCGTCTGTGCCGACCTTCATGGCACATAAGTCCTGGCGGACGACAAACTTCTTGAACTGGAAATAATTATTTGACATCAGCAATATAAAAGACAGTTTCTTCTATTTCATTCCAATGCAAATTTAAGAAAAAAGATTAAAAACGACTTATAAAAGCATTAATATAATTTATGTTTTCAGCATTTATGGTTTTACACACAATATAAATGAAGAAAAATGACTACCTTTGCACCTCTTATTATATAAATAAAGAGACGGATTTCCAAAATTACAGATACAGATTTTCAAAATTATTTAAAATAGAGACCGACAATAACTTATATGAATGCAAAAATAGGAAATGGTATTTCAATGATAGCAGATTTCGATGGTGACATCAAAGAATTGTTCAAGGATCACCCCGAAGGAGAAATACCTATATTGGCAACACGCAACCTCATGATGTTTCCTGGTGTCGTTTCCCCCATACTGGTGGGCAGGGAAACGAGCAAGAAACTCATCAAAGCCGTAGGCAGCAAGAAGAAAGGCAATCAGATCTTCGCCGTTTTCTGCCAGAAAGACATGGAGCAGGAAAGTCCTACGGCAAACGATCTTTATGAATATGGAGTTTACGGCAAACTCATAAAGGTGCTTGAATTCCCTGGAGGTGGCGGCAACAGCACGGCAATCATACAGGGACTCGGCAGATGCCGTCTGGACGACATCACCAAGCGGCGCCCATATCTCAAAGGCCATGCCAGCCAAGCCTCTGAGACAATGGCCGACGAGGACGACAAGGAATACGCTACTGCGGTGGAAGACCTGCAGAAGAAGAGCATACAGTTCATCATGGGCAATGACGACATCCCGGATGAAGCATCCTTCGCCATGAAGAATATCTCTAACAGATATCTCCTCACAAACGTGATCTGCGCCACCCTGCCCTTCTCCATCGAGGAAAAGGCAGAGCTCATCTATCTGGACTCAATCAAAGACAGGGTGTTCGCCATGCTCAAGATAATAAACCGTGAGCTTCAGCTCCTGGAGCTCAAGCAGAACATACGTTCTAAAACCCGGGAAGACCTCGACGAACAGCAACGCGAATATTTCCTCAAGCAGCAGATCAAGAACATTAAGGAAGAACTCGGAAACGAAGACGGGCAGCCAGAACGCAAGGAACTGCTCGACAAAGCCCAAAAGAAAGCATGGAACGACGACGTGGAGAAGGTCTTCAAGAAGGAACTCGACAAACTCGACCTGCTCAACCCGCAGAGTCCGGAATACAGCGTGCAGCTTACATATCTGCAGACTCTCGTCTCACTTCCCTGGAACGAATACACCATCGACGACCTTGACCTGAACAGGGCAAGGAAAGTTCTTGATACCGACCACTACGGGATGGAAAAAGTGAAGGAACGCATCCTGGAATACATCGCCGTATTGAGTCTGCGAGGAGATTTCAAGTCGCCAATCCTCTGCCTCTACGGTCCTCCAGGAGTGGGCAAGACAAGTCTTGGCAAGAGCATCGCCAAGGCAATGGGCAGAAAATACGTCAGGGTGTCGCTTGGAGGTCTTCACGACGAGTCGGAAATCCGCGGTCATCGCCGCACATACATTGGTGCGATGCCAGGAAGAATCATCAAGAACATCCAGAAGGCAGGAGCTTCCAACCCCGTTTTCATCCTCGACGAAATCGACAAGATAACGCAGAACACCGTGAACGGCGATCCCTCGTCGGCTCTTCTCGAAGTACTCGACCCAGAACAGAACAACGCTTTCCATGACAACTACCTCGATGTGGACTACGACCTGTCGAAAGTACTGTTCATCGCTACTGCAAACGACCTGAACACCATCCCGCGCCCTCTGCTCGACCGCATGGAGACAATCGAGGTAAGCGGCTATATCACAGAGGAAAAAGAAGAGATAGCCAAGCGCCACCTCATACCCAAAGAGAAAGACAACACCGGTCTTGGCGACCAGCGCCTCTCGTTCACCAAGCAGGCCACAGAAAAGATCATCGAACAGTATACGAGAGAGAGCGGAGTGCGCCAACTCGAAATCCAGATAAACAAGGCGCTTCGCAAACTCGCATTCATGAAAGCAAGCAAGGGAGAACTCCCGTTCTCGCGCATCACGCCGAAGGAGATAGAATCCCTGCTCGGCAAACCGCCTTTCTATCGCGACATATACCAAGGCAACGACTATGCGGGAGTGGTAACCGGACTGGCATGGACCAGCGTGGGAGGAGAAATCCTCTTCATCGAGACAAGCCTCAGCAAAGGCAACGGCAACAAGCTCACGCTTACCGGCAACCTTGGCGACGTGATGAAAGAGTCGGCTATGCTCGCACTTGAATACGTGAAGTCACACTCCGACGTGCTCGGAATAGACTACCGCATCTTCGACAACTGGAACATACACATCCACGTGCCGGAAGGAGCGACTCCAAAAGACGGCCCTTCTGCCGGCATAACGATAGCCACATCCATCGCCTCAGCCCTCACACAACGCAAGGTGAGAAAGAACACTGCCATGACAGGAGAAATAACGCTGCGCGGCAAGGTGCTTCCCGTTGGAGGAATAAAGGAGAAAATACTGGCAGCCAAAAGAGCAGGCATAACAGATATCGTGATGTGCAGGGAAAACAGGAAAGACATCGAAGAAATACCCGACATGTATCTGAAAGGACTTTCATTCCACTATGTGGAGAACGTGCTCGACGTGTGGGACTTCGCCCTGACAGACGAACTCGTGGACAACCCGACGAAATTCACGATAGAAGAAAAGGGAAAGACCGACAAATGAAACAAGCATCCACAACCGCCTTTCCCTAACATGAATAATACAACAACAGCAACAGAAAGAATATCAAAAAGAAAATGACATTCGAATTAGAACATACCGATCCAGCAAGCGACGCACGCACCGGTACGATAACTACCGCCCACGGCAAGATAAAGACACCCATCTTCATGCCTGTAGGTACATGCGGCAGCGTGAAAGGACTCCATTTCAGCGAACTCAGAGAGCAGGTAAAGGCACAGATAATACTCGGCAACACTTACCACCTCTATCTTCGTCCAGGACTCGACACGCTGCAAAAGGCAGGCGGACTACACAAATTCAACACCTGGGACCGCCCCATACTCACAGACAGCGGAGGATTCCAGGTGTTCTCCCTCACGGGAATCAGAAAACTGAAAGAAGAAGGCTGCGAGTTCCGTTCACATATCGACGGATCGAAACATTTCTTCACCCCTGAAAACGTGATGGACACCGAAAGGATAATCGGAGCCGACATTATGATGGCATTCGACGAATGCCCTCCGGGCGAGAGCGACTACCAATATGCCAAGAAGAGTCTCGGACTGACCCAACGCTGGCTCGACAGATGCGTGAAACGCTACAACGAGACCGAGCCTCTCTACGGCTACGAACAGTCTCTGTTCCCAATCGTGCAGGGCTGCACCTTCAAGGACCTGCGCCGCGAAGCAGCGAAGCATGTTGCCGACAAGGGAGCCGACGGCAATGCCATCGGCGGACTCGCTGTGGGAGAACCCACAGAAGTGATGTATGAGATGATAGAGACCGTGAACGAGATACTGCCGAAAGACAAGCCGAGATATCTCATGGGCGTGGGCACACCTCAGAACATCCTCGAGGCGATAGAAAGAGGTGTGGACATGTTCGACTGCGTGATGCCGACACGAAACGGCCGCAACGCCATGCTCTTCACCTACGACGGCACAATGAACATGCGCAACAAGAAATGGGAAAACGACTTCTCCCCCATCGACCCCGACGGCTGCGACATCGACAGACTTCACTCCAAAGCCTATCTGCACCACCTCTTCAAAGCCCAGGAGCTGCTGGCTATGCAAATCGCAAGCATACACAACCTGAGCTTCTATCTGCGCCTCGTTACCGATGCCAGACACCATATCGAGCAGGGCGACTTCGTGGCATGGAAGCGCTCAGTAATAGACAATCTGGGAAGACGCGTATAAAGGCGGTCTGGCAAGACGCACTTATAAACGACAAGGAAGACGCGTAAAAAAAACAAATGTAAAAGAAAAAGCAAATGAGCATCAAATCTTTGGCTACCAGATTCAAGCAGCGCATGCAGAAAACGGACCATCCTCTCACCTCCCGTCTAAAGTGGCTGGGAGAGCACATGAGCTGGCTACGCTTCATCAACCCACGCCGCTACATCAAGATTCTCGACTGGTATATAATAAAGAAGTTCATAGGAACATACATTTATTCCATACTTCTCATCATATCCATCTCGATAGTCTTCGACATCAACGAGAATCTGGCAAAGTTCGCACAGTATCATGCACCCCTCAAGGCGATAGTCTTCGACTACTACATGAACTTCGTGCCATATTTCGCAAACCTCTTCAGTCCGCTCTTCGTATTCATAGCCGTAATCTTCTTCACCTCCAAACTGGCAGGCAACTCAGAGATAATATCAATGCTGGCAGCAGGAGTAAGCTTCAAGCGACTGATGAGGCCATATATGATTTCGGCTTTGATAATCTCGGTCCTCACATTCTATCTCGGTTCCTACATCATCCCCAAAGGCACCATCGTGAGACAGAATTTCGAGACGATGTATAAGAACAAGAAGAAGAACACGTCGGCCGACAACGTGCAGCTGCAGGTGGGCAGAGGCGTCATAGCCTACATACAGCATTACGACAACGAACTGAAAAAGGGCTACGGATTCTGCCTAGACAAATTCGAGAACAAAAAGCTCGTGAGCCATCTAACAGCCAGCGAAATACAATACGACACAATCTCCGACAGCAAATACCATTGGAAACTCACCAACTGGCGGCTGCGCAAACTGCAGGGAATGCGCGAAAAGATAACCAACGGAATGCAGAGAGACTCCGTGATAATGATGGAGCCGACTGACCTCGTGTTCTCCAAAGGCCAGCAGGAAACATTCACCAGCCCTCAGCTGAAGGAATACATCAGCAAGCAGATAGACAGAGGATCAAGCAACGTAGTGCAATACGAAGTGGAATACCACAAGCGCATAGCCACCTCCTTTGCCTCATTCATCCTCACCACCATCGGACTCTCGCTATCCTCACGCAAGAGAAAAGGCGGAATGGGAATGTATCTGGGAATCGGACTGGCTCTGAGCTTCGGCTACATCATGCTTCAGACAGTATCGGCTACATTCGCCATACAGGCAGACACACCGCCTATGCTCGCGGCATGGATACCGAACATCATATTCGCCGTGGTGGCATACTTCTGCTACCGCAAGGCACCTAACTGATAATCATAAAGTGCGAAAGCACCTTACTTGATAAAAACAAAGTGCGAAAGCACCCAACTGATAACAAAAAGCGAAAGCATATAACTGATAACAATAAAGAAAAGTTTTTAGAATAACAACGATATGGATTTCTACGATTTGGATTTGAGCGACAACACTCTTGACGCTCTCGACGATATGAACTTCACCACCTGCACACCCGTACAGGAACAATGTATACCACCCATCCTCGACGGACACGACCTGCTGGGCGTGGCACAGACAGGCACGGGAAAGACGGCAGCCTACCTGCTCCCTATCCTCAGCATGCTCGACGACGGAGGGTTCCCCAAGGATGCCATAAACTGCGTCATCATGAGTCCTACGCGAGAGCTGGCACAACAGATAGACCAGGCTATGCAAGGCTTCTCGTATTATATGAGCGACGTGAACAGCGTTGCCGTATACGGAGGCAACGACGGCAACCGCTACTACCAGGAGGCTAAAGGAATGAAGCTCGGGGCCGACGTGATAATAGCGACTCCAGGACGACTCATAAGCCACATCACGATGGGAAACATAGACCTCAGCCGCTGCGCATTCTTCGTGCTCGACGAGGCTGACAGAATGCTCGACATGGGCTTCTCTGAAGACATCATGAACATCGCCAAGCTGCTGCCAGACGACTGCCAGACCATCATGTATTCTGCCACTATGCCGCCAAAGATAGAGCAGCTGGCGAAAACGCTCCTCAAGAACCCTACCGTGGTGAAGCTGGCGGTAAGCAAACCGGCAGAAAAGATTCATCAGGCAGCATACGTGTGTCATGAGAACCAGAAGATAAAGGTGCTGCAGGAGATATTCAAGAACGAAGAGCAGCAGAGGATAATCATCTTCTCAAGCAGCAAACTGAAGGTGAAGGAGATAAACCGCGAACTGCTTCGTCTGGGCATAAACAGCTGCGAGATGCATTCAGACCTCGAACAGGCGCAGCGTGACGAAGTGATGTACCGTTTCAAGAGCGGACAGACCGACGTGCTCGTGGCTACCGACATCGTGGCTCGAGGCATCGACATCGACGACATATCAATGGTCATAAATTTCGACGTGCCACGCGATGTGGAAGACTACGTACACCGAGTGGGACGCACGGCAAGGGCAAACCGCGACGGCAAGGCGATAACGCTCGTGCGCGGTCTTGAAGTGGGCGACTTCATGAAGATTGAAGAATTCCTCGGTCGCACGATAGAGAAACTCCCTCTGCCCGACTATATCGGCAAGGGACCGGAATACAAGAAGATGAACCGTCCGGCAAGAAACGGTCGAGGCAGCAAGACAAGAGGAAGAAATAATGGTCAAAGAGGAAGGAACAACGTCAAGCGTAATGATGCTCCCAAAGGCAAAGGCGGCGGAAGGAATTCAGACAAAAGGAAAAGCAAAAAAACCAAGGAAACCATTGTGACCAATGCTCCTGAAAATTCTCAAATACTGGAAACAAACAAATCCAATGCACCGGTGACGAACAACAAGAAACCACATAAACGCAGGAGAAAGCCATCTGCCAATAAAACTAACAAAGATTCCAAACAAGACAAATAGTCTTGCACAAATAAAAAAGACGGGTAGTCAAAGCATTCATGGCCGATAAGTCAGACAGAATACTTAGGCTACCCGTAATTATTTGCACCTACGAGAGAAATTACTCCTCTTCCGGAGTGATGAGCTTATATCCCTTGCCGTGGATGTTTATGATTTCAATCTGGTCGTCATCCTTCAGATGCTTGCGCAGCTTTGTGATGTATACGTCCATCGAGCGGGCGTTGAAATAGTTGTCGTCAATCCAGATAGTCTTCAGGGCAAAGTCACGCTGCAGAATCTCGTTGGCATGACTGCAGAGCAGAGCGAGCAGCTCATTCTCTTTCGTGGTGAGCTTGGTCTGCTTCTCGCCGATGGTGAGCAGCTGCTTCTGTGTGTCGAAGGTGAATCTGCCGATATGATACAGCGTGTTCTCCTTGTTCTTCTTTCCGCGAACGCGTCTGAGTATAGCCTCAATACGGAACACCAGTTCCTCCATTGAGAAAGGCTTCGTGATATAGTCGTCGGCACCAATCTTGAAACCCTCCAGTATATCCTCCTTCAGCGTCTTGGCTGTGAGGAAGATGATAGGCATGTCCGGGCTGCCCTGTCTGATTTCCTGTGCCAGTGTGAATCCGTCTTTCTTTGGCATCATCACGTCGAGAACGCAGATGTCAAACTTTGTCTTCATGAAAGCCTTGTAGCCAGCCTCCCCGTCGGGGCAGAGTTCTGCTGCATAGCCTTTGGCCTGCAGATATTCACGAAGCAACATTCCGAGGTTCTCATCGTCCTCGCAAAGCAAAATCTTAAGCTTGTCGTCCATAATCATATATTTTTATATTAGTATTCTTTTTGTTGAATATTAGTGTTTCACTTGTTTCAGAATCCGTTTCCTTTTTCAGAATCCGTTTCTACATTGTCTGTCCGATGTTGCAGGGGTATACTGCAATAGTGTTGATCACTCGTCGGCTCCTGTCTGTTTTCCGCTTTTTATCTCGGGCAGCGAGATGATGAACGTGGTTCCTTTTCCCCTTTCGCTCTCCACGTGAATCTCTCCCTTGTGGAGTTCCACGATTTTCTTCACGTATGCAAGTCCGAGTCCGAAACCTTTCACGTCATGCACATTTCCCGTATGCACTCTGTAGAACTTCTCGAATATCTTCTTCAGGTTCTCCTTCTTGAGTCCTATGCCGTTGTCTTTCACGGAGAGATACAGCCTACCGCCCTCGTTCCATGATTTTATCATCAGCTCCACTGGTCGGTCCGGATGCTTGTATTTCACGGCGTTGTCGAGCAGATTGAATATCACGTTGGTGAAATGCATCTCGTCCACATATATCGTCGGCTCTTTTGCGTTGAGCTGTGTCTGTATGTGTCCGCCCGTATGCTCCACACGCAATGTGAACGTGTTTGCCACATTCTCTGCCAGGTCATTCAGATCGAGTTCTTTCTTCTTGAAGATCGCCTTCTTGCGGTCGAACATCGACATCTGCAGCACTTTCTCCACGAGGAATCTCAGTCTCTTCGACTCGTCGTTTATCACTCCTCCCAGATGTTTCATCATCACCGGGCTCTTCGTCACGGTATCGTCAGATAGCATCTGTGCCGCGAGCGAAATGCTGCTGATAGGCGTTTTCAGCTCATGGGTCATGTTGTTTATGAAGTCGTTCTTTATCTCCGTATACCTCTTCTGTCTGAATATCACCACGATGGTGAATATGAATGTGATGAGAAGCACTATGGTGAATGCTATCGACGGTATCATGAACTTCACGCTGCTGAAGATGTAGTTGTCCATGTCGGGGAAATGTATCCTCACGATGCCCGACTTGTTGAGCGGGTCGTTTCTGAATAGTGTCTGAGAGTAGCTGTATTCCTCTCCCTCGTCGCTATAGTCGGGACATCTGTATTGCTCTCTTCCGTCCTGCGTTGAAACCGTGAAATGATACGGGATGCTCACTCCGTTGTTCATCAGCTCCGTCTTCAAGTCCTGGTCGAGCAGTTTGAAGTTAACCCTCTCTTTCAGAGGCTTGTCTGAAGCCGTGTATAAGATATTGTATACCACCTCGTCGAGCAAAGCCTTCTGATAGACATATCTGTTTTTTATTATCTCCCTCATGGATTTCGTGGCTTCCGAGATGGAGTTCTTGTCGCTTCTCAGTATCATCGCCTTCGGCATCGAGGCGGGTCTCATCGTTATGGTCTTGAGCTCGAACGATGAATACACGTTTCCGTTCTTGTCTGCCACGGCATATTGGTGGCTGTGCTGCACGGTACCGTCCGGATGTCCGGAGCGTGTCCCCACGGAGTCGCTCTTATATGCGCGCCTCTCCGTTTCGTTCACCTCCTTTTCCAGATACTTCAGGGTTTCGTTGAGTTCCAGATTCCGGGCTGCCTGATAGAGGGCTTTGTTCACCGACTCGTCGAGCTGCTCCTTCTTCATCTTTATCATGGCATCCATGTATGTGAGCTGAAGGAAGAGCAGAGCGAGGAATGAAAATCCCATCACGCCAGCAATCAACCATATCGTTTTTTTCTTCATGACGCAAATATATCCTATATTTAGCATTTGGCAATGGATAAAAGTTAATTTTCTGTTCCTTTTTCTATGTCGTTAACAAATATCGGTGTTTATACTTGACAATTATCAACTTTCGCCAGACATCAAGTATTCAAAATCACGGCAAGCCCTAATAAATGACCGGCATAAAAATCCCAGACGAGGCCATATAAACCCAAAACGGTCATTAGGCCGTTAAATGTGATATTTTATAACTGCTTGCAGTCTTTTGCTTTTTATAAGGCGTCTTTTGTCCGTTTTTAATTCGCAATAGCTTGCTATTACTCATTAAAAGCCAACCAAAATCCACTCTTCTAAAAATCAAAATCCAAGCAAGCCCTAACGACCGATTTGGGATAAAAGATAGGCATAAAAATCCCAATCAAGACCCTAATGACAAATTAGGATCAGAAACCTCTGTCAGGGCAAAACGGAAAAAGACGGGCAACCAAGTTCTAATTCCTTGATTGCCCGTCATCCGGTTATATATCCGGGTCTTTACATTCCCGGTCATATCTGTTATCTCATCATCAGGAAATCTCTCTACAGATCTCTTGATGAAGGAGTCGGCATCATCAGATTATCTCTACCGATCTCTTGATGAAGGAGTCAAGCGCCTCGCCCTTTAGCATTCCGTTCTGCAGCAGAGCAAGGTCGATGAGCTGGTGTACCACCTTGTTTTCTTTGGCGTGTGCTGCCACAATCTGCTCCTTCTTTGCGCGCTCATCGCTGAGTTTCTTTTCGGTAGCCGTCATGTCGTCTTTCTCCTCCTGTGTCACCTCTTCCGGCTTCTTTGCCTTGCGAGCCTCGCCTAGAGCTGCGAAACGTGCCTGGAGTCCCTTTATCTCTGCCACTACAGGTTTGAGCTCCTCTTCACATTCCTTCTCGCTCTTTTCGAGCACCGCCTTCACGAGTCTGTGGTCTGTGTTGAGCACGATGCTGTAGGCGTCTGGCATCTGGGCATAGAAGTTCATTCCGCTCTGGAATTTGCTTATGTCCTTCATTCTGCGCATATACTCGTTCTGGGTTATCACTACCGGCTGTGCGTTCTCTCCCAGGGCACCAGTCTCCACGTTGAACTCGATATGGTCGAGATGTGGCAGCTGGGTGCGGAAGGTAGCTGACAGAATGTCAGTCTGCTCCTGCGTCAGGTCAGTCTTCTTGAGGTCTTCCTTCACGATGAGTCTCTCCACGATGTCGCTGTCTACACGTGTGAAGCGCGACTTCTCCCATTTCTGCTCAAACATGTTCACGCATGGCGTGTCGAGTTGTCCGTCAAGCAGCAACACGCTGTAGCCCTTTGCCTTGGCAGCCTCTATGTATGAATACTGTTCGTCCTTGTCGGTGGCATAGAGATAGATGAGTGTGCCGTCCTTGTCGGTCTGTGCGTCCTTGATGAGCGTCTTGTATTCTTCTGTCGTGAAGTATTTGCCGTCTACGTCCTTGAGCAGTGTGAAGTCCTTGGCGCGGTCGTAGAAGTCCGGCTGCGAGAGCATTCCATAGTTGATGAAGAGCTTCAGGTCGTCCCATTTCTTCTCGAAGTCCTTGCGGTCATCCTTGAAGATTCCGTTCAGTCGGTCAGCCACCTTCTTTGTGATGTATGTCGAGATCTTCTTCACGTCGCGGTCGCTCTGCAGATAGCTGCGGCTCACGTTGAGCGGGATGTCCGGAGAGTCGATCACTCCATGTAGCAAGGTGAGGAATTCCGGCACGATGCCTTCCACCTGGTCTGTCACGAACACCTGGTTGCAGTATAGCTGTATCTTGTTGCGCTGCAGGTCGATGTTCGACTTTATCTTCGGGAAATAGAGTATACCCGTGAGATTGAACGGATAATCCACGTTGAGGTGTATCCAGAACAGAGGTTCGTCCTGCATCGGATATAGCTTGCGGTAGAACTCCTTATACTGCTCGTCAGAGATTGTGCTTGGTGTCTTTGTCCATAGCGGCTCCATGTCGTTGATGATGTTGTCCTCGTCGGTATCCACCTGCTTGCCGTCTTTCCATTCTGTCTTCTTGCCGAATGCCACGGGTACTGGCAGGAACTTACAGTATTTGTCGAGCAGTGCCTGTATGCGTCCTTTCTCGAGGAATTCCTTGCAGTCGTCGTCGATATGAAGGATGATGTCCGTTCCGCGGTCTTCCTTCTCAGCGTCGGATATCTCAAACTCAGGGCTTCCGTCGCAGCTCCATTTCACGGCTTTCGAACCGTCTTTCCAGCTTCGTGTCACGATTTCCACCTTTTTGCTCACCATGAAAGAGCTGTAGAAACCCAATCCGAAGTGTCCGATGATGGCATTTGCGTTGTCCTTGTATTTGTCGAGGAAGTCGGTCACTCCCGAGAATGCGATCTGGTTGATATATTTGTCAATCTCCTCTTCTGTCATTCCGATACCACGGTCACTGATTGTCAGCGTTCCCTTCTCCGCATCGAGAGACACGCGAACTGTCAGGTCGCCCATCTCTCCTTTGAACTCGCCTCTCTCAGAGAGAGTCTTTAATTTCTGAGTAGCATCCACGGCGTTGCTCACCATCTCACGCAGGAATATCTCATGGTCTGAATAGAGAAATTTCTTGATCACCGGGAAGATGTTCTCGGTTGTTACTCCAATATTTCCTTTCTGTGTCATAATATTTAATTTTTAACCTTTTACTTTGAATGTTTGTTTTCTGACCATGTTTATACAAAAACAATGCCAAAACGAAATACGATGAGATGAGAATGCCAAACAAAATCCTCTCTTCTGATAATCTGAAATACAGGCAAGCCCTAATTACCGATAGGTTTGAGTAACACAATGCGGTTCATCACATATATAAAGAGGTAATATAAGCAGGCTAAGGAGGTTGTTAAGACAACACAAAGAGGCTACTTCGGCAAGATAAAGAGACAGTTGGCAATGGGCTGGAACGGTATGCCTCTGACACAGCTATAAAGAAAAAAAGACTAACCGCCCGGCAACGACCAGACAGATAGTCTTTTTATTATTATGTGTCTTGCGGATGCGATCCTCTATGGATTAAGCTGACGAAGGATGCTCCCTCATCTTTTATCCACAAATACAGAATCAAGGGGTCTGATGACCCGTTGTGTGTATATTAATATGCGAACAAAGGATAATCCTTCATCACGTCGTTAACGCGCTGGCGTACAGACGCTATCACGGCTTCGTTCTCAGGGTCGTTGAGCACTTCCTCGATGAATTCGGCTATCTTCACCATCAGGTCTTCCTTTGCACCACGTGTGGTGATGGCAGGAGTTCCCAGACGGATACCGGAAGTCTGGAATGCGCTGCGGGTATCAAACGGCACCATGTTCTTGTTCACGGTGATGTCGGCAGCCACGAGAGCCTTCTCTGCCACCTTGCCGGTGAGATCAGGATACTTTGTGCGCAGGTCTACGAGCATGCTGTGGTTGTCAGTACCGCCGCTCACGATGGCGAATCCGCGCTTTATGAGCTCTTCGGCGAGCTTTGCTGCGTTCTTCTTCACCTGCAGAGCCCACTCCTTGAACTCAGGCTGCAATGCCTCGTTGAACGCCACTGCCTTTGCTGCGATGACATGCTCCAGCGGACCGCCCTGCTGTCCTGGGAAGACGGCGCTGTTGAGCAGCTGGCTCATCATCTTCACCACTCCCTTTGGAGTTGTCAGACCCCATGGGTTTTCGAAGTCCTTGCCCATCAGGATGATACCTCCGCGAGGTCCGCGAAGAGTCTTATGAGTTGTAGAGGTCACGATATGAGCGTATTTCACGGGGTTATCGAGCAGACCTGCTGCGATGAGTCCTGCCGGGTGAGCCATGTCAACCATGAAGATGGCACCCACCTTGTCGGCGATTTCTCTCATGCGCTTGTAGTCCCACTCACGGCTGTATGCCGAACCACCTCCGATGATGAGCTTTGGCTTGTGCTCGAGAGCGAGCTTCTCCATCTCGTCGTAGTCCACGCGACCTGTTTCCTTGTTCAGGTTATAGCCTATCGGATTGTAGAGTATTCCCGATGTATTTACTGCCGAACCATGTGAGAGGTGTCCGCCATGAGCGAGATTAAGTCCCATGAAAGTGTCTCCGGGCTTCAATACAGCCAGCATCACGGCGGCGTTTGCCTGTGCTCCGGAGTGAGGCTGCACGTTGGCATACTCTGCTCCGAAGAGTTTCTTGACTCTCTCGATGGCGAGTGTTTCAACTTCGTCAACGACCTCGCAACCGCCGTAATATCTCTTTCCCGGGTAACCCTCAGCGTATTTGTTCGTAAGCCACGAACCCATTGCCTGCATCACCTCGTCGCTGACGAAGTTTTCAGATGCGATAAGTTCCATACCCTTGAGCTGACGCTGGTGTTCTCTCTCAATCAAATCGAAAATCTCTTGGTCTCTTTTCATATGTACAAATATTTAAGATGAATATTAGTTGTCTGTAAAATCCATGTTGAAGAAGGCCTTCCTTCAGGTCAGACGAGTTTCACCTCGCTTATCACCTGCTCCTTGTCGCAGTAGTGACATTTAATTATGCCGCTGTTCTTGTCAATCACATGGAAGATGGTGCTCATCGGCTCATTGTTTGTGATGCATTTAGGGTTGTTGCATCTCACGATACCTTTCAGCGTGTCAGGTGTCACCACTTTCTTCTTCTCCACCACCTCGTAGTCTCTTATCACGTTGAGCACCACGTTTGGCGCCACCACTGAGAGGCGTGAGATTTCCTCGTCGGTGAAGAATTTGTCTTCTATCTTTATGATACCCTTTTTCCCGAGTTTCTTCGACGGGTAGTTGTATCCTATGGTAACCGGTGTCTGAAGCTTCTGCAGTCCCAGCAGCGTTGCCACGGCATAGGTTTTCTCTGCCGGTATATGGTCGATGACGGTGCCGTTCTCTATAGCGGCCACGAGTCTTTCTTTCTTGCTCATCATAAGACTTTGTTTATTTTATTATCGTTGTGTCTGCCTCCACTTCTTCGAGGCTTATGCCCAGCACGTCGCAGAGTATCGCCTCTCTGGCATATAGTCCGTTCTGTGCCTGCTGGATGTAGTATGCATGTGGGTTCTCGTCCACGTCGTATGCTATCTCGTTCACTCTCGGCAGCGGATGCAGGATCTTCATGTTCTCTTTCGCCTTGCCGAGCATGTCGTTCTTCAGGATATACACGTCTTTCACTCTCTCATACTCCATGAGGTCTGAGAAGCGCTCCTTCTGCACTCGTGTCATATATATGATGTCAGCCCCTGCTATCACGTCTTCGTTGAAGTCTGTGTGCTCGATATACTTTATTCCGTGCTGTCTGCAATACAGTTTGTATTCCTCGGGCATCGCCAGCTCCTCTGGGGCTATGAAATGGAACGTAGGGTTGAAATGTCTCATCGCCATGATGAGAGAATGCACGGTACGTCCGTATTTCAGGTCGCCCACGAGGTATATGTTCAGGTTCTCGAGGGTTCCCTGTGTCTTGTAGATTGAATACAGGTCGAGCAGACATTGTGATGGATGCTGGTGAGCGCCGTCACCTGCGTTTACGATAGGAACGGGAGCTATTTCTGAGGCATACTGGGCGGCGCCTTCGATATGGTGGCGCATCACGATGACGTCTGCATAGTTAGACACCATGAGGATTGTGTCTTTCAGCGTCTCGCCCTTGGTAGCGCTCGTAACCTTGGCGTCTGAAAATCCTATCACACGCGCTCCCAGTCGGTTGGCTGCCGTCTCGAAGCTGAGCCTTGTCCTGGTGGACGGCTCGAAGAAGAGTGTGGCTACTACCTTGCCTTTGAGAATCTCACGGTTAGGATGCATTTCGAACGCCTGTGCCATATTCATCAGATACATTATTTTCTCTTTCGACAAATCGGCAATGGTTACAAAATCATGTTTTTCCATAAAATGAATTGTGTTTATATTTATCGACTGCGAAGTTAAACAATATTTTTAATTTAACCTTTCAAAGAGTGGAAAAATTATGTTTTTTGACGAATATAACTACATTTAAGACATAAAAGAGGGATTATTCTTAACTCGTTGGCTTAATTTCATTATCTTTGCAAGGATATAACATAATTGGCATGCGCATGATATGACATCAATACACGGCTGACGTATATGCGCATGATACTCCATCTGAAACAAAAGACAAGAAAACGAAGAAAAAAAGAAAATGAGAAGAGCATTGATACATTTCCTGTGGGCGGCGCTCGGCTGCGTCACTCTCGCGTCCCTTATAGCCTTCATAGCGATATGGAACGGATGGATCGGATACATGCCCGACGTGGAAGACCTTCAGAACCCTATCAGCAAATACGCCTCACAGGTGTATACGGCTGACAACAAGCTGATGGGAACCTACAACATGAACCAGGAGAACAGAATACATGTAGACTACGACAACCTGTCGCCATATCTCGTAAAGGCACTGGTGGCTACAGAGGACGAACGCTTCTACGAACATTCGGGAATAGACTTCATAGCCCTCGGACGTGCTATTATTAAAAGAGGTGTGTTGGGACAGACCAGCGCAGGAGGAGGCTCTACAATCACACAGCAGCTCGCCAAGCAGCTCTATTCAAACACGGCAGAGAGCACATCGGAACGACTGCTGCAGAAGCCCATAGAATGGGTGATAGCCATAAAGCTGGAGAAATACTACACCAAGGAGGAGATAATAACCATGTATCTCAACTATTTCGACTTCCTTCACAACGCCGTGGGAATAAAGAACGCCTCAAACGTGTATTTCAGCAAGGAGCCAAAAGACCTCAAGCTCGAAGAGGCCGCCACACTGATAGGACTCTGCAAGAACCCCTCGTTCTTCAACCCCGTGCGCTATCCCGACAGATGCCGAGAGAGACGCAACGTGGTGCTCGGACAGATGCTCAAGGCTGGAAAGATAACCCGCGGCGAATACCTCATGGCTACGGAGAAGCCGCTGGCCCTCAACTTCAAGCGCTCCGACCACAAAGACGGCATAGCAACGTATTTCCGCGAATTCCTGCGCCAATACATGATGGCAAAGAAACCGGAAAGGAGCAAATACCCGTCGTGGAACCTCGTGCAATACAGCATCGACTCGCTGGCATGGGAGACAGACCCTCTGTATGGATGGTGCAACAAGAACGTGAAGAAGAACGGCGAACCATACAATGTGTATACCGACGGTCTGAAAATCTTCACCACCCTCGACTCCAGGATGCAGAAATATGCCGAAGAGGCTGTGCGCAAACACGTGGGAGGATTCCTCCAGCCTGAATTCAAGAAGGAGAACAGACTCAAGAAGAACGCCCCCTTCACCACCAACCTGAAGCCATCAGAGGTGAAGGCGATACTCGACCGCTCGATGCGGCAGAGCGACAGATACAGGATGATGAAGGCCCACGGAGCCACAGAGGAGGAAATAAGAGAGGCTTTCCAGAAGCCTACGGAAATGACCGTGTTCACCTATCGCGGCGACATAGACACCATCATGTCGCCTATGGACTCCATACGCTACGTGAAGTCGTTCCTCAGAGCCGGATTCATGAGCATGGACCCACGCACGGGAGCCGTGAAGGCGTATGTGGGAGGAATAGACTTCAACCACTTCAAATACGACATGGTGACACAGGGACGACGCCAGGTGGGTTCCACCATCAAGCCATTCCTCTACGCCCTGTCGATGTCTAACGGCATGTCGCCATGCGACGTTGTTAGAAACTCTCCCAAGCGCTTCGGCAACTGGGCTCCACGCAACAGCTCCCACGCCAGAGTGGGACAGATGGTGACGCTGAAATGGGCGCTCACGATGTCGAACAACTGGGTGTCGGCAGAGCTGATGAGCAGGATAAACCCTCAGGACTTCCTGCGGATACTGCGCGACTTCGGAATAAACACCTATGGCATATACCCCTCTTTAGTGCTCTGTCTGGGACCTAACGAGGCTTCGGTATGCGAGATGGTGAGCGCATACACCACCTTCGCCAACCACGGCATACACACATCGCCCATCTTCGTGTCGAAGATTGAAGACAGCGACGGCAACGTGATAACAAACTTCCAGCCGAGGATGAACGAGGTGATAAGCGAAGAGAGCGCATACAAGATGCTGGAGATGCTCATGTCGGTAATCGACCACGGTACGGGCGGACGACTGAGATACAAATACAACATCGACTGCCAGATGGGAGGAAAGACCGGTACGACGAACAAGAACGCCGACGCATGGTTCATGGGCTTCACCCCGTCGCTCGTGAGCGGATGCTGGGTGGGCGGAGAAGACCGCGACATCCATTTCGACACCACGCGCATGGGACAGGGAGCCACCATGGCCCTGCCTATATGGGCTTACTACATGAAGAAGGTGTTTGCCGACAAGACCCTGGGATACGACCCAAAGGAGACATTCGACATACCTGAAGACTTCAACCCCTGCTCTTCTGAAGACGACAACAACGGACAATACAGCATTGAGGATATATATGAATAAGATAACACTCTTTCCATGTGCCAAGATAAACTTGGGACTGAACATCACAAGAAAAAGAAGCGACGGCTACCACGACCTGGAAACCGTGTTCTGCCCCGTGCCAATAGCAGATATACTGACTATTGAAAAAAACGGAAAACCTGCGGGATGCTCTCTGAAGACAAACGGTATAGTAATCGACGGAAGGGCGGAAGACAACATAATAGTGAAGGCGTATGACGAAATGGCAAAAAGACACACTCTGACGGGTGTCGACATCACAATCACCAAAAACATACCCATACAAGCCGGTATGGGAGGAGGGTCGGCAGACTGCGCATTCACGATAAAGGGACTGAACCAACTCTTCTCTCTCAACCTGACAGGCGGGGAGATGCGTGACATAGCCAAGGGTCTGGGTGCCGACTGCGCCTTCTTCATCAACCCCACACCTGCCTACGCCACGGGCATCGGCGAGAAGCTGACTCCCGTCGACATTCCTCTCGACAACCACTGGATAGTGATAGTGAAGACCGATACCGCCGTGAGCACCCGTGAGGCTTTCGCCGGCATCTGCCCTCATGAGCCGGAAAGAAACTGTCGGGATATTGTGACTTCCGTTCCGCCAAGGGAGTGGAAGGACGTATTGTATAATGATTTTGAGGAAACGATATTCAAGCTCCACCCCACCCTTGCCGAAATCAAGCAAAGGCTCTACGAGGCGGGTGCCTGCTATGCCTGCATGAGCGGAAGCGGAAGCGCCGTTGTGGGACTGTTCGACGACAGGCCCTCTGTGGAGTCTACCGACAGGCTCAGAAGCGACTACAACGCCCTTGTCGCCACCTTCAAGCTGGGCAGACAGAAGGACAACGCCTTCGAGCTGCTGCCTCTCGTGGATGCAGAGGGCAGAGTGACGGGCAAGACAACCCGTTCTATGGCACATTGCGGCACGAAGCTGCTCCACCCCGTCGTACACCTCCACGTATTCGACACCCACGGCAACCTGTATCTGCAAAAGCGTCCGGCATGGAAAGACATCCAGCCTGACAGATGGGATACTGCCGTAGGGGGCCACATAGGATATGGAGAGAGTGTGGAGGAGGCTCTCCAGAGGGAGACCCGTGAAGAGATTTCCATCGCAGACTTCAGCGCCGAGAAGATCGACGCCTACGTGTTTGAGAGCAGATACGAGAGGGAATACGTGAATGTGTTCAAGACTGTTTACGACAAGGAAATACGTCCATCTGAGAATGAGCTCGACGGTGGCCGTTTCTGGAGCAGGGACGAGATACTGTCGTCTATCGGAAAGGGAGTCTTCACACCAAACTTCGAAAGCGAATACGTGGAGTATTTAAAGTAGAGGCTGCTTCTGCTAATTGGGTATTTTTAATTCTATATATTGTCATATTCACTTCGCCCTCTTGTAGAAATCTCTTAGCGACGCCCTTGCCACTCCCATCCTGACGAGTTCGTCGAGCTGTTTCCTTGCCTCTGCCGTCCGCCTGTCGCGTATCAGGGCGTCGGTATAGTCTATGCGGTATTCGGTGTTTGTGGAGTCGCGCTTTATCGCCTCCTCATAGTCGAATATGGCGAGCGCCACCATCCCCTGCTCCATCTCTATCCCCGCCCTTGCGGCATACGCCACGGCATTGTCGGGATACTGCGTCACGAGCCTGTTTATCTGGTCGAGAGCCTCCGTATGCCGCTTGCTCTTCTGATTGAGCAGAGCCAGTCCGAGCTGTCCTTCGAAGTGTCCCGGCACTACCGTGAGCAGGCTCTCATAGTCTCTTCTCGCGAAATCGTCTCTGTGAAGCTTCTCGTTCGTGTAAGCCCTGTAGAAGAGGGCTGCCGGGTTGCAGGGTTCCCTTTTCAGGATATAGTCGTATTCGTCCTGCGCATACGCCCATTGTTCGAGTCTCAGGTTGTATCCCGCCTTCTTGAGTCTCAGGTCAGTTGAGTCCGGACTGTATGCCAGTCTGTCGGCAGCCACCTTGAGCGAGTCTCTGAGCTGGCTTCTGGTCTGCGCTCCCGCCTCTGTGTGCACACACATAAGCGCCATCACCACTATTGTGGCGTATCGTGCCACAATGAGTTTTGACAGGAAATAGAATTTACCTGTCGCAGCCATGTTCCACACGTATGCCGTCTTGTCCACACATACCATCTTCCGTCTGATGATTTCCGCGAATGTCTGTATTCCCAATGGATATAGTCTTCTTGCCATGCCCTTGTCTTGATTTTCAATAATGCGTTATCAGGTTGCAAATATAATGATAAAAAACGACAAGCTGACAATAATAAGTTTTTTTCGATTTCAGCAACGCCTGTTAACCGTCAACTGTCATCTGTTAACCGTCAACTGTCATCTATCATCTGTTAACCGTCAACTGTCATCCATCATCTGTTAACCGTCAACTGTGAACCGTCAACTAAATTAAGTTAAAATTCAATTTTTTTCCACTTTCTTCATTGTTGCAAGCGAAATAATCACTAACTTTGGAATTTGTGAGTCATGAAATCTCTACGGGTGTGTAATGCAGCCTTTGCGGACTTCGCCGCCAATAGAAGAAAGCAAGTCCTCACCCATGGTCTGAAGTTCTCGCTGCCCTATCAAATCATCTAAAACTGCTGCCATGAACAACCTCTTCCCCACCTCCATATCCCCCGACGCCGCAGCTCTCGACATTCTCGAGAGGATGCCCGTCATGGAGCATGACGATATAGAAGACAAGCTGGCATTTGCCATCAGCAGCCATGGCATGAACGACGAAGACATCAACCGGCTCTGTTCCGTACTCAGCTACAGACTGTTCATCATCGAGAAGGAGCACGAGCATTTCCTGGACTTCACGCATCAATACAACGGGCTTTTCGCCGTGAAGAAGAAGGGCTATGTGAAATCGGTCCTCGACTGCTTCATGCGCCACAAGAAGATGGTGTTGCCGCTCATTACCATCATCCAGAGGCTTGCCCCCCAGCTCTACACCTCAGTGAGCAGCATGGCGTCGTCACCTTCTGCCGACATGTGGGCGGCTGCCTCTGCGATTGTCTGCAGCGACTGTCTCTTCGAGCGAGCCTACCCCACAAGCGTGTCGAAGTTCATCGGTCTGCTTGTCAGGTATTTCGGATTCATCGAGGCTATGATCGGCTGCACCACGCAGCTGCTCCATGAAGAGCAGTGCATAAAGAATGATGCAGGGAAATGCCTCTACCGCATGGAACTCTCGATGAAGGAAGCGAAAGCGTATTACGAACCTCTTCTCAAGGAGGACCGTCTTCCTGCGTTTGCCTTCTTGATAAAGGAGAATGACCGTCTCTTCGATGAATACATGGCAGCCGGTGACAAGCGGCAGTTCGCCCAGAAGCTGTTCCACGAAGTAGACGAAGCCGAGATGCGCAACCTCGCCTTCAAGGTTCTCATCGCCGAGCGCCTTGCCTGTGGGATGACCGCCGAGGAGCGTCTGCTCTTCGGCAACGATGTGGTGAAGACCCGTCAGGCCCGCCTTCTGATAGATCATTTCGACTCTCTCTTCCTCGACTCCGCCTCCCGGCGCGACCATTCTCTCCTGGCTCTCATGTTCTGCAAATGGGCTATCGAAGACAATCCCAAGGCTTCTGTGAAGTCTGCCCACCGCTATCTGCTCTCGCTCTATCATGGGCATCACCGTCTTGCCGGCTACAACACGGTGAAGGGAAACGAACAGAAGCTCGGAACCGGCAGGCATTCGGAGCCCTACGCCACGTTTCTCAGGAGTCTCACAGACTTTCTGCTCTCCTCCGGCGCACTGACCGATGGCGACGGGGTGGCGGCGGAGATATAGTCCAGAGCTGGAAGGGCTGGGCTACAAGACATGTCATTCCTGCGTCAGCCATTCCGTTATGTTCCGTTCTTCCTTCACGCAGAAGTTTATGCCCACCTTCACTATCTTCTTGCCTTTCAGCACAAAGGCATCAGCATATCGCGCTGTGTTGATTTGTGCGAGAGCTTCTTCAGCCGTTTTGTCAAACTTGAGTTCCATTATATAAATGTGGGTCTTCGTTTCAAGTACAATGTCAATCCTCCCCTTTGCCGTGCGCTGCTCCACCTGTATGTCATAGTCGGTGAGCAGAGCGAATATCAGATATAGCATCTGCTGATAATGTCCCTCGTATAAAGTATTGTCGCAGTATGGAACCGCTTCGAGAAAAGACTTCAGCAGTTCCAGGGCTCCGTTGATGTCTCCCCTGTTGATGAATGTCGACATGTGGGCAATCGCCACACGTCCCTCATCAGCGGCAGTCTCCATATAGTTTGGCAGCAGACTGTCGTATAGCCCAATACGTATTTCCTTGTTCGGGATATCGAGTGTATAGAGCCCGAGTTGCGGGTCATAGTCTTTTATCGTGAGATATCCGCTTTGATAGAGCAGCGGCATGATGCTCGACATGCTCTCTGTAGGGGCGTCGAACGATGACTCCTTTGCCTGCACTCCGCCGATGCCAGACGGCACGGTACCGAACTTCCTCATCATCTCTATCAGGAAAGTTGGTGTACCAGTGGCAAACCAGTAACCAGCCACCTTCTGTCTCGAGAAGCAGTTAAGCAGGCTGTAGGGGTTGAAAACATCTGGCGATGGCCATGCAAAGTGGTATCCGTCATAATTTTCGGTCAGCAGCCTTACTGCCGCCTCTCTCCCAACCGAGAGTTTTCGGGCGAGCTCATCCACATCGGCAGTCATCTGCGTCAGCAACTCCTCTCTTGTTATTCCACAGATGCCAGCATATTCATTGTCCATGCTGATGTTGGTAATGTTGTTAAGCTCGCTGAATATGCTGACCTGTGAAAACTTCGTTATCCCTGTGATGAACACGAAGCGCAGCATCCTCTCGCATTTCTTCAGCGGACTGTAGAAGTTGCGCATGACATCACGCAGTATGGCGAGCTGTCCGTCCTGATGCGCCACGTCGAGCAGCGGTGCGTCATATTCGTCTATCAGCACCACCACCTGTCTGCCTTCTTTCTCGTATATTGAAGTTATCAGATTTTCCAGACGCACGTTCTCGTCCACGGCATCACACTCAATGCCGAACCGTCTCTCCTCCTCTTCGAGCATATAGCCAATATAGCGTCTGAGTTGTCCGGCATCCTGATGTTTCCCTCCCGAGAAGTCGAAATGCACCACGGGATATTCCGTCCATTCCCTTTCCATATTTTCTATCTGGAGTCCTCTGAAGAGTTCTTTATCTGCCTTGAAATAACTTTCGAGTGTCGACACGAGGAGCGACTTGCCGAATCTCCTCGGACGGCTCAGGAAGAAGTGTTTGCCGCTGGTATGCGTCATGCGGTATACATACCCCGTCTTGTCTATATACAGGAGATTTTCCTTTCTAATCCTTTCGAAAGTCTGTATGCCAATAGGATATAATTTCAATGCCATTATCTTGCGTTCATTTTGTTTGGCCGTAAAGATAATCAAAATTGTCTAAAACGCCTACAATATTCCGACAAAATCAAAAATAAAAATGGCAGATTTGGGTTTGTAGCCACTCCCGCTCCCTGCGACACAACGGCAAGACCGCCCACCGACACGAATCACGGATCACGAATTCACCACACGCCATCACAATTCAACCACCATGAATCACGAATCATGAATCCCACGCGCCAACACAATCATTGATCGTGAATGATGCATCACGATATTCCGGCTGCCATAATACTGCCGACACGATATCCCCACTTACCCACCGGAAACCGACATCCCCACCCTGCCTGCTGTCACGATTCCGGCTCCGAGAGGAACACTATGCAGAATTTCATCCTTCTGCCGCCTATCGCTACCTTTGCAATGCCATCCCACCGCCGGGGCGAGACAATAGTGTCTGACCCCCTCCTTCACGGCGGCTCGGGACTGACCGACACCGGCTGCCACTCAACAGGATGAAGGATGAGAGCGAGGCGAGCACGGCTACTGACATCATGACACACAACGGAAACCTGAGTCCCGACAGCTTGACAAAACGACAAGAGGGGCTGTTTTCTTTCTTCCTGGCTCCTGCCATGCAGGTGAAGCCCTGGAGCACTTTCAGCATCGGGAAGGCATACGAGTATATCACAACCGATATGGACGCACTGACGGCGACATACCGTCTGCGCGACATACACGACGAGAAGGAACGGAAGCTCTTCAAGAAGCGGGGCTTCGCCTTCTGCACCTTCTCGGGCATCTTCAGATACAGGTCGCGCGACGGGCTCATCAGCCACTCCGGACTGCTCTGCATCGACATCGACCATGTGGGCAGCCACCTTCAGCTCGACGACTTGCGCAAGAGGCTCATCGACGACGAGCAGTTTCTCACCGAACTCTGCTTCGTGTCGCCATCGGGCGACGGACTGAAATGGGTGGTGAGCATCAACACAGAGCTGTATCCCCACGAACTGTGGTTCGACGCCACACGCCAGTATCTGCTCGACAGGTATGGCATCGATGCCGACAAGGCATGCCGCGACGTGTCGCGCGCCTGCTTCCTGCCACACGACCCGGGATGCTATGTGAGAAGATAGAGATTACTCCGATTATCATCAGCCCCCACCTAGCCTCCCCCGAAGGGGAGGGACAGATACACTTGACTGGTTGATTGTCAATGGCTTATCAGATTCGGAGTAACCTGCATCTCCCAGTCTTTGACAGAACAGGAGTAACCTGCATCTCCCAGTCTTTGACAGAACTGGAGTAACCTGCATCACCCAGTCTTTGACAGAACTGGAGAAACCTGCATCTCCCCTACGGGGGAGAACGAGAGGGGGCTGTGTACATTGGTTGAAATCTTTAGCAGGAGTAACCAGTTCCTTCCCTTTGGGAAGGCTAGGATGGGTTGCCCTTTGGGATGGCTAGGATGGGTTTTATCCTACAGGGGAGGGACAGATAGCATTGAGTGCTGACTATAGAGTTTAAAAAATCAAACAAAACAACAAATTATGAAACATACAATTTTCAATCCAGCAGAATATCTGGAACACAACGGCAACAACAAGCCGGACAACAAGAGAACCGCAAACGGCAGCAACGCCACACATGACAATGCCCACAACGCCACACACTGCGACAACCTCAACGCCACACACTGCGACAACCTCAACGCCACACACTGCGACAACCTCAACGCCACACCCCACGACAACCACTACACCACTCCCGACGACACTCTCGCAAGGGTGGCAGAAGTGGCCGACAGAGTGGCAGCCTCGGGACGCGACATCACACAGGGCTACGACAACTGGCTGAGACTCGCCTTCGCACTTTCCGACGGACTCGGAGAGGCCGGCAGACAGATTTTCGACCGCCTCTCGCAAATGAACGCCGACTACGACACTCGGGAATGCAACCGACTCTACGACAACTGCATGAAAGGAAACAAGGGAGGAATCACTATCGCAACTTTCTTCCAGATGGCAAGAGATCTGGCTAATGTGGACCTCAAGGAGATGGCAAGGGAAAGAGGGAAAAGAGAGGAAGAAAGTACCAAAAGTACCAAAAGTACCAAAGTACCAAAGTACCATAAGAACAATATAAAATGTAATAAAAAAGATAATATATTGATATATAACAACTTAGACAAAAGTACCATACTCCATTGGAACTTTGGTACTTTGGGACTTTTGGGACTTTCTTGTAAAAACTTTTCTAACGGCTATACATTCTCCGACAAGTTGGATACGGAAGACCTCCCTCCCCTTCTCAAGAGAATCATGCAGCTACACGACGACGTGGTGAGCCGCGACAAGATGATAATCGGAACGCTGAACATCGTTTCGGGGCTCATCGGAGCGGCAAGCGGAACGCCGGACATGCCCTCGGGAGTTTACGGACTATACGACGGCAGGAAGGTGTATGCTCCCCTATACAACATCCTCTTTGCCAATGCCGGTTCGTCGAAAGGCGACCTGAACTTCTGCCGACAGCTCGCCAAACCGCTGAAAGACGAGATGCGACGGGAGTATGAGGGAAAGAAAATGGAATACGAAAGGCTGATGGCGGCATACGAGGCGAAACGGAAGCAGAAAGACAAGGGCGACCGCGGAGAGCCGCCCGTAGAACCCGTGTTCCGAACGCCATTCGTGCCAGGCAACAGTTCATCCTCGGCGGTATACCGCGCCATCGACGCCAACGGAGGATGGGGCCTCATGTTCGAGACCGAGGCAGACACCGTGTCGGCAATGATATCATCAGACTATGGCAACTACTCCGACCTAATGCGCAAGGCGTTCCACCACGAAACGATAAGCATGAACCGAGTGAGCGAGAAGCTACACATCGACGTGGACTCTCCGCGGCTCTCCGTGATGCTCACGTGCACGCCCGGACAGCTGCAGCCGCTCTTCCCCAACTGGGAGAACGGACTGGGCAGCCGCTTCTTCTTCTATCAGTTCCCGGAAGAGGAGCCGCGCTTCAACAACGTGTTCGCATGCAACACCCGTCCCCTCGACGAGGAATACCTAAAGATGGGCGAAAGTCTGCTCAAGCTATACCACGCCCTGGAGGAGAGAAAAGGCAGGCCCGTGCAGTTTGTGATGAGTTCCAACCAGCAGGAGAGCTTTCTCGCCTCGTTTCAGGAGATGCTCAAAGACCAATACGAGATGCTGGGCTCCGAATACAAAGCCTTCGTTTACCGTCTCGCCCTCGGCGGATTCCGCTATGCCATGGTGCTCTCCACCCTGCGCCGCCTCGCCACAATGACCGACCTGGGAGGCATCTTCCAGCCCGAAGAGAGCGCAATGGTATGCGACGACCGCGACTTCGCCACAGCCATGACCATAGTGGAGACGCTCGCCAACCACACGGCACGGGTATACACAAGGCTCGCAAAAGAAACGGAAAACCCGTTTGCCGAAAAGGGGATAAAGCTGACGCCGGATGAGACGAAGATATACAAGAAGCTGCCTGACGACGAGGAGTTCAAGACGGGCGATATCATTGAAATGGCAAAGACACAAGGTATGTCGCGAACATCAGCCTACCGTCTGATCAACCTCTTCTGCAATGCCTACGGCATCATCACCCCCACACGCCACGGCCACTACCGCAAGGCGGCTGCCGGCAACGATGACGCATCTAAAAGCGGCGAAACGGAACCGCAAAGCGGCGGAACAGAACCACAAAGCGGCGGAACAGAGAATGCAAGCAACTGATTGTCTGACCATAAAACTCCTATTTATATATGAACAACAACAGCAGACGAAACCCGCAGCCAGAACCCCAGAGGATGGCGATACGCACATACGGCAAGTCGGAACTGGCAATGCTATATTTCCCCGACTCGCAGCCACACACCGCCGTAAACCATCTCATGGCATGGATAAGGAGATGCAAGCCTCTGAGCGAGGAGCTCAAGAGCCAGCACTATGTGCGCACGGCAAAATGTTTCACCCCCAGACAGGTGGAAACCATCCTGAGACACCTGGGCGAACCGTGAGAAAAGACTGAAATAATCACTTATCCCACGCCAACGTATACTATCCCACGACCGCCAATGGCAGATGTGGTATCTTTGCAATGTGAATGATGAGAGAAGCAGTTGAGCACAACTTGCCGGAAGCTTTTTGAAGAGCGATTGTCAAGGCTTGGCGAATCTCCTCATCAGAAACCTATACTTTAACCCTTTAACGTAAAACAGTTATGATCAAGTACATCCTGAAAAAGAACAACGTGGAAGGCAGTCACTCCTTCGGCAAATGGTATGCCTTCCCGGTGAAAGAGAGCACCGTTGACATCGACAAGCTCGCTGAACACATGGCGGCTCACAACACCCCATATTCGGCAGGTGCCATAAAGGGGATCATCACCGACATGGTGTCGTGTATCAAGGAGCTGCTCCTCGAAGGACGAAGCGTGAAACTCCCCGACCTCGCCATCTTCAGCATCGGCATCAAGAACACCAGAGGCGGAGCTGTGAAAGAAGAGGAGTTCACCGTTGCTGCAAACATCGACGGACTGAAGCTCAGGGCGCGCGCCACCGGTTCGCTGCAGATGAAAGACCTGGAGACCAGTCTCAGACGCGCCACCGTGGTGGAAGCGAAGAAGAAGCAGCCCGTCACCCCCCCGAAGGAATAACAACACACAAACTTCATAGTGCATCTCAATTGTTTTTATTCTGTATCTTTACCATGAAAAGCACAGTCTCTCAGCGGAGAGCAAATGACCGGCGTGCTGCCTATGTTTCCTGAGCGCAGGAAAAGGCAGCACGCCTTTGTATTGGAACCCATCCTTGGGGAAGGTTAGGATGGGTTTAAGGTTAGAAAGGGTTCTATGAATTAAAAGCCACCGCATGATTGGCAATCTTGACAAAAAATCGTATCTTTGCACACGAATTACTACCTATGCCAGAACAAAAGCCCATCCGGGCAGATGAATCCATGATTGCGGCCACATGAATCCGCAGCCCATGACAGTACGGGCAATGACCATTGAAAACATATACGCAACGATGTTTCCAAACGATCATGAACGACATAAGACAATATAAGCACAACTATTCAAAACATATATATAATAGGTATTCACAAATTACACGACTATGAATTGGAAAAAACTACAGAATGGTTCGGACATAAGAGGAGTGGCTCTCGAAGGTATTGAAGGAGAGCACGTGAACCTCACGGAAGAGGCGGTGGAGACTATCGCCAGATCCTTCGTTTGCTGGACCAGAAAAACCACAGGCACAAACACACCCACAATCACCGTGGGAATGGACTGCCGCATTTCAGGTGACATGATTAAAGGAGCCTTCGTGAAGGGAGCCAAAGAGGCGGGAGCAAACGTGGTGGACTGCGGGCTGGCGTCAACGCCGGCTATGTTTATGACCACCATCAGCGAGCAACTGAAAGCCACTGCTGCAGTGATGGTGACGGCAAGCCATCTGCCGTTCAACCGCAACGGACTGAAATTCTTCACACCCAAGGGAGGTCTCGACAAGAAAGACATAACATCGATTCTCGACATAGCCGAAAGCGGAGAATATGCATACGACGGAGCTGAAGGCAGCTGCAAGACGCTCGACTTCATGACCATATACTCAAAGCATATCGCCGACTATATCTGCCAGGGAGTGAACGCCGACGAATTCTCCCAACCGCTGAAGGGAATGCACATCATTGTGGACGCAGGAAACGGAAACGGAGGATTCTTCGAGAAGATACTCAAATCATTGGGAGCCAAGACCGAGGGAAGCCAGTTTCTGGAGCCGGACGGACACTTCCCTAACCACATACCGAACCCGGAGAACGCAGAGGCTATGGCTTCGGTATGCAAGGCTGTGGAAGAGAGCAAGGCTGACATGGGAGTGATATTCGATACCGACGTGGACCGTTCGGCTATCATCGGACACAAGGGGGAGCCCATAAACCGAAACGCGCTCATAGCGCTCATAGCATCGGTGATACTGGAGGAGCACCCGGGGAGCACGATAGTGACAGACTCAGTGACGAGTGACGGACTGGCTGAATTCATCACCCGACTGGGAGGCAGGCACCACCGCTTCCGCAGAGGATACAAGAACGTGATAAACGAGGGGATAAGGCTCAACCAGACCGGTGAGGAATGCTGGCTTGCAATAGAGACATCTGGACACGCAGCACTGAGAGAGAACCATTTCCTGGACGACGGAGCTTATCTGGCAGCAAAGCTCATCGTAAATGCGGCTAAGCTATACAGGCAGGGCAAGCGTCTGGACGAGATGATTGCCACTCTCAAGCAGCCGAAGGAGAGCAAGGAGATAAGGATAAAGCTGACGGAACCCGACTTCAAGGCGCAGGGAACGGAAGTATTGGAAGACATGAAGGCGAAAGTCGCAGGAATGGCTGGATGGACTATTGTGGAACCCAACTACGAGGGACTGAGAGTGAGCTGCACTGACGACGGGGAAAAGGGCTGGTGGCTCTTGCGTATGTCGCTGCACGACCCCGTAATGCCTCTCAACATAGAGAGCAACGTGGAAGGAGGAGTGGCTGCAATAGAAGCCAAGCTGAAAGGAATGGGACTGCTCTGAGAATGACAGGACCGGCTGACGAACGTTCTGTGGCATACCGCAAGACAAGCGTTTTGGGGCATACCGCAAGACAAGGATTTTGGGGTATACCATAAGACGAGCGTCGGGGAAATAAATCTATAAGGAAAAGAAATTGGAACAAGACTAAATATGAAAAACGAAAGCGAGAACATCGTGGCACAGCCACTGGACACTCCCGAAGCACAGGTGTTGTGGGGAATACTCATGGCGTATGGATATCTGGGAGAGGATCTGAAGCCCGTAGACCCCGACGCCAAGAAGGCGACGCTGCTGGCTGACTCTATCGCCACCCTGCTGCAGATAAGCCCCAGATGGGAGCCTTTCGAGCGGATGTGGGGAATGACCGGCATGGAAGCGACATTCAGCAGCATTAGCGAAACGGACAGCTGCAGAGAGTGGATAAAAGAGGTGAACGCCGTAATGCCATCGCCGGACATACTGAAGATGTATGGAAGCATGTGATTGGGAATAAAATAAACAAAGAAAAAAAACAAACGGAGTGTTGAAATATGCGAATATACAACACTCCGTTTCTTTTTTTTTTCAACCCAAATCGGTTTTTGGGGTTATTTCAAAGGTTCAATCTTTATTCCGAAGAGATTGCGTGAATCTGCCTTCGTCAGTTCGTGTGCGCCGGCAGAGAGAGTCTCTGTATAGTAGCTCACGGTTGCAGTCTTCTTCTCACCGTCGATCTTCAGAGAGGCTGTCTCGGCATCTGCGAAATAGAAAGTGGCCTTCATGCTCTCAGCAAGTGTGAAAGTGATTGATGTGGTTGATTCCATCTTCACACAGGTGTTGTAGGTAGTGCCGTCGATAGTGGCAGTACCCTTTGATGTGGAGTAGTTGCCAGTAACGCTGAAGAGTGAGCTTGATGGTGTCTTGCCCTCAAAGGTGCAGAGCACGGTACCCTCTACGGTAGTGCTGCCGCCACCGGTCTCTGAGCCGGAACCACCTTCAGAACCGCCACCGGGCTGTGTGCCGCCTGTTTCTGAGGAGTTGCCCCCCTCGCCATAGATTTTCACGAGTGTGGTCTTGTAGTTGTCGAGGGCTGACCCGAGAGCTGAGTCGTATTCGTATGACTGGTCTTTGCCTGTGAAATCCCATGAGAAGTCGCCATGGTTGATGCGTCCTGCACCATAGAAGCCTGTGACTACAGCAGGTACATCCTCTGCAGCATCAGCCTTGTATGAATACATCAGAGAGGCGTTGGTGTCGAAATTGTCGTATGAAGTGGCACCCTGGAGTGTCTTTACTGACGAAGGCACCTGCTCGTCGCGTGATGAAGCCTCGTAGGCGTCGAAGTTCACGTTGTCCTGCTGATAGGTGACGAATGAGAAGTTGGAGGTCTTCTCGGCGAATACGTTGCCGAAAGACTTTATGATTCCACCATCCTCACCTGAGAATGTGCCCTTGGGATCGTACTTCACGTCGGAACCCTGCTTTGAGATGAGCATCGGCTTGTTGGTAGAACGGAAATAGTTGTTCTCGGCAAAGACGCTCGAACCGCTTGTTGCTCCGATACCGTATTTTGCCACTCCGTCGAAATAGTTGTTCCATACGTGAACGCTCATAGTGCGGATGCGCGGACAACGGGAGTCTGCATGGTCGAACCAGTTGTGCTGATATGTGATATAGTTTGGCTTGCTCTCGCTTGTCATACCGCAGAGAGAGCTCTTGCCGGTATCCCAGAAGCGGTTGTATGAAATGGTGAGATACTGTGAATCGCCCTTCAGGTCTACTGTTCCGTCGCCCTTGGCATGGTCGCCGCCTCCGTTAGGACCATAGAAGAAGTCCATGTTGTGTATCCAGATCTTGGAGTTCTTGGTGTCGAGAGAGATGCAGTCGTCCATGCAGCGCATGATGGCAAGATTGCGGAACTCCACGCTCGAAGCGTTGCGGCAGAGGAATCCAAAGCTGTGTACTGTGGCATCGTCGCCCACGCCCTCGAATGTGAGGTTCATCTCGCTGTATTCTCCCTTGCCCTTGATCTGAAGACCCTCTTCAGAGCTTGACACCTTGTCGAGGTCTGACTTCTTCACCAGTCCGATGAAACGGAAAGCGATAGGTGTCTTGTCCTGACCTTTCTGATAACCGTCGATGATTGCCTGGATACCGGTACAGGTGCCGGCTCCGGCAACGTCGGTAGAGATTGTCTTGGCTGTCTTGGCAGTAACGTAGAACACCTTGGCTCCGGCTTTCAGCGTACCGTCGGTATTGTAGGCTCCAACGCCGTTGTTGCCACTCTTGAACTGAGCGAAGCCCTCACGGCTGTAGTTCTTCACTTTCAGGTTTGTTACGTAGCTTGCCGAGCTGGCTATCTCGTTTCCGTTGGCGTCAACGGCAACTACCTTCAGCGAATATGATCCGGCAGCAAGACCGAGCACGTCGGCACGCACATACGACGGATAGAGGCGTACGAGCTGCTTGTCGATGAGCTTGTCGTTGCAATACACATTGTAGGATTCTGCTCCGGAGAATGGTGCCCATTTGGCATAGGCACTCTCAAGCCAGCCCTTAGACTCCTGGATGTTGATGGCTCCGGCAGGATTGTTGATGTCGCCGCTCTCACCGCCTTCTTTTGCCTTGGCAAAGGCTATGCGGCTGACATTGCCCGAATACACGTCGGATGCTGAACCGCTGAGGGGGTTGATGGTGATGTTGCCGCCATTGATGTCTACGGATGATATAGACTCGGTGTTGTAATACTTCACGTCGTTTGAAGTGAGCGTGAGGCGCATCTGATTCTTGTTCACGTTGAGCGGCACGTTGTTGCCTGTGGATGGAGTGAGTGAACCTCGATTAGTGGTCAGGTCACTCTTTGTCTGTGCTGAAGCACTGACGAACAGCATACACAGGAATGCTGTGAGTATTGATTGTAACTTTTTCATTTCGTAGTGATGGTTTTAGCGTTTTACAAATTTCACGATCTGTGTGCCAGCCTTCAGGATGTAGACTCCCGAACGGAAATCCCCGACATTGACCTGTGTGGTCTCCTCGCCTGCTCTGAGAGAAGCCATCTTCTTACCGGAGATGTCGAAGACAGCAACCGGAGTGCCTGCAGCAAGACCGGAGATGTCGAGACGACCGTCAACAAGACCGTTGAGCTTGAAAGTGTTGATACTGTTGATTGATGAAACGTCGCTGAAATCCAACACGACATCGTCTAATGCGTATGACTCCTCAGAGCCTTCGAAATGCAACACTACGTTGTCGCCACTGAAAGTGAGCTGGGTGACGGTTTTCTCAACCGTCTGACCGTTGATGGTCAGGGTTTGCACGACATCAGCATTTGCCGAAAGGCACAATGACATCAATGCCAGTGAAACCGCAATGATTCTTTTTTTCATTTTTTAATTTACCTTAATTCCGCAACACTTTGATTTAACTTTATTTATAAGTACCTGAGCAACAAAAAGTTGCTCAGGATTTTGCCATGTCAGATTTTTCACCTATCTTAGTGTTGCAAATCAAAATATGTATCAAACCCGACAGACATGGCAAAGGTAGCAATAAAATCTGAGAAACTCTCTCCTTTTGGAGGTATTTTTCCAATAATGGAGCAATTTGATTCCAAGCTCTCATCTGTAATCGACTCAACCCTCGGTATGAGATGCAGGCTGTATGGTTATCAATACAGCGAAATCATCCGTTCGCTTATGAGCGTTTATTTCTGTGGCGGCTCATGCATCGAGGATGTCACCACTCATCTGATGTATCACCTCTCGCTTCATCCGACACTTCGCACATGCAGTGCCGACACGATTCTCAGAGCCATAAAGGAACTGACCCAGGATAACATTTCCTACACATCCGACACTGGCAAGACCTACGACTTCAACACGGCAGACAAGCTGAATACACTGCTCCTCAATTGCCTATTGTCCACAGGGCAGCTGAAAGAGGGCGAGGGGTATGACGTTGACTTCGACCACCAGTTCATAGAGGCTGAGAAGTATGATGCGAAGCCTACATACAAGAAGTTCCTTGGTTATCGCCCTGGCGTGGCAGTTATTGGCGACTTGATTGTCGGCATTGAGAACAGCGACGGCAACACAAATGTCCGTTTCCACCAGAAGGACACGCTGAAGAGGTTCTTTGAAAGGTTTGAACAGAACAAGCTTATTATCAACCGTTTCAGAGCTGATTGCGGCTCGTGTTCTGAAGAGATAGTGGAAGAGATTGCTAAACACTGCAAGACCTTCTATATCCGTGCCAACCGATGCAGTTCGCTCTACAATGACATCTTTGCCCTCAGAGGTTGGAAGAAAGTGAAATTGGGCGGTATTGAGTTTGAGCTGGCCTCCATTCTCATCGAGAAATGGAAAGGGAAGGCATACCGTCTTGTGATTCAAAGACAGAAGCGGATAGACGGCGAACTCGACCTGTGGGAAGGAGAATACACCTACCGCTGCATCCTTACAAATGACTACGAGTCTTCCGAGAAAGAGATTGTCGAATTCTATAACCTCCGTGGAGGGAAGGAACGCATCTTCGATGACATGAATAACGGATTCGGCTGGAACAGGCTTCCAAAATCCTTCATGGGAGAAAACACGGTGTTTCTTCTGCTTACGGCACTCATACGCAACTTCTATAAATTCATCATGGCGAGGCTTGACGTGAAGAGGTTCGGACTCAAAGCAACAAGCCGCATCAAGGCGTTTGTCTTCAAGTTCATCTCTGTGCCAGCAAAATGGGTCAGGACATCAAGGCAGTATGTGCTGAATATCTATTCATGCAACAACGCTTATGCTGATGTGTTCCAGAATGACTTTGGATAACACCGGCAACTTATGGTCGTGATTTTGCGTATTGCCTCAAGTCGTATGGTGGGGTAAGGGGCATTTATATGTCTTTATGGTGACATTCGATGCACTGTGCCCCCTTTTTACTAACGATGCAGATTATTTTCGCTTCTGTATCATATTAGGCGCGTAGTTGCGGATTTGAGGATTTAAAGATTTGTTCGGTAGATTAATTATATATAATTATCGTCCTTTCATAAAGAAGTCCGACAGACATCGAGGACGCATGTGTTCCTCGTGGAGTGTTTCTGATTTGCATCGGCAAAAATAAGAAAAAAAACCGGCAAAGAGATTATGCTCCAGCCGGCTTTCTATCGTAAACGTTTACACTAGTATCAAAACTACACTATCGGGAAGTCATGAAGCCCTCAAGGTTGGCATACTTCCGCTTCATCATGCGCACGTATATATTGTTTATCCAGTATTTATGGGTGAAGATGAATGCCAGACCTACAGCCATCAGGATTATATAAGTCATCGTGTCGCTGAAAAACATCTTGAGCATAGGGAGGATGAATGAGGGGGCGAAAAGGGCTACAACCTCATAGACCACCTGGATATAGTTGGTTTCAAGACCGCTCTTCTTCGTAAGCTTGGTGTTGAGAGGAAGCGTCTGCTTGTTGGTAACGGCAAGCTGCATCAACAGACAGAACAAAGGTCCGGCTGTGAATATCATCAGCGAGACGAGCATCAGGAGGCTGTATTTGCCCGTGAACACCGTGGGGAGCATGAGCAGGAGGGGAAGAAGGAGAACGACGGAATAGAAGTAATATTTCGCTTCCAACAGACTGCGGATATTCTCTTTCCTCACCATCAGGCATTCGATGAAATTGCCTTCGTAGCTCATTATGCGCACGTGGTTGACACCGACGAGGATGAAGGGATAGACGCTCCAGAACTGGGTGGAGAAGTCATCGTCGTAGATATCGGTGAATGAGTTCAGAAGGCTCAATATCACCACGAAAACGATTTGCAGAAGGAATGTCTTGCGCATGTTCTTGTTGCGGAGCACCATCTTGAGCTCGAGCTTCAGATATTCGCCGGTCTGATTGAAACGGTCGAAGAAATCGAATGAGGAGATGGAGCGCAGATTGAGTTCTTTTTCTGCCTGTGTCTCGGATTTTATGCAACGGTATTGTACCGTTCTGTTGACCATAAACAGGACAAGCAGAAGACCAAAGAGAAGAAGGAACAGAAGGGGGTTGCAGTCTGCCACAAGGGTTCCGATGCCGGAATATACGGACAACAGCTTGGTGATGCCACCTACAGGCCATGGAATAAAAAGCAGAGCATAGACAAGAAGAGGCAGCAGGATGAGCCAGGCTCGCTCTATGACAAGTGTGCGGCAGAGCATATAGAACAAACTGTTGCACACGATGAACAGATGGAAGCCCAACACAAGAAACAATGTGGGGAAAAGGCCATAGCCGAACAATACGCTCATCAGAGAGAATGGCACAGTGACTGACAGCCACAGGAGATTGCCATAAGAAAAGACGCTCGACAGAAGGAAACAGTCTACGCAGTCGTAACGCCGCAAAGGCAGCAGCAGATAGGGCTTCACCATCTGAGACGGAGTGTGCTGCATGAAAAAGCGAGCCAGAAAGTCTACAGCAAGCAGAAACGGCAGTATGGAGAAGAAGAACTGGGGAGCCGTGAAAGTGGTGGAGTCGTTGGCTATAAGCGACAACAGGACGGCTATGAACATCATATACAAGACGAGCATCACACCGCCAAGAATCATGAAGAACTTGGCTATGCTGTTGGTCTCGAAAGCCACATTGCGACGTTCTGAGAGTCTGACATGACGACGCAGAGTACGGTAAACCTGGAATTTGTTCATATTCTTGATGAAATGTCTTTAAACGGCAAAATTACCGTGGGCGTTAAACCGCATAATGACCGTTGGGGATTATCTCAGGTCGATAACTTCAGCATTGGGATATTCCTTGCTGTTGAACCGGAAATGGGAATCTGAGAGATTGACCTTACGGAAGTTGGACACGCGGATAGTGGTCCATCCGCTTGACTGACGCATCTTGACTGTCTGGAGCTGATAGCTCTTGCTCACGGTGACATACATCTCCTTTATCGTGCGGCCCTTGTTCACGGCATCCATGTGTACCTGCCATCCATTGCCCAGCTTCTTCACGGAGAGTTTGTAACCGTTCTTGTAGATATACAGGAACTTGTATGGATTCATTGACTGCTGCTGAGCCTCGGTTGGAGTACTGATGTTCACCTCCTGAGACTTTTTCATGTATGTCCATTGAGTGCGACCGTCATACCATACTACGGATGCCGGGGTGTAGGCATAGAACTTGTTGCCCTTGACGGCTACTGTGCCACTCACGTTGCCCAACTTGCCGGAGGCGCTGAAGTTGGCTTTGGCTCCAGACTTGCTGTAGAGCGTCTGTGCTGTCTTGTCGAGTATCTTACGGGCTTCCTTGGCGTTCTGGCCATAAGAAAGGCAGAAGACCATGACAAGAGAGAATATTAACAATAAACGTTTCATGAATCGTTGAATTTTATTTGTCTGTTATTATATGTCCTATCCGTCATATATGTCCTATTCGTCATATATGTCCTATTTTGATAATCAGCCTCTGAGAGAGACGAGCAGGTTCTCCAGACTGTTTTCATCGGCAAGAAGCACCTCACGAGGCTTGCTGCCTTGTGCTGCCCCTACGATGCCTGCCTTCTCGAGCTGGTCCATCAAGCGTCCGGCACGATTGTATCCGATAGAGAAGCGGCGTTGTATCATAGAAGTTGAACCCTGTTGGGTAATCACTATAGCATGGGCTGCCTCCTCAAACAACGGGTCGAGAGCATGACCGTCTAATCCGCCACCAGACACTTCTGCACCCTCTTCGGATGCCGGCTCCGGAAGTTCGAGAGGTTCTACAGGACCTGATTGTGAACTGATATACTGGTTTATCTTCTCCACCTCGGGAGTATCCACGAAGGCACATTGCACACGCACAGGCTCGTTGCCGCTGAGGAAGAGCATGTCTCCCCTACCGATAAGCTGGTTGGCGCCAGGACGGTCGAGGATGGTACGCGAGTCTATCATCTGGCTCACCTTGAAGGCCATACGCCCAGGGAAGTTCGCCTTGATGTTACCGGTGATGATTGAAGTGGTAGGACGCTGGGTTGCGATTACCATGTGGATGCCTACGGCTCGAGCGAGCTGGGCGATACGTGCTATAGGAAGCTCCACCTCACGGCCTACCTGCATGATGAGGTCGCCGAACTCATCGATTACTACAACGATATATGGCATGAACTCGTGTCCGTCGGTAAGGCGGAGCTGATGGTTCAGGTATTTGCGGTTATACTCCTTGATGTTGCGTGCTCCAGCCATCTTCAAAAGGTCGTAGCGGGTGTCCATGAGCTTGCAGAGACTGTTGAGCGTACGCACCACCTTCTTCACGTCGGTGATGATAGGTTCGTCATCACCAGGCACCATAGCCATGAAATGGTTGGCGATGGAAGAATACACGCTGAACTCAACCTTCTTGGGGTCGATGAGCACAAGCTTCAGTTCATTAGGGTGTTTCTTATATAATAATGATGTGATGATGGCATTGAGTCCGACAGACTTACCCTGACCCGTTGCACCGGCCACGAGCAGATGCGGTATCTTGGCGAGGTCTACCATGAACACTTCATTTGTGATGGTCTTGCCCAGGGCGATAGGAAGTTCAAAACTGGTCTTCTGGAATTTCTCCGAATTCAAGATGCTCTCCATCGACACGATGTTCATCTTTGCATTCGGCACCTCTATACCGATGGTTCCCTTGCCTGGAATAGGAGCTATGATACGCACACCGATAGCCTTGAGGCTCAAGGCGATGTCGTCTTCAAGGTTTCTGATTCTGGAGATCTTCACTCCCTCTGCAGGTGTTATCTCATAGAGGGTGATTGTAGGGCCTACAGTTGCAGAGATTGTCTTTATCTGCACACCGAAACTGCTGAGCACCTCTACGATACGGTTCTTGTTTGCCGTCTGCTCCTTCATGTCGATATATGGCTGGTCGTCATCATCGTATTTCTTGAGCAGGTCGAGAGTAGGGTATTTATAGTTGAGCCAAGGCTCCTTAGGGTTGATTGGCGTGTCGAGAGGATTCCCGGCAGGAGCCACAGTCCTTGATGTTGACGACTTGGAATCTCCCTCTGCCGGACGTATCGTGAAGCTCGGATCTGAAGTTTCTTTCGATTTCGGCATAGGTGTGGCCGGATTATTCAGAGGCGTTGTCTCTGTCTCCTCAGCATCATCATTAGGCACGATGTTGACAACTGGCGAACCAGAGTCGCTGAAGTCCACCGTCTGCTTCAGAGTCTCCCTGTATTTGCCTGTTTCAGCAGCCTCTGAACCGGCAGCCGCAGAGACAGCAGAGGATTGTGCAGAGTCATTCATATCAGAAGCGGCGTTACCTCCGCCCTCACCCTTGGCGTTGGTGACATAGAAGCCGACGCGGTTCTGAATCATGCTTACGGGGTTTAATATTTTCCTTACCACCATCACCGTTTCCGAACTGAGATATGTGAGGAAAAGGATTGCCACCAAGACGAGGATTCCGATAAGTCCCGGCAGTCCGACAACATTCTCAAGCCACTGGCAACAGTACTCTCCATGTCCGCCTCCTGGATTATACACCTCGCCACCGATAAGAGGCGTGAGGAACTTGGTGGCAAATATTGATGTCCAGAGCATTATGACGCTGAAGCACAAGAATGTCTTTATCAGATTGGGATTGTATGCCTTGACGAGTTTCAGACCCACGATACACAGGAATACGGGTATCATGAAGGCAGAATAGCCGAAGCATTGGCAAATGAAGAAATCCGACAACAAAGCGCCCAATGGACCACAGGCATTCTGGAAGGCGCTGTTCTTGCTGAACCAGTCGCCGGGACGCATATCCATGACAAGGCTCTGGTCGATGGACGCTGTGGCGAAATAGGATATGAATGCCACGACAAGCCATACGGAACAGACAAACAGAATGATACCGAATATGAAATTGAAGATATCATTTTGTAGCATCTGTACTCCCATGACTTCTGCAAAACTTTGTTTTTGTGCTTTCTTTTTCTTTGCCATTATTACGCTTGATTGATTGTTTTAATGAGTGCGCGAAACCATTTCACGCTTATGTTCATGCAAAAGTAACCGAAATTTGCAAGAAATACGCAAAAACTCATATTTTTTTTCTAATTTTGCAAGTCCATTGATATTTGAGAATGAAAAAAGTAATATATAACAAAATCGACAAACACGCGGTGACAGAAATGCCAAGGGCTGTTTTTGAGGGACGCATCTTCGTCATAACAACCGAAAGAGATGCAGACAGAGCAGTGGAATACCTTCTCACACAGCCTATTCTCGGCATTGACACCGAAACGAGACCTGCTTTCAGAAAGGGGAAGCAATACAAGGTTGCCCTGCTGCAAGTGGCGACATACGACACTTGCTTTCTGTTCAGACTGAACAACACAGGCATGACAAAATCAATAATAAGACTGCTTGAGGACGAGAGCATTCCGAAAATCGGACTCTCGCTACACGACGACATAATATCGCTGCACAAAAGGGCTGAATTCAAGCCGGGCAACTTCATCGACCTGCAGAAGCATGTGGGAGAAATCGGAGTGGAGGACCTGAGTCTGCAGAAACTTTACGCCAACTTCTTCGGACTGAAAATCAGCAAGGCGCAACGGCTCACGAACTGGGAGGCGGACATCCTGACGGACAAGCAGAAGGTGTATGCCGCAACAGACGCCTGGGCATGCATAAAACTATACGACGAGCTGATGAGACTGGAGAGAAACAAGGATTTCGAACTGAGAATCGTGAAGCCGGCAGAAGAGACAGTAGAGGCAATGGCAAAGAAGCAAGCATAAAGTATTTCACCTACGGCTTGATGACCGCTTGTGAAACCAACGGTATGATGACCGTTCGTGGGATTAACGGCATGATGACAGTCAGTGGGAGTAACTGACTGATGACCGTTTGTGGGATTAACATAAAAATAATATAATATAGAATTCGATTATAGTATGACTCAATACAAGTCTGTTTATTTGAAAAGAGGGAAAGAAGAAAGCTTGAAACGCTTCCACCCTTGGGTTTTCTCTGGTGCCATAGCAAAGATGGACGAAAGTATAGAAGACGGCGACACGGTGAACGTGTACACGTCGGAAGATAAATTCATAGCCGTAGGCCACTACCAGATAGGAAGTATTGCCGTGAGAGTGTTGTCGTTTGAGGAGCGCTCCATCGACAAGAACTTCTGGGAAGAGCGCCTCTCAGAGGCTCTGAAGATGAGACTGGCAATCGGAATTGCCGACAACTATGAGAACAACACCTACAGACTTGTTCATGGCGAGGGAGACAGCCTGCCGGGACTGGTGATAGACTGCTACGGAAAGACTGCCGTGATGCAGGCCCACAGCGTTGGCATGCACATCAACAGGACTGACATTGCCGAAGCATTGGTGAAGGTGATGGACGGAAGAATAGAGAACGTGTTCTACAAGAGCGAGACCACCCTACCCTACAAGGCAGACCTCGGACAGGAAAACGGCTTCATCATCGGAGGCTGTACCGACAATACGGCAGTGGAAAACGGACTGAAATTCCATGTTGACTGGCTGAAAGGACAGAAGACAGGATTCTTCGTTGACCAGAGAGAGAACCGCAGTCTGCTTGAGAAATACGCAAAGGGGAAGAACGTGCTCAACATGTTCTGCTACACAGGAGGCTTCTCCTTCTATGCCATGAGAGGAGGAGCAAACCTCGTACACTCCGTTGACAGCAGCGCCAAGGCAATAGACCTGACCAACGCCAACGTGGAACTCAACTTCCCTGGCGATGAGAGGCATCAGGCTTATTGTGAAGACGCATTCAAATTCCTTGACAACGCAGAGGATTTCTACGACCTCATAGTGCTCGACCCACCGGCTTTTGCCAAACACAGAGCCGCCCTACACAATGCCCTGAAAGGCTATACACGACTGAACGTAAAGGCTTTTGAGCGTATCAAGCATGGCGGAATACTGTTCACATTCAGCTGCTCACAGGTAGTGACGAAAGACAATTTCAGAAATGCCGTGTTCACTGCAGCTGCCATATCAGGACGAAACGTGAGGATACTGCATCAGCTGCACCAGCCGGCTGACCATCCTATCAACATCTACCACCCGGAGGGAGAATACCTCAAGGGTCTCGTGTTGTATGTGGAATAATTAGTTGCATGGTGAACAATATGTTGCATGTGGATTTATTGCTGTATGTGATTAATTGCAGCATGTGGAATAACATATAGAAAAGACAACCGTATCTTGAAAAGTTTTCTAAATAGCGTCAGCAGATTCATAAAGGAAGAAAAGCTGATGGAGGCAGACAGACTATACCTTGTCGCGCTGTCGGGAGGAGCCGACAGCGTGGCACTATTGCTATGTCTGAAAGATCTGGGATACAGAGTGGAGGCCGTACATTGCAACTTCAGGCTCAGAGGAGAAGAGTCTGACCGGGACGAAGATTTCTGCAAGAGGCTTTGCGAGAAAGAGAATGTCATGCTCCACATCACCCATTACGACACCCGGTCGTATGCCTCGCTCCACGGGATAAGCATAGAGATGGCGGCAAGGAATCTGCGCTACAGCTATTTCAAGCAGCTCAGAGAGGACATGGGGGCGGCAGGCATCTGCGTAGGCCACCACATGGAGGACAGCGTGGAAACCATGTTGCTCAACATAATAAGAGGAACGGGAATAAAGGGCGTGACGGGAATAGCAGCCAAAAACGGACATGTGACAAGACCAATGCTCTGTGTCTCCCGCAACGAGATAGAAGACTATCTGAAGGAAAGGGGGCAGACTTACATCACAGACAGTTCAAACCTCGTGAACGACGTGAAGAGAAACAAGCTCAGACTCGACGTCATGCCTCTGATAAGGGGAATAAACCCTTCGGCAGACAAGAAGATGTTTGAGACTACAAGAAGGGTGACAGAAGCCAACAGGGTGTTTGAACACGCAATAGAAAAGGCTGCGGAGGACTCTACAGCTGTAAAGGACAACTATCTATTCATCAATATAGAGAGGCTCAAGCGCCAGGTGTCTCCCGAATACACACTCTACCACATCCTTTCAAGACACTCGTTCTCGTCGGCTACCATAGACGACATATTCTCAAATCTGGACAATCTGAAGAACGGAAGCATCTTCTCTTCCGACACCCACAGACTCGTTGCAGACCGCGGTTTTCTCGTGATAGAACGGAATGAAGACAAGGACAGCAGAAATGAGAAGCCTTTCATATTGCCCGAAAGCGGCACATACATTATCAACGAGACCACGAAAGTAAGAATCAAGGAGGAAACCACAGAAGAGGGATTCACGCCAAGCCGAAGCCAGTTTACCATAAGCGCAGATGCTTCGAAAGTGAAATTTCCTCTCAAAATACGCCGTTGGACCCAGGGCGACTGGTTCATCCCCTTCGGAATGACAGGAAAGAAGCTTGTCAGCGACTATCTGACAGACAGGAAAATGGCATTCTTCGACAAAGAGAAACAGCTTGTCATGACAGATGCCGAAAACAACATCCTATGGCTTATAGGCCAACGCCTGGACAACAGGTTGAGGATTTCTGGAAACACAAAGAAGATCTTGACAATCGAATTTATTTGCAATTGAAATATTGGTAATTGAATATATTAGACAATTGTACAACCAATTGAAGATTCCATATAAACACAACTTACAACCAACAAGTTATGAACAGGCGTTTCACCGGTTTACAATGCAGAAACGCCCTATACCCAAGCAACAAACTTGCGGTTATTGACGAGCAAACAAGCAGACCGCCTCTGATGACTAATAGCCCTTGAAATCCATGATTTTGGGGCAGAACCCTTTAAAGGGACAGTTCTCGCAATGCGGCTTTCTGCTTGTGCAGACATACCTGCCATGGAGCAAGAGCCAATGATGAGCGTCGGCCAGCAACGCTTCAGGGATGTTTTTCGTCAGACACCGCTCCACCGCCAATGGAGTGGCAGCAGATTTCGGCACAAGCCCCATTCTGTGGCTCACACGATAGACATGGGTGTCGACGGGCATTGCAGCCTTTGAAAAGGCAACGGCAAGCAGCACGTTGGCGGTCTTGCGCCCCACACCCGGCAGACTGGTGAGATCGTCGAGTGCCGAAGGGACCTTCCCTCCGAACTTCTCCTGTATGGCCAACGAGAGTTCCACGAGGTGCTTTGCCTTGGAATTGGGATATGAAATGCTGCTGATAAACGAAAGCACATCTTCAGGATCTGCCTCTGCCATTGCCGCCGCATCAGGATAATGCCTGAACAATTCCGGCGTCACCTGGTTCACCCTCTTGTCTGTGCATTGGGCGCTCAAGACTGTAGCCACAAGCAGTTGGAAGACGCTGCCAAATTCCAGTTCCGTGGTGACGTGTGGGGAAACTTCCGCAAAATGTCTCAAGACAGCTTCATAACGTTCAGAGCGTTTCATATCTCAATTTCAATGAATATCCAGGTCGTTGACTTTAATAGTCGAGGACTAATATGTTAAAAGACTATGTGGTCGAAGCATATTGTTGCCGTAGACTATTATTGTCGTAGACTTTGTTATCGTAGACTATTGTTGTCATAGACTTTGTTGTCGCAGACTATTATAGTCAAAACAATATCGTTTTCGAATACTATATTTTGGTTTACTCAGCCTTCTCAGCAGCTTCTGTAGCCTCTTCTGCATTTTCCTCAGGGTCAACGAAATTCGTCACACCGTTGGAAACCAGGATGTTATACCACTGGAGAAGCTTCTTGATGTCGCTGTCGTGTACTCTGTCGCGGTCGTAGTCAGGAAGAATTTCGGCAAAATAAGCGTGAAGTTCGTCCTTGCCACACTTCTTGTAGTCGAGCGAGCATACCTTTCCGTCCTCCTTGCGGAGCACAGAATCGAGAATATTCATCAATGGAACATCCTCAGCCACTGTATACATGGCGATGTCGGAAAGACTTGTCACTCTGTCGCTTGCGAAGATAGGCAGGCGGCGATGGGTTTCGTCCAAGGCTTCAACGATAAGATTCATCTTTGAACTTGACACAAGCTTATAAAGTCCGGGCTTTCCGGAAACTGACAAAATTGTAAAATCCATTTCAAATATTTGTTTAATAATTAATTAATAAGTTCTCATTATCGTCCCGACGATGTCATAGGGACATGACACATCAGCAGACGTTCAGATTTCAGCGTATTCGCAAAGCCGCCAGCGCGTCGTCAATCTGCGGTTCCAAAGGTTTGCTGCCGTCGTTGAGGATAACGAAATCGCTTTTAGCCTCCATCTCCTCCTGACTCATCTGGCAGTTTATCCATTCTCTTGCCTTCTCTCGCGTTATAGAGTCGCGGGCGATGATTCTGTCCACCCTCACCTCTATCGGTGCCGATACGCAAACCACGCAGTCCACGAGCTTGTCGAATCCGCTCTCGAAGAGGATGGCGCACTCCATGAATTGAAGTCCCGAGGCTTTGAAATCGTCGGCCACAGCGGGATGCACGATGGCGTTAATCCTTTTCTTGTTGTCTTCGGCGTCAAGAAGAAACTTTGAGATGACAGCCTTGTCGGGCTTTCCGTCTGCATAGGCATCCTGTCCTATCAGGTCTGTCAAAGCCTTTCTTACGGATGGCGACTCGCGCATTATGCGTTTGGCTGCGCTGTCGCAGTCGTAGACCTCTATCCCCCTGCTTTTCAACAAGGAGCAGACGTATGATTTTCCGCTTCCTATTCCGCCTGTAATGGCTGCTTTCATAATTGTCTCCATTATTATAGACAGCCACCATCGAGGGGCTATACATGCTCTCTAATAGCCGCTGTCAATATTCTACCTATTTATATAATAGCTGCCAGAAAGGGAGTTCCTGTGGTATTTATGACTTTCTTTTCCGCTACTGTTCTTCAATGAGGTAGTCCACATGTTCTATTTCGGTATGCGCATTCTTCACGCCATGCGGCACGGATGCAATCTTGAGCGTGCATTTGTCAGAAGGCGCTGAGAGAATCTCGTTGTAGTCTACCACCACCTTGAACTTGTTGGTGTTTATGGTTCTGAAGATGCTCGCGCCAACGGTGAATACCACTTTAACCCTCGACGGGAATGTTCTCAACACCTTTCCCTCCGGCATGTTGAGCGCCGAGATGGGAACCTCTGCACTTTCCTCGGTCAGCACATCCGGATAGACAGCCATCCTGACACGGGAGGGCACGCATTTCACTCCTCTGATTTCCATGAGGTCAAGGTCGCGTCTGATGGTGTCCTTGAGGTTTTTGATATTGATCCGCTCTGTGTAGATGTACTTTATGCTGTCGAGCATTTTCTGACTGCCGTAAACATCCACCATATCGGGCGAGAATTCTATCTTCGCCAGATAATAGCTTGCGTCAGCCTGTATGGCTCCCGCCAGTCTTACGGGCAGCCGCTTGTGCATTCCGTAATTGTAGAAGTATTCCAGCTTGTCGGGCTTCACTCCTGTCACCTTCGACGAACTGTATAGTTCGGCATAGATCAGCTTGGTGAGTTCCGACGCAGACACGGAGCCATACCCCTTGTTCTTGATGTATGAAGAGAAGGGTATGTCTATCCTTTTCAGTTTGTCACCATATATATATGTACATAGAGTATAGCCTTTGTCTTTCACAGTCACCTTTATCGTGTCTTCGGTGTCGCTCGTCGGTACCACGTTTTTAGGTATGTTCACGATGCGCACGGGAATCCTGAGTTCTTTCTCATAGGTGTCGTTCAGGGCCAACAACAGCCAGAAGGCTCCGCTCAGGGCGAGGAAGAACAAAAAAATCAGGAACTCCTTGTTCACGATATTGAAAAAGGAGTTTCTGACTATACTGTATATACTTTTCAGGATGCGTTTCATTATTTTTCCTTGCTGACGGTTGCAGAAGCTGCGACATCAGCAAATACAGAACCTTTGTCAACTGTTATAACCACGCCCTTTGCGATTTCGAGCTCGATTTTGCCTGTAGCGATGTCCACTTTCTTGATGGTGCCGTAGATTCCTCCGCCTGTCACCACCTTTGAGCCCTCCTGCAGCGAGTTCTGGAAATTGCGTATTTCCTTCTGCTTTTTCTGCTGCGGACGAATCATGAAGAAATACATGATGGCAAAGATCACCACCATTATTATAAGGAACTGCATGCTGTCTCCACCCTGTGGCTTGGCAGCCAAAAACATTGTTGTGTTCATAATTTACTGTTATGTTTGTTTTAAATGTTAATCGTTTGTCTGTTTTTTGGGCGTCTCGCCTGTTTTAATGCCAGGCACTTTACCTGTTTTAATGCCAGGCGCTTTGCCTGTTTATATGCCAGCCGTTATGCGTGCTGAATTACGGATGCGTCATCTTGTCGGCATCACCTTCATCATCTTGCCTGTGTCGATGAGGTAGCGGGCGATGGCGTCGAGCATTCCGTTGATATATGAACCGCTTCTCGGAGTGCTGTAGAGTTTCGCCAGGTCAACGTATTCGTTGATGGTCACGTTCACCGGTATGTTCGGGAAGTTCATCATCTCTGCAATGGCTATCTGCATTATCACCACGTCCATATAAGCCAGGCGCGAGAAGTCCCAGTTGCGCGAGGTCTCGCTCATGAAGCGCTGATACTGGTCGGCGTTGAGGATTGTGGCGCGGAAGAGCTTCACGGCGAACTCCTTGTCTTCCTCGTCCTTATATTCCGGCAGGAGCTCCTGCAGTTCCTTGTTTGCCGGATCAAAGCGCTTGATGGTCTTGAGCACGAAGGTGTCCACGATTTCCTTGTCGTCGTTCCAGTAGAGACTCTTCTCCTCGAGCATGGCGTCAAGGTTGTCGTTGTCCATGATGATTGCCTTGTAGAGCTTGCGCCACGCCTCGCGGTCGGCTTCATACGAGTCGGTCTCGTCAGCCACATAGTCGGCATAAATCTGGCTCTGCTCTATCTGTGTGAGCAGGTTTCTCACGAACTCCACGCTGTCGTCCCATGTCTGCTTCTGATTCTCGAGATACTCGTTGAGCTGCTTGTTAGCTTCGAGCTGAAGGGCGAACTTGTTGTTTGCAAACTTGCCTGAGGGCAGAGTTGTGCCTTCTCTCTTTGCACGGGAGAGCTCCACTTCATAGCGCAGGCGCGACTCTTTGGAAACAGCTACAATCAGGGACAGCAGACAATTATACAGGTCGTATGCCTTGGAGAGGCTGAACAGCAGCTCCTTCTCGGCATTATCCATGTTGTGGTTACCGTTTTGATAATATGCGTAGGTTAACTGGACAATTTTTATCCTTATCAATTCTCTGTTTATCATCTTATAATATTAAAATGAACGTGTATTTCAAAAAAACCGATGCAAAAATACTTATTTTATACGGTACTTGCAAGAAAACCACGGTGTTTTATCTATTTTTATTTATAATATTTGCGTATTAATCAAAAAAGAAATACCTTTGCACCGCTTTTTCGAGCACTACGTGAATAGAATTCTCGTGTGATGGTGAATTAAGCATTAATTATTAACAACTTAATTTAGAGTAACACAATTATGAAAGAAATTGAAGTAAAAGGCCAGAAGAGAACTAATTTGGGCAAGAAGGCAGCCAAGGCTATGCGTAAGGAAGGTCTGATTCCATGCAACCTCTACGGTGAGGCAAAGAACGCTGACGGCGCTCCTGAAGCATTGTCAATCGCTTGTCCTATGAGCGAGTTGAGAAAGATCGTCTACACTCCACACATCTACGTTATCAAGCTCGTCATCGACGGCGAGGAGCGCACAGCGATTCTCAAGGAGCTTCAGTTCCATCCGGTAACAGACGCCCTCCTTCACGTTGACTTCTACGAGGTTAACGACCAGAAGCCTATCACAGTGGGCATCCCTGTCAAGCTCAACGGTCTGGCACAGGGTGTACGCGACGGTGGACGTATGAACCTCTCTATCCGCAAGATCGACGTTACAGCGAAATACCAGGCTATTCCTGAGCATCTCGACATCGACGTTACTGCCATGACTATCGGCAAGAGCATCAAGGTTGGCGACCTGCACTTCGAGGGTCTTGAGATGGCAACAAGCAAGAACGTTGTGGTTTGCTCAATCAAGGCTACACGTAAGTCTATCGCTGCAAGCCAGGCTGAGGCATAATGCCATAGATTTAGCAAGAAAAGAAATTTATCACGGGGTGGTTCTGAATTTTAATTTGGAATCACCTTTTTTTAGATTCAACCCAAATCGGTCATTAGGGCTTGCTTGGATTTTGATTTCTTAGAAGAGTGGATTTTGTTTGGCTTTTAATCAGTAATAACTAGCTATTGCAAATTAAAAACAAGCAAAAGACGCCTTATAAAGAGCAAAAGGCAACAAGCAGTTATAAAATATCACATTGAACGGCATAATGACCGTTTGGAGTTTAAAGCAATACGTAATGGAAAAATTCTTGATTGTAGGATTGGGAAACCCCGGCAGCGAATATTCGGGAACACGACACAACACGGGATTCATGGTGGTAGACGCCATGGCTGAGGAGGCTGGAGCCTCTTTCGACGACAAGAGATACGGATTCGTGGCTGAGACTTCGGTGAAGGGAAGAAAACTCTTTCTGCTGAAGCCTACCACATTCATGAACCTCAGCGGCAACGCCGTGAGATACTGGATGAACAAGGAAAACATACCCATGGAGCACCTGCTCGTGGTGGTGGACGACCTGTCTCTGCCACTGGGAGCCCTCAGACTGAAAGGCAGCGGAAGCAACGGCGGACACAACGGACTGGGAAACATACAGTCGGTGATGGGCACGCAGAAATACGCACGCCTCAGAGTGGGAATAGGCAACGACTTCCCCAGGGGAATGCAGGTGGAATGGGTGCTCGGCAGATATGATTCAGAGGAAATGGAAACCCTCAAGCCGGCGATAAAGACTTCGTGCGAGATAATAAAGAGCTTCGCCCTTGCCGGCATTGACATAACGATGAACCAGTTTAACCACAAGAAATAAGGAAACATGCAAGAGTCTGCGAGAATAGACAAATGGCTGTGGGCGGCAAGGATCTTCAAGACCAGGTCGCTGGCTGCCGATGCCTGCAAGAACAGCCGCGTCACGATAAACGGAACCAACGTGAAGCCTTCTCACATCGTGAAATGCGGAGAGACGGTGAGCGTGAAAAAACCGCCGATAACCTATTCGTTCAAGATACTCCAATGTATTGAAAAGCGCGTGGGCGCAAAACTCATACAGGACATCTACGAGAACGTGACCGACCCGAAACAGTATGAGATACTGGAAATGAGCAGGATAAGCGGATTCGTGGACAGAGCCCGTGGCACAGGACGCCCCACGAAGAAAGACCGCCGCAGCCTCGACGCCTTCATAGAGCCTGCAATGTTCGGATTCGACGAATACGACGACGACCCGGACGACTGAAACCCAACCGCCCGCAAGGGCAAGCTGCAATGAAAACTAACGGCAGGACGACCGTCTGGACGGTTGCCCAGCCAAACCTAACATAATATAATCATAATAACATTTACCCAATATGAAGAACATAGCCATATTTGCATCCGGCAACGGAACAAACTGCGAGAACATAATCAGATACTTCGAGAACTCGGAAACGGTGTGCGTGGCTCTCGTGGTGTGCAACAACAAGAGCGCACAGGTGATAAAGAGGGCGGAGAAATTCGGAGTGCCCGTGGAAATAGTGAACAAAGAGGGATTCAAAGACAGCTCCAGAGTGCTGCCCCTGCTGGCCGGCCACAACATATCACACATAATCCTCGCAGGATTCATGCTCCTCCTGCCCGACTACCTCACGGAGGCTTACAAGAACAGGATAGTCAACATACACCCGTCGCTGCTGCCGAAATACGGCGGAAAGGGCATGTATGGCGACAACGTGCACAAGGCAGTGAAGGAAAACGGCGAAAAGGAAAGCGGAATAACAATCCATCTCGTGAACAACGAATACGACAAGGGACAGATACTGAAACAGTACACCACCCCACTCTCGCCCGAAGACTCCGCCGACGACATCGCCCGCAAGGTGCACGCACTAGAATACGAACACTACCCGGAAGTGATCGAGCAGCTGCTCAGCCGCTGACAGCAGCCATAATTACTGCCGCAGGATTCCGCCACTCCTCCACACCGGAAACGGCTCCGCCCTATAAAGAATAAAGAAAACATGAAAAGAACAATCCTTCTGGTCCCGCTCCTAGCTCTCAGCCTGGTCTCCCGCGCCCAATACAACGAGATACACAAGGCAGGGATAAAGACGCTGCAAGTGGTGTGCGGCGACAAATGGCTCGCGCTCCCGATAATGAAACTCCGTTCTGACAATCCAAGCCAGAACAGGATAAACATATCATTCGACGACCTGACACACACATACCACCGCTACACCTACAGCATCACCCATTGTGAAGCCGACTGGTCGCCGTCGGAGCAGCTCTTCGCAAGCGACTACATAGAAGGATTTGCCGAAGACAACACAATAGACGACATCACGGAATCCATAAACACAAACGTGGACTACACCCACTACGCCTTCTCCATACCCAACGAGAAATGCAGACTGAAGCTCAGCGGCAACTACAAGGTCACGGTTGCCGACGGAGACACGGGCGAAGAGGTGCTCACGGCATGCTTCATGGTGGTAGACCCGAAAGCGGGAATATCTATGGGCGCCACCACAAATACCGACATCGACACCAACCTCGCCCACCAGCAGATCTCCATGAAGCTGTCGTACAACGCGCTGAGAGTGGCCGACCCCGAGACACAGATAAAGACCGTGGTGATGCAGAACAGGAGATGGGACAACGCCAGGCGCAACGCACAGCCACAATACAAGACACCAAGCGGACTGGAATGGCGGCACAACAGGGAGCTCATCTTCGAGGCGGGAAACGAATACCACAAGTTTGAAACCCTCGCCACATCACACGCCACGATGGGGATAGACGAGATATCGTGGGACGGGGAGAACTACCACGCACACGTGTTCGCCGACGTGCCCAGACCGAACTATCTCTACGACGAAGACGCCAACGGAGCCTTCTATATCCGAAACAGCGACAACATAGAGAACGAGAACACGTGCGACTACATGTACGTGCACTTCACGCTCGACAGCAAGCAAAGATACCCCGGCGACATCTATCTGAACGGCGAATGGACATACAACCGCTTCCTGCCCGAATACAAAATGGAATACAACGAGGAGAAACGGCGCTACGAGGCCGCCATCCTGCTGAAGCAGGGCTACTACTCATACCAATACCTGATGGAGAGCAGCGATGCCACCATGAAGACCTCCCCGTCAGAAGGGAACTTCTATCAGACGGAAAACAAATACCAGGCGCTGGTATATTACAGAGGACAAGGCGACAGGACAGACCAACTCGTTGGCTATCAGGAGATTCAGTTAAACCCAAACGGTCATTAGGCCGTTCAATGTAGCATTTTAATACTGCTAGCAGTCTTTTGTTTTTTTATAAGGCGTCATTTGCCTGTTTTTAATTCGCATCAGTCAGCTATTAGTCATTAAAAGCCAAACAAAATCCACTCTTCTAAAATTCCAAAATCCAAGCAAGCCCTAATGACCTCTAAGTTTGCAGAAGATTGCGACGAAGTCGCATAAACTCCAAAATAATCAAGGTAAAACTATGATTGCTAAAGACAGTTTCGTACCTTTGTTGTAAAAAGGTAGAATCGGTCTGTCGAAGAGGTAAACCAGCTAATGACCCAGCCGTAAAGCTATAAATCGTTTAGGTCCTCATCGACATAGTTGCAAAGACCAGATAGAAAGTTATCGGCTCTGAGCCTTGTTAGAGTGTTAGTCCATACAACTATTGACCAATTCTACACAATATAACTCGTACAAAGTTATGAAGAATTTATTTATCGGAGTTGATTTTTCGAAAGAAAAAGTTGATGTGGCTATCCTTTTTGCAGACGGACTGGCAGAAACCGCTGCTAGAGTGTTCAACGAGTTCAAGACAACCGTGTCTGGCTATAGGCAGTTGGTCAAGTGGGTTGAGCAGAATTCCTGCGGTATCGACTCGTCCTTGTGGCTCTTCTGTGGCGAGAACACGGGCGACTACAGCAAGGGACTGTGCAACTTCCTCTACGGTAAAGGCTACGACATGTGGCTTGAGAACGCAAAGAGCATCAAAGACGCATCTGGTCTTAGACGATTGAAGTCTGACCGTGCTGACGCCTCGATGATTGCAGAATACGCCATGAGGAATTACGATAAAGCCGTTATGTACGAGCCTCTTAGCGAGTCGCTTACACAACTGCGTGAGCTGTTCCTATACCGTCAGATGATCGTAAGACACAGATGCAGTTTCCAGGTGCGTAGAGGCGAAAAGCGACTCACTATGGAGAAGTCGCCAGTCAAGACAATGATTTCGCAGAGCGGACGGCACATCGTCTCTGAACTCAATAAGGAGATAGAGAAGATAGATAAGCGCATTGCCGATCTCATCAAGTCGGACGAGGAACTCACCGAGGTGTTCACCATCGTGACCTCGGTGCCTGGCATAGGAACGCAGAACGCTGTGTGCCTGATGGTGTACACCGACAACTTCCGGCGTTTCAACTACGACTCACGCAAGATTGCCTGCTATTACGGCCTAGCTCCATTTGGCAAAGATTCGGGAACCAGTGTGCATTCCGATCCGCATGTACATTATATGGCTAACCGCCAGATAAAGGCCATGCTGACGCAAGCGGCACTAGCTGCCGTCAACTTCAATCCCATTATGGCGAGGTACTACATGCGCCTCGTAGAACGAGGAAAGAAGAAGCAGGTTGCACTGAACAATGTCAAGAACAAACTTGTACATTTGGTCACAGCCATGGTCAGAAATCGCCAAACATTCACCCCTGAATATAAAATCTCAGCATAAATTGAAAATAATGGTCAAAACATTTGGATATTAACATAGAAAGCGATTTGGGTTAAAAGCCAAACAAGATTCGTCCTTCCACAAGAGGAAGGCTTGTCGCTCCAAACCCCAAAGGCAGTCTGAAGCAAGGAGACGCAGCTCTAGTATCGACAGGACCGGCTATTATGAAAAAAGCTGAAAACATTTGGCTGTCTCGAAAATTATCATTACCTTTGGAGTAAATTTTAAAGCGACCTAAAGTGAAGAAAAAATTATACATACTACTGATATCCCTCATGCCGCTGGCAGGCTTCGCACAGAAGATAACGCTCGGCTCATGCGTGACCAAAGACGGAGGGCAATACAAAGGGGAGATGCTCGCGGGAAAACCCAACGGCAAAGGAAACGCCATATATAAGAACGGGGACACCTATGAAGGCGAATACGTGAAGGGAAGACGCCAGGGATTCGGCGTGTACACATTCTCCGACGGAGAGAAATACGAAGGACAATGGTATCAGGACCAGCAGCACGGCAAGGGAACATACCACTTCATGAACAACAACAAATACGACGGACTCTGGTTCAGAGACTACCAGGAGGGGCATGGAGTGATGTACTACTACAACGGCGACAAATACGACGGAAACTGGTATCACGACAAACGTAACGGAAAAGGACGATACACCTACGCCAGCGGAGCATACTACGACGGACAATGGAAAGACGACAAGAAATGCGGCGAAGGGTTCTTCGACTGGGGTGACGGAACCACATACAAGGGAATGTGGCTCGACAACATGCGCTCGGGAAAGGGAGTGAACAAATACTCCGACGGAGACGTGTATGAAGGTGAATGGCTCGAAGACATGCAGAACGGCAAGGGAATATACAGATTCAGAAACGGAGACGTGTATGAAGGAGACTACCTGCACGGCAAACGCACTGGAGAAGGGATATTCAGATTCGCCAACGGAGACAAATACACAGGACACTTCAACGAAGGGAACATGGAAGGAAACGGCACCTTCGCATGGAAAAACGGAGACGTGTATGTGGGCTCATGGAAGCAAGACAAGCAGAACGGACACGGAAAGCTGACAAAGAAAAACGGCGACGTGTTTGAAGGCGAATTCAAAGACGGACTGCAGAACGGAACGATGATAATCCACTTTGCCGACGGAAGGAAATTCAAAGGAGTATACAAAAACGGAAAACGCAACGGAAACTCAATAGAAGTGGACAAAGACGGCAAAAGGACCGAAGGAGAATACAAGGACGACCTGAAAGACGGAAAGTTCATCATAAAAGACCGAAACGGAAACATCACCGCACAGGAGATGTACAGGATGGGCAGAAAGTCCTGACAATCAAAGAGCTGTAACAAAAAGGCACGGAAAACCGACTGCCGAAAGACTGAGTGACCAATGGCTGAAAGGAACAGGAAACCCAATGACTGAAAGGCAAAGAGGCCGCCTGCCCGGAATGACGCAGCGCAAACGGAAAACGAACAACAACGGAGCCCCAAACACGGAGCGACGGACAAACGACAAATCTAACAAAAAAACAAAGCATCATGGTAATTGACACAATCGACAACCTGGAGAAGTACGCGACACTCAACCCGCTCTTCAAGGACGTGGTGGAATTCATCAAAGCAAACGACCTCAACACTCTCGAGGAAGGAAAGCACTTCATCAAGGACAAAGACCTCTTCGTCAACATACAGACCGCAAAGGGCAAGACAAAACAAGAGGCAAAGCTGGAGACACACAAGAGGATGATCGACATACAGATTCCGCTCTCGGCAGAAGAGACATTCGGATACACACCACTATGCAACCTGCCAGAAGAGGAATACAACGAAGAGAAAGATATCACGAAATACGCTATCCTCGCCGACACATATTTCACATGCAAGCCTGGGGAATTCGCAATATTCTTCCCGCAAGACGGCCATGCACCATGCGTGTCGGAAGAACCTCAGTTCAAGAAGGCTATATTCAAAGTGCTGGCATGACGCCTGCATACAGCGGAACAATGAGAGGAGGATAAACATCAACTAACGAAACAACTATCAGTAAATCATGGCAAGCAGAACAACGAAAGCCGATTCGCGGAAAACGGCAACGGCGAAAAAGGACCGGCCCAGACATATAGGCATCGTGCAGAAAGACCCGTATCTCGAACCATACGAAGACGCCATACGTGGCAGACACGAGCATGCGGAATGGAAAAAGAACCAGCTGACAAACAACGGAAAGAAGACGCTTGCCGCATTCGCCAGCGGACACGACTACTACGGACTACACAAGATGAAGCGCGGATGGGTGTTCAGAGAGTGGGCGCCGAACGCAACCGACATCTATCTCGTGGGCGACTTCAACAACTGGACGGAGGACGAAAGATACAGAGCCAGAAGAATAGAGGGAACGGGAAACTGGGAACTCAAACTCTCTGAAAAGGCGATGAAACACGGTGACCTCTACAAGATGCACGTGTATTGGCAAGGAGGCGACGGAGAGAGAATACCGGCATGGGCACAAAGAGTGGTGCAGGACGAAGAAACCAAGATATTCTCGGCACAGGTGTGGACCCCCGAACCTTATGTGTGGAAGAAAAACAAATTCGCCCCATGCAAATCGCCGCTACTCATATACGAATGCCACATCGGAATGGCACAGGACGCCGAAAAGGTGGGCACATACACGGAATTCAGAGACAACGTGCTGCCCAGAATACAGAAAGACGGATACAACTGCATTCAGATAATGGCAATACAGGAGCACCCGTATTACGGATCCTTCGGCTACCACGTGAGCAGTTTCTTCGCACCGTCGAGCCGTTTCGGAACACCCGAAGAACTAAAGTCGCTCATCGACACGGCACACGGGATGGGAATTGCTGTGATAATGGACATCGTGCACAGCCACGCCGTGAAAAACGAGACCGAAGGGCTGGGAAACCTGGCTGGAGACCCCTGCCAATACTTCTACGGAGGCGACAGAAGGGAACACCCTGCATGGGACAGTCTGTGCTTCGACTACGGAAAAGACGACGTGGTGCACTTTCTGCTCAGCAACTGCAAATACTGGATGCAGGAATTCCGATTCGACGGATTCCGGTTCGACGGAGTGACCTCGATGCTGTACTACAGCCACGGACTGGGAGAGGCGTTCTGCAACTACGGCGACTACTACAATGGTCATGAAGACGACAACGCCATCTGCTATCTCACACTCGCCAACGAACTCATACACGAAATCAACCCCAAGGCTATAACAATAGCCGAAGAGGTGAGCGGAATGCCAGGACTGGCTGCCAAGGTAAAAGACGGAGGAATAGGATTCGACTACAGAATGGCGATGAACATCCCCGACTACTGGATAAAGACGATAAAGGAGAAAAGAGACGAAGACTGGAAGCCGAGCAGCATCTTCTGGGAGGTGAAGAACAGAAGGTCCGACGAGAAGACTATCAGCTACTGCGAAAGCCACGACCAGGCTCTCGTAGGCGACAAGACGATAATATTCAGACTCATCGACTCCGACATGTACTGGCACTTCAAGAAGGGCGACGAGAACGGAACCGTGGAAAGAGGAATAGCCCTGCACAAGATGATAAGACTCGTCACGGCAACGACCATAAACGGAGGATATCTCAACTTCATGGGCAACGAGTTCGGACACCCGGAATGGATTGACTTCCCACGCGAAGGCAACGGATGGAGCTATAAATACGCACGCAGACAATGGAACCTCGTAGACAACAAGGAACTGGACTACCACTATCTGGGCGACTTCGACAAGAGGATGCTCGAGACGATGAAGATGGTGAAGAACTTCCAGAACACCAGACTGCAGGAAATCTGGCACAACGACGACGACCAGATACTGGCATACATGAGGGGTGACCTGCTCTTCGTGTTCAACTTCAACCCAGTGAAATCGTTCACAGGATACGGATTCCTCGTGCCGACAGGCTCCTACGACGTGGTGCTCAATACAGATGCAAAGGAATATGGTGGATTCGGGTTTGCTGACGACAGCATCACCCACCTCACAAATTACGACCAACTGTATGTGGACCAGCATAAAGAATGGCTGAAACTATACATTCCGGCAAGATCTGCAGTAGTATTGAAGAAGAATTAAAATGACCAAAAGTATATTCACAAACAGAGGCAATGACACATGGATTGCAGAAATTGCATGTGCCATTGTCTTTTGCATTTTCACATTCGCCTACCTGTTTTTTTATCAGGCAGACCTCCTGACAATGGAGCAGCACGTATTGTCTGACGGACTGACAAAATACAACCGCACCATAGGAGCTGTCATCATCACGTCAATCCTGCTGCTGCTTCAGCAGGGAGTGGACGCGGCAACGAAGAGGACAATCAAGATGCCGGCACTCACCTACTTTCCCCCGGCGATGCTGCTGGCGATGCTCACCGACATCAGTCCGAGCATAGACCACGGCTACTCTATTGGCAAATGGGCATGGCTCGCCCCCCTGCTGCTCACGGCTTGGGGAGGAGCGGCGTATGTTTCGGCAAGACATAAAGACAGCGACAGCCCGAAGCAGAAAACCATAGTGCAGACTATATGGGAAAACATTCTGGCAATGACCGCCCTATATATTTTCATAGGCGCCACGGCAAACACAGACAGAGTGTTCCACGAGAGGATGAAAATGGAAGTGATGGTGGCTGAAGGCAAATACAAGGATGCGCTCAACGTGAAGACAAGCAAGGCTGACAAAGACTCCACAATCACGATGCTCAGAGCCTACGCCCTGGCAAGAGAGGGCAAGATGGGCGAAAGACTGTTTGAATACAGAGTGTATGGAGGGTCGGAAGCACTGCTGCCAAACGGCACTACGGTGAAGAGTCTGCTACTGCCTAGATATGAAATATTCCGCTTCGTGGCAAAGCCGGCAGTAGAGAAGATGGGGGTGACACAGTATCTGAAATGGATGAAAAAACACAGATACGCCAAAAAGCCGCTCAGGGACTATCTGCTCTGCGCCTATCTTATGGACAGGAAGATTGACCTCTTCGTGAAAGAGCTCGTGGACGACAAGGAAACGGAATTCGAAAAACTGCCGAAACACTACAGAGAGGCTCTGATATTATACAACCACATCAGGTCGAACCCCATGGTTTCTTACCACAACGACATCATGGACACCGACTACACAGACATGCAGAACATTCTGAGAAGCGTGACGAACAAGAAAGAGGCAATGTCGATGGCTGGAAAATCATACGGCAACACATACTGGTATTATTATTTCTCAGGAAAGTGAAGTGGAAAGACTGCATTTTCTTGAACAAAAATTTCAAGCATAAATAAATTTAGCTTAATTTTGCATATCTGCATCAGTAATGAATGTGTAGAGAAGAATGTTTAAACAACTAAGGAAGAACTGAAATATATAACGGAGGAAGGAAAGTAAAATATAACGGAGAAAAGACAATGAAAACGGAAGATGACATAAAGAAAGCAGTAGAAGTGATGAGAAACGGCGGGATTATATTATACCCCACCGACACGATATGGGGCATAGGCTGCGACGCCACAAACAGAGACGCCGTGGAAAGGATCTACAAGCTGAAGCGACGCGACGACCACAAGGCAATGATCTGCCTCGTGGACTCTGACGCAAGGCTGCAAAGATACGTGAGAAACGTGCCGGAAGTGGCATGGGACCTGCTTGAGCTGGCTGAAAAACCGACAACCGTGATATTGGACAATGCCGTAAACCTGGCAGACAACCTGATAGCCGACGACGGAAGCATAGCGATGAGAATTACCAAAGAACCGTTCTCCAAAGAATTATGCTACAGATTCCAGAAGCCGATAGTATCCACAAGCGCAAACATCAGCGGAGAACCCGCCGCACAGAATTACATGGACATCAGTGAAGAGATACTGAATGGCGTGGACTATGTGTGCTGGTCGAGAAGACAGGAGCACAAGCCCCACAATCCATCAAGCATCATAAAGCTGTCGGAGAACGGCGAGGTGAAAATCATCAGATAGAAAAGAGAAAGACTTGAGGAACAAATCATGCACGAAAAAATATCAGCGCTGCTGAACCAGTTCATTGAATGGCGCACAAGACACATTAACAACAAGCAGTTCACATTGATACTGAGCCTGGCTGTCGGTTTCCTTGCTGCAGTAGCAGCAAGCATACTACACACGCTCATCAAGCAGATACAGCATCTGCTCACGGTGGGATTCGACATCGACGGATTCAACTGGCTATATCTCATATATCCGGTGATAGGAATCTTCCTCACGTCGCTATTCGTAAGATACATCGTGAGAGACAACATCAGCCACGGAATAACACGCATCCTATACGCCATCAGCAGCAAGAAAAACAGACTTAAAGCCCACAACTGCTGGAGCTCCGTGATAGCGTCTGCCATCACCATCGGATGCGGAGGAAGCGTGGGAGCCGAGGCGCCTATCGTGCTAACTGGCTCAGCGATAGGAAGCAACCTGGGAAGGCTGTTCAAGATGGACAACCACACGCTGATGCTGCTCGTGGGATGTGGCGCGGCAGCTGCCATCGCAGGAATCTTCAAGGCGCCGATAGCCGGACTGGTATTCACGCTCGAGGTATTGATGATAGACCTGACGATGGCTTCACTCCTGCCAATACTCATAGCCAGCGTGACGGCAGCATGCTTCACATACATATTCTCGTCGGACGGAGTGCTATTCGATTTCCATGTTGACGGAACGTGGACTCTCTCAAGAGTGCCCGCATATATACTGATGGGAGTGGCTGGCGGAATAATAAGCCTGTATTTCATGCGCACGATGACAGCATGCGAGGGCGTGTTCGGAAAACTCAAGAACCATCCATACATAAAGCTGGCTCTCGGAGGAGCTATGCTAAGCACACTCATTGCCTTGTTCCCCGTGCTCTATGGCGAAGGATACCACAGCATCAACATTCTACTCAACGGAAGGACTCCGCAGGACTGGGACCAAATCCTCAACAACTCTCTCTTCTACGGACACAGCAACCTGCTCGTGGTGTATGTACTGCTTGTAATACTCACCAAAGTGTTTGCCACATCAGCTACCAACGGAGGAGGAGGATGCGGAGGAACATTCGCACCGTCATTGTTCATCGGAGCCTATGTGGGATTCTTGTTCGCAAGACTCTGGAACATGTATGAAATCGGAATTTACGTGCCTGAAAAGAATTTCGTGCTCCTGGGAATGGCTGCCGTAATGGCGGGAGTAATGCATGCTCCGCTCACAGGAATATTCCTTATAGCCGAAATAACCGGAGGCTACCAGATGTTCATTCCGCTGATGATTGTCAGCATCTGCTCATATCTTACCATCATCATCTTCGAACCGCACAGCATATACGGCATGCGACTGGCAAGGCAGGGAAAACTCATCACCCATCACACAGACAAGGCAATCCTCACGCTCATGAACATAGACAGCGTGATTGACAAGAACATCAGCCACGTGCCTGAGGACATGGACCTCGGAGCTCTCGTACACGCCATAAGCAGAAGCCACACCACCATCCTGCCCGTTCTAGACGAGGGCGGGAAGTTCATGGGAGAAATCGATATGTCGAAGCTCAGGCACATAATATTCAGGACGGAACTTTACCACCACTTCAAGGTGAAGCAGCTAATATCCCAACCGCCATGTGTGCTCAGCGTGAACGACCCTATGGAGACAGTGATGAAGAATTTCGACCAGACAGACGCCGGAATGCTGCCTGTACTTGAAACCGACGGCACGTTGAGAGGCTACGTAAGCCGCTCGCATCTATATTCCACTTACAGGAAAATGGTGGCAGACATGTCGGCAGAATAACCGCAGAAACACACCTATAAGACAATAAAACCGCCGAATTGCTAACGCAAAACAAGCGACAAGCATACTACAAACAAGCGGTTGTCAGATGACAAACAACGATAAAAGCAAGCTAACGAGGAGACAAAACTTCTCTTAGCTTGCTTTTATCATTAAGACAAAATGCGTTTATCCCAAATCGGTCATTAGGGCTTGCTATATATTACCAATCAGAGTCTACAGCATAACCTTATAGACTGGTCTACAATTTCACTTTCCAGCCCGAAACATCCTTACCATTAAGGAAATCGCGCGCCTCCATCCTCTTCTTGCCGCTAAGCTGGATGACTTCAAGCTGCAGCTTATAATCCGAAGCATTGACAAGCAGACGACCCTGGTCTACGGTAAACAGTCCTACCCCACCGTCGGAAGGGATTTCCGTCTTGGCAGCCTTATATATCTTGAGCACATATTCCTTGCCCTTGTCGTCGAGCACGGCAGTCCATGCTCCTGGCACTGGTGAAAGACCACGAATGAAGTCATAAACCTTCTTTACAGGCTGATTCCAAGAAATATTACACGTATCCTTGAAAATCTTTGGGGCTGAATGCAAATCTGACGATGAAGCCACCATGTCGCTTTGAGCCATAGACTCAACATGGCCGTCGCCTTCCAACATCTTGTCGATAGTCTTCAGAGCGAGATTTGCTCCCAACTCCATCAGACCGTCATAAACATTCTCCACGTTGTAGTCGTCGTGGATGTCGAAGGTGTCTTGCATTATAATCCTGCCTGTGTCAATGTCGTGGTCGAGGAAGAAAGTGGTGACTCCTGTCTGTACCTCACCATTGATGACTGCCCAGTTTATAGGTGCTGCGCCACGATATTGCGGCAGCAAGGCGGCATGAACATTGAATGTGCCGAAACGCGGCATAGACCATATCACCTCCGGAAGCATGCGGAACGCCACTACCACCTGGAGGTCGGCATCATAGGCACGCAAGGCTTCAACAAACTCCGGGTCTTTCATCCTGACGGGCTGCAGAACCGGGATTTTCTTGCTCATCGCATATTGCTTTACAAGCGAGGGCTGGAGCGTGTCTTGATGACGGCCCACGGGTTTGTCGGGCTGGGTCACCACGGCAACGACGTTATAGCCACCCTCCACGAGTTTGCTCAACGTACCGACGGCAAACTCCGGAGTACCCATGAACACTATACGTAAATCTTTCTTTTCCATTTGATTATTCAACAGTAACTGATTTTGCGAGGTTTCTTGGCTGGTCCACATTAAGGCCCTTGAACACAGCTACATGATAGGCTATCAGCTGCAACGGCAAGACAGAGAGCAATGGTGCCACTACAGGCAAAGTGGCAGGAATCTCAATTGTGGCCTCGGCAATGTTTTTCACCGCTTCATCGCCTTCTGTGACAATTGCGATGATTCTGCCATTACGGGCTTTCACCTCCTGGATGTTGCTCAATATCTTCTTGTATAGCTGATGGTGGGTGGCGACGAAAACCACTGGCATATTCTCATCAACCAACGCAATCGGGCCATGCTTCATCTCTGCTGCCGGATAGCCCTCAGCATGGATATAACTGATTTCCTTAAGTTTCAGAGCTCCCTCAAGAGCTACAGGATAGTTGAAGCCACGACCCATATAAAGAGCATTGCGGGCATAGGTCAGAGTGCGCGAAATGTCTTTTGTCAAAGCATCCTGCTCCAACACCTTCTTCATCTTCTCTGGTATGAGAGACAACTCTGTAACGTATTTCTCAAACTCCATCTGGGAAATGCTGCCCAGTTCATGACCCAGAGCCAGGGCAAAGAGGGTAAGAACCATCACCTGACCGGTAAACGCCTTGGTTGAAGCAACACCAATCTCCGGACCGACATGAGTATAAATACCTGTATCGGAGGCACGGGCTATACTTGAACCTACTACATTCACGATACCGAAACACAGGGCACCTCTTTCTTTTGCCAATTCAAAGGCGGCAAGAGTATCTGCAGTCTCTCCACTCTGGGAAATGGCTATGACGACATCTCCTGGCTGAATGACAGGCTTGCGGTATCTGAACTCTGAGGCATACTCCACATCAACGGGAATCTTCGCCCATTGCTCTATCATCTGCTTGCCAATCAGACCAGCATGCCATGAAGTGCCACAGGCTACGATAATGAAACGGCTGGCACGCAAAAGCCTGTCGCGATGCTGGTTTATCGCACTGAGCACAATCTTCTTCTCATCTGCCAGCAATCTTCCTCTGATACAATCGGAGATACAGCGTGGCTGGTCATAAATCTCTTTGAGCATGAAATGTTCATAACCTCCCTTCTCAAGAGTATCGAGATTTACGTCCACTTCCTTGATCTTAGGGTCTACATCCTCATTGTCAAGTGTATGGATCTCCATTTTCTGTCCTACCTTCAGCAGAGCCACCTCTCCATCATTCAAATATACCATCTGCTTGGTGTATTCCACGATAGGCAGAGCGTCTGAAGCAAGGAAAAATTCCTTGTGGTCTTCACCAATTCCGACTACAAGCGGACTTGACTTTCTTGCCACTACGATTTTGTCTGGGTTCTCCTTGTCAACCACAGCAATGGCATATGCTCCCGTTACTCGACGCAAAGCCGAAACTACGGCACCTTCCAGATCCCTGCCGTACTCATCCTGTATGAACTGAATCAACTGAACAAGCACTTCGGTATCTGTAGAACTCTTGAAGGTAAAACCCTTGCCCTCAAGAAAAGTCTTCAGATTGGAGTAGTTCTCGATAATGCCGTTATGAACAAGGGCCAGTCTGCCATTTTGTGAGACGTGGGGATGAGCATTCAATGTAGAAGGCTCTCCATGTGTAGCCCAACGAGTATGGGCAATGCCGATATGGCCGGATATGTCTTTAGAGGCAGCAGACTCTTCCAGATTGCTGACCTTACCCTTAGACTTATAAATGTTCATCTTATGGTCGCCGGCAAGAAGAGCAACGCCTGCCGAGTCATAACCACGATATTCCAGACGATGCAAACCTTTTATCAAAATCGGATAAGCATCTCTATATCCTATATATCCTACTATACCACACATAATTTATCTAATTAAAAATTGTTGTTAAAAAACTAATCCGTATCGAATGATATTTGTACGCAAAGGTAACAAATAAAAATAAAACAATAGAAGATTTTCTATCTTTTATGTAATTGAGAACCAAGACTGGATTCCTCTTCAATACATAATACCCAATGAAAGCAAGGACGTCATTTCACCTTATTGAACACGAACCTTACGATGATGAAATTGACTGGAATTGATATTGCATACGCAGGAATCGGCGCCAGAGCTTTATGAATCCCTAACCAGGCAAAAAAATTGAGCAGGCTTACTTGCAGCATGAAATTTATACAATGAGCAATTATAAAGCCCATGCCATTACGCTTCGTGGTCTTCTTCTTGAACGTGAAATACGCCGACATCAAATAATTGAACACGAAACTCAAAAAATAGCCGACGGCAAAAGCCAATGACATATTGACCGACAGCAAAAGCAGTACAAAATATATACCATAATGCAACGCTGTAGCCAACCCGCCTGTTATTATAAAGCGGAAAACCTCTGATTGGGTGAACGATCTGATATTTGCCATTAAAATATTCATCACAAGAAATGTATCAAAAAGCCGGCCTCCCAAAAGGAAGACCGACTTCTTAAGAAATTGATCAGGATATTAAAATCATTTTCTTGACCACCAATGCTTTTTCTTTGGAGGTTCCTGATTCAAATCTGTCAACATACTCTCCTTCAACACTCTGCGGTAACTCTTGCCGCTACATATCATCTGATATATCAGCCCCCATTCCGGTAGACCGCCGATGTTTCTGTCATCAATGAATATATCAGCCTTGATTTTCCTGCTGAAATGGTTGTTGTTCTGAGCGCCGTTCTCTTCGGGATAATCCTTGTTTACTGCCCAGAATTCCACGCCCCTTTCCCTGCACCACTCCACGGCTTCATCCAGAAGTTTGCCTTCTCTTACTGACCATAAGATCAATTTATGCCTGTCAGCAATGAGTTGTTTGAGGGTGTCGGTGGCAAAAGGTATTTCTTCACCGATCTCAGGATAACGATGTTCTACAATCGTTCCGTCAAAATCAACTGCTATCGTCATTATTTCAACTTCAGAGAGTTATCGTTTTCATTGCCATACTTGTTGCCATAGGTGCCGTAGGTTCCATATCTAGAAGAGCCGTATTTGCCATAGCTTCCATATTTGCCATAAGAACCATAATAGCGGTATTTACCGTATTTGCCTACACCGTAATAATAGCCGTATTTCTTCTTCGACATGTCGATGCCATTAAGTACAATAGACATGTTTGGAAGTTTCTTCTCGGCATTCAACTGGTTGATGAGGCCGAATGCAGACTTAGGAGTATAGTCGGCACGACACATGAAGACAGTAGCGTCTGAGACCTTTCCAACCTGGAGAGTGTCTGTGACCAGACCTACTGGAGTAGTATCGATAAGTATGTAATCGTAATGCTCCTTAAGCTGATCGATAACGGTGTAGAGGGAAGGACGTGTCACGATTTCTCCTGGGTTTGGAGGAATAGGACCAGCCATAAGCAAGTCAAGATTAGGATTAATCTCAGAGGGGAGTATTTCCTTTTCCACATCAGTCCAAGTAGGGTTGTCCTTCATCAGCAACTTGGTTATACCGTTATGATGGTTGTCTATCTCGAACAGCTCAGCCAATCTTGGCTTACGGATGTCAAGACCTACGAGGATTACTTTCTTTTCAAGCAAGGCGAAACTTATTGCCAGGTTTGCAGCATTGAAGGTCTTGCCCTCACCTGATGTTGAAGAGGTGAACATAATAACCTTTTGTCCCTCCTTAAGCATAAACTGAAGGTTTGTTCGCATAGAACGGAAAATCTCTTCCATCTGGTTGTTCTGGTTTTCATGCACAACGATATCCGCACGTGTCTTCACAGCGTCGTTGGCTACGGCAACGTCAGCGATAATAGGAAGATCGGTAAGCGATTCAACATCATCATGACCTTCAATACGATAACGGAAGAACTGGATAACATACAGAATTCCGGCAGGGATACACAGACCGAGAACAAAGCCAATAAGCATAATCATAATGCTCTTTGGACTGATTACACCGGCAAACTGAGGCAACTCGATAAGTTTACCCTTATCTGCCGTAGCTGCCAGTGAAATGGAGTTTTCCTCTCTCTTCTGCAGCAACATCAGATACAGGCCGGACTTAACCTCCTGCTGACGTCCTATCTGTGTCAGTATCCTTTCTTGCTCTGGAGTTCTTGCCACTTCACTGTTATACTGACCATATTGTGAAGCCACAGCATCGCGCTGGATTTCAAGATTACGTTTCGCCTGTCCGAGCGCCATCTTGATGCTCACGCTGATGTCATTAAGCTGAGAGGTCAGCTCCTCTACTACAGGAGAGCTTTCGGATGCAGTGCGCAGGAGTCGGTTTCTCTCCAATGCCACCTTATTATAATCATTGATCAATGAAGTGGAGGCAGCATCCTGCAGACCGACGTTTGAAGGAATTACCTGATACTTATTGCCAGGACGCTCCACGAACTGTATCAAACTGTTCAAGAGAGAGATTTGGGTTCCGGCATCTTTAAGTTTCTGCTCATAAGAAGAGAGGTTAGTAACGCTATTGCTGGCACCTGTCTTGATGTCAACGAGTCTGTTGCTTCTCTTATAGTCCTCGAGAGCCCCCTCAGTAGTACTCAATTCGGCATTGATCTTCTCAAGTCGTTCATTGACGAATGCTTCAGTACGCCTTGCTATCTCATTCTTGTCTTCGTTAGCCTGTCTGTTATAACAGATAGCCAACTGGCTCAGATAATCAATACCGCGCTGGATATTCTGGTCATTGAGCTGGAGATTCAACGTTGAAGAAGAAGCACTGGTCTGGGAAACGGCAAGCGAACCACTGTATTTGCCAGCCATAGCCATAGGAGAACAGATTGAAACGATTTCTTCATCACCGTCATTCATCACACGTGTGGCGTTTCTTGTAAGATAAATCGTGCCTGCCTTGGTACGAATTGTAGCAGGCAGCATCTTTACTGTCGTGTTTATCTCATATGGTCCTGAATACATGTTCTCACCAAGCGAAACGAAATATGTTCCATTAACAACATAACTGTCTCCATCTCTCTTGATAGTCATGTTTACAGGCTGGTTCAACTTCTCTACATGAGCAGGATCCATATCAACGTTTACTGCCTGGTCTTTATAAAGGATGTTGTTCTTGAAACGGCCCTTGTTCCAATATGATACATAGAGCTTAAGATCTCTCACAGCCTCGGCTGCAAGGGTCCTCGTCTGAAGAATTTCCATCTCATTCTCCAAGCCATAGTTGTTGGAGATAATACCAAGGTTCGCCATCTCACTAAGTCTTCCACGTCTTCCATTATCACCATCATCTTTGACAAGCAACTTGGCAACAGTGGAATATACAGGCGTAGAATATCTAAGATACAGATATGACGCACCAATACAGATGATAAGTGATAGTACAAACCATTTCCAATTCAGAAGGAACAAAGTGAATATTTTCTGAAAATCGAAAGAAGATTTTTCGTTTTCTTCATCGATAGAATAAAGATTTTTTTGTTGTTCAACCACCATATGATATTTAATTTTTATTGTTTACTAAATTATAGAGATACTGCCCATAATTATTCTTCATCATAGGCTTGGCTGTTTCAAGAAGCTGAGCATCCGTTATCCATCCTTGTTTATATGCGATTTCTTCAAGACAAGCCACTTTCAGTCCCTGGCGTTTTTCTATCACCTCTATAAAGGTACTGGCCTCCGACAAGCTGTCATGGGTTCCTGTATCGAGCCATGCGAAACCTCGCTGAAGAGTCTTTACTTTCAAATCGCCACGTTTCAGATATTCCTGGTTGACGGTGGTTATTTCAAGCTCGCCCCTTGCGCTTGGTTTAATGGTCTTGGCTATACGGACGACATCATTGGGATAGAAATACAATCCGACTACAGCATAATTGCTTTTTGGGCATTCCGGCTTTTCTTCAATACTCAGGCAGTTGCCTTCTGCATCAAATTCCGCCACGCCATATCTTTCAGGATCATTGACATAATATCCGAAGACTGTTGCCTTTTTCTCTTTCTCTGCAGTCTTCACACTATCTTTAAGCAGACCGGTAAAACCGGATCCATAAAATATGTTGTCACCAAGCACAAGACACACGTCATCATTTCCGACAAAATCTTCACCGATTATAAAAGCCTGTGCCAACCCATCGGGGGATGGCTGTTCCGCATACTGGAAGCTTACACCGAAATCCGATCCGTCACCCAGGAGCCTTTTGAAACCAGGCAAATCATAAGGAGTAGAAATTATAAGAATTTCCCTTATGCCAGCCAACATCAGAACTGATATCGGATAATAAATCATTGGCTTGTCGAAAATAGGTATAAGCTGTTTGCTGATACCTTTTGTTATAGGATAGAGGCGTGTTCCGGACCCACCTGCCAAAACGATTCCTTTCATTTTAGTGCCGTTTAAATAATTAAATTCTAATTTAATCGCAATCTCATATTGACATAAGAATATCTTATTATGGACTGCAAAGGTAATAATAAAAATTACATTATTCAATTTTTATTTTGATTTTTGCTGAAAATCAAGTACATTTGCATAAACTTTTAATTCGACATAACAACTTTATCATATAAAACATTAAAATCAATCATAATGAGCATATTCAGCAAGTTATTTGGACACAAAGATAATGAAGAGCAAAAGATAGGCGGAATGGAAGACTACATGACCCTGATCAGAGTATATTTCCAGGCAGCTATCGCAGAACGAGTCGGCATCACAAACCTTAACGCCCTACCCGACCTCAGACAGTTCAAGACTTCACTCCACATACCTACAGTCAACAATAAATTAGGTATAGGAGAAAAATCACACTGCAAAAAAATGCTGCGTGACATATATGGCACCGAAGACTATTTCTTCAAAGAAATCGACCAAAGCATCAGAAAAGGATGTTCGAAGATGCAAGACGTGCAGGTTTACCTTTTGCAGTTCCAGAATTTCACACAGAATCTCATGATGCTTACCGGCAACTTGATGAAATTCAAATTGAGACTTCCTTCTATATTCAAGAAGGCATTATATTCTATGACGGAAAAAACCATTTCCGACATCTTCAACAAGAATAATTATACGGACCAAAGCGTACTGAAAGCGGTTGTTGAAGTAAGACAATACGACAAACGTTTGGGATTCAGCCAAAAATGGACAACAGACTTTGTATATCAGGTAGTCATGCTGGCAAAAAAGGAGAAAAAGCCTCAAAACGAAGAATAAGACAAGGCTTTTGTACGAAAAATTTGTACGATAAAACAAAAAACATTAAATTTGTAGGCAAAATAGTATCTGATGGCTGACAATGATAAAATCATAACACTTTTTACAACGCGCATAAGGCAGATGATTCTCCAATATAAAGAAACCAAGAAAGAGAATGAAGAGCTTTATGAAATGGTTGATGCCAAAGAGGCAGAAATCAAGCAGTTGAAATTAGAGTTGGAGCAGGCACAGAACAACTACAAAAGCTTGAAGACAGCCAGAATGCTGGAAGTTGCTGATGGAGACATCGAAGAATCAAAGAAAAAGATAGCTTCCATGATCAGGGATGTCAACAAGTGTATCACACTGTTAAGCGGAAAATAACCAGAGTGATGACAGGAGAAGAAGAAAAACTACATATAAGATTGCATATCTACGATACAGACATGCCGGTCGTGATTGACCGTGCAGATGAGTTTACGTATCGGGAAGCGGCAAAAGATATCAACAAGGCCATAAACGCTTATTCTGAAATTTTCAAAGGAAAGAAAAGCGATAAGGAGATTTTGTATATGGCACTTATTGATATCACTTATAATTATGAGGTGGAGAAAATGAAAAATGACACCACCCCCATAAATGACATTCTCTCTAAAATCACGACTGAAATAGAGGATGCACTCAAATAGCAGCATCTGTTTCGCCAACAGTAACAATCTGAAAGAGAGAATAATAACTTAAAGTAATAAATAAATGATAACAGCAGCAATAGTAGTGGCCGCCCTTTTTGTGGGTGGACTATGCGGATATTTTGTTTTCCGTTACATAATAAATGGAAAATACAAAGAATTGATGGACACCGCACAAAAGGATGCGGAAGTTTTGAAAGAAAAGAAAATGCTTGAGGTAAAGGAGAAATTCCTGAACAAAAAAGCAGAACTTGAAAAAGAAATCCAGTCAAGAAACCAGAAAATCCAGCAAAGCGAAAACAAACTCAAGCAAAGAGAAATAAGCCTCAACCAAAGACAGGAGGACATGGCTCGCCGCAAGCAGGACGTTGAGCAGCAACAGCAGCGTATCGACAACGAAAAGAAACTTCTCCAGATCAAAGCTGACGATCTTGAGAAGATGCAACAGCAAGAGCGCGAGAAACTGGAGGAACTTTCCGGTCTGAGTGCAGAAGAAGCGAAAACGCGATTGGTTGAAAGCATGAAAGACGAAGCTCGCACAGCAGCTGCAAGCTATATTAATGAGATAATGGACGAAGCCAAACTTAACGCCAACTCACAAGCAAAGAAAATCGTCATACAGACAATACAGCGAGTAGCCACTGAAACAGCCATAGAGAATTCCGTCAGCGTATTCCATATCGACAACGACGAAGTGAAAGGCCGTATCATCGGACGTGAAGGAAGAAACATCAGAGCTCTTGAAGCTGCTACAGGTGTAGAAATCGTTGTTGACGATACTCCTGAAGCAATTGTCATCTCTGCCTTCGACCCTATTCGTCGCGAAGTCTGCAGATTGGCACTACACCAGTTGGTGGCTGACGGCCGTATCCACCCGGCACGCATTGAGGAAGTTGTGGCAAAAGTCAAGAAGCAACTTGACAATGAAGTTATCGAGACCGGTAAACGCACAGCCATAGACTTGGGCATCCATGGTCTGCACCCTGAATTGATCAGGATTGTCGGTAAGATGAAATACCGTTCTTCATATGGTCAGAACTTGCTCCAACATGCAAGAGAGACTGCTAATCTCTGTGCCGTTATGGCTTCAGAGCTTGGACTTAACCCAAAGAAGGCGAAGAGAGCTGGTTTGCTACACGACATTGGAAAGGTGCCAGATGAGGAAAGCGAACTGCCACACGCTCTTTATGGTGCCAAGATTGCTGAAAAATACAAAGAAAAGCCAGACATCTGCAATGCTATCGGTGCCCATCACGACGAAATGGAAATGAACACGCTGCTTGCACCAATTGTCCAGGTATGTGATGCGATATCGGGAGCACGTCCAGGTGCACGCCGTGAGATTGTTGAGGCATACATCAAGCGTCTGAACGACCTTGAGGCTATTGCCATGAGCTATCCAGGCGTTACAAAGACATACGCTATTCAAGCTGGACGTGAGCTACGCGTCATCGTCGGTGCTGACAAGATGGACGACAAGGAGTCTGAGTCATTGTCAAGCGAGATAGCAACAAAGATACAAAACGAGATGACTTACCCTGGACAGGTCAAGATTACCGTCATAAGAGAAACTCGTTCAATTGCTTACGCTAAATAAAGGAAAAAACTTTCCACATAAACCGAGACCAATCATTTACTTAAACCTTAATTCCGCAACACTTTGATTTAACTTTATTTATAAGTACCTGAGCAACAAAAAGTTGCTCAGGATTTTGCCATGTCAGATTTTTCACCTATCTTAGTGTTGCAAATCAAAATATGTATCAAACCCGACAGACATGGCAAAGGTAGCAATAAAATCTGAGAAACTCTCTCCTTTTGGAGGTATTTTTCCAATAATGGAGCAATTTGATTCCAAGCTCTCATCTGTAATCGACTCAACCCTCGGTATGAGATGCAGGCTGTATGGTTATCAATACAGCGAAATCATCCGTTCGCTTATGAGCGTTTATTTCTGTGGCGGCTCATGCATCGAGGATGTCACCACTCATCTGATGTATCACCTCTCGCTTCATCCGACACTTCGCACATGCAGTGCCGACACGATTCTCAGAGCCATAAAGGAACTGACCCAGGATAACATTTCCTACACATCCGACACTGGCAAGACCTACGACTTCAACACGGCAGACAAGCTGAATACACTGCTCCTCAATTGCCTATTGTCCACAGGGCAGCTGAAAGAGGGCGAGGGGTATGACGTTGACTTCGACCACCAGTTCATAGAGGCTGAGAAGTATGATGCGAAGCCTACATACAAGAAGTTCCTTGGTTATCGCCCTGGCGTGGCAGTTATTGGCGACTTGATTGTCGGCATTGAGAACAGCGACGGCAACACAAATGTCCGTTTCCACCAGAAGGACACGCTGAAGAGGTTCTTTGAAAGGTTTGAACAGAACAAGCTTATTATCAACCGTTTCAGAGCTGATTGCGGCTCGTGTTCTGAAGAGATAGTGGAAGAGATTGCTAAACACTGCAAGACCTTCTATATCCGTGCCAACCGATGCAGTTCGCTCTACAATGACATCTTTGCCCTCAGAGGTTGGAAGAAAGTGAAATTGGGCGGTATTGAGTTTGAGCTGGCCTCCATTCTCATCGAGAAATGGAAAGGGAAGGCATACCGTCTTGTGATTCAAAGACAGAAGCGGATAGACGGCGAACTCGACCTGTGGGAAGGAGAATACACCTACCGCTGCATCCTTACAAATGACTACGAGTCTTCCGAGAAAGAGATTGTCGAATTCTATAACCTCCGTGGAGGGAAGGAACGCATCTTCGATGACATGAATAACGGATTCGGCTGGAACAGGCTTCCAAAATCCTTCATGGGAGAAAACACGGTGTTTCTTCTGCTTACGGCACTCATACGCAACTTCTATAAATTCATCATGGCGAGGCTTGACGTGAAGAGGTTCGGACTCAAAGCAACAAGCCGCATCAAGGCGTTTGTCTTCAAGTTCATCTCTGTGCCAGCAAAATGGGTCAGGACATCAAGGCAGTATGTGCTGAATATCTATTCATGCAACAACGCTTATGCTGATGTGTTCCAGAATGACTTTGGATAACACCGGCAACTTATGGTCGTGATTTTGCGTATTGCCTCAAGTCGTATGGTGGGGTAAGGGGCATTTATATGTCTTTATGGTGACATTCGATGCACTGTGCCCCCTTTTTACTAACGATGCAGATTATTTTCGCTTCTGTATCATATTAGGCGCGTAGTTGCGGATTTGAGGTTAAACTGTAATGGTTGGTCTTTTTCTTATATACCGTTCACCAAATCATCCGACAATGCTTTTAACCACAATCGGACATTAAGATTATCTGAAATTATAATTTCCACATTCCTAATCTAGAATAGAAATACGCCTGGCAATACTTAAATGACATCCAATTATTTGGTCGTAAAAGCTAAAAATGGTAATTTTGCAACAGTAAAAATCATTAGATATGCCACTAAAAATTCCAGATACCCTACCAGCTGTTGACATCCTGAAAAAAGAGAACATCTTCGTGATGGATGACACAAGGGCTCATACGCAGGATATTCGTCCTCTGAAAATAGTAATATTAAACCTGATGCCCCTGAAAATAACCACGGAGACAGATTTAATAAGACTATTGTCGAATACTCCTTTACAGATTGACATCACCTTCATGAAACTCAAGAGCCATACGCCCAAGAATACTCCAATTGAACATATGATGATGTTTTACAAGGACTTCGACAAGATAGAAAAAGAAAAATTCGACGGGATGATTATCACGGGAGCCCCTGTAGAGAATTACGAATATGAAGAAGTGACTTATTGGGATGAAATCAAACGGATATTCGAATGGTCGAAATCCCATGTGACGAGTACGCTATATATATGCTGGGCAGCTCAAGCTGGATTATACTACCACTACGGAATACCTAAATATCACCTGAAAAAGAAGATGTTCGGAATTTTCGAGCAATACTGTTTAGATGTGAAACTACCCATTTTCAGAGGGTTTGACGACATCTTCTTCATGCCACACAGCAGGCATACGGAAATAAGGAAACAAGATATTCTGAATGACAACAGGCTGAGCCTCATTGCTGAATCCCAAGAGAGCGGCGTCAGTATCGTGATGGCAAACAATGGCAGAGAATTCTTCATTACCGGACATTTAGAGTACGCCCCTTATACACTTGACCAGGAATATAAAAGAGATTTGGGGAAACGAGATGATGTTGATATGCCAAAGAACTATTATAAGGACAATGATCCAGAGCTTCCACCGGTAGTGCGCTGGCGAGCTCACGGCAATCTGTTCTTCACAAACTGGATAAACTATTATGTTTATCAGGAGACACCATTCGATATAAGTGAAATTAAATAAAGATAGAAAATGAGGAAGCTGGAACTTCTCGCTCCTGCAAAGGATTTAAAATGCGGAATTGCCGCAATAGACTGTGGTGCTGACGCCGTTTACATCGGTGCTGCCAGATTCGGAGCCCGACAGGCAGTAGGCAACAGTATTGATGACATAAATGAATTATGTGAATATGCTCACAAATTTGGCTGCAAAGTATATGTCACGGTCAACACTATAATCTATGACAACGAGCTAGAGGACACGCAAAAACTCCTCAATGAGCTTGGAAGGATCGGCGTTGACGCAATACTCGTACAAGACATGGGAATCACCAAGCTGCAGCTTCCTCAAAATGTAGCCCTCCATGCAAGTACGCAAACAGACAACCGCTCCGCAGAGAAAGTGGAATGGCTGGCTCGGCACAACTTCGACCGGGTTGTTCTTGCTCGCGAACTTTCACTTGAAGAAATAAGAAACATACACCGGAGAGTGCCACAGACAGAATTGGAAGTATTCGTTCATGGCGCACTTTGCGTAAGCTATTCCGGCGTTTGCTATGCATCTGAATACTGTTTTGGGAGAAGTGCCAATCGTGGTGCTTGCGCACAATTCTGCAGGATGAAATTTGACCTGACCGACAAAGACGGCAATGAGATCATCAACCAGGCACATCTTCTTTCACTTAAAGACATGTGCAGGATAGATTCATTGGAGCAATTGGCAGATGCCGGCGTGACATCCTTCAAGATTGAAGGCAGGCTGAAAGACATCAACTATGTGCGCAACGTCACAGCGGCATACAACAAGCAGCTGAATGAAATAATATCGAGAAGAGGTTCAGAATACGAGAGAGCTTCTTCTGGTGTATGCGATATCAGATTTACACCCAACTTGAACAAGACATTCAACAGAGGATTTACAGACTATTTCCTGAATGGAAGGACTAGCGACCTTGCTTCATTCTACACGCCAAAGGCGATGGGAGAATATGTGGGAAAAGTGAAAGAAATCAGAGGAAACTCTTTCAACGTGGCTGGAACCACTTCATTTGCCAACGGAGATGGCCTTTGCTTCATAAACAGCAACAACGAACTTGAGGGATTCAGGATAAACAGAGCCGAGGGCAACAGATTATTTCCATTGAGAATGCCACGAGGTTTAAGAAAGGGGATCGCTCTATACAGAAACAGTGACCAGCTGTTTGAAAAGGAGCTCAACGGAGATAACGGACAAAGGAAGTTAGGCATACGGATTAACATAAAAGCGTCTGCAGAGGGATTGCATATAGAAGCCAAGACTTGCGATGAGAAACTGCACATCAATCTTCAAAAGGACATTTCTCTTGAGAAAGCACAGAAATCCCAAGTAGACAACATCAAAAGACAGATTTCAAAATTCGGCAATACAATATTTACAGTAGAAGACGTAATTGTAGAGCCGACGGACTTCCCTTGGTTCATACCGAACAGTATCTTGGCAGAAATAAGACGCCAGGCTGCAGACGAACTAATGAGCAGACTGTCAGAGAACCATATAGATATCCGAACCAAGGATCATGCACGACAAATCCCCGAAAAAGGGAAAGTCTCGTTCCATAGCATATCGTCCTATCAGCAGCCCTATATGTACAACATTGCGAACAGACTTGCGCATTCATTCTATGAGCAAGAAGGCATGTCAGACATAACTCCTGCATTTGAAATCAAGAAGCCCTCTTCGCCGCTTGTCATGCAATGCCGCTATTGTTTGAGACACGAATTGGGACAATGCAAAAAGAGTCATAAACAAAGCGGACTATTAAAAGAACCCCTACATCTGAGACTTGCAGACGGGCGAACATTCAGACTTGAATTCGACTGCAAGAAATGCCAAATGAATATATATGCCGATGAATAAAAAAGATTCTAAGAAACATAAAGGTATCAGTAATGTCATAATTTTATTATTGACAGCAGTTATCGTGCTCTCTGGATGCTACCACAGGAAGACATTCAGCGGCAAAAGACACATTGCCACAACTGAACTCACCCAGGAGCAACAAGACTCTTTGAATTTTGTACACACTCACCATTATTCCCAAAATTTCAACTTCATTGTAAAACAAGACTCAATTGTACTTCTGAAAGGACAACCAGAAGAAATTATAAGCAATCTTCCTACAGATTCTATAATCGTCAAAAAGGGAGAACGCATCGCTGTGGCTGAAATAAGGATGATGAGTTCAGATTCCACCGACTCCGTATGGGTGCAACTTGCTCGTGACCAATACACATTCGGATGGACAAGAGAAAAAACTCTTCTGCAGGCAGTAGTACCCGACGATCCTATATCACAATTCATATCAACATTCTCTGACACACACATTCTCATATCACTCATAATAATAAGTATCATCTCGATGGCTTATCTCTTGAGGAAACTATTCAGGAACAATGCAAACATCGTGTTGTTCAACGACATAAACACGTTCTACCCTACCCTTCTGACACTAACAGTTTCAGCGTCAGCCACATTCTATTCAAGCATACAACTGTTTGCTGCAGACATATGGCAGAATTTCTACTTCCATCCCACATTGAACCCGTTCTCTGTAACTCCAATACTATCCATATTCCTTTTCTCCGTATGGTTCATGGTAATCTTAATGGTGGCTGTAATCGATGAAGTGAGGAAACAGCTTCCCTTCAGTGACGCTATTCTTTATCTATGTAGCTTGTGTGGAATATGCGCCATTTGCTATATCGTTTTCAGTATCACTACATTATATTATATCGGCTACCCTTTATTGATAGCCTTCTACATCTATGCGCTGCGGAAATTCTACAATTCATCCCGTGCTCCTTTTATTTGTGGAAACTGCGGAGAACTAATAAGACACAAAGGCAAATGCCCTAAATGCGGAGCGATGAACATATAACAACAAATAACTTCAGATTCAAGAGGCATATTCATTCTGACAAAAAGTACAACCGTTTCAGCATAAAATCATAACATATTAGGATTGCACAATGCAAAGACATGAGGTAACTTTGCACCCATGAAATATATAAAAACAGTATTTACAACAGTATGTTGTGCCATTGTATATCATTCTGAAGCAAAAGGAATATACACAAGTGAGAATTCAGACAAAGAAAGTATCTACGTCAACAATGCTGACTCATCTAGAATCCACGACCTAGACGAGATAATCGTAGTATCGCAGCCCAAAGAAAGCACATTGCTACGATATCAGCCTATGGCTTCGAGCATGTTTTCATCTACCGAAACTGAAAAGCTCGGCATTCATGACATCAGCGAACTGTCAAATTATGTTCCTGGCTTCCAAATGCCATCATATGGTTCAAGGCTAACATCCTCTTTCTACATACGAGGAATAGGCTCAAGAATCAACAATCCGGCTATCGGTGTTTATTTGGATGGAATGCCATTACTAACCAAAAGCGCCTTCAACCAGCATATATATCAGATAGACAGGATAGACGTATTAAGAGGACCGCAAGGAACTTTGTATGGAATGAACACCGAAGGCGGACTCGTTAGGATTTATTCCAAAAACCCATTGGCGTATGACGGTACCGATGTCAAAATCGGAATCGGCAGCAGACTATACCGCAACTTCGAAATTACAAACTATCTGAAGTTGTCTGACAATTCAGCAATTTCATTTTCCGGGTTCTACAATGGGAATAACGGTTTCATACGCAACCAGACCACAGGGAAAAGAGCTGACGACATCAATGAAGCAGGTGGCAAGATCAGAATTGTAAACCAATATTCTCCAAGACTCACCTATGATTTCATTGCCGACTATCAATACGTGAACCAGGCAGGATTCCCCTATGGCGAGCTTGATCTGCAAAACGGTCACACCGCATCGCCTACAATGAACAGAGACTGCAGCTATCTAAGAAACATACTGAACTCCGCATTGAATATAAGATACACATCTGGAGACATAACATTCAACTCCACTACAAGCTACCAATTCCTTGCCGACAGGATGAACATGGACCAGGACTATACGGCAGCCGATATGATGCATCTCTCACAGAAACAGCTACAAAACGGCATAACACAAGAATTCGCACTAAAAGGACGAATAAAGAAGAACTGGAAGTACACTACAGGACTGTTCGGCACATACCAATGGCTACGAACAGAAACACCGGTTTATTTCGACAAGGATTTCACCACAATGATGGCAAGCAACATACAGTCTGCCATATATAATGCCATAACAGAATCCATGTCTGGCAAATTCATGTCAATACCAGGAATGACCGAAGAAAGAGCAAAAGAAATGGCTCAAGCCACAATAAACAAGGCTGGAGGCATAGAGGTTTCAGGTCTGTCAATGTCTGTACCCGGAATGTTCCACACGCCACAATTCAACCTTGGCGTTTTCCATGAATCACAAATCGACCTGAACAAATGCCTGACGATGACCATCGGACTGCGTTATGATTACAGTCTCGTAAAAGTGAAATACGAGACAAGTGCCATCATGGCAATGAATGCAAGTGTAATGGGAATAACGGCATCAAGAAGACTAAGTTCAATTCTCACCAACACCAAAAGCAACAGCTTCAACCAAGTGTTGCCGAAATTGGGATTCACATGGCGAGTCAACGACAATGGCAGCAACATCTACGCATTGGTAAACAAAGGCTACCGCTCTGGAGGATATAACATACAGATGTTCTCTGACATACTCCAGACTGAACTGATGGCTAACAGCAAGGAAGCCATGAAATCCGATTATGACATCCAGCATACTGATGAGGATTATGCAAAGATAAACAACACTATTTCATACAAGCCGGAATTCAGCTGGAACTATGAACTCGGTAGCCATATCAACCTTTTTGACGGTTCTCTTCAGACTGACATCTCAGTTTATTACATGAAAATCAGGAACCAGCAACTTTCAGTGATGGCAGGCACATACGGTTTCGGCAGAATGATGATAAATGCAGGAAGGAGTCACTCATGCGGCATAGAAGCCTCAATGCGCGGAAAAGCAATTGACAACAGATTGTCATGGAGCGCAACATACAGTTTCACGAATTCAAGATTTGACAACTATAAAGAGGAGAGCAATGGCATCACGACAGACTATAAGGGTAAGCACATACCCTATATTCCGCTACACACAATGAGCGGCATGGTAGACTGGACGATGCCGATCAAAGGACACTGGGCAAAAAGCGTAACTATAGGAGCAAACGCAAACGCTCAAGGGAAGACTTATTGGGATGAAGGAAATACCTATAGTCAAAAGCTGTACTGCATCCTTGGCTGCCATGCAGACATCATGTCTGATTTCCTCAAAATATCAATATGGGGCAGGAATCTTACTTCCACGAATTATAACACCTTCGCCCTGAAAAGCTCAGCTACAGGCAAGCCGCTATACCTGTCGCAGAGAGGAGCCCCATTCCAATGCGGCATAGACTTATCCTTCCACATATAAAAACAGAGCCGGTCATTAGAACGTAAAACAAATCATCAAGTAATCAAGTAATTACGTTCTAATGACCGATTGGGGTTAAAGGAAAACGAGCCATCGGAAATCCCAACGAACATCATCATTTTATCTTCATTATCTCTTCCATAAACTCCTGCAATCGCAGAAGACCGTAACTCCCTGAAATACAACTCTGCTCGTCGTAACAAGAAACCGAATCCGGCTTTATCCCGGGATAATAGACCAAGAACGGAACAGGCTCATCTACATGAGTCCTCAGCTCTACAGGTGTAGGATGATCTGGCAGCAGGGCGATGCAGACCGGTTCCTTCCAATCGGAAAGTTCTGAACATATCGTCCCCATTACGCGAAGATCAATATCTTCAATCGTCTTCAACTTCAACTGTAAATCTCCATCATGGCCGGCCTCATCACTCGCCTCTATATGAAGGAACACAAAATCATCAGTCCGCAAAGCATCGATTGCCGCTTTTGCCTTGCCTTCATAATTGGTATCCGCAAACCCTGTAGCACCATCAACATCGACAACTTTCAATCCGGCATATTGTCCAATACCCCGAATAAGATTGTCTGCAGAAACCACAGCGCCGCTTCTTACTTCAGGATATTTCTCACTTAATGTCAACATAGACGGACGATACCCTCCACCCCATGGCCATATAAGATTTGCAGGTGGCAAACCACAGGAGCGTCTGTTTATGTTGACTTTATGTTTTCCCAACAATCCTTGAGATTTGAGAATCAAGTCGTTCAGGATGTCCGAAGTTTCCTCCGGACTCAAACGGTTGTGCTTCACCCCCAAACTGTCAAAATAGCAATCATCGCCAGAATGTTCATAACCTTCTTTTGGCCTTACCAACAGGCCATGCCAATCTTTGTTGATGGAATCATGAGGCAACGCGCATTCTATATGTTTGTTGCCACCTTTTATCACAAGCAGATGCCGGTATTGCGAACCTGTATGGAAATGTAATCTCTCGTCAGCAAGTTCTGCATTGAGACAATCAATAAGCTGAAAGGACTCTTGTGTAGTAACATGTCCTCCATGATGATTTACTATTCGTCCACGTTCGTCTACAGAAATCAGACTGACTCGAAGCGCCAAATCACCGGGCCTCATTTCATATCCTATGCTTGCAGCTTCGAGAGGACCACGCCCTTCATAAACTTTCTCCTGGTCATATCCGAGAATCACGCTATTGGCAACATCACTCCCCGGACTGAAACCATCAGGTATCGTTACCAACCGACCAGTACGCCCATTACAGGCAAGCGCATCCATATTGGGCACATCGGCAAACTGCAAGAGAGTCTTGCCTCCGAGCCTTTCAACTGGATGATCAGCCATTCCGTCGGCTACGATTACCAGATGTTTCATTCCAAATTCAGATTATAGCTTTCCTATATGTCATCTTTTTGCCAGTTTATGAAAAAGAATCATATATTGGCAATAGACATGATGTTTGCAAACACGCCAGCCGCCGTCACACCTGCTCCAGCTCCATATCCTTTTATCTGCATCGGATATTCATGATATCTTTCTGTAGTAAGGAGTACGACATTGTTTGAACCTTCAAGCATATAGAACGGATGCTGCTGGCCAACTGCCTCAAGAGAGACGCTCGTCTTGCCATGGTTCATCTTTGCCACAAAGCGCCAACGCTTGCCTTCGTTCTGAAGTTCCTCACGTTTCTTCTCGAAGCCGGCATCCAACGTCGGGAGATTCTTCCAGAATTCTTCAACTGTACCATTGAAAAAGCCGGACGGAATGAAAAGGTTCTTCTCCACATCCTCTTGCTCAACCTTATATCCTGCCTCACGTGTCAGGATGACAAGTTTGCGTATTACATCCTTGCCGCTCAAGTCGATGCGTGGATCCGGCTCACTATAGCCTTCCTCTTTTGCTCTTCTCACAGTTTCGGAGAAAGGAACGTCTGCTGATATTTCATTAAATATAAAGTTTAACGTACCGCTGAGAACTGCCTCTATCTTAAGTATCTTATCTCCAGAATTACACAAGTCCTTTATCGTGCCCAATATTGGCAATCCTGCTCCGACATTCGTTTCATAAAGGAATTTCACTCCACGACGCAAAGCCGTCGCCTTAAGTTTCAGATAGCTGTCATAATCACCCGAAGCTGCCACCTTGTTTGCAGCCACTACGGAAACGTTATGTTCGAGAAGCTCCTGATATAGCGCCGCCACGTCGGCACTAGCCGTACAATCCACGAAAACGCTGTTGAAGGTATTCATGCTTATGATCTCATTCTTCAGCTTCTGAGTGTCGCTTTCTGCTGATTCTTTCAGCAAAGCCTGATAGTTGTCCAGGTCAATGCCGTTGTGGTCAAAGATTGCCTTATGGCTTGAAGCGATACCCACGACATTAAGCTTCAGCCGCTGCTTTTCCATAAGCTCCGTGTACTGCGATTTTATCTGTCCTATCAGGTTTCCGCCCACCGTGCCGACTCCACAGATGAAGAGGTTCAGCACCTTGTACTCGCTGAGGAAGAAAGAGTCGTGAATTACGTTCAATGCCTTATACAATGATTTCCCGTCCACCACGAATGAGATGTTTGTCTCTGAAGCACCCTGTGCACACGAAATGACACTTATACCGCTTCTTCCGAGAGTGCCGAAGAGCTTACCGGCAACTCCTGGCGTATGCTTCATGTTCTCGCCTACGATGGCCACTGTTGCCAGTCCGCTTTCAGCATGCATCGGGAACATGGCTCCTGTCCTGATTTCCTTTGAGAATTCATTGTTGAGCACAGCTACAGCTTCCTCCGCATCCACGTCTCTGACACCGATAGAAGTGGAATTCTCTGATGAAGCCTGTGACACCATGAATACGGAAATGCCATTCTCTGCCAAAGCCGTGAATATTCGGCGGTTGACACCAATGACACCAACCATCGAAAGTCCTGCAACGGTAATCAGTGTCGTTCCCTTGATACTCGAGATACCCTTGATTGGCTTTGAATCATTCTCCACATGGCTCAGAATCGTTGTTCCCGCACTATCGGGATTAAAGGTGTTCTTCACCTTTATAGGTATGTTCTTGACACATACCGGATAGATAGTAGGAGGATACACTACTTTTGCACCGAAATTACAAAGCTCCATAGCCTCAACATAACTGAGCTCGTTGATAGTATATGCAGTATGTATCACCTTAGGATCGGCCGTCATGAATCCGTCGACATCAGTCCATATCTCCAAGACTTCGGCATCCAATGCTGCGGCGATGATAGAAGCCGTATAGTCGCTTCCTCCTCTGCCGAGATTAGTAATTTCTCCAGTATTTCTGTCTGTGCTGATGAATCCTGGCACAACAGACTTCTGTGTCCTGTTTCTGAACGTTTCCTTCACGGCGTCGGCGGTAACCTCGCTGTCGAGCACGTTCTTGCCATGTTTCTTGATAGTCTTTATGAAGTCCAGAGAGTTGTACCTCTTTGCGCCATTTACCAGCGTCGCCACGATATGGCTGCTAAGTCTCTCTCCGTAACTCACGATTGCGGCCTGGATTTTGGGACTCAGGTCGTGTATCAGATATACTCCATAGTAAATGGACTTAAGTTCTTCAAACAATCTATCTATGGTATGGAGAAGTCCGCTCTTTTTTTCTTCATCATCAATTATTGCGTCAACCATTTCATAATGACGCTTCTGCATGAATTCAAACTCTGCCTTATACGATTCATCTCCACCAAGGGCCAACTTAGAAGTGGCTATGAGTTTGTCAGTGATGCCGCCGAGAGCGCTTACAACAACGATAACGTCATCATTCTCCCCCTCCACGATTTTCTTCAAGCTCAAAATACTTTCAACAGAACCGACTGAGGTTCCGCCAAACTTCAATACTTTCATACCTTAATTTCTGATATCTATTGTTATGCTATATTTCTTAAGACTGCAAAAGTAATAATAATTGTTTTGGTACACAATATATCAGGTATCAAAAAGAGAATCTACGACTACAATATCCCGTATAAATCCGGACAAATATTTGTGCAATGAAAAAAAATACGTAAATTTGCATCGTAAATAAGATTTCTAACGCCGTCTGCAACCACAGAAGGCGCAATGAGACTTAAAGCAAAATTATTATCATACAACTTAAAACTTTAAATTTATGAAAGCATTAAAAACAGACAAGGCTCCTGCAGCCATCGGTCCTTACAGCCAGGCAATTGAAGTAAACGGTTTCGTATTCGCTTCCGGTCAGATTCCTCTCAACCCAGCAACAGGTGAATTCGTTGAGGGTGGCATCAAGGAGCAGACCCGTCAGGCTTTGAACAACGCTCGCGAAATCCTCCGCTCTGCTGGTCTCGACCTCAGCAACGTTGTCAAGACATCTGTAATGCTTGCCGACATCAAGTATTTCGGCGAGATGAACGAAGTATACGCCGAGTTCTTCAACGAGCCATTCCCTGCACGCTCTGCATTCGCAGTGAAGGACCTTCCAAAGGGTGCCCTTGTTGAAGTTGAGTGCATAGCTGCAAAATAAGAATGAAAGACAGCATAATCATCGTGAGCGGCGGAATGGACAGCATTACGCTGCTCTACGATTATAAAGACCGCATAGCGCTCGGCATCTCCTTTGACTACGGCAGCAACCATAACGCCAAAGAGATTCCATTCGCAGAGATGCATTGTCAGAGACTTCGCATCCCACACATAACGATTCCTCTAGATTTCATACACAAATATTTCAAGAGCAGCCTCCTGGAGGGAGCAGAAGCCATACCCGAAGGCCACTACGAGAATGAGAACATGAAGTCTACAGTAGTACCTTTCAGAAATGGAATCATGCTCTCCATTGCCGCAGGAATAGCCGAAAGCTGGGGCCTGGACAACGTCTTCATAGCCAATCACGGCGGAGACCACGCCATATACCCAGACTGCAGGCCTGAATTCATCTCTGCCATGTGTGAAGCGACTAAAGCCGGTTCATACAACAACGTGAAGATTTCGGCACCTTATACCAACATCACGAAGGCAGACATCGCAAGAAAGGGAAAAGAACTCGGCATCGACTACACCGAAACCTGGTCTTGCTACAAGGGCGGAGAGAAGCATTGCGGCAAATGCGGGACTTGTGTCGAGAGAAAGGAAGCCCTTAAAGACGCAGGAATCACAGACAATACCCAATACGAAGAATAGGGGCAATTCTTCTCAAATACGCATTTCAGAATATTAATTCCAAGGGAATAATATCAAAGTATCATTCTCACAAGAAAAACCAATGACAATCCACTGAAAGTCAACAACTTGTGAGAATGATACTTTTTAGATTATTTTACATAAAAGTATCACGGAAGTATCACAGAAGTATCATTGGCATCTTTTGAATAATGAACTGTGCCACCCTCCAATATTCCACAATTCAGACAAAACTTGGGCGGTATCTTAAAAAACACCGCAGCAGCCATATTCACCCTGCGGTTTGCGCATGACAAACCACCGTGTTTCAAGACAAAACCCTATAGGTTAACAAAGCCAAACAGCCAATTTACACATCCACAAACACCTATAAGACAACATTTCTTTCCTCAGAAAAGCATTACCATAGAATGATAAAAACAAAGATAATCAAGAAATTGATTATTTATCTTTGCCAGTTGGCTTTTTTATCCTATCTTTGCATATTAAGATAAGCAGCAGCCCGGCATGACATTCACACAGGCTTGATCTTGTGCATTCGGTCTGTATCATCTATCTCCCACGAACCGGCTGAAGCCGGAAATCTGGATGTTTGAGACAAAAGGAATATAAAACAACTAAAATGTAAATACGATGAACTTGAAAGTGCGTCTGGCGATAATGAACTTCCTGGAATTTGCGGTCTGGGGAGCATACTTGACCTCTATGGGCCAATATCTTGGCAAAGCAGGAATGGGAACAGAAATATCATGGTTTTATGCCATCCAGGGCATAGTGTCCATATTCATGCCCACATTGATGGGAATCGTTGCCGACAAATACATACAGCCACAAAGGCTGCTCGGACTTTGTCATCTGGCAGCAGGATTAGGCATGGTGGCATTATGCATGATTGGAGAGTTCAACCCAATGCCAGACAAGGTAGTCTTCATGACCGTATACACATTGAGCGTGGCTTTCTACATGCCTACCCTGGCATTGTCTAACACCGTAGCATTCAAGATTCTACAAAACCATGGACTTGACACCGTGAAGGACTTCCCCCCTATCAGAGTGTTGGGAACAGTAGGGTTCATAATCACCATGTGGTTTGTGAATTGTGCCGCGATAAACGATGGAGCATTCACTCTGACTATCGCCGAAAACAGCAGCAAATTCCAATACACCCATCTGCAGTTCCTCGTGTCGGGCATTCTAAGCATCGTCCTCTTTGCATACTGTTTCTCACTGCCCCAATGCAAAATCGAGAAGCACCAAGACAACAAAGGCAAGAAGTCGATGGCAGAAATCCTCGGACTCGATGCTTTCAAGCTGTTCAAGTCAAGAAGAATGGCAATGTTCTTCATATTCTCAGGCCTTCTCGGAATGTCGTTGCAGGTGACAAACGGTTTTGCCACTCCTTTCATCACACATTTCAAGGCAGATCCGGCACTTGCCGATACATTCGCGGCAAACAACGCCACCCTGCTCGTATCGATTTCTCAAGTAGCTGAGGCATTCTGCATTCTTCTGATACCTTTCTTCCTGAAACGCTACGGAATAAAGAACGTGATGCTCTTGGCTATGCTCGCCTGGGTACTGAGATTCGGATTCTTCGGTCTCGGTGGTCCTGCATTCCCTGGAGTGACGCTCCTGATTCTTTCGTGCATAGTATACGGCATGGCTTTCGACTTCTTCAACGTTTCCGGCGGACTATTCGTCAATGCGGAATGCGACAAAGAGCTACAGGCATCAGCACAAGGACTGTTCATGCTAATGACTAACGGACTCGGTGCTACAATCGGCACTATACTTGCCGGTATGATTGTGAACCACTACTGCCATTGGACAGAAGACGGATTCCTTGTAGGTGAATGGCAGACATGCTGGTTCATTTTCGCAGGATTCGCTCTTGCCGTAGGTATAGGCTTCGCCTTGCTGTTCAAGGAGAGAGAAACGAAATGATACAAATAGCTATCGGCTAAACAAACGGTAAAAACAAACTTGAAAGCTGATATGGACAAAACAAGACTTATATTCGACAATGCGACAGAAATAGCCGGCAACAAGGAAATTGGCATCTTGTCACTTACAGACCTTGACAAGACACGCCAATTATCCATAGTCTGTGAGCGTAACGTGGCTTTGGAAATAGACAAGAGAAAGTCGCCAGAACCTGTAAATGACAATTTACTGCCTGAGGTTCTCGTGAAACTGCTGACAAAAAACACGAACAGCATTTTCGAAATCCTCATCACAGACATCGTTGACGGACAATACAAAGTCTACGTGTTCAACGCCGACACCCTCGACTACACGCCAATAAGAGCGAGCGACGCTGTGTTGCTCTCAATGGTTGCCGACATTCCGATATTCATCTCTGAAACACTCATGAGACAACAGTCTGTAGAATATACAGGAAAAAAGACAGGAGTTACGGTACCCATCAACGCCATAAGCATACCAATGCTCGAAGAGTCCTTGAAAAAAGCAATAGACTCGGAGAATTACGAAATGGCGTCGAAACTGAGAGACGAGATTAACAAAAGAAAAAAAGACTCATAAAGCTTTACTTACATGAAAGAGGCAAGATACTTTTTTGTTCCAGATGCAGAATCATCCACCGAACTGCCTGCTGAAGAGGCTATGCACGCATTAAGAGTTTTGCGGCTGAAAAGCGGCGACGATATGTTTCTGATGGACGGCAACGGCAATTTCTTCAAAGCGAAGGTGACTCTGGCTGCGACAAAACACTGCATGTATGAAATCACAGAAAAGATGCCACAGGAAAAGACATGGAACGGAAACATCTGCATTGCCGTTGCTCCTACCAAGATGATGGACCGTATAGAATGGTTTGCAGAAAAAGCCACCGAGGTAGGCATCGACGAACTTGTTTTCCTGAACTGCCAGTTTTCTGAAAGAAAGGTATTGAAGACACTACGTCTGGGCAAAATCATAATATCAGCAGTAAAACAAAGCCGCAAACCATACAGGCCACAACTCACACCACTCACACGCTTCAATGATTTCATAAAAAAAGAAAGAGCCGGACTGAAATTCATAGCCCATTGTTATGAAGAAATACCAAGCGTAGACTTCTTCGACACGGCAAGCAAAGAGAAAGAACAGGCTTCGAGCGATGGCATCACGGTACTTATCGGACCAGAAGGCGACTTCTCTATCGACGAAGTGAGAGAAGCGATGAAATACGGTTTTACACCCATATCGCTTGGCAAAAGCAGACTACGCACAGAAACAGCAGCCTTGTATGCCGCGATGTGCGCCCAACTGATTTGCAGAAAAGATTAAAGAAACATAGTTCAATAGGTAAATAAATTACTGGTAAAATGAAACTGACAGGAAAATCATTTATGCATTTACTCGTTTTAATGTCGTGTATTTGCATCAACTTGTCTTGCTCAAACGATGACTATACAAATGCCATCCCGGCAAACAGCAAAGCGATAATATCAATAGATGCCGGAGAAATGGAGCCAACAGACGGCAATGACGGCAAAGGTATTATATCGGCACTTTTCAAAGACTGCGGGATAGATGAAAGCGGACTGGACTTGACAAGCAGGATATATCTCTTCGAAACGGCAGAAGGCAATCTTGGAGCCTGCATGAAGGTGGACGACAGCGACGACCTCAACACCTGCTTTGAAAAGCTGAAGGAAAAGGGGATATGCGACAAAGTCATTAAAAAGCGCGATTTCAATTTCACTCTGCTCAAAGGCTCATGGGCTATCGGCTACAACGACAAGGCCATGCTGATACAAGGACCGATACTTCCCGCCCAACAAGCTGATGCAATCAGAGCAATCGGAAGGTGGCTGAAACAAGAAGATGACGATGGTATAAAGAGTTCACCCCTATTCGAAAAGCTGAACAGCATCGAAGGCTCTATGACAATGGTGGCACAAGCTGACGCACTTCCAGAAAAACTCTCCATACCATTCACCATAGGACAGCCAAAAGGCTCTGACGCTTCACAAATACTCATAGCAGCCTCGATGACTGCGACAAAAGACGGATGCCTGTTGATAAACGGAAATACGTTCTCGCTAAACAAACAGGTGGATGAAGAACTACAGAAATCAACTGGGAAATTAAGGAAAATAAACGGCAGATACACCAACAATATATCAGGGAAATCGCTCTGCAGCATATTCATGAATGTCAACGGACCGGATTTCGTTGATATAGCACACAACAATCCTGCACTCGGAGCACTTCTGGCTGGAGCAAATACCGCAATCGACATGGATAATATCCTAAGATGCGTAAACGGGGATTTTGCAATCAGCATCGGATCATACGACGAAAACGACATGAAAATTTCGATGGTCGCACAACTGGCAAACAGGAATTTCCTCAAAGACGTGGATTATTGGAAAAAATCATGCCCTGCAGGAACACAGATTGAAGATTGCGGCAAAGACTATTTCCACCTTAAAGGCAGTGAGACATCGCTCTGGTTTGGAGCATCAGACAGCAACGAATTCTTTGCAAGTTCAGACAACGACATTGCCACAAACATACTGAAGCCAAGCCTTCACCCAATACCGCGATCTATCACTAAACACATACAAGGCAACCGATTGTGCATGATTCTGAACATATCAGAAGGTTTTGGTGACAACAAGGCGCTTTCAAACGCTGCCGACATCATCAAGCCGATATTCGGAGACATCAAGACTATAATATATACTCTGAAATAAAGTCACAAGACAATATAAAATGAAGACAATAACTTTTGACAAAATCATTCCCAACGTATTTTCCAGCCAACGAGACATCGACTCTGAAATATGGAATTGCAAAGCCGAATTTGAAAAGGGCAAGCTGTATCTTGTTGAAGCCGAAAGCGGAAAAGGCAAAAGCACATTCTGCAGTTACATCCTCGGCTACAGACATGACTACGAGGGAACAGTAAGATTCGACAATGCCATCACTTCAGAATTCAAAGTGAAAGACTGGACTGAAATACGCAAGAAGCATATCGCATTTCTATTCCAGGAACTCAGACTATTCCCAGAGCTGACCGCATGGGAAAACGTGCAGATAAAAAACGACATAACCAAATTCAAGACAGAAAAAGAAATTAAAGAATGGTTTGAAAAATTGGGAATATCAGACAAGCTTGAGAGCAAAGCCGGAAGGATGTCATTCGGCCAGCAGCAGAGAGTGGCAATGATCAGAGCTCTTGTACAGCCATTCGACTTCATTTTAGCCGACGAACCCATCAGCCACCTCGACGACAAGAACTCTGAAGCAATGGCAGAAATAATGATGAATGAAGCCCGAAGACAGGGAGCCGGCATAATCGTAACAAGCATCGGCAAGCACATGGAATTAAATTACGATAAAACATACAGATTATGAAACTCGTTTGGAAACTTCTAAGACAACATATCAGCATCCCACAATTCATCGGATTCTTCTTTGCAAACCTTTTCGGAATGTTCATAGTATTGTTGGGATTCCAATTCTACAATGATGTTCTGCCGGTCTTCACGTCACAAGACAGTTTCATGAAGGCTGACTATCTGATAATAAGCAAGAAAATCGGAGCTGGCAGCACTCTGTCTTCATCATCAAACACATTCAGCAATTCAGAAATTGAAGAACTAAAGGAACAAAGTTTCACAAAGAAAACAGCAGCCTTTACATCTACTGAATACAAAGTAGACGCGAATATGGGCATAAACGGACAAACGATTCTGAACTCAGAACTTTTCTTTGAGAGCGTTCCTGACGGCTTTGTAGACGTGTCGCTACAAGACTGGACATACACGGAAGGCAGTCACGAAGTGCCGATAATACTACCACGCACATATATTAATATGTATAACTTCGGATTTGCCCAGTCGCACTCTCTTCCCAAAATAAGCGAAGGGTTGATGGGAATGATAGATTTCAAGATCTTCATACACGGCAATGGACACAAAGATGAATACAAAGGAAAAGTGATCGGATTCTCAAGCAGACTGAACACGATACTCGTTCCGCAGAAGTTCATGGACTGGAGCAACAAGCTCTACGCTCCTGAACAACACTCAGAACCATCCAGACTGATAGCAGAAGTGGGAAATCCTGCAGATGAAAACATCTCTCAATACTTGGACAAAAAAGGCTATGAAGTGGATACGGACAAGCTGCAAGCAGAAAAGACAACATATTTCCTCAGAATGATAGTGACGCTCGTCATGGGTATCGGATTGATAATAAGCGCTCTGAGTTTCTATATACTCATGCTCAGCATATACCTTCTGGTTCAAAAGAACTCTACGAAGCTAGAGAACCTGCTCCTTATAGGATACAGCCCACGCAAAGTTGCCCTGCCCTACCAGATACTTACGATAGTACTCAACATCACGGTATTGGCAATAACATGGACGATACTATACTTCGTGCGCAACTATTATATGGGCATTATAGAAACACTTTTCCCGCAGATTGAAGACACGACGATGATAAAGTCTATAACACTCGGAATAATACTTCTGGTGTTCGTTTCTGCAATCAACCAAATCGCCATCCACAGGAAAGTGATGAATATTTGGAAAAGGAAAGAATAAGGACAAGCGAAAATACAAGATAACATTCATATTTAAAATTAAACAAAAACATTATGGTAATTGATTTTGATAAAATAGGAAAAAACTCCATCCTTAACTTCAAAGGGGGAGAAGGCGAACTGATAACCCGAAATTTTGTTGACGACGACAACAAAATCATGTTCAGCATCCTTAAACCTGGAGCATCAACAGGATACCACCTACATGACGGCAACTGTGAGATTATTTATATAGTAGAAGGAGAAGCCACCTTCAATTACGACGGAGAAACTGAAATCGTAAAAGCAGGAAAAGTGCATTACTGCCCAAACGGACATTCGCATTCCATGAAAAACAATACTGATAAAGATATGGTCTATTTTGCAGTTGTCACGGCATTAGCAAGATAAATAATGGCAAAAACAGCGTAAATCTGTATAGAAAAAGCAAAAAAACAAGCATTTTGGAAAATTATACGCAAAAAAGTTTGGTATTAAAAAATAAAACGCTACCTTTGCACCGCATTAAGAGAAATGCTGATAAATAAATTGCTTGGAAGTTTGGGTGAGTGGCTGAAACCAGCAGTTTGCTAAACTGCCGTACGTGTTTAACGTACCGGGGGTTCGAATCCCCCAGCTTCCGCAATTTAAACATGATGGTGGATTCATCTAATGGTTAGGATACAAGATTCTCAATCTTGGCATAGGGGTTCGATTCCCCTATCCACTACAGAATGTTCTTATCAACAATCTCTTCAAAGCAATCATAAGATGGTGGATTCATCTAATGGTTAGGATACAAGATTCTCAATCTTGGCATAGGGGTTCGATTCCCCTATCCACTACCAGAATAGAGTTACAGAAATGTAACTCTATTTTTTTTTCCACACCTATAAACTCTATGGAATATTCAGTGGGCGAATTTGAAAATGGTCTACGCCTCAAGAGACGCAGACCATTATATATTACAAGAAAACAAAATCATCTGTTACTATTGCCCTTAAGCTTGAACTCCGTTTTCACGCCTTTAATCTTCTCACCATTTGCCAACTTAAGCACCTGCTTTGCCTTATTGCGAGCAACGGCGACATAGCAATAACGGTCTGCCACGTCAATACGACCTATCTGATTTGAAGTGAGACTGCATTTCTTACACAAGAAGCCCAACACGTCACTCTTTGAAATCTTGTCTTTCTTGCCCTTTCCGATATATATAGTAGCCATGCGAGGCTGTGGAATATCTCCCAAATCATCAGGAATGACATATTCAGGAAGTTCCTGGTCAACAAATTCCGGCAATTTCTCTTCAGGCCCTAAAAGAACAAAGGCACGGCCGACAGCATCCCAACGGGCAGTTCGACCTACTCTATGAGTATATTCCGCCTCACCCTGCGGCAAATGATAATGGATTATATTATCAACATCCGGAATATCCAAGCCACGAGAAGCGAGGTCGGTGCTGACAAGAACCGTAGACGAGCCGTTACTGAACACATAAAGGTTGTCCTCCCTGTCCTTTTGTTCAAGACCACCATGATAAGTGCTCGTCACAAAACCCTGTTCGGAGAGATATTTAGCAGTTCGCTCCACACTATCCCTATAGTTCAGGAAAACGATGCTGCTTGAGTTTCCGAAACTACGCAACAGTCTCGACAACGTTTCCAACTTATCCTTCTGCGGACTTCTGACTACAAAGTTTGATATACGGTCGGAAACGCTAATTCCGGAATCCGGTTCGGTATAGTCTATTTCACTCACCTTATCGATATTTACGAAAAGCGGAATTTCTTTAGAACGTGTTGCCGACAACAAGATTCTTCTTTCCAACAGCGGAAGACTCTTGAACACCTGCTTCATCTCTTCCTCGAAACCCATCTCCAGACACTTGTCGAATTCATCAAGCACAAGGAACCTCACGCTTCTCGGATTGATATTCCCTTTTGACACATGGTCATTGAATCGACCAGGAGTGGAAAACACGACATGCGGCAGCACTTTCTTGATTTCCTTATGCTCTTCCATCGCTGTTCTACCACCATAAAGGGCAAGGCCGCGCAACGGAACACCCATTGAACGCAGGACTTCAACAGACTGTTTTGCAAGTTCTCTACTCGGAACAATAACTACCGCCTGAAGAAAATCCACGGTTGTGTTGAGTTTGAAAACAAGCGGCAAGAGATACGCCAACGTCTTACCACTACCCGTAGGAGAAAGGATAACGACATCATCTGATGTTGTACTCATCGCCTTCGCAACATCAAGCTGCATTTTATTGAGCGACTCTATATGCAGTTTCTCAAGAATGGAATCAATATTCATAATTATATAGGATATTTGTTAAACGAGATAATATATCATGTCGGACAAGCGACACGCCAAAACCTCTGTCTTTTTATTTAATGGTATTTTTACCTTACCGCTTAATCCCCAAAGGAAAGACAATCAGAATGGCGGTTCAGAGACAGGTATCACCCCCGGATCAATAAATGGAGGGGGCACATCGTCACCGCCATTCAGGCGGCTACCCACAATCTCCCCGCCGATATCTCCGGCATTTGACATGCGGCTCTCATCGGGATTCTCAAATCGCGTGAATGCACCCTTGAAAGTAAGCGTGACATCTCCTGTGGCGCCCTTACGATGCTTTGCGATAATCACCTGTGCCATACCTCTCAAATCATTGCCATGATCATCCTGATAAATATGATAATACTCTGGACGATGCACAAAGAGTACCATATCGGCATCCTGCTCAATGGCTCCAGACTCACGCAAGTCGCTCAACTGAGGACGCTTGCCGTCAAGTCCATCTCTGTTTTCCACAGTACGGTTGAGCTGTGAAAGGGCAAGGATAGGGATGTTCAATTCCTTTGCAAGACCTTTCAGCGAACGGCTGATAGTAGACACCTCCTCCTGACGGCTTCCGAAACGTGCACCATTGGCATTCATAAGCTGCAAGTAGTCGATCATTATCACCTTGACCCCTTTCTCTCTCACAAGGCGTCGCGCCTTGGTACGCAACTCAAAGATTGACATACCGGCAGTATCATCTACATATATCGGCGAATTCTGCAATTTTCCTACGTTAGCATCAAGTCGTTTCCACTCCTCATCATCCAGCTGGCCATTAAGGATTTTGCGTCCCTCCACCTCACATACATTCGAGATAAGACGGTTGACCAGCTGCACATTGTTCATCTCAAGAGAGAAAAAGGCAATCGGTATATTGTAGTCTACCGCTATATTCTTTGCCAGAGAGAGGGCAAATGCGGTCTTACCCATGGCCGGACGACCGGCTATGATTACAAGGTCACTCGCTTGCCAACCAGCCGTTATCTCGTCCAACTTGCGGTAACCCGTCGGCACACCGGTAAGTTCACCTTTGTTTTCAGCAGCTTTCTGCAGAATTTTGATAGCCTCCTTCACAACAGGATCTACTTGAGTATAATCCTGGCGAAGGTTCTTTTGAGAAAGTTCAAAAAGACTCGACTCGGTTTCCTGCATCAGCTCATCCACGTCTACGGTATCATCAAACGCCTTTGTCTCTACAACGCTGGCGAAAGAAATCAGCTGCCGGGCCATATATTTCTGAGCCAGAATATGAGCATGATACTCAATGTGTGCAGAAGATGCCACATGTGAACTCAGTTCTATGACATAAGCCTCTCCTCCCACTTCTTCGAGAGTGCCTTCATGTTTCAGTTCCTCTATGACAGTAAGGATGTCTACAGGTCGCTCGTCAATATTAAGCTTTTGTATTGCGCTATAAATCTTCTGATTACGTGGTTCGTAAAAAGTTTCGGGATGCAATATCTCACCAACTATGGTGAAAGCATCTTTATCTATCATCAAAGCTCCAAGAACAATCTTCTCAATATCCGGAGCCTGAGGCTGCAAATGACCATAATTATTATCTATCGGTCTATGTTGCGGACGTTTCGGTTGATTAGCCATATTTTGAATTTAATGAAATGTTTGCTATGATAATGCAAAGGTACAATAAACTTTCACTCCAACAAAATTTCATTTAATACAGAAGATTACAATACTTTTCATTAAGAAATATCTATATAAAGCCAACAAATCGCAATAAATACTAAATAATAATGTAATATTGATAGTACAACATTGATGAATTAAACTATTTTTAATTATTTTCCTTAATTATTTTACAGATTGAAACTAATCTATCTCCTTTGTAAACATACGTACAAAACAAGAGTTGTAAACACACAAATAATCATACAATAAAATGATGTCAACATAATTATCAGGAACAAAAAGTAAGAAAATCTTATCGTCAATGCCAAAAAGACAAGCATATTTCAAATTATGGAATACAAATCCAACATATTCCAATTTTTATTTGTAACTTTGCATTGAAAAGAATGCAGCGTCCCGGCTCTGCCGCTGGTAGCATCTGGCTACGAGAGGAAAGTCCGGGCAGCATAGGGTGCTCCGCTTCTGAAAATGGAAGCTATTGGCAACAGTAGGATACGACAGAAGAAAACAACCGCCATCCTTTGATAATAATGTGAGGATTCGATTCTTCACTATATTATCCAAAACAAAAGAAGGATGGTAAGGGTGAGAAGGTGGTGTAAGAGACCACCAGTCGCTGGGTGACCAGCGGGCTGTGTCGTCCGGAGGCTGCAAGTTCATGTAAACCATCGTTTGAGGATTGCCCGTCCGACTAACTCCGATGGAGGGTAGAATGCTTGAGACATGGGGTGACTCATGTTCTAGATAAATGGCAGGCGCCGGTATCGTCGAGAGGCTTTACCGGAACAGAACTCGGCTTATAGGGACACTGCTTTCTTTTTCATTTTTATAATTCATCCCAAATCAGCCATCAGGATCTGCTTGAAAAACGAAAAGCAACAATTAAGCAAAAACCGACTAAACAATATGGTGTGTAATGGCTGGTGGAGATTATTGCATCCGATATTTGGCATAATCAATCTTAATCAAAAAAAACGCACAATAGCATCAAATGACAATAAAAGACATAACTGATTTCTACAAAGTAGGAATTTGGCGAGACTACAGCAACAAACCTCAATCACAACGGCTGATCATCGCATCTTTTAGAATGCTGATACTGACCATTGAGAGTTTTACAACAAAAAGAATGATAAACAACGCTGCCGCACTCACCTACTCCACTCTCCTGGCAATAGTCCCTATCCTGGCAGTAGTCTTCGCTATAGCAAGGGGGTTCGGCTACAACAAATACATAGAAGAGTGGTTCAGAAATGTATTGTCGAGCCAGCCACAGGCTGCCGAAACGATAATCGGCTTCGTCAATTCGTATCTGATCCACACCAAGAGTGGAATCATACTCGGTATCGGACTTGTTTTCATGTTATGGACAGTAACGATGCTTATCAGGAACATCGAACTGGCCTTCAACAATATATGGCAGGTGAAGAAACCGAGAAGTTTCTTCAGGACTGTGACCGACTATATGGGAATGTTTATCCTAGCCCCTATCATCATTGTCGTCACATCCGGTATATCAATATTCGTAGCTACGGTGACAAGCCAGACAAAGGGCATGGAATTGTTTGCCCCGATGGTGAGGACATTGTGGGATATCATGCCCTTCGTTTTGATGTCAGCCATTTTCATAGCCCTTTATGTATTCATGCCAAACATAAGGGTAAAACTGAAATGCGCCATTTGGCCGGGAGTTTTGGCAGGTGTTGCCATGCAGGGACTACAGCTATTCTATATCCATTCGCAGATTTGGGTAAGCAGCTATAATGCAATCTATGGTTCATTCGCAGCCTTGCCGCTCTTCATGCTCTGGGTGCAGATATCATGGTCGATATGTCTTTTCGGCGCAGAGCTATGCTATACGAGCCAGAATATGGAAGAGTATGCCTTCCGCACGGAAACATACGAAATCAGTCCGCGATACCGCATGATAATGAGTATGCTGATCATGAGCATGATATGCAAGCGTTTTGAAAAAGGAGAATCACCGTACACGGCCCTTGAACTGAAGCTCAATACGAACATCCCCATACGCATAACACAAAACATACTATATGAGCTCATCGATCTCGGACTCATCAATGAAATATCAGGCGATGAAAAGGGAGATGTCAGCGTATATCAGCCGGCGCAAGACATATCAAGACTCAGCGTAGGGCGACTTATCGACAAATATGAAACAAAGGGGAAATGGGAACTCAAACTGAATTTGTCTGAGGCGAACCATGAAAAATGGAACAAAGTAATTGCTGAACATTCGGCATATCTCAAGAAACAAAGAGAGATATTGCTGAAAGACCTGTGATTTAGCATAAGAATTACTAAAAATAAGAAGTAAACAAATGATGAACAAATGTATCATTTGGGACATACAAGTTTTTTTTGTAATTTTGCCATCATTAAGACGATTACATTATAAAGGTGTGGCGTCAGACAACTAATTAGAAACGTAAAATATAATAAAAATGGAATTACCTGATTTTATGTCATACTCCAACAAATTCACAAATGGTGAATTCTTGGAGAAAATAGCGAAAATAGCCAAACGTGCCGGTGCTAAACTTGTATACATCGCACTCGTGCTATATTACACCTTGCAGAGCGACAAAGTGTCTATCAAGGACAAAGCCATCATTGTAGGAGCTTTAGGCTATCTCGTCAGTCCGCTTGATGTAATACCGGATGCAATTCCAATCGTAGGTTTGGGAGACGATTTGGCAGTATTACTATATGTAATCGGCAAAATAGGCGATGTTTCTGAAGAAATCAAGGAGAAAGCCAAGAGCAAACTGACAAAATGGTTTGACGAGGACGAAATGGAAGAAATCAACGAGCTGAAAATGTAAAACCACAAACGTTAATCCAACAAATCATTTTCTGATATTCCATCATCAACAAGTATTAGTCTTGAACCCAAATCGGTCATTAGGCCGTTAAATGTATAATTTTAATAACTGCTTGCAGTCTTTTGTTTTTTTATAAGGTGCCTTTTGCTTGTTTTTAATTCGCAATAGCTCGCTATTACTCATTAAAAGCCAAACAAACCCCATCCTTCTAAAAAGCAAAATCCAAGCAAGCCCTAATGACCGATTCGGGTTGAAGCATTCATAAAACATGCTTAAAGACTAATACTTTTATTTCAATCATTTCTGCAACCTTTTCAGGCGACGCTTGGCTTCAGGAATATCAGGGCAAAGCTTCAGAGCCTTCTTATAATTGGCAATGGCTGCATCGTTCATTTTTTCCTTTTCACATTCCTTGCCAAGCATGACGTATTCTACAGCCAGACGCTTCAGAAAATCATCTTTTTCTTTCTTCTCTTCCAATAGACGCTGGTTTTCAGCACGCAACTTATTTACCACATTCAGTTTGCTACGGATAAACCGCCGGGCTAATGGCTTCTCTATATCATAACGACTATGTATAGCCTTGAAGAAGTTGTCGAGAAAGGATTCCATATCACCCTTGTCAAATGCCTTGACCGCATCATGATACTCCCTGTCCGCCTTAGATTCAGACAAAGCCTTGTTGATAACAAGAGAATCGTTATAATTTCTGGAAAAGGCAACTACCTCGGGGCGCACGAAAACATCACTCCTACGTATTGGCTCTTTCAGAGTTATTCCCTCCAAAGAAGTACAACGTGAAAGTGCGACATAAGTCTGTCCACCGGCAAACACCCCACCAGTAAAGTCTATGTTGACATTCCTGAATGTAAGTCCCTGGCTTTTATGAACAGTAATAGCCCATGCCAAACGTATCGGGTACTGAGTGTAAGAACCTATCTCCTCTTCTTCTATCTTCTGTTCCTTGTCATTATATGTATAACGCATATTGCTCCAACATGCCCTCTCTACCTCCAATTCTCTGCCATCCTCGGAAACGATATATATAACGCCTTGCCCTTCGTCTATGCCCTCAATGACTCCTAAGGTGCCATTCACCCAGCGTTTGTCCAAATCATTCTTTATGAAAATGATTTGGGAACCGACTTTAAGGTCTAGTTGCATAGGAGTAGGCAGACTGCTTTCAGGGAAATCCCCTTTTATATCACCATAAAAAACTGATGCTTCGCCTGGCAATTTATCCAACTGGCATTGATTGATGTAATCAACTGTATCACGCCGTGTAGAGAGTGTTATCGACAGACCATTACTATCTGATGGGGAAACTGCCGCCACCCTATTGTTGAGAAGTTGCAAATCATTTGCAGTAACCATATTAGTCCGTATATGATCCAATATATTGATGAATGTAGAATCGGTCTGGCGATATACTTTTCTCAACTCTATGCTCACCAATTTGAAAGAACGGAAAACATGTGCATCAAAGAAATAAGGTGATGGATAAAAAGGGCGCAGGAACTGGCGGTCTTCTTCTTTCACCACGGGTTCCAACTGATATATATCACCTACAAAAAGCAACTGCTTCCCACCGAACGGTTCCCTCATATTTCGTGTATAGATTCGCAGAACCTTATCAATAAAGTCGATAATGTCTGCACGAACCATACTTATCTCATCTATAATGACAAGTTCCACCTCACGTATCAATTTTCTTTTCTCTCCATTATACTTGAGAGTTTCCTTGATATTCCTATTCGAAAAACGAGAATCCGTCGGAATCAATGGATGGAATGGCAATTTGAAAAAACTATGAAGCGTTGAACCACCGGCATTAATAGCGGCAATACCTGTAGGTGCAAGCACTACATGTTTTTTCTTTGTATGCTGGCATATATATCGTAGGAAAGTAGACTTACCCGTCCCCGCCTTTCCTGTAAGGAAAAGCGAACGACGGGTAAAGTTAACTATCTGAAGAGCCTTCTTGAACTCCTCGTTTTCAGTATCAATGATATCTTCCATTTCAAGACACCTTCTCTTTCTCATAGAGGCTTGAAGAAGACTTCAATCTCTGAATATGGCGAATGAAAAGGCATTTATCCAATTCGTAAAATCGTCATCAGAAATCATCCAACGACATGTTGTGGTTCTTCGGTTTGCTGTTCTTTGGCTCAGCTTCACTTTGAGGCTTGGCATCCTCTGCCTTAGAGCCTTTATGCTGAGATTCTGGGCTCTGAATTATATTTCCATTTTCATCCAGGAACACCTCGTCTTCCATAATGACAGCCGTACTGTCTGTCTGGGTCGTATCCTTCTTTACAGCAACATAACTTGAACAATTGTACATTCCGTAAGAAATGTCAGAATCTTTCGGTTTGTCGAAATGTCCATGATATCTTGAAAAATTAGGATCATTCATGACAGACTGCATGAAATAGCCACATACAGGCAATGCCGTTCTGCTACCCTGACCTAATGCTCCAGTACGGAAATGAATACATCTGTATTCGCCACCTACCCATGAACCGGCAACAAGCTTTGGACTTACACACATGAACCATGCGTCAGAATGGTTGTTTGTCGTACCTGTCTTACCGCCGAAATCCGTATCCTTGGCATTGCCTACATATCCCCATAGACTTTGGGACGTTCCACCAGGTTCTCTCATTCCGCCCATCAAAAGCTGCTGCATGAAGAATGCGCTCTTATAGGGTATTGCCTGTTGCTCCTCTATATTCTCCTGATAAACGACTTTACCTTCTCTATCTACAATCTTCGTAACTAATGAAGGCAGCACATGCTTACCATTGTTTGCAACAGTACAATATGAATTAACCATATCGAGGAGTCTCACATCAGAAGAACCCAAAGCCAATGATGGGGCGTCATCAAGTTCATTTGTAATACCCATCTGATGCGCTGTGTTTATCACATTCTTTATGCCCATCTCCTGCCCAAGCCTTACGGCAATGGAATTGATGCTTCGGGCAAATGCGCTCTTCAACGGAATGGAGTCACCTGAGAATCTGCCGTTTGCATTGCTTGGAGTCCAAATCGTATTCTCATGCTTCACCTTGTCATACACTTCCATTCTGATGTATTCATCACGGCGCTTGTCGCATGGAGTGAGTCCTTGATTCATCGCTTCTGTATATACAAACAGTTTGAATGTAGAGCCAGGCTGACGGTCAGCTTCCACCTTGTCATATTTCCAAGTGTCAAAGTCGATATCTCCTACCCAAGCCTTCACAGCACCGGTCTGAGGTTCCATCGCAACAAAAGCGCAATGCATGAACTTAACCATATAACGAATGGAGTCAACAGTACTCATCTCCTTCTCAATCATTCCTTTTTCATAATCGAAAAGTTTCACCTTATGTGGTTTGTTGACATAATAGCTCACTGAATCCGGACTGTTAGGGAAACGTGCAAGAAGCTCTTGATAATAAGGTTGCTTCTGCAATATTCCTTCTATGAATCCTGGTATTACATTACCATTTTCATCGCGCCATGGCTCCTGGTTACCCCAATGACTGTTGAAATTCTTCTGTACCTGACGCATCTGTTTGGTAACAGCCGCCTCGGCATATTCCTGCATCTTGGAATCTATAGTGGTATAGATCTTCAATCCACTATTATATAGGTCATAGCCATTCTCCTTACACCAGTCTTTCAGATGTCTTGACACAGCCTCTCTGAAATACTTTGCCTGTCCGTCATAATTCTCTTCCTGATTGAAATCCAACTTGATCGGAAGTGCCGAAAGTGAATCGCAGACACTTCTAGACAAATCGCCATGCGTCACCATATTGTTGAGAACAACATTACGACGGTTCTTGCTGTTCTCCGGATTAGACTTCGGATTATAGAATGTGGTAGCCTTCAACATACCAACCAACACTGCAGCCTGTTCAGTCTTCAAATCTTTCGGGGTCGTGTTGAAATAGGTTTTTGCAGCCGTTTTAATGCCATACGAATTAGAACCGAAATCTACAGTATTGGCATACATCGTGATTATTTCCCGCTTTGAATAAACCGTCTCAAGTTTAACAGCAATAATCCACTCCTTGCTCTTCATTATCAAGATGCGAAGACCCGGTATCTTGCCGAGCAGGCCAGTAGAATAGTTCTTCCTCACTCTGAACATATTCTTTGCCAACTGCTGGGTTATAGTAGAAGCACCACGCGCACCATGATGAGTGGCAGCATCTTTCACGGCACCGAACAAACCGATAGGATCGATACCAAGATGCTTATAAAAACGCTCATCCTCTGTATCAACCAATGCTTTGAAAAAGGACGGGGCCACTTCATCATACTTCACTGGAGTACGATTCTCATTAAAGAACTTTCCTATCATCTTGCCATCAGCACTATAAATCTCGGAAGCCTCGCTTACCTGAGGATCGAGTATTCCGGAGAAATAGCCAGGCGAGCTACCAAAAAGCCATAGGAAGTTTATGTCTACCATTCCAAGATAGATGATAAATGCCACTATACTGGAACAGAAACCTAGTATGGTCTTTGTGTACCATGCCCTACCTTTATAAAGGTTCTTATACCATCTGAAGAAAGCACCAAGCTTCTTAATGACAAGAACAAAGATTTTTCTCAACTTATCAAGCATATAATGTCTACATTTATTTAACAATTACGTAAATTCAGAACAAAAGTACAAATTTACTTTAGATATATATCATTGTTTCTATATATTTTATGATTTCTTCAATATTGTCCGGGTGGAACCACTTGATTTGCGGGTCTCTTCTGAACCAAGTAAGTTGTTTGCGGCAATACTTACGACTGTCACACTTTATACGGAAAACGGCTTCATCCAGAGTGCATTTACCGTCAAAATATTCGAACAACTCTTTATATCCAACTGTATTCAACGAGTTGAGATGGCGGAAAGGATAAACTTCACGTGCCTCCTTTTCAAGTCCCGAACCGACCATCTCATCCACACGCTTGTTAATACGTTCATAGAGTTCGTCTCTGTCTCTATTAAGACCTATTTTAATGATATCAAAGGGACGTTCTTTTATTTTGTTTTTTCTGAATGAAGTATATGTCTTGCCTGTCATATGACATATTTCCAAAGCATGAACTATTCTTTTGGGATTCTTCTTGTCAACAATTGAATAATATTCAGGGTCAAGTTTCTCCAATTCAGCACACAAAGGCTCCAGCCCTTCGGTCGTATATCTGTCTTTCATCCATTGACGAGTTTTATCGTCAATGGTAGGTATATCGTCTATCCCGTTACAAACAGAGTCTATGTACATCATGCTGCCGCCAGTCATCAAAGCCAATTTTCTATCGCTGGAAAAATAACCAGACAGGAAATCCATCACGTCTTCTTCATATCTTGAAGCACTATAATAATCACCAAGCGATAGGTTTCCAACGAAATAATGCTTCACGCGTTGCTGTTGTTCCGAGGTTGGAGCAGCTGTACCTATAGGAAGTTCCCTAAACAATTGTCTGGAATCGGCATTGATAATTGGAATACGGAAATGCTCGGCTACGCGAAGACATAGTTCCGTCTTGCCTACACCTGTAGGCCCAAGAATAACGAGAAGAGTATTTTTCATGAATACAAGAATGGAGTATACAATGTTTTTAAACGAAATGTGTTTGGCGAGCAACTTGTAAAGAAGCCAACCAAACACTATTTTAACACTATTAATTCCAAATCATCAACAAGATTTGGGTTAACTTCTCTTCATCAACGGATAATACCACGTTTAGAAGACTGTACGAAATCAATGATATAATCTATCTCCGGACAAGAAGGCAATGTTGAACGTATTTCAGCTATACCTTCAGAAATCAGTCCCTTGGAATACAATATTCGGTAGGCATCGTGTATCATCTGGATTTTCTCATTGCTAAATCCGCGGCGACGTAAACCTATTAGGTTTATTCCGCAGTACTTGGTAGGATCCTTGCCAGCAATAATATATGGAGGAATATCCTGACTGAAACGGCTTCCGCCCTGAATCATGACATAGCCACCGATACGACAGAACTGATGACACAACACGGTACTGCTGACAATGGCATTGTCGTCAATAACTACTTCACCTGCAAATTTAGTAGCATTTCCTATAATACAACCATTACCCATGACACAGTCGTGAGCCACATGAACACACTCCATAAGCAGATTGTTGCTGCCTACTATTGTAGTACCTTTGGAGGCTGTACCACGCGAAATAGTAACATTCTCGCGGATACTGTTGTTGTCTCCGACTACGCAAGTAGTTTCCTCACCGACAAATTTCAGGTCCTGTGGTTTGGTGCTTATACTTGCACCAGGAAAAAATTCATTTCCATTCCCTATACGAGCACCCGTATGTATCGTAACGCCGTTTTGGAGAACATTGTTATCTCCTATGACTGTATTCTTGTCAATATAACAAAATGGGCCAATTATATTGTTATCCCCAAGTTTCGCTTCAGGATGAACAAAAGCCAACTGACTGATTTGATTCATATTATAATAATGTTGTCTATTTATTCTTTACTATCTGTGCGGTAAATGTAGCCTCCGACACAACTTTGTCGCCGACAAACACGTATCCCTTCATAGAGGAGATGCCATGTCTTACAGGAGCCAAAAGGTCTACCTTAAACAACAACGTGTCACCAGGCACCACTTTCTGACGGAATTTCACATCGTCGATTCTCATGAAATATGTAGACCAACGCTCTGGTTCTTCCAAAGTGTTGAGAACAAGAAGGCCACCGCATTGGGCCATAGCTTCAATCTGCAGGACTCCCGGCATAACAGGCTCTTGAGGGAAATGTCCTGTAAAGAACGGTTCATTGCTCGTGACATTCTTCACTCCTACAATACTGTTAGCCCCAAGAGAAATCACCTTGTCTACAAGCTGCATCGGGTAACGGTGTGGAAGCAGCTCACGAATTCGGTTGACATCCATTACTGGCGGCTCATTGCAATCATAAATCGGAGCCTGTATCTCATGCTTACGGATTTCGCGACGCATAAGACGGGCAAACTTATTGTTGATGGTATGTCCTGGACGAGTTGCGATAATACGTCCTTTGATAGGACGACCGATAAGAGCCATATCACCGATGATATCAAGAAGCTTGTGGCGAGTACATTCATTTTCCCAAACCAAAGGCTTGTGCTGAATATAACCAAGCTTTGTGGCATCAAGACGTGGAACCTTCAAGAAATCAGCAAGCTGGTCAAGCCTCTCCTGAGTAGTCTGACGCTCATAGATGACAATGGCATTGTCCATATCACCACCTTTGATAAGATTTGCCTTCAACAACGGCTCAATGTCTCTTACGAAGACAAACGTTCTTGCAGGCGCGATCTCTGTTGCATAAGCATCCATATCGTCCAATGTAGCGAATTGGCTGTTGATGAACTTGGACTCAAAAGAGCACATTGTGGTAAGGCTGAATCCTTCATCCGGAAGAATCGTTATACAAGAACCTGACTCCTCGTCTTTAATCTCTATCTTGTGTCTGATTATATAATAATCCTTTGGAGCATTCTGTTCTTCTATGCCGATTTCGTTGATTTTGTCCACATACATGGAAGCAGAACCATCAAGAATCGGGAATTCCGGACCATTAACCTGGATAAGACAGTTGTCTATGCCCATGGCATACAATGCAGACATTCCATGTTCTATGGTAGAGACCCTGACATCTCCCTTGCCTAAGACGGTACCACGTTGTGTATCTACTACATTTTCAGCTATAGCCTCTATAACAGGCTGGTTTTCCAAATCTATACGCTGTATTTTATAGCCTGAATTCTCTGGCGCCGGATTAAAAGTGACCGTCAGACTGAGACCAGTATGCAGTCCTTTGCCACAAAGGGCAAAACTACCTTTAAGCGTTTTTTGTTTAGACATAATCTTCTATTATTATTCTTTAATAAATCGTTAAGCTTCAGACTCACCCTTTAGCTTAGCCAATTCTTTTTCCAATTCATTGATTTTGGCATACATTTCCGGCAAACGGCGGAAAATGGCCTGAGACTTGAAATATTTCTTAGGTTCCATTGGTGGAGTACCGATGAGTGTCTGGTCGTCTTTAATGTTTCCCGGCACACCAGACTGAGCTCCCAAAAAGACTTTATTGCCGATTTTAATATGCCCTGCGAGACCGACCTGACCACCGAACATACACCAGGAGCCAACTTTCGTACTTCCTGCGATTCCTACCTGTGCAGACATTACGGTATTCTCTCCGATGTCGGTATTATGGGCTATCTGTACCAAGTTGTCAAGTTTTACGCCCTTGCGCACGTATGTGCTTCCCATGGTAGAACGGTCAACACAGGTATTGGCACCGATTTCAACATTATCCTCTATGGTGACTATGCCTATCTGAGGGATTTTGTCGTAACCTTCTGCATTAGGAGCGAAACCGAAGCCGTCAGCACCAATTACAGAACCAGAGTGGATTGTAACACTATTGCCAAGTTTGCAACCATGATAAACAGAAACATTTGAATAGAGGATAGTGTTTTTGCCTACCTTCACGCCATCACCGATCGTGACATTCGGATAAATCTGACAACCATCTCCTATCTCAACATTGTCTCCGATACAAACAAAAGGCGCAATATAGCAATTCTCACCTATTTTGGCGGAAGCAGAAATGCTCGCCAACGAGCTGACGCCTGTCTTCTTTGGCTTCATAGACTCGTATAACTGCAGGAGCTGGGCCACCGCCTCATAAGCACTTGGCACTCGTACAAGAGTACAAGGAACATCCTGTTCCAGTTTCAAATCATTATTAACCAGAACGATACTAGAATTTGTAGAATACAAATAGTGAGTATATTTGGGGTTTGCCAAGAACGAAATTGCTCCTTTTTTTCCTTCTTCTATTTTTGCAAAAGTATTTACAGTAGTATTGTCATCACCTTCAACGCATCCATGTACGAATTCGGCAATTTGTTTAGCAGTAAATTCCATATTTATATTAATATTTCGTTTCATTTGCAAATATAGTAATATTTATTTGTTAGATGAAATATTTGATTGTTTTTTTAATAAATTGACCATATACAACCATTAATCAAATTAACGTTCTGAAAATTTCAGACCAATGAGGAATTGAAATGATGTAAGACGAAAAGACAACCTTCTTTAAAAATTATCCCCCGATATCACATCGGAGGATAACAACAACACAAACACAAATACAACATGCCTTGTTAAAGGACATGAGTTTATCTTTATATTAAAAAAATATATTCTTATATTGTGATTTCATAATTTAGTGCTGCAAATATAGCAACTATAATTTGAATTACGAAAATATAACTGCTTATTTTTTAAATAAATTCATATTAAACAAGAAAATCCATTGATTTTCCGCATTTCGTCATATAAAAACCACTTATATGAAATGGGAAACCAATGGATTCAGATATCAAAAACAAGTTATTTCTTATGCTTAATTCAAGCCAAAGAGAATCTTAAGACCGCCATCAACTCCTGAGAAACCCATGAAGGCAAGACTCAGCAGTCCGGCAGTAACAAGGACAATTGCCATGCCTCGCATACCTTTAGGCACATTTACAAATGCCAGCTGTTCACGCAATCCGGCGAACACAGTAAGAGCAAGGGCAAAGCCAATAGCTGTGGAAAATGCATATACAACACTTTGCACAAGCGAGAACTCCTTCTGGATGACCAAGATCGCTACTCCCAAGACTGCACAGTTTGTGGTAATGAGAGGAAGAAAAATTCCCAAAGCCTGATAAAGGGCTGGAGAAACTTTCTTCAAAACTATCTCTACCATCTGCACCAAGGCAGCAATTACCAGGATAAACGCAATGGTCTGAAGATACTGAAGGCCGAAAGGCTCAAGTATAAACATTTGCACCAGATAGGTTACTATCGTGGCAAGCGTCAACACGAAAGCTACAGCAGCACCCATTCCCAATGAAGTAGTTACCTTTTGTGATACTCCCAAGAAAGGACAAATTCCCAAGAACTGGGACAGCACTATATTGTTTACGAATATAGCCGAGATAAATATCAAAATATATTCCATGATTACGCTTTCTTAAATTTGTTTACAATAGCAATTAGATAACCTAATGTGATGAACGCTCCTGGAGGGAGGATGAAGAGAAGCATGTTGCAAGTTTCAGGCAGAAGACCTATTCCAAAGATAGAACCTGCACCCAGGAGTTCTCTTACTGCACCCAGCAATGTCAACGCCAAAGAGAAGCCCAATCCCATACCAATACCATCGAAGATACTCTGAAGAGGACCGTTCTTACAAGCGAAGGCCTCGGCACGGCCAAGTATGATACAGTTTACCACGATAAGAGGGATATACAAGCCCAATGTAGCATAGATAGCGGGTACAAAAGCCTGCATAATCATCTGAAGTATAGTGACGAATGAAGCTATGACAACAACAAAAACAGGAATACGCACCATATCAGGCGTCAGATTCTTGATCAGGGATATAACCAGATTTGAGCAGATAAGCACAAACATAGTGGCCAATCCCATAGACAATCCGTTAATTGCCGAGGTTGTCGTGGCCAATGTAGGACACATACCGAGGAGAAGCACAAACGTAGGGTTCTCCTTGAATATTCCGTTAAGTAATATCTTTATATAATTCATATTCTCAACCTTTCATTTATTTGTTATCATTAGAAGCTACATTCTGAGAGCCTGCCGAGCTTTTCTTATATGCAGAATAAGCATTGTTCACAGCCTTGAGGAAGGCGCGGCTCGTGATAGTACTTGCCGTTATGGCATTCACTTGGCCACCGTCCTTGCTTACCTTGAGTTCTGCGGACGGATTCATGCCGATGATGCTTCCTTTGCCATCTTTCTGAAACCACGTCTCAGCCTTTGCACCGAGTCCAGGAGTCTCGGCAGTCTGCAGAATTGTGTAGCCAAGGATGTTGCCATTGGAGTCAAATCCTACCAACACTTTCAAGTCTCCACCGAAACCGACAGTAGTACTCTCGACTGCTGCTCCCAAATCCTTACCCTGAGCATCGTTCACCTTATGTATGACGTAAGTGAGCTCCTTTCCGTCAACTGTCTGACTATAAGGGTCACTTCCCGTTACGGTAATTTCTCCGCCACCCATCACTTTTTTGATACCGTCGGTCAGAGTCTTCTCTGCCTGTTCCTTGATAGGACCCGTGGTGATATGGTTGACATATGCAAGAATTGCACCTGTTATAAGCGCCACTCCAACAAGAACAATTACCATGTTCGTAATTGATGATTCTAATTTCTTCATACTATTTGTCCTCCTTCTTTATTACCTCACCAAAACGTTTTGGCTTAATATAAGCGTTGATAAGTGGAGTGAATGCGTTCATTATCAAGATAGCAAACGACATACCCTCAGGATATGCTCCCCAGTTACGGATAACAACGGTAAGGAAACCGATTGCCACACCATAAATCAATTGACCTTTATAAGTCATTGGAGAGGTAACATAGTCGGTAGCCATGAAGATGGCACCCAACATAAGACCACCGCTGAGAAGCTCGGCTACAGGAGATGCATAAACAGGGTTTGCCAGATGGAGAATACCGCTGAACACAAAGACCGTAGCAATGATGCTGACAGGAATATGCCAAGTGATGATCTTCTTCCAAAGCATGAAAGCAAGACCTAGGAGCAATGCCAAAGCACAAACCTCTCCTACCGTACCTGCTCCGTTGTTCAGTCCCGGATTTCCAAGCAGCATAGACATGGAATCTGGAAGTTGGTTGAGACAAGAGGCATCTCCGGTCTTTATCGCATTCTTCATCACGCTGAGAGGAGTGGCAGCTGTGGTTGCATCCGTATACTTAAGGAGCTGACCTGCTACAGGCCATGACGTCATCTCTACGGGGAATGAAACCAAAAGGAAGCAACGGCCAACCAATGCCGGGTTGAAAGGATTACAGCCCAGACCGCCGAAAGTCATCTTTCCTACTCCTATGGCTACGAGCGCACCTATGAGAACTATCCATACCTGAAGGTTTGAAGGAAGGTTGAATCCAAGCAGCAGACCTGTAAGTATGGCTGATCCGTCAAGAACCGTGGACTCTTTCTTGAGCAGATACTTTGTTATTGCCCACTCAAAGAACATACATGCAGCTACGCTTGTCAAGCATACTATTGCAGAGCCGATGCCGAAATAGAAGAAAGACACGAGAAGAGCAGGTACCAAAGCCAATATGACTCCGTACATATTGCGCTCCACACTATCCGTACCATGGGCATGCGGCGATAATGATACTATTAAATTACTCATTTTATTATTTGATTGTTAGCTTAAACTCTGCTGGGAATCCAAAGGGTCAAGTTCCTCTGCTTTATCAAGAACAGGAATCATACTGTAGGATTTCGGACCTGACCAATATTTGACTTCCCAAGAGTATACAACTGTTATTACCTTAATTACTTCTTTGCATTCCTTGCTCTGATGATTCCCATCACAGTAGTCTTTCCAAGACGGATATTGTCAAGAAGAGGTCTGTGGGCAGGGCAAGTGAATTGACAGGAGCCACATTCTATACAAGAGGTAATGTCTTCCTGTTCCACTTTCTCCCAATTATGCATAGAGCTTGCCGTAGCCAAAAGGAATGGTTCCAGTCCCATAGGACATACGCTGACACATTTTGCACAACGAATACAAGCCTGTGGCTTTTTGCGGCGTGCGTCAGAATCGGTCAAGATTGTTATACTGTTAGTTCCCTTGCAGACAGGTACTTCAGTAGAAGTCAAAGCCTTACCCATCATTGGTCCACCGGCAAGGACTTTGTTGTCACCCTCTGGCATTCCGCCACAGAAATCGATAAGTTCTTTCATCGGAGTACCTATTCTTACGAGGAAGTTGCCAGGATTAGCCACTTTCTTACCTGTCACAGTAGTGTAGCGTTCAAACAACGGTTTGTTTTTCATCACAGCCTGATATACGGCAAAAGCAGTTCCAACGTTCTGAACGATGGCACCCACGTTGACAGGAATAGCAGGAGGCGCAGGAACCTGACGGCGAATAACTGCGTCAACAAGCTGCTTCTCACCACCCTGCGGATACTTCTTTGCCAAAGGCACAATCTCCACATTAGGATTGTTGGCTGTCTTTTCTTCCAGCAGGCGGATAGCCTCTGGCTTATTATCCTCAATTCCGATGTAACCCTTATCCACTTTAGCTGCCTTCATGAGCAGGTCAAGACCAACGAGAATCTCATCCGCATGTTCCATCATCAGTCGATAGTCAGAAGTGATATAAGGCTCACATTCCACTCCGTTGATGATCACACACTCTGCCTTTGCTCCAGGAGGAGGACAAAGCTTGATGAATGTAGGGAAGCCTGCGCCACCCATACCTGTAACACCTGCCACCTTGATACGGTTTACGATTTCTTCCGGCGTCAGTTCAGGATGAGCCGCAACAGTCTCAAGTTTGTCAGATCTGTCTATAGACTCTTCCCACTCATCTCCTTCAACCTTGACGATGATACATGGTTTGCGATAGCCTGTAGCATCTACCGCATTATCAATTTTGAGTACTGTACCCGAAACAGATGAATAAATAGGAGCTGATACGAATCCGCCGGCTTCGGCCAACAAAGTACCTACCTTCACCTTGTCGCCTTTTGCCACAACAGGCTTGGCAGGAGCTCCTATGTGCTGCGACAATGGGAATATCGCCTGTGTTGGGAGAGCAGCCACCTTTGTCGCCACCTCTGCCGTTATTTTGTTTTCCTCTGGGTGAATACCACCTATTCTAAAAGTTCTCAACTTCATTTCTTATGCCTCCTCTTTATTTTCTGAACCATTTTTAGCTGCAGTAGCAACCTCAACACCAGACTCAGCCTTAGGCTTGCGAGGAGGGAAGTTAACGGCAACGATAGCTCCTGTAGGACAAGCAGCCTCACACTTACGGCACATACGGCATTTGTCCGGATCAATATAACTCAAATTATTCTCGACAGTAATTGCTTCGAACTTACATTCCTTCAAGCACTTGCCACAACCGATACAAGCAGCTTTGCAAGCTTTCATAGCGGCGGCACCTTTGTCTTTGTTTACGCAACGCACATAAACACGGCGTCCCTTAGGTCCTTTCTTGCGAAGTTCTATGACATGGCGCGGACAGGCTTTTGCACAAGCGCCACAACCGATGCACTTATCTTCGTCAACTTCCGGCAAGCCTGTCTCTGGATTGATCTGGATAGCACCGAACTGACAAGCGCTAACGCAGTCGCCACATCCCAGACATCCGAAACCGCAACCTGTCTCACCTGCTCCACATGCATTTACTGCGGTACAAGTCTTCAGACCGTCGTATACGGCAATACGCTTCCTAAGCTCACACGTACCGTTGCAACGTACCACAGCAACCTTTGGCTCGCTATTAGCTACTGCCATACCGAGCAAATCTGCAACTTGTCCCATCACGGCAGAACCGCCGACAGGACAGAACAAACCCTCAATTGACCCACTGTCTGCCCCCTTAACGAGAGCGTCGGCCATACCTGAACAACCGGCAAAGCCGCATCCGCCACAGTTGGCACCAGGCAGAACGGAAGCCACTTGTCCGATACGTGGATCCTCATGCACAGCGAATTTCTTGGAGCATATATAGAGTATCACAGCTGCAACGAGCGCAATACCCCCCAAGACTACAAGTGCAATTAAAATAAAATTCATAATAGTTGTATTTGTTTTTATTAATTTGTTTTTACCAAATAAGTTATGTTATTATCAAGAATCATCAATATGCAAATCACTTGGACAACTCAATGTCGAAAGTGACCTTTCTGTTTATTCTACCACGGAACATAAAGAGGAGAAAATAATAAGGAGCGAGCGAAAGAAGAGCTCCGAGAGCGGAAATCAGCTCAGAATAACCAGTAGCTAACATAGCGAACAAGACTACAAGCATCAACAGCATTGGCACAAGCATTCCAAGAGAAAGAGCCAAGAAACCTACGTTGTATGAAGCCATGACATTCACTCTGTCTCCTGCAGAATATCTATTGTCCTTTGTATATATGTCAATTATTTTCTCTTTGCTTTCAGAGGTATTGCATTGTTTAGCCACCTTGCATGAGGCACATGCAGAAGACTGAACTACACGAACCTTCACGCACTCGCCCACTACCGACTCAACAACGCCCACATGTTTAATTTTGTTCTCCATAACCATATCATAAGTCAATTTTGCAACATCGACTTTACAACTGCAAATTTAGTACTTAATTTCCACATTGCAAAAAATATAAAATTAAAACAAGGAAATGGAGTAATGTTTTTTTGATTTATTAATCCTTAAACGTTTACGTAAACTTGCAAAAAAATGAAAAACGCTCAAAAATATCATTTAAACCCGATAGAAAAATTCTTAATTCGAGTTTAGCGTTACTTTTTGTCAACACAACACTATATTGTCCTTATGATACCTCATGGTCATTTCCCTTCTTTCCGTTTATCTCAGAACAAAGCATAGCCACATCTTTATGGAGCACAAGAAAGACACAGCAAACCTTGAAATGACAACGAAGCAAGATGCAAAAACTTTGAAGTACAACGGGTATAGATACACGTCAGCAAAAGAGCGTCTACACACAATACTCTCATCCATGTTAAAGATCGTAGCAACAACAAGCTATCAAGATTCTTGTTTTCTTCATGCCAAGCCATCGGATTGTCAGTCCTCTTTCATGAGTTCATCAAAGAACTTGTCGAGGTCCTTGTCCCATCCATCCATGATATCACCTCCAAGGATGTTTATATCGTCATCCGAAACGAAGAGTTCGGCAACATGCTCTTTGTCATCGTTTTCCAGAACGAAGCTGAACGGTTTCAAGAGTCCCATCCTGTCTATCTCAGCAGCCATTGTGTTGAGCCTTTCTCTCAACAGACCTACTGCAACGTCATAGAAATTGTCATCTCTGCATTCTATCCATTCTTCTACCACGCTTCTTGTTATTTCTTTGTCTTCGTCATCGAATGCCATCAAGTCACCGCTTTCGGGAGATATTCTGATATGGATATCTGTAAGACATGCATTTTCCTCATCGCATGGGAATTTCTGCACCACCTTCTTCAAGAATCTGTCTATCTGCCTAACGCTCTGTTCGTTATTGTTTGCCATAATACAAGATTTTTAGTTATTCTTTTTCTGGTTATCGTTTGGAGCTCATAATGCCACCTTAACTTTCTTCGGTTTGCTCTCATTGCTCATTCTGTCCAACGCCGTGACGACGTATGTCACTTTCTTGCGTTTTCCAGTAGTGGTACTGCTAGAGTGTGTCGGGATTTTACAGAAGGTTTCTGTGGTAACTGCAACGATTTTCGAGGCATCAGACAGATCAGGCTGCTCACCGTTCTCAAATCTGTAGACCACATATTTAACTGCTTCATCCTTCCATCCTTTGCCTTTAGGCTGCATCCAGAAGAGTATTTGGTCGCCATCTATCGTCATGGCCTTGAGCTTCTTCACCTTGTTGGGCGCCTTTGCATCTATATGCGGCATAAGCGGCTGCAGGGCTGGATATTTCCAATAGTTGTTGCGCAGCACGTTCTGATAGTTTCCCACATTGTCCACTACAGCTTTAGCATACCACAACACCGTGCCTTTAACATTCTGCATGGCTTTATGAAGATTGTATTTGGCAGGCATCTGGTTTATGGTCGGATTCTTAATATCGGCAGCCTTCACCGTGCGCTCCACATCTTCTCCTATATATAATGGTCTTGCCCCTGCATATTTGTTCCACCATTTTATGAGCGTGGCATAATCTGCACTCTTATGACCGATTTCCCAATACAGCTGCGGCACGCAATAGTCAAGCCACCCGTTGTTCACCCACATCAGCACGTCGGCATAAAGGTCATCGTAGTTCTGCAGTCCGTTGGTCTTGCTTCCTATGCCAGGAGCCGATTTTGCGTTGCGATAGATTCCAAATGGCGAAACTCCGAGCTTTACCCATGGTTTCACTTTGTGTATTGTCTCATATAGCTGCTTCACGAAGAGGTTCACGTTGTCTCTCCTCCAGTCGCCACGGTCTTTTATCCCATTATTGTTGGCTCTGAAATCCGCATCATCAGGAATTGGGAGTCCTTTCACAGGATAAGGATAGAAATAGTCGTCTATGTGAATTCCGTCCACGTCATATCTCTCAAGAATATCCTCGACCACGCTGCATATATAATCCCGGTTTTCCTGCTTGGCAGGGTTCAGAATCATCAATCCGTCGTATGGGAACACGTTCCCTGGCTGCCGTATTGCCACATGCTGGGGTGAGAGCTCCTTGGTGCCTTTCGTCTTGGCGCGGAATGGATTTATCCACGCATGCAGTTCCATTCCTCTTTTGTGGCATTCGGCCACCATCCACTTCAGAGGGTCCCAGTATGGCGAAGGGGCCGTTCCCTGTCTTCCTGTGAGGAATCTGCTCCATGGTTCCAGTTTGCTTTCATACAACGCGTCGCATTCCGGCCGCACCTGAAAGATTATTGCATTAACTCCGTCTTTCTGCAGCTCATCGAGCTGGTAAGTCAGCGTCTGCTGCATCTTTTGCGTTGACATGCCCTCAAACTGTCCGTTCACGCATTGTATCCATGCACCACGGAACTGCCGTTTTGCGTCTTCCGCCGAAACCGAAAGACTTATTATCAGGGCTACTAACATTAACCAACTTCTGAGATATTTCATATAATCTTCTGTCTGTGAATAAGTTATTATTAAATTGACGAGCAATTGTTTGATATGCAACTGTTTGACGAGCAAACGGGCTTCATGCATTTGGGTTGCGTGTTGATAAGCTGACGAGCAATTGTCTGGCGAACGAGTTGGAATGCAACATACCGGAAGTCGAACGAATTGTCAATTCTCCGCTAAAGACCGTTCCATATTACTTATACAAGTATCTCTTTATACTCTTTTTCGGAGTTTTTTCAAATTCCTCGTCATGGATTTCTATCGCAGCAATCTTGCAGTATACCGGCAGGTTGGCGTTCACCTGCACTCTGTTCTCCTCCATAAGGCTCTGCAGATCATCTCGAGAGAGCCCCATAGCTTGAACTTCGTCGAAGTCAGGATGCACGAGTCCGACGAGTTTTCCGTCTCTCTGCACCACCACACTCTCCATTGCGAACGTCATACTGTTGAGTTTGTCCTCTATTTCCTCCGGATAGATGTTCTGCCCGTTAGGTCCAAGCAACATGTTCTTGCTGCGTCCCTTTATGAACACATTCCCGCCTTTGTCCATAAGTCCGAGGTCTCCGGTATGATACCATCCGTCCTTGTCTATGGTCTGTGCCGTGGCTTCGTCATTCTTGTAGTATCCGAGCATCACATTGAGTCCTCTTGCAAGTATCTCTCCCGGCACGGTCTCCGGGTTCTCGCTGTCGATTTTCACCTCCATGTGTACTACTTCCCTTCCGCACGACATCGGCACAAAGTCATGCCAGTCAGAATAAGTTATGATAGGCGCACACTCCGTCGCTCCGTATCCTACTGTGAACGGGAAGTCTATGTCTTTGAGGAACGACTCTATCTCCTGATTGAGTGCGGCTCCTCCGATGATTACTTCGTAAAGGTTTCCTCCGAAAGCCTGATACACCTGCTCACAGATTCTCTTCTTCACCTTCTTGCCCACTCCAGGCATTTTCATCAGCAGTTTCACCTTGGTGTTCTGAATCTGTGGGAACACTTTTTTCCTGATTATCTTCTCTATCACAAGCGGCACAGCTATGACGATAGCCGGTTTCACGTCTTTGAACGCCTGGGCTATGATGGCAGGACTTGGCACTCTTGTGAGATAGAACACATGACACCCGTGGAGGAATTCGAAGAGGAATTCGAACGACATTCCGTACATGTGGGCCATTGGGAGAATGCTGATAGTGTTGTCACCTTTTTTAATGGTCTTGCCAAGCACACCTTTAGCGAAATCGATATTGCTCCACAACGCCCTGTATGGCAGCATCACACCTTTTGAGAATCCTGTCGTACCGCTTGTATAATTGATGAGCGCGAGCTCCGACGGGTCTTTCTCCTTATAGTAGCTTATGTGTTGCTGGCGGAAAGCCTTCGGGTATTTTTTTCCGAAGAGCTCATTTAGATGCTCTCTGGCATATGTCAGCTTGTCGGTTCTCGACACCACGAGCGAATAGTCTGGTATGTATACGATACCTTCGAGCGACGGCATTTTGGTGGGATCTATCACGGTAGCCACCACATCGCCCACAAAGAGGAGTTTTGCTTCGCTGTGGTTCACGATGTTGTGTATCTGGTCTGCCGTGAACTCATGCAACACCGGTACAGCCACGGCGCCGTAAGTCAGGGTCGCCAAGAATACTACTGCCCAAGAAGCGCAGTTTCTACCACAGATGGCGATTTTGTCTCCGTGCTCAACTCCGCTGTTTTCAAATAATATGTGGAGTTTCTCTATTTTTCTTGCCACATCTTTATATTGCAGCGTTATTCCTTTATAATCGGTCAGGGCGTCTGAATCCCAATGTGAGATGATGCTCTGTTCAATCAGCGAATTGAAACTTGGTATTGATTCCATTTAATGACTTGTATTAATTTAATGCAAAGTTATAGTATTTTTTGCACACTCCAAAATTAATTGTGCAATAATATACTCCTTGTCTCTATTTTTAACCCAAATCGCTTTCTATGTTAATATCCAAATGTTTTGACCATTATTTTCAATTTATGCTGAGATTTTATATTCAGGGGTGAATGTTTGGCGATTTCTGACCATGGCTGTGACCAAATGTACAAGTTTGTTCTTGACATTGTTCAGTGCAACCTGCTTCTTCTTTCCTCGTTCTACGAGGCGCATGTAGTACCTCGCCATAATGGGATTGAAGTTGACGGCAGCTAGTGCCGCTTGCGTCAGCATGGCCTTTATCTGGCGGTTAGCCATATAATGTACATGCGGATCGGAATGCACACTGGTTCCCGAATCTTTGCCAAATGGAGCTAGGCCGTAATAGCAGGCAATCTTGCGTGAGTCGTAGTTGAAACGCCGGAAGTTGTCGGTGTACACCATCAGGCACACAGCGTTCTGCGTTCCTATGCCAGGCACCGAGGTCACGATGGTGAACACCTCGGTGAGTTCCTCGTCCGACTTGATGAGATCGGCAATGCGCTTATCTATCTTCTCTATCTCCTTATTGAGTTCAGAGACGATGTGCCGTCCGCTCTGCGAAATCATTGTCTTGACTGGCGACTTCTCCATAGTGAGTCGCTTTTCGCCTCTACGCACCTGGAAACTGCATCTGTGTCTTACGATCATCTGACGGTATAGGAACAGCTCACGCAGTTGTGTAAGCGACTCGCTAAGAGGCTCGTACATAACGGCTTTATCGTAATTCCTCATGGCGTATTCTGCAATCATCGAGGCGTCAGCACGGTCAGACTTCAATCGTCTAAGACCAGATGCGTCTTTGATGCTCTTTGCGTTCTCAAGCCACATGTCGTAGCCTTTACCGTAGAGGAAGTTGCACAGTCCCTTGCTGTAGTCGCCCGTGTTCTCGCCACAGAAGAGCCACAAGGACGAGTCGATACCGCAGGAATTCTGCTCAACCCACTTGACCAACTGCCTATAGCCAGACACGGTTGTCTTGAACTCGTTGAACACTCTAGCAGCGGTTTCTGCCAGTCCGTCTGCAAAAAGGATAGCCACATCAACTTTTTCTTTCGAAAAATCAACTCCGATAAATAAATTCTTCATAACTTTGTACGAGTTATATTGTGTAGAATTGGTCAATAGTTGTATGGACTAACACTCTAACAAGGCTCAGAGCCGATAACTTTCTATCTGGTCTTTGCAACTATGTCGATGAGGACCTAAACGATTTATAGCTTTACGGCTGGGTCATTAGCTGGTTTACCTCTTCGACAGACCGATTCTACCTTTTTACAACAAAGGTACGAAACTGTCTTTAGCAATCATAGTTTTACCTTGATTATTTTGGAGTTTATGCGACTTCGTCGCAATCTTCTGCAAACTTAGAGGTCATTAGGCCGTTTATTGTGTTTTTTAATTACTGCTTGCAGTCTCTTTTTTACAAGGTGTCTTTTGCTCGTTTTTAATTCGCAACAGCTCACTATTACTCATTAAAAGCCAAATAAAATCCACTCTTCTGAAAAATCAAAATCCAAGCAAGCCCTAATGACCGATTTGGGTTTAATTTGATTTGAAAATGAAGCTGAATGAAACAACTACCCTATTAGGAATACAAGCAAGCCTAATTCTCAAAATTCCGTCAAATGGCAACGTTTACGCTAATTAAGTTTAAGAATAGAGGTGAATATTTCAGTATGAAGAATAAAAAATGTAATTTTGAAGCGAAATTGATTTAAATAATCCGCTCAAATTACCTGTCTGCCCCATCGCAGACAAACTTTCAAAACACGAGTAGAAACAAGGAGAATAACTAAACATAAACAATAGATATGACAAGAAACAAGATAGTCACTTTTGGTGAAATCATGCTACGCATGACGCGCCCCGACAAACAGCGCATCACGCAGGGCAGCGAATGGCTAGGACTGTTCGGTGGCAGCGAGGCCAACGTGGCCGTGTCGCTGGCGATGCTGGGCGACGAGGTGGAATACGTGACCCGACTGCCCCGGAACAAAATCGGCGACGCCTGCAGGAACGAAATCCGCAAATACAACGTTGGCACAGATTTCATCGCCTATGGCGGCGACCGTCTTGGACTCTATTACTACGAGGAGTCGGCTGCGCTCCGGGGGTCGAGCATCGTGTACGACCGCGAAGACTCTTCGCTCACCACGATGCAGAAAGGCATGATAGACTGGAAGGCGGCTTTTGCCGACGCCAAGCTGTTCCACTGGTCAGGAATCTCATGCGCCCTGTCAGAAGGAGCTGCCAGCGCCACACGCGAGGCAATAGAAACGGCTGGCGAAATGGAACTTGTGGTGTCGTGCGACATAAACCACAGGGCAAACCTGTGGAAATATGGCGCTGATGCCCACGATGTGCTCATGCCGATGGTGACACAGAGCGACATAGTATTCGGCACGGCTGGCGAATGGCAGCTAATTACGGGTCTTAAAGCCCCCGACTTCAAAGCCACTTCAAGCGACTACGTATTGGAAGAAGGCGCTTATCTCGAATTCTTCCGCCATGCACAGAAGATACTGCCCAAGGCGAAGAAGATGATCATAGCGCTGCGCAACACGCTCTCTGCCAACCACCACCTGCTCTCAGGAGTGCTCTATGCCGACGACAGGCTCTACACGGCGCGTGTCTACGACATAGACAACGTGCTCGACCCGATGGGCGTGGGCGACGCTTTCATCGCTGCCTACGTGCATGCCTTCTCCAAGAACGGCAACGACAACAAGAAGTGCCTCGACTTCGCCCTCGCGGCTTCTGCATTGAAAAATACCATCCCCGGCGACTTCAATCTCGTAACAGAAGAGGAGGTGGAGGAAATCATCTGACATACTTATCATGAAAAGCAACAGCAAAGAGATAGACATGCTCCACGGACCGCTGCTGAAGAAGATTCTCGTCTTCGCCCTGCCCTTGGCTCTAAGCAGCATGATGCAGCAGCTGTTCAATTCAATCGACGTGGCTGTGGTGGGACATTTCGCCAGCAGGGAGGCGCTCGCCGCCGTGGGCAGCAACGGACCGGTGATAAACCTTCTCATCAACCTCTTTATCGGCGTATCGATGGGAGCCACGGTGGTCATATCCAACCACATCGGACAAAGAGACGACAACAGCACGAAGAAGGCAATCAGCACGGCGGCATTCGTGGCCGTGGCAAGCGGAATATTCCTTATGTTCCTGGGCTTCATGGCAGCAAGACCCATCCTCGAACTCATCGACACACCCGAAGATGTGCTCGATCTTGCCGAACTCTATCTCAGGATATATTTCTGCGGAATGCCTTTCCTCATGGTGTTCAATTTCGCCGCGGCCATCCTGCGAAGCATCGGCGACACGAAGCGTCCGTTATACATTCTGATAGCGGCAGGAGTGGTGAACGCCTTGCTCAACCTCTTGCTCGTGGTGGTCTTCCACATGAGCGTGGCTGGCGTGGCAATCGCCACGTGTATAGCCAACGCCATAAGCGCCACGCTGATAGTGAGGATCCTCATCAGCGAAGCCGAACCCTACAAGCTTGACGTGAAGGGTATCCGCGTGGAATGGAAGGAGCTGAAAAGGATGCTCCAGATAGGTGTGCCGGCAGGAATACAGGGAATGATTTTCTCATTTTCCAACGTGCTCATGCAGTCGGCAATCAACGGCTACGGCTCGGCGGCGATAGCTGGCTCGGCGGCGGCCCTCAATTATGAGTGTTACTGCTACTTCATCGTTGCTGCCTTCAGCGGAGCGGCGATAAGTTTCGTGGGACAGAATTATGGTGCCGGCAACATGCTTCGGGTGAAAAGGATTTACTGGATTTGCATGGCTCTGAGCTTCGCCTTGTGTTGTATTTCCAACCTCCTCATAGCTTGGCAGCACGACCTGTGTCTCAGCGCTTTCTCCACCGACGGCGAGGTGCTCGACTATGGTTCAAGAAGGATGATGGTGGTGCTCACCACCCAATGGATAGCATGCAGCTACGAGATTTCGGGTGCTGCCCTCAGAGGTATGGGGCGATCGATGCTGCCCACGCTGATTACAATCGTGGGCACGTGTCTGCTCAGGATATTCTGGATATTCGTAGTGGCACGCCATTGGCACGGCTTCCAGACACTAATGGGGATATACCCCGTTTCGTGGATGATAACGGGTTGTATGATGCTCACGGCTCTATATCTCACGTTCAGAAAAATGGAAACGCAAGAAGCTGCATAAAAGAAAATCAAATTCAACAGGAAACAGTAATATGTACGAAAACAACACCCTCTATGTCTCCGACCTCGACGGAACGCTGCTCAACGACTCTTCGATACTATCGCCTGTCACAGAGCGGACGCTCAACGAGCTGATTGCCGATGGGGCGCTCTTCACCATCGCCACGGCACGCACTCCTGCCACCGCCGTAGACCTGATGAGAAACGTGAATACCAACATCCCGTTCATCGTAATGGCTGGATGCGCTCTATGGGACAACGGGCGCAGGGATTACATTTCGGCAAGGACAATCTGCCCTAACCACATGGCGAGAATCCTCGGCATCTTCGAGCGCCGGGGCAGCCATCCCTTCGTCTACCACCGCCGTGGCAACAAGATAGTGGTGGAGCACGTGAGCGAGATGACCGATGCCGAACTCGACTTCATCCGTCCGCGCATCCTTTCGCCATACAAATGCCTTGAAACCGTGGAGGGTTCTGAGCTGAACATCGACACAAGCGACGTGATGCTCATCTTCGGCATGGGCAACTTTGACCATCTCAGAGCCATCGCCGATGATATCGACAGGGAGAGAATCCCGTGTTCATACAACTGCTACCATGATATCTTCGACAAGGGTCTGGGCTTCATCGACATCTATATGGAGGGTACCACAAAGGCGCTTGCCATCGAGCAGGTGAAGGCTGCCACGGGTGCCGAGCGAGTGGTGGTGTTCGGCGACAATCTGAACGATATCCCGATGATGCGTGCCGCCGATTGGAGCGTGGCGGTAGAGAACGCCTATTCTGAAGTGAAGCTCGCCGCCAGCGAGGTCATAGGGCTTAATACCGACGATGCCGTGGTGAAATGGATAAAGGAAGACCGTTTCCGTTTAAAGTCCCCCCAGATCCACTCTTCTAAAATTCAAAGTCCAAGCAAGCTTTAATGGCCGGCTTGGACTCAAATCATTTCAGTTCCAACGCCACCACATTCTCCACATGCGGAGTATGCGGGAACATGTCTACGGGCTGTACTGCCACCACCTTGTACAAACGGTCGAGAAGCTGCAGGTCGCGTGCCTGTGTGGCAGGGTTGCAGCTCACGTATACGATGCGTCTCGGCTTTGCCCTGAGGATTGTCTCCACCACGTCTGGATGCATTCCGGCACGTGGCGGGTCGGTTATTATCACATCGGGACGGCCATGACCGGCAATGAAGTCGTCGGTAAGAATATCCTTCATGTCGCCCGCAAAAAAGAGCGTGTTGCCGATGCCGTTGATGTCCGAATTCACCTTGGCATCTTCGATAGCCTCGGGCACGTATTCAATTCCCACCACCTTCTTGGCGCTGCGTGCCACGAAGTTGGCAATCGTTCCCGTTCCGGTATAGAGGTCATAGACAACCTCCTCGCCAGTGAGACCGGCGAACTGGCGTGCCACGGAATACAGATGGTATGCCTGGTCGGTGTTGGTCTGATAGAAACTCTTCGGTCCCACCTTGAAGCGAAGACCCTCCATAATCTCGAAGATATGGTCGTTGCCTTTGTAGAGAGTCAGCTCCAGGTCGCCGAATGTGTCGTTACACTTCTGGTTGTCAACATATAGCAGCGAGGTTATCTGCGGGAATCTGTCTGCCAGCGCCTCCATGAGCTGCAGCGAGCGCTCGCGGTCGCCCTCTTCGTCGTAGTGGAACTGCACGAGCACCATCCACTCTCCTGTATTCGAATTCCTCACCATAACGTCGCGCAGCAGCCCTGTCTGCTGTCTGAGGTCAAAGAACGTGAGGTCGTTGTCGATCGCATACTGATAGATGAAGTTTCTGATTTCGTTTTGCAATCCGTCCATCAGATGACAGTTGTGGATTGGCAGAATCTTGTCGAAGGCTCCCGTGATGTGGAATCCTATAGCCCTCATCTCCCCTGCCGGCTCACCGCTGGCAATCTCCTCGCGAGTCATCCATCGCTTGTTGGAGCAGCCGAACTCCAGCTTGTTCCTGTATTCGCGAATCTTCCGGCTGCCGAGGATCGGCATGAACTCCGGCAGCTCCACCTTTCCGATGCGTGTGAGCTGCTCATACACCTGCCGCTGCTTCATCTCGAGCTGCTTATCATATGGCAGGTTCTGCCATTTACATCCGCCACACACTCCGAAGTGCTCGCAGAAAGGCTCTTCCCTCACGGCACTTTTCTCAACGAAGCGTATCACTTCGGCTTCCATATAGCTGTGTCTTTTCTTCCTCACCTGCAGGTCTACTATGTCGCCCGGCACGCAGAACGGCACAAACACTACCATGTCGTTCACTCTCGCCAGCGACTTACCCTCAGCCGCACAGTCGGTTATCTGTATGTTCTCAAGTATTGGTAACGGTTTTTTCTTTCTTGCCATAATTGTCTTTATTTCTGTATCATTGCCGCAACGTTCGGATTACGGTTTATTGTCAGGAAATCATCCGCCAGGACTGCCTGACGGCGACTTCTCGTTTGCAACTGCAAAGATACGAATATATGGAGGGAAAAACAAATAAACGGACTTCCACAATCTGCAAAATTCTGTTAATAAAGCGCTGTGTCCACGTTAATAGATAATAGGCTCATCCGACAAATGCGTAGTTTTTATTGTGTAGCGAAGAACCAAATAGTCAGCCTTTCGCGAAGCAGACTTGGGGCATTACCATTCCATAACCATGGTTCTTTTCATTGGCTTTTAATAGACTTTTGGGGTAAGAACCAACAGTTTTTTGCATCGTTCCAACGACTTATCAAATCCCAATCGGTCATCAGGACGCTTAAACTGCCAAGATAAAAGCAACACACTAGTATACCTGCCGACTCAAATAAAATCTTCGATGGATATATACCCGCATCTATATATTAAATAATGTAATTACAGACACTTTTGTAACAAGAATTTACCAAAACAACATTTTATTAAAAAAAACTCCGTAAACATTTGGAAGTTTAAACAAAACTCCATACCTTTGCACTCGCAATTCGGAAATCACTAAACCGATAGCAATTGAAAATGCGCCTGTAGCTCAGTTGGTAGAGCATCTGACTCTTAATCAGAGGGTCCAGGGTTCGAACCCCTGCAGACGTACTTTAAACAAGAAAATAATTAGTGATGCGCCTGTAGCTCAGTTGGTAGAGCATCTGACTCTTAATCAGAGGGTCCAGGGTTCGAACCCCTGCAGACGTACTTAAGGAGGCTTTTAAAAGTCTCCTTTTTTTGTGTATATACCTATTCTACACAAAATAGAAAAACAGTGTTTCACGACATTACGAATGACGGAAAACGGAAAACAATAGCAATCTGAGCAAATTAGAAACTCTGCAATACTCAAAAATCCACTGTCTCCATGAACAACAATACCCCAGACAACTACATAGTGACAAGCCCTGAATGGGAGTCGGCATGGAAAATAGCCAACGAAACCGGCAACAACCTCTTCCTGACAGGCAAGGCGGGCACGGGAAAAACCACTTTTCTCCGCCAGCTGAAAAAGAAATCAAAGAAGAGGATAATCGTAGTGGCACCAACGGGAATAGCGGCGATAAACGCCAGAGGAGTGACCATCCACTCCTTCTTCCAACTACCTTTCTCGCCCTACGTGCCAGGCACCCACACGGGAAACCAGCAACAGCAGCACTACAGATTCGGAAAGGAGAAACTGAGGATAATACGCGGAGCAGACATCATGGTAATCGACGAGGTGAGCATGGTGAGGGCCGATCTGCTCGACGCCATCGACGACGCGCTGAGGCGGCTGCGACGAAGCGACAAGCCGTTCGGAGGGATGCAGATGCTGCTCATCGGCGACCTGGAGCAGTTGGCACCCGTAGTGAGAGAGGAGGAATGGCGGATGCTCAGCCAATATTACGCCTCGCCTTACTTCTTCGACAGTAGGGCACTGAAAGCCACCGACTACGCCACGATAGAACTGAAACAGGTATTCAGACAGGACGACATGCATTTCGTGGAACTGCTCAACAAGATACGCTCTAAAAACATCGACGACGAGGCACTCAGCACCCTGAACTCTCGCTGCATACCCAATTTCAAGCCGCGCAAAGAAGACGGATACATAAGGCTCACCACACACAACAGCTTCGCACAGGCGACAAACGACAGGGAAATGGAAGCACTGCCCACAAAGCCATACACATATACGGCAACCGTGGAGGGCGACTTCCCTGAACTTTCCTACCCCACAGACGGAAAACTGACACTGAAGATGGGAGCACAGGTGATGTTCGTGAAAAACGACTCATCGGCAGCCAAACTCTTCTACAACGGCATGATAGGCGAAGTGTGCGCCATAAACGAAAAGGGGTTTAGCGTGAGACCTGCCGACAGGGACGGCGTAATCGACGTGGAAAGGGAGACATGGCAGAACTGCAAATACAGGATAAACGCACAGACCAACGAGATTGAGGAAAAGGTGGAAGGCACATTCAGCCAGTTTCCCGTAAAGGCGGCATGGGCAATAACAATCCACAAAAGCCAGGGACTGACATTCAGCCACGCCATTATCGATGCTCACGCCTCGTTCACACACGGACAGACCTACGTGGCGCTGAGCCGATGCAAGACGCTGCAAGGCATGGTGCTCGCCGCACCAATCACACGCAGTTCGCTGATAAGCGACTCTACGGTGGACGCTTACACCAGGGAAATCCGCAACGGCATACCTACGGAGAGCGACGTGGAAAGGATGCGGCGCGCTTACACCACGAGCCTCATCACACGGCTATTCGACTTCAAGCCACTTGGGGTGGCGCTGGCAAACATCACCAGGGTCATCGACGAACATCTATACAAGGCGTATCCCGACCTTCTGCAGCAATACAAGGTAGCGCTGGAGACTTTCAAAAGCGACGTGGAGACTGTAGCGGCTAGATTCAAGATGCAATACGAGAGAATGGCAGCCGTGACAAAGGAAACGGCCGGCGGCTGCGTAGGCGACGAACTGCAGGGGCGCATAACGAAAGGGGCGGTTTATTTCCTGGAGAAGACAACTACCATCTCCGACCTGCTGAAGAAATCTGAACTAGCCACAAACAACAAGCAGACAGCCAAACAGGTTGCCAACGCAAAGGAACTGCTGGCTGAGGCGCTGATTATGAAAACGGGAATGCTGGAATATGCACGCAACGAGAAATTCTCAGTTGACGGATATCTCACCCACAAGGCTGCGCTTCTCCTTGGCGACAACCGCCAAGGCGCTGCAGCGGAAAGGAAAAGAACCAAAACGGCGACTGTTGCCAAGGCAGACATCCCCGAAGATGCAGCCCATCCATTGCTGCTCGAAACGCTGAAGCAATGGCGCCACACGAAAGCCACGGAGGCAGGACTGCCGGCATACTGCATACTGACCACCAAGGCGCTTACGGGCATAGCCTGCCTGCTGCCGACAGACATTCACACCCTAATGACAATCCCTCAGATCGGCAGAGTGAAAGCCGAGAAATATGGTGAGGAGATTGTCAACATGGTGTGGAAATACAGAGATACTATTTTTTCCAAAGATCAGGGTCTTTGAGCACTGGCAGCGAAATGCTGTATTTCACGGCGAGAATTCTCACCACCACAACTGCCCAGAATGTGATAATGACCGTAAGTGCCACAGGCACGCCAACGAGCGTGCAGACCCAATAAACGAGACCGCCCAAAATGCAGGCGATGGCATAGATCTCCTTTCGGAAAATCAGCGGCACCTCATTCACTAGCACGTCGCGAAGCACACCGCCGGCAGCTCCCGTCATGCAGCCCATGATGATGGCCACCCAGAACGGATATCCGGCAATCAGGGTCTTCTGCAGTCCGGCGATGGTGAAGAGGGCAAGACCAAGGGTGTCGAATAGGAACCACGTCTTGCTGAGCCGCGTGAACTGACGTTTCAGCATCACAAAAGTGAGAAGGGCGAACGCCGTGCATACCATATATACAGAATTGGTCATCCAGAAAGGTGCCTGCCCGAGCATTACATCCCTTATCGTACCGCCGCCGATAGCAGTGGCAAGACCTACTACATAGCCGCCAAACCAGTCGAAGTTCTTCGACGAGGCGGAGCGTATGCCCGATATGGCAAACGCGAAAGTTCCGAGAAGCTCGATTATAAACTGCAACGACTCCATCAGCTGACCACGTTTTTAGGCGTTCCACCAATGAATGCCCTCACGTTGTCTACCGCTATGCGCATCAGGCGTTGGCGGGCGTCGAACGTTGCCCATGCCACATGCGGTGTGATGAAGGCATTACTGCATGAAAGAAGCGGATTGTCCTTGCGCGGCGGCTCCTGACACATCACGTCGGCGCCATAGGCTGACAGTTGTCCAGACTTGAGCGCCTCTGCCACGTCGGCCTCGTTGACGAGAGGTCCGCGGCCTGTGTTTATGATGATTGCCCCGTGACGCATCCTGGCGATGGTCTCGGCGTTTACGAGTTCGCGGGTCTTGTCGGTGAGCGGACAATGAAGGGTTAGGATGTCGCACACTCCGAGAAGTCCCTCGAAGGTGGTCTTCTGTATTCCTTCAGGCAGACTAGCTGAATTCTTGCTCGTGTCGGCATAAACCTCCATACCGAAGTTGCGGGCGATATTTGCCACCTTCATTCCGATATTTCCGAGTCCAACGATTCCTAGCGTGAGTCCTGACAGTTCAGGCAGCGGCGTGTCCCAATAGCAGAAATCCTTGTTTGAGCTCCATCTGCCCTCGCGGTTGAGGCGCGCATAGTGAGCCACACGGTTCGTGATGTTGAGAATGTGGGCAAAGGTCATCTGCACCACGCTGTCGGTACTATAGGCAGGAATGTTGGTCACGGTCACTCCGCATTCAGCGGCAGCTGCCACGTCTACCACGTTGTAGCCTGTGGCGAGCACTCCTACATACTTCAACTTGGGCAGGCTCTTGAGCGTTTTCTCATCAAGCACCACCTTGTTCACGAGCACCGCGTCGGCATCTGCTGCCCTTGCGATGATGTCATTACTGTCTGTGCGGTCGTAGACCACCACTTCTCCCAGACTCTTCAATTCATCCCAGCTAAGGTCTCCGGGATTCATTCCATATCCGTCTAATACTACTATTTTCATGATTTTCTTGTTTTTCAGTTAATAAAATCCAAAGAATCCCTATAAGAATTCGGGAATGGCCGCAGCAGTCAAACCGTCTGTCTCAATGGGAAAGCTCCTTGTTCTTTAAATGTTTTTCTCTTTTTCTGTCTGTTTATATTTACCTGTTTATTACCCACCTGTTTATATGTCAGTTTATATAAACGGTATGTTTTTCATTAATTTCCATCTTTGAACCTGTCTCCCCAACATTCCACCATGCGGCGGTAGAGCTTGTCTTCAGAGGGAGAATGCTGCGCCTCCCAAATTCTCGTGTCGCAAAGCGAGTCGGGCATGAACTGCTGCTCCACGAAATGTCCCGGATAGTCGTGGGAGTATTTGTAGCCAGAAGCATAGCCCAGGTCTTTCATCATCTCCGTAGGCGCATTGCGAAGATGCAGAGGCACGGGCTGGTTGCCTGTCTGCCTCACAATCTGCAGCGCCTTGTTTATTCCGTTGTAGGCAGAATTGCTTTTGGGCGAAGCGGCGAGATAGACCGTTGCCTCGGCAAGCGGAATTCTACCCTCCGGCCATCCTATCTTCATCACAGCGTCGAAGGCAGCGTTGGCAAGCAGCAGGGCGTTAGGATTGGCAAGTCCGACATCCTCAGAAGCGCTTATCACGAGGCGGCGGGCGATGAACGACGGATCTTCGCCTCCCTCTATCATGCGGGCGAGCCAATAGAGCGCTGCATCCGGGTCTGAACCTCGGATGCTTTTGATGAAGGCAGAGATGATGTCGTAGTGCATCTCGCCGCCCTTGTCGTAGGCCATGGGGTTCTGCTGCAGGCATTCCACCACGCGCTTGTCTTCTATCACCACCTTTTCGTCGGAACTCGATTCCACTACAAGCTCCAGGATGTTGAGCAGCTTGCGTGCGTCGCCACCGCTATATCTGAGAATGGCGCCAGTCTCCTTGAGCACTATCTGGCGCTGGCTCAGTTCGGGGTCATGGGTGATTGCCCGCTGCATGAGTTCCATGAGGTCGTCGTCGCCAAGGGGCTTCAGCACATAGAGCTGACAGCGCGAGAGCAATGGGCGGATAACCTCGAAGGAGGGGTTTTCGGTAGTGGCGCCTATCAGAGTCACCACGCCCTTCTCCACAGCTCCGAGCAGGGAGTCTTGCTGGCTCTTGCTGAAACGATGGATCTCGTCGATGAAGAGTATCGGGTTGCCCTCGTTGAAGAATCTGCCGCCACGTGCTTTGTCTATAACCTCTCTCACGTCTTTCACACCGCTCGTCACGGCGCTCAGCGTATAGAAAGGCAGCTGCAGCGTGTTTGCCACGATCTGCGCCAATGTGGTCTTGCCCACTCCGGGAGGGCCCCATAATATAAAAGAGGTGATGCGCCGCGCTTCTATCATGTTGCGCAGCACAGCTCCCTTTCCCACCAAATGTCGCTGGCCTATGTACTCATCGAGAGTATTGGGCCGCATTCTTTCAGCTAATGGTTGACTCATATCTGCAAAATTATGAAATATATGTCATACGTGCAAAAAATATCCTCCAAAAACTTGCTGATAAAGGATAATGTATTACTTTTGCAACACCCTTTGGGGGCAAAAAACGATAATAAATGAGAGCGACAATTCTGCAAACGAACACCGTATGGGGAAAACCATCTGATAACCAACAGAATGCGGAGGTATTACTCTGTCAGGCACCCAAGTCGGACATATACATACTGCCAGAAATGTGGAGCACCGGTTTTGCTACCAGTCCGGAAGGAATAGCCGAGGAAGAGGATTTCTGCTCATCCAACGGCTCGCTGGCATGGATGAAAAGCATGTCCAGGAAACATGATGCCGCAATATGCGGAAGTCTGTCGGTCAAGACCGACGGGGGGAAATTCGTGAACAGAAGCTATTTCGTCTATCCCGACGGACGGGTGGAACACTACGACAAGAAGCACCTGTTCTTTGCCGGCGGAGAGCATAAAAGCTACACGGCAGGCACGAGAAGAGTGGTGGCGGAATACAAGGGAGTGAGGTTTCTGCTGCTGATATGCTACGACCTACGCTTCCCCGTGTGGAGCCGAAACGACCTCGACTACGACGCCATAATATGTGTGGCAAACTGGCCCACACCGAGAGAAGAGGTGTGGAGCACGCTGCTCAAGGCAAGGGCTATAGAGAACCAATGCTTCGTGTTGGGAGCCAACAGAGTGGGAACCGACGACCAATGCACCTATACGGGAGCCAGCGCCATAGTGTCGCCATACGGCAAGGTGATGGCAGGCGGAGGAGCCGAGGAAGGATGGACAAGCGCGGAGCTGGACATTGAAAAGCTGGATAAATTCAGAAAGACATTCCCTGTGCTCGATGACAAAGACGAATTCTGCATCATAGAAAAAAGTCTTTGACAAGGAACTTAAACACAATAGGATGAAAAGCTAGTGATAAATTCTCTATCGAGTTAAAACAACAATAACAGAAAACATTAGTATATAATAAAGCATTTGTAATAATTTGACATGAAAGAAGCAGGAAAAAAAGCACTTACCCTAAAGACACTTAACAAAAGCAACGTCTGGGACCTTCAGGAAAACGACATCTTCAGATTGCTGGAGGCTGGAGAGAAAGACGCTGATCTGAGCGACAACATAAAGCATTATCTCGACATCATACGAAGCGCCTTCGAAATCGAAGAGGTGAAAATCGACAGACCGGAGGTGATAAGCAAATATGAAGCGAGAGGACTGAAAGTGGGATCCGTGAAACTCGACGAAAAGAACCGACTGAAGTTCGGAATAAAGAAGAAAACCATAATGCGTGTGACCGACCTCACATACGAAAACATACGCCACATCTCGGCAAGCAAACTCCTGGAAGTGATAGAAAGAAACTTCGGAGGAGGATGGGAGTCGCTATCGCAGAGCATCCAGGACATCATACAGAACGGATTCGACATCAGCACCACGACTTTGCCGAAGGACAGACTACACAAAAAGGGCGGAATGTATGAGAAAAAAGTGGAAGACGGATTCGAAGTGCTCGAAATACCCAAGGGGGCATGGACTGAAGCCATCTTCGCCAAATTGAAGCCTATAGAAGAGAAGGCGAAGCTCGACCTCGACGAGGACAATCTGAAAATCAGAGACGACGAGGATGACGAAGACGAGGATGACGACCTGAGAGACGACAAATACAACGACGAGGACGAGTTCGACGAATTTGATGACGACAAGCTGACAGAGGAAAGCTACCGTACGACAATAGAGGAAAACCCAGAAGACCTGTCGCTCGAAGCTGCCGACGTGGCTGACGACGACGATCTCTAAGCCTACACCCGCAGCCTGCGGCAAAAATGCAAGCCGCACAAGCTTAGGACAAGAAAATCCACATGAACCGAATATGAGAAATAAAATATATTTTCTCCTTATCATCATCCCCCTCCTTCTCACTGCATGCCAGGGCAACAAGCAACAGGCTGCGGATGGAAAGGAGGGGGACACCGTACATCTGAAATACTCGGAAAACATCTCTATAGTGAAATTCAACGACCATACGGAAGTGAAACTCAACGACCCATGGAACAAAGGAAAAACACTACACACATATATCCTCGTGGACAAAAGCAAGAAGGATGGCTACGACAAGGCACCCGACGGGGCAACGGTGGTTGGCATACCGCTCTCCCACTCGCTCATAGCAACATCCGTGCATGCTGAACTCGCCAAGAAACTAGGAAAAGAGAATATACTGGCAGGGGCTTTCGACGTGGACTACATGAACTCTACGTGGATCAAGCAAAGGCTGAAGGAGAACAAGACCACAAACTGTGGAAATTCCACACAACCCAACATAGAGAGAATAATAGCCCTCTCGCCCGACGCCATCTTCATATCGCCAATGCAGAATTCCGGAGGATACGGAAAGCTGGAGAACTTTGGGCTACCCATCGTGGAACTGGCTGACTATATGGAAACGACAGCTCTGGGAAGGGCAGAATGGGTGAAATTCTATGGTCTGCTGTGGGGAGCGGAGAAACAGGCAGACAGCCTGTTCAGCAATACGGAAAAGGAGTATATGAGACTGAAGGACCTCGCCAAGAAAGCAAAGTACAGTCCCAGCGTGATGATGGACAAGGTGGAAAACGGAGTGTGGTATCTGCCTGGCGGCAAAAGCACGATAAGCCAGACCATATACGATGCCAACGCCAAATACACATATGCTGCCGACAAGAGCTCCGGAAGCATACAGAAGTCGCTGGAAAGCGTGATAGACGACAATGCCGGCGCTGACGTGTGGCTTCTGAGATACTACAAAGCCGACAATTCGCATCTGACGCTCCGCGGACTTGCCTCCGAAAGCTCAAGCTACACGATCTTAAAGGCTTACAAGAGCGGCAGGGTGTACGGGTGCAATACGGCGGCAACGTCTTTCTTCGAAGACATTCCGTTTGAGCCTCATCTCCTGCTCAGAGACTTCATATTAGCCTTCCACCCGGAAATGGCAACAATAATTGGAGAACCGAAGTATTTCTTCAAGTTGGAAAGGTAATGAACCAATCCGAAAGCCGCCAAGGTTATCAGTCTCTCACGATTTAAATGTAGGACATGTGGGGGCCACCTTATAAACTTGACAACTCGTCAACCATAAAATCATGACAACCATCACCAGAGAAGGATTATTTGCAGTCTGCTCAACAGTATTGCTTGCAGCGCTCTTCATCCTTAACATCACCACAGGTTCCGTAGACATTCCTGCCGGAAACATCCTTAACATAATCTTCGGCAACGGAGACAAGGAAATATGGACTTACATCATAATGGAATCGAGATTGCCACAGGCTATAACGGCGACGCTTTGCGGAGCATCGCTCGCAGTCTGCGGCCTGATGCTGCAAACTGCTTTCAACAATCCATTAGCCGGTCCGTCAATATTCGGAATAAACAGCGGAGCAAGTCTCGGCGTGGCTATCGTAATGCTGCTACTCAACGGCAGCATCTCTACCGACTTGCTCACGGTTAGCGGTTTCGCAGCGGTAATAACGGGTGCCATGGCTGGCGCTTCGGCTGTCATAGCCTTACTGATGGCGTGCTCAAGGATAGTGACTAGCAACGTGGTGCTTTTGATAATCGGCATCATGATAGGCTACCTGTCGTCGGCGGCAATATCCATCTTCAACTTCTTCGCTTCCGAACAAGGAGTACAGTCTTATGTCATCTGGGGAATGGGAAACTTCAGCAGCGTGTCATTGCAGCACCTGCCCATCTTCTCATCCGCCACGATATTGTGCCTCGTCATGTCGCTGCTCATGATTAAACCTCTCAATGCCCTGCTGCTCGGAGAGAAGTATGCCGAGAACCTTGGCTTCAACACTCACCGCGTGCGTGCCATGTTGCTCCTTATCACGGGAATACAGACAGCCGTCACCACAGCATATTGCGGTCCGGTGGCTTTCATCGGTCTGGCCGTGCCTCATATCACCCGCCTCTTCATCCGCACCGACTCCACATCGAGCCTAATGCCCTGTTCCATCATTTCGGGTGCCATCGTGGCGCTTGCATGCAACCTTGTGTGCACACTCCCCCCCAACGGCAACATCATACCGCTGAACGCCGTCACGCCTCTCATCGGAGCACCGGTAATAATATATCTCGTTATAAAGAGAAAATAGTTCGGACATTGGGTAAGACAAACTAATATCGGAAATCCTTGCTTACACAACCATTGTAGGAAAAAGCTTTTAGAATGGTGCTTTTTGCATTAAAAAAACTATATGAAAACTCTGAAATCGAGTAGGAGGAAAACGAAGCAGTTTTCTTCCTACTTTCGTTTTCCGACCTCTCACACCACCGTACGTGCGGTTCCGCATACGGCGGTTCCTATTTTGGATACCATTCGAGATATGCCTCCATTAAAGTAGCATACCCTGCGGAGCGTAGTTTATTGTTATCTATCGCCCTTTTTAGAACAGGGCTGTCAGCTATTCGCCAATAGCCCTTGCGAGTATTACCCCATTCGTATGCTTGGTATTTATTAATGCCACATCTGATGAGGTTTGCCACTTTTGTCTTGACTTTCTTCCAAGCTTTCCATATACACATGCGTATTCGACGTCTTAACCATTCATCAGTATCAAGTAAGAGACGTTTCATATTAGCAAGATGATAATAGCCGACCCACCCTCTTATGTATTCTTTCAGCTTTTGCTTTCTCTTGGCGTATCCCCATCCGTTGCTGCGACTTGTCAGTTCTTTCAACCTTGATTTCATCTTGGCTTTGGACTTTGGGTGCATTGTGAGTTGGCATTTGCCCTTCATCACATAAAAGGAGTAGCCGAGGTATTTCACTCCGCGCACATACGACACTACGGTCTTTTCCTTGTTGACTTTGAGATATAGAGTATTCTCTATAAATCGGGTTATAGACTCCTTCACTCGCATTGCTGCCCTCTTGGACTTACAAAATATCATCGAGTCATCTGCATAGCGTACAAAGGGAAGCCCTCTGCGTTCAAGTTCTTTATCCAATTCATTGAGCATGATGTTGCTCAACAACGGACTTAGCGGTCCTCCTTGGGGAGTTCCTTCCTCACTCGCTTCAAACAAGCCTTTGTTCATTACACCACTTCGGAGATATTTGTGTATAAGACTGACAACTCTGCCGTCTTTTATCGTACGGCTGAGGATTTCTATGAGCTTGCTATGGCTCACGGTGTCGAAGAAGCGTTCAAGGTCAAGGTCTACTACATAGGTGTAGCCCTCGTTGATTATCCTTTGCGCTCCACGCAGTGCATCATGGCATCCCCTTCTCGGTCGGAAGCCGTAGCTTGTCTTGGAGAATTGGTTCTCATAGATAGGAGTCAGTACTTGGTTGATGGCTTGTTGCACCACACGGTCTACTACTGTAGGTATTCCCAACAGGCGCATCTTGCCGTTGTCTTTGGGTATTTCTACCCTTTTCACTGGGTTCGGACGGTAAGAGCCGTCCATCAAGGAACGGATGAGCACATCCTTGTTGGCCATGAGCCATGGGAGCAACTGCTCGCATGACATCTTGTCGATACCACCACAGCCTTTGTTTCTCATAACAGCCTTGTAGGCTCGGTTGAGATTGGAAGGACTGAGGATTTGCTCGAAAAGGTGCTCCCTGTCGAATGGTACTTCCACGATGTTGTCTTCACACATCCACATGAAGGTCTGCACTCCCCCATACCATTCGGTTTCCGACCTATCTCTTTGGGGGCAGCCATTAACTTGGGATAATGTTTTCTGCATTCTTTCCTTCATGAGGTATGTTTCAATTACTATCGTTTAATTGTTAGGTTCAGCCCTTCGTGCAACGTTATCGACTATTGCACTACTATGGCGTCTGCTGACTTCTCACGGTAAGCTTTACTCCGCTTCTTTCGTAAAAAAAAAAAAACTATTTGAAGCGTCCGTGAGACCTCCTCGGATAAGGGCATTGTCTTTCCATCTTATACCCACTTCATTTACACCGACCGTTCCGAATAGCTATGGGGCTTTGGTCTGTGTTGCAACCTTACCCACGGTCATATGCCTTGTATGAAGTTTCTGTACGTTAGGTCAGATGTTTGCCACCGGCTTCTTTCAGATTTCACCTCACGATGAACACCCTTGCCTTTGGCTATGTAATTCCCGCTATTAAGGCTTACTCGGGACTTGCACCCGTTAGACAATGCTCGTGCCGAGCATACAACAGAAAAGCGGCTGCCTTCACAGGTTGCCGCTTTAAATTTTCAATAGGTATTAGTCTTTTAAGGTAAAAAGATTGTTTTCAGGATAACGTTTGCAAAGTTATAACTATTTTTCAATATTCCAAAGTTTTTACCAACTTAATTTATGTCAATTTTTGTGTGTTCCCACACAGCCTATAAATTTTCCTTAAAAATTTACAATTTGTAAGACATAAATCGAAAAAATCGGTTCATCCATCGCTTCATCCTTACAATTGTCCTCAAATTACAAAACGAGTAATAAACTCCCCCACTCTTCTAAAAATCAGAATTTTGACAAGACTCAATGACCGGTTCCAGATAAAAAGCCAAAACGTCAAACGCGTTTCATAGACTATTGCCCAAGCGATGTAGACAATGGCAGCTTATGGAGTATGTTAAATATTGTATTTAGACAAGGAAAGCGAAAGATTTTGAGTAATTTTGTTTCTTCAAATTGGTAAAGAAACAGGTTTCAATTGTATTATCACTATTAATCATCTATATGACGACAGAAAACAAGCCATACTTTTCTTTTGAGGTATTGCCTCCACTAAGAGGCAAGGGTATCGACAGCATTTATCGCACAATAGACCGACTGATGCCGTTTGACCCAGCCTACATAAACATCACGACACACAGATACGACACCCTTTACAGCGAACTCGCCAACGGGACATACAAGAAACTCAGCGTGCTCAACAGACCCGGAACGGTGGCAATCGCAGCTGCGATAAAGGAGCGATACAAGGTGCGCACGGTGCCACACATCATCTGCAGCGGATTCACGGCAGCGGAGATAGAGAGCGAACTGATAGACCTCTCTTATCTGGGTATAACAGACCTGCTGCTGCTAAGAGGAGACAAAGCCAAAAGCGACAACAGATTCATTCCTACGCCTGAAGGACATGCACACGCCATTGACCTCTGCCAGCAGATAAACCGCTTCAACAACGGACAGTTGCTCGGAGGGGTACAGAACGAGATGCTCACTGAACCTTTCACATACGGTGTGGCCGGGTATCCGGAAAAACACGACGAGGCGATGAACATGGAAACCGACATCGAGAACCTGAAGGCAAAGGTGAACGCCGGGGCACAATATATAGTGACGCAGATGTTCTTCGACAACAGCAAATACTTCGCATTCGTGAAACGTCTGCGCAAAGAAGGAATCAACGTGCCCGTAATACCGGGACTGAAACCTCTGACAACGCTCAACCATCTGACGATGCTGCCTAAGACGTTCCACATCGACTTCCCCAAGCGGTTGTCTAACGAACTGATGAAATGCAAGAGCAACGATGACGTGAAGGCTGTGGGAGTGGAATGGGCAAAACACCAATGCAGGGAACTACGTGAGAATGGCGTACCCGGAATACACTTCTACACGATGAACGCTTCACAGAGCGTGGAGAAAATAATGAACGGACTATAACCCCGCATGAATATTACCAAGCCAAGGAACGCGGACTATAAATCATCAGGAGCCTACTAAAGGACGATGGTCCGCAAGGAACAAGGAGAACACTCTCCAAAAGGCAAAACAAGAAAAAGAAGAAATACCAAGAGCAGAAATGAAAGATAAGACAAAGTCTTTTTACGATACATTCAGACGCGACAACAACAGGATATGGATTCTCGACGGAGCGATGGGCACCATGATACAAAGGTACCATCTGGAAGAAGAAGACTTCCGCGGAGAGAAATTCATGGACTGGGATGTGAAACTGAAGGGCAACAACGATATCATCTCCATCACACGTCCCAACGTGCTGAGGGAGATACACAGGGCTTATCTCGAAGCCGGAGCCGACATCATAGAGACCAACACCTTCAACGCCCAGAGAATATCACAGTCCGACTACCACACCGGACATCTCGTGAAGGAGATTAACCGTGAGGCTGCAAGGATCGCCAGAGAGGAGGCAGACAGGATGACACGGCTCACTCCTGAGAAGCCAAGGTTCGTGGCTGCGTCAATCGGACCCACAAACCAGACGCTGTCCATGTCGCCCGACGTGGAGAACCCTGCCTACAGAGCTCTGACTTTCGACGAGCTATGCGACGCATATACAGAGCAGATGACGGTATTGAGCGACAACAGCGTTGACATCTGGCTGATAGAAACCATATTCGACACTCTCAACGCCAAAGCGGCTCTTGCTGCGGCAAGAAGAGTGAGGGTAGCTACGGGAAGGGAAATCCCCGTAATGCTCAGCGTCACCATAACCGACGCGAGCGGACGCACACTCTCGGGACAGACTCTCGACGCTTTCCTCGCATCGGTGCAACACGACGAGAACATTTTCAGCGTAGGTCTTAACTGCTCCTTCGGTGCTGAAGACATGCGTCCTTATCTGCAGGCGCTTTCTGAACGCTCACCTTATTATATAAGTGCCCACCCCAATGCCGGTATCCCCGACGAAGAGGGTATATATACCGAAACGCCACAGATGATGGCAGAGGCGATAAAGTCTTTTGCCGACGACATGAGCGTGAACATCGTTGGTGGATGCTGCGGCTCCACGCCTGAACACATCAGGGCCATCTCACACATTGTGGAGGCGAGAAAGGCACGCAGCCTGCCGGTTACAGGCAAGGTGGACTGGTTGGCTGGCATGGAGAGCTATTCGCCAGCCGAAGGGATGTTCATCAACGTAGGCGAGAGATGCAACGTGGCAGGCAGCAGGAAGTTCCTACGACTCATCAAGGAGAAACAATACGACGAGGCTCTCGCCATCGCACGCAAACAGGTGAGAGACGGAGCGACGATGCTTGACATAAACATGGACGACGGTCTGATAGACACAGAAGCGGAGATGACCCATTTCCTCAATCTCATGGCTTCCGACCCCGAGGTGGCACGTGTGCCGTGGATGATAGACTCCTCGCGTTTCAACGTGATAGAGGCTGCTCTGAAATGCGTGCAGGGCAAATGCATCGTCAACTCCATATCGCTGAAAGAGGGAGAGGAGTCATTTCTCTCTCATGCCAGAACTATAAGGGAGTATGGGGCTGCCATGGTGGTGATGGCATTCGACGAGGAGGGACAGGCCACTACTTACGCCCGCAAGGTGGAGGTGTGCCGAAGGGCATACAGACTACTTACCGAAGAAGCCGGTGTGAAACCCTACGACATAATATTCGACCCCAACATCCTGACCGTTGCAACCGGAATGAAGGAGCACGACAGATATGCCATAGACTTCATAAAAGCTGCCGGATGGATAAAGAAGAACCTGCCTGGCGCTCATGTCAGCGGAGGTGTGAGCAACCTGTCTTTTGCCTTCAGAGGCAACAATTACCTGCGCGAGGCTATGCATGCCGCCTTCCTCTATAATGCCATGAAAGAGGGCATGGACATGGGAATCGTCAACCCAGCCACAAAGGTGATGTATCAGGACATTCCCGCCGATCTGCTCAAAGCTATCGAGGACGTGATATTATACCGCAGAGAGGATGCTTCGGAAAGGCTTGCCGCCATGGCACAAAGATTGCTCGAAGAGAAAGAGAACCCTGCCACAGAAGAAGCGACAGCCATCGACCGTTCTGCCACTCCCCTGGAGGAAAGGCTCATCACGGCATTGCGCACAGGCGACGACGAATATCTGGAGGCTGACCTCATGGAGGCTCTGAAGAATTATCCCGAACCGGCAAAGATAATAGAGGGGCCGCTCATGAAAGGCATGCAGACGGTGGGCGACCTGTTCGGCCAGGGAAAGATGTTCCTGCCACAGGTGGTGAAGTCGGCTCGCACGATGAAACACGCCGTTGCCATCCTCAAGCCATACATAGAGGAGGGAAGGCAGAGCGGAAGCAAGAGCAACGGCAAATATCTCGTTGCCACGGTGAAGGGCGACGTTCACGACATAGGAAAGAACATCGTGGCGGTGGTGTTGGGATGCAACAACTTCGACGTAATCGACTTGGGGGTAATGACTCCTGCCGAGAAGATAATACAGACCGTCAAGGAGCAGAAAGTGGATTTCGTGGCTCTCAGCGGCCTCATCACCCCTTCGCTCGACGAGATGTGCAAGATTGCCGAAGCCATGGCTAAGGCGGGCATCGACATCCCGCTTTTCATCGGCGGAGCGACGACAAGCGAACTGCATACCGCGCTCAAGATAGCGCCTCTGTACAGCGGACCGGTGTTCCACATGAAGGACGCCGCCCAGAACCCTATAATCGCCCTTCAGCTACAGGGTCCCGAGAGGGACAGGATAATTGAGGAGAACAAGAAACTGCAGCAGGAACTGGTGAGACAACACGACGCCCAGAAGAAAGTGAACGGGATAATGAACCTCGCCGACGGGAAAGGAAACGCCACAGCGGCTTGCCCTTGCTGCCCGACGGCAAAGGACAAGGATCTCAACCGGTTTCAGATTGACTGGAACGACACTCCCCTGCCCCACCCCACATATATCGGATACCGCACCCTGCAGCACATCGACATACAGGAGGTGAGGAAATTCATCAACTGGACGTATTTCTATAATCTATGGAAGGTGAGAAAGGGACAGGCTGAAGCTGACGACATAAAGAAAGAAGCGGAACTGCTGCTCGACGAAATAGAGAAGAAACACTATATGCAGGCCCAGGTGGGATTCTATCCTGCCTATGCCACAGACCACAGCATAGTGCTGCCGGGAGCTGTGAAGGGCAAAGACCTCGAACTGCCGACGCCAAGGCAGAAACACCCGAACAGGATGGGCGAAGCCAGACTGTCGCTCTGCGACTTCGTGGCACCTCGGGGACACAACGACTTCATCGGCGTCTTCGCCATAACGGTCTCACCGTCTTATGCCGAAGAACTGGAAACGCTGAAAAGCGGCACTGACTCCTACCGCTCACTCATGATGCAGAGCATCGGCGACAGACTGGCAGAGGCTACAAGCGAATGGCTGCACAGAGAGGTGAGACGCCACCTGTGGGGCTATGCGCCAGACGAAGCCTTGAGCATGAAAGACCTGGCGAAGGCTGCCTATCAGGGCATCCGGCCTGCCGTGGGCTACCCGTCGCTCCCCGACCAGAAGCTGATATTCCCGCTGAGCGAGCTGCTCGACTTCAAGGCGCTGAACATCAAGCTCACGGAAAACGGAGCCATGTATCCGCAAAGTTCCACATGCGGCATATATCTGAGCAACAGGGAGGCAAAATATTTCGCAGTGAGCAAAACGGCTGATTAGGAATGCGGATTCCCCAATCTCAGTCTGCCGAATCTGGAGACAGAACTATATGTAAACAATAAAAACAATATAATACTAACCTTTAAAAAAAAACAAAAAACACAGTATGGCAACAGTAGACGACAAGAAGATTATCTTCTCCATGGTGGGGGTTTCCAAAACCATCCCGCAGAACAACAAGCAAATATTAAAAAACATTTACCTGTCGTTCTTCTATGGCGCCAAGATCGGCATCATAGGTCTCAACGGAGCAGGTAAATCCACTCTCATGAAAATCATAGCCGGTCTGGTGCAGCCTTCTCAGGGAGAAGTGGTGTGGAGCCCGGGCTACACTGTTGGCTATCTGCCTCAGGATCCGCCTCTCAATGAAGAGAAGACCGTGAAGGAGAACGTGATGGAAGGCGTGCAGAAAGCCTACGACGCCCTGAAGGAATACGAAGAGATAAACCTGAAATTCGGTGAGGAAGAATATTACAGCGACCCCGACAAGATGGACAAGCTGATGCAGAGACAGGCTGAGGTGCAGGACATCATCGATGCTACCGACGCATGGAACATGGACTCCAAACTCGACCGCGCGATGGCGGCTCTGCGCTGCCCGGCAGGCGACAGTTCGGTGAAGAACCTCTCTGGCGGTGAGCGACGCCGCGTGGCATTGTGCAGACTGCTGCTGCAGAAGCCCGACGTGTTGCTCCTCGACGAGCCTACCAACCACCTCGATGCTGAGAGCATAGACTGGCTGGAGCAGCATCTGCAGCAGTATGAGGGAACGGTGATTGCCGTCACCCACGACCGCTACTTCCTCGACGACGTGAGCGAATGGATTCTCGAACTAGACAGAGGCGAGGGCATTCCATGGCACGGCAACTACTCTTCATGGCTCGACCAAAAGACGAAACGCATGATGCAGGAAGAGAAGCAGGCTTCGAAGAGACGAAAAGCCCTGGAGAGGGAGCTGGAATGGGCACACATGGCACCCAAGGCACGCCAGGCAAAGGGAAAGGCGCGTCTGAACGCATACGAGCAGATGCTCAACCAGGAGCAGAAGGAGCGTGAGGAGAAACTCGAAATCTTCATCCCCAACGGTCCGCGCCTCGGCAACAAGGTGATAGAGGCACAACACGTGAAGAAGGCTTTCGGAGAGAAGGTGCTCTTCAACGACCTCAACTTCATGCTCCCCCCTAACGGCATCGTGGGCGTGATAGGCCCTAACGGAGCCGGCAAGACCACACTCTTCCGCATGATCATGGGACTGGAGAATGCCGACGGAGGAACTTTCGAGGTGGGCGAAACCGTGAAACTGGCGTATGTGGACCAGCAGCACAAGGATATCGACCCCAACAAATCTGTTTATGAAACCATCAGTCAGGGCAATGAAACGATACGCATGGGTGGCAGAGACATCAACGCACGCGCCTACATCTCGCGTTTCAACTTCTCTGGCACCGATCAGAACAAGCTCTGCGGACTGCTTTCGGGCGGTGAGCGCAACCGTCTGCAGCTGGCGATGGCACTCAAACAGGAGGGCAACGTGCTCTTGCTCGACGAGCCTACCAACGACATCGACGTAAACACGCTGCGCGCTCTTGAGGAGGGTCTCGAAGGCTTCGCCGGATGCGCCGTAGTGATCAGCCACGACCGCTGGTTCCTCGACAGAATCTGTACGCACATCCTCGCCTTCGAAGGCAACGGAGAGGTGTTCTATTTCGAGGGCAGCTACTCTGACTACGAAATAAACAAGGCGAGACGCCTCGGAAACGAAGAGATAAAGAAGGGAAGATACAGAAAACTCATGGACGACTAAGCAAAGCGTCTTTATTAAAGGAACTGAATAAAACGAAAAAGACTGAGTCCTCGTCTCATGAAGACAGGATTCAGTCTTTTCGGTTTATCATAAATCGGTCATTGGGGATTGTTTGGATCTTGATGTTTTAGAAGAGTGGATTTTTGTTTGGCTTTTGTGAATTTTAGCAATCGGGGGAATCATCACATTTTAGCTACATTCCTGGGAAAAAACAAGGAGAAAAAGCTTTCAGACGAGGGAAAACAAAGAAAAACCGAAATAAATCTCAAAAAAACACTCAAAAATTTTGCAGATTCAAAAAAGTTCCATACCTTTGCACTCGCAATTCAGAAATATGGCTCCGTAGCTCAACTGAATAGAGCATCTGACTACGGATCAGAAGGTTACAGGTTTGAATCCTGTCGGAGTCACTAAGAATTAAAAATCAAGAGGTGTTTACGCAAGTAAATGCCTCTTTTTCGTTTATCACTACCAACACACCCTACCCCAACAACATCTCAATTGTCTCAATTGTCTCAATGTCTCAACGTCTCATAAAATGAATAATAATTGTAATAAAAAAAAGATAATATATTGATATATAACAACTTAGACAAAAATAACCAATTCCACTTGAGACAATGAGACAGTGAGACAATTGAGACAATTTTGTAAAGCTTTTTCTAATGACTATACATCTCCGACAAGTTGGATACGACAGAGCTCCTTCCCTGTTCTTGAAAATAATATAGCTATAATGACAAAAGAGATCGTTAATGTGGACCTCAAGGAGATGGCAAGAAAAGAGGGAAAAGAGAGTAAAACTCTTTACAAAATTGTACCACTTGTCCCACTTGTCCCAATGTCCCATTGTCCCATATAACGAAAAATAAATGTAATAAAAAAGATAATATATTGATATATAATAACTTAGACAAAAATACCATTTCCTGTTGGGACAATGGGACAATGGGACAAGTGGGACAATTTTGTAAAGCTTTTTCTAACAGCTATACATTCTCCTATAAGTTGGATGTGGCAGACATCCATCCCCAGCCCAAGAAAATCATGCAGCTACACGACGACGTGGTGAACCGCGACAAGATGCTGACCGGAACGCTGAACATCGTTTCGGGACTTATCGGCAGCACGGGAAACTGACGGACAGGAGGAAAGCGGCGACTGAAGAGACAGAAACCAATAGTTTACTGACTGCAAACACTCATATTGACATGAAAAACCGACCGGATCAGAAACAAAGAACTACACAAAAAGAACACCATGAAACGCAATAAAAAAAATGAAGTCCCCACATATTGGCGGATATCCGGAAAACAGGAATCCAAACCAAAGACCTGTTCTCGCACAAGATAGAGAGTGTAAGTATTTGCACATTTCAATAATTATAATTATCTTTGCATAAGATAAACTGCGGCTCTGGATAAGAAATGAATACATTCATTTCATTCTCCTCTCGCCTTGTATTATCTTTGCATAAGATAAACTGCGGCTCTGGATAAGAAATGAATACATTCATTTCGTTCTCCTCTCGCCTTGCATTATCTTTGCATAAGATAAGCTGCACCATATACCACACGCAAACACTATGACTACAATAAAATAACAACAAAAGACGCGTCACCTCAATATGGCCGAACACTACAAGCCAGACACAGCTGAGAACGACGTTGGTCTAAAACAATAAATAAAACAGATAACTTAACCCCCAAGAAACAAAACGATGGAAGAAATACTGAAATATTTCACCTACCTCACAGACAAGCAGAAGCAGCAGTTCGCAGCTCTCTTCGACCTGTATAAAGACTGGAACGAGAAAATCAACGTAATCTCGCGAAAAGACATAGACAACCTGTATCTGCACCACGTGCTGCACTCGCTGGCAATAGCAAAGGCGGTATCGTTCAGACCGGGCACCAGGATTCTCGACTTCGGCACAGGAGGCGGATTCCCAGGCATACCGCTGGCGATACTGTTCCCGGAAACGCAATTCAAGATGATTGACGGAACGGGAAAGAAGATACGCGTGGTGAACGAAGTGGCAACGGCTATAGGACTGGAAAACGTGGAAGCCGTGCATCTCAGAGGTGAAGAGGAGAAAGGAAAATACGACTTCGTGGTGAGCCGTGCCGTGATGCCGCTGCCCGACCTCATGAAAATCGTGAAGAAGAACGTCGGCAAAGAGCAACGCAACTCTCTGCCCAACGGAGTGATATGTCTGAAAGGCGGCAACGTGGAAGGCGAAATGCGCCCTTTCAAGAAGATTGCAGAAGCTACAGAGATAACAAACTGGTTTGACGAGGATTGGTTCAAGGAAAAATTCGTTATCTACGTGCCGGTGGGATAGACATTGGGATTGAAGGTCAGGAAACTGAAACAGGCAGAAAGGAGACTTATGGAAGAGACTGACTTCAATGCAACCGCCATCAGAAGAAGAACCATTTAAACAGGAATCAAGATGCTGAACATACAGAGATTTGAATGCAACATGTTCCAAGAGAACTGCTACGTGGTGAGCGACGACACCAAGGAGTGTGTCATCATAGACTGCGGAGCGCTACACCCCGAGGAACGCAAGGCGATGGAAAGATACATCAGCGACAACGGGCTGACACCTAAAAGGCTGGTCAGCACACACGGACACATAGACCACAACTTCGGCAACAGATTCGCGGAAGACACCTATGGGCTGAAACCGGAAGTGAGCATACACGACAGCCAGCTGATCGAGAACCTTCCGGCACAGGCAAGCGCATTGATAGGAATGACGTATCGCGAAGAGCCTGCGGAAGTGAAAAACTACTTCGACGAAGGAGAAGTGATAAAGTTTGGCAACCACGCCCTCGACGTGATCTCCACACCAGGCCACTCGCCGGGGTCGGTAGTGCTGTATTCAAAGGACGAGAATGTGGCTTTCACCGGCGACACGCTGTTCAGACTCAGCATCGGCAGGACTGACTTCCAGCTGGGCAGCTACCAGGACATGATGAAGAGCCTGAAAAAACTCAGTTCGCTGCTGCCTGCCGACTGCATCATACTGCCCGGACACGGAGAACAGACGACCATGGGATTTGAAACCGCACACAACCCATACTTCAAATAACCCGGCATGAAGACTATGGCTTCAGAAAAGATAATACTCGGCATTGACCCCGGAACCAACGTGATGGGCTACGGACTTCTGAAGGTGGCGGGCAACAAGGCTTCGATGATGGCAATGGGAGTGATCGACATGCGGAAGGAAAGCGACCCATACCTGAGACTCGGAAGGATATTCGAACGGGTGACGGGGATAATAGACGAGTTCCTGCCCGACGAGATGGCCATCGAAGCACCTTTCTTCGGAAAGAACGTGCAGTCGATGCTGAAGCTCGGCAGAGCACAAGGAGTGGCGATAGCGGCAGCAATACACCACAGCGTGCCGATACACGAATACGCACCGCTGAAAATCAAGATGGCAATAACCGGACAAGGACAGGCATCAAAGGAGCAAGTGGCGGGAATGCTCTTCAGGCTGCTGGGAATAAAGGAGAAAGACAAAGTGCCGTTTATGGATGCCACGGATGCTCTGGCTGCCGCATACTGCCACTTCCTGCAGGCTGGAAGACCGGAAACGGGAGTGAACTACCGGGGATGGAAGGACTTCATAAACAAAAACCGCAGCAGAGTGAGCCAGCTGACGGGCAATGCCGGCAACACGACAGACAGATTGCCCCAAACGGTGAAAAAAACAATAACGGAAACAAAACATCAAAACAAATAAATAGCATGAAAAGAATGATCATCATACTGCTGATGGCTCTCACCATGACACAGGGAGCATACAGCCAGAAAGTATACAAGGAAATAATGAAGCTCTCGCAGGACGTGGCTAACGACGAATCGAAGGATCTGCAGACACGCAAGGTGGCGACATTCAAAGTGGACGCTCTCGTGTATATGGCAATGAAGATGAACGAGGTGATGCCTGACAGCACCGTCAAGACCCTGGACTATGAAGCTTACGCCATGTACGACTTCGTGAACCTCTATATAAAGAAACTGGGAGAGGCGAAAAACAAAAAGGCAAAGGCTGAAGTGGGAGAACTCTTCAAGACGGCATCTCTGCAGAATCCACGCTTCAACGACATGGACCTCGACCTCGTGGAGGCATACATCAGGACCGAAGGCTACATCACGAAATTCTCGCTCGACACCTACTGGACAAAAGCCCTGGAACAGGCAAGAACGGAACTGAGAGCAAAAGGACTGTGAAAACAAAGCTGATTATTTTGCAGATATAGCGAAATTCAGTAACTTTGTATTTAGATTAAAATAGGTAACAAAAGACAATAAGAATCATGGCAAATTCAGAAGAAATAAAGAGCGAGGAGAAAAAGAGCCTCAGCTTCGTGGAACAGTTGGTCGAGAAAGACCTCGAAGAAGGAAAGAACGCCAAAAGAATACAAACACGTTTCCCACCAGAGCCTAACGGATATCTGCACATAGGACACGCCAAAGCCATCTGCATGGACTTCGGTGTGGCAGAGAAATACAACGGAGTGTGCAACCTGCGCTTCGACGACACTAACCCAAGCAAAGAGGACACGGAATACGTGGACTCTATCCTGAACGACATACAGTGGCTCGGATTCAAATGGGGAAACATATATTACGCCTCTGACTATTTCCAGAAACTATGGGACTTCGCCGTATGGATGATTGAAAACGGAAAGGCATACATAGACGAACAGACAAGCGAGCAGATTGCCGAGCAGAAAGGCACGCCGACACAGGCTGGAGTGGAGTCGCCATACAGAAACAGACCTGTGGAGGAAAGCCTGGAACTGTTCAACAAGATGAACACCCCGGAGGCTGTGGAGGGTTCGATGGTTTTGCGCGCAAAGCTCGACATGGCAAACCCGAACATGCACTTCCGCGACCCTATCATGTATAGAATCATACAGACGCCTCACCACCGCACAGGAACGAAATGGCATGCTTATCCGATGTATGACTTCGCACACGGACAGAGCGACTATTTCGAAGGCGTGACACACTCTATCTGTACACTGGAGTTCGTGCCTCATCGTCCACTCTACGACAAGTTCATCGACGAACTTAAGGTCTACGAGGGAGAGGGAGACAACATCCATGATTTCCGCCCCAGACAGATAGAGTTCAACCGACTCAACCTGACATACACGGTGATGAGCAAGAGAAAACTGCATGCGCTGGTTGACGAGCATCTCGTTGACGGATGGGACGACCCACGTATGCCTACCCTCTGCGGAATGCGCCGACGCGGATACTCACCAGAGAGCGTGCGCAAGTTTATCGACAGCATCGGATACACCAAGTTTGACGCACTGAACGACATGGCGCTGCTCGAAGCTGCCGTGCGCGAAGACCTCAACGCAAAGGCTACACGAGTGTCGGCTGTGCTGAATCCCGTGAAACTCGTCATCACCAACTATCCTGAAGACATGACTGAAGAGATGGAGGCAATCAACAACCCTGAGAACGAGGCAGACGGAAAGCACTACATCACATTCAGCCGCAACCTGTGGATAGAACGCGAAGACTTCATGGAAGACGCACCGAAGAAATTCTTCCGTATGACTCCCGGCAAGGAAGTGAGACTGAAAAACGCCTATATCGTGAAGTGTACTGGATGCACGAAGGACGAAGAAGGAAACATCATAGAAATACAGGCTGAATACGATCCTACGAGCAAGAGCGGAATGGAGGGAGCAAACAGAAAGGTGAAGGGCACACTCCACTGGGTAAGCGTGGACCACTGCAAGAAGGCAGAGGTGAGAGAATACGACCGTCTGTTCAAAATAGAGAACCCTTCTGCCGAAGAATGCGACTTCAGGGATCTCATCAACGAGGACTCTCTGAAGATAAGGACAAACTGTTATGTTGAGGACTTTGCGGCTGAGAAGAAAGCCGGAGAGTATCTGCAGTTCCAGAGAATCGGTTATTTCATGGCCGACAAGAACTCTACAGCCGACCACCTTGTGTTCAACAAGACTGTGGGTCTGAAAGACACCTGGGCCAAAATGGCAGACAAGAAATAATGGCAGGAAGCATAGACAATTATTATAATTCTGAAGAATTCAAAACCAACCTTAACCTCTACGAAACAAGCAAGAGGGAAGGTAAAAGTTGCATACTCGGCTCCGAGGAGTTGGCCGACATCGCGGAATATTATTTCGAGAAAGGCAAGCTGGCTGACGCAAAGGAGACTGCCGAGTATGCAGCTTCTTTATACCCCGACGCCACGGCTCCAAAGATCGTGCTCGCCAGATATTATATAATGGTGAAGAAAGACAAGGAGAAAGCAAAGGAATGTATAGAGAAAATCACAGAATGCAACGACCTTAACTATGCTCTGCTCATCGCCGAATATTATATCTTCACGGAGAAGAAAGAGAAGGCGATAATGGCGCTTGACAAGGCTCTGACGTATCTTGAAGACGAAGACCTGCTTGACCTGCCTGCTGAAGCCTGCAACCTGCTGCTTGACTACGGTATGACGAAGCAGGCGAAGCACTATCTGGAACTGGACAGAGACAAAAGCAGCAATGACTATCTCAGAATGAAGGCTCGCATGGCTTTCGCTGAAAGGAAATACGAAGAGGGAGCGGAGATAATGGAGAGGCTGATAGACAAAGACCCCTTCAACACAGGACTTTGGAAAATCCTCGCCATAGAACAGAACAATTTCGACAAGTACTCAAATGCTGCTACAAGCATAGAATATGCTCTCGCCATCGATGACAAGGATGCCGAGGCGTATATGATACTGGGCAACGCTTTCTTCAAGATGTGCAATTATCAGAAAGCTCTTGAAGCGTATCGGAAGAGTGCGGAAATCGTAGACTCAGAACAGAGCGACATGATGATGGCGAGATGTTATTTCTGCATGCAGGATATGGACAAGACTCTTGCCTACCTGAAAAGCGCAGAAACGAAATGCACAGAAGAAACTGCCAACAAGATTGACATCTGCAGAGATTTCGCCATCACTTACGGATGGATGGGGAACAACGAATTGGCATTCAAATATCTGGAGAAGCTTAAGGAATATGGAAAACTTGACGCTGAAACGTATCTCGTGGAAGGTAGCATCCTGCTGGGCATGAACAGGTTTGAAGATGCAAACATAGCATTCTACAATGGCTATAAGTTGACAAACAACCCAACTGAATATACATTCCAGATTGCCGTGTCTCTGTATGAGCACAGCATGGACCAATATGCGTATATGTTTCTCAAGAGAGTGTTTGAAAAGGATCCTGAAAGGACACGCGGACTGGCTTACCTTGCGGCATGCAGCAACTATCTGGGTATGGGAGATGAATTTATAGGATACTTGAAAGACGCGGTAGACAAGAATCCAGAAGAGGCAAAAGCTGTATTGGCAGACTTCTTTCCAAAAGGTATGGAGCCTTACGACTATGTGGAATATGCAAAGAAGCACAGCAGAGGCATAAACGAGGAAACTGACAAAAACGACAATGACAGTCAGAAATAAGAACTACCGGCTGTCATTGTCATCATGACTGAGTGACGGTGAAATCATACCAAGTTATTCTTTTACCGTCACTAAACTGTAACCTAATGGCCGATTGGGATTGTTTCATTTTCTAATCCCAATGACCGATTGAGGACTTTTAATATTGATTGGGTTTATTTCAGTTCTTCAAAATCCCCACTATTTCTTCAAACTTCTTTCCCATGTTAAGATTGAGATAGATGTTGTATAGGGCTGCTGCCCATTTGTCTTTCTGGTCGGGAGCAAGTTCGCGGTATCGCTCCATATACGGCAAGGAGCACTTATAATATTTCTTCATCTGAGATTTGCCTTCAGCCTTGAAAGCCATGTTCATATAGGCTACACCGGCATTATAATAGGCATCGGCAAGGGTGTCGTTGCGGGCAATCAGACTGTCGCAGACGGACACGCATTTCCCGTATTCACCCATATTCAGCAGCAGATTGCTCTTGGCATAAAGAAAGAGTGTATTCAGGCTATCTGCCATCAAGGCTTTGTCAACTACAACGTTTGCCGAATCTATCTGATTCTTTCCGTTATAGAAGTCTACAAGACGGGTGAAGAAAAACTCGTTTTGAGGATATTCATCAAAGCCTGTTTTAAGGGATTCCCTGTATAATACGGTATCTTTCTTCTCGCTATAGATATTTGCCAAGAACTGCAAGGTCTTTTCCCTGCCGGGTTTATAGTCGAGAGCGGAAGACGAATACTTAAGGGCAAGTTCCGAATTGCCGAGTTTCACTCCACAATATGTTGCAAGATAGGCCGCAGAGAGCTCTGAAGGCGATGTCATGCTCAATTTATTGTTTGAGAACAATGGCTGGTTGACGCAGTCGAGAAATGCGTCGAAGAGATTGAAAGCTGACTTGTAATTCTGCTTGGACAAGAAGAACACGCCTCCGTTATAAAGATTCTTGCGATACACGCTCAGATATTCAGCATTACGCTTCCTGTATTTTATCGCCACCCTTCCTTTGTGGTCGGGTCGGGCATCAACGCTGTCCATAGACTCATAAGCCTGGAACATGCGAAGCTCTATGTTGAATAGAGAAGCCGTGTCGAATTTCTGTTTGAGATAGAGTTGCTCGTTGGCCTGTTCATATTGCAGACGGATAGCTTCTGTAAGAGTGTGCCATATCTTGATATTGGCATGATTTGCAGAGTCGGCAAGCAGTTTCCTCATACTCGCTTCTGCCTTGTCCAGATTCTTACCTGTCTTGACGTAAGTCTGTGCCTGAGAGATTTCCTTCTTCTGAGCGAAGGCAAATGAATGGAAAAGGCTGATTATAGATAAAATTACAAGCAAACGTTTCATTATCCCACTAACATAAAAAAAATTAATCTACCCTAAAAGTAAATACCTGAAATATATGTAAAATTGAATATGCCGGTAAAAAAGAAGTATATAAAAAGAGAAGGGAGTACCAAAACCGGAACTAAAAGTAAGTATAGAGTGTTTGTCTGGAACCACACACAAAAAGCCACAACTTATATTGTCACAATTCTGGTACGCCCTTTAAATATACTATTGATCAGAGATTACTTGGTCAGAGCCTCTGCCTCCTTGGTCTTAGGATCTTCATCGCCCAAAGTGCGATACAGACAAGTATAGAGAGAATAAGCCCAGCTGGTCTTGTATTCCATGTTCTTGTCCATGTCCTTTGCCTTTGTCAGATAGTCAATGGCCTGGTTGTAAACGCCGACGATCACATCCTCTGCAGACTTAGGGATTCTACCGTTGGTCTTGGCAGAAATCTGCTCTGCCTTCTCCTGAGCGAGGAACATGTAGCAGTTACCTACAGAAGCTGTTACAGGGATATTGTCAGGCATGATCTCGAGAGCCTTCTTCAGGTCGTTGATAGCCTCCTGCCATTTACGCTCGTTCATATAAGACTGGCCTCTCATTGCCACAGCAGCGAAGTTCTTTGGATTTGCTGCAAGAGCGTTGTCGATGAGCTTGTTGAAATCGTCTTTCTTGCCCTGAGAAAGGAGAAGACCTGTGAGAGTGCTGAATACTGCCTGGTTGTTAGGGAACTTGGCATAAAGGTCCTCCAACTTCTTCTGGGCAGCAATAGAGTCAGCCTTGGTCTTCATGGTGTTCTGAAGAGCGTTGAGCTTCAGGTTCATTGCGTCATTGGCATAAGTAGAGTCATTCAGAGCTGCGTCAGAATATCTCTCAGCACGATCAAACTCTTGTGCATAGAAAGAAGAGAGTGCTGCAAAATAAGCGATCTGAGGTCCGAACTGGTCTGGCTGACCTGTTGCGAAGAGCTTCTCAGAGTTTGTATCAACATACATACCGAATGCTCTTGAAGCACCCTTGTAGTCTTTCTCGTTGTAACGAGCCTCTCCCTCTGATACGAGAGAAGCGCGAACTGGAGCAAGGCGAGTACCGTTCTTGGCGAACTTAGGTTTTACCTTACCCTTCTCGTTAGGCATGTTGTCATACTTGTCACACTCCAAAGCAGCCTGGATGGCAGCCTCGGCAGCATCATACATGGCTGCAGGGTCAGCCTTTGTCACCTGCTCCTTCAGGAACTTGTCCAAAGCGAGGTCAACGACCTTATTATATGCCTTGGCCTTGTTCTCATTAGAGAGAGAAGCCTCACCAGCCTTAATCATGTTAAGGGCCTCTTTGTAGTCGTTAGCACCGAGGATAGTCTTGATATCCTGTGCAGACATTGACACACTGCAAAGTGTAGCCAACGCAAAAACCATAAGTTTTTTCATTTTCATTATTGTTTAAGATTATAGTTATTCGTTATTCACATCATTGTTATCGGCAACAGAATCACTTTCCTCTATATGGTCACCGTCTTCAAACTGTGTGGCTGGAGCGGAAGTGGAATCCTGGTTTATCCTTTCGTTTGTAGCAACCATCTGTTTGCGACTCTCATCTTCGACAACAGCCTCAAGCTCTGAGCTCATCACTTTGCATACGCTGGCAATGACGTCATTTTTCTTCGTGAGGTTTATCAGTCTTACACCCTGTGTGGCACGTCCCATCACACGGCATTCCTTCACAGACAGACGGATCACGATTCCACTCTTGTTGATGATCATGAGATCATTCTCGTCTGTCACTACCTTAATGGCAACAAGGCGTCCTGTCTTCTCTGTAATTCCAAGAGTCTTCACTCCCTTGCCACCACGGTTGGTTACGCGATAGTCCTCAACAAGACTACGCTTGCCGTAGCCATTCTCGCTCACAACCATTATGGTTTCCTCGTCAGGCTTGTTGACTACAACCATTCCTACAACTTCGTCGTCTCCACCGTCGAGACGCATTCCGCGTACACCGGTAGATACACGACCCATTGCACGAACGGCATTCTCATCGAAACGCACAGCCCTACCGTTACGGTTTGCAAGCACCAGTTCATTGTGTCCGTTGGTAAGTCTTACTCCTACCACCTCGTCACCTTCCTGAATGTTGATGGCTATGACACCGTTTGCTCTCGGACGGCTATAGGCCTCAAGCAAGGTCTTCTTGATAAGTCCGTTCTTTGTGGCGAACACTACATAATGGCTGTTGATGAACTCCTCGTTGTCGAGACCGCGCAGACGCAAGAATGCATTGACGCTGTCGTCGCTTTCGATATTGAGGAGGTTCTGTATCGCTCTGCCCTTGCTGCTCTTGTTTCCTTCCGGAATCTCGTAGCACTTCAGCCAGTAGCAACGTCCCTTCTTGGTGAAGAACATCATGGTGTTGTGCATTGTGGCTGGATAGATGAACTCTGTGAAGTCCTGCTCTCTGCTATGGGCTCCCTTGCTACCCACTCCACCTCTTGACTGCTCTCTGAACTCGCTCAGAGGAGTTCTCTTGATATAACCAAGATGACTGATAGTGATAACTACAGGATCGTTAGGATAGAAGTCCTCAGGATTGAATTCCTCACTTGAATATTTTATCTCTGTGCGTCGTTCGTCTCCATACTTCTCCTTCACTTCCTGAAGCTCGTCTTTCATTACCTTCTTGCAAAGTTCAGGATCGTTGAGGATAGACTGCAGATAATTGATCTGACGCTCCAACTCCTCATATTCGGCATGCAACTGCTCAAGACGCAGACTAGTGAGCTGGCTGAGACGCATATCAACGATTGCCTTAGACTGCAACTCATCGAGCTCAAAGCGCTTTTCCAAATTGCGCTGTGCGTCTGACGGAGTCTTGGATGCACGGATGATGTGTACCACCTCGTCGATGTTGTCACAGGCGATGATAAGGCCTTCAAGGATATGTGCCCTTTCCTGGGCTTTCTTCAAGTCAAACTTAGTACGACGAATTGTAACGTCATGTCTATGTTCAACAAAATGATGAACGCATTCCTTGAGAGTAAGCAGACGTGGACGACCTTTAACCAAAGCGATGCAATTCACTGAGAATGAGCTCTGCAGAGCCGTCATCTTGAAGAGTTTATTCAAGATAACATTTGCGTTGGCATCCTTCTTCACGTCAATGACGATACGCATACCCTGACGACCAGACTCATCATTGGCATTGCTTATACCATCGAGTTTTCCTTCTTTGACGAGATCGGCGATATATGTAATAAGCTGAGCCTTATTCACGCCATAAGGTATTTCCGTAATGACAATTTTGTCATGCGAATCACCACTCTCAATCTCAGCCTTCGCACGCATGACAATGCGTCCCCTACCAGTTTCGTAGGCATCTTTCACTCCCTGTATACCATATATATAAGCACCTGTAGGGAAATCCGGAGCCTTGATATAACGCATCAGTCCGTCAACATCGATTTCTGGATTATCGATATATGCGCAACATCCGTCAATGACTTCACCGAGATTATGGGTCGGAATATTTGTCGCCATACCTACCGCAATACCGTTTCCGCCATTTACAAGCAGGTTTGGAATCTTTGTTGGCATGACTGTCGGCTCAACGAGCGAATCATCGAAGTTGTTCGTCATGTCAACCGTATCCTTGTTAAGGTCATCCATGATGTGCTCTCCCATCTTTGAGAGTCGGCACTCCGTATAACGCATGGCAGCAGCAGAATCGCCATCCACGCTACCAAAGTTTCCCTGACCATCAACGAGTGTGTAACGCATGTTCCAGTCTTGCGCCATCCTGACAAGGGCTCCATAAACAGAACTGTCACCATGTGGGTGATACTTACCAAGCACCTCACCGACAACGCGAGCACATTTTTTATAAGGCTTGTCACTTGTATTGCCAATACCCATCATTCCATAGAGTATTCTTCTGTGCACAGGCTTGAAACCGTCGCGCACATCAGGCAACGCACGGGCAACAATCACCGACATAGAATAGTCGATGTATGAGGATTTCATCTCCTCCTCAATGTTAATCTTGAGAATTCTGTCTTGATCAATAGTGTTGTTACTATCCATTAGTTAATCTGTTAATTTTCTTAAATTCCCGTTTTAAGGGCATTTCCTTGCGTTTTAAGCGCATTTTACAATTTGGGTGCTAAGTTACAACAAATTATCCAACTGCCCTAATATTTAACACAAAAAAGATTCTGCAAAATATTTTCAACTTACATTTACCGCTCCTGCCAAAGAACTAGGAATAGGAACAAAGGAGAAAACTGAGGCATACAAACTCAAAATAATTACACACCGAGGGCAAGATGTGCAGATTTTTAAACCATTTTAAACAATAAACACACAAAAGCAATTAGAATTTTGTAATTTTTAGCTTTAAATTTTGTGCAAATAATATTTTTTAGTAAATTTGCAATATCAAAGAAACAATAGGAAGAGAATTTATAGTGAGAAGATTCATATACATAATAATATTCATTTGTATTCAGATAGCATTTTGCTCATGCGAATATAAGTTCAAGGCTTTCGACTTCTTGTATAGCGAACCGCAGAAAATTGAAATCTGCCGCTACGACAGGTTGGAAAGTCAATACCTCACCACGAGCGACTTTTCTGCCCTTCAGCAGATGAACACCGACTACCCGATGGAGACAAGAACACTCATTGAGGATATGCTCAAGCTGGGCGAAGTAAACGACCCCGAGATAAACAAGATATTTCTGACTTTTTATCAAGACTCTACACTACAGACACTTATAAGCGATGCAGAATCACAGTATGCTAACGTTGACGACTTGAACGACCAGTTCAATAAGGCATTCACGAACCTGCAGAAGATTTATCCTAAAATTGTGATTCCAAGGATATACATGCAGATTGGCGCCCTTGACCAAAGCATCATTATCGGCAACAGCACGATAGGAATCTCCATAGACAAATATCTCGGAGAAGATTATCCTCTTTACAGGAAATACTATCCGGAAACGCAGCGCAAAACTATGAACAGAAAGAACATTGTGCCTGATGCCATCTGCTTCTATCTGATGAGCATCCACCAGATGCCCAACTTCGACAAAAGACCTCAAATAGAGCGAGATATACATCTGGGGAAAATAATGTGGCTCTGCAATAAGGTCTTGGAAGAAAAGGCTTTCGACACTAAATTTGTCAAGGCTACCGAAAAGTATATGCGGTGCCATCCAAAGACAGACATTACCAAATTCATCCAAGACAACGATTTTTCCGTAATCATTAAACACATGTAGCAGAAAGTGGAAACAAGCCTTAACACAACAAGCCCAAATGGTTGATCCGGATTACAGAGCGTCTCCCTGGCGAATGTCATTCTCTCGAAGATATTTATTCAATTTATCTGTAAACTCATAGTTCTTCAGCCCCCAGTCTGGAGCAAGAAGCATTCCCTTTGGCGATTGGGAAACGAAACGCTCAATGACAATCGAAGGACGTAGATTGCGGATATACTCTGAGATTGTGCGAATATATTCGTCAACCGAGAAGACATGAAAAGGTTTTCTCTCATAATCCTCAGCCAACCGTGTTCCTCTAACGACCTGTAGCTGATGGATTTTCAGAATGTCGAGAGATGTTGCAGATATCTTTTTAGCCTGAGCTATAATGTCGGAGGCAGACTCTCCAGGCAGCCCCACAATAACGTGCCCACCGGTGACAATTCCCCTTTTTGAAGTTTCTTCTATAGCATGGACAGAGCAACCGAAATCATGACCGCGGTTTATTCTCAACAATGTGGAATCCTCTGTGCTTTCTATCCCATACTCTACCGTGAGGAAAGTCTGACGATTCAATGACTCCAGATAATCCAGAATCTCGTCGTTGATACAGTCGGGACGGGTTCCTATAATAAGTCCCACAACATCATCACACGCCAAAGCCTCCTCGTATTTCCTACGCAAGATGTCAACACCAGCATATGTATTGCTATAAGCCTGGAAATAAGCAAGATACTTCATGTCTGGATATTTGTGCGAAAAAAACTGTTTACCCTTCTCTATCTGGTCTGTAATACTCTGTTCCCTGTCACAATAGGCAGGATTGAATGAACGGTTGTCGCAGAAGCAACAACCTCCCCTACCAACCTTTCCATCTCTGTTAGGACAGGAAAAACCGGCATCCACGGAAATTTTCTGAACCCTGAACGGGAATTTCCTTCTTATCCACTCGCTATAAGAATTATAATTCGGCATATAATATTTATATATAAGTTGGCATATTCTATTATTACTGGTAAGTCAGGGAAATACCTGATGCCGGCAATACGTTTTATTCGTAGCCCCATCAAATATCACCAAGACAGAAGCCATCCAACTGTCGTCGGGATTAAACACATAGCATCAACAGTTTCTGATAAAATGTGAATGCAAAGATACAATTAAAAATTGATAATCTATGGACTAAAGAATGGTTAAAGCCCTACAAACCGTACTATTCACACAATATGCAAATCCTCAACACCGGGTAACAACCCATTTGGGTTAAATTGTGTTTAATCATGAGTACTAATTGCAATATAATTGCTAATTTTGCAATAGATATAGAAATACTATAAAAACAGATAAATTTAATTATGAGAAAATTGTTCCTAATGTGCGCAGCTTTATTGATTAGCGCTACAACTGCTTTGGCTGGCAACGACTTGTCACTCAAGGACATCACGTCCGGCAAGTTCGCCCCCAAAGGAATTGGAAGCATCACGGCTCTCGACGACGGAGAGACCTATGCCCAGGTTAGCAAAGACGGCAAGAAGGTGGTGAGATACTCCTTCCGCACCGGCAAACAAACCGACGTGCTGTTTGACGTGAACAACACCATCGGTCAGAAAATAGAGTCTTTCGAAGACTATATTATGAGTCCTGACGGTACAAAGATGCTTATCCAGACGAATTCACACAAGATTTACAGACGTTCTTTCACAGCCGACTTCTACATCTACACCATCGCAAGCCGCAAGCTTGAGAAGCTGTCTGACAACGGAGCACAGCAGACACCAGTCTGGTCACCAGACGGAAAGCAGATTGCTTTCGTGCGTGACAACAACATCTTCCTTGTAAAACTGCTCTACGACAACGCCGAGAGCCAGGTGACGAAAGACGGCAAGAAGAACGAACTCATCAACGGTATTCCAGATTGGGTGAACGAGGAGGAGTTCGGATTCAACACGGCCATGACTTTCAATGGCGACGGCAGCATGATATGCTGGATAAAGTATGACGAGAAGGACGTACGTGAATACTCTCTGCAGATGTTCAAGGGGGAATATCCTGAACACAAGGAATATGCCACATACCCTGGTCTCTACTCATACAAATATCCTAAGGCTGGAGAGAAGAACTCTACGGTGGCAGTATACAGTTACGACATCAAGTCGCATCAGACAAGGAAATTGCAGGTACCACTCGACGCTGACGGATACATTCCACGCATCGTAGCTACTAAAGATGCCGAGAAAATCATCGTCTATACATTCAACCGCCATCAGAGCGACCTCCGCCTATATGCCGTAAATCCAAGAAGCACAGTAGCAAAGATGCTCATCCAGGAGAAGAACGCCAAATATGTTCAGGAGGAGGCCATGGCAAACATCAAGATTACCGACAGCCATATCTTGCTGCCAAGCGACCGCGACGGCTTCATGCAGCTGTATCTCTACAGCATCAACGGCAGTCTGGTGAAAAAAATCACTACTGGCAAACATGACGTGACCGATGTTTACGGCTACGACGAAAAGACCGGCAACACCTATTATCAGGCTGCAGGCAAGGATCCGATGAACCGCGAAGTATATGTAACGGCAAAGAACGGCAAGACCGAATGTCTGACAAAACGCGACGGATGGAGCTCTGCATCTTTCAGCAAGGGCTTCAAGTATTTCGTGAACATCTGGAGCGACAGAAACACTCCTTTCGAATACTCAATGTGTGACAAGAACGGAAAGCGCATCGCAATGGTGAATGACAACAGCGAGCTGAAAACCAAGCTCAAGGAATACAACCTTCCACAGAAGGAGTTCTTCACCTTCACGACATCCGAGGGAGTAAAGCTAAACGGCATCATGGTAAAGCCACACAATTTTGACGCTTCAAAGAAATATCCTGTCATCATGTGGCAGTATAGTGGTCCTGGCAGTCAGCAGGTTAAAAACTCATGGGCAGTAGGTTCAATGGGCAACGGATGTCTCTATGACGGATATCTCGCTGACAGAGGTTTCATCCTGGTTTGCGTTGACGGACGCGGCACTGGCGGAAGAGGAGAAGAATTCATGAAGTGCACATATCTCAAGCTTGGCGACCTTGAGTCGAAAGACCAGGTGGAAACAGCCCTCTATCTTGGCACTCTGCCATACGTAGACAAAAACAACATCGGCATCTGGGGATGGAGCTTCGGTGGCTTCAACACTCTCATGAGCATGAGCGAGGGAAGAAACGTATTCAAGGCAGGTGTTTCAGTAGCACCTCCAACAGACTGGCGTTTCTACGACACCGTATACACAGAGCGCTATATGCGTACTCCTCAGGAGAACCCTGCAGGTTACGACACCAACCCGATCAAGAGAGCGGCTGGTCTCAGCGGCAGCCTCCTTATCTGTCATGGCCTTGCAGACGACAACGTGCATCCACAGAACGCATATGAATACACGGAGGCTCTTATTCAGGCAGACAAGGATTTCCGCATGAACATCTACACCAACCGCAACCACAGCATCTATGGTGGCAACACTCGCAACCACCTGCTCAGACAGATTGCAGACTTCTTTGTTGAAAAGATGAAGTAAGCTTCTGACACACCTGATTTGGAATAAAAGAACCAAACGAATATAAAAGAATAATGGCGGTTTCCCCAACAAGACATAAAGTCTAAAGGGAAACCGCCATTATTAATTTATCAAAAAGGACACTACAAAGAGCAATTTATAGCTACAAAATGCATTTTATACTACAATGAACAATTCTTATAGCTACAAAAAGCAAGACTTTTAGCTATAACAAAGAACAACGCCCATACCAACATGCACCAACTGGTTATCCTCAACCTACTGTCAGAACATATATTTGAGCATAAGATCATGTCGTTGTTATTATTCCACGATACCTATTTCACTCCACCCACGAAGCAAATTTTCACAGTCTGCCTTTGCCACTTCAGCATCAACATCATACTTTTCCAAAAGTAAAGAAGCCATCATATCGGCATCAAACTCCTTGTCTCCCAAAGCCTCCCAAATGAAGGCCGAAGTCTCGTTCATACTTATGATATTGCTGAAGTCTATGTTCTCTTTACCCTCAGCCACGACAATCTGCTCTCCACAGACGTCACGAAGATTAAATCCAGGTTTCTTACGCATATTTTTCAATTGATATTTTCGGTTTTAACAATCCTGCGATAAGCAGCAAGTATGTAGCGACGCACTATGAGAGGCGTCAGTCTTGTCCACAGAAACGAATATAGACACCATTTCAGGCCATTGGTCTTGTCGATATGTTCCCTGCCTTTGCGGTAGAATCCTATTGCCTCCGCCCTTACGTCAGAGAGCTTGCAGCGTTCGGTACCGATATTTCCGTCGCCACGAAGTACCACATTCTCTCCTTTTATGCTCACAATCCTATGCAATACGAAATAATTCTCGCCTATTTCTGCCAGCACGGGCATTCCCACTTTAGGGTCTCTCGCCCGAATGAGCAATGCCTTGTCACGGTTGTCTTCAAGAAAGGGCCGCATACTATATCCTCTCAGTGGCAAGGTCACGGTATGTCCTTCCTCCAGAAGACTTATAACCTCTGGAATAAGTTCTGAATTTGAAAACAATTTCTCTTCTCTCTTCTTCATAAGATTATGTATTATCTGAACAGGCTCAAGTTCATTCATGGTCAATCATCGAGTGACAGACCTCTGCCGACTCTCTGTCTGGCAGACAATGCAACGTATATAATTCGGAAAATCTTATCACGTCAGAAATACAGTTGCAGACATTGTCAAAAACCCTCTTGTCCCATCTCATAGTGGAACACGAAGGTAGGAATGAAGCAAAAGCCGCCACCGTAGGCAGTTTTTCCACCCAGTTTCTCTCGCAGCGTTCAATACGAGTTACTGCTGCCAGAGGCGCTTTCACATCACGATAGCATGGCGTCTTACCACTCCACGGAGTTCCATAAACAAACACTTCTTCGCCGATGACTCTCACCACAGGATTATCATCGTTCATAAGGTCACAGTCTGGTATATACCTCAGCCAGTTGCTCACCTGAGTGCTCTTTCCCGTTCCGCTTTGGGCTATGAAAGCATAGCCACGTCCGTTGTGTCTCACCAGCGAGGCATGAATCATCAAAGCCTTCTGAAAACTTGCAGCAAACGAGAAAGCCATCATCACGGCATTGTTGAGCGCATACTGCCTCATGAAGAAATCACCGTTCAGCGCACAGCGACAATCGTTGAAGTCTGCGTTTGTCTGTAGCAGGCAGCAAGCCCTGCCTTCAAGATCCTTTATTATATACTGATAACTGGAATCCGGGAAGCGGTCTACTATTACATTGCCATTCCCCGTATCGAAATCTCCAATACGTTCCCTGTTTTCTTTTTTAGGCTGCAGTTTATCGTCTACATAAAGACGCAGCAACAAAGACTCCTCCTTACACATCCTACCAATGACAAAGGGTGTGAAAGAAGGAATCAGACTTGTTCCATCGGTATAATCCTCCGAGAAACTTATTTCAATAGGGAATTCCGCTATTCGATAGAGCATTTCGAATTATTTCAATTATAAAATAAAGACAGGGCCCTGCATCCATTCTCAATGCGCCATCACTACACGCTGATAGGCGAACTCTTCAGCGGGTATCTGCTTTACGATGAGTTTGTTCTTACCAGCCAGCCGCTGCTTCATAGAGCTCAATGATTTCTCTGCCTCTTTGCGAGACTTGGCATTTACTGTTACACAAGTAGCATGCTGAATACCTTTGCCGCCCATGAATTCACGTAGCTGATAAGAATACTCCTGTTTGTTTGCCAGAATGCCTGTTTTTCCTACAGTCGTTACAGAGTCAAGCTGCTGAATGACAGTTACATAAGCCGTAGAATCGTTGAACGATGTTGCCACACCAAACACATAAGTAGTCTTGACTCCCTTTCCCTTGGCAGCATAAGCCAGTTGTACTGTCGTCAAAAGCAGTACAGCCATAAGTGCCACATATTTTAAAGATCTCATTATTCTGTTATTCGTATTGTTTCTATTTCGTTTTTTTTATATACTCATTTATCCATTTCAGAAATCACCCGGACCCTGGTCTCCATCATTCAGTAGCACCGGACTTTCATATCGTTTCCACCTATGGAATTTCGATACGCCAAGCCTACAGACGCCTTTCCCTTGTCTGTAGGCTATCAGCTACCGAGGAAGGATTTCAGCTGTTTGTTCTGAGTGGAATGGCGTAGTCGGCGTATTGCCTTTTCCTTAATCTGCCTTACGCGTTCTCTTGTCAGTCCATACAGCACTCCGATTTCCTCAAGCGTCTTTTCCGGTTGGTCTATTCCGAAGAAAGCCTCTATGACTTTGCGCTCTCTTTCGTTCAGGGCCTGCAACGCTCTTTTTATCTCCTCGCGCAGGGATTCCATCACGAGCTCATTGTCAGGATCCGGCGAGTCGGAGTTAGCCATTATGTCAATAAGGCTTCCTTCCTCACCTTCTTTTATTGGCGAGTCAACGGACACGTGTCTTCCGTTAATTTTCATAGCTTCGCGTATCTTGTCCTCCGGCAGGTCTGTCTGCTCTGCGAGTTCGTCAACGCTAGCCCTTCTTTCGTATTGCTGTTCAAATTTGTTCTGCGCCTTGTTAGCCTTGTTCACGGTTCCCACCACATTCAGTGGCAGTCTCACTATCCTGCTCTGCTCTGCAATAGCCTGCAGAATGCTTTGCCTTATCCACCACACGGCGTATGATATGAACTTGAAGCCTCTTGTCTCATCAAATTTCTCAGCAGCCTTTATGAGTCCGAGATTCCCTTCGTTGATAAGGTCAGGAAGACTGAGACCCTGGTTCTGATACTGTTTAGCGACTGAGACAACGAATCTGAGGTTTGCCTTTGTGAGGCGTTCAAGTGCCTTCCGGTCACCTTTTTTTATCCGCTGCGCCAATTCCACCTCTTCGTCTACGGTCAGCAGTTCTTCGTGTCCGATTTCCTGCAGGTACTTGTCAAGCGAAAGGTCCTCGCGGTTTGTAATGGATGATGTGATTTTCAGTTGTCTCATAGAAAAAAGTTTTAACTAATTTACCAAATGCAAATATAATATTATTTATTCTAACGACAAAAGATTATATTCTTTTTTTTCAAATACCTATGAATATGAAGTCAAAACAGCCTGTTTTGAATAAAAAAAGCACAAACAAACTGCCTTTATGTAGGTAGTTTGCCTGTGCCATTGATATTTTTATCGTTATTCAGTCGAAAGATTTTACTGTTTGTCAAGCATCACAGCGAAGTAAGCCTTCTTTCCTGTTGGCGAAAATCCCTTGAGGATAAGCACAGGATCTTTGCTTGTAGAAGCGTCCTTGACTGCCTTCTGCAGGTCGTTGAGAGTCTTCATCGGTGTGTCGTTAGCCTGCTGGATTACGAAGCCTTTATAAACTGCCGCATCCTTGAGCGCTCCGCCGGTAACCTTTGTCACTACCAATCCGTAGCTGATGTTCAGATCTTTCTTCTCCTGTTCTGTCACCGGGCGGAATGTTCCACCGAGAACATCCAGGTCAGCGTCTTTCACGATGTTCGTGTTGCCCTGCTCGTTCTTGAGAGTGATAGTAGCGGTCTTTTTCTGCTTCTTGCGCAGATATGTCACGGTCACCTTGTCGCCAGGGCGCTTGTTTGTGATATATTCCTGGAATTCGCTCATCTTGACCACCTTCTTGCCATCTACGGCTATGATCACGTCGCCTTCCTTGATTCCGGCCTCGGCTGCAGAGCCGTCCTCATCCACCTTGGCTACATATACTCCCTCCATGGTTCCGAGGTCTACCTCCTTGCCCTGTTCTTTCTGCGAGTCGAAATACTTGTTCACGTCGATAGCTGAAACTCCGAGCACACCACGCTGCACAACTCCGTATTTCTTCAGGTCAGCCACTACTTTGTTCATGATAGTGGTAGGGATGGCAAATCCATAGCCGCTATAGCTTCCGGTCTGTGAGTAAAGCATGGCATTGATACCCACGAGCTCCCCACGTGTGTTTACCAATGCTCCGCCGGAGTTTCCAGAGTTGATGGCAGCGTCGGTCTGAATGAACGACTCTATGCCGTTGGCTCCGAGCGACCGCGCCTTGGCGCTTACGATTCCTGCTGTAACTGTGGAGTTAAGGTTGAAAGGATTTCCCACTGCAAGCACCCACTCTCCCACTTTCAGCTTGTCGCTGTCGCCGATAGGCATGGCTGGGAGGTTTGTGGCACTGATTTTTATAAGTGCGAGGTCTGTAGTCTTGTCCGTACCGATGATGCGGGCAGAATATTCTTTGTTGTCGTTGAGCGTCACGGTTAGTTCGTCAGCTCCATCCACCACGTGGTTGTTGGTCACGATATATCCGTCGGTAGATATGATGACTCCTGAACCGGAACCCTCTCTCTTTGGAGTCTGCACTTTTCTCTTCTGCGTGCCACCATTCCCAGGGTTTCCAAAGAAGCCAAATGGGTCGAAGAAGTCTCCGAAGGGATCAGACTGCACATCAACGGTCTGCACTTTGCTATTCTGCAAGAAACGAATATGCACCACAGATGGCAGAGCCTTCTCTGCTGCGTAAGTCAGGTCAACTGGTTGACTTGGAACTGCATTGACGCCCGCAAAAGCTGCTGTTGGCGTCGCAATGGTCAATGTAAGTGACATTGCAGCCATCGCAATTCGATTAGATAGTTTTTTCATTTCAAAATATCTTTATTGTTACACATTTCAGTTTGGTTTTCGGAGTGCAAATATAGACGCAACAAATGTAAAACTGCCATAATGTCTCATACTTTTCTTCTCTTTTAACAATCAATCTGTAAGCGTTAACGGCTCTTAGCGTGACATGTTCGTTTTTTTACTTTTGTTTAACCCATACGTTATAATGGCATATTGAGGTAAGCGTGAATCTCTCATCAGGCTAAACGGAAGAACGTCTAAAGCTAAATGACAGGAATGAGGTTACGGAATAAAAGAAATCCATCCGCCCGATGCAGCCTACGGATACATAGCCTACATGAGCGGATGGACCGGAATGTTATTTGTTTATATTGTGCTTTTATGCCAATAAATTTCTGTGAGGAATTTTATTCTTGCTTATGAAACTTTGTTGAGTTTCTTGATGATAGAGAAGATGAAGAGTGCCGAAACGAGACAGATGCCTGCAAGAACTCCCCATATAGTCACGAGGTTGAAGTTCATGCCCCACATGATGCCAGGCACCATAACGAGCTGGTTTCCGATAGCAGTAGCACCGAACCAGAGACCCATCATCAAACCTGCATATTTTGGAGGAGCAACCTTCGACACGAACGAGATACCGATTGGCGAAAGAAGGAGCTCTGCAAATGTCAGAATGAGATAAGTAGAGATGAGCACGTTTGCGCTTACTCGTGCGCCTTCCGTAGCTGCGTTGCCCTGTGTGAGCGGAAGTTCAAGACCCATTGAGCATACTGCCATCCACACGAATCCGAGAGCTGCAACGAGCATACCGAGACCGATTTTCTCTGGTGATGTTGGTTCTTTGCCCTTCTTGTTGAGCCATGAGAAGAGAGCCACGCTTACTGGTGTAAGAGCCACCACATAGCAAGGGTTGAACTGCTGGAAGATAGGAGCCTCAATGTCTACGTGGCTGTCGAGTGTGGTATACTTGTAGAAGAGGAAAGCTATGGCAGCGAGGATAACTCCGAATGCGATGCCCTTGCCCTTGCCGGTCTTGCTCTGTGCAAGAGCGAAGCTTCCGTAAACCACAAAGATACAAGCCACGAGGTTTGTCACGTCGAACGCCATAGACTGCAGACCTTCAGAAGTCTTCTGTGTGAAGTCACGTGCGAAGAGTGTCAGCGTGTTTCCGTTCTGATGGAACGCCATCCAGAAGAAGATAACGACTGCGAAGACGAGACACAGACAAACGATGCGCTCCTTTGTCTCAGCCTGAGAGAGTTCCTTGACTTCTGCCTTTGCTGCCGGATCATCCGACTTGGCCTTTGTCTCGTTTGCAAGAACGTGCTTGTATGTAGAGCTGAAAGCATAATAGATTGCTATACTGAGGATGAGCGAAGCACAAGCCACGGCGAAAGCGAAGTGGTAAGAATCAGCCTCAGAAACGCCCAGACTCATCTGCGCCCACTTCATGATCTTGATGGCAGCAGTAGGTGCAAACATAGCGCCGATGTTGATTGCCATATAGAAAAGTGAGAAACCGGAGTCGCGGTTGCTGGCAAACTGTGGCTCGTCGTAAAGACGACCTACCATTACCTGTAGGTTTCCTTTGAACAGACCTGTTCCCAATGCGATGAGGATGAGGGAGATTCCCATGGCAGCAATTGCCACGCTGTCTTTGCCGAGAGGTAGTGAGAGCACGAGATATCCGATGAACATGATGAAGATACCTGTGGTTACCATTTTTCCGAATCCGAACTTGTCGGCAGCTATACCTCCGATAATCGGGAGGAAGTAGACCATCATCAGGAATGTTGAGTAGATGGTACTTGCCACTCCGGTCTGGAATCCGAAGTTGGCCTGCAAATAGAGTAAGAACACGGCGAGCATAGTGTAGTATCCGAAACGCTCACCTGTGTTTGCCAAGGCTAATGCCCACAAACCTTTTGGTTGATTTTCAAACATAATTGTGTTTTTTTTATAGTTAATAGTTAATAATGTTTCTTGGTTAACCTTTCCGCCCGGCTGCTTCCCGTCGTCTGAGCTGTTTTACCGTTGTTTAGGCAGCCTTACCGCCACCTCGACAGCATTCTGCCGCTTCTGCAGTCTTGCGTCGCGACCGAACGGCTATCTGCTTCACTTCGTGAGGTCGAAGAGGTAAGTGAGCTTCACTACGATGTTTCCGAAGTTCGACTTTCCGAAGTAGTCTTTTTTCGAGTCTCCGTAGATGTTGCCGAGTCCGTAATAGTATCTTCCTTCCAGCTGAAGGTGTCCCGCCTTGGGGTGCGAGTATTCCATTCCGAGTCCGGCAGCTATTCCATAGTCGAATTTATTTTCCACGGGCATGGTCTCCTGCGCCACCGTCCTGTTTGCACGGTCTTGCAGATTAGGTGCCGAGAGGTCGTAGCTTGCTTCTGTCGACTCGCTGAGCCAGATCCCCACCTGTGGTCCTGCCTGGAAGAAGAACTGCATTCCTTTCTTTTCCTTTCCCCATGCCAGATGTGCGAACACGGGAATTTGTATATAGTTTATGGTGCGCGAGTATTCCTCTGCCGCTCCTGTCTGCGGGTTTATCACGGGAGAATCGTTGAGGTCGAGTATGTCTTCCTTCCACCCTATCTTGGCGTAGTTTACTTCTGCCTGCACCGAGCAGATGGTGTTGAAATATTTCTCACACACATAGCGGAATGCTAATCCTCCCATCATTCCGCCATACATTTTCTGGTTTACCTTTGGCGTGAATCCAACGTTGCTCATCACGTATCCTCCTCCGGCTCCTATGCTGAACACGCTTCGATGCTCTCCCACCTGTGCCATTGTGCCTACGGGGATCAGCAGCGTCATAAAAAGTGCCACGGCGAGAATTCTTGTCATTCTGTTCATCTGTCTTTTTGTCCTTTTGCCGTCGCCACGGCTTGTGGCGGCGTGTCAATAATTGATTATGGATATTGAGTGGTTCGTGTTGTAGTGAACGAAGCTCAGCGCCACGTTCTGCATTCCTGCTGCCAGGCTTCCCGCCTTCTTGAAATGCAGCTGAGTCTGCAGCACATTGCTGTCGGCCTCTGTCCCGAGGAACTGTCTGCCCTTCTTGCTTATTCCTCTGATGAAGAAGAGAGCGTGGTCGTGTCCTGTTATAGCGAACCGTGGCTGGTAATCCATCAGGCTCTGGTCGAATTTCAGTCTGTATTCCCTCTCGAATGCCTGTGTGGATGATGAGAGTGGGTTATAATAGAAATGTGTGGGTATGTATGTGTCATACTTGCAGAACTTGTCGAGATTGTATTTTGCATACATAAGCCAGTCTGTATATCCGAAGAGTGAGATTTTCACTCCAGGCTGGTCCATCTTCAGCTGGTCGAGCTTTGCTATCACTGTGTTCAGCTCGGGCGAGCGTCCTGTGTTGAGCACAACCACGTTTGGTTTCTGCCTGCTGAATGCCTTGCTGAAATATTCCCCGCTGTTTGAGAGGTTTGTGATGCTGCATGTCATTCCCTTTTCTGCGAGCGCCATTCTGAGCGCCATGGTGAATACTCCCTTGTCGCTCTTGGCGTCGTTGCAGTCCACCACCACCACGTGTGACCCTTGGAAGCGCTCGATGAAATACTTCACCGTCTGCTGTGCGAAGAACTGCGGCGACTGGTATACCTGGAACACGTTCGGGTTTTTCTCCACCTCGTTTCCTGTTATGGAGAATGGTATCACCATCTTTATGCCGTGCTGCTTGGCGAAAGCCGCCAGCGGCGCAACCTGTGCGGAGTATAGCGGACCGAAAATCACGTCACACCTGTCGGCACCCTCCTTGGCGAGTGTCTGGCTGATGTTGGCGTCGATGGGCACGTTCCATGCCATGACTTCCACGTTCTGCCCGGCCTTCTTCAGCTCGTCGCATCCCATGAGGAATCCTCTGTAGTATTCTATCATGCGCCTTCCATCGCCGTCCACGTTGTGAAGCGGCAGCATAATGCCCACCCTCACTGTCTTGTCGTCCTTTGCCTTCTGCGAAGCGGCAGGTTTCTGCGTGGCTTCAGGCTTCTGCCCGTCGGGATATGGTATGAAGATATAGTCGCCTTTCTTCAGTTCGTAGCCCACCGCATTCATGTCGGGGTTGGCTTTTATGAGCTGGTCCACGGTGATTTCATACCTACGCGCGATCCCGAAGAGGGTTTCCCCTTTCTTAACTTTATGCATCTCGCGGTAGTTCTGCTGCTGCGCCTCTGCCACGACGGCAAAGAGCAACATAACCAGCAACATGGAAAATCTGAACAAACTTTTCATTTTATTTTCAAATCATTTATTTGGGCACAAAGATAAGTTGAAAAATCCAAACTCACAAATAATATCTTTTCTATTATTTTGCAGGACAAAGAAAAAAGCCGTATTTTTGCAAAAATAGTTATTAGCATGACAACGACAAGACAAATATTAGCATTCTTATCACTGTTCCTGTTCGCCGGCAACGCCTTCGCCGACGACGAGACCCCGACCATCAACCCCACAGCCACCTACACGAGCGTGGACGGCGAAGTGACCGAAAGCGCCGAGATGTCGGGCCAGGCCCCGCTCAAGGGCTATTTCCAAGCCAATGCCAGCAACGTGGGCGACTACACCGCCACCTACGAGTGGCGCTTCACCCGCGAGGGCTCTACAGAACCTTATCTCACAAGGTATGAGGAGAACACGGAATACACTTTCACCAAGGCTGGCAGCCACAGCATAGTGCTCTACGCCACCTTCACCAAGGGCAACGACGTGATACAATACGGACAAGAATACTGGAGCGAGCAGCAGCCGCTGCGCGTCACCATCAGCGAAAGCAAGCTGGAAATGCCCAACGCCTTCTCACCCAACGGCGACGGCATAAACGACATCTACAAGGCGAAAGACGGCTACCAGTCGCTCACCGAATTCCACGCCTACATCTTCAACCGCTGGGGGCAGAAGCTCTATGAATGGACCAACCCCGCCGACGGATGGGACGGCAAATACAAAGGCAAGGACGTGGCACAGGGCGTGTACTATGTGCTCGTGAAAGCTAAGGGCGCCGACGGCAAGACCTATAATATAAAGAGAGACGTGAACCTGCTCAGAGGCTACACCGAAGGCACCAACACGGGAGGAGGAACCGCCAGATGAAAAGAGAAGACGACAAGATATGCGTCTGGGGAGCCAGGGTGCACAATCTGAAAAACATCGACGTGGAAATCCCAAGCCATAGCCTCACCGTGATAACAGGAATGAGCGGCTCAGGAAAATCATCACTCGCCTTCGACACAATCTTCGCCGAAGGGCAGAGGCGCTACGTGGAAACATTCTCTGCCTATGCCCGTAACTTTCTGGGCGGACTGGAGCGCCCAGACGTGGACAAGATAACGGGTCTGAGCCCCGTAATAAGCATAGAGCAGAAGACCACTAACAAGAACCCACGGTCAACTGTGGGCACCACCACCGAAATCTATGATTTTCTGCGACTGCTCTACGCCCGAGCCGGCACAGCCTACAGCTACGTGACAGGCGAAAAAATGGTCAGATACACAGAGGAAGAGGTTATCAGAATGATACTCACCGCCTATGAGGGCAAGCGAATCTTTATCCTCGCCCCGCTGGTGAGAAACAGGAAGGGACACTACCGCGAACTCTTCGAGAGTATGCTCAAGAAGGGGTACCTCTACGTGCACGTGGACGGACAGGTCATGGAGATAAAGAGCGGAATGAAGCTCGACAGATACAAAAACCACAACATTGAAGTGGTTGTGGACAAGCTACAGGCAAGGGAAAAAGACCAGGAACGGCTGCGCAAGAGCGTACAGACAGCAATGAGGCAGGGCGACGGACTGCTCATGATAATGGACAAGGACACGGGCGAGGCGAAATACTACAGCAAGAGGCTCATGTGCCCCACATCAGGAATAGCCTACAACGACCCGGCACCTAATAAATTCTCGTTCAACTCCCCCGAAGGAGCATGCCCCCGATGCAAGGGACTGGGCACGGTGAACGAGATTGACCTCGCGAAGATAATCCCAGACACCTCGCTCTCGATACACGAGGGAGCCATACTGCCACTCGGAAAATACAAGAACCAGATGATATTCTGGCAGATAGACGCCATACTCGACGACTACGGGTTCTCGCTCAAGACACCAGTGGCGGAACTGCCCGACGACGCTCTCAACGAAATACTCAACGGCAAGCTCGAGAAGATAAGGATAAAGAAAGAGGTGGTACACACAACGAGCGACTATTTTGTCAGCTTCGACGGAGTGGTGAAATACCTTCAGGCAGCCATCCAGGGCGACGACAGCAAGGAAGCGCAGAAATGGGCAGAACAGTTCATGAGCGTAAAGACCTGTCCCGAATGCCACGGCGGACGGCTCAATAAGGAATCGCTCTCCTACCGTATTTACGACAAGAACATCTCGCAGGTGGCAGAACTCGACATCAGGCAGCTCTACCAGTGGCTCGATGAAGCCGAAGCCCACCTCGACCACAAAAACAGGCAGATAGCTGCAGAAATACTAAAGGAGATAAGGACCAGAATACGATTCATACTCGATGTTGGACTGGAATACCTCGCCCTCAACCGCCAGTCGGTGTCGCTCTCCGGAGGCGAAAGCCAACGCATAAGGCTAGCCACACAGATTGGCTCACAGCTCGTCAACGTGCTCTACATCCTCGACGAGCCGAGCATCGGACTCCATCAGCGCGACAACGAAAAGCTCATCACCTCGCTGAAAAACTTGCGAGACATCGGCAACACGGTGATAGTGGTAGAACACGACAAGGACATGATGCTCAACGCCGACTATATCGTGGACATTGGACCGGGAGCCGGACGCAAGGGTGGCAAGCTCGTATTCCAAGGCACACCACAGGAGATGCTCCGCCAGCACACCGTGACGAGCGACTACCTCAACGGCACCAAGGGCATCCCCGTGCCCCAAGAGCGCCGACCGGGCAACGGATCCCATATCATCATACACGGCGCGAAGGGCAACAACCTGAAGAACGTGGAAGTTGACTTCCCATTGGGCAAGCTGATCGTAGTAACGGGAGTGAGCGGCAGCGGAAAATCCACACTCATAAACGAGACTCTCCAGCCCATTCTCAGCCGACACTTCTACCGCTCGCTCAAAGAACCTATGCCCTACGACAGCATAGAGGGAATGGAACACCTCGACAAAGTGGTCAACGTGGACCAGTCGCCTATAGGACGCACGCCACGCTCAAACCCCGCCACATACACGGGAGTGTTCAGCGACATCAGGGCGATGTTCGTAAACCTGCCCGAAGCCAAAATCAGAGGCTACAAGCCCGGACGCTTCTCCTTCAACGTAAAGGGCGGACGCTGCGAAGCCTGCGGTGGCAACGGATACAAGACAATAGAGATGAATTTCCTGCCCGATGTGATGGTGCCCTGTGAGGTGTGCCATGGCAAACGCTACAACCGCGAGACGCTCGAAGTGAGATACAAGGGGAAGAGCATCGCCGACGTGCTCGACATGACCGTAAACCAGGCAGTGGAATTCTTCGAAAACGTACCCGACATACTGCGCAAGATAAAGACCATACAAGACGTGGGACTAGGATACATCAAGCTCGGACAGCCCTCCACCACACTCAGCGGCGGAGAATGCCAGCGCATGAAGCTCGCCACCGAACTGAGCAAACGCGACACGGGCAAAACGATGTATATCCTCGACGAGCCCACCACGGGACTCCACTTCGAAGACATCCGCATACTGATGAACGTGCTGGAGCGGCTCGTAGACAAAGGTAACACCGTGATTATCATAGAGCACAACCTCGACGTTATAAAGCTCGCCGACCACATCATAGACATGGGACCCGAGGGCGGCAGCGGCGGCGGCAACGTGATGACGACCGGCACTCCCGAAGAGGTGGCTCGCTCAGGCAAGGGCTACACATGGCGATTTATAAAGCAGGAGCTTGAAGCAAGCCACAATCCATAATCTCGGTTGGGTTCTTTCCGTTTATTAGACACTACAGGAAATGCATCCTCGCGAAAAGATATTATCATAATTACCAACAAAGAAACTCCCCCGAATGGAAGAGAGAAAGGCCGAATCAAAAAGTTTTGAATTGCCAATCACTCGCCATTCGGGGGAGTTGTCGTTTCCTTCCTTTCCGGAAGGAATGCATGTTTTTTGAGTTTTTATTTCATCACGAACTTCTTTCCTCCAGACACATACACTTGTCCCGGCAGCATCCTCAGGACACGCTGGCCGGCAAGGTTGTATATTGCAGAAGCGACGGCAGAAGAGTTGGAGGCCACCTCGCTGATGCCGTCAGCAGCGCCCTTGTCGATGACAAGAGAGAATGGCTTCACGCCACCGTCGGTGATACTACCGTGAAGCAGTATACAGTTTCTGAAAGCCTCAACGCTGGCATCTGATGCAGCGCTGAACAGGAGCTGCGCCTTATCGGCGTCGGTCAGCTGAGAGAGCATATAGGCATAGAACTCCTCACCAGCCATAGAAGAGGCACTGGTGCTGCTGAATGTACCTTTCAAGGGCAGATAGTCGACAGGAGTGGCAGAGAGGTCTGTCAGAACCACGTTCTCGCCAACGAACGAGATGACGGTCTGAACTGCAGCATCGCCATCGACGCCTGACAACGAAACGAAGAACGGCATTCCAGCAGGGATTGTCTTCGCTACGGAGCCTTTGTATTCTTCGTTTGAAGCAGACTGTAGGATAATCTGCGAGCGCGCCTCATCGATTACGTTCTTCGACGGGTCTAAGAAAGCAATGTCAAACTGGTCACCCTCAAACTGGTCTTGCAGCGAACTGGCAGTAATATCGAATGGCAGTGCGTATGGCTCATAGAGACCATTGCGCGACTGCTGGCGCTCATATTCCACTCGGGCAGCCGCAATTTGCTGAAGTCCCGATGCTGAAGGGAAGAAATAATCCTCTCCATCGGTAAGACGCACTAGGTTTGCCTTTCCGTCGGCAGTAATCACATTGGCAGACAGCGAGGCAACGGAGTCGCTGCCGAGAGTTTCGCTGTCAGCATCGAGCACGATGAAATCGTTGGCGTCGGCTTCGAAATCAAACTCAGAGAGATTGTCGGCATAGTATCTGCCATCCTGAGCATAGAGGACACCACCCTGGGCATCGGCCACATTGGCGAAATATCTAGCCGTTGAAATGGCGTTGTCTGCCGTGAGGAACGAAGGCATCTCGTCGGCACCTATCTTCATTCCGAACACAGACGGAGCTCCGTCTTCGCTATCGAGGAGTTTCCACAGAGCAAAGCAGGCTGACTTGCCCTCGATGGTTCTGGAGTCGGCCTCGAGCATGCCGAGAGTACCGCCAGAGAGTTTGTAGAGATACATGGTGGCTCTTTCGCCTGTGGTGGGGTCTATCTCCTCGCCACGCACACGGGTGAAGCAGTTTATCACCTTCTCGGTGTTCATGTATGCATAGTTCATGAGCTGTAAGGCAGGGGTGTCAGAGGGTGTGCCGTAGCAGCACTCCACGGAGAGTCCGTTGCCATCCTCGTCAGTCGACTGCACATCAGCGTCGAGCAGACTCACGTTGTCGAGGGCGAGGTTTCTGACGGAGCCCGTGAGCGAGCTACCAGCGAAAAGAGCCGGCTCCTCAGCTGCGCCGTAACCCTTGATGGTGTGACGCTTGCCGTCGAAAGAGCCCGAGAAGTTCGTTATCTGCACGTTTGGATTCTCAGCGCTGAACTCAAGGTCAGCGGCAAGTTCAGCATCCACCTTGAAGCCCTGATTTGCAATCGAGGCAAAGTCGTTATACTCATCAACGGTGGTGATGACGCTGTTTGCCTGATATGCGTTGAGAGTGAGCACATAGGTAAGGCTCATTCCCGATGTGGCTTCCGCAACGCTCACGGTAGCCTGTGCGTCTTTTGCTGCTGCCTGTGGAGCATAGGTGAGCGTTACCACGAGCGTGTTTTCGGCGTCGGCATCGGGAGCCACACTGGCAGCCACGTCATCGGCAGAGGAAGTCACTGTGATGTCGTCGGCAGAGAGAGTAGGCAGATAGGTAACATTGAACGTGTCTGTGGTCTGCTGACCCACAACGGTGGTCATGCTGCCCTCTCGTCTGGAGATCATGATCGGAGCGTCAATGTTTGCCACAAGCTTGTATTCTTTAGTGTAACCCTCATTGCCGGAGTCGGCAACGGTAAAGAGCGAAGTAAGCTCACCCACCTGCATCGGCTCCAGCGCCGAGTCATAACAGAAGTCCACTATGGCAGAGCCTTCCTTGCCGGCAACGCCGGATATGGTGAACGATGTGGAACCCTCAGGACCGAAGGTGATGTGATGGTCGGCGGTGGTGACCACGATATCGCCTGCGGGGTTTGAATAAGCCACGCTGAACGTTCCTTTTGCCTTTGAGCCATACTCCATGGAGAGTACGGCTGCATCTGTCTGCGAGGCTATAGGCTCCGTGACGTTGATATTTCGCCAATATCCCATGCGTGAGCCAACGTCGCCGAAGGTATATTTGGCGTCGTAATAGAGCTTGATGTAGCGGGTGTCTTTGCTAAGGTTTGCCGATAGGTTGATCCACGAAGTGGAGGCGGCACCATTATAGATGTCGGTGAACTCCTTGCCGTCCGTGCTTTCCTGGATGAGCATCACGTTACTCTTGCCGTATCTCGTTCTGGAATAGTCGAGATGGAGCATTCCCGGAGTGTCCTTGAAGGTGAACACGGCAACTCCTCCGTCCTGAAAGTTATCGGTCTTCACGGCACTTTCCGTGTCATCCCATCCCACGCGTGTCTTCTCCACGAAAATAGAGTCAGCGTTGAAGACGTCCTTGTTCACGCTGAGCGGCAACGCCACCTGTGCCGTAGCTCCCAAACTGAAGATCGAGAGCGTTGCATACAAAAAATACAGTCTTTTCATCTTTTATAGCTAAAACTTAAATATTAAAAATCACCTGTCTGATCTCTTATGTCGTTATGGAAATAAATATCTCTTTCTGGCGAAAATGCCATGAAACAAAAAAAGACTGCCATATAGCAGTCTTCTTTGCGGTGCGTACGGGACTCGAACCCGTGACCTCCTGCGTGACAGGCAGGCATTCTAACCAGCTGAACTAACGCACCAAATAGAGTTTTGAATTTCAAGAGTTTCAGCGGTGCGTACGGGACTCGAACCCGTGACCTCCTGCGTGACAGGCAGGCATTCTAACCAGCTGAACTAACGCACCAGAACTCTATCGTTTCATTTGCGGTTGCAAAGGTACGAATAATTTTGAAACCTCCAAAACTTTTCGCAACTTTTTTTATAAAAAATATTGCATAAGCACCGCTTCACGGTATTTTTTGCCGTCGAAAAGCCAGTCTTTGAGGGTTATGGAGCTTATAAAGCCGCAATTTTCAAAAGTCCTCAGGGCGGTGGAATTCTGACAATCCACATAAGCATAAAGCTGATGGATAAGGAGAATGTCACGGGCATAGGCCTTGATTCTCTCTATCGCCGCCTGGGCATAATGACGCCCTCGGAAGGGACACTGGATCACGATGCCGAGTTCGGCACGGCGATGGCGGGGATCGAAATCGGTGAGGTCTACAACGCCCACTATATCGCCTGCGTCATTGCTGATTATCATCCTCACCTGCTTGTCGGCATAGATATCACCACTTGAACCGGCTATATACTCATGAAGCATGTATTTGGAATAGGGCACGTTGGTGACACCCACGTTCCATAGGCTCGTGTCATTTTCTATCTTGTAGAGCACGTCGAGATCTTCGGGCTCTATGGCGCGGAATCTCACGGCTGGCAGTTCTTCTCTTGTCATCTCTGCTGTCATGTTGGGGTCTGAAATTGTATTCTCAACTATTTGTAGGGCAGGAATCGTCCACCTTATTTATATAGGCACTTATGTATCGCATGCATCATACTTGCCGACAAGGCAGACTAACAGGCACTATCGCCACCCCTGCCGTCATCTCAGCACTTCCTGGTCGGTGATGAGGATGTGGTTCCGGGGGTTGAAGGTTCCTATCAGCACGTTCTTGCGAGGATTACCCTCAAAGGCTCGCAGTATGTCGCCATAGCTGAAGAGGGAGATGTCGTAGACCACATAGGTAACGGTATCGGAAGAAAGCCTGTCGAGATAAGCCTCATGCCCCTTCTCCCTATCGACAACGGAGCATTCCACAAATCGGGCGGTAAGTCCACGGTTGTCGGCAAGCCGACGGCAGGACGAGAGGTTCTTCCCGGAGCACAGGAACAGGTATTCTGGCTCTTTCTTCCTTTTCACCGAGAAGAAGCCCATAGAATGGGCTGACTTGCCTAGAAGCATCTGAACGAGGGCTATGGTGGCCTTGACATAGATGGCGAGACGGATAGGCAGACTTATCCAGAAGCTGAGATGGCGGTAGTGTTTGCGGAAGAAAATGAGCATGGCCTCATAGAAGACGTGGACGTAACGGAAGGAGGACTTATGGGTGCTCTCGCCCTTGTAGTGGAGTATGGAGACGGGCAGATACCAGTTTTCGAAACCGCCCTTGAGCAGACGGTAAGAGAGGTCAATGTCTTCGCCATACATGAAGAAGTCTTCGTCTAACATTCCTATCTTATCTATCGCCGTGTGGCGCAGCAGGCAGTAGGCTCCGCTTATCACCTCTATCTGGACAGGCTCGTCCCAGCTGAGATAGCTCATGTAATATTTGCCGAAGCGGCGACTCTGGGGATAGCGCCCGCAGAGTCCGCACATCTTATAGAAGGCGGTGAGCGGCGAAGGAAGCCCTCTCCTACTCTCCATCGCTTTATCGCCGTCACACTTCAACATCTTTACACCAAGTCCACCGGCTGCCGGGTGGCCGTCCATGAAATCCAGACATTCACGGATGGTCTCTTCGCCGACGAAGGTGTCGGGATTAAGCAGCAGCACGTACTCGCCCTGGGCTTTCCTGATGGCGAAATTGTTAGCACGGGCAAAACCGAGGTTGTGAGTGCTCGCCACGAAGGTAACTTCACGAAAACGGCGGCGGAGATATTCCACGGATCCATCGCGCGAATGATTGTCTACGACAAACACCTCAGAGGGGATGTCGGCAAGGGCCTTACGAAGGCTCAAGAGACATTGCTCGAGGTAGTATCTAACGTTATAGTTTACTATTATTACTGAGATTTTCATTCTCCAATATTGGTTTCATTGATACAACGGCCTATGCTGGGATAAACAAACGTGAAGCACAGACCGCCGATTATAGCCATGTAGCCATAGGCCACGGACATCGACATATAATAAAGAATGGTATTGGCAACGAGAGGAACGCCTATCATCGCCAGACGACAGGAACCGAAAAGGACAAGTCCACGGACTCTGTCAGCCTTCAGACGACGGCGGACCGCAGAGAGGCCGAACATCTTCAGAGCTAAGGGGATGAAGCATATCGTGAGGACCTCCATTAGCATGAGCACCTGGTATTTCACGAACACGTCTTGGGCACAGGCTCCCACTTCAAGAAAGTCTGACTCGAAACCCACCACCACGGCTACCGCCAGCAAAAGGTAGGCAATGAGTTGTCCAAGCAAGAGTTTCCTTGCGGGATGTAATGTATTTTCTTCCATTGTCATGTTTTTTTTAGTTAACGAAGAACTATTGTTGAGTTTTTTTCAGCTGATGAGAAACCTTATACGGAGTCATTACCTAGCCTCTGACATCAGCCCCATCTGCCCCCCAGTTTGGGAGGAACCGGATACTCTGGGCATTAACATCTGAATATCAGCAGCACATCCACCACAAGCAGCAGAATACAACCTTTCTCCTACGGGGACGGGGGGGGGCAGAACCGGTCAAGCAGAGATCAGGTATTGAACGGCGTGCGGTTGACGATCGACCTGCCCAGAGTGACCTCATCAGTATATTCCAACTCGTTGCCGACAGAAATGCCACGGGCTATGACACTGACCTTCACACCGAGAGGGGCAAGTTTGCGGGAGATGTAGAAATTGGTGGTATCACCTTCCATCGTGGAACTGAGCGCAAGAATCACCTCCTCTATCTCGTCGTGGGCCTGCACACGTTCAACCAGAGAGTTTATCTCTATGTCGTTGGGGCCGATGCCGTCCATCGGAGAAATCACGCCACCGAGGACATGATACAGGCCGTTGTACTGCTGCGTGTTTTCTATAGCGAGCACATCCTGTATGTTTTCCACCACACAGACCAAAGCCTCATCGCGGTGGGGATTGGCACATATCGGGCAGATGTCGGTATCGCTGATGTTGTGGCACACGGAACAATGTTTCACGTTGTGGCGCAAATCCGAAAGCGCAGCGGCGAAAGAGTCAGTCTGACCAGGCTCCTCACGCAGCAGATGCAACACCAGACGGAGCGCCGTCTTGCGACCCACCCCTGGCAACTTGGAAAATTCCGATACTGCCTTTTCAAGCAATCTCGAGGGATATTGCTGGTTTATCATAATTGCATTTATAATTCTTCCAGCCTACAAAGGTAGTGTAAAAGGAATGAAACACAAAGAAAAATCGGCTATTTCACATTTTGTTTCTGCTCCTGCCATTTTATAAAGGGCGGATTTTGAATATTTTCATTGTCGCAAGCGGCTTTTTTATTAACTTTGCAGAATCTCCATCGCAGATACGCACCTAACAGGCTGCATCGACGGCAATGGCGAAATCAAAAGTTTTCACAAAACTACAAACATGGGAAGAAACAAATACTCGGAAAAAGAAATCAAGGAAATAGGCAAGCTACTGCACCTGAAGAATTCTGCCAACAGGGCGAAGCAGAAAGAGATAAGACACACTCTGCGCACGGAATTCGAATTCAACATCTCTGACTTCAACGAGCCTGGCAAGGCGTTCGGCGACAACGAACTAAATGAGGCTATAAAAAGAGGTGCGATCCGAATACTGGACGAAGCCACGATTGAGGCGATGAAAGAGAAAAGGGCGCGCGACAAGGCGAAGGACGAAAAGGAAAAGCAGCAGCAGGCTATCGAAGCCGGAGAACAAACAGACTGGCAGCAGGCGATGAAGGAATGGGCGGAATGGAAGAAAGGAAAAGACGGCGAGAAATAATGAAAAGCGCTGGAAAGAATTCCTGAAAGACCTACATAAGTAAAACTCCAAATTGGTCATTTGTGACATTAGGAATCGAGCGTACCAATAAAAAAGACATGCATTCTGAAACGCATGTCTTTTATTATTATAGTTATTGGCGGATTGTCTTTTTCATCAAATTGTCCCGCTTAAACTGACTTTTCAGATTGCCCGACTTAAACAGACTTTCAGATTGTTTCGATTATAGATCAAATGTTACTTCTTGTCGTCAGCCTTCTCTGCTGCAGGTTTGGCAGTCTTGCGGGTGGAAGTTGCTGTCTTGCGCGTTGTGGTCTTAGCTGCAGCAGCCTTCTTTTTCTCAGTCAACTTGTCAAGCTTGGCATTCAACTTGTCAACATCCTCCTGAGCCTTTGTCAGACGGGTTTTCAAACGCACTATCTCATTGTCTTTAACCTGAATCTCATCGCCCTGGTTCTTGATGGTGGTGAGGAGAGAGTCGAGCTGGTCGTTGTCGATTTCTTCCGGGTAGAGGGAGTTCACCCTGTTTATGAAGTCGCCAAGAATGTTCATGTAATTTGTGAAGGCATCAAACGGCGAATTGTAGATGCCGCGGTCTAGACCTACATTCGACGGCTTGGTGGTCATAAATCTGAAGTTGTTGCTTGCCTGCAGATAGTCCCAGTCCTGATTGATGCGAGGGTCGTTGGCTATTCTCACACGGTCGGCAATACTGTAGAGCTTATCGAACGCCTCGCGTTGCATAGGATTGCCGAGCCAGCAGCTCACATCCCTCTCCTCATCGACCCATGACAGGGTGTCGGGCACGAATAGGTCGCCTACACTGTTCATCCTGCCACACACCTCAGAGGGCGTGGAGAAAGTGATTCCCTTCTGACGGGCACATCTCGGCAAAGCCTTGATGAACTCAAGGATGTTTGAAGACAAAGGCTGCGAAATGCCAAGAGCCAAAAGCTCCATGAAGATATTTATAACCTGCTCGTCTTCTGGCAGTGTGGCAATCCTGTTGACATAATTGTCGGCAAACAACGGATAGCCTTCCCAGTCACTGTCGTTGAAGCGCAGACTGATATCGTCGCTGAGATCTACATCGCGGAGAAGCAACTTCAGACCAGGAGCCTGACAACAGTTGTAGACATAATGCGGAGACTTCCAACCGAGAACGTGCTTGGCGCCTTCTGTCAGCATTCCCTTGAAGCCCATAGAAGCTGCCACATTGCCTATCTCGTCGCTATAGATGAGCGAGGAGTTGCGCAATACGGTAGGACGCTTGCCGAAATATTCTTCCATCTTCGACATCTGCCTCCTGACATCGGCGATGAAACACTCGTCGTTGGCAAGAGAGGAAAGTCCGTGAGAATATGGCTCGGCCAGGAATTCCACGCAGCCAGTGTCGTTGAGTTCCTGAAGCTTGGCTATCACCTGTGGGGCATGCAACTCAAGCTGCTCGAGACCAACTCCGGAAAGCGAAAAGGCAACCTTGAAATAGTCGCCGTTTTCTTTTATCATGTCAAGGAACGCATTGAGCGCAGGCATATAAGAACGCTCGGCTATTTCGCCTATGCTTCTGTCGTTCTCATAGTCGTCATAATAGTAATGGTCTGTTCCAATGTCAAAGAAACGGTATCTCTTCAAATGGACTATCTGGTGTATTTCAAAATATAAGCAAATTGTTTTCATCTTATATAGATTTTTTGTTAATTATCATATTGACTAACGCAAAAGCAGCTGGTCGTAGAGTTTTCTTATCCTCAAGCCCACCTTCTCCCATGTAATCTGGTCGACCTCCTTCTTGCCCTCCTCCTGGAGATAATGGAAAAGGCCGTCATTGTGGCAGATGGAGTAGATGGCGTCAGCAAGGGCGTGAACGTCCCAATAGTCCACCTTAATGCAGTTTGTGAGAATCTCGCCGCAACCACTCTGCTTGGAGATTATCGTAGGCGTGCCACATTGCATAGCCTCCAAAGGCGAGATTCCGAACGGCTCGCTGACAGACGGCATGACATAAACGTCGGAATCCTTCAAACATTCGTAGACTTCCTTGCCTCTCATGAAGCCTGGGAAGTGGAAACGGTCGGCAATGCCTCTCTTGGCAGCAAGATAAATCATCTGGTCCATCATGTCACCGCTGCCTGCCATGCAGAAACGCACATTACGGGTGCGATGCAGCACCATATTGGCGGCCTCGACAAAATACTCCGGCCCCTTCTGCATTGTGAGCCTACCGAGGAAGGTCACAATCTTCTCCTTGCCGGTGTGGTCGGGGCGAGGAATGTCCTGTAGCTCCTGACGCAATGGATAAACGGCATTGTGCATGGCAAAGCACTTGCGTGGGTCCTGATGGTATTGGTTTATCACTGTCTGGCGTGTCAGCTCAGACACACACATGATGCAGTCGGCATTATCCATTCCGTCTTTCTCAATAGAATACACCGTAGGGTTCACATTTCCTCGGCTCCTGTCAAAATCCGTGGCATGCACGTGGATGCAGAGCGGTTTGCCACTAACCCGCTTGGCATGGATGCCGGCTGGATAAGTAAGCCAGTCGTGGGCGTGGATAATGTCGAAATCCTCGGTGCGAGCCACCACTCCAGCTATTATGGAATAGTTGTTTATCTCATCGTGGAGATTTGACGGGTAACCGCCGGCGAAATCCATGCATCCAAGCTCGTTGACATACATATAATTGAAATCCGCATAGAGATGATCGCGCAGACGATAATAATAATCGGGGTCCATCACATTGCCGATTCTACTCTTCACATAGTCGTAGTCTACGTTGCGCCAGGCTATAGGCACACAATTCATCGCCACGATACGCGCTGCTGTATGGTCCTCATCACCAAATGGCTTTGGCAAGCACAATGTTATGTCAATGTCGCCCTGGGCATGAAGACCCTGAGTGATTCCGAAATTTGCAGTTGCAAGACCACCGTATACATGAGGAGGATACTCCCAGCCAAACATTAAAACTTTCATACTGTCTTCCTCCTTATATTATATCTGTGTATTTTTCCAATATACTCAAAGTGCGCAATGTCTCTCCTACATTCATCGCAAAGGATATGGCTCCGCGAGCCTTGAACGGAGGGTTGCCGTCGAACATCTCGGGCAGGGTGCCGAGGCAGTTTGTCTGCATCTCGTCCTCATATCCCACCAGCTGACGCTCGATGAAGCTGAGCCTCGTGCGACGATATATCTTGAGACATGCTTCCATATAGAAACCGCCAAGCCATGGCCATGCCGTGCCCTGATGGTAAGACAGGTCACGCTGCATCTGCGGACCGGCACATATAGGATTATAGCCGCCGCTCTTTGGCGAAAGGGTTCGCATGCCCTTTGGCGTGAGCAATTCCCTGGTACAGACATCAAGGATGCTTTTACGCTGGTCTGCCGTGAGAGGCGAATAGTCGAGAGCTATGGCAAACAGCATATTAGGTCTGACGCTCCAATCCATCATATTGCCGTCGACATAGTCGAAAAGATAACCATAGTCATTGAGGAATGTTTTTACGAACGACTCTTTGCATCGTGCCGACAATTCCTCAAGCGTCTCCGTAAACTGAGCGTCTCCTTCTATCTTGTTGAGTCTTGCGGCAAAGCCCAAAGCATTATACCACAAAGAGTTGATTTCCACTATATATCCGTTGCGAGGTACGACAAGTCTGCCGTTCACAGTGGAGTTCATCCATGTCATGACCTTACCCTTTCCGTCAACATATACAAGACCGTTATCTTCTACACGCATATATGGATGTTTGCCTTCCAAGAGGAAATGGAGAATGTCAAAAATGAATTTGCCATATTTCTTAAGGCATTTCTCATCACCTACCACTTTGGCATACTGCTGAATAGACCATATTGCCCATAATGGCACATCGGGCTGGTCTATCTCACTGAGACTAACGGTAACGGGTTTCTCACGCATGAATTCCTTATAACCCTTCTCGGCAGTAGCCATCACCTTTTCAAAGTAGCCCACTTCGTCTATTGACAATGTAAGACCAGGGAGGGAGATGAACGTGTCTCTAGCCCTGCTCTTGAACCAAGGATAACCGGAGAGCAGATAACACTCAGAACCATTCTTGGTGTTATGGAACTGGTGAGCGGCATTTACAAGACAATGGTAGAAATTGTCTCTCGGATTTCTTTCGTCAACTTCCTTCTGGAAGAGTTTCAGCAATCCTCCAGTCTTGATCTCTGACGTTGAGGCTGAAAAGACAATACTCTCGCCCTTCTTGATTTCTGTCTCAAAATATCCAGGCACATAAAGATCCTCATAAGAATCGTAACCCCTCTCCTGTTCCTTTGGATATTCTATTCCTCTATACCAGTCAGGATGGAAGACAAACTCGTTGCCCTTACTGAACTGCATATACAGATAAGGATAACCTTTATACATCTGGGTCTTGATTCCGTTGTCTACAAGCTGGTAATCCCTATTTGCCGCTGAATTCTCATGAGTAAACTCCCTGACGCTTCTGAATGCCATAAACGGGCGGAAGCGAAGCGTTGTGGAACTATGGGCGTCAAGCAAAGTATATCTCAGAAGAATCCTGTCCTCATAATGCTGGAACACGACTTCTTTCTTCAGAACGACTCCCCCGACACGATAAATGGTAGTCGGCACACTGTCACAATTAAATTCACGGATGTACTTGTGGCCATTGGGGCTGAAGTTGTTTCCGCGATACTTATGAAGGCCAAGATTGAACTCGGCACCATGTTGAACTACTGTAACGTCCAACGAGGAGAGCAATACATGATTTTCTTCATCCAATTCAGGAACGGGCACTACCAACAACCCATGATACTTGCGAGTATTACAGTCAACAATCGTCGAACAAGAATACGCGCCAGACCGGTTGGTGCGGAGCAGCTCTCTGGAAAGAGACTCTTCCAAATTGGTCATCAGACTTCTTTCAAATCGAAGATAGCTCATAATATTCTATTAAGGTGTTAATACATTTATTATGTTATACCAAACTTGAAGCATAGAAACCATACAATCGTTTGGCACTTCAAAAATAATAATTATTATTAATTCCACAAAATAATGTGTTCATTTTTTCGGAACAAATCCGGAATAGATGTTATATAACATAAAAATTGAGTGTAAAGTTTAAACATTTAAGAAAAAAGCAGTATTTTTGCAAATTGAAAAGAGTCTAAGGACAAAACAACTCAAACAGCACAATAGGTTTTGGTAAATGGTAAAAGTCAAAGAAATTAGCACGGAAAAGATTGAAGACATCATTTTTAGCCTGTGGGAACCACTGACAGACAACGAGAAAAAGATAATTTCAGAGAATATAACGGTTGAGGAGTACAACAAGAACGACTATATATACAAAGAACTGGAAATACCTGAAAGCATCAAATGGCTCATCACAGGAAAGGTAAAGATATGCAAAAGCGGCGCAATGGGACGCGACCAGATTTTGCGTACAATACGCCAGTCAGAGATATTCAGCTTCAGAGCATATTTTGCAGAAGACGACTATCTCACGTCGGCAATTGCATTTGAACATTCGATTGTTGCTTCGATGCCTATGAAGCTGGTTGTCAAGCTGATGCACCAAAACAACAATGTATGTATGCAACTAATCAAACAACTGGCAATAGAACTGGGAAAAGCTGATTGCAGGACAATAAACCTCACACAGAAGCATATCCGCGGCAGACTGGCAGAAACGCTAATTATACTTAAAGACAGATATGGGATTGAAGCCGACGGATATACAATGAGCATATACCTCAGCAGAGAGGAGCTCGCCAGCATGTCTAACATGACAACGAGCAATGCCATAAGAACCCTTTCCGCCTTCGCTGCTGAAAAAATCATAGCGATAGACGGAAGGAAAATAAAAATCATCAACGAGAACGAGCTGAAAAAGATATCCGAAAACGGATAAATACAACACTACTACGCCCTACCCTATTTACCCATTAACGGTCATTAGTCCACAATGTCGTATTTGACGGATATCTGCCATAATGAGAGACAACATATAATAGTAATTACTCAGGAATAAGGAAATTGATGACTTCCTGCTCCACCTCTATACTATACTCACCGACTGGTGTCTTGAGCAGTCTGCCGTCTACGGATACCATAGCATGAGAAGCATCAAGAACATCAACACGACGAGTACGATAAGGGTGTACGCTCTTGTGGTTGAGAAACTTACCTGTAAACAAAAGATAAAAGCCTTCTATCAACTGCATCATCTCTGGATGGTAAACCACCGAGACATCAAGCAACCCATTATACGGCACAGCATTGGGCGTCTGGCCATAACCCTCAGCGTTGCCAACACATACAGTCATCACCTTACGCTTGACAACATCATTGTTTATTTTCAGATGCATCTTGTATTCCAGACGCTGGAACACCATCAAAGCCATAGAGAACAGGTATGACAAAGTACGCGAACCAAGAAGACGACGAGTCTGGTTTCTGAGATTCATTATTGCAGACAACAGTCCTATATTAACACAATTAAGGAAATAACGATGACACTTTTCGTTCTTCTTGTTTGTATATCGGATACAACCGAGGTCTACCTTCCTTATCCTCCTTTCTTGCAACCATTTTATGGTCTGCTCAGGCTCACTCTCCTTGAACCCCCAATAACGGGCAAACTCATTCATCATTCCATTTGGAATAACTCCAAGAGCTATTGATTCACGAGTAGCCTTGTCGGTACTCATCAGACAATTCACGGCATCATTAAGCGCAGAATCTCCACCGACAACAACTATAGTCTTATAGCCATTGCTGATAAACATCGAGATTAGCCGAACCACACTGTCGCTACTCTCACTCTGAACGAAATCATAGTCGATTTGATACGCATTGAGTATCTTCTCTATTTTCTTCCAGCGTCGCATCGGACTTGTGACACTGTGCTTAGGGCAATAAAGTATTCCCCAACGAGTTTGCTCTTTCATAATACCTTCTTTATTTCGTTAATTTTCTCTTCCATACTATCAGCTGCATCTATCCAATGGATAGTAAAACCACGACGCTCCATACCACGAAACCATGTCATCTGCCGTTTGGCGAATTGATGTATTGCAATCTCTAATGAACGGTGCATCTCTTCAAACGTCGATTTCCCTAATATATATTCTGTCACGAACTTATACTCAAGTCCATAATATATGAGGTCGTCGGCCGGTATGCCAGAATCAAGCAGGGATTTCACTTCGTCAACCATTCCGTCCTGAAGGCGTTGGTCAAGTCTCCGCGTGATTTTCATGCGACGCAAATCCCTGTCTATGCCTACACCGATAATAACATTGTCTATCTTCGGAAATGTCCTTTCTTCAATATGCGCCTCTTTGTACGCCATCTCAATTTCTATGGCACGTATTGCACGTTTAGAAGTATCGACATCCGTAGAATTGTGCATATTGGAGTTGTTTTCAGCCTTTAGACGTTCGAGAATTGACGTCAATTCGAGAAGGGATTTTCCCTCAAGTTTATGCCTCAGCTCTTTATTTTCCGGCACTGGAATAAGTCTGTACCCCTTGAGCACCGACTCTATATACAAACCGGTTCCACCACACAAAATTACATTCTTGCCACGACTCCTGATATCATTATACGCCTCAAGAAAGTCCCTCTGATACTCAAATAGGTTATACTTGGTGCCTGGCTCAACAATATCTATCAGATGGTAAGGCACACGCTTACCATCAACGACATAGTCCGCAAGGTCTTTTCCTGTACCAATATCCATTCGCCTGTACACCTGACGACTGTCAGCAGAAATTATCTCTGCAGACAGTTCGGCTGCAAGATGTGCGGCAATATCGGTCTTGCCACTTGCCGTAGGGCCAAGAATTGTTATCATCGGTATCATTTCGGCTATATCAAGTTACGTTTAAAGTTAGAAATACAATATTGGTTTACAAAATTAATAAAAAAAGACCGCACGGCAATGCCGAACGGTCTTTTTTTTATAATTGCGGAAAAAACGCCAATGAATTAACCATTGTGCTTCTTCATGATCTTGATCAGGTCAACAACCTTGTGAGAGTAACCGATCTCGTTGTCATACCAAGAAACAACCTTTACGAAGTTGTCTGTGAGGTATACACCTGCGTTAGCGTCGAAGATAGAAGTCAATGGGCAGCCAAGGAAGTCAGAAGAAACAACAGCATCCTCTGTGTATCCGAGTACACCCTTCAACTCGCCCTCTGAAGCAGCCTTCATAGCAGCGCAGATAGCCTCCTTAGTAGCAGGCTTTGCGAGGTTTACAGTCAGGTCAACTACAGATACGTCCAATGTAGGTACACGCATAGAGATACCTGTCAGCTTGCCGTTCAGCTCAGGGATAACCTTACCTACAGCCTTAGCTGCACCTGTTGTAGAAGGGATGATGTTGCCAGCAGCGGCACGACCACCTCTCCAGTCCTTCATAGAAGGTCCGTCAACAGTCTTCTGTGTAGCTGTTGTAGAGTGAACAGTAGTCATCAAACCGTTCTCGATACCGAAGTTGTCATTCAGCACCTTAGCGATAGGAGCCAAGCAGTTAGTTGTACAAGAAGCGTTAGAAACGATCTTCTGTCCGTTGTATTTGTCTGTGTTTACACCGCAAACGAACATGTCTGCCTGATTTCCGTTAGCGTCAGCCTTTGAAGGAGCAGAAAGCACTACGTACTTAGCACCTGCCTTCAAGTGCTTCTCAGCCTTATCATAAGCGAGGAAGAGACCTGTAGACTCTACTACATACTCTGCACCTACCTCGTCCCACTTCAAGTTCTCAGGATCACGCTCAGCAGTAACGCGGATGTGGTTTCCGTTAACGATCAACTCGTTCTTCTCAACATCTGCCTCAACTGTACCGTTGAAACGTCCGTGCATTGTATCATACTTCAACATATATGCCATGTAATCTACAGGGCAAAGATCGTTGATAGCTACAACCTGAACTTCTTTTGCGTTCTCAGCCTCACATGTTGAGCGGAAAACGAAACGGCCGATACGACCAAAACCGTTAATACCAATCTTAATCATTGTAATGTTTATTTTAAGTTGAAAATAATAAAATATTTCTTTTAAATTACATGCCTAATCAGTTATACCTGAATTCTACTATTATATAAAAGAGAAGATTAGCATCCACTTTAAACTTTTCCCTCTTTAACGGCGGCAAAGTTACAAAAAATATCTATATTTGCATCAACTTTAATTATTAAATTATATAAAAATAATATATGGGCAAATTTATAAATGAATTTAAGGAGTTTGCGGTAAAAGGAAATGCCGTTGACATGGCAGTCGGTGTGATTATCGGTGGCGCTTTCGGAAAAATCATATCTTCTATAGTGAACGACATCATCATGCCGCCCATCGGATGGCTTATCGGAGGTGTCAATTTCAGAGATCTGAAAGTAACACTGCCATCGGTTGACGTTGGAATTGAGAGATTACAGCCTGCCACTATCAACTATGGCAATTTTCTTCAGACGACTTTCGACTTCATCATCATCGCCCTCTGCGTATTTATGCTCATCAAGGGAATAAACAAGATGGCAAGAAAGAAAAAAGAGGAAGAAAAGAAGGAGGAAACGGTAGCAGCTACAACTCCGACGAAGGAAGAGCTGCTTCTGACTGAAATCAGAGACTTGCTGAAAGCCAACAAGGCATAATTGTTAATTCTGCAGACGGGAGTATGTAATGATTACCAGAAAGTCTGCACAAAAGTACATCAAAAACAAACAGGACATGCAAAAGGTCATATTCACCCTTTTCATGTCCTGTTTGTTTTTCATTCTTTATCCCCCTTTTCATTGGGCGTTGCCTGATGTGAAGACTTGGTCTCTACTTTAGGCTCACCTTCTGAAACAGGAACAGTTTCCTTGTGTCGCTTTTCATTAGGCATTTTGTCATGAGCATCATTTTCTGTTGTTTTTTCTTTTGCATTGACTGCGGCCTTACTTTTAGTCGCAGGAGCAACCAGAACATTGTCACCTTGCGTCAAAAAATTGAGATAACGCTTGTATATCTTAGGAGAATAAGCATTGAAGATATTATTGGCAAACAAAATATCCGTTATTTTGTTCTCCTCCACATATTTCTTCATATTACGACCGAAATAGCGATAGTCTACAACATGTATCTCTTCGAAACTGTAAAAGAGATAACCAGGAATGGCATTGCCGAAACTGTCCTTCAGAATCATCAGGCGCCGATGGTTCTTCATTCCCGTCCTGACCTGAGTGATCCTCATGTCACTACCCATAAAGGTACAGTATGCTCCACCGCTTCCATCTTTATAATGGTAAAAGAATATGCTCTTGTAAGGTTTACTTACTGAAGTAACATGATAATTCTTATCCACAGTATAATCTATATATGTAGTGGTATACTTTACATTCTTCGGCACATAGTAGACGAAATTCTCTGGGGCATTCTTGACAGATATGTCGTTTGAATAGCCATACATGCTACCTACATATCCATGCACGACCTTACGCTCATAACTAGAGAGGGGCTTGAAAGGAACGCCAGCGACCTGAGCGAATTTCTGAGCGGCGTAATAGGCTCCAAGAGGTGCCCAATGATGGTCAGTACGCAAATATATGTCTTCTTTTGCATGTTGGCCAAGTGGAGTATATATATCAACGGCCTTCACTTTCGGACTAAGCTGAGAATATATATGGTTAATGGTCGGACGCTGAGGACGAGTACATGAAAGGGCATTGTCTGGACAATAGAACTCCGCGGCTGTAGGTATCACCATACAATAAACATGTACCTTATCACCGAAAACCTCTTTGTATTTGTTTGCAGCCTCAGAATATTGGCCACCTCCTCTTGAGCTACCGCCAAAGGCCATCAACGCCCTGACTTTATCACCTTTTCCTACTACAATTATACCGGCATTGGCAATCTTGGCATTATCGTCAGCGGTTATTTCATTCTTATATGCTCCAACATTTCTATCCGACGCATCATCGTATTCGTCATCTGCCGGCACAGTTGTTTTTGCAGCATGAAACCTGACATTGTTTTCTGTCGGGGCTATACCTATAATGTCTTTTATCGTCATACTGAGTTGCATCAACACATCACGGTATGGTTCACTGTCGCTATACCATGATGAGACTTTCTTGGTAAACTCACCACTCAACAAGGCGTCTTCCGTATACTTTGGAAAAGCGGCAAGTTCTCTTTTTTCCAATTCCGACACCTTACTGCGAGGAAAGAAATTAAAGACCAATGCTATTGAGAAGAAAGCAATGCTCATTAAAACGATGTATACTGCTGAATATTTCTTTGAACTCTCGTTAGTCATATATGTAATTGATATTGTTATAGTATAAGCAAATTGTCTTACAAATCATTTTCAAGCAAGTCACCCTACTTAAATAGCGACAGCCAGCCTCCATTCATCGGGCCAGCATATTGAGATATTTCCTTGTCGTAGATGGCGAACAAGCGTGTATCAAGTTATTGGCAAATAAGACATCTGTTATTGAATTGTCAGCAACATATTTACGTATACTGTGAGGGAAATAACGAAAATCTACCACATGCACTTCTTCAAAGCCATAGAATAGATATGCAGGAAGTGCATTTCCATAACTGTCCTTCAATATCATAAGCCGTCTTCCATTCTTGTTTCCTGTCACTACCTTGACAGTACGGGTATCTCCTCCCATAAAGGTACAATATGCGCCGGCACTACCGTCTTTATAATGTATGAAGAAGTTTCGTTCAATAGGAGCACTTTCACCTACCGTCTTGCCTTTACTCAACGTATAATTGATAAACCAACTCTTGTAGTCTATTCCCTGAGGCATATAATAGACGAAATCTTCTGGTGCATTCTTAACGGCAATATCTTTAGAGAAGGTGTACATACTTCCTACGTAGTTGTGCACCGTCTTGGCATCATAGGATGAAAGGGGCCTAAAATTCACACCTGCAGCATTTGCAAAACAACGCGATGCATAATATGCACCTAATGGAGCCCAATGATGGTCTGTACGGGAATAAATAGGCTCACTTTTGTGAGATTCCAACTCATCGTAGATTTTCACCGGTATTATTGTATTATCGAGGTTTGCATAGAGCTTATCAAGAACGGACTTCTCATTATTTGTCCATGAGCGCTGTTCTTCAGGACAATAGTAAGCTACTGCATTGGGAATTGTCATACAATAAACCGCAACGCTATCACCAAATGCCTGCTTATAACTGTTTACCATCTCTGCGTATGACATTGCTCCAACTTGTGTTCCGCCAAAGGGTTCGAAAGCCCGAGTTTCGGCTCCGTTGTCTATTACAATTATGCCGGCACGCGCTCTGCGTACTTCATATTTGGAGCCATCATTAATTGTATCCGCATTGGAATATTGGGATTCTTGCTTTTGAATTTGTGAAAACACTGGCATTATTGAACATGCAGCAAAAGACAGAAGCAAGATTAGTCTTATTCTTTTCATTTGATATATCATTTCATCATTAAAAACGAGTGTAAATAAAGGCATTGTTAGTTGCACCAACGAGTAGTGCAGCACATACAACAAGCATAACAACGGAGAATACCGTCTTTACAATGAGCGACATGGCATTGTAAACAGAGGGAACCGATGATTCTTCTTGTCTATGAAGCACAAAAGAGGAGACGGTCTTGCGCAACGGCATTGAGAACACTATAGCTGCTACCCATATCCAGAAATGGTCGAGAAAAGCGCTGTGAGTGACAAAGCTATCAAACGTTTTGCCTCCTCCAAAGAAACTCTTGAAGAAGACGAGCATTCTGCCGAAATCATCAAAATAGAATATTCCCCATCCTATCACTACAAGCAACAGGCTATATAAATGGAGCAAGGGAGATGGTATGTTGTCCTTAACTTTCAGCAGAGTGTATTTCTCCGTCATCACTATTATGCCGAAATATACGCCCCAAATGATGAAGTTCCAACTCGCACCATGCCACATTCCTGTAAGGAACCATACGACAAGGATGTTGACGGCCTGATGTTTACGGTTTCCTCCCATTGGAATGTATACATAATCTCTGAAAAAGCTACCTAGCGAAATATGCCATCGACGCCAAAAATCAGTTATAGTATCACAACAATAAGGATGGTTGAAGTTCTCATTGAAATGGAAACCCAACATTCTGCCGAGTCCGATAGCCATATCAGAATAACCAGAGAAGTCAAAATATATCTGGAATGTAAACGCTACGATACCCAACCAAGCTCCTGTCGTGGTTAAATCATTCAGACCATTGACAAGGAATTGGTCAGAAATCTCAGAAAGCTGATTTGCCAAGATGACCTTTTTCCCAAGACCGATAAGGAAGCGGTATGAGCCATCTGCAATGTCCCTGCTATTGACACGACGATTGGCTATCTCATTTGCCACTGTACCATAACGCACAATTGGACCGGCAACAAGTTGTGGAAACATTGATATATAAAGCAACAGGTCTGGATAACGACGCTGAACAGGAGATTCGTTCCTGTAAACATCTACAAGATACGAAATAGACTGGAAGGTGTAAAAACTGATACCTATAGGCAAAGCTATATTGGGGACCTTGATATTCATCCCCAAATCAGAAAGTATTCCCGCAAAGAAACCAAGATACTTGAATATGCCGAGCATCAAAAGGTTTAAGCTTATACCCACAACGAGTGCAGTCTTTCGTCTTGACTGCATCCTGCCAGCTATATTTAGACCTGATATATAATTTATCAAAGAACTGAAAAGCATAAGGAACACATAGACTGGTTCACCCCATGCATAGAAAATCAACGAGAAAACAACAAGAACAGCATTCTTGAGAACATTTCTACATGCCATTTGTGACGGGTCTAAAGCAGAAACTCTACTTGAAAACAGTTCCTTATCACCGACCGCTGCCAATAGATAACATAGAAAGAAAGCCGGAAGGAAAGCGAAGAGAAAAAAGAGATCAGAAAATATCATTTGCTGAGATTATTATGTTTGAAAAAGATTTCGTGAAAACTAAAACAAGTAAATTAATAGCACAACAAGGAAGTAATATGATTGGCAATGAGATATCCGTTTCGCCGAGCACCTCTCTCTGATGTATGAGTGCCATCAACTGTCAAAAAATAGCCATTCATCTCTCTGGAAGAATACACACCTGTAATATAATCCTGCCTAATTATAGGAATTGACATACGATGGGCACATTCTTCAAGAATATTTCCAACTTTATTGATAATATCATAGGATGCTTTCGTAGTCTGCATAGGTGAAAGGAGCACTATTTGGGCATCAGGAAATCGGGACATCAGTTTCTCACAAATCAATTTGACGGAACCTGCTAAAGACACTACAGAAGAAACTTTCTGAGGTGCATTAAATGTATTAGGTGTACCGAATGCCTGTTCTACTGTTTTCGAAAATATCCCAGGACGCTTACTGTTAAACCATGCGTCGTTTGTACCTGCAGCAATCAGTATCAGGTCTGGCGAAGGCTGCTGTTGGTTATCACAAGCAGTTATCAATCTGTTCATCTGATTGAATATCACATTGTTGTCTGAAAGGACTTGTGTGTTTTCTACTATGTCATAGCGGGTTCTGACAGTATTCGTCCAAGTAGCACCACTTCTTGCATAGCTTTTACATGTCTTGGGAGAAATTTTATCTGCAAACCATTTTGACCAACCTTTAGGGTTCGTACAATCATCTCCACCAATAGAGGTGTTTGAATCTCCAAGAATCACAATATTCAAGTCATGTCCATTAACAGCCGAAAGCAGACAGCTCTTGCAAATCAACACACAAAAGAGTAAAAGAAACCTTATAGGGATGTTCATTATTTGTTTACTAGTTTAACTCGAAATAATTATTTCTGAACGGTTGGCAAAGGTAATGTATTTTTTTGACATAAGAATAAACAATTGAAAATATGTCAAAAAAAAACAATAAAAAAAATGATGCCAAATCCAATATTGAATTTGACATCATTTTTTATTATATCAAATAAATCACATTCCTGCTGCTTGTGCCAGCCAATCATAAACACAGCTACAAACACCAAACAGTAATATGCCTATAGTACAAAGTGCAAGAGCAAAACGAGTATTGTTGTCACTCTTGAACGTTGGCAACGGTGTTTCGGTCTGATTGATATACATGCACTTCACAATCTTCAGATAGTAGTACAAGCTTGGTACTGTGTTCAACAAAGCAATGAATACAACAAGGTATGCCAATGTTGAACCTTGTTCAGCAGCTGCCATGAACACGAAGAACTTACAGAACATTCCTGCGAAAGGTGGAATACCTGCAAGAGAGAACAACGCCAAGGTCATCAAGAACGAAAGTTTTGGATTCGTTCCATAGAATCCATCGTAGCAGTTCATCTTGGTATTGCCATTTCCACGTGTCTCTACAACATTGATAATAGTGAAAACTGCCATATTGGCTGCAACATAAATCAACACATAGTACATGAGAGCTGTAAGACCCATAGCACTGTTTCCAATTACAGCAAGCATTATGTATCCAGCCTGAGAAATAGAACTAAATGCCATGAATCGTTTCAACTCCTTCTGACGGAGAGCAAAGAGGTTAGCAATGGTGATGGTAAGCAGAATTACTATATACATAAGATATTCCCAATACTCAACCATCGGTGCGAAAACCTTCATAAGAATCGTCATCAGAGCAAACGCTGCAGCTCCCTTTGAAACTACACTAAGATAACCAGTTACTGCTGTTGGTGCACCCTGATAGGTATCAGCAGTCCAGAAGTGGAATGGAACAAGAGAAATCTTGAAACCAAGTCCGCTGAAAAAGAACACCAATCCAAGAATTGTCAGTGGCGAAGCACTGATTTGTGCTGCTACATCACCAAAATACAATGTACCGACAGCACCATAGATAAATGAAATACCATAAAGCATTACACCACTTGAAAATGTTGCCGTAAGGATAAACTTGGCAGCGCCCTCAGCTGAATTCTTCTTGAACTTGTCAAAAGCCACCAGACATGCCATAGGAACTGATGCCATTTCCAATCCTAAGAAGAACATAAGGAAATGTCCTGAAGAAATCATCACATACATACCCAAGAGGGTTGAAATGATGAGTTCATAATATTCACCTTCCTTGTTCTTCACGTCAGCACGCTCAAGCCAAGACTGTGACATCACCAGAACGATGAACGCACCAGCTGTAAGAATTATCTTCATAACATTGGCTGCTTGAGTTGACTCATAGCATCCACCAAAGACAGAAGCTGGTTCTGCATAGAAGCAGAGAGCTGTCTGACAAATGAAGAGAGCGCCTGTCAGCAGGCTCAACACAGAATGTTTCTTCTCACCTTTCAGAATAAGATCGGCGAGGAATACTATTACCAGCACTGCAATAAGGCCAGCCTCTGGTATCATATTAAAAAACTGACTATAATCCATTTTGTCCTACTGATTAATTATAAGTTAACGACTTGGAGAATTGGTGTCACTGCATCTGTAATTGCATTGCTAGCCCACAATGGGAATGATCCAAGACCTGCAACACAGAATATCAAACAGCAAACAGCAAAGCGCTCATCCCATGTAGCATCTGTCAATGTGAGATAGTGCTCATCCTTGACTTTCTCAAACAAGATGAAACCTACTGTACGCAGGATATAAACCGCGGTAACAACAATTGATGTGATTGCAATTATCGTACAGCAACGATGGAATGTGTCTGGATTTTCAAATGAACCTGTGAAAATTGTCATTTCGGCAATGAAACCAGAGAAACCAGGCAAACCAAGGTTGGCAAGACCTGCAATGACATATCCTACTGAAAGGAATGGCATGATCTTCATCAGACCACCGAGCTTGCGGATATCACGTGTATGTGTTCTGCCGTATATCATACCGATAAGGGCAAAGAACAAAGCTGTCATCAAACCATGAGAGAGCATCTGAAGTATTGCACCTGTGCAAGATACCTTTGTCATCATGAGTAGTGCGAAAAGCACAAGACCACAGTGAGAGACTGAAGAATAAGCATTGATAAACTTCAAGTCTGTCTGTACACATGCAGAGAAAGCACCATATACTACAGAAATTGTGGTAAGGATAAGGAATATCCAAGCCAAATCCTGAGCCGCATGAGGAAGCAGGAACATGGCAATGCGGAAACAACCGTAACCACCAAGTTTCATAAGCACACCAGCATGAAGCATTGACACAGAAGTAGGTGCACAACCGTGACCGATAGGAGACCAAGTGTGGAATGGGAACAAAGCACCAAGCACTCCGAAGCCAATGAACACGAATGGGAACAGAACATTCTGTACTGCATCAGGAATATGATTGTTATGAGCAATCTCCAGAATGTTCATTGTTGAAGCACCATTAAAGAAATAGATACCAACAAGACCCAAGATGATAAGTGCAGATCCACCCATCAACATAAGAGTCAACTTCATTGCTGCATATTCTTTTCTTCCTGATCCCCAATAACCAATCAATAGATACATAGGAATAAGGGCAACCTCATAGAACATGAACATCGTGAAAAGGTCGATGCTGATGAAGAAACCATAAACTCCAGTAGAAAGCAATGTAAACCACATGAAGAATTCCTTCGTCAAAGGTTGTAATTTCCACGAAGCGAAAGTTCCTGTAAAGACGATGATGCTTGAAAGAAGCAACATCACTACAGAGATACCGTCAACACCAACTGCATAGTTGATGTGAAGAGGAGCAAACCAAACTGTAGATGACTGAAGAATCATCTCTTCAGTGTTTCCTGCAGCGCGCTCTCCAATGAAATGTAATGTCAACCAAATTGACATTGCCAACAGACATGATGATCCTATGACCATCACCGTACGGACCTGCTTGATGTCACGGGCAGCCCAAAGGCCGAGCAACATCAAAACTGGGATTACTACAAATATACTTAATATACTCATCGTTCTTATAATATGCTAAGTAATACTAATGTTAATGCAACAGCTCCAGTCAGGAACCAAACGGCATATTGACGTACATCACCACTCTGCCAAGGACGGAGACTCTCGCCAGCTTCGTTTGCACCCCATGCACTGAAATCAATGAGACCATTGATGATATGCTCATCAATCCACTGAACCGGACGAGATACAAAACGGAACAAAATCTTATGTGTGACGAACATATAGACTTCATCCATATAGAAACGTTTGTAAGCCCAACGATGAAGACGAGGGAATGTCTTATACAACTTGTCAGCAATCGGCTGTTTCTCACCCTTATATATATATGTAGCAAGAGCAATTGAAATAACGGCAATTACTGTGGAAGTGATAGCTACCTGAGGAGCGAAATGTACTGTATATGCAGTACCTGCAGCACTTACTATCTCACCGAAGCTTGCCCAGCTCCAATCCAAGAAACCACCAAGCGTAGTGAAGACACCAACGCCGACGGTGATTATACTCAAGAATATCAATGGGAAGGTCATTGTCAGCGGAGCCTCGTGTGGAGTGTGATGAGCATGAAGTTCCTTATTCTCTGTACCCCAGAAAATACCATAGTAAAGACGGAACATATAGAACGCTGTCATAGCGGCAACACCAGTCATCCACCAACCGATGAACTGAGAATGCTCAAAACATGCAGTGATAATCTCATCCTTAGAGCTGAAGCCTGAGAAGAATGGAATACCCGCGATGGCAAGACAGGAAATCAAGAATGTGGCATGGGTAATAGGCATATATTTCTTCAGACCACCCATCGCAGACATCTCATTTGAGTGAACAGCGTGAATGATACAACCAGCACCCAAGAAAAGACAAGCCTTGAACATAGCATGAGTGAAGAGATGGAATAGAGATGCCATATATCCAAGCTGAGCATGATTGTCGAGAACAGCACCATGATGACCTGGCAAGCAAACGCCAAGTGCCACCATCATAAAGGCAATCTGAGAAATCGTAGAGAATGCAAGTACTCGCTTGATATCACTCTGTGCACATGCCACAGCAGCAGCATAGAAAGCAGTAAACGCACCTACATACACGACTATTTCCATTGCCTGTGGAGCATATTCAATCCAAATAGGGAACAGACGAGCAATCTGCACTACTCCTGCAACCACCATGGTCGCAGCATGAATAAGCGCAGAAACAGGTGTAGGTCCCTCCATAGCATCTGGCAACCAGATGTGAAGTGGGAACATGGCAGACTTACCAGCACCTCCGATAAACATCAGCACGAGAGCTGTAGGAAGAATAAAACCTCCTGCGGCTGCAGCACGTGAAGCATCACATGTTGTGAATGCAGTCATTCCCTCTGCTATATGAACTTCAGTTCCAGTGAAAGAGAAGTTAAATGAACCTGTATAATATCCGAAGATGAGAATACCGATCAAGAAGAACATATCAGCGAAACGAGTCACTATAAATGCCTTCTTACTAGCATGAACTGCTGCATGCAATCCATAATAGAATCCGATCAAAAGATATGAGCTGACACCCACGAGCTCCCAGAACATATACATCTGGAAAATGTTGGTAGCCAGAACAAGTCCTAGCATTGACATTGTGAAGAGAGACAAGAAAGCGTAATAGCGCTGGAAGCCCTTCTCACCATGCATATAGCCAAATGAATAAATGTGCACCATAAAGCTAACTGTGGAAATGACAATCAGCATCATCACTGAAATAGGATCAAGAAGGATACCTAAATCAAAGTGAAGATTACCGAGTGGCAACCAAGTGTAATTGTATGGTACTAATGTCGCAAAAGTTCCGTCAGCCAAACGCGGAGCTGTGAAATACTGGAAAGCTGTGATATAGCTCAACACAGTAACCAATCCAATAGAACAGGTTCCGATAAGACCGGCTGTTTTATGCGACCATGCATACTTGTTTCCCGCAAAATCGGGCAAGCCAATGACGAGGAAACTCAACAATGGCAAGAGAAGTATCAACAATGAATATGTATAATCCATAACTTATTAATATTTCATGTTTTCAATACTGTTCACCTGATCGCTGTGGAAATTACGGTAAACATTAATAATTATAGCGATAGCCACTGCACTTTCTGCCGCACTTACGCCCACTGAGAAAAGGGTCATGAAGAAGCCCTCGAATTCACCGGGGAAGAGCAGTCTGTTAAAGGCAGCGAAATTGATGTCTACAGCATTGAGCACAAGCTCAATGGAGATAAGCATTGCTATCAAGTTACGACGAGTGACGAATCCGTAAACGCCGATGAAGAACAGAAGTGCGCTAAGCACAAAATAACATTCTACTGGTACCATAATTATTTATCCTCCTTTTCTTTACGAGCCACAACGATGCCGCCGATAATGCAAGCGAGCAAGAATACAGAAATGAACTCAAACGGTAAAACATACTGGTATTTCTCGCTTCCAACAAGAGCCTCACCAATGACATTCATTGAAACCTCCTCGTCAGCAACCTCACATGCTCTGAACAAGAATTCATTCTTGAGCAGAACAATAGTCACTGTAAGGAAGCCAGCGAGAGTTACAAGAGCAGCGCCAATGGCACGGCTTCCTTTCACATGCTCTACCAAGCCCTGAAGTGTACGGCGATTAACGAGCTGAATAGCAAAGATATACATCATCGTGATGCCACCAGCATAGATACTCAACTGGGCAGCACCCAAGAAAGTGTAGTCAAGAATAAAATACAATCCAGCAACACCGAACAAAACGAAGAGCAGGAATGTGGCTGCACGCATGATACGCTTTGTAGCGACACACATAACAGCAGAACCCAGAATTATTACGGCAAGAATGCCAAACATTATAATATTAGCCATTTCTTATGTCCTCCTTATTTTGTTTTGGTGTTAAACTTACCGATTTCAAGAGGAGCTCCACCATCTATGAGGTTAGGAAGGCTTCCTCCGGTATATACCTCCTTGTCAAGGTGAAGAACGAGTTTGTCTCTATCAAAGACAGAGTTCTCGAAGTCATTCGTGAAATGAATGGCACCGAAATTGCATGCATTGACACATAGTTCACAGAACATGCAATCTCCGAGATCATATTGATAGTCAACCAACTTGCGTTTCTTCTTGCCCGTCTCAGGGTCCTCCACCATCTCTGTAAGAATCTTTATCGAGTCATTAGGACAAGCCTTCTCACACAATGTGCAGCCAACGCATTTGTAGTTTTGGTTCTCGTCGCGTGAGAAAACAAGTCTACCACGATGGCGAGCCGACACATGGAGCGTTGTCTTGCGGTTCTCAGGATACTGCTCAGTGCTCTTCTTGGTGAAATACTCAGTAAGAGTAGTCTTCATACCAATGGCGAGAGTCTTTACAGCAGAACCAATTTCTCCAAAATATGATTTATTATTATCTTCCATATCTATTTAAACTCCTTATTTAAAAGTGCCAGCCAAATGCCACAATGATAGTCATAAGCACCAAGTTGATGAGACAAAGCGGCATGAGATATTTCCACTCAAGTTTCAATATCTGGTCAATACGCAGACGTGGGAAAGTCCAACGTACCCACATAAGCAACCAAACAACGGCGAAAGTCTTGCCAAGGAACCATACGATACCAGGGATGAGGTTCATGATTCCATCGAAACCTTCTATACCGATATTTACAGGTGCCCATCCTCCAAGGAATACAGTAGTTGCGATTCCAGATACCACGAAGAGGTTAAGATACTCTGCAAGGTAATAGAAACCGAATCCCATACCAGAATACTCTGTATGATAACCGGCTGTCAACTCGCTCTCAGCCTCAGCCAAGTCGAACGGACCACGGTTTGCTTCTGCATTACCAGCTACGAGGAAAACCAGGAAGGCTATAATAGCAGGAACATGACCTTTGAAGATTAGCCAGTTCCATGGTCCGACCTGTGCTTCAACGATACCGCTCACCTGCATTGTACCTGTAAGTATTACTGCAGTAATGAGACACAAGCCGAGAGACATTTCGTAAGATATGAGCTGAACAGCTCCACGCATAGCCGAAACGACACTATACTTGTTGTTACTTGCCCAACCGGCGAGGAAGATACCAACCACTCCGATACTTGACACCGCTGTCAGCAAGAACACACCAACGTTGAAGTTCAGCACCTCAGCGCCATTATTCCATGGCAAGAAAGAGAAGGTGCCCACAGAAGCAATGATAACAAGGAACGGAGCCACGAAATACAGCAGCTTGTCAGCCTTGTCTACAGTGAAAATCTCCTTGATGAGCATTTTCAGAACGTCGGCAAAAACCTGGAATATACCCCATGGACCGACACGCATCGGACCAAGTCGGCACTGGAAGTAAGCACAAACCTTACGTTCCATGAAAATCAAGCAAATAGCAAGTATGGCATAACCTGCAAGAATAAGTACGCCAACCAGTATGCACTCGATAAGGATCGACCAGAAATCTCCAAGTCCAATAGTCTGGCGGAGAAGAGCGTCGAACCATATTGTTACGTTACTAAAGTCAAACATAATATAAATTTTGATTTTAGAGTTTAGAATACATCGAATGTTTCCAACCCCTTAATTCATTTTTCGATTATCTGTCAAGGTCAGGGATTACGAAGTCGATAGCCGCACCGGTTGTGATGAGGTCAGCGATTTTCTGTCCACGCAACATCGAATCGAGAGCACCTGCCAGAGTAAGACCCATCGGACGCATCTTCATACGATAAGGACTCTTGTCACCTCTTGAGTCAAGATATACCCCGAACTCACCGCTTGCACCCTCTACAGAAAAATACCACTGTCCCTCAGGAACCTTTATGATTGGTTTCTGCTTGATGTAATATTCTCCCTCTGGGATGTTGTCGATAAGTTGTTCGATAATATCAAGACTCTGATAAAGCTCCTTGATATGAACATAATAGCGATCCATAGAGTCACAACCTGTCATGGTAATCTCCTCCCAGTTCACTTTGTCATAGCAATCGTATGGATGACGCTTACGTGTATCGTTCTTCCATCCGGCAGCACGTCCTGCAGGACCAGTCACCGCATAGTTGATACAGTTTTCCTTATCCATAGGACCAACGCCTTCAAGTCGCTTATGTGTGATGACGTTATCTCCGAACACATCGAGATACTCCTGAATCTTAGGTCTCAAATACTTGCAGAGTTTCTTTGTATTCTCAACGAAATTAGGATCGATATCAGCCTGAAGACCACCGATACGATAGTAGTTCATAATGAGTCTGCCACCAGTTGTCTCCTCCATCACATTGAGCACATGCTCACGGTCGCGCATGCAATACAAGAATGCTGTGAGTGCTCCAAGGTCCTGGGCTGTACAGCCCAAGAACAACAAGTGGCTGTCGATTCGCTGCAGCTCATCCATGATAGTACGGATGTAGCGGATGCGGTCTGACAATTCGATTCCCATCGCCTCTTCAATCACACCCACGAGAGCATGACGATGCATCATTGCAGAGAGATAGTTAAGACGGTCTGTAAGAGCCAATGTCTGAGGATAAGTCATTCCCTCCCACATTTTCTCTATACCACGGTGGATATATCCGAGATGAGGATAAATGCGTTTTACAGTCTCACCGTCGATAACGGTCTGCAAACGCAGCACACCGTGAGTTGACGGATGGTTAGGACCGATATTTACTACATATTCGTCCTCTTCAAACAAGCGATGCTTTGTTTCCACCAAATGACCATCCTTGTCGAGTGAATACTCTACTGTGAAATCGTCCTCTGGCTCATCAGTCAGAGGGAACTTGTTTGCTTCCGGACTCATATCAAAGTCCTTGCGCAATGGATGTCCCACGAAATCAGTACGCAAGAAGAGTCTGCGCATGTCTGGATGTCCAAGGAACTTGATTCCTACGAAGTCGAATACCTCACGCTCAAGTAAGTCTGCGGCTTTCCAGAGGTTTGTTACGGTAGGGATAACATCGCTACCATCCACTTTCTTGGCTATTGTCCTTACGGAACAACGCTCATTGTTCTGAGTGTTTTCAAGAATGTAGATACAACCCAGACCTTCTTCACCGAAGTCCTCACCGATTATAGTAACAAGGTAATCGAAATGCTTCTCGTTCTTCAGCTTGGCCATCTCATTGGCGAAGTTTTCGAAAGTGAGTTCTATATTATTCAGTTTCATGTCTTATACCTTATTATATTATACAGTTTGGTTTTTCTCAGAATCAGCGAGGTCGCCGACTTTGAAATCAGCGGGAACATCAGTCACGATGATTGGCTCCGGATGTCCGAGCTTCTGAGAATCCTGAAGGTTCTCGTTGCTCAATCCACGGAGACCTCCCTTGCTCATTGAAAGTTCCTTCTCCTCCTTTGTCATCTTGTGGTTAGCGCCACCAAAGAACTTCTCGATCTTAACCTTTCTCTGGAGCTGCATCATACCATAGAGAATTGCCTCAGGACGTGGAGGACAGCCTGGGATATACACATCAACAGGCACGAGTTCATTGATACCACGCACTACATTGTAGCTCTTCTTGAAAGGTCCGCCACTGATGGTGCATCCTCCGACGGCAACGACATACTTTGGCTCAGCCATCTCATCATAAAGACGCTTGAATACCGGTGCCATCTTGTTGGTGATAGTACCGGCACACATGATAAGGTCTGCCTGACGTGGAGAGTTTCGTGTCACCTCAAATCCGAAACGCGAGAAGTCATAGCGCGCACAACCCACAGACATGAATTCGATACCACAGCAACTGGTACCGAATGTGAGCGACCACAACGAGTTGCTTCTTCCCCAGTTGATCACCTGATCAAGGGAACCGAGCACCACATTGCAACCGCCTTCATGAAGTTGGTCTACTATCTTCTCAAGAGTGTCATTGTCCTTAAACTCGTTGTAAGGAATGCTTTTGATAACGGGTTTTCTTACTTCCATTCCAACGCTCCTTTCCGCCAAGCATAAGCAAGGCCAAACACCAACACTAAGAGGAAGAATCCAATGCTACACAAAGCCATTGGACCAAACTTGCTGACTGCCACAGCCCATGGATATAGGAACACTGTCTCGATGTCGAACATCAGGAAGAGAATGGCAAAGAGGTAGTAACCCACATGCATTGGCACCCATGATGTGCCGCGCGTTGGGATACCGCACTCAAAAGGCTGTCCCTTCACTGGGTTGTACGACCTAGGGCCAATGAGTTTCGCAACTACATACGCTCCTACAACCAATACAACTGCCGTCAAGATAACGGTAATAAATAGGATAAAATACATAAATATTTTATTAAATAAAAAATTTGACTGTCAAAATCGTTTGCAAAGATACATATTTTATATTATAATCTGCAATGAAAGGTAAACAAATCGTAAAATAAGATTATTTCTCCGACTTATCCTTACCTCCAAACCACTTGTCTATCAGCAAAGCCAGAGAACCGTCACCTGTCACATTACATGCAGTTCCGAAGCTGTCCATTGCGATATATAGGGCAATCATAAGGGCTTGGTCTGCCTCTGTGAAGCCCAATATTGAAGCCAGTACACCGAGAGATGCCATTATCGCTCCACCAGGAACACCCGGAGCAGCGACAATAGATATTGCAAGCATCAGAATGAATCCTATAACGGTGACGAAATCGTATGATATATGCTGCATCATCATGAGCGCCATGGCACAGGCAACGATTTTCATCACGCTTCCCGACATGTGGATTGTTGCACAAAGAGGTATGACGAAACCCGCTATGCTTTTATTCACTCCATTGGCTATAGTCTGTCGGAGAGTCACGGGAATAGTGGCAGCTGAAGACTGTGTTCCGAGCGCTGTGAAATAAGCCGGCAGCATCCGTCCCAAGAGTCTGAACGGATTCTTTCCCACAAATGCGCCTGCTACACAATACTGGAATATGAGCAAGAAGATATGCATCACGAAAATCACTCCGATGATTTTCACGAATACTGTCAATACGCGTGCTGCATCACCGGTGTATGCCATATTGAGGAATATAGCGAAAATGTATATCGGCAAAAGTGGAATTATTGCCACATTGATTGTCTTGATGATTACCTGCATGAAGTCTTTCATAACGTTTTTCAACGCCACAGACTGCATTGTTGCCGTTGTCAGACCGAGGGTGAAAGCTAACACAAGGGCTGTCATAACATTCATTGGAGCTGGTATCTCAACGGTAAAAAACGGAGCCATCGCCTCTGTCGTCGCCAACGATGCCGCCGTAGTCTGTGTGTCAATAAGCGACGGGAACGTAAGCTCACTAACCGCATAAGACAGGAGTCCAGATGTCACCGTAGCGAAATAAGCCAAAGCTGTAGTGGCAATCAACATTTTGCCGGCTCCCTGACCGATGTCGGAAATAGCTGGAGCAACAAGTCCGAGAATCAGCAATGGAATAAGGAAGCCAAGGAACTGGCTGAAAATGCCGTTGAACGTGAGGAACACCCTGACGACCTCTCCCGGCAAAAACATTCCGAACACTACACCACAGACAATGGCAATGATAATCTTAGGCAGCAGGCCTATTTTGAAAGTTTTCATTTGATATAGATTTTTAGGTTTTTAATATTTCATTTCAACACGTTAGCAACCAATCCTTCCATCGGGCTTTTGATTATTTTCCCAACGGTATATCCGCATTGTCTTGCTGCTTCGACAAGTTGCTTTTCGTAATAATGTGCCACACTACCCACAACATTTACTTTAAGGTCTTTTCTTTCATAGCGGTCAACATTCTTGACAAAGAAAGCCTTGAAGTTTTCCACGACGATTGCCTCTAATTCCGGCACATCGAGGTGTTTATAAATAAACGGCGACAAAGAAGCAAGAAAACGGTTTGCCAGCGGTTCCTTGTAGACACGCCTTATGATATCGTCCAAATCAAGATTTGTAGATTCAAAGAATTCCTCACACAAGGTTTTCGGCAGTCCGCCTTTGAAAACGGCATTCAAGAAAAGTTTCCCGAGAACGGCCCCGCTACCCTCGTCACCGAGTATATATCCCAGCGGTGATATATTGGCTACTATCTTCTCGCCATCAAACAAACAGGAGTTGGCTCCAGTTCCAAGAATGCATGCAATACCTTCCTCACCTCCACAAAGAGCATGAGCCGCAGCCATCAAGTCACTGTCTACAAAGACTTTACCATCTGCAACAGACAGACAGCCCACCAATATTGCCTTCAACGATTTGGCTGCTTCGCCACGACATCCCGCCCCATAGAAACGCACATCAACATTGCCACGACTTTCATGCCACAACTCCGCAACGTTGGCCCTGAACTGCATCAGCAGCTCTCTTACCAAGATATTTCTGATCTGTTCTTCTGTCTGATGTGCAGGATTTATGCCTTGTGTATGACAACTGAATACCGGTTGTCTGCCTGAAACGAGACACCAGTCTGTCTTCGTACTGCCACTGTCGGCAAAAAGCGTCAATGGCAATTCTTTATTGATGGTAATGTCTGACATTTGATGGTAGTAATTAAAACGTGGCAAAATTAATAAAAAAAGTGTGAGTTGGCAAACTTAACATTGAAGAAAATGCATTATCTTTGCAAAACGGAAAATCGCTTTTCTGATTGCAGCATGCCAGTGACGACAAACGCGACACTGCAAAAACAAATCAAATCGGGAACTGTAATACAACAAAAAAAGACAAACAATAATTTTATAAAGAACAATATGAAGAAGAGACTGTTTTTACTATTTCTGTTCGCAATAACAATCACCATTTCTTGCAATGCCGTGCTCAAGGAGAAAGACCTTGACAACACATTGTCGATACTCAGAAATGAATTGACCACTTATCACCAAGAGCAGAAAAAGAGACAGATGAAATACAAGAACAGCAGTGAGCTGATAAGGAAGAACCTCTTCTCCATTCTTGCAAAGAGTAATCAAAATGCCCTCATGCTTTATTCTCAGAAGCCGGAATATGTTTTTGACCTTGCTTACGCATGTCATGAGGCAACCGACCAGTTCAGCAATTTCCGCAAGAGTTCTCTGCCATTCCGGTCGTATATCACGCAATTGGACAGTGAAATCGCCCGCTACGACAGCCTTGTAAACTCGCTCAGTTCCATGCCCACCTTCGCTCTTAGCGACAAGGCAAAGGTAAACCGCAACGTGTGTCTCACCCTGGCGGTAAGCATCCGTAACAACATGACGGAAAACAAATCCATGCTGCAGGACTACATAAAGTATTACAACCTGACAGAGAATCACTTGAAAAGCCTCAACGATTATGCCAACGGCAGATACAGTGAAATTCAGAACAACATATTCCGGAATGGCGGAGAAAACTATTTCAGTATCCTAGCCAATCTCGGCACTCAAGTGAGCAAGACAACCGAAACGGTAAACGACAAATACCGTTCTTCCAAGAAGCTCCACTCGCAGTGGGACTCTCGTATGATCTTCGGATTGTTCGTCAGCATACTTTTCTATGGCATCATAGCCATTCTCCTGAACATGCTCGCAATACGCTTTCTGATGCCGAAGAAATTCCGCACCGAACAGTTCATGCTGAAACGTCCGTGCATCATGATGGCGACATCCACAATAACATTTGCAATTCTTATCGGCATCATACGCAGCACGGTGAACCAGAATTTCATCACCATGGCGAGCAACCTGCTCGTTGAATATGCCTGGCTGCTTGGCGTAATCCTGATATCTCTACTTCTGAGGGTAGACGGAAAACAGATAAAGAGCGCCTTCCGCATCTACTCACCGCTAACGCTGGTGGGATTCATAGTGATAACATTCCGCATCACGCTGGTGCCTAACGACTTGGTAAACCTGATTTTCCCTCCGGTCCTATTGCTCTGCACACTATGGCAATGGAACGTGATAAGAAGACACAACGAGAAGATACCCCGGTCTGATATGTTCCTGACATACATCTCATTGCTGGTATTCGCGACGAGCGTCGTGTGCTCATGGATAGGATTCACTCTCCTCAGCGTGCAGATGTTGATTTGGTGGATAATGCAGCTCACCTGCATCCTGACAATCAGCTGCCTGGCAAGTTGGATGAGCGAATACGCCGCAAAGCATCATCTTGAGGAGAAACCTATAAACAAGACATGGATATACAGACTGCTTCTGAAAGTCATAATCCCCTTGATGGCAATCTCTTCCATACTGATTTCCATATATTGGGCTGCCGACGTCTTCAACCTCAGCGACCAGATGATGCGCATCTTCACCACGCGTTTCATCGACGTCAGCAACTTCAGCGTCAGCATATCATCCATTGCCACGGTATTGGCACTATGGTTTGTTTTCGCTTATATCAGTTATATAACGATAGAATTCATGCGACTGCACCTGATGAACATAGACTCTCGCACGGCTGCCAGCCGCAACGTGATGGGAAAGAACATCGTGCAGGTTGTAGTCTGGGGCACATGGCTGCTGATAAGCCTCGCCATTCTCCATGTGAGCAACACTTGGCTGGTTGTCGTTTCGGGTGGTCTGTCCACTGGTGTCGGCTTCGCATCCAAGGATATTCTCGAAAACATATACTATGGAATATCGCTAATGGCTGGCCGTATCAACATCGGTGACTGGATAGAGTGTGACGGCACTCGAGGAAAAGTGAGCAGCATAAGCTACACAAGCACTATGATAGAAGCCACCGACGGTTCGGTGATCGCATTCCAGAACTCCCAGCTGTTCACCAAGAACTACAAGAATCTGACCCGCAACCATGGTTACGAGCTTTCTGTAGTAAACTTCGGAGTGGGCTATGGCACTAATGTGGAGAGAATGAAAAAAGTCGTTACCGATGCCATCGAGAAACTTCATATTCCCTATATCGACAAAGAGAAACAGCCAAGCGTACTGTTCAAGGAATTCGGCGACAACAGCATAAACTTCAAATTCGTATGCTGGGTTGACGTAACGAAACAGGTAGTTACAGAGAGCATGATCATGGAGAGCATCTACAACACGCTCAACGAGAACGACATAGAAATGCCATTCCCGAAACGCGATGTTTACATCAAGGAAATGGCAAAGTAAACAGACTATCCAATAAAATTATGACCTCGGAACATATACTCCGGGGTCATTGTTTTATCTGGTAACGGAACATACACAAACCAGATCAGAATAATATACTCAAGTTTCTGATTTAGATAACGCCGAAATGCTCCAGCGCATTCTTCACACCGTCATCATCAACTGAGGTAGTGATATAATCAGCAGCAGCCCTCGCCTCGTTACCGGCATTTCCCATTGCCACACCGATTCCCGCACGCCGCAATATCGACTCATCGTTTCCGCCATCGCCAAAAGCCATGGTTTCCGAAATGTTGAGGTCCAGATATTGCGCCATTGCTTCAAGTCCTTTTCCCTTGTCAGCCTGCTCTGCCGTAATATCCGTAAATGCAGGATTCCAACGTCCCGACACGCAGCCCGGCATCTTTTCCATGATTTCCTTTTCATATTCCGCAGAGAAGAAGGGCGTAAGCTGAAGAATCTGCTCATTCCTCATAATGTCCTTCACATCAATAGCCATATCGATATTCTGGACAGCGAGATCCCTCACGAACACATCATAATACACCTGTTTGGGATTATACACGCCAATTCTCTTCTCACCAACCACGATGCAGGTATAGTCATTCTTTTCGGCATCCGCCATCATGACATCAACATCTGCCATGGGGATTGGATTGCAGCATATCGCCTTGCCATCCACTATGCAGAGTGCTCCATTGGTCGTTATATATCCATCTATGTATTGTTCTATAGCCTTCAGATTCGTAATTATAGGCAACGGTCTGCCCGTAGAGATGAACACTCCTACCCCATTAGCCTTTGCCTGGGCTATGGCATCGACAGTAGACTGTGGTATCTGGTGTGTCTTGAAGCTTACCAGCGTACCGTCTATATCGAAAAACAATGCTTTTACGTTGTCGTTCTTCACTTTAAAACAAATAAAAAAAGCAATCGGCTGCGACAATGAGCGTTTTTTTAATGCTACACTCCGCAACCGATTGATAGTTGATTAAAAATTAGTGTTCAATATTCTTGGCAATCGCACTTGCGCCCAGAACTGCAGCACCGGCGCCGTCGAGTGAGCTGACAAGGAATTTTGCCTTTCCACGGAAAATTCCCAACACGTTCTCTTCATAACCCTTTATCAATGGCTTCATAAGCAAGTCGCCAGCCTTTGTCAGTCCGCCGAAGAACACGAATGCCTCCGGACTGCAGAATGTCATGAAGTCGGCACAAGCCTCGCCGAGCATCTTTCCAGTGAACTCATACACTCTGAGAGAGAGAGCGTCGCCTTTGGCAGCGGCTTTTGAAACATCCAGAGATGTGATCTCCTCTGGATTCATGTCGCGCAACAACGATGGTTCGTTGGATGTTCCCAGAAATTCTCTTGCCGTGCGTGCCACTCCTGTAGCAGAGCAATACGCCTCAAGACATCCCTTTCTGCCACAACCGCAAGTTCTGCCATTCTCTCTGCGCATGATGACGTGACCGAGCTCACCGGCCATACCGTCAGAACCATACACCATCTGTCCGTTGATGACGATACCAGCCCCCACTCCCGTGCCAAGGGTAATCATGATGAAGTTCTTCATTCCCTTTGCCACGCCATAAGTCATCTCGCCGAGAGCTGCAGCATTGGCATCGTTTGTTATAGCCACTGGGACAGATAACTTGTCGCTGAACATCTTAGCGAAAGGCACAACGCATTCATGCGCCCACGAAATATTTGGGGCGTATGCTATCGTACCGTCGTAGAAGTTGGAGTTTGGCGCTCCGATGCCCATTCCTTCGATTTTGTTTATTCCTCCCACTTTGTCAACGATTGGCATAAGAGCTTCAACTCCGGCGTTCACGAAATCCTCCGCCGTACTGTATTGCTGTGTTTTTATTGACGTATGCTCCAGGATATTTCCCTGAGCATCAACGATGCCGAAAACGGCATTTGTTCCTCCGAGATCAAGACCTATAGTATAAGGTCTTCTTGTAATCTGTGCTTCCATTTTTAGTTGATGATATTTAGTCTGATAAATTGTTTCTCTTGCAAAGATAATGCAAGGCGAGAGGAGAATGAAATGAAGACATTCATTTCTTATCCCGAGCCGAAGCTTATTTTCTGCAAAGATAATGCAAGGCGAGAGGAGAATGAAATGAAGACATTCATTTCTTATCCCGAGCCGAAGCTTATTTTCTGCAAAGATAATTGAATTCGCCATAAACGCCAACCTCTAAAAAAGTTTTTTTCCCAATCAACGCTCTTCAATAATCTAAATCAATGATATACATCATCTTAGCGTTCAAATTAACTGTCGTTTGGAAAGTTTATGTTACAAAATTTGTATTTTTCGTGAAAATTGCGGAACTTTGCACCCACTATGCCATTTCCATTTCATATAAACATATTAGATCTACTCCTGAAAGGAGTTGCAATAGGTATTCTTGTATCAGCCCCGATGGGCCCGGTAGGAGTGCTTTGCGTTCAGCGCACACTCAACAAAGGCAGATGGTTCGGTTTCGTGACAGGCATCGGCGCCTGTGTCAGCGATTTCATATACGCCCTTATAACGGGTCTTGGAATGTCTTTCGTCATGGACTTCATCAGCAATTCCCACTATCGGTACATATTGCAGATTTCTGCAAGTATCATCCTCATGATATTCGGAATCTATTCGTTCAGAAGCAACCCGATGAAGAAAGTTCACGTAAGCAACCGTGGCACCAAGGGCTCTCTCATCCACAACTGCATCACGGCATTCCTCGTCACATTCTCCAATCCTCTCATCATAATGCTCATGATGGGACTCTTCGCCCAGTTTGCATTCATAATCCCCAACCATCCAGTCGAGATGTGTGCCGGATATATCGGCATTATCGGCGGTGCGATGCTGTGGTGGTATGGATTGACATGGCTCGTAGACAAGATCCGTGCGGTTTTCGACACCAACGGCATTCAGATAATCAACAAGGTGGTGGGCAGCATCGTCATAGTGATGTCTATCATCGTCCTCATCGGCACGGTGTTCAACCTTTACACCCTGCCAACGATAAACTATTGACAACCTTCAATAACTTGATAAATATATGTTCATATCTCAGGAATTAAGAAAGAAGAGCATAGCTGAATATCTGCTATATATGTGGCAGATAGAAGATATCATAAGGGCATACGGATGCTCGCTGTCGAGGATAAAGCACGAGTATATAGACCGCTTCGACTATACCGAGGAACAGAAAGAGGAAATGACAGACTGGTATGGCAATCTCATCACGATGATGAACACCGAGGGCTGCCGGGAGAAGGGACATCTGCAGATCAACAAGATCGTGATACAGCAGTTGTCCGAACTGAGCAGCACGCTTCTTGCCTCACCGAAATTTCCTTTCTACAACAGCGAGTATTACAGGGTATTGCCCTTCATCGTTGAACTGCGCAAACGTGGCGCCAAGGATGAGGACGAGATAGAGACATGCTTCAATGCCCTATACGGAGTAATGATGCTCCGACTGCAGAAGAAGCCCGTCAGCCCTGACACGGAACATGCCATAAAGGAAATAACGACCTTCATCGGCATGCTCTCCGACTATTACCTTCAGGACAAGAAGGGCGAACTGGAACTGGAATAAGAATTTCTCCGACGGTTTGCACCATCGACAACATAAGAGGTTCACACATCCTCAACGACTCATCAGCAACAAAAAACAAGCAATCATGAACATATTGGTAACCGGCGCCGGTGGTCAGCTCGGCAACGAAATGCAAATCGTGGCAAAAGGGAGCGAAGACAAATACATCTTCACCGACGTATGCGATGGATACACGCATCTCGACATAACATCAATCGACGACATCAGAAAGATGGTGAGCGAGAACGACATCAAATGCATCATAAACTGTGCCGCATGGACAAATGTTGACGCTGCGGAAACCGCTGGCGATATCGTGGAAACGCTAAACGCGACAGCTCCGGAAAATCTCGCCAAGGCAATGAAGGAGGTTGACGGACTGCTGATACATATCAGCACCGACTATGTGTTCGGCGCCGACCCATACAACACTCCTTGCAAGGAGGACCAGAAAGGAACTCCGACCGGTGTCTACGGACTGACCAAGCTGCACGGCGAACAGAAGATCATCGCCACCGGAGTGAAGCATATCATACTGCGCACGGCATGGCTATACTCTGAGTTCGGAAAGAACTTCGTGAAAACGATGCTCAACCTCACCGCCACGAAGCCTCAGTTGAAAGTGGTGTTCGACCAATGCGGCACTCCGACCTACGCCTTAGACCTTGCCAAGCTGATAGGTCATATCATCGACAACAAGTTGTATGAAAACAACTATGGCATCTACCATTTCTCCAACGAGGGAGTATGTAGCTGGTACGACTTCACCATACAGATAGCAAGACTGGCAGGCAACAACGGCTGCGACATTCAGCCATGCCACAGCAGCGAATTCCCAAGTCCGGTGACACGTCCTGCCTACAGCGTGTTCGACAAGACAAAGGTGAAGAACACCTTCGGAATAAAAATCCCATATTGGACTGACAGTCTCATGGCATGTATGGAAAATATGGGTGCATTGAAAAAAGTAAGATAATATTAACTATATACATTTATAATGCTGGATGAATAATAAAAAGACAATGAAAAATCCCAATATCGTCTTTCATCCATTCATCACTCTTCAACAAAGAATATGGCTAACGAAATAGAAAGAAGGCGAACCTTCGCCATCATATCCCATCCTGACGCCGGTAAGACAACGCTGACGGAGAAATTTCTCCTCTTCGGAGGACAGATACAGGTGGCTGGTGCCGTGAAAAGCAACAAAATCCGCAAGACCGCAACTTCCGACTGGATGGACATCGAGAAGCAGCGTGGTATCTCCGTGTCTACCTCCGTTATGGAGTTTGACTACAAAGACTACAAGGTGAACATCCTCGACACCCCTGGTCACCAGGACTTTGCCGAGGACACTTACCGCACATTGACTGCCGTTGACTCCGCAATCATCGTAGTGGACAGCGCCAAGGGTGTGGAGACGCAGACGAGAAAACTCATGAGCGTCTGCCGTATGCGCAATACACCGGTGATAATCTTCATCAACAAGATGGACCGCGAGGGACGAGACCCATTCGACCTTCTCGACGAACTGGAAGATGAACTGGAAATAAAGGTGCGCCCTCTGTCATGGCCTATCAACCAGGGTGTGAAGTTCAAAGGTGTCTATAATATCTACGAGAACAAGCTCGACCTTTTCACGCCTGACAAACAGCGCGTTACGGAGAAAGTAGAGGTTGACATCAACAGCGAAGAGCTCGACAAGCATGTCGGCGAACAGGATGCCGGGAAACTGCGCGAAGACCTGGAACTGGTGGAGGGTGTCTACCCTGAGTTCAACGTAGAAGACTATCGTAAGGGCATGGTAGCCCCGGTATTCTTCGGATCGGCCCTCAACAACTTCGGTGTTCAGGAACTGCTCAACTGCTTCGTGGAGATTGCTCCAAGTCCACGCCCCACAAAGGCTGTGGAGAGAATAGTAGAGCCGGAAGAGAAGAAGTTCACCGGTTTCATCTTCAAGATAACGGCAAACATCGACCCTAACCACCGCTCCTGCATCGCATTCTGCAAGGTGTGCAGCGGAAAGTTCGAACGCAACAAACCTTATCTCCACGTGAGAATGGGCAAGACGGTACGTTTCTCCTCCCCCACCCAATTCATGGCTCAGCGCAAGAGCACCATCGAGGAGGCTTATCCTGGCGACATCGTCGGACTGCCAGACAACGGCATATTCAAGATTGGCGACACGCTGACGGATGGCGAACAGCTGCACTTCCGCGGTCTTCCTTCATTCTCTCCTGAGATGTTCAAATACATCGAGAACGACGACCCTATGAAAAGCAAACAGCTCAACAAGGGTATCGACCAGCTTATGGACGAGGGTGTGGCACAGATGTTCATAAACCAGTTCAATGGCCGCAAGATCATCGGTACTGTCGGTCAGCTGCAGTTTGAGGTGATACAATATCGTCTGGAGAACGAATACAACGCCAAATGCCGTTGGGAACCGGTACACCTGTATAAGGCATGCTGGATAGAGAGCGACGACGAGGAAGAACTGGAGAACTTCAAAAAGCGCAAATATCAGTATATGGCGAAAGACAAGGATGGCCGCGATGTCTTCCTTGCCGACTCCGGCTATGTGTTGTCTATGGCACAGGAGGACTTCAAGAATATCAAGTTCCACTTCACGAGCGAATTCTAATCATCCCCCATCGGTCATAAGAGCCTACTTGGAATGACCGATTTGGACTTGACAGATATCTCTGCAAATGCCACTGAAAGACATTTGACGGAAACAATAAAAGCAAAGCGACAAGCAACGGGAATCAATCCACATGCTTGCCGCTTTGTCTTTTTTTTATTTATCTATCCTATTATTCCATTGTTTCTTTGAGACAACCATCTGGTGGAACATCAGGGCAATCAGCATCAACCCTGCCTCATCTGCTGCAACAGCTCCTTCTGCCGCTCCGTGAGATTAGTAGGCAACTTCACGTTATAGGTGATTATCATGTCGCCTATCGTTCCGTCGCCACGGTCATAGCCCTTGCCACGCAGACGCACCTTGGTACCGTTCTGGGTCTCCGGTTTTACCTTCAGCTTTATCTTCGAACCGTTGCCAAGCTGCAGCATCACCTCTCCGCCGAGCAATGCGGTATAAAGGTCGATGTTCACCGTTGCCTGCATCTCTCCCGAGTTCTGGCGCATCCTGCTGCCTCTGCCGCCGCCCATTCCGCCACCACCTCCGAAGAGGTTCTGGAAGAAACTGGAGAAGCCGCCCGTACCGGAACCGAAGCTTGAGAAATCGAAACCGCTGAACGGTACATCCTCGCCATCATAGAAACCACCACCGGCTCCTCCTCGTCCGGCGCCCCGTCCGAAGGCTTCCGCCTCCTTCCAGTGCTCACCGTACTGGTCGTATTTCCTTCGTTTCTCCGGATCGTTTATCACCTCGTATGCCTCATTCAGCGCCTGGAACTTTGCCTTTGCCTTGGGGTCATTAGGGTGAAGGTCGGGATGAAACTGCTTGGCTCTCTTCAGATAAGCCTTCTTCACATCCTTCTGCGGTATGGTCTTGTCCACACCAAGTATCTTGTAATAATCAATAAATGCCATATTGTCAACTCCTTTCCTCTAAATTAATCTTTTATAAGTCATCAGCAAATTTCATGCCGAAGCAAAACCGCACATATCGTGGATTCATTTTCCTGCCCGAAAGTGTCAAAGTATCATTTTGGGGTATCGAAATGGGCGTAACTATCTCGCTATCAACATATTGAGAGAATGCTACTTTTCTGTTTTCCTTACAGAAAAGTAGCATAAAAGTATCACAAACGGGTATGAAGTATCATCATCGGGCGAAATCACGTTCTTTTTCTCACCAGATACTTCATTCCTGAAGCAAAACGCTTGCGACGGATATCTGCCATGTTGGCGAGGCGTCTGCCGAATCCCATCAGCGAATTCACCTTCAGCGACGAACCTACGGTCTTCTTCAGGAAATCGAAGATCTCTGCTGCCGTAAGCCACTCGCCTTCATTCTCGTCGTCAACAATCTCATAATAGATGTTGAAATACTGGTCGGTGGGCGACATGACCTCGAACTCACAGTTGCTATGCATGATGAGGCGCACCTGTTCGGAATCGAAATAGCTCTTCTCGCCATCCCTCAATGCCGCCAACGCCTGGGCATAGAGCTGGCGGTAGTTGGGGCGGACGCTCACATCTATGGGTCCGGTGAGCTCTATTCCGATAAAGCGTCTGTTGCCCGACGGGTCGGCAAGGATATCCGTGAGATTGCTCGTGGCTATAAACGAGGCGAGGCGCGGAAACTCCTCCACATGACTGCCATAGGGACGCTTTATCTTCAGCGTAGGCAACTGTATGAGGTTCTTCAGGAACCCCTGCTGCACAGAGGGTGAAATCTGATTGAACTCGTCGAGATTGACAAGCAGAAACTGCGACATTGCCTGATACACCTGACGTTTCTCAGAGAGTATGAGGTTGTCGTTGTAGCCCCACTGAAGTTCCGGCGGCAGAAGGCGGCGGCAGAAGGTGCTCTTGTTGTATCCCTGCCGGGAAATCAACAGCGGTGCCACGGAGTTGCCATACTGGCGGAAGGTGGTGCCCTGCCACTGGCTCACCATAGCGAGAAACCACGTGTAGAACCAGTCTTCCCAATGCGGATTGGATGTAGGTACGGTGCGTGCCAGCTCACGGATATGGTCTTTGCCGTCCCACTTGCCGTTACACTCCTGCAGGAAGTCGCTTATCGGGTCATAATTCTGTATATAGTCCGACTCCAGAAAATTACGCACATCCTTGATGCTGACACGGATATCCGCCAACTGCACTTCGAGAGTCATACGCTTCTGCACCCTCGGCTCCACCGGCATATAGCCATACCATGGCTTTTCCTTTGACTGGTATTCCACGTATTTCATCACCACATTATAGCGGAAATCATAACGGCTACGCAGCAGCCTCATCATCCTAACGATATTCACTCGCACGCCATTGTCTTCTTTCTGCGCTTCCTCATTGTCGTCCGCATAGGGTTCATCTTCAATATCGCCCAACGAAACGGGCGACGACATGGGCTGCACTCCGCTACTGTCGTCGATACGCAATGCCACAGCATCGGGATTGTAGTATGGCTCTGCATCCACGGTCATAAGGAAACTGTCGAAGAGAGACGGTTCGCCGCCGCGCAACGGCACGTTCACCACTGCCCTGTATATCGGCAGTATGCGTTGGTGGGCAATACGATACTGGCGGTCTGCCTCTTCTTCTGCAGAAGGCAACTTGCCGTCTGCCCCGGCATATCTCACCAGCACCACCACGCTCATGCCATCGGCTCCCTGAAAGGCTGCCATAGTGGACGGGACGAAAGCTACGGCACGCTTCACTTTCTCTATAGCATCGCGGTCTGTGACATCTCCAAACTGCAAGGTGATTATCCCGTTGCAGCATTTCATCACCATATTGTCATTGTCATCCCGCTTCAGTTCCGCTCCGGGATATACATGTCTCCACTGTGGCATATCGTCGTAATTATGAATTTTGCGGTCTCTATATGGCGCCACCTCTCTGAAGCGCATCACCGTACGACGGGAATCATCGGTTGTCATGCGTGACAGCAAGCGGTCTATCGAACAGTGGCTCATCACCATCTTGTTTTTATTATCCGTATGTCGAATTGTTATCTTCATAGTATTTTTCAAAAATTTGTTTTACTTGAGTAATTCGGGTTTAAGCATCCTGAATTTCCCCCACGGCGTGGGGAACGATTCCCCCCAATGTGGGGTTTCATTCCCCACGGTGTGGGGGAAATCCGGAATCATCTGTTATGGAAATCTATCTCTGTGGAATAATTGTCAAAGTCCACGTTTTCGTATCCATATTCAGCAAAGAGCTTCTTGATATGCGCCTGCTGGTTGGGATTGAGTTTGAGCTGACCGAGCTTATAGCGGTAATACTGGCTGTCGCTGCCGAGATATTCCTTCATCGTCTCGCGCAGGGATTGGGCATCACGCACCTTGACATCGATGAAGAGCGAATCGAATCCCCATGCCATTTTCACCACACGCAGAGGAACGAACCACTTGCACTCTCCATCAGCCAAAACGTCAGGAAACATAGCATAGTCCAGCCTGATTGCCCGGTTCTTGCATTTGGTACACTGATAACGGAGACACTCCGTCTTCTTCTCACACTGCTCCAGGAAGCAATAAACGATTCCCTTTGGAGTCTTGCCTTCTTTAAAGGCTTGTTCAAGAATCTTGATGTTTTTCATGGTTGAAATAATTAATGAATTAATGACGCAAGTTTTCAACTTGCAAAATCTGTATTAAAAATAAAAACGGTCATTTAACCGTGAATATCCTGTATCTATATCTTATCGCATTAGCACTGCAAATATACGAAATAATTTCCATACAATGACACTTTTGTGATACTTTTATGATACTTTTCTGTAAATTATTCAGAAAAGTATCATTTTCATATAATCCTTGTGTTCAAGGACTTATGCAAGCTGATGCCCCAGGAATGATACTTTGACACTTTAGGCTGATGAAACTTATACGTGTGCGCGATAAAAAGCCATACGGAAGGAAGACAACATTATCCTGATTCTGTTCGCCACAAAAAGCAAGTCAATTGCACAATTTTGTCTCATTTACGCAGAAAAAGAACAACCCTGTAGTTGTGTTTTCTCGTAAAAATCAGTTATCTTTGTAAGCGAAATGGCAATAGCCATAATTACGATAAAAAAAATACAAGTAAGATTTGCCAGTACTCGCTCCTGTTCTTGCCAACAATATATCACGATTATTCACAAGATAGTTATCTGTCAAAATCCCATCTGGAGAAACGATGTCCTTATCTGTGTAAGTGGATGATGCTTCGTCTATATCCGTGATACGAATATATTTGTTTACACCATCATAGTTTTTTGCAGCAGTGTTCATGCCATAGTCAAAACCTGTTGCAATATCACCAAATTTTGTTTTTACCCACTCTCCCTGAAACCCCTTAAATCTGAGATTTGGGACATAAGAGGTCTATTTTCTCTAATTATTATGTACACCTTCAAAATTAAGGATTACAATGACAAAAAAAACAATTAGGGAAATTGCGTTGGTTTGGAAAAGTGACAAGCAACGCTACGTAAAGCAGTCTACATACGCTGCTTATGCGTTGGTTTTGGAGAACCACATTCTGCCATCATTTGGCGATTGTGAGGCTCTGAGTGAGAAACTTGTACAGGAGTTCGTTTTGCAGAAACTCAATGGCGGACTCAGCATCAAAACGGTGAAGGACATCTTGATTGTCCTAAAAATGGTGATGAAGTTCGGAGTAAAGAACGAATGGATGAACTATTGTGAGTGGGATATCAAATACCCCACGACAGAGACCAACAAGGAAATAGAGGTGCTGACGGTGGCACACCACAAGAAGATCCTCGATTTCATCAAACAGAACTTCACATTCCGCAACCTTGGTATCTATATAAGTCTGACCACAGGCTTGCGTATCGGAGAGATTTGCGGTCTGAAATGGTCGGACATCAACACCGACAACGGCACAATTACCGTGAACCGCACCATTGAACGCATCTACATTGTGGAGGGCGAACGCAAGCACACGGAGTTGGTCATCAACACACCCAAGACCAAGAACTCATGCCGTGAGATACCGATGAACAAGGAACTGCTGGCGATGGTGAAACCACTGAAAAAGGTGGTAAATACAGACTTCTATGTGCTGACCAATGAGGAGAAACCAACCGAACCTCGCACCTATCGCAACTATTATCATCGGTTGATGGCGCATCTTGACATTCCTCGACTAAAATATCACGGACTGCGCCACAGCTTTGCCACACGCTGCATTGAAAGCAACTGCGACTACAAGACCGTAAGCGTACTGCTCGGTCATACCAACATCACAACAACCCTTAATCTCTATGTTCACCCAAACATGGAACAGAAGAAAAAGTGCATCACCAAGATGTTCAAGTCTTTGGGAAAATAGGGAAGAAAAATAGCATAGGCAATAAAAGGCAAAAGGATGAGGTGACTCCACATCACCCCATCCTCCGCTTACTTGTCTATGTATGATGCAACAAAATAAACAATTGAAATGACCGCTTAAAGGAAACACGGCAAGACCTCATCCGTATTTTTTCTTCCACAACCGAACCAAGTTAATGATAAAATCCGTAAATTTGCATTATCCCAAATCCCGAGACAAGGAAAGCGGATTTTAGCTTCATCGAGATTGGAGCACAACCTAAAATTTCAATAATAAGCAATAACCATTAAATCAAACAACAATGACAGTTCAGACATTTCAAAAGGGCAAATTCTACACGCTGCCCATCAAAGCCTTAAGGGAAGAAGGCAACAACACTTTCTTCATCGTAAACGCCAACAACAGGGAGTATGCAATCCGAATGTTCGATTTCCAGAAATCCGACAAAAAAGTATTGCAAATGGAGGAATTGCCATGTATGGTTAAAGACATACACGGCGACAACATCGTATTCGTGCAAAACTTCGCCCGGATGTTCGAAGACATTTATATATCTGGAAAGGTTTACCCATTCATTGTAAACAAGGAAGCCTATAATCCGAATAACGAGTTCAGGTATTATGACATAAGGGATTACAATGGTGTGCCCTTCAGAATAAAATGTGAAAAGAACACATTCTTAGTGCCAAACCAGAAAATCAGATGTATGGTGTCAAGGCCAAGCCTGAACAAGATGATTCTGATACTTGAAAACACGAAAAAGGACGTTATTGTAAACTGCATAAGCCCCAAGGAACTGCTGAGGAAAAGCGGCATCGAAGAAAGGTATCAAAGGTTTATCCTGTACAGTTTTGCGACCAATCCCGGATTTGAAGAGGCAAGGGAATATTATGAACAAGGCAATCCGGAATGGGTGATAAAGGCGATAACAGCCATCGTGGAAGTGGAACAATGGCCGAACCTTTCAAATAAAAACAAAGAAATTCTACTCTCATGCTACCACAGAATTTGCCTTTATCTGCTTGAAGATTCCGATTATCTGCATCAGTTCAACGAGTCGGAAAGGGAAAATTTCCAGACATGGATTGCCGACAGGGTGACGATGTCTGAAACTTATCTTGAATGCCTTTCGTTTATCGGCGAAAAGAAATGCAGCGAAGAGACAGACCTGATACTCAGGAAAATCCGCAATTCAGGATATATTTACCACCCACACAAAAGGATGCGGCTGCTGATTGCCATGTTCTCACTCCAACCGGAACTTCTGGAAGAGAAGATCGACGCCATCCTTGACCTGCTCGCAGAAAAGGCAAAAGAATGGAAAACGGCATCATTCAACGATGCCTTCTCCAGCTTCCTTCAGTTCTATGTCATGTCTAATATGGAGAAGACAAACCGCGAGGCAGTAATCGACAACGAGCAGAACAACTTGCTGCTGAGCCGCATGGTGCGTTCTATATGCTATCTGCTCCTGATGACCAACGGCAAGGACATAAACGTGGCATTATACCGTTCGCTGCTGTTCCACTATCTGTCATTCACAAGGAGCAGAAATGTGCTTGGCGACAACGACCACACCCACAACCTCGCCGAACAGCTTGCAGACAGGGCTTTCACCACCCTTGTGGTGTCTGAAGACAAGATGAAAGACTTCTCATGGGGCAGGGATTTCAGACAGACGGAACTCCTGGCATACCAGATGGCGGCAACCAAGGCAAGCAGCACTACCTTCCTCACACGCTCATACGAGGCTCATAACGTGCGCTTCACCGTAAGTGCCGACAGCATAACAATAGCGAGGTCTTCTTCTGCCTCAAAAGAGAAGAACATACTCCCGCAGGATTTCCCTGGATGGTTCAACCTGCAGATATTCCTTGACCAACCCGGAAAATACTCTATCGGAAAGAAGGCAAAGGTAAGAATGTGGAAAGACTATTGGAAGAAAGTTGAAAACGCCCTTTTTGAGGAGAAGAAGACGCCATCCATACACCCCCAACGCAAGATTGCCCCAGAGGTGGGCACAACTGTCACCATCAGAGTGCTCTGGAAGGACGAGTACCACCAAAACAGGTTTTACTGCAGAATTGAGGATGACCAATATGAGGGCGAGGGCTGGATTGACACATACCAGAAAGGAGGCTCCATCGGTCTGTTCCATTACGACCCACAACTGGACATCGATTCTTTCTACATCGACGGCAAGCCTATCCTGTTCAAGGCAAGGGTGAATTCCGTTGGCAGCCCAAACGACGAGGTGCGCACCTATATGTTTGACGCCGTGTCATTCATTGACGGGCTAATCAAAGACCAGGTTAGTTTCGGCGAAGAGTCCGACTGCACCATATTCTACTACGATCCAAAGAATGATATCTTCTGTGGTGTTACAGAATACGGCTATGGCATCTTCATACATCCCTCTGATGAGTTCGCCCAGTTAAACATCGGCGACACGGTAAGTGTTCGTGTGACTGACGCTTCCCGTCCAAACGCAATACAGGGAGAAATAACCGGTATTGGAGAAAAGGCGGTTGTCATCAAAGAGGCAGCAGAAAGCGTGCTTCATGAGTACAAGGATGAGCTATACGAGGAAACAGAGGAAGAACTGGAAGAAGAAGCGATGGCGGCATCTGAAGACATCTTCGAACTGGACTACATGAAAGAAATCATCAACATCTTCGACCATAAGGCGGTGTTGGAAACCGACAATATCCGTGCCTATGCGTTCCTGTCGATAGCCCACATCCTGTCAAAGATGATCGACGACAAGGCGATGATGCAATATCTGGAACAAAGGCAGCACTTCCTCAGCATACTGGAAGACTATGGCGAGAATGGCAAGATTAACGACGAGGAACTTGAAGCATTGGGCAATGACTACGGCGACATCGTTGAAAAGTTCCCTATCCTCAAGCAGCGCCTCTCGGAAATGAGAATCGTGAACTGCTTCGGACAGCAAGACAAGAACCCGTATCTGTGGAGCATGGTGAACGACAACGAACCTGACAACATTCTCAGCAAACTCTCGCGTCTGATGCTGTCATACAACATGGCGGAAGGCTTTGGACTGCAGGAGCACCAGAAGGCTATCATAAACAAGATAAGGGGCGTTCTGAACGTGAACGTAGAACTTCCGCAAATCTACTCGTTCGGAGAAGAGAACCAGACCACAGAGTTCAAGACATCAATCGTGTTCCCTCCAAACAACAATATGCGTGCGGATATCAAGCAACAGACGTTCAACATCATGAAGGTGATCTGCGGCATGGTAAACGCATACGGTGGAACCCTCTATCTCGGTGTCTACGACACAGGCACCGCCAAGGGTCTTGCCGACGACCTGGAATTCTTTGAAGATAGCAAAGACAAGTTCGACCTCTATGTCAGAAACCAGATTCGCACTTCTCTCGGCGATTCGGTAAACGCCTCTGTTGTCATTGAGCATCCTGAGGCAGGCAAGCACTGGATATATGCCATCAAGGTGGCTGCAAGCAAGACTCCGATTCCTTTGCGGCTCGACAACAATTTCTATCTGCGGGAAGGGTCTTCAACACATCTCATCGACCAGTCGCAACTGATAGACATCATGAAAGAACGAAACTTCGCCCAATACGACACAAGAGTGTCGGAACCGGAAGAAGAAGACGATGTTCAGGAAACTGCCGAGCAGGAGGAAAAGAAGGAGCAGACGGTCAAAATCAAGACAAAGGCATTGCCTGACGACATAATCGGCACAAGTGAACTGAGAAGCAACATCACAGAAAACTGGGTTGACGGCTATGGCATTGACACTTCCTGCTATCTGCGCATACAATCAATCGGAAACTGGTGCATGCTGGACGAAGTGGAATGGGAGGACGGCATCCTGACGCTCGCCATTCATGACGATGAACTTGAGGGCAGTCTGATTGTCGTATATGAAGACGGCAAGGTGAACAGGATTCCTATGGACCAGCTGACAGACAAGAGCAGAGGCAGTTCATACAAGATGTATGCACAGAGCAAACCAATCTTCATCTGTCCTGCCCGTAAGGATGACGCTCTGCTTACAGCATACGAGGATGACAAGGGGAAACAGTTCCTCCGTCTTGACGATGTTTCAAACATAGAAGAGGGAAAGATGCTTTCTGCCGGCAACACGCTTACTGACGTTGGGTTCTCCAAAATATTCTTCTGTGAGATCATTGCCAAAGAGTATCACGAAGAACTGCATCGCCTGCACAACCTGAAACGCAGCTCTCTTGGTTTCCAGGCTCTGACCAGCTACGGACAGAAGGAGCAGGAAGTAATGAGAAAGATAGGCATAGAATTATAAGCCTCATCTCAACTGACAATGAATAACGCAACTCAGGCAATAACGTTTGAGTTGCGCTTTTCATCTTGACATGCATCAAACCGATGTTTCACATGGCCCAGACAGGCTCTAAGACAAAGAAAATCCATAATGCTTACAAAAAGTAAGTTAAAACGGCAAGAAACAGCAAAAACCTGCTATGTAACATATAAATTTATTTTGTTACAAGCCAAAAACGCTATAAACTTGCAACAGTTATCCTGAATACAATCTTTTTACCTTAGAAGCTAATACCTATTGAATCAAAAAACAGCTCTCTGTGAAGAAAGCTGTTTTTATTTTTTTATCCTAAATCTGTAAATAATCAACCTTGCATTATCCTCAGGACCAGAATCCCGGCAAGCCTTAATTACCGATTTCGGAATATATGAAAAATCTACGGAAAAGAAACTCCAGTTAAGCCTCAGCCATACCAGGAATCTCCTCTGCGCAAGAAACGCCGGTGTAGGTCAGAACAGGAAGTTCGCCGGTCAATGCTCCGAAAGCATTCTCTGCCAACGACTCCATCTCGTTCTCTCCCGGCAAAACGACTACCTTACAAAGATATTCTATCTGCTCCTTGATGTCGGCAACGCAATAATCGCTGTATGCTATACCACCTGTAAGGATAATGGCGTCGCATTGTCCCTTCAAGGCAACGAACATCGCTCCGATCTCCTTTGCCACGGTATAATCCATAGCTGCAACGAGAGTCTTGTATGGCTCCTTGCCTTCAATAGCCTTCTCTTCGATGGTAATCATATCTGATGTACCAAGATATGCTGCAAGACCAGCCTTGCCATGGAGCATCTTCTTAACTTCATTGAGGGTATATTTGCCGCTAAAGCATAAAGTAGCCAATGCCTCTGAAGGAACTGTTCCGGCACGCTCCGGAGAGATAGGACCTTCACCGTTGAGGGCGTTGTTGACATCAATCACGAGTCCCTTGCGATGGGCACCTACTGAGATACCACCTCCCAAGTGGACAACGATAAGATTGAGCTCTTCGTATTTCTTGCCGATAGACTTGGCGTAACGGCGGGCAACAGCCTTCTGGTTGAGAGCATGGAAGATTGACTCACGCTTGATGCCTGGAACGCCGGAAACGCGGGATTTCAACTGGAACTCGTCTACTACGACAGGGTCTGCGATGAAAGCAGGACAACCACACTCCTTGGCAATCTCGTCGGCAATGATAGCTCCGAGGTTGCACACATGGTCGTGCTTGGTATGAAGCAGGTCGTGCTTCATCTTCTCGTTGACAGCATAAACTCCACCCTTGAGTGGGCAAAGCAGACCGCCACGACCCATAACAGCATCGAAATCCATAGCGATACCCTCGTCTTTCAGACGCTTCACGATGAACTCCTTACGATACTCATACTGATCTATCGTCTGATGGAAATGAGCGATTTCATTGAGGTCGTGATGGGCACCACCGGCCCAAACCTGTTTTCCATCTTCATAAATAGCCAACTTGGTAGAAGTGGAACCTGGGTTGATAGCAAGTATTTTCATTAAGATTAATATTGTATAGTTTTGTAATATTGATTACTTGTTAACCTTGTCTGCCAAACAAGCAAGGGCAAGGCTGTTGAACTTAGACTCTCCGCTGTCGGCTCTTGAAGCCACTACGATAGGAGCGGTTGTTCCGCAAAGCATTCCGGCTGTCTCTGCCTTGGCAAACAAGGTGAGAGTCTTGTAGAACACATTTCCTGACTCGATGTTCGGGAAAATCAGAGCGTCGGCATTTCCTACTACAGGAGAGCTGATGCCCTTGATTGCACCACTGTCTGAATCGCAGGCTGTCTTGACATCCATAGGACCATCAACACAGCAGTCGCCATACTCGCCATTGCGTGCCATCTCCTTCATTGACTCATAGCTCAATGTGTGTGGGAACTTCTCGCTCACCTTCTCTGTGCAATGGATAAGGGCAACCTTCGGGCTTTCGGCACCGAGACTGCGGCAAACTCCGAGAACATAACCAAGGATAGCCTTGAACTGCTCGTCGGTCGGCCGTGGGCAAACGGCAGCATCTGAGAAAACGAGAAGCTTGTCGTATGATGGTATCTCTACAACTGTCACGTGTGTCATCACATGGCCCTTCTCCAGAAGACCATATTCCTTGTTGAGCACAGCGCGCAGGAGATTGTCGGTATTGAGGGTACCCTTCATAAGAACATCAGCTCCACCATCATGAACGAGCTTCACGGCATAGGCTGCGGCATCGTCAGGTGTGGCTGTCTCATGAACGGTAACATGATCAGGATAGTCTGCAAGGAAGCGGTCGATGAACGGTGCTCTCGTACCTCCAAGCACGAGGGTGAAATCAACGAAACCTTCTTCCAAGGCGCGGTTAATCACGTATTCAGTATGTGAGTCATTTGGGCAAACAAGTACAACTTTTTTTCTGTTTTCCAATGACTGCAAACGATTAATTAAGGTGTTAAAATTTTTAAGTAACTGCATAAACTTATAATTTTTGTGCAAAAATACATCAAAGGACTTTTGAAACAAAGCCAAACTACACATTTTTTTGTCGTTTGTGCAGATTTCCGACTTTATGTATAATAAATGCGAATTTTGGAACACACGGCAATATTTCGCAATTTACAAATAGTCAGCACCTGATGTGTTATATAGTACACTCATTCACGGTTCGGTTGACAAATGAAAGTCAGCTGTTTCCGGAATAAAGACAAGGTAGAGACGACTGGCAAAAAATATGACTGCAAGCAATTGAAATTTGATGCAATTAACGTAACAATGATCATTGGAAGTTAAGGAAAAACCGACAAAAACGATTTTATACGTACAAAATTCAAGTGTTAATATATTTTTTAGTACTTTTGCAGACTTATAAGAAAAATGAATCGAAAAATAATGAATAAAAGACAGTTCAGAGGTGCCCTGTTCGACCTTGACGGCGTGGTGTTCGACACCGAACCGCAATACACGATATTCTGGGGCAACCAATTCAAGGAATACTATCCAGGAAGCCACGAGATGGAAAAGCTCATCAAGGGGCAGACCCTTGTGGAGATATACGACAAATACTTCCCTGACCCATCGGTGCAGGAAGAGATAACAAGAAGGCTCGACAGGTTTGAAGACGAGATGAAGTTTGAATACGTCAGAGGCTTTGAGGATTTCGTAAAGAACATACGCAAGAACGGCGTAAAGACTGCCGTCGTGACAAGTTCCAACGTGATGAAGATGAAGAACGTGTATGCCAAGCACCCGGAGTTCAAGGGGTATTTCGACGAGATTCTCACTTCAGAAGACTTCGACGAGAGCAAACCGTCGCCAGACTGCTATCTGAAAGCCGCAGAGCGTTTCGGACTGACTTCTGACGAATGCGTGGTTCTGGAGGACAGCTTCAACGGACTGAAATCAGGAAGGGCTGCAAAAATGTTCGTAGTGGGATTTGCAACGACAAACTCCCATGAGGCAATAGAACCATACTCAGACACCGTTGTTGACGACTACGTTGGCTTGAGTTACGAAGGAATAATGAAATCATTGGGACAAGATGCCTGATGAACATAATAATGAGTATAAACCAATTAAAGAAATAAAAAAACAAGAAAAGAAAATGTCAGGTTATTTAGTAAGCGACAACCGAAAGGTTACGACCCATCGTTTCATCGAAATGAAGGAGCGTGGAGAGAAAATCTCAATGTTGACGTCATACGACTTTACCACAGCTGGTATCGTTGACGGTGCCGGTATCGACGGTATTCTGATAGGCGACTCTGCCTCTAACGTGATGGTGGGCAACAGCACTACCCTACCTATTACGATAGACCAGATGATATATCACGCAAGTGCCGTGGCAAGAGCAGTAAAAAGAGCTCTCGTGGTATGCGACATGCCGTTCGGAAGCTATCAGGTGGACAGAAAAGAGGGCGTGAAAAACGCCATCAAGATAATGAAGGAAAGCGGATGCGACGCTCTGAAACTTGAGGGCGGAGTGGAAATCATTGATACCGTGAAGGGTATATTGGATGCCGGCATCCCTGTTATGGCACATCTCGGACTGACTCCGCAGAGCATCAACAAATTCGGTACTTATGCCGTGCGCGCAAAAGAGGAGGCTGAGGCTGAGAAACTCGTTTCTGACGCTTTGCTGCTCCAGGAAGCAGGATGCTTCTCTGTGGTATTCGAGAAGGTGCCGGCAAGTCTTGCCACAAAGGTGAGCAAGGAACTGACCATCCCTACAATCGGTATCGGAGCCGGAAACGGAACCGACGGACAGATTCTCGTGGTGGACGACATGCTCGGAATGACAAAGGGATTCAGTCCTAAATTCCTGCGCAGATATGCCGACCTCAACACTGTCATGACCGACGCCATAGGCAACTACATAAGAGACGTGAAGAGCAGCGATTTCCCCAACAGCGAGGAATCGTATTGATATTAACTAAAACAATGCCAAATGCATACTGACTTCTGGAAACTGACTACTTCTACATTTTTCATTGCCGCGGCAATGTATATGCTGATTCCGACAATGCCGGAGATTCTGTCTTCTGTCCTGGAACTGTCACAGACACAGATAGCATCATGGACTGGAATGCCGGGAGTATCGGTATTCGCCTTTGGCTTATTCTGTTCATATCTCATCCAGAGATACAGACGCAACAAAGTCTGCATATTGTCAACGGCATGTATGGCGCTGACAATTCTGGCAACGACGTATCTGATGGATGAATTCCTGCTCAAAGGAATAATACAGGAAAGTCCCGTCTTCCTCCTCGCGACAAGGGGGTTGATGGGAGCTTTCTTCGGTTTGTCGCTGATGATTCTCAGCAGCACGCTGACAATAGACTGCTGCGACTCTGACCACCGCACAAAAGCAAACACCATCATGGCATGGACGCATCTGGCGGCAATTCCTGCCGGAGGATCAATCGGACTGCTGATGGTGATAGAATCCAACATACAGAATGTGCTGTATACCGCCATGGCATCTTGTTTCATCGCGATATATATAATGTCGAGCATCAAGTTCCCGTTCAAGGCCCCGGAAGAAACCCTGAAGAGAATGTCATGCGACCGTTTCTTCGTGGTGTCAAGTCTGCCGATCATTATCCCGAACATCGCCATCGGCATAGTAATAGGAACCGTGATCATCTGCATAAGACAAATGAAAGAGTTTGCCGGCATATTGGCTGGTATTCTGCTGGCAATATTGGCAATATACATCATCTTCTTCCGCAAATCACAGGCCACGAAATGCAAATTCACTCTCTGTGGCGGAAATCACACCACTACAATGCTGCCAGCCATAGGCTATGCGCTGCTTGCGGCATCGCTGATTCTGGCAATAAGGGCATTGACAGTAAATCCCTTGCTGCATCTCATCTGTATGGTGGCATCAGGAGCGGCGGCAACGATACTGATGTCTGTACATCATTCATGCTTCATCGAGACAGCAGACCATTGTCAGCGCGGCTCTGCCTTGAGCACATATTTCCTGACTCTGGAATTGGGAATAAGCATAGGATTATTCACAAGCTTGATGACCGCAGCCCCACAAAACCCTGTCTGCGAGTTTACAACAAACAATATTTACTACATCCTGTTGACAAGCAGCATTATTGCAGCATTGTCATATTTCTTCATCACAAAAAAGTATATTTCTGACAAGATAGAGCGGAATATGTAAAATAGAAATCAAAAATCAAGTGATTTTCAAAAAAAGTCCACGGATATTTTGCAGATTAAAAATAAATCCCTACCTTTGCACTCGCAATTCAGAAATATGGCTCCGTAGCTCAACTGAATAGAGCATCTGACTACGGATCAGAAGGTTACAGGTTTGAATCCTGTCGGAGTCACTAAGAATTAGATTTCATCAAGAGGTGTTTACGAAAGTAAATGCCTCTTTTTGTTTTATAATCTCCACAATAATTATTAAACCCAAATCGGTCATTAGGGCTTGCCTGGATTTTGTTTTTTAGAAGAGTGGATTTTGTTTGGCTTTTAATGAGTAATAGCGGGCTATTGCGAATTAAAAACAAGCAAAAGACGCCTTATAAAAGCAAAAGACTGCAAGCAGTTATTAAAATTATACATTAAACGGGCTAATGACTGATTTGGGTTAAAACCAAATCGGGGACTGCTGCCGGATTTGGTGACGGAAACCACGTCCTTCGTTTCCCTTTTTACATTTTTTATCCCAGCACGGCATTTTGCTTCCGCATAAAAGACATACCTTTGCATTATTGAACATCATATAATTATTTGAGGTATAAATTTGACATTGAGATGAAAAGGAAAAATACAGTTACAGGATGGCTTGTGGCATTTATTGTCGGCGGATTACTACTGACAGGATGCTCAAAACAAGCGAAGAAGAAGGAGCAGAAGACAATCAAAACGGAGACTATCACCGTGGGCAGTACAGCGCTTGGAGAAACTAAAGATTATGTCGGGACTATAGAAGAAAAAATAGGGTCAACACTAAGTTTCGAGATTGCCGGCAACATCACTTCCATAAGAGTGGATGAGGGAGACAGAGTGAGCAAAGGACAAGTGCTCGCCACCATAAACCCGACCACAGTGAGGGAGGCTCACAAAAGTACGATGACTGCTCTGAAGCAGGCGGAAGACGCATATAGGAGATTTCTGCCCCTGCATAAGGCTGGAACGATTTCCGAACTGCAATGGGTGGATATTGAAAGCAAACTGGAACAGGCGAAAGCGGCAGAGAGCATAGCCCGCCAACAACTGTCGCACACCACGCTCACGGCTCCTTTTGCCGGAGTGATAGCCTCAAAGAATGCGGATTTGGGAACGTACGTCCTGCCAGGACAACCCGTACTGAAGTTGGCTGATGTGGAACAGGTAAACGCGAAGGTTTCTGTTCCTGAAAGCGAGATATCACATCTACGCATCGGCGACAAGGTGAAACTGACGGTTGCTGCACTTGACAATGCTGTATTCTATGGAACGGTTTCGGAAAAAGGCATCGACGCCAATCCCATATCACATACTTATGACATAAAAGTGGGTATCGCCAACACTCATGGGCGTCTTCTCCCCGGCATGGTGTGCAACGCCAACGTTACGGGCGGCGCAACAAAAGAACAGGCGCATATCATCGTGCCACCACAAAGCATAGAACTGGATGTGGACAATTCTAGATTCGTTTGGACTGTAGTAGACGGGAAGGCGCATCAGCAGCGTGTGGAGACCGGCGACTTCGAAGGGGACGGGATTATAATCCTGTCTGGACTGAAACCAGGCGACCAAGTTATAGTAAACGGCCAGCAGAAGGTGTCTGAGGGAATGAGAGTGGACACCGGCAAGGGTATGGACAGATAATGACGGAAAGGAAATAACATGGACATGGACAAAAAGGCGAAGAAGAAGGACACTGCCCTTCGGGAACACATCAAAGCGCGCCTCACGAGGAAACCTAACCGGGTGATAAAACGGTCATTCATAGAGGCTGCGATGTGTAACCACAATATCGTGATATTGCTTATGGGAATGCTCGTGCTCCTGGGAATACTGGGACTCGCCACGATGCCGAAGCAGGAGATGCCGCAGTTCACGGTACGCCAAGGTGCATGCGTAGCAGTATATCCGGGTGCCACATCGGCAGAGGTGGAAGAACGGGTGGCGAAACCTCTGGAGAATTTCATCTTCGGATATAAAGAGGTGAACAAAAAGAAGACATACACACAGAGCAAAGACGGCATGCTGATTGCATTCATGGAACTGAACGACTATGTGGAAGACAAAGATGCTTTCTGGAGCAAGTTCAAACATGGACTGCAGGCATTCAAGTCTTCACTGCCTTCGGGAGTAATCGCATTGCAGGCGGTAGACGATATTGCCGAGACATCGGCTTTGCTCATAACGATTGAAAGCAAACAGAAGACTTACCGGGAACTAAACACCTATATAGACAACCTGAAAGACAGGCTCCGACGCATCGACGCCATATCCAACCTCCGGACATACGGTTTGCAGAACGAACAGATAAGCATTTATCTGGACCAGAACAAGCTGTCGAAATATGGCATCGGACCCTTCAAGATACTCAACGAACTGGCGCTTCAGGGATTCACCACCATTAGCGGAAGTCTGGACATGGGCAATCTAACTCTGCCTATCCATATCACCGACTCCTACAACAACGAGCGTGATGTGGCGGAACAGATTGTATATTCCGACCCGAAAGGCAACATCGTGAGGCTCAAAGACATTGCACGCATAACGAGGGAATACCCGAAACAGGAGAAATACATCAAGAGCAATGGCAACAAATGTGTGCTCCTGTCTATCGAGATGCGACCAGGAAACGACATTGTGAAGATGGGAAATGATGTCCACAAGGCATTGGACGAGTTTGAGGAGACCTTGCCAAAGGATGTGCATATCGCCACCATCACCGACCAAAGCAAAGTGGTGAACGAATCGGTGATGAACTTTCTGCAGGAACTGCTCATCTCGGTCATTTCGGTCATCATTGTGGTCATCCTGCTGATGCCAAGACGCGTGGCTGAGGTTTCTGCCCTCAGCATTCCTATCACCATATTCTCGTCGGTCGGCATTTTCTATCTCTTCGGCATGGAACTGAACACTGTGACACTGGCAGCACTCATAGTGACATTGGGAATGGTAGTAGACGACTCCGTAGTGATTATTGACAACTACATGGAAAAACTGGGACACGGCATGTCTCGATGGCATGCTGCCATAGCAGCCCCGAGAGAATTCTTCATGTCGGTGCTATCTGCCACACTGAGCATCTCACTGACCTTTTTCCCGTTTCTGTTCACCATGCACGGTGATATGGGCGATTTCGTGCAGTCGTTCCCATGGGCGATGTTCATCATCTTGAGCATTTCGCTGACAGTATCACTGCTGCTTACTCCTTATCTGCAATATATCGTGATACACCAAGGCATATCCAGCACACCGAAACCTAACGCAAAGAAGAAACCTCTTGACTATCTGCAGACGGGATATACGTGGTTGTTAGACCGCTGTTTTGCCTTTCCACGCACCACGCTTGTCATAGGAGCCGCTCTGGTTGCCACTGGAGCCATGATATTCGTGAAACTGCCACAGCGAATGATGCCTATCGCAGAGCGCAACCAGTTTGCCGTTGAATTCTATCTTCCCAACGGTACGACAGCTGAAAAGACATCCATTATAGCCGACTCCATGGCTAATATTCTGAAACGAGACCCTAAAGTGACTGCCGTAACGATGTTTATCGGACAAGGATCGCCACGTTTTCACACTACATACGCTCCACAGATTGGCGGACCAAACTTCGCACAGTTTATTGTAAATACCGTGAGCAATGATGCTACGGAGGAGGTGCTCAACAAGTATGCCGACCATTATTCCAACTATTTCCCGAATTGCTATATCCGCTTCAAGCAGATGGACTATAATTCTGCTTCTTATCCCATCGAGATAAGAGTGAGCGGCGACAGTATCAGCGACCTGAAAAAGGCTGCCAAACAGATTGCCGCCTGCATGCATGAGGTGGAGGGAATAAACCTGATACGAACAAATTACGAGGAACCGCAGCCTGGAATAAGGGTTACACCGGATGCTACAGAGGCAAACAGACTGGGTGTGAACAAGACTATCCTCTCTGCTGACCTGGCAATTCATTTCGGCAGCGGTTTACCGATGTCTACTCTCTGGGAAGGCGATTACCCGGTGAAAATGGTACTGAAATCGAAAAACGACAGTGATTTGGCAAATGAATACATCCCCGTAATGGGTGGAACAGCCAGCGTACCGCTACGGCAGTTGGCAAAGATTTCACCTGACTGGCATGACGGCAGCATAATACGCCGTAATGGTGTCCGCACAATATCTATCGTGGGCGAACCATTACGAGGATATAACGCCAACAAGCTGTCTGAAGAGCTAAAGACAAAGGTTGCCGGACTCTCACTCGACCCGGATCTCACATGGGAAGTAGGAGGTATGTCGGAAAAAGATGCTGAAACCATGCCGCAAGTGATATCAGGAGTGATGGTTGCGATACTGGTGATATTCTTCATTCTCCTCTTCCATTTCAAACGCATCAGTCTGGCATTGGTAAATCTCTCTTCAATGTCGCTCTGCATCTTCGGAGCAGCCATAGGACTCTTCATCACGGGATATGACGTCAGCCTGACATGTGTATTGGGTGTTGTCAGTCTGATGGGAATACTTGTGCGCAACGGTATCATCATGCTCGACTATGCCGAGGAACTCCGACGCGACAAGGGACTGTCAATACGCGATGCCGCCTTCCAAGCCGGCGAGCGACGCATGCGCCCTATCTTCCTCACATCAGCAGCAGCCTCAGTGGGCGTATTGCCGATGATGTTGGAAAACAACACGTTATGGTCGCCAATGGGTGCTGTGATATTCTTCGGCACACTAATCTCGATGGTTCTCATAGCCACAATCCTGCCTGTGCTATACTGGCTCGTGTTTGACAAGCACGGAAAGTATAGCTTAAGGAAGAAGAAAACAAATATTCTATAGCAACCAAACAAGCAGTATTACTTGACGAAAAGCCAAGCAAACTCAAAATACTACAAAATGAGGGTATGCCAAATACGACATACCCCCATTTTGTTATATAAGAAGTTGAAATATTACTGCTTCTGCATGATGTCTCCACCAATCTTGATAGCCTCCATGTTCAGAGGAATCAACTTGTGGTGACGCTCAGGAAGAGTCTTGAATAGAGCCTTCTCAACACCATTCTCACTAACCACAGGAGAAACCTTGAGCATACCACCAAGTACGATCATATTAAACACCTTGGTATTCTTGAGCTCTGCAGCCTTGTCCATAGCATCGATGCGATAGATGTCAATGTCGGTGCGGGTTGGGGGGGTGATGATACCATTTCCCTCGTAGATGAGGATACCACCTGGCTTAACGCGAGACTCGAACTTGTCGAGTGATGGCTGGTTGAGTACAATAGCAATGTCAAACTTGCTGAGCACTGGTGATGAAATACGCTCATCGCTTACGATTACAGTAACGTTGGCAGTACCACCACGCTGCTCTGGTCCGTAAGCTGGCATCCATGTTACTTCCTTGTCTTCCATAAGTCCAGAGTAAGCTAAGATCTTACCCATGGAAAGAACACCCTGACCACCAAATCCTGATATGATTATTTCTTTTTTCATTCGTCTATAGTATTTTTAAGGTCTCCTTTCGGATAGAATTCGAACATTTTCTCACGCAACCACTCGTTTGCCTTTACAGGAGAGAGTTTCCAACCACTGTTACATGTACTTGTAATCTCTACGAGGCTTGAGCCCTTGCCCTGCATAGAAGCCTCGAAAGCCTTGCGGATAGCCTTCTTTGCTGAACGGATAGCTGCTACTGTGTCAACGCTCTGGCGTGTAACATAGCATGTACCCTGAAGTGTGGCAGCGATTTCTGTCATCTTCAATGGGTATCCGTGAAGCTCCGGTGTACGGCCATAAGGACAAGTTACAGTCTTCTGTCCGAGCAATGTAGTAGGAGCCATCTGACCACCAGTCATACCATAAATGGCATTGTTGATGAAGATGATAGTGATGTTCTCACCACGGTTCAGTGCGTGGATTGTCTCAGCTGTACCAATACAAGCCAAGTCACCATCACCCTGATATGTGAACACGAGACGGTCTGGCCAGCAACGCTTGATACCAGTAGCAACTGCAGGAGCACGTCCGTGAGCAGCCTCAGACCAGTCGATGTCAATATAACGATATGCGAATACAGAGCAACCTACCGGGCTTACACCTACAGCCTTGTCCTGCATGCCCATCTCTTCGATAACCTCTGCAACGAGCTTATGAACAACTCCATGAGAGCAACCTGGGCAGTAGTGCATAGGAGTGTCGTTCATCAACGACGGTTTTTCATATACCAGATTCTCTGGTGCAATTATATCTTCTTTCATGCTGTTTCAAAATTAAAGATTAGCCATTAAATCTTCCGCTCTTGATATTCTCTTTCAGAGAGTTTACAATCTCCTCTGGATCTGGAACGATACCACCAAGACGGCCGAAATGCTCTACTGGCACAGTGCCGTGGGTAGCGAGACGTACATCCTCTACCATCTGGCCGGCGTTGATCTCAACAGAGAGAACACCCTTCTTGCCCTTAGCAAGAGCCTCAAGCTGCTTCTCCGGGAAAGGCCACAATGTGATAGGACGGAAGAGTCCGACCTTCAAGCCAGCCTCGCGAGCGAGCTCCATTGCCTTCTCTGAGATACGGGCTGCACTACCGAATGCAACAAACAGATAGTCAGCATCCTCACACTGTGAAGTCTCATATCTAACCTCATTCTCCTTTACCAGCTCATACTTCTTGAGAAGCTTCTGGTTACGGATTTCCATGACCTCTGGCTGCAACTCAAGAGAAGTGATGATGTTTGGCTTACGGTCTGGTGTGCGACCGAATGTAGCCCAAGGACATTCTTTCTTGATTTCCTCCTCGGTACGACGTGGCTTAACTGGTGGCAATACCACCTTCTCCATCATCTGACCGATAACACCGTCGCTAAGAATCATCGCTGGCATGCGATACTTGAATGCAAGTGTGAAAGCGAGATCCATGAAGTCTGCCATCTCCTGAACTGAAGATGGAGCGAGAACGATAACATAATAGTCACCATTACCACCACCACGAGTAGACTGGAAATAGTCACTCTGTGAAGGCTGGATAGTTCCCAGACCAGGACCACCACGCTGCACGTTGATGAATACACCTGGAAGCTCAGCACCTGCCATATAAGAGATTCCCTCCTGCATAAGGGCTACACCAGGGCTTGATGAAGAAGTGAATACCTTCTTACCTGCACCTGCCGCTCCATAAACCATGTTGATGGATGCCACCTCACTCTCAGCCTGGAGAACTACCATACCAGTTGTCTCCCATGGCTTGAGCTCTGCAAGAGTCTCGATCACCTCACTCTGAGGTGTGATAGGATAACCGAAATAAGCATCACATCCGCAACGGATTGCTGCGTGAGCGATAGCCTCATTTCCTTTCATTAAAAGAATTTCTTTTTCTGCCATTGCTTAATCCTCCATACGTTTTTTGTAAACACTGATACATCCATCAGGACATACGATACCACACGACGCACAACCGATACAATCATCGGGGCGTACAGCCACGGCATAAGGATAACCGTTCACATTGACATGTTTGTCAGACAATGCGATGACATCCTTAGGACAAGCTACAACACACAGAGAGCAGCCTTTGCAGCGGTCTGTGTTAACTACAATTGATCCTTTGATTTTGCCCATGTCTTTTCTAAATTAAATTAAAGGGTAACAGTTAAGGACTACAGGAGATAACCCGTCTCCTCATGTCCATCGCCTTAAGCTTATAAAATCTTTTAGTCTAAATATTTCTTTCGTCAGTCACAAGAAAATGCACAAACCCACATCATGTTTATGGGTTGTACATATCCTTGTTGTAGAAGTTGAGGATGTCCATAACCATCCTCTTGGCCTCAACGGCAGCGCATTCTGCATCTAGAGCTATCGCTTCATTATAGCAGCGGATAGCCTCCTGCCAGTTTCCAGCACGCTGAAACTCCCTTCCTTCCATGTAAAATTCTTCTGCCGTCATGATATTGAATTATTTTGTTCTGTCTTATTATCATTTGTAATACTCCTTCTTACCTGCCGCCAAAGTGTTTTTCATGAGCGAGCAGATAGTCATCGGTCCTACTCCGCCAGGAACAGGAGTGATGAAAGAGCATTTTGGAGAGACCTCATCGAACTTCACGTCTCCATTAAGACGGAATCCGCTCTTGCGTGTAGCGTCCGGCACACGTGTGGTACCGACATCGATCACTACGGCACCCTCCTTCACCATATCAGCAGTAACGAAGTCCGGTCTGCCGATGGCTGCAATTATGATGTCAGCCTCGCGACATTCCTCCTTGAGAGTCTTGGAATGGCTGTGACATACAGTCACCGTGGAGTCACCATACTGCTTCTGCATCATCAACTGTGCCATAGGCTTGCCTACGATGTTGCTTCTGCCGAGAACAACACATTTCTTGCCAGACGTCTCAATATTATAACGCTGAAGCAATGTCAGTATGCCGAGCGGTGTGGCTGAGATGAAGCAAGGCAGACCTATCGCCATTCTACCCACATTGACTGGATGGAATCCGTCAACATCTTTTCTATAGTCGATAGCCTCGATTACCTTCTGCTCATCAATATGCTTGGGGAGCGGGAGCTGAACGATAAAACCGTCAACATCAGCATCGTCATTCAGTTTCTTCACTGTATCAAGGAGTTCCTCCTCGCTCACATTCTCTTCGAAACGTATCAGTGAACTTTTGAATCCGCAAGCTTCACAAGCGAGAACCTTGTTCTTTACATACGTCTCGCTACCGCCATCGTGACCCACGAGAATAGCGGCAAGATGAGGCTGTTTACCTCCCTTTGCCATTATATCTTTCACTTCAGCGGCAATCTCTTCCTTGATTTTCGCCGCTGTAGCCTTTCCGTCAATCAACTGCATATCTTGTTTATATGTAAGTTTTGTAATTTCTTAATTAAAACTCCTGCCTATCACATCTTAGGCATACCACCCGGCATTCCTGGCATTCCGCCCTTCATGTGCTTCATGGCGTTCATCATCTGTGTCATCTTCGAGCCAGTCACCATCTTCATCATCTTGCGAGTCTGGTCGAACTGCTTTATCAGACGGTTCACGTCCTGGATATTCGTACCGGATCCCTTGGCGATGCGCTGGCGGCGACTCGTATTCAGGAGTTCCGGATTAGTGCGCTCCTTTGGAGTCATACTGAGGATTATCGCCTCGATACCCTTGAAAGCATTGTCATCGATGTCCACATCCTTGATTGCTTTTCCCACACCCGGAATCATCGAAGCCAAGTCTTTCAGATTACCCATCTTCTTGATCTGCTGAATCTGTCCGAGGAAATCGTTGAAGTCGAACTTGTTTTTCTGAATCTTCTTCTGCAGACGTTTTGCCTCCTCTTCATCAAACTGCTCTTGAGCACGCTCAACCAAGCTGACGATATCTCCCATTCCGAGGATACGGTCAGCCATACGTGACGGATGGAAAACATCGATTGCCTCCATCTTCTCACCAGTTCCGACAAACTTGATAGGCTTTGTCACAACCGTTCTGATACTCAATGCCGCACCACCGCGTGTATCACCATCGAGCTTTGTCAGAACGACACCGTCAAAATCAAGACGGTCATTGAATGTCTTTGCCGTATTCACGGCATCCTGACCGGTCATGGAGTCAACAACGAAGAGTGTCTCGTCGGGATTGACGGCATTCTTCAGTCTTTCTATCTCGTCCATCATCTCTTCATCAACGGCGAGACGACCGGCGGTATCTATAATAACGACATCGTAGCTCTTTGCCTTAGCCTCCTTTATGGCATTGTTGGCAATCTCTACGACATTCTTGTTTCCATCTTCTGAATACACAGGAACACCGATCTGCTCTGCAACGACCTTGAGCTGCTGAATAGCGGCAGGACGATAAACGTCGCACGCCACGAGCAACGGATTCTTGTGTTGTTTCTTCTTGAGCATATTGGCAAGCTTTCCACTGAAAGTTGTCTTACCGGAACCTTGAAGACCAGACATCAGGATGATAGACGGTCTGCCCTGAAGCTTCAGCTCGGCAGCATCACCACCCATAAGTTCAGCAAGCTCGTCGTGAACGAGCTTCACCATAAGTTGTCCTGGTTTTACGGCAGTGAGCACATTCATACCCATCGCCTTCTTCTTTACGGTGTCAACAAAAGTCTTGGCAACCTTATAATTGACATCCGCTTCCGTCAATGCCCTACGTACATCTTTGAGCGTTTCTGCAACGTTAATCTCTGTAATCTTTCCCTCTCCTTTCAGTATCTTGAAGGAACGCTCAAGTCTGTCACTTAGATTCTCAAACATAAATTTCTATATAATATTTCGTTCTTCTTTTAATTTTCTTTTGCAAATATAAGAAATATGGTTTAGAAACAAAAGGAACTGAGGATGTATTTAAAATATTTTAAACACTTTGACTATAAAAAATGCTTTAGCAAAGGAAATCAGGCCTTGCCACATTTACAAAATTGCGATTAAACACGTGAAATCCACTAAAATGTAAACTACACACTACAAGTCAAATCACCTCATGCCTCCAAATCCCATATCCGGTTCTGAACCGAACATTCCACCATATGGATTTCTGTAGTCCCGTTGTCCCATAGAAACAGACACCTGAACGCTGAAACTCGGACTGAAATTATACTTCACGGCAGCGCCTATACGGTCACCGAGGTCGTCCATCGTACAAAAGCGATATGGGATTGGTTTGTTTACAAGGCTTTTTCTGCCATAGACATATGCCTCCCAGTGCTCATCAAATTTATATCCGAGAACTGCGCTGACACCGGCATCTGTAAACCTGTCGTGTGCCCAATATGCATTGCTCACCCATCCGCCAATGGCAAGAGTGAGCCGTTTGGTCAACGGCAGAGCATACATCATAGACAAATCCTGTGCGAAGCCTGCTCCCTTGGGGGCTCCTTTGCCAAAGGCTGCGAATACGGAAGCACCGAGATTCACGTTGAGACCTTTATGGAGAGTCCAGTTGTTGACCCCCCACCACCCATCATAAGGATAAGTCATGAGCGGCACTTGTCCTTTCATATTGAGAGTCGGCAAATTCAACGTATCCGCATTCTGTCTGCCTCTGTCGAGATATTCTGTGCGAGCGTATGGCTGCGGCCCTACCGATGGAGGGAGAATACAGTCTTTGTTCATCTCAAGACTTGCCAATGAATCTGCCTGCAAAACATCCTTAGGTTTCACCTGCTTCATATCATCAAGATTCTCCTGAGCCATTACTATCGAAGGCAAGGCAAGGATAGCGGAAAATATCAGAAACAATATTTTTTTCATACAGACAAAAGTAATCTATTATCGTCTTTCCACCAAATGACTAAAACTTTTTTCACCTTTATTATATATAAGTAGATGAACTGAAAGAAATTTGAAGTCAAGCCGGACGGCCACTCAAATCGCACAAGAGGAATCGCCCAAGAAGAGAATGCCTACCAGTTGACAAATACAAGTCAATGAGAAACTACAATATTTCCTGCGGAGTTTCCACAAATGTCGTAGCCCCATTCTCTATCAAGAATTCTTTGTCACGGAATCCCCACAAAACACTGATGCATGGAATGCCGACATTTTTTGCTGTGTTCACATCAACATCACTGTCACCTATATATACAGCTTCCTCTTTGTCTACACCAAGCAGACGGAAGGCTTCGAGCACGGTGTCCGGAGCTGGCTTCTTTCTTATATTCTCCCTCTCACCGATTGCTACCTTAACATATTCTCCAAAGAAATGCCGCACGAGTTCACCTGTGGCATCATAGAATTTATTGCTCACCACTGCAATATTCTTTCCTCTCTTTTTCAGTTCGCGAAGAAGATCCACGATACCCGGATATGGCTTTGTTGTGTCGAGTCCATGCTCCAAGTAATGTTTTTTGAATGTGGCATAAGCATCCTCGAACAATGGGTTGTCGAGTCCATCGGGAACAGCCCGCTCCATAAGTTTCTTCACTCCATTACCTACGAAGTTTCTCACTTCATCAACCGTATGCTGCGACATTCCATATTCTTTCAATGCGAAGTTAACACTTGCCGCCAAATCATTGATGGTATTTAGCAGCGTACCGTCCAAATCAAAAACGTAGGTCTTGTATTCTCTCATTTTAATAATGAATTAATGATTGCTATAATATATCTTTCCAGCTTTTAAAATATACCTGAACACGTACCGGCAAAGGTATGATTGCAGGATGCAAAAGTATTACAAATATATGAAACGACAAAGACAAGCATGATTATTATACGCTCCATAACAAGAATGAAACAAAAGTACGACATGATGGTTGGAATTACAAAATGAACTTTTTGGGCATTTGTCTGACAGCAATTCTGCCCATCCGGGACAAGCAGCGTACCACAGTTGGGAAAGCAGCGTGCCCATTTAATAACAAACCGACATTAGGATTAATGTGTGCACTAAATTAATTCCACCAACGAGTTAAACCAGCAATAATCTACCAAGAAAAAGGTATTTTAGACTAATTATGCACGTTTTTGTTTACTAAATGCCTGTTATCCGACAAAAAACTTGTAACTTTGCAGCGCTTAATTATAAACAAACATATAGATAAAAATGAAAGCATTTGTATTTCCCGGACAGGGAGCACAGTTCGTAGGTATGGGCAAGGACCTCTACGAAAACAATCCATTGGCAAAAGAACTTTTCGATAAGGCTAACGAGATTCTCGGTTATAGCATCACCGACATCATGTTCAACGGAACAGACGAGGAACTGAAGCAGACCAAGGTTACTCAGCCTGCAGTATTCCTCCACAGCGTAATCAGCGCACTCTGCATGGGCGACGCTTTCCAGCCATCAATGGTTGCAGGTCACTCTCTCGGAGAGTTTTCTGCTCTCGTAGCAGCTGGAGCGCTGAGCTTCGAAGATGGTCTGAAACTTGTTTACGCCCGTGCCATGGCTATGCAGAAGGCATGTGAGGCAGCTCCATCGACAATGGCAGCAATCGTAGGTCTGGCCGATGACAAGATCGAAGAAATCTGTGCTGAAGTAAGCAAGCCTGGTTGCGTGGTAGTGCCTGCAAACTACAACTGCCCAGGCCAGCTCGTTATCTCAGGAAACATCGAGGCTATCAACGAGGCATGCGAGAAACTGAAGGCAGCCGGAGCAAAGCGTGCCCTGCCGCTGAAGGTGGGTGGTGCTTTCCACTCTCCACTCATGCAGCCAGCCAAGGATGAGCTTGAAGCAGCTATCGAGAAGACCGAAATCCACGCTCCTAAGTGTCCGGTATACCAGAACGTTGACGGCAAGCCTCATACTGACCCTACCGACATCAAGAAGAACCTCATCGCACAGCTCACAAGCTCTGTACGCTGGACAGAGTGTGTAAAGAACATGATCGCTGACGGAGCAGACGACTTCACAGAATGTGGTCCTGGCAAAGCTCTTCAGGGTATGATCGGCCGTATCGACAAGACTGTAGCCGCTCACGGAATACAGTAAGAACAACCTCTTAAACAGCATAAGGAGTCATAGGTTTTTCACCTATGGCTCTTTTTTGTACCTACTTCTGGCGATAATTTGAAAATAATATGTAAATTTGCATAAAACGGAAAACTTATGGAAAAAGCTATAATCTACCAAATCTTCACAAGACTGTTCGGAAACACGAATACAACAAGGAAACACAACGGTACGCTGACGGACAACGGATGCGGTAAACTCAACGCATTCACTCCAGCTGTGTTGCGCAGAATAAAGGAGCTTGGCGCCACACACGTATGGTATACAGGAGTGATACGACACGCCACAACAACAGACTATACCCGATACGGAATACCACGGCAACATCCGGCTGTGGTGAAAGGAAATGCGGGAAGCCCGTATGCCATAACCGATTACTACGACATCGACCCAGACCTGGCGACTAACGTAGAAAAGCGAATGAACGAATTCGAATCTCTCGTAAAGCGCACACACAAAGCAGGTCTGAAGATGATAATAGACTTTGTGCCCAACCACGTGGCACGACAATACAAATCGACAGCAAAACCAAAAGGCATTGCCGACTTCGGTGAGAACGACAATACAGGAATGCAATTCTCTCCGCAAAACAATTTCTACTACTGCCCGGAACAGAGTTTTGCAGCCGACATCGATCTCTATCATGGTGAAGAACTACCATACGAGGAATTCCCAGCCAAAGCCACAGGCAACGACTGCTTCGGAAACAGACCGGGCAGGAACGACTGGTATGAGACGGTGAAGCTGAACTACGGCGTGGACTACTGCGATGCCGGCGGAGTATCCACACACTTCTCCCCCACTCCAGACACTTGGAAGAAGATGCTCGACATACTGCTATTCTGGGCAGGAAAAGGAGTAGACGCATTCAGATGCGACATGGCAGAAATGGTGCCGTCAGCTTTCTGGCAATGGGTCACGACGGAAGTGAGGAAAAAACATCACAACGTGAAATTCATTGGCGAGGTATACAATCCCGGCAGATACAGAGAATATATAAATGCCGGTTTTGACTATCTATACGACAAGGTGGGAATGTATGACAGCTTGCGTGACGTGGTATGCGGCCACAGGAGCGCCACTGATATCACGAGACAGTGGCAAACGAATGACGACATCGCTGACCACATGCTCTATTTTCTGGAAAACCATGACGAGCAGCGAATAGCAAGCGACTTCTTTGCCGGAGACGCCAGGAAAGGCATACCGGCTCTCATGACAAGCGCACTTATGAGAACCAACCCATTCATGCTTTATGCCGGACAGGAATATGGAGAGAGAGGAATGGACGAAGAGGGATTCAGCGGAAGAGACGGAAGAACGACAATATTCGACTACTGGTCTGTCGACTCGCTGATACACGGATATTCAAGCAGAAGACAACTGACAAAAGAGGAAAAATCAATCGAAGCCACATACAAGAAGGTGCTAAACATTGCGACCAGCGAGAATGCCGTAACAGAAGGCAAGTTCTTCGACCTCATGTATGTAAACCCAACATCTGCAGACTTCAATGCAGACAGGCAATACGTTTTCTTAAGAAGCAACGAAGACGATTTGATGATAGTACTTGCCAACTTCAGCGACGAGAGCAGCGACTGCAAGGTAAACATTCCGCAACACGCATTCAACTATCTCAACCTGAAGAAAGGAATAATGGAAGGAACCGACCTGCTGAACGGAGAGAAAATCACCATCACCCTTTCTGACACCGACCCTCTGAATCTTTCAGTGGAGGCATGGAGCGGCAGAGTGATAAAGATATCAAAATGAATCAAACAATAATAATCTATGGACTACGAACTGAATACACACAACAAAGAGGAGTTTCCGCCGGCTCATACCGCCGAACATCTTCTCAACCAGACGATGATGAGGATGTTCGGATGTGAACGATCACGAAACGCTCATATAGAGCGAAAGAAAAGCAAAATCAGTTATATCCTTGACCACAAGCCCGACCGCAACGAGGAAAAGGAAATAGAACGCAGGATGAACGAGCTGATAGCCGAAGACCTGCCAGTGACTTTCGAATATGTGGACAGAGACCATGTTCCCGACAATGTACAGCTTGACAGACTGCCCGACGACGCATCGGAAACCCTGCGTATCGTGCGCATCGGCGACTACGACGCATGTCCTTGTATCGGAAAGCATGTGCGTTCTACTGCACAAATAGGAAAGTTCGTGCTGCTCGGCACCAACTGGGACGAGATGAAGCATTCGTTCAGAGTAAGATTCAAGATTGTGGCGGAATAAGGATTGGCGGGACAACTGCAAAGGATGCAACCAAACAGCATCATTCTCCCAACCAGTTCCCGATGATTCTCTTTCCATCCGGTGTCAACACACTCTCTGGATGGAATTGTATTCCATGCACTGCATAATGACGGTGACGGAAGGACATTATCTTTCCGTCATCGCTCACAGATGTAATCTCAAGACACTCAGGAAAGCCTTCTCTGCTGACCACCCAACTATGATAACGTCCCACCTCGATACGTCTTGGCAGGCCATCAAACAGACTATCATCTGCTATAATATCACATGGCGTAGCCACACCATGATAGACATGCGACAGATTCTCAATCTTTGCTCCAAAGACTTCGGCTATAGCCTGGTGGCCCAGACAAATTCCCAGGATTGGCAACCTGCCGGCATATTCTCTTATCACATCAAGAAGAAGCCCTGCCTCTGACGGTATGCCGGGACCGGGACTGAGCAAAAGCTTGTCGTATTCCGCCAGACTGTGGAGTTCGAAACAGTCATTGCGCAACACGTCAACATCAACACCGATGGCCTTCACGAGATGTGCAAGGTTATATGTAAAGCTGTCGTAATTGTCAATTATAGCGATTCTCATATTCTCCCTGATTTTTGTCTTCAAATCATTTTCTCAATAAGGAGATGAAATCTTTAAGTTTTGAGGTATCTTTGATGCCAGGCTTCGTCTCAAATCCTTCGTTCAGGTCTACACCTGCAAAACAAGGATTGGAAACAGCCTTTATGCCGTCCAAATCCTCCGTCACTATTCCTCCTACAAGGAATGGCAAACCACCATCGTATTCATCAAGCAACTCAAAGTCGGAATGCGACCTTACCCCCTCCGTATCATCGTTTTTCATATTGAAGACCAACATGTCGGCATGAGCTGAATATTGTCTGCTTGATTTCAAATCATCTATATTCGCCACATTCAGTGTCTTGAAAATTCTGACACCTTTGCAAATATCAGGATCAAGAGTCCGGCGAAGGTTGTCTATCATTACTGGCGACTCGCTGCCTTGAAGTTGAACACAATCGAGCTTGTAATTATATACAGCAGTGACGATGTTCTGCGGCATGTCGTCGGCAAAGACTCCCACACGCCGTGGTGAATTGTTTTCGGCGATGAGTCTCCTGTCTGCATAATCGGGAATAATGGCAGCCAAAGACGCTATCATGCCGACATGACGCGGATCATCTTTACAGAAATTAAATCCCATCATGTCGATGCCCAGTTTCCCCACATCGCGAATATTCTCCGGATCGCGCATTCCGCATACTTTTATCATCATAAGCTGGTGATTAAAAAAAAAGAATTATCCTATAGAAGCTGTCTGAATGCGAGTTGACGACAAACAGCCCACATGTCATTTTTCCATTCCTTTCATGGAAACGGCAGACAAAGGTAATGTTTTATTTTCAATCTCCATTCTTTTCCATCAAATTACTGTGAGGTAAACAGGAAAAAATTCACTCAAAAAACACGAAAAGCCCGCTTATAGAAAGCTTATTTACGAGAAATACATTAAATTTGCAAAAATTGGGATTATCACTGCGGATACGACAACAATGACTTACAATAATAAATAAAAAAAAATCAAGATGAAAAAGATTGCACTTATCACAGGAGCCACAAGCGGCATTGGAGAAGCCTGTGCAAGAAAGTTTGCCGAAGGCGGTTATGACTTGATTCTCACGGCACGCCGCGAGGAGAAACTGGCTGAAATCAAAGCCGAACTGGAAGCCAGGGGCACGGAGGTGAAGACCTTGGCATTCGATGTACGCGATACGGCTGCTGCAAAAAAGGCGATAGACTCGCTCGATGAGGAATGGAAGAAAATCAACGTGCTGATAAACAATGCCGGACTCGCCCTTGGCCTCGACAAGGAATATGAAGCCAAGCCAGAAGAATGGGACGCGATGATCGACACCAACGTGAAGGGACTGCTCACGATGACGCGCCTTGTGGTGCCGGGTATGGTGGAACGCAACGAGGGCAACGTGATAAACATCGGTAGCGTGGCAGGCGATGCCGCCTACGCCGGAGGAAACGTATACTGTGCCACAAAGGCAGCCGTGAAGGCTCTGTCTGACGGACTGCGTATCGACGTAGCCGACACTGCTGTGCGAGTGACGAACCTCAAGCCGGGACTCGTGGAAACGAACTTCAGCAAGGTGCGCTTCCATGGCGACAACGAGCGTGCCGACAATGTATACAAGGGAATCAAACCGCTCACTGGTGCCGACATCGCCGATGTAGCCTTCTATGCAGCATCGGCTCCGAAGCACGTGCAGATTGCCGAAGTGCTCATACTTGCCACACACCAGGCAAGCGGAAGCGTAGTGCACAGGGAAAAATAACAAATCCCTATCCTATCATCAGGGAAAAGTCTGGACAAATAAGAACCAATGGTCAAGGGGCAAGAATCACCTGACAGATTCTTGCCCCTATTATTTTCAATTTCAAATCTCTTACAATTCGTTCTTATGCAGCACTGCATGCAGTTTTGCGCTCTGACAATGAATGTCGATATGGCGCTGGAGCTTCTCGTAGATGCTGTTTACCTCTGTGTAATAATCCAAAGCATTGATTTCTCCATGCTGGAGAGCTTTGGAGAATAGTACTATAGACTCCTGCATCATCTTGACATCACTATGGTCAAGCACCTGCTGCAAGCCGACAAGCTGTTGATAGCCAGACTGCAACTGCGATTCAGCATCCTTACGTGCCTGCTCCACTTGCAGCTCTGCACTCTGCCGTCGCTCCCGGGCTGCCTTGATTCTCTTGCTGTTGCTATAGAGCGGAAAGCTGACTCCTACCATAAGGCCGTTCACACCTTCTTTCTGCTCCGTGTTGCGACGATAGCCAAAAGAGATGTTAGGCAACCACCCTCTTTTCTGCATTTTCACATTCATATCAGCAGATTTCAGCATCGTCTCAGCCATTTGTATATCGGCATCGCTGGCAAGATAAAGAGCCTTGTAGTACTCAAAGTCCTTTATCGGCTGGAATTCAGGAAACTTCTCACTGTCAATTGTCACGGGCTTTCCGCCATTCAGCTGTTGCAGCTGCTGTAGCAGGAGCATCCGTTCGTTCTGCGCCTCGCTTACCATGGTCTGCACCTCCATGCAGTCGAGCTTCACCTTGTTTACCTCAAGGATATTTGCATCTCCTGCCGCCATACGTTTGTCGTACATCTGATGCAGGGTTTCGCTGTTCTTCAGACGCTGGTCGAGCATTGCCAGGGTCTTGTTCAAACGTATCACGTCGATACACAACTGTTCTGCTTCGAGCAGTATGTCGCGACGGTTCTTTTCATACATCTTGCCTCCCACCGACTTCTGCATCTTCGCCTGTTTGTTGCGGTCGGCATACTTGGTAGGAAACTGTATCTCCTGGCTCACCACGAGTTCGCTCTCCGCCACACCCGAATATCCGCTTCTGAAGAACGGACTGTATTCCACCGACAGTCCGTCGAGGGAATTTTCAGCCTTTATGTCGAGTACGTCAGCCTCGTTATCGTGTTGCAGAGCTCTCAGAGTGAGATTATTCTGGGCTATCTGCTTCAGCACATCGTCAACGCTGTTGTCTGCCGAGGCTGTGAAAGCCATAAGTACGAAACTAACGGCGATTAGAAATCTTTTCATATATTACCGGAATTATAAATGCGTTAAGTAATGTTGAACTAATCAATCCTCCGAGAATTACCTTTGCCATAGGCGACTGTATCTCATTTCCCGGCAGGTCTCCACCAAGGGCGAGTGGCACGAGGGCAAGAGCCGAAGTGAGAGCCGTCATCAATATAGGATTCAATCGAGACAGCGAACCGTTCACTATAGCCTCCCTTACTGTAGCGCCTTCTTCTGTGCGCAGACGCTTGTATTCTGTCACGAGGAGCATTCCGTTTCGTGTGGCGATACCAAAGAGGGAGATGAATCCGATGATTGCCGGTATGCTCACTTCTCCTGTAGTAATCACCAGAGCAAATATACCTCCGATGAGTGCAAGAGGCAGATTCATAAGAATAACGCCTGCTTCCTTGGCATTGCGGAACTGCATGAAGAGCAGCAGGAAAATTATTGCAATGGCGATGGTACAAGTGAGATAAAGCACTCTGCTTGCACTCTCCTGGCTCTCAAACTGTCCACCGTATTCTATGCGATAGCCTTCTGGCAATTTCACCTCTTCGCCCACTGCTTTCTTGATATCAGCTACGACGTCGCTCAATGCCCTGCCGCTGGTGTTGGCAGATATTACTATCTTGCGCTGCACGTTCTCACGGTTGATGGTGTTCGGTCCGGCACTCGACACGATGTCTGCCACGTCAGACAACGGCACCTTGCGTCCGTCTGGCGCGTCTATGATGAGGTCGCTTATCTCATCGTAGTCGCCGCCTTTCACCACGAGGTTGAAGGCCCTGCCAGCCTCATACACCTGAGAAACAGTTTCACCGGCAAGGTTAACAGAGATGAACTCGTTGAATTCGGGCAACGTGATACCGTTGCGCAAGAGGAGTTCGCGGCGCGGAATGATTTTCAGTTCCGGACGCTCTATCTGCTGTTCCACATTCAGGTCGGCGATTCCGTCGATGTCCTTGCAAGCCTTCTTTATCTGATTGCCGATGGTGAACATCTTGTTGAGGTCTGTTCCAAAGAGTTTTATGGCGATGCTTGCCTGCGTACCTGAGAGCATGGCGTCGATACGATGGGATATCGGCTGGCCTATCTCTATGTTTGCGCCCGCCAATACGGAGAGGCGATGGCGCACATCATCGAGTACCTCCTCATGACTACGGCCGTCGAGCTTGAATGGTGCTTCTATCTCACTTACGTTCACACCGAGAGCATGCTCGTCAAGTTCTGCACGTCCTGTTTTCCTCGCCACGGTCTGAATCTCCGGCACCTGCAGCAGAAGCCTTTCCGCCCGCGCTCCTATGGAATCGCTCTCCTCCAGGGAAATGCCGGGTAGCGAGGATATGTTTATGGTGAATGATCCCTCATTGAATTTTGGCAGGAAACTGCTGCCAAGCGAGAGGAATATCACTAAAGCCAAGACAAGCAATGACGCAGAGGAAATTATGACGGTGCGGGTATGGTCGAGCACCCAGAGCAAAGCCTTACGGTAGTATTTCTTCAGCCACACCGCCACGAAAGCCTCCTTCGGCATCTCACCATTGCTTTTGTTCAGCATATAGCTGCAGAGCACCGGTGTGAGCGTGAGAGCTACGAGTGTGGAAGCGAACAAAGCCGTGACGAAAGCTATGCCAAGAGGAATGAGCATCCTGCCCTCCATACCGCTGAGGAAGAACAGCGGGGCAAAGCTGACGATAATGATAAGTGTGGAATTGAGAATCGGCATACGCACCTCACGTGAGGCGTTGTATACGAGTTCTATTATCGGTATGCGCTCTGCCTCCGGCAGTTCGCGGTTCTGCCGTATATGTTTATACACGTTCTCCACATCCACTATGGCATCATCCACAAGCGAACCGATGGCAATTGCCAAACCGCCAAGGGTCATGGTGTTTATGCTTATGCCAAGAACGTTAAGCACTATCATTGCCACGAGGAATGAAATTGGGATTGTGACAAGTGAAATCACCGTAGTACGGACATTGGCAAGAAATATCATCAGCACGATGACCACGAATATGGCTCCCTCGATGAGCGACTTCTGCACGTTGTCGATACTGCTGTCGATGAAATCTGCCTGACGGAAGATATCGGTTGAGATATGTACATCTGCCGGAAGGTTGGTCTTCAGTTCGTCGAGCGCATTGTTCAGTTGTTCGGTGAGTTTCAGCGTACTGGTATCCGGCTGTTTTGTCACAGTGAGCAATACTGCCGGACGTGCTTTCTCGCTTGCCACACCGAGTTTGGGCGACTGGTTGCCGACCTTGATGTCTGCGACATCGGCAAGTGTTATCACGCTCTCGCCGTTTTTCTTCACGATGCAGGCACCGATCTTGTCGATATCGTTGGTAGAGGTGATGCCGCGGATGATATATTCGTTGCCGTATTTATAGCGGACACCACCATTGGTGTTGGTGTTCATGCCGCGTGTGCTGGCCATAACTTCGGAGAGCGACACACCGAAATGCTTCATCTTGCCGGGACTGATGAGTATCTGGTATTCTTTGATGTCACCTCCGTGCACGCTTACCTGTGCCACGCCACCCGTTGAGAGCAGCTGCGGACGGATTACCCAGTCGGCATAGGTGCGCAGATCCTGAAGCGACGCCTTGTCGCTGGTAAGACTCACGATGAGCACCTCGCCAAGAATAGACGACTGCGGTCCGAGCACTGGCGCACTGACACCTTCTGGCATCTGTTCGCCAACGGCTGCGAGTTTCTCGCTGACTATCTGGCGTGCAAGATATATATCTGTGCCCCAGTCGAACTCTACCCAGACTACAGAGAAGCCATGGGTTGACTGCGACCTCACCCGGCGCACTCCGGTGCTGCCGTTCACTGCCGTTTCTATAGGAAAGGTGACGAGCTGTTCCACCTCCTCTGCTGCCATACCTCCCGCTTCTGTCATTATGACAACGGTTGGGGCATTGAGGTCGGGAAAGACGTCAACTTCGGTCTTGCTTGTAGAATACAGCCCTGCGATGACAAGCAGAACTGCCGCCACAAGAACGAGTATTCTGTTCTCAAGCGAGAACCTGATAATCTTGTTCAGCATAATTTATAATCTGTCTGTTACGTAGGATTTTCTTTAATGATTATGGTTGTGGGCAGGGATAGCGTTAGAGGCCGAAGCGAGCTTCACCTGTATGGCTCCCTTGGTCACCACCCTGTCGCCTTTCTTCAGTCCGCTGAGGATTTCCACCCTGTCGCCATCGTTCTCGCCGAGTGTCACCTCCTGCTTGCGATATCCCTCCTTGTCCACCTGGATATAGATGTAATGCACGCCCTGCTCTTCCGTTATGGCAGTGAGCGGCAGGGTCATCACGTTAGGTCGGTCTTGGGTGATGAGGAATATTTCAGCGTAGGAACCCTGAACAACATCGCCTGTATTGTTGAATTCGAATATGACTGGAATGTAGGAGTTGTTTACCTCTGCCGAACGTCCATACGACTGTATGTGTCCGCCCATATCAGTGATGTCATAAAGGCGGTCACTGTAGCTGGTACGGAATTTCGCACACTTTATCTTGTTCAGTTCCTTGAACTCGCGCTCTGGGATTTCTGCGCGGAGATAGAGGTGCTGGTTCTGGGTTATAATGGCAAGCGGCTGGCCAGCCTCAACATAGTCGCCGCCGTTTACCAGACACTGTTTGATGAAGCCTCCGCGAGGTGCGGTGACTACTACGCCGCCAGCACTGCGTGTTTTCTGCATGCTTGTATATGTCAGTTTTGCAGCCTCATATTCTGCCTTCGCCACAGCGAGGTCTTTATCGCTTATTATCTTATCTTTTATAAGGATTCGCGCACGGGTGTAGTCACGCTCTGCACGCTCGTAGTCGATACGTGCACGCTGCACGGGATCGCCGTCGGCAACCTGCATTCCTGCTGACGTGATTGAGAACAAGGCCGCACCATTGGCTACCTTCAATCCTTCACTCACATGATTCTTGTTTGCCACACGGCCACTGATTGTGGCAACGACAGTGGTCTCGTCGCACGATGCAGACAACACTTTACCGCTGGTATGGATAACGCCATGAAAGGTTCCAGGCATAATTGTTTCAACCTGCACTCCGGCAGCTTTTGCCTTTTCTGGAGTCAGCAAAATCACGTCACCATCGTGGTCATGGTCATGGGCGTCTTCGCCGGCATGCTGCTCCGTCTCTTCTTCATGGTCATGATCGTGGTTTTTGCTGCCACAGGCAGCCATACCAAGAGCGAGAATGAACAGCGATAAACAGTAAAAGCTTTTCTTCAGCATAATTCTTGATTCTTTATTTTTTTCGGTTTTCATTTATTTGGATGCAAATATACCACAACAGTATTGCAACCCGATTGCAAAAGCGGATTTCCAAAGATGAATGATAAACTGAAGTATAGCTCCCCATCTGACAATAAACCTCAAACGGACATAATGACAGATAGGGGAATTTTCAGTTAAAAATCCACTCTTCTGAAAAATCAGAATTCAAGCAAGCGCCAACGACCGATTTGGGATCAATGAAAATAAAAAAAAGTGCGTCTGAACCATTCGGTTGACACACTTTAATATGATTAGGGATATTGTTTACCCTGGAAATACCTTCAGAACATTACTTGATGAACTTCTTGCCATTCTGAATGAGAATTCCCTTGGCATTGGCATTTACGCGCTGACCTGCGAGGTTGTATACAGGAGCATTGACGTCGAGCTTGTCAGCCTTGATCTCGTTGATGCCAGAAACATCGGTGCTAACCTTGAAGTTTCTGATTTCCCATGTACCGGCTGCTTTGTCGGTGCTTATATACTTGAAGCCAACCTTTAACTTCTTGCCCTCATAACCGGCAAGGCTTACTGTCTGAGTCTCAAAAGGAGAGAAGCTCTTGTCCTGTGGCACTTCTGGATATGCGATAGAAGTGATCTGAGTCCAGTCGCCGCCCTCGACCTTGATCCACAATGTAGCCTCCTCTGAAACATTGCCAAAATACTTAGACACTGCATGGTCGAAAAACAGGTTGCGCTCTACTTCAGCTGCAGAAAGCTCTATCCAAGGAGAAACGAGCCAGCTTTCAGAAGGAAGGTTCTTCTTGTTGACATAAGCAGAAGCCTTGGCACACTTATAGCTCTTGTCGATAGCCCATACGTATGAGAGACCCTCAGAAAGGTTCACGTTGTCGAGAACGAAGGAACCGAACTCTGTCTCAAACGACTCTGAGTAAGGCTCTTTAACTACATCGAGAGCTGGAGTTGTAACAGTGAGTGTATATGATGCAGAACCACCATTATATTCATCGTTCTCTGCAGCAGTAGCAGTGATTTTTGTCTCACCGGCAGCGAGAAGTGTCACTTCGCCTGTCTCAGCATTAACGGTAGCCACAGCCTCGTCTGACGAAGTATAAACCACGGCAGCAGTGGTAGCCTTTGTGAGAGTAGGAGCAACGAAAGCCTCGCCTACAACACCACTTGCTGTAGTCTCACTGAACGACAGAGCCGGGTCTTTCTTCATTGGAGCGGAAGATGACTGGTATGTCACTACAGCAGAGCTGATCGGAGTGTTCTTCTCTGTAATGTTGGTTGAGATAACCACACTATTGGCTGAACCAGTCCATGTGCCATTGGCGTATGTACCTACAGCAGACTCGAATTTTGCAGGAACTTTGGCTGTAAGCTCAACCTTTGTGATGACATTACCCTCTGGCACTTTGAAAGTCATATCTGCGCCTTTATAGAAACGCAACTCGTTGCCGTTGGTTGCTTTCCACCAACGGGTCTGACCATTGAGAGTAAGAGTGACATCACCCTCTGTACATACCGTAGGGTCAGCGTTGTATTCTTTTGTAGAGCCACTCAAAAGTGTCATGCCATAAGCAGACTCGCCTGTGAAATCGAATTTCGCAGTCTTAGACTGTGCGAACATTCCCATTGTCATAAGCAATGAAACGAATAAGAGTAAAGTTTTCTTCATAATGTAATAATTAATTAAACAATATATTTACACAATTTTATTTGCTTGAGCAATTTTATAATCCAAAGCTTATCTTATGCAAAGATAATGCAAGGCGAATGCAGAACATCAAGCTTGCTTGAGTGTTATGCTGAGGTGAAGCTTATCTTATGCAAAGATAATGCAAGGCGAGAGGAGAAAGAAATGAAGACATTCATTTCTTATCCCGAGCCGAAGCTTATTTTATGCAAAGATAATGCAAGGCGAGAGGAGAATGAAATGAAGACATTCATTTCTTATCCCGAGCCGAAGCTTATTTTATGCAAAGATAGAACTTTTATAGATATGAAGTATCTCTTTGCGTGTTAAAATAAGGTTAAGAAACAAAAGTCATTAAAAAAGGGAAGCACCGAACAGCACTTCCCTTCTTTATCGCTAATTAGAAAACGGTCATTTTGCGGAATTATAATTTTTCGAACCTCAACGACCGTTTCAAGATAATTGAAATTATTTCTTCAAGACTTTGTCTACTACAGTCTGGCCATCTGTCAAGACCATCTTGCGAATTGATATTCCCTGCTGTGGCTCAGAGAGTCTGACGCCATTCAGTGAATAATACTCGATTGACTTAACCTCAGACTTCGTTGACGAAGCAGAAATGCCTGATGTAAACGCTGGATAATACTCATCCACTGGCGACACGGCATCAGCATTCTGTGATTTCACGATATGCTCAACGATAGAATTGAGATATACTTCAAGATTTGAATACCAACCCTTCGCGGTATCGAGAGTCTTCAACTGTGCATCGCTTGGGTCATCAGGATTAAGACCGTTGGCAATCTCCCACTCGTCTGGTATGCCGTCGCCATCAGTATCATAGTTGGCAGCACGTGATTCTGATGGAAGTTCGGGGAAACTTGCCGTAGCGGAATTCTGGCTGTCTGAAGACGGATCGTTGATAACATCGATAATACCAGGAACATTGGCATGAGAAGCGTTATAGGTAACAGTACCATTGGTTGCTTCCTCCACATAACGCACATCGCAAGCGTCTCTATAGAGACTCGCTCCACTGTATGCGAGTACCTTCTCGTATGCCGTCTCAGCGGTCTGGGTCGTGATGGTGCCCGGGTCAAACTGACTGTCAAGTTTTATCTTGATGCAGTCTACACCGCTGGCATCCTTCACATAGGTTTGATCCTCACCATAATAATGCTTGGCATCCTGCATATAATAATCATTGCCTATCTTGATTTTCTGGTCGTAAATCACACCGCTCCAATCATAGTTGGCAGCCTTGGAACCGGCTGCAGACACGTAGTTTCCGCTGATAAAATAACGGCTGGAATAGTTGGGGAACGGATTGTCGCCGCCGTTTGATGCATCAGAGAATGAAATCTGCGTAACGCGAGTCTTGTTCTTCGTGCCAGGACCAGCCTTGAAATAGTTGTTCACCATATTCACATAGCCACCACCAGGACCGCCATAACAACCGTTTCCGTTACCCCAGTTATAAACCACGCAGTTGCGGAAGTCTACCCTCTCTGCCTGTATGGAGTTGGCATATTGGGTCTTGTCATAACCGTTCCAGTTATAGCGGGCGCCATTGAAGCGAGGTGCTCTGTTCTGGACGTGGGCAAGGAAGTTATGATGGAATGATGCCGGTTTTCCACCCCAAATACCACCATAGCTGTGGTCGCCTTTAGCATGTCCTGCGTTGAGGCCTTCGGCGAGCATACACCACTGCAGGGTGAAATCCCTGTTGTCATAGAAAGACGCTAGCTCATCAATGCTCCACGACATAGAGCAGTGGTCGATGAGGATATTCTTACGGTATCTTCCCCATGTTGCATCGGCACCGTCGTCAACATACTTCACCTGTGAACGGCGGAAGCGCAAGAAGCGGACGATGACATTATCACAGTTTGTGAACTCCACGGTGTAATAACGGAGTGTAATTCCGTTGCCTGGTGCAGTTTGGCCTGCAATAGTGGTATTTGATGATATTTTGAGATTTGACTTCAAGTCAATGTAACCGCTCACGTCAAACACGATGGTGCGAGGACCAGACTGCGACAAAGCCCATCTGAGTGAACCAGTGCCGCTGTCGTTGAGATTTGTGACATGATAAACCTTTGTCGTACCATCGGCAGCGCGTCCTCCGGTGGCTGCGTAACGGGCAAATCCCTCAGCACCAGGAAAGGCAGGAGCACCAGTCTGTGCTGATGCTGAAGCGGAAAGTGCCAAAGCTACCAATGGCAAACATAAATTCTTCATAATTTGATATTTGTTTTAGTTTGATTTTATGCGTCCTTTTGGATAAGGCAGCAACGGAGTCGTTACTTGTTGAGCGACTCCACGTCGTAGCCAAGATGTTCCATCTCCAATGAAGCCCAGATGAACGGACCAACGCCCTTGCCGTCGTTGTCGCGGATTGGCTCACTGATATAATACTCGAAAGAACCATCGCGGCGCTTGTTCTCCTTCACCTTTGGAGCTGCCTTCAGCACCTTAGCGCTGAGACCCGGACCGAGTCCTGACACCTCGCAGCAACGTGTGAGAGAAAGGGTCTTGTCGGCATTCACTTTCACGAAATTGTTGAGGATTCCCTTGTATGCCTTGATGCCGGCTTCCTTCAGTTCGTCACCGAAATAACCGAGGCGTGAGCCCTTCAGCAGTACGTAAGAGAACATTGAAGATGCTGTTGCCTCAAAATAGTTACGATTGTCTTTCACGTCCATTACGTCATACCAAAGGCCAGTCTTCTTGTCCTGATATTTCACGGTCTTTGTCATCACGTCGTTGAGCATCGCTACGAGAGCCGGACGGTTTTTGTAGTCTGCCGGCATTGCATCGAGAACTTCAAGGATTGCCATTGCGAACCATCCCTGTGCACGAGCCCAGGTGTGCTGCGAGAGTCCAGTCTGCTTGTCAGCCCAGAACATCTCGCCTGTCTCATCCCAAGCATGCTTCCAAAGACCGGACTTGTCATCGAAGGTTCTGTTGTATGTCTTGGTAATCTGTGTGAAAGTGTCATCGTAATATTTCTCTGCCTTTTTCTCGCCTTTCAGCTTTGGGGCTGCCATTGTATAGAACGGATGACCCATGTATACTCCGTCGAGCCACACCTGATATGCATAAATAGCCTTATGCCACCATACGCCGTCGTTTGTGCGTGGCTGTTTCTCAAGCTGCTTGAAGATGGTCTTCAAGGCAAGTTCATTCTTCTTCTCAGGGAACAGTTCATTCATACGCAGGATGAAACGCGCCGGACGGGTATTGTCGAGGTTGAAAGCTGAATACTCATAACCTGTGATATTACCCTTTTCGTCTATCATCTTGGCTGGATACTGCTTTAGATAATTGATGATGCTCTCGTCTTTGCTTGAAAGATAGGCATCGAGGAGTGCCTCCTGCTCTATACCAACCACATAGCCCCACTTTGGAGTCTTTGCGAAATCGAGATAGCATGGATCCGGATTGCGCTGCATTTCTGAGTGTGCCATCCACTGGCTGTATGTCTTGTAAGGCAGCTGCGAGAGCACTTGTGAACCATTGATTACGAGGTTCTCATAGTTTGGCTTGTCTGTCTGGCCTGTGATATACACAGGCTGGCCATATACTCCTGTGAAGTTACAGTTTTTCAGATTGATGTTGTGGATAGTGTTGATGTTGTCGAAGCCAACGATCATAACGCCATACTTGCTCTTCTGGCAGGTCACATTCTCCATGTATACGTTGCGCACGGTTGGATAGAAGCCACGACGACCCTTCTCCTTTGGTTCATAGTTTGTGTTTATCTTCAACACCGCCTCACGGCACTGTCCAACCTTCACGTTGCGGAAATATACATTCTCAATCACACCGCCACGGCATGAGTTTGTCTTGATGCGGAGCACACGATCCAGGTCCGGACTGTCCATCGTACAGTTTTCAACGAACACGTTGCTGCATCCTCCTGAAATCTCTGAACCAAGAACCACACCACCATGACCGTCTTTCATATTGCAGTTGCGGATGATGATATTCTTGCTTGGACGCCCCACGTATTTACCTTTACCGCCCTCACGGCCGTCTTCATTACGTCCGCTCTTGATTGCGATACAGTCGTCGCCGGTATCAAAGATACAGTTCTCAATAAGCACGTTCTCACAAGACTCAGGGTCGCAGCCATCGCCGTTAGGACCGTGGTTCTCAACGTGTACGCCACGCACCGTTATATTCTTGCTCAGCAGCGGATGCATAACCCAGAATGGTGATCGTATCATCTTTACGCCCTCGATGAGAATTCCGTCACATTGGTTGAGGTTCACCGTCTGAGGACGAAGACCTTTCCACGGACCAAAGACACGCTTTTCAACAGGCACACCGTCTTCTGCCATCTGCAGCAAATCGGCACGGCCGCCAGGATTCTGCTGTTTCTCCTTCACCTCTATGTTGCGGCTCTTCGGAGTCTTGCCGCTCATGAGCCACCAAGTCTCGTCAGATCCGTTGCCATCAATAACTCCCTCACCGGTAATGGCGATGTCGGTCTCCTTGAAAGCATAGATAAGAGGTGAGTAGTTGATACAGTCGAGACCTTCCCAACGTGTTTCAACAAGGGGATAGAGACTGCGGTCGAACTCGAAGAAGAGTGTAGCGTTCTTCTCTATCACGAGGTTTACATGACTACGCAGTCTGATGGCTCCTGTCTTCCATGTTCCGGCAGGGATAACCACCTTGCCGCCGCCAGCCTTTGAACAAGCCTCGATGGCCTTGTTAATGGCTTTCTGGTTCTTGGCTGCCGTATTCTTCAGCGAAGCGCCATACTTGGTGATGCTGAAGGAGCGGTTAGGGAACTTCGGTTCTCTGATGCTCTGCTCCACTTGCTTGTAGTCTGTATCCCACACCGAAGCCAATAGGCTCATAGGGAAGAGCAAGCAAAGCAGTAAAAATGCTTGTAGCTTTTTCATACTGTCTTGTTTGAAATGTATTCAGTTAAGTTTTTTAGAAATACAATAGTAGTTTTATTTTTTGATGCTGCAAAGATACGCATAATAAAATACATCAGAAAAATATAACAACAAAAATAAGGATTATTTGCATTTATCATATAGCGAACCACGACATTGAATGACACGCACACTAAAAGCAATGACACAAAAGCTGCCTTATAACATAAAAAAACGGGACAATTTGTTAAATTCAACATTTTATAGTCGGAATTCTTGCAAGTTTCATAATAAAGGCTTACATTTGCCGCATCTTATTTATGATTTCGCCATTTACGAAATCTCATGAGGTTGGTAGCATCCTGCGCCAACCTCTTTTTTTGCCCAAGCTATCCCTTGAATACAAAAGACGGCAAATCTTTGGAGTTCTGCATTTGATTGCTTACATTTGCATGTCAAATAAACAAAAAGCAATTATACACACCATTCCAATGAAACACATATACAGTCTATTTCTTTTCTTCTTCATCTTGTCGTTCGTCTGCTGCGAAAAGCCCGTAATCGACGACACTGAAAACAAGAAGGAAAACAACGACAAAGTCAACGGATCAACCTCCACCGGCAACAATGGCGACAACGGCGGATGGGCAAACGGTGACGGAAAGAACGATACTGAATGGGTGAGCACCGACACGGTGGACGTATACACATTCAAGAACCACGTCTTCGAAGACCCCATCTGCGTGAAAGGCTATATCGTAGGATGTGCTACATCAACGGGAGGCTACAAGTATTTCTTCGACAGCCCCTATGAATCAAACACATCCATCCTCATCGCCGACGATAAGAACGAGAAATCAAAATCCAACGTCATAGCCATACAATTGAAGAACGGTTCGAAGATTCGCCGCGACCTGAACCTCGTGGACAACCCTGGAAACATACAACGGCTCGTTGCCATATATGGCTACCAGACAAAATACATGAAGATGACAGGAATGAAAGAGATATTGAGTTATGAACTGAAATGAAAAGCAACGCCCCTCGATGAACGCCCCTTACATAGGCTATTCAATTTCCGCAATCAAGTCTTATTCGGGACTTGCGCGTCAGTCAGACAATGCTCATGCCGAGCATACCGACAAAAAGGCATTGCCTCACGACAATGCCTTTTCTCAGCATAAAAAATAACTTATATAATAATACACGTATGATTGCCATACCAAACGTCCCGCAAAAGCTGCCGAAATCAAAGTATGGTCAAGCACAATTATGACGTAAGCGAATGTCGCCAAGCAAATTATACTGCCGACTACATATCAACCGCTTCATATATTTACACAATTACGCTTCCACTCCTTACATCGAGAAGATTCCGCAAAGACTAACATAAAGGCAGGTATTCTGACTTCGCTCCACTCTCATGACACCTTCCCACCCGAAACAGAAAAACCGAAGAAACATTCTTCTGGGCAGTGGCCTGTCGTCACTGAGCATAAAGGAGCTTACAGCTGCGGGACAGTCGGAGATTCTCACTCCGTTCCCTTTCAATCACGTATTAGGCGAACCTTTACGGTGCAAATTTATAAACATTTTTCGAAACTTCAAAAAAAAACGGCATTATAAAGAAAAAAATTTGTTCAAACAAACATTTATACTTACTTTTGCAAGTGTGTTGAACATCTATGAAAAAGATAAAAACGCAAAAGAGAGAACATTATTATATAATAACAAATAAAATTCTAAAGCCTATTGAAACATCATTTACTTCACTAAAAAATTGAATTAAAATGATAAGACTAAATGAAATGACCGATGAAGAGTTGGCATTGTCATACGTTAGAGGAAACAATCAGGCCTTCGATTTGTTATTATCTCGAAATCAATCCAAATTGTTTTCATATATCCTGTTCGTAGTGCACGAGCAGGACTTGGCTAATGATATCTTCCAGGAAACCTTTGTGAAGGTGATAACAAAACTGCAGGAGGGCAGATATATTGACTCCGGCAAGTTTTCGGCGTGGATAATGCGCATCGCCCACAATGTGATAATGGACTGGTATCGAGACAACCGCGCCAAAAACATCGTGGAAACTTCTGACGACAACGACCTCTCGAATGTCACAGGAAACGACATAACAGACTTCAACATCGAGGACAGATATGTCAACGAGCAGGTGCTGCGCGATGTGAAGAAGATGATGAACCTGCTGCCTCCGACACAGAGGGAAATTGTCTTCATGCGCTTCTATCAGGAGATGTCGTTCAAGGAAATCGCCGAGACTACCGGTGTGAGCATCAACACTGCCCTGGGACGAATGAGATACGCCATACTCAACATGAGAAGAATGGCGAGAAAGAATAAGCTGTCACTTGAAACCGTTTATTGACACAAAGCCATAAACGCAGCACTCATGACGTTTCAACTACAGGAACTTATATTTTAGCCTCAATCGGTCATCAGGCCGCTTGGGTTTAAAAGGTCTATATAACATCTAAAAAACATACGGGTAAATCCATATTTCTCAAAAGGACTATGGATTTACCCGCATTATTTTATTCTTGAATCAATATCACATACATACTTCCCCAATGGTCTTCACCATGCAACCTACATTATTGTTATATTGAGGAAAACTTCCATATCAGAGCGATCTCAAATCATGGATTGTCTGGATAGGATCGGCAGCCTTGAACACATAGCTTCCGCTAACAAGAACATCCGCACCTGCCTCAACGAGACGCGGAGCGGTCTCAGCCTGCACACCACCGTCAATCTGTATCAGAGCACGAGAATTCTTCCTGTCCACCATCTCACGCAGCGCTCTCAGCTTGTCGATAGTGCCCTCGATGAATTTCTGTCCGCCGAATCCGGGGTTGACGCTCATCAGCAACACCATGTCCACATCATTCAGGATATCCTCAAGCAGACAGACTGGAGTTGAAGGATTGAGAGTCACACCAGCCTTCATGCCGGCATCGTGAATCTCCTGCACAGTACGATGCAGATGCACGCAAGCCTCATAATGCACGTTCATCATCATGGCGCCGGTCTTTGCCGTGCGCTGCACATAACGCTCAGGGTGTTCAATCATGAAATGCACATCGAGAGGCTTCTTGCAAATCTTTGCCACCGCATCGATAACGGGAAATCCGAATGAGATATTAGGAACGAATGTTCCGTCCATAATGTCAAGATGCAACCAGTCAGCATCACTTTTGTTAATCATTTCCACCTCATGGCGCAAGTCTGTGAAATCAGCAGCCAGCAGGGATGGAGAAATAATTGTTGCCATAAATTCTTTTAAATATGTTTTTCTGTTTATCAGTTTAGACAATAGGATTTCATACTGCCATTGATGTTCATCACCCTATAGGTGTAGGCAATGGCTTTGATAATGTCGATAGTACGCTTCGACGGCATTGGATTTTCTGAAGTAAAATGTTCCATAGGCATTGTTTTTTGAAATAAATTCATCCCTCTATTGTATTAACGCATCTCCTCGGGATTTATTACATTATGATATATTTTTTTCTGATTACGATCTGCATACCCCAATGGGAATACTTCCCGTTGGCGGAATTATGTTATGTTGATAGATATGAGTAAAAGTTGCCAATATCGCTGATTTTCAGTAAAAACAAGAATTTCCGAAAAACTGTCAGACCATCTGGTTTTTTGCCGTAATATTCTGACAGACAGGCACTTGACCATCTATCAACTGTCAGCCAATTGTCTGGATGATTTGCTGATGAAAGGAATTGTCAGATGTAAGGAATTCAGACGACATGAATTGCATGCGTTGGCAGAATCCTGGAAACTGGAATATGGGTGTTATAACATTAATTTATTGGGCATACGCCTGACAGCAATTCTGCCCATCCGGGGCAAGCACATTGCCCATGATGGGCAAGCACCGTGCCCCAGATGGGCAAGCAGCGTGCCCAATTTCAACCCAAATCGGTCATTAGTAATAAGTGTGCACTAAATTAATTCCACCAACGGGTTTATTCAAGATTTTTACAAGTAATCCAGTCACAACCACAACGTTTTGCAAGCAGAATTATCACCTAATTCTGTTACTGTTTATAAAGGCAAGTGTTCTGAAAAAAGCATAGGCTGAAATGACTGTCAAAAGATAGAAAGCTTCTATTTACTGAAGCTGAATTCATATTTCTTAATGCATTGGCTGAAATCTGAAAACATGAATATGGTATGCATGAATGTATCGGACAGACATAGGACGGCAATTCTGCCCATCAGGGGTAAGCACCGTGCCCTTGTTGGGTAAGCACCGTGCCCTTTAAGTCCCAAGCTGCCATCTGGGTTAATATGCTTTAAATATATTCCGCCAACGTTTTTTTTTAGTATATTTGCAACGCTAATCAAATTAATCATTAGAGGAGGAAAGCATCCCATGACTCTACAACAAATGGAATACATCGTGGCTGTATACAGATACAGACACTTCGCCAATGCCGCAGAACAGTGCGGCGTGACACAACCCACACTGAGCGCCATGATTCAGAAACTGGAGAAGGAACTCGGAGTGAAAATCTTCGAACGTTCATCACAACAGGTCACTCCTACTGCCATCGGCAAACTTGTGGTGGAACAGGCATGGAAGGTGCTTTCGAGAGCAAACAAGATAAAGGACATCGTAGCTGAAGAACAACACTCGCTGAATGGTTCGTTCCGCATCGGCATACTGCCCACGATAGCGCCATATCTGCTGCCACGCTTCTTCACCAAACTGGAGAAGGAGAATCCTGGCATCGACTTCCACATCATCGAGATGAAGACTGCCGACATCAAGAAGGCATTGAACCGCGGCGAACTGGACGCTGCCATCGCCGTGAGACTCGACGAGCTGGAGGCTTTCAACCAGACATCGCTATATTATGAGCAGTTCATAGCCTATGTGGCAGAAACCGACCCGCTGTTCAACAACAAGAACATAAAGACTTCGGACCTTGGCAACGAGTTTCTGTGGCTTCTCGACGAGGGCCATTGCTTCCGCGACCAACTTGTGAAATTCTGCGATCTGAAATCGGCAACAGAGAGCAAATCAAAATATTCTCTCGGCAGCATAGAGACTTTCATGAGAATGGTGGAAAACGGACAGGGCGTGACGTTCATTCCGGAACTCGCCCTTAGCCAACTTTCCGACAAACAGATGCGACTGGTGCGCCCCTTCGCACTGCCTATACCGGTGAGAGACGTGGTATTGCTTACCACAAAGACTTTCGTGCGCCACTCAATGGCTGAACTGATAATCAAAAGCGTGAAAGACAACGTGCCGCAAAGTATGCTGACCTACAACAATACAGAGCAGAGAATCTAGCCCAAATCAGTCATTGGCCGTTATATTAAGAATTTTATAACTGCTTGCTATAAGCGATAAAAGAACAAAAGGTTGAGCAGGGATTACACACTCCCCTACTCAACCTTTTATTTCATTGTCAAGCAAATTCGTCTACTTAACAAATTTCTTCCCGTCTTTGATGTAAATACGACCATCCACAGTGTGTTCTACACGCATACCTTGAAGGTTATAGATGTTGCCATCTTCCACATTGTTGTTATCCAGCGTAACATCGGCAATACCTGCAGCATCTTCATACGTCATACTGCCACTGAGGAGTCTACCTCCCTCGTTCTCTTTAGTCATGATACTCTCCACGATACTGTTCAGATAATGCTCCAGATTGGTATATCCATCGGCAGCGAGCGTATTACCATCTGCAGCATCATTCTTGTCGAGTCCATTGGCATCTTCCCAACCATCCGGCATTCCGTCGCCATCAGTATCTGTAACGTCGATAGAAGTATCTGTGGCAAGTGTTGGCCAAGGACTCCAGTCTGCAGAAGCGTCGGCTGGCTTCGTGTCATCCTGACTGTTGATTATGCCTGACGTGCATCCGCTGCCTGTATAGGTATCAGAACCGCTACGGGTATCGCTTACGATGACTTTGTCAAGAGCATCGCGGCGCAATGACGCACCGGCATAGTCGAGCACACGGTTGAAGGCATCTGCCGCAGTATGGGTAGTAACGGTCTCAAATACCATCGGTGTCTTCAACTGTATTGCTTCATCACCAGGATAAGTGCCATCGTTGCCGGTCTTGTCAATCTGGTCGGAAACGCCATACTTGAAGTTATCCTTATTCACCACATCCCAATCTGGATTATGATTGCCTTCCACGTAAAATTTTCCCCACACATGGAGCATCTTTGCCCAATCATTCCACGGTACATTAATCTGAGTGCCATTCACGGTGATTGTGGCAAGTTTTCCGCTCATATCCATCTCGTACTTCGTTCCCTTGATGGTAACATAATTTCTGCCATCTTCTGCCGACCCTTTCACGTCGTTTTTATTGCAGGTTATACCGGTTGTCTGCTGGAATCGTGCTGCAAGGAGTGTCTTGTCCAGACAGTAGTCCACAGTGCGTATACCCGGACAAGCGATGCGGCGCTGGATGGTCTTGCTTCTTTTCCGCGTTGTAGCTCCTGGCTTATAATAGTTGTTCACGATGTTCACGTTCATTCCTTCACCGCCATAGCAGCCGTTGCCGCCCCAGTTGTATATCACGTTGTTACGCATATCCATCCTTTCGTCAGTCTGGGTTCCGGGACGCGGACCCAGTCGTGGAGTTCTAGAATCGTGGTCGGCAAGCAGGTTATGATGATACGATGCACCGCTTCCACCCCAGTTGCCACCATAGCCATGGGCACCTTTGGAATGTCCGGAGTTCTTCAGACTCTGTGAGGCTATACACCATTGCACGGTGAGATTCTTACTGCCATAGACGGACAGGCATTCATCGATACTCCAGCTCACAGAGCAATGGTCCACTATGATATTCTTACGATCCATCGCTCCAAGTCCGTCGCCCTCGTGCTTGTCCACATGACGATTGCCACAACGGAAACGCAAAAAGCGAAGAATAACATTGTCAGAATCTATCGTGAAGGGGTAATCAGCAATACAAATGCCATCACCGGGGGCTGTCTGTCCGGCAATTGTGACATTACCTTTCTTCAACTGCAGAGCACTTTTCAGGAATATCGTACCGCTGACATCAAACACGATGGTTCTGACTCCACTCTTGTTGCAAGCCCATCGGAAGGTGCCTTCCGATCCGTCATCATCTAATTTCGTCACATGATACACGGTTCCGCCTCTACCGCCAGTAGTGTAGCGACCAAACCCTTCGGCTCCAGGGAATGCGGGTTGATTGTCGGCAAAAGCCGACATCACAGATGCTGACATCAACACAACTGCAGCATCAGTCAATAATTTTCTGTCTAATTTCATCTTATTTTGATTTGTATAGTAGTCATAACGTCGAGAATCGAATTTGCCATTAAACCACGACAATAAAGGAATCTCAATATATTTCAAATAGCGAAGATATAAAAAAACGGCGATATAACAATCGAGCATTAAGAAAATCACATTTTCCTTAATACTCGGTTTAAAACGATTTAGCATTCTAATTCAAGATCGCTGCCACCTCATCTTTGTTAATTCCGGTTATCTCTACAATTTGCAGAATGTTCATACCTTTTGAATAGAGAGATTTTACTATGTTTTTAAGCTGCTCGCTCTTCTGCTGGAGTTGCTCGCTCTTCTGCTGGAGTTGCTCGCTCTTCTGCTGGAGTTGTTCGCTCTTCTGCTGGAGTTGTTCGCTCTTCTGCTGGAGTTGTTCGCTCTTCTGCTGGAGCTGTTCGCTCTTCTGCTGGAGCTGCTCGCTCTTCTGCTGGAGTTGCTCGCTCTTCTGCTGGAGTTGTTCGCTCTTCTGCTGGAGCTGCTCATCCTTATGCTTCAGTTCCTTGTCACGGTTCATTATTGCCGTGTCACGGTCCTCTATTGCCTTGTAATATTCATCCTCCACGTTCATGTCCTGACGCATCTCGGAGTCGGCGGCAGCGGCTGTAAGACGATGGAGCATATACATCATGTCGGCATCATCCTCATATTTGTTCTCGTCAATATTGAGAACCTGCTTGTCTTCCGCATCTTTCCTCGACTGGTCGAAAACGCTGAGCACCTTCTCAAGGCGGTTGTTCACACGACCTTTCAACCTCGGTATCTGCACAATTATGCTGTTGTGGGTGAGACTTTCAACGAACGGGTCTTCCTTGCCCGCCTTTACCACCTCGCCGTTGTAGTCGAACACGTCGTGGTTGACATAAACCACCGGCTCCTCAATGTCGCCGACTCGATGTCCGAGAAGGTAAACGGCAACCATTGGATATGCGAAGCCTTTCGGCGAGTCTTTGCGGATGTTTATCTTGTTGCTGTACTGCGCACCCAGATACTGGCGGAAGCGCAGGGTCTCCGTGTCGAGCCATGTCTTCTGCAGTTCTATAAGGATGACGCGGTCCTTGAATCCCTCGCCCTCAGCATCCTTCTCCCTCACGGTGGCTGCAAAGTCAATGCGGAACATTGAAAGCGTGTCTCGTGTGGTGTTCACATACTCGTGCGGGCGCATCTCCACCTTCACCACCTCTTTCTTCAGCAGTGCAGAGAGGATGGTCTTTGATATGCGTTCGTCAGACATTATGTATTTGAACACGGAGTCGTAAATCGGATTGGCTACATGTAATATCATATACTATGGCGTTTACAGGTTATTATATTTGCAAACTTACACATTTTATGTGAATTACGGACACTTACATTACTTTTTTTTAGGGACGTCCAACAGAAAAGTGTCATTCGACTTTTTATCATATAGAATTCTCCCCCTAACGTGGGGAATGAAACCCCACATTAGGGGGTGATGTTCCCCACGCTGTGGGGGAAAAATCAAGGCCAGGAAACATAGTTGGAAACTTGCCAAATGTAAGGAGCAAGAGACATGTCACCTCGTATACAAAATAAAAGATGGAAAGCTGCACATTGAACTTTCCATCTTTTATTATTTATTAAAATTAAAATCTATATCATTACTCTGCCGGAATCCAACGTGGGTCACCGAGATTCTTGTAAGAAGAGTTCTGCACTGTAAAGTCAGCACCAGTCTTGGCAGGATTAGCCCAGAGCTGGGCAGATGTCTCAGAAATCTGAGAACCGATCTCATAACCAGAGTTCCAGTTGAAGTCACTTGTATATACAGTGCCAGTAGCATCGATATCCTTCAGACTGCTACCCTTCACTGTCTGCGCTGCATCCTTGAAGTCGTAGTATGCTCCGATGAGAGAGTTTGTACAAGCTACTGTAACTCCTGTCTGCTTCTGCAAGTCGAAGTATGGCTTGGTAGCAGGAACACAGTTCCAGATTGTGCAGTGGTCGAGAGTGATAGAGAAGTTAGCCTGGCTTGTATTCGTCAACACAGAGTTGATTGTGTTGAGAGTACTGTTGGTAATGCTGACTGTTCCCAAAGTCAATGATTTCTGGTCCTTGGTATTCACGATACCATAAGTACCAATGTTTGTCAATACACAGTCATTTATCTTGATAGCATTGACGGTAGAATTCACGATACTCTGGAAACGGAAGATACCACGGATATCCTTAACGTCACACTTCTCCATCTCGAGAGAGTTGAGAGTGAAAGTACCAGACTGGTTCAATACGTAACCGTCTGAGTTGGCACCATACTGGAGATTGAGGTTATAGAAACGGACAACATCCATGCTTGATGAGTCGAAGGAAACGCCCTTGAACTTGACAGTTGCCTTAGACTCGCCGGCTGCTCCCCAGAAATAGACAGACTTGATATTCTCTGGAACCTTGATTGTAGAGGTCTGTGCCTCCTCATTCAGAGCGGTATATTCCATTCCCTGTGGGAATACAACAACAACCTTGTCTGAAGTGGCATTAGCAAGAAGGTCTTTCACGTCATCGCCAGCAGCTACGTTGATAACCTCGTATCCGTCAGGGAAAGGTTCAGTGGTAGTGAACTTCATCTTACCACGAACGTTCTCGCCGTTGAGCAGCTGCACAGTGTAAGAAGTCTTTGCATTGAGACCACTGATTGTGAGTTCACCGGCAGCAACCTCGTCTGCAGTAACAGGCTGTGAAACGAGCACCTCATCGTCTTTTACAATCTGTGCTTCAGTAATCTGTTTGCCAGCCTTGAAGCTGACCTTCACGGTCTTTGAACCAGGCACAACATCGAGGATAATCTGCTCAGACTTGGTTGTGAAGCTATAGTTTGATTCTGTATCATCAAGATACTTCCATGTAGAACCCTTGCCGTTTGTAGCGCAGCTCTTGATACGGAAGTAATACTTTGTAGAACCCTCAAGTCCTGTCATAGTGTAAGGAGAAGTAGTGATTCTCGCATCCTCCTTGTCACCGAAATAGATGCTATGCTCAGTTGTTTCAACCTCATCGAAAAGAGTGTCGGTGCTGATTTCTATTACGTAGAACTCAGCATCTGGCATCTTCTTGAATGTAACCTCAGCCTGGTCCTCACCTGGGCTTACGGAAACCTTGGAGGAATGGAACAGACGGTCGTAAGCAGGATCAACGTCCCAGTCGTTCGTCTCAGTACAAGCGGTGAACGACGCACCTCCGAGGAGCATCATAGCTCCGAAGAGAGCCTTGCTTATAATTGATTTATTCAGTTTCATCTTGATTTCTAAAATTTAAAATTATTTATGGAGGAATCCATAAGAATTCTGCAATGAACCCTCAGACTCGTTGATGGTACTGCTGTAGATTGGCAGGAGATAGCGGTTCTTCACCTTCTCATTCAAGCCACCGCTGATGAACTCGAGGTTTGCTACATTAGTCTTTTTGGTGTTAGACTCCTTAGCCTCGTCGCCCCAGAATGTAACATACTTATAGTCAGCAGCATTCTCAGGAGCCTCGGTGTCATACCAGCGTACAGACTTCATGTCGATCTTAACGAGTCCGTTCTCTGTATAAGTCTTATAGTAGAGCTTTGTAGGATACTCATAAATCTGAGTCATATAGTCATTCTTCATCTGGTCGATCTTGGCGCTAAGCAAGTTCCAACGCTCCAGCTCGTACTTACGAACACCCTCACCAGCGAACTCCAGAGCGTTCTCGTCAACGATGGCGTTGAAGAAAGCGTCCTTGTCTGAAGAGATACCATCGATATAAGCCTTTGCCTCAGCCTTGTCAGCGTCAGCATAGGCACGCTCGTGAACGAGAGCAAGAGCCTGACGGGCAGTCAGACCGCAACCGCCGGTAGCGACATCAGGATTACCGTTGAGTTCGTTCATCACCTCAGCATACCAAAGAAGGACCTGAGAGTAACGAAGCTTCACATAGTTGATACCAGTACCGAACTTGGCATTCTTGATCTTTGCGATAGCAGACCAGTCGTCGCTGAACTTGCGAACGTCCCACTTTCCGCAATAGATGTTGAATGGTTTGTTGCCGAGCATTGTCTCGGTGGTAACGCCATTGTCAACCTTGATTTCGAAGTTGGCACATGTAACGTCGCGACGAGTATCCTTGCCGCTGTGGTCGTACTTCCAGAAGAGAGTAGAAGGCAACTGAACGTTAGCTGAAGAGTTTCCCTTCAGAGCATAAGCACAGTTGTCAGCAAAACGCACACCGATACCATAGCCCAACTCGCTGGAGTTGCCCAATCCCATAGGAACCTCGAAAAGGTTCTCCTGATACTGGGTGTCGAGAGTCTGCTTGTTGATGAGGGTCCACTCATCCTCGAAGCTTGGGTTCAGCTGGTGCTTGCCAGAACTGATGACAGCATTGAGATGTGTCAGCGCAAGGTTGTAATACTTCACGCGGTCTTCATCGCTGCAACGCTGTGTAGGATATGTAGGATCACTATTCTCTGTAGCTGTTACATATCCCTCCTTTGCAGCCTCACGAATAGCCCAACCAGAACGCTGAAGTGCAATCTGAGCGAGGAGAGCGTGAGCATAACCCTTTGTGGCATGCTCTGTGGTATAGCTGCTCTGACCAGCCCAAGGCAGATAGTTGATTGCCTCTTCAAGGTCATTGATTAGATAGTCCATGATCACATCACGGTCTGTCTTGCCGGTATTGATGTTAGAGAGGTCGTTCTTTGTAGGCTCTGTCTTGAATGGAACATCACCCCAGTTGCGTATCAACTCATGATAAAGCATAGCTCTGAGAGTGAGCGCCTCGCCCTTATACTGAAGGAGCTGCTTTTCCGTCTTGTCAGTTGTCTCTGGAGAAATTCCCTTGAGACCCTCAATGATGTTGTTGCAATACTCGATACTCTCATAGAGGTGATCCCATGCATCACGAGACTTTGCGAAAGAAGCGTCGTTGTCGGCATAATAGTTGTTCAGATCACGGCCCTTACCCTCAGCCTTGGCATTCGACTCGCCATAGGCATTAGCAAACTCAACGTCGGAGTTAGCCATAAAGGTATAGCAAAGCACCTGAGAATATGTGTAGTCCTCACAGAGAAGGCCATATGCCTTGTTGAGCACATTCTTGGTATAATATGTTGACTGCCAAACGTTGCTTGCGTCGGTGTCTGACGGTGATTTCTGGTCAAGGAAGTCGCTGCACGAAGAGAACGTAGCCAGGGCGACACCTCCCAACAATATCGTCTTTAATATATTTTTCATTTTGTTTTACTCCTTATTATATATTAGAATGATACGTTAACTCCGAATACATACAGACGGCTCTTAGGATAAGAAGCATAGTCTACACCCGGAGACATTCGAGACTTCTTGCTACTTGAGTCAACCTCTGGGTCGTTGCCTGAGTAACCTGTGATAGTAAGAAGGTTGTAGCCTGTGAAATAGAAACGCACGTTATTGAGGAACAAGTTCTTAAGCAATGACTTAGGAAGCGTGTAACCGATTGTGAGATTCTGAAGACGCAGGAAAGAAGCGCTCTCCACGAAGTAGTCGAGGAGATACATCTTGCTTACAGATACAGGGTTGTAGATGCTTGCGTTAGCGTTGATCTCGTTCAAGCGAGCGATAACGTTAGCCTCGTCACCACCATAATACTGTGCTACGTTTGTCGGGTTAGCCAATGACAGACCGTTTGCAGGGTCGATGTTTGTATATCTGTTCAGGAAATCACGGTTGAGGTTGTATCCCTTGCGTGTATCGTGGAAGAATGAAGAACCGAGCTTTGTTCCGTTCACGATCTTGTTGCCGAACTGATAGTTGAAGAATACAGAAGCGTCGAAGCCGTAGAATGTAGCGTTGAAACCGAAACCACCAGCCCATGGAGCGATGGTGTTGCCGAGCTTCTCCTTAACCACATTGCCTTCCTCGTCAACCTTCAGCTTTGGAGAACCAGGCTGCAGAGTACCGATTACTGTAGAGCTCTTGTCGAGCAGACCCTCACGGAGCTGCCATTTCTTGCCATCCCATGTGAGTTCACCGTTAGGATTCTTCTCTGCATCGTATGCTGTATAGTAGCCACGGAGTCTGTAACCCCATACTTCACCAAGGGAACCTCCCTCAACGACACGGAAGTTCTGACCTGTGTTCACGTCAGGAATAGTATAGTTTGTATCCCACTCAGAACCAGTGTTCAACTCGTCGATCTTGTTCTTGTTGTAAGAGATGTTTGCAGTCATGCTGAGAGTGAAGTTCTTCTTCTCGATGATTGAAGCATTCACAGCGAACTCAACACCCTTGTTAGATGTCTGACCGAAGTTCTTGTACATGAAGTTATAACCTGAGCTTGAAGAAATCTTGCTCAGCATCAGAAGGTCTTTGGTAGTGTTCCAATATAAATCCAAGTTACCGTTGATACGGCTGTTGAAGAATCCGAAGTCGAAACCGAGGTTACGTGTGATAGTAGTCTCCCACTTCAGGTCATTGTTTGACTTTGAGTTTCCGAGTTCCATCACAGTTCCCATCTCGCCACCGAAATATGGCTCTTTCAGTTTGCTGTAGTCGTTAGGGAAAGAGAATGGCTGATAGATGCTGCCAGAAGGGATACGGTTATTACCGGCCTCACCATAGCTCAGACGGAGCTTCAAGTTAGAAAGCCAGTCAACAGACTTCATGAAGTTCTCCTCGCTGATACGCCATCCGAGGGCTACAGCAGGGAAGAAGCCCCAACGGTTGCCAGAAGCGAACTTGCTTGAACCGTCGGCACGGAATGTAGCTGTCAAAAGATATTTGTCAGCATAGGTATAGTTCACACGTCCGAAGAATGATGCCATATTGTCCTTGGCACCGATTCTGTTGGCGTTAGGCTGAGCCTCGCCAGCACCCTGGTGGGCGAGTACCTCACCGATAGAGAAATCTGTAGGGAAATTGATTGTAGAAGAATAATAATCCTTCTGCAATGAGCTTGACCACTCCTGACCAACCAACACATTCAAACGGTCGCCCTTTGCGAAGGCATCCTTGGTATCGTATGTCAGGGTGTTGGCGTTACGCCAGTTGCGCACGTCAGTGCGGGAGAACTTAGACTTTGGAGCACCGGCACCTGTATTGTCGCTACGTGTAGCGAGCTTGTCCCAAGCCTGGTCAGTATTTTCAAATCTCCATGTGAAACCTAATTCAGAGCGGAAAGTGAAATGCTTGAACGGCTTCCAGTTCAAACCTGCATTGTAGTCCTGACGGAAACGACGCTGCTGCTTGTAAGTACCGCTCATACGGTCGTATGGATTGATATCGGTATTTGACGACTCGTCAGCATCGTCATCACTTGATGCGTTAAGTGGTTCAACAGGACGGTATGTGATTGCCTTGTTGATGATTGAGTTTGAGGCGCTTGCGTCGTTGGTATCGCCACCGGAGTTAAGACCGTCGACTACAGAATATGCCAAACGGGCATTGAAGTCGAGTGTCAACCATTTGTTCAACTTGCTGTTCAACTTAGCATTAACGTTGTTCTTGCTGAAGTTTGAACCCATCATAATGCTCTTGTCGTCGGTACGAGAATAGCTGACGTTGAACTTTGTCTCCTTGGAGCCACCGCTTACAGATATGTTGTAAATCTGCTGCAGACCGGTTCTGCCGAAGAGCTCATCCTGCCAGTTGCGACCGGTAACAGACTTCCAGATATCCATATCTCTCCAGTCACCATACTCCTGCTCCTTGCCATACTGAGTCTCATACTGATACTTGGCATAGTCGTATGGAGAGAGGACGTCGAGTTCCTTCATCACCTTGCGCACACCGAGAGAAGCGCTGAAGTTCACCTGTACCTTGCCTTCCTTACCGCTCTTGGTTGTAACGATTACAACACCGTTGGCACCACGTGCACCATAGATAGCCGTTGATGAAGCATCCTTCAACACGTCGATGCTCTCGATATCGTTAGGCGCAATGTCGCTGATTGAGCTGACAGGGAACCCGTCAACGATGTAGAGAGGAGAGTTGTCCTGAGAAAGAGAACCACCACCACGCACACGAATCTTCACATCGGCATCTGGTGAACCTTCTGTTGTAGTAACAGTCACACCAGCCATCTTACCCTGGATAGCCTCAGAGGCTGTAGATACAGGGATGTTTGCCAAATCCTTGGCACTGACAGAAGTGACAGAACCGGTAAGATCCTTTTTCTTCACCGTACCGTAACCGATTACAACGACATCATTCAAGGTTGTCGCTTCGTCCTCCATTACGATGTTAACACTGCTCTTGCCGCTAACATTGACAGTAGCAGTCTTCATACCGATGTATGAAACTGTAATCTGTTTGCCACCGGAAAGTTTGATGGAGAAGTTACCGTCAAGATCGGTAACAGCCATGTTCTTGGCTCCTTTCTCCTGGATGGTAGCTCCGATGATCGGCTCACCAGTGCTATCCTTCACATTTCCTTTTAGCGACTGCGCTGACAGACTGCCTACGAAGAACAGCATAAGCGCAATAAGTCCTAGTCGAAAAGTTTTTAAATTACCAAACATAGTTTTTACTAATAAAAATAAAATAATTAAAAAGATATTGCAAAGTTACAATTTTTCAAAATATAAACAACATAAAGAGGTGTCAAACTGCACTTAATGCGTTAAAAACTCCACAAACCATATATATTTCAATGGCAAACAACTTGTTTTGCAATGAAAACATAAGGCAAAAGGAGCGCACACCAAAAGAAGATGCGCGCACCCTTAAATATTTATACCAATGAAAAACTTCTATAAATTACTTCACGATTTTAGTCGTTTTCATGCTGCCGTCATTCATTTCCTGAACCATGATGAGCACACCACGCTGACTGCCGTCAACACGCACACCCTGGAGGTCATAGAACATTGTAGATACAACATTCTCGCCATCCACTTTCATGCTGTTGATGCCTGTGGTAGTTGTTGAACCTCCACCGAAGCCTCCCATTGCATTTGCGGCACGCACGAGATAATCGGCAGCTTTCTTGCCCTCGGCAACCGTCCATGATGTTGACGATGTCATGCCAACGAACAGCTCATCGCAGAACACTGCATATGCCTTAGCTCCTTCGGATGCAGCCCATGTAATGGTGTTGCCTTCGGATGTCAAGAGACCGAGTCCCACCTGTGCGCAGTCTGCATCAGGAGTCCATGTAGGGAACACTTTGTCAAGAGCATACTCAGCTGCCTGGTCAGCAGTGAGGATTGTCTCCATCTCGTTTACTTTATTGTCCTTTGTGAACTTCAGCACGTTAGAAGCAGGAGAAACCACATTGCCCTGGGCATCCTTTGTGTTAAACTCTACGAACTTGTCGGCAGGAACGTTCATTCCACCAACAGTGAAACGGTCCTTGATAATCATGTCTGGCTGAAGAAGAGTTGTGTTCAAGTATGCCAGACGAGGAGTTCCTCCCCACGCACGACCATAGTTGAAGGTCTCTGCATAGTTGTCTACAACACATTCGTTCATCACGTAGCCCCATTTTGAACCGTCTGTATAAGGTGCTGCTATAGTACAACCACCCTTACCATCGGCACTACGTTTCTCAACAACGAACTTACACCTATTATAATATACATCGCCACCACCGCAGAGGAAGTCAACAGTACCATGGATTTCTGAGTCTTCCCAATAATACTTACCTCCATTGTTGTTGCTATAGTATGTATCCTGATAAGAAAGCATCTTCACATTCTTGCAGATGGTTCCGTCACCCTTGTCCTGCAGACAAACCGCACGACCGGCAGAACCAGAACTGTAGTAGTCAAGTGCGTTCTGAAGAGTCAGGTCCTGTATATATAGATTCTTTCCTGTAACATAGAGAGTCGCTGTTGTTCCGATTCCCTCGTTCTTCACATCCGGAGCATTCTTGATGATGGTCTTGTCCATGCTCTGACCGATGATAGAGATATTGTTTCCAGAAACATCGGTCAGCGCAACCTTACCGAGGTCGTATGTTCCGTTTGGCAGGAAGATACATGTGCGCTCAGTAGCGCTGCTGTTTGCATTGGCAAGATCGAGCATAGTGAGGAAGTTGCCGCCGTTGCCTGGCTGGCAGACATAATATCCGAGTTCGTTCTTCTCAGTTGAAGCGTCGCCAAGGTTGGCAACAACGAGCTTGTGCATATACATGCCACCATCGGCAACGAGAGTAAGAGTTCCTGGCTCACCGGTATATTCGATGCTCTGCATCACACCGTCATTGCTCTTGTCGAGAGCGATCGAAGCGACCTCTGTTTCACCGTTCATGAGTTTCAGGTTAGCAGCACCGCTATATTTGCAGCCTGTAACGAAGATGAGAGAGTGACGGCCAGAGAGGATATCAATCTTATCGCCGTCGCTGAACGACCAGCCATGCTGCTTGTCGTGGAAAGCTCCACCTGTAGGACAGAAGCCTTCATGGTCTTCTGCATAGAAATATGGATCTGCGAGATTATAAGTATAGCGGTTTACGTCGCTTGTCACTTCAATGTCGGTTGCCACAGCGTAAAGGCTGGTAGGACCAGTCACGATGTCAGCAGTAGTATATTTGCGTCCGCCATCGCTCTTTACGAACCATCCGCGGAACGCCTTTCCGTCGGTAACGATTACGCCGTCGCCGTTTCTCAAGTTTGCTATTGGAGAATCCTTCTCCACCTGCTGAACAGCCTCAAGCACAGTTCCGTCTGTATTATAATATGTGAGGGTATAGTCTGGCTTGAATGCCACTGTCAGTTTATATGTCACAGTCTTGTCGCCTGCAGCCACCACCACGGTAACGACAGTACTGTTGTCATCCCCCTTATTATATTCAATGCTCTTGATTTCTCCATTGTCTGGAGTTCCGAACACTACAGGGTTGGCAGCCTCGTCTACCATCTGCTCCTTCTTTGAAATCTCGACGGTAGCACACATGTCGCCGTCTGCGTTTTCCTCACAGATATCAGCAGTCTGGTAATCAACTCCGTTGATTGTCACCTTGCCCAAAGCCGGAGTCTTCGAGAGGTCAACGAGTCCGTAGATGGCAAGTTCGAGAAGATATGCATTCTGGTTTGTTGTGATATTCTCAAAACGCAGTTTACAGTTTGTCTTGTTCACGTCAACATCAACATCGCATCCCGATGCCGGGTTGGCAACAGTGCTTGACACTACCACCCAGTCTGCATCACCGTCACCTTTGGCCAGGAGTTTCCATCCGCGGTTGCCACCTGTAGCACCATGACGGAAATGAACCTTAGTGACAGATGCCAAAGCCGAAGTCTCTATATATGGAGTCTCGCTCTTGGCAGCCATCAGCATACCGCCGTTCCAATCAGGGAATTTACTGGTATTGAAGTTTGTGGCACCAATCTGGGTATTGAAAACAGAGAAGGTAAGAGACTCATGACTGTATTTGGTATTCCATACCGCTGTAGTCACCTGTTTGTCGTCAGCCTTTGTCTCGTAAGCTCCCCAATCAGAGAAATCGGTGCTGTAGAGTTCTTTTGTAGCGATGGCTGAAACGAAAGTCACCTGCACTCCATAAAGATAACCACTATCAGTAGCCTTTATCTCTACATATCCTTTAGCCACTTCATCGGTTGTGGCGCGATGCTCGTTCACATCGGCTGTTGCTGCCACACCGCCAACGGTGTAACCACGATAATTGGGATAGTTCTCCACTACTACGATGTCGCGGGTTGACTTTACCGGCACCTGCAGAATCGTGCCACTGTTGAACTGTGCGTTGTTTCTGCCGATACAATAGAGTTTGCCGTTGGTGGCATCTACATGCATCGACACGCCTTCAACTGTGGAAGGAATGTCAACTGTGGTCTTCTGATAGTTCGTAGTTTCCTGGATGCCTGCCGGCAGGTCGTTCTTGAAGTCCCATTTTGCAGTCACGTCACCCTGTGCCTTAACCGATACGGCAGACAACAAGGCAATGACGCAAAACGTCAATGTCCTTAGAAAATTGTTCATGCTTTGATATAGATTAGTTTGTTTATTATGGCAAAGTTAACTCATTTATTGGACATTTACAAATAAAGCTAAAAAAAACATCCCATTCATTGTAAAAAAAACAACGAACAGGATATTTATATAGACATTTACATTTTCTTACTTGTTATTTTACCACGACCTTCAGACTTTCTTTCAGGTTCTTGCCATTGACTTTCAGTATTATCATACCATTTGACTTTGGTAGATAAATGCTTGTGTTGGTACCGTTGAAGTCGTGTTTGCCCAGGAGCATCCCGTCGGCATCGTAAGCGCTGATGACGAATTGGTCTTTTGCCTGTGCACCGTCAACACTTACTATCACCTGACCGTTGAAAGCCTGAACGAGACGCACCTTCTTGCCGTTGCTCTCGCTGTTCTGAATATAGCCAATGCCGTTGGTGGCGGAACCGAATGCTACAGATTTGCTCTTCAAGCCAAGTTCAAAAGCACCGAGGTCTGGTGCGGCGCCAGCATAGCGTATTGCCGGTATTCTGACGTTTTGTGAAGCATATTTTGTATTTTCGTCCACCACGGTGCCCTTGTCCACGAGCAGGGCATTGCCTTCCACGGGATGTGCCCAAGTGATGTTGTCCCACTGCAAATCGCCATTGGCGTCACGATCGGCAATAAGTTCTGCATAATTGTCTTCGTTTACCACATTCGACGGATCAACACTAAGGTCTGTCGTAACGAGGGTGCCGACAGAAATCTGGGTTCTTCCATATTTCATGCTTTTCTCGCCAAGCTTAGTAGGGTCTTCATGATGTGTGTCCGTCTTCAGATTGTCGTTGATGGATATACAGTTTGTTGCCACCAGCTCATGACCTGCCGCTATATCCTCATAGGCTCTATACGAATATGATTTCTTGAGCGTAAGACCGTCTACGCTTTTCAGAGCATAGCCCGTACAGTTGTTCATGATGATGTCGCCTGAGTTATGGTTCTGGTCGAATCCTTTGTTCACATTGTTTACTGCGATGCAGCGGTTCAAAACCACGTTCATCGCTCCCTGGTCTGAACCACACTTGAATCCGTTACCGTTTCCTTCAGTCAAGACACCATTGATAATAGCGTTTTCGTAAGCGAGACAGTTTTCAAACACTATCGTGACATTGTCCTTGAAGCCTCCGCTTTTCTTGAAGAAAACGTCGTAGCCGTCGTCTGAATTGTTGTATGCACGGCAGCCATAGAAATAATTTCCTGTTCCCACGGAAATCTTCGGTGCGAAACCGTCGGCATCACCATCTCCTTCGTCCTTGTTTTCAAAAGCGTCGCAGTTGAGGATATAGTTATAGGCTCCGAGATTCTTTATCTGAACGCCCGTATCACCGTTTCTATAGAATTTGCAATCTTCAATGATGTTGTCGTGGGCATCCTGTGTCCTGTTCTGGATGTCGGTTGACGAACCGCCGGTCGGCTTGTTGCGTTCGATGAGCAGTCCGTTGTCACTGGCGTTTGTCACGTCAACATGATAGAAATGCCAGTAAGACGAGGTGAGGCGTATTCCCTGGTATGGGTTGTCGCTATGCGAATGGTACGGATGGTCGCAGTTAATCACGGCGCGCCCGTCGAGGCAGACCAGCGAATTGTAATTGTCTGCCGTACCATTGCGGTCGTTGATGTTTATGCGTGCCGTAGGACGGTATTCTCCGGCTGCGAGACAGATTGTTGTTCCTGGATCCACAGCTTTGTCTATGGCAAGCTGAATGCTGGCAAGTGCCGTCTCCGGTGTCAGTCCGTCGTTGGCGTCGCTTCCCGTCGGTGAGACATAGATCTTTGGTCCTGATCCCAACTTTGCCGTTGCTATGGGTGCATCTCCCGTCATATAGTCGAGACCTGGTGTCTGGTCGTTCGGATTGTCGGGGTTGTCGGGCGATGTACCACCGCCTCCTCCTATGGTTTCCTCATCGCCGACGGCAAGGCTATAGATATACATTCCTCCTGTGATGCCTACCACTACGTCGCCATCAGCAACTACTTTACCGCTGCCCTGCTGATGTTCTTTTCCTGTAGAGGCAGGGAACGTGCCTTCAAGATTGACAAGAGCAAGCGAACGGGTTGACGACTTATTAGAAGTGCAGTATTCTATCTTCACCATCTCTCCCGCCTTGCGGTTGGGAATCACAAGCGAAGACGCATCGCCGAGCCACAACGCACCGGTGCTGCCGCCAAGTCTCAAATTACCATTGTCATTGGCAGTAATCGTGAAAGTCAATCCCTTAGCTACATCAAGTTCCGTATCGTTGGCCTTCACTGGCGCATTGTCCATGGCGAGAACATAGCAATAACGACTCTTTGAATCTTTCTTCCAGTTTGCATCACCGGAAATCAAACTTACATCAGCCTGCGAGACAGAGGTAAACGACCACGACCGATTGTCTGATTCTACATCTTGAGCCGAAAGTGTGGCACAAGACATTACCGTGGCTACAAGAGCCCATAATTGTTTCATAGGATAAGTATTAATGTTAGTAGATTACTGTATATATTGTTTTCTTTCATCTTGTCACTCCAAGATGTATGATCAGCATTGCAAATATAGTAAAATACAGACAATCCTATTCCAATGTAAGGCAAGTTATCAACGTAAACGTTTACGCCCAAATTATCAATTCCAACAATCCATAATTGCCGATATATGTAAAAGGCCGGATAGTGTGCAAAGGGGCAAAGGAGCCCCTTTCCCTTAGTATTTGTTCCGTATTCTCATCCTATTTCCGCTTGCGGCGGAAATAAAGCAGGTAACCTGTCACAGGCAGCGAAGCTCCGATGAGACTGACCACGAAAGTGATGATCTTCGTTATCATTCCTCCCCACGAACCGATGTGGAGTTGATGGAAGACCTGCATCATCTCCGTTCCCTTCGGCACAAGTTTCAGACCGAAGCCCAAGCCTGTTACGGCGAGAAGCATCAGCCAAAGGAGTGTCCACCAGCCAAGACTGACATGAAGGTCGAACAGGCGGCGTTTGCCTCCCTTGCCCCACTCCACCTTGAAGCGATGACACAGCTGCTTGCCGTTTTGGGGCAGGAATACGAATATTCCGCTTATCAGTATAAAGACAAACAACAATGTGGTGTAGGTGACAATAATCTTGCCCACCGGTCCCATCATGAGTCCGGTGTGGAATTTGGTGACATAGGAGAAGAAGTCTCTCTTTGTAGTAGTACCGTATGGTGCATCCTTGGCAGGAGACTTGGTCTTCAATGCGTCCTTGCCCTTTGCCACATCCTTATCCTCTACAGAAGATTCTTTCTTGGATGCCGGTGCGCCCTTACCAATGACGTCATCCTTTGCAGAAGGTGACGGATGGCATTTTTCTCTCGAAGAACACTTGTCGCATCCGTCGGGAGAACATTGGTGGGGAGCTGCTGCCTTTTCCTTTCGGAAAGAAGCTGTCTCGTCTTTTGCGCCTTTTCCCTTTATGGCATTGTCTGTTTTTCCTCCTTTGTCGCCCTTGGCGTGCGGAGCAACGACTCTTGGCATTCCGAGAGCATTCCTTATCTCATTCTTGAACACGAGGGTGGCTCCCGACAGGCAGATAAGCATTATGATAATGCCCAAAGGCAACGAGAGCCACAGATGGATTTTCAGAAGTATTTTCTTTGTCATAGATGTTCTTTTATCAAAACAGCACAAGGAGAGCAGAGAACCAAAACATGATGATTCTGCCACTCTCCTTAGCATAACGTAAAAATGTCTGTTTTATTTTGCGAAATTCACCTTTAGTCCTACTACAAGCATTCTGCCCGGTGAATAGAGGGCAACTTTCTGCGAAGGAGTGTCGATGCGATGGTCGGTCTTGTCGAAGATATTGTCGATGCCGATGCTTGGAACGAGCTTGAACATCCTGCCCACCGTGAAGGTATGGGTGGTGTTCAGATTTATGAACCCATGGCGTTAGGGGTGAACGACACCTGGGGCATGAGCTTTGTCAGCACATCCTGGAAGTCTGTCGCTCCTGTTTCCTTGATTGCTTTCTGCGAAAGCACATGCACGGGTGTAGTGGTGGACTTCAGCAGCTGATGGTGACCGTTTCCTGTTACCACCACCGGGTTGAGGTCTATTGACTTGCGAATGTCGTTGTCGCCATCCGTTCCATCATATACATTACTTGCCACGGCATTTACGCAGCCCAATGAAGCGGCTACGGCAACATTTAGTTATATTTGATGTTTCCTTATCGTATTTGTTTATTACCCATTTTAAAGTCTGAATCCAATCAATCCCCAATGACCGATTTGGGTAAAAAAGACTAATACCTATTTTTTATTATTTATGAAATGTTGCGTTGTTTGTCTTTCCTGAATCCACATCCTTTACCTGTTCGGCTATCTTGCCTATTATCATTTCCTGTATTTCCTTCATTTCTCCGAGTCCTTTTCCAAACACTTCCACATGATAGCCTTTTGTCTGAAGCCGCTGCTTCCACACGCCGTCGATGTCATCCTTCTGATGGTTGCCTGCGATATAGAGCAGAGGGACGAGAAGCACATTGGGATTCCTGACGCCTGCCAGCTGCTTCTCCACATTATCGATTGTAGGGAAACCTTCTATCGTGCCCACATGCCACGATGGCTTACCCTCTGCTTTCAGCAGATAGTCTATCTGACTGTACATGGCATTTGCCGGACTGTCGCTGCCATGCCCCACGAGCACAACCTGCGTTTTTGTGGCATCCACAGACTTGTCTGCAAGAAGGCTCTTGTTTATCATCTCTATCATCATGCGGCAGTCATCCACAGAATATAGCAAAGGGCGAACTGCCGACACGGAGCGGAAGTCTTTCTTCACCCGGTTTACCTCCTTCTTCAGCATCTCCGTCATCACTCCGTCGAGGAGCATCGTGCTCTGCACTACGAGCTTGCTGCAACCCAAAGTCTTCAGGGAGTCGATGGCCTGTGAAACGGAAAGTTTCCTGACGCCGCGCTTTGCAAGCATCTTTATAACCGACGGAGCGGAATATGCCTCAACGACGGCACAGTCGGTGAATATCTCTGCCACACGAGCATTAAGTCTGTCGATGGTCTGCATACGAGAGTTGTCGTTTGAAGTGCCATAATGCACAAGAAGGATTCCTGTCTTACCGTTTTCTGCATTCTGCGCCATGCTTGTTGCAACGCAGAACAAAAATATAATTATCGTCAATATGTTTCTTTTCTTCATATCAAATGGAATATAATGATTTTATTCATTACCGATTCAGACAAAGACACACGAAATACGTTACACCTGTCTTCTGAACCGCGGTGCAAAGTTAAAGACAATTGAATATATAGGCAAAACCTAAAAACTATGATATTGCATAGGCGACATTGAGATATACATCATTGATTCCACTACTTCCAAACTCGTCTGTAGAGGGCACGTCTATCCTGACGTAATTTCATTTTTGCATCGAGCTATCTCGATGCCGCTAAAACAACAATTAAAAAAATCGGCAAGCCTAATTACCGGTTTTTGAAAACCGCATCAGGCTGCCTCTCCAAAAGGAGTTCTTGGACAAGCCAAGCATCCTCGGAGTTCCTCGGCTGATCGCCTTCGGGGAGCAAGCTCTGGCAGATTTTTCACATTGATTTGACACACTCATTATACACCGCTAACCCTTTCACGGTCAACAAATATTTCTGGCGAGGATGGCGTGGTGAATCTTGAAATTTCATTTTTACCAAGCCTTTAGTAACGGCTGGCGTAAGAGAATATTCAAGGAAATTGGGACGATTCTTCAAACCGACCGCCTCCATCATTTCCTTTACGCTCTTCTCATCTGTTCCTATCGCAACAACTAACCGTTTTATATTTTCAGATAACGTAGATACGGTTTCATCAGAACTTGTATGGGTGCTTGTATGGGTACTTGTATGGGTGTCACCAACATCTGCATATCCAATCAGCATATAACGGTTCTTCAGTTCATGATGTTCGCCCAACATCAAATTACGAAAGAACTTGATGAGGAATGACTTGTTTGGCTCTATACCCTTTGACGGATTACGATAGTTAGCACGAACAAGGGCATTGCGGAAGTACCAAGAGTTGTCGGCAAACAAATCGTTGTCCACTTTGAATCCGATAGAGCGCAGATATTTGATGACAAACACCGCAGTTGTTCTTGTGTTGCCCTCACGAAACGGATGGTTCTGCCATAGCAAGGTGACGAAATCTACAATGTGACTGATGATTTCATCCGTTGACAGTCCTTTGTAATTAAAGTCCTTTTCTTGCTGAATGTCATATCGCAACGCCATCATAATGTCGGCAGCACGTCCATACACAACAGTATCTCCTTGCAATATCCATTCCTTCTTGCTGATGTCATAGGGGCGTACTTCACCAGCATGTTTGAATACACCCTCAAACAAGTGCCTATGGATATTCAGAAATTCCAATGCTGTAAACGAAAAAGACTTCTCGCTCAGTAGCTTGGCTATATTGGCAGCCACACGGTCGGCCTCTTCCTTTTCAGCATCGTCCTCGTCATGAGTAGTTTTGTTGACATAATACGATTTCAACTGCTCGCGCACATCATCAATGGTAATATCACCCTCAATGTGTCTGACAGCCGTTTCCTTCAGATAGTCCGACACCTTCAGTCCGTCAACATCCTGCAAACCAATAGCAGTGCGCCATGCCGAAGCCCTTTCGCGCTTATGTGGCTCTGCCACACGCTCGTAGGCTTCGAAGTCAAGGTATAGTTGTTTGTTTTTATCAGTCATTATTGCCAACCTTTATGTTTCCAATCTTACACACAAAAGGAATGTACCTGTCACTGCCTTTCCTCTGTGCTTTCAGTATATCACACTCTCCTAAATCTGCTGGCTTATCGGAATTGTACTCTATGAGTAGGTACTGCTTGGCATTCTTTTCTTGTCGAATCAAGAAACCTTCTGGAATGCTTTCCTTTTCCACAAGGCGAACAGGCGCAGTCAATTCAAAAGGCGTTGCTTCACTATTTTTCCAATAATGGAACATGATATAGCGAACACTTTTGAATGCTTTAATAGCTTCTGCCGACAAATTTGTTTCTTTTATGCCTAACGCAATTTTGCAAGCAGATTCAGTTTTGTGACGAGCTGAAGGAGTAATGGCATACATAAGAAGCAAATCAAGATTACCCTCAAACAAGTCTTCTCGTTTTGTATTCCAAAGTCTTACTTCGACACTATATGGAATAAATATATTGTCAGCAACCATCATCGAAACATCCTCTTCTTGCATTTCGTAGTGTTTCGAGCCAAACGATGGTTGCAAAGATGACTTTTCGGTATCATCATCTTTCACTATATCCATTGTCGTCTTTATTTCTTTAGCTCGCCAATCTTTAACTCTTTGAATTGTCAACTTTTCTATCGCACGGATATATGTCTCCATAAATTTGTAGTCAATGGAGCTAGAAGAAGTGACGGGGAGAATTATCTCATCCTTTTCCATGAGTTCTTTAGTCCATTTATATGTATATCCATACTTCTTTCCACTTTTTCTAAGTGAAGCGCAAAAGAACAGAGCAAGTCGTTCATTCAATAGACGCTTAAAGGTCAATACATTCACATCATCTGAAGCCCAATAACTATCGGTTTGGTAAAATGCTTCACCGACAGAACCATTGTATGTAACAGTAATGGTATTGCCATTGTGTATATGTGAAGAGTTTGAAACCTTTGCGGTTACACCATTATTTACAGATGTTGAGCCAATAAAGTTAATTGTTCCAGGAATCATATTGTCTTTTGTCAACCTTTTTCCTTTCTTTATATCAAATATGGTACTTATTACTATTGGTCTTGTTTTGTGATTTTTAAAGTCTCGTAGTGTAGACCACTCTTCCTCCGTCAATTCACAATCCTCAAATCCTGCAACTTTTAGATAAGCCTCCATCTCGCGGATGCGAGATTCCTCCATCTCGCGGATGCGAGATTCCATAAAGGCAAAGTCCAATCCGCCAGTTTTTGTTACAGGCAGATGAATGCATTGTTCCTTGATCTTAGTCCAAGTCCCCATATTGTTATATGAGAAAGCCTTTTTCATATATGACATCGTGCTCACGAGATAAAGACCTATATTGCGATTCTTTATGATGTCTCCAGACAAAGAAAATACATGATTATGCGTCGCCATTTTGTACTCAAAATCGCGATAATATGCATTGCCCCAAAAATCGATAGTTATGGTGTTACTCTTGAATATTTTTGCCTTTCGATCAGTCTTTCCTTTTATGCCTTGAGCTTCTACCCCCGAATTGATAAAATAAGCACCTTTACCATTTATGTCCTTCTGTTGTAAATCTGTGTCACCTGTTTGAGCAGAAAACAATTCTCCTATCTTAAACTTCTTATACGCCCACGCCTTCAGCTTTGAAGGTCGTGGGCAAACTATTTTCCCAGGTCATTCTCTCCTTTAAGCACCTGTCCTACTTTCCACGAAAGATATTCTCTAACCACATTTTGAAAGTCTTCCTCTGTTGGCACAGTATCTATTTTTTTGTGTTGTCCGTAGGTCCAATCATTACCCGAGAAAGTGATATAATCCTCTATATAGCAATCTTTGAAGTAGTGCAAATTTTTATCGTTTGCACCTTTGCCATAAAGTACAAGTCTGCATACTTCGTCATAGCGTTCCTTGGCATGGTCGGTATCACGAAGGTTTACGCTCTGCCCAGATTTTTTACGGTTCATACGCGTGTAGCCATCGTTGCTGAAATCGATGAAGCGTACCAAATCATTATCCGCATTATGCGGACGGTTCACCTCAAGCACATAAATGGCAGTCTGCACGCTTGCCTTTCCACAGAATATGTCTGCCATTTTGATTGATGCACGTAATGTATTGTTTTTGAGAATATTTGCAGTGAACGGCAAACCATTGCCACTACCAGCATTCTCTTGAATGAGGACTGCTGCCCGTCCGCCATGAGTCATTTTTTTTAATGCCTTTTCTACAAAAACGAATCCCTTGCCATCAGCAGAATAAGGAGGATTAAGCAGAAACACATTGGCAGGAAATGGTTTGTCCTTCAAGTCACCCTGTTTGTAATTTCCATCGTATTCCAAAGAGTTACCTTGGATGATGTTTGCGCTGCCGTCCTTCATTAGGATCATGTTCAAAACGGCAAGCATATATACATCCGGCAACTTCTCTATACCGAGAAGCTGTTCCATCTTGATATGGCTGATTTTCTCTTCCAGTTTGTGCGGACTATTGATTTTTTGCTTAGCATCATCTATCATGTGGTGCATTGCCGAAATAAGGAAACCTGCTGAACCCGTGGCAAAATCCCATACATAAGAGTTCATATTCACTTCACATAATTTAGCCATTAGCTCAGTAACATAGCGAGGCGTCAGTACAACATCGTTTTCGCCACCATCAGGAACATCAACCCATTCGTTCATTACATTAAACAAACGGCCAGTAAAATCAATATTGTGCAATTCTCCCGTGACATATGGCAGGATGTCATGTTTTACATCTGCATAAATAGAATGTAACTTACTTAATCCCCCCTCGTCTGGGTTCTGCAACCCTGATTGCAAAAATACCACTTTGAGAATATCCGTGATCATCTCTATTTTTTCCTTTGGCAGTTTTTTGTGCGACAGATACAGCCTTATCTTACTCATTATAATCTGTCCGTCATTATCCTCTTTATCTGTTTTTCCTGTCAAATCTTCAATACGGAGAGGCTGAACACCTTCTGCACCAAGTCCTGCCATGATAAGACCTGCTACCAACTGAACACGATTGTTAACCACTATCTGCTTTTCATCATGCAGGTTCTGATTCAATGCTTTTAGTTTGCGTTCTATTTCATCTTCAAGTGCCAGTTTGCGCTCTTCAAGTTCTTCTGGGCTTAAAACAAGTGCATCAATTTTCTCGATAAAAGTCTTTGCATTGTCTTTCAGTAAAAAAGAAATATCCTCATAAATCCCCACGTGTTTTGGCACAAAGAGATTGTCTTTAGACACATACCACACATCTACTTCGTGAATTTCCGTTTTGGCTTCATCATACCCATTTACGCCTATTGCCAAAGCCTCTTTATAGCTATCTGTAAAACTGAGTATGGCATTGGCATAATGAACAGCACCATTAACAGCATACTTCGAAATATTCTGATAATTAGGCTCTAAATTTTTCTTTGTATTGTCAACTTCGCCTTTGTCGTTAACCTTAATAAGACACCCTTTCTTGCCTTTCACTTCAATCATCACAGGAATTCTGCGGCAGTTTTCTACAGTAAGCAGATATTTAATATCTGGATAATTTTTTCCAGAACCGCCCTGTTTGCTTGGAGCCTTTTCAAGAGCCGACTCTATCTCGGAATTGATAAAGTCGGTTTTCGTGTAATATTTCTGTCCTGCGAATTGTTTCTTGCACCAATCCTCAATCCGCTCTTCTATGCTTTTTATTGTCTTAGCCATTTTGCTTTTTCTATTTATACAATTTTACTTCTCATACCCCTCATAATAATAGCTCTGCTCTATTCCCTTGAATATCACTTCGCGGTTCTCCGTATCAGAAGTGAGGTTCTGCGAGAGGAGATAACGCAGTTCGAGGTCATTGATGGGTGAGCGTTCCATGGCCGAGAGGTATTGGTCTTTGTCCACATACTGCCAATTGACCACCTTACCGAGGGAGCGTTTCAGTATCATATCGAGCCAAATGCGGGTGGAACGACCGTTGCCCTCCATGAAAGGATGACATACGTTCATCTCAACATATTTCTCAATGATGTGCTCGAAAGTGTCTTCAGCCATTTTCTCTACGGCAGCGAGGGCTGCATCAAGATAAAGACTATTGGCAAAGCGGAAACTGCCTTTGGCTATATTCTTATCGCGGATGACGCCAGCAAACGGATATAGACCATCAAACAGATAATGATGTATCTGCTGAAGACCTACTGTAGTTCCGACTGGAATTCTATCTATATCGCCCGACTCATAGAGGCGGTGTGCGTTATCTAACGATTTTTCGTCTATTTCCTTTGTTGTCATAATCTTCTAATTGTATTCGTCTTACTGGTTTGATGAGATATTAAGAAGTTTCTCCGCCTCTATCTCAATCCGGCTTTTCTTCGTCTGCACAATGAGAGAACGGACATCCACATCAAGTGCCTCTGCCACTTGAACAAGTGTTTCAAGGCTTGGTTGCGAATAGTTGGTACACCATTTACTCACTGTTGCAGGATCTTTACCCAATTGGTCTGCCAACCACTTCGCAGTTCGTTTGTTTTCTACCAATACTATTTTTATGCGATTGATGTCTTTCCGTGCCATATCTTTTAATTTATTTCATATGCAAAGATAAAAACATTCTATGAAAATCACGAAAGACTATGGAAATAGTCGCCTAAATTATTGCGTTTTACATCTATTTCGACACAAAACATGACTATTCCTAAAATTAGTTGACAGAATTGGATGCGATTAACTAATTAGGTTTACTACTTTTATTCAGTTCTCTGTTTTACTTTACAAGTTCTGTTAGTTGAACTGATTTGTTTTACAAGATTTCATCAGTAAACTGATTTGCTTTACTACCTTCTCGCATTCCAATTGCAAAGTTAATGATTATTCCTTTGATTAGTGCAAGAAATAAAAATATTTCGTAATTTTGCTGTCAGAAGCCGAAGAGGAAGCGAGCTCTGCTGAGGAGCAACTCGCCAGCAATAGGTTTCTGCATCACACTGAAATAGTGGTATGGGCGTTGTCTTTCGGGGCAGCGCCCATTATTTTAGGAGATGCTGTATGGCTAAGAAAAACCTATCAGCTGCCTGTGGCAGCAGGTCTGTTCCATGGATTGCACCAACACCTTTTTTGTTCTCCAACTTCTGTATGTACCGTTTCGGGAGTCTTGTATCCAATGCTCATATGCGGACGTTCTGTATTATAGAAACGTATGATACGAGTCAGTTCTTCCTTACAATTCTCTATTGACGGTATGCTCATCTTGTAGAGCCATTCTGTTTTGATGATGCCATTGGCGCGTTCTGCAATGGCATTTTCGAGAGGATCACCGCTTTGGGTCATGCTTATCATTATATTATGTGCCTTTAGCTCCTTAACGTATGCAGCACTACAGTACTGGCTTCCTCTATCAGAATGATGGATGAGACGGGATGCTGTTTCATCGTCAATTGTTGCCAGTGCCATACGCAGTGCCTCCAATGGGTATATGGTTTCCAAGGTCGGTCCTACTGCCCATCCCACAATCTTATGAGAATAGGCATCCGTGATAAGCGACAAGTAACACACACCCTCAGTTGTTTCTATGTACGTTATGTCACTGACCCATATTTCGTTAGGTCGCATGGGAACCACATCCTTTATCAAGTTGTCATATTTGTGGTAATGATGACTGGAGTCAGTTGTCTTGTAGTGACGACGTCTTTTCAACTGCACCATCAATCCATTGGCACGGAGCAATTCTATGAACGCATCTCGTCCAGGCATACGATCAGTGGATTCAAACAAGCGTTTGACGATGAGGTATAGTTTGGCACAACCAAGTCCAGGGTTATCCTTACGGTATTCTCTGGCCTTCTCCACTATCATGGTTTCTAAGGCATTATCGACAAAGTCATTGTCTGGATCTTCACGGTTGTAGAACGACTGTCTGCTATAACCAAACAGCCTGCAAAGGGTATTCATCGATGCTGGTGAAGACTCTTCGCGGAGCAGACTTACTGTTTGGTGCCAGATTTTTTTCTTATTGGAATATTGAATCTTTCTTCTGCAAGGTTAATCATTGTGTCGTAGGCATGGGCACGTAGTTTCTCTAGTTCTGCCTCTTTTCTTGCTTTCTTGAGCTCTGCTTTCAATTCTCTGATCTGCTCGTCTTTACTTTTGTTTGCCATAGTGTCATCGTTGTTCTCCTGCAAAGATACTAAACGATTTTCAGAAAGATAACGACCTACCCAAGAAAACAGCACCTGAATGTTGGAAATATGATGTTTCTCAACTAATTCCTCAGGCGTATTCTCGCCTTTAAGGAAATCAAGTGCAGCAAGTACTCGATCTTCTTCATCATGAATGTAGCGAGTGGATTCTACCCATACCCATTCATACTGACCTGTCGCTTCATTTAGGACACGATCTCTTTCACGTTTTACTTTTGTTCTCATACACTTTTGTTTTAGGCATCCAAAAGTGTCAAGTTTTTTTAGGGTAAGTCACAGTAGCATTTCAAAATTTCACAATCTTATTTCTACCATTTCCTTCCCTTTTCTCACTGATTATAACTATCTTTGCCATATCAGAGCTACCGCAAAATAGCACAAAGAAGAAGCGTGGTACGACAGGATATGTGCAACGGCTGAGTATCAAGGATTTGAACATTCCGAGAATGTTCGGCTAAATGTTGAAATTTCGTCCGTACCGATTAAAGTGCAATGCGCTTGATTATCAAGGATGTGAAGATAATCCGCAGAAAAGTATCATAGTATCATTCTCGGGCTTTACACAAGTACCCAAAGCCCTACAAATCAATAAGTTAAGGACAATGATACTTTTCCGGTTATTTTACAGAAAAGTATCACTAAAGTATCATCGAAGTATCATTACCAATTGGCACATCAGAATACTCCCCACGGCGTGGGGAATGAAACCCCACATAAGGGGGATTGATTCCCCACGCCGTGGGGGAAATCCGAAGCCTATGCTTTGCTCATCAAAAAAAATAGTTTACGATATCTCAACCACGTGGTTTCGCTTCTCTCCATCTTTTCCTCTTTTCAGGAAAAGGAGAAGACTGACACTATCGCCTACTTTCAAAGACTGGCGCATCTTGTCGTCGGCAACGGCAGAAAGACGGGCAAAGCCTTCTTCCGACAAGGTGCCTTCCGGAGTGTCGGCGATTGGAGATGTTATGCGATAGCGCAGATAACCTTCGTCGGTATTCATATATGTTATCTCCGCCTTCATCGTTCCGAAGGCTTTCATTCCTTCGTCATGAGGCAGGACAGTAGAGATTATGGCACTCTTGAACTTGTCTACTGCCGGTATGACTGGCGAGAAAACCACGAAATCCTGCTGCTTGACCATAAGTGATGGCTTCTCTGCCACGAAATGTCGCGACAATGAATCGTATATATGATAATGACCGTGACCCATATCCACACCGTCTACATAACCTACCACGGACGGAAACGCGCCAGCGATGTTTTTCTCTGACACCACTATTTCGTCTGCCCTCTCGTTGCCTTCCTTCGACACCCTTACCGACACGGAATACATCCGTCCCTGTATCTCCCACGGTTTGCATGGAAAGAGGTGGCTGCTCGCCACAAGTTCCATACCGTCTGAAGCCACAAGCTTTGCGAAGTAGCGGCGCTTGCCGTTCATCTGCTTCTCAAACACCTTGACGGCTACCATATCCTTGATGCCGTCAACGGGATGGGGCATCTCGCTCTGATGATGGAGGGCATACGACTGGAGTCTGCGCTCCACACGCTGCATGAGCGAAGGATAGCTGCGGCCGTCCTTTCCCGTCTGCCTCTGCTTGTCTTCTTCGCGCAGATATCTGTCGTAACCCCACATCTGCAGAAACTGCGGAAACTGGAAGTCGGCATACTCCGAACTGATCTTCACGGCGATGCCGAGAACACACGAATGCACCAGCGACGGACGGTCTACCGGCAGCTTGAGATATGCCACCAAAAGCATGCGCACCTGATGCGAGCCCATAGTGGTATAGTTGTTCTGCAAATAACGGTATATTTGCCATGCCGTGTCAACGGGATGACTGGCTGCGGTCTCAAGCGAAGCCAGCAGTTCATCCCATGAGCTGATAGTATCGGAGTCTTTCATAATATAGCGGTTTTAAAATATTGTTATGTAAGGAAAAGGGAGGGTCATAGCTGAGAGAACTTCCTGATTCCCTTGGCATAATATTTCCACAGGATAGAGAAACTGCAGAAGCCCTGTATATCCTTGTTTTCTACCGACCTCGAGGCCTGTATGAAACTGCGGTCGTCTATGAAATCGTCTTTCCATTTCTTGAAATCTCTTCTCGCCTTCACGACAGCCTTGAAGTCCTTGAATTTCCTCTCCAGTATCAGCATCTGAAAGGCGGCGAGATAATCCAGAAACCAGCGCATACGCATCACTCCCTTGAGTTCGTCGTCGGCGAGATTCTTGTATAGCATAGTGAGGTTGTTGCGGAAATTGAGATAGGTCTTCATCGGATTTCCCTTTGGCAGCGTACCGCCTCCCACATGATATGCCACGCTGTCGGGCACGCAGTAACCGTCTTTTCCCATTATCCTCAAACGCCAGCAGAGGTCTATCTCCTCGCTGTGGGCAAAGAAGCGTCCGTCAAGACCGTCGGCACGCCAATAATCTTCGGAGCGAATCATAAGGCAGGCGCCTGTAGCCCATAGTATCTTGGTGGTATAGTCATACTGTCCGTCGTCGGTCTCAACGGTATTGAATATCCTGCCACGGCAGAAGGGATAGCCGTACTTGTCGATATATCCGCCTGACGCCCCGGCATATTCAAAAGAGTTGCGGTCTTTCTCAGAAAGCAGCTTGGGCTGACAGAAGGCTGCTTCGGGATGGCTGTCCATAAACTCGAGCAAAGGCACGAGCCAATGATGTGTCACCTCTACATCGCTGTTGAGGAGCACATAGTATTCTGCGTCTATCTGCGCCAGCGCCTTGTTGTAGCCTTCGGCAAAGCCCCAGTTCTTCTCGAGCTGTATGGTGCGTACCTGCGGAAACTTCTCTTTCAGCATCTGCATGGAATTGTCGGTAGAGGCATTGTCGGCGACATATACCGTGGCGCCATCCTCTATGGAGTATTGCAAGACAGAGGGCAGGAACTTCTCCATCATACCCACTCCATTCCAGTTGAGTATCACTATTGCTATCTTATCCATAGCGCTATGGTTTTTTAATTCCACCGAGACAAGAGGCTCTGCCTATATTATATAATATTGTATTAATATATAATAATGTGTATACCCTCTTATAACGGCATCATTATTGAAAGTTATATTTGTTATCTATCCAAGATTTCACACATCAGGGCTGTCTTGTCATGGTTGAAACCACCGAGTCTGACCATCACGAGCTGGTTGTCAAGATCATCTGAAGACTTTGCCGCCGGCAGCTCCACTCTCACATAGTTGCGTGTGAAGCCATGCATCGCCCTGCCCCGGGTGGATTTCTCGAAGAGCACCTCCGCTTCCTGTCCGATATATCGGGAATAGAACGCCTGTGTCTTCTCGTCGGAAAGTTCTATGAGGCGCTTGCTCCTCAGTTTCTTGTCCTTGTCGGAAACCACATATGGGATACGCAAGGCGGCAGTGCCCGGGCGCTCTGAATATGGGAACACATGGAGATGGGTGACATCGAGGCGCTTCAGGAATTCGTATGTCTCCTCGAAATACTCGGGCGTCTCGCCTCTTGTTCCCACCATCACGTCTACTCCGATGAAGGCGTCGGGCATATATTTCTTTATCAGTTCTATCTTGTGTGCGAAAAGCGCCGAATCATAACGGCGGTGCATGAGTTTCAACACTGCGTCGGAACCGCTCTGCAACGGGATATGGAAGTGTGGCATGAAGGCGCGGCTTCGGGAACAGTATTCGATGAGGTCGTCTGACATAAGGTCTGGCTCCAGACTGCTTATGCGGAATCGCTTTATCTCCTCCACTCCATCGAGAGCCTTCACGAGGTCGAGGAAACTCTCATGGGTGGTGGCTCCGAAGTCACCGATGTTGACTCCGGTGAGAACAATCTCCTTGCCTCCCTCGGCAGCAGCCTGACGTGCCTGTTCCACGAGTGAGCTGATGCTTGGGTTGCGACTGAATCCGCGGGCATAGGGAATGGTGCAATATGTGCAGAAATAGTCACATCCGTCTTGCACTTTCAGGAAGAAGCGGGTGCGGTTGCCTCTGGAGCAGCTGGGAGCGAAGGTCTTGATGTCTTTCGTCTTCACGGAATAATGCCTGTGGAGCGACTCTCCGTTAGCAGCGGTTTCTGAGTCTGACTGCAACTGGGTCCAGGCGTCGGAGAGATACTGTATGAGACTCGCTTTCTCATTGGCTCCCAATACAAGGTCAACACCGTCTATCTTGCTGATGGTCTCTGCCTCAAGCTGGGCGTAACATCCGGTAACGACAACAAAAGCTCCGGGATGCTGGCGCACCATACGATTGATTGCCTGACGGCACTTATGGTCGGCAACTTCGGTCACCGAACAGGTGTTGATGAGGCAGATGTCTGCTTTCTCTCCTTCAGCGGCATTCCTCACTCCCATATCCTGGAGCATCCTGCCGAATGTTGAGGTTTCAGAGAAATTGAGTTTGCAGCCCAATGTGAAATAAGCGGCTGTCTTTCCTTGAAAAACGGATGTATCTATCATTTTCTTGTATTTCGATATTTTTGTTCACCTTGGTAATTACAATTAAAACTGCAATATACCATATATTATTCATCCATACATACATTATTATATATATAAAAGAATCGCTCGTTTTGCAAAGGTAGCTCATTTTTCCATAAAAACCGCTATGCGGGGCTGATGTTTTCCTAAAATTAAGTCAGGAAAAAGAAAAAACCAACTATAAAAACAGGGGATTGTAAAGGCACACAAAAACTATTATAGAAAATTTAACACTTTAATTAATTTCATATTTCACTGATTAACAACAACTTACAAAAAAGTTACATTTTACCCCTAAAAAAAACTCTAAAAAAGAGAACAACGTATCAGAAAAATACTTACCTTTGCAGCGTTTTAATAAACAAATGATTGTTTTACAGATTTAAAAAGCAAAGAAAAATGAAAAAATTGGTTTTAATGTTCGTAGCTATCGCAGCTATCTCTTTCGCATCATGTGGTAACAAAACAGCTCAGGCTGAGGGCGCTGATACAACAGACACTGCAGCAGTTGATACAGTTGACACAACTTCTGTTGACACAACTTCTGTTGACACAACAGCTAACAAGTAATTCTGCGAAAGCTAGAACTATTTAAGCGAAAAGACCAAGCCGAGGAACTCAGTTCTTCGGCTTTTTTGTGTCTATACCCTACAAAGCGACCAACGCAATCCTGCTTATCCGGCACCTGTAATTCATCTGACTGCACCAAGGACAACCCTGAACAGACTCCATCACGCTAACCAGACATACTGAAACCTGCAACCACCTTGTTAGCACCCTGCACACAAGACATCAACACAAAAAGAACGCTTATACTTATTGTTGTAACATTTCATGTAACATTTTAGGGAATCCAACGATTTACATGCTTTTTGAGAGGATTTGCAAGTTTTTTGGAAGAAAATGCCATTTATTTATCTGCCCACCACACCTATCTTTGCAAAAAAAGAAAGCAACAATCCGTTCATCGCATGGCAAAGACACATAAAAAAGATAATATCACGAAAACAATAACGACAAAAAAATCTGTTATGAATAGACTGACACCTTTACTGCTGTTCATGGTGATGATACTCTCATCATGCAACAAGGAAACCAACGACTACGTGACGGCATTCCCTTATATGGAAACGGACAAAGGGAAGTGGGGAATGATAACAACCGATGGAGAAGTGCTGTTCTCACAAGAGTTCAAAAACCAACCTACCGTGGTGAGAAACGGTGTGTTCCTGGTGAAAAACGAAGCCAACCTATGGGAAATATACAAGGCGGAGAAGAAACCGGAAAAGATTGGCTCTGAATATACCGGCGCCACAATCTTCAGCAACGGCAGGGCTATAGTATGCGAGAAGGACAAATACATCACCATCATAGACACTGAAGGAAAAACGATAAAGACTCTGGATGAGATCGACGGAAAGAGAGTCAATACCGTATTCCGATTCCAGGAAGGCTACGCAAAATACATAGCCGGAGAGGACTACGGAGTGATTGACATGGACGGAAACTCCGTAATACCATGCAACTACTGCGCCATAATGGACTGCAGCGACGGCAAGTTCATCGCCATCGACAAGAAATACAAGACGGAATACACAAGCTTCTGTTACGACAAGCTCAAATATACTGTCCTGAACACCAAAGGGGAGATACTGTTCGAGATAGACGGCAGCGAATACAACCTGGTGGGCAAATTCAAAGAAGGCTTGCTGCCGGTGTGTGTAAAGAAGAAGGATTCGGATACGGAAATATGGGGCATCATCAACGAAAAACAGGAAGTGGTGATAAAACCGGACGAAAAGATAACGGGCATCGAACAAATAAGAAACGGTATGTTCACATATTACTCAGAGGGCGGATGGGGACTGATGTCTCTGGAAGGCAAGACGCTGATAAAACCGAAATACAACTACCTGTCGTTTGACGGAGACAACAGGCTGACGGCATATAACTGGGACGAGGACAAAGGAGGCATGTGGTTTGTTGACACAAACGGCAACCATCTGAACAAAGAACCTTATCGCGGGGCGTGTGGATTTGAAGAACTCGACAACAAGCATGCCCTGGTGATGAGGACGGACAGGAGCTATTCGATAATTGATGAACAATACGAAAACCTGGCAAATCTGCCCAAGATGGTACACGCTGAAAACATGATGGGAGATGATGCCGTGGAATGTAACTATCTGGACATACCGCAGCTGCTCGACAAACTGAATGTGAACCAAAACGGAATGGAAGGGGTGTCATTCGAGTCAACTCCTGAGACTGCCGTGAAGGCGCTGTCGAAATTCCTGTATCAATATGGCGACGAGAAACACCCTGGCACTTCTGCATTCTGGTTTAAGGACAAGTCTAAAATAAGCTACGACAGGATGACAGACAATGTCTATCTCTCTGTAGAAATAAACTTCTACGGCAACATAAGCTATAGCGTCAGCGACGGACAGGGCTGCTACAACGTTGAATGGTGTGATGAAGACAACGGCAGGAAAGTGGGCTACATGTGGAACGATGTGAAAGTCAAATCGTTCCGACTGAAATTCTCCAACGATGTCACGATGAAAGGCAAACTGGACAGAATGCTGCAGGAATTGAAGAAACGCATGAGAAAAGCGGGGCGCGTGGTGAAGGAGAACAGCGGGGCGATGGTAGTGGCGCTGGACAACAACAGGACCGCCCTAATATACATGCAACCGAAAGAAATCGTAATGGAATGGGGCGACATCGGTTCGCCAGAGAGCCTGAGCATCCATGAATACGATGGCGTAAGAGAGAATCTCTCGTTAACCCCGGACGAAGAGAGGGCGGATGGAGAAAACCAGGATATCGACATGCCGACAGATGAAGAAACCGCCACAGGCTACGACAACGGTGAAGCAGGCGACAATTCCTACGGAAACACGGACGACATCCAGGAGCCTGAACCTGACGCATACGATTAAACCCCATATCGGTTATCAGAACGTTAAGCCCTAATGACCAATTGGGGTTAAACCCAAAATGAAATCGACTTTCCCGGCAGGCTGTCATACCGGTTGGAAAGTCGATTTTATCATAATCACGAATCTGGAGATTATCGCATAAGTCGCATTAACTCCAAACGGGATAATACCCCATTGAGATTAAACCCAAATCGGTCATTAGGCCGTTAAATGTGATATTTTATAACTACTTGCAGTCTTTTGCTTTTTATAAGGCGTCTTTTGTCCGTTTTTAATTCGCAATAGCTTGCTATTACTCATTTTAAAAGCCAAACAAAATCCACTCTTCTAAAAATCAAAATTCAAGCAAGCCCTAACGACCGATTTGGGTTAAAGCATTGCTTCATCATCAATATACTCTCGGTCCGAAGATGGTAGTGCCAACGCGCACCATAGTGCTTCTGCATTCCACGGCAATCTTGTAGTCGTGGCTCATTCCCCAGGAACGCAGACAGAAAGCCGCAGAGTCGGCAAAATACTTTGCCTTCACCTCATCGAAGAAGTCGGCAGCCTGCATGAACTCTGAGCGTATCTGGTTCTCGTCATCGGTATTCGATGCCATCATCATCAGTCCACAGATACGCACGTTATTAAGATTCCGCCATTCACCATCGTCGAGAAGCTGGCGGCAGGCGTCAATCGTCAGTCCGTATTTCGTCGCCTCCTGTGCGATATGCAGTTCGAGAAGCACATCGATCACGCGGTCGTGCTTTGCAGCCTGCTTGTTGATTTCCTTGAGCAGCTTGAGCGAATCCACGGCATCCACCATAGAGATATACGGTGCGATATACTTCACCTTGTTGGTCTGCAGATGTCCGATGAAATGCCATTGAATATCCTTGGGCAGCGTGTCATACTTCTTTGAGAGTTCCTGTTCGTGGCTCTCGCCAAACACCCTCTGTCCCTCGGCGTATGCTGCCTCTATATACTCGTTGGGATGAAACTTGCTCACGGCAACGAGAGTCACTCCCTCGGGAATGTTGCTCTTAACTTCGCGCAGTTTGCCTGCTACATCATAATCCATGGTAATATAATTTTAGTTGAAAATAAGATTTCCTGACTCTGCTATCTATCACCGCACCTTATTCTGCCGTTGCCCCGCCTTCGGCAGCCGGCTGCTGCTCGTATTCCGGAACGTCGTTGGGCTCCTCTTTCTTCAGTTTGGCGGCTGAGTTATGCTCGAAGACGTCCATTATCTGTGTCTCGGCAACAGAAGCTATTACATAGTCGATAGCTGTAGTTCCCATAACCTTGTCTATGTTGGCAACTGCCTGGTTGAAAGTGTTGGCATGAACGAGGTAGTTCACGTTGCTGCGCTTCTCCTTCTCTGTCTTTTCGTCGATAGTGATAAACTGGAGCTTTGCCTTGAAAAAACGGTCGGCGGATGCATCCTCGCTGAAGAAAATCTCTCCGTAAGGCGCCTTCTTTATGTCGCGCACCTCAAACTCACCGCTTATATAAGCCGACATCTCGTCGATGATAGACGACTCTGCCTCCGTGAAGCTGAGAGCGTCTACAACGTAGAGCTCGGTAATCTTTTTCTGCATTCCATCCTCCATCATCTTGTCGTAACGGATCTTGCACTCAAACCATGTTGAAGTTCTTGTTCTCATAATTCTATAGTTTTATCGATTATTTTCCTTTATATTCTTGTTCTTAATTCTATCCAGCTCTCCATACCATCTCTCCGACAATCTCTACAGGACACAACCAAGTACGTAGGGAGTTAGTTCTTACTGTCGTATCATTCATCTGCTCAATCTTTTTGCCGATATGGGGGTTCAAATGTGTTAAAACCGCCAATGGCTTGCAAAAATAAACATTAAATCGTATATTTGCAAAAAAATAAGAACTACTTTTGCATGATAGACATTAATGTAAGTTTGGACCTGATGGAGTTTGTCGAGACACAGATTCTACCGAGATATGCCAATTTCGACCAGGCCCATCGTCTGAACCACGTCAACCATGTCATCAAACAGTCGCTGGCTCTGGCCAGGAAAATCGGTGCCGACATCAACATGGCTTATGTCACGGCGGCTTACCACGACCTGGGACTGGAGGGACCGAGAGCTATACACCACCTGACGAGCGGGAAAATACTGATTTCAGACACAAGACTGAAGAAATGGTTCTCTGCCGAACAGATGAAAATTATGAAGGAGGCAGTGGAAGACCACAGGGCTTCGGCATCACACGCTCCAAGAAGCATCTACGGCAAGATTGTGGCTGAGGCTGACAGGGAACTCGAACCCGACACCGTGTTCAGACGCACGATACTCTACGGACGCGACCACTATCCGGAGATGAGCATGGAGCAGCAATGGGACAGGTTTACGGAACATCTCGACAACAAATACTCCAATACGGGATACATAAAACTATGGATTCCGGGGAGCGAAAACGAAAAGAACCTGAAGGTGATAAGGGATTATATCAACAACCGGACAGCTCTCAGGGCTTTGTTCGACAGGATTTTCAACGAACTGAACGGAAACGAGGCTGAACAATAACCTTCGGCCATCTTAATCTTAACGATATTAACTTCAATATTATTAATACTGCACAATGAGAAAGAAATTACTATTCGGACTTCTGTTTGCCGCAATGACAGCAGGGGCAGTGAAAATGAAGCCTGGAATCAATATCATCAAGCAGGCTGACGGAACGACTATAACCGTTAGAGCCTACGGAGACGAGGACTTGAGCTATTTCCTCGCTTCTGACGGCACACTGCTCTATCAGGAAGGCACAAACTTCTATATCGCCGGCGTGAAAGCCGACGGCACTCTGTATTCAACCGGAGTGCTCGCCCACGAGCCAAGCATGCGAACGATAAAGGAAATCTCTGCCATCAAAGCGCAGAATGCCAAGGCTTTCTACAATTCGATGGAGACACAGGCAAAGGCAAACAAGGTGAGACGTGAGCCTATGACACCGGACAATTCTTTGCTGCCTTCGCTCGGCAAACACAAGATACCGGTAATCCTCGTGGAATTCAGCGACGTGGAATTCAGCGTGGAGAATCCTAAGGCTACCTTCGACAAATATCTCAACGGCAAAGAACTTTTCAACAAGGAGACCGACCCGGAGATGGGACAGAACTATGCCGGCGTGGCTAAGTATTTCAAAGACATGAGCTTCGGAAAATTCGAGCCGGAATTTGAAGTGTATGGTCCTGTGAACCTTGGCAAACCTCTCGCAACATACGGAGCGGGATATTCATCACAGGAGAATATGGGACTGCTGCTCACCGACGCCTGCACAGCTGTTGACGACGAGGTGGACTTCACCCAATATGACTCTAACGACGACGGTAATATCGACCTCATCTACATCATCTACGCCGGATTCTCACAGAGTATCGCCGGAAACTCTACCGACTGCATACACCCGAAATCGGGTTATCTCTCACTGGCAAAATCGTTTGACGGAATGGACGTGAAGCGCTATGGCGTGAACAACGAGCTGAACGGCACACCGGCTGACCAGGCGAATGGACCGATAATAAACGGCATCGGACTTTTCTGCCATGAGTTCTCACACTGCATGGGACTGCCTGACCTATATCCGAAATCGGGTTCAATTGCAGAGGCTTGCATAAACCAGAATATGGACTACTGGAGCCTGATGGATGCCGGAGAATATACAGCGAACGGATACCGCCCTACTGCTTACACAGCATGGGAGCGCGAGCGTCTGGGATGGATGGAAATCGGCACACTGACCGGTCCTTCAAACGTGGAACTGAAATCGCTTGACGAGGGTGGCGCAGCATTCCGCATCTATAACGACAAGGACGAGACGGGCCACGAGTATTATATCGTGGAGAACGTGCAGAACAATGGTTGGAACAAGAACCTGTTCGGCAACGGACTGATGGTGACCCACGTTGACTATCTCTCAAGCCAGTTCTCACTCGGAGGATGCAAGGTGAACAACACTGGAGGTCATCCACGCATGCATGTCATGGCTGCCGACGGTATGTTCGTTCCTGAATACTTCCTCGGTTCTACCATCGAGGACAGCTACATCACATTCCTGAAGGAGCACAACGCTGACCTCGTGGCAAAATACGGCGGACAAGTATTCAGCATCGAAGACTATAAGGCTGAGGCTGCCGGCGACCTCTTCCCTGGCACATCGAACGCTACATCGCTGACCGACGACTCACAGCCTATGAAGGCATGGACATACAATGGAGAGACAATGGGCAAACCTATCACCGACATCACTAACGATACGGAGAAGGGCATCGTGTCATTCAAGTTCATGGGCGGCGGCGAACCTGTTGACGGTATCAACGAGGTGACTGTAAACAAGACAACTGACAGCCGTGTATACTCTATCAGCGGAACATATATGGGCAACGACATCAACAGTCTGCCAAAGGGTATATACATCCGCAACGGCAAGAAGGTGATAAACAACTAACGGTTATCCCGACGACATCCCGCCTTGTGCCGCATGTTGCCAATGATGACAAGCATTGCAAATGGCAACTGACAATGTCTACGATGACTAACAATGTCTACGATGACTAACGGCACACAGACTTCAACAATATTGCGCCCTGAAAGGCTAAAAGCCAGAATCTTTCTTCTGGCTTTATCCTTTCAGGGCGCTTTTGTTTTTTTTAAAACCCAATCGGTCATTAGGGCTTGCTTGGATTTTGAATTTTTAGAAGAGTGGTTTTTGTTTGGCTTTTAATGAGTAATAGCGAGCTATTGCGAATTAAAAACAGGCAAAAGGCACCTTATAAAAAACAAAAGACTGCAAGCAGTTATCAAAAATATACCTTTAACGGCCTAATGACCGTTTTGGGTTTAAGCCCAATCGGTCATTAGGGCTTGCTTGGATTATGTCTTGTTCATTACAGTCAGGTAAGACTATTGCAAGCTACATAATGGCTGACCTTCTATTCTTATAATAGTATGCTGCCGAATATGAAAATAGGCTGAATCCCAACAAATGAGACCCAACCTAAGGAACTTATTCAATGATCTAAACCAAAGATTCAAAATATGTTGTTCAGAGTCTGAACTTCAGACACTCACTGATTTTCTGCATCGTGGTGAGACGCGTCGGCACAAGAGGAAGACGCAACACATTCTCTATCATTCCCATCTCATGGAGCATCGCCTTCACACCGGCAGGATTACCGTCCACGAACAGGAGATTGAAGAGATCGGTAAACATGTGGTGTATCTTGCGTGCCGGCTCAAACTCTCCATTCTGCTCCAGCCTCAACATACGTGAGAACTCCTTGGGCAAAGCATTGCCGATTACGGAGATTACACCAACCGCTCCACAGGCTATCATCGGGAATGTCAAAGCATCGTCACCGCTGATAACATCAAAGGTGTCGGGCTTGTTCTTTATAATCTCGTCCACCTGCTCCAGATTGCCACTCGCCTCTTTCACGGCGACAATGTTCTTGCAGTCGCGAGCCAGACGAACAGTAGTTTCCGCCTTCATGTTGACACCCGTTCTGCCAGGAACGTTATAGAGCACCACTTTCATGTCTGTGGCATTGGCAATGGTCTTGAAATGCTGGTATAGTCCTTCCTGCGAAGGCTTGTTGTAATAAGGGCAAACGCTCAATATTCCATCGATACCTGAGAAATCGCGCGTATGGAGTTCCTCAACGATGGCTGCAGTATTGTTTCCGCCACATCCCATGAGAATCGGCACTCTGCCTGCCACTACTTCTACTACAAGTTCCTTGATCCTCTGCTTCTCGTCATCTGTCAGAGTCGGGGTCTCGCCTGTGGTGGCGAGGATGCAAAAGAAATCTGCGCCATTTTTCAACTGATATTCCACCAGCTGCTTGAGTACTACATAATCTACAGCGCCAGACGCATTAAAGGGCGTTATAAGGGCTATTCCGAGGCCCTTGAATATGTTTTGAGACATAATGGTTATGATTTCATATTAATATTCTATTGCAAATGTACTATTTTATACGTTATTTGCAAAACATTTTGCGCCCTAAAATTCAAATTCGGCAACATCACGAGATTATTTGCTGCCTATATATAAGAATACCATACCCAAAAGCACAAGAAGAAGGTCTACCATCTTGCTCTTGAGATTCTTTTCATGAAGCAACACGGCACCGAAAAGGAACGATACTATCACACTGCCTCTGCGCACCATCGACACGATACTTATCATGGCATCAGGGAAACTGAGGGCATAGAAATATACGAAATCTGCCGCACTGAGGAAGATGCTGATGAAGATGATTCCCCAATGCCAGCGGAAGGGCGTAGTGGTGTTGCGCTTGGGATACCACAACACGAGCATCATAACGAGCATCATGAAGCACTGATAGATGTTGTACCAGCTCTGCACCATCATACTGTTGAGCCCCACTCCACCTTTATCTTGCGGTGCCATGAGGTATTTGTCGTAGAGTCCGCTGACAGCACCGAGCACAGCGGCAAGGATGATGAAATATATCCACTTGTCGTGTTTGAAGTCGATGCCCTCCTTCTTGCCGCTTCTGCTGAGCATGAAAAAGGATGCGACAGCCAGCGCCACACCAATCCACTGATAAACGTTGAGCCGTTCGCCAAAGACGAGCAAGGCTCCCACCAATACCATTACAGGACGGGTGGCATTGATTGGTCCGACGATAGTAAGCGGCAGATGCTTCATACCGAAATATCCGAATATCCAGGAGGACAATACGATAAAGCTCTTGCCGATTATATATTTGTGGACCTCCCATCCTCCGGATGCCACATGGAATATCGACCCGTCGAGCACCGTAGTGCTTGACGACAAGAGGATGAACGGCAGGAAAATCAATGATGAAAACAACGTGTTGAGAAACAATACCGGAATTACAGCATTGTCGCGCAGCGACTGCTTCTTGAAGGAGTCATAGAATCCGAGAAGCGTCGCTGATAAGAATGCTAATATCAGCCACATGATTATATATATTTTTTTATTGTTTATTGTAGACCAGTTGACGGTTCATCTTCTTACTCATCAAAAGGATACTTCACGTCTTCAAGAAAGAGAGCATTGCCTGGCATGCTCTCGCCTGCCTTGCAGCGGTTTTTGCCTTCTATCACGCTCTGAAACTGTTCCAGAGTCATGCGATGGCGCCCCACCTCGATGAGCGTACCGACTACGGCTCTCACCATATTACGCAAGAACCTGTCGGCAGATATGACGAAATGCCAACAGCCACAGCCGTCGTCCACCCATTCGGCTCTTGTCACCCTGCATATAGTGGTCTTCACATCGGTATGTGTCTTGCAGAATGCAGCAAAGTCGGAAGCCGAAAGCAACAGCGAAGCTGCCTTGTTCATCAATGTGAAGTCGAGGTCGTAATGTGTCTCACACGAGAAGAAGCGATAGAATGGATCTTTACGCATGTGTATATAATAATGGTAGGTGCGCTTCGTGGCACTGAAACGTGCATGCATATCAGCATCCACCGGAATGACCTTCATCACGGAGATGTCGCGCGGCAGCAGTCTGTTGAGCTTGTATGCGAGTTGGGGACAATCAACGGATGCGTCATGCTCGAAATGTGCTACCATCACACGGGCATGCACACCGGCATCGGTTCTACCGGCTCCCACCACTTCCTTCTTCTCGCGAAGCAATGTCGAGAGGGCACGCTGCAGCTCCTCCTGAACAGAATTGCCATTGGGCTGCACCTGCCAACCGTGATATGAGGTGCCGTCATAACTCAAATAAATGAAATATCTTTGCATGAAAGTTTTTATATTATAAAGATTACGAGAACGATACGACATGGAATGAGCCTTGTCTACTTGTCTACTCGTCTACTTGTCTACTCGTCTACTTGTCTACTCGTCTACTTGTCATTTATCTTCTCTCCAACACCTGTGAGATATTCTGCTCTCTATGCACCACCCTCACTTCTATTCCGAACTTCTGGTTGAGATGCTCGGCAAGGTGTTGTGCAGAATACACACTGCGATGCTGACCGCCTGTGCAACCAAAACTGAACATCAGGTCGGTGAAGCCGCGCTGCATATAGCGAGCCACATGAGCGTCTGCCAACTTATACACGCTGTCGAGGAATGTCAGTATCTCACCGTCGTCCTCCAGGAATCGGATTACCGGTTCATCGAGCCCTGTCAATTTCTTGTATGGCTCATAACGACCGGGGTTATGGGTGCTGCGACAGTCAAACACATAACCACCGCCGTTGCCTGACTCATCTTCCGGAATGCCCTTGCGGAATGAAAAGCTGAATACCCTTACGACGAGAGGTCCCCTGCCGTCATACTTCGAGAATGTGGCAGGACCATCCTGCGGATGTCCCTTGAAGATAGAAGCGTCATCGGTCTTGAGTCCGTCAGTGCGACTCTGGCGCGGTTCTTCCTTGGGAGCAAACTGCGGCAACTGTGTGAGACGCTTCAGCATGTCTATCATATATGGATAGTGGAACACGTCGAGTTCCAACAGTTCTCTCAGGTTCTGCATAGCCGCAGGAATACTGTCGATGAAATATTTCTTACGTTCGAAATATCCGCGGAAACCGTATGCGCCGAGCACTTGCAGCGTGCGGAACAACACGAAGAGTGACAATCTCTCCACGAAATGCCTCACCGAAGGAACTTCAGTATAATTCTTCAGCGAATGATAATACTCATATATCAGTTCGCGTCGCAGCTTATGCGGATATTTCGCAGATGCCTGCCAGAGAAAGGAGGCGATGTCATAATAGAAAGGTCCTTTCCTGCCGCCTTGGAAATCTATAAAATATGGATTGCCGGCATCATCGAGCATTATGTTGCGTGCCTGAAAATCACGATAGAGGAAAGAGTCGGTGTTTTCTGATGTCAGGTCTTTGGCAAAGAGTCTGAAATTTGCCTCAAGCTTCAGCTCATGGAAGTCGAGGTCTGTAGGTTTCAGAAAACAATACTTGAAGTAATTGAGATCGAAGAGCACACTGTCCTGGTTAAACTCAGGCTGCGGATAACAATTGCTCCAGTCCAGCCCCACAGCTCCCTGCATCTGTATAGCCGGCAACTCTCGTATGGTGTTCACGAGCAACTGCTTCTCTTTCCGTGTATAGCGTCCACCTGCATCCCGTCCTGCCTTGAGAGCATCGTAGAGCGAAGTGCCGCCAAGGTCGGTCTGCAGATAGCGCAGCTCATCATCCGACACACAAAGAACGGTAGGCACCGGAAGTTTCATCGAGTTAAAATGTTCGGCAAGATATATGAAGGCGTGGTTCTCGTCGCGACTTGTTCCAATGACTCCTATTACAGTCTTGCCTGCCGCATCCGTAAATCTGTAATACTCACGGTTGCTGCCAGCTCCCGCAATCTTCTCCGTTTTGGCGGGCTTCTCACCCGACCATCCTGCATAAAGTTCTATGAGCTTTTCCATGATGCAAAAGTACGCAAATAATTCTACATACAAATATATAGATACAAAAAAAATCGGATGTCTCACGACAACCGATTTTCAAAAACAAACTACTTAAAAACTAATCTACTAAAACAAATCAAAAAATAATGTTATATTATTATGCTAATATATTCTTCTTTTATTTACGCCACAAAATTATGAATAACTTTCATCACTGCCAAATTATTTGACAAGAAAATTATAAATTAGTGATAAAAGGAACAAAAAAGGGAGCCAGCACACAAACCGGCTCCCTCTTTTGTTATCTTAACTTGTCATTTTTTACATCATACCGCCCATTCCAGGGTTTCCCATTGGCATCTGAGGCTTCTCCTCTGGCTTGTCAACGATGAGACATTCAGTCGTGAGGAACATACCTGCGATTGATGCTGCATTCTCAAGAGCTACACGAGCCACCTTGGCAGGATCGATAACTCCCGCTACACGCAGATCTTCATAAACATCCTTGCGGGCATTGTAACCGAAGTCACCCTCGCCTTCGCGAACCTTCTGTACTACTACAGCACCTTCGCCACCGGCGTTGCGCACGATCTGACGGAGAGGCTCCTCGATGGCACGCTCAACGATGTTGATACCTGTCTGCTCATCAGCATTCTCACCCTTTATGTCTTTGAGCACGCCGAGAGAACGGATGTATGTGGTACCACCACCTACTACTACACCTTCCTCGATTGCGGCACGTGTAGCGCAGAGTGCATCGTCAACACGATCCTTCTTCTCCTTCATCTCAACCTCGCTGTTTGCACCGACATAGAGCACAGCTACGCCACCAGACATCTTGGCGAGACGCTCCTGCAGTTTCTCCTTGTCATAAGTACTTGTAGTGTTTGCGATTTCATTCTTGATCTGAGCGATACGGTCGGCGATGTTTTTTTTCTCTCCGGCACCGTTCACGATTGTGGTGTTGTCCTTGGAAACAGTCACCTTGTCGCAAGTACCCAGCATCTCGAGAGTAGCCTGCTCAAGCTTCAAGCCCTTCTCCTCGCTGATAACAACGCCACCTGTCAATACTGCGATATCCTCGAGCATTGCCTTGCGACGGTCGCCGAAACCAGGAGCCTTTACAGCACAGATCTTCAAGCCGCCACGCAGACGGTTGACAACCAATGTGGTAAGAGCCTCTGAATCAACATCCTCAGCGATTACCAACAATGGGCGTCCGCTCTCGGCTGCTGGCTGCAGGATAGGCAGGAAATCCTTGATATTGCTGATCTTCTTGTCGTAGATAAGGATGTATGGGTTCTCCATCACACACTCCATCTTGTCAGAGTCTGTAACGAAATATCCGCTCAGGTAACCACGGTCGAACTGCATACCCTCAACCACATTGATATATGTGTCGCGGCTCTTGCTCTCCTCGATGGTGATAACACCATCCTTGCTCACCTTGCGCATAGCATCGGCGATGAGCTTACCGATTTCCGGGTCGTTATTGGCGCTGACAGTAGCCACCTGCTCAATCTTGTCGTAGTTGTCGTCAACAATCTCAGCATTCTCCTTGATGTAAGCAACGACTGCCTTTACAGCCTTGTCGATACCACGCTTCAAGTCCATTGGGTTGGCACCGGCAGTAACGTTCTTCAAGCCCTCGTTCACGATAGCCTGTGTGAGGATGGTAGCTGTAGTAGTACCGTCACCGGCGTCATCGCCAGTCTTGCTTGCCACGCTCTTCACGAGTTGTGCACCGGTATTCTCGAAACGGTTCTCAAGCTCTACCTCCTTGGCTACGGTAACACCGTCCTTGGTAATCTGTGGAGCACCGAACTTCTTCTCGATGACAACGTTGCGGCCCTTAGGACCGAGTGTAACCTTTACGGCGTTAGCCAACTGGTCTACGCCCTGCTTCAACATCTCGCGGGCATCTACATCAAACTTTATTTCTTTTGCCATGATTGTAATCCTTTTAATTAAATTGTTGTTCTATACTAATTATTTTGTCAATACAGCGAGTACATCGCTCTGGCGCATCATGAGATACTTCTCGCCCTCAAACTCGAGCTCTGTGCCGGAATACTTTCCGTAGAGCACCTCGTCACCCTCTTTCAGAATCATTTCCTCGTCCTTGGTGCCATGACCTACGGCAACGACTTTTCCATGAAGAGGTTTCTCCTTTGCAGTGTCTGGGATAATGATACCACCAACCTTCTCCTCTGCTGGAGCAGGTACGATTAAAACTCTGTCTGCTAATGGTTTGATATTCATAATTGTATGTATTTAATTGTTTATACTATTAATTTCCGCTGCAATCCATTTGCGAGCGTTCACCGGTCCATATACGAATAGTGTGCCAAAACGTCCATACGACATTTTGGCACACCACAGACGTGACTTATTGTCACATCTTGTTGTTTGTTTCTGTTTATTCCGGATCAAGTCCTTCGAAAATACGTTTCTCGCGGCGTTGCGCAATAAGCTGGTTCAGCTTATGCTTCCTCATCGGCATCAGCCAGCGGCGCGCATAGATGTTCGGAATGGCTACACCAATGGCGATGCACAGGATTATGAGCGACGCCTTCACTGCATTAGAGAACGCCTCTGTAAGTTCTCCCACCACGCCCTGCATCTCTATAAGTGCGAAAAGCGCACGATACATAAGCACTCCCGGCACCATCGGTATGACACTCGGAATGGCGAGACACTGATGTGGCGCATGGAACACATGCACGAACTTCACGGCAATGATGCTGATAAGCGTCGATCCTACAAGCGATGCCATGATAGGTCCCTGGTCGAGTCCTACGTTGTTGTTGCTCGCTCCGAGATTCACGAAGTTTCTCGTACATACAGCGATGATACCTCCTATGGCAACTACCCAAAGCAGCCTCTTCGGTATGTTGAAAATCATTGAGAATCCCATTGCCGATATTGCTGCCGCTATAGAATAGCTGATGTATGTGTTGTGTGGCGTCATGCTGAGGTCTTTCACAAAGTTGTCCACTCCACACACCGTAATCGCCATTGATATTCCGAACGACATCGCCGTGACCATAAGCAGCGTGTTGATGGCTCTGCTGAGTCCCATCTGGATATGGCTTTCTATCATATCCGACACGAAGTTTATCAGCGGTACGCCTGGCACAATGAACAATGCGCATGCCATGAGCGGATGCCACGGTGTGTCGGTATGCAAGATGGCATACAGCCATTCTGGCAGATACTGTGCTACAGCCGGTGTCGATATAAATGTCGAGAGCCATGCGAGGAGCGTTGATACGAATGCGGCAATTCCGATGTTCACATATCCGTTAGACCCTTTCTCGTTGAGATAGGCTCTCAATCTGAATCCCACGATGGCTGCTATCGAGGCATAGAAGAATGCCGTCCAGTCGCAGCCGAACTGTATGCAGAAACCTCCGCAGGCAAATCCCGCTCCCACAGCCACCTGATTCACCGTGTAGTTGCGCGGTTTGCCACTTATCTTCTCAAGCTCCTCCTCATATTTGTCGAGAGAATAGTCTTCTCTGATTGCCTTCCATGAGAGTTGGCTGATTTCCGTTATGGCAGTCATGTTTATGCCATGCCTGTCGCAACGTTGGAATTTGCTGAGCGAGTGTTCCTCATCGCTGAGGTTCACCTGAAGCATATTGTACGTCACATGAATGTGCAGATTCTCTTCCGGCAATCCGAGGAATGCTGCCGTACGATGCATGTTTCTGATTATTCTATTTGTATCAGCTCCACTTGCCACGAGCACTTCACCGGTTCTGAGCAACAGGTCAAGTTCGCGTCTGATTTTCTTTTCCTTTAATATTCTGTCCTCCATGAAGATCTGTGCTTGTTCCTTAGTCCTGCTTCTTTATATTTATGTAATTAGTCGATATATACTTTATGAAATCCTTTCCTTTAATCCATCACGCCAGTGGGTTCCATCCCTGCGCTTTCAGTTCAAACTCGTTTCCGTCTCTTGCCACGAGCTGCAAGCCATATTCTTTCTTCGTGATGTTTCCTATCAGTTTCACGTCGTCGAGCTGTCTCACTTTGTCCAGGTCGCCAATTGGCACGGTGAAGAGCAGTTCATAATCCTCTCCTCCGTTCAGTGCGCAGGTGGTCACGTTCATGTTCATCTCCTCTGCCATGACAGCCGTCTGATAGTCTATCGGAATGTTTTTCTCATACACCCTGCATCCGCATCCGCTCTGTTCGCAGATATGCATCAACTCGCTGCTCAGTCCGTCGCTCACGTCCATCATCGCCGTAGGCTTGATGTTCATCTTGCGCAGGTTTTCTATCACGTCGCCTCTTGCCTCCGGTTTGAGCTGTCGCTGCAGCAGATATTCTCTTCCGGCGAAATCGGGCTGGAAGTCCGTCAGCATCTTCAGGGCATTTTTGTCGTTTTTCTTCTTTGCCTCTTCCACCTGCTGATAATACACATGCTTTTCTCTCTCCAGCAGCTGCAGTCCCATATATGCCGCTCCGAGGTCTCCCGACACGCAGATGAGGTCGGTGTCCTTGGCTCCGTTTCTGTATATGATGTCTTCTTTGTCTGCCTCACCTATGCAGGTGATGGAGATAGCCATGCCTGTATATGACGAAGTGGTATCGCCTCCCACGATGTCGATGTTCCATTTGTCACACGCCATCAGCAGTCCGCTATAAAACATCTCCATGTCTTCCACCGAGAACCTCTTGCTTATAGCCAGGCTGACGGTCATCTGCCTTGGTGTTCCTCCCATGGCGAAGATGTCGCTGATGTTTACCATCGCTGCCTTGTATCCCAGGTGCTGCAGGTCGATGTATGTCAGGTCGAAATGCACTCCCTCCATAAGCATGTCGGTTGTCATAAGCACCTCCTTGTCTGGATAGTGCATCACGGCGCAGTCGTCGCCTACACCTTTCAGCGTTGAACTGTTTTTTATCTTTATTCCATCCGTAAGACGATGGATGAGCCCGAACTCTCCGAGCTTTGAGATATCTGTCATTATTTTCTTTTGTTTCTTTATATTATTTGGGTATCGCAAGTATTAAACCTTAATTCCGCAACACTATAATTTAACTTTATTTATAAGTTCCTGAGCAACAAAAAGTTGCCCAGGATTTTGCCATGTCAGAATTTTCACTTATCTTAGTGTTGCAAAAAGAAAACAAGCAAAACTCTAATATGACATGGCAAAAATACAAATTAAATCTGAGAAACTCACACCTTTTGGAGGAATTTTTTCAATCATGGAGAAATTTGACTCCATGCTTTCACCCGTTATCGACTCAACACTGGGTCAGAGATGCAGCAGTATCTTCGGATATCAGTTCAGCGAGATAGTCCGTTCGCTGATGAGCGTTTATTTCTGTGGCGGCTCATGCGTGGAAGATGTAACGTCACAACTGATGCGCCATCTCTCGTATCATCCTACCCTTCGTACATGCAGCTCTGATACCATCCTCAGAGCCATCAAGGAACTGACACAGGAAAACATCTCCTATACTTCCGACCAAGGCAAGACCTATGATTTCAATACTGCAGACAAACTCAACACATTGCTTATAAACGCTTTGGTTTCTACAGGCGAGTTGAAGGAAATTGAGGAATACGATGTTGACTTTGACCATCAGTTCCTTGAAACGGAGAAGTATGATGCAAAACCGACCTACAAAAAGTTCCTCGGCTACAGGCCTGGCGTATATGTTATCGGTGACAAGATAGTCTATATCGAGAACAGCGATGGTAACACGAATGTGCGTTTTCATCAGGCAGACACCCATAAGAGATTCTTCGCTCTTCTGGAATCCCAGAACATCCGTGTAAATCGCTTCAGGGCAGACTGCGGTTCCTGCTCGAAGGAAATCGTCAGTGAGATAGAGAAGCATTGCAAACATTTCTACATCCGTGCCAACCGATGCAGTTCGCTCTACAATGACATCTTTGCTCTGAGAGGATGGAAGACGGAGGAGATTAACGGCATCCAGTTCGAACTCAATTCCATTCTCGTTGAGAAATGGGAAGGCAAGTGCTATCGTCTTGTCATCCAGAGACAAAGACGCAACAGTGGCGACCTTGACCTGTGGGAAGGCGAATACACTTACCGTTGTATTCTGACCAACGATTACAAGTCATCGACAAGGGACATTGTTGAATTCTACAATCTGCGTGGCGGCAAGGAACGTATCTTTGACGACATGAACAACGGATTCGGTTGGAGCAGGCTCCCCAAGTCATTCATGGCGGAGAATACTGTCTTTCTTCTGCTTACTGCATTGATACACAATTTCTACAAGACCATCATGAGCAGGCTTGACACCAAGGCTTTTGGGCTCAAGAAAACGAGTCGCATAAAGGCTTTTGTCTTCAGATTCATCTCCGTACCTGCCAAGTGGATCATGACTGCAAGGCAATACGTGCTGAATATCTACACAGAGAACCGAGCTTATGCAAAACCCTTCAAAACAGAATTCGGATAAGAATCCTTTCTTTCCGGTTTGAATCTGCGTATTACCTCAAGTCGCATCGTGGGGTAAGGGGATGGTGGCTACATATTGATGTTGTGCTGTTGCTTTTTACTGAAAGCTGCTACTAACGACTCATAAATCTACCCTTAATCGTGTATTGGATGATAGTTGCGGATTTTAGGTTAAACTTGCGATACAGTTGACGAGTAAACGAGTTGACAAGATGACAAGTAAACAAGTTGACGAGTTTTAGTGGGCAAAACCAAAGTAACTTGTCCCGTCACCTTATATTATATAGGTCACAGGACAAGTCAATATCCAAACATACTCCCGTCTGCCAGCAGCCCTGGCGTTTCACTACATTGTCTGCCAGTCTGTCTGCCCCACGTGTCTATATGTTTACAAGTTCTCCGTCTCTATCATGCGCGTCTGATCATCTCACGCATGATTTCAGTCATAAGCGGCTGTGCGTTGTTTGCAGCCACCTGCACCTCTTCGTGGCTCACCTCCACCGGTGTGTCCTCGAGTCCGAGGTCAGTGATGATGCTGATTCCGAAGGTCTTGATGCCGCAATGATGTGCCACGATAACCTCCGGCACGGTGCTCATTCCCACTGCGTCGGCTCCCATGCGGTGATACATCTTGTATTCTGCAGGTGTCTCGAATGTAGGTCCCTGCACTCCCATATACACTCCATGCACCACTCTGATTCCCTTCTCTCGGGCGATGTCTTCTGCCTGTTTGATGAGGGCGTGGTCATAGGTCTCGTGCATATCCGGGAAACGTGGTCCCGTGGGGAAGTTCTTTCCGCGCAGCGGATGCTCCGGGAAGAAGTTGATGTGGTCTGTGATGATCATGAGGTCTCCGATCTTGAATTCCGGGTTCATGCCTCCCGAGGCGTTAGACACGAAGAGGGTCTTGATGCCCAGTTCATACATCACTCGGATAGGGAATGTAACCTCCTTCATGTTGTATCCCTCATAATAGTGGAAGCGTCCTTCCATCGCCATGATGTCTACGCCTCCGAGCTTGCCGAAAATGAGTTTTCCGGCATGGCCCTCCACTGTAGATACAGGGAAGTTGGGGATTTCAGAATAGGGAAACTCATAGCTGTCAGTTATTTCTGAAGCTAATTGTCCGAGTCCTGTTCCCAGAATTATCGCTGTTGTCGGACTTGTTGTCATCCTTTGCTTTAGCCAGGATGCTGTTTCTTGAATTTTTTCGTACATAGCCAATAATATTTTCGTTAAAATCTTCTTCTTGGTCTAACATGAAGCCCACTTCCACGGGCAGCACGTAGATATTCTTTTTCACCTCGTCGCTCAGTCCTTCCATTCCGCAGAGTCTGGCGTTGTCTTTTTCCGTGGTGACAATCATCTTGTCGTTGCCTTTCATCGCCTCAAATTCAGCATTGATGCGGTCGATGTCGGCATCGGTATACTGATGGTGGTCAGGAAAGGTGAGCGGTGTGATACGCTCCGTGTATGGCTTCAGGTCTACTATCATCTGCTGCGGCGACGCTATTCCCGTGAGCAGCAATATCGAGGTATCGCCTGTCAGCGTATCGAGTTTTCTGTCCTCACCGCCGTAGATGGGTCTCAGACTGCCGTATTTCAGCGTAGTGAAATATAGTTTCTGATACGGGAAGAGGTTCATCGCCTTGGTTATGACCCTGAATTCCATCGGTTTGAGTTCGGCGGGACATTTCGACACTATCACGATGTCGGCTCTCGCCTTCCCCTTCTGCGGCTCTCTGAGTCTTCCTGCCGGCAGCAGTTTGTCATACATTATCAGTCTGTGATAGTCAACGAGCAGTATGTTCACTCCCGGCTTCACGTAGCGGTGCTGATAGGCATCGTCGAGAAGTATCACGTCGGTGTCTGACGTCTCCTCGTTAGTCGTCAACTGGTCGATGCCATGACAGCGGTCTTTGTCAACAGCCACATAGATATCGGCGAATTTCTTCTTCATCTGATACGGCTCGTCGCCAATGTCGCTCATCGGAGTGTCGGCGGTGGCAAGCATATATCCCTTGCTCTTGCGCTTGTATCCGCGGCTTAGCACAGCCACTTTCACTTTGTCTCTGAGCAGATTGATGAGATACTCCACATGTGGTGTCTTGCCGGAGCCTCCCACGGTGATGTTACCAACGGAGATTACGGGGATGTCGAAGCTGCGGCTCTTCAGCATGCCCATTTCGAACATCTGGTTTCGCAGCCTCACTCCCGCTCCGTAGATCCAGCTCAGCGGCAGCAGCCAATCGTTGATTTTGATGAAATCGCCTTCCATATCTGTTGTGGAGTTATTGTTTTTTCGCTATTTTATTGTTATGACATAAGGCATGCGTGCCTGGATTGCCGACTGCCGGTTGATGTTTTTCAGCAACATGAATGTGGAGTAGTATTCTCCCATCGTCATGCGCATCTGCTCGTCGATGTAGCTGCCCGAAGAGAATCCGTTGTCCAGCAGGTCGTCCATCCAGCTTGCCTTTGCCGGATATTCGGCAGTATAGTAGTCATTCACCTTCGCAAGTTTCGCAGCCTTTGCCACGGCGTCATCGAGTCCGCCGAGCTGGTCTACGAGCTTTATCTTCAGCGCATCCTGTCCGAGCCATACTCTGCCCTGTGCTATCTTCTCCACAGCATCGGTAGAGAGACGGCGTCCGTCTGCCACACGCTGGCGGAAGAGTTTGTATCCGCGGTCGATATATGCCGAGAGATAACCCATCTCCTCTTCAGAGAACGGGCGAGCCATAGTGCCGAAACCGCTGTTCTTGTTTGTCTTCACCTCGTCGAACTTCACTCCGAGCTTCTCTGTGAGCAGTCCGCTGGCGTCTGGGAACATACCGAAGATTCCGATACTTCCCGTCAGCGTGGTTGGTTCTGCCACAATCCAGTTGGCAGAGCAGCTCATGTAGTATCCGCCTGATGCTGCCATTCCGCCCATAGAAACCACTACCGGCTTCTTTGCCTTCACGAGTTGCACGGCTCTCCATATCTGTTCTGAGGCATAGGCGCTGCCGCCTCCTGAGTTTATCCTTATCACCACTGCCTTCACGTCGTCGTCATCGGCGAGGTCGCGCAGGTCTGCCGACACCTTGGCGCCGTCGATCACATGGCTGCGAGATGCCATTCCTGTGGCGTTGTCCACGATGTCGCCATAGGCGTAATACACGGCGATGCAGTCTCCGTCGTCGGCTCCGCCGGGCACTCCGGTCATTCCTGTTATGCCAATTGTGTTCACATCGTCGTCATCCTTCAGGTTCATCAGTTTCTTCACCTCTGCCTTGAGCTGGTCAACATAGAGCAGCTTGTCCACGAGCTTGTATTTCACGTAGTCTTTAGGATCGCCCAGCGTTATCATGTTGTCGGCATACTGGTTGAGCTGTGCAACGGTCACCTTGCGGCTCTTCGCCACGTCGGTACACACCGTGTTCCATATTCCGTTGATGAATGCAGACACCTGCTCCTTGTTGGCGTCGCTCATCTTGTCGCCGGTGAACATCTCGGTTGCACTCTTGTAGGCTCCTACTTTCACCACCTGCATCTTGACGCCGAACTTTGCCATCAGGTCTTTCACGAACATCGTCTGCGAGCAGATTCCGCTCCATTCCACCTGACCGCTGGGGTTGAGATACACTTTGTCGGCAACCGACGAGAGGTAGTATGTGGCCTGTGTATACACGTCGCCGTATGCCACTATCCACTTGCCGCTCTTCTTGAAGTCTACCAACGCCTTGCGCACCGCCTGCAGCGAAGCGTAAGAGTCAGAGACGAAGAGTCCCGACTGTATGTAAATGCCCTTCACCTTGTCGTTGTTCTTTGCCTTCTTGATGGCGAGCAGCAGGTCGTCGAGTCCTATCACGTCGGTTCTGCCGCCGGAGAGCACCGCCATGATGTCGTCTTCGGCACGCTCCTGCAGCTGTCCGTTCAGGTCTATCACGAATACCGTGTTGTCAGCAACGTCCTTTGTGGCACTTGACGAGGCAATCATGCCCACGATGCTCATCACGCTCATCACTCCCACTACGAGGCAGAAGATCATGATACCTACTACCGTAGCTCCTACTTGCTTGAAAAATTCCTTCATACTCTTTCGTTTTAATGTCAATACTACTTATATAACGCTGGCAGTATCTGGAAAACTACAGCATAGTTGACATTTATTTGATTTTTCTTTCCTTCCCGTCCGCTACTCTATGGTGACGGTCACGGGATTGTCGAGTTCTTTTTTCCATTGCTTCATCCATGCGAACCACTCCTTGGCGTCCTTATAGCCGAAGGTTTCCTTGTCGCAGGTGAATGCCATGTTGTATGTGAGATAATTGCCGCCTGCCGTGTGCATGACATAGAGATACTGGTCTTTCTCCGTCGTCGGCTCGCTATCCACATATTTCTCCGGCACGTTGACTGCCAGACCAACCACGATTTTCGGTTTTCCGGCTATCGAGTCCTTGGCACCGTTAGGCCAGTTGCCGCCCCAGTCGCCCACGAGTCCGCGATGGTCGGAATACATCTTGTCGTTTAGATTGATGACTCCCGTGGCAAACTTCACGTCTTTTGCCGGCGTGTCCACCCAGGCATGCACCTCGCAGTCTCTGTGTCCGGCATAGATTATCACGTTCTGCCTCATGTTGAAGGTCTCGCCTGAGAGCTGCCACCCCTCGTCGGTGAGTTCCACGATGGTGCGGACGGGTCCGCTCGCCACCATACGCTGGCCTCTCGACAACACCGGACTGACCATTGTCGGTTTCTCGCCGTCCCAACCGCGCAGGGCTCCGAGTCCCACAGTCTTGCCTGCCCAAAGCACATCGTCACCATATCCGTCGGCAAGCTGCTTGTCATCGGGATAGAACTGGCTTGTTTCGAGTTCGAGCTGCTTCTTGTACTTGCCGTAGAGGTCGAAGGTCTGACGCTCGTCGAAATACACTCTGTATGCCACGAGTTCTGATTCGAAATCTGCTCCGTGGTGATGCAGAAGATGGAATACGTCAACTCCTTCGGGCACTGAGACCGAGTGGACGTAGGAACGGAATCCGTTCTTCACCTTCGTCTTGTTGTCTCTCATTATCATATCGCCGTATGTGCGGCGCGGATAGCTGCGGTCCGCCTGCTTTTCCGAATACAGGTCTACGGTGACCACCTTCTTGCCCTTGGCGTCCATGTCTATCACGAAGGCGAGTTCGTCATTGTGCAGGTCACGGTCCAGGTCGTCTATCTGAGATGCCACTTCCCTACCCTCGCATCTCACCACTACATCCTTCACGTTGAAGGGCACATCTTTCAGTTGCAACACCACCGGAACGTCAGCACGCCTTACATTGAGAGGATTCTTCAGCGTCACGGTGAGTGTCTTGGTATCGGCAGCTGCTTCAATAGCGCCTGCCGTAAATACAGCGAGGCAGAGGAGCCTCACGATATTACTTTTCTTCATCATTTTGTTTGTTTCGATAGAGCTGCGAGTTTACACTTGCTACTCATGGATTAGTCTTATTATATAGTAGTAGTATGTTTCTTTCCACCTTGCAGATGGGGCTTTCGGAAATCAGATCACGACTGCCGTACCGCTGCAGACCACCATCAGCATGGAGTTGCCTGAGCCAACGGTTTCATAACTGAGGCGAACGCCCACAACGGCATTGCCGCCGAGATTCACGGCATGCTGCTCTATCTCACGGAAGGCGTTGAATCTCGCTTCGGCAAACACCTGTTCATAGGTTCTGCTCCTGCCGCCGAAGAAGTCACGGATACCTGCCATGAAGTCTCTGATGGCATTGGCGCCGATTATCACTTCGCTGGTCACAATGCCCTTATATTCCTTAACCGGATGTCCCTCTATAGAGGGTGTTGTAGTTATAATCATTTCCTTTTATTTTAGTCAATACATAATTTGGGTGCTAAGTTACACATTTTTATTATTATTACCAACTTAAGTGACGCTGAAAATTAAATTGGTGTGATTTGTGCCTCATATCTTTGAGATATTTTCTTCACTCGAAGAGGGTGTATAGCATATTTGACTTTTTCACTGATTTTTTCTTAGACGTGTATTCATTGGATTTATTTTGGGATTTTCGTGGATTCGCGAGTGCTTGGGGCACTCCCTATCCTTAGCTAATAGTCTCGGCTGCTGATTTAAGACAAAAACCAGGATAAACCCAATGTTGATGATCTTTCCTGCTGACATCAGCCCCCACTCGTTCTCCCCCTTAGGGGGAGATGCAGATTACTCTTGAATATTGATAACACTCTGATAATCAAGCAACAAGGGCATCTGTCCCTCCCCTACGGGGGAGGTTAGGTGGGGGCTGATGGCTATTGGCGGAGTCATATTAAAAACTTAATGCGCAGCCGGTTTATCTTGGTTTATCGCTTGTATGCTTTTGCGAGGTGGTGACATAGTCGCCACCGATTAGTGGCGTGCAGGGTGACAGTCGAGAGCTCGCTCTCGTAAGGTCGACCTGTACGGCAGGAATCAAGCCGTAAGGCTCGCAAAAGGATACAGGTGTCTATCCCGGTTTTTGTCTAAAATCATTGGCTAAGGAAAGGAAGTGCCCCAACACTTGCAAATCCAACTAAATCAAATCAAAATCCAAGAATCATTAGTTCATATTATCAATAAATGGATGCTAACAGGTGGGAAACGGGTACAAAGTCGGCGGTTTGTAAATGTCAAACATATCGCTTTAGGGTAAAAAACCACAGGTTATAATACCCCTACACGAAGCATAGAAAACATAACTGCAAGCTATTGCGAATTAAACCCAAACAAAATCCACTCTCTAAAAGCAAAAGACTGCAAGCTGTTGCTACATATTACATAGAACGGTCTGATGAACGATTGGGGCTAATGTTTTGGGCACTTTTCATACACGGATTCTGCCCAACAGGGGCAAGCACCGTGCCCAACAGGGGCAAGCACGTTACCCAACATGGGCAAGCACCGTGCCCATTTCTTGCACTTTTTTGTTCTCCTTGCCAATGATGCTTGTGGCACTCCCTTTTCCCTTGCTGATTTCTATGCTGGATAATCTTTAGACAAAAACCAAGATACCCCCCGATGATACTTCTATGATACTTTTATGATACTTTTCTGTAAAACATTCAGAAAAGTATCATTGACGTAATTCTTTCACCGCCAGTACTTTAGATTCTGAAGTGATGCACAAAATGATACTATGACACTTTGTTTCAGAAAAACAATAATACAGGAAACGACCTCAAAGAACAAAGATTCTGACCAGATATACAATGATTTCAACAACAGGAAGATCAACCATATAGTCTCTGTCAATATTCTCAATGAGAATGCCAATCTTACAGACTGCAAGTATGCTGTATTTGCAAACTATTCTTCATCAGAGGTTATTGGACCACAAAGGCTTGGAAGATCCTTAAGGCATAAGTCACCTATCATAATAATGCCTTTTTATGAAGGTACAAGGGAACAGGAAATCCTTGAAAACATGATAAAGGACTTCAACAAGGATGCCATATACACCATCCATACTCTTGGTGAGTTGGGAGAATTTATAAAGAAATGATGTATCTCCTCATACAAGATACTGAATAAATTCATATCTTTGTATCCATAAAGTAAAAAACAAAGGAAACCTTAGCAGGAAACTAATCTTTTTTAAGGTTGTCCTTTGTTTTCTTACCTTTGTCATCAAAAGATTAACATTATGACTAAAAAAAGAAATAATACAGGAGATATAAGCCTCTCAACCAGTTTGGATGGGCTTTTTGGATTGTTCTATGATGACAATGGCAACAAGGTAGAAAGGGAATATTATCAAGGACCCAATGGAACATTCTTTACTTATGATGATAACTACAATACTGTTCCTCTACTCATGTTTGACCAGATGGCTAACTAGACATCCAAATAAATTAACTAATTATATTAGAAATATGGATGCTTTGGAAGCTGTAGGTGGTAATCCCTTTATGCTTGATATGCAGGTGTCTCCTGATCTTATGTTTACTAAAAAAGTTAATACACAATAATAAATAGTTTTATATTATGATTTTAGGTATTTGTCTTCTCATATTGTTAATTACAGTTTTTTTAGCAGCTTATTGTATAGGCAAGGCTTTAGACTTAAAATATAAGGATGATTATTTGTTTACCAATAATTCTGGTAATGGATTTGGTTGCTCTTTTACAGATGATAAAGATGAATTTGTAATTAAAGATAAAAAAGATAATGAAAAAAAATAGAGATACTAATTTTCAATATGTACCATTAGGAGCAATAATTGCTTTTCCATTTGCTATTACAGTAAAGATACTATTGGCAATTGGTAAGGTCTTTCATCTGTCATACAATGCAGTGAATATTATAGTATGGTATATGCTCTTGCCTCTCGCTTGGGCAGCAATACTTGACTATAAGCTGCATAAGCTGATATTGTCACCAATGTGGCTGCTGTTATGCGTTTGCATTATAATCCTTCAGAGGAAACAGTTCAATCAGTTCTGCGACACAATGTTCCGACTCTCACAGATATTCATTGCCTCCTTCGGCAATTACTACCTTTGGTCAGTAATCATCTGTCTACTATTGCCAACACTGATAACAGCAGTACTCCTGCTATGCTGAATCCTTATGCAATAGTGCAGAGTAGGAAAGGCATTGACCTTTAATAAAATATTTTATAGCACAACAGCAATCCTTGCATGACAAGCCCATGGACAATATCAGAAAGATAATACACATCGACATGGATGCCTTCTTTGCTGCAGTGGAACAAAGAGACAATCCGGAGCTGCGCGGCAAACCGATTGCCGTGGGGTTCGACGGACCACGCGGCGTGGTGTCTACGGCGAGCTATGAGGCAAGGCGATATGGAGTGCGCTCGGCTATGTCGATGGCAAAGGCGAAACAGTTGTGCAAGGAACTGATTATCGTGCCGTGCAGGCATGAGGTGTACAAAGAGGTGTCGCGACAGATACACGCCATTTTCCAACGCTATACAGAGCTGATAGAACCGTTGTCTATCGACGAGGCTTTTCTCGACGTGACCTGCAACAAGCCGAAGATTCTGCTCGCTCAAGACATAGCAAGGGAGATAAAGGAAGCGATAAGGCAGGAGACGGAGCTGACGGCAAGTGCGGGAGTGTCGTACAACAAGTTTCTCGCCAAGATAGCCTCTGACTACCGCAAACCCGACGGACTGTTTACCATCCACCCTGACCGTGCTCTCGACTTCATCGCAACGCTGCCGATAGAGGATTTCTGGGGCGTGGGACCGAAGACGAGAGAGACGATGCACCGCATGGGGATATTCAACGGGGAACAGTTGAGACAATGCTCGCTGAAGCATCTCACTGAGGTGTTCGGAAAGGCGGGACCCACGTTCTATAATTTCGCACGTGGCATAGACGAGCGGCCTGTAGAGAACGTAAGGATAAGGAAGTCGGTGGGTTGCGAACAGACTTTTATGGAGGATATTAACAAAAGGTCGGCGATAATAATAGAACTATACCACACTGTTATGGAACTGCTGACAAGACTGGAGAAAAGCGGATTCAGAGGACTGACGCTGAGCCTGAAAATAAAATACTCCGACTTCACCAACATCACACGCAGCATAACGTCTGACAGGGTGCTCACAAAGAAACAGGACATCCTGCCACTGGCAAAGGAACTCCTCAGACAGGTGGACACCACAACGAAACCTATCCGGCTCATCGGACTGAGCGTGTCGAACCCCTGCGACGACAAGAAGAGACCACAATGGGTGGAACAGGAACTGCACTTCAAGGAATGGGACTGAAGCTGCATACAGATGACCATCATCAACGGTTCAGCCCCTGAACGAAATCGTTTTAGTTGAATAACAGCAAATAATCACAACACCTGAGACGGAAATAGAAATTATTGTTGTATTTTTGCATTGAATTTAAATAGGTAAATAATATACAGGTATGAAACAAACTAAGATTGTAGCTTCTATCAGCGACCGCAGATGCAGTGTAGACTTTATCCGCCAGCTATTCCTGGCAGGTGTGAACGTAGTCAGAATGAACACCGCACATGCCTCACACGACGGTCTACGCGAGATTATCAAAAACACGAGAAAGGTGTCAAAACACATCGGAATACTCATCGACACCAAAGGACCGGAAGTGAGGACCACAGCCACTGACCAACCCATTGAATACAAAACGGGGGAAAGGGTGAAAATCTACGGACACAATACAGAAGATACTACTCACGACACAGTGAACGTTTCATACGAAAATTTCATTGACGACGTGAAGGTGGGCGACCATGTGCTCTTCGACGACGGAGAACTGGATATGCTCGTCTATGAAAAAGACGGCGACTCGCTCTGCGTGGAGGTGCAGAACGACGGAAAGCTGGGTTCGAAAAAGAGCGTCAACGTTCCGGGAGAGCATATCGACCTGCCGGCGCTGACTGAAAAGGACAAAGCGAACATCCTGCTCGCAATAGAAGAGGACATCGACTTCATAGCCCACTCTTTCGTGCGCAGCAAGGAAGACGTGCTGGCTGTTCAGAGAATCCTTGACGAGCACAACAGCGAGATAAAGATCATCTCAAAGATCGAGAACCAGGAGGGCGTTGACAATATTGACGAGATTATCGAGGCGTCTTACGGTATCATGATCGCCCGTGGCGACCTGGGCATCGAGGTGCCTATCGAGCGCATTCCGGGAATCCAGAGAATGATCATCAAGAAGTGTATCGAGGCAAAGAAGCCTGTTATCGTTGCCACACAGATGTTGCACACGATGATAAACAACCCTCGTCCTACACGTGCCGAGGTGACCGACATCGCCAATGCCATATACTACCGCACCGACGCCCTGATGCTCAGCGGCGAGACGGCATCGGGTAAATACCCGGTGGAGGCTGTAAAGACAATGGCTGCCATAGCCGAACAGGCTGAGAAGGACAAGATGCGCGAAAACGACATCCCTGTGCCATTGAGCAACGACTGCAACGTGAGCGAATTCCTTGCAAAACAGGCTATCGAGTCAACGGAGCGTCTCGGAGTGAGGGGAATCATCACCGACAGCCTATACGGACGCACAGCACGCAACCTGGCGGCTTTCCGCGGTCCTAACCCCGTGCTCGCCATCTGCGTAAAGGAAAGGGTGCAGAGACTGCTGGCTCTGAGCTACGGAGTGATTCCGGTGTTCCAGCATAAGAAACTGCAACCGCAGGACCAGTTCGTGGCAGCGCTGAGAATGCTGCGACAGAAGGGCTACCTGAAGATGGAGGACAAGATTGCATATCTGAGCGGCAGCTTCGGAAGGGGCGGAGGCACCACGTTCCTCGAAATCGACAAGGTGGCTGACGTGTTCAACAAGGACTTCAAACTGCCTAACACGATGAGACCTTGACAATACACGGAACAAGAAATACACAATGACTGAAAAACCGGCTTCATGGTCCGCATCGCAGGAAACTCCCGCAATGCGGACTTCTGGAACTGGGTTTATAATAATCTTTTGATAACCTTATTTTTATGAAACACGCATTGATAACAGCACTACTTGCATCGGCAACTCTTCTGGGCAACGCACAGAACCAGCAGAAAGCCGAAACCTGCAACCAACAGCATTACGTGCCGACAGCAGAGAATCTGCAGGCACGAAATGAATTTTCTGACAACCGATTCGGCATTTTCCTGCATTGGGGACTTTACAGTATGTTCGCACAGGGGGAATGGTATCTCAACTATGGTCCCAACAAGGACGAATATGCAAAGGTGGCTGACGCTTTCTATCCGCACTCCTTCAACGCCGAGAAATGGATTTCGGCGATAAAGGCTTCGGGAGCCAAATACATCTGCTTCACAACCCGCCACCACGAGGGTTTCTCGATGTGGGACACCAAACAGTCCGACTACAACATCATGAACACGCCTTACGGCAAAGACATCGTGAGACAGCTGGCTGACGAATGCCACAAACAGGGCATTGGACTGCATCTCTACTACTCTCACATCGACTGGACACGAGAGGACTACCCTGCCGGCAGAACAGGACTGACAACGGGCAAAGACCCGAAGAAGGCTGACTGGAACCACTACTACAAATTCATGAACGCACAGCTCACCGAACTGCTGACAAACTACGGAAAGGTGGACGGAATATGGTTTGACGGATGGTGGGACCACGACGAGGACACTATCCCATTCAACTGGCAGCTGCCTGAGCAGTATGCCATGATACACAAACTGCAACCGGCGTGCATCATCGGCAACAACCACCACCAGACTCCGTTTGAGGGCGAAGACATGCAGATGTTTGAAAGAGACATTCCGGGAGAGAACAAGAACGGTCTGTCTGGACAGTCTATCAGCCGGTTGCCGCTGGAGACTTGTCAGACGATGAACGGCATGTGGGGATACAAGATAAAAGACCAGAACTATAAATCGGCCAAGGAACTCATCAGACTGCTCGTGCGCACAGCGGCTAAGGGAGCCAACCTGCTGCTCAATATCGGTCCGCAGCCAAACGGCGAACTTCCGGCAACGGCTCTCGACCGTCTTGCCGACATGGGCAAATGGCTGAACGGCAATGCCGGCGAAAGCATATACCGCACTGTGGCAGGAGAAGTGGCGCTTGGCGACAGCATCGTGTCGACATGCGGAAAGGGGAAAAAGGCTCCTCTCTATATACATATCCTCACAGACAAGAAGGATGGTGAAATCGCCGTGACAATGAAGGGTAAAGCCAAGAAGGCGACAAACCTCATCACAGGCGACAAACTGGCGTTCAGAAAGGACAAAGCCACTGGCAAGACAATCTTCGAGCTGAACGACAGAAAGGGTGACGAAGACGACTATATCATCAAAGTGGAATTCTAATCCTTCATATATACAAAAAAAATGGCATAATCGCTGAAAAGTGCGATTATGCCATTTTTTTAACCCAAATCGGTCATTAGGGCTTGCATGGATTTTGTTTTTTAGAAGAGTGGATTTTGTTTGGCTTTTAATGAGTAATAGCGGGCTATTGCGAATTAAAAACGAGCAAAAGACACCTTGTAAAAAAGAGACTGCAAGCAGTAATTAAAAAACACAATAAACGGCCTAATGACCTCTAAGTTTGCAGAAGATTGCGACGAAGTCGCATAAACTCCAAAATAATCAAGGTAAAACTATGATTGCTAAAGACAGTTTCGTACCTTTGTTGTAAAAAGGTAGAATCGGTCTGTCGAAGAGGTAAACCAGCTAATGACCCAGCCGTAAAGCTATAAATCGTTTAGGTCCTCATCGACATAGTTGCAAAGACCAGATAGAAAGTTATCGGCTCTGAGCCTTGTTAGAGTGTTAGTCCATACAACTATTGACCAATTCTACACAATATAACTCGTACAAAGTTATGAAGAATTTATTTATCGGAGTTGATTTTTCGAAAGAAAAAGTTGATGTGGCTATCCTTTTTGCAGACGGACTGGCAGAAACCGCTGCTAGAGTGTTCAACGAGTTCAAGACAACCGTGTCTGGCTATAGGCAGTTGGTCAAGTGGGTTGAGCAGAATTCCTGCGGTATCGACTCGTCCTTGTGGCTCTTCTGTGGCGAGAACACGGGCGACTACAGCAAGGGACTGTGCAACTTCCTCTACGGTAAAGGCTACGACATGTGGCTTGAGAACGCAAAGAGCATCAAAGACGCATCTGGTCTTAGACGATTGAAGTCTGACCGTGCTGACGCCTCGATGATTGCAGAATACGCCATGAGGAATTACGATAAAGCCGTTATGTACGAGCCTCTTAGCGAGTCGCTTACACAACTGCGTGAGCTGTTCCTATACCGTCAGATGATCGTAAGACACAGATGCAGTTTCCAGGTGCGTAGAGGCGAAAAGCGACTCACTATGGAGAAGTCGCCAGTCAAGACAATGATTTCGCAGAGCGGACGGCACATCGTCTCTGAACTCAATAAGGAGATAGAGAAGATAGATAAGCGCATTGCCGATCTCATCAAGTCGGACGAGGAACTCACCGAGGTGTTCACCATCGTGACCTCGGTGCCTGGCATAGGAACGCAGAACGCTGTGTGCCTGATGGTGTACACCGACAACTTCCGGCGTTTCAACTACGACTCACGCAAGATTGCCTGCTATTACGGCCTAGCTCCATTTGGCAAAGATTCGGGAACCAGTGTGCATTCCGATCCGCATGTACATTATATGGCTAACCGCCAGATAAAGGCCATGCTGACGCAAGCGGCACTAGCTGCCGTCAACTTCAATCCCATTATGGCGAGGTACTACATGCGCCTCGTAGAACGAGGAAAGAAGAAGCAGGTTGCACTGAACAATGTCAAGAACAAACTTGTACATTTGGTCACAGCCATGGTCAGAAATCGCCAAACATTCACCCCTGAATATAAAATCTCAGCATAAATTGAAAATAATGGTCAAAACATTTGGATATTAACATAGAAAGCGATTTGGGTTTAACCCCAATCGGTCATTAGGTCGTTTTTGGGGTGGTAAAAAAAACTCAGCCAAGGACTCGGCAATAACTGAATCCTTGGCTGTTTTTATTATGGTAACTATGTACCTTTATTCTTGGAGTATATCAACTCCAGCTTATCACGATTAATATTCACCCCATGCCTTAATCTCGATATCTGAGAGCTTGGTAGTGCAGAATGCTGATATGAATGCACTGGCAAGACGGCTGTTGGTAATCAACGGAACGTTGAGGTCGATTGCCGCACGGCGAATCTTGTAACCGTTGGTAAGCTCAGAGCTGGTGAGGTTCTTAGGAATGTTCACCACCATGTCAATCTCGTGGTTGTGGAGCATATCAAGAGCCTTTGGAGTCTTGCCGTCGTCCGGGTCTGAAGGCCAGAGCACATGGGTGTTCTCAATGCCGTTCTCAGTGAGGAACTTACTTGTTCCGTCTGTTGCAAAGAGCTTATAACCATGTTTCACGAGCATCTGTGCAGCGTCGAGCATGTCTGCCTTCTGCTTTGCACTACCAGTAGAAAGAAGAATGTTCTTCTCCGGAATACGCTGACCTACGGAAAGCATACTCTTGAGCACGGCACAGCTTGTGTCGTTTCCGATACATCCAACCTCACCGGTAGAACTCATGTCTACACCGAGAACTGGGTCAGCCTTCTGCAGACGGTTGAACGAGAACTGAGAAGCCTTGATTCCCACGTAGTCAAGATCGAAGAGGTTCTTGCTCGGTTTCTCTACCGGCAGACCCAACATAACTCGTGTGGCAAGCTCGATGAGGTTGATCTTCAATACCTTGCTCACGAATGGGAACGAACGGCTGGCACGCAGGTTACACTCGATGACGAGGATATCATTGTCGCGAGCCATAAACTGGATGTTGAACGGTCCGTTGATGTGGAGTTCCTTGGCAATCTGACGGCCGACGCGCTTCACACGGCGCACGGTCTCAACATAGAGTTTCTGTGGAGGGAACTGTATTGTAGCGTCGCCGGAGTGTACACCGGCAAACTCGATATGCTCAGAAATGGCGTAAGCAATGACCTCACCGTCTTTTGCCACGGCATCCATCTCAATCTCCTTGGCATGCTCGATGAACTTGCTCACTACGACCGGATGATCCTCGCTGACATTGGCAGCCAACTGGAGGAAACGCTTCAGCTCGTCCTCATTAGAGCATACGTTCATGGCAGCACCTGAGAGCACGTAGCTTGGGCGCACGAGAACAGGGAAGCCTACCCTATCGATGAACTTGTCGATGTCTTCCATGCTGGTCAGAGCGCTCCACTCAGGCTGGTTGATACCGTTGTTGGTGAGCATCTGAGAGAACTTGGCACGGTCTTCGGCATTGTCGATGTCCTTAGCCTTGGTACCGAGAATCGGCACATGCTGCTCATCGAGGCGCATTGCAAGGTTATTAGGAATCTGTCCTCCGGTGGAAACGATTACGCCATAAGGCTGCTCCATGTCGATGATATCCATAACACGCTCGAATGTCAACTCATCGAAATAGAGACGGTCGCACATGTCATAGTCGGTAGAAACGGTCTCAGGGTTATAGTTTATCATCACCGAGCGGTAGCCCTCCTTGCGGATAGTATTGAGAGCCTGCACGCCACACCAGTCGAACTCAACTGAAGAACCGATGCGGTATGCACCTGATCCGAGCACCACGATGCTGCGGTGGTCGTTCTCGAAGGTGATGTCGCTCTTCACACCGGCGTATGTAACATACAGATAGTTGGTCTGTGCCGGATATTCCGCAGCAAGGGTGTCTATCTGTTTTACTACAGGAAGGATGCCATAGTTCTTGCGCAACTGTCTTACTACAAGACCTGCCTTAGCCATGCTGTGAAGCTCCTGCTCCAAGCCGACTGCACGAGCTATCTGGAAGTCGGTGAAACCATAGACCTTAGCCGTGCGCATCAGTTCCTTGTCAAGAGTATTTATGTTGCACTTCTTCATCTCCTCGTCGATGTCGATGATATGCTTCAGCTTCTCGAGGAACCACTTGTCAATCTTAGTCAGTTCATGGATATCGTCAACGGTATATCCCTTGTGCATAGCCTTCGAGATGACGAAGATACGCTTGTCTGTAGGTTCACGAAGGGCGGCGTCGATATCAGGAATCTCAAGTTCCTTGTTCTCAACGAAGCCGTGCATACCCTGACCGATCATACGGAGACCCTTCTGGATAGCTTCCTCGAAGTTGCGGCCGATAGCCATTACCTCACCGACAGACTTCATCGATGATCCCAACTCCTTGTCTACGCCACGGAACTTGCTCAAGTCCCAGCGTGGTATCTTGCAGACCACATAGTCGAGAGCCGGTTCGAAGAATGCGCTGGTGGTTTTGGTCACGGAGTTCTTCAGCTCGAAGAGTCCGTAGCCCATACCGAGCTTTGCAGCAACGAAAGCCAGAGGATAACCTGTTGCCTTTGAAGCGAGAGCTGACGAACGGCTCAAACGGGCATTCACCTCGATCACTCTATAGTCTTCGCTCTTTGGGTCGAACGCATACTGCACGTTACACTCACCCACGATACCGATATGGCGGATGATCTTGATAGCCAAGGCACGGAGCTTGTGATATTCTGAGTTTGTAAGCGTCTGTGAAGGAGCGATTACGATACTCTCTCCCGTATGGATTCCCAGCGGGTCGAAGTTCTCCATATTACAAACGGTGATACAGTTGTCGTAGCGGTCGCGCACCACTTCATACTCTATCTCCTTCCATCCCTTGAGACTCTTCTCCACAAGCACCTGTGGAGAGAAAGCGAATGCCTTCTCAGCGAGCTTGTTCAGTTCCTCCTCGTTGTCAGCGAAACCTGATCCCAGACCTCCCAATGCGTATGCGGCACGGATAATAACAGGATAACCGAGTTCGGCAGCTGCCTTGCGTGTCTGTTCGATGTTCTCGCAAGCCTCGCTCTTGATGGTCTTCACGTCAATCTCGTCGAGCTTCTGAACGAAAAGCTCACGGTCTTCTGTGTCCATGATAGCCTGCACCGGTGTGCCAAGCACCCTGACATTGTATTTCTCGAGCACACCGCTCTTGAAGAGTTCAACACCGCAGTTGAGAGCCGTCTGTCCGCCGAAAGAAAGGAGGATACCATCCGGACGCTCCTTTTCGATTACCCTCTCCACAAAATATGGCTGGACAGGAAGGAAATAGATCTGGTCGGCAACGCCCTCGGATGTCTGTACGGTGGCGATGTTAGGGTTGATGAGAACTGTTTCCACTCCCTCCTCACGGAGTGCCTTGAGTGCCTGAGAACCGGAATAGTCGAACTCACCGGCCTCACCGATCTTCAATGCGCCTGAACCTAAGAGCAGGACTTTCTTTATATTATCGTCTTTCATTATTATATTATCTTGAGTTTCTTGATACTTTGATTCCACACTGCCAGTCTCAAGAGAGAGAGGACGGCAGAATGTGACTATAACGTGTTTCAGCGAATCATTATTTGAGTGCTTCAACGAACTTGTCGAACATGAACTCTGTATCTACCGGTCCGGAGCAAGCCTCCGGGTGGAACTGGCTTGAGAACCAAGGGTTGGTCTTGTGCTTGATGCCCTCGTTGCTGCCGTCGTTCATATTCACGAAAAGTTCCTCCCAGTCCTTGCCGAGAGTCTTGGCGTCAACGGCATAGCCGTGGTTCTGGCTCGTCACGAAACACCTGTCTGTGCCAGCCATGCGCACTGGCTGGTTGTGGGAACGGTGACCGTATTTCAGTTTGTAGATGCTTGCGCCGCCTGCCTTGGCGAGCAACTGGTTACCCATACAGATACCACAGATTGGCTTTGTAGACTTTGACATCTGCTTGCGGATGATTGCCACTGCTTCCTCACACATGTCCGGGTCGCCAGGCCCATTGGCGAGGAAAAGGCCGTCGAACTCCATGTCGGTATAGTCGTAGTTCCATGGCACACGGATAACTTCCACACCACGGTTGATGAGACAACGGATGATGTTATGCTTCACGCCACAGTCAACAAGCACCACCTTGCGGCCGGCACCCTCGTTGTAGCGGATAATCTCCTTGCAGCTCACACGGTCGACGAAGTTCACTCCCTCATACATTGCCACCGGCACATTGTCCGGCTCGTCGTCGAAGAGAATCTTTCCCATCATGACACCGTGCTCACGCAACACTTTAGTCAGCTCGCGGGTGTCGATGCCGGTAATTCCCGGCACATGCTCGCGCTTGAGCCAATCGGCAAGCGACTCTACAGCATTCCAATGACTATACTGCTCGCTATAGTCGGCAACGATGATTGCCGAAGCATGGATTTTGTCACTCTCCATAAATGTAGCCAGACCATTCTCTTCGATAGTGAACGGAGGCACGCCATAGTTACCTACAAGCGGATAAGTGAGAACCATCAGCTGACCTGCGTAGGAAGGGTCGGTAAGGCTCTCCGGATAGCCCATCATGGCTGTATTGAACACCACCTCGCCAGCAACGGGCTGGTCGTAGCCAAACGACTTTCCGTGGAACTTGGTTCCATCTTCCAAGACTAAAGTTACATTTCTCATTTATATAGTTGTTTTTAAACCTTGCGGTTATTTTGTTATAATTCTATTTTCTCTTCTTGTATTTGTTCTCATAGAAGCTGACGAAGGCTCTGTTTACAAGCTCCGTGCCTCCGGGAGTAGGATAGTTACCGGTGAAATACCAGTCTCCCTTATGGCCAGGTATAGCCTCGTGGAGTCCTTCGATAGACTGGAACACGAGTTCCACCGGTGTTGTCATGCCTTCTGGGCGCAGCATCTCGATGATTTTCTGGTTTATCTCATTCACCGTGAAAGGCGTGTAGATGTCTCTCACGCAGTTGCGCATCTCGGCTCTCGGTTTCTTGAGCTCTGCGAGACAGTTCTCATAAATATCGTCAACGACATGGAGCATGTCGCGTTCCTTCAGCAGCTGCATTGTGGCACCAAAGACACAGAACTCCTCCAGGCTCGGCATGTCGATACCGTAGTAGTCGGGGTATCGTATCTGTGGCGAACTGCTCACCACCACGATCTTCTTTGGGTGCAGGCTGTCGAGAATCTTCAGGATGCTCTCTTTCAGAGTGGTTCCCCTAACGATGCTGTCGTCGATGATGACGAGATTGTCAACGTATGGCTCTATCGAACCGTATGTCACATCGTATACATGCGACGCCAGGTCCTTACGGGTGTTTCCCTCTGTGATGAAGGTGCGAAGCTTGATGTCCTTCCATGCCACCTTCTCACTCCGGACATACTGATGGAGAATCTCCTGCAGCTCGTCCTTAGTCGGTGTATGGCCGAGGTTATACAGACGTTCTATCTTCTGGTCGTTGATATACCTCTTGAAGCCTCCGAGCATTCCGTAGAACGCCACTTCGGCTGTGTTTGGTATGAAAGAGAACACTGTATGTTCGGTGTCGTAATCCACAGCCTTCAGAATACTCTCCGTGAGCTGTTCTCCGAGCTTCTTGCGCTCATTGTATATATCGCGGTCGGAACCGCGGCTGAAGTATATTCTCTCAAACGAGCATTTGCTGTCGCCACGCTGTTCGATTATCTGCTCCAGACTGTCCACGCCGTTCTTTGTCACTACTATCGCCTGTCCGGGCTCCAGCTCGTGGATGTCGTCGCAGTCGAGTCCGAATGTGGTCTGAAGCACAGGGCGCTCGCTTGCCAATGCTATCACCTCGTCGTCCTTATACCAGAAAGCCGGACGAATCCCCCATGGGTCTCTCATGGCAAACATCTCTCCGCTTCCTGTCAGTCCGCACATCACGTAGCCACCGTCGAAGTCGGTCATCGTGGTTTTCAGCACATTAGCCATCTTCACGTTGTCATCGATATAATCGGTGATGTCGCGTCCTTTGAGGCCCTTCTTCTGGGCATCTATGAAGTTGCGCTCCACCTCTCTGTCGAGGCGGTGGCCCATCAGTTCGAGAGTGATATAGGTGTCGCTGTATATTCTCGGCGACTGTCCCATAGCGAGTAGTTTCTCGAAAATCTCATGCACGTTGGTCATATTGAAATTTCCGCAGAGACAAAGATTCTTTGCTCTCCAGTTGTTTCTTCTCAGAAACGGATGCACGAATGTGAGTCCGCTCTTTCCTGTAGTGGAATAGCGCAGGTGGCCCATATACATCTCTCCTGCAAACGGAAGATTGTGGCGTGCATAATCCACATCAGCGAGCTGTTCCTCTGAGAGGTCCATGAATTTCTTGTGTACTGTGCTAAAGATCTCCGTGATGGCGTTGGAACCTTCCGCCCTCTCCCTGAACATATATTCGTGGCCGGGCAAAGCTGCGAGATTCACGCATGCCATTCCGGCTCCTTCCTGTCCTCGGTTGTGTTGTTTCTCCATCATGAGATAGAGTTTGTTAAGACCATACATCCAGGTGCCATACTTCTCCTGGTAGTATTCCAGTGGTTTCAGCAGTCTCACCATTGCCACACCACATTCATGCTTCAAAGGTTCCATTTATGAATTCTTATTAAATATGTATTATCCTTACTGTAACTATTACCCTAATATATTCAAAGCAAGGGGCTCACCCCTCGGAAGAGGAGCAGCCCCAAGATATAGATGTCAATTATTCAACGGTCACCGACTTGGCGAGATTTCTCGGCTGGTCAACGTTCTTTCCTTTGCACACTGCGATATGGTATGCAAGGAGCTGCAACGGAATGGATGCCACAAGCGGCTCAAGACATTCGAGCGTCTGCGGAATCTCTATCACTTCGTCGGCAATCTTGCTTATCGTGTCGTCGCCTTTAGAAACCAATGCTATGACCTTTCCCTTTCGTGCCTTGATTTCCTGAATATTGCTGAGCACCTTCTGATACATCTCATCATGCGGAGCTATTACCACTACCGGCATATCAGAGTCGATAAGGGCGATGGGACCGTGCTTCATCTCTGCAGCTGGGTAGCCTTCGGCATGGATGTAACTGATTTCCTTCAGTTTCAGAGCGCCTTCAAGCGCAACCGGATAGTTGTAGCCACGTCCCAGATAAAGGAAATTGCTGGCATAGGTGAAGGTCTTGCTCAATTCTGATATCCTGTCGTTCAGCTTCAACAGAGACTTCATCTTCTCTGGCACGGTACACAGTTCGCTGACAATCTTGGAGTATTGTTCGTTTGTAATCGTGCCCTTCTCCTTGCCGAGTGCCAGTGCGAGCATCAGAAGCACGGTGACCTGTCCGGTGAATGCCTTGGTGGAGGCAACGCCGATCTCCGGTCCTACGTGTATATACGAACCGGTGTCTGTGTCTCTCGGTATGCTCGAACCGATAGCGTTGCATACTCCATAAACGAATGCGCCGTTGTCTTTTGCCAGGTTCACGGCAGCCAACGTGTCGGCTGTCTCACCGCTCTGGGAGATTGCTATCACGACGTCGGAACTGTCGATAACAGGATTTCTGTATCTGAACTCGCTGGCGTATTCCACTTCCACCGATATGCGGCAAAGCGACTCTATCAGCTGCTTGCCTATGAGTCCGGCATGCCATGACGTGCCGCAGGCAACGATTATCACACGCTTGGCAGCAAGGAGCTGACGTCTGTAGTCTATTACAGCACTGAGTGTAACATTGTTGGCTTCCACGTTTATCCTTCCACGCATGCAGTTCTCCAGACATTCCGGCTGCTCGAAGATTTCCTTGAGCATGAAATGCGGGAAACCGCCTTTCTCTATCTGTCCGAGGTCGAGGTCTACGGTGCAGATTTCCGGATTAAGCGTGTCGTTGAGAGTATTCACCACCTTGAGGTCTTCGCCACGGCGTATCACGGCGATATTGTCGTCGTCGAGATAAACCACCTTGTCGGTGTATTCAATAATAGGAGTGGCGTCGGAACCGAGGAAGAACTCGTCCTCGCCTATACCGATGACCAGCGGACTCTGCTTGCGGGCAGCGATAATCTGGTCTTTGTCTCTCTTGTCGAGCACTGCAATGGCATAAGCTCCGATGAGCTGGGTGAGGGCAAACCTCACTGCCGTAAGCAGGTCTACGTTCTTTCTCGTCTGTATATATTCTATGAGCTGCACGATGACTTCTGTATCGGTATCCGAACGGAATTTCACGCCATCGGCAACGAGTTTCTTCTTCAGGTCAGCATAGTTCTCGATGATGCCATTATGAATGATGGCGATGTTCTTCGACTCTGAATAATGCGGATGTGCATTCACCGACGATGGTTCACCATGAGTAGCCCAACGTGTGTGTGCTATTCCAACAGTTCCGGATATGTCCTTATCCTCACAGAACCGCTCCAGATCTGCCACCTTGCCCTTAGTCTTGTATACGCTGAGGTCGCCATTGTCGTTTATCATAGCGACGCCCGCACTATCGTATCCTCTATACTCTAATCTCTTAAGTCCCTTAATGAGAATAGGGAAGACCTGTCTTTTACCTATATATCCTACAATACCACACATATCAAATAAAAATTTGAAATGACAGAAAGCCTTACAATCTAACCAACGTCACGATAAGCGACGTTATAGACGTCAGAGAACTGATACTTGCAATCCAGATCGACGTACTCGAACCAATTACAGAGTTTCTCTTCTTTGTTTTGTTAGGCTCCACATAAATCTGGTCATTCTGCTGCAGATAATAGTATGGAGACTTTATGATGTTTGCATCTGTCAAGTCAAGCCTGTGGGCAGACTTTCTTCCTTCGCTGTCTTCTCTGATAAGCAACACATTCTGGCGTTTACCATAGATAGTAAGGTCGCCTGCCTGTGCCAAAGCCTCGGGTAGACTTATTTTCTCTGTTTCCACAACAAACTCTCCCGGTTTGTTTACCTCACCATACACGCATACTCTGAAGCTGGACATGCGCACGGTGATGATAGGATTCTCCTTCTCTGCCATATAAGGTTTGATTCTGTCGTGGATGACAGCCTCACACTCGCGTTTGGTCAAACCTGAAACTTTCACCAATCCTATGATAGGGAAATTGATGTAACCGTTGTTGTCAACAAGGTATGTTGACTCCTTGGCATTAGCAATGTTATTATTATTACCAGTATTGAGATTGAACGGCACGGCTGCTCTTGGATCGGTGGTATTTACGGTAATCACCAAGCCATCCTTAGGCATGATCTTGGCATCGAAAAGTCCCTTCGAAGAAGATAAGTCCAGTGTGTCAATGTTCTGATAATAAGCGAATTGCTTTATGCCACCACAGCTAAAGAGGGTGAACACAGCTACCAATAATACAATTGGCATAAGTAGTTTCTTCATACTCGTTCAATTAAGATATAGTTAAAATCTTTGCAAAAATAATCCTATTTTCTGAAAGCGGCAAATATTTCTATACAAAATCCCCATTTCTCTCACATATAATTCATGTGGTGGGAAATGGGGATATGGATTATTCATTCATCGCCCCTCATGCCACTATCCTGGATAGTCAAAGGGGAAACGACTCAGTATGTTCGTCCTGTCCGTCAACTTATCTACTCGCCGACTTGTCCACCCGCTTATTGCGACCGACCTGCCGACGCGTGAACGCGACGGGAATCAATAGAACTTGAAGTAGTTGCGGGCGTTGTTGTAGCTGATGTCCTCAACCATGCGAGAGAGGCTCTCCATGTCGTTTGGCAGCAAGCCCTTCTCAACGTCGTTGCCGAGCAGATTGCAAAGCAGACGGCGGAAATACTCATGACGAGGATATGAGAGGAACGAACGGCTGTCGGTGAGCATACCTACGAAACGGCTCAGCAGACCAAGAACAGAGAGTGCGTTCATCTGGCGTGTCATACCGTCGAGCTGGTCATTGAACCACCAGCCTGAACCGAACTGGATCTTGCCTGGGCATGAACCGTCCTGGAAGTTGCCGAGCATTGTGGCGATAACCTCGTTGGCACATGGGTTCAAGCAGTAGAGGATAGTACGTGTGAGCTTGCCTTCCTTGTTGAGTTCGTTGAGGAAGTGGCTCATCGCTGTTGCTGTGGTAAACTCACCGATTGAGTCGAAACCGGTGTCAGCACCGAGCTTGTCGTACATCAGACTGTTGTTGTCGCGGATTGCTCCGTAATGGTACTGCTGTGTCCAGTCGCTTGCGAAATCCTGTTCAGCGAAGATGCGCAGGATGCAGTGTTTGAACTGGCGGACCTCCTGAGCCGAAAGCTGCTGCTTGCGCATTGCCTTCTCGAAGATTGTCTCGATCTGAGAGTCTGTATATGGTTCGTCGTAGAACTCCTCGATACCGTGGTCTGAAAGGCGGCAGCCGTTCTCATGGAAGAAGTCGTGGCGCTTCTGCAGAGCGTCCACCATATCGGCAAACTTGTTGATTGTGACACCAGCCACCTCACCGAGCTTGTTCACGTATTCAGGGAATTCAGGCTTCTCGATGTTCATTGCCTTGTCAGGACGCCATGCCGGAATCATCTTGATCTCGAAACCGCTCTCGCGAGTCTGCTTGTGGTAGCGCAGATCGTCGATTGGATCGTCGGTGGTGCAGACACACTCCACGTTGTAGCGGCGCATGAATCCGCGTGCGGTATATCCTGGCTGCTTCAGCTTCTCGTTACATTCGTCGAAGATTTCTCTTGCTGTCTTAGGACTCAAAAGTTTGTCGATGCCGAAAGCGGTCTTCAGCTCGAGGTGGGTCCAGTGGTAAAGAGGGTTGCGGAAAGTGTAAGGAACGGTCTCTGCCCATTTCTCAAACTTCTCCCAGTCTGAAGTATCCTTGCCTGTGCAGAATTTCTCGTCAACACCGTTGGTTCTCATCGCACGCCACTTGTAGTGGTCGCCTCCGAGCCAAAGCTCTGTAATACTCTTGAACTGATGGTCGTTTGCCACCATTTCAGGAATCAGATGACAGTGATAATCGATGATTGGCATCTTGGCCGCATGATTGTGGAAAAGTTCCTGCGAGGTCTTGGTTTCAAGCAGGAAGTTTTCGTCCATAAATTGCTTCATGACTTAATATTATTTTAGTATTAATTGTTAATATGTAATTTGTTTAATCTTTTCTGTGCAAATATACGGCATTTTTTTTGATTACATCATTTTTTAAGCTATATTTGCACAATCTAAACGAAAAATCAAATAGGCAAGACCTTTTATGAAAAACAAAAATTCAGTTTCTAACTATTCCTTCAAGCGCACAGACAGAGTGCTTTTGATATACACGGGAGGCACAATAGGCATGGGATGCAACCGTGAATCAGGAGCATTGGAACCTCTGGACTTTAACCATCTAATCAGCTGCCTTCCGGAATTTGCTGCCATCGAGACGGGAATCGACTCTTATCAGTTCACGCCTCCCATCGACTCCAGCGACATGACGCCGCGCTTCTGGTCGCAACTCGTAAGGATCATTGCCGACAGATACGACGACTACGACGGTTTCGTAATACTGCACGGCACCGACACCATGGCATTCACGGCATCAGCACTGTCGTTCATGCTCGAAAACCTGACAAAGCCTGTGGTGCTGACAGGAAGCCAGCTGCCTATCGGTCAGCTGCGCACCGATGGCAAAGAGAACCTCGTGACGAGTATTGAGGTGGCTTCTGCCCACCATGACGACGGCACACCGATAGTTCCAGAAGTGTGTATCTATTTCAACGGCCACCTGCTGAGAGGCAACAGGGCAACGAAAGCAAACGCCGACGGGTTCAACGCCTTTGAATCTTACAACTATCCTCATCTGGCAGATGCCGGAGTGAACATCACATACCACGAGGAGCATATCCTGAAGAGGGACTTCAGGAAGAAACTCATCCCCCACTTCGCATTAGACCCCAACGTCACCGTGTTCACGCTTTTCCCTGGTGTGCAGGAGCAGATCACGCGCCACGTAATCGAGTCGCCGGAGCTTCGCGCCATAGTGATGAGGACCTACGGCAGCGGAAACGCACCACACCACCCCTGGCTCATGCGACTGCTCAAGGAGGCTACAAGCCGCGGAATCACTGTGGTGAACATCAGCCAGTGTGATGCCGGAGCAGTGGAGATGGGCAGATACGACACGGGATTCCAGCTCAAGAACATGGGCGTGGTGAGCGGTTACGACAGTACCGTGGAGAGTGCTTTGACAAAACTCATGTTCCTGATAGGTCAGCACAACGATGTTAATCTCGTGAGATCGAACATTGTGAGAGATATCTGCGGAGAGATAACTGTGACAGAATAAAGGCAAAAGAGAAGTCTCTGACTTTTACAAATAAATCGAGTAGGAGGAAAACGAAGCTGTTTTCTTCCTATTTTCGTATTTACAGTCCTCTCACACCACCGTTCGTGCGGTTCCGCATACGGCGGTTCCTATTTCGGCTGCCATTCGAGATACTATCACATAAGATAGAGAATAGAGATACCGTTTGCCTGATTTTTTGCATTCTATGCCCGTTTGGGGTCAAAGACATACTGTCCCTTCTTGTCGGTAACGCTGCCGAAACGGATGGCATGGCGTGGACAATTATGATAGCAGGCGAAGCAAGTGAGACAGCTGCCATCATGGTTCCATTGCGGCATACCGTCATCGTCAAGCGACATGTTGCCGACGGGACACGATGCCACGCACTTCCCACACGACACGCAGAGCGACTCTTCAACATGGAAATAACGGTCGGTGACGAGTTTGCGCACAAATGCCTCGCCGAGCAGACCACTGTTGATTCTCTTCCATCTGCCCAGATAGCGCATGAAAGCCCCCTTCGCCATCTCTCTTATCTTTTCTGCTATAAACTCCATGCGCGGCTGCGCTTCATGGAGCTTGTCGCTGACCACCTTCTCCTTGTCTACATCCATAAAGGGCAGTCCGACGTATGTATTCGGCATCCGCACATCAAACACGGCATCGAGAGAAACGCCTTGTTTCTTGAGATCGCTGCGCAATATATCCATACTCTCGCCAACGGTGTCGCCAACGGTACAGACTGAATACACATAGGGTTTGACATTGCGCTCCGAACCGACGCTCAACGTCATTCCTGACAACACGCGACGAAGCAGCATCGGCGGGCGCCAACCGTGAACGGGAAAGAAGATGCCGAGAGGCTCTACGGGGTTCAGCTGCACATGAAGGGGCTGGCTGCATACAGAGGCGATGTCTACTACCCTCTCGTCTCCTGTCATGCGGGCGATGCTCTCGGCAACCCACCTGGTGTTTCCTGTGCCGGACAAATACAGTATCATAATCGTGAATTTAGGGTATTTTCTTGTTTTATTGGGAAATATTCAATATCTTAGCAAAGAGTTTGAATGTATAACACTAAATCTATAACTAATAAAGGAATATTGTATGAACGATAAAGAATTAATGCTCAGAGCCATAAGACTGTCTGAAGAGAGCGTGAAAAGCGGCGGCGGACCGTTCGGTGCGGTAATAGCACGCAACGGCGAAGTCGTGGCAGAGGCTTCCAACTGTGTCACTATAGACTGCGACCCTACCGCCCATGCTGAGGTGTCGGCAATCCGCAAGGCGGCAAAGGCTATCGGTTCATTCGACCTGGGAGGCTGCTCGATATACACTTCGTGTGAACCGTGTCCGATGTGTCTGGGTGCTATATACTGGGCACATCTCGACAAGATTTTCTATGCCAACGACCGCAAGGACGCTGCTGCAATAGGTTTCGACGACGACTTCATATACAAGGAACTGGAACTGTCGCCGGACCACCGCAACAAGCCATCGGAAATCATCATGCAGGAAGAGGCGAAAAAGGCTTTCCGCATGTGGGCGGAGAAGACAGACAAGACTGAATACTAACCCAAACCGGTCATCAGAACAGAATACACAGAAATGTCCTGATGACCGATTCGTTTTATCACAAGCCTCAACTGAGCCACAAATAGTATATTGCCGCAAGCACCGCTGCCAGCACAACGAATATGGCGGTCTTTATCAGGCAGCCTGTGATTTTCTTCACAAGCAGGAACACCACGATAAAGGCTACTATACAGAATATGTAATATCCGAAATTTTCCATCTTTTCTTGAGTTTAATGATTAATCGAGCCCAATATAAAAGGGGACTGAGCAATGAAGCTTACCGATTGGCCTACTTGAACAGATGTCTGAACGCCGCCGGAATCATCGTCTCGAACTCCATCGCCTGACGGGTAACGGGATGATAGAAGCAGAGCATATAGGCATGAAGACAAAGGCGATGTATAGGGTCGTCGCCATTGCCGTATTTTATGTCGCCACATACCGGATGTCCCATATCGGCAGAGTGTACACGAATCTGGTTTTTCCTCCCTGTCTCCAATTTGTATTCCACAAGACTATGCTCCGTGGTGCGGTCGAGCACCCGGTAATGGGTGATGGCATATTTTCCGCCATTGTCCACCGGTGACGAATATGTCACGTATGCCTTGTTGTCCTTCAGCCAGTTTTCTATCGTTCCCTCATCATTCTCCATCTCTCCACTCACCACGGCAACGTAGCGTCGGTCAAAAACTATGTCATGCCAGTTGTGCTCCAGAATCTGCTCCGTCTCCATGTCCTTGGCATAAATCATGAGTCCGCTGGTGTCGCGGTCAAGACGGTGTACGACATGTGCCGTGCAGCGCTGGCGGGTCTTCTTGAAATAGTCGTCGAGCACGGCTTTCACGTTGAGCGACTTGTGACCAGCCGCCATCGACAGGATGCCGATGTCCTTCTCTATCACCACGAGATACTGGTCCTCGTAGACAATCTTAACATAACGGCTCTTGAGCTTGTCGTTGTTTCGTTTCGTCTTGCTCACTTCTATCTTGGTGCCGGCAGCAACGGGATAGTCAAACTGTGTCACAGTCTTGCCATTAACCTTGATGCCACGGCCTTGAAGCGTGGCTTTGATCTTAGAACGGCTCTCCTTCACGTTGTTGAGGAGGAAGTTGAGCAACGTATCGTCTTGCTCCACTTGATAGTGGGCGTAATCATTGATGTTTCTGTTATATGTATGTCTCATATTGTCGTCTGAAAGAAATTTCGGGATGCAAATATATGAAAAAATCAGATACTTTTGCATCAATAATGCCAAAAGTCATTGATATTATGGCAACGAGGCGTGTTTTTTTGCCATCATCGCCCCGGCAGAGATTACCGCAGGCGGTGAAGGGATTGCTATGTCGGATAAACCAGCCCAACAATTACGGCGACAAAAATATATCCCTGAATTTTCCCCCACGGCGTGGGGAACGGTTCCCCCCAATGTGGGGTTTCATTCCCCACGTCAGGGGGAGATTTCGAAGTAATGCTTATCGTGATGGCTTTTCGATGGAAATTGATTCGTCTGGCCCCTTCTTTTCCACTCGTCAGCCCGTAAAATATCCACAAAAATTTACTTTTATTTCTCAATATCAATAATTTGCAGTAACTTTGCAGCCGATTTTGCCGTATTGGGCAAAATTCGATGCCAAGGACCAAAAGGTATGCTTCGGGAATGTCTCTGGCAGAAAAGAAAGATAACAATAAGAAAGTACTATATAATAAGGTAGAAGAAAGAAAATGATTACAGTAACCAATCTCGCTATCCAATTCGGAAAGAGAGTACTCTACAAGGATGTCAATATCAAATTCACCAATGGGAACATTTATGGTGTGATCGGTGCAAACGGCGCAGGAAAGTCTACACTGCTCAAGGCTATCAGCGGAGAACTGGAGCCTAACAAGGGAACAGTGGAACTGGGACCGGGCGAGCGTCTCTCCGTGCTCGATCAGGACCACTTCAAATATGACGCATACAGCGTGATGGACACGGTGCTGATGGGACACGAGCCTCTGTGGAACAACATGAAGGAGCGTGAGGCACTCTACGCAAAACCGGAAATGACAGAAGAGGATGGTAACCGCGCTGCCGACCTGGAGCTGAAATTCGCCGAGATGGACGGATGGAACGCTGAAAGCGACGCTGCACAGATGCTCTCTAACCTCGGCATCAAGGAGCACATGCACCAGAAGATGATGAGCGAGCTGTCAAACAACGAGAAGGTGCGCGTGATGCTTGCAAAGGCTTTGTTCGGACACCCCGACAACCTGTTGCTCGACGAGCCTACCAACGACTTGGACCTCGACACCGTGCAGTGGCTTGAGGAATATCTGAGCAATGTGGAGCAGACAGTTCTCGTAGTGAGCCACGACCGTCACTTCCTCGACGCCGTCAGCACACAGACAGTGGACATCGACTTCGGAAAGGTTACCGTATTCTCAGGAAACTACTCTTTCTGGTATGAGAGTTCACAGCTCGCCCTGCGCCAGGCTCAGAACCAGCGTCAGAAGGCTGAAGAGAAGCGCAAGGAACTGGAGGAATTCATCCGCCGTTTCTCTGCCAACGTGGCAAAGAGCAAGCAGACGACGAGCCGCAAGAAGATGCTCGAGAAGCTGAACGTTGAGGAAATCAGACCGTCATCACGCAAATATCCTGGAATCATATTCCAGATGGAGCGCGAACCGGGCAACCAGATTCTGGAAGTGGAAGGACTGAAGGCCGTGGACAACGACGGCACAGTGCTCTTCGACAACGTGAGCTTCAACATCGAAAAGGGACAGAAGGTGGTGTTCCTGAGCCACAACCCTAAGGCTATGACTGCCCTCTTCGAAATCATAAACGGCAACCGCGAGGCGCAGGCCGGCACATTCAAATGGGGTATAACCATCACCACAGCATATCTGCCTCTCGACAACACGGAGTTCTTCCAGAGCGACATGAACCTCGTGGACTGGCTCAGCCAGTATGGTCCGGGCAACGAAGTGGTGATGAAGGGCTTCCTCGGCAGAATGCTCTTCAGCGGCGAAGAAGTGCTGAAGAAGGTGAACGTATTGAGCGGAGGCGAGAAAATGCGCTGTATGATAGCAAGAATGCAGCTGAAGAACGCCAACTGCCTCATCCTCGACACTCCTACCAACCACCTCGACCTCGAGAGCATTCAGGCTTTCAACAACAACCTCGTAGGATTCAAGGGCAACATCCTCTTCAGCAGCCATGACCACGAGTTCATACAGACCGTGGCAGACCGCATTATAGAGCTGACTCCAAACGGAACAATCGACAAGCTCATGCAGTATGACGACTACATCTACGACGAGCAGCTGAAAGAGCAGCGCGCCAAGATGTATGAATAAGAATCCCGCCGTGTAGACGAGGCTGAAATCAGAACCTTTATCAATAATCCGGATAAGGGAAGCTGATTTTTCAGAACAAGCAGAATATCCAAATTCCATTTATGGCAGAACCTTGCCCCTGTTGGCAAGGTTTTTGCTGATTAAAGGGAAAAAGCAAAACATTATGAGCAAAGAAAAAGATATAAAGAAAGAAACGGAAGAGATGGAAACCTCCAAGGCAAAGCAGGCTGAGAATGCCGCCAAGGAGAATGCCGGAAAAGACAATACCGAAAAGGAAGCCGAAAAGAAAGAGGAGAAAGACCCGCTGGAGGCTGCCAAAGAGGAGATTGCTGATCTCAAGGACAAATATCTGAGAAGCGTGGCTGAATTTGACAACTACCGCAAACGCACTATGAAGGAGAAGGCAGAGTTGCTGCTCAACGGTGCCGAGAAGACGGTGGCGGCAATACTTCCTGTGCTCGACGATATGGAGCGCGCTCTTGCCAGCGCCGAGAAGACAGACGATGCCGAGGCTCTGAAAGAAGGAATGAAACTGATATTCCAGAAATTCGAGAAGGTGCTTGGCGGACTTGGCGTGAACAAGATAGAGACAAAGGATGCTGACTTCGATACCGACCTGCACGAGGCTATCGCCATGGTGCCTGGCATGGGAGACGAGAAGAAGGGCAAGGTGCTCGACTGCGTGCTGACAGGATATAAACTCAACGACAAGGTGATAAGACACGCCAAAGTGGCAGTGGGACAATAAGGTAAAGACAGAATATGGCAAACAAGAGAGACTACTACGAGGTGCTTGGCGTAAGCAAAGACGCATCCGAGGACGAGATAAAGAAAGCTTACAGAAAAATCGCCATCAAATATCACCCTGACCGCAACCCTGGCGACAAGGTGGCTGAAGAGAAATTCAAAGAGGCTGCAGAGGCTTACGACGTATTGCACGACCCTCAGAAAAGACAGCAATACGACCAGTTCGGCTTCGATGGTCCGATGGGCGGCGGAGCCGGAGGTTTCGGCGGCGGATTCGGCGGCGGATTCAGCATGGACGACATATTCTCGATGTTCGGTGACGTGTTCGGAGGCCATGGCGGCGGTTTCGGAGGCGGATTCGGTAGCGGATTCGGCGGACGCGGTGGCGGTCGCCCGGCACAGCACAGAGGTGCTGACCTGCGACTGAAGGTTAGAATGACACTCGCCGAGATTTCAACCGGCGTGACAAAGAAATTCAAGGTGAAGAAAGACGTCACCTGCTCATGCTGCGGTGGTAGCGGAGCCGAAAAGGGCAGCAGCAAGGAAACCTGTCCGACATGTCACGGCAGCGGAGTGGTGACACGCACCACACAGAGTCTCTTCGGCATGATGCAGACACAGAGTGTATGTCCTACCTGTCAGGGCGAGGGCATGATAATCAAGAACAAGTGTAAGGCTTGTGGCGGCACCGGAGTGACAAAGGGTGAAGAGGTTGTCGAGATAAAGATACCTGCCGGAGTGGCCGGTGGCATGGTGGTAAACGTGCCGGGAAAAGGCAACGCTGGAATACACAACGGTGTGGCCGGCAACATTCAGGTGCTCATAGAGGAAGAACCGAGCGACACCTTCATCCGCGAAGAAAAGGACCTCATCTACAACCTGCTCCTTGACTTCCCTACGGCAGCTCTCGGCGGACAGGTTGAGGTGCCTACCATCAGCGGCGGCAAAGTGAAGATAAAGATTGAACCGGGCACGCAGCCTGGCAAGACGCTCCGACTCAGGGGCAAGGGACTGCCGGCGATACAAGGCTACGGACATAGCACCGGAGACCTCGTGGTACACATCAGCGTGTATGTTCCAAAGACTTTGACAAAGGAGGAGAAGACAGAGCTCGAAGAGATGCAGAAGAGCGACAACTTCAAGGGTGACACTACGACAAAGCAGACCATCTTCCAGAAATTCAGAAGTTATTTCAGCTGACCGTAGCGACATCTGACACATAAACACTGATAATAGAACAGACTGCAATATAGTCTGACAAGCAACAATGGCGGAGTGTCTTTCATTCCGCCATTGTTGTTTGTATATTGTCATCATAGATGTTAAAACAGTCATAATATATGTTGTTTTAGATAATATATGTTGTTTTAGGCATCGCGTCTTTTGTGCTAAACAGGCAAATCATTAACTTTGCATCCTGATAACTATAAACATAGATAACCATAACAATAATTATACAAACAAATCATGAACTCTGCAGATCTTTTTCTCTGGATTCTCGACAATCTGAGCTATTGGGTAGTGACACTATTCATGGCAATCGAAAGCTCGTTCATCCCATTCCCATCAGAAGTAGTAGTGCCGCCGGCAGCATGGAAGGCGATGGACCCTGACAGCAACATGACATTCATACTGGTGATCGTCTTCGCAACCATCGGTGCAGACATCGGTGCGCTCGTGAACTATTACCTCGCCAAATGGCTCGGCAGACCGATAATATACAAATTTGCCGACAGCAGAATAGGACACATGTGTCTCATCGACCGCCAGTCGGTGGAAAAGGCAGAGGAGTTCTTCCGCAAACACGGAGCCACCTCCACATTCTTCGGACGACTCGTTCCTGCCGTGAGACAGCTCATCAGCATCCCTGCCGGACTGTCTGGCATGCATGTGGGCAGATTCCTCACCTTCACCACTCTCGGTGCCGGCGCGTGGAATACCGTGCTCGCCATGATAGGATGGGCGATATACAAATACACCGACTACAAGACTACACAGGACGTGTATCAGCAGGCGTTGAAATACAGTCATGAGATTGGCTACGTACTTCTCGCTCTCGCCGTAGTAGTGGTAGCATTCCTTGCATACAAAGGATTGAAAAAGAAAAAATGAGAAAATGATGAATTACGAGGAAACGATACAATATCTTTATGACAGCGTGCCGATGTTCCAGAAGGTCGGTGCGTCGGCATACAAAGAGGGTCTTTACAACACCGAGGAGCTGGACAGGCATTTCGGTCATCCACACAGGAAATTCAAGAGCATCCACGTGGCAGGAACAAACGGTAAAGGCTCCTGCTCCCACACCATCGCCGCAATTCTCCAGGCTGAAGGCTACAAGGTGGGACTATACACATCACCGCATCTCGTGGACTTCAGAGAGAGGATAAGGATCAACGGCAAATGCGTCAGCGAGGAATATGTAATCGACTTCGTGGAAAAGGAGAGGGAGTTTTTCGAACCTCTTCATCCGAGCTTCTTCGAACTCACCACTGCCCTCGCTTTCAAATACTTCGCAGAAGAGGCTGTTGACTATGCCGTGATAGAAGTGGGACTGGGTGGCAGACTCGACTGCACCAACATCATATCTCCGGAACTGGCGATAATAACGAACATCAGTTTCGACCACACACAGTTTCTTGGCGACACTCTCGCAAAGATAGCCACGGAGAAAGCCGGAGTGATAAAACCAGAGACTCCCGTAATAATCGGCGAATACACGGAGGAGACGCGCCCAGTGTTTGAATCTAAGGCAATGCAGGAGAATGCTCCAATCACATTCGCACAAGACGACAAGGAGATTCTGACTGCCACTCCAAACTCAGGACAAGGCTTCGACTACGAGACAAAAGACTTCGGCAGACTGCATGGTGAACTGGGAGGCTACTATCAGGAGCGCAACGCCAATACCGTGCTCTGCGCCTGTCGACAGCTCATCAGCATGGGGATAATAAAAGACCAGGACTGCATCAAGAAGGGTTTTGCCAATGTGACAGAAACCACTGGCCTACGCGGACGCTGGGAGAGGATACAGACAAGCCCTACCGTGATTTGCGACACGGGGCACAACGTGGCTGGCTGGCAATATCTGAGCGAACAGATAAAGAAGCAACCTTGCAAGCAATTGAGAATGGTATTCGGTATGGTGGACGACAAAGACATCGACAGGGTTTGCGAACTGCTGCCAAAGAACGCCATATATTATTTCACACAGGCATCTACCCACAGGGCAATACCTGTAGAGAAGGTAAAAGAGGATGGCGAGAAACATCAGTTGCGAGGCAACTCCTACCCTACTGTTGCTGCAGCCTACACCGCCGCTCTCAAGGATGCCGACAAGGATGATTTCATCTTCGTCGGCGGCAGCAGCTATGTGGTGGCGGATTTCCTGACGGATTTCTGAAAAGCAAGCTTACAAGCAGACAAAGAAACAAATTGACGAGTAGACGTGGAATACTATTTCATGATAATTCCCCGTCTGCTCGTTTTTCTTTTTTACTCTTTCCCTTCACCTCGTAAACAGCCATGTCAACCTGTCAACTTGACATTATCCCAATTATCCCAAGCGGATCTAACCATCGGAAATGAAAGGATAGTAAGGTAATGTAATGTCACTGATTTACAGTCTATTAGAAATCCACAAGGCTGCTGACGGCAAGACAGAATACATTGACCATATCCAAGTCAAGACCAAGGACAGAGTAACCATCCCATTGTCGGAAGAAACAAAGAAGTGGATGCCTAAAAGAGAAATGGGGAAGTCATACTTCTTCCCTTTTGTTGATAAATTGCCGTCAGGCTGTATTCAAAAAACGCCTGTGTTCAAATAAATCTGCAAGACTTATCTGGACACAGGCTTTTTCATGTTCAATTTAATCTTTGATATAGATGACAACAGGAGTAATATACGCTCGTGTCTCCAGTATTGGTGACAGACAGAGCACGGAAAGACAGGTCAAGGACTTGTCGGAATTACTAAAAGTACAATCATCGCAATAATACTATTGATTTTACGTTCCTTTCAAAGAAAGGGGTTGTGCAATAGTGGCTTAAAGGCTAAAAGCACTACCTTTGTACGCAATATAACAACACTACGTTTAAGGTCACAATTTGTGATCTCAAAAATAAAGATAGAAATATGGCAAACAACATAGATAAAAAAGAACCGGTCGCAAATTGCGACCAGTCCAAAATAGATGTTACAAAATGCGACAACCATGAACTCGCAGGTAATATCGAACCTCTAATAAAAGTAATTAGAGGGCAACAAGTTATGCTTGATAAAGATTTAGCAATGCTATATGGGGTAGAAGTTAAAGTTCTGAATCAGGCTGTTAAACGCAATGTTGAACGCTTCCCTAATGATTTTCGGTTTCAATTGACAAAGGAAGAATGTTTAAGGTCACAAATTGTGACCTTAAACGGAAAACAAGGTCAACACCTCAAATATATGCCGTATGCTTTTACTGAACAAGGCGTGGCAATGCTTAGTAGTGTTCTCCGTTCACAAACAGCCATTGAGGTCAATATTCAGATTATGCGAGCCTTTGTTTCCATGCGCCACTTCATGGTGAATAATGCTTCTATGTTCAGCCGCTTAGAAACAATAGAATATCACCAGCTGGAAATTTTACAGCACCAACAAGATACAGATAAACACTTGCAAGAATCCGACAAGCGTATAGACGAGGTGTTTCGCAGATTGGACGAGGGTAATGCAAAGCCGAAGCAAGGTGTGTTCTACAATGGGCAAGTTTATGATGCCTATACTTTCGTGTCCGACTTGATTAAGAGTGCAAAAAGACGTATCATTCTTATCGACAACTATGTTGACGAGACTGTACTGACATTGCTCGATAAAAGAGATAATAACGTGTCTGCAATCATCTACACTCAGCAGATAAGCCGTCTGTTCCAACTCGACATAGACCGTCATAATGCTCAATATGCACCGATTGATGTTGAAACATTCCGTTTGTCACATGACCGCTTCCTTTGTATAGACGATGATGTGTATCATATAGGAGCATCCATAAAGGACTTGGGCAAAAAGTGGTTTGGTTTCTCCAAGATGGAGATACTTACACCAGACGAATTGGTGGAAAGGATTAATAGAGAGTAAGACGCCTCTATATGTAAAGCAAAATATAATATGAGAAACTTGTGGATATTTCATAAGAACAAAAACTTAAAATAATGATTATGACAATTAGAAGAATAAGCATAACATTTGTGGCATTATTATTTGCTACAATTTCATTTGGACAAGTAAAAAGCATTGACGAGAGAATAGGCGAGGCTATGAATGGCAGTAATTGGGCCGAACTTAGATCTTTGTATATGTCTGATGGTAAAAACTTGCAGACACCATTTCTAAAACCGCTCTCCAGATTCTTTATAAGTCAATTTTATAATGAACCGGACAGCGCTATCAAGTATGGCAAAGAAATTTTGGAGAAGTATCAAGATGAACTAAATTCATCTGTACCTTCAATTATGTATTTCATGGCAGAAGATTATGCAACATTGGGACACTACGATAAGGCTTCCGCATTATTACACAGTCTGAACGAGGCATACCGCAAGGGTGGACAAACTGTAAATCCTGTATTTGAAGCCTATGAGGACATTTATTCTAAGCTTTCGAAATGCGGCACGTTTTCTGTGGAGAGGCCAGACTATAACGTGAGTGTGCCCTTGTTAACACATACAGGTAACCGCAAAAATCCAGAAATGATGTTTGTTATGGCTAATATCAATGGAAAAAAAGTGAAATGCAATTACGATTCAGGGGCAGGTATAAATATAATGACTACTAAGTTTGCCGAGCATATAAAGGCAACTGTCATACAGACCAAGAACATACAGATGTTGGGTATGTCTTATGCTGATAGCAAAGGCTTAGTAGTGGTGGACTCCCTAAAACTTGGTGATTTAGTTTATCGAAATGTCCCATTTTTTGTTGTCGATATGAGAACTGACAATCCGTTAGCAAACAAAAAGTTGGAGGAGCTTGGATACGAATGCGTTATAGGCAACCAGACAATGATGCCATTGGGTGAGATTTGTTTCGATTTTGACAGAATGCAGCTTGTAATCCCAGCCTCGTACACACCAAGACCTGCATATGCTCCCAATTTCTATCGTTCACCTCAGCGCCTTTTCCATTTGCCATTAACAGATGGTCGTTCAGGGAAAAAGATTGATGCAATAGTTGACACTGGCGCATCAGGAACCATCCTGACAAATCGCTATTATAAAAAGAACGAAAACTGTTTTACTGGTAGAACGGCAACTGATTCATTGCGCACGGCAGGTGTCGGTGGTGTCAATGTTGTAAAAACGATACCTGTGTCATGGACATTTACCCTTGCTGGCGAACAATATACCGAGACAAACATTCCAGTAGTAACATCTTCAGAACAGAATGAGGAATATGATTGCAGAATCGGTTTACCAACGTTAATGGCACATAGGAAATTTATTATCAACTTCAAGAATATGTGGATGAGATTTGAGGATTAGTAGAAATATTTAACACCACCAGTAACCACCCAAACGGTCATTAGGCCATTTAATGTAATATTTTACAACTGCTTGCAGTCTTTTGCTTTTTATAAGGCGTCTTTTGCTTGTTTTTAATTCGCAAGAGCTCGCTATTACTCATTAAAAACCAAACAAAATCCACTCTTCTAAAAATCAAAATCCAAGCAAGCCCTAACGACCGATTTGGGTTAAAAGCCAAACAAAATCCACTCTCCTAAAAGGACAAAATCCAAGCAAACCCTAATGACCGATATGGGATTATGGCCAACCTCTGAATCCACATTAGTGGAAATTAACACTTATTGCTTTTGATTTATTGTTTTTCTTTTGCTCGTTTCATTATTTTTCTTTTACTTTGCAGTAAATAGAATACTAACTAATAACATTTGATTATGAACACAAACGAAGCACCTAATCTATGTGGTTTGAAGAGAGAGGATTTTCAAACCACAGTAAACGGAAAGAAAACTGATTTATATATTCTCAAGAACAAGAATGGCAATGAGGTGGCGCTGACAAACTATGGCGGTGCGCTGGTAGCCATAATGGTTCCTGACAAAGACGGCAACTATGCCAACGTCATTCAAGGACACGACAACATACAGGACGTGATAAACAGTCCGGAGCCATATCTCTCCACACTCATCGGCCGCTACGGAAACCGTATCTGCAAAGGACGTTTCCAACTCGGTGGAAAGGTATACCAGTTGCCTATCAACGACGGTGAGAACTCGCTTCACGGCGGTAACGAGGGATTCAACAAGAAGGTGTGGGACGCTCTGAGGATGAACGACGAGACGGTGGTTCTCAACTACGTGTCGAGCTACGGTGAAGAGGGATTCTCAGGTGAGGTGAAAGTTACCGTTACATACACCTTCAACGATGACAACGAACTGATCATCGACTATATGGCAACGACAAACAAGAAGACCGTAATCTGTCTGACAAACCACGGATTCTTCAGTCTTGCTGGAATAGCCAACCCAACTCCGGACGTATACAACGTGGAATGCGAGATCAACGCCGACTTCTATCTGCCAATCGATGGCAACAGCATCCCTACTGGCGAGATACGCTTCGTGGAGGGCACACCGTTCGACTTCCGCACACCGAAAGCCATCGGCGAGCGCATCGACTCCGACAACGAGCAGTTGCGCAACGGCAGCGGATACGACCACAACTACGTGCTGAACAAGAAGGAAGAGGGCGAACTGAGCTTCGCAGCCCGACTGACGGAGCCAAAGAGCGGCAGAACAATGGAGATGTATACCACAGAGCCGGGAATGCAACTCTATACCGGCAACTTCGAGACCGGCATCAGCGGACAGCATGGCGCTACGTTCCCACGCCGCAGTGCGGTATGCCTGGAAGCACAACACTTCCCAGATTCGCCAAACCGTCCTTACTTCCCGTCTGTAGTGCTACGTCCGGGAGAGCAGTACAAGCAGACCACAATATACAAATTCGGAGTAAAGAAATGACAATCTGCTGACATACAGACTTATCAACAAGCATTAAATGACAATCAGCAGACAAACAGACTAACTAATAAATATTATCACGAACTCAAAATCATTTTAACCTATGGAGATAGATTATGTAAGAAGTCGTTTTGTAAAGCATTTCGACGGAAAGACAGGAAACGTTTATGCATCACCAGGAAGAATAAACCTCATCGGTGAACATACCGACTATAACGGAGGCTTCGTCTTTCCGGGAGCAATAGACAAAGGAATAATGTGTGAAATACGTCCCAACGGCACCAACAAGGTGATGGCTTATTCCATCGACCTGAAAGACCGTGTGGAATTTGACATAGACGACGAAAAAGGCCCTAAGGCAAGCTGGGCACGCTATCTGTATGGCATCGTTCAGGAGATGAAGAAACGCGGAGTTGACGTGAAAGGCTTCAACACCGCATTCGCAGGCGATGTGCCCCTCGGAGCCGGTCTGTCATCATCGGCAGCTCTCGAGAGCTGCTATGCCTACGCCCTAAACGACCTGTTCGGCGAGAACAAGGTGTCTAAATGGGATATGGTGTTGGCAGGACAGGCAACGGAACACAACTACTGTGGAGTGAACTGTGGCATCATGGACCAGTTTGCGAGCGTATTCGGCATGGAGGGCAAACTGATGCGCCTCGACTGCCGCAGCCGCGAGTTCGAATATTTCCCATTCGAACCGAAGGGATACAGACTGGTGCTCGTTGACTCCGTGGTGAAGCATGAACTGGCATCATCGGCATACAACGACCGCCGCAAGAGCTGCGAGAACGTGGTTGCCGCTTTGCAGAAGAAATATCCTGAGAAGACTATCGAAACCCTGCGCGACGCCGACTGGGACATGCTCAACGCCGTAAAGGATGAGGTTAGCGAGGAGGACATGAAGCGCGCCACATTCGTATTGGGAGAGAAAGACCGTGTGCTGGCAGTATGCGACGCACTCAACGCCGGCGACTACGAGACCGTGGGCAAGAAGATGTATGAAACCCACCACGGACTGAGCAAGGAATACGAGGTGTCTTGCGAAGAACTCGATTATCTCAACGACATCGCTCGTGAAGATGGCGTTACCGGTTCGAGAATCATGGGCGGAGGCTTCGGCGGATGCACCATCAACCTCGTGAAGGAGGACCTCTACGACCACTTCATCGCCGACGTGAAGAAGAAATATGCAGAACGCTACGGCAAGGAACCGAAGATATACGATGTGGTGATCAAAGACGGTTCGAGAAAAATCTGCTAAAGCAAAAAGAAAGAAACCAAACATAGCACAACCGAGCGGAAAGTCATTTCATTGTGGCTTTCCGCTTTTTCGTTAATATACCCCTGTAATTGTACACTTAAGATAACAAAACACCCTCTTAAACATGAAGAAAAGACAAAAAGGTGTAGAAACAACACCTACACGGACAAAAAAGTCATAATCTTTTATTGCCGATTCGAAAAATAATAGTAATTTAGCCACGAATTAAATAATTCATTGAATCTTTACGTTCCGAAAATCTATTTAGCATACATATATGAAAGGTATAAAATCTATCATTCTTGGAGCAGGAATGGCTATCGCGACGATGCTTTCATGCTCAACAGGCGGCAACACACAGCTCACTGAGTCTGGCCTCAACCCTGCCGCATTCGACACAACCATCAACAACAAGCCCGTCAAACTTTTCACGCTCAAGAACAAGAGTGGGATGGAAGTATGCATCACAAACTTTGGAGGCAGAGTGGTATCGCTCACCGTTCCCGACAAGGACGGCAAGCCGACTGACGTGGTGCTCGGCTACGACAACATCAGGCAGTATGCCGACTCGGTGAACAGTCCGAGCGACTACGGATCTACCGTGGGCAGATATGCCAACAGAATAGACAAGGGCCATCTTCACGTGAACGGCAAGGACTACCAGCTGCCGCAGAACAACTTCGGCCATTGCCTGCATGGCGGTCCGTCGGGATGGATGTATCAGGTGTATGATGCAGAACAGCCCAACGACACTACTCTCGTCATGAGACTCATGTCGCCGGACGGCGACAACAACTTCCCGGGAACAGTGAAGACCACTGCAACATACAAGGTGCTCAGCAACAATACTCTCGACATCACTTTCGAGGCAACGACAGACAAGGAGACGGTGGTAAACATGACCAATCACAGCTACTTCAACCTCAACGGCGACCCGTCGAAAGAGGGAACAAACATGGTGCTGTATGTCAATGCCGACAATTTCACCCCTGCCGACGACACATACATGACAACGGGCGAGATAAAGCCTGTGGAGGGCACACCGATGGACTTCCGCAAGCCTCATGCCATCAGCGAGACAATCAACGACACAACATATCAGCAGATAAAGAACGCTACTGGCTACGACCATAACTGGTGTCTGAACACATACAAGAACGGAAAGGGCGACGACACCAAGGTATGCGCTTCGCTCTATTCGCCGGTCACAGGCATCCTGCTCGAGATGTTCACCAACGAACCGGGAGTACAGGTATATACCGGCAACTTCCAGGGCACGGGCATTGCCTGCAAGCACGGAGTGAAATATCCCAAGCATGTGTCGGTATGTCTGGAGAGCCAGAAATACCCAGACTCACCAAACAAGAAAGACTGGCCTTCGCCATATCTGAAACCGGGCGAGAGGTATTACAGCCATGTGGCTTACCGCTTCGGAATAAAGAAGTAAATGGGGATTGAGAGAATCTGCCACTGACCAAAAACGGCAAACTATTTTGGAACTGCAGCATCAAGCGTTCCAATAGCCGTTTGGAGGTTAAGACCTAAGCGGAGTGATATCCGCAACAACAATTAACAAAAAAAACAAAACTACTAACTAAATAAATAAACTAATATGGAATTATATGACTGGCTGGTAATTGGGCTGTTTTGCCTGGCCTTAATAGGAATTGTGGTATGGGTCGTGAGCAAGAAGAACAACGACTCTGCAGATTATTTTCTCGGCGGACGCGACGCAACTTGGATTGCCATCGGAGCGTCGATCTTTGCGTCGAACATCGGTTCGGAGCACCTCATAGGTCTTGCCGGTGCTGGAGCATCGTCTGGTATGGCGATGGCACACTGGGAGATACAGGGATGGATGATACTTATTCTGGGATGGGTGTTCGTGCCATTCTATACCCGTTCTATGGTTTACACCATGCCTGAATTCCTGGAGAGACGATACAACAAGGAGAGTCGTACGATATTGTCGGTGATTTCGCTCATCAGCTACGTGCTCACCAAGGTTGCCGTGACGGTATATGCCGGTGGTCTCGTGTTCCAGCAGGTGTTCGGCATCAAGGAACTGTGGGGCATCGACTTCTTCTGGATCGCTGCTATCGGACTGGTGCTTATCACTGCTCTCTATACCATTTTCGGCGGTATGAAGAGCGTGCTCTATACTTCGGTGTTGCAGACTCCTATCCTTCTGCTCGGTTCCATCATCATCCTCGTGCTCGGACTGAAGGCCGTGGGCGGCTGGGACCAGGTGATGCAGATCTGTTCTGCTGAGCCTGTAAACGAATATGGCGACAAGATGACCGACCTGATGCGCGACCTGCGCGATCCGCAATATCCTTGGCTTGGAGCCCTTGTGGGCAGTGCCGTAATCGGTTTCTGGTATTGGTGTACCGACCAGTTCATCGTGCAGCGTGTGCTGTCGGGAAAGAATGAGAAGGAGGCCCGCCGCGGTACTATCTTCGGTGCATACCTGAAGTTGCTCCCTGTGTTCATCTTCCTCATCCCTGGAATGATTGCCTACGCACTGAACGCGAAGAGCGGTGGCGCATTCCTCCCCGTTGATGCCAACGGCGTGGCTATAAGCGATGCCGCATTCCCTACCCTCGTGGCGAAACTGCTGCCGGCAGGATTCAAGGGACTCGTGGTTTGCGGTATTCTCGCAGCATTGATGAGTTCGCTGGCTTCGCTGTTCAACTCTTCGGCAATGCTCTTCACCATCGACTTCTACAAGCGTCTCCGTCCGCAGACATCAGAGAAATCTCTCGTACGCATCGGACAGATCGCCACTGTGGTAATTGTGATTCTCGGTATCCTGTGGATTCCTATCATGAGAAGTGTGGGCAACGTGTTGTACAATTACCTTCAGGACGTGCAGAGCGTTCTCGCTCCTGGCATCGCAGCGGCATTCCTTCTTGGAATATGCTGGAAGCGTGCCACTGCCAAAGGCGGTATGTGGGGACTCCTGGCTGGCATCATAATCGGTCTGACAAGACTCGGCGCAAAGGTATACTACAGTAATGTAACTGATGCGTCAGACAACTGGTTCAAGACTGTGTTCTTCGATTTCAACTGGCTGTACTTCTGCGGTGTGATGCTCATCGTGTGCTGTCTGGTTGTAGTGGTAGTGAGCCTCATGACTCCTGCGCCTACTGAAGACAAGATACGCGGACTGGTGTTCGGCACTTCCACACCTGAGCAGAGGGCTGCCACAAGGGCAAGCTGGACGAAGTGGGATGTGATCCACAGTGTTATAATCCTTGCCATCACAGTGGCATTCTACATCTACTTCTGGTAAAAAAGACGCCCCTGACAATGACACACGAAATAAAGAATAACTATAAAGACCTAAATAATAATACCTTATGACTGACTTTTATAAAGAACACTCCAAGGTGTATGTGTCGGTAGACTGCATAATCTTCGGATTTGAAGCAAACAAGTTGAAACTGCTCATCGGAAACAGGAGAATGGATCCGGGTCGCGGCGAATGGTCGCTCTACGGTGGATTCGTGAAGGAGAACGAGAGTCTCGACGATGCTGCCAACCGCACGCTGAGAGATCTCACCGGTCTCGACAACCTGTATATGAAACAGGTGGGTGCCTTCGGTGCCGTAAACCGTGACCCGGGCGAAAGGGTCATCTCCGTGGCATACTGTGCACTCATCAATGTGAAAGACTACGACAACGAGCTACGCGAGAAGCACCAGCTGAAGTGGATCGATGTGGAGAAGATGCCAAGACTCTATTCCGACCACAACGAAATGGTGAGAAAAGCCATCAACCTGCTCCGCCGCCGCATTTCCACAGAGCCTCTGAGCTTCAATCTGCTCCCAGAACTCTTCACGCTGACGCAGCTGCAACACGTTTACGAGGCTATCCTCGGCGAGGAAATCGACAAGCGCAACTTCAGAAAGAAGATCAAGACAATCGACTTCATCGAGAAGACTGACAAGATCGACAAGATAACGTCGAAACGCGGTGCGGCATTGTATTGCTTCAACAAAGAGGCGTATGACGACGATCCTTATTTCAAACTCTAATGACAACAACATGGCCGGTCCTGAAAGTCTGGAGGCTTAAGGACTGAATCCGGACACAAGGACCGGCCATCAAACACATATCAAGATATTATGTTAGAAGAACTGAAAGAAAAAGTATTCCGTGCCAACCTCGACCTCGTGAAACACAATCTCGTGATTTTCACCTGGGGCAACGTCTCTGGCATCGACCGCGAGAAAGGTCTCGTGGTAATCAAGCCTTCGGGCGTGTCATACGACAACATGAAGGCGTCTGACATGGTGGTGGTTGACCTGAACACGGGCAAAGTGGTGGAAGGCGATCTTAATCCGTCTTCTGACACTCCTACACACCTCGTGCTCTATCGTGCCTTCCCCGAAATCGGAGGTATCGTGCACACCCACTCCACTTATGCCACGGCATGGGCACAGGCAGGAAAGGACATTCCGAACATCGGAACGACACACGCCGACTATTTCCACGACTGCATACCATGCACCGGGGACATGACGGCAGACCAGATGGCTGAATACGAGAAAGAAACGGGAGTGGTTATAGTGAACCGTTTCAAAGACATCAACTACGTACATACGCCGGGCGTGCTGGTGAAAAACCACGGTCCGTTCTCATGGGGAAAGGATGCTGACGAGGCTGTATACAACTCCGTAGTGATGGAACAGGTGGCAAAGATGGCTTTCGTGGCATTCAGCGTGAACCCTGAGACCACTATGAACCCTCTGTTGATAGAGAAACATTTCAACCGCAAACACGGTCCGAACGCTTATTACGGACAAAAGAAAAAATAATCCGGAAGGATCAGAATTACAACCGGTCATTATGAATGGTCTGATGACCGTCTGGAGATAATAACATAACTAAAGAAGAAACAACTACGAAACAATGATCAAGGCATTTGAGAATTTGGAACTCTGGTGGATTACTGGAGCACAGCTCCTCTACGGAGGCGAGACAGTAAAGATTGTTGACGGTCACTCACAGGAGATGGTCGACGGATTGAACAAGTCGGGTATCATCCCGATAAAGGTGGTTTATAAAGGAACAGCAAACTCTGACAAGGAAGTGGCATCTATTATGATGGCTGCCAACAACGAGGAGAAATGTGTGGGCGTGATAACATGGATGCACACCTTCTCGCCAGCCAAGATGTGGATACACGGACTGCAGATGCTGCACAAACCTCTGCTCCATCTTCACACACAATACAACCAGGAGATTCCTTGGGACACGATGGACATGGACTTCATGAACCTGAACCAGAGCGCACACGGCGACCGCGAGTTCGGACATATATGCTCACGTCTGCGCAAACCACGCAAAGTGGTTGTGGGATACTGGAAGGAGAAGAAGACACAGGAGCACATCGCCGTATGGGCTCGTGTCGCCGCAGCCGTTGCCGACGCCAAAGACATGCTTATCATTCGTTTCGGAGACCAGATGAACAATGTTGCAGTGACCGACGGTGACAAGGTCAGTGCTGAGCAGGTTCTCGGTTACCACGTAGACTACTGCTGCGTGTCTGAGCTGATGGAATACTGGAAGCAGGTTGCCCCTGCCGATGTCGACGCATTAGTGGAGGAATACCACAAGCTATACAAAATCGTGCCTTGCGAGGCGGGCGAGGAAATCGGCAAGAAGAAGATATGGAATGCCGCACGCGCAGAGCTTGCCATCCGTGCCTGTCTCAAGGCGAAGGGTGCAAAGGGATTCACAACAAACTTCGATGACCTCGGTTCATGGGGCGACCCTGATGCCGACGACTTCGTAGGATTCGACCAGATTCCGGGCCTCGCATCACAGCGACTCATGGCTGAGGGATATGGCTTCGGCGCCGAAGGCGACTGGAAGTCGGCTGCCCTCTACCGCACTCTCTGGTATATGACTCAGGGTATGCCTACGGGATGCTCGTTCCTCGAGGACTACACACTGAACTTCGATGGAGAGAACTCTTCACTGCTCCAGAGCCACATGCTCGAGGTATGTCCTCTCATCGCTGTCGACGACGAGCCAGTACGACTTGAGGTACACCACCTCGGAATCGGCATACGCAAGCAGCAGACGGCCCGCCTCGTGTTCAACTCAAAGGTTGGCGACGGCGTTACGGCAACGGTAGTCGACATGGGCAACCGCTTCAGACTCATCGTCAACGATGTACACTGCATCAAACCGAAACCACTGCCTAAGCTCCCTGTTGCCAACGCCCTGTGGATTCCGCAGCCTAACTTCGAGATCGGTGCCGGTTCGTGGATTCTCGCCGGCGGCACTCACCACAGTTGCTTCTCCTACGACATCACACCGGAGTATTGGGAGGACTATGCTGAGATGCTCGACATCGAATATCTGCATATCGACAAGGACTCCACATTCGAAAGCGTGAAGAGAGACCTCCGCATCAACGAAGTGTATTACATGCTGAACAAGGCATTGAGATAATAAATCTGATTATGAATGTAGGACAGCTCGAAACATGTAGAGTTGTCCTACAATCATAATCCCCAATCGGTCATTGGGCCGTTTAATGTAATATTTTACAACTGCTTGCAGTATTTTGCTTGTTATAAGGTGTCTTTTGCTTGTTTTTAATTCGCAATAGCTCGCTATTACTCATTAAAAGCCAAACAAAATCCCCTCTTCTAAAAACTCAAAATCCAAGCAAGCCCTAATGACCGATTGGGGATAATTGGTCCATACTATTACAGCAGACAAGAACATTAACACTGATATATATAATAAGGTAATGACAAACAATCCTAAAGCTACAATACAAGAAGGCAAGGCTATTCTCGGTATCGAATTCGGTTCCACAAGAATCAAGGCAGTGCTCATCGACGAGAACAACATCCCGATAGCCCAAGGCTCTCACGAATGGGAGAACCAGCTTATCGACGGACTGTGGACATACAGCATCGAGGCTATATGGAACGGTGTGCAGAACTGCTACGCTGACCTTCGTGCCAACGTGATATCCAAATACGACGTTGAGATAGAACAGTTGGCTGCCATCGGCGTTAGCGCCATGATGCACGGATACATGGCATTCAACGAGAAGCAGGAGATACTTGCCCCTTTCCGCACATGGAGAAACACCAACACAGCGGAAGCTGCCGCCAAGCTCTCTGAACTGTTCCACTTCAACATCCCTCTGCGATGGAGCATCTCCCACCTCTATCAGGCAATACTCAACAAAGAGGACCATGTGAACGACATCAACTTCCTCACCACCCTTGCCGGATATATCCACTGGCAGATAACGGGCAAGAGAGTGCTCGGAGTGGGCGACGCATCCGGCATGCTGCCTATCGACTCCAAGACCAAGAACTACGACGCTGAGATGATACGCAAGTTTGATGAACTCGTGTCACCTTACGGCTTCGACTGGAAGATAACCGACATCTTGCCTCAGGTGCTCTCTGCCGGAGAGGATGCCGGCACTCTTACTGCCGAAGGTGCCAAACGACTCGACATCTCCGGTCATCTGAAGCCCGGCACACCGGTGTGTCCACCAGAGGGCGACGCCGGAACAGGAATGGTGGCCACCAATGCCGTGAGGAAACGCACGGGCAACGTGTCGGCTGGCACATCATCGTTCTCAATGATTGTATTGGAGAAGGCCCTGTCGCGTCCTTACGAGATGATCGACATGGTGACGACGCCTGACGGCAGTCCGGTGGCAATGGTACACTGCAACAACTGTACTTCTGACCTCAACGCATGGGTGAACCTCTTCAAGGAATATCAGGAACTGCTGGGCATACCGGTGGACATGAACGAGGTGTTCGGCAAACTCTACAACCATGCCCTCAAGGGCGACGCCGACTGCGGCGGACTGATGGCATACAACTATATCTCGGGAGAACCCGTTACAGGACTGGCTGACGGAAGGCCTCTCTTCATGCGCTCGGCAAAGAGCAAGTTCAACCTTGCCAACTTCATGCGTGCCAACCTGTACGCTTCAGTGGGAGTGTTGAAGATAGGCAACGACATCCTTTTCAACGACGAGAAGGTGAAAGTGGACCGTATCACTGGCCACGGCGGACTCTTCAAGACCCCAGGCGTGGGACAGCGTATACTGGCTGCCGCCATCAACTCTCCGATTTCTGTAATGGAAACGGCTGGCGAAGGCGGAGCATGGGGCATCGCGCTGCTGGCCGGCTATCTGGTGAACAACAAGAGCAAAATGAACCTCGCCGACTATCTCGACAAGAAGGTGTTTGCCGGTAACACCGGAGTGGAAATCGCTCCTACGAAAGAAGATGTTGAAGGCTTCAACGAGTACATAAAAGAATACCAGAACTGCCTGCCAGTGGAGCAAGAAGCAGTGAAATTAAAAAAATAATAAAGTATTCGCCTTAGTCTTCGCCAAAAACAAAATATTTATATATCTTTGCAACAAAAGAAAAACTTTGTTTAACTAAAGGCGATTAAGGATAAAAAACATATTGTCTTTTAGAATACTACAAAACATAAATCGATATGAACGACAAGAAGATTATGAACAGAGCAGCCGACAACATCCGCATCCTGGCTGCGTCTATGGTAGAAAAAGCTAAATCGGGACATCCGGGAGGAGCCATGGGTGGAGCGGATTTCATCAATGTGCTGTTCTCTGAATTCATGGTATGGGATCCGGACAATCTCACATGGGAAGGTCGCGACCGCTTCTTCCTCGACCCAGGACACATGTCACCGATGCTCTACAGCGCTCTCGCATTGCAGGGAAAATTCACCATCGACGAACTGAAGCAGTTCCGCCAGTGGGAATCTCCTACTCCAGGACACCCTGAGCGCGACGTGAAGCGTGGTGTGGAGAACACATCCGGTCCGCTCGGACAGGGCCACACCTTTGCAGCCGGTGCTGCTGTGGCTGAGAAGTTCCTCCAGGCAAAACTCGGTTCAGAAGTCATCAAGCACAAGATTTATGCATACATCTCTGACGGTGGTGTGCAGGAGGAGATATCACAGGGTGTCGGACGCATCGCCGGCAACCTTGGACTCAACAACCTCATCATGTTCTACGACTCCAACGACATCCAGCTCTCTACTGAGTGCAACGTGGTGATGAACGAGGATACCGCTGCCAAATACAAGGCTTGGGGATGGAACGTGGTGACAATCGACGGCAACGACCCAGACGCTATACGCCAGGCTCTCACCGACGCACAGAAAGAGGAGGAGCGTCCTACTCTTATCATCGGCAAGACTATCATGGGTAAGGGCGCACTCAAGGAGGATGGCTCAAGCTATGAGCACAGCATCAAGACTCACGGTGCTCCTCTCGGCGGCGAGGCTTACGTAAACACCATCCAGAATCTCGGCGGCGACCCTGAGAACCCATTCGTTATATTCCCTGAGGTGGAGAAGCTCTATGCTGACCGCGCTGAGGAGCTTCGCAAGATCGTTGCCGAGCGTCACGCCGAAGAAGAGGCTTGGGCTAAGGCTAATCCTGAAAAGGCTGAATTGATGAAGGAATGGTTCAGCGGCAACGCTCCTAAGGTTGACTGGTCTGTAGTGTCACAGAAGGAGGGTTCTGCCACTCGTGCCGCTTCGGCAGCATGTCTCGGTGCTCTCGCTGAGCAGGTTCCTAACATGGTTTGCTCTTCAGCAGACCTGTCTAACAGCGACAAGACCGACGGTTTCCTGAAGAAGACCCACTCTATCGTTCGCGGCGACTTCAGCGGCGCATTCTTCCAGGCTGGTGTTAGCGAGCTGACAATGGCGTGCATGTGTATCGGTATGTATCTGCACGGTGGAGTGATACCGGCTTGCGGCACATTCTTCGTATTCTCTGACTATATGAAGCCTGCCGTACGTATGGCTGCGCTGATGGAGGTGCCTATCAAGTTCATCTGGACCCACGACGCATTCCGCGTCGGTGAGGACGGACCAACTCATGAGCCTGTAGAACAGGAGGCACAGATCCGCCTGATGGAGAAGCTGAAGAACCACCACGGCAAGGACAGCGTTCGCGTGTTCCGTCCTGCTGATGCCGACGAGACTACCGTTTGCTGGGCTATGGCAATGGAGAACATGGAAACTCCTACTGCTCTCATCTTCTCTCGCCAGAATGTTGCCAAACTGCCTGCCGGCAACGACTACGAGCAGGCTCGCAAGGGTGCATACGTAGTGGCTGGATCTGATGAGGACTTCGACGTTATCCTGCTGGCTGACGGTTCTGAGGTTTCTACATTGGTAGCAGGTGCTGAACTTCTGCGCAAGGACGGTGTGAAGATCCGTATTGTCAGCGTACCGAGCGAGGGTCTGTTCCGCACTCAGTCTAAGGAGTATCAGGAGAGCATCCTTCCTGCAGGAAGCAAGATTTTCGGTATGACCGCCGGTCTGCCTGTAACTCTTGAGGGCCTTGTAGGTGCCAACGGCAAGGTATTCGGTATGCCAAGCTTCGGTTTCTCAGCTCCTTACAAAGTGCTCGACGAGAAACTCGGCTACACTGCTGAGAATGTATACAAGCAGGTGAAGGATCTCTTGAAGTAAGAAAAAAAAAACGGCGGTCTTGTAAGTATCTCTCCTACCTCTCCCGCCGATGGCGGCGACAGAGAACAGAGGATGACAGACTGACCGACTATAAAGGATTGAAGAAAAACAAATAGGAGTCGCGGGAGGACTTCTCTAAAAAAGGAGTCCTCCGCATCTCTAACCCTAAGCCAAGAACATTGAGCTTATAAACGCAAATAATAACCCTTAAAAAACTTACGACTATGGAAGTAAAGACAGTTGGAGTGGCATGTGACCACGCAGGTTTCCCTTTGAAGCAGTTTGTAATCCAGTATCTGGAATCTAAAGGTTATCAGTATAAGGACTTCGGTACATACAGCGACACAAGTTGTGACTATCCTGATTTCGCTCATCCTCTGGCAGAGGCAGTAGAGAGCGGCGAGTGCTATCCTGGCATCGCTATCTGCGGCAGCGGCGAGGGAATGGTGATGACACTGAACAAACATCAGGGCATCCGCGCTGGTCTTGCATGGGACAAGGAAGTGGCTGGTTTGATCCGTCAGCACAACAATGCTAACGTTCTCGTTATGCCAGGTCGCTTCATCGCCAACAAATTGGCTGAGACAATAATGGACGAATTCTTCAAGACTCCTTTTGAGGGCGGACGCCACGAAAGAAGAGTAGAGAAGATTCCAGTAAAATAAACAGTGGTTCGCAATCTGCGGACAAGATGAAAAAAAAGACAAAGTTGTGGGTTTACCTTCATGGCAGACTCACAACTTTTTTATTTCAATAACTACTGTAAAACCGAAACGACAATTATCACTATCGTAATACGGAAATTGTATTTGCGGTCTACAAGATTAACGGCAAAAATTGGGTTCTTCCGTTAAATGCGTAGACGCTTGTCGTGTAGAGCGTATAGCTTTAACGTGAAGAATTCATCATTTCTGAATCCATACATTTGTCTTTTCAGCACTTTAATCTTGTTGTTTATACCTTCAGTAGGGCCATTTGATATCGGGTAGTCATACCATGCAAGTATATATGGCTTGTAGGCCCGCAAGGTAGCAGCCATTTTGACCAATGGCTGTATTTTTGAATCCATGGCCTGCCGCACCCATTCGTTTAGCACCAATTCTGCATCATCCTTGTTGGTTTGGTTCCATATTTCCCTCAAGTCTTCTTTCAGGTAATATGCAATCATCAACGGTTCATTCAAGTTCAGCACATTGTCAAGTCTTGTCTTGTATTTTGCGTCAAAGATGTCGTTGCCGTTTCTCAGCAATATCCAGCGCGTGCCCTTGATTACCTTACGCTTGTTAACGTCTTTCTCAGCATGCCACAACTGGCGGCGCAACTGGTCTATCCTTTCATTCATGAGCTTTACCACATGAAAATGATCCACGACAAGAGAGGCATTGGGGAGATTTGCCGTTACCGCCCCCGTATAAGCAGACGACAAGTCTGTGCATACGGCTTTTATGTCATTCTTTCTGTCTCCGAGCTTGTTCCAGAATTCCTCAAGCGAAGCCTTGCCGTTACCGTCACCTACAAAGACAATCCGCCCGGTTTCCAAGTCTACGACTATCGTCTTGTAAACTTGTCCCTTGTGGGTAGCGAACTCGTCTATGGATATGTATCTGAGGTTTGAAAGGTCAGGGCTGCCATACTCCTTTTGCAGGAACTCCATCTGTATGTTCCGCACCATGTCCCAAGATACATCCAGGAACCATGCAATGTCCTGTATAGTTGCAAAGCGCGACAAGTCTATAACCATATTGGCGAAAGCGGTCGTATGCCTGCGCTTGCCTTTTGCGAAATCGACATCCTCGTTCTTTATGCAGCCACAATCAGAACATTTGACACGTTGGATCTTCATCTCGACGAAAGTCTTTGAACAACCTATCGGCACGCTCACAAAGCGTCTGGCCGTGAAACCATTACGGACTACATTATGGCTTCCACACTCCGGACAGCAAAGTTTGTCTGATGGAGTTTGGATATTCAAAACTATTTTATTACTTTCGCAACGCATATCCAAACATTCTTGCAAGGATATGCCAAAAGCTTTATGCATTATGCTGGCATTCATTTATCATTGAGTTTGGTCACTACAAAGATAGATGATGCCAGCTTTATTTTTATCATAATATAAAATTTTTTTTTCTATCTATGCATTTAACGGAAGAACCAAAAATTGGGCACGGTGCTTGCCCATCATGGGCACGCTGCTTTCTCATCATGGGCACGCTGCTTGCCCCACTTGGGCAGAATAGGCACCCGATTTATAACCCAAATCGGTCGTTAGGGCTTGCCTGGATTTTGCATTTTAGAAGAGTGGATTTTGTTTGGGTTTACATACTTCTAACGGCATAATGACCGATGGATCATTTCAGCGGCTCCACATGGATATTGATATGCGTGCGCTTGCCGAAGCGGCGACGCAACTCATGTTCTATGTTCGTGGCATGCTCATGCGAAGTCGTCAGACTGATGTCGCCCGGCATTCTGAGGTGCATCTCTATGGCAATGTCGTTGCCTATATGACGGGTGCAGAGATTGTGGATGTCGCTGACACACGGTTCTCTATTGGCAATGGCAACAATCTCGTCTTCCATTTCCTTCGGCAGGCTCTTCTCGAGCAGTTCTCCAAACGAGCTGCCGATTAGTCCGAGGGCTGTCTTCACAATGAAAAGGCTCACCACAACGGCAGCTATAGGGTCGAGCACCGCCCAACTCTTTCCCAACAATATCGCTCCACCGATTCCCACAGCTGTACCTATCGAGGAGAGGGCGTCGCTGCGATGGTGCCAGGCATTGGCAACAACTGCCTGCGACCCAACTTGTTTTCCCACACGTGCCGTAAAGCGGAAGGTCCATTCTTTCAGGCCGATGCCCAGGAGAGCTGCCAAGAGGGCTATCATTCCCGGCTGATGGATTTCCTCGCCACGCATCACATCCCATATCTGAAGGCATCCGTTATAGAATATGTATAGTCCCACAGCGAGCAGGGCGAGACCGATTATCGATGTTGCGAGTGTCTCATATTTGCCGTGGCCATAGTCGTGGTCTTCATCAACGGGTTTTGAACTGATGCGCACGAAGGCTATCACCACAATATCTGTGAGGAAATCTGACAATGAATGCACGGCATCAGCAATCATGGCTGCCGAACCGCCGAGGATACCGGCAACGAACTTGAACACGAGAAGTACCACATTGACGACACTTCCCATCAGCGTGACACGATAAATCTTTTTTTCTCTTTCTTCTATTTCCATGACATACTTAATTCTTGTTATATACAAATGCAAAGGTATAAACAATTACCTATTATTAGGTATAGTTCAAAGAAAAGTATGATTAAAAAAGATAAAAAACAAGTATCAAAATCCACTCTTCTAAAAGCAAAATCCAAGCAAGCGCTAATGCCCGATTTGGGTTAAACAAAAAAATCTCCAATTCCTCAACTCTTGACCATTACAACCGTCAATCCGGTTCGTGTCGTCAAGAATTCAAGAATCAGAGAATTCAGAATATCTTTTTTCCTCCTCAACCTGGCATCACCACCCTGCAAGAAATAAAGCCTACAGGCTAATACAGCTAAGGGAGGGAATATCAATCATCAGTCTTCGTATCCGTTAGGATTGTTCTTCTGCCAATTCCAACTGTCGCGACACATCTCCTCGATGCCATAGTGTGCCTCCCAGCCCAGCTCTGCCTTTGCCTTTGCAGGATTGCAGTAGCAGGTGGCTATGTCACCGGCACGGCGTGGCTTGATAGAATACTTTATCTTGATGCCGTTGGCCTTCTCGAAGGCTTTCACCACGTCGAGCACCGAATATCCGTGACCTGTTCCGAGGTTATATACGGCAAGTCCGCAGTTGCGCTCGATAGCCTTCAGCGCACACACATGACCGGCAGCCAGGTCGCACACATGGATATAGTCGCGCACTCCCGTTCCGTCGGGTGTGTCGTAGTCGTTGCCAAACACGCCGAGCTCTTCTCTCTTGCCCACTGCCACTTGTGTGATGTAAGGCATAAGGTTGTTTGGAATACCGTTAGGGTCTTCGCCGATTTTGCCGCTCGGATGTGCACCGATAGGATTGAAATATCTCAGCAATACCACGTTCCATTCAGGATCGGCATGGTGTACGTCTTTAAGCACTTCCTCAAGCATCCACTTTGTCTGGCCGTAAGGATTGGTGCAGTAGCCCTTCGGACACTCCTCTGTGATAGGAATCATCGCCGGGTCGCCATACACAGTGGCTGAACTTGAGAAGATGATGTTCTTGCAGCCGTGCTTGCGCATCACGTCAACGAGGACAAACGTTGCCACCATATTGTTCTCATAATACTCCAATGGCTTTGCCACCGACTCTCCGACGGATTTCAGTCCGGCATAGTGGATAACGGCGTCGAACTGGTTCTCGCCGAAGATCTTCTCCATCGCGTCCCTGTCTCTCACATCGGCGTTATAGCATTTCACCTCCTTGCCGATAAGCTCTGATACTCTCTTGAGCGCCTCCGGCTTGGAGTTGAAGAAATTGTCCACCACTACTACGCTGTGACCAGCCTTGTCAAGTTCAATGATTGTGTGGGTGCCGATGAATCCGGCACCACCGCATAAAAGAATGTTCATAACTCTTTACCTATTAAAATCTTTCGAGTCAATATCTATAATATCTATCTGCAAAAGTAACGAATTTATGGCAATTACCGCCCCTTGCTCCCCTATTTCTGCTCATACATTGTTGATTTTAACATAATCCAAACATTCATTGCAACGTGGGATTCACATTATGCGTAAGAAATGTTTGCCGTTACAAAGAAAATAAGTAATTTTGCACGCATATCCATTTTTATAATTATAAAAAAGACATGATGCAGGCTATGATATTCGCCGCCGGACTCGGCACCCGACTCAAGCCGCTCACCGACCACATGCCAAAGGCTATGGTGAGCGTGGGAGGAGAACCGCTCATCAGGCACGTCATAGAGAAGCTGAAGGCAAGCGATGCGGAGCGCATCGTAGTGAACGTACACCACTTTGCCGAACAGATAACAGACTACCTAAAAGACAATAACAACTTCGGTGTTGACATCCGCATATCCGACGAATCGCAGAAGCTGCTCGACACGGGAGGCGGAATAAAGAAGGCTGCGCCACTCTTCCTCGGCGACAGGCCGATACTGATACACAATGTGGACATACTGAGCAACGTAGACCTGCAACGTTTTTATGCCGAGGCTGACCATGAGAGCGGTGTCGACGCATTGCTGCTCGTGAGTGAGAGAAAGACGAAACGCTATCTGCTCTTCAACGACGACATGAGGCTCGTGGGATGGACCAACATTGAGACGGGAGAGGTGAAATCCCCTCATGAAGGTCTCGATCCGGACAAATGCCACAAATACGCCTTCGCCGGCATACATGCATTTTCACCAAGGCTGTTCCCGCTGTTCAACGGGTTCGGCGACAAATTCGGCATCATTGACTTCTATCTCAAAGCATGTGCCGACCACAATATCCGGGGATATCTGAAAAAGGACCTCCGCCTGCTCGATGTAGGGAAGCTCGACACGCTGAAGGAGGCTGAGGATTTCATCTCCGGGTTATAAAGGAATATTAATGGATATAAAGTGACTCAGATACAAGAAACAATATCATCTAAACAATATAAGTAAATGCAACAGAAGATCATTATTTTAGACTTCGGCTCACAGACCACGCAGCTCATCGGACGCCGCGTACGCGAGCTCGACACCTTCTGCGAGATTATGCCTTACAACAAGTTTCCGAAAGACGACGAGAGCGTCATTGGAGTGATACTCAGCGGAAGCCCCTACTCTGTTCACGACAAGGAGGCGTTTAAGGTTGACCTCAGCCAGTTCATCGGCAGAATCCCTGTTCTGGGCATCTGCTATGGAGCGCAATACATCTCCTATTCCAACGGTGGAAAGGTGGAGGCTGCCGACTCTCGCGAGTACGGAAGGGCATGTCTGGAACAGTTCGACAAAGAGGACCCTCTCTTCAAAGGCTTCGTGGACAAATCGCAGGTGTGGATGAGCCACGGCGACACGATAACGGCGATACCGGAGGACTACAAGTGTATCGCGTCGACAGCAAATGTGAAGTTTGCTGCCTACGCTTCTACAAAGCAACCGGTATGGGCGGTGCAGTTCCATCCGGAGGTGTTCCACTCGCTGCAGGGCACTCAGTTGCTGAAGAACTTCGTGGTTGACATCTGCGGAAGCCGCCAGGACTGGAGCGCAGACTCCTTTGTGGAGACTACGGTGAAGGAACTGAAGGAGCAGCTGGGCGACGACAAGGTGATTCTCGGACTCTCCGGCGGCGTGGACTCAAGCGTTGCCGCCGTATTGCTCAACAAGGCAATCGGCAAGAACCTCACCTGTATCTTCGTAGACCATGGTATGCTGCGCAAGAACGAGTTCCGCGACGTGATGGAGGATTACAAGTGCTTGGGTCTGAACGTTATCGGTGTGGACGCAAGCGAGAAATTCTTCGCCGACCTGGCAGGAGTGACAGATCCTGAAAAGAAGCGCAAGATTATCGGAAGGGACTTCGTAGAGGTGTTCAACGCCGAGGCGAAGAAGCAGACGGGAGCAAAATGGCTGGCTCAGGGCACTATATACCCTGACCGCATCGAAAGCCTCAACATCACGGGCAAGGTGATAAAGAGCCACCACAACGTGGGCGGACTGCCAAAGGAGATGAACCTGCAACTCTGCGAACCGCTGAAATGGCTGTTCAAAGACGAGGTGCGTCGCGTGGGTCGTTCGATGGGAATGCCTGAGCATCTCATCACACGCCATCCGTTCCCGGGTCCGGGACTGGCAGTGCGTATCCTCGGCGACATCACTCCTGAGAAGGTTCGCATCCTACAGGATGCCGACGATATCTATATCCGCGGTCTGCGCGACTACAAGGTGCGTCTCTCCGGAGAGGATGCGCGTCGCGTATTGGCTGCCGGCGTTCCTGCCGACATGCAGAACGGCGAGATTGAGGTGTCTCTCTACGACCAGATATGGCAGGCAGGCACGGTGCTCCTCTCCACAGTACGTTCTGTGGGTGTGATGGGCGACGAGCGCACTTACGAGCATCCTGTTGCTCTGCGCGCCGTGACTTCTACCGATGCCATGACTGCTGACTGGGCTCATTTGCCATACGATTTCATGGCCAAGGTGAGCAACGAGATAATAAACAAGGTACGTGGAGTAAACCGCGTATGCTACGACATCTCCTCAAAGCCACCAGCAACTATTGAGTGGGAATAATCGGAATACCGATGAACAGCCACTCAAATAAAGATGAATTAATTTAAACTCAATAAGTTAGGGGATTCGTTGACGTAACAGCTTAATAGTCAACAAATCCCCTTTCTTGTACATTTTATCCAAAACCATCCCCGATTTCGTCCCTGCTTATCCCCGATAGGATAGCTATCCGATAGAGTTGAAATCCAATAGCTTGGCAATCTGTTCGGGGGTTGCCCTTACATATTTGTAGAACGTGCGTTCATTGGTATGACCTGTCAGCTGCATAATGGTATACATTTCACAAATGCCTTCCAAATGAATTTCTTTCCGTTGAGGGATGGAGTTATGTCTATATCAAATTTGTACATGTCACTTGCTTATTAGAACAATCCCCACTCGGCAAATTTCTCGAATCCGCCAATTCTCGTGATGTAGTTACGAGCGATTTCCACTATTTCACGATAAGGCTTACCATCTATTTCTGTGTCACCGATGGCACAGAATAACTCCACAGGCTTGCCTGTTTTTTGAGCTTTCAAGAAAGCGTAGATATTGACAGAAACATCTGCCTTGGAAAGGTCCTTTCCCATTAGACCGCCACCCGAAACTGATTGCGCCATATCACTGCCCAACTTTCTGTTTGTTGCACCCGAATCGACATCTGTTCCGCCACTCCAATCTCCAAGAGGATTAATGACAGCGGTAGGATAGAGCTTCTTTAAATCCTCAGTCTTGGCGTTACTTTGACAAATAATCAATTTATCGTCAGCTAATACATACTTGCCATCCGAAGGGTAACTCTCATAGATGTCATGGGCAATCTTGCTGAGTTCTTTCTCCTCGTCAGTCAATGGAATGCCCTTGAAAATACCATTGTCGCCACAGCGGATTTCTCCGTCTTGGTTGCTTGCAAGGATAGGGTCTTGTGCTACCATTACGAGAGATACTTTTAAGTCTCTACGCTTAGTAATACGGCTAACAATAGCTTCAGCCTCAGCGTCTGAAATGTTCACACTACTCTCAATAATGAGATTTGCAACACCATGTCCGAGCAATACTTCAACTGCTATTTTCGGATTCTCTTCTTTCTTGTACGCAAGGTCTACAATAGCTCCTGCGATACGGTCTGCCACTTTATCCGGATGGCTTGGATTTACTTTTTCAATCATAATTTATTACTTTAAATTAATTGTTTTTATGTTGTCTAAAAGTTCTGTCAACGTAATTGCTTCGTCACCTTCTGCCTCCTTGAATAATTCTTGTTGCGTAAGGGCAAGAGTATGCGCACGGCTAAGGAAACTTCCAACTTGGGCATTGCCGTTTTTATGGCAATGTATGCACTTGTAGGATATTGATGTTGTGCCACTCAACGGACTACCTGCAAAACTATATATGAAAGCCTTGTGCCCACATTCGCATTGATATGTAAGCCACTCGTTTTCATTCGCCCAAAGTCTTAACATCGTGCCAATACAGATAGGTTGACATACCATATATACTTTCAATGGTATTGTAGCCATTGCCCATTCCTTATGAGCAAGAATTTCATTTCGATGCTCATAAAGCAATTCGATGTTGTCTATATATGGACTCCATATCCTTTTTTCAGCCAAATTATGCTCTCTTTGTTTGACTAATGATGTAATTGTATCATGCACGTTTTTGAGCGTAAGATGTTCGTATTCACCTGCCGCCTTGCTGTATCGGCTACAGTGTTGCTTTAAGCGACTTAGCCTGTCGGAATTGTCTTTTTGAAAAAGAACATCTTTGATTACCTCCGATATGGTAGCCACTTGTGTAATACTTTCCAACCATTCCAATAAACCACCTAAAGTGTATATGAAATCTCTGTCTTGATATACAGGTATCAAAAACATACGGCTGTTATCGAAAATGAACTCTCTATGTTCGTAAAAGAAATCAGCATGTTCGCAAAAATACCTTATGGTATTCTTGTTACTGTGCTTTTGGCCGCCATAGAGCTTTAACTCCTTGCCACTCTTTATTTTGATTGTATTGCTAATTTTCATGCCACTATATGTAAGTTAGACATTGGTGTGTTATTGGTTGGGAACGTGAGGCGTTTGCCCATGATGTGAATGTCTTTTGACTCCAAAAGAGCGTAGTCTATTGGTGGTTCTACGCCTTGTATTAGACAATCACGGCAAATCATGAGAATCTTGCCTAAGTTGTTTTGACCGACAAACGTTCCAATGCCATTGACTTTGCAAGTCTCACTGTTTACCAAACGCTTCAAAGCAGCCTTGGATATGTTTGGATAGTCTGCCTTAGCCTGTTTGATGGTTTCCTTTTTAACCTCTGCTCTTCTTGCAGCCAACTCAAAGTTGGTGCATCCCCAAACTTCCTTTGTGTCGCAATGTTGTTTGGTTGTGTCCTCGATAATGATAGCGTCATTTGGTAGTTGCAAGAGCATCTTGGCAAAATCCGCATTGTCCTTGCACTTCTGCCATACTACGTAAAGCATCCACTGTATGCGAAATGTCGAGAAGTCACTACGGATGAATCTCTTGTATTTGTTCTTGACAAAGCGTTTGGCTGCAAAGCCGCTTGTCTGTCGGTGCATTTCCTCCTGTATAGCCCGATGTTCGTCAGATGAGTCCGAAAACTCACCGCACAAATAAAGCGTCTCACTATCATGCCAAGTCGCACCACCGAATGAAAACGGATAGCCACCTGCCATGTTAGAAAGACGCACGTTTATGCCATTCACCATATCCGAAGCCTTAGCGAATGACAAACAATTAAAGTGCGAAGCATTGATGTACTCCACACGACCTAAGATGATTTCTAATGTTTTTGATGTTGCCATAAAATTTTAATTTAAAGATGAATAATCAAGCCTTAAACTCACATCTATTTTACCACCGTGGCAATGGCTAATCTGCTCGGTTGGTTCTGTATTTAAACAGTCTCTTGATGCTTGTCAATAAATAAAAGAACAACTCCCCATTTTGGAAAGCGGTTGCAAAATTACGTTCTTATTCTGAGAAAAACGAAAAAACAGTGCTAAGAATGGTTAATCAAGAATTGTTTGGATTTTTACTAAATTACATTTGTGCTTACGCAAATGATTCCATGTGGGGCATCGTAAAATGAAAAGAGACTGCCAGAAGCAGCCTCAATTTAATCTGTTACGTTACTCGTCTAAAGTAAATATTATCGTACCATTGATTGTAATTTTTTGCTTATTGCTTGAACTGATACTTGTCATTGAATTGTATAAAATTCTCAAAATCGTCTTCGGCTTGGACTTTGCCTGTTCCCAAATATTTTTCTCTTGTGTTTTGGTGCTTCACGCCAATTTCGTTCTTGCTTATTTCCGAATGTATTTTGCCTATATCTTAGGACTTCACCCCGATTTCTCATTACCTTACGATTCTGATAAGTTCTATTGACTGATTGTGGGGCATTTGGCTCGTCTTCTACACCGAATAGAATATTTAATATTGATTTTTTCTTTTTTCTGATTGGGTGTTCTGATTCTGTGTCAGCTTCATGTGGTGATACGATATTGCCTTTGGCAACATACATGTCATCATTACTACTGTCTTTATGTACGTTGTCCGCTTCTATTTTTTTTGTACTGTCTTTCACCTTTTTGCCTTCGCGGTTAATCTCCCAAACTTTGTCTTTGCGATACACCTTGCATGTGCCGTTTTGGAAATGTCCAACTCTGTCGTACTCGTGGGGCTTTATTACCATGACTCCGGAGGCGTCAATAAACAGATACTTTCCTTTTTCGTTCTTTACAGCAGCAAGGCCTTCAGAGAAGTTGTCGGCATGACTGTACGTAAGAGGAATGCATTCCTCTCCATTTGAGTTTATATATCCGTATAGGTTGCCGCACTTTGCAACAATCATATTCTCGGAAAACACTCCAAGCGAATCGTATTTTACGGGAATGAATGCTTTGCCGTTCTTATCGATCATTCCCTGCTTGTCGCCGATAAAAACATACATGTTGTCATGGAATGTGCCATCAGGAGTGAAGGCTTCAGACAGCATGTTGTTGTTTATCTTGATTTTGTCGTAGATGGCTTCCTGAATACTATTATTCTGTATGTCCATAATGCCCCATTTGTTGTTGGCTTTATAGAAAGCCCTTTCGTTAATGACGGGCGAGATGTATCCGTACTTGCAAGGAATGACAGTCTTGTATGTCTTTCCGCTAAGTACGCCTGTCAATCCGTTCACCACGATGTGTATGTAAGGAGTGGATGGATCTGGAAAATCGTCGAATGTAAGATAAGTCGTGCCGCTGTTTTCGTTCATGACGTAAGCCTTTTCTATGTCCCAAGGCTGGATGACAGTACCGTCAATGTTGTATATTCCGTATTTGCCGTCCTGTTCTACCCAAGCCATATTGTAAGCGCCGACATTATAGAATTTGCCTATGTTGGAATATTCGAAAGGAATGACAATCTTGTTGTTGCCGTCTATCATACCTTCCTTTCCATTATAGGTAGCACGCATCGGAGCATTTTTTGAATAGCTCTCCAACTTGTCGTAGATACATGGGATGAGTGATTTTACTTCGTCTGTACCTTTCAATTCAGCATATCCGTTTTTCCCATTCTTTATGAGATACACGTACTCGCCAGAGTGCTTTATGCTGCTATATTCGCATTGCAGTAGAGTTATGTCTTGTGCGTTTAACAGACCCAACTTGCCGTTTCTCTGACATTTGTAGACATTATCACGATAGTTGTTGCCCTCTTGGAAAAGGCTGATTTCGTCATAGTTTACTGGTATGTAAACCACACCCTCCTCGTCTACCACACCATATTTATATTCGCCATCTTCTGTATACTTGCTTGCTATTGCCAAACCATTTTGGAATGAAGACACATCCGCATAAATGTGCAGCGGATTCTTCTCCTCCTCAGCTTTTCTTGCGAGGTCGGCTATGGACTGTGCATGGCTGAGTGAGGAGAATAGAAGAGATACAATTATAATAAAAAATCTCATCATCTGTAGATTTAATTAATTCTCATAATATACATCGCCGCTGTTGTTGTCAACGAGCTTGTTTCCTTCCCATTTTATTGAAATGGAAATAGACGGACGAGCCGTTACTTTACCAACGAATTGCGAAACTCTTTTGAATACCGGGCTTGACGATGATATCTTGTTGTCGTTCGCATACACACCGTTCTCGGTAATTTTAAGAGTTACGCCATTATAATAATAGCTGTTGCCAACGACAAAGTTCTTGACATCCGAATTCGTGTTGAAGCCTTCTTTTACTTCTTCTACGCTCTCGTATACGGGGTCAGAGTAAACCGTATCGGCAACATTTTCTTCAGTATATGGGAATGAGTCACTTTCGAGACTATCGTCAAAATCTGCTGTGGTGTCAACCGCTGTAGTGTCTGCATTTGTAGTAAAGCGCAAAGTTTTGCCATTATAGTAACGCCCTCCGCTAACCAGGTATATAGCAAATACTCCAACTATTATGGCAAGTATGATTACTGCTGTTTTCAATCCGCCATTTGCTTCTTCCTCCTCAATAGGTTCGTAATCTTCTGAGGTGGTCGTTTGTGCGTCTGGAGCTGGTTGTTGTGAAGGCGTAGAAGTGATTGTGCCACCACATTTAGGGCATGTCGTAGCTCTTTTTGAGACAGTTGCTCCGCAATATGGGCAGACGGACAGTTTAGGATTGTTGTCTTTGGTGTTGTTTACAATAGTATCATCTGTTGTCTTATGTGGATCGTTGCCACAATGCGGACATACTGTTGCTTTGTCAGAGACCATTCCTCCGCAGTTGTTACATTTTATAAGTGCCATGATTATTTGTCTTTAGAGTTGAACTTGTTTTCCATTGCCCACTTTGCTTCGGGCAAACCACACTCTGCTGCCTTTCTGCACAAATCCTTTGCCTTATTATAGTCAGGAGCGACCTCTCCGCTTTCTCCATGATAATAAATCTTAGACAATTCATATTGGGCTTCAGGCATTCCTTGGTTAGAGGCTAATGTAAGCCATTCTATGCCTTTGCTAACATCTCTTTTTATTGTATTTCCTCCATAATAATATAAAAATGCAAGCTTATATTCAGCGAAATGAAGACCTTGTATTGCAGATTTTTCAATATACTTAAGTGCTTCTGTTGTATCTTTTTTAACAGCTAAACCGTTTAGATGGTATATTCCCATATTATATTGAGCTATAGGGTCATTTTCGTCCGCAGCCTCTTTAATCAAATCAAATGCCTTTTGTTGGTTTTTTGGAACACAATAACCAATCTCATATAAGTATCCCAACATATTTTTGCCACGTGGACAATTCATGTCGGCTGATTTTTGGGCAAGTTCGAGCGCTTCTTTACATTCTGTTTCTTTGTGCGTAATCTGTATTATGCTACTAAGCATAGCCATAGCTTCAGCGTCACCAGTTTCAACTCTTTGTCTTAGTTCGCTTTCCGACATATTCTCATAAGTGGGTATGTATACCTTATGTCTCAGAAATATTCCATTTTCTGAGTGATATAAGTCATACCCGAGGTATATGGCTACCTCACAACCTATCGCAGCCATCAATACTATGGCTGCTATAATAAGAAGATTATTCTTATTCATATCAAATACCAATTTTATAATAGAGAATTTTATATAACCATACAGTCAAAAGAATAAGATAAAATATTGAACACATCTTTGGATATACAGATTGAAACAAATGCCAAGTATACTGATTATGACTAAATAAATCGTATATAACTATTGGAATGAATAATCCTATGGGTACAAATATAACTAAAGGGTTAGATAATATTGCATACGTAAATTCACCTCCAAATAAATAGTGGCAAGCATGAGTTAATCCGCAAAGTGGGCATGGCAAACCAAAGATAGCTTTAAAGGGACAGAAAAAGAATTCTGTCCCCCATGTAGTATATGATAATATAAGCCAAGCAAGACCTGTCACACACACTATAGATACCGATATGTAAAATGTCTTCTTAGACAAATGACAACGTTTCTCTTAATAGTTTGTAGTTGTAATCTAATGTCAATCTGTTGATTTGGAATATATCTATAACCCACCATATTAAGCCTACACCACAGCATAATGTAAGCAACAGTTTTAAAGCGCCATTGGTAGTATCTCCAAGTACGAAACGGTCGACTCCAAACTCACCTACCAATATAGAAAGAACAAGCAACAGGGTGGGGTCTTTGAATGTGATGTATTCGATGGTCTCCCATTGTTCATCTGTGAGGTTAGAAAGAATGTCCCTAATCTCATTGAACTTGCTCTGTGGTAGTTTTTGGCGATTTTCGACAAGAAAATGCTGAACACGTTTTTTGCGTTCTTCTGATATACCTACTGTTTTCTGCTCAGTATTGCGTTGTTCAGAAGATTGTTCCTTCGCTTCTTTTGAGAAATTTGGACATCCACAATTTGGACACATTTCAGCATCAGCAGAATATTCTGCACCGCAATCTTCACATTTTGTCATTTTTTCTATTGGTGCTCCACAATGTGGGCATACAGTGGCTTTATCTGAAATCATTTCGCCACATTCTGTGCATTTAATAAGTGCCATATTAATAGTATTTAGTGTTACTGAATAAGTCACAACAATTTGATAAACATTTATCAAAAAAATAGAAATGCTTTTTCATTTTGCTTCATTTGACGCACCTTCAGCCCAAACAGTGTTGTTAGTAATTTGATGTTAGGGAGCATAAAAAGAAAAGTGAGGCTTTATTGCTCCTTTTCCCTCTGTGTGACGGCTTGGACTCCGTTGGTTTATGGAAAAAGGAGAATAAGCCCCACCTGTACGTATCTCGTTTTTGTATACGAATACACGCCAAGCAGAGACATATTCTCACTACACTCCAATAAACCATTTTGCGAAAGTGTCCAAGTTTCACTCGTATAGGAATATAGCGAAATACGCTTCTCTAAATATGTCCGTCAATAAAGCCTATTTCGGCAATATGACACTGCAAAGATAACAATAAATGTTGAGACTAAAGAATTTCTCTTCATGAATTTGCTGTTTTGTGTTTGTATTTAGAACCCGTTGGCGGAATTAGATTAGTGCACACTTAATCCTAATGTCAGTTTGTATTAAATTGGGCACGCTGCTTGCCCAACTGGGGCAACGTGCTTGCCCATCATGGGCAACGTGCTTGCCCTAGTTGGGCAGATTTGCTGTCAGACGTCTGCCCAATAAGTTAATGTTGCAACACCCATATTCCTGTTTTCAGGATTCTGCCAACGCATACAATTCCTGTCGTCTAAATTCCTTTCATCTGATAATTCTTTTTATCTGACAATTCTCTTTTCATCAGCAAACCATCCAGACAATAGGCTGACAATTGCCTGACAGCCAACTATCTGTCTGTCAGAACATTACGGCAAAAAACCAGATGGTCTGACAGTTTTTAAGCAATTCTTGGTTTTTACTGAGAATCAGCGATATGGGCAACTTTTGCTCATATCGACCAACTTAAATTAATTCCGCCAACGGGTATTTAGAATAATTTTTTATCTGTGCAATCTATACTGCATCTGTGTCACAATAATCTTTTAGATTTGATTGATACATTTTTTATATGGTTTTATTTCTATCATTTATTCTCATGTTGCAAACATACTACTTGAGAGACTACTATTGCAAAATTGAATATTAAAAAATCTGAAGACTTGAAAGAAAAGGCATTTTGTATACCGGAAAATTTTCTAAAAGATGCATGGCAACCCCTTGTGGTCGATGCCTCGCTCCCTCTATAGGGGTATGCAAAGAGAGGATACGGTGGAAGCCCTCCCTATAACTCATATATATACAGTACTTTAGAGTAGCTTGAATAGCTTTTGCTGCTACTGAATGCTACACCTTATAATATAAGGTGGGCAACTATGTTTGCCTTGTATATACATAAAATTACGTGAATTTACACCTTATTATATTTATAAGGACTGATGTAGATTGTCTTTTTGAGGCTTGAAATCAATTGATTTTAAGTAGAGTAAATCGTGTAAGTGACTGATATCATGGTTGTGTATGAAGTTCGTGCAGTCCCCGATAAATATCCCAGACAATAACTAACTCTCTGAATATCAGATATAGAGTATAATCGAGTTGGAATAATCCTGATGCCCCATGCCTTGACATGATGCCCCGGCTTGAATCCGGGCGTAATGTCACCTGCTTGAATATGGGCAAAGAATAAATACCAACTACAAAGAGACTTGTCTCGCAGCCACACGACTGCCGACAAGTCTCTTTTGTTTTCCATCATGATCTTAAGACCTTTTCCAAGAGGAGAAATAAATTACTCCTACTATTGACTTCAGCCCCCACCTAACCTCCCCCGAAGGGGAGGGACAGATACAATTGATAGTATGATTGTCAAAGGATAATCCATAATCGGAGTAACCAGTTCCTTCCCTTGGGGAAGGTTAGGATGGGTTGTCCTACGGGGGAGAACGAGAGGGGGCTGAAGTCGATCTGGTATTCAGATTATCAACTGTCTATCACGTTCCATAACCTTCTACGCAAAAAATAATCGAAACCCCAAGTTCTTCACAGAGCCTGGGGTTTCTTGTCAAACAACGCATTTCTGAAAAACTGTTCTGAAATGCGCAAGCAAGTCAATCACTCTCACCATGAAGGTGAATCTTTCTGATAGCCTGCCCAATTGGAATTGACAGACTCATCATATTCATTAGCATCGTCATCCCACAGTCCTTTCTTGTGAGATTTACTGTCTGCCCAGTTGTCATGAGATCCAGCGAGCATCCTACCATAGGTCTGGACATTCACGACTCCTGTTGCCGGCTTGATATATTTATTCTTTTTCATAATTCATTCATTTTAAGTCGTTAATATTCAGTCAGTGCATCAGAATGAGGGCTATCTTACCACAACCTTCGTTCCATTCACCATGTAGATGCCGCTTGGCAATGCCACTGTGCGTGTCTCGCCAGCCTTAAGAGAGGTAGTGTCTATTGTCTGTCCGTTGATGTTGCGGATATTGGTGCGCAGGTCCTTCGTTGCCGTGATGGTCAGCTTGCCTGTCTCTGCCGAGAACATGAAGCCGGCGCTCGTCGTTGTAGTCTCCGTAGCATTGTCTATCCATGATGTCTCAGTGTTCGGCTCAAGAGAGATGTTGAGGTAGCGCACATTGTTCGCTCCGTTCTGACATGCGTAGTATGATCTGAATGGCAATACGTACACATCCTGGAATCTCTCGTCGAGGAGAAGTGATGAAATGAACTTGTCCTTGTTGAAATAGAATATTCCGTCAGTCTTCGGCACTTTCACTCCGCAGTATGATCCGTAGTTCACGAGGGTTGTTGCTTCGCCCTTGATCTTGCCCGTTGCAGTCTCACCCTGGATGAGAGGCTGTGTGAGCGTTGCCGGTGTAGCCTCGATAGTAGAACCGCTCTGGCGAACAACGAAGAGTACCTTGTCGCTGTTGGTTTCCTCCATCTGGTCGATGCTCACGATGTAAGACTGGTTTGGCTTCGTAACGGGCACTCCTTTGAATGGCGAGAAGTGTGCGTCTGCCTCATAGATATATTCGCCTGTCTCCTGGGCGTTGCTGAATGTGTTGTCGGTATTCATCGTGTAGAACGTGAATGCGCAGTTGTCTTTGGTCTGCACATAGCTTCCTGTCTCTGTGTCCACTGCCACTGTGAATGGGAGCATCAGCGATACCCACTTCTTTGTTTCATTGTGGTTGAGCGTCACCTTTCTCTTGTATACCACCTCGTTGGCAGCATTGAGTCGGATGCTGTAAGGAGCGAAGAACGGCTGCTGGTCTACCAGTTCGATATCGTTTTCCGACACGAAATCGTCACCGGAGAGGGATTTCGTCACTACGTTCTTCAGGTTGGCTGTCACACCCTCCGGCATATAGAGCAGTGCGTTGTCGCCGAGCTTTGCCTTAAGGTCGGTGAGGGTTCCCCATGTAGGATCCGTATCACTGAAGAGAAGCGAGTTGATGTTGCTGGCGTCAAAATAGAGGATGTGCTTGGTGTCTACAGGAGCGTTCTCCTTCTTGTTAGTGATGTCCTCAGCAATCTTGTCGATAATCTGCTTTGCGTATACATATCCCTGACCGGTTGCGATAGGATTGTCGTCAGTGTCTTTCAGCGATACCTTCACGCCTACGTAATAGTTTGCGTCATAAGTGTTTGGCACTACGGCGTCGTTGTACACCTTGGTATAAGTCAGCTCCGGCGCATAGTCTACTGTAGTCAACTTGAGGTCTGTAGAGTAGTATGCATAGAAGGCATGGCGTGGAGTAGTTGTAGGAGCGATGTTGTAGCGGGTCTCGTCGCAGACCACGAGATAACGCTTCACGTAGTCGTCACCATTGTTCACGCGCATCTCCTGCCAAGTTCCGCCCTGAGTATTGTATGCTGTATTTGAATAGCGGTTCTCTACATAATAGTATGTACCGTCACCTGTTGTTCCAGCCTTGAAGATGTCAGAGTTGTTACACTTGAACGCCTTTGTTCCTGCCACCTTCACCTCAATCTTCTTGGTGTAGTCGTAGTCGGCAGCATCAGAGCGATGAGCCTGGAGGTTCTCATTAATCAAATCGTAGTAATCAGACTTCACGAAGTGGTAGCGAGAGTGCTTGCCCTCTGAGCCAATGTTAGTGTATGTCTCATCAGCATTCTTGTGGTGGAGTCCCTCGAAAGCGAAACGCAAACCATTAGTACCGAAGTTTTTAGGCACTGCGAAATCCACCTTGCCGTTAGTACCGATGGTGAAGTCGTCGGCGAGATACTGGTTCTTGAGTTTCTTCTCTCCCGATGGCTGGGTACAAGAGATATCCATCTTGTCGATGTATGGGTTGAGAGCCTCAAGCTGTACCTGCAGGCAAACGTATGCCAACTGATCACCTGTAAGTCCTTCAATCTGGAACTTGATGGCGTCGTTGTTAAGTTTCTCAAGAACGATGTCGCCAGTAGGATTCTCTCTGTTTACTGCCACTTCTTGAGCTACACCATTACCTGTCTTGTCAAACATCCTGACAGTGAATGAATTGTCAGAGCTTGTAACCGCTGAGTTAACAGCGATAGCATTAGACTGAGTAATGTTATAGGCGGCTTTACCATTACTATCATAAGAAATTATGTAAGAATGTGTACCGCTGACATAGAAGAGGGTTGTACCATCGGTATTAAATGAAGAGGCTTGGTTAGACTTGGTCGTAGTTTCCAAAGAATAGGTTGTAGGACCAAACCAACTAGAATTTTCTATGTGACGTAAATAATAAACCGTTGAGTTTCCCGATTTCGTTGACAACTTTCCATCTGTAGCATAATTCCATTCCACTTTGGTTGGAGTGAACTTCAGACTGGCATTCATATAATTACCCTTACCGTCGGTGATATAGATTTTGTCACCTGTCTTGATGTTCTGAGCAACATTATTTGCGTAAACCAAGCGAGCGCCCACAATACGATAGCCTACAGGGATGTTGACTTCACCCTGTGCTACGGCATCAGTTGGTGTTTCAAGCCAATAAGTATTGTTCTTGAGACCAATATAAGTATTGGTTCCATCAAAGCTTAATTTGGCAATGTTTCCTTCACCAGCGGTTCCAGGTTTTGCAGTACCACCAACTATTCCAGAATTATCGTATAACAGGAAGTCGGCCTTGAGATCCTGTACGTTTTTGTACCAATACTTATAAGATGTATAGCCTTTTACTGTTTCCTGTTTGATAGATCCAAGGTCTACTCTCTGTGTCTGGAAAGGCAAAGCAAGACAACTTACACCTCTCGTCAAAGTGGTTACACCTGGCTTAAGGTTCTCATTGAACTTTTCCGTACATTCGAAAGTAATGACAAAGGAAACTATATCGACTTTTGCAAGCCCCGATTGTCCAGCATTAGGATGTTCCTGTTTAAAATACAGAATATTTCCCATGTCAGTATTGTTCATAGAAGTTCTCTGCATAGTAATGCCCGTACTACCTGTCTTTTGTATAGTTACAGACTCCTTTGTATCTTTAAACGTAGCATCCATTTCCTTAAGTGTTGTGGAAACTGCAGCTTCACTATTTGAATTTATTACCAACTTATAACTCGTAAAGCGATATCCCTTTGGTAATGAAAGAGACATGTGATTACAAATTGTACTCGAACCTGAAGCAATGATTAGCTTACCATCAGTCTGTGCTGAAACATTATTAGCATGAACACTCATCAAACCTGCTTCTGTAAGGGTTGCTTCGTCTGAAGTAATCAATGTCAATGGCAATTGGTTATGCACCCAGGCTCCACCATAGCCATTAAGATGTTGTTCATTATCGGTACTCGACGCCGATATCACATTACCGGTCTTTGGACTAATACTAACGGTCTGCGCACAGAGACCACCGCAAATCATCGTCAAGATGAGAATTGCGGCAGCCCTGATTACGCTTCTGTAATTAGCGACATTTAAATTTGTAGTTTTACTTTTCATAATTTTTAGTTTTTGTGGCCGCCTCCCGAAGGAGGCTGTCCATGATTAAACTTACTTTTTTGTTAGCGACATTATCTGTTTTAAGATTCACAACATTATTAATTATTGCTTACTTATTTTATATGTGGAGAACCTGCGACCATAAAGATTCAGCAGGTGTGTTGGCTTGTTTCCGATAAACCTGTCGGTCTAAGGTGGCGACCGTCGTGTCAGGTTCTTGTTTGTTGTAACGATGCAAAGTAAATGAAATAATTCCATACTTGCAATAATTTCATTTCACTCATTGTAGCAATACACTTTGTTTCATGTAACGCTACGCAGAATAATACAATTGTTACAAAACAACACGTTTTTTATAAAATTTGGATACAAAACAAAATAAACCAAACAGGATATTTTTTACAAAGTTACAAAATCAATGAATGTCGTAAATTCTCGCATCAAGCTAAAGCACAACGTTTTACAAAATACAAAAAGCATAATAACGCAATTTGTAACATTTGCAATCTACAAATTTTTGCGACATATCGCAAGAGAGGCTTGAAATGTAATTATTTTGCTATTATTAACAAAGAAAAGAAGTATGAATAAAAGAAAATAATTATATTTGCAGCGAATAAATAACGCGATTAATATATAATTGCATCGCAATTAAAGCTAAATCATTCAATACTAACCATACAAAGAAGACTTACCGAGAAACCTCCTGGGAAACAGCATCACTCCTTGACACTGAAGCAAGCAAATGAAATATAACGACATATAAGGAAGTGGACCGATACCGACAACGGAAATGGATGGTAAAGACGTGAAAGGAAAAGACAAATGGAGAAGAAACTAAACACTATATTGCTGATACTGGCAGTGACTATCGCCTTCATAGCTTGTTCACAGGATGAACAGGCAAAATCAACGGCTATAAAGAAGGCAAATTCCAAATACACCTTCGAATACGTTAGAGGCATCAGTCTGACTCAGCCCAAGCGCGCCCTGAAGATGATTGAGACCGGAAAGAAAGACGGTTCGATGACGAACATCGAGGCGAATTATCTCATGAGCATGGTTTACAACAACGCGCTGAGAAACTACAGCAAGGCGGCAAACTATGCCGTGGCAGCCCTCAACGACCCAGACATCAACAAATATCCGGAAAAGGAAAGGCAACTTTACTACATGGCTTCATCGCAGTTTTACAGCTGCGGCAACTATGTGGAAAGCCTTACCATGGCAGACAAGGGCATAAAGTTGGCATACGAGCATAAGGACAGAAAGCTCATGTCACAGCTGCTGATGACCATCGGCGAATGTCATGGCGAAGTGGGAAACATGTGGCATGCCATAAATACCTTCGACCGCTGCATACAGATAATTACAGAACAACTGAAGAAGACTCCCGACTGGGACACATATTTCGACCTCGCCACCGTGTACTCACTGAAAGCGAATTCGGCTATCGACATCAAGGAATACAAGCTGGTAATCGACATGCAGCCGAAATACAAGAAATGCCTGGACAAGCTGAACAAACTGAAGGAGGATGTGAGCGGTGCCAACGACGTGGCAAACGCCGGATACTACTCGCTATTGTCAATAGCATACGAGAAGAGCGGCAATCATGCAAAAGCAAGGGAATGCTTCGACAACCTGCTCTCCACACGTACTGCCCTCTTGCCCGACGGTGCATCATACGTAGTGCCTTATCTGCTGGAGACAAAGCAATACAAAGAGGCGTTGAAAAAAATCAACGAAGAGGAGAAGACTTGGATGTCGCACGGAAGAGACACCGTGGACTACATTTACTCCAACACCATACTCATGAACAAAGCCCGTGTGCTGCAGGCTCTCGGAAGATATGAGGAGGCGATAAATACCGGAATGAGGGCATATAACCTGAGCGACTCGCTGACACGACGCATCAAGGAGCAGAACGCCACATGGCTATCGGAGAAGATGGGCAAGAAAGTGCTGAAGAGTTATATAGAAAACCAGGACAAGCAGCTGACGATAAACAGATGGGCAAACATCATCATGGGTGTATTGCTCTTCATCTGTATCACACTGATTGTCTTCGTCATTCGCGACAACAGGATAATAAAGAACAAGAACAGGGTGTCGTCATCGCTCATCGGGGAACTGTCTAAATACAAAACGGAACTTTTCGACAGGATGTTGGAACATCCAGACAAGGTGAATAATGCAGCATCAGCCAATGACAAGGCATCTGCAACAGATGACAAAGGAAAGGCTGTGAACTCCGGTGAGACAGTAAAGACGGAAAAGAAGACTGACAGCAAGGCTCACAACGAGGAGTATGAGCAATTCCTGAAGATTGAGAAGATGATATTCGAAAAGAACCTGTTCATCCGCACCAAACTATCGAGAACCGAAGTGGCAGCCGAAGCCGGAATGTCGACAAGCCATTTCAATGCCGTATTCGACAAATACTCTCAGCTGACGTTCACTAACTATATCAACAACCTGCGTATGGAGCGTGCGGCAAAGCTGCTGAAGGAAAAGCCGAACTATTCTATCGAAGCCATCGCCCAGGAATGCGGTGTGCCGGTGAGACAGACGTTCTACAGACTGTTCTCGAAGAAATACGGTATGACGCCGGCGGATTATAGAGACAATATCTAATCCTAAAACGGGATTAAGCCGTCTCCCTCCAATGGTAATCAGGACGCTTAACCAAAATCAAGCATCAGGACGCTTGATATGTTAATTTGAACCGACAGAACCCGTTTTATTATTTCATTAGCGGGTTAAATCAGATTTTCATCAGTGGAGCAGGAAATGGCTTGAGGGGCTTACAGTTTCTCCAGCGCTGCCACCACGATTTTTTCTCTCCCCATCTCGAGCAGTCCCTGACTCTCCAGCTCATGCAGGGCTTTAGAAACATTGAGACGGCTCTCGCCGATCTCCCTTGCCAGTCTCACCATACCAACGACAAGCGTTTTCTTGCCGGCAGGATGGAGACAACGGGAAGAGAGGAAAAAAGCAATCTTCTTTCTGATGCCCTCCGGTCTTCGGCGCCAGGGCAGATGCTGCATCCTTTGAGTCAAAGTGCAAAGGATATTCATCAGATTGAGGCGGAACACCTCAGAGGCAGTAACGATTTTCATTATCTCCGCCTTGTCTATCGTCAGGAGGTTACACTCCGTGGCGGCAATGAATTTGCGTGAGTACCGCTGTGTCAATCCGAACAAACGCTCGGGCTGCAACACGCAAGGCGTGGCAACACACTCCACTATGCGATACCCACCATCGTCGGCAACCGTCTCCACATCCAGTTCGCCCTGCAAGACAAACGACAGTCCGTTGCACACCTCTCCTTCGGCAACAACCGTTCCGCCCCGCTCCACCTTGGAGAAGCCAAGTTTGACATGAGCTATGACATTGTCAAACTCGCTCAGGCTCATTCCCTGGAACAGAGGAAGGCGAGCCAGCAGACTATATGGATTGAAGTGATTACCCACGATATATTATTTATCCACGATATATCCCTTCATCGAAGGAGAGAACCACACAGCATTCTTTCCTTCAGAATCAGAATAGATGAAATAAGCCATCAGCTCCGTATGCTTCTCCAACACCTTCTTCGCCTTGTCGAGACCGAGCACCATGAATGATGTGGCATAGGCGTCGGCAGTGGCGCAGTTGTCGGCAATCACCGTAGCAGACAGGATATTGTGCTGCACGGGGCGACCGGTCTTGGGGTCGATGGTATGGGCATATTTCTTGCCGTTCTTATAATAGAAATTGCGATAGTTTCCACTTGTCGCCATCGCCTTGTCGGTGACATTGAGCACGGTCTGCAGTTCCTGGTTCACGTTCAGCGAATCGTCGGTAGGCTTCGTAACACCAATCTTCCACGGCATACGCTCATCGTTGACGCCACTCACCACAATCTCTCCTCCTATCTCCACCATATAGTTCTTTATTCCCTTTGAGGCGAGCAGGCGCGCCACCATATCGCAGCCATAGCCCTTGGCGATGGCACTGCAGTCGAGCATCGTGGCAGGATTCTTCTTCACCACTCTCCCACTCTTCATGCTTACCTTATGGAAGCCCACAATCTTCCTCAGCTGGTTTATCTTCCTGTTGTCAGGCATCTTGCCGTGTTTGAATCCGAATCCCCATGCGTTCACCAATGGCGCCACGGTGATGTCGAAAGCTCCGTCGGTCTCTCCAGACACCTGTTCTGCCAACTTGAACACCTCGGTGAACATACTGTCAGCCACGACATCCTCATTGCGGTTTATTCTGGAAATAATGGACTTTGGATTGAAAGTGGAAAGCGAATTGTCCACCTTCTTCAGCTCAGCCTCGATTTCCGGCTGCAAGTCTTTGTCGCTCTGATATGTAATATTGTAAACGGTGCCGAACACGAAGCCCGTATTCTTCTGGAACGGAGCATTGCGCTGCTTGGCTACAATCAGCACCGCCGCTATAACGACAAACGAGAGGATACCCAACTTGAGGTATCTCATTTTCTTTTTATTATCCATATTTCTTTGATTTGTTTGCATTTATGTCTCTTTGAATTATACCTTATATACCTTTATTATATATCGACGTATACCTTCATTTCTTACATCAACATCAGAGATTACCTTCCTCTGGATGCACCATGCTATATATCCAGCGAGATGTTGAAGAGAGCACCGAAAGCCGTAGTGCCAGTCTTTCCGAATCCCGGCACATACCATGACTTGCCGAGCTTTCCCTCGTCTGCTGTCAGCTTCTGCTTGTAGCGCAGGCTCCAGCCGAGATGCAGCGGACCGACGAGCTTCACGTCTACTCCCAGGGCAGCCTCAAGCCAATGATAGTTGCATTTTGCGCCCTTCACCTCGTATGGCGTGACGCCTCCCCACACGGGGTCTTCAACTCCCGGCGAAGCAAGGTCATACTTGTATGAAGTGAATGCATACCGCGCTCCCACATAAAGCCGGTAGATGTCGTGTTTGTTTTTCAACACGTTGAAATCCATTCCGGCACGGAAGAACGGTGCACTCGTCTTATAAGACATCTGTGTATTCTCCTCCGTGTGGTCTGCCTTGCCGTAACCCACCTCTACCACAGGGAAATACCTGTCACGCAGGTTGAGATGGAGGGCAGCCTCATACTGTCCGTAGTCGCTCACCGCCATCATGACGGGACCTACGGCATCCACCGACACTGAGAAGCCACGGAAGAGCGCCACGGTGTCGCGTTCTGCCACATTCTTCTTGGCAGCGGCATTCCGCTTCTGTGCATTGGCAGGGATTGCCATCACAAGGAGAAGCATCACCACGCTAATGGCGAGGCGAGAAATAAATGTGGAAGTGGGTCTTCGATGTGTCATAGTCAACGTTATGATAGTTAATAGCCACGGAGTCGATGGCGTGATGTGTTGTTGTCACTCCTTTAATCTTGTGGAAATATGATGCCGCACAATCCGTGGACTCAAAGTGCATCATATCTTCCTTGTCCACAACAATGGTGTCGAGGGATGCCGTCACACCATCCGTCAGCTCCACGAAGAAGGAGTCTCTGGGCTGCGCATTGCTTATGGGCAACGAGAATTTCGTGATGTCCTGGTCCTTGTTTATCAGCACGGAGTCAGAACCGTCGGTGCGGTTTGTCGACACCGTCATGGCGAGCCTCATCGTGTCCGTTCTCCCGTCAGCATCGAGCAGGGCATAATTGGTGAGCACCTTGTTGTTGAGCGGACAGTCCACCGAAGAGCAGGATGCTGCGACGGCGGCAACGGCGATAATTGCCGGCAACGACAGGCGGAAGGGTGAAAAATTCATATTTCGTTATTCTTGATTCAAAGATGTATTCTTGATTCAGATTTCCTTCTCCACCTGATAGTCGTTTCTCGTAGAGGAGTTGCGGCTTATCAGGTCGCCGAGGAATCCGGCGAGGAAGAGCTGCGTTCCGATCATCATCATCGTGAGAGCGATGTAGAAGAAGGGCGACGAGGTGACGAGTCTCTGCGGAATGCCGTTGGCGAGACACCAGAGCTTGTCTATGCCAAGTCCGAGAGCCGAGAGAAAACCAATCATGAACACCAGCGTGCCGAGGAATCCGAACACATGCATCGGCTTTCTGCCGAAGCTGCTCAGGAACCACAGCGTTATAAGGTCGAGGTATCCGTTGAAGAAGCGGTTCCAGCCCATGAATTTCGATTTGCCGAACTTGCGTGCCTGGTGGTGTACCGGCTTCTCGCCTATCTTGTCGAAGCCGGCATTCTTTGCCAGATATGGTATATATCTGTGCATCTCGCCATACACCTCGATGTTCTTCACCACATCCTTGCGGTAGGCTTTCAATCCGCAGTTGAAGTCATGCAGATTATGTATTCCGCTGACCTTCCTTGCCGTGGCGTTGAAGAGCTTTGTCGGAATGGTCTTGGAGAGGGGGTCGCCCTGCTTGCGGTTCATCTTGTAGCCCGAAACAAGGTCGTAGCCGTCTTCCTTTATCATGCGGTAGAGCTCCGGAATCTCGTCGGGAGAATCCTGCAGGTCGGCATCCATGGTGATCACCACATCGCCTTCTGCCTTGTGGAATCCGCAATACAGAGCGGGACTCTTACCGTAGTTGCGACGGAATTTTATTCCCTTCACATTCTGCGGATTCTCAGCGCGAAGCTGCTCTATCACATCCCACGACTTGTCGGTGGATCCGTCGTTCACGAATATCACCTCGTATGTAAAGCCTTTGCTCTTCATCACTCGCGCTATCCACGCATAGAGCTCCGGCAATGATTCGTCCTCATTATATAGAGGTATAACTACTGATATATCCATAGTCTGAAAATGTATTATCTATTGTTTGCGCATCAGCGCACCCACGGGCACACTGATGATAATGCCTAATATCACGTTGAGCGTCAGAAACTGGAACGCTATCTCTATCGGCCTTATCGTTCCCATGGTGGCCTGCAGGATTGCTATCATCTGCTTGGGATCCATGCCATACACCTCCGTAACGGCTTTAGCTGTCTCTGGCATTGAAAGCATAGCGATGGTCTGGTTCACCATGTAGCCTTGGTCGATAAACTGGAAATATACGTACTGTCCCACTGCCATGAGGATAGTGGCATAGAAGTATGTCATTATGGAATAGAGAGTGGCTTTGCCAAAGGAGATCCTGCCTCCGAGAATGCGGTCGCGGAACTTGCGGAGCCTCATGGCTGCCAAAATGATGGAGTATATGCCGATTGCCATTCCTGCGAGTCCGAGCATGGGCATCTGCAGATTGCCAATGAAGCAGAAGAAACTGACAACCCACATCACACCGATTATCGCTCCGTCGATTCGGGCAAAGGCGGTAAACTGCCGGTATTCGTCGTTAGAAGACTTGTTGATATCCATATTCTTTGTTCTTTCTTTCTTCTTTCTTTATTCTTTCGTTGTTATTTCGATGCAAAAGTACTTATTTTATATGGTATAACGAGTATAGGCAGACTTTTTTTTGAAATTTCGAAGGAAAAAGTTTGTGGAAAAGATAAAAAGCATTACCTTTGCACCCGCAAAAGTGAACAAGACGGGTAAGTCTTGTACGGTCAGCTCCCTTCGAATCCTCCAGGACGGGAACGTAGCAAAGGTAGTTGGTTGTAGCGACGCGATACAAGTAGCTTGCCCACCCGCCTCTTTAGCTCAGTTGGCCAGAGCACGTGATTTGTAATCTCGGGGTCGTTGGTTCGAATCCGACAAGAGGCTCCACAAATGGGAAATGAAAAGATGAAGGGAAATGAGAGATGATATCCTGGTTTCAGGAAGCATCTCTCTTTTTTTGTTTATATAATGTTTATACACCCCAAACACTTGTGATATTCTACATCGTCAGGCAACGGTTCGTCCCAAATGGGGATTGGCGGATTATCCCGGCTGGCATCACCATAAGTCAGGAATATAGTTTTGTGGTTAGTGCTGCATAGCGAAACGGATGGCGGATATCACTAAAAAAAATGACATAAAAAAAAGCCCTGCTGCTTGCGCAAACAGGACCAATGAAAGGAGGAGTGGTACCACCAGGAATCGAACCGGGGACACAAGGATTTTCAGTCCTTTGCTCTACCAACTGAGCTATGGCACCATCATAAATTTATTAATGCAAACAACGCATAAGCGTGATTTGTGGTTGCAAAGGTACACAAAAAGTTTTAACCTGCAAACTTTTCCTTCATTTTTTATCAAAAAACTTATTAATCGAGAGAAAACAAGAATTCATTTTCTTTTCCTAACGGTTTTTTCAGAAGAAAACAAAGATAACCTTCTGTATGTATTTCCGATTGGACAAGTCCGCTGATTTTTAGAAGAAAGTCAGACGACTTACCCAATTAACAATATGAATATATGCATTTATCCATTTTTGCCTGAAATCAGAGGACAAACCACCAGACAGGCAAGTGAATCAGCCGACAAGGAATCAACAACCCTATCAAAGCCGGACGGAAACAAAGCTATATAGCAACCACAAGACCATCACAACTGTTAAAAAAAGATAGAGCAGCGAGAAATGTCACCCATTTTGTTGTGTCATTTAGAAACAAAGGGTATCTTTGTATTAATAAATAAGTATCTTAAACCGAAATCAGAAGAAGGACAACATACAGTATGGAAGAAAAAGAAATTGAGAAGACGAAAAGAGTGAACCCATTCCTCGAACAATACAAGACACCGCACGAAACGGTGCCTTTCGACAAGATAAAACTCGAGGACTACGAGGAGGCATTCCTCGAAGGCATCAGGCGCGACGACGAACAGATAGAAAAGACTATCAACAATCCCGCAGAACCAACTTTCGACAACACGATAATCAACGTTGACGACGATAAGGACGGATACTACGACTTGCTGTCGAGGGTTTCCACGGTGTTCTTCAACCTGCTCAGTGCGGAGACCAACGACGAGATGGACGCCCTGGCACAGAAGATGCAGCCGATACTGACGAAACACGCCAACGACGTGAGACTCAACAAGAAACTCTTCGAGAGGATAAAGGCGGTATACGACAACCACCGCGAACTGACTCCTGAGGAACAGAGACTGCTCGACAACTGCTACGACGGATTCGTGAGAAGCGGTGCGCTGCTCGACGACGAGGGAAAGGAGAAACTGAGAAAACTTACCGAGGAGGCAAGCATGCTGTCGCTGCAGTTCTCGCAGAACCTGCTGAAGGAGACAAAGGCATACACCCTGCATATCACCGATGAGAAAGATCTCGACGGACTGCCCGACACGGCGAAGGAGGCGGCTGCCATGACTGCAAAGGAACAGAAGAAGGAGGGATGGATATTCACACTCGACTATCCCAGCTACAGTCCGTTCATGACATATTCCACACGCCGCGAACTGAGACGCGAGATGTATATGCAGCGCAACACGATGTGTACTCACGACAACGGGGAGAACAACCTGGAGATATGCAAGAGAATCGTTAACCTCAGAAGGGAGATAGCACAGCTGCTGGGATATGAGACGTATGCCGAATATGTATTGAAAAACCGTATGGCGAGCAATACACAGAACGTGTACAAGCTGCTCGACGACCTCATCGACGCCTATATGCCTACGGCAAAGCTGGAGGTGGCCGACATCGAGAAGAAGGCGAAGAGCATGGAGGGCGACGACTTCAAACTGGAGCCTTGGGACTTCAGCTTCTATTCCCACAAACTGCAACTAGAAAAGTTCAACCTCGACGCCGAGATGCTGCGCCCGTATTTCGAACTGAGCCGCGTGATAGACGGAGTGTTCGGACTGGCAAACAGACTATACGGCATAACATTCAAGGAGAACAAGGACATCCCCGTCTATCATCCCGACGTGAAGGCATACGAGGTGTTCGACAAGGACGGTTCGTATCTCGCCGTGTTCTATGCCGACTTCCATCCGCGCAAGGGAAAGCAGGGCGGAGCATGGATGACGGAATATCAGGGACAATGGATTGACAAGAAGGGGGAGAACGTGAGACCACACGTGAGCGTGGTGATGAACTTCACGAAACCTACTGCCGAGAAGCCGGCGCTGCTGACACTGGGCGAGGTGGAGACTTTCCTCCACGAATTCGGACACAGTCTCCACGGCATGTTCGCAAACACCAGATTCGAGAGCCTTTCAGGAACCAACGTGTGGTGGGACTTCGTGGAACTGCCGTCGCAGTTCATGGAGAACTATGGCGCCGAGAAGGAGTTCCTGCGCACCTTCGCCTTCCACTACAAGACCGGCGAACCGCTGCCCGACGAACTGATAGAGCGGATCAGGAAGAGCCGCAACTTCATGGTGGCATACGGCTGCATGAGGCAGGTGAGCTTCGGACTGCTCGACATGGCGTACTATACAAAGAAGGATGCCTTCACCGACGACATCATACCGTTTGAGAAAAAGGCATGGCAGAAAGCGATGGTGCTGGAACAGCTGAAAGACACGTGCATGACGGTGCAGTTCAGCCACATCATGGCTGGAGGATATGCCGCCGGATACTACAGCTACAAATGGGCTGAGGTGCTCGATGCCGACGCCTTCAGCGTGTTCAAGAAGAACGGCATCTTCAACAGGGAAACGGCACAGAGCTTCCGCGACAACATCCTGTCGAAGGGCGGCACGGAGCATCCGATGACCCTATACAAGAGATTCCGCGGATGTGAACCTACCATCGACGCACTGCTTGAGAGAAACGGAATAAAGAAAGCTTCGGCAGAGGAGAACCGCCAGACTCAACAATAACGACAAACACTATCAAGAATCATGGACGACAAAGAGAAACAGCTCAGGCTTGACCTCAAATACCTGCGCATGGCAGGTATATGGTCGGAGAACAGCTACTGCGAGAGAAGAAAGGTGGGATGCCTTGTCGTGAAAGACAAAATGATAATCAGCGACGGCTACAACGGCACGCCAAGCGGATTCGAAAACGTGTGTGAGGACGAGAACAACGTGACTCACCCCTACGTGCTCCATGCCGAGGCAAACGCCATAACGAAACTCGCCCGAAGCTCCAACAACAGCGACGGAGCGACGCTCTACGTCACCGACGCTCCATGCATAGAATGCTCCAAACTGATAATACAGGCCGGCATCAAGCGTGTCGTCTATGCCAGGGAATACAGGCTCAGCGAGGGCATCGACCTTCTGAAAAGGGCTAAAATCAATGTGATACATCTTAATCCAGACGAATATGAGACAAAATAGACCCAACCGACTGACGCCGATGCTTATGGCAATCTGCGTGATAGTGGGTGTGGTGATCGGCACTTTCTATGCCAACCATTTCTCGGGCAACAGACTGAATATCATAAACTCGGGAAGCAACAGACTGAACAACCTGCTGCATATCATCGACGACCAATATGTTGACGACGTGAACATCGACTCGCTCGTTGATATGGCGATACCGCAGATACTTTCTGACCTCGACCCTCACTCGGTTTATATCAGCGCCGAAGACGTGCAGAGAACGCAGGACGACCTCAAGGGCTCGTTCTCGGGAATCGGCGTGGAATTTGTTATCCGACAAGACACCATCCACGTGCAGAACGTGGTGAAGAACGGTCCGGCACAGCAGGCCGGCGTGTTGGCCGGCGACAAGATAGTCAGCGTGGACGGAAAGCCTTTCGTTGGAAAGGTGGTGACCAACGAAGAGGCGATGCGCCGACTGAAGGGACAAAAGGGCACTAAGGTGAAAATCGGAGTGATGAGGTATGGATCGAAAGCCGTGAAATACTTCACCATAACGCGTGCCAACATTCCTCAGAAGAGCATTTCGGCGGTGTATATGCTCGATGAGAATACGGGATATATCAAGATAAAGAACTTCGGTGAGAACACTTACGCCGAACTGCTCGTGGCTCTGGCGGAACTGTCGCAGGAGGGATTCGCAAACCTCGTGATAGACCTGCGCGACAACACGGGCGGATATCTCGAATCGGCTGTGCAGATGATAAACGAGTTCCTGCCCAAGAACAAGCTCATTGTATATACCGAAGGAAGGAAATCGCCAAGACAGGAGTTCCGCAGCGACGGCAGCGGCAGCTATCAGAGCATACCGCTCGTAGTGCTCATCAACGAGGCGTCGGCATCGGCTTCTGAAATCTTTGCCGGAGCTATACAGGACAACGACCGCGGAACGATAATCGGACGCCGCTCGTTCGGAAAGGGACTGGTGCAGAAACAGATGGAATTCCCCGACGGCAGCATTATCCGTCTGACCACCGCCCGCTACTACACCCCATCGGGACGCTGCATCCAGAAGCCTTATACGGCTGGCGACAATGTTGACTACGAAGAGGACCTGCTGGCGAGATACCAGCACGGCGAATTCTTCTCACAAGACAGCATCAAGCACACGGGACCTGCCTACCACACCGGCATCGGCAGGACGGTGTATGGCGGTGGCGGCATCACGCCTGACATCTTCGTACCGGAAGATACTATCGGCATGACGTCATACCTGAAAGAGGCGAGCATGAGCGGACTCATCCTGCAATTTGCCTTCGTATATACCGACGACAACCGCATCAAACTGAACTCGTATAAGGAGATGATGGAACTGGCTGACTATCTGAAGAAACAGAACCTCGTGGACAAGTTCGCCACATTCGCCAACAAGAACGGACTCCAGAGGCGCAACCTGATGATAAAGAAGTCGCACAGACTGCTCGACCGCTATATCAATAGCCGCATCATATACAACATCCTCGACGAGAAGGCATGGACGCAGTATATCAACGGCGACGACAAGGTGATAGACGCTGCCCTCAACGTGTTCAAGAACAATGCGGCGTTCCCCAAGAAACCTCAGCCTGCTCCTAAAGCTGCCACAAAGAAGGCAGCAGCAAAGGGAAAGAAGCTGCATAATGGCAAATGAGGCGAAACTGGATGACGACCTGAACCCGACCATAATAATCTGACAAAGAAAAACTAACGGTTATGCTTACAAAGACAGAATTGAGAAAGGCTGTCAGACAGCTGAAGAAGCAACATACGCAAGAGGAACTCAAGGCGCTTTCTACCGTAATCACGGGAAAGCTCCTTGAGCTTCCATGCATCAAGGAGGCAACAACGGTGATGCTCTATTGTTCTCTGCCCGACGAGGTGTATACCATGGATATGATACACAGGCTGCACGGCGAGGGAAAGAAAATCGTGTTGCCAAAGGTGATCAGCGACTGCGAGATGGAACTGAGGGAATACGATGGCGACGCTGACCTGGAGGTGGGTAGCTTCGGCATCATGGAACCGTGCGGAAAACTCTTCACTGATTATGAAGACATCGACGTGGCGGTGATTCCGGGAATGGCTTTCGACAAGGACGGCAACCGCCTCGGCAGAGGAAAGGGATATTACGACCGCTTTCTGAACGCTGCCGGAAAGAGGGGCGTCAATGAAAAGTGTGAAAGCGGAAAAGGCGTCAATGAAAAGCGTGAAAACAGGAAGGGGAATACATATAAAATAGGTATATGTTTCCCGTTCCAGTTCGTAGATGCAGTGCCTGCCGACGAACATGACAACAGGATGGACATGGTGGTCTGCGGTCAATAAAACTTTATATCAGTTATTATCATGCTGCCCACCTCGGCATTGAGACGGGTGATGAGCCGCTGCTTCATCATGGAGAGATCTTGACGAAGGGCGGGATTCTTTATCTTCACCATCAGGGTCTGGTTCTTGATGAACTTCTCTCCGGTGTATGCCACCACGCCCGGCCCCACGACCCTATCCCATGCGTTTACAAGACGATGCTGGAGGAGCGGCGTCTCAAGGCCGTTGCGTCTCAAACAGAGATTGAGCACATCGGCAAGATTCTGTACATCACGTCTGAACATATATTTTCTCCTTTCCTTTTTTGATTCTTAATCCAATCCCTACAAACAGCCATCCGGCTGTGTGTATGTAGGTCTATACTATCTTTCCCCCCTCCACATTGAATATCCTGTAACTGGAGTCGCTCGCTTCGAGAATAGAGTCGAGATGGTCGCGGTTGGTGTCGGTGATGAATATCTGTCCGAACGCCTCACCTGAAACGAGCCTTACTATCTGTTCCACGCGCATGGCGTCGAGCTTGTCGAACACATCATCGAGGAGAAGTATCGGACAGGTCTTCGACACTGTGGCGGAGAGATAGTTGAACTGTGCCAGTTTCAGCGCCACCACGAAGGTCTTGTTCTGCCCCTGACTGCCCTCGCGCTTCATCGGGAAGCCATCGAGAAGCATCTCCAGGTCATCCCGGTGTACGCCATGCAGGGAATATCCCACGGCACGGTCTTTCATTCTGTCGCGACGGATAACATCGAGCAGCGGACCGCGCTGACAGTGCGACACATAGTTGAGACTCACCTTCTCCTTGCCGCCGGAGATTCGTGTATGGTAATCCTGAAACTGTGGCAGCAGCTCGCTGACGAAGGCCTTTCGCTTCTCGTATATCAGTTCGCCCTCCTTCGCCATCTGTTCCTCCCAGATGTCGAGCAGTGCGTCGTCTGGTTCTTCTTCCATCTTCAGGAGGGAGTTGCGCTGCTGCAATGCCTTGTTATATCTCGACAGAGCCTGCAGATATGTGGCGTCGGTCTGCGATATCACCACGTCCATCAAGCGCCTCCGCTCGTCGCTCGCTCCCTCGATGAGATATGTGTCTGAGGGGGAAATCATTATCAGCGGAATGAGTCCGATATGTTCCGACAGCCGCTTGTAGTCTTTCTTGTTGCGACGGAAACGTTTCTTCACTCCGCGCTTCATGCCGGTATAGATATCCAGTTCGTCGCCAGCCTCGTTTTCATACACTCCCTCGATTACACAGAAATCCGAGTCGTGGTTGATTACCGTGGAGTCTACGGAACTGGTGGCACTGCGACAGAAAGAAAGATAATACACGGCATCGAGGAAATTCGTCTTGCCCTCTCCGTTTGAACCGATGAAGCAGTTGATGCCCGGCGAGAGCTGGAGCGATGATTCCCTTATGTTCTTATAGCCGAGAATATTGATGTTCTTTAGATACATGACTTTCTTTCCGGAGTATTTTCTGATTATCAAATTTATTGTCTCACAATCTTTTTCCGTGGTGCCCGCTGCCTCTCGCATGGTCTCCACTAACCTCTGCCAACAGGGCTGGCATGGCGAAAATGATTGTTTTATCACTGCAAAGTTAAAGGTTTATGAGTCAAGAAAGAAAAAAAACAATCATAAATTTCAATATATGAGAATATTTACGTAATTTTGCCACGCTTTATAAATTAGGAATAATAAACAAAATCATAAAATGGCAATATCAGTTGAAAAAAAGGGCGCTGAGAACAAAGACAACGCTCTGAACAAGAAAGAGGCTGCCCTCATCAAGAACAGGAAGGCTCTCATCTACGGTGTGTTAGCAATCATCATCATCATCGCTGGCTATCTGGCTTACAAGACTTACTATGCTGAGCCAAGAGAGGACGAGGCAAGCACTGCAATCGCCAAGGGTCAGGATTACTTCGCAAACCAGCAGTTTGACAAGGCTTTCAATGGCGACGGTGCCGGATTCAAGGGTTTCAAGGCCATCACTTCTGACTATAGCGGAACTAAGGCTGGCAATCTGGCTAACCTCTATGCCGGACTCTGCTGCGCAAACCTCGACAAATGGAAAGAGGCTGCCAGCTATCTGGAGAACTATTCTTCTGCCGACGACATGATGATCAGCCCTGCTGCAGTGGCTGCCCTGGGTGACGCTTACGCTCACCTGAACCAGCTCGACAAGGCTGTGGAGTCTTTCAAGAAGGCTGCCAAGATGGCTGACGACGAGGCTGAGGACAACACCAACAACAGTATCTCTCCTACTTTCCTCATCAAGGCTGGCGAAATCCTTGAGAGCCAGAACAAGAAGGACGAGGCTCTGCAGATCTATCAGGACATCAAGAAGAAGTATGTCAACTCTGCCGCTTATCAGCAGATAGACAAATATATCGAAAGAGCTACAACAAAATAATGGCAACAGCATTACACAACTTGTCTGACTACGAGTTTGACAAGATACCCGACGCGAGCAATATGTGCTTCGGCATCGTAGTGGCAGAGTGGAACCCTGAGATTACGGGCGCACTGCTCAACGGATGTATGAGCACGCTTGAGAAGCATGGCGCTCTGCCTGAAAACATACACGTGAAGACGGTGCCGGGAAGTTTCGAACTTATCTATGGTGCACACCAGATGACTCTCAACGGCGGATACGACGCCATCATCATCCTGGGAAGCGTGATAAAGGGTGAGACTCCACACTTCGACTACATCTGTCAGGGCGTGACCTACGGTATCGCAAGACTCAACGCCAAGAGCGAGATTCCTGTAATCTACGGATTGCTCACCACACTCGACATGCAGCAGGCGCTCGACAGATGTGGAGGCAAATACGGCAACAAGGGTGACGAATGTGCAATCGACGCCATCAAAATGGCGAAGTTCTAAACAATGCGCTATTGAACGCAATTTTAAATCAGTAATAAAATCATCTATAATCGGGGCGGGCTGCATCAGGTCCGCCCTTATTTATACACAAGTTGACAAGTTGACAAGTTAACGAGTTGACGAGGAGATTAGTACACTGTTTACCAACTAAAAATCCTATTAAGCGAGAGACATGGGAATGTATTCACATTTCAGAGCGTGAGGATTTTATCAAAAAAAAATGCTATTATGAAATTGATATCATGGAACGTCAACGGACTGAGAGCCTGCGTGGGAAAAGGATTCAGCGAAATATTCAAAGAACTCGACGCTGACTTCTTTTGTCTGCAGGAAACGAAGATGCAGGAGGGACAACTCGACATCTGCTTCGAGGGTTACAAGTCGTATTGGAACTATGCCGAAAAGAAGGGATACTCCGGTACGGCGATATTCACCAGACACGAACCGCTGAACGTGTCGTACGGCATAGGAGTGGAGGAACACGACCACGAGGGAAGAGTGATTACGCTGGAGATGCCGGATTTCTTTCTTGTCACCGTTTACGTGCCAAACTCACAGAATGAGCTGCGCCGACTGGACTACCGTATGACATGGGAGGATGACTTTCTGGCTTATATCAAGAAACTGGACGAAAAGAAGCCGGTGATTTTCTGTGGCGACCTGAACGTGGCTCACGAGGAGATTGACTTGAAGAACCCCAAGACAAACCGCCGCAATGCGGGATTCACCGACGAGGAGCGCAACAAGATGACGACGCTGCTCAACAGTGGATTCACCGACACCTTCCGTTTCTTCTATCCTGACCAGAAGGAGATATACTCCTGGTGGTCATACCGCTTTCATGCGAGGGAGAAGAACGCAGGGTGGCGCATAGACTATTTCATCACATCGGCAAGGCTCAACGACCGCCTCGTGGGTGCAAAGATACACACGGAAATATTCGGCTCCGACCACTGTCCTGTGGAGCTGACGATAAGATAATTAGATAAAAAGATAATCAGAAAAACGGCATAATCACCGATTGGGGATAAGCCCCCAGTCACAGTCATTATGCCGTTTTTTATTTTTATCCCAAAGCGGTCATTAGGGCTTGCTTGTATTTTGCTTTTTAGAAGAGTGGATTTTGTTTGGCTTTTAATGAGTAATAGCGAGCTATTGCGAATTAAAAACAGGCAAAAGACACCTTATAAAAAGCAAAAGACTGCAAGCAGTTGTAAAATATGACATTAAACGGCCTAATGACCGATTTGGGTTTATATCTGCTTTATAAAGTTGACGGGCTGGACAGGGACTAAACGCCCTTACACTCCCTCGTCATCGCTTGAACTCTCGCCATTGGTGTCGCTCTGCTTCATAGAGAAGCTGCCGTCGCGGGAGATGGTGATGGAGATTGGGATATAGTCATCGCTGAGCTCATCAGGACATCCCACGCTGCCGAGGAACACGAGTCTTCCGTCTTTCACCTCAAGGAATGCCAGACCGAGGGCTGTAGACTTGGCGAGATAGGAAGCATCCACAATGTTGGAGTATGCCGCCTTGGTGAGTTCACGCCTTACGAACTCCGAACCGTCGGGTCTGATGATCGTCAGCATGAAGCGGTTGTCATAATACCGCTTGCCGTTGTCGTCGGTAAACTCATTGTCTGTGGCGCTGCGCTTCACGGTCACCTTATAGGTCTCGCCGCCCCACTCCACCTTTTCTGTGCGCTCAAACTCCGACATCTTCTTCGGACCGCTCTGAACGGGCTTTACAACGGGTTTCGTGGCTATTATATCTTTTGTCTTTTTTTTCTCCTCACACGAGGTGATGCCAAGCAGACAAAGTGCCGCAATGGCGAAAAATACGGTTTTCTTCATTCTTATGTCCTTTTCAAATAAAAGCATACTGCCCACTATCCGGCGTATGCAAGTCACTGTCTGCAAAGGTAATGCAAAAAAACGAGCCAGCGTGAAGTAAAGTCCTAAAAATGCTTTACCTTTGAAAGAATTAGGTACACAAAGCCTCATCAAACGTTTTTTTTCATTAACTTTGCATATATTCGACAATCCAAATAGCATTGAAACGAAATGATGAACAGACTATACTTTAACTTTCTTATTGTCTTTGCAGCACTAGCCATGGCCGGGTGCTCCCGGAAGCAGACTCCCCGGCAGCAGCCTGAATCTGTTGACACCATACCGATGCTGGTGATGCAGGTGCAGAAGTGTTCGCGCCTGTATACCGCGGAATACAAGATGCACAAGATAATAACCCACGATGACGAAATACGCATGAAGGGCAAGTTCCTCAACCAGGACTACGACGTGGCGCTGCCCATGGGCTCCCGAAAGATCGCCATACCTATCGACGCCACGGTGAAGGCGTATATCGATCTCTCCTCGTTCTCTGAGAAGAACGTCCGCCGCGTCGGAGACAAGATTGACGTCACGCTCCCCGACCCTCGCATCGAGATGACATCGAGCCGCATCAACCACGGCGAGATAAGAAAATATGTGGCTCTGACCCGACAGAATTTCTCCGACAAGGAGATGGCGGGCTATGAACAGCAGGGGCGACAGGCTATCATCAACGACATCCCGCAGACGGGCATCATGGAGATGGCAAAGGAGAGTGCGGCAAGGGTGATGGTGCCTTTCTTCTTGGGAATGGGATTCAACGAGAAGGACATAACGATATCGTTCCGCAAGGATTTCTCCGACAACGAGATAAAGAAAATGATTGTGACCGCAAGTGATGCGGAAAGAATATAGGAATGGGATATTATGGACAAGACCGGAAAAAACAAGATAACGCTCACAAAACTGAACATCATGCTATGGGCAGTGGCGGTGATTGCCGTGGTGGTATTGGTGTTTGGCTTCTGCCATACGGCGAAGACTTCATCGGCAAGGCTGGAGGTGGACGACAGGATCGATGTGACGCCTACCATCATAACGTCGATGAAACAGATCGGAGAATGGGAATTCCTCTCCGTAAACGACGAGGAACTGGTGGACACCATCAAGAGAGGATTCCTGCGCGACGACAAACTGGTGAGGATATACTACGGCAAACTGAGTCTTGGCATCAACATGCATGATGTGTCGCCTCGCTGGATTCGTCAGCAGGGGGACAGTGTGTTGGTGGCGCTGCCGAAGATTGAACTGCTCGACAAGGATTTCATCGACGAGGCACGGACAAAGGCTTTCATAGAGACGGGCAGCTGGACGGATGCCGACCGCGACTCCCTATACCACCGTGCCTACGCCAAGATGCTGACGCGCTGCCTCACTGAAGAGAACATCAAAACGGCAAGGGAGAATGCCTCTCTGCAATTCGGAAAGATGCTGAAGGCGCTCGGCATTGAGAAATTCGCCATATCATGGCAGGAGTGAACCACACAAAGCGATGATTAATCCCGAATAGGTCGTTATATTAAACCCGAATCGGTCGTTAGGGCTTGCTTGGATTTTGTTCTTTTAGAAGAGTGGATTTTGTTTGGCTTTTAATGAGTAATAGCGAGCTATTGCGAATTAAAAACAGACAAAAGACGCCTTATAAAAAACAAAAGACTGCAAGCAGTAATTAAAAAATACAATAAACGGCCTAATGACCGATTTGGGTTAAATTATCAGCCCCTCCTTTCTTGCGCAATGCGAAAAGGGAGGGGCTGATTCTATAAGACGGGATTGTCTCTTACTTTCTCTTCTCCAGCAATATCACGGTCTTGCCGCTCTTGTCGGTGAGCGTGAGTTTGCCAGTGCCGTCGAGAGAATACTTGGCTGTCTTTCCGAGAGCGTCGAGCACCTGGCGCTCCACTTCCATGTTGGCGCAGAGCATCCGTGTGCAGCCCATCTGACCGAAGTCGATGCCACCGTTGCCCTTCACCTTCAGTGTTCCTGTCAGTCTGTTGCATCCCGTACAGCCATACACGTTGTTGTCCTTGGCATCGAAACCCAGGAATGGAGCTTCCTCCACATCTGCCTTGTCCACCTTAGAACCGTTCACTTCCATTATATTCCACTCTCCGTTGAGAGCTGTAGCGTCGCCAACGCTCTTTGTAGAGCCGCACGACATCATCACGGCAGCAGCAAGGGCTGCCAATGCGAAATTTTTCTTCATGTGCTTGAAACTTTTGTTGATTGTAGTTTGTGTAATATCATGACGCGCTCCGGCATGACGATGCTGGGGGCGCATCACAAATATGAATAATCTTTTTCCTTAAGTAATACCGCTTGATGCAGCGGTTTTATGACTGCTTGCTATCTTTTATCTTTGCCGAGCTCTCCCTTATCATGAGTTTCATCGGCACCACCTCGTGGTAGCGCTTCGTGTCGCCCTTTATCACTCTCATCAGCAGTTCGCAGGCCAGGGTTCCTGTCTTATGCGACTGGTCTTCTATCGTGGAGAGCTTCGGTGTGACATATTCAGATGCCTCGGTGTCGGTGAAACCGATTATCGCCACATCCTCCGGAATCCGCAGTCCCAACGACTTTACCGCTGTGAAGGCGGCATAGGTGATGATGTCGTTGAAGGCAAGGATGGCATCGGGGCGGTTTTCCTTCTTCAACAGGCGTATCGTCTGCTGCTGTGCCAGTGCGAAGTTTATTTTGCCGCACACTATGATATCTCTGTCTATCGGTATCTTGTTTGCCTTGAGCGCCTCCAGATATCCGTGCTTGCGCCGCTTCACCATGTCGAGGTGGTTGGGACCTCCGAGAAACGCTACTCTCCTGCTGCCGGTCTTGATGAGATGCTCCGTTGCCTGCTGCGCTGCCTCGTCACCGTTTGCCACCACTTGTGAGAAGAGTTCCGGCATGCAGGTGCGGGCGAAGAACACAAGGGGGATTCCCATCTTGTGTATCTCCTCGAAGTGGGAATAGTCTGTGGTGTCTTGCGACAGACAGGCTATGATTCCTTCCACGTGCATGTTTATGAAGTTGTCGATAGCCTTCTCTTCCTTCAGATAGTCTTCGTGGCTGTTTATAGCCATCACCAAATATCCTTCCTGCGAGGCATAGTCTTCTATTCCGTCGAGTACAGCTGAATAGTAATGGGTCACGAGATTGGGCACTACCACTCCTATCACCTTCGGTGCTTCGCTTCTGAGGCTCTGTGCGAATGGATTTGGACGATAGTTCAGCTCTTTGGCGAGCTTCTGCACCCGCTCTCTGAGCTCTTCGCCCACTTCATGGCTGTTGCGCAAGGCTCGTGAAACAGTGGCGATGCTGACTCCGAGCTGCGCCGCCAGGTCTTTTAGCGATACTCTATGCTGTTTCATATAAATTCTTTATGATGTAATGAACAAGTCTATACAAAAAAAAAACACCGCCTCTGTTGGTGTCATACGCCGGTGATATGATACTACATATAAGTCGTACTATAATCAGTATGCAAATTTAGACATTTTGTTTGATTCTGCAAACGTTTGCGTGTTATTTTATCCCAAAAGGGGTATGACATTGCCACTTTTAGCATTAACTTTGCAGCGTGAATTCAAAAAGAGTAATGAATAGTTGATAATAAGTTAGTTAGAAAACATGTCGGTCGGGTTATGTTGCGAAACATATCCGACCTTTTTTTATACCCTTCTGGCAATCGGATTTGCATGGATTTATGATTGCTGAAGCACCTACATTTTGGGCACATTTTGGACAGCAACCGTGCCCAACCGGGGCAAGCACGTTGCCCAACCGGGGTAAGCACCGTGCCCAACATGGGCAAGCACCGTGCCCAAAATAAGGACAAATATTGTCTTTTTATCAACACAAAATAACCCGACGGCACCGCTGCCGCCGGGCTTCCCTTTTAAATCATCCAAGTATAGATAGTCTCCGGTTGGTATTCTACGTATTTTTTTCAGCTATTGCTGTTACTCGCCAGTAAAAGTCTTTGCGTCTGTCGTATATATGGATAGTTGGTCCTTTGTATAAGTATGTCTTAACATACAGCGCAAATTTACAAATATTCGTCCTTTTCAGAGTGTCAAACGGTAAAAATGGTGTGTCAATGCGTACAAAGCATTGATTCAGCGGCATTTACAATGGCCGTCAATTCTGACAATTTGACGTATTGACACTCCGGTACTCCTGCGGACTACAGTTGTTTTTCACCGAAAAGGCGCGGCGGAAGGTGGAAAGGGAGTTGAATCCCGACAATTCCGCCACCACATCCAGGGTGTAGTCTGTGGTAGTGAGCAGATTCTCCGAGTGGGAGATGCGGTAGCCGTTCACAAACTCATAGAAGGTGGTCTGCCTCTCCTTGTTGAAGAAGTTGCTGAGGTATGTTCGGTTGGTGCCCAACTTCTGTGCCAGGTCCACGAGGCGCAGTCGCGGTTCGAGATAAACCTTATCTACAGTGAAGAGTTTCTCAAGCTGTTCTGAAAGTAGCTTGATGCGTTCGTTGTCGCTTTCTTCCGTCTCTCCGTCGGCAGCAGCAGGGGCAAGGGGCTCGGCGGTTTCGGTCGGCAATGAGTCTATCACTTCTTTTATCACCAGCTCCTGTCTGTTGATGAAGTAGCACACCACCATCCATCCCACGAGCGACGACAATATATATATGGTGTCGATGAGGGTGGAGGGATATATGCAGTCCACCACCCAGATGCAGAGGATTATGAAGAAGAGCAGTGTCACTCCTCTCAGCCAGTGCAGGTTGATGTTCTCCTGATATGAGTATTCGTTCTTGAGCCAGCGGTGATAGCGTGGCAGGTCGTGTGCCACCCAGACGATGCACCACAGGCCATAGGCGAGCGACAACAGCCAGAGGAGCATATAGAAGAGGTCGTTATGCGTCACTACATAGAGCAGCGACATCACCACGAACGGCACTTCTGTCATCACCATCCACCTCGTCTTTATCCATCCCGGCCGGCACAGTTCCACGAGGATGAAGCCGTATATCGGCACGGCGATGATGTCTACACATGTGGCGATTGCCGACAGCGAGGGGTCGTAGGCGTTGTCGGTGTCTATGATGGCGAGGTCTTTCACATTCTGCAGCGCTATCATCAGCATGATGAAGGCTATCATGTGTTTTGCCCGCCCTTTGGATCGGAACCAGAAGAGCCATGCCATCATCGAATAGAACATGATGGCCATTCCGTATGTGATGAAAAGGTATTTCCAGTCGCCTGTCATGGTATGGTTATTGGGGATTGACTTTATGACTTGCAAATATAATACTTTTCCGCTGATTTACGTGCCAATTGACTTAAGAAAAATACTTATTATAACTCCGCATTCTGACATCAGCCCCCACGTAGCCTCCCCCGAAGGGGAGGGATAGATACTCTGATTATGGATAATCCTTTGATAATCAAACAGTCAAGAGTAACCGTCCCTCCCCTACGGGGGAGGTTAGGTGGGGGCTGAAGTCAATAGCCGAAGTAACTTATTCCTTCCCTTGGGGAAGGTCAGGATGGGTTTGAGGTCAGGTGGGGGGCTGAAGTCATCACACCTCTCACACTTTATCCTCTTCCAGGAACTTGCGTGCTGCCCTCAGCTGATGGCGCATGATGCTTATCAGTTCCTGGCTCTCCTGCAGCATGTTCAGATAGAGCATCGACACCTTCAGGTTTTGGGCGGCGTTGACATCCTGCTGCATACGGTTGATATGGCGGTCGCGGAGTGCCGACAGCTCGTCTTTACACTCGTCGCCGATGGTCAGCGTCTCGCGGTAGAGGTCGTAGCGGTTTGTCGATATCATCTGCTCCGTGTGACTCATCAGCTCGTTGATGCGGCGGCGCACCTCCTCAAACTCGTCGATATACTCCTTTGGCATCGGCTGGAAGTTGTTGTCGAGATGCTCCTTTATCGGGTCGAGCATACGGCGCAGGCAGTACATATACTGCTGGTTGCAGTTCACTCCCAGATGGAACCACGTGTTGCGCTCCAATGCTATGCGCTCCGGAATGCGGCGCATGGCGAGGAATTCCTGTCGGCGTAGCTTCTTCAGCGTTTCGCGCTCGCTGTTCACCTCTCTGTAGCTCACCTTGAGTTCCTTGAGTCTTTCGTTGCTCACGCCGTCCACGATTTTGTTGAACACATCACAGGTGAAGCGTGTCACGAAGCTCTGTGTGCGTCCCACATGCTTGCGCAGCAGGTCCCATACGATATCCTTGTCTTTCGTGCGCATCATCAGGTTGAAAATATCATCCTTCTTGTCCTCGGAACTCTTCTTCTTGTATGCCTGACCGCTACGCCAGAGCAGATAGATGTCGAGCACCATGAAGGCTATCATCACCACGAATCCTCCGAAATGCATCATCGTGCAAACCAATGCACAGGCGGCGAAGGCTACTCCTGCAGTGACGAACCATCCGCCGATTACCGACAGCACTCCGGTGACGCGGAACACAGCACTGTCGCGGCTCCATGCCTTGTCGGCGAGCGATGTTCCCATTGCCACCATGAAGGTGACATAGGTGGTGGAGAGCGGCAGTTTGTAGTTCGTTCCGATGATGATGAGCATGGCGGCGAGCACGAGGTTCACAGCGGCTCTCACTTCATCGAAGGCTGCTCCCTGGGCGAGCTCCATTTCTTCTTTGTTGAATCTGCTGTCAATCCATTTCGTCGAAGAGCTTGGCATGATTTTCGAGAGTCCGTTGCCCATATCCTGCACGGCGCGCACGATGGAGCGGGCTACTTTTGATGATCCGAACATCTCGTCGCCTTCGTCCTGACGGCTCAGGTCTACGCTGGTCTTCACCACATTCTGTGCTTTCTTTGATGTCGCCATCGCAACGATCATTATTATTCCTGCCAGCACCAGATATATCAGCGGACTCTTTGCCGAGGTCATCAGCGAGGTCATCATGAAGGCATTGGGGTCGCCGTTGCCGTTTGCCATGAAGTCCTGCATGGAGTCGAGACCGGCGAGGGGCACTCCGATGAAGTTCACGAGGTCGTTGCCGGCGAAAGCCATTGCCAGGGCGAAGGTTCCGAGCAGCACTATTATCTTGAAAACATTCACGCGCAGCAGATAGAGTATCTCGTTGAGGATGGTGGAAGCCACAAACACTACGACCAGCAGCATCTGGGTGTTGTCATTTATCCAGTTTTTTGTGGCGTCGCTGATGAACGGCGAACCGCCGAGTCCCTTGATGAAGATGAAGTATGCGAGGGCTGTGAATGCTATACCGCCGAAGATGGCGATGCTATAGCGCAGGTGTTTCTTGTATCTGAAGGTGAAGACGAGTCGCGAGAGCCACATCACGGCGGTACCGAAGAAGAAGGCTATCGCCACCGACACGAAGATGGCTATGATGACGCTCAGCGCCTTGCTGGAGTTCATCAGGTCAGTAATCATGAGCGACGGGTCGGCGTTCATCTTGAAGAGTGCCAGGATGAAGGTGGCACCGAGAAGCTCGAAGACGAGCGACACGGTGGTGGAGGTTGGCATGCCGAGGGTGTTGAAGATGTCGAGCACCACCACGTCGGTAACCATCACCGCCAGCAATATCGTCATCACCTCGGCGAAGGTGTAGTTGGCGGGGTGCATGATGCCATGGCGTGCCACGTCCATCATTCCGGCGCTCATCACCGCTCCTATGAGGACTCCTGCCGACGCTACAACAAGGACAGTCCTGAAGCGTGCCACCTTGGCACCTATGGCTGACTGCAGGAAGTTCACAGCGTCGTTGCTCACTCCCACAAACAAGTCGAACACTGCCAGCAAGAGCAGGAATGCGACTATCACAAAGTAGATTGTTTCCATAATTAATATATTTATCCGCTTGCAAAATTACTTTGGCAATATTACAAGCAGTTTAAACAGATATTACATTTCTGTTACAACGGCGATTTTTTCCTGTATTGTTCCGACGGTCTTCTCGCCCTGCCTGTCTGCAAGTTTTCTCTTTTTGGAAGTAATATGCGGATTGATAATGGGCAAACCTGATGTTTTTTTAGAAGGAATATGTAGTTTTGAACTGTAGGGAAACAACTAATATAACTCCGCATACTGATTTTAGCCCCCATCTAGCCTCAAACCCATCCTAACCTTCCCCAAGGGAAGGAACTGGTTACTCCAGCTAAAGGCTATCAGCCCCCACCTAACCTCCCCCGAAGGGGAGGGACAGATACTCTGATTACGGATAATCCTTTGACAATCAAACAGTCAAGTGTAACCATCCCTCCCCTTCGGGGGAGGCTAGGTGGGGGCTGAAGTCAGTAACCAGAGTAACTCGTTCCTTCCCTTTGGGAAGGTTAGGATGGGTTTGTGGTTAGGTGGGGGCTGAAGTCAGTAACCAGAGTAACCTGTTCCTTCCCTTGGGGAAGGTTAGGATGGGTTACCCTTCAGGAAAGTTAGGTGGGTGCTGTTATTCAATACGTATTGAACCAACATTGGGTTTATCCTGGTTTTCTTCTACAAAACACAGGACTATCATACAAACACACTGACATCAGCCCCCACCTAACCTCCCCCGAAGGGGAGGGACAGATACTCTAATTACGGATAATCCTTTGATAATCAAACAGTCAAGTGTAACCGTCCCTCCCCTTCGGGGGAGGCTAGGTGGGGGCTGAAGTCAGTAAGCAGAGTAACTCGTTCCTTCCCTTGGGGAAGGTTAGGATGGGTTACCCTCCGGGAAGGCTAGGTGGGTGCTGTTATTCAATACGTATTGAACCAACATTGGGTTTATCCTGGTTTTCTTCTACAAAACACAGGACTATCATACAAACACACTGACATCGGCCCCCACCTAACCTCCCCCGAAGGGGAGGGACAGATACTCTAATTACGGATAATCCTTTGATCATCAAACAGTCAAGTGTAACCGTCCCTCCCCTTCGGGGGAGGCTAGGTGGGGGCTCAAGTCAGTAAGCAGAGTAACCTGTTCCTTCCCTTGGGGAAGGTTAGGATGGGTTTGAGGCTAGGATGGGGGCTGTTATTCAATTCGTATTAACCACCCAGGGGCTTATCTATGTTTTCTTCGAAAAACCAAAACAAACCATCCTATTCCTTTGCCATTACCCGAAAAATCATTACTTTTGCTATCACATTATTATAAATAACGAAACAACAACCCGCTTATGAGAAAGATAACTAACCCGTTCGCCGGCATGGAAGGATTCCACTGCTTCGGCTGCTGCAAAGACAATGACCACGGCGTACACATGGACTTCTATGAAGACGGCGACGACGTAGTGTGCTTCTGGAAACCCGACGGCGAATACCAGGGATGGCGAAACACGCTGCACGGAGGAATACAGGCAACGCTGCTCGACGAGACGGCGGCATGGGTGGTGTTCAGGAAACTGCAGGTCATGGGCGTCACATCGAAGCTGGAACTGTCATACCGCCGCCCCGTGCTCACCACCGACTCGCAGATCACTCTCCGCGGACATATCACCGAACAGAAGCGCAACCTGGCTTTCGTAGAACTCACGCTGGAGAACTCCAAAGGGGAGGTATGCACCACGGCACGCGCCGTATACTATCTATTTACCCAGGAGAAGTCTAAGGAAAATGGCTTCACCGGCTGTTGAACCGAAGACGAAGAACTCCTGTTCTGACTTCATGGCAATGACTTGCCTTCTTAATGGCTCCTCATCTGATATCAGACAAAGCTGGGCAAAAATACGAACACACACTGGCATCAGCCCCCACCTAGCCTCCCCCGAAGGGGAGGGACAGATACTCTAATTACGGATAATCCTTTGATAATCAAACAGTCAAGTGTAACCGTCCCTCCCCTTCGGGGGAGGCTAGGTGGGGGCTGAAGTCAGTAACCAGAGTAACCTGTTCCTTCCCTTGGGGAAGGTTAGGATGGGTTACCCTTCAGGGGAGGGACAGATACCTTAGGCAATCAGTCTACCATCGGTTATCAGTCTGTCATCGGTTATCAGTCTGTCATCGGTTATCAGTCTGTCATCGGTTATCAGTCTGTCATCGGTTATCATAAAGAGGAGTAACCGTCCCTCCCCTTCGGGGGAGGCTAGGTGGGGGCTGATGTGATTGGCTGAAATCAAGATGCAAAGTAACTTGTTCCTTCCCTTGGGGAAGGTCAGGATGGGTTTAAGGTCAGGATGGGTTTGAGGTCAGGATGGGTTTTTAAATCACATGACACCAGCCCTCCTCTCTGTTAAAATATCATAACACATTAATTTTTTCTCACAACAAACACAATCTCCTACGGAAAAAGTCACTAACTTTGCATCGATTATATAAAAATCGAGTCAATAAAAGCCAGAGGCTGAAACAGAAATGCGGACGCCACTGCTGATAAAGCATATACATAAAAGCGGCGCATAAATGCGTTAGACATCTGAAATACAATTTTATTAATGCTAAGTAAGCTAAGGCTATAAAACGAACAAGAGGCGCAAGCCCACTAAAGCAAAGCCGAGGCAGCACAGTATAGAAGAGAAAAGGCATCAGTAAGTCAGTGTCGCCGCACAGATGTAGAATATATACAGAGAAAGATAATTCATTAGCAAGTAAGACGATAAATTAACTAGAAAATGAGATTAAAACATTTCCCAACAGGTTTATTGCGCTGCGGTATATCCAAGCGCAAGGCTAAACTTTTCGTGACAGCACTTATGGTAGCTGCCACAGCACAGACGTGTTTTGCACAGACTACTGGAACAGGAACAAGTGGCAAAGAGGGTGAACAGTCCAACACAGCATGGACAGGCTGTACACCTGAAGCCGCCAATGACCAAACCGTTTACCTTTATAACGTAGGTACCAAGCAGTTTCTTGGTAAGGGTGGCCGCTGGGGCACCGAGGCTACCATGAACGTGGAGGGTGTGCCGTTTACGCTGAATTATGGAAGTGGCACCTTCACGCTTACCTCACAGGTGAAGCAGGAAAGTGGTTCTTCCACTGGAAAGCTGACCTTGATGGATGGAAAAAACTCGGTGCATGACAAGGGCAATTATTTTGTTGACCAAAATGGATCTTCCTTCACCGCCACGAAGCAGGGTGACGGCTATGTGATTACTTCAAAAGCTACAACTTCAGGTAGCACTATGTATAATAAAACCTATAAAGTGGTGGCGTTAGGTGCAAACCAGAAGGCATATGCCAAACTCTCAAGCGCTGCTTGGTTGGAGGGCGACTCTACCGCCTACGCTACATGGATTATCGTGACGAAGGAAGAGCGCTTAGATGCTTTCGAGAAAGTAAACGACGCCCATAAGGCAGCTGTGAACGCCACCTTCTTGATGTCCGACTTCGACTTCGCCCGTAACGACAACTCTTGCTCGGAATGGAAGACAGGGGCTACCTCCACAGGAACCACCACAGGAACACTCTCTTATAAGGGCAACAAGGTCTGCAAGCCAACGGATGCTATTCCTTCGACCATTAAGGAGTACACGTACACCAGTAAACATGATTATGATTATAAATTTTTTGGTTCTTCCGTTAAATGCATAGATAGAAAAAAAAATTTTATATTATGATAAAAATAAAGCTGGCATCATCTATCTTTGTAGTGACCAAACTCAATGATAAATGAATGCCAGCATAATGCATAAAGCTTTTGGCATATCCTTGCAAGAATGTTTGGATATGCGTTGCGAAAGTAATAAAATAGTTTTGAATATCCAAACTCCATCAGACAAACTTTGCTGTCCGGAGTGTGGAAGCCATAATGTAGTCCGTAATGGTTTCACGGCCAGACGCTTTGTGAGCGTGCCGATAGGTTGTTCAAAGACTTTCGTCGAGATGAAGATCCAACGTGTCAAATGTTCTGATTGTGGCTGCATAAAGAACGAGGATGTCGATTTCGCAAAAGGCAAGCGCAGGCATACGACCGCTTTCGCCAATATGGTTATAGACTTGTCGCGCTTTGCAACTATACAGGACATTGCATGGTTCCTGGATGTATCTTGGGACATGGTGCGGAACATACAGATGGAGTTCCTGCAAAAGGAGTATGGCAGCCCTGACCTTTCAAACCTCAGATACATATCCATAGACGAGTTCGCTACCCACAAGGGACAAGTTTACAAGACGATAGTCGTAGACTTGGAAACCGGGCGGATTGTCTTTGTAGGTGACGGTAACGGCAAGGCTTCGCTTGAGGAATTCTGGAACAAGCTCGGAGACAGAAAGAATGACATAAAAGCCGTATGCACAGACTTGTCGTCTGCTTATACGGGGGCGGTAACGGCAAATCTCCCCAATGCCTCTCTTGTCGTGGATCATTTTCATGTGGTAAAGCTCATGAATGAAAGGATAGACCAGTTGCGCCGCCAGTTGTGGCATGCTGAGAAAGACGTTAACAAGCGTAAGGTAATCAAGGGCACGCGCTGGATATTGCTGAGAAACGGCAACGACATCTTTGACGCAAAATACAAGACAAGACTTGACAATGTGCTGAACTTGAATGAACCGTTGATGATTGCATATTACCTGAAAGAAGACTTGAGGGAAATATGGAACCAAACCAACAAGGATGATGCAGAATTGGTGCTAAACGAATGGGTGCGGCAGGCCATGGATTCAAAAATACAGCCATTGGTCAAAATGGCTGCTACCTTGCGGGCCTACAAGCCATATATACTTGCATGGTATGACTACCCGATATCAAATGGCCCTACTGAAGGTATAAACAACAAGATTAAAGTGCTGAAAAGACAAATGTATGGATTCAGAAATGATGAATTCTTCACGTTAAAGCTATACGCTCTACACGACAAGCGTCTACGCATTTAACGGAAGAACCAATTTTTTGGGGGAACCCAGAGTCATACTTCTGTGATCGTAACCACGGAGGATCATGAAGCTACTTGGGAAAGAGAGTGCCAGGAAGCCTCAGAGCATGGTCGTGGTTATACAACAACAGTTATTTACGAGAAGAAGAAAACTGAGGACAAGGTTGTTGAGGGTTACACCTACTACTTAGGTAACGGTTACGACGAAGGAGAATACACCACCGACCCCATCACAGGCAAGACGATGAGTCAAAAAGAGAACCGTCAGCAATCCTACGGTGGTGCTTGGACTGCCAACATCCACGGTGCCCGCGGTTCGGTGGTGCAGACCATTCCCACTAAGAACATGATCAAGGAGGGTTGGTATCGCGTGAGCTGCGTGGGCTTCACCACCGCCACAAAGGGTATCGCTCGCCTCTATGCCGCAGCAGGTATGGGTAACACTACCGGTTCGGCCACGGCACAGAGCGAAAAGTTTGCTACCGCCAGCTTGCACCGGATTGATCCTGCCAACAAGCCCGCCACCTATGTGGCCGCTTCGAAGCTCCTCGACACGCCCAACGTAAACACCTACGACGCTTCGGTGAAGGTGTATGTGTCGGAGAAGACCCCAGGAGTCTATGAGACGCTCTCGTTTGGTATTCAGGTGGGTAGCGCTGCCGACGAAAGCCAGGACGCCGATGCCGAGGCATGGACCTGCTTCGACAACTTCAAGATTGAGTACCTCGGTACGCCCCCCAACACGCTCATCCTCGATGAGGACCAGGAGGACGGCGCCTATATCAATGCCCAGGCAGCGGACGACAACAAGACGCTCCAGAAGTCGGTGGTTTACCTGCACCGCACCATGAACACTGACAAGTGGAACTCACTGGTGTTGCCCATCAGCCTCAATGTGGGTCAGGTGAAGAGCATCTTCGGCGACCAGGTGCACATCTCTGAGTTCAAGGGTGCATACGATGAGAATCACCCGCAGCGCATCATCTTCGACCCGATCACTGCCAACCGCAACGACCCCAATGCCATCGCTATCGAGGAGGGCAAGCTCTATCTCGTGAAGCCGACGGCCGACGGTGGCATGCCTCAGGGACAGCCGGAAAAGACGTTCACTTACGGTGACAAGACCATCTCGGTGACGAACTACTACACCATCGTGGGTGTGACCTTCAAGCAGAAGAAAGATGTGAAAGACATTAACTACAGCGCTCGCGTGGAGGGCACAAAAGGCTCTGAGGAGTATGGAACAGCCCAACAGGTGCAGTTTGTGGGTACTTACGTGAACTGCTACGACAACAACAACATTCCCGCCTACTCCTATGTGCTCAATGGCAACAACGTGGGTGGCACAACCGGCCTCTGGTACTACCGCACCGTGCCGACCAAGACCAAGGGTTTCCGCGGATGGCTGCAGTCGGTTAATGGCCAGGTCTCAAAGGTCTTCGAGTATGAGATTGAGGGCGTGGTCGAACAGGTGAACGGCAACACGACAGCCATCGACGGCATCGAGGCAGCGCAGCAGCACAGCGCCAACATCTACAACCTCAACGGACAGCTTGTGCGCCAAGGCGCCACCTCTACCGAGGGTCTGCCCAGCGGCCTCTACATCGTAGGTGGCAAGAAGTTGGTAGTGAAGTAATCCATAGGTTAAACTCTTTAATCAGCAATAAACATGAAAAAGCAATATATAAAGCCCACAGCCGTTAAGGTGGCAGTGAAGGGCACCCTGATGCACACCGGAAGCATTCAGAACACCACTGGGGATGTGCAGACAGGTGTACAGGAAAACGATAAGGATGGTTTCGAGGCCGGTTCTAAGGATCACAGCACCAACCTCTGGGACCAGTGGGAGGATTAACCCCCAAGCGAATGTCACCCCGACATTCCTAACAACATAGATGTTTACAGGCGGATGTGTCCGTTATCGTAACAGTAACGATATTTTATTTCGGAATAACTATCCACAAGCCGGCCGTCAACGATGACAGCCGGCTTGTTTTGCTTATGTGAGCCATGAAGATCGTAGCGATAGAGCAACGCGTGCTGGACTCGGTATACCCTGGGTATTTTATCGTATTATCCCAAATCGGTCATTAGGGCTTGCTTGTATTTTGCTTTTTTAGAAGAGTGGATTTTGTTTGGCTTTTAATGAGTAATAGCGAGCTATTGCGAATTAAAAACAAGCAAAAGACGCCTTATAAAAAGCAAAAGACTGCAAGCAGTTATTAAAATTATACATTGAACGGACTAATGACCGTTTTGGGATTATCATTGGTACGCCCTGAAAGGGCAAAAGCGTTAATCCCTAAATACATATTCCTTGTTGTATTTTGCTCATTGACAAATACTCTGGTTTTTAGACAATATAAGAGAAACACTCCATAATCGAAACATGCAAATCTGGGTATAAACAGACGAGGAGCAAGGAATCACATCATCTACTAACAAAAAAAACTTAAATAGAAGAAATTGTTTTCTTATTACAGAGGATTTAGATAACTTTGCAGAATATAGGCACTTGAAGGAAAACAAACGACCTAATGACCGATTTGGGTTGAAGTCTGCAATAGCAAAAACCTCAACTGACCACAACGACAAGAGATATGAGATACGCAATAATAGCAGCCGGCGAAGGATCAAGGCTCGCCACCGAAGGAATAGATATGCCGAAACCACTCGTGGAGGTGAATGGCGAACCGCTCATCGATCGCCTGATAAGGATATTCGCTGACAACAACGCCGAGGAGATTGTAGTGATCTGCAACGACAAGACGACACTCGTCAGCAGCCACCTGATGAAGATTCAGGAGGACGGACTCAACGGCAGACGCATCCCGCTGCGCTTCGTGGTGAAGAGCACACCCAGCTCCATGCACAGCCTATACGAGATAAGCCGGTATCTGGAGGGCGCACCATACTGTCTTACCACCGTGGACACGATATTCCGCGAGAAGGAGTTCAGCAACTATATCATGGCTCTGAACGACGCGATGGAGACATATTCAGCTGACGGACTGATGGCGGTGACCGACTATATCGACGATGAGAAACCGCTGTATGTGGATACCGACGGGACGATGACCATCACAGGATTCCTCGACCATAGCGACTCCTGCCGATATATCTCCGGAGGCATCTACGGACTGTCCCCAAAATCCATCGCCACGCTGCATGCCTGCATAGAGCGCGGAGAGAGCAGGATGAGGAATTTCCAAAGGGCTATGGTGGCTGACGGACTGCATCTGGAGGCCTTCCCCTTCAGCAAAATCCTCGACATCGACCACAAGAGCGACATCGGGAAGGCTGAGGAGTTTTTGAGAGTATGAAGCCTCTCCTAACCTCCCCTAAAGGGAAGGGACTCCAAAGCGCATACACATCGGCTGACATCTGCTACAACGACGTCAATAGCCTCGCCGCTGACAACAGCCCCCACCTAGCCTCCCCCGTAGGGGAGGGACTCAAAAGCCTCCTCCTAACCTCCCCCTAAAGGGAGAGGGACTTGGGTACTTCGGATTATAAGGGGTACTTCGGATTATGAGGGATACTTCGGATTATGAGGGACAAGCGGGGGAAATTATGAATTATGAAAGTGAAGTATGAATTAATCTCCATATATCGGGCTGAGAGGTATTCGCCAAATTCCGTGGAGCGCGACAAAGCCATCATGGATGCGGTATGCGAAAAGCTCAGTACACGATATAACATATATAAAACAAGGGAAGAAGACATCGAGACGGAAGGGATGCCGCTGATGCAGAGACTGCCAGACGCCCATCTGCCACACTCCAGCGCCCCACTACTTGTCCTCTCTATGGCAAGGAGCAGGAAAGCACTCGACATCCTGACGCAGATGGAAGGTGAGGGAGCGAGAGTGATAAACCGTCCGCAACCTGTCCTCAACGCCACAAGGAGCGTCATCGACAGGATGATGAGAGAGAACGACTTTCCCTGTGCCCCACTCCACGGCGACCACGGATGGTGGATAAAGCGAGGCGACGAGGCGGCGCAGGAGAAGGGTGACGTAAGATTTGCTGCCAACGAGAAGGAGAGGGACATCATCACAGAGGAATTCAGAAAGAGAGGAATAACCGACATCGTGACAACGGCACACGTAGACGGCGACCTCGTGAAATTCTACGGTGTGGCAGGAACGGCATTCTTCCACACTACCTACCCGACGGATGGCGGATTCTCGAAGTTCGGCGACGAGAGGCGCAACGGCACATCACGCCACACGTCCTTCGACATTGCCGCCCTGCATAGCGACGCCTCGCGGTTGGCTCAGCTTACGGGAATAGAGGTGTATGGCGGCGACTGCATAGTGAGGTCCGACGGTTCGTATGCCATCATCGACTTCAACGACTGGCCCAGTTTCTCCGTCTGCCGACACGATGCGGCAGAGGCAATAGCGACAATAGCGGAGTGACGTCATCAGCCCCCACCTAACCTCCCCCGTAGGGGAGGGACAGATGGCAATGGCTGTTGACGACTGCTGAGGAAATACAATAGCGAAGTGACCTGCATAGAAAAGACAGTAACGGAGTAACCTCAGAGGAAAGACAATAACGGAGTAACCTCAGAGGAAAGACAATAACGGAGTAACCTGTATAGAAAATACAGTAACAGAGCAACCTGCATCTCCCCTACGGGGGAGAACGAGAGGGGGCTGAAGATGATTAGAGAAGTAACTCCGAATATTGGCATCAGCCCCCACCTAACCTCCCCCGTAGGGGAGGGACAGACAGCAATGGAAGGTGAAGGCTGCTGATAAGACAGCAATGGCTAATAAGGTTGCTGAGGATCTTCAATTAATAAAACAAACAAAACAAACGACATGGCAACATTTAAGGAGATGCTCAAGGCATCAATGAAATCTAAAGATACGGAAGAATGGCTGGACGTGTATTTCACACGACCTATAGGACTGGTGTTCACACTGCTGTGGAAACGCCTCGGAGTTCACCCAACGGTGATAACGATACTCGGCATGATACTCGGAGCAGCGGCAGGATGGATGTTCTGGCATAGCGAACTGGAATATAACATCTGGGGAGTGGTGCTGATGATGCTGAGCAACTTCTGCGACTCCACCGACGGACAGCTGGCACGACTGACAGGAAAGAAGACACTCGTGGGACGAGTGCTCGACGGCTTCTCGGCTGACGTTACATTCTTCTGCGTGTATTTCGCTCTCTCCATGAGAATGATGACCGAACTGATTCCGGGCACCGACGTGACCTGGGGACCATGGATATGGGTGATGGCATTCATGGCAGGCATCATGAGCCACTCGCCGCAATGTCTGCTCTCCGACTACTACCGACAGATACACCTGTTTTTCCTGAAAGGCAAGGAGGGCAGCGAACTCGACAAGTCGGAGGAACAATGGCGGATCTTCCGCGAGCAGCCCAAGAAGGCGCTCTTCTTCCGTGCCTTCTATTACAACTACGCCAAATACTGCGCCACACAGGAGCGACGCACGAAGAATTTCCAGCTCATGATGGCAGAGGCGACAAACCGCTACGGTGCACCGCTGAACCTGCCTGCTGCGCTGAAAGAGGAATTTCTTGCCGGCAGCCGTCCGCTGATGAAATACACCAACCTGCTCACCTTCAACATGAGAGCCATCGCCCTGTATATCGCCTGTCTGATAGACCTGCCATGGCTATATCTGCTGTTTGAAATCGTGGTGATGAACATTATGTATATATACATGCACCATGAGCACGAGAACCTCTGTCACAAGATGGTGCAGAGAATAGTAGCCTGCAGCGAGGCAAAAGCGACGAAGGAAAACGAGAACAAGGAGGAATCCGATGAGAACAAGGAGTCAGAAGACTGCCACAATACAGATATCAAGGAGGACTGACGATGCGGATTAAAGGATTTATCTTTGACTACGGCGGTACGCTCGACACCAGAGGCAACCACTGGGGAAAGGTGTTGTGGCACGGGTATGAGAGAACCGGAGTGCCCGTAGGCGAACAGGATTTCAGAGATGCCTACGTATACGGCGAGCGCACGCTTGCCACCAGTCAGATAGTGAAACCCGACTTCACCTTCCGCGACACACTGCAGGCTAAGATAAGGCTGCAGCTGCAATGGCTGGAGGAGAAGAGGAATCTGGGCGACGCCACAGGATATCTCAAGAGAATCCTCGACGACGTGTATCAGCAGACCATGCAAACGACAAAGGAGTCTGCACTGGTGCTGGAGGAATTGGCAAAGAAATACCCACTCGTGCTCGTGAGCAACTTCTATGGCAATATCGCCACCGTGCTCCGCGAGTTCAGCCTCGACCATCTGTTCGGCGACATCATAGAGTCGGCAGTAGTGGGAATAAGGAAACCCGACGCCCGCATCTTCGCCCTGGGAGTGGAACGGCTCGGCATGAAAGCCGAAGAGGTGGCAGTGGTCGGCGACAGCTACGACAAGGACATCCTGCCCTCCCACTCCATCGGTTGCCACACGATATGGTTCAAAGGCGAAGGATGGACAGACGAGGTGGTGGAGAATCCCGTTGCCGACAAGGTGATAGGGAGTCTGAAGGAGATTCTGTCGCTGGCGGAATGACGGGCGAAGGAGCTCACCTTTGTCTGATGAAGACAACATAAGGATACAATTCCGAAAATCAAGAGAGAAATGAAAAGACTGAAATCATTATTCATATTGCTGCTGCTCTCCACCCTCATGGCGAGCGCACAGCAGATCACCGGTGTCATCGTTGACGAGGCCACCGGCGACAGCATACCCCTTGCCAGCATCAGGTATAAGGGGCACGGCAAATCGTATGTGAGTGACAATGGAGGTCGGTTCACAATAGAGAAGCACGACGGCTGGTATGCCACATTCAGCGCCGTGGGCTATCAAGACCTCAAACTGCTCATAGGCACCAACTCTCCCAACCACATGCGCATCACGCTGAAGCCCGACACCAAGAGTCTGTCGGGAGTGACGGTGAAGTCAAAGCGCAAGAGATACAAGAGAAAGGAAAACCCTGCCGTGGCACTGATGCGACGGGTGATAGCAGCCAAGAAGCGCACCGACATAGAAAATCACGACTTCTTCCAATATGCCAAATACCAGAAGCTGACACTGGCGGTGAACGACATCTCGCCGAAGGAACTGGAAAGGAAGGGCACGAAGAAGACCAACTGGATGGTGAACCAGGTGGAGGCTTGCCCATACAACAACAAGCTGATAATGCCGGTAATGGTTGACGAGACCATCTCGCGGCAGATATACCGCAAGGACCCTCATTCGGAAAAGACAATCATCGTGGGACAGCATATGGACGGCGTGAACAAGTTCATACAGACCGGCGAGGTGATGGGCACAGTGATGAAAGACGTGTTCAGCAACGTGAACATCTACGACGACCAGATACGACTGCTGCAGGCACGCTTCACCAGTCCGATAGGAAAAGACGCCATACAGTTCTACCGCTACTATATCGTAGACACGGTGAAGGTGGAGCGCGACTCGTGTTTCCATCTGCAGTTCCTGCCCAACAACCAACAGGACTTCGGATTCTCCGGCGAACTGTGGATTGTGAAGGACTCCACGCTCCACGTGAAGCGCTGCCATCTGACGCTACCTTCCAAGTCGGGAGTGAACTTCGTGGAGGGCATGCAGATACAGCAGGCTTACACCAAGCTGGACAACGGCGAATGGGTGCTGACGCAAGACGACATGGTGGCGGAGCTGTCACTGCTCAGCGTACTCACCAAGGCGATAGTGATAAGAAACACGCGGATGACAGACTACGGCTTCGACTCCATACCGGCGAAACATTTCAAAGGGAAGCAGAAGGAGATATACCAGCCCGACGCCAAGATCCGCGACAGGATGTTCTGGCAGCAGGTGAGAATGGTGCCGCTGACGAGGTCGGAGGCGAGGATGCCGCAGTTTCTGCGCGACATAGAGAACTCGCGCAACTTCAAATACGCTCTCTTCGCCCTCAAGGTGGCAATAGAGAATTTCGTGGAGACGGGATCGCAGCAGGCACCGAGCAAATTCGACATCGGACCGATAAACACGATGATCACGAGCAACTTCGTTGACGGAACGAGAACGCGACTCAGCGGACAGACTACGGCAAACCTGAACAGGCACTGGTTTCTGAAGGGCTACTACGCCCACGGCTGGGGCAGCAGGAAGAACTACTATAATGCCGACCTCACCTACTCGTTCAACGCCAAGCAGTATCTGCCCCACGAATACCCGAAGCGCACGCTGACACTGTCGTCGTCGCATGACGTATGCTCACCGTCGGACAAGTTCCTGATTACCGACAAGGACAACGTGTTCACATCGCTGAAGTGGACTAAGGTGAAGGAGATGATGTTCTACAACAGACAGCAGCTCGCCTTCGAATACGAATGGTATGGCGGACTGAAGGCTATGGCGAAGCTGAAGACCGAAGAGAATGAGGCGTGCGGCGACCTGAAGTTCATACCGCTGTCGGCAAACGGCGTGGCTCCGGCAGAGCCATGGAAGATACGCACCACGGAGGCCTCGGTGATGCTGAGATATGCACCGGGCGAAACGGTGGTGAACACAAAGCAGAACAGAGTGTCGGTCAACCGCGAGGCTCCTGTCTTCACCATCTCCCACACGATGGGAGTGAAGGGGGTGCTGGGAGGCGACTACAACTACAACTTCACCGAAGCCACGATATACAAGCGCTTCTGGATGAACAGCTGGGGCGACCTGAACGTTGACCTCAGAGGCGGAATACAATGGAACAAGGTGCCGTTCCCGCTGCTAATCATGCCAGCCGCCAACCTGTCGTATCTCGCACAATACGGCACGTTCAACCTCATCAACAACATGGAATTCCTGAACGACCGCTATGCCAGCATCGACGTGTGGTGGAACATGAACGGAAAGATACTTAACCGCATCCCGTTCATCAAGAAGCTCAAGTGGAGGGAGTATATAGGAGTGAAATGTCTGTGGGGTAACCTGACAGAGAAGAACAACCCATACTCTGCCTGTAATATCGGCAACACGCAGCTGATGCAATTCCCCGACGGTGCCAACCTGATGGACAAGAACAAGCCCTATGTGGAAATCGTGGCTGGAGTGAGCAACATCTTCAAGGTGCTCAGCGTGCAGTACGTGAGACGCCTCAACTATCTCGACCTGCCTACGGCTCACAAACAGGGAGTGAGGTTCAAGCTGATGTTCAAGTTCTGACGGAAGGCGGAACAGAGAGAAACAATATCAAATAATCAATAATCAATACCCATACAATAATGCCACAGCAACAATCAGACATAAGACAAAAGACAAGATACAAGAAACCCCGGATGTACAAAGTGACGATGCACAATGACAACATCACGACGATGGAATTCGTAATCAAGGTGCTGATAGAGATATTCCATAGAACTCCCGATGACGCAGAACAGCTGATGCTGAAGATACACCACGAAGGTTCGGCTATGATAGGTGTCTACACCTACGACATGGCACGAACGAAGGTGCGCACCGTCACTCTGATGGCACAGGAGAAGGGCTTTCCGCTCAAGACCACATACGAACCAGAATGATACGGAGAGCAGAAGAATTTAACCCAAATCGGCCATTAGGGCTTGCTTGGATTTTGCTTTTTTAGAAGAGTGGATTTTGTTTGGCTTTTAACCCAAATCGGTCATTAGGGCTTGCTTGGATTTTGCTTTTTTAGAAGAGTGGATTTTGTTTGGCTTTTAATGAGTAATAGCGAGCTATTGCGAATTAAAAACAAGCAAAAGACGCCTTATAAAAAGCAAAAGACTGCAAGCAGTTATTAAAATTATACATTGAACGGACTAATGACCGTTTTGGGTTTAATGAGTAATAGCGAGCTATTGCGAATTAAAAACAGACAAAAGACGCCTTATAAAAAACAAAAGACTGCAAGCAGTCATTAAATAATTCTATAAACGGCCTAATGACCGATTCGGGTTTAAGACTTGGCACAAAAGACAAGACAAAACGGAAACAGAAAGAAGGAAAGTATGGAATTAAGAAACTCACATAGCATAAACAAAGCGGTGGAGACGGCATTGGACATTGCCGTAAGCATGGCACACGAATACATAATGCCGGAGCATCTGCTGATGGGACTGATACAGCAGGAGCCGTTCAAGCTGGCTCTTCAGAAGAGCAGAGTGGACTACAACAAGCTGCATGCAAGACTCACAAAATATCTCAAAGACCAGGACAAGAAGTTTGGCAAATACCAGGTGCCCGTTCCGTCGGCACAGTTTACTGACCTGGTACAAAACGCATGCACCATAGCCAAGAGATTCAAGAAAGAATTCGCCGGCGTGAGAGAATACATTGTGGCACTCGCCAATCTGCAGGACTCTATGGCTGCCTATATACTTGACACCGCAATAGAAGACCATGAGAGCGAATTCATGGAATACCTCACCGAAGCATATCCGCAGTTTCTGGAATATGAAGACGACACTCCCGACCTCGACGATGATGACCTCGACGACGACGATGATATGTTTGACGACGACGGCCAGCCGATGCCGTTCACGAGTCCGGAAGACTGGAAGAGTCTTGTGACCAACATTTCTGAAGTTGCCAAGACCCACACGCCGCTGATAGGCAGAGAGAAGGAGCTGGACAGGACGATACAGGTGATATGCCGGATGGAGAAGAACAACCCTCTGCACGTGGGCGATCCAGGCGTAGGCAAGACGGCATTGATATACGGACTGGCAAACCTGATAAACAAGGGGCAGGTGCCCGACAGGCTGAAGGGTGCCACGATATACGGCATGGACATGGGACAGCTGCTCGCCGGAGCACAGTTCAGGGGCGACTTCGAAAAGCGTCTGAAACTGATCCTCGACGGTGCGAGCAAGGAGAAATCCATACTCTATCTCGACGAGATACACAACATCATCGGCGCCGGCAGAGGCAGCGACGGTGGTCCCGACGCCTCCAACATCCTCAAGCCTTATCTTGAGAGCGGCGCAATATGCTTCGTGGGTGCCACCACGCATGAGGAATACAACCGCAAGATGCTCAAGGACGGTGCAGTGACGCGCCGTTTCCAGACCATCGACATCAAGGAGCCTTCGGTTGAGGAGGCGATAAAGATAGTAACCGGACTGCAGCCGAGCCTGCAGAAATACCACAAGGTGTCGTATCGCAAGGAGGCTCTGGAATATGCCGTGACAGCCAGTGCGAAGCATATATCAGGACGCTGCCTGCCCGACAAGGCCATCGACCTTCTCGACGAGGCGGGGGCTTATCTGGAGGTACACCCAGTGGAGAACCGCCGCCGGTCGTGGGTGACGAAAAGCCTCATCGACGACATCCTCGTCAAGGTGTGCAAGATTCAGGCTACGGCTCTCAAGGAGGAGGACAACGGGGCGCTGATGACCCTGCGCGAGAGGATGCTCGAAAGCATCTACGGACAGGACAAGGCGATTGACGAAGTGACGGAGGCGGTGATGATGGCTAAAGCAGGTCTCACCGAAGACGACAAACCGCTCGCCTCGCTGCTCTTCGTCGGTCCTACGGGAGTGGGAAAGACGGAGGTGGCACGTATGCTCTCAAAAGTGCTCGGAGTGGAGCTCGTGCGCTTCGACATGTCGGAATACACGGAGAAACACGCCGTGGCGAAACTTATCGGTTCGCCGGCGGGATACGTGGGATATGAGGACGGCGGTCTGCTCACCGACGCCATCAGGAAGACTCCAAACTGCGTGCTGCTGCTCGACGAGATTGAGAAAGCTCACAGCGACATATACAACATACTGCTGCAGGTGATGGACTATGCCCGTCTGACCGACAACCGCGGACAGAAGGCTGACTTCCGCAACGTGATCCTCATAATGACATCAAACGCCGGAGCACAGTTCGCCGCACAGGCCAACGTGGGATTCACGGGAAATGTGACGAAAGGTGAGGCGATGATGAAGCAGGTGAAGAAGACTTTCAAGCCGGAGTTCATCAACCGACTCAGCGACATCGTGGTGTTCAACGAGATGGACAAGAACATGGCACGCCTGATCCTCAACAAGAAGCTGAAGGAACTGAAGGACAAGGTGGCTGCAAAGGAACTGACCCTGAAGATCAGCGACGCTGCCTTCGAACACATGCTCGGGAAGTGTTTCACCAAGGAATATGGAGCGAGAGAGGCTGACCGCGTGATTGCCCACGAACTGAAACCGCTGATAATGCGCGAGATTCTGTTTGGAAAGAGAAAGAAGGGCAGCACTCTGGCAGTGGACTTCAACAATGGCGTGATGGCTGTCAGAAGCGGTTCAAAAAGCCAGTCGGCAGATAATGCATAAACCACAAACCGTAACGGCATACTGACAATATGATATTCGGATTAGACTCCACAATAGCCTTCCCCGACCCGAGGCTGGGCGAAGACGACGGACTGTTTGCCGTGGGCGGCGACCTGAGCATCGACCGCCTGCTGCTGGCATACAGCAACGGCATATTCCCATGGTACAGTTTCCGCGACTGCAAGGAAATATGGTGGTACTGTCCCATGGACCGCTTCGTGATATTCCCCGACAAGATACACGTGAGCCACTCCATGCGCACTCTGATGAGGAAGCAGGAATACTCCGTGAGCATCAACCGCGACTTCGACGGAGTGATAAGCAACTGCAGTCAGCTGCGCTACAACGAGGCTGGAGCATGGCTCGGCGAAGATATGATAAAGGCATACAAGGCGCTACACGAACAGGGCTTCGCTGCCAGCGTGGAGGTGTGGGACAAGGACGACAGGCTCGTAGGCGGTCTCTACGGTGTGAACATCGGAGCGGCTTTCTTCGGTGAGAGCATGTTCTCACTCGTGCCGTCGGCTTCGAAACTGGCACTGATAGAGTTGGCAAACATCATGAAGGACAATGGCGGCAAGCTCATCGACTGCCAGTTTGAGACTCCTCACCTGAAGACCATGGGCGGCGAGCATATCTCCTACGACGAATATATGAAGATTCTGCAACAAACAAATATATAGTCACAAATAATAACAGTCTTATAGCACCACCAATAAGTTTTCAACGTTACACTTGCAAAAAATCTCAAAAAGGTGTATATTTGCACTGCGATAAATCTCAAAAAGGTGTATATATGCGCAATTAAAAATCTCAAAAAGGTGTATATTGGCACAGTCAAAAATCTCAAAAAGGTGTATCGTATAGGGGATAGATATTTTGAATAGGTGTAAAAGGCGTTACTATGAAGAGAAAAATATACAAACAGCTCCTTGACTGGAAGGAGAAAAGAAACGGCGAAGTGGCATTGCTCATAGAGGGTGCACGACGCATCGGTAAGAGTTATATCGTAGAAGAGTTCGGCAAGAATGAATACGAGTCATATATTCTCATCGACTTCAACAAGGCTCCGCAAATGGTCAGAGACTGGTTCGACCTCTATTTGGAAGACCTTGATATGCTGTTTCTCTATCTGAGTCAGCATTACAAGGTGAGGCTACACGAACGCAAGTCGCTTATCATTCTTGACGAGGTGCAGCTGTGTCCTAGGGCGAGAGCTGCCATCAAGTTCTTGGTGAAAGATGGTAGATATGACTACATTGAGACCGGATCGCTGGTAAGCATTAAGAAAAATACGCAGGGCATCGTACTACCATCCGAAGAGCGCCCTATACAGATGTACCCAATGGACTTTGAAGAGTTTCTATGGGCCACTGGTAACGACATGCTGATGGACTTGATACGTAAGATGTATGCAGAAAAGAAGCCAATGGGACAGGCTTTCCATCGTCAGGCTATGGATGTATTTCGTCTCTATATGATAGTGGGAGGAATGCCACAAGCCGTCAAGAAGTATGTAGAGACGAAAGATTTCGATGCCGTAGATGCCGCCAAGCGCGACGTGCTGACCATCTACCGTAACGACATCTTCAATTACGCAAGTGAGATTGCCGACAAGGTGGTGTCTGTTTTCGATCAGATTCCTCCTCAACTTTCAACGCATGAGAAAAAGTTCCGTCTGTCAGCTCTAAAACCAGGTGCAAAATATCGTGATTGGGATGATGCTTTCTTCTGGCTGAAGGACGCAAGAGTTGTCAACATCTGCTACAACTCGACTGAGCCGAACATCGGACTGAAGATGAATGAAGACCGTACCACTCTGAAGTGCTACATGAACGATACGGGCTTATTAATCAGTCACGCTTTTGACGAAAAGGGTATTGTCTCGTCAGAGATTTATCAGAAACTGCTCTTTGGAAAACTTGAGGTGAACGAAGGGATGCTCATTGAGAATATTGTGGCACAAATGCTGACTGCCAGCGGCAACAAACTCTTTTTCTATAGTAAGTCATCCGAAGAAGCCGAAAACCGTATGGAGATAGACTTCTTGCTCCAAAAGGACAAAGTGACAACACGTCATAATATTCGCCCGATAGAAGTAAAAAGTGGCAAGAACTATACATTGTCTTCCATAACAAAGTGTATGAAGAAGTTTGGAGAATACATGACCTCTCCTACGGTTTTGCATGCAGCCGACTACAAGGTGGAAGATGGTATCACATATCTTCCGCTTTACATGACACCATTATTGTGAATAAAGAAGCTAATATACAAGCATTGAATGATTACAACTAACAGAATACTATTATGAACACGGAAGGATACAAGAGCAAGGAGTACGGACAGCCAACGAAGCGTTTCGTACAGACCATGCAACTGAAAGACGACTCAGAACTGATGAAGGAATACCGCAAGGCTCACGACAAGGATCATTTCTGGCGAGAGATAGAAGAGGGAATAAAAGCAGTGGGAATACTGGAGATGGAGATATACATCCTTGGCAACCGTCTTGTGATGATCGTCGACGCTCCGCTTGACTTCTGCTGGGACGAGGCGATGGCGCGTCTTGCCACCCTGCCCCGACAGGAGGAATGGGAACGCCATGTGGCGATGTTCCAGGAATGTGCCGCCGATGCCACGTCTGACCAGAAATGGCAGATGATGGAAAGGATGTTCTATCTGTATTGACATAAAAGCCTCATTCCATGGATACTTTTGTCCATTTTGGGGCACGGTGCTTGCCCAACAGGGGCAAGCTGCTTTCTCAACAGGGGCAAGCTGCTTGCCCCACTTGGGCACGGATAGTAATCATTTCCTTTACATTTTGTTGTCCTTGCCAAGGATTGTGATTTGGCTATTTGCAAAATGAAAAAGACCAACCGGAATAGGGTCTTTATGCAGGTCTTACCTGACAGCAACAGTATATTCTTATCACACGCACTGAAAAGGGTGCGTCACAGACTTATGACACACCCTCCTCAATCATTTATGCGAAATTGTTATTTGACTTCAATATTCTTGGTAGCCTTTGTCTCCTCCTTAGGAGTAAGCTTTGGAATCCTCAAAAAAAAATGTGTAACTTGGTCACCAACTTAAAAATCAATGCATGAATCAAATAAATTATAAAAAATCAATAAAGAAACAACTACTTTCTATGGCGATGCTGATGGCGATGTCGCTTTCAGCCAGTGCCCAGCAACTGCTTCCTTATCAGAATACGAACCTTTCTGTTGAGGCTAGAGCCAATGATTTGCTTTCCCGTCTTACCTTGGAAGAGAAGATGAAGTTGATGATGGATACTTCGCCAGCCATTGCCCGATTGGGCATTCCACAGTTTCAATGGTGGAACGAGGCGCTGCATGGAGTGGGACGAAACGGATTTGTTACCGTTTTTCCTATCACGATGCACATGGCGGCTTCGTGGGACGATACCTTATTATATAAGGTGTTTACTGCCGTGAGCGATGAGGCAAGAGCCAAGGCGCAGGAGGCGAAGAAGAGCGGCAACATCAAGCGCTACCAGAGTCTGAGTTTCTGGACTCCGAATATCAATATCTTCCGCGACCCACGATGGGGACGTGGACAGGAAACTTATGGAGAAGATCCTTATCTGACCACAAGAATGGGACTTGCTGTGGTGAATGGTTTGCAGGGACAGACCTTTGATGGCAAACCGATGTCGGCTCCGGGAGTTCTGGCTCCGGCTTCCTCACAGGCTCCCCAATACGTCAAGCTCCTGGCCTGTGCCAAGCATTTTGCCGTTCATAGTGGTCCGGAATGGAACCGGCACAGTTTCAATGTAGAGGATTTGCCTGAGCGTGATTTGTGGGAGACTTATCTGCCTGCCTTCAAATCACTGGTGCAGGATGCAAATGTGGCAGAGGTGATGTGCGCCTATCAGCGGATTGACGGAGCACCTTGTTGCAGCAATGCCAGGTATGAACGACAGATTCTTCGTGATGAATGGGGATTCAAGGGATTGATAACTTCCGATTGCGGAGCCATCAACGACTTTTATGTGCCCGGCCGACATGGTACGGCGAAGACTCCGGCTGAGGCTACGGCGCAGGCAATTGGTGCCGGAACCGACGTGGAATGCGGAAGCGTTTACCGTTCGCTTCCTGAGGCGGTGAAGACAGGAATGATAAGCGAGGAAAAGGTGAACGAGAGCTTGAAGCGCCTGCTGATAGCCCGTTTCCGCCTGGGTGATTTCGATCAGGACAAGAACGTGCCTTGGACTCAGATTCCATCTTCCGTCATCGCCAGCAAGGCGCATAAGGATTTGGCTGAGAAGATGGCAGAAGAGGGAATCGTGCTTCTTCAGAACCGGAAAAATCTTCTGCCGCTGAAATCAGCAGGAATGAAGATCGTCGTGATGGGGCCAAATGCCAACGATTCCATCATGCAATGGGGCAACTATTCGGGTTATCCTACTTCTACCACCACCATCCTGCAGGGCATAAGAAAATATGTGAAGGAAGCCAAGTATATTCCTGCCTGCACGTTGACAAGAAATGAAGTTTCAGAAAGCCGATTCAATCTCCTGACTTCTGCCGATGGTAGCAAGGGGATGAAGGCTACTTATTGGAACAATTCTGAGATGAAGGGCGAGCCGGTGGCTACAGCCATGATGACTTCGCCTATCAACCAGAGCAATGGTGGAAATACCGTCTTTGCACCGGGAGTGAATCTTACGGATTTCTCTGCCCGATACGAGGGCGTGTTTACTCCGGAAGAGGATGAAACCTTGAACGTCAGAATGGGGTGCGATGATGGTTACCGGCTCATCATTGATGGCGATACGGTGGCGAATGTATGGAAGGGACGTGCCCGTGTGCAGATGCTCAACAAGCCAATTTCCGTGAAGGCGGGAAAGCCGATGAAGATACAGGTGGATTATTTCCAGAAGACCGATATGGCGGTGATGCAGTTTGACATTGTGAAGAACTATACGCCAACCGAGTCTCAGCTTCTGGCTGAGGTTGGCGATGCTGACGTGGTGGTTTTCGTAGGCGGAATCTCTCCTAGTCTTGAGGGTGAGGAGATGAAGGTTTCTGAGCCGGGTTTCAAGGGTGGCGACAGAACTGATATCGAATTGCCTCAGGCTCAGCGCAAGGTGATGGAGATGTTGCATCGGGCTGGCAAGCGAGTGGTGTTCGTCAACTGTTCAGGCAGTGCCATTGCCATGGTTCCAGAAACAGAGAATGCGGAATCTATCCTTCAGGCTTGGTATCCGGGCGAACGGGGTGGAGAAGCCGTGGCAAAGGTACTCTTTGGCGAGGTGAATCCATCGGGCAAGCTTCCGGTAACCTTCTATAAGAGCGTGAATGATCTTCCTGATTTCCTCGATTATACGATGAAGAATCGCACCTACCGTTACTTTAGGGGCGAGACTCTCTTCCCATTCGGACATGGATTGAGCTATACATCGTATGAATATGGAAAGCCGACATTGAAGAAAGTTAAGAGTGAAGAACGAAGAGTGAAGAATGAAGAACGAAAAATGAAGAATTCTTCGGCTTATTCCTTGAGTTTCTCTTTATCTAATAAAGGTAATAGGGAAGGAACGGAAGTGGCTCAGGTTTACATCCGTAGAATGGATGATGCTGAGGGTCCTATCAAGACCTTGAAAGCTTTCAAGCGAATTACTTTGAAGGCAGGCGAGAAGCAGCAGGTAACCATCAGTCTGCCTCGTCAGAGTTTCGAAGGTTGGGATTCCCAGACCAATACCATGCGTGTGGTTCCCGGCAAATATCAGATCTTCGTAGGTGGTTCGAGTGCCGATGCTGCGAAGAATGTGATAGAAGTGAAAGTGAAATAAAATGCTTCAAGAGGGTGTGTCATAAGTCTGTGACGCACCCCTTTTTATTTTTTGCCTTTTCACAGATACGAAATCTTTAAAAAACATTTTTATTTATCGAGTAGGAGGTAAACACTAATCATAGGTGTTTATCTCCTACTTTCATGTTTACCGACCTCTCACACCACCGTACATGCGGTTCCGCATACGGCGGTTTCGTGCTTTTACACCTCACGGTGTGTGACAAGTTGTTTTCAGTCATCCCTTCGAGATACGTCACTTCTATTCTATTGTCGGATTCCGTCCTATCTTGTAAATAGAGAGTTCCTTTTCGGACATCTGACTACAAAAGACTCTCAAGGTAGCAGTCATTTACTGTTACACTGCACGATTCAGTCCTTCCCTATAGGCACACGTGCCTTGGGTACTATGACCTCTGCTGACTTCTCACGGCAAGCTTTACTCCGTCATGGTGCATCGAATAACTCATCTTCACCCATGCGTCCGTGAGACCTCACTAGTTAAGCATATTGTCTTTCCATCTTATACCCACTTGATTTACTACATGCAGTTCCGAGTAGTTATTGGACTTTGACTCTTTTTGCAGCCTTATCCCTGTAAGTAGCCTTATATCAAGTTTCTGTGCGTTGGGTCAGATATTTGCCGCTGACTTCTTTCAGATTCCGCGTCACCACGGACACCCTTGTCTCTCTGGCTAGACGATTCCCACTACTAGGGCTCGTAAGGGACTTGCACCCATTAGACAACACACATGCTAGTCAAACAAAAAGGGTGCGTCACAGACATATGACACACCCTCTTTATTGTTGTCGGAGGTCTGTTCTTATTATCCTCCGAAATTATCGAAACGAATCATATCGTCTTCCACTCCGAGTGAATGCAGAAGGTCGAGCACGGTCTTCGCCATCATTGGCGGTCCGCAGAGATAATACTCACAATCCTCAGGGTCCTCATGCTGCTTGAGATAGGTGTCGCCCATCACAGGAGCCACGAAGCCCGGCGTATACTTCACTCCCGCTGCATCTGCCTTCGGGTCCGGACGGTCGAGGGCGAGGTGGAAATGGAAGTTAGGATATTCCTTCTCCAGCTGCAGGAAGTCGTCGAGGAACGGTATCTCCTCCAGTGCACGCGCTCCATAGAAATAGTGCATCTCACGGTCACGGCAGTTTCTCGTTCTCAGCATATGCATGATCTGAGCACGCAGCGGAGCCATTCCGGCGCCTCCGCCCACCCATATCATCTCGCGCTTGGTGTCGTATTGCGGACGGAACTCACCATAAGGTCCCGACATGACGACCTTGTCGCCCGGCTTCAGCGAGAAGATGTATGACGAGGCGATACCCGGACTGACATCAAGGAATCCCTTGCCCTGGTCTTTCGGTTTGAAAGGCGGCGTGGCGATACGAACGTTGAGCATGATGATGTCGCCCTCATCGGGATAGTTTGCCATAGAATAAGCACGGATGGTAGGCTCGGTGTTCTTGCATTTCAGCGAGAAGAGTCCGAAGTCTTTCCATGCCTGCATATATGTATCGCCGATAAGCGACTTGTCGATATCCTTGTCGAAATCCATGTCGAAGGCTGGAATACGGATCTGAGCGTAGGATCCCGGTTCGAAGTGCATGTGCTCTCCCTTTGGCAGAGCCACGGTGAACTCCTTGATGAAGGTGGCAACGTTGCGGTTTTCTATCACCGTGCATTCCCATTCCTTCACTCCCATCACCTCTTCGGGCACCTTCACTTCCATGTCGCCCTTCACCTTCACCTGGCATCCCAGACGCCAGTTGTCTTTAATCTCCTTGCGCGAGAAATGCGGTTTCTCGGAATCGAGAATCTCGCCGCCTCCACGCAGCACCTGGAGTTTGCACTGTCCGCAGCTTGCCTTTCCGCCGCAAGCCGACGGCAGATGGATGCCGTTGTCGTTGAGGGAGTTCATCACAGTGTCGCCCTGCTCCACTTCAATCACGTTGGAGCCATTGACGGTGATTGTCACCTTGCCGCTCGGACTAAGATATTTCTTTGCGACCAGCAGCACTATCACGAGCACGAGTATCACTGCAAGGAATACTCCGATGCTGGCCAATATATAACTGATGTTCATTGTTTGAATTCTGTTAAAGTTATTCTGTCAACTTATCTACTCGTCTATATTTTCAATCCCGAGAAACACATCATCGCTATCGCCATGAGTCCTACGACGATAAACGAGATTCCGAGTCCCTGTAATGGCTTCGGCACATCGCTATACTGCATCTTCTCCCTTATGGCTCCCATGCTCACGATGGCGAGAATCCATCCCAGACCAGAACCGAGGGCATATACGAAGGCGTCGCCCACGCTGCCCAGATACTGGGTGTTTGAAGGGTCGAGGTTGATGCGCTGCTGCATGAAGAGCGACGCTCCCATGATGGCACAGTTAACGGCGATGAGGGGCAGGAAGATACCGAGCGCTCCATAGAGAGTCGGCGAGAAACGTTCAACCACCATCTCCACCAGCTGCACGATGCCGGCGATTACCGCGATGAAGAGGATAAACGAGAGATAGCTAAGGTCTACCCCCTTGATGATACAGTCGGGGCCGAGCACCTTGGTCTGCAACAGGTAGTTGGCAGGCACGGTGACCACGAGCACGAACGTCACGGCGACGCCGAGACCGAGCGATGTCTTCACGTTCTTGGATACGGCAAGGAACGAGCACATGCCGAGGAAGAATGCGAAAATCATGTTGTCCACGAAGATGGACCTAAAGAAAAGGTTTATCAAGTGTTCCATTTACTTCTCCTCCTTGTAAAAATAAGCACGATGAATCCATATCACCACTCCGATGAGGATGAGCGCCATGGCAGGCATGGTCATCGTTCCGTTGTTCAAATATCCCATTTCGTAAACACTCTTTGGCAGGATTTCAAATCCGAGCAGCGTTCCTCTGCCGAGCAGCTCTCTCACCGCTCCCACCACCACGAGGATGATGCCGTAGCCGAGTCCGTTGGCGAAACCGTCGACAAACGACGGCCAGGGCTTGTTCTGCATGGCGAAAGCCTCAAGACGACCCATAAGGATACAGTTGGTGATGATGAGACCTACGTAGACAGAGAGTTCCACGCTGACATCATAGACGTATGCCTTGAGCACCTGGCTCACGATGGTAACGAGGGCTGCCACCACAACGAGCTGCACCACGATACGGATACGCGTTGGCACGGTGTTGCGGATAAGCGAGATGATGAGGTTGCTGAATGCCGTGATCACGGTCACGGCAAGTCCCATCACAAGGGCAGGCTTGAGCTGCGACGTGACGGCGAGTGCCGAACAGATACCGAGCACCTGAACGAGCACCGGGTTCATGAAATTGAGAGGCGCTGTGAAAACGCTTTTTATTTTATTTTCCATATTATCATTGCTTCTTTAAATGATTACTTTTTCTCACCGTCGCCAGCGTCGTTGGCTTCAGTCTGTGAGGTCTGTCCGGCGAAGAGTTTCCTGTATTTTGCGAAGCCCTCCTGCAACATGTCGCTCACTCCCACCGAGGTGAGGGTAGCTCCCGTAACGGCGTCGACCTCGCAGCTCTTGTCTTTTACTTCGCTCGCCTTCTTCACCTTTATCACCGGTTTGCCGTCGGCGCCATAGATGGTCTTTCCGCGGAAGAGGTCCTGCCAAGCCTTTGAATCCTTGATTTCGGCTCCCAGTCCGGCTGTCTCGCCCTCATGGTTGAAGTATGCGCCATAGATGGTGTTGCAGTCTTCGTTCACGGCGATATATCCCCAGATTGGTCCCCAGAGTCCCATACCGTAAACAGGCACCACGAATTTGTGCTTGCCGTCTACGGTGCAGTAATAAACTGCGAGTTTGCCTGCCTTGTAGTCGGCGCTGTTGAGAAGGAATCCTGCAGTCTCGCCACCTTTTCCGCCCTTGGCTATCTCTTTGCCGTCGGCATTGATGACAGCGTCGCGGTCTACCACTTTTGCATACTGTTCGGCACTCTCCTGGTCGGAGAGGTTGCGGATGTTGAGGGCGGCAAGTATCTGCTTCTTCTTGTCGAGCGCCACGTTGACGTCTTGCGCCGGCTTCAGCGAACTGCTCACAAAGGCGAGCAGGAAAGCCACCACTACAACCATTATGCAGCTGTATGCTATGATGTATGTATTGCTATTCTTGTTCATAATCAGTATTTTATACCTTATTGTTATTTCTTGGCTCGTTTCATTCTCTTGCTGATGTTTGCCTCAACAACATAGAAGTCGATTGCCGGAGCCATCATGTTGCCGAAGAGGATGGCGAGCATCATTCCCTCTGGATATCCGGGGTTCATCACTCTGATGATTACGGCGAGTGCGCCGATGAGTATGCCGTATATCCATTTGCCGGTCTCGGTGCGTGCCGATGTCACAGGGTCTGTAGCCATGAACACCGCACCGAAGCAGAATCCGCCCAGCACAATATGCTCATACCACTCCACAGGGGTCTGTCCTGTGGCCTGGAAAATCGCTGCCATCACGCCTCCGCCGAGGAACACGCTGAGCATAGTCTTCCATGAGGCGATGCCTGTCCAGAGGAGTATCACGGCTCCGATGGCTATCGCTATGACACTGGTCTCGCCGATACTGCCGGGAATGAGTCCCACGATGCTGTCGAAAAGCGATGCCGACGGTGCAGAGCCCTGTGCCATCTGTCCGAGAGGAGTGGCGCAGGTGAAGGCGTCGGGCAGCGTGTTGCCGAGTCCGAAGATACTGTCGGTGGCAACCCACACCGAGTCGCCGCTCATCTTCGTAGGATAAGAGAAGAAGAGGAACGCACGGGCGAGAAGTGCCACGTTGAAGATATTCATACCGGTACCGCCGAAGATTTCCTTACCGAAGATTACGGCGAATGCCACTGCGATGGCGATACACCACAACGGGCAGCCAACGGGGAGAATCATCGGGATGATGATACCGCTGACGAGGTAGCCTTCCTGTATCTCCTCACCTTTCCACTGTGCCCAGGCAAATTCTATTCCCAGACCTACCACATAGCTGACGAGCAGCTTGGGCAGCATCACGAGAAATCCGTAGGCAAACATCTCCAGGAGGGTGCCTGTCTGGTGTGCTGCGGCATAGTTCTGGTAGCCGATGTTATACATTCCGAATAGGAGTGCCGGCAGCAGTGCGATTACCACCATACTCATTATTCGCTTTGAGTCAATGGCATCGTGGATATTGGTGCCGCTCTTCGATGTGGTGTTCGGGACATATAGGAATGTCTCGAAGCCATCGAAGACGCTGCGCAGCGAATGCAGCTTGCCGCCTTCTTCGAAGTTCGGCTTTATTTTGTTCAGATAGTTTCTTAAAAATGACATGGTCTGTTGTATTTATAGTTAGCTGTTTTCCTTTCTCAATATGTCGAGTCCCTGACGCACGATGTGCTGCAGCTCGAGCTTGGAGGAGTCAACGAACTCTGCCAGGGCGAAGTCTTCAGGACTCACCTCATATATGCCGAGCTGTTCCTGCTTGTCGATGTCGCCGGCGATGATTGCCTTGATGAGATATTCGGCATAGATGTCCATAGGGAACACCTTGTCGTATTCGCCGCTCATTATCATGTGGCGCTCGCCGCCTTTCACTCTGGCATCGAGGCGATACTCCCTGTTCTTGCCGAAGAGCCATGAGAAATAGCTTCTCGACACGCTGAACTGCTTCAGGCGTGGCATTATCCAGCCTGCCAGCTCGTCGGCGTCGTTGCCTTCGGGGATTATCGTCACCTCGCTGGTGTGTGCGCCGAGGAAACGGCTGTATGATGCAGCACCTGTGTCGGCAGTTTTCTCCACCGGTTTGCCTGTCAGAGGGTTGCCCATGATGATGCGCACGTTGTCGCCACGGTAGGCTCCTGCCACGAGGGTTTCGATGTCTTGGCCCACGAGCATGTCGGCGTAGCATGGGGCTGTAACCTCAGAACCGGCGAGGGCTACCGTGCGACGGAGGTCCACGCGGCCGCTATTGAAGAGTCTGCCGAAGAATATCACCGCCGTAGGGTCTACGGTCCATACCACTTCGCCCTTGTTCACGGGGTCGATGTGATTGACCTGCACTCCCACGTTGCCTGCCGGGCACTTGCCCTTGAAGGTCACCACCTCCACATCGGCAGCGCTTATGTTCTGCTTGTCGCCGACGCCGAGATAGGTCTTCGCCATCTTGCTGAGCGCCGTGAGTCCTGTCTGGAAATCTTTCTCCTGTCCCTCAAGTTCGAATTCGAAATCGCCTGCCAGCGGCATATCCCTGAGAGCGGAAACGAAAATAGCTTTAGGCTTTGTCTGCGGATTGGTTGACACGGCATAGGGCAACTGGTTGATATAACCGAAGAGGCCCGCTTCGAGAAGTGACTTCTCCACATCGTCGCCGGTCATCTCTTTTACGTTTTTCACTCCGAAATCAACAAACTCCTGATTTGCGTCGGCTTTCACCCTCACGCTGAGGAGCTTTCGACGGTCGCCGCGTTCTACAAGACAAACTTCTCCGCTGACCGGTGAAGAGAATCCCACTTCGGGATAGTCTTTGTTGATGAACAATACATCGCCAGCCTTGACTCTGTCGCCTTCTTTCACCATCACCTTTGGTTTTACTCCCTCAAAAGAGGATGGCGTGAGGGCATACACCTCGCCGGGCTTCAAGACGCGCTTTGTCTTTTCTGCCTTGCCGGCAAGGTTGATGTCAAGTCCACGACTTAATCTAACAAATTTTGTCATAAAATACTTGTTTAATTATTTTGCTAAGACACTTATACCATTGGAAACAAATTCTCGGCAAAGATATAAAAAGTATTTATATTATCATATAATTTGGATTTTAAAAGTCTATTAACTATTCGATAAAATGAGATTTACCCTACCCTTTGTCAAGCGTATATTACAAATCACATGCACTGTGGCAAGCGATTTGTGAATTAGGAGACCAAAGCGAACAACGCGCCGCTGACATATATTTGGTTTCTCTCTGGGTTTTCGGATTTCCGAATCTACAGCCAGTTCCTTTCACCACAATTATAGTCTTTCCATAAAAAAGATTTGGCACTTAAAGAGAAATGACGTAAATTTGCACACGCATTGACATTTTTTATCGCAGATGGAAAATTGACAATTTTATCACATGATGGGAATCGACAAAACTACAGACATTCTGAAACAGGCGGCGGAGAGTCTATTATCTCCGGAATGCTCCACGGGAGGCCGTCTACGACTGCATTGCGATGGTAAAGGATTGCTTTCGGACAATGGCATTGAGGAAATTTTGAAGCGTTTCCCACCTTATTTTATATCAGTACATCCGGCGGTGTTACCGTGTCAATACAAACACACTCTCAAGACAATAAGCAAATAAGTATCATAGATTTTTAATTCAATAATGGAACAGGAATTTGAGCTCATCGCCAAAACCTTCATGGGTCTTGAGCCCGTATTGGCACAGGAGCTAACGCAACTCGGAGCTAACAACGTAGAGATTGGTCGCCGCATGGTGTCGTTCACTGGCGACAAGGAGATGATGTATCGCGCTAACTTCCAACTGCACACGGCGATTCGTATCCTAAAACCGATAAAGCATTTCAAGGCCCAGAGCGCCGATGATGTTTATAACGAGGTGAAGAAGATTGACTGGAGCAAGTATCTCGACCTGAAAGATAGCTTCGCCGTTGACTCCGTGGTATTCTCCAACGAGTTCCGCCACTCTAAGTTCGTGGCATACAAAGTGAAGGACGCCATCGTTGACCAGTTCAGAGAGAAGACAGGCAGCCGTCCGAACATCTCGGTGTCGAACCCCGACATACGCCTCAACATGCACATCGCCGAAGACCGCTGCACGCTGTCGCTCGACTCGAGCGGTGAGAGCCTGCACCGTCGCGGATACAGACAGGAATCGGTGGAAGCTCCTCTGAACGAGGTGCTGGCTGCCGGAATGATCCTCATGTCGGGATGGAAGGGCGACACTGACTTCTACGACCCGATGTGTGGTTCGGGAACTATCGTTGTGGAGGCCGCCCTCATAGCACGCAACATGGCACCTGGACTCTTCCGCAAGGAGTTCGCATTCGAGAAATGGAAGGATTTCGATGCTGACCTCTTCAGCAGCATATACGACGACGACTCGCAGGAGCGTGAGTTCACACATCACATCTACGGTTCTGACGTGGACATGAAGGCTGTGAACACTGCCATCATGAATGTTAAGGCTGCCGGACTGAGCAAGGACGTGACAATCACATGTGCCGACTTCAAGGACTTCAAGCAGCCTGGGGGCAAGGCTTTCATGATAACCAACCCGCCATACGGCGAGCGTATCTCTACACCGAACCTGCTCGGAACATACAAGATGATTGGAGAGACGCTGAAGCGCAACTTCAAGAACGGCGAGGCCTGGGTGTTGAGCTACCGCAAGGAGTGTTTCGACGAGATCGGACTGAAACCGTCGCAGAAGATTCCTCTCTATAATGGTTCGCTGGAATGCGAGTTCCGCAAATACCTGATGTTCGAAGGCGGTTTCCGCGAGTTCCGCAGCGAGGGAAACATCCTGAAGACTGAAGAGGAGAAGAAGCAGATGGCTGAAAAGCACCGCTTCAAGGAGCACCGCGAATTCAAGAAGCGTCTCGACGAACTGGAGCATTTGGACGAGGAGGAAGACATCCGTTCGTTCAAATTCCGCAAGAGCCCGTATGCCGACGCACTGAACTTCGGCAAGAAGGCTGACAAGAAGCCGAGAACGAAGACCCGCCGTGATTTCGACGACGACGACAACCGCCGCGCACGCAAGAACTACGACAAGGGCGGAAAGAAGTATGACCGTGGCGACCGACGTGGCGGAAAGAACTTCGACAGGGGATATGACAGAAAAACAAAAAAGTTTTAACTGATATAATGATGAATAAAAACCTTATCAAGACGGTGGCACGACGAGTTGCCGCTGCTGCCGCCTGCATTCTGATCACTATGAACGCAGCAGCACAGTTGAAGCAGTTCTCACTCGAAGACCTGAACTTCGGTGGAACGAACTACCACAACATGATTCCAGAGTATCGCAACATCACATGGTGGGGCGACGAGCTCGTGCTCCGCAACGCTGAGGAGTGTAAGCTCGTAAACAAAGCCAACGGCAAAGAGACGACTCTCTTCACCGAGGCACAGCTCAACGCATGGGCGAAGACCAACGAGGATTCCAAGATACTGAACCTCGGCTGGGCACAGTTCCCATACGCCGGCAAGAGTCTCGTGCTCATCGCCAACAAGCAGGAGCGCATGCTCATCGACTTCAAGAAGAAAGCGGTGGTATGGCGCCAGGCTTCAAAGGGACAGGAGTTTGCCGACTGGAACAACGCATCGAAGGCTGTGGCATACGTTAGCGACCACAACCTCTACGTTATGGACGCTGAAGGAAAGACGACACAGCTCTCTACCGACGGCAGCCGCGAGATTGTATACGGACAGGCAGTACACCGCAACGAGTTCGCCTCGATGAAGGGCACATTCTGGAGCCCGGACGGAACGAAGCTCGCCTTCAACCGCATGGACCAGTCGATGGTGGCTGACTATCCTCAGGTGAACACCTTCGAGCGTGAGGCCACCTATGAGCCTGACAAATATCCTATGTGCGGAATGACGAGCCACAAGGTGACAATCGGCGTGTATGACATGAAGACGGGAAAGACGGTGTATCTGAAAGCCGGCGACCCTACTGACCGCTATTTCACCAACCTGGCATGGGCACCGGACGGCAAGAAGGTGTATATGTTTGAACTGAACCGCGACCAGAACGACTGCCGCCTCACCGCATACGACGCAGAGACAGGAGAGAAGACCGGTGAACTGTATCGCGAGGTGGACGAGAAATACGTGGAGCCTCTCAACCCTATCGTGTTCCTGCCTTGGGACAAGTCACAGTTCATCATGCAGAGCCGTCAGGATGGCTACAAGCACCTGTATCTCTGTACCCTCAGCATGCACGGCAGCAGAATGGCAACCAACACGGAGTCACTTGAAGTAGAGCAGCTGACAGAAGGAAAATGGGAAGTGCTCAGCGTGCTCGGTTTCAACAGCAAGACAAAGAGCATCATATACAAGTCTAACGAGGCAAGCCCTATCCAGCAGAACGTATACTCGGTGAGCGTGGCCAACAAGAAGCGCACACGCATCGATGAAGGCGGCAAGGGATGGCACGAGGGTTCGACAATTAGCGCCAGCGGCAGATACCTGCTCGACAACTACCAGGAGCCTACGGTGCCCCGTCGCATCGTGGCTATCGACACTCAGACAGGCAAGAGCCACTGCATCCTCAACGCCAAGGACCCATGGAAGGAGAAGGGATACAACATTCCGGAATACTCTTGCGGCAAGCTGAAGGCTGCAGACGGCACTACCGACCTCTACTGGAGAATGGTGAAGCCGGTGGATTTCGATCCTAACAAGAAATATCCTACTGTGGTTTATGTATACGGTGGCCCTCACGCCCACAACGTGGACGCACGCTGGCACTACAGCTCTCGCTCATGGGAGACATACATGGCGCAGAAAGGCTATCTGCTCTTCATCCTCGACAACCGCGGAAGCGAGCATCGCGGAAAGGACTTCGAGCAGGCTACATTCCGTCAGCTCGGACAGGAGGAGATGAAGGACCAGATGAAGGGAGTGGAATATCTCAAGTCGCTGCCTTACGTTGATCAGGACCGCATGGGCGTTCATGGATGGAGCTTCGGCGGATTCATGACAATCTCGCTGATGACAAACTATCCTGACGTGTTCAAGGTGGGAGTTGCCGGCGGACCGGTAATCGACTGGAAATGGTATGAGGTGATGTATGGTGAGCGCTATATGGACACTCCGGAGAGCAACCCGGAGGGATATGCAAAGACTTCGCTCCTGAACAAGGCCAAGGATCTGAAGGGCAAACTGCAGATCATCACTGGTATGAACGACCCTACCGTTGTTCCACAGAACTGCCTCATGTTCCTCAATGCCTGCAGCGAGGCCGGCACTCAGCCTGACTTCTTCGCTTATCCTGGCGAGGGTCACAATATGATGGGTCACAAGAGCGTTCACCTGCATGAGCGCATCACACAGTATTTCGAGGATTATCTGAAATAAACCCCAATTTGGGATAATCACATTTTCTTGACTCTACATCAGTCAAGACTGCTATCACAACGAGGGCTTCTGCGATTTGCAGAGGCCCTCGTTGACATAAGGGATATAAAGAAAACGTGGAGCAGATGAATAAAAATCATCGTCAGTATGCTTGTTTGCGGATAATTATCACTACCTTTGTAAAATACAAACCCAAACGGTTTAATTACCGTTTGGGGAATATGTTAGAGCACCACTGGCAATGGCTCCGCCATGATAATCCGAACCACTCAAAAAGATTCTTCAATATGACATACATTATAATAATGACCACGTCGATTATCTCATATCTGATACTGAGATACGGATTCGGCATGGACGACCCGGAAACTTTCATGAAAAGCATGGGCATTGGAGTGATAGCAGGAATAGCTCGCTTGGTATACAAAAGCCATAAAAGGGAACAGGAAATCGAGGCCGATGCAGCAACAGAATCTTCAACAGCAACAGCATCATCAACAACAGCATCATCAACAGACAAGACAATGAAACAAACAGACAACAACATGGAAAGCAGCAGGACGGGAACGAAAGACCTGTGTCTGCAACTGCTCGACAAGCAGGGCATAGAGTATGAACAGGACAAAGAGAACAAAGATGAATACTGGATTGAATACAAAGGCGAGCGGATGTACCTGAGAATGAGCAACGAAAGACCGTTCATCACCATCTTCGACACGTTCTGGAGAAAATACCCGGCGGAAAACCTTGAAATGGTATCGACAGTGAGAAAGGCGATAAACATGGCAAACCTGAACTACAACGGGTTCAAGTTGCTATACTCCTTCAACGAAGACTCCATGTGGCTACATACAAGCGTATTCATGCTGATGATTCCGGAGATACCAGACGTGGAGATATTTTTCACCGAAACACTTGACCAAACGATATTCTCACACAGGGCATTCGACGAGGTGATGTTCGAAGTCATGAAAGAACAAAAAAATGATTAACTATAATTACGCACTATTGTGTGACGGTAAAATACATACCAAGTTATTTTTTCACCGTCACTATTTGGCGATAAACACTTTATATTGTAATTTTGCACCAAATATAAACAAAAGAAACTCTATTTAGATTATGAAAATACTCCTTTTAGGCAGCGGCGGTCGCGAGCATGCACTGGCTTGGAAAATAGCACAGAGCAAGAAAGTGGAAAAACTCTTCATCGCTCCGGGCAATGCCGGAACAGCTCTCGTGGGCGAAAACGTGAATATCAAAGCCGACGACTTTGAGGCTCTGAAAAACTTCTGCGTGGACAACGGCGTCAACATGGTTGTGGTAGGACCTGAGGACCCACTGGTGAAGGGCATCTATGATGACTTCAAGAACGACGAACGCACGAAGGACATTCCGGTAATCGGTCCGTCGAAGAAGGGCGCCGTGCTCGAGGGCTCTAAAGACTTTGCAAAGGGATTCATGGAGCGCCACGGCATTCCGACAGCGAAATACAGGACTTTCGACGGAACATCGCTCGAAGAGGGACTGAAATTCCTGGAAACGCTGAAGGCACCATACGTGCTGAAGGCTGACGGACTGTGTGCCGGAAAGGGTGTGCTCATCCTCCCTACCCTGGAAGAGGCAAAGAAGGAACTGCGCGAGATGCTCGGCGGCATGTTCGGAAACGCATCGGCACAGGTGGTGATAGAGGAATTCCTGAGCGGTATAGAATGCTCGGTGTTCGTGCTCACCGACGGCAAGGACTACAAAATCCTGCCTGAGGCTAAGGACTACAAGCGCATCGGAGAGCATGACACGGGCCTGAACACCGGTGGAATGGGAAGCGTGACACCGGTGCCATTTGCAACGGAGGAATGGATGAAGAAGGTGGAAGACCGCATCATCAGACCTACCGTGGAGGGACTTGCAGAGGAGAACATCGACTACAAGGGATTCATATTCTTCGGACTCATCAACGTGGAGGGCAACCCTATGGTGATAGAATACAACTGCCGCATGGGTGACCCGGAGACGGAGAGCGTGATGCTGAGGATAAAGAGCGACCTCGTTGACCTGCTCGAAGGTGTTGCCGAGGGAAATATCGCAGAAAAGGAGATTGAATTCGACGAGAGGGCTGCCGTATGCGTAATGCTCGTGAGTGGCGGATACCCAGAGAAATATGCCAAAGGCTACCCTATCAGCGGAGTTGACCAGGTGGAGGGAAGCATCGTGTTCCACTCCGGCACGGCAATGAAAGACGGCGAAGTGGTGACCAACGGCGGACGCGTAATCGCTGTGAGCTCCTACGGAAAGGACAAGGAGGAGGCTCTGCAGAAATCGTTCACTGAGGCAAACAAGATCTGCTTCACTGACAAATACTTCAGAAGAGACATCGGACAGGACTTGTAGGAAACAACTGCTGCTGAATGAAAAAGAGAATACAGAACAGACTGGCAGAGAGCCGCTTCGCCTTTCCCGTGATGATCATTTATGGCATAGCGGTATGGCTGGGGGCGGGCACCGTGGCTGAAGGGGCATACCTTCAGCTGGCGTTCTTCGTGGCTTCCACGCTGCTGATGATGATGCTCAACAACACCAACTCGCTGATAAGGATATACAGCCGCATGGTGTCATGCTCGTTCGTGGCAATGACGTGTGCTGCCACATTCCTGTTCAGCTCGCTGGAGAGCTGCGCCACGGGTACTTGTTTCATACTGTTCTATCTCTCGCTGCTGCGTTCTTACCAAGACAAGAGGGCACCGGGAATAGCGTTCTATTCATTCGCATGCCTGGGAATAGCAAGCCTCTTCTTCGTGCAGATTCTGTATTTCGTGCCGTTCCTGTGGATTCTGATGGCATCAAACATGATGGCGCTGACACACAGGATGTTCTGGGCTACAGTGCTCGGACTGGTGATGCCATACTGGTTTGCTGTGGGCTACTATGTGGTGACCAACCAGTTCGACGCATTCATAGACCACTTCGCAGAACTGGCTCAGTTTGAACCGCTCCTGCAATATGAGGCACTCGACATACACCGCATAGCGACATTCGGACTGGTGCTGCTGCTGGCGGTGATAGGAATAATACACTACATGCGCAACAGTTACCAGGACAAGATTCGCACGAGGATGATATTCGAGATGTTCATCACGGTGGACATCCTCTCATTTGTGTTCATCATATTGCAGCCACAGCATTTCGACAATCTGCTGCCGATAATAATAGTCAACACCAGTTGCCTGTTCGCCCACTATGTGGCGCTGACAAGGACCTGGCTCACAAACGTGACTTTCATAGTGATGTGTCTCGCGACATTAGGTTTAACAATTTTCAACTTGATGCCATGACGGAATTTCTTGCACAATTCGGATACCTCGGCATGTTCATATCAGCACTGCTCGCCGGCAGCGTGCTGCCTTTCAACAGCGAAGTGGTGATAGGAGCACTGAAGGTGATGGGACTCGACCCATGGATACTACTCATAGCCGGAACGGTGGGCAACGTGCTCGGCGGACTGTTCAACTACTGGATAGGCACCTTCGGACGCATGGACTGGATAGAGAAATATCTCCACATCAAAGAGGAGAAGATAGAGAGGGCACAGCGTTTCATGGCGGGACGCGGAGCACTGATGGCATTCTTCGCCTTCGTGCCCATAATCGGCAGCGCCATAACTGTGGCACTCGGACTGATGCGTGCCAACCTGCCCGTGACGACATTGAGCATGACGGTGGGCAAGTTCATAAGATACGCACTGATAGTATTTGGAATACAACTGTTCCAATAAACTGCTAACACGACTGTCTAAAGAAGATTCTGACAGCAAACAGAAAATGATTTTCTGACTAACAACATAAATATAACATTTAAAATTAAGATTATGAAACCTACATTAGTTTTGCTCGCTGCCGGTATGGGCAGCAGGTATGGAGGGCTCAAACAACTTGACGGACTGGGACCTAACGGAGAGACCATCATGGACTACTCTATATATGATGCCATACAGGCTGGATTCGGTAAGATTGTATTCATTATCCGCAAGGACTTCGAGGAGGACTTCAGAGAGAAGATCCTCAAGAAGTATGAGGGACACATCCCTGCAGAACTCTGCTTCCAGAGCCTCGACGCACTGCCAGAGGGTTTCTCTTGCCCTAAGGACAGAGTGAAACCATGGGGTACTAACCATGCGGTGATGATGGCAAAGGATGTGGTGAAGGAACCTTTCTGCGTCATCAACTGCGACGACTTCTACAACCGCGACTGCTTCATGGTGATTGGCAAATTCCTGAGCGAACTGCCGGAGGGAAGCAAGAACAGATATGCCATGGTGGGATTCCGCGTTGGCAACACCCTGTCGGAGAACGGCACCGTTTCTCGCGGTATCTGCTCTAAAGACGCCGACGACAACCTCACCACAGTTGTGGAGCGCACAAAGATAATGCGCATCGACGGCAAGGTGAGCTATATGGATGAAGAGGACAAGTGGGTAACAGTAGACGACAACACTCCTGTTTCCATGAACGTATGGGGATTCACTCCTGACTATTTCGAATACAGCGACGAATTCTTCAAGGAGTTCCTCTCAAAACCAGAGAACATGACGAACCTGAAGTCGGAGTTCTTCATCCCGCTGATGGTAAACAAGCTTATCAACGAAGGCACAGCGACAGTGAAGGTGCTCGACACCACAAGCAACTGGTTCGGAGTGACTTATCCAGAAGACAGACCTGGAACCGTGGAGCGCATACAGAAGCTCGTCAACGACGGCGTTTATCCAGAGAAGTTGTTCTAAGATTTCAAGTTGACGAGTTGACGAGTTAACAAGTTGACGAGTTGACAAGTAGACAAGTATACGAGTAGACGAGCGGACAAGCAGGTTAACAAGCAAACAAGCCGGCTCATCTACTCGTAAACTAAATATAAATCCCCGATGAACATAAACCTACTTACTGAGGTTGAGGTAGAGAGCCTCAACCGTCTTATCGATGAAGCAAATCATATTGCAATATACACACACCGCAGTCCCGACGGCGATGCCATCGGTTCGACACTCGGTATGGCAAACTATCTGAAACAGAGAGGAAAGGAAGACGTGAAGGTCATCGTGCCCGACATGTTCCCGAACTTCCTGCAGTGGCTGCCGGGCACGATGGACATTCTGAGACACGACAAGAAAAAGGAGGAGGCAGAAGCTGCTACCCGCAATGCTGACCTGCTGCTGTGTCTCGATTTCAACGATGCAAGCAGGACGGCTGAACTGGAACCGCTCATCACGGAGTCTACGGCCCACAAGGTGCTTATCGACCATCATCTGAACCCGACGGTGGATGCCGACATCAGCGTGTCTCACCCCGAGGCGTGCAGCACATGCGAACTGGTGTTCCGACTGATATGGCAGCTTGGCGGATTCGAGGAGATGGACAAGGATGTGGCAGTACCGATATACTGCGGAATGATGACCGACACGGGAGGTTTCACATACAACTCCAACCGTCCGGAGATATTCTTCATCATCAGCCAACTGCTCACAAAGGGAATCAACAAAGACAAGATATACCGCAACGTGTTCAACAACTACAGTCTCTGGCGACTGAGACTGATGGGCTACGTGATGTATACCAAACTTAACGTATTCGCAGAATACCATGCCGCTTATTTCACTCTGACAAGGCGCGACCTGAAGCATTTCCATTTCATGAAGGGCGATGCCGAGGGACTCGTCAACATGCCGCTGCAGATAAAGGGCATGAAACTGAGCATCTCACTGCGCGAAGACACAGAGAAGCCTGACACCATTTGGGTGAGCCTGAGGTCGGTAGACGATTTCCCCTGCAACAAGATGGCAGAAAAATACTTCAACGGCGGCGGACATCTCAATGCCTCCGGCGGTCATCTGAACTGCACGATGGACGAAGCTGAGATGCTTGTGAACAAGGCTATCAGAGAATTCCGCTGGTAAGCCACAATGCATTCATGACAATGACGCCACGTTAAAGTAACGTAATAAGCCAGTGAGAATAATAGGTATTTGAACAAATATTCGTATTTTTGCAAGGATAAATTCCAACGAATAAAAATGACAATGAAGAAAATAGCATACTTCCTGATGACGCTCGTGGCAGCAGTAACGGTATTCTCAAGCTGCAGCGACGACGAGACATACGCCGACCAGAAGAAGCGCGAGAGAAATGCCATCAACCGCTATATCAGCGAAAAAGGCATCAAGGTGTTGAAAGAAAGTGAGTTTGAAGCCAATGGCTGCGTCACCGACACTGCAAAAAACGAATTCGTTTATCTCGACGACTCCAACGTATACATGCAGATAATACGCAAGGGATGCGGCAAGAAGATTGAAAAGGGCGAGACAACCACTGTGCTCTGCCGCTACGAGGAATACAATTTGCTGACCGACTCCCTGCAGTCAACCAACATGATCGGTTATTACATCTCTGTAGTAGACAAGATGAACGTGCAGAACACGAGCGGCACATTCACCGCCTCTTTCGAAGCCGGCGAGAGTCTGATGTATTCGCTCTATGGCAGCACATCGGTGCCAAGCGGATGGCTCGTGCCGTTTACCTACATCAACGTGGGCAGACCGGAGAAGGAGGGCGACGAGATTGCCAAGGTAAGACTCATCGTGCCTCACACACAGGGACACCAATACGCTACGAGCGGTGTGTATCCATGCCTGTACAACATCACTTACGAAAGGGGAAGATAAACCTATACAAAACAATAAGGCGGGCGAAAGCTTGCCTTTTTTCATCACAGATGATTATAATTAACAAAATATTCACTCACCAATGAAAAGGAATTCAAAGATATGACACTGATAAAGTCTATTTCCGGTATCCGCGGAACGATAGGCGGACAGACAGGCGACACGCTGAATCCGCTGGACATAGTGAAATTCGTGACGGCATACGCCACATTCATCCGCAAGAGCGGAAAATCTGACAGCAACACCATCGTTGTGGGCAGAGACGCACGCATCAGCGGCGAGATGGTTCGCAGCGTGGTGTGCGGTACATTGATTGGCATGGGCTACGACGTGCTCGACATCGGTTTTGCCACCACTCCTACTACGGAGCTTGCCGTTATAATGTCGAAGGCTGCCGGTGGTATCATCATCACAGCCAGCCACAACCCTCGCCAGTGGAACGCACTGAAACTGCTGAACAACGAAGGCGAGTTCCTCACAAAGGCTGACGGCAACGAAGTGCTTGAGATTGCCGAGAAGGAAGACTTCAACTATTGCGACGTTGACCACCTGGGCCAATACAAGAAGGACGACACGTTCAACAAGAAGCATATCGACTCTGTGCTCAACCTCGCTCTCGTAGACAGAGAGGCAATCAGGAACGCACATTTCAAAGTATGCGTAGACACCATCAACTCTGTGGGCGGCATCATACTGCCGAATCTTTTCGAAGCTCTCGGAGTGGAATACAAGATTCTGAACGGCATCCCTGACGGAGATTTCAACCACAATCCTGAACCGCTGGAGAAGAATCTCGGTGGCATCATGGGCGAGATGGCAAATGGCGGCTACGACCTGGGTATCGTGGTGGACCCAGATGTTGACCGTCTGGCTTTCATCTGCGAAGACGGAAAGATGTTCGGCGAGGAATACACTCTCGTGTCTGTTGCCGACTATATCCTGGCTAACACCAAGGGTGGCGGTAACACCGTTTCTAACCTGAGCAGTACAAGAGCCTTAAGAGACGTAACAGAGCGCTACGGCGGCACCTACACTGCTGCTGCCGTGGGTGAAGTGAACGTGACGACAAAGATGAAGGAGGTGGGAGCTCTCATCGGTGGCGAAGGCAACGGCGGAGTGATCTATCCTGAGAGCCACTACGGTAGAGACGCTCTCGTGGGCATCGCCCTCTTCCTCTCTTCACTGGCTAAGAAGGGTATGAAGGTGAGCGAACTGCGCAAGTCCTTCCCTAACTATTTCATCGCCAAAAACCGCATCGACCTCACTCCGTCAACCGACGTCGACGCTATCCTCGTGAAGGTGAAGGAGATGTTTGCCGGCGAGAAGGATGTGAAGGTTACCGACATCGACGGTGTGAAAATTGACTTCCCCGACAAGTGGGTTCATCTACGCAAGAGCAACACCGAACCAATCATCCGTGTCTACAGCGAGGCGCAGACAATGGAAGAGGCTGACGCTATCGGAAAGAAGCTGATGCAGGTGGTGTATGACATGCAGTAAGGCTAAATTCAATTGGTGTGAAGCATCAAAGATAAAGGAGGTGGAGCACATCGATATATGACATCAAAAACCAGCGATGGGAAACATCAAAGATAATGATGCACAACATCAAAGGAAATGATGCACTACATGTAAGACAATCAAGATAAACAAACGACGCAGTTCGAAGGACAACACCTTGAACCGCGTCGTTTTATTTTATACTGATAATGGACAAAAAAAATGCCCAAGAGGGGCAACACCCGAAGCAAGAAACGTGCCCCATGTGAGAAAGCAGCTTGCCCCATGTGAGAAAGCAGCTTGCCCAATATGGGCAAGCCCCGTGCCCAATTTCGAACCATTTCCCCTATGTTTGAGAAGACAATCTGGAGCCGTCATAGACTAACAGCTTCTGATGCAAGAAAAGTAAACTGCAGCTGCAATATACTAAAGCAACTTATGCAAGAAAGTAATCTGCATCTCCCCTACGGGGGAGAAGGAGAGGGGGCTGAAGTCAGTGGAAAAGAATACAATACAGATGATAACCATCGCATAATTACACTAGCCCCCACCTAACCTCCCCCGTAGGGGAGGGACGAATAGCAAATCTTACAAAAGCAGTTTATATTGACAGACTGCTATGGAATCACTCTGCCACCAGCTTCTTTCCCTCGCCATACGCCTGGTGGGCAATTCTGTTTATGATATTCTCAGCCATGTCTACGGCGATGCTGCCGAGCGCCTCACACTCCGTGAAGCCCTCACACGCCTTGGAGAGTGTGGCAAAGGAACCACAGAGCAGCGACTCGAAATTGCGCTTGTATTCGCTCACCATCACATCATAGAACTCATCTGAACGGCAGGCGAAGCGCATCAGATCCATCGGCGTGGTCTTGTTGCCGGCAGCTACGAAAGCCTGCAGCTCGCGCTCCAGTTCTTCTTCCACGTAATTGATACGGGAGATGGCGAAGAACACTTCCTGATTGAAAATCCTCGACACATCCTCGATATGCTCCGACATCACCTTCTTCACGTTCTTCGGCTCATACACGGTCATGTCGGCACTGTCGGCAGACTTGCCTTCTATCACTCCGAGAGTGAAATACTTAAAAAAAGTGCGCACCACAGCGGCGAGCACTTTGTCTTTTCCTATATTCTCCATAATCTGTTATTCAAAAGTCTTGAACTCATATCCTTGTTCCTTGAGCCAGCGCAGCGACTCTGGCAAAGCATAATGCAGTTTGTCGATGCTCTTGAGCGAATCGTGGAAGGTGATTATCGATCCGTTGCGGGCATAGCGCTTCACGTTGGCAACGATATCATCGGCTGTCATCCACTTACTGTAGTCGCGGGTCACGAGATCCCACATCACGATGCGATACTTGCGACCTACCCAGAAATACTGTTCCCAGCGCATCCATCCGTGTGGCGGACGGAAGAGGTGGCTATGTATGAGATCGTTGGCTTTCTGCACATTCTCACTGTAGGAACGCGTGGTATGCTTGAATCCTCCCCAGTGGTTGAAGGTGTGGTTGCCCACTTGATGACCTGCCGCCACGATCTGGTCGTACAGCTCCGGATGCTTGCGCACATTGTCGCCCACCATAAAGAAAGTGGCATGGACACCGAACTCTGCGAGAGTCTTCAGAATGAATGGTGTTGCCTCGGGGATAGGACCATCGTCAAACGTGAGGTATACAGCACGCTCATTCTTGTCCATCCTCCATGTCGCTCTGGGATATAGCCAGCGCAACCATATTGCCGGTTGCTCTATAAACATATTTTGTCCTGTTGTTTTCTCGTTAGAGATATGATATGAGAAGACAGTCTATCGCCTGTTTCTGCCCTACTCCACTGTCATCATGGGGTTGTAGGCTGTCATGCGATAGACTGTCTGAAAGTTCATCTTATTCCTGCGGCATCTGTCCGCCTCTTGCTGAATACTGCTGTGCCACACGGTTCAGGATACCGTTGATGCGACGTGCCTCAGCCGGGTCGAAACTGTTTGCCACCTCAAGTGCCTGGTTCAAGACATAAAGCTGAAGCATGCAGTCGCGCTGCGACATGAGGAAGCGGTCTTGGCTGAGCGAGAGATACCAGTTGGCATACTGCTCTGCGTTCTTCACCACATATCCGAGCATCTGCTTTGCCTTCGCCTTGTTGCCGATTTCGGCGTAGGCGGCGGCATAGTCGAGACCTCCGCTCATGAAGTTCACCGGCACGTTGTATGCCGGCATCATCTTGTCGGCATAGGCGAGCACCTTGGCTGCCTTGTCTTTCTTGCCCTCTATGATGAGATGCAGGGCGAGGGTCGACATCAGCTTGCGGTGGGTGTTACACATGCGCATCACGGTCTCGTCGAGATAGAGTCCCGGTTTGCCGAGGCCGCCGAACTTGAATCGCTTCATCACGTTGTAGTATGTCTTCTCCGTGTCGAAGTTCTTAGCGTTGCCCTTGTTTGTGGTAAACGGCGTGATGCGGTTGGCGAGTCCCTCCTGGATGAAGTTGTCGCCGAGGTTCATGTAGTTCTCCTGTCCCACGGTCATCGCAACATAGATAGGACGCACCCAGTTGCTCTGTGCGATGAGCTCGAGCATCATGAGGTCGCTCTTGTAGAGGGCGTTCTTGCCCTTCAGCGAGATTACCATGCGGTCTGGAATGGTGTCGCTCGCCATCATCATGCCGCTCTTGCGCACGGCGTCCTTGTCTATCGTCACATAGAGTGTGTCGGTAGGGATGAAGTGGCTGTCCTTGTCGCGGCTGCGCACCCAGTATTTCAACACGTTCTTGAGTTCGAACGGATTGTCGCCCCACTGTGCCTTTGCCTGCTCCGGATACTCCTTATAGAAGTTGAGCACCTCCTGCTTGGCGTCTGGATGCACCTCGATGTATTCGTTGGTGCCTGAGCAGTAGTCGAGTCTCGGCCATGTGATTGGCAGCGACGGCGAGTCGTATGCCGGGCGCACCATCTGGTCGATATACCAGTCGGTCTGCAGATACGACAGGTTGCAGACACGGGCATCGGTACGGATTCCCTCTGTATCCTGGTCATACCAGAGAGGGAAGGTGTCGTTGTCGCCGTTGGTGAAGATGATCGGATTGCCCTTGTCTTGCAATGACATGAGATAGTTCTGTCCGAAATCGCGGCAGGTATATCTTCCACTGCGGTCGTGGTCGTCCCATGTCTGGCTTGCCATCTGTATCGGCACGAGCAGACAGGCAACCGAGATGGCTGCTGCCAATGCTACATTGTCTTTCTTGAACTTCTCTCTTATCAGGTCGATGATTGCTGCCACACCCATTCCGCACCATATCGCGAAGGCATAGAATGATCCGGCGTAGGCATAGTCGCGCTCACGAGGCTGCATAGGTGTCTGGTTGAGGTAAATCACGATGGCGAGTCCGGTCATGAAGAAGAGGAAGAACACCACCCAGAACTGCTTTGTTCCCTTGTCGCCCTTGGCGAGTGCCTGCCAGAAGAGTCCGATAAGACCGAGCAGCAGCGGCAAGCAATAGAACACGTTGTGTCCCTTGTTCTCCTTGAGGTCATCAGGGAGCTTGCTCTGGTCGCCGAGACGCAAGTTGTCAAGGAACGGTATTCCTGAAATCCAGTTTCCGTGCTCCAGCTCTCCATTGCCCTGCAGGTCGTTCTGACGACCGGCGAAGTTCCACATGAAGTAGCGCCAGTACATGAAGTTGCACTGATATGAAAGGAAGAAGCGGATGTTTTCGAGCTGTGTAGGCATCTTCACCTGGATAGGCTCTCCGCATCTGTCGTAGTCCACGTTATATCCGTCTACTCCGCCCATCCAGCTCTCGTAGGCATCGGCATGGGATGAGTCGTACATACGTGGGAACACCATGTTCTGGGCATAGTTATACTTGTCTTTGGTGTTCACTATGAAGTATGAGTCTTTCTCGTCCTTGCTTGCTTTCTCCTTGCGCTGGTACACCGGTTCTCCGATGGTCTTCGAAGGAATGCAATACTGTCCGTCTTCGTCGAATTTCACCTGTGAGGTGTATGCCTGTCCGTAGAACAGCGGACGGTCGCCATACTGGTCGCGGCTGAGATAGCTGCCCAGAGTGAAGATATCCTCCGGAGAGTTCTGGTCCATCGGCGGATTGGCGGTAGAACGGATCACGATTACGGCGTATGTGGAATATCCTATCATCAGCATCAGCATGGAGAGCAGCATGGTGTTCTTCATACGGGCGGTGATGAGGTATTTTCCGTCTTTCTTGTATTTCAGGGCGAGATACAATATTGTAAGCACCACAACTCCGATTACCACTGCCGACCATCCGAATCCGTAGAACGGAATACCGAGCAGGCCAACGGAGAGCACGAACGAGAGGTTGCCCCTCAAGCCGTTGTTGCCGTTGAAACTCTCGTAGATAGCCCACACCACGGTGGCAACGAGCAGCATGATGTAGATTATCACTCCTGTATTGAAGCTGAAGCCGAGGGTGTTGACGAAGAAGAGCTCGAACCATCCGCCCACCTTGATGATGCCTGGCACTACTCCATAGAGTATCGCCGCAACGATGATGAACGAGATGAAGAGCGCCACGAGAGAGCCCTTGCCGTTGGCATTCGGGAATTTGCGATAGTAATATACGAGCACGATTGCCGGCACGCAGAGCAGGTTGAGCAGGTGGACACCGATGCTCAATCCCGTCATATACATGATGAGCACGAGCCAGCGGTCGCTATGGGGCTCGTCGGCATGGTCTTCCCACTTCAGTATGAGCCAGAACACCACTGCGGTGAAGGCTGACGAATAGGCATAGACCTCTCCCTCTACGGCGCTGAACCAGAAGGTGTCGCTGAACGTGTATATCAGCGCACCCACCATTCCGCTCGCCTCGATGGCGATGAGCTTTGACTTGGTGAGGTCTTCCCATCCGTTGAGGAGCAACTTACGCGTCAGATGCGTGATGGTCCAGAAGAGGAACAGGATACACGTGGCACTGAGCAGGGCGCTCATGGTGTTGACCATCCTCGCCACCTGCGACGGGTCGCTGGCAAAATGGGAGAAGAGGTTGGCGGTGAGCATGAAGAACGGTGCGCCAGGCGGGTGACCGACCTCCAGTTTGTAACCTGTTGTAATAAACTCCGGACAGTCCCAGAAACTGGCTGTCGGCTCGATAGTGCTGCAATATACAAAGGCCGCAATAAGGAAGGCGAGCCATCCGAGTATATTGTCAACTAATCTAAATTGTTTCATCAAGTTATATTGTTGTTAATGTTTTATGCCAATAATAGATTTGCAAATGTTCCACAAATGATTTGCAAAAATACTAAATTTAAAGCGAGCAGACTCACATTTTTTATATTTTAACTGATAAAGCCATAAATATGCCCCCAACAAAGGGACACCCCGTTCTGGAATCATCAATTCCCGAACGTCTTCCACTCCGGCAATTCCGGAACGGGAGCCTCAACGCATATCGGCTGCTTGGAGACAGGATGCACAAACTCCACCCTGCGGGCGAGCAGCGAGATGCTGCCGTCGGGATTGCTGCGCTTGGCACCATACTTCAGGTCGCCCTTGATAGGACAGCCGATGCTGGCGAGCTGACAGCGTATCTGATGGTGACGGCCGGTGAGGAGCTTCACTTCGATGAGGGTGTAGTTGTCTGTCGCACCGATCACCTTGTATTTCAGTATCGCCTTCTTGGCACCGGGCTTCTCGCGGTCGTAGCTATAGCTCTTGTTCTGCTTCTCGTTTCTCACGAGCCAGCTCTCTATCGTTCCTTCCTCGTGGGGCGGACGGTTCTTGGTGAGCGCCCAATATGTCTTGTGCACGTCGCCCGTACGGAACATGTCGTTGAGTCGCGACAGGGCTTTCGACGTGCGTGCAAAGACCACAAGTCCGCTCACAGGACGGTCTAAACGGTGTACCACGCCGAGGAACACGTTGCCGGGCTTGGCATACGCCTCCTTGATATACTCTTTCACGGTGTCGGAGAGCGGTTTGTCGCCGGTCTTGTCGCCCTGCACAATCTCTCCGCTGCGCTTGTTGACGATGATGATATGGTTGTCTTCGTAAACTACGTTCATGCCTGATGGATAAAAAACTTCAAAAAAAAAGAAGCTCACCCCTACCCCTCCGGAATGAAGGCACAGTGGACGAGCTTCTCTAAACCTTAGATATGTATCTGAATTACATGTTCATTCCGCCGTCGATCTGGATAACCTGACCGCTGACATAGCTTGACATGTCTGAAGCCAGGAAGAGGCATACGTTGGCGATGTCTTCTGTCTGACCGCCACGGCGCAATGGAATCTTCTTCATCCAGTCCTTGCGGATATCCTCTGGCAGCTGGGCTGTCATGGCTGTCTCGATAAAGCCTGGAGCAACGGCGTTGGCACGGATGCCCTTAGGTCCGAGCTCCTGGGCGATACTCTTGGCGAGAGCAATCATACCGGCCTTTGAAGCGGCATAGTTGCACTGGCCTGCATTGCCGTGGACACCCACTACAGAAGCCATGTTGATGATAGAACCACCGCGCTGGCGCAACATGATTGGAGAGCAAGCGTGGATGAAATTGAAGGCTGACTTCAGGTTGACGTTCAGCACAGCGTCCCACTGAGCCTCTGTCATGCGCAGCATAAGTCCGTCTTTTGTAATTCCGGCGTTGTTCACGAGGATGTCGATAGAACCGAAGTCGGCATGGATCTGCTTCACGGTCTTCTCTGTCTCGGCAAAGTCGGCAGCGTTGCCGGCATAAGCGCGGCAGGTCACTCCGAGTGCCTCGATTTCCTTGCGTGTGGCCTCAAGGCCTGCTGCCATATCGTCGTTGAGCACGAGGTCTGTGAATGCGATGTTTGCACCCTCCTGGGCGAATTTCATTGCGACAGCCTTACCGATGCCGCGTGCCGCACCCGTTACGAGTGCTGTCTTACCTGTTAATAATCCCATTTTCGTTGTATTTATATTTATAATATGTATATACTGTATTTCTATCTACCCGTCACCTTATCCTAAGCACGGAGAAGGATGAAACTGTCTGATGCTTCAATCCTGACGCGCACTGTCTGAATTCTTGTTCGTGATCTTGCCCAGCGCACCGTATACCACCTTGGCGACAAGCGGTTTGCTCGCCTCAGGAGTGATGCCATGACCCAGGCGGCCACAGATATAGGGCACTTCCAGTCCCTTGATGCAATAGTGGGTGATGTCGGCTACGAGTTCCACGTTGTCGATGTCGAACTCTCCTTCGCGCTTGCCGTCGGTATACACCTTGCGGAAGAGTTCTATCTCATCCTCGTCGAAATGCTTCCTCACCTTCTCCACCATCCAGATGTTGCGAAAGAAGGCGGCTCTCAGATTACCGTTTCTCACCACGGTTTCCTTTATCATGCTCAGATGGGTGTATATCAGTTCGATGATCTTGTCCTGAGGCCTGACATTCCTCGCCGCCACCTCGTCAAGCTTGTCCGACAAGCGCTCCAGCTCTCCCTCTATCACGGCATAATAGATGTCTTCCTTGCTGCTGAAATAGGTATACAGCGTGCGGCGCCCCTTGCCTGAAGCCTGGGCGATATCGTTCATAGTGGTGTTTTCGAGTCCGTTGCGGGCAAACAACTGTCTTGCCACATCAACCAACTTCTGTCGGGTCTTTGATATTGACATGATAATATGATAAGTGTTCCGTGTATGTTCCACCGGCCATGGCGCTCAGACACACACCGATTGTACCCTCGATGCACATTCCGTCTTCTTGCACACGGCCATTAACATGTGCAAAAGTATTTATTTCTATGGAAATTGCAAAATAAATAACCATTTATGTTCTGTTTTTACATCTTTTTTAACCCCAACAGTCTGTTTACGACCTGTCGCCACCTTTATTAGCCACATAAACCTCCGGACGGAAACTGGATATCCACAAAGCATTTACCACGAGCATTCACCCCTGACAAATTAAACGTGCTAATGACTGTTTTTGAGTGTTATAAATTCTCATCCTGCCACAGACGCCCTGCACACCTTATAATATATTGCCCTTCCGGCACGAATCCGGAATATCCACTACCGACCTATAGACAACAATCTGCCAAACCCAAATGTCCATATATTACGGACCCATATAAGCCATTCCACCGCAATCTCTCCGCCGCATCCATCACGTTCGTGCCAAACATTCTGAACGGTAACGCTATCATATTGCGGCAATCCCTTCACCGCACACATCAAAACGTTCCAAATACCGATTCGAATCAACAAATACGGCATTATTCCATTGATGCAAGTCAATATTACACCAAATACTAAAGATTTCCGCTGAAAAGTTTTGCAGTTTCCCGAAAACTTCATACCTTTGCACACGCAATCAAGAAATGCACAAATAATCAATATCGCGGAGTGGAGCAGTTGGTAGCTCGCCAGGCTCATAACCTGGAGGTCGCATGTTCGAGTCCTGCCTCCGCAACTACGAAAGACGTAATGTAGACAATACATTACGTCTTTTTTTTGTTGTATGCTCGGCACGAGCATTGTCTAACGGGTGCAAGTCCCGAGTAAGCCTTAATAGCGGGAATTACATAGCCAAAGGCAAGGGTGTTCATCGTGAGGTGAAATCTGAAAGAAGCCGGTGGCAAACATCTGACCTAACGTACAGAAACTTCATACAAGGCATATGACCGTGGGTAAGGTTGCAACACAGACCAAAGCCCCATAGCTATTCGGAACGGTCGGTGTAAATGAAGTGGGTATAAGATGGAAAGACAATGCCCTTATCCGAGGAGGTCTCACGGACGCTTCAAATAGTCTTTTTTACGAAAGAAGCGGAGTAAAGCTTACCGTGAGAAGTCAGCAGACGCCATAGTAGTGCAATAGTCGATAACGTTGCACGAAGGGCTGAACCTAACAATTAAACGATAGTAATTGAAACATACCTCATGAAGGAAAGAATGCAGAAAACATTATCCCAAGTTAATGGCTGCCCCCAAAGAGATAGGTCGGAAACCGAATGGTATGGGGGAGTGCAGACCTTCATGTGGATGTGTGAAGACAACATCGTGGAAGTACCATTCGACAAGGAGCACCTTTTCGAGCAAATCCTCAGTCCTTCCAATCTCAACCGAGCCTACAAGGCTGTTATGAGAAACAAAGGCTGTGGTGGTATCGACAAGATGTCATGCGAGCAGTTGCTCCCATGGCTCATGACCAACAAGGATGTGCTCATCCGTTCCTTGATGGACGGCTCTTACCGTCCGAACCCAGTGAAAAGGGTAGAAATACCCAAAGACAACGGCAAGATGCGCCTGTTGGGAATACCTACAGTAGTAGACCGTGTGGTGCAACAAGCCATCAACCAAGTACTGACTCCCATCTATGAGAACCAATTCTCCAAGACAAGCTACGGCTTCCGACCGAGAAGAGGATGCCATGATGCACTGCGTGGAGCGCAAAGGATAATCAACGAGGGCTACACCTATGTAGTAGACCTTGACCTTGAACGCTTCTTCGACACCGTGAGCCATAGCAAGCTCATAGAAATCCTCAGCCGTACGATAAAAGACGGCAGAGTTGTCAGTCTTATACACAAATATCTCCGAAGTGGTGTAATGAACAAAGGCTTGTTTGAAGCGAGTGAGGAAGGAACTCCCCAAGGAGGACCGCTAAGTCCGTTGTTGAGCAACATCATGCTCAATGAATTGGATAAAGAACTTGAACGCAGAGGGCTTCCCTTTGTACGCTATGCAGATGACTCGATGATATTTTGTAAGTCCAAGAGGGCAGCAATGCGAGTGAAGGAGTCTATAACCCGATTTATAGAGAATACTCTATATCTCAAAGTCAACAAGGAAAAGACCGTAGTGTCGTATGTGCGCGGAGTGAAATACCTCGGCTACTCCTTTTATGTGATGAAGGGCAAATGCCAACTCACAGTGCACCCAAAGTCCAAAGCCAAGATGAAATCAAGGTTGAAAGAATTGACAAGTCGCAGCAACGGATGGGGATACGCCAAGAGAAAGCAAAAGCTGAAAGAATACATAAGAGGGTGGGTCGGCTATTATCATCTTGCTAATATGAAACGTCTCTTACTTGATACTGATGAATGGTTAAGACGTCGAATACGCATGTGTATATGGAAAGCTTGGAAGAAAGTCAAGACAAAAGTGGCAAACCTCATCAGATGTGGCATTAATAAATACCAAGCATACGAATGGGGTAATACTCGCAAGGGCTATTGGCGAATAGCTGACAGCCCTGTTCTAAAAAGGGCGATAGATAACAATAAACTACGCTCCGCAGGGTATGCTACTTTAATGGAGGCATATCTCGAATGGTATCCAAAATAGGAACCGCCGTATGCGGAACCGCACGTACGGTGGTGTGAGAGGTCGGAAAACGAAAGTAGGAAGAAAACTGCTTCGTTTTCCTCCTACTCGATTATGCCACTTATAACCAAAGGTATAAAGGTTCACCAGTATACCAAAAGTTGCAGGATGTTTTCGAGGACGAATGACAACCATACCGATGTTGTATTTCGGATTATCAGCAGGGAAACAACCTACAAACGTAAATTCATCAGAACTTCTTTTCTCTGAGCATAGGCTCCTATGTTACAGAGTATTAGCATGAATAGTAATAATGTTCTAACTGTTTGTTTTATTGTTTTCATTCCGTCTCTACATCTTTAGGTTGTACAATCAGTTCCAATCGCTTGACATCGTCTTCTGTCAGTTGGACATTCCCTCCATTTCTGTAATAGTCGAGCACTCTTTCTGCGCCATGTCGGTCCAACACAGCATGTTCTTCTGCTTTCATGTAGTATTCTACAGCAAGTTGCTTGTTTGATTTGCCATTATCGTCAGGTTCATAATAGAGGTCGCCAAGAATCAGATAGGCGAGAGGTACACGATGAGCAATTATGCCAAGCTTTGTTGCATCTGCTCTCAGTCTGCCTTCCCAATCAGGTATGGTTAACAGCAGTTCAGCCAAGGAACAACCTTGATTTGCTGCCTCTTTTATCATATTCATCCCTGATATTGTGTCTCCTTGGTCAACAGTAATCATTCCGAGGAGTGTCTTTGCTTCAGGACTGTCGCTCGCACGTAGTACATGCTCTATACTGTCTGGATCCTCTTGAATATACGACTTATAGCCATCCATTAGGAGAAATAATGTTTTGTAATCATTACCATCTGGCAAGCCGTAGATATAATCATCAATGCGATTGATTGCTCCACGCCACTCAGCCATGTGAGCCATAGTAATCATACCAAAGAAATCCTTCTTTACCCCAATACCATCTCGATAACAATCTGCCAGTTTCAGATATGCCGAACCATCGCCCCAGCGAGCTTGATAGAGTAATGACATGACTGAGTCCTGCGGAGTAACAGTCATGCCATTCTGCTCTGTTAACTTCTGTGAAGACAAAGTTTCCTCCATCACCTGTTGCTCTGAGCAACTTGCAAGAAGCAACATCGTTATTAAATATAAGCACCAATTCTTCATCTTTTATAACTTTGTGTTTGGTTCTTACTCAACATCGTATTAGTTTTTATAGATTACTTACCAATTCAGTTTATGCTTGCCGCATATATCACATTCATTCCATGGAATATGTTCGTCAACATGAACATGTCCACTGCCTTTAAATGTTGGCATCCCTGTAGAATAATTTGGATTTATGCCATACCCACTTCCTCCACAACTACTACATTCCTCAGAAATGAGTCCACCAAGATAATAGTAGTCATATCCAGTACCGTGACAATATCCACAATACAAATAGCCATTAGGAGGCAAAGATTTCTTGTCTGCAGAGCAAGATGTCATTGTACTTAAAAACATCATCATTAATATAATCCACGAATACATATTGAATCTCATCTCACAATACCCTAATTCGTGTCGGGCACAACTTCTAAGTTTGTTATTTTGTATGTTTATGATAATAGAGAGAGAAAAGTAACCTCTAATCTATCACTTCATTGGCTTGACATCATCGAAATTCATCTCTTTCTCTATCAAGAAAATCTTTGGCCAGTCTTACTAGTCTTTTGTTTGCAAGACACAGATGTTCCTGCAAGTTCTTCTTGACAGCATTACTTCCTATCTTTCCTCTCTTGTAGTTCTTGATGAGTAGATTGATATTTTCGAGTTTGCTTCTTAGCAACCATTCAAACAGTGTACCTTGCTCACGAGGCAGATCGGAATACCACTCGTCGATGCCGTCACGATGTGCCCGATAAGTGGTTAGCGTGTACATATAGTCATCGTGAATGAGTTTCGTTGTCTCTTTGTCATTACACAGATCCGCCAGTTGCTTGTATGCTTCTATCAGCCGATAGTCAACAGGCATGACAGAACGCCAGGCTGCCATATTCATGTCGGCTTGGGTACCACAGTCGTATGTTTCCACAACTCCATTAATTACCCGAAATAGTTTTTCGTAACTATTAGGTTCTTGCCATTCGCCACCTGTTTTTTTATAGAAGTGCTTCATCTGTAGTCGTGCTACCTCATGCCAGACAAAGGATGCGCTTGCTTCATCCATACCAGAATTGACCATACTTGCGTATGAATCGAACAGGGCAATAACGATAGAAATGGTGTCTTTGTAGTCTTTTGTAATCCACTTGTTATACTCTTCATTGTCCATGCCCAAGTCTTCCAAACTGTAGCTGCCAGTTTTGCTATACGCTGTATCTGCAATGGATAGCAAGGAGTCAACCGTATGTTCTGAACAGGTAACGTATGCCATCACTTTTTTCTTGTCAACATCCAGATGTTTCAAGACAAATGGAATGCTGTCTTTAGCAACCATCACAGTATCGGATTCCTGATTATCCAATCCGCCTTTATTTCCTTTACAGGATACTACGGAAAGGACAAACAGAAACAATACCGACATTTTGAATATTGCAGTAGTTTTCATGTTGTTCATTTTTGTTATTTAATTTCTATTCTTGCCACCTCATCCACATTCTTTATCCTACGGATATTTTCAATGGCTTGCTTTAGTTCTTTGGAAGAATGCACCTCAGAAAACATGAGATTTTTTTCACAAGCATTTCTGCCTCCTTTGGTTTGGGCATGTTTTCTCTCGCAAGCGTCACCTGAATGTTATAGACAGCGGAATCATTTGTGGTCGCACTGTGTGCATAGCTAAGTGATTTCAACTGACACCATTTTAACATGATTAAGGAGTCACGAACTATTGTTCCTGGAGTATATGAAATGGAATCTGTTGGTATAAACGCTTCTTTGTCATCGTAGTCGTAAATGACAGATCCGTTTTTCAAAGCCTTGATATGAGTGCGTACTTGGCTGTTCTTTGCTTCTATTAGTTTTACTTCCAGTCTTTCATCAGATTTATAGTCGTACTCCGAGAGGTGCTCTTCTACAATTTGACAGATACTGTCCTGCAGTTGATGGCTAATATGATTGTCTTTACGATACTCGCTATTACAGATGTCATAGAGAGTGTAATATCCGTTCTTACGCAGTTCCAACTCGCCAAACCAATGTCTTGCTGTATGATAGACAAAGGCATCATACTCCGGTTTCACCAACAGACCATATCTGTCACGCAGTCCTATCTTCCCTGTTTTCTTGTCCTCTATGCTGAATATGCCAGGATAGGTGTCAAGAGTATAATATCCGGTTCTTCCTACATTGAAGCATGTGTATTGGTTGTTGCCTATTGCCAAACTTGGCAACATTATGCCCACATAGATGGCTGACATAACGGACAGCAACATTTTTTTCTTGTTCTGGTAAAATGAACTACATACATAGATCACCATGCTAAAACTGATGCCCAACATGGCCATTCGCAACAGTCCGGCATGGGTTTGGGCAAAGAAGAATATCAGCATGGATATAACCAACACCCACACTTTTCCTTTCTCCAATCCATAATATCTTTTAAGCAGATGGAAACTCAGTGTCGGAGCCACGACACAGGCGAACAGACATATCCTCGCATTCATAGCGAGACCAGCATACAATGTGCCTGTTGTTATCAACAGTAGGGAACAGTATGTCCTTGCAGTCTTATCCGTCCAGAGCAGTTTGCCAAGTGCGTCTTTCCATGTCAAGGTGTCTGTCAGAAAACCCTTACGGAAGATATTGACGAGGAAGACCGCCAAAGGAACTACCCACAACCATGTAGCCACAGCTAAAGTAAGCCCTACATACCACCATTGGTCAAAGTCGATGTTCAACAATGGAAATACTTTTGAGGCAAGCTCATTAAGTTTTATGTCAAGTTCTGTACTGACAGCGAAGGCTGCCAATCCCATGAACAGCAGTCCTGGAATCCATGATTTCTTTTCCCTATGGTAAAGCGTGAACGAGAGCAGCAGACGTGACATAATAAGTAACATCACAATCCATGTTGCAGGAGTAGCGACCCATGCTATTCTGCTTCCCAATGCGGCTATAGTCCACAATGAACAGATAGCCAAATCAATTTCTAATAGTATCTTTCTCATCTTATCCTTATTTTATTCTATTTCCATCAATATTGCCGTATAGTTGTCATCACCTTGTTTTTGACAGAGAAAGTCAAATACATCAAGTATCTCTTCCAAGGGCTTGTCGTCCAACATCCTTGCTTGCAGGATGTCTGGAGCTATGCTTTTGTATAGTCCGTCCGAACACAGCAACACTCTGTCACCAGTCTGTAGCTGGATTTGTCGAATATCTGGTACAGCCACTTCCGGACGGTAAGAGAAGAAGCATTTGGCAACAATCTCCCATCCGAAATCAAGCCGGATATGGTCTTTTGTCTGATAAAGTAATCCATCACCAGGTCTTTGTACATAACAACGACTATCACCAATATGTGCAATGGTTGCCACATCGTTCTCAATACTTACCATGACCATGGTCGTACCCATCTCTGCATGATGAAGTTCAAATGTCTTTTTGTCAATTGCACAACTCGCTTTCTTGCAAGCAAGTTTCACCTTTGAGTCACAATCGGGCATACTGATATGCTTCTTCCAAAAGTCAGATATAGTATTGCATACCGTTTCACTGGCTGTCTCTCCAAAGGAATGACCGCCCATACCGTCACAGACTATTCCCATGAAACAATTGTGCTCTGGCATTTCCAAAACGTTAAAGCAATCTTCATTATTGCTTCGCCGACCAGTCTTGCTTATTGTTGCATATCTTATCTCCATATTAATGTTAGTTATACGAATAAGGCTCGTTTCAAGTAGTAAGCCTTGACAAGACACCTACATTGAAACGAGCCCTGTATTATATATGCGTATTCAAAGTGTTGGCTATCCCCTTGCCTGTTTTTTTTCTTTATGTGTCATTTTAATGTAATATCATCCGTTACTTTCATATCATCGTATTCATCATCCCAGTATATCATTGGTGCCAATTCTTCCCTTAATTCAGGGAATTGATACTCTCTTAACTTTTCCAATTTGTTTTCAACCTCATCTTTTGACTTTGCAAATACAAAACTACAATGCCAATAATTGTCGCTGAGATAATCACATTCATCAAACCAAAGATGATGTTTCACGAACTGTCCTACATATACACCATCCTTGGGCATTTCCTTACACGAATAGTCTGCTATCTCGTAAATATCCTTAAACGTAGTTCCAAGGACATGTATCTGCTCTGTAATCTTAATTTTCTTCATATCGATTTCCCTAATCCGTGTCGGGCGCAACTTCTAAGTTTGTCTGTTTATGAGATATAGAGATCAGAAGTAACCATATCCTATCAGAAAAAAATTCTTATTTTTCTATAAAGCTCACTTTGTTCAAACATTGCTTTGTAAGCACGATGAATCAAATGTCTCATTATACACCATTTAGCACCCATTTCCAAACAGGCACAACCTCTATTTTCAACCCATCGCGCTCCATCACTCCCTCGTCCTCGTATGTCACAATCATTGCCTTTTTCAGAGGATATAAAGAATTAAGGGCTACCAAGGCTTTTACCTCACGTTCCAATGTAGACTCGTCGCTCATTCTATAACTGGCTTGAACAGCCAGACCCTCGTCGGGTACATAGAAGTCAACCTCAATATTGCGGTTGAAATAATAGATGCCACAGCCATACTTCTTATATAATGTTATGGCACATAGGTTTTCAAGCAACAGTGTGTCAGGGTTGTTGATGAAGAGGTGCAACAGTCCGTTGTCCACAAAATAGTGCTTCTTCACCGTTTCTTTTTCTGTGAACTTAGAGGCATAGTTGTCCAATGATATCAACAGACAAGACTCCTGCAAATATCTCACATACTCCATAATGGTTGACGCACTGCATCGAACACCTGTCGACTTAACCAAGTTGCTCAATCTGTTCAACGAGCAGGGTTGCATCACGCTTTCTGCCAAACGACGCACACACAGACGCAGGGCATCCTCGTTCTTTATCTTATGACGCACAATAAGGTCATTGAAGAATATGCGGTTGTACAAGCTGTTGAGCCAGATGCGCTTCTCGCGGAAGTTGACCAATTCCGGGAAACCTCCCCATTCAAAGTAAGTTCTGAAATGACGCTGCAACTCATTAGCCTTCCTGCCATACTGCCATCCTCCTGCAATGTTTACACCAACAGCCGTAAGGTATTCGTTAAAGCTATACGGAAAGACATTCACACTAAGATACCTGCCTCCCAAAACGGTCTCTATGTCACGGCTCAGCATCTTGGCATTGCTTCCCGTAACATAAACACGATACTTCAAGTTAGCAAGACGACGCGCAAAGTTAGCCCAACCATCCACATTCTGTATCTCATCAAAGAAGAATATCGGCTGACCGCTATACATGCTGTGATAGGCTTGAATTATGAGATCGAAGTCTGTAGCAGCCATCCCTTGCAGACGCTCGTCATCGAAGTTTACATAAACAATGTCCTCCAAAAGCTTTCCTTCTGCCAATAATTGCTGCACACGTTGATACAACAAGTAGGATTTTCCTGCCTGTCTTACACCCACAAACACATAGTTGCCATACTCTTCCAAGTCAAGGGGACGCTCCACCAACGGTATGCTTCCTATATATTCTTGATTCTCAGAGATTATCGTTCTAAATATTTCCTTATCCATACTCTGCTTTTTCCTACAAAGATATGATTTTTATTCGGTGGTGCAAAATAAAAATGGCGAATTTTATTTTGCACCACCGAATAAAAATCATATCTTTCCTGCGGATAAATAACGAAAAATCATCGAAGGATTATCTAAGATGTATCGAAGAATTATCGAATACTTAACGACCGTTGCATTTCAATCCCAAAAAGCAAATTTGTCATACGAGGTGTCTTGCACAAACACTTTATCTCCAAATACCATATCGTCGGGCTTCTTTATTCGAATGATGGGGCAACAGGCGAAAGCACAATCCCCTACACTCGCATTTGACAGAAATTTGATATATAAGAGTCTCTCGTTATGATAAAAAGCTTCTGCTCCTATTCTCTTTAAAGAGTTTGGAAATACCGCTCTTACCATGTTGGAAGGATAGAAGGCACGAACACCTATTGTCTCCAGTCCTTCAGGGAAGTTAATGGTTGCAAGTCTTTCGCAGAATCGGAAAGCATAATCTCTTATCTCTCGGACTCCACTATGCAGTATGACCTTTCGCAGATTACCGCAGAACATAAAACCATCTATCTTCCTAACCGATGAAGGAATGTCAATCTCATGTAGAGAATAACAACATTCGAAGCCATTCAAATAGTTTAGGTTTCGTGGCAGAATTATATTCTGCAACGCTTCACAGTGTCGAAACGCATTTCTTCCTATCTGTGTTATTTCATCATGCAACTCCACACTTTTCAATGATATGCATCCGTCAAATGTGTCGCTCTCTATCTCCATTATGGAACGTGGAATGACAATATGTTCCAATGCTTCACAACCCATAAAAGCAGCATCGCCTATTGAGACAATATCATTATGCAACTCTATATCCCGAAGCCGTTTTTGCAAACAGAAAGCAAACGGTTCAATGACTTTGACGCTTTGTGGAATTATGAAATGCTCTTTCTCTTGCCAACAGTATATCAGACGACTCATGTCTTTGGAATAGAGAACGCCGTCTTTGAGTGTTATATAATCAGACTGATTATCAATCTCTGAAATTTGCACTTTGAAACATTTCGTCGGAGCCGCACAAACAAACGGACGTTGTTCATACGATGCAAACGGACTTTCAAATTGTGTTTCTATTTGAATAGACTTTGGAATATGAAGGACTCCGATATTGTCGTAGTTCTTCCACAACAGCTCATTCTGTTGCATAATGACTTCCTTTTCCATTGCGTTTTAGTCTATATCATCCGTTACCATCACATCATAGAAACTGTCGTCGCCAGCCCAATAAATCATGGGAGCCAATCCCTCCGAAAACTTGTTGTAGTTGGTTTGTGGCGAGACAATCTCCAGCTCTACAAGTTTTCTATCCAGTTCCTCTTTGGTTCTTGCAAACACTATATTCCAAAAGAACCGGTCTTCTGACGCATAGTCTTCTGAGTCGAAACAAGGATATAGCTTAACGTCTTTACCAACGTAGATGCCATCTTTATCCCATCTCTTAATGGCATACAAAATAGCCTCAGTTACATTCACAAACTTTACTCCGAGAACAATAAACGAATCTGTATTCTTAATCGTCTTCATATCAATTGACTTTGCTGTATTTTACATAAACGGTTTCATGTATAGCACAACTATACTTCACTAATGCTGTCTTGCGCCTTGATGGCATCATGCACCTTGACAATTATTTTTCCAAGGTGAACTTCTTTACAACCTTACCTTTTCTGTCTATCACACCATAAAGATTAATTTCCTTATCATTAGTCATGCCAAAGCCATCTTCGTCAGAATAGAACCTGCCGTCTGGATTGATTTCCCATCTCACTTCTGCCACACCATTTTTATAATGATAGATGTCTCCAGGAAAAACGAAAGCACGACATTTTACTATGTCAACAACTTTTTCCGATAATCCTTCCAAACTTCCCCAATCAATATCGTCATCTGTAACAGCCACAAGCTGTTCTCTCTCAGACATAAACTCGTATGCACATTTCGCGTCATCATCCATCAGATAGCGAGGTTTGCAGTAGCCATCTATCGCTTGCCTCACTAATGTCATGCCCTCTCCGAGGCTTCCTTGACTGTATGGAGATTCATTATACCGGGAAGTCCCCAGTACCTTATAAAGTTTCTCTTCTTCAGACATGTTTGCATAATCTGCTGAACCATCATCATACAGCAGAGATTGAGGATCCCCGAGGGCGAATAAACTGCGCAAAGCATCTTCCTTTCCGAGCGCGAAATCATCTTCGTTGATTTCATCCTCATCCTTTGCCATACTTAGGTAACGCAGTTTCCTTATCAAGTCACGTTCTTCCTCATTCGCAATATTATACGCTTCCTGTATAAAGCTATCGAAAGATTTTTTTAAAGCCTTTGCTGCCCTTTCATTAAGAGAGTCATCTCCTTTAACTTTCATTTTAATATCCGCAAACCTCACAAGCCGTCCCAAACACCTGGATTTACTGAGATTTGGCGTTTCATTCAAAAGTTCATCATATCCATCATTCAACTGAACAGACGCATTATTTTCTCCTTTCGAATTAGCTTGCACATTCATCTTCGCTTCTTCATATGACTTATATCCATATATGGCTGCAGCCAATGAAGTAAAACGATCATTATCAACGACCTTTACCGCATCTAACATCATTTCTCTTATTTCATCAGGAGTATTGTCTGTCAATTCTTCAAATTCTTTCATCGTCACCACAACAATGTTATACCATTCATTTCTTCCCGACAAACGAACCTGCGTCATAGGTGATTTTTCAACAGTCTCCTTACCTATTCTTACTACTTCGTAATTGACGGCACAGGCAACATTTTCTTTAACCGGTATTGGGAAACGTAAATGAATGAGTAGCCCTTTGCTTTTTACAACACTCAACGCCACCTGGAAAGTACAATATTTCCCATGTACTCCTGTTATAAACACTTTATCTTCACGGTTGGGTTCTATACCATCCGTTGCAAACATTTTTTCAATACAATCCTCAAGAGTAATAACCTTTTGATTGGTATTGTTGTATTTATTTTTGAAAACATTGAATAATCCCATAGTAAATACCCTAATCCGTGTCGGGCGCAACTTCTAAGTTTATTATTTGTTTATGAGATATAGAGTATGGAAGTAACTACATCCTATCAAAAAGCCTCTAATCTTTCGAACTCCTTCCTGAAATCCGACATTCATATTCAATATCGGCGAAATATACAAGGCATAATGCTATGCTTCAGGCTCATATCGTACCGATTTGGCTATAAGCTCTTGAGTTTTGTTTCGATAATCATTGTTTTCTCGTAACTCTGTCAATATACTGCAAAACTCCTGCTCAGTCAATATCGTTTTGTATGGATTGCTCTCGCCCTTAGTATGATATAATGCCATACCACGTGTTGCCATCAAAGCTGTACGGAAACGCTCACTCTGTTCGAACATAGCATTATAGGCTTGGCGGACAAGAGCTGCGAACTCTCCGCTCTGTCGGTCTATAGCTTTACCTTTCCACCATACTATCTGGTCAGTTTGCCATCCTGCCGAAGTCTGTTTCTTTGCATCTTTTCCTTTCATGCTACATATTCGACGCTGTTTGTTTATGTCCTGCAGCTTCAATGATTGGAGAAAACCCTCCATACTGCCGCAGACAACGCCTTCAAAACGGAAGCCATTGCTGCAAAAGTTACTCAACACATCAGCAGGATAAGCATTCTTTGACCATATGTCTATAGCTTGCCCTCTCCATATCTGCCACTTTACTCTTATCTTTCTGAATATTGAAATCATATTCTTCGTTAATTTGTTACAAATAGTAAAACCTCTCGTAGTTGAACCGTGACAACTCACTTTGCGTGGTGTCCAATGTCTTTAGGCGTTCGGGTATCTCATGCAGTGGTATGCCGTCGTCCAGAAGCCTTCTGAGTTGGGTGAACATGATGCGGTTTGTCCGGTCCATGCTCTCTTTGTCAGTAGCCACACCATACTCTTCTGCTTCACTCATCTCAGATATAATCATACCAGAGAACAGGCCATGCAGTCCTTCCTTCTTGGCAAACTCCATGGCATGACACCATATACCGATGATGCCTCCACAATGTTTGCGAAGATAATAGGCTTGCGGATGCCCGACGATAATACCGTCAAAGCCTTCCTCCCCATCGTTCATACGGAAGTACAAGCCATTGTTCGAACCGTGACCAAGCAGCATGATACGCTCACTTAGCGACGTATGGCGAAGCTGATACCCGATTTCTTTGTTGGAGCAATATGATTCCATCACTCGTGCTCCCAACCCTTCATAAAGGATTGAGAGCATTTCGGTCGTTTTATCTGTCGGATGTATCACTAACATAGTCTTTCCTTTTGTCTCGTTTATGATAATAGGGAGAGAAAAGTAACCTCTAATCTATCACTCCATTGGTTTGACATCATCGAAAGTCATCTCTTTCTCTATCAAGAAAGTCTTTGGTCAGTTTTACCACTCTTTTGTTTGCAAGAGACAGATGTTCTTGCAAGTTCTTCTTGACAGTATTGTTGTCTATCTTTCCTCTCTTGTAGTTCTTGATGAGCAGATTGACATTTTCGAGTTTGCTTCTTAGCAACCATTTAAACAGCTCACCTTGCTCACGAGGCAGATCGGAATACCACTCGTCGATGCCGTCACGATATGCCCGATAAGTGGTTAGCGTGTACATATAGTCATCGTGAATGACTTTTGTTATCTCTTTGTCATTACACAGATCCGCCAGTTGCTTATATGCCTCTATCAACCGATAGTCAACAGGCATGACAGAACGCCAAGCTGCCATATTTATGTCGGCTTGGGTACCACAGCTGTATGTTCCCATGACTCCATCAATCACCCGAAATAGTTTTTCGTAACTGTTAGGTTCTTGCCATTCACCACCTGTTTTTTCATAGAAGTGCTTCATCTGCAGTCGTGCTACCTCATGCCAGACAAAGGATGCGCTTGCTTCATCCATACCCGAATTGACCATACTTGCGTATGAATCAAACAGGGCAATAACGATAGAAATGGTGTCTTTGTAGTCTTTTGTAATCCACTTGTTATACTCTTCATTGTCCATGCCCAAGTCTTCCAAACTGTAGCTGCCAGTTTTGCTATACGTTGTATCAGCGATGGATAGCAAGGAGTCAACCGTATGTTCTGAACAGGTAACGTATGCCATCACTTTTTTCTTGTCAACATCCAGATGTTTCAAGACAAATGGAATGCTGTCTTTAGCAACCATCACAGTATCGGATTCCTGATTATCCAATCCGCCTTTGTTCCCTTTACAGGAAACTGGGGAAAGGACAAACAGAAACAATACCGTCATTTTAAATATTGTAGTAGTTTTCATGTTGTTCATTTTTGTTATTCAATATCTATTCTTGCCACCTCATCCACATTCTTTATCCTACGGATATTGTCAATGGCTTGCTTTAGTTCGTTGGAAGAATGTACCTCAAAATCCACCGTGGTTTCCACAATGCGGTCTTGGGTTACTGTATGGAGTTTCGAAATGGATAGGTTCTGTTGCTCTGTAATGCAAGCAACCACGTCACTGAGCAGATGATGGCGGTCGATGCCACGGATGCAGATACGGACGGGGAAAAGGAATTGTTCGTTCTCCTTGAAATCCACAGCTACAATGGTATCGCCCTGCTTGGATGCCTGACGGATAGCGGTGAGGCAGTTGCGCTTGTGGAGCGTAATCTGTCCCTCTGTATTCTTGAAACCGACGACTTCGTCTCCCGGCAACGGATGGCAGCAGGAACAACGCTTATACTCCATCTTTGGACGGTCGGTGAAGAAACTGCCCAAACTACGCTTTGCCTTATAGGTAAGCACATGGTTCTGCCAATCTGCTTCAGGTACTGCATCCTCTGCAGTGCCTATCTCTACACAATCGCCACGATGGAGCACCGTCTTGACAGAGGACAGCTTACCATTGATACGTGCATACACGGCATGAAGTCCAACTTCGGTATGAATTTCGAAGGCAAAATCGAGTGCAGTGGCATACTTGGGCAGTACGATACATTTGCCTTTGGGTGTGAAAGCCATAATGTTATCATGGTAGAACGATGCCGTCACACCATCCATATAGTCCATCTCGTTGGTGTGGTAAGCTATATCCTTGAGCACAGCCCTGAACTTTTCCAACCATGCCTTTAGGTTTTCCTCCGTGCGTTCAGCAGTACAGCCAAGGCGGTTGTTGCGTATCATACGTTCAGACGAGATATGCACTTCCTCCCATTGTCCCTTTGGATTGAGAAACTTCACATGGAAACTCTGGTAGCCGTTCTCCTTCGGAGCGTTGATATAATTGACCACAGAACAAGGACGCTCCTTGAAATAGTCGGACAACACGGCATAGATATGCAAGCTCTGCTTCTTCTCCTCCTGCAAGCCGTCAGCCTTGTAGATGATACGCAGGTAATGCTTGCTGTCGATATGTTCGAAATCACAACATTTGGACTGCATCTTGCGCCAGATACTGTAAGGTGAGCGCATACGGAGCTCGATGCGTGCGTCAATGCCGTTAGCTTCAAGTATCTCCTTAGTCTTGGCGATAAAGACATCCACATCTGGTTTTTCCGACAGCTGAAGTTCAGCCAACTGCTTCTCTATTTGTTCATACTCACGTGGACAGCGATAGCGGAACGACAGGTTTTCAAGTTCCGTCTTTACGTTATACAAACCAAGGCGATTGGCAAGAGGGGCATAGAAATAATCTGTCTCCGAGGCAATCTTCATCTGCTTGTCAGGGCGCATACTGCTTAGCGTGCGCATATTATGAAGTCGGTCTGCCAATTTCACCAGGATGGCACGCACATCAAACTGTACAGACGATAGCATTTGGCGGAAGTTATCCACCTGCTTCGACTGGTCATACTGAGCTTTCTTCTGCTTAGTCACGACACCGACAAGAAATGCCACATCATCCCCGAAACGTTCACGGATCTCATCTATACTGTACGGACAATCCTCTACAACATCATGTTGAAACGCTGCCATGACAGGGTTAGCTCCCAGTTCCAACTCTTCTGCCACAATGCGTGCCACGGCAACAGGGTGACTGATATAGGGTTCACCCGACTTGCGCAGTTGGTCTTTGTGGGCATAAGCGGCAAAGTTGTATGCTTCATGCAGCAAGTTCATCTGCTTCTCGTCCACTCGTTGAGCCATCAATGTGAAGATAGCGTCCACATCGGTTTGTATCTTCTTTTCATACTTCTCATTCATAGTCTTTTCATTTTTATCGTTCATTATAAGAGAGTGGAAGAGTTGTTGATATTATATCAACTTTCTTCAGAAAACATGAGATTTCATGTTGCAGGAGTACCGACCCATGCTATTCTGCTTCCCAATGCGGCTATAGTCCACAATGAACAGATAACCAAATCAATTCCAAATAGTGTCTTTCTCATCTTGTCTCTCTTTTATTCTATTTCTATCAATATAGCCGTATAGTTGTCATCACCTTGTTTTTGACAGAGAAAATCAAATACATCAAGTATATCTTCCAAGGGCATGTCGTCCAACATCCTTGCTTGCAGGATGTCGGGTGCCATGCTCTTGTACAAGCCATCAGAACAGAGTAATATCCTGTCTCCTTTCTGAATGGTGAACTGCCTAATGTCGGGAACAGCGACTTCTGGACGGTAGCTGAAGAAACAGCGTGACACAATTTCCCATCCGAAGTCAATGCGCACATGATCTTCGGTTTGGTAAAGTAATCCCTCACCTTGCCTTTGCAGGTAGCAACGGCTGTCGCCCACATGGGCTATTGTCGCCTTGTCGCCTTCAATGCTGGCCATGACCATCGTAGAACCCATCTCTGCATGGCTGAGGTCATAGGATTTCTGGTTGATGGCATTACAAGCCTTTCTGCAAGCCATAACAACTTTTTGGTCACTGTCTGGAGTGTCTGTATTATCCTGCCAGTATTTTGAAATGGCATCGCAGACTGCCTCACTTGCCACCTCGCCAAAGGAATGACCTCCCATGCCGTCACATACTATTCCCATAAACAGGTTGTTTTGTGGCATATCAATGACCTTGTAAGCATCCTCGTTATTATGCCTTCTACCGGTCTTACTTATTGTTGCATATCTTATCTCCATATTATGATTATTTTTAGTTTATGATAGTATAGAGGCAAATGTAACATTTTATATATAAGTAACGTAGCTTTTTCTCTTATATTATTCTTGATATTGTCATTTTTACCACTTGATGAATCTTTGCAACTTTGGTTTCAAGTCCTCATGCTTGGAATAGTCGAACATCAAACATCTATTAGCTTCCTTGAAAGGTATAACTGCATGGTATTCGCCTGCAGCAAAGCAATCAATCTGATAAGGATGATATGTCAAGACAATGCCTTCTGGCAGTACGGCAAAGTGAGTCAAAGGAAAATCCTTCTCGGTAAATGCCTTTTCGTTGTAACCATTCCATCCAGCCCAATCATCGCAAGAATAATTATGTACAAGAAATGACCGCATTACCTCGTCCATACCGCTTGTATCAATCATTGGACAATGGAAAGAGAAAATACTATGCGTGAAATCCTCCCATGAATTTTCACGTTCGTAGCAAAAATCGTATTCTTTCTTCAAACTCTCCAATGCTAAATGCCGAAAATGTTGTACCATCGCAGGTTTCACGGAATTGTTGACATCCAACAATCCGCCTCTTCGCTTGTCATATGTGATGTAATACTCACGAGGTAAATCATGAAGTCCTCCATTGTAAAGACTTGCCCAATAATAGTATGTGGTATAGTCTTCACAGTCAACCACTTTCTTCACTCTTATATTGCAAGTCATTCTAAGCTCCAACGTATCTTCTATTTGATACTCTGCCCGACAAAGTTTTTCCCACAATACACCATATTCATCCAAAGAATGCAGTAAATCCTTTAACGATGTACACTTCCCAACTGGAATGCCCCTATTGTTTTCCAACTGATAAAACGCATCGTCTCTAATAGCAGCCATCATCCATTCCCGAATAGCCTTGTCAGACTCAGCATCACCTTTCGGTATATCCAAATCAACACTAAATCCAGCTTCCATCCGTTCGTACTTACTCCTTGGCTTGATATAATAGTTCTTTGCCAATCTTTCTGTTGTCGTATCGGGGGCATCACTCTTTTTCTTTGCGTTGTATAAGTCACCGAATGAAACATCTTTTGTTTGTGCCCCTGCCACCAAAGTTACCATACCTTCTTTCTTAGGTTTGCGACAAAACACATCATCTTGGAGTCCAACACATTTTCCATCAGAGAAGCAAATCGTATCAGAACTTGCGAAAAGATGTAAGCTTTTCCACTGACCAAGATAATAAAATCCAGACTCACAGCATGGAGATGAGAACAATATCTTTCTATCCTTAATGTCATAAACATCATTGTCGTCAATGCTCACATAGTTGACGGTATTGTCAATAGAAGTGATATTTGTTGCTCCAATTTGAGGATAATAGAAGCCATTACGTTCATACTTTAGAAGGTAGCATGGTGTCTTTTCATCGGAATGTTCATAGTTCCAAACGATAAACAGACTGTCACCAATTCGTTCTTGAATAGTGAACGTATCACCATCCAAGACAAGGGTATCTTCGTCAATGACTTCCCCTTTTAATCCGACTCCCATACGCAAACCATGACAGCCAGTAAGAACTGCAAGCATAAGGAATATAAACAGAAGTTTTTTCATAGTGTAATATCATCTGTTACTTTCATATCATCGTATTCGTCGTCCCAGTAAATCATTGGAGCCCATTCTTCCCTAAATCCAGGGAATTGAAACTCTCTTAACTTTTCCAATTTGTTTTCAACCTCATCTTTTGACTTTGCAAATACAAAGCTACGATGCCAATAATTGTCGCTGAGATAATCGCATTCATCAAACCAAAGATGATGTCTCACGAGCTGCCCTACATATACACCATCCTTGGGCATTTCCTTACACGAATAGTCTGCTATCTCGTAAATATCCTTAAACGTAGTTCCAAGGACATGTATCTGCTCTGTAATCTTAATTTTCTTCATATCGATTTCCCTAATCCGTGTCGGGCACAACTTTTATTGTTACTTCTTTCTATTCATCAACCATTCAATCAGTAGGTTCACCTCTATGCTCAACATTCCAATAGTTACTGGAAGTTTATGTGGACGAACAACAACCATACCGATGGTATATTTCGGATTATCAGCAGGGAAGCAACCTACGAATGTAAATTCGTCCGAACTTCTTTTATTGTCATCACATTGTAGAATGTTGTATATACCTGCCAGTTTAATACCTCTTGGAGCAAGCCGATGTTGTATGCCTGTCTTCTCAAAAATGCCAGTAGCTATTTTCTTGACATATTCCAAAGATGATTTTTGATGATACATTTGGTTAAAGGAGATTGCCAACTCTATAGCATTACTCTTTTGGATGGTATCATACGCTTGTTCCCATAAATCCGCTCCATTTGGCATGGTCATGAAAGCCTTGTACATTCCGATTCGTGACTTCATCAGTAACGCATTTTCAAATGTAACTTTTCCATAGCCACCTCTTCGCCAATTATGGTCACGTATTTTTAGACTATCATTAACTTCCAATATTCCGCATTCGGTATCGACCATTTTCCCTAAAGACGTATTTGACTTCTCTAAACATTTTGCAGCTATAAAGGGTACAAAAATATCTGTGGAACAAACCTGTTTCTTGAATGGTACATATACCATGTCACCACACCATCCACAATCGTCATCTAACTGTTTCTCCAATGATGCCCATGCTAATACTTCTGATGTTGTGGCATCAATAACGGCTATTTGCCCATACATACCATCTGTTTCTAACATCATATTTCTATCTAATAGGTTGTAGCATGAGTCTATAAGTTCTTTGTCTGCTAATGGACAAATTTCAACACTATTGTTGAAATAGGAAACTTCTTTTCTCTGAGCATAGACACCTACGCAATAGAATATTAGCATAAATACCAATAATGTTCTAAATGCTTGTGTTATTGTTTTCATTCCATTTCTACACCTTTAGGTTGTACAATCAGTTCCAATCGCTTGATATCCTCTTCTGTCAGATGGATATTTCCTCCATTTCTGTAATAGTCGAGCACTCTTTCAGCACCATGGCGTCCCAATACAGCATGTTCTTCTGCTTTCATATAATATTCCACAGCAAGTTGCTTGTTTGATTTGCCATTCTCATCAGGCTCATAATAGAGGTCGCCAAGAATCAGATTGGCGAGAGGTACACGATGAGCAATTATGGCAAGTTTTGTTGCATCTGCTCTCAGTCTGCCTTTCCAGTCAGGTATGGTAATCAGCAGTTCTGCCAAGGAACAACCTTGATCTGCAGCCTCTTTTATCATATTCATCCCCGATATTGTGTCGCCTTGGTCAACAGTAATCATTCCGAGGAGAGTCTTTGCTTCAGGACTGTCGCTCGCACGCAGCATTTGCTCTATGCTGTCTGGATCCTCTTGAATATACGACTTATAGCCATCCATTAGGAGAAATAATGTTTTGTAATCATTACCATCTGGCAAGCCGTAGATATAGTCATCTATGCGATTGATTGCTCCACGCCCCTCTGCCATGTGAGCCATAGTAATCATTCCGAAGAAATCCTTCTTCACACCAATACCATCTCGATAACAATCTGCCAGTTTCAGATATGCCGAACCATCGCCCCAGCGAGCTTGATAGAGCAATGACATGACTGAGTCCTGCGGACTTACAATCAAACGTTTCTGTTCTGTCAACTTTGTTGCAGAAGCCATTTCTTCCATTATTTGTTGTTCCGAACAACTTGCAAGGAACAACATCATTATCATATATACGAACCAATTTTTCATCTTAAATTTCTTGTTTTTATTCTTACTTACTCAACATAGCATTGGCCTTCTGGGTATAGTCAGCAGCTCTATCTCTTGCTTTGTCTGCTTTATGAGAATATACCAAAGTTTTGTCTGCCATATTCCTCGCCCTGTCTTGATATATCTTCGCCCTGTCATATTTCTTCTGTCTTACATAATACTCGGCTTCTCTTAAATTATTTTGTGTCTGTCTGTTATAGTAATCCGCCTCTCGTTGGTAGCTTTCCGCTTGCCGCAGATAATATGCAGCTTCACGCTGGTACGATTGGGCTTGGCGAACGTAAAAACTTGAAGTCTGAGCATTAATTGCCAGATTAAACATGGAAAATAACAATATAACCACTAAATGTTTCATATTTCAGATGTATCAATATTCTTTCTTATGATAGAGTTTGGAGGTAGAGCATCCATGTGCAGCACAATTAACACACTCTGTATGCCCAGGCTTGTGCTCATAAATTTGACAACCGCACCCACTGTTACATCTTCCATAAAAGAAAGACCGTCCTTTGAAGGAGACATCAGAGTTAGAACGTGTCTCTACATAATCAGCCACAATCTCTCCTGTTCCTCCGCATCTGTTACATGTATATCCTGCATAAACACCATATCCGCTACATAGTGTACATGGGAACGTCTTCTGACTTTCTTCCTCATATATGTTTTCATTTGCGTATGAACCACTCGCAGTTGAAGGTTTTGAGTCACAACTTACAATTGTAGAAGTGACTATAATGCAGAACAATACTACAAAGATACTTGCTAATGACTTCATATTTCAATACCCTAATCCGTGTCGGGCACAACTTCTAAGTTTGTTATTTGTCTGTTTATGAGATATAGAGTACCGAAGTAACCATTTACTATCAGAAAAAAACTGCATTGGAAAACAAAAAGCAGAAGACCATGGAATACAAACTACATAGCCTTCTGCTATTTTATACTTTCAGAATAATCCTGCTGATTGATTATCTTTTCAAAGTGAACTTCTTTACAACCTTACCTTTTCTGTCAATAGCACCATAAAGATTAATTTCTTTGTCATTAGTCATGCCAAAGCCATCTTCGTCAGAATAGAACCTGCCGTCTGGATTGATTTCCCATCTCACTTCTGCCACACCATTTTTATAATGATAGATGTCTCCAGGAAAAACGAAAGCACGACATTTTACTATGTCAACAACTTTTTCCGATAATCCTTCCAAACTTCCCCAGTCAATATCGTCATCTGTAACAGCCACAAGCTGTTCTCTCTCAGACATAAACTCGTATGCACATTTCGCGTCATCATCCATCAGATAGCGAGGTTTGCAGTAGCCATCTATCGCTTGCCTCACTAATGTCATGCCCTCTCCGAGGCTTCCTTGACTGTATGGAGATTCTTTATACAGGGAAGTACCCAATACCTTATAAAGCTCTTCTTCAGACATGTTTGCATATTCTGCTGAGTCATCATCATACACTTTATTCCATAATACTTGATACACATTCCTTCCTTCACATTTTAATAACATTAAAAACATGAAGAGAATTATTTTTCCAATACTTGTCCATACACCTTTGAACGCCATACTTCTTACAACGGAATACATTGTTCCATAGTCATCCACACTGATATTGCAGTACTGGATATACGCAATTATAGCGTTTATCAAACAACCAGCAACAAATAAGTAGAAGCCAACTTTTTCTGCTTTCAAAAGCCAATAGAATCCAGCAATGGCAATACATACAGCACAAGTGCTTCCAAGAGCATAAAGGTCAAAGCCATTGTCTCCTTTCATGAGGTTAATCAAGTTCATAATCAAGCCTAAGCCTGAAAAGGCAATATTAAGCCACAGAATAGCATTAAACCATGAATTCAAACCATTTCCATTCTTCAGTTCCATATTATTCTCCCTATATTCGTGTCGGGCGCAACTTTTATTCTTTTATGTTAATTTTCTCTTACTCTTTCCTCCAAGTATCTAACCGCAAAGTCTAATGACTTGATGATGTGTGGTACTATGTCCTTGGCAGATTCTATGTCTGTAATTTTGTGGTCGTAATCCAAGGACACCTTAGCATCATCTTTTTCAGACAAAAGAGCCTTGATGAACTTCACATTTCTATTCGTCTCATTCACGGCTTCCTTTAGCAACTCCTTATCATTTGACAGAAGTCCTGCTACAAAAGGAATACAGAAACGAATCATGGATTCATCTTTACCAACCACATAAATATATATTTGTTCTTTGTACTTAAAATGCCAACCTAAAGAGGGCATCAGTATCGTTTGACCACACATTTGGCGAATTTCGTTTACAATTTCTTCCTGCTTCATAATCACAATAGTTTTTTGCTATTTATGATAGGAGAGGGAGAAAAGTAACCATTTCCATCAGTCCAACATCACAAACGCTGCCCAATGGAATGGATCGGGATGCTTCTGTCTGATGATTTCTTTGGCTTCCTCAAATGCCTTACGTTTGTTCCAGACATTATTCTTGTCGGCAAGGCATTCATAGAATGTAGTCATAAATTCAGAAGTAACTTTGTCATCTACATTCCATAGCGACATGATGATGGTACCAACACCAGCTTTTTTGAAGGCACGCTGTAAACCAAACACTCCTTCTGCTGTCACTTTACCTTGTCCTGTCTTACATGCTGAAAGAACCAACAAGTCAGTTCCTTTGAAATCAAGATTTGCAATGTCTTTAGCTGTCAGCACACCACCAAGCACACCATCTACATTCTTCTTGCCTAACCAAGCAGCATTGCCTCCAGCAAACACCAATCCAGATAAAGACATCGCATCAGTATAACCACGAAGGAAATCCTTGTCTTTCGCCTCATCCGGAGTATAATAGAAGCCATGTGTAGCTATGTGTACTATGGATGAAGATTTACCACTTAAAGCCACAAAAGACTCTGCATTTCCCTTAGAACCGGAATAGGCTTTTACTGCAACCCCATTGTCCTCCAATGTTTTTTCTATCTTCTTAACTTCATCTTTCGTATTGCGCAAATCCTTAAAACCGGACTTTCCATACTCAGAACGCACCAGCGCTGCCAAATCAGATTTTTCATACGCCTTACTTTCTTCTTCCATCTTTTGTGGAGCCAAACTATATTGCAATCCTCCATAAAGCGTAGCAGTTCTATTGTTTTTACAAGAATGATGAACTTTCACAATTTCTCTTGCGGAAGTCAATCTTACAAATTCATAATGCTGCCCTAATGTCGTTCCATCTGAAAGAGGAAGAGCTTCTAATGCTATGCTATGCATGATGCCTGATGGAATATAATACACAGTACTTCTTTCAGTAATGTTTGCTCCGATTGATTTCCAAATCAAATTAAAAGCCCCATCCTGCAATTGCTCATAATTGTAGAGTGTAAAACTTTGCATACCATCTAAAAGGGAATCAAGTTGCTGCTGGTCGAAACACTTTACTAAAAGAGGATGTCTCTTACTCTTGTCATATATATATGCTACATATTGGCGGACGGAATCTTCTGTTTGATAATCAGAAAAGTCTATCACAACTTCATTATCAGCCAGACAATTCCTAACCTTTTCATAGTTTATGTCAAGATATGTCTCATATTCGTTGTAACTTTGGCATTTGTAGCTAAGCCGTTGTTCCAACTCTCTTTGGCGAATCGTTAAGCTATCTATTTCAAGCTTATTGTATTCATAGTTGCTTCTCAATGCAAGAAGTCTATTGTTTATAGCCAAGAGATTACGATAATTGGCAATGTCTTCATCAGTTCCTTCATTGCGGATAATATCAACTACCGATTTTTCTGTTTCAAGCAGCAAGGACTTTGAGAACAATAAAGCATTATAACAAGTTTCAGTTAATTCACTATCGAAGTTTCCGCATTTTATGGCAAAAGCAGCCGTCCCACTAAGGTTATTCAGCGTTTCCATCCAGAACTGTTCTCTTTGCGAAGGAGTCGAGTATCGCCAAAGTTGTTTCATATTAACAAGCAAGCAATTCATGGACATACGAAACAGACTATCTGCCTCGTTTATATTTCCACGAGCACCTTCAATATTGGCCAACGTGAAGAGCGCCTGACTATAAGTACCAGAAGTCTCTCCATATTTATTCCTGCTCGTCTCTACATATTCACTAAAAGTCGCATAAGCATCATCATAACGCTTAAGCATGAAATAGGCTTCAGACTTGTTCAGTAAGCTTGCGAATTTGGAAGGTGAATCTTCCGTTCTCTTATCATAGAGAGTATTGTATGCTTTATCAAAACACGCTATTGCCTTGTCGAATTTCTTAAAATCGGCATAGCAGCATCCTTTTACATTATAAAAGTTAGCTATCACTTCCTTGTCTTGATAGGAATGACCAACACCACGTTCCAAACTGTCCAAACACGCAAAGGCTCTCGTACTGTCATTGTCCAGGGCATAGAGTGTACACAGCTTACTGTATGACTGGTACTGCTGATCACTATTCCTGCCATTCAAAATTTTAGTTTGCTCAATATAGTGCTTTGCAGCTCTGATAGCATCTTTGTATTGCCTTTGCTGTTGTTTCAGGTTCATCATACTATTATAGTAATTGAGTTTTGCCTGTTCCCGATCAGAGAAAGGCAAATCCAGCATCACATCCCAACATTGCAGCAATTGCGTCTCGACCATGGCAAACTCTTTCCGTGCCAAATATTCATTTGACCAATATAGATGATACACCGTCCTCAGCTTGGCAGAATTGGACACATGATACAGAGAGTCCAACGCTTTCAGATACTGATTATAACCAATAATGTCGCCTACAGTTCTATATAATGCAAGTAAGTCAACCATAACTTTGGATTGAGCGAAATCCTCGTTGGCTTCAGTCGCAATTTGCAAAGCATTCAGATAGTGTTGTTTGGCTTTTTCCCATTCCCCCAATCCAGCTTTCAAGGCTCCCATAGCTTCAGTTGCCTGTATCTGAAAGCCTACATCTCCAAGTTCCCGATAGCCCTTTTGTGCTTTTTCCAGATGTTCATAAGCAATATCAAATTTACCTGCGTGAATATCCAAGGTACCTTGAGCCATCCAATAATGAGGGCTTCCGATTCTATATGGATTTGTCTGTGCCCATATACAAGAGATAGATAAAAGCCAAATAAAAACGACAGATATATAACGTTTATGGTTCATCATCTTATCTTTAGTTTTATTTATGTAATGAAGTTATCGTGTCGGAAGATATTGAGTCGGTATCAATACTATCTGTTGGTACGGTCATATCAAACACATCGTTTTCATCGCCACGCACATTGTCAGTAGGGGAGTTTTCTACAAACAGAGGATTGATGGCAAAGAAACCGATAACCAATACGGCAGCTATGCTTGAAATCCAAAGCCAAGTCTTTCTGTGATAGTGAGACTTCATTTCCATTTGAAACTCTGTCATGGCTTTCAACTTCTCTCCACGGCTCACAATCGCCTGTTTAACATTCTTCGTAAACTCATATTGCTCCTTTTTCTCTGCATCCTCTTCTATCTCTTTCAGAAACTGTACCTTCTCTTCCTCCGACATGGTTTCATCATGAAGCAAGTATTCGTCTATCCGGTCTTGAAAATTAATATTGTCCATATCCATCTGCCATTTTATGAGTTCAAATAGTTGTGATAAATGTTTCGTGCCGAAGTACGCAATGACTCCATGCACTTGTGCTTCTTTGTTTTGAGAGCGTTCTTTGAATCTATTGTCGGTATTTCCAACAGGATTGTGTCCAAGTCCTTTTCCTCATAGTAGAACTTGCTCAATATCTCGCAGCACCGCTCCGACATGTGTGATATGACATCAGCAATGATGTCGAGCATCTTGTTGTCTTCCGAGTCGTATAGCATATTGATGTACTGCTGCGCATCAAATCCCTCTTCCTTGATTTTCCGTCCCATTTCCGTTTCAGGGTCTGCGTAAGAAGGATGCTCCCTTACCCATTCCAGATACTTGATGCGTGCGATACCCATAAAATAAGTAAGGATGCTGCTACTCAGCGGTTCATTGTTCTTGCCCATCACCCTTCCTTCGCTCACATAAATCTTTCTGCGTTCTATATTCTCCCACATCGCAATGAATGTGTTTTGGAAAATTTCCGTGGCAGATTCCTCATCAGCGAAGAACACGCCACGGTAGTTTGCCCAGAAGTATCGTGAGCAATATACATACAGTTCCGACTGTATCTTCTTGTTCTTATCGTACATACCCGCAACAAGTCGGGCTTCCTTCTCCTGTTGCGATGTACGCATTTGTATTGTCTTTGCCATTCTATTTGTTCAAAATATCAGTTATATTATATTTTCCGATGTCTTCACCAGTCATTTCAGGCTGTTGTAGTCTGCTAGTGGTATTGCAGTTGACGAACTTTCTGATTCGTCTTATAAACTCTTCATTGCTTACCTTCTCACTCTTCTTCTGCTCAGTCCACAAGGCGTATGTCAATTTGCCAACGGCAGGTTTCTTCATCTCGAAGTTTACTTGGTCGCTTCTGCATGCACTGATGGTGATCCATCGTTCCGCCAATGGCTTTGCCTTAGTATTAATGATATTCCCTTTGCCATTGTCACCCATAAAAAACGATTTAATCGCCTCAAAGGTTTCATATAAGCCGCGAGCATTTTGGCTGTCAACCACCAATGTATCTTCCACACCTCGTACTATTTCATCATCTTCTCCACGAGTTCCGTCACCACTATGGCAAGCATCTATTACCACAAGTAGTTTACCTTTTGCACCGATTTTGTTGCGGATAGCATTGAGATACACATTCAGTTCATCGTCCGTCAAGTGCTTCTCACCATGATAAGTCGCACTTGCTTTCCGACAAGCATCATACGGAATCCAACATTCATCCAGTCCGTCCTTCTCGTCATTATGCACATCCGTCATCTGTTGTCCATGCCCAGAGTAATGGATATATACCACATCCCCTTGCTTGCACGATGCAGCCATTCTCTTAAACGCCCCCACTATACCACTCTTTGTCGCCTGTCTGTTCACCAATGTCGTTACAGACCTGAAGCCGGCACTTTTCAACATTCCCTGCACAAGAGGCACATCCTTGTCGCCATTAATCTTATTCCATGCCTTGTCCTGCTGTTCGCCCAACCCAATAACCAATGCTCTCTTTGTCTGTGCATTTATCGGCACAGACAAAGAGAGCAACAAAAGAAGGTATGTAATGATTTTTATCCTCATTCGGTGTTCATAAGTATATATAGATCACTTTACAAAGTATCTCATATTACGTGGCAAAGAGACTATATATCATTATATGCATCTTTATCCATCTGTTTTTATTTTATGCCTATTTATTGACTTTCCATGCCTTTCAAACTGAAATGTTTCAAACATTTTCCATTCCAGTCAAAGACTGATATGATGTTGTATCTTCCTCCGCCATTGTAATAAGTGTATGACTGCGCAATGGGCAGTTCTTCTTCCGAAGACATCCCAAGGACACCAGCATTGCAAGGCAACTGTATTGTTGGCAATCCTTCGGTTAGAGGGATTATATACGAATAGCAGTTCCTGTCGTCACAACCCTCAACCAAGATTTTATCCTCTTCCGCATTGATGTACACGTTATTTATCGTTGGAATGGATGTGAATGAAACCCTTTGCGCTTTATCTTCATAGCCAAGACATTCATAATCGCTGCGTGGATTTGTAGTCAACAGTTTCAATAACGTTTTGTCTTTCGGCTTGTATGTCCATAATGTCACGACATCCATTTCATTGTATGTGCTGTCTACGTTTGCAAATACAATAAGATTGTATGACTCTGCAGCAACTCGTGCCGTTGTTGGCAGATTAAGCGATTGTATAAGGGATGAAGAGGTCTTATCAACAGGAATATTTGCAAGGACACATGCAAATGTTGCCATTAACATTACCAACAATACAAAGAATATTCTTCTCATATTATTCCACCATTTCATAATTCGTATATTCAGGCAACCATTTATCCAAAAGTTCATCAGCCTTACGCTCCATTTCTCTGGTCACATGACTTTGCACCTTGCTATAAGCTACGCTCAACGACATCACTTCGTCCAACCACCCGATAATCGGGATACGTTTTGCAGAAATCAAGTCAATGGGCAGCACCACATACGCAATGGCTGTGGCTAAAGCCACCTTATCGCTTGCAGGTGTCTTGCTGTCTAACATCACAAAATAGGTAAGCAGCACTGGTCGTGCAGCCACACGTCCTACCTTCTTGGTGTATTCACCTATATAGAACATCAAGTTCTTGAAATCTATTCCGTTCATAATATTTTTATCGATATTTCTTGATTACGATATGTCCTACACGTTCCAACTCCTTTCGGACTTCACGTTTGAAATGCATATTTTCGGGATTACGCCCTCGGTCGTTCGTGTCGGTGAAATATCCCTCCATACCATCTTCAAACACAACGTATAGTTGTCGGTAAACCTTATCACCTATTTAATAAAGGCGTGCTTCGCCACGTTCAGCGTTGCGCATACGCCGCCATGCCTTGTCACACCACTCAATGCTATTCTCCTTGTAATAAGAACTTCCGCTTGTGAGGTCATCTATAAAGCCAAATATGTCTGAAAGAAATCCCATTGTTCAATTTTTACTTTGTACTTCTTTGAGCAGATTGGATATGGTCTTTCTCCCATTTACGAAACGACTCCGCTTTGCTTGTATGTTCCTTAGCTGCACTCAAATCCCCCCTTGCTATGGCAGCCTCAGCACGCTTTTCATGCCATTCTGCATTATGTTGGGCTGATTCTGCTCTGTCAAGATGATATGACTTGTCATTTACAAAGCCATGCAACTGCTCCTGATCTGCAACATCAGCAAAAGCCACATCTGGACGCAAGCTAACCTGACCTTGCTCCTGAGGTGTTACAGTAGAGGCATAAACATCAGTCTGATTAAAGTTGTCAAGACAATCACTGAAGGTAGGCGGTGTTCCGTTGTGTGCTTCCATATAATCATGAGCAAAAGATACTCCTGCTTCGATTGCTGCCACACGAGCAGCACCATCGGGATGTGTTTCGCTCTCAACCGTTCCACCCAACGAAGCTTCCATCTTTCCTTCGTCCATACCATTCAATCCTGCACGAACTCCAGCCATATAGTCGCAGCAGAGTTCTTCTTGATGAGAGTCAAAACCTGTATTCAGCCCTTGCAATGCACGGTGCGCTCCTTCATGTGTCATCACCAAGTCAAAGCCTTCTTTGTCCGTAATGCCCATATCAAGCATTTGTTGCCGGTTGAATACAAGAATATCATCATCCTCTGTGAAATCCATACCTGTCATCACGCCAGTAGTCCAATCCTCATGAACGTCCATCGGAGCATTCATATTGAAGAAGTCACTTGCTTCTTGCACAGATTGCAACACCATTTCATCAGAGAGGGTATCTCCCCATGCTTTATGAAAATTATCAAACCAACTGTCTGGCAAGTGGTCGTAAATAAAATCAAATAATCCGTCCATAACTCATTCTATTTTATAGTTCTAAGGATAAAGAGCACCTACCTCAAAACTTCCTATCAGTTCAAACTCATTTGTCTCTCGGCTTTTTTATAAATAGACACCCATGGCTCGTATCTAAATAAACGACAAAGACATAATGCCTATAAAAATTGGTTCTTCCGTTAAATGCATAGATAGAAAAAAAAATTTTATATTATGATAAAAATAAAGCTGGCATCATCTATCTTTGTAGTGACCAAACTCAATGATAAATGAATGCCAGCATAATGCATAAAGCTTTTGGCATATCCTTGCAAGAATGTTTGGATATGCGTTGCGAAAGTAATAAAATAGTTTTGAATATCCAAACTCCATCAGACAAACTTTGCTGTCCGGAGTGTGGAAGCCATAATGTAGTCCGTAATGGTTTCACGGCCAGACGCTTTGTGAGCGTGCCGATAGGTTGTTCAAAGACTTTCGTCGAGATGAAGATCCAACGTGTCAAATGTTCTGATTGTGGCTGCATAAAGAACGAGGATGTCGATTTCGCAAAAGGCAAGCGCAGGCATACGACCGCTTTCGCCAATATGGTTATAGACTTGTCGCGCTTTGCAACTATACAGGACATTGCATGGTTCCTGGATGTATCTTGGGACATGGTGCGGAACATACAGATGGAGTTCCTGCAAAAGGAGTATGGCAGCCCTGACCTTTCAAACCTCAGATACATATCCATAGACGAGTTCGCTACCCACAAGGGACAAGTTTACAAGACGATAGTCGTAGACTTGGAAACCGGGCGGATTGTCTTTGTAGGTGACGGTAACGGCAAGGCTTCGCTTGAGGAATTCTGGAACAAGCTCGGAGACAGAAAGAATGACATAAAAGCCGTATGCACAGACTTGTCGTCTGCTTATACGGGGGCGGTAACGGCAAATCTCCCCAATGCCTCTCTTGTCGTGGATCATTTTCATGTGGTAAAGCTCATGAATGAAAGGATAGACCAGTTGCGCCGCCAGTTGTGGCATGCTGAGAAAGACGTTAACAAGCGTAAGGTAATCAAGGGCACGCGCTGGATATTGCTGAGAAACGGCAACGACATCTTTGACGCAAAATACAAGACAAGACTTGACAATGTGCTGAACTTGAATGAACCGTTGATGATTGCATATTACCTGAAAGAAGACTTGAGGGAAATATGGAACCAAACCAACAAGGATGATGCAGAATTGGTGCTAAACGAATGGGTGCGGCAGGCCATGGATTCAAAAATACAGCCATTGGTCAAAATGGCTGCTACCTTGCGGGCCTACAAGCCATATATACTTGCATGGTATGACTACCCGATATCAAATGGCCCTACTGAAGGTATAAACAACAAGATTAAAGTGCTGAAAAGACAAATGTATGGATTCAGAAATGATGAATTCTTCACGTTAAAGCTATACGCTCTACACGACAAGCGTCTACGCATTTAACGGAAGAACCTAAAAATTGCTTCATAAAAACAAAAGGGTTGGACATGGCTTGTGCTATAATACTCCAAAATGACTTACAATAATTAATCGTATAGTTCAATATTTTATCCCTGCGAATATAAACAATATAGCACAGGAATTCGCTCAACACGAATAACACATATAATATACACAATAGGGCAATTTCCACTACAGCCATCCAATACAACCATCCCTCGCTGGGCATATAATGGAAAACACACCAAATAGCACAAGAAAAAACGGCTGAAACAAATAGCCATATTGAGAAAAATAAAAATTTAACTTTCAACATTGTCACAAATAAAGAATAGATTAGTTACGATATGATTTCTTATGTATTCTTTTAATTTTAGAATATTAGCATCCAAAATCTTTATTTTTTCATTTGTTTGAATTTACGATTCAAATACTCTAATTCTGCATCACACATGGGGCATGTTCCTTGACAATCACCTTGGTGATGACATACTGAAGGCTGATAATCTATTGAGTGTTTTTCTGCAAAAGATACACGCAAATTTCTAAGATACTTGCACTTAATTTTTCCTGGAGGTAATTTGTCTTTAGCCATGTTCTGGAACAATGTAATTAAACAATTCTATATCATTGAATCCCATGTCTTCAAGTGTAGTCACACTCTGTTTTTGATTTGTAGGCGTGTTATAATTGGGGATTAAGGGAACTCTAACATTAACCTTGTCCTGAACTTTCTTTGATGCCAAAAGCTTAAGATTCGCCATCAACAACTCTATAGGTTTACCAGTATAAGAAGAATATATTTGTGGATTCAAATCCTTTATGTCAACAATAAAAGAGTCAACTATCGGAATTAAAGTCTCTATCACTTTTGTATCAACATAAAGACTTGTTTCCAAGTTTATTTTCCATTCTTTTTCACAAATATTTCTAAACTCTCTTATATAGTCAGCCCTCAAACATGGCTCGCCACCACCAAATGTCACGCCACCACCTGTCATATTCATGTAAATATTATCAATCTTTATTTCTCTATATAATTGTTTAGCAGAAATCATCTGCCATCGTTGTTTGTAACCATGACAATGTTGATTAATGCAATATTTACATTTTAAAGGACATCCATAGAAACCGACAAGTGTAGTTACGCCTTCACCATCGGTTTCTATACGATGCCTTTCAATACCCAATACAGGTGCTCTTCGAGAGTTAATATTTCTGTCAAACCAAGCTACGATATCACTTTTATATTCTTCCATCATAGTCTTAAAACAAGATTCTATGTTTATCCAAATATTTTACTAAGTCCTATCTTTATTTTTTCAGATAGTGTTGGTTCACGTATACGACCACTTAAACTACGTTCTCTTTGTATTTTAGCAAGAATATTTGCCTCTTTATCAGTAAACCCAGCTTTTATAAATTTATTATAAAGCTCTCTTTCAAGTGAATCATTCCCGTTATATGCCATTTCATTCGTTGTCTTTAAATTAATATTCTATCTCCTTTGCTATTTCCTGCTTCGATAGCTGCCACACGAGCAGCACCATCGGGATGTGTTTCGCTCTCAACCGTTCCACCCAATGATGCTTCCATCTTTCCTTCGTCCATACCATTCAGTCCGGCGCGAACACCTGCCATATAGTCACAGCAAAGTTCTTCTTGATGAGAATCAAACCCTGTATTCATTCCTTGCAAAGCACGGTGCGCCCCTTCATGCGTCATAACCAAGTCAAAGCCCTCCTTGTCAGTAATCCCCATCTCTGCCATCTGGTCACGACTGAAGATTAGCACGTCATCATTCTCCGTCCAAGACATATTAGTCATCACACCCGTTGTCCAATCCTCATGCACATTGATAGGGTCATCCATACCAAAGAACACACTTGCCTCATGTACCGACTGAGCAACAACCTCATCTGTAAGACCATCGCCAAAATGTTCCTGTGCGCTCTCAAACCAACTTGTTGGAAGTAGGTTGTGTAAGAAATCTAATAATCCGTCCATCATAATACTGTATTTTATGTGTTATGGTGATAAAGAGAATGCATACTTGGCAAACTATCACTCGTCACTTAAGAAGTATATCTTTTCATACCATATTTTTTTAAAAAATTCAACCACCCCCATGAATTGAACTGTATTTGGACATGTGAATTCTGTATTGCTTTGCAGTAATTCTTTCCTTTTTAGGATTGCCTTTGCTTCATTTTCAGGAACGTTACATTTTAACAATAGGTTTAAAAGTGTATCATCCTGATCTAAAGCGTTTTGATTCTTTGATTCTTTGACAATTTTATATAATAGTGGAACAATATACCCATACTGACCATTTATAAACAAGTAATCCTTTCGGAATTTAACCCACTTTTGTATTGACTCTGCATTATTTAGACATTCCGGAATTAAATCACGATCACCATCAAAAAATACTGTTGACATCAACAAAGCAGTACTCTCAGACATACCCATTTCTGTCAATCTGTTCATCATATCTGGAATCCGAAAATCCATCCCGATTATTGTACTTGTTAATTTTTCCATCATAGAAATCCCTGTATCGTTTCTACCCTAATCAATACTACCTTTAAAAATACAACCTAAAGGATCTGCCATAAACTTACTAAATAGAGGTTTGAAGTCTTGATGCATTTCTTTTATGCCCTTCAACATTTCATAAAAAATCCATTCAAGAATTCCTAAGCCGACACACAATATTGACAGTATAACAACAGAGAAAATTGAGAACCAATATAACCAACTGTCATTTGGCATAAAATATATGATACACCATATTATGACAGCAATGACTGTTGTTGAAAGTAACCAAAATAAAATTAAATATTGCTTTACTTTCTTCATCATGTATCTCTTTCAGTATCGTGTCTGCAGAACCTTTGGTTAGCATAAAGAGGCTTTGTACTAACGGAAGATTTTGTTTGTACCAACATTTAATAAACGAAGACTATACACACAATGGTTATAAATGACTCTTAACTGATTCATTTATAACCATATTGCTTATATAATCTTTCTCAAATACTGTTTCGGAATTGTCAATTCTTCGCCAAATGTTGTTTCATATTCATTTTTTAAGAATATATATAAAGAATCAACATCTTGGCTTTCACGAAGGTTATTGATAACATCCGATTCCTTTTCAAGTATCACATAGAGTTGAGATAGAGTATGAGCATAACATTCTGGGATGTTCATTACTCTCATAATATTTTCTAAATCCATATAGTCAAAATTATAACTTAAAGATGGCTTTTTTAAGATTTTCGATTCCAAACTTCAATAAAGCATTCGTAGGAATGATTTCATATGGAACTGGTATGAAATCGCTGAACTTTTCTCTAAAATACTCTATCCGCCCATCATCTTTGTCGTACAAAAAATGATTTAGCAAAGGTGTCGGACAGTTATTTTTTTCATCCCAAATCTCATTACTAGAAAAACCTGTAGGGATATTTTGAGGTGAAAATTTATCTATATGATTTAAGCATACAACCAGTTTTTGATCTTTTTTGAATTCACTAGAGTATTCATGAAAAAATGTTTGATCAGCATAATCAGTCCTTTCCATATTTGTTAACCAGACAATACAGTCTGCTGTATCAAGTACATGCAAATAATATGGTTTATAAAGCACATCTTTTTTCAATGATGCTCCAATGCCTGGAGTATCCATGATAGACACAGCTTCATAGGGTATTTCTGGATCAAAATTACGGATGGTTGCAGTATTAATATATGTAGTACATTCAACAACAGAATTAGTCGAATACTGTGTACCGAAGAGAGCATTTATTAATGTGGATTTTCCTCTACCAGTTTGTCCCATAAATGCTATTTTATAATCATTGAGTCGTTTTCCCATATTATTTTTCTTGAATTAAGCCTACAGAAACAATTAACTCTTCATTTTTACCATCGCAATTCTTCCATAGAGTCCAGCAAGGAGAAAGTACTACATATTGTTTGTTGGGGTCAATGACTCCATCCTTAGTGAAATACCGTTCAGAGTCTATGAGGCTACCGGGATATTCTTTGCATGAATCTTGTTTTAGTCCCCATGATTTTAAGTGTAATAACCATGCAGACAGATTTTGTTTATAGCTTTGAAAATCCGTATACAATGAAGATGATTGAGGCAGTGAAACTATTATTTTCTCCCATTCTGCTATAATTTTATTATCCTTTTGAATAGAAGTCAACGGAATTACCTCACAAAATTTTTCAACATTTTCTAGAAAACAATCTTTTGCGCTAATATAGCTTTCAGATTGCTTGTCAGGGTTTAGGGTTTGTCCAACAAAGCTGTCACTTGAGTGCTGTTTAATTTCCGAGTCATTTGTTATATTACCCAATGCAACAATATATTTGTTGGATTGGAAATACTGTGAAACAAATCCAATGCATACCCCATTGTTGTCTGCTTTATTGTAAAATACGTCTACTTTAATGTTCATTAGTCCATTCCCTCCAACGAGTCTTCCGAGAACAGAGAAAAATGAACTCTCACGCACTAATTCAATATTGACATCTTTTACAGATTGCAAAGATTCAACAGTTTCACCTTCATACAGTTTTATTTGTACAGGAATCCTTGATACGCTTTGTTTTACGCGCATACTGCAAGATTGCATATTCATGTCTGAAGCAAGACACAATCTTCCGTTATTTGAAAGCTGAACTATAGGCATTTTTTGTCCGCCGATAGTTACTTCAGTCCATACGTTCTTCATTATTAATAATATTTTGTAGGAGATTAACCCTTAATAGGAATCATATTTAAGATGTAAATTAAGGGTTAAACTCCCTGTAGAACAATTTAGAACCAACTAGTGAAGAATGCCCAAGCTGCACTTAATGCATCCTTGATAGCATAATAAATGTCCTTTGCCTCAATCTCTACCCAACGACAGAATCCAGAGAAACCTTCATTCTTGATTCTATTCCAAAGCGATGTGTTTCGGTCTAATTGAGCCGCCAATCTTGCCAACATACGTGCTTTTGATTCGCCGATGCCGGCCATTCTCATTTTGTCATAATAGTCTTTTTCTAACCAGTCCATAATTAAAATGTTTTAATTGTTATTTTGGTATTTATTATTTACAAATTGCATTGCTATTTTTACTGCATCTTGATCAGCAGCTATTTCCTCAAAAGGACGAGGCTGTATACCCATTATAGCAAATATAAAGCCAAGAGGAGTAGTAGAAACGATTGATTCAAGAAGTTCTAGAAGATGGTATCTTTTTAAAGCCGAATAACATGTAATTTTGTTTACTTCGATATCCAAATCCTCAGAGAACATATTAGTGATGTCTTTCTGCTTAATCTTAATAAGTTCTTCTTGTCGTTCGCTTGGAAGATTAATAGAATCTTCCCAATGGAGTCCTTCATTCTCACCAAGAATATCTACTTGATTAACTGCTACAATCAACTTCGATTTGTCGCATGAAGGTAAAACCACATTATTAATAATTCTTTCATCTTCTCCAAGCGTTCTATTGTCCGCTTTGAGAATATACAATACTATATCGCATTGAGGAAGTACTTCAGCATATATTTTCTCATAAATAGGGTCTTTTCTGACATCATCTCCTAATCCTGGCAGATCGATAATATCCAAACCGATTCCGGCCTTGAGATCAAAATGTTTTCTTATAGCACGAGTGGTACCAGTCTTGACATCGCCAATATGCCCTTTCTCGTCAAAACACAGAGCTTCTGCTACAAAGTCTTCAACATCAAAAAGATTATTAATCGTCGTCGTTTTCCCGACTCCTGCCTTTCCTATTATGGCTACTACTGGGGCTCTATCCAAAAGCTTTGTCTGAATCTTTGATTTTAATTCGGCAAAGTCTTTCGGTGAAAGAGAACTTTCCATGTATGACAAAAAATCATCCAGTGGAGTAATAAATTTTTGATCGTTCATTATTTAAATAACTTTTTAAGGATTTTAATAATCAATTCGATTAGAGATTCAGATTTCTGTTCCTTATAAACGGACGATAAAATCTCTAATTCAGAGACAGAAAACTTGTTACTTTTCTTACAAGCATCATAGATTTTCTCAGGGTTATTAGCAATCTCTCTTTCAGACATATTGCCTATAACCAATTGAACCTTTTCGAATAGTTCGGCATTTTCTTTTGAAAGGCCAAACGAATTTGTTGATTTACTCATAAATTTCTATATTTTGTTAATAAATTATACATTTCAATAGCTTCGCTATACCCCATTTCAGCAGATTTATTTAAATATATTATGGCTTTATTTGTATTTTGTTCTATTCCATAGCCATCCAAATAACACATTGCTAAGGAATATGTGCCTACTGCGCTATTTTGAAACATTGCTTTTTTTGCTATTTGAGCGTACAACTGAGCATCTTCGGAACAGGAACTGCCATCTTTGTATAGTTGTAATAATCTTTCCGTTGCTTCAACATGACCTCTATCTGATAGAGAAGATAAAATTCTCAAAGAGCTATCTATCTTATTATTTTCTATCAAACTTATCGCAAGAATCATTAGATACCCCTGATGATTAGCAAACATATTCGCATCTTCAATTATTCTTGAGTAGTATTTTTGATTATAATAATACAAACTCTCAATATACAAAGCTTGCTCTATTCCATGGTTCTTCATCGCAAATAATAGATTCCAGAATTGGGGAGTTTGATCTATATTTAGTTTAAGTAGTGCTAAAACAAAGCCTTGTTTCTTTGAGGATTTATAATACTCGCAACTTTTTTTTACATCTATCTGATTTTCGATTCCAAATTCAAAAATCTCGCCTAATCTATATTCTGCCACCCCATTAGTGCAGTCCAAACCTTTTGATAGTTCGAGAATATCATTTGAATCAAGAAGAGCAAAATCAAAGTTTATTGTATTTAATAATTGAATGTTTTCTTTAATGAGCTTCTCGTATTTTGTGCCATTCAATCCTTCTTTGTATTTATTTAACATAGACAAATCTTGAACCATAAAAGGAATTTGTGCGTTATCTAGTACGCCCCCATTAATTGCAGGATTTTTTTTACGGCAATACGAATAAAACACTTCTTCCAACTTTGCCACTTTAGTTTTAACATCCCATAGAACAGAGGATCCTTCATAGAGGTTTAAAAGATTATCTTCTAAAAAAATATTATCAAGAGACTTCTCTTCGGATGTGGTCAAAAGATTACTATAATACTCTCGGCTACCATCAACAAGATGCCTCATCCCATCCGTATTAATCGCCCCACTTGTTAGCAGCAATGGTAGATGCGGAGCCAAGCCGGCTGAAGACCAGAAGTAAGTGTCTGCCATATAACCTATAATACATTCAAGGTAAGGGACGAGGTCTTCAACGATTTCGTCTAACAAACCTTCTTCGTTATCGTAATCGTCTTGATTATTAAATGAACGTTGAAAGTCGGTTGGCTCTATTTCGGGAACATCGAATTTGTCGGTACTGTTAGCTCCTACGCCCCACATGTGCAGTTGGAAGACTAACTTGCCGTCATTGGGACGGAAGAAAGGGGTGATGAGTAAGGTGGGGAGATTCTTCAATTCCTCACGCATAGCCATTACCTGTACATCGGTAGGGGTCACCGCTGGTTTCCATGCCCCACTATAGAAGAGAATAGGATGGTCGGTCATAGTGCTCCAATGTTTGTCGCAATACTGTTCCAATTGTTTCTCGACAACTGGATAGACCAGTTTGTTAAACTTGTCGTGGTTGGAACGAGTGAAGATAACATGCATAGCAACATTTTCCTCTTGGTTTGCCAAGAGGTTACCGAAAGCTTGGTTCTTCATCACAATGGGGAGCACCTTCAAGGGCCAGTTGCTGATAGTCGTCTCGTAGGTTAGCTTCTCCAAAAGATGGTCAACCTCGTCCTTCAGTTCTTTAAGTCTGTCAGCATGCTTTTCATTCTCTAACTGTAGAGCAATTTCCTGTCCTTCGCGCAAGAGCCGCCACATGTGCTCCGTGTTGCGCTCTTTGGCAGCACGCTCAAATTCCTCACGCTTCTGTTGAAGCGCAGCATTTTGGCGACTGCCACACCAATTGTTGTAGATTTGTAATCCAACATTGGCGAGTATCATGGTTATAGCACCTATTGCCATATCTATTTCGTTTTAAAATGTGTTTGACCTTACTTGTTCCTTTATTGCCTCAATGTCTTTCTTGTCGAATACATCCAGTAGCTGCGGTGTAGTCTTCTCATCAAGTGCTGCAAGGATGTTGTCGTTCTCTCCCTTTATGAATGCTTTTAACTCGGCATTGTCCAACACAATACGTTTCATATCAGCATGCTCTTTGTCATTCAACAAAATAGGCAATGTCGGCTTTTTACCTTGCGTCAGCAACATATATGAGTCACGAACAGCACCTGTGATAACAGATACACAGGTATGCAACAATTCTATCACCTCATTGCGATATTCTATGTTTTTTTCTGCCTCAACAGGATTAAAGTCAAAGTTGAGAAGTGGACGAATCAGAGGACGTGAAGCCTGAGGTTCCCATACCGCACCACTCAGATACATTTTGCCGTCACGATATTGAGGAGAAATTACCAAGGTTGGCATTTGGCTCATCAGGAAGTGGATATTCATTATGCTGGCATTGCCTCCAGACAAATCAGGCTTCAAGCAAGCATCCTTGCGGAAATCGACATTCCCGATAATAGGAATATCATTCTTTTTGATAGTATATTCCAACTCCTTATATATTTGTGCATCTGCAGCATTGGCATCTGTTCCGTAAGCCCGTAATGGCAACAGAGGTGCGTGCATCAGAATTACATTCAACCGTGGTGCTACGCTTGTAGCATTGTTGCGAATCTCGTGCAAGATAGTTTGAGGCAACAAGGGATCGAGTGGCCAACAATACTGCAAGTAGTATTTCAGTTCAATGGCTTGCATCTGCGCATTGAAGGACTGGCGAGACACTTCTTGTCTCTGTTCACGAGCCAGGGCTACGAGCCTACGCTTGAAGGCAATGTCTTCTTGCATGCGTTCATCGTCAGTAATGCGGCGAGCTCGTTCCATCTCTAACTGAAACTCTTGATTCCGTTCGTGCGCCTTGTCTTGCAAACGGCGGTTGTTCCATCCCAATAGTGTAGAGCTGATGGAGTTTGCCACCCAAAACATGCCGTAGCCTGGGAATCTTATGTTCTGTGATGCTATAGGTATATCCATAACTTATATGTCTAACATATATTGTCGGAGAATGTGTCAGACGAATCATCATTATTGTCAAAGCCATCGTTGTCAGGCATTGTCAGTGTCGAATTATCAAGTATGTCTTCTCCTATGGTTATATGTTCATCTTGGTTTATATCTGAATAAGCAGAAACGTCATCATCTGCACATGCGGCAACAAGCATATCGTCCATAGGCTCGGGTGAAAGCGAGACAAGCATAGATGCATCGTCAGAAGAAGGTATTTCGGGCAATTCAAAATCTGCATTCATTAAGTCTGCCGGCAACTGCAAATCTGCATCCGTTAAACCGTCAAGCGTATCATCAACAACGGAATTTGCATGCAACAACTGGTGTAAAGCATCGTCATGTGCAGCCAACTGCGTAAACTGCTGCATATCATTTGCTGATAGGTTGCCATCGAGGAATGCAGCAAACTCTTCTATACTCGGTAGTGATGTATGTTTAAGCATGTCTTGCCTCCTTTCTGCAAACTTGTTTGAATTGTTTCTCTGCCAAAATCCTTTTGTTATAATAATTATCCATTGACATACCGAGTGCCTCGGCAGTCTCCTTGTGCGACTTTTGCTCCAGATAGAGCAAGCGAATGATGTTGCGATATCTTACGTTGGCCATCAAATCAAGCAATGTTTCTACATCTGCACGATTCATTCCACTAAAGTCTATTGGATTAGAGAGCGTTTCGTCATTTCTTCTATCACTTATCGCATCTTCGCTATCTTCCTTTTCGACAGTATGCGGTAATGGTTCATAAACAGGCATACGCTGCTTCAACTCATATTTCTTATAGCAATAGAACAAACAAACTGTCTTTATCCAACTGGCCAAAGTACTTTCGCCTCTGAAATTCTCCATTTGACATCGTCCTGTAGCCTTGCTTGGAGTTAACACAACGATATATATCTCATCAATAAACTCCTTGTAGTCTGTGCAATCAGTATAGTAGTTGTCGTATATGGACTTGAAAAGAGGGAAGCAATGATGGTAAAAGTACTTGCGCGTAATCGTATTATCCCTTTGTATAAGAGCTTGGGCTATTTGCAAGTCTTCCGTATATATCTTTTTGATTTCCATAAGTCTAATCAATTTTTTCCAAAAATGCGCTCGGTACATATGCCGTTGCAAATGTTGCCATGTCACCGATTATAACACCCACTCTCTGTTGTCCTTGCCATCTTTTCACTCTTCCAATTACTCCCTTAAACGCGCCATCAACAACTCGCACCATCTGGCCTGTCTGAAAATTAGGCACACTTGACAATGAGACGATAATGTCACTTGCTTCTGCTTCGCAGATAATTTTCAAACTTTCCATCTGATATTTGGGTACTATGAGCGGAGTCTTTATTGCTCTGCTACCGACATGCTCGTGGCGATAATAAAAACGAAGGAATGGGAGATTTACGTTGTCGTAAACAAAAGTTTTGAGTTGTTCTTCGGTACCGTAAGCGAAGAAGATGTTAGGTAAACGTGACTCGGTAACAACTTTGCGCTTACCTTTTATAAGTTTTACTACATTTGTAGTAGGATAAAAAGCCGTGATGCCTTTGGTAATCATGTAGTCGTATGCCTTTTTCTCTCTACCGTATGTAGTACGTAAGGCATACCAATGAGGAAAGTCTTCCTCTTTTTGCGCTTTAGGCTTACTTGCTATATGGGCATTTCTGGTGGACACCCCTGTTTGTGAACTCTCGGCGGAAACTGTGCTTTGAGCTTCGGGGAGGGCGTTGGAGGTAAGTCCAGCACAAGGAGGGAATTCACCACCTCCTGAGGTGTGTACATCTTCTGATGTCCATTCATCGACTTTCATATCGGTGCTAACTTTTTTCTAGACAGAAAACCGTTAAATTGCGACAAAAAAAGAGCGTGGAATCGTCCTGTTGTCCATTCCACACACTGAGGCTCTTCCAACTGCCTATCAAAGTCGAACAGACAACGTCAGAGCCCACGCCGATATGAAAATCGCTACCGCAAAGAGACCTATATAAAACATTTAACTGCACCCAAAAGGGTACAATTCATGCTTACAAGGTCTCCACGGGATTGATATAATCACACCCGGGACATCTACCGTTGACCATATTCGAGACTTTGATACTGATTGTTTTGGAAGATTTCAGTGTGTCTCAAACACAGCGTCGATAAACGCCTTCCATTATGCCTGGATTGTCTTCCCACCCAAAGCCCGCTTTCGTATAGATATGTCATGGTTGACTTCACTACACTCAGCACGGCGTAGGCTGCCGACTCGGTTATCATGAAAGAACTCGTCTTACAGCGACAACTGCGGTCTGGCTATACAATCCGGCTACAAAAATACGAAAATTTATTGAGAAAAGACAAGAAATGGCAGGAAATATAAATACTACAACACAAATTTAAGGCTATTTAAGCCAATACGCTTGAATATCTCGATTATTTTGTGTAATAAAGCGCACTGTAATAGATGACAAACATTCTAAAATATGCAAACTGCGCTACAAATAGAAAGCAAAAAGCGCACAGAGTGATACAACCATTTGGTATTTCTTCCCTGTACGCTATTATATAATTAAGGTGTAATGCTTAACTGATACCTCTCGGCATCGTTCCATTCATCACGATAATCGTCGTTCGCCCCTGCTTTCCTGGAGTAGCTTGACATTCTTTGCGATTTCCTATCTTTTCAACAAGCCATCTTCTGAAAAGCAATGCTTGGTAAGTATCCACTTGCCATGCAATGGCGACTATCACGTCTAAGCTATAGACATCAGCTGAATATCCATTTTCAACCCGTTGGCGGAATTAATTTAAGTTGGTCGATATGAGCATAAATTGTCCATATCACTGATTCTCAGTAAAAACGAGAATTTCTGAAAAACTGTCAGATTGCCTGGTTTTTTGTTGTAACATTCTGACAATCAAACAGTTGACTGCCAGGCAATTGTCAGCCTATTGTCTGGATGGTTTGCAGATGAAAAGAGAATTGTCAGATGAAAAGAATTATCAGATGAAAGGAATTCAGACGACAGGAAATGTATGCGTTGGCAGAATCCTGAAATCAGGGATATGGGTGTTACAACATTAGCTTATTGGGCAGACGTTAGACTGCAAATCTGCCCAACAGGGGCAAGCACGTTGCCCATGATGGGCAAGCACGTTACCCCACTTGGGCAAGCAGCGTGCCCATTTTAACACAAACTGTCATTAGGATCAAGTATGCACTAATCTAATTCCGCCAACGGGTATTTTCAAGTTTGATGTATTGTGAATGCTCAAAATCCTTTAGGACACCTTGCTTCCAAATTCGCTTGATAGCATTATTTACAAATGTACCTGTCACATACAACAGTTCTGCTATTTCCCAAACAGTCATCCACACCTCACCATGATGTGGGGCGTAGATGACCATATCTTCTTGTATTGTTATCACTTGTCGTTTCATACTCTGCCATTTATAGTGTTAGTATTATCGTTGCAAACATTTCCAAACGTGAATTCCTCAATGTTATTAATTTGCTGAGACAACTTTTCCACGTCTTTGCTCAATTTCTCCTTGGTAATTTTGGCATACACCTGGGTTGTCTTTATGTCCTTGTGACCAAGCATTGAACTCACGGTTTCTATTGGAACTCCGTTGGAGAGGCAAACCGAGGTTGCGAACGAGTGCCTTGCCACGTGCCAGGAAAGTGGCTTGGTGATACCGCATTTCTTTCCCAATCTTTTGAGCGAACGCAGACAATTTCTATAAGGTGGTACAGGAAAGACTCTGCCATCCTTGCACAATCCACGATATTTCTCCATTATCTGCTTGGGATAGTCAAGCAACTTGATGTCGGCTTCCGTTCCTGTCTTCTGTCGGTGGATAACAATCCACTCGCCATCGTCAAAAAATGTCTTGATGTTCTCTTCCTTCAAGTTGTACAGGTCAATGAATGCGAGACCTGTGAAACAGCAAAATAGATACAAGTCACGCACCAACCCCATATGTTTTCTGGTGATAGGAGTTTCCATCAACAGGTTAATTTCTTCTTTTGTCAGAATCTCCCTTGTTGTTTCCTTGTTCTTGTACTCGTATCGTCTGAAAGGGTCTTTGACGAGCCACTCGTTATCAATCGCCCGAAAAATCATGGCACGGAGATTACGGACAAACACCATTGCGGAATTTATCTTCAGTTGCTTGTCTATTCTAAGGAATGTCTCATAGTTCGTAATAAACGGCAGGGACAATTCTTTCAAGGCAATGTCCTTTACACGATAATGCGACTGCAAAGACTCGCCCACGTAAGCACAACCGATTCTATATTTTGTGAATGTGCTCAAAGATTTCATGCCAGCCTTGTATTGTTTTTCCATTTCATCCCTGCTTTGCTCATAGACTTTCATCAAGGTATGGCAGCGATACTCCAATCCAAGAAAGGCGTTCTTAACCTTGTCGGCAGTGACGAAGTTGTCTCTGTCCATAATCTCCTGATAATGCTTACTGATACTCACACGCATTTTGTCCAATTTGCGGTTCACTTCCAAAGCCTGCATACTCTTACCTATCATGCGTCCGCCCTTGGTATCCCACAAATTGGGATTCGCAGTCATCTTGCAACTGAACTGTGCCTGTGTTCCGTCCACAGTGATACGTCCCATAACTGGAACTGTACCATCTTTCTTTACTACCTGTCTTTTGAGGTAGAAGATAATTGAAAATGTACTCTTCATAACGTCATTCTTTTTTGCGTTCAAAATTAATACACGAAGAGTCTTTTCTTGCTACGCATTTCACGGCAGAACACGGCAAATTTGGTTCGTAACCAAAAACCTTACGTTGCTCATTAGTAACTCACTATAAATCAGAGCGTTCAAATCCAATTCGTAACCTTCTTTATTCTTCCGAACCTCAACATTCACCATTTGGGGTATAGGTTACGGATAGGTAACATTCCTCTGTCTCATCTTGTCGTATTCCCATCTTCGTCTATCCTCGCCACTTTTAACCAAAATGAGGAAAGTAACTGATAACCAGTAAACTTTCCTCATTCTTCTCTCAAACACTTTTTATATGCACTTTCTCTCAGAAAAACGTCGCAGTATAGTTATGGATACATTTTAAATCCTGCCTCCGCAACTAATAACGACATAACAAGTTGTAAGAACAACGAGTTATGTCGTTTTTTGGTTTTGGGGTGCGACAAAACCGCGACAAGATAGGGCGGCTGTTGTTAGGGGTACCAGAAATTTCATTGAAGTCTATCAAAAATCAATAAATCATGAGGCTTTTAACGAAAAATGTCAGAAAAAGTAGTTACGAAACGAAAAAGATGAGTACCTTTGCAAAAGATAGTATATAGTAATGGCGATTATTGTTTGTTGACTACGAGTTCCAACACCTCTAAGGAACGACATTATTGCATATCAACGAAGTAAGTATCAAACCACTTTTTATTATTAAGGGACAAAAAGGATTATGAAGGTATTTTACAGATTATCCGACTGGTATTTCTCAAGTAGGGCGCTACCCTATTGGTGTATACTGTTTATAGACTGCCTCACAGTGTTCTTCTCGAGCTACGTGGGCAGCTATCTGGAATTTGGAGGAGACGGTTTTGCACAGAATTTCTGGCAGCTCACGGCAGGCAACCTTATTTGCGTGCTGATATTCGGCGTGTGCTTCCGCCTGTTCCACACCTACACCGGAATATTGCGCTATTCGTCGCTCATCGACCTTGAGCGGGTGGGCAAGGCGGCGTTTGTCGGTTCCTGTCTGTCGTATCTGGTGAGCATCGTGATGAACGAGGCCGGGACTGACGGCGTGATAATGCATCAGTCGCTGCGCGGAAATCTCATGATGTTTATTTGCTCTGCCATGCTGATGTGGGTAGAGAGGATGATGGTGCGTGCCATGTTCGACGGATTCATGGCTGACAAGGCTCAGCCGGTGGCGATATACGGCACGAAGAGCGGCGGAGTGAGCCTCGCCAACAGTATCCTTGCCACGAGGGAGAAGAAATACATGCTACAGGCTTTCATCAGCGACGGACCGGATATGCGCAATGCGTATATCATGGGCAAGAGGGTGTATCTGAACAAGAAGGGCATAGCCCAGCAGATGAGACACCTGCACGTGAAGGTGCTGCTCGTGTCGCCGCTGAAGACTGAGAAGTTCCGCGACAATCAGGCGATGGTGGACGAGTTTGTGCAGGCTGGCATAAAGATAATGATGATGCCTGCCGCCGAGGAATGGGACGGCAAATCGAAACTGACCTACAACCAGCTGCGCGAGATTGAGATTGAAGACCTGCTTCCGCGAGAAAAGATAGAGGTGGACATGAACGCCATCGGAGAGATGCTCAAGGGCAAGAGGGTGCTCATCACCGGTGCTGCGGGATCCATCGGTTCGGAGATGGTGAAACAGGTGGCTATATACAAGCCTGCGGAGATGACACTCATCGACCAGGCGGAGACGCCGATGCACGACGTGAGACTGATTATGAAGGACCAGTTTGCCGACGTGAAGAACCAGACCATCGTGGGCAGCATCACCGACAAGCCTTTCATGGAGAAGATATTCGAGGTGCACCGTCCGGAATACGTGTTCCATGCCGCAGCCTACAAGCATGTGCCGATGATGGAGGACAATCCTGCCATGGCGGTGCGCAACAACGTGAACGGCACCCGCATCATAGCCGACCTTGCCGTGAAATACGGCACGAAGAAGTTTGTGATGATATCAACAGACAAGGCGGTGAACCCAACGAACGTGATGGGTTGCTCGAAGCGAATATGCGAGATATACTGCCAGTCGCTGAACCAGGCTATCGTAGACGGCAGGGTGAAGGGCGTGACCCAGTTTGTTACCACACGCTTCGGCAACGTGCTCGGTTCCAACGGTTCGGTGATTCCTATCTTCAAGAAACTGATACGCAAGGGCGGCCCGCTGACTGTCACACATCCCGACATCATCCGCTATTTCATGCTCATCCCAGAGGCATGCAAGCTGGTGCTCGAAGCGGGAACGATGGGCAAGGGCGGCGAGATATTCGTCTTCGACATGGGCAAACCGGTGAAGATCGTAGACCTGGCGAAGCGTATGATATCGCTGTCGGGAGCCAAGAACATAGAGATAAAGTTCTCCGGACTGCGTGAGGGCGAAAAGCTGTATGAGGAGCTGCTTTCCACCAAGGAGAACACCATACCGACGAACAACCCCAAGATCATGGTGGCTAAGGTGCGTGAGTATGACTATGAGGAGGCGAAGAAGAACGAGGACGAGCTGCTCAGGATTTCATACACCCACGACGACATGGCGATAGTGAAGAAGATGAAGGAGATTGTGCCGGAATACAAGTCGCAAGTAAGCAAATACGAGGTGTTGGACAAAAAATCCCCCCAATAGCCTAATGCACGGCAGAAGCCGAGCACTATGTTCTGAAAAGAATAACGGGCAAGTGCTACCTCTGACGATATGTTAATCGTGTAAGAGGCAGCACTTGCCCGTTTTAGGTTTATTTGCGGTGTGGCAGGCTGGCGGTCACTCTCTGAAAAAGATATTCCAGAGAAACAGGGCATTGCCAATGATATAGCGGCGCCACATGCGCTTAGGCTCCTTGAGCAGACGGTAGAGCCATTCCAGTCCGTGACGCTGCCACCACATCGGTGCACGCTCCACGGTGCCGGCGAAGAAGTCGAAGACGGCTCCGATAGTGCCCACATGACAGTGGATATCCAGTTGCTGCCAATGAGAGTAGGTCCATTTCTCCTGCTTGGGTGCCGTCATTCCAATCCACAGCAGGTCGGGGTCAGCGGCATTGACAGCCTCAACGATGGCACGGTTGTCGTCGGCAGAGAACTCCGGTTTGTATGGCGGTGAATACGTCACCACCCTGAGATGAGGATACACCTCAGCGGCACGTTCCACTATCAGATCAAGCACACGCTGCGAACTGCCCATAAACATCACGGTCTTCTTCGCTTCCGTGGCAGCGCAGGCATCGTCAGCCAATCCCTCTCCTGCCCCATGACACATGGCACTGAGCTCCTCCAAGCGGTTCATCTCAAACTCGAAGAGGTCCCATCCGGCGATACGCTCCCTGGGCTGCGACTTCGCCTTTATCCATCGGCAAGCCTTCACCACGCTCACTCCGTCGGGAATGAGCACATCGCCACGCGTAAGTGCCTCGGCAAAGAGGGAATCCTTTCGCGCCGTGTTATACGAATGGGCGTTGATGGTATTGATAAGCAGTTTCCCCTCAGGCAGCGTTTCGAGTTGCGCCTTGCTGCAGAGAATATCCAGATTTTTAAGTTTGAACATCTTATTATTTCCTTAAAATTTTCTCATACCACTCCATCATTGTCTTGGCCTTTTCTTCCCAAGACAATTCCTGCTGTCTCTCTTTACAGTTCTCCGACAATTGTTTCAGCAAAGACCTATTATCCTCAAGTTCGTTGAGCAGTTTGGCAAAGTCACTAACAGACTGGCAAGGGAAAGAAAGAGGAATCTTTCTACCTACCTTGTCATTCACGGCATCACCCTGACCGCAAGTGTCAAAACAAACGACAGGAAGATTATTGGAAATAGCTTCCAGTACTACATGGGGAGTACCCTCAGCAACACTGGTAAAGAGGAAGATATCCGACTTTTGCATGATATCCTGTACCTCATCGTGACTCACAGCACCATGCCAAATACACTTATCAGCAATACCATAACTCTTTGCCAATGATTGATAAAATTCTGCATCACCACCACCCATAATATGAAGACGGAGTTTGTTGTTTTCAGATTTGGCTACAGTTTGTAAAGCTAAAGCAAGTTGCTTGCGGAAATCCATTTTGCCAACCCAAAGGACATCAAAGGTCTCTTTATCTGTTTTATCCACAATAGGATGATCCTGAACATAGCATCCCGTCTCATTAAGAAGAGGCGAATCTATATTCATATATTTTTTGAAAGAGCGTTGCGAGTTAGATGAGGCTGAGAATATAACCGATGACTGGCGTGCAGCAAGTAGCACACGTTTAGAATATCTCAATTGGATACCAGTCAAGAAATTTTTCAGGCGCATAAACAACTTGGTTTTCAATCCAGCACCATCCAAATAAGCAACAGGAAACTTATCCTTGGCATCCACAGGTCCCCATACAAACGGCACACCATTCTCCCTTGACAGTTTCCAGAGATATCCCGGCTCACGGAATCCTATCATATTCAACTGATGCAGGATATCTATCTGCTCCTTCGAACAGATGTCCTTTGCCATGAGATACGTCTTCCACTGCCATTCCCTGTAATACTTATAGAAGCGCCAGTCGCCCTGATTCCAGCACATCTTGCGGATTTTCTCCGACACAGGGTTATAATAGAAATGCATGTTCCCGCCTTGCTCCAGGGTTGGCACCACCTCCTCTATTTTGTCCCGAAACTCCCCTTCGGTAATGATATGCAGTTCGCAGGACTTGGCGAGATTGCTCACCCAGTTCCATGCCATTCCCGGCTCACTCCCCATACCCGGCGAGCAAGCGTATGCGTTGATTAAGATTTTCATCTGTTTCTAAAATTTATTTTTACTCCTCCTCCACACTTGCTTCAGACCTCTCAATACGAAAGCAAAGAAATGCTGGGATTCAATATCGATATCCAATGAGAAAACACGGCGGAGAATATCATTATCATGAACTATATGCGTATCAAGAGTCATTTTCACATCATTATCCACATTCTCTTCATGAATGATCTCTATCCACATCGGATGCTTCTTTTCATGGATATGATGCACCTTGGCAAATCCGCGCTTCTCCAGCAGGAAATGGCTGCCAAAGCCATAGCAGGTTCGGAGAACGGACAGAGAAATATCTGAAGACTGCAGATATTCTGCTAAAGTCAGAAAATGATTATTGGGATAATAGATACGAGTGGTGAAATGTCCTAACTCTGTATAGGTCTGCAATCCATAATCAAAAGACAGGAAGCGTTTTTCATTAGGAGTCAGACGGAAGGAAAGACATTCAGACTGCACACGCTCCACAAAGTTACTAGCGATACTGTCGTCATTATCAAGATAAGTGGTAAGGCATAAATCACCATCTTTCCATCCCCCTTGTTTCAAATCTGTCAACACCACATGCCGGAAGATATCAGCAAACCTATAAGCATATTCAGCCTTAACGACGACAAACCTGATTTGAGGACAAAGATTACGATAAGTCTTGATCTTCTCCCGATATACAGCAGGAGTATTTGCATCCACCAGCAAAATCCAGCTGAAATTCTGGCAGCCTTGATTTTTTACAGAAGGCAGACAAAATGTTTCAAAAAGAGCCATTCGCCTTTTAAGCCATTCCTCCCGATCTATAGCTGCCCCATTCTTATCTTCTATCCAGAGAGCTAAATTAAATCGAGTTAGTAGATAATGATAAATCATTTTCGTTCTCCTTAATGTAAAGTAACGTAAAAAAATACGCCTCTCTTTGTCTATTAATCTATTAAATTATACCTTTATAAATCAAAACAAAAGTGTATCTCCAAATTAAATTTCCAACGCAAACTTATCCTTCGATAGCAGCGAAAGAAAAGCAGCGGTCATTACCTTTAGCAGATATGCAGCTAAGCAAATGATAGCAAACACTATAACGATGTTCAATGGGAACACACTGTTCCATTTATTAGTGATAAGCATAAACTGCACGATATAAATCTCAAGCGTAAGTCCAGCAACAAGAGAGATACCTTTGCCCAAGAACCTCTTCCCCAAACACCAGTCAGTCCATTTATACGAAGCCACTTTATACCCATAATAAACAAAACTATGGAGAGGCACAAGCGCCAGCACCTGAACATCATACAGCCATCCTGTCTTGTTCTTTCCAATAGCCAATATCAGGAAATATAAAACAAACGAAAGCGCCATACCGCAAACATCCTTCACCCAATGTCCCATACTTATTCTGTCACGACAGACATACACCAAAGCCCCCATCATCATGATGCTAAAATGACATACAAAATGAAAGCTCGTATGAAAAGGCGAACCTTCCGCCACAGGCATCCAAAAGAAATAAGCCACAGAGCAAGCTACCGCCAGACCGAAGAGAGACAACATGTATTTATTGCCCCCCCAGAATCGGCATTTAGCAGGCAAAACCTTTATCAGCAGATAGAACAAAGCATAGTACACCACTATAGTTTGCAGGAACCAATAATCACTCCCCAATATCATTTTATCGAAAGTCAGCGGAGCATCCCATATCAAGTTAGCTGCCACCACCCAGATAAACGCCGCAGGCCACAACCTCCTGATTTTCCCTTTAAACCAATCGATAAAGCTCAGCTCCTTATGCTTTCCAAATCCCATCATTAGAAGATACCCTGCTACAAAAAAGAACAGCGCATTGCCCTGCACCCCGAAAGTAGCAAAGGCAGTATTCACCCCCTCATATAGCGGTTGGAAATGAGAATTGGTGATGAAGATAGCAGCCACAAACTTCATCATGTCCAATGAATATAAACGATCCTGATTCATAGTATCACTTTTTTACAGTCAACATTCTTTCGTGCTCCTTGATCTCCTCTTCCGTAAATCTCATTTTGATCAGTTTGGCAGGAATGCCACCGATAATACTGTAAGGAGGAAAAGATTTAGTGACAACAGCACCAGCAGCAACTACAGAGCCACGACCGATAGTCACACCTTTGAGGATGGTAACATTTGCACCACACCAAACGCCATCTTCGATAACGACAGGCTGGTCATACACATTCACCCCATCCACAAACTTCTCCTCAACAGTAACATCCGTAATATACTTACCCAAGATGTCAATGCGATGGTCACCGGTGATTATCGTAGGCCTAGGACCGAAGAGCACCTTCTTGCCAATAATACATGGTGCATCCGTACAATAGATAGTACTACCTTTTGGAATAGAAGTACCATCCCTACAGACAAGTTCCATAAGCCCTTGATATCCGAAGACATCGGACGGATATATACCCCTTTGCCACAGTGCTTCATACACCGCTTCCATACAGGAGCCCACATCTTGTCCCACAGATACGAAGGAACAAGACTTATCTTTTGCAATAGATGAAAAATATTCATGATTTCTAAAAGCCAATATTATATATACACCTCAAATTTATTGGCAAGATTGCTCACCCAGTTCCATGCCATTCCCGGTTCGCTGCCCATTCCCGGCGAGCAGGCGTATGCATTGATTAGAATTTTCATATAGAAATAATATTAGCCCAGGAGAACAGTTTCATACAAATTCTCCACACTCTCATTCACTCTCTCCGGTGCGAACACCCTTTCGCCAAAGGCTTTAGAATAAACCGCAATATCCATTCTAAGCTCAGGCGATTCTATTAGGCGCTTCAATTGGCAGGCTAATGCCTCAGCATCATCAAATGGGAAAGTCAGGCAATTTCTACCCTCTTCTATCACATCTGGCAGACCGCCAACAGGAGTCGACACCACTGCGACGCCTCTTGCCCATGCCTCCAGCACCACCATCGGGAAGCCCTCATGGCGCGAGCACATGCAGTAGATGCTCGCCTTGTTCCAGACGTCCTCCTTCTGCTTGCCCGTGATATAGCCCGTGAAGGTCACACAGTCGTCAAGCCCCATATCGTGGCACAAACGGCTGTAGCCCTCCACATCGCCGTTGCCCATAATCATGACGTGCCAGTCGGGGAAGTCGCCGCGTAGCCGCTTCCACGCCTGCAGCAGCAAATCGGCACGCTTGTTCTCGTCCAGGTGCGCCGCAAAGATGATGCTCTTCTCCTTAACCGAATAGTCGACGGCAGGTGTCGGAGCGCAAGCGTTGTAGATCACCGCCGTCCTCGCCTTCACCCTTGGGTAGAGCGTCTCGAAGAGGTTCTGCCACTTCTTCGCCAGGAGCACCACACGGTCAGCCCGATTCAGACACCATATAAACAATTTGTTCTTAGTATGGTTTTCCAACTGGTTGCCCATGTGAACATGCATGATAATCTTCTTTCTGCCAAGTAATGCCAGCAATAGCACAGGCATTTGAATAATCAGACAAATCCTGTCGGGCACCGTATGAAAATGAACGATGTCGTATCCCCATATCGTGAAGAGCGCCTTGGCGTATGCCTTCAGAGCATACCATAGCTTCACGCCATAGTTGCGCTGAATCTGAGTGCCTAACCATCCACAATGGTATTTCTGCCAAAAGGGCATCCCCTTCATCAGTCTGACGACACTCGCCACGCCTCCCCCACTCTGCTCAGCAGAGCCAACCATCAAGACTTTAGTCATTTAGGAGTCTCCATTTGTTCATTAGCTGTTGCAGCCATCTGGCGTTGCCTTTCAATCATCATATTTCTGTTGGCGTTCAGACACAATGCGAGAAGCATGCAATAGCCCATGCCCTTACCTGAGAGCCACGACGAGTCGGCTGTCTGCTCGATGGCGATACAACAAACAGTGATCATCGCCACTCGATAATAGCGCATATCCTGAATAACATTTATCTCCTTGAACCTTCGTTTCCAGAACCACAAGAAGAAGAATACTCCGACGATTCCAAACTGTGCCAAAGTAGGATAATATGCATCACAAATAAAGCCTCCCCCTTCGTCAAGTCCCCAAATGTCATTCAAATTGTATTTATAGTATAAAGGCGAATAAAATTTCCATGCTCCATTACATGCAAATGTTCCCATACCCGGTCCGAAGGGTAAATAATCATACAAAATCTTCAGCGACGTTTTGTATGTCATAGGACGTGCCAAATATTCATTGTTCAATCCTGATACATAATAAGCATCAAAACGTGTCCATGTCACAGTCAAGACAATTGATGCTATTACAGTGCAATAAAGGATTGTTTTGGGAGACCTGAAATTAAGACGCTTTTTCAAGAAGTAGATAAAGGCGATAAAGCAGACCACCTCACCCATAAACTTAAACTTAGGAGCCAACATTCCCGTCAAGACCAGCAATAACGCAATATTACGGTTGCGCTTTGTCTGCTTTGTCAACAGATACCACGACAGACCCGTACAAATAGCCAACTGACCAAGAACCGGGAACTCTGCATTTCTATTTTCAAAAGAGTCCGGATGATAGATTATCCATGACACCAATGTCAAGACCATCGTCGCCAGCATCCATTTTTTCTGTTTCTTCGAGAATTGAGGATTCAGAATCCAAGTGCAGAAAATAATGGTATACGGGCGGACCTCCTGCATCAAGTCAAGCAGAATTCCTCCCAAGACATTGACTCCCCAGATCAATGAATAAACGAAATAAAAAGCTATAACACCCAAACATACAATAAACTCTTTCCTTGGTTTCCTGTTGATATAGCGTTTCCGACACATCAGCAATGTAAACAAGAACAAGATGATTGTCATCATCTCATCTATATTGGAAAAGCCTGGCAAATCATTGTATGCTATACATGTAGGGAAATATATTATCCAATATAGTGTAAAAAATATCGATATTCCTTTCATTACTAAAAGTTTTATATAAATAATGCATAATGACTAATTCTCAAACGGGATTTGGAACCAACTGAATTTATTACGCTTCCAGGTTTTTTGGCCTACTATATAGACTAATTTTACAAACCATTTAGGCAAAATGCTTTTGATAGTTTTCTTTTGTTGTTGTTTCATCCAACTTCCAGCATAATTGTGAGCACAGAAGCTTTTGGTTGTTTGATGAACCTCAATAGCATTGCGGCTATTAAAAAAATATCTGTCAAAGACAAACATTTCTTTTTTCTCAATACTGAAGTTATGAGATTTTAGAGATGACAGATCCGTAATTTTCCAAAATTTATATCCTAATTCTGTCAACACATGATGAAAGCGACATGGAAGCGTCAACATATCATAGTCACCGTTATTCTTGATAAATGTTTTATCTTTATATGTGTCCAAAATATCTTTAATCCATTTGCATTTAGGCGTACAACCTATAACAGCAGCCTCAAATGCACGTATCTGATCTGCACCTACGAAGTAAGGCAAATTCAATAGAGGCTCAAAATTCTTATATACCAACACATCAGAATCGAGATATATTCTGACTTACCCTAAAAAAACTTGACACTTTTGGATGCCTAAAACAAAAGTGTATGAGAACAAAAGTAAAACGTGAAAGAGATCGTGTCCTAAATGAAGCGACAGGTCAGTATGAATGGGTATGGGTAGAATCCACTCGCTACATTCATGATGAAGAAGATCGAGTACTTGCTGCACTTGATTTCCTTAAAGGCGAGAATACGCCTGAGGAATTAGTTGAGAAACATCATATTTCCAACATTCAGGTGCTGTTTTCTTGGGTAGGTCGTTATCTTTCTGAAAATCGTTTAGTATCTTTGCAGGAGAACAACGATGACACTATGGCAAACAAAAGTAAAGACGAGCAGATCAGAGAATTGAAAGCAGAGCTCAAGAAAGCAAGAAAAGAGGCAGAACTAGAGAAACTACGTGCCCATGCCTACGACACAATGATTAACCTTGCAGAAGAACGATTCAATATTCCAATAAGAAAAAAATCTGGCACCAAACAGTAAGTCTGCTCCGCGAAGAGTCTTCACCAGCATCGATGAATACCCTTTGCAGGCTGTTTGGTTATAGCAGACAGTCGTTCTACAACCGTGAAGATCCAGACAATGACTTTGTCGATAATGCCTTAGAAACCATGATAGTGGAGAAGGCCAGAGAATACCGTAAGGATAACCCTGGACTTGGTTGTGCCAAACTATACCTCATCGTCAAACGCTTGTTTGAATCCACTGATCGTATGCCTGGACGAGATGCGTTCATAGAATTGCTCCGTGCCAATGGATTGATGGTGCAGTTGAAAAGACGTCGTCACTACAAGACAACTGACTCCAGTCATCATTACCACAAGTATGACAACTTGATAAAGGATGTGGTTCCCATGCGACCTAACGAAATATGGGTCAGTGACATAACGTACATAGAAACAACTGAGGGTGTGTGTTACTTGTCGCTTATCACGGATGCCTATTCTCATAAGATTGTGGGATGGGCAGTAGGACCGACCTTGGAAACCATATACCCATTGGAGGCACTGCGTATGGCACTGGCAACAATTGACGATGAAACAGCATCCCGTCTCATCCATCATTCTGATAGAGGAAGCCAGTACTGTAGTGCTGCATACGTTAAGGAGCTAAAGGCACATAATATAATGATAAGCATGACCCAAAGCGGTGATCCTCTCGAAAATGCCATTGCAGAACGCGCCAATGGCATCATCAAAACAGAATGGCTCTACAAGATGAGCATACCGTCAATAGAGAATTGTAAGGAAGAACTGACTCGTATCATACGTTTCTATAATACAGAACGTCCGCATATGAGCATTGGATACAAGACTCCCGAAACGGTACATACAGAAGTTGGAGAACAAAAAAGGTGTTGGTGCAATCCATGGAACAGACCTGCTGCCACAGGCAGCTGATAGGTTTTTCTTAGCCATACAGCATCTCCTAAAATAATGGGCGCTGCCCCGAAAGACAACGCCCATACCACTATTTCAGTGTGATGCAGAAACCTATTGCTGGCGAGTTGCTCCTCAGCAGAGCTCGCTTCCTCTTCGGCTTCTGACAGCAAAATTACGAAATATTTTTATTTCTTGCACTAATCAAAGGAATAATCATTAACTTTGCAATTGGAATGCGAGAAGGTAGTAAAGCAAATCAGTTTACTGATGAAATCTTGTAAAACAAATCAGTTCAACTAACAGAACTTGTAAAGTAAAACAGAGAACTGAATAAAAGTAGTAAACCTAATTAGTTAATCGCATCCAATTCTGTCAACTAATTTTAGGAATAGTCATTCCTCCATAGTTGTACAAAGCATAGAGACGTATATAATCTGCAGCAAAAGCATATTTCTTGGCCTCAAACGCCTGTTTTGTCCAAATTGTACTGTTGATATCAAATCGTTTGGTATCCCATACCCAAACCTCATAATCAGGTAAATACTTTTTCCAAGAATCTAAACACTTTTGAATCTCTACAGGATAAGGATCACCAGACAACCAACAAAGATGGATAATCTTTGGTATCATATTTTTTATGTATTAATTATAATTCAAAACCGATATTTTTCACACTTCATAGCCCAAATTGACAAGCCACTCCTTAACATGCTGCATTCTTAGTTCCCAAGGCGCCATTTTCACAGCAACATCCCGATTTCTGTCAACCAGAGGCTGATAATCCTCAATATGGTCAAGTATCTTTTTCACTTCTTTTCTGAAATTCTCTTCTGAGCTTTCATCGATTGCTACTTCTATAACAGGATTGTAGCCTATAAGATCAACAAGTTCCTGCGGTGCATGGCCAACCATAACAATGCGCGACAGCATATTCTCCCAATAGCGCTGCGTCAATGTCTCCACACCACCCCCGATAGCGGGCTCAGTATAGTTTTTAGTCAGTGCTATTGTAATCTTGGAATTCGCCATCGCATCATGTAGCTCTTCGTCCGTCAATCGTTTTTCCAGATTGCCCGTACACAAATGATTGATTCCTTCAAATTCAGACTCTCCAATCACTAATTTATTTGTCCGACCAAATTCAAGCAAGTCAATCTTTCTGTCTTTCAGCAACGTTCCTTCATTATGCTTACTAATATCAACACCTTCTGTCACGACAAGAATATTCATATCCGGGAAACGCTCCTGTATACGTGCTGCATTTTGTCTTGAAGTAAAAATGGCAGTCTTCACATCGTGTTTTTTCAGCCAACGGCTCATTCTGTTGTCAAGACAAGGCCAACAGTCCCAGATGAAAGGAATGATTTCGTAACTAACATAATCGGGAAAAGCATCAAACTTACGATTGATTGGTTCCATGAATCGAAGTCTTGCCTCCTTTTTAGATTTCCATAGCGAAGGCAGTTCGTGGTTATGAAAGAATCCAGCAACTTTTCTTATGCAAGGATAACGGGTTACCGCCACCTCTCCGCCAATATTTCCCCAAGCTTCATACGGTCCCATTTTGAAGTTTACGATGCCTTTTCTAATATAAGGCATAACAGCCCTCACTTTTTTAGCCATTGTCTAAACTATTTCCTTCTCAATCTATTATATATTTTAATTGCTATCACACGTGGGAAAACGACAAGGCTATAGAACTTTGCCGACCATATTCCGCAATGAACACAAAGCCACAGCAACCGCTTCGCTTTTGCCATTTGTCGTGGCGAGCGATAGTCGAAGGCATTCAATCTCTTACGGTTCTCCTCAAAACTATCCTTGCTGTTTTCTACCAATACAAAGTCCGCAGCATCGTCAATTGGCTGATTCGGATAGTTATAAGTGCCAGCAGTCTCGCCATTCAGGTTAGTGTCAATATTCTGACAGTATAACCCACTACCATCAAACCCCATATTCCTGACCTTTGACACGACTGGCGTAATGGCATATTTATCATATACTGCAAGGAACGCTCTTCTTGCGATGTCTGTTTTGCATTTAAGCATGCCGTTACCAATCCCCGAAATGTTACATGCAGCCTCTAAGTATTCCCTAAGACAGGCATCTATCATCTTCAGGAATCCTTGTTTCTTGATGAGCAAAGGCAAATCAGCAAGCAGTATTCCTTTATAGTAATTATCATTCCATCTGTCTTCCTTGTCTTTCCACAGGCCCGTGCCCCACATTGAGACATTTATCTGTTGTTTCAACACCGTAGCTTCATCAGAAACATCCCAATCTACAGGATAGCTATATCCGCAAACTGCCAACACATTAGGGTCGTCTCTGTATTTATCAAGACAAATGTTCATATACTCCAAGAAGTTTGGAGAAAACACGTTGTCGTCTTCTGAATAGATATAAGTGTTGAAACGCTTAAAAACCAAATTTCTTAGTTCCACATAATTTTTTCCGCCACCATAGTTTACCTCTCTCTCAAAAACATGTATTTTTTTGAAAGTCATATCGCCAACTTCTTTGAGATAACGTTTAATTTTCTCATAACCAGAACGATGACTCTCCTTTGCCGGATAGTCCAATCCGACAAACACTTCTGTTTCCTCTGCCCATTTACACTTCGAGAGCGACTCCAAGCACTCCTTAAAGTGCTTGTATCTACACAATGTAGGTATTATAACTGGTGCATATATCATGATAATCTATTTGCTTTTAATTCACATTCTTAAAACTTATTCTTTTTGCCAACATGTATACTACAAAAATAACAATTATTATTCACATTTTAATCTTTATAATTGTTTTTAACATGCCGCTTAATAAAAACCTATCATGTTACCTCTTCGCGGTACTACCATTTTACACATGCGGTAGCGCTGCTTTTGCTATGCGGTAATGACATTTTTGATATGGTGTAATCGTATGTTCTGCAGCGCATGACATGCTCGTTACGCGCCCCATAATCATAAACTTGCTGGCAGACGCCGACACGCAGCCGTCAGATGTGCGTCTGAGGCTGGGAGATACTCCCGTTCGGCTGGTAGATAGGCTGGTAGATTCGGACTATCCGCCAGTTATCTCCCAGCCATTATTTATTTGATTTATAATCAATTGCAAGAATCCTGGTAGATATGGGGGATTTTTTCACGTACTTAGTTTATATATAGCTCTTGCTCAGAAACTCTTTCATAAACCAGGCTTTCGCCATTCTTGTCAAACACATCAAACGTGTTGTTTACAGCATTTACTGTTGCAACCATATCTTCAAATGAGGCAGACACAATAGTGAACATGGCAATCTTCTTGAATACATTTGTGGAATTTTCTATGGCTTCATTCCTGTTCACATACAGTTGTATGTCATAGATATTATCGTTCTTCTTTAATTCTTCTAAACCTTTGATATTGTCTACGTCTCCATCAAGACCGAAGAAGTTAAGCACGATACAATGGTTATTGCAATTGAGAACCTCCTTATAATCAGCATTGTCTTTATACCCCATCGAGTGTTTTATCATCGAGTCAAGATAATTCATACCAGCTATTTTTTCATAATAGTGATACGACATTTCTCCGCTCAATCTAAAGCCTGCCTCAAAGAAGTAGAAGTCGCCGTTTCTATAGAACATAGACATCGTTGCATATGCATTGTTTATTGCAAGACCATTGAACATATTGCGCACTTTGCCATCTACTTGCTTCAAATAGTCTTGCTCGTATTTTGACTTAAACGGCCATGCTTTCTGCAATATCTTTGCTCCAAGGTCACCCTTACACATAACGGTATCGCTACTTCCAAGAAATGTCAGTTTATTATCTTTTACATAATAATAAACATCTACTTTAATACCATCTGTAATAAAGTCTTCTATCACGACTTGCTTAGACGGAGACAAGCTTAATGCTGTTTCGTAATAAGCAGCTAGTTCCTCTTTGTTATGTGCTACATTAATCCCAATGGAGCCTGCTCTATCTACGGGTTTTACGATAACAGGAAAAGTTATGTTACTATCATCGATATGATGTTCTGCGATTGTATTAAGTCCATATTTACGGCAGGTCTCTTTGAAAAGAAGTTTATCCCGCGTTACATCTAATTGATGCATCGTTAAAGAGCATGGGAAGTGGAGCCGCTCGCACAACTGTATCATATTGTCGACTCTAAATTCGCTAAAACCTGCAATAACCCCATTGACATCTTCTTCCTGACATTTCTTTGCCAATGTGTCAACATCGCTCCAACTAATGTTCCAACCTTCATCTGCCAATTGTTTTGCAGGTGACAACTTCCAGTCGGTATGATTATCAGTTACAATTGTGTAAAGCCCCAACTTCTTTGCTCTTTCAACAATCTCAATCTCTGTAGGATTACCTCCTAAAATCAACAACTTATCCATTATGCTACAAGTTTAAATGCCATTCTCAGCAAACGCCTTACGCATAGCAAATTTGCTTTTTGTCAGCTCTACACATTCCTCTGTATTGCTCACTAAACCAAGGTTCTGAGCTACATATACAAGTGTCGGCAAAGCCGACTCAAGACTGAATGAGGTTATGCCATCTACTTTTTCTTTGCGGCAAACTTCCAAAACAGCCTCTTTGTCAACAAACGATATGGGATAAAACTTTTCGCAATACTTTTTGCATACTGCGCCCTCCTCCCATGCTATGCCTATCAATCTATAGCCCATAGCGTATGCCTGCTTATAAAAGGGCAACAAAGGAGCATTAGCTCCAAGAACTGCTATTTTTTTCATTTTCATCTTTTGTCGAATTCATTAATAAGACCAACTATCCTCTCCATTTCTTTCTCCCCATATCTTTGGTCTATGGGCAAAGCAACGACATTATTTGCCAAATTATATTCTAGTTCAAAGCCTCTGCACGGAAGAACATTGGGCCAATATCTTGCGACAAACACCTTGTTTCCTATCAACTTTTTGCGAAGTTCCTGACCATTACTTACTGCATACGGATAAACCATAGGACATTCAAATTCTGAAGTTGCAGGCAATTGTATTTGGTTTTTGTATGCAAGAGTATCTTCAAGAACAGACCAATTAGAGATTCTTATTCTCTTTATTTTTTCATAATCAATATGTAGCAAAACCTCTTTTGTCAAGGAAGACATTCTGCGTATCGGCAGATTGTCCAATGCTTCTTCGTCGGCTTGATAGCAAGTGAAACCAGCTTCTGCCCCTTTTTCTTTGCGGATTACAAGATGGTCAGAATGTAGAATCGTTGGCTCTTCGTCATAAAGTGAAGTATCAATAGATTGCACGTTGCCAACATAGGCAATGCCTCCATCTGCAACACCGACATATTTTCGAGTACTGTAAAAAGCCTTTATTCCAGTTTCAACTGGAGCGAAAAGCGCTTGAGCACAATCTACAATCAAGTGTTCACAATATTTATTGTATAAAGAGCTAACATAACGGTCCTTGATTCCATAGTAATTATTGACAATGATATATTCATTCTCACCAAGCCTTATGTCGTCTGCAATTTCAAAATGAGAATTTATATGATAATAGTTATATGGGATTCTCAAGCGTTTAATAGGTTCAAGCACAACTTCACAAGTGAAATAAGGTATATATATACGGCTTACTTGTTTGATTGTACGCAATATGTATTCTAAAGCATTACGTCCTGTATTAAGCAATATACCCGTTCCATGAGGAAAATTATCGGCTTGTTCACAATCCGCCAATTCAAAGTATCCACCAATTGCTTCCATTATTTCACCACTACTTTAAGCCACGTTGTCTGATCGGCAATTGCTTTTTCCAATTCTTCGGCATTATCAAAACGCAGTACGAGCGTACCGATAGCATCATTGGCTGCTTCAAATCCATGAACAAAGTCACCGGGGGTCACCCAAAGGTCTTCTTCTACGATTTCCGCAGGCAACGACGAATCGATCTGCAGTCCGACAAACTCACCATCTTTCTCTGCATGAAGAATTATCTCTGCCCAATGTCCGTTGTACGGTTTCTGCTCGATGGCATCAGGTTCGTCGCCAACCATTGCACGTGTAATGGCTGTAATCATATCCACCCCCGTAGCATATCGAAGCATCTCGCACAAGCGATTTCCTCCTCCACGAGGAGTCAGTTCCATTATGTATGGCTTGTTGCTAGGCGAAACTCGTGTCTCGATATTGAAAACAGAGGTCTTCATTCCAAGAAGTGTGATGAGACGTTGTATCTCTTTTGTGAGATATCCTTCTTCTTCCTTTGTAAAAGTAGAAGGCCACGAGTAAGCTGCTGGGGTATACGGATTGGTAGCCTTTGCATCGAAGCGTTGAGCACTAAAACTTACGAATTTCAATTTTCCTTCAAGTGCATAGCTATCTGTATCAGACGAACAACCTTTCTTTTCAAGAAATTCTTCAATGATGATATGTCCGCCGATAGTATACTTGAAAGCATACTCGATGGCTGTCGTCAGTTCTTCTTCACTGTCTACACGTGTACATCCCTTGCTTCCTGCAGAATCGGTAGGCTTCACGATAAGAGGGTAAGAGAATTTGTTTCGAGCCTGCCATGCCTCTTCCATGCTTGAGAAGGCGAAAGCCCATGGCACGTTGAAACCATGCTCTGCAAGGAAGGTACGGAACTTATCCTTATTCTGCAGAATCTCTACAGATTCGAATGGACCAAACGACGGCAACCCCATCTTGTTCTGCACGTATGATGCAGCAACAACGCCAGGGTCTACACCGAACGACATAATACCATCAATCTGTTTCTCTTGAGCCACTTTCAATACGGCCTCCTTGTCTATGATGCTGACATTCACATATTCATCAGAATATTTGTGAGCTATATTGTCTGGAAGATAATCTGCCGTTATCACATAATAGCCTTGCTCGTGAGCTGCCTTGATAACAGGCAGTAGATACCGTATGCCTCCAAGGAGCATCAACTTTTTCTGTTTCATAAGCTATTGATTGTTATATGTATTGTGTTATTCAACAATACAGTCAATCACCCTCTGTATATCCTCATCGCTAAGTCCATGGTGCATAGGCAGACAGATTACGCTGTCTGCCATCTTATGAGCCTCGGGCAAATTAGTAGGGTCAGCACTCTCAAGTCCGCGGTATGTAGAAAACTCTGAAATAAGCGGATAGAAATAACGGCGACCAAGTATACCACGCGATTTCATCTTGGCATAAAGTTCGTCACGGGTCATTCCGTATTTCTCTGCATCCACAAATATCGGGAAGTAGCTATAGTTATGTCTCACTCCAGGCATATCGTCGAAGAACGTGATTCCCTCTACCTGCCGCAAAGCTTCTCTATATCTGATTGCCACCTGATGGCGTGCCTCGATGGCAGCGTCTACAAGGCGGAGGTTGAGAATGCCGTATGCTGAACGCATCTCGTCCATTTTGCTGTTAATGCCAGGCCCCACAACCTCCGTCTCTCCGGCGAATCCGAAGTTCTTCAGATAATCGATGCGTTTCTTGGTCTTTTCGTCATGCATCACCATCGCTCCGCCCTCAATGGTATTGTAGACTTTGGTTGCATGAAAACTCAAAGTGGAAATATCGCCAGCGTTAAGGATTCCCTCTCCATCAACCTCCACTCCGAAAGCATGGGCGGCATCATAAATCACTTTTAGTCCGTATTTGTCAGCGATATCTTGTATTGCCTTCGTATCACATGGCTTTCCATACACATGCACTGGCATGATAGCCGTCGTCCTCGGAGTGATGGCAGCCTCAATCTTGTTCGGATCCATATTGCCCGTAGCCGGATCGATGTCAACAAACACCGGTTTGCAGCCATTCCACCAGATGCTGTGTGTAGTAGCAACGAAACTGTACGGCGTGGTTATCACTTCTCCAGTTATGCGCAACGCCTGCAATGCCGTAAGCAAAGGCAGTGTGCCATTGGTGAAAAGGCTTACGAACGGCACTTTCAGATAAGCGACCAATTCTTTCTCCAGCTCCTTATGATAGTCACCGTTGTTAGTAATCCACTTACTCTCCCAAATCTTCTTCAGTTCAGCTGTAAAATCGTCGAGACTTGGAAGGAGAGGCGACGTTACGGTTATCAGTTTATCATCCATATTGCTAACTATCTAAATTGATTTCAAAAAAATTATCTCTTCCCCAGCATCACCGGTGCATATTTCTCTATTAAGTCCGTTCCCCAATGAGCTACAAACACTATTACTGCGTAAGCCACGAGGAAACAGGCAATCCATGGCATAGAGCCTGGTTCAAAAACTCTGTTCAAAACCACCGCTGCCGTATGACACATGGGAGAATGCAAGAGCATTATTCCCAACGAATGTTGACCTAACGATGCGAGCCACTTCTGATTATGAAGTTTGTCTGAGATGAACATGAATGGGACAAAGCACAAAATCATCAATACCAAAGCCACTACATAGTATGGCGCAAAATTACCATTCGACTGTGGTACTATAGTAAAGTTGGCATAATGCATTATATACACGAGCAAAGCTATAACACCACACATCAAAAGCCACTTATTTGAAATGACCTCTCTGAGATAAGGATAACAATACTTACCTGCCACATAAAAAGGCAGAGCGGCACATCCCTCATCCAACAGGAACGGCATATTCACTGTCATACCTATATAGCCTATCGCTATACAGACAACACAGACTACATATTTAGGAAATTTCGTCTTTACCAATCCCCAAGTCAATGCCTTGGCATAAAGTAAAGCGAAAAGAAACCACGCAGGACCATTATAACCAGTAATGATATAACAGTTGAACGGATTCTCTCCACAACTCCTGTCTTTCGCATAGCCCAACAGTTTGATATACGCTGTAGCTATCAAAATCCAGATGACAGCAGGCAATATCAATGTACGGAGAGATTTTGGGAACCACTGACAAAACGGTTTTTCCGATCGGTCAAAGAAACCACTCATAAGGAAAAATACCGGTACTGCTATGAATGTCAAAGCATAGTCTACAACGCCAAAGACCTCTGTATGAATACAGGCAATAAGCAAAATACCGAGTCCCTTTGCCACATCGACATATATATCCCTATTGCTATTTACCATAAATTAATTTGCCTATATATTTGGAATATTTCAACAACTCTCCCACTGATACTGACAAAGCGGCTATGACTATCGACATCATGAGAACACAAAGATGCATGAATAAATTATTATCATTATCCATTCCCCAAATCCACATGATATGGATATTCACGAAAAGCACAAAGAAATAATGGAACAGATAGACTTGCAAAGAATTATTTCCAAAATATTCCAAGCCTTGCAGAATTTTTGACTGCTTATGATCCATCTTGCTCAAAGTATTGAAAGCCACAACTATCGCACATACCGGCAGCAAAAACCTTTTGGACAAAGTGTTGACAATATGAATATCACATGTGGAGAAGAACAAGCTGACATATCCGACAATAGAAATCGCAAAGAGAGCGTCTGATTTAATCAGTTTTTGCAAACGACTGTATTTTCTCGTCAAAAGACCTAATGAAAAAAATGGGAAATAACAAGTTGCATGCTCCATACAAAGATTCGCACCTATTTCACCTCCATATTTCCATAATACTCCAAACAAGACATAACAAACAAAAATACAGACAACATCAATCCATATTTTGTTTCCATGCATAATGGGCAAACTCAATAATGAAAAAATTGTCAAAGCCTTCAAATACCAATACCAGTTGCCAAACAAAACACCATCCCTCATCGCAAGAAGCATAACATTGTCAGGACTGACAGTATTTAATGCAAAGAGATAAAGCAACCATCCCACCACATACATGGGAACAATATACTTGACACATCTTGTCAGCAATTTCGTTAGCAAGCTTCTATAGTCCTGTGGGGGTAATATATATGCAACGAAACCGGAAACAAACATAAACAAAGCCATGTGGAATGACCCAATGAGCTTATTGACAAGATTGCCATCTGTTGCTTCAGAGAATGTGTATAAATGTCCTACAACAACCAAGATGATAGCCAATCCCTTTATTCTATCTATATACAATAGTCTTTGTTTCATTGATTTAAACTCTTTATCACCCTGCACGGGTTGCCAGCTGCCACGCAGTCGGCAGGAATACTCTTGGTCACCACGCTACCGGCACCTATGACACTTCTTGCCCCGATCGTCACACCTTTGAGAATAATGCAATGAGCACCTATCCACACGTCATCCTCTATAACTACCGGCGCTGACTTCGTGCCTTCGTTGGAACTGCGACGAGCCATATAATCCATCGGATGGGCATCTGTGTCAGTAATAAGCACACAACCTCCGATCTTCACATTGTTACCGATTTTGGCACTTTCGTGAATCCACAACCGTGTACTACTCATTCCTACATTGTTGCCAATGGTAAGTGCCGCTCCTGGTTCTACGTATACATCAGCCTGCAGATTGCTTGCTATAGGATTCACACTATTTCCAGAGGAGAGATAGAAATTGTCTCCAATTTTCAACTTACCCCCGATTAACCACGACACCTTGCCGGGAATCTGAAGGTTCTTACCAAACACAACGCCATGCGCCTTCAATATCATGCGGTTGATTCGTGGATACAACTTGATGCGAAGGGTTGTGGGGAAGTTGAGGAGTTTTATGAGAAACTGTTTCATTGTCATCACTTTTTATCAAAATATTTCTTCAATGCGTCTATATCATTCAGCAGTCTCCAGTTCTTTTCAAACCATTCCGGCTGATTATTCCACCACTTGGTTTTCTGCAAGAACTGGATTGTTTCGTCATCATAACGATAGCCAATGACTTTGGCAGGTACGCCACCTACAATTGCGTAAGGCGGAATATCTTTTGTAACCACGGCATTGGCAAGGACTACCGCTCCATCGTGTATCTCTACCCCACCAATTAAAGTGACATTGGAACCAAGCCAGCAGTCGTTACCGATTTTGTTTACAAGTTCTCTGGCTTTATCATAGAACTTGAACTCTTCTATCATCTGCTCTGAAGCAAACGTCTTGCCTCGCGGATTGTTTCCGTTGCTTTTAGAAAAGAACAGAGGACATGTTGTAGCGAACGGCGCCTTATAAGCATGGGTAGCATTGATGTATCGGCAGTTGGGACCGATAGACGTAAAGCGCCCGACTTCAGCACTAACCATTCCACCTCCACCGATATACGAACCATATCCTAAGGAACCAAAGAAGTCGGTATGTGGACCAACCATGTTCATTCCCTCAAAGCCACAACGATAGCATATATGAGTAGAGTACCAGAACTTAACCTTCTTCCCGTTGTGGAATTTAGGTTCTTCCGTTAAATGCATAGATAGAAAAAAAAATTTTATATTATGATAAAAATAAAGCTGGCATCATCTATCTTTGTAGTGACCAAACTCAATGATAAATGAATGCCAGCATAATGCATAAAGCTTTTGGCATATCCTTGCAAGAATGTTTGGATATGCGTTGCGAAAGTAATAAAATAGTTTTGAATATCCAAACTCCATCAGACAAACTTTGCTGTCCGGAGTGTGGAAGCCATAATGTAGTCCGTAATGGTTTCACGGCCAGACGCTTTGTGAGCGTGCCGATAGGTTGTTCAAAGACTTTCGTCGAGATGAAGATCCAACGTGTCAAATGTTCTGATTGTGGCTGCATAAAGAACGAGGATGTCGATTTCGCAAAAGGCAAGCGCAGGCATACGACCGCTTTCGCCAATATGGTTATAGACTTGTCGCGCTTTGCAACTATACAGGACATTGCATGGTTCCTGGATGTATCTTGGGACATGGTGCGGAACATACAGATGGAGTTCCTGCAAAAGGAGTATGGCAGCCCTGACCTTTCAAACCTCAGATACATATCCATAGACGAGTTCGCTACCCACAAGGGACAAGTTTACAAGACGATAGTCGTAGACTTGGAAACCGGGCGGATTGTCTTTGTAGGTGACGGTAACGGCAAGGCTTCGCTTGAGGAATTCTGGAACAAGCTCGGAGACAGAAAGAATGACATAAAAGCCGTATGCACAGACTTGTCGTCTGCTTATACGGGGGCGGTAACGGCAAATCTCCCCAATGCCTCTCTTGTCGTGGATCATTTTCATGTGGTAAAGCTCATGAATGAAAGGATAGACCAGTTGCGCCGCCAGTTGTGGCATGCTGAGAAAGACGTTAACAAGCGTAAGGTAATCAAGGGCACGCGCTGGATATTGCTGAGAAACGGCAACGACATCTTTGACGCAAAATACAAGACAAGACTTGACAATGTGCTGAACTTGAATGAACCGTTGATGATTGCATATTACCTGAAAGAAGACTTGAGGGAAATATGGAACCAAACCAACAAGGATGATGCAGAATTGGTGCTAAACGAATGGGTGCGGCAGGCCATGGATTCAAAAATACAGCCATTGGTCAAAATGGCTGCTACCTTGCGGGCCTACAAGCCATATATACTTGCATGGTATGACTACCCGATATCAAATGGCCCTACTGAAGGTATAAACAACAAGATTAAAGTGCTGAAAAGACAAATGTATGGATTCAGAAATGATGAATTCTTCACGTTAAAGCTATACGCTCTACACGACAAGCGTCTACGCATTTAACGGAAGAACCGGAATTTATGCCACAAAAAGAGCAACAACTTATAGAGAAATGGCAATTTCTTTATCATCTTTAAACACATATAAGTATTTAGCCAAAAAACAATTACAAGCAGTCAATATAGAGAAGTCTTCTTAAAAATGATTTGAGAGAATAATATTGTGATTTTATGTAATTCACATGAGGAATATTACGTTTAAATGCTCTAGCTATGCAATCTCTAGCTTTCTTATCTTCCAATATCGCTATATCTTTGCACTCTATAGGCAAAATATCAGGATGCACCAAGTTCGTACTATATTCTTGTTTCCCGCAATGCGTCCCTGTACCATCTAGCCCTGCGTTTTCCACCATCGGTTTTCCTGGATAAAGCGTTAATTTACCATTCAAATAAAAAGATGCGTAAAGGCGGATATACCATGAATCAACCAATCCTACTTTTTGACAATAAAGAATTCCATAACTTCCCATACTTCCATCCAAACTGAAATAATTACTTTTGAATCGAAGTTTCCGTAACAAATATTTCACATCATTGTTTAGAAGATGCCAAGCTCTGTCCCATGTCGCCCATCCCCAACAATGGAAGAAACGAAGGAAGAATGTCTCTGGAAGTTTTTCTTCAACGTTTGGAATAAAACCGCTAATAGAAGAAACCCTGTCATCATCCTTATACTTCTCCAATCCATCGTTCATGAATTTCAAGAAATATGGAGACAAAATCAAGTCGTCTTCAACAACGATAACTCTGCCATACTTATTGATGACATCTGTGATGCCGGCAATCAGACTGTTTGCCAGCCCCCAGTTTTTCTCTCGCTCTACGATTGTGACAGACTTGAAACCTGTGACGGTGTGTATATACTTGCGATTATCCTCAACTCCCTTTATCGCCTTCTCGTTCTTTGCTCCGTCGGAGAAGATAAAGAGGTCAGAATCCTTAGCTTCCGCATTCTGAAGCAAAGATTCCACCGCCCTCCGTGTATGGTCGGCGCGGTTATATGTGAAAAGTGCTATTGGTGCGAATTTTGACATAAAAAATCTATTTGGAATAATGAAAGATGTTAAGACTTCACATGTTACAATACTACTTTCATAGTTATAGATCTAAACATTAACAAAAAAGTCACAACCGAGCTCATCAGTTGCCCATTTTGATATAAGGCTAATTTGTTCATCATTTCCGTTATTACTATCACTATTGTTTGTTGTCCATAAAGCATACAGTTGACTGGATTGAGGGAGTACCATATAAGTAGATTTCAAATCTGTTTGTACCACTTTGGTTCCATTAAACCGACTATTAAAATTTAGCCACAAGTCATCAGCCCTTAAACAAGTCTGCTTTATAATATGTATGTTAGTAACCATTGGACCACAACTATATGGCGGATATAGAACTCCACCTACTCCTGTTGGAAACGCATTATAACATGGTGTAGTCATGTCATCAACAAAAGGCCAACTACTATAGGACTTTTCTTTAGCTATAAGATTGCCGCGATTGAAAGAAATACAACCAGAATGATTTTTATTAAACATTACCAATTTAGATATAGAATGATGATTATACTGAAGATCATCATCAATCGTAATTATCGTCTTTTCAGGATAATCCTTGAAGGCATAAAAATACTTGTTGTGGCATTTGAGGTTTTCTTTGTTAAACTTTACCGTCAAGCCACGGGCTTGCAGCTCTTTTATCTTTGCAGGAAGGTCGATGCCCTCAAACTCAGATTCTATCAGATACAGACAAATTGCATACTTGTCTTTGATACCCCTCTGGTTTGCAGCCATCTCAATAACACGCCAGACATTGCCAACACGGGCAGGATATGTAGTGAGAGACACCACATAGTCACATTCATCCGGATTAGAAATTTTCTTCTTCTTTATGTTGTGATAATACCAGCAGAGGAAATTGTTAATCCGGTAAATACCGGAAAGAATGACACGGCGCAACAACTTCTGTCCAAAGAATGGAGCACGAGAATTGACGCTGGGATATATGCCATCCAGAAAGTCTAATAGTCTTGCCAACATAATAATGCTTTTTATTTTAGGATATGAACCTTCACCAATCCTTTACGCAGCATAGCGAAGACATCATAATATCCAAGGAACTGGATATAAAAAATAGAGAACGCCACACCGACCACGCCCTTGATGAGCATAGCAACAATTGGGATGGTGACCGGAATCAAAGATATGAAATATAAAACTATACATAATACAACGCCGAAAATAGCAGGAGCTACCATTTTCTGCAAATATATCAAGAACGAAGACTTCAAGGCATAAGTATACATGATATAGAAGCAGATGAATGTCGTGATAATCATAGCTGCAGTGTATCCCCAGGCAAGAGCTTCGATAGTTCCAAAAATGATGACACCGACTGCAAACGAGCCTAATGTGAAGAATGCACCTATAAAACTATTCCAGAACATTGCCTTGGTGTGACCTGTTGCCTGAAAAACAGAACCGCTGGAGCTCCCCAGAATTTGGAACGGAATACTCAATGCTATAATCTTGAAGCATGGCACCGACTGCCCCCATTGGTCGCCAAAGAACAGCAGAATCAGCTCATCGGCACAAAAATACAACAAAGCACATAGCAGAACGCCGACAAAGGCAAAGAAACGAAGAATCTGTGTATATTTTTGCTGTATATAATTGATGTCATCCTGATACTTACTGAAAACAGGCAACATAACAGGAATCAGAACACCTGATATATATTGCAGAGGCATCAGTTGCAGATTGTATGACTTGTTATAATATCCGAGCTGCTTCATACCCATATATTTTCCTACAAGCATCGAGTCCATATTTCGTGAAAAATAGCCCACCACATTAGCAAGAAATTGGAATACGGAAAAAGAGAATATCCTTTTCAGCGGTGCCCAATCAATACGCCATACAAAATGTACCTTCGTTATGTAACGGAGAACAAACATCGTAGGTATTGAGATGATGGCAGACGGCAAGACCAAAGATATAGGACCACAACCGTGGAACGCCATGGCAATGGATATTACTCCGCCAACGAACTGAGTGCACAGCGATATGATGGTTATAAGTTTGAAACGCTGCTGCCTATACAAAATATTGTTCGGTACGGCATTTACACATCCCATCAATATATTGACACTCATTATCTGGCAGACCAACTTGACTTGAGGATTGCCATAATACTCAGCGATGAAAGGTGCAGAGAAGAAAAAGGCGACACCCAACACCAGTCCCTGATAACTGTTGAAGGTGTTGATGCTGTTCATATCCTCAGCAGTCAGTGTCTTGTTCTGTATCACAGCCGGTCCGATACCTATATCCGCCAAAAGATTAAACAAGGCGAGCATAACACCAGCCAAAGCCACCACACCAAAATTCTCAGGTGTGAGCAAGCGAGACAATATAGCAGTAATCAGGATGGTCATCGCCAACCCTGAATATTTCGCTACAGCCATATATATCGCACCCGATACTAATTCTTTCTTTAAACTCATGAAAACGATATTGATTCAGTGTCTTTATCTTCTTCTCATCCAATAAAGGCGGAAATACTTTCTTGCCCAAAACTGTTTCCAATGCAGGGCAACAACAAGCAGTTTGCGCAAATCATCCGATGGCAATGCTTCAGTAAACAATTGTTCGTATGGCAAATACAAATCTCTGTATTCTATTATCTGATTGATACACATTGCGATTGAATCATGCTCCTTTGCGAATTTCTCCTTCCAGAATTCCAATACACCAGGCATGTACGGATCAAGATACTTGAAGACATTATACATGCCTATCACATAGTTCATGCAATAACGAGGATAGAATCCACCTACCCGCTGCACGCACAACGGCATCTTGTAGAACATCACGTCGTATCCTATTATACCGGTGTAAAGACAGAGGAACCAACTGTAATCTATGGTATCCGACTGCAAGTTCAGTTCTTTACCTTTCAGCATACACGACTTGCGGAAGATGACGGAAGAAATGAAGCTCGGTCCCTTATGATACTTTTTCACAAACTCAGAGGCATCATTGTATTCAAGCACCATCTGTTCGTTTTCCAAGTTCGGATACAACAGACGACCGTCAGAGAGATTGTCGCTCGCCATGATATAGTTGAAGTGGAGCATACCCAGACGGTCACCTCCCTGTTCCAGCAATGGAATGACAACATCCAAGAAATTTGGGCTAACAATGTCGTCATCTCCCAAGAGGAAAACGAATTCAGAATCTGAATTTTCTATGCCAAAGAAGAAATTATTCATCCATCCGATATTCTCCTTCTGCTCATAAAACTTGAAGACACCATCGTTTTGACGTGAAATCTCGGTCAATGCTTCGAATGTTCCATCTTCAGAATGATTGTCCGTAACAATCAAACGTACCTTGTCCCGATGGGCATTCACCTGAGGAAGAAGATGCTTCACATTCTGCACCGCATATTTGCAGCGCTTGTATGTGGGTATAGCTATCGTCAGTAATATTCTATCCATACGACATCAATAGTCTTTCAATGACTCTTCAATCCGCTTTTCTGCCTCAAAGCCAATAGCATCCTTCAGCTTCGTGCCATCCAAAGCAAGATATTTCATTCCGGCATCAGCTCGCTGCACGGAGCCAAAACAACCTTCGGGCACTTCCCTGCCCATTGCGTGGTGTATCTTGGTGACTATCTCCTTGACTGTCAAGGTTTCGCTTCCTTCTATATTATAGAGTCCCGAAGCAAGTTTCTTCTTTAAAGCCAAATCCAACATACGAGGCACTTCAGATACATGAACGTACTGTCGCACTTGGTCTCCTGCCGTGAAATGAAGTTCTTCGCCATTGCGAATAGCATTGACTACATACGGTATCAAACGCTTTGGATTTTCACCTGCCCCATAGATAGTGGGGATATAAAAATGCCAATGGGTGAAATCGTGCTTGTATGATGACACGAAACTGCTCAGCATCCTCTTGCTTACCGTATAGTCATTGGGAGCAGGACAGAGAGATGTCAAGACATCCTTCTCTGAGAAAAAACGCTGTTCGGTAGTTGCTCCCATCTCGAAGACACTGCCAAAAGTCACGAAAGTTCCTTTATAACCCAGTTCCTTCAGCTTATTGCATATCGCTACAGGAACTGTAACATTGAGGTTGTATATCAAATTGTATCCTTCTTTCAAATTGGCCTGAATTCCGGCACCTATAGCATATACTATCATGTCAGAATCCAACAAAGGCGTGCAGTCCATTTCTGAATCCATCAGATCAACCTGATGGAACAAGTTGCAATCATGGTCATCGGGACGTTGGAGTCCATACATTTCCAACGTCCATCCTTCTGCTACAGCATACTTGGCAATCGCAGTTGAGAGGAAACCATTGGTTCCCAATATACTAATTTTCATTATATTCTAAGAATTTATTAATTTCTTCAACACAAAGGTCATATACATTCTCTTTCGGATAGCGCTTATACCAATCCGCCACAAGGGAAATGCATTCTTTCATATTCATACGTGGACGCCAACCAAGTCGGGTTTTGGCTTTATCGATATTTAGCATCAACAGTTTGGCTTCATGCAGATTATTTGGATTGGAAACATCCTTCAGTTTTCCATAACCATAGTTATTGACCAATGCTGTTGCCACATCCCAAACAGTGCTCACGCTTTCCGCCTCTGGTCCGAAATTCCATCCCTCGCAATACTCGGTTGGGGCATTCCACATCTTCTGAGCCAAAAGCATATAGCCGGAAAGGGGTTCCAAGACATGCTCCCATGGACGGACAGACCGTGGAGAACGGATTTCTATCGGCTGATGCGTCTCCAATGCCCTTATACAGTCCGGGATGATTCTGTCTAAAGCCCAATCACCTCCTCCTATTACATTGCCAGCTCTGACAGATGCCAACGACATAGTATGCTTCTTGCCATAGTCGGCTGGATTGAAGAATGACCTACGCCACGACTGGATAGCTATCTCGCAGGCGCCCTTTGATGACGAATATGGGTCGTAGCCGCCAAAGGGGTCCGTTTCTTTGTAGCCCTCTGCTTGTTCTTTATTGTCATAACACTTGTCTGTAGTAATCATGACACCAACTTTAACGCTATCCGTATTCCGTATGGCTTCCATCACATTGATTGTACCCATCACGTTTGTCTCATAAGTTTCGACAGGGATATCATAAGAGAGCCGAACAAGAGGTTGAGCTGCCAAATGAAAAACTATTTCCGGTTGATATTCGGCAAAAATTTCTTTCATTTTCTTCCCGTCGCGGATATCAGCGCGGATATCTGCCTTCATCTTGCTACCGATTTCTGACAACACGAAATTGTCTTTGTCGGAATATGGTTCGAGACCGACTCCTACTACTTCAGCTCCAAGTTCATGAAGCCAAATGGAGAGCCACGAACCTTTGAAACCTGTATGTCCTGTAACAAGAATGCGTTTGCCTTTAAAAAAGCCGTCGAATATATCTATCATCACTATGACTACTTGATTGTATATGAAATAGTATCTTTCGGATCGTAGAGTTTGTCTGTATAAGCCAAGAGTATGAAATCCTTATCTGAATTATTCACTACGGTATGGGCCACATTGTTTGGAATGAATACAGAAATGGCCTTGTCCAATGACATTGGTATGTCTCGCCGTTCATGGGTTTCGATGTCTTCGAGTTTAAGAATCGCCTCGCCTTGGATCACCGTGAACCATTCTAAAGCTTCCGGGTGATAATGTCCTCCCTTTGCCTGTCCAGGTTTTCCCATAGTGAGATAAACTTCACCAGTATGGGATGGGATATCTTCTTCTGTTCCTATAATGGCTTTCAAAAACCAACCTCTGTCGTCAGAGATCAGACGGCGAGGTATCACACGTACTTTTTCTATCTGTGACATTATATTCTGCTGTATTTACCAAACTTTCCATGGGGCTTGATCCGTTGCCCACATTTTCTCAAGTTCCATGTTGTCTTTCAACATATCCATTGGTTTCCAAAATCCTTTATGCTTGTAGGCATGCATAACACCATCTGCTGCAATTTTCTGTAAGGGTTCACGCTCAAACATCACGGGATCGGCATCTTCGGGCAGATAATCGAACACTTGTGGCTCACAGACAAAGAATCCGGCATTAATCCAATTTCCTTCTCCATCGGGTTTCTCCTCAAAACTCTCAACTGTACCCGTTTCTGAATTGATATGCACAGAACCGAATCGGCCAGCGGGTTTATATACAGTCATCGACAGCAGCTTGCCGCTTTTCTCATGTTCTTTGATGGTATCTGCTATGTTCAAGTCTGCTACGCCATCACCATACGTCAGACAGAACGTTTCATCACCTATATATTTCTTTATCCGTTTCAATCTTCCTGCCGTCATGGTATTGAGACCTGTATCAACGATTGTAACCTTCCATTTCTCTGAATGATTTTCGAGTAATTTCACGGAATTGTCTGACAAGTCGAACGTAACATCAGAGTTCAGCATATAATAGTTCATGAAGTATTCTTTGATGACATTCTGTTTGTAGCCTGCACATATTATGAAATCATCAATTCCATAAGCTGAATAAATCTTCATAATATGCCAAAGTATAGGCTTGCCGCCTATTTCTATCATAGGTTTCGGCATGTATTGGGTCTTCTCACTGAAACGGGTGCCAAGACCACCGGCAAAAATCACTGCTTTCATAAGGAAATTATTATTGTTTACTTACAGCTGCTCCATTTTACAGAAAGCCGCAAGAGTATTTCGTCCTATTACGTGGAAGTTTCTCATCCTCCTATAAAAAGTCTTAGCTTCTTTATTCTGAATATATAATCAGACACTATCAAAAGTACAATCAATATAATTGTCAGTAATGCAACCCTCACTACAAAAAGCGAGAGCAGAAACCAACATGCCTGTGGGGGAAGAATGTAGAGTTAGTTTTCATATTATTCAATGAATAATGGAAACATCCCACCTATAGGAGTTTCATATAATCACTGAAGTTTCATTCCCACTCAAACCACAGTCTTCCAAACATTGACAGCGAGACGGGCCATCTTAGACTGACGACTTATTATGTCGTTTTCCGTCCAGGAGTTCTTGGATGCTATGGTCCTGGCATCAAGGTAGGAGGATTTAGCATATTCTTTCGCTTTTTCCTGGAAAGAAGAGTTCTTTATCGCCATATTAAGTTTTTTTTCCAAAAGACAAGTGTTGCCAATTCTGAAAACAAGCTGACGCTGTTTGTCGCCATCGACATTCCATTCGTCTTCAGCATTCTGTGGCATTATATGCTCTATTGTAGCATCTTCATCAATGAATGACACATCCTGTGTGGAGCCATTATGCTTTTCCAACGTCGCCAAAATATATCTGACGATTTTCACATTCCGTGAAGTATATGGGAAAGACTTGTCTGAGAAGGAATTCTCAAAGACTTTGTCATCAACAGCTATCGGCAACAACAATTGATAATCGACACGCTTTTCTTTTTTTATCAACATGGCCAGCATATTGAACGGACCATCCTGGTCGTTCGGATTGCGGTCGCAAATGACATTATATCTGAAGCATAAATTAAGTATGTTCTTGAAGAGCTTCTTGAAATCAGAATCAGGAAGATTCAACTTAGCCGCCATCAAAACGGGAAATGGTTGCTTGAGTCTGAAAATGTTCAACAGTGCTACGCATCGTTTCACCTCTGCATCTTGCCACAAAGCATCATTGCTGTCTGTCAGTGCCATATATACATCGCTGTAACGATAGAGATCGTCAACAAGTTTGAAAACAGTCTGGTCGGTAGTAACATTTTTCCGGACAGTCTTGAACAAGGCATTAGCACGTATGGATTTATGTCCGGTATTCCAATAGTATCGCAGAAACTCCGGCAATTTTTCCGATTTTATATTATCTGTTAGCTTTGCCCATTTTTCTTCTAACGTTTCTATTCTGCTGGGGTGAGAACTGTTTTTGTCCACCAGTGAGAAAAGATAGTTCTTGAGAAGATCCGAAGATGAGAGCTGGACACCTCTGGCATTCAAAGTTTCGAACACCCTAAAAGCATTCATTTCGTCATTAACAACAATCTGTGTGAAATACAGTCTGTCTACCACAGTCTGGATAAATCGAGCATAGTCCTTTCCTGATTCATATCTACCCCGGAGCCTCTGTTCAAAGAATTCAAAACATTGCTTCATGAGTTTTTCTGAAACCTTGAGATTCCGAACACGTAATTCTTCTAATTTAACAATATAATCACGAAAATATGCATCATTGTTTCTATTCAGCACCAAGATATTATCGTAAACGAGAGTTACAGAATCCTTATTCCCTATATAGGTATGAAGCAGACTGTCTATCCTCTGCTGATTGTCTTCTGATTCAACTCCATTTTCCACAAATGTCTTTATACATTTTATAGAAGCAAGAATAAGGATTGTCACAGTCGTAAAACGTTGCTGACCATCTATAATATGAAATGATTTGTCATCATTGGTCTGCAAAACGAGATACCCCATATAATGGTCTTCCTCTTCGTCAATCATCGTCAGAATATCTTGCCACAAGTCATCCCATTGTTCCACGCCCCAGGAATAATCACGTTGGAATTTCGGAACTATGAACTTTCTGTTATTGCCAATAATTGAACTGAAATTATTGGTACTTGTATTTTGTATTCCTTTCATCGCGAAATTAAATTATTTACATTTCAGCACTTCCTGCCCTCCCTCACAAACTCCAGGGACTCGCGGTCTACTTCTATGGTGGCGCCGCCGATGTAGAGGAGCTCGTTGCCGATGATTATTTTCTTGCCCTGGATGCGCTGGACGAACGCCATGCAACCGGCAAGGGCACCGTCGGTGATGCGCACCTTGTCGCCCTTTCTGAGAGGACGGTTGATGAAGGTGGCGTTGCCGGTGTCTATGATGCGGCGGAAATTGTTGAACTCGGCATCGGGGATGATGTGGGGAGTCTTCTTGCCGGGCAACGTGAGCATCTTGTATACGTCGGGACGGAAACGGATGTCGTTGAGGTGGCAAGCCTCCACCCTAACGAAGACGAAAGTGGAGAGGACCACGAACTCGCGTATGCAGCGCTTGCCGCGGCTGTTGACCACTACGCGCCTCTCTGTGGGCACCCAGGCTTCGATAGGAAGGCCGCGACCTTGGAACTCCTGCTCTATGGCGAGCATGAATTTCTTCTCGTAGTTGACCCTCACACATGCCACATACCACGACATCCCGTCGCTGTCTGCGACGGGTGAACCGGTGGGGGATTCGACGGTTTGCGGTATGGCTTCGCCGTCGTCCCCTGCAACAGAGGGCGCATCTGATAAGGTCGTTTTTGTAGTGGTCATCAATATGATGAATATCAAATTCGTTACTTAGTTGTCATACTTATTCGTGTGGTCACAAGATGTATGCTATTTGCAAAAATAATACAAAATTACAAAACTGGCAAATAGGTAGGATAAAAATTCTGTTCCTCTTGGCAATTTGTCTGGAATTGCATTGCTGAATAATGTAGTACGGTAAAACTCCATAGAGGCAATAAACACAAAAACGGTCATTAGGACGTTAAAGGTATATTTTTGATATAAGCCCAAAACGGTCATGACTTTCCAAAAACCAGAAGGTGTCTGTTCTGATGGCGTGATTTGAATCTCGTTTACGAGCGTGTCATTCCATGATACTTTTTGTTCTGTTTTGGGCAAGCACGTTGCCCACATGGGGCAAGCACGTTACCCAACATGGGCAAGCACGTTGCCCCAAGTGGGCAGATTTCATTTCCTGTCTGTGCCCAAAAGTGTATCACGAATCGGGCATTTGATGGGGTGTGTGTTTTTATGACAGATTGTTATTATCACTGATATTGTCATTACGTGGTGGCGTTGTGTCCATGGTCTGCGGTAGGGACACAAATCAAAAAAAAATGAAACACGGATTGGTCTTTTCACGGTTCCATTTTTTGATTATATTTCGTTAATGATTCTTGGATTTTGGTTTTGGATTTAGAAGGATTTGCAAGTGCTGGGGCTCTTCCTTTTTCCTTAGTCTATGCTTTTTAGACAAAAACCAGGATAAACACACATCCTGCGAAAACATAAAGTTACTTTGCATCTTGATTTCAGCCAATCACATCAGCCCCCACCTAGCCTCCCCCGTAGGGGAGGGACAGATACCATTGGCTATATGATTGTTATCTGTAGGTATCTCATTTTCAGCGATTTATCCATAAACGGAGTAACCAGCATCTCCCCTACGGGGGAGAACGAGAGGGGGCAGATGGCAGTATTCTGAGTAACTCGTTCCTTCCCTTGGGGAAGGTCAGGATGGGTTCCCCTTTGGGAAGGTTAGGATGGGGTTGAGATCAGGATGGATATGAGGCTCAGAAGGGATATCCCACTGCGAGATGGAGCGACTGGCCGTCTTTGAATTTGCGTATGTTGTAGTAGCCGCTGCGGCCGGTGTCGTATGGCATGTGGATGCCCACTCCCCAGTCTATGCGCAGGATGAGGAACTGCAGGTCGTAGCGCACTCCAATGCCGGTGCCTACCGCCATCTCCTTGAGCAGGTTCTTCATCTTGAACTGTGCCCCCTTGCGGTATCCGTCGTCGCGCACTCCCCACACGTTGCCGGCATCGAGGAAGGCGGCGCCATAGAGGTCACCAAAGAGATTGAAACGGTATTCCAGATTGGCGATAAACTTCATGTCGCCGGTCTGGTCGAGATAGGAGAGGCGCGCCTGGTCGGTGTAGTAGCGTCCCGGACCTACCGATCTCACGGGGAAGGCACGGATGCTGTTGGCGCCTCCCACATAGAACTGCTCGCTGTATGGCGTGGATGCGGCGTTGCCATACGAATATACGATGCCAGCATTGACATGGCCCACGAGCTGCGACTTGAGTCCGATGCTCCATGTCTTGGTGAAGTCGGTCTCCAGTTTCACGAACTGTGCATAGGCGTTCTTGAAGAGTTCCTTGCCCTTGGCGTTCCATTTCTTTCCTGCCGCGAGATAGCCGAGCGAGAGCACGTTGCCCGACTCCGAGAGCGTGAGGTTCCAGTATATCGGGTTGCGGTATTTCTTCGAACTGTTGTATGTGTATGAGAACTGCATCTTCGGTATGAGCATGTCCTGCATGGTGGCAAGCAGATAGGGGTTGGCGTTCATTATGGAGTCGAAGGTGTGGGTGGTATAGGTGAGGTGCTGGTATTTCAGCGTCAGCGGTGTCACTTCGAATTTCTTCGTCTCCGTGGGCTGCCACTGGTAGGTCCAGTTTCCCGACGCCGTGTGCATCTTGAAATATCCCGGACGGTTTATCACGTTTGCCGACGCCCTCGCCGTTGTAGTCGGCGTGACGTGATATCTGTAAGGCTTGAGGAACGGGAATATCATTCGTGGGAATGACACCGAGAGGTCTGCACCATATTCATAGGAGTTGTAGTCCTTGCCGTTCTGTCCTCCCGTCTGCCATTCGTAGGCGCCATGCAGACGCAGGTCTACCACTTCTCCGCCCTTGAAGGCATTGAGTTTCTTCAGACCGAGCACCAGCTCCGGTCCGGTGCGTCCGTTTATCTTGTTGCTATAATTAGTCTCCACATAAAACTCATACGGTTTGTTGAGCACGCAGCTCACCGTCATGTCGAGGGTGTCACACTGGGCTGTGGTGTCGCGAGGTGTGAAGGCGAACTGCACCGAACTGTATTGTCCTGCCGAACCGAGCCTTTCGGCACTTTCGAGATATGCGTCCTGGCTATACTGCTGCCGTGGGAACAGACGGAGATGTCTCAGCAGCAGACGCGCTCTGATTGGCGGGCGCTTGCCGTTGTAGGCGAGTATGAGGCGGCGGTAGTTGAACGAGTCCTTGAGCTGCTCCATGAGCTGCTTCTGGATGTTCACCTTCAGGTTTCCGATATACCATTTGTGGCGCGCCCTCTCCGGGATGTTGTCGGCGAGCTGCAGTCTGAGCTTCACCCTGCCCTGATGAGCCAGCGTGTCGGCGAGATACGAGGCGTAGGCAGGCTGGAAATAGTAGTATCCGTTGTTGCGGAAGAGGGCCGAGAGCCTGCTCCGCTCCGCATCAAGGGTTGCCACATTGAAAGGCTTGCCCGGACCTATCAGCGCCTGGTCGCGGGTGGCGAGAATCAGACTGTCTGCCACGGCGGGGAAGTTGGCATATTCCACGGTGTCGATGAGCGACAGCTGGTTCATCGCCACCTTATATAATATCTTTGCCTTCTTGGGATTCTTCTGCGTCTCCACTTCAAAGCCCACCGTGCCGCCCAGATAGCCATGGTTACGCAACACCGACTGTGCCACCGACGCTCTCAGCTGCGGATTCACCCAGCTCATGAGCACCGGTGCGTTGCCGAAGGTCTTGGCAATCCATTTGCCGAGTTTTCCCTCAGAGTTATGGAATGCGTTCCATATCCATAGCTTATATGGTATGGTGCGATGATATGAACTGCCGAAGAAGGCTCCGTTTGGTGCCGTGGCGAGGGCTGCCTCCACTTCTTCCTGAGTGGAATAGTAGTGGTCAGACTTCTCGCAGTCGTCATATTCTATCTGTTTCAGTCCCACATACAGCTGGTCGCCCTCGGGCACGGAGCTTGTGGTGGAACACGCCGTGGCGAGAAACGCCAAGGCACATACCATCAGTGTGCCGAGGGTATTTGATAATATTTGGTGTTTCATTTTCATTCTAATCACTTTATCTCCTTATTCACCACATGCACCCTTGTGGAATCGCCTGGAGCCGGGCGCTGGGGAGCTGCCGGCATCTGCATCTTTCTCTCCTTGCGGAAGAGATCCTTGAAGTGCTGCATCGTCTTGCGCCATGTGAATCCCACTCCGAACTCCTGCGTAGTGCCTTCGAGCCAGTCGTAGGAGTTGTTGTCGTAGAAGAGCCGCAGGTATTTGTTCGATGTGTCGCCCAGACGGTATTCAAACGTCACGTTGTCGAAGAACGACTCGTTCTGGTTTGGCACGTCGGCACCGCTCGACACCTTTCCGCCCACGATTATCTTGAGTCTGTTGTTCCAGAATCTCTTGGCAAACTTGAACGAATAGTCTGTGTGCATACTTCCCGAGGCGTCGGTGGAGTTGTCGATGCCGAAGCTCAGGTCGAGTGTTCTCAGGGCATTTCCCGTTATGTTGTTTATCTCCGTCTGCAAGAACGAGCTGAGGGCACTGTTCATTGAGAATGCGCTGGTATTTCCGTCAGCGAGATACATTCCCGTGGTGAGCATCGTAACGGCGAGTTTGCCTCTCTGCTCCATGCTCATCGCCTGCAGCTCATTATGGAGCGACATATCCTCGGGAGCATCGAGCGTGAACTCCAGTCCCATATCGTTGAGCGTCCTTGTTATCACCACTCCACACTTGAAGTCCACAGTCCTGCCCTGCTGTCCGTTGGTGCCCACCGTGGCCCTCGTCTCCTCAGTGGCTGTGATGTTCAGTTTCGGGTTCATCACATCTCCCGTGAACTCTATGTAGCTGCCGTTCTCTATGGTGAAGGTCTTGAGCGGAATCACCGGCAGGGCGTATTTCATCTCACCGTTGCTGAGCGTATACTTGCCCGTGAGGCGGAGTTCGTTGAGCGGGTCGTAAGTCATACGCAGGTCGCCGCCTCCCATAAGGTCGATATAGTTGGAGTGGTCGGCATTGAGATAACACATCACGTGGGCTCCCTCGTCCACTCCCACCGAGAGAATCATGTCGAGACCCGTCAACGGCGGATGCTCCACGGTCTGCTGCGTGGAGTCGCTGAGATTGGTGAATTTCACCAGTTCGTCCATCTGGTTGTCGGTGGTCAGCGGCGAGTCTCTAAGTATATACGCCACATCGGTGGAACCGAGCACGTTGAGCCGTCCGCGCATCATCAGATTGTCGAGTTTTCCGCGCACCGAACCGTAGAAGTCGATATACGCCTTGCCGTATGCCACGCTGCGGTAGTTCTCCTTTGAGTTGATGAGCTGATAGTTTGTTGCCTTCATGCGCACGTCCATATATACATTGTCGAGGTCGGCAAAGTTTATGTTTCCGTAGATGTTCAGCGGATTGTCGTTGTGGCCGAACACCTCGAAGTTCTCGAGCATCAGCTTGCTGTCGACCACTCTCACGGGGTCGTCGCTGAAGCGGAGCTTCACGCCGTATGGCACGCTGACCATATACATGGAGTCGAGGAACACCTCACCGTCGACATGCGGTTTGGAGAGTTCTCCCCTCACCTTCATCGAGCCGTCGGCATATCCCTCAAATCCGAAGAGCTGCTGCGGTATGAATCCGTTCACGATTTTCATCGGCAGATGTTCGAGCTTGAGGTCGGCATTGAGCACTCCCTTTCCGGCAGGGTGGTATGTTCCGATGAGCGACCCCACCTGTGAGCCCTCGCTGAAGAGCACGGCGTCGAGATAGTGGCTGCCGTCTTCCTGAGGTATATATACGAATTCGGTGCTTATATCGCCGAGCGAGCATCCCTCGTATGTCATCTTGTCTACGCTGAGGTTTGACGAGAGGGTGATGTTCTCCTTTGTCTGTATGGCGTGGAAGTCGCCGTTCATGTTTCCCGTTATCTTGGGGAAATACGGCAGCACGGCGGTAATCTTGGATAGGTCGAAATTGCTGAGTCCCACGGTGATGTCCTGCAAGGCGTCGTGGTTTTCGTCGTTGGTGTAGACCTGTAGTCCCATGCCGTCGGCAGACTTCAGTTTGAGATTTGCCGACACCCTGTTGTCGTCGCCGAGGAAGAGATAGTTGTTCTCGTTGGCCTCAAACCTCTTGTATCCCAGTATGATATCATCGGTCAGCAGATGGAGGCGCGTTCCTGTGTCTTCGATAGTCGCCGTGGCTCCGAGCTTGATGCCGAGGCGGTTGGCGGCGTCGTAGATAGAGATGTTGAGACCCGAACCACGGTCGAACACGTATCCGTCGAAGAGCGAATTAAACACATACTGCGGATTGTTCTTAGAGTTGCGTATCTGTCCGTTGTAGGTACAGTTCGCGGAGTCTGACACCACATTGAAGCGTATCGTGTCGAGCAGCACTCCCGCCGCCGTCAGCTCGTTCACCTGCAAGGCACCGTTCATTCCCGTAGCCGCCGACATCGTCATGTTCATGTCGGCACTGGTGAAGGTGTAGCCGTAATATTTCAGGAATCGGCTGAAGATATTGTCTTTTCCCGCCTTCATGCGGAAGTCGGCCTCCGGCAGTTGCTGGCGCAGCGCCACATAGTCGATGCGTCCGTCGGAAATTTCCTTTGAGAGCAGGCTGCCGAACTTCTCGAAGCGCGAGAGCAGATGCTCGTATCCTCCGCGGGCGTTCATATTGAGATAGAAGTCGCCACAGTCTACCTTCGCCCTTGTGGTGTCGCGGTTGGTGAGCACGTCGAAGGTGATGTTCACCGGCCGGTAAGCCTTGAGCGAGTCGAGAATCGTCACGTCGCTCGTTCCTCCCTTCAGCATATACGAGTGGCGCATGTCGGTTGCCACGTCGAAATGGCAGCACAGCGATGCCATCAGCGGCTTCTTTGCCACACCGAGGGCATAGAGGTCAATGCGGCTGATGTCGGAGGCTATGGTGGCGTAGATTTTCTTCGAACTTACGAATCCGTCCACCGAGAGCAGTCCGTCGAGCAGCTGGTTCTTGCTGTTTATGTTGGCGTGTATGAGTCCGTTGCTGAGTCGGGCATCGGCGGTGATGCCCGTGAAGTGGTATTTGTCGTAGACGAATTTCCTGATGTCGGCACTGGCATCCACCGTCATGCTCTTCTTCATAGGGTCGGTGCCCCTGCCGTTTACGTCGAGGGTTCCAGAGAAGTCTTTCATTCCGAGCGTCGGCATGAAATGGTCTATCCTCATTCCGGCGGCAGAGACTTTTGCGCTATATGCCATGTTCGGCATGCTGAACCGTGCTTTCGCCTTCATCGTTCCCCCACCCTCGCGCATCGTCACGTCGGCGAGATACACCTGGTTGCCGCCGGTCTTCACGTTGCCCGAGAGCGAGATGCCGTTCGGTATCCTCGCTCCGCCCAGGTTCTCCTTGCCCACGAGCGCCGTGATAAGCTGCGTGTTGGCAGCCGATGCCTTGAAGTTGATGCTGGCGCCGAGCCGCTTGGTGTCGGTGAGATTGGTGAGATATCCGTTGGCGTCTGCTTTCAGTGCCGACGGCAGGTTGAGGTTGAGCAGCCGGAGCCTCATCCGCTGGAGGTTTCCGCTGAGTATCGTGTTGACAGTCAATGGTTTGTCGGGCCACTGCCGGCGGAATGGCGCTGGCATACCGGACATGAAGCGCATGAGGTCGCGCTTTCCGAGCGATGCGTTTGCCCTAAGGGAGAGGCGTCCCGGACAGGAGTCGCTGAAGGCGTTGAGGTCCATGTCCACGGCGGCTTTCAGCCATGAGCCGGGGGTCTTGAGCAGCAGCTGCGGCATCTTCAGTTTGAGGGAGTCCATAGAGAGAGGTCCCTTGATGTCGGCAATCTGCAGTCCTCCCATCTCCTTCAGTGCGCAATGGCGCATCACGAGCTTCAGCTCCGAAGTCTCCATGGCATAGGAGAGGGAGTCGATGCCGAGGTTCACCTGCGAGAGCAGGATGTGGTTGGGGTCTATGATGTCGCGCGAACGTGTCATGAACTTGTTGTCGTAGGCTATCCTGCCGTCGGCAAGTTCGAAATTGTCCACGCGATAGAGGTTCTTGTATAGGTCGAAGGTTCCTTCTCTCACTCCTGCCTTGCCCAGATATGCGTCCACCTGCAGGGTGTCGCCTGGCATGTGTACCACTGCACGCGTGCGGTCAACGTTGAGCTGCTCCACGTGTATCTTCCAGTATGTAGGGGTCTTGGTGGTGTCTGGCGGCACGGTGTCGCTGAGTTCCACGCTGACGTTGGCGTCGCTGAGCAGCGCATCGTCAACGATGATTGTCTGCTTGCCCCAGTCTATGCCGTGGCTGCTGAGCGAGAGGAGCCCCACGGTGCCTTTCACCCTTGCCTCATGTATGAAGTCGGTGGTGTTCATGTTCACACCCCTGAGTTCCAGCTGGTCTATCTCCACCTGCCGGCTCAGCAGCGGCATGAGCTGCACGCTGACCACGAGTTTCTCCACATCGGCAACGGTGTCTCTCACCTGCGGCAGCGAGTCGTTGGGTTTTATCATCTTGAAGTCTTCCACTCCGAGGTCGAGCGGAAACTCCAGATTCACCCTGCCCACGGAGATCTGCATTCCAGTCTTCTCCGAAGCATAGTCCGCCACGCAGTCTACCGCCCAGTTCTGCACCGGAGGCAGATAGAGCAGCACCGCCAACAATATGATGAGGAATATCGGAGCGGCAAGAGCGATGAGTGCCCACCGTATCGTATTTCGCAATGATATGTTCATACCTAATATTAATAATGTACAAAGATAATGCAAAAAACTGATTAAACGAGATTATTACGCATTATTTATTGATTTCAGGCCAAAAAGTAATCTGAAACCTCATATCTGCCGCAATCACATGTGCTTGATTTCTTTATATCAACGATTATACCGGGCTCAAAGGGAATAATGAAGAAGACGAAATGCGTTCGACTTCAGACAGCTGAAAAATACAGAATTAAGCCCCAAAAAGGTTATTAGCCCGTCTTATGTGATGATTTTATAACCGCTTGCAGTCTCATGTCTTTATAAGGCGTCTTTGCTGGTTTTTGCACCTCATATTCGCAAAGAAAGCGAAGACGGTGCACAATATCAAGAAAAATTCAGTACTTTCTTGGCGAGACATTTGGTCAATCAAGATAAATGTGTAATTTTGCATAAAAATTATCGTCAAATTCGTAATATCAGAGAAGATGGCAACAAAAATACAGAAAATAATGGAGTCCAATCCAAATACGGGCTTCATGTTTGGCGACTGGCTCACACGGCAGGGACTGGATGCCAAGGGGCAACATGCCTACATGAAGAGCGGATGGCTTAACCGCATATCCAAAGGGGTGTATGTCTTGAACGGCACTGCACCCAAGCTGCTCCATGCCATATCCGCCTATAACAACCAGTTGTCGAAACGATGCATCGTTGGTGCTTACACCGCCCTCGAGCTGCGTGGTTATTCCCATTATCTGTCATTGGGCAAGCCACAAGCTTATCTTTTTACCGGAAGAACGAATAAGCTTCCCTCATGGATATTGTCGCATGATTGGGATATGACAGTGAAGTATATGACTACTTCTTTTCTGGGGGATGACCTGCTTGGCGTGGAGACCATGACCTTTGAAGGTGATATTCTTTTGGTATCATCACCAGAGCGTGCCTTTCTGGAATGTCTCCACCTGCCGGAGGCTGCCTCCTCGCTATTAGATCTATATTATATAATGGAGAGTATGACTACGCTTCGGCCCAGGCTGGTGCAATCGTTGCTTGAAACGTGCTCCTCGCAAAAGGTTAAGCGACTCTTTGTCTATATGGCAGAGAAAGCCGGACATCCGTGGTTCAAGGCTCTGAAATTTGACAATATACAATTGGGCACAGCCCGATACATGGTGGTGCCGACAGGTAAGTATATAGCGAAATATAATATGACCATTCCTAAAGATCTTGCAGAGTATGAATGAGAACAATATAACCGGCAGAGTTTATGCCCAAAAGGTGGAGCTGCTACTTCGCATTATGCCCATCGTCATGGAGGAAGGTGTATTTGCAGTCCATGGCGGCACCGCCATAAATCTCTTCTTGAAAGACTTGCCCAGATACTCGGTCGATATAGACCTCACCTATATTCCGCTGGCTGACCGGAAGCAGAGCCTCGATGATATCAACCTTCATCTGGCATCTATTTGCGAGAAAGCAAAGAAGGCTTTCAAGGGGATGCACATAAAGCCCAACTACGACACCAGCAAGTTGCTTTGCGAGTGGCGGGGCAAACAGGTAAAAGTAGAAGTAAATCAGACTAAGCGTGGACTAGTGGGCGGTGAGAACATCACTGTGCCATTAAGCGAGAAGGCACAGAATGAGTTTGGACTCTATTGTGAGGCCAATATCGTTCCACTTACCCAGCTTTATGGAGGCAAGATTGCAGCCGCACTCTCTCGCCAGCATCCTCGCGACTTATTTGACGTGAAGTATATGGACATTCCCTTGGCCGATTGTCGCGAAGGCCTGATATTCTGTCTGCTTGGCAGCGACCGTCCAATCCACGAGTCCTTTGCTCCAAGACTGATTGACCAAAGCGAGGCCATGGCCAACCAGTTTGACGGAATGACCGACATCCCTTTCACTTATGCTGAATTTGAAGAAACACGCACCAAACTGATAGATGATGTGAATGGTATGATGTCAGAAGCTGACAAGAACTTCCTCGTAAGCTTTGAACAGGGCAAGCCGGAATGGGAAGGCTACGAGTTCGCCTACATGCGGAATTACCCCTCGGTAAAATGGAAGCTCTTCAACCTGGCAAAATTGGCGAAGCAAAACCCTGAGAAACTTACGAAGGAAGCTGCAAAGCTAAAATCAATCTTTAAACTTAGATGAATCGCCTCCTTGATAGTTTAACGTTTATTCAACTGCATTGCATTCTTCTTCAAACTTAGAGCGAACATCAGTATCTGCCTATCGTGCTAACGTAAGCTTATATACGCATAGAATATGCCGTTAGCAACCTGTATAGCGCACTTTGTGGAAATACAAGCAATGAGGATTGTAACATTCTACAGGGTGTAACATTTTATGTAACATCATGAGAAATGAAAGGGAAAACTGGATATTTGAGAGGATTTGCAAGTTTTTTGAGAGGATTTGCAAGTTATGGTCTCACGATTATTGGCTACCTTTGCAACAGAACAAGAACTATGCTGGGCAGAATGATTACTGCGCCATGCAGCAATGAGGCTTTGGAAGGCAGAAAAAGGAACGGCAAAGTAACAAAAAAGGTTCTTCCGTTAAATGCATAGATAGAAAAAAAAATTTTATATTATGATAAAAATAAAGCTGGCATCATCTATCTTTGTAGTGACCAAACTCAATGATAAATGAATGCCAGCATAATGCATAAAGCTTTTGGCATATCCTTGCAAGAATGTTTGGATATGCGTTGCGAAAGTAATAAAATAGTTTTGAATATCCAAACTCCATCAGACAAACTTTGCTGTCCGGAGTGTGGAAGCCATAATGTAGTCCGTAATGGTTTCACGGCCAGACGCTTTGTGAGCGTGCCGATAGGTTGTTCAAAGACTTTCGTCGAGATGAAGATCCAACGTGTCAAATGTTCTGATTGTGGCTGCATAAAGAACGAGGATGTCGATTTCGCAAAAGGCAAGCGCAGGCATACGACCGCTTTCGCCAATATGGTTATAGACTTGTCGCGCTTTGCAACTATACAGGACATTGCATGGTTCCTGGATGTATCTTGGGACATGGTGCGGAACATACAGATGGAGTTCCTGCAAAAGGAGTATGGCAGCCCTGACCTTTCAAACCTCAGATACATATCCATAGACGAGTTCGCTACCCACAAGGGACAAGTTTACAAGACGATAGTCGTAGACTTGGAAACCGGGCGGATTGTCTTTGTAGGTGACGGTAACGGCAAGGCTTCGCTTGAGGAATTCTGGAACAAGCTCGGAGACAGAAAGAATGACATAAAAGCCGTATGCACAGACTTGTCGTCTGCTTATACGGGGGCGGTAACGGCAAATCTCCCCAATGCCTCTCTTGTCGTGGATCATTTTCATGTGGTAAAGCTCATGAATGAAAGGATAGACCAGTTGCGCCGCCAGTTGTGGCATGCTGAGAAAGACGTTAACAAGCGTAAGGTAATCAAGGGCACGCGCTGGATATTGCTGAGAAACGGCAACGACATCTTTGACGCAAAATACAAGACAAGACTTGACAATGTGCTGAACTTGAATGAACCGTTGATGATTGCATATTACCTGAAAGAAGACTTGAGGGAAATATGGAACCAAACCAACAAGGATGATGCAGAATTGGTGCTAAACGAATGGGTGCGGCAGGCCATGGATTCAAAAATACAGCCATTGGTCAAAATGGCTGCTACCTTGCGGGCCTACAAGCCATATATACTTGCATGGTATGACTACCCGATATCAAATGGCCCTACTGAAGGTATAAACAACAAGATTAAAGTGCTGAAAAGACAAATGTATGGATTCAGAAATGATGAATTCTTCACGTTAAAGCTATACGCTCTACACGACAAGCGTCTACGCATTTAACGGAAGAACCACAAAAAAAATGAACATAAAGCAAAACAAAACTTAAATCAGACGTGACAAAACAAGAAAAGGTCTTATTTTTGTAGTATTCCTGTCAGTTCCTGCGTCAATATGGGAAAAGAGACAGAAACGCATAAAGAACAGAGAAAGAAAATATCACATTATTAACAACGCCGACAATCCCGGCGCGGCAAGCGACGGGAGAAGGCACTAAAAAAACCTAAACATTATGACAACAACAATCGTGATCATCGTTATCGTCGCAATCCTGGCGATATGGCTCGTGTCAATCTACAACAGACTCGTGAAACTGCGCAACAACCGCGAGAATGCTTTCGCAAACATCGACGTGCAGCTCAAGCAGCGCTGCGACCTCATCCCACAGCTCGTGGCTACGGTGAAGGGATATGCCACTCACGAGAAGGAGACGCTGCAGCGCGTGACCGACGCCCGTGCCGCATCAATGGGAGCACAGACCATAAACGACAAGGTGAAGGCTGACAACATGATGACAAGCGCACTCGCCGGTCTCAAGGTTTCGCTTGAGGCTTACCCAGACCTGAAGGCTAACCAGAACTTCATCCAGCTGCAGGAGGAGATTGCCGACATCGAGAACAAGCTCGCTGCCGTTCGCCGCTTCTTCAACTCTGCCACACGTGAGCTCAACAATGCCGTGGAGACTTTCCCAAGCAACCTCTTCGCCAAGATGTTCGGATTCTCACGCCAGCCTATGTTCGAGATTCCGCAGGAGAGCCGCGCCGCAGTGGAGAAGGCTCCGGAAATCAAATTCTAAGCCGCGGCCAGCATATCAATTCGGGTGAAAACCCGCTGACAAGCATGGGAGTCTGGACTAAGACTCCGATTTCTAACTCTTCCCCCGTCGCGGCAGCCACCATAGGCAGCCGGGCGGAGGATATAAACTCTTGATTATGAAATACGTAGGAATGTATACCCAAGTCAGCCGCAACAACAAACTGACTATAATGCTGCTGCTGCTCTTTCCGGCTCTCACGCTCCTCATGGTGTGGCTGTTCTACGTGCTGCTGAGCCTTTGCGGCGTCGCATTGGACGGCAATGCCGAACAGGTTGGGGGCAACGTGAACTGGACATGGGTGAACGGAGCGTTCATCGACTCGCTGCCTTGGGTAGTGGGCACCGTGAGCGTGTGGTTCGTGATAGCATATTTCTTCAACGCGTCGATGGTGAAAGCGGCAACGGGAGCCAAGACTCTGGAGCGCCGCGAAAACCCCAGGGTGTATAACATCGTGGAGAATCTGACGATGACGGCGGGAATGGACATGCCGAAGATAAACGTGGTGGACGACCCGCAGCTCAACGCCTTTGCCAGCGGAATAGACAGGAAGAGCTACACTGTGACGGTGACCACCGGACTGCTGAAGGTGCTCAACGACGACGAACTGGCCGGCGTGATAGCCCACGAGCTGACGCATATCCGCAACCGCGACACCCGTCTGCTCATCACGAGCATCATCTTCGTGGGAATCATCACGACGATAATACAGGTGAGCATAAGGTCACTGTTCTGGATTGTCAGCGACAGTTCGAGCAGCAGCAGCAGCGACGATGACGACAACAACGGAGGCGCTGCTATACTAGTGTTTCTGATTGCCATCTTCCTTGGCATCATAGCCTATTTCTTCGCCCTGCTCACCCGCTTCGCCATCAGTCGCAAACGCGAATATATGGCTGATGCCGGCGGCGCTGAACTCTGCGGCAATCCGCTTGCCCTTGCCTCGGCACTGCGCAAGATAAGCGACAAGCCCGGACTGAAGAAGGTGAAGCGCGACGATGTGGCACAGCTGTTCATCGTGCATCCGCAGGCTCTGAGCGGCGGCAAGGGCATGGGCTTCTTCACATCGCTCTTCTCCACCCACCCCGACACGCAGAAGCGCATCGAGATTCTGGAGCAGTTCTGACGCCTGCTGCCGCATCAACAATCGGGCATAAGGCCGTTAAACCCAAATCGCTTTCTATGTTAATATCCAAATGTTTTGACCATTATTTTCAATTTATGCTGAGATTTTATATTCAGGGGTGAATGTTTGGCGATTTCTGACCATGGCTGTGACCAAATGTACAAGTTTGTTCTTGACATTGTTCAGTGCAACCTGCTTCTTCTTTCCTCGTTCTACGAGGCGCATGTAGTACCTCGCCATAATGGGATTGAAGTTGACGGCAGCTAGTGCCGCTTGCGTCAGCATGGCCTTTATCTGGCGGTTAGCCATATAATGTACATGCGGATCGGAATGCACACTGGTTCCCGAATCTTTGCCAAATGGAGCTAGGCCGTAATAGCAGGCAATCTTGCGTGAGTCGTAGTTGAAACGCCGGAAGTTGTCGGTGTACACCATCAGGCACACAGCGTTCTGCGTTCCTATGCCAGGCACCGAGGTCACGATGGTGAACACCTCGGTGAGTTCCTCGTCCGACTTGATGAGATCGGCAATGCGCTTATCTATCTTCTCTATCTCCTTATTGAGTTCAGAGACGATGTGCCGTCCGCTCTGCGAAATCATTGTCTTGACTGGCGACTTCTCCATAGTGAGTCGCTTTTCGCCTCTACGCACCTGGAAACTGCATCTGTGTCTTACGATCATCTGACGGTATAGGAACAGCTCACGCAGTTGTGTAAGCGACTCGCTAAGAGGCTCGTACATAACGGCTTTATCGTAATTCCTCATGGCGTATTCTGCAATCATCGAGGCGTCAGCACGGTCAGACTTCAATCGTCTAAGACCAGATGCGTCTTTGATGCTCTTTGCGTTCTCAAGCCACATGTCGTAGCCTTTACCGTAGAGGAAGTTGCACAGTCCCTTGCTGTAGTCGCCCGTGTTCTCGCCACAGAAGAGCCACAAGGACGAGTCGATACCGCAGGAATTCTGCTCAACCCACTTGACCAACTGCCTATAGCCAGACACGGTTGTCTTGAACTCGTTGAACACTCTAGCAGCGGTTTCTGCCAGTCCGTCTGCAAAAAGGATAGCCACATCAACTTTTTCTTTCGAAAAATCAACTCCGATAAATAAATTCTTCATAACTTTGTACGAGTTATATTGTGTAGAATTGGTCAATAGTTGTATGGACTAACACTCTAACAAGGCTCAGAGCCGATAACTTTCTATCTGGTCTTTGCAACTATGTCGATGAGGACCTAAACGATTTATAGCTTTACGGCTGGGTCATTAGCTGGTTTACCTCTTCGACAGACCGATTCTACCTTTTTACAACAAAGGTACGAAACTGTCTTTAGCAATCATAGTTTTACCTTGATTATTTTGGAGTTTATGCGACTTCGTCGCAATCTTCTGCAAACTTAGAGGTCATTAGGGCTTGCCTGGATTTTGTTCTTTTAGAAGAGTGGATTTTGTTTGGCTTTTAATGAGTAATAGCGAGCTATTACGAATTAAAAACAAGCAAAAGACGCCTTATAAAAAACAAAAGACTGCAAGCAGTAAATATAAAATACAATAAACGGCCTAATGACCGTTTTGGGTTAAATAATATAATAGGCCGTCAATGTAATATTTTACGACTGCTTCAATGTAATATTTTACTTTGCAGTCTTCCGCATGCGGCAGAAGAGAATACAAACAGAATCACGCATCATGTGAGGATAATTCCCTCCATGATGCGTGATTGTTTTTTTATGGCCTTTCAGTCAGCCAGTCAAGCACGTATATCTGCTTGATGCCATCGTGCTGCGCAACAGGGTCATTGTCCATCGTGAGCAGATATTTTGGGAAAGAATCCGGCAACGACTTCAGCGGTGCCAGCTCCCTGTTCATCGTAGCCTCATCTCTGACGCTTAGCGCCACCTGATAGTAAGCCTTGTCATTGCCATTGATTACAACGAAGTCTATCTCCGCCTCTCCAGCCTTGCCCACATAGATTTCCCCACCGCGTCGCGCAAGTTCCAGAAAGACAATGTTTTCAAGAATATGTCCCATGTCGCCGCCCTTCGTTCCATTTATTACATTGCACAGTCCGATGTCAGCCAAATACAGTTTCATTCCCGTTTTCAGCAGTTGCTTGCCCTTGGTGTCGTATCTCTGTGCTTGATAGAAAATATAGCTGTCTGTCAATGCCGAGATATAGTTCTCCACTGTATGTGAAGTGATTTTCCTTCCGAGCGACGTCAAGGTATCGCTGATGCGCTTTATCACCGAGATGTTGCCTATATTGTCGGCTATGAATCTCACGATGCTCTGCAGCATCATCACGTCGGTTATCTTTTTCCTGCCCACCACGTCTTTCAGCACTATGGTATTGTATAGTCCCGACAGATATTCGCGCACCATCTCCTTGTCATTGCATATCTGAGTTACATACGGAAACGACCCGCATTCTACATACTGTCTGTAAGCCTGCTCAAGAGACTGCGGCTTGCCGCTTGCCATTATGAATTCACTGAAAGAGAACGGGAAAAGTTTTATTTCAACATATCTTCCGGTAAGCAACGTGGCAATTTCGCCAGACAACAAGTAGGCATTGGAGCCTGTGATGTATATGTCCACGTTGTCGAGCAAAAACAGACTGTCTATGGTTTTCTGAAAATTGCCGACCAACTGTATCTCATCGAAAAACAGATAGTTCATCCTGTCTGGCAGCAGCCGTTCTTTAATATGACTGTGAAGACGTTTGTAGTCAAGCAAAGGTTCATTGTCGAGGTCTTCAAAATTAACGCTCTGTATCTGTTCCTTCCTGACTCCATCCTGCTGCAGCTTGTCACTGAACATCTTCAGAAGTGACGATTTTCCACACCTGCGGATGCCTGTAACTATCTTTATCACCTTCTTGTTCTTCCATTTTTCAAGAAGTGATATGTATTGCTTTCGTTCTATCATATCCCCAAAAATGTAATCCATTGCAAATATAGCCATTTATGCCGACAAATTTGCATTCCATTGCAAATTTCTTCAGATTTAACTGCAAAAATGAAATGTATTGCAAATTTCTTAGGGTTATCCACGAAAAATGAAATGCATTGCAAATCTCCTTACATTTTCTATAAAAAATGAAATGCATTGCAAATTTCCATCGGCTTATATCGTCGCCCAAATCAGTCGAGAAGAAACGAAAAGGCGCCAAGCCGTGACCGTGGTTGGTCGTGACTTGGCGACTTGCTTATTTATAATTTGCCAAAACTATTGTTGTTTTGTCTGGCCATAGAGGGGGTTGACCTCCTGCCGGTTGGTGTGACAGCTTACTGCTTTTTGTTGAGATATGACATCACCTTCTCGTAGTAGCGCTGCGTACCCTTTATGGAGTATCGCATACCGCCGTTCCATGAACGGATTGCCTTCTCGATGTTGTTTTCTACATTGTAGAACGACTGAATGAGTCGGAACATCTCTTTCGACTTAGCCACATCGAAACGGTCTTTCAGCGAATAGCGCTTCTTGCTCTTGCGCGCCTTCAGTATGATGTTACACTGTGCCACGCAAATCGGAGTTATCTGCATTGCTCCGCACGAATTGCCGCTTCTGGCATTCGGGTTGCCTCCGCTCTCCACCTGTATCACCGCTTCCATCACGGGTTCCCAGTCGAAATCTGCTGTCGTTTGTTCGTCGCCTCCGGCAAGCGCTGCCAAAGGAAGACAGATGAATAATAATACTACTAATAAAATCCTACTCTTTGTTGAAAAATTCATAACCTTTTGTTTTTGGCATCTGGGCCGTATTGACTGGGCACAACAACAACTCTGGTCAATACTCTGAACAATATATGAACATTAATCCCGCGGTGTCAACTTTAAACATAAGAGAAAAAAAACGTTGACCCTGGACACCAGTTAAATACTGTGGCAAAACTTGCTTGATCAATACGTAAGCAGTTAAGCCGTTTCTTAAATTCGGATGCAAAAGTAGTAATAATTGTTGACATACACAAGCATTTCAGCACAAAACCCTCATTTTGTGCACATTCTTAACATGGGTCAACAGAAATTAAGACAGCAGTTTTTTAACTTGAATATTGACACCAGCCCCCACCTAACCTCTGACCCATCCTGACCTTCCCCAAGGGAAGGAATAAGTTACTCCGGCTATTGCCATCAGCCCCCACCTAGCCTCAAACCCATCCTAACCTTCCCCAAGGGAAGGAATAAGTTACTCCGACTATTGACACCAGCCCCCACCTAGCCTCAAACCCATCCTGACCTTCCCCAAGGGAAGGAATAAGTTACTCCGACTATTGACACCAGCCCCCACCTAACCTCAAACCCATCCTGACCTTCCCCAAGGGAAGGAATAAGTAACTCCGACTATTGACACCAGCCCCCACCTAACCTCAAACCCATCCTGACCTTCCCCAAGGGAAGGAATAAGTAACTCCGACTATTGACACCAGCCCCCACCTAGCCTCCCCCGAAGGGGGAGACTGTCCGAAAACTATAGCCACGTAGGTTAGATTCGTTACCAGTCGTGTGATTTTGTTTGTTTTGTTATAGTTGTTTAACTCAGAATCGTCTTTATTCTCAAGTATTTTTCGTACCTTTATAGTAAATTAAGACGATAAGATATGGCATACAAGAAAGGTTCTGACAGGCGACAGAGGGTTCTTTTCCCAGACTGCATTGACGAGTATGTGGAGGCTGACGCTCCCGTAAGACTCTTTGATGCATTCGTTGACCGTCTCAAGATGGATGAACTGGGATTTATCCGCAGTACACCCGCTGAGACCGGCACTCCTGGTTACAATCCTCGCGATCTGCTCAAGCTATACATCTACGGTTACTTCTATCAGGTTCGCTCCTCACGCAAGCTTGCCCGTGAGTGCAAGTGTAACGTTGAGGTTATGTGGCTGCTCGGCAAACTGTCTCCAGACTTCCGCACCATCTCTGATTTCCGCAAGGATAACAAGGAGGCTATCACCAAAGTATATAAGGAGTTCAATAAGTTTTGCATGGGACTGAAGCTCTTTTCCAAGTCGTACATCTCCATTGACGGCAGTAAGTTCAAGGCTGTAAATGCCAAGGACAATAATCTTACGTTGAGCAAGCTCGATGACCGAATCAAGCGTCTTGACGAACACATCTCCATCTACATGGAGGAGCTTGACGCTTACGACCATGAAGAAGGACGCAAACTCTCAAAGGATGAGATTCAGCGCAAACTTGATGTATGCAAGGAGCGCAAGGAACGCTACGAGGGCTACCGAAATCAGCTTGAGGAGAGTGGCGAAAGCCAGATTTCTCTTACCGATACCGATTCCCGACTGATGAAAGCCAACGAGGGTTTCTGTGTAGGCTACAACGTGCAGACTGCTGTTGATGCCGAGAGCCACATGATAGCTGGTTTTCAGGTAACCAACAACCCTACTGACCACGGTCAGATAACCAACGTTGCTTCTGAGATAAAGGCTGATTACGATGTGCCAGTTCTTGAAACCACTGCAGACAAAGGCTACGAGTGTCCTGAGGATCATGCTGACGCACTGGCAAATGGTATCATACCTAACGTCATCCAGCGTGATGGTGGATGTACGGAGCAAGTCCAATTTGACTACAACGAAGCAACCATAACCGATGAACAGAAGGCAAGCACAAAGCCGGAAGACCTGAAAGCATGCTTGGAGGCAGGCGTAATACCTGATGTTTACGAAGGAATCCTGACCGATGCACAGACTGCTGAGGTCAAGGAATTCGCTACCGATGTTGTTGACTCCGCAGTACTGAAGATGACTCCCGAGCAGATGCGTGCCAAGGCTCTTGAAGGATACTTTGTAAGGGATGCCGAACGTAATCTTGTCTATTGCCCGCAGGGTGAAATCCTCAGACAGAAGTCAATCAAACGAAACGGCATGATACGCTACTGCAACAAACTGGCATGCAAGAAATGCAAATGCAAGTGTACTGCCCAGAGGTTCAAGGAGGTCGACTTTAATAAGGATACATTGATAAAGGCTACCGAAGCTAAGCGCAAGCAACTCAAGGAAGAGAACAAGGACAAACCGAAACCTCCCAGAACGAAGGTAGTGAAGAAAGTCGTACGCTATGTCCTTCACCTTGACCAGAATAAAATGGACAATCGCAAATGTCTCTCCGAGCATCCTTTCGGAACCATGAAGCGAACTCTTGGACAATACTATTTCTTACTCAAAGGCTTTGCCAAAGTCAGTGCTGAGATGGGCCTCTTCTGCCTATCTTACAACCTTCGTCGTGCCATAAGTCTCAGAGGTGTGCTAGCCCTTGTTGCTGCACTCCGATAAATTTATTTAGGGGAATCATATACCATCAAAAACACGCTCTAAGTATGCTCGTAGCGGCAATTTTTAGCCCTTATGACGAATTGTTTAACATAAACTGATTTTTTAAGATGAAAACTTATATGCCCTTAAATGGGCTCAGGTGGAGTCGCAATAGCGGCTCTGCCAACTGTGATATGCCTCAAAGTGCCGTTTTCGGACGGCCTGGGGGAGGGACAGATACACTTGACTGGCCGATTGACTGACGACACCAGACTGTCTAACAGACTGACGACACATAGCTGTCTAACAGACTGACGACACATAGCTGTCTAACAGACTAACGACACATGGATGGCCGATTGACTGACTACGCCTGCCTGGCAGATTGATATCGTCAGAATACCATTTTCTTGCCGTTGTGGATATAAATCTGGCCTCTGACGAGCCGGTCAACTTTCTGTCCCATGAGGTTGTAGTAGGTGTCAGAGGGGCGGGTCTTGTATGTAGGGGCGGTGATGCCATCGACGGGCTGGTTGGGGTTAGGACGGGGCGTGATGATATAAGGGGCGTCATCGTAGCCGGGCACGAGATGCAGGTCCTGGAAGGTGTCTATTTCAGTGGACGTCTCGCCGATCAGACCGCAAAACTGCAACACGCCGGTTGCCACGCGCACGAAGTCGATGTGGTCGAGAGCCACCGGACGACCATCCTTGTCAACAGCCCAGTCGATGTCGAACGAACAATATTTCGGGTCGTTAGCCGGACAGGCGTCCACATATCCGTAAGAGTCAGCCGCATAGCGGTATTGCACCCAATAGTCCCTGCCGTCCACCTCGTATTTCTTGGCCGGATTCGGCAGGCGACCGCCCTCGAAGGTCAGCTCATCGGCAGTCTCCCACATAGGCCAGTATGTCTGCTTGTGGGCAGCGAGCTTAGGAAAATAGTACGTGAAATCCCAACATGAGTTGTTTTTTTCCGTCACCAGTCCTGAGCATTTCAGATACATATCATACATCGACCCCGGCAGTGCGTGGTCGCCCTCCTCAGCCGTCGGTCTGTAGTAAGTGAGCCTCATCCTGCTGTATTCATCGGTGAAATATTCCGAACCTGCGAGTTCATACCATTCCGCCGTCTCCACATTGTCGCCCACTCCCACATATACTATTCCCGGTTCAATGCTTCCGCCTATCGTCTCCTTGCCATACACGGGGTCGTCGGCGGCATACATGGCATTGCCGGTGATGAGAAGGTCTGAACCGGTCTTGTTCTCCACGGGATGGTCGAACTTCACGGTGATGTATCCGCCGAAAGAACCGAGGTGTACGAGATAGCCTTTCTTTGCCAACTGTTCCTCGCAAGCCTTCAATACCTGTTCGCGGGTCATCCCCTCTTCCACTTCGGGCAGTACGTTGACAAACTGTCCCGGTGCCGGACAGTATTCCAATACGCTGACTTTCTGAGTCTGTGCGCCGGCAACTGCCGTCATAGCGCATAATGCAAATGCCAATAACAACTTCTTCATAATCTGTGTGGTTTTAAGTTCTTCTATTCTTTTATTTCAATAAACGCTGATTTACATTTCTGCAAGTCACCGCTTCCGTTTCAGCAAGCACTTCACTTCTTCAGAAACAGCAACTTGCCGGGATTTATCCCCTCCAGAGGGTATCGCCCTATCAGCTCGCCTGTGGGAGAGAATTCATACAGTCTGCCGTTCGTGGCATATCCCCGGGCATCGGTGACATACAGGTGTGCCGAGTATGGCGATATGAAAATGCCGTAGGGCGCCTGCATCTTCAGTATTTCCGGAGCTGCCGCGGCATAAGAGGCAAGTCCGTCTGCCACGTCAAGCGAGGGCAGGCCGATGGTGTGTGTGGTGAGGGTGTAGGCGCCGGTGACATACGAGAAGCTGCTGCCTATCAGATAGAAGCGGTTGCCGTAGGCACAGGAGTATGTGGCAGGGAAATCAAACACCCGGAACTCCTCGTCCGCCATGTTCATCACCACGGTCTTTGACGCCACGTCATAACTGTCGCCGGCGGAATTGATACACAGAAACTGTCCGCAGCACGTCATGTCGCCGAAGAGATTGATGCACCCCGTGTCGATGCGCCTTATCTCGCACATCGTGGCGGCGTCCACCACAGAGACGGTGCTCTCATACTTATGACCAGCCTGGCCGCCGTATCCTCCGGTGTTTGCCACGAAGAGCCTGCCGTCATAGTATGCCACACCCTCCGGCTCGTAGCCCACATGACAGGTGTCTACTATCTGCTTCGTCCTGATGTCAATCTTGGCCACATAGCCGTTGTCGGCATACGAGGTGCAGTAGAGATATCCGCAGCGGTCGGTGGCGAGGCGGCGGTTGTTTGGTATGTCTTCGGTGGCGGCAATCGCCCTGCCGTCGGGATAGATATACTGTATGATGTTCGACCAGTTCACCGATATGGCAATCAGCGTGTCGTTCACCTGCAGTATGTCGTTGCCCGTGTCGCCGAGGTGCATTCCGGGATTGTTCTTCTTGAACCACCCGTTTGTCACCGTTCCGCCGTCGATATAGCTCAGCGTGGAGTTGTCGAGTCCCCACAGTCCCTGGCAGAGAACCACGATTCTGTCGTCTGTCTGCGTGGGCGCTACGGGTAGCTCGCTGTCTGCCGGCTCCAGCGAGCAGGCGGCGAGCAGCGTTGCCGTCAGCATTATCGTCAGTATATATATATAATGTCTGTTCATATCATCAAGAGTTGGAGAACTTCTCAGAGTTCGAATTTCACTGTCGCCTTCCAGTTACGTCCCGGCATGGGATAGCGCTTCACCACTTCGTGGCGCGAGTCGGTCAGATTGTTGCATTCCACTGTAGCCTGCACCACCATACCGTTTTTCAATCTGAACCGCTTGTTCAGCTTCAGGTCCACGGTATACCAGTCGCCAAGCAGGTCGTCGGCATTGTTTGAGATGAGGGCGAAGCGCTCACCGGTATACAGGAACGAGGTGCAGAGCGAATATGAGTCGTAGCCGAGATCTATGATGAGCGAACCGGAATGCAGCGGACTGTATGGCACGTAGTGCTTGTATTCCGGGTCGGAGGGCATACTGTAGTCGCGGTCGCTCTGACAGGTGTAGTTGGCGTTTGTGGCAAGTGAGAATTTTCCCCATTCGTTGCTGTATCCTCCGGATAGCGACAGTCCGAGCGACTTCACCATGCCGAAGTTCACCATCGACCATCTGAACTGGCATTTCATCGGTATCGCCACTATCTTGTCTTCTATCTCGTTGTAGTATCCGTCGATGGCAAAGTGGAGATGTCTGCCGCGATAGTCCACTCCGGCATCCCACTGCGTGGTGTATTCCGGCTTCAGGTCGGTGCTACCCACAAGGGTGTAGTATAGGTCGTTGAGCGTGGGGGCGCGGAAGATGCGCTTGTTGAAGGCTCTCACCACCCACGGCCCGCTCTTGTAGGAGGCGAGGAACATCGGTGTGAGCTTCCTTAGCGGCGAGGCGTTGCCGCGTGTGTGGTCTTGTATGTGGGTATAGAGCATGGCGAGGTTCACCTCCAGTCCTCTATACGAGAGAATGGCTGAGAGTAGGCTCTTGGAGTCGAGGCGGTATACGTAGCTCGACTTATACACGTCGGTATTGAGGTCGCTCCATGTGATGTCGGTGCTCGCCGTGAGCGACAGGTATTTCATGTTGTACGACCCTGCCACAGAGGCGTAGACGCTCTGCTGCGTGTAGTGGTTGTTGCAGTAGATGGCGGCGGCGTTGGTAGATGGGTCCTGCAGATAGTGCAGATAGTCGAACGAGTATTTCAGGTTGGTGCGCAGTCCGAAGTTCTCCCACAGTTTCTTGTATGACGACTGCACGAAGAAGTTCTGGTCCCACTGCCGGTCGGTGGAGTCCCACTGGTCGGTGAGCCGTCGTATCACGGGACCGGGCAGTCCGCGCTCCGAGTTGTAGTAATACACGTGGGTGGCGAGACCCTTGTAGAATCCAGCCGCCTCGAGCCTGTAGAAACGGATGTCTGAATTGTGGCGCTTGCCGATGGTGTCTTCAGAGAGGGAGCGGAAGCGGAACTTGTAGTTTCCGTCAGTATGCTGATATTCGGCATCCACGAAGAGGCGGTCTTTCAGCGAGAAATACCCCTTCACCTTGTTCAGTCCGAACGACCCCGTGCCGTATTCTGCGGTCAGCGTGGTGCGGTCGGGTTTCCTGGTCTGCATATACACTGTGGCAGCCGAGGCATATTCGGTTGCCGACTGCAGGCGCTCGTTCTTGTTGGCGTTGTATAGCGACACCGACTCCATATTGGAGAGTGAATATCTGCCCAGGTCCACCTGTCCGTTCTGTGCGTTGGTGATGCGGATGCCGTCGAGATACACCCCCACGTGCTGCGAGCCGAGCGAGCGCACGTTTACGGTCTTCAGTCCGCCCAGTCCGCCGAAATCCTTTATCTGCACGCCTGAGAAATATTTCAGTGCGTCGGCAACAGAAGTGGTGGAGAGGTTCTGCAGCGTAGGACCCGAGATGGTCTGGCTGGGTGTGAGATAGTGGGGACGCTCCCCCACACACACCACGTCGTCGATGCTGAAGAGGCTGTCCTCATAGTTTATGAGACTCTTCTGCGCCCAAAGGGTATGGAGAGAAGAGCACAGGATTATCAATGCTGATAGTATTTTATGATTCATAGAATAATGTATGGGCGGATTGCCGCTGCAAAAATATGAAAAAAAGGATATATCAGCACTATATATGTCGGAAAAATGTATCGGGAGGCATTATAGCATTGTATGTCTATAAGGCCCCAATCGGTCATCAGAACGTTTACCCCACCATCGGTCATTATACCTTGCATGTGATTATTGTCAGTCTTTCAGACATCCGACAGGCACAACATACACGCCGTCTTTCCTTCGATATGCGAAGTCGCCAGTTCCCGTCAGCACCATCATGAATGAAGGTACATTCATCTTGTCTGTATTGATTTTTTCTGCAAGACTAATAAGATTGGTAGCTCCCTCGTTGATGAGCTTGTCGCCACCGAGCTTCACTTCCACAAGACCATATTTCCCGTTTCGCAGATGCACTACAGCATCACATTCCAATCCGTTTTTGTCCCTATAATGATATACCTCTCCATCCAAAGCGTCAGCAAAGACTCTCAAGTCTCTGACACAAAGAGTCTCGAAGAAAAGTCCCATCGTATTGAGGTCGTTAATCAGATCCTTAGGACCAAGTCCCAATATCGCAGTACCTATAGAGGGGTCAATGAAATATCGGGTATTTGCAGTTCGGATTGCGGTTTTGGAGCGCAGGTTCGGATTCCACGCTTCAGAGTCCTCGATAACGAATATCTTCCGCAACGTTTCCAAGTAGCTTCCTGCCGTCTTGACGCTGATTTCATTTTCATCATTTGTCAGCATGTCTGCCACGATAGTACCGATAGTAGCTTGCGAACCTTGGTTGCGGGCATACGACCGCAGGAGCAACCTTGTAGTAGTGGCATTACGATTCACGCCATCAACCCGCGAAACGTCTTTCTTGACAACCGCATCCACATAGTCGAAAGCCTGTGCCAAAGCAGCCTCATCCTGCAATCCGCATGCAAAAGGCCAGCCGCCACGGCAGATAAGAAAGGCAAGGTCTTCAATTTTCAACTTGTTAGTGGCAATTATTTTTTCCGGTGTCTCAAACAAATGTGCCAAGCTCACCTTTCCGTTTGATTCTCCCGACTCATACAGACTCATGGGACGCATGGTAAGCCAGCTGAATCTTCCTGTTCCAGAATGATGCATGTCTTTTTCTTCGGCAGGAACGGCAGAACCTGTCAAGACAAACTGTCCGACATCATGCCTATGGTCAACCTCAAATCTTATGGCGTCCCAGAGTTTTGGTGCCAGCTGCCACTCGTCGATCAGCCTTGGAGTTTCACCATCCAGCAAGACAGAAGCGTCGATTTCTGCCATCTGCAGATTCGTCTCCAGCGAGGCAGGATTGTCCATATACAGGATACTGCGGGCTTGTTGCTCTGCGGTGGTCGTTTTTCCGCACCATTTAGGTCCTTCAATCAAAACCGCCCCCTTGCTTGCCAGTTTCTTAGCAAGCATCTGGTCAGCAATTCTATGTTTGTATTCCATATCTCAGATATTTGATTACGAATTCATATAATTAAAATGCATGAAGAACGGTAACATCAAACGTGTTTTTATGTTATCACAATATGCATCTTTATATTTCAAGATAGTGTAAATCGAATGCAAAGATAGGAATTTATTGTCATATTTCCTCAGTTGGCCGTGTTTTATTTCCTCAGTTGGCCGTGTTTCACTTCCTCAGTTGGCTGCATTTCACTTCCTCGGTTGGCCGATATTCGTTTCCTCAGTTGGCCGTGTTTCACTTCCTCAGTTGGCCGAAACACTATCAAAAGAAACTATTTTTGCATGGAAGAACTACTGCAAGCTACACAAGACTGACACTCCTCCGGTAGTTGTTCTTTGCTTTGAAAATTGCCAAGCCATAATCATTGGAAAGTATAACAAAAACTACAGGAAATGGGCAAGCACCGTGCCCATGTGGGGCAAGCAGCTTTCTCACTTGGGGCAAGCAGCGTGCCCCAAGTGGGCAAATTTCGTACTCCAAACTGCGCCCAAAACATTACATTGGACGGACAGTAATCCACTATTCTGAAAAAGCAAAATCCAGACAAGTTCCAATGACCGGTTTGGGATAAAAACACTTCAGGCAGCATAAAAAAAACAGTTCAGGCAGCAGTGGAAGAAAGCTCTTCATCACTGCTGCCTGCTGTTGATGTGACGACGTCCAGACAAGTTGGCGGAAAAGTGGCGCAACCGACAAACCCTGTGGGGAGGGTGTACGGACGCTAACCCAAAACTGTTGCTAAACGATACATAATTGCCCCCAAAGTTAGTACCTTTGCACTATGAATCGTAGCAGCAACATAAATATGTATGAAGGCCTTGCCTCATATTTTCTCCCTACAGGTATCCTTGAGTACTTTGAAGTGACAGACTTCACTGAGATTCCGACACAGGACACCGAAGTCCTATACACAACCGAGCTTCATATCTATCTTGATGAACGCGACAATCGCACTCCAGACATGAGTGGCTCTGTGAGCGATGGTTTCGGCGAGGAGGCATGTCTTCTTGGTTTGAACCACCAAGGCTTACTAACGGAGAAACACTCGTTGAAGCATTAACCCGGTGTCGCAGGCAATTGTCCATGAGCCGGGAGAAATGGAGCCTGACGCAGGAAAAACGGGCGAAGACTCTCTTTGAACTGCATCCAAAACTAGAATTACTTCACGAGAACCCTCTTTCCATTGCATATATAAATACCTCGGGGCAGTGACGAAGCACGTTTTGCCGAAACCTTTCGTCCACTGACATCGTAGATGCAATCTGCTGACGATTTGCCGGCACCGGGAATGGAGATGGATGATGGAATACCACTGCCGGAAAGAAGAAAGCCGCCACCACCCTCTGGTGTAAGGCACGAAAGTGTGTATGCCGCACCGCCTATTTCCTCAATGCGTATTATACCTGCACGGACGGAACAAACTGCAGTGGAAAAATCCACGTCAAGATTATCTATCTTCAAGTCAGGCATCTCAACCACACATTCGCCATCAAGGGCCGGAACGGAGGCCGCAAGGATGTGGTTGAATGTTTTTCCATAATCAGTCGAGAGCGTTATCCTCAGTCTGCTTTCCGAATTAAAATAACTGGTATTTACTCCCCATGAAAGACGCACCTTGTCGCCAGGAACATAGTTCTGCTTGTCTGGAGAGAGGGATAGCGAGAAGCGTTCGCCTCCTACAATATCCACACCTATCTGGCGTGTAGTATAATTGCTGTAGAAAGGTGAAGCGATAAAAGTCTGCCACGTAAGAATGTCGGAGTCGGGCATATCGTTGATAGAGAGTGTCATGGAATAACTGCCCGCTGCCTTGTTATGGATGTCGGTCTTGTTTACTATATAATAATAACCGTCATAAAAGATATCCGCCACGTATTGGGGTCGGAAATCCAATCGCGAACTAAAGGTCGGAGGCATCAGGGTAAAATCATTGCTGACAGTAGCGTAAGAAATCCTGTTATTCTCTGCATCGTCTGCCTGAACATCCAACGCAAGGCATGCTCCCAAGGGAATTCTGACAGAATATGGCATGTTGCTTCCAAATGCAGGTGCTGTATTGGATACCTTCTGTCCGTACACATAGTTTCCTCCCAAATCTGAACCGACAAGGGTGTTCTTGTCCTGGTCGCTGTAGTAGGCAGCGTTATTCTTGACACATGAAGAGCGTATCTGCATAATGGAAGTCAGGGAGAGAAAATTTCCCCCTGCGTCCATCAGCGAAGCATCCTCTGTGTGCCCGGCACCAAACAAGTGTGCTATTTCATGCGCCACAATCCATGGATTAGGGGCGGCATATCCGGATGCCTTGCTGTCCTTCTTGTATGCCCCTTCCAGTATAGAAAGGCCGTTGTTGTTTTCATTCTCGGGACGATGCAGAATCCAAATGCCTATATCGTACGAAGACTGACCGATAAGTTCGTCGAGAAGTTCTGTTCCGTAACTGGGAGCATTCATATAGTTTTCATCTATAATGTTATACGAAGACAGCAAAAGTCTGCTATCCCTGTTCACGGTAAAACAAAATCCCAACGGAACGTAAACCTTGTTGAGATATTCCTCCACATCGGACCAGAATTGTTTTACAGCGGCTTCATCGCCATGAAAGTCTTCCTCAAAGGATGACCTTGTAACTGGCACTGCCGCCTTGTAATAACGCATTACATTGTCGCCGGGAATGGTATTTTGCGACATGGACGGTGCGGATACAAGGATGCACAGTAAAAAACAGAAAATAAAACTTAACCTTGAATGTTTCATAGAAGTATGTCTTTAGGGAGGGTTTATAAATCCACTTTAAGCTCAGCGAGAAGTCAGAACCTCATTATGGCTACCGCTGATGTGATTTTGTTTCCGCAAATTAAGCGAAACTTTTTCAAATATTGCAAGTATCTCTATTGATATTTTTCGGAGAGAGTATCGCTTTGATTATTATTAACAACTAAGCATAAAGATTTTAAGCGGTTATCCAGTTTCTATGGTATTTGAATACCTGTGCCGTACGGGCGATGTTATATGTCAGGTTTGTCAATGCAACATTTGCTTTGTCACGGATACTACCTATCCCACTAAAAACAAGACCTCCCATCGAACGCTCTATTAAAGCATGACCGCGCCTTGCTGATGCAAATCGCGTCTTTTTAACATTTCAAGGATTGTATTCAAATGTTAATACGATTTGCTTTTTGCCGAAAAATGTTGTATATTTGTATAGTGAAAAGGAGAGAGCCCGAAGACAGAAGGCTTTCTCCTCTTTTTTGGCCCATATTGGCCGTTGTTTTTTCTTTGAGATAGAAAAATTTCTCGTTGCGAGCGAATTTTTTCTCCGTGCAGTTGGTGCGTGCGGCGGCCCTTTCCCGATTTTTTTTCGGGCCCTGAAACTATAAAAAAACCGTCAACCATCTGGTCCCATATCCGGAAGTGTCTATAATTCAGCCACTTCCGTCTGTTTCTGCATGCAAAAACCATCTGGTAATTGTCCGGACAATTCAATTATCGTCTGATGAAAACAGACATAAAGCTGCATGAGAACCAAGGAAGACCCTGATGCGTACAGACGCAAAAAAAATCCTCCGGAGGATTGCTCTTCCGGAGGATTCAAGCTTTAAAGTGAAAAAAGGCGGTTACCTACTCTCCCACATTGCATTGCAGTACCATCGGCGCAAGCGGGCTTAACTTCTCTGTTCGGAATGGGAAGAGGTGGAACCCCGCCGCTGTCGCCACCTGATATGGGGGACATGCGTTATAGTTACAGACATATCACTTGGTAGAATTGACAGTTGCAATACAACTGAAAGTGTGTGCCGGAAAGCGAAAGCTCTCGGGCAATTAGTAGCGCTCGGCTTTGACGTCGCCGTCTTTACACCTGCGCCCTATCAACGTCGTCGTCTGCGACGACCCTCAATGGAGTTCTAATCTCGTGGAAAGCTTCGCACTTAGATGCTTTCAGCGCTTATCCGATCCAGACGCGGATACCCGGCGGTGCGCCTGGCGGCACAACCGGTACACCGGAGGTCTGTCCGTCACGGTCCTCTCGTACTAGTGACAGCACCACTCAAAACTCCTGCGCCCACGATAGATAGAGACCGAACTGTCTCACGACGTTCTGAACCCAGCTCGCGTGCCACTTTAATGGGCGAACAGCCCAACCCTTGGGACCTTCTCCAGCCCCAGGATGTGACGAGCCGACATCGAGGTGCCAAACCACCCCGTCGATATGAGCTCTTGGGGGGGATCAGCCTGTTATCCCCGGAGTACCTTTTATCCTTTGAGCGACGGAGTTTCCATACACATCCGCCGGATCACTATGCCCCAGTTTCCTGCCTGCTCGGGATGTCTCCCTCCCAGTCAAGCGCCCTTTTGCCATTGCACTCTTGAAGGCCGCTTACCAAACGGCCCGAGGGCACCTTTGGAAGCCTCCGTTACGCTTTTGGAGGCGACCACCCCAGTCAAACTACCCACCAAGCAGTGTCCGCGACTATCCGCGTTAGACCTCAGACAGCCAAAGGGCCGTATTTCAAGGATGGCTCCACAACGCCTGGCGACGCCGCTTCGAAGCCTCCGGCCTATCCTACACATCGGATGACCAAGGTCAATGCTAAGCTGTAGTAAAGGTTCACGGGGTCTTTTCGTCCCATCGCGGGTAATCGGCATCTTCACCGATACTACAATTTCACTGAGCTCATGGCCGAGACAGCGTCCGGATCATTACACCATTCGTGCAGGTCGGAACTTACCCGACAAGGAATTTCGCTACCTTAGGACCGTTATAGTTACGGCCGCCGTTTACCGGGGCTTCAATTCAATGCTTCCCTTGCGGTGACATCTCCTCTTAACCTTCCGGCACCGGGCAGGTGTCAGGCTGTATACTTCATCTTTCGAGTTCGCACAGCCCTGTGTTTTTGTTAAACAGTTGCCTGGACCTATTCTCTGCGCCTCACCCGGAGGTGAGGACCCCTTATCCCGAAGTTACGGGGTCAGTTTGCCTAGTTCCTTAGCCATGAATCTCTCAACGCCTTAGTATGTTCTACCCAACTACCTGTGTCGGTTTGCGGTACGGGTACCGCCAACATGAGTTTAGCCCATTTTCTCGGGAGTATGATTACCCTCGCTGTCAGGTTCCCCCGAAGGGGACCCCGTACTTTCGGGTTTCAGCTCAAACGCCGGATTTGCCTGGCATTCTCATAGCCTACGCCCTTCAACGCCCTATTCCGTCAGGGCGCGGAGGTGTCACTGCTCCGTCTGGACATCACTGATGGCGGTAGTCACGGAATGTTGACCGTGTCTGCCATCGGCCTCGCCGCTCGGCTTAGCCTTAGGACCCGACTGACCCCAGGATGAATGGCATTGCCTGGGAAACCTTAGTCGTTCGGCGGGAGGGGTTCTCGCCCTCCTAATCGTTACTTATACCTACATTTGCTTTTCCATAGGCTCCAGCAGTAGTCACCTACTGCATTCTACGCCGATGGAATGCTCCCCTACCGATACTTTTATTATTTGCTATCCCGCGCCTTCGGTGCCTGTCTTATACCCGATTATTATCCATGCACGGACCCTCGACCAGTGAGCTGTTACGCACTCTTTGAATGAATGGCTGCTTCCAAGCCAACATCCTGGCTGTCTCAGGGACCACACTTCGTTAGACTAACTCAGACAGAACTTCGGGACCTTAGACGGCGGTCCGGATTCTTCTCCTCTCGGGGACGGACCTTAGCACCCGCCCCCTTACTGCAGGAATACTAAGCGTGAGCATTCGGAGTTCGTCAGGTCTCGATAGGCGGTGAAGCCCTCTTGACCTATCGGTCGCTCTACCTCTCACGCTGACCTTCCCACGCGGCACCTAAATGCCTTTCGGGGAGTACGAGCTATCTCCAAGTTTGATTGGCCTTTCACTCCTACACTCACCTCATCCAGAAGCTTTTCAACGCTTATTGGTGCGGTCCTCCATCCCGTGTTACCGGGACTTCAACCTGGACAAGTGTAGATCACTTGGTTTCGCGTCTGCCTCCGCCAACTTGACGCCCTCTTCAGGCTCGCTTCCACTACGGCTTCGTCCCTCATGGGACTTAACCTCGCTGGCGACGGCAACTCGTAGGTTCATTATGCAAAAGGCACGCCGTCACATCACATGGATGCTCCGACCGCTTGTAGGCGCATGGTTTCAGGATCTCTTTCACTCTTCTCGTCGAAGTGCTTTTCACCTTTCCCTCACGGTACTGGTACACTATCGGTCTCACGGGAGTATTTAGCCTTGCCGGATGGTCCCGGCGGATTCGGGCAGGATTCCTCGTGTCCCGCCTTACTCAGGATACCGCTAGGCCTTCGCTCGCTTCACGTACGGGGCTTTCACCCTCTACGGCCGGACTTTCCAGTCCATTCTGTTCACGATAAAAGTACCACAGCGCGGTCCTACAACCCCGGCGTTGCCTTGACAACACCGGTTTGGGCTCTTCCCCGGTCGCTCGCCACTACTGGGGGAATCATTGTTTATTTTCTCTTCCTGGAGGTACTAAGATGTTTCAGTTCCCTCCGTTCGCCTCCGGACTTTTGTCCGGATGACAGTCCTTCAGACTGCCGGGTTGTCCCATTCGGAAATCCCTGGATCAAAGGTCATTTGCACCTCCCCAGGGCTTGTCGCAGCTTATCACGTCCTTCATCGCCTCCGTGAGCCTAGGCATCCGCCATACGCCCTTTCTTACTTTCGCCTATGTCCGCATGTGAATATGAATACTCACAAGGGACCTAGCCCATACTTTCAGCTGTATTGAAATTTTCTTTTCTACAGTTTTGTCTGTAACAACATGTCAAAGATCGTTTTCGTTGAGAATCTTCAGAATTCTCACGAATCGTGGAGAATAACGGATTCGAACCGTTGACCCCCTGCTTGCAAAGCAGGTGCTCTAGCCAGCTGAGCTAATCCCCCAAATTACATTGAAGAACAATATTGGAGAGTGAGGCTCATTTCGTTTCGCCTCTTACGTAGTCCCAGGCAGACTTGAACTGCCGACCTCCACATTATCAGTGTGGCGCTCTAACCAACTGAGCTATAGGACTGTCAGGTTGGTCAGGTGTATGGACTTCTCCGCCCAGTTTCCTTTGTCTCTCTTTATTCTTGAAAAACAGGAGTTCGTGAGTACAAGAAGATTTTTGGAAAGACTTACTTCCGTATCCTCTAATCACAGGTGCACCTTTTCGAAAGGCATCTCCAGAAAGGAGGTGTTCCAGCCGCACCTTCCGGTACGGCTACCTTGTTACGACTTAGCCCCAATCACCGGTTTCGCCCTAGGCCGACCCTTGCGGTCACGGACTTCAGGCGCCCCCGGCTTTCATGGCTTGACGGGCGGTGTGTACAAGGCCCGGGAACGTATTCACCGCGCCATGGCTGATGCGCGATTACTAGCGAATCCAGCTTCGTGGGGTCGGGTTGCAGACCCCAGTCCGAACTGGGGGACACTTTAGCGATTGGACGGACGTTGCCGGCCGCCGGCGCTCTGTATGCCCCATTGTAACACGTGTGTAGCCCCGGACGTAAGGGCCGTGCTGATTTGACGTCATCCCCACCTTCCTCACACCTTACGGTGGCAGTGTCCGCAGAGTGCCCGGCATCACCCGATGGCAACTACGGAGAGGGGTTGCGCTCGTTATGGCACTTAAGCCGACACCTCACGGCACGAGCTGACGACAACCATGCAGCACCTTCACAGAGACCCCGAAGGGCGTCATTATCTCTAAATCCTTCCTCTGCAATTCAAGCCCGGGTAAGGTTCCTCGCGTATCATCGAATTAAACCACATGTTCCTCCGCTTGTGCGGGCCCCCGTCAATTCCTTTGAGTTTCACCGTTGCCGGCGTACTCCCCAGGTGGGATGCTTAACGCTTTCGCTTGGCCACTCGCCCAGGTGGGCGAATAGCGGGCATCCATCGTTTACCGTGCGGACTACCAGGGTATCTAATCCTGTTCGATACCCGCACTTTCGAGCCTCAGCGTCAGTTGCGCTACCGTCAGCTGCCTTCGCAATCGGAGTTCTTCGTGATATCTAAGCATTTCACCGCTACACCACGAATTCCGCCAACGTCCCGCGTACTCAAGTGGACCAGTTCGCGCCGCACGTCCGCCGTTGAGCGACGGAATTTCACGACACGCTTAACCCACGGCCTGCGCTCCCTTTAAACCCAATAAATCCGGATAACGCCCGGACCTTCCGTATTACCGCGGCTGCTGGCACGGAATTAGCCGGTCCTTATTCAAATGGTACATGCAATGCGGGACGCGTCCCGCACTTTATTCCCAAACAAAAGAGGTTTACAACCCGTAGGGCAGTCTTCCCTCACGCTACTTGGCTGGTTCAGGCTTGCGCCCATTGACCAATATTCCTCACTGCTGCCTCCCGTAGGAGTTTGGACCGTGTCTCAGTTCCAATGTGGGGGACCTTCCTCTCAGAACCCCTACTGATCGTCGCCTTGGTGGGCCGTTACCCCGCCAACAAGCTAATCAGACGCATCCCCATCCCATACCGCCAGTCCTTTCGTCATCAAAAAATGCCTCTTAATGACAGCATACGGTATTAATCCGCCTTTCGACGGGCTATCCCGTGGTATGGGCCAGGTTGGATACGCGTTACTCACCCGTGCGCCGGTCGTCATCCTGGAAGAGCAAGCTCTACCAGATGTTACCCCGCGACTTGCATGTGTTAAGCCTGTAGCTAGCGTTCATCCTGAGCCAGGATCAAACTCTCCATTGTATAATATCTTTATAATGACCTTTCCCGAAGGAAAGTTCGTTTTGTCTCTGTTCAGAATGCCTCCGAAAATCATTCGGTATCACCTTCAGAAATTGATAGGTTTCGTTCTACCCAGAACTCCTTTATCCATGACCCCTATATAATATAAGGTGGAAAAGAAGCCTGCTTCTTGTACTACTACTTCTCTGTTTATTGTAATCTTTTCAAAGAACTCTTTCTTCTGTCGCTCTTTCTGACTTAATAACTGTTTTGTAACAGCGTTCGTTCTCAAAAGCGGATGCAAAGGTATGGGTTTTTCTCATACCATCCAAATGTTTTCAAAAGAAAATGAGAAAAAAGTGACGGTTTTCCTTTTATTTGACAGAATTAAAGGGAAAGGTGTAGGGTTTACATTATATTTATATATGCGCGCGAAAGGAAATTATCAATGATTCCTCTTTGGGTGTTTCTTAGATTTGAAAGTGCGGGGCTCCCCTTTCACTTAGCAAATGATTCGGTTGATGGTTTTTTATACAAAAACCATGATAAACCGCAAGTATAATGGCAGAAAATGAAAACAAGTCTGATGGCATCAGCCCCCTCTCGGTCTCGAACCCATCCTAACCTTCCCTGCAGGATAACCCATCCTGACATTCCCCAAGGGAAGGAACAAGTTACTATGCTTTGTCAAAGACTTCTTCAGACAATCATATCAGCCCCCACCTAGCCTCCCCCGTAGGGGAGGGACAGATACTATTGCTTTTGATAAACCACTGATAATCAGACGACTACTGACGATAATATTACTTGCAAGGGTATCTGTCCCTCCCCTACGGGGGAGGCCAGGTGGGGGCTGATGTCATTTAACCAGAGTAACCTGTTCCTCCCCTTGGGGAAGGTTAGGATGGGTTGTACTAAAATCCCTCCCACCCTATCATGAGGGCAAGAGGGAAAATGGCGTCAGAATCAGACAGTCTTGTTCTTCTCCTTGTTCGCACTGTCTACGAGCATCTTGTCACTTTCACGCATGAGAGTATTGAAGTTCTTGAACGACATCGCCTTGGTGAAGGCCGAACGGGTGAGGTTGTCCTTGTTTTCGGTCTGTGATGAGATGAAACGCAGTCCGCAGTCCATGATATTCTCTGCGGCGTTGAACTCCTCATACTTTGCTGCAGGCTTCGAGGTGAGATTGAGATAGAAAGTGCCGAGGTCGCCGAGCTGCACCTTCTTGCTCTGTGCCACGAGTTCGAGCAGACAGTCCACGAACGACATCATCACTCCCGACACTACACCTCTTGGGAATCCCACGTTGTGGTTTGCCATGTGGGTGATGAGCTCGTCGAAGGTCACGGTGTCGATGTGTTTCGCCTTCGCATACCACATCTTGTAGAATTTAGAGTCAGCAACGTTGTTCTGGAACAACTGATAATAAAGCTTGCCATTCTGTACTTTTGACATGATAATAAATTTTTAAGGGTTAATGATAATTGTTACTTGTTCAACGGGTTGTTCCGTTTTACATTTGCAAAGTTACAACATCCCCCAGGCGAGTTTTACGGTTATGGCGTGTTAGCGTTGGTTGATTAAAGTTATTGTTGAAAGAAAGTTCAGTTTAGGGGTAAAATACCAAGAAATAATTCGTAAAAGAATCAGATAAATGATAATTTAGCAATGGCTATGACCGTTCATAAGGGGCAGAACTCTCCGATGCTTAGTCAAGCTGATTTCTGCAGTTTCAGTATTTGCCGAATGAGAAGGTGAAACGTTAGCTAAACAGTGGCGGAGCATATGGTCTTGGTATTAATATTGAACGAAGATACAAGAGGTTCATCACTGAAGCACTTAGTCTAGATAGCTGCCATACTTCATTATGTGCAATTACGTTTGAGCGGCAACATTCATTAACAATGAAAGATGGTGAAGCATTATCTTTTCTATAAGAGTAAATGATGTTCACTTAGTTCAATTGCGGATATTCGACAATATACAATTGCGCCAATGGGCCAATACACTAATATCAATATGCACAATTTGTAACTGTGAACGTGATTGACTTTAGAAGCTTCAGAATAATGTTCGCAGTGTTCCTGTCTATCTGTTGTCGCCAAACTGTCTAATGTCACATAATAATCATTTCACGCTACCTTAGACTAAAGTCTTCGTGGAATGAATCTCGTTATGTAATGCGTCATATAATCAAAGATACACATATGCTCCACCCCTGTGGTATCTCACGTCTTCAGCTTCTCATTCCAACCATAGCTCCGCCACTCGATTTATACGGCTTGCCATCCTCATTCGGGAAGTCAAACTGCACAAACCAGTAGTCGTACGAGTTGCTTTGCCATTGCCTCTAAATTATCATTTATCAGCATCGTTTCTTTCTTCCATTATATTATATAGAGTCCAATACAAGTTTTATGACATGAAAGAAACAATTTTACAAGCCGTTTTGGACGGTATGCGAGCGTTTTTGACTGAAAATCAGTTGGAATTGCTGAATGATGTGACCCGAAAGGCACTGTCAGAGTGTGAGATTACGCCAAAGGCAACAGAGGAAGAACAACGCAATAAGGAAAACGCTGAACTTCTTGGCGCTTTTATATCCTCAAAGAAAGTGGAGGGTTGTTCTGACAAGACAATCCACTATTATAAGTCTTCCATTGAGAAGCTAATTGCTGCAGTTAAGAAAAACGTATGTGAAGTTGCAACCAATGACATTCGTTGCTATCTCGCTGAACAACAGGAACAACGAGGACTTAGCAAGGTTACGATTGACAACTTGCGTCGTATTTTTTCCAGTTTCTTTTCTTGGCTTGAAGACGAGGACTATATCACCAAAAGTCCTGTGCGCAGAATACACAAAGTGCGCACAGATGCTCTGGTGAAAGAGGTGCTGACAGATGAAAATATAGAAGTGTTGCGTGACAGTTGCCAAGAATTGCGTGACATTGCTATGATTGATTTGCTGCTTAGTACAGGTATGCGTGTTGGGGAGTTGGTGAAAATCAATCGTGAGGACATCGACTTTCAAGAGCGACAGTGTGTAGTGTTTGGCAAAGGCAACAAAGAACGTGAGGTGTATTTCAACGCACGCACTAAAATCCACCTCAAAAGGTATTTGGAGCAACGCACAGACACTAACCCTGCATTGTTTGTGAGTCTGCATGAACCTCACACACGGCTAACCATTAGTGGCGTAGAAGTTCGTTTGCGTCAGCTTGGAAAACGTGTAAATCTCAACAAGGTTCATCCTCACAAATTCCGTAGGACTTTGGCAACAATGGCTATTGACAAGGGTATGCCAATAGAACAAGTACAAAAGATGTTGGGACACGTAAAAATCGACACTACGCTGCATTATGCTATGGTAAACCAAGCCAATGTAAAGGCTGCTCACCGCAAATTCCTTAATTAAGGTTTAGAAATAAGTTATTCTGCTTGATTTTAATTACCTTTGCCATATAATACTATATGGGCAAATGAACAAGCCGATAAATATTTTAGACAAGGACTACTTACAATGGGTCAGTGAACTCTGTAAGCGTTATCACCAGAGTCAGGTAAAGGCCGCGGTGAAAGTCAATACCGAGATGCTCAAATTCTACTGGAGTTTGGGTAGGGACATTGTTGCCTTAAAAGCCGAAGCGCGTTGGGGAAGCAAGTTTCTTGCCAATTTGAGCCGAGACTTAAAGGAGCAGAATCCTGGTGCTACTTGCTTCTCGCCAAAGAACCTTCTCTATATGAAAAATTTCTACTGTATGTACTTGCCGTATTTTTCAATTGGTCAACAAATTGCTGACCAATTAGAGAATAATTCTACTCTGCTACAAAATGAGGGTAGAAACAGCAATAATGAAATTGGTCAGCAACTTGCTGACCAATTAGAGAGTGATATATTTGCTACTCCTTGGGGACATCATATTTTGTTGATTGACAAATTCTTGAATGAACCACAAAAGGCATTGTTCTATGTCCACCAAACCGTAGCAAATGGTTGGAGCAGAAATATGCTTCACAATTACAAAATGGAAGCAAGCAGATCATGAAACTAAATGATATAGCAGAATTTGTCACAGACAAAATTAGCAGTAGTAACATTTCTTTAGACAGATATGTCACTACGGATTCTTTATTGCAAAACAGAAGAGGTAGAGAAGGTGCTCTAAATCTACCTCCAATTCCGTGTGCCCTTACTCATTATAGGCAAGGTGATGTATTGGTAGCAAACATTCGACCTTATCTTAAAAAAGTTTGGTATGCAGATTCTGAAGGAGGGTGTTCTTCTGACGTTCTTGTTTTTAGAGCAAAGAATGGTCACTGCACTTCGTTTCTTTATACTGTTTTAATGCAGGATCCTTTCTTTGAATATGCCATGTTGGGTTCCAAAGGTAGTAAAATGCCACGTGGTGACAAAGACCAAATCATGCGATATGAATTGCCGACATTCACTCCTATGGAGGAAGAGAATATCGGCAATATGATGGTTGATATTATGTCAAAAATCAATGTCAATCGTCAGATAAATGATAATTTAGAGGCGATGGCAAAGCAACTCTACGACTACTGGTTTGTGCAGTTTGACTTCCCGAATGAGGATGGCAAGCCGTATAAATCGAGTGGCGGAGCTATGGTTTGGAATGAGAAGCTGAAGCGTGAGATACCACAGGGGTGGAGCGATTGCTGTTCTTGGTTGAATATCGGAGCGCAATTACATAACGGCTTAAATCCACTGAAAGAACATTTGTCTTAGGTAGCGTAAATATTTACTTATGTGACAATTAGACAGTTTTCGGACAATAATAGATTGGACCAACTGTGCAAAGATGTGATGATGAAGCCTTATGTAATGTCAACTCACTGTTCACATGCTTACAAATTGGTGATATTGTATTCAGTGCTATTGTTGTAACCATTGGGCTTGCACATATTATATTCTCGAAGAACTGACATTAGAACAAAGTTGAAACATGAACTCTTAGAGCAGTGTTCGACTATTATGGGTGCGCTCATAACGAACAAGAAGCAGACAAGTCGGCTCTGTAGCACTGTTGATCTTAGTAATAAGTCTTTATTTCGTTGCAATATATTAAGCCAAGCTATTGATGAGCTGTTTGCAGCAAATTTCATTGGTGAAGTCAAACTGCACAAACCAGTAGTCGTAGAGTTGCTTTGCCATTGCCTCTAAATTATCATTTATCTGACGATTGAGGGCTATTTTTGAGTCTAACAGTTGAAGAGTATAAGCAATTTTATTTTGCTCTTTTACTGTTGGTATGTATAGTTCTATATTCTTTAAGTCAGATAGAGCGAAACTTGATTGGTTAATGGCATCCTTACGAATATTGTCTATATGCCTTTTGAAAAGGCTAGTTCTAAATAAATAGGAAGCAAATATTGGATCTAGAATGTCCTGATTAGTTTTAATCCTTAGTACATTCATTCCATGAATAATCTTTTCACCATTTCTTTTACGATATAGAACAGTTCTCCCCAGGAATGTACGACTATTAATATGCGACATAAGCAAATCCTTATCATCTAAAATGTAATGAGAATATTTCTCCTCGTCAAAAATATCCCCATACCCCAATCTATCCCGATTAAAACAATCATTAGATAGTGTTTCTATACGTGTTATTGGCATTCCTTTAGCTGCTTTTGTCTGTTTTATAACAAGACCATTTTCTGCCATACGGAAGCAATCTCCCAACTTGTATTTTTTAAATTCCATAGCCAGTCATAAATTTGAAATAGTGCAAGTCAGACTTGCACTATTGTTAAAATCAATTTGGCAAGTGTACTTGCAGAATTGTATCATTCCTTACCCAGCAATCCTCTTATCTCCTTATCGAAGTCAGAGTCAATGCGTTGCGTCTTATTGAAAATATCATATTCTTCTTCCGCTTTCTTCTTGGCTTGCGCTGCCGATATTTTTCCTTTATCGGGCAATATCTGATAGCGCCGGAAAGTTAGGAATTCATTGACACTTGTAGAGAACTGCGCCATGTTGAACGTGTTTTCACGCTCAATGAGGTCTTCAATATAGTCGAAGAAGCCTGTAACGGCACGCTCCAGTTGTCGGATTTCCTTCTCTTGCAAGTAGTTCTTGGCAATAGATACGTCCGACTTTAAGACACGCCCGTCAGGAGCGTTCTTCCATGTGGTCAATCCCATGTGGTCTTTCGTATGGTCTGCCTTTGAATAGATAATCTCCGCTGCGGTCTGCCCTGTGATGGCAAAGTGGAAGCGGTTTTGTATCATCGCATAGAAATCTTTTGTTGTCGGAGAGTTCTTGTCATAGTCGGTGCTACACTCTGCATAGATGTCCGTAATCTGTTGCCAAATGCGGCGTTCACTCGCACGAATAGAACGCACACGTTCAAGCAATTCACGGAAGTAGTCTTTGCCAAACACCGCCGTTCCTTGTTTCAACCGCTCATCGTCCATAGCGAAGCCCTTCTTTATATACTCATTGAGAATCTTCGTAGCCCATTGGCGGAAACGTGTGGCTTTCAGAGAAGACACGCGATAGCCTACGGCGATAATTGCATCCAAGGAATAATATGTCGTGGTGTAGTTTTTGCCGTCAGCGGCAGTTGTTTCCATTTTGGAAATAACTGAATCCGCTACAAGTTCCCCCTCTTCAAAGATATTCTTCAGATGCTTGCTTATGGCAGGAACACCAACACCAAAGAGTTGTGCCATAGCCTTTTGGGTACACCAAAGCGTCTCGCCCTTGATAACCACTTGCACCTTGCCGTCAGCATCCGGCATGCTATACAGAAGATATTGGATCTCGTTACTCATCGTCGTGTTCCTTCCCTACGTTTTCATTAAAGTTGATACTATCCAACTGCTTCAGTATCTCTTCTTCGAGGCGGTGACTCTCCTCAAACTGTGCTTTCAGCGTTGTCTTGTATTCGTCCATGCGCTTGTTGAACTCCTCCTCGGTGATGTCCACATAGTCAATCTTGATGTCGAAATACTGTCCGGCAGACAGGCTATATCCTTTCTCTTTGATTTCATCGTATGTAACAGCAACCGAGAAGTCATCAACAGCCTCCTTGTTCTGGAATGTGTTCACGATCTTGTCAATCTCAAAATCGCGGAGTCTTCGCTTCTGGTTGTTACCCTCCTTGTATTCCTCACCCAGCTTGCTTGCGTCAATAAGAATCACCTTCTCGCTCTTTGCCGATTTGTCAAAGAACAGCACGGAGACATTGGTACCTGTAGTTGCAAACACGTTTGACGGCATGGAAACGCAGCCATACACCCATTTCTCGTCCACAATGCGCTGCAAAATACGCTTCTCCACACCACTCTTGGAAGTGATAAATCCAGTAGGAATGACAATGGCACCCTTACCCGTAGGTTTCAGCGAGTTAAGCAGATGTTGGATGAAGCAAGTGTATATAGCCATCTTCGGCTTGTTGGGATCAACCTTTTTCACAGCGTTAGGAACGCCAGCCCAAAAGCGGATGGTATCAGCAGCAAGCGTGTCACGGTATTCAGGGAAATCGAGCTTGAACGGAGGGTTGCTGACGATGAAGTCAAACTTCTTCAGCACCCCGTTGCTCTCCTTGTGCGAAGGCTCAGTGAGCGTGTTTCCCTGCACCACGTTAGGCAGCGAAGCCGCAAAATTGTTGAGAATAAGATTAAGACGAAGCATCTCCGACGACTTCTCCGAAATATCCTGCGAATAGATGGAGCATCTGTCCTCACCAATCTGATGGGCGAGCGCCATGAGCAGCGTACCAGTACCAGCCGACGGGTCATAGCAAGTGATGCCACGAAGATCAGCATTATCGCCAACCAGCAGCCGAGCCATCACCTGCGCAATGGCACGAGGCGTGTAATATTCTGCATACTTGCCACCACCGGCATTGTTAAAGCCCTTCAGAAGATATTCGAAGATATGAGAGAAAAAATCGTATTTCTCATCAAACACATCCTCAAAGTTGAACGAAGCCACATTACGCATCAGCGCCTTGGCAAACTCGTCACGCTTCTGCGTGTCAGTAACATAAGTGGTAAGCGGAAAGAAAATGTTCACCTTACTCTTGCCCGAAGTAGATACAGAGAATGTGTCGGCATTGAGGGAGGCGATGTCAACGAGCGTAGCGTCGAGCAGCGTAGAGAAGTCGCCCTTAGTGGCAGAGTTGTAAAGATGCGAAAGCGTATGCTCAGGTTTCATGCGTGGCACCGAGTGCGGCAGATAACTGAACAAGTCCTCCACCTCATCCTCTGTGAAAGAGTCATACTCGGCATCCCATTTTTCGGCGTTTCTCAACCGCTCGCCATACACCTCGTCGCGTTTGGCCTCATAACCGAACTTGTCGTTGAAAAACTTGTAAAGGAACATCTCCGTTACAATCTTGTATTCACTGCCCGTACCAGCCAAGCCGAAAGCCCCGGTAGTGCTCTTCAGAGAATCAATGAGGGCAATAGTAGCCTCCGATATATTGATGTTGCTCATTATTTAATATGCGTAGTTGCGTTGTTGTAAATATTCTGTTGTGATGAGATTATTGATAAACTTGCGGTCTTTGATGTCCGCCCGAATGTGCATCTTCAGGAGTTCCTTGCCAATGATGGCAAGCACATCCTGCTGGAAAGCCGGCACATTGTCGAGCTTGTTGATGTCGAGAAAAATCATTCTGTCGATGTCCTGTTTCATATTTGCCAGGTTCTCCGCAATCTCATATTCCTGTTTAGAGATGATAGGCTTTTCGCGCTTTTCGTTTTGCTCCTCGATGCGTTTGTGTATGCGTACAAACCGCTCGTCGCCCTTGTACTTGCTTTTCAAAATACGGTTGCGTCGGTTGATTTCCCTTATTTTCTTCATCACCTCGTCCATATATTGTATGCTCTCTTTCGCATCAGCCGTATCCTTTGGCACAAAGCCCTTTTTGCGGAAATACTCGCGAAACTCGTCGGCAAGAATCACATATTTGTCCTCCTTTGTGTCGAAGTTCGCCTCAAACTCAGCCTGCACACGCTCACACCGTTCACGGATGTCGTTGACGATGATGCGCATTTCCTCAGGCATTCCTTTCTTGAATTCAAATTCCAACTCAGAAAGCGCAACGTTAATGATGCCCGACACGTCAGCCTTATGCTCCGTATTCTCAAGAAGATTGATGCGCTCAATGCGGTGTGTTACCTCCGTGATAAGCGTAGGAATGGTGCCTGTGGGAAGAGAATCAAGTTTCTTTTTCGTCTCCTCGTCGCCGAAAGAACGAACTTGATTGACAATAGCCTTCGCCTCCGAAAGCGTGTTGCGCAGCTCATACAGACTGTCCTTATTGTCAATCTCGTCAATCTGTTTGCGGAACTCCTCCATATTGTCGGTGGTGAAGTTGAATAGCACACCTTTTACCTGCTTAATCTTGGCTTCCACCTCCTCCTTAGTCACCATCACGTCATTGGCGATATTGTTCTGTCCGGCACCAGCGTCATCAGTAGTGCGGTTAAGTTCACGCAGGTAGCGGTCGTTAGTGGCATCAAAATTCTCCTTGATGTTCACGAAGTCCACCACATAGCCATATTTGAAATCATGGTAAGGGCGGTTGACACGAGTCAAAGCCTGCAAAAGGTCATGTCCGTCGAGAGATCGTCCAAGATACAACTTCTTCAGACGCGGAGCGTCAAAACCAGTGAGAAGCATCTTGTTGACAATGAGCACATCTACCTCCTGTAGCTTTTTGAAACCCTCGATATATTCCTTACGCTCCATCTTGTCACCCTCGTCATGCAGGATAAGCGAAGCCGTCAAAGGTCTGTAACCGGAAGGCAAAACCATCGGTTCAGCTGCCATACCGAGCTGTTCCTCCTTATGGTGCCATATATTCTCCGCATTATGGAACCGATCCTGCCACAGGCGGAACATCTCCCTTGCCTGAAGATTGGTCTTGCAGACAATCATCGCTCCGACAGAATCGTCGTTCTGCTCCCTGCGGAAACGGCGGAAGTCGGATATTATATAGTCGAGCAACGCATTGAGATAGCTGTCATCCTCGATAATCTTGTTGCGGTCAATGTCAGACTTCTTAACCTGCACACTTCCCGCCAGTTTGTCGAGGATGTCCTCTATCTTCTCCTTGTATATCGTCTCAACAGGCTCGCGCATCAGTTTGCAAGTATAGCCGTCAGCGATTGACTTGTCATAATAATAAGTATGGATATAGTCGCCGAAGACGCGCCACGACTCGCGCTCCTCCTTTAGAAGCGGCGTGCCGGTAAGCGCAATCTTCACAGCGTTTTTGTCAGCCTCGAGCAAATTGGCAAGGAAGCTGCCCTTGGGGTTATACCCACGGTGCGCCTCGTCGATAAAGAATATACGTTGAAGGTTGGTGCTGTAGCTGTCGTCAACTTGCACCTTGGCCTTGTCTTCTTTGAACTTTTGGATGTTGACCACCATGATCTCCAACTTGCCTTCGTTGTTCTGTGTGATAGACCGGCTGGCAATGTCCTTCATCAGTTCTTCACGGCTCTTGGCATTATGCACGATAAGACCGCGAGCAGCAAACTCGTCAGTAGCCTGTTCCATCAGGTCGATGCGGTCAACAATGAAATAAAACTTAGCCACAATATTCTTCTTAGCAAAGAAGTCAGTAAGGCTGCGAACACTGTAATAAGCCAAAGCCGTCTTGCCGCTACCCTGTGTGTGCCAAATGATACCACTCTTTACTCCATTATTCAATGTACGGCGGATGGCATAAGAAGCGAACATCTGCTGATAGCGCATAATTTGCTTTTGCAGCGTGGTACCCTGCGTGCCGTCATCCAGTTCCACCTTGCGCTCAACATACGCTATGCCATAGCGAAGCAAGAAAAGGAAACGCTCCTTGCTGAGCATTGAAGTAATGATACGGTTGGTGGGAGTATTGACATCCTTGTTGGTCTGATACTCCTTAAGGTTCTTTATGACCACACAGTTGCGATGCTTCAATACCTTATATTCGTCCTCATCCGTTATTTCATGATAGGGATAATTGGTAACAAACGTTTTGTTCTCCTCACGGAACACATTGAAGAAAGCCTTTCCCTTAGCAGAGCAGCAATAGAATGCACCCTGGATAGGCACACGGCTCTCATTGTCGTACTCCTGATTGTTGGAGAATATCATCAACTGCGTAACGTTGAAGAAGCGGCGGAAGCACGTCTTGCTCATACGGGTGTTTATGCGTTCACGCTCCGCTAAAATACCCTCGTGATTATTGGGCTTCTTCACCTCGATAAAAGCCAGTGGCATTCCATTGATGAAACAGGTGATATCAGGACGGAAATTGTCCTCCGTGTCTTCGTTTTCACAAGTAAACTCCGTGGTAACGTGCCAATCGTTGTTGTCAGGATTGTCAAAGTCAATAAGTTTTATTCCGTTATTGGAAGAAAGCATCTGATACAACTCGCGCCCCAAATCATCATTGTTTGCAACGTTTACAATCTTTGAAAACAACAAAGAGACTTCCTGACTTGACAAAGACGGATTCAGACGTTTGACTGCATTCAGAAAAACGTCTATCAATATATTAGTCTTGGTATCATATGCATTGATATTGTCCAAGTAGGTATAGCCCAACTTGCATAGATGGAGAGCTGCAGGCACTTGTACCCTGGTATTCTCAGTGAAGTAAGGATTTCCCATAAATATAGATTTAGTCAAAGTTAATGATTTCACTTACATTGACATTCAGCAACTCTGAAATTCGCTTCAGTGTTGCCAAATCAGGCTGTGTCGTATTGGTACACCATTTTGAAACAGTAGTCTGATTAACACCCAACTGTTCCGCAAGCCATTTATTGGTCTTTTTATTCTTTACCAATACAAGTTTTAATTGATTTAATTCTTCCATACAGTCACTATATTGCTTTAGATGCAAATATAATGATTTTTAATGACAAAGTAGAGACAAAGAATGATTCTTTAACAAGATGTAACAATAAGAACACTGACTATTCCTAAAATTAGTTGACAGAATTGGATGCGATTAACTAATTAGGTTTACTACTTTTATTCAGTTCTCTGTTTTACTTTACAAGTTCTGTTAGTTGAACTGATTTGTTTTACAAGATTTCATCAGTAAACTGATTTGCTTTACTACCTTCTCGCATTCCAATTGCAAAGTTAATGATTATTCCTTTGATTAGTGCAAGAAATAAAAATATTTCGTAATTTTGCTGTCAGAAGCCGAAGAGGAAGCGAGCTCTGCTGAGGAGCAACTCGCCAGCAATAGGTTTCTGCATCACACTGAAATAGTGGTATGGGCGTTGTCTTTCGGGGCAGCGCCCATTATTTTAGGAGATGCTGTATGGCTAAGAAAAACCTATCAGCTGCCTGTGGCAGCAGGTCTGTTCCATGGATTGCACCAACACCTTTTTTGTTCTCCAACTTCTGTATGTACCGTTTCGGGAGTCTTGTATCCAATGCTCATATGCGGACGTTCTGTATTATAGAAACGTATGATACGAGTCAGTTCTTCCTTACAATTCTCTATTGACGGTATGCTCATCTTGTAGAGCCATTCTGTTTTGATGATGCCATTGGCGCGTTCTGCAATGGCATTTTCGAGAGGATCACCGCTTTGGGTCATGCTTATCATTATATTATGTGCCTTTAGCTCCTTAACGTATGCAGCACTACAGTACTGGCTTCCTCTATCAGAATGATGGATGAGACGGGATGCTGTTTCATCGTCAATTGTTGCCAGTGCCATACGCAGTGCCTCCAATGGGTATATGGTTTCCAAGGTCGGTCCTACTGCCCATCCCACAATCTTATGAGAATAGGCATCCGTGATAAGCGACAAGTAACACACACCCTCAGTTGTTTCTATGTACGTTATGTCACTGACCCATATTTCGTTAGGTCGCATGGGAACCACATCCTTTATCAAGTTGTCATACTTGTGGTAATGATGACTGGAGTCAGTTGTCTTGTAGTGACGACGTCTTTTCAACTGCACCATCAATCCATTGGCACGGAGCAATTCTATGAACGCATCTCGTCCAGGCATACGATCAGTGGATTCAAACAAGCGTTTGACGATGAGGTATAGTTTGGCACAACCAAGTCCAGGGTTATCCTTACGGTATTCTCTGGCCTTCTCCACTATCATGGTTTCTAAGGCATTATCGACAAAGTCATTGTCTGGATCTTCACGGTTGTAGAACGACTGTCTGCTATAACCAAACAGCCTGCAAAGGGTATTCATCGATGCTGGTGAAGACTCTTCGCGGAGCAGACTTACTGTTTGGTGCCAGATTTTTTTCTTATTGGAATATTGAATCGTTCTTCTGCAAGGTTAATCATTGTGTCGTAGGCATGGGCACGTAGTTTCTCTAGTTCTGCCTCTTTTCTTGCTTTCTTGAGCTCTGCTTTCAATTCTCTGATCTGCTCGTCTTTACTTTTGTTTGCCATAGTGTCATCGTTGTTCTCCTGCAAAGATACTAAACGATTTTCAGAAAGATAACGACCTACCCAAGAAAACAGCACCTGAATGTTGGAAATATGATGTTTCTCAACTAATTCCTCAGGCGTATTCTCGCCTTTAAGGAAATCAAGTGCAGCAAGTACTCGATCTTCTTCATCATGAATGTAGCGAGTGGATTCTACCCATACCCATTCATACTGACCTGTCGCTTCATTTAGGACACGATCTCTTTCACGTTTTACTTTTGTTCTCATACACTTTTGTTTTAGGCATCCAAAAGTGTCAAGTTTTTTTAGGGTAAGTCACACTACACTCTCCAATTCACTACTATTATCCCCAATCGGTCATTAGGACGTTTATAGAAATATTTAATGACTGCTTGCAGTCTTTTGTTTTTTATAAGGCGTCTTTTGCTTGTTTTTAATTCGCAATAGCCCGCTATTACTCATTAAAAAACAAACAAAATCCACTCTTCTAAAATTCCAAAATACAAGCAAGCCCTAATGACCGATTTGGGATTATCCACACACTGCCGACTGGCAGGACCGGGAGTGTTTGACGGAAAGGTGTAGGGCAATTGTCCAGATGCCGTCTGGAGGATTTCATACAGTTTTATGACTGCCGGCGAGGACGGAAGTGGAAGGAGAATGATGGGGGGACAGGAAATGGGAAGGGATGGCAGATTGGGGAGAATGCGTTGCCGGGGAAAGGGAAAGGAATAGGAAGATATTGGTGTGATGAAAAAGTGGGATATTGGGCACGGGAGGAGAAGGAAATGTGCCCAGGTGGGGCAACGTGCTTGCCCTTGTTGGGTAACGTGCTTGCCCCACTTGGGCAACGTGCTTGCCCAAAAACGGGACAAAAAACGGTGTAGAGAGGAGGGGATGCGTCACCACCTCGCAAACATATCGAGCGATAAACCATGATAAACAGCAAGTATAATGACAGAAAATGAGAACAAGTCTGATGGAATCAGCCCCCACTCGGTCTCAAACCCATCCTAACATTCCACGTAGGATAACCCATCCTGACCTTCCCAAAGGGCAACCCATCCTAACCTTCCCCAAGGGAAGGAATAGGTTACTCTGGTTAAATGCCATCAGCCCCCACCTAGCCTCAAACCCATCCTAGCCTTCCCCAAGGGAAGGTTAGGATGGGTTGCCCTTGGGGAAGGTCAGGATGGGTTTAAAGGTCAGGATGGGTTATCTTCAGAGGAAGGGACGGTTTTGGAGCGGAGGCGGAGGAGGCGGTGGTGGATGGCATGGCGAGCCTTGGCGATATTGAAGCGGTAGACTTCGTGGGCAAGGACGAAATATACGATTGTCTGGATCCAGAGGGCACGGTATTCGGTGGAGACGTCGGTGAGGGTGGCTCCCATGGAATTCATCCTCACGAAGCCACGGATGCCGAAGGTGGATGGGAAGAGCCACGACACCCCCTGCCAGAAAGCCGGGATGTTGCTCTGCGGCCACGATACTCCCGACATGAAAAGGAGCATGACGGAGGAGAAGACCACAAGGAGCATCACGTTCTCACGATAGCGCATCATTACCGAGAGCGTCATGCTGAAGAATATGCACGAGAGCAGATATGGCAAGGAGAAGAGAGCCAGCTGGCTCAGCGTGACAAGACTGATGAAATTGAAGAAATACGGTACGGCACACAAGAGGTATGCCGCCATCACAACGTATATCATCAGGTATGCCATCGCCTTGCCCCACACGATGCGCATCACGCCACGATAGCGACGGTGGATAGGCACGAGAAATCCGTAGTTGTTCTTCTCCCTCGCCGTTCCTGCCGCCATTCCCACACCCAGGAGCAGCGTCTGCTGGATGATGAGCATGAGCACTCCGGGGATGATGAAGTTGCCATATCCCGCCGTGTTGTTGAATATCGGCACCTCCTGGAAGTCGAGCGGCCGGGTGGTGATCTCGTTCTCGCGCTCGGTGTAGTTGCCCGAGAGCTTCACCTGAATCCTGGAGTTCAGTTCGCCCTGAATAGCCACGCAAGTCTGGAAAATCGCCTTGTAGGCAAGCATGATGCTCATGTCGCAGTATACCCCCACGTGGGTCTGCTCCATGCGGTTGAGCTTGGTCTGGAAGTCCTCAGGAAAGTATACCACTCCGTAGGCATCGCCACGGCCAATGCGCTGGCGCGCCTCGTCGAGACTGTTGCATCGCAGAGCCACGCGGGTGTCGGGCGAGGCGTCTATCATACGGGTGAATTCGCGGCTGGTGTGGCTATGCGAAAGGTCGACTATCGCCACGGGCACCTCGCGCGCCACTTCATTGTTGTATATCCACGAATACAGGAGCGGATATGCCAACGGCACCACGACGAGGAAGATGAGCACGCCCTGGTCGCGGAACACATTCTTGAGTTCCTGCAGGCAGATATAGCAAGTGTCGCGCAGTATGTTGAAAAACTTGTTCATTGTTGTCATTCATTTGGCGTTATCGGAAATCATACATCCACAGAATCCGGGACGCACTATTCCATATACTTATATTCCCTCATCGCCTTGCGTATGTTGCCAGCCACCAGCACCGGCAGCAGCGAGAAGGCAATCATCGCCACGAGGTTGACCCATGCGTAAGAGAGGGGGAAATCATTGAATACGCTCGTCTGATAGATGCGGAAATAATGCCGCAGCGGGAACATCTGTGCTATGCCTTCGATGGCAGGATCCATGGCGAAGACGGGGAACGCCGTGCCGACGAGCGAGAAGCTGAGCACCGCCCACAAGGAACAGGTGCTCATCGACATTCGGAGCGACGGCATGAGTCCGAACATGAATGCCCCGAATCCCTGGGATGCCGTGACGGCGAGGAGTCCGAGCAGGAGGATGTGGAATGTTCCCCCACTGTGTGGGAATCCGAGGATGCCGTAGACATACAGAGAATAGAGGTAGAAGACGCTGAGGAATATCAGCGTCTGCGGCAGCAGCTTGCCGAGCAGCAGCGTCCATTTGTCGCCCCCTGCCACAAGGAGGAGTTTGTGGGCGCGGTTGAACTTCAGTTCCGTGCCGAGCGAATAAGGCGTGAGCAGGAAGATGAAGAGCATGAGGCATCCCGGCACGAGCATCGTGGTGAGATAGAAGTTATAGTTGGTCCACGGGTTCTTCACGGCGTGTAGGTCAACGACGATGGGCTGCAAGAACGCCATTATCTGCTTCTGTGTGTATCCCCTTGCCTGCATCGTGGCAGAGCCGACACCAGCCGAACCGAGCGTCGCTATGGTCTTGAGGTCTTTGTAGAGCAGTGCGCCTGCCGTGAGCGAGGTGTATGAATAATAGAAGGAAATCTTGGGCTGACGTGAGGCGAGCAGCTTGTCGGTGGTTCCCTTGGGGAAATACATGAATCCGTAGATTTCGTTGCGCTGCATCGCCAGTCGCGCCTCGTCCACACTGTTGTAGTATGCCACCACATCGGTGTTCTGGAAGGCGTCGAGCTTACGCGTGAGATTGCGTGTGGTGACGGTGTTGTCGAGGTCTACTATTCCCACCGGCATCTTGTTGGGCTGTCCCTGGTCCATGAGCGAGGTGAAGAACACCATGACGAACATGGGCAGCAGGAACATGCATATCAGATACACCGGCGTGGTGAATATGATATGCAGCTCGCGCAGGAAAACGGCAATGAACCCCGTGCGTCCGGCAGGGGTCTGCATGCCCTCGCCCTGTTCTGCGGTCAGCGGATCTGTATGCTTTGTCTGAGTCATTTTATATCGGGTTGTGGTTTCTCCCCCACCGCTGCCGAAGAGACATGGAGAGGGAGATGTGTGGGGTGGGCAATTACTTTATCACGAGCGTCATTCCCGGACGCAGACCATCGGTCTTGCCCACTGGGCGCGCCTTCACCTCGAAAGTCTTGAGGTCGTATTGTCCGTTAGACTTCGTGGCCTTCCACACGGCGTAGCTGCCCTGGTCTTTGAGGTAGTACACCTTCATCTTGATGTCTTTCTTAAAGGCTGGCGAATATGCGGTGAATTCAGAACCCACCTTCATGCCCGAGAGCTGGTCTTCGCGCACGTTGAAGGTTCCCCACATGTCACTCATCACCGATATGCTCATGATAGGCGAACCGGTTCCGACGAGTTCTCCCACGTTGGGATAGATGTCGGATACCTCACCCTCCACCTGTGCTATCTGCACCGTTTCGTGGATGTATGAGTTCACCTCCTGCACTGCACCACGGGCACGGCTCACCTGTGCGGCGGCGGCAGCGCGCTCCTCTTTGCGTGCGCCCTCCTTGGCCATGTCATACTGGCTCTTGGCAGCCTTCTCCTGTGCCTCGTAAGCCTTGTATGCGGCGAAAGCCTCATCGCGCTTCTGTGCGCTCATCACTCCCTCGCCGAAGAGGCGCTGCACACGGTCGTAGGTCTTCTTGGCAATGTCGAGACCCGCCTTTGCCTGCTGCCAGAGTTCGTAGGCACCCTGTATCTGCTGCTGGCGCGCACCGTTGTCTGCCATGTCTTTCATTGCCGATGCCGCGTCTTCGGCTCCGAGAGCCTGTGCCTTCTTAGCCTCCACTTCGGGAGCGTCGAGGATGGCGAGGGTGTCGCCCACGTGTACGTAGTCGCCCTCTTTCACTCTGAGTTCGAGAATTCTGCCGGGCACCTTGCTCGATACCCTGTATTCTGCCACTTCCACTTCACCCTGAATGATGTCGGGCTGGCTGCCGAGGGTGAAATAGCCTATCAGCCCTGCCAATACGACAACCGCGGTGAATCCGGCGATTGCCAATGCTATACTTTTCTTTTGTGCTTTATTTTCCATTGTTGTTATTTATGTTGCAAAAATTCAGCTCACTATCGGTTTTCCTTAAACCCAAAACGGTCATTAGGCCGTTCAATGTATTATTTTAATACTGCTTGCAGTCTTTTGATTTTTATAAGGCGTCTTTTGCTTGTTTTTAATTCGCAATAGCTTGCTATTACTCATTAAAAGCCAAACAAAATCCATCCTTCTAAAAAACAAAATCCAAGCAAGCCCTAACGACCGATTCGGGTTAAAAGAAGCTTCTCCTAACCTCCACTAAAGGGACGGGACAAGTTTCTCTGCCAATCAATTCAGCCCCCTGTCGTTCTCAAACCCATCCTAACCTTCCCCAAGGGAAGGGACAAGTTACTCTGTATCTTGATTACAGCAAATCAACAACAGCCCCCACCTAGCCTCCCCCGTAGGGGAGGGACAGATACCATCGGCTATCAGTTTATTGTCTGTAGATATCTTATTATCAGTTACTCTGTATCTTGATTACAGCAAATCAACAACAGCCCCCACCTAGCCTCCCCCGTAGGGGAGGGACAGATACCATCGGCTATCAGACTATTGTCTGTAGATACCTTATTATCAGTTACTTATCCGCAAACGGAGTAACCAGCATCTCCCCTACGGGGGAGAACGAGAGGGGGCTGATGACAATTAGCTGTAGTAACCAGTCCCTTCCCTTGGGGAAGGTTAGGATGGGTTTGAGGCCAGGATGGGTTTGAGGTCAGTCCTACATCTGTCCGATAGCTTTCTTGAGGTTCACCTGGGCAATCTTTATCTCCACCTCGGAGTCTATTTTCTGCGACTGCGCCTGCATCCATGCGGTCTGCGCCTCCATCACATCAGTGGTCTGGAGCACACCCTCCTTGAATCCCACGTTGGCACAGCGAAGGTTCTCCTCCGCCTTGTCCACGTTTTTCGTCGCCATAGCATATTTCTTACGTGCCTCCTTGAGCTTGAAGCTGCACTGGCTCACCTGGAGGTCCACCTTCTCCTGCGTCTCGGCGAGTTCGAGTTCGGCAATCGTAGTGGCTGCCTTGGCGGCGCGCACCTTGTAAGTGCCGTCCATCCAATGCCATACGGGGATGCGTACCACCACGCCCACGTTCCAGACGCCGGCGAACTTCCTTGTGAATCCGTCGTACACGTTAGGGTTTGTCATGAGGTATCCTCCCGAGAGGAGCACCTGCGGCAGATAGGTAGCCCTGGCGAGTTTCGTTGCCTGGCGGCTGATGTCCACGGTATTGGAGAGCAGTTCCAGTTCGGGGCGATACCAGTATGCCACGGTGTCGGCACCGTTTACCGAATCCTCTTCGATGGCGATAGCCGAAGCCGCCTCATCGGCAAGCGTGATGTCAGACTCCACAGGCATTCCGCAGGTCTGGCAGAGGAGCATCTTGGCAAGGGAGAGACCGTCTTCCACCTGCGTCACCGCCATCTCCGCCTCGTTCACCTTCACGCTGACCTTGAGTCCGTCAGCCTTGGTAGCCACTCCCGCCGTTATCATCTTCTGCACATCGTCGTCGAGTTTCTGCACGAGCTGCAGGAAGCTGTTGGCGAGGTTGAGTTTATGGCGGAGCGACACCACGGTCCAGTAAGTCTGGTCGATGTTCTGCAGCGTGTTCTGGCGTGCCAGTTCCTCGTTTACAGCAGCCATCTTCTCGTTGATGTCGGCGATATTGTTTGCCGCCGTGATGGCTCCACCCATATATATCGGCTGCGTCACCATTGCCGAAGCCATATACATGGCGCGGTTGTTGGTGCGGAAGCCGTCCACCACATCCTGTCCCAGATGGTTCAGCGTTCCCTGCAGTTTGGGGTCGCTGATGCCGAGCAGTCCGCCGAGCGAGGTGCCGATGTTCTTGAGTGTGGACTTCTGGGTGTTGTTGAGGATTGAAATCTCACGGCTTGAGAATATCGCACCGCCCATCACATCGAGGCTCGGCAGATATTTCGTGCGTGCCGACTTTCTCATCTGTGCCGCCATCTCTCGCTGCACGCGTTTCGATGCGAGCGTCTTGTTGTAGCCCAACGCCATGTCGCGGCAGGTCTGCAGAGAGAGCGGTCCGCCGGCCATCACCCTGCGTGCTGCCTGCACCTGGGGCGACGCCACACGCGCCTCACACTCTATCGTGTGTTGTGTTTCGTGATGGTCCGTCTCCTGAGCCACAGCAGCTGCGGCGAGGAGGGAGAGGACTATCGTTGCTTTTAATCTGTTCATTATGATATAATTATCGCAAGTTGACGAGTTGACGAGTTGACGAGTTGACGAGGAAATTAGCAGTGCAGACTCCTTGTTTACACGTATCTTGTCTACTCATTATTTGAATGTGAAGTTGCGCTGTCCGATGAGGTTGCCGTCGGCGAATACGCTCACACTGTATGTGCCGGGGTTGAGAGTCTCGCTCACGTTCCAGTACATAGTCACCGGAGTCTCGTTGCCGGTATATTCGATGGTCTTCGCCATGGTGTATTGCAGCGAACGGTTTTCATACTTGAACGATCCGCTGGCTCCCATCACTCCACCAGCCGGTGTGGTGATTCTGACATAGAGCTGGCGCTTGCCGTTCTGGGCTGTAACGTTTCGTGTTATGGTGAATCCCACGGTGATGAGCTTGGCGTCCTTGATTTTCTTCACGTTCTTCTTGGCTCCGTTATTCTTCTTGGCTCCCATGGTGATGCCGGTGGCGTCGAGCTGTGCGGCGATTGCCACCTTCTCAGAGAGTGATGCCTTGTCGGAGTTGAGACCTTCGATCTGTCGGGTGGCCTCCTCATACTGTCCCTTCACACGGGTGTTCTCAGCTGTGAGGTTCTGGTTGAGACGGTTGAGGGAGTCGATCTCGAGCACGTAGCTGCGGATTACGGCACGGCATGTGGCAAGCTCTTTCTTGAGGCGTGCTATCTCGCGAGCGTCACTGCTCTTCACGTTTTTGAGTTCCTGCAGCAGGGCTTCGGTGCGTTCCTGTTCGCGGGTGAGCTGTGCCACGATGGAATCGTTGTTGATGCGTGTTTTCATCTCCGAATACTGGTCGGCAAACTGCTGGTATTCGTTCTCCATCTCTTTCTTGTCCATCTCGGCGAGCTCCTGCATCGCCTTGTTAGCCTGTTTCTCTTTCTGCAGACTCATCGTGAGATAAGCTATTCCGCCGAGGAGCAGCACTCCCACTACTACCAATGGTATCAATACTTTCTTGTTCATATTGCTGATGTTTAAATTGTCACTAAATAAAAGCCTGTCTTTCCATTTTGCAAATTTACTTTCTTTTTAGCAACGACTGAAAAAATTTACGTTACTTAATATTTAACTAACATAAAATTATAGGGTTTTAAGGAAAAATAGAACAACATGGAAGCCTGGCTATCCGACAATCGGAGAATAGCACAACAGGTCAGGCTATGCGCCAGTCGGTGATATTGCCGACGGAAGAGTCGAAATTGATGCCCACCTTAGTAATCAGCTTGCCAGAAAGGGCGAAGCGATCGGCATAGTTCTTCAGGTCTATCTGCTTCATGGCAGCATCGGCATCCTTGTTGAGTTTCAGTTCTATCAGGTAAAGGCGGTCGGCAGTCAGCATCACGATATCCACCCTGCCCTTTGGCGTGTGCACCTCCACATCCACCACATAATGAGTGAGCAGCGTGAAGATGATGAAAAGCATCTGCTGATAATGCCCCTCATGATTTGTCACGTTGCAGTATGGCACCGTGGCGAGGAATGTCTGCAGCAGCCTCAAGGCACCGTCGATGTCGTTCTGGCGGATGAGCACCGACATCCGGGCTATCGCCACATCGCCCTGCTCGGCATACGAGCCGTCGAGATAGTTGGGCAGCAGACTCTCGAAGAGCCCCACCTTCACCTCCTTGTTAGGCAGGTCGAGGGTGTATAGCTGGCTTATCTTGTCGTAGCCCTTGATGGTGATATAGCCGCTCTGATAGAGCAGCGGCGTGATGGTCTTCATGGTTTCCGTCGGCGAGTCGAAAGCCGACGACTTGGCACACATCCGCTGCAGGCTCGCCGGCTGCACATTGAATCTCTGCAACATATTGACGAGATATGTGGGTGTGCCCGATGCGAACCAGTAGGAATCGAAGTCTTTGTTGGCGAGGCTGCTGAGCAGGCTGAAGGGATTGAACACTCCCGGCGAATGCGCCGAGAAATGATAGCCGTCGTAATTCTCCTTCAGCTTTGCCACCACCTGCCGCGGCGTCAGCTCGTTGGCCTGAGCCAGACCGGCGATGCCGTCCTGCATGTCGTCCAACAGTTCCGTTTCCGTTATGCCGCAGATGCCGGCATAGTCATCCTTCATGGAGATGTTGCTGATATTGTTCAGTTCGCTGAAGATGCTGAGCTGCGAGAATTTCGTGATGCCGGTGAGGAAGACGAAGCGCAGATATGGGTCGCAGTCTTTAAGCGGACTGTAGAAATTGCGCATGATGTCGCGCATCGCCACGAGTTGTGACTCTTCATGCGCCACATCGAGGAGCGGGGCGTCGTATTCGTCGATAAGCACCACCACCTGTCGCCCGGTCTTCTCATAAACAGCCATGATGAGGTTTGTCAGCCTGAGATTGGGCGCCGCGGAATGGAATTCCACTCCGAAGCGTTCCTCATTCACCTTCAGTATATATAGCAGATACTCCTGCAGTCCCTCCACATCCATGTGTTTGGCCCCTGCCATGCTGAGAAGGACAACGGGATATTCCGTCCATTCCTTTTCCAGCTTCTCTATCGCCAGTCCTCTGAAGAGGTCTCGCCTTCCCTCGAAATAGCTCTGCATGGTGGATACGAGAAGCGACTTGCCGAAGCGTCGCGGACGGCTGAGGAAATAATACGTTCCGGCAGCATGTGCCATGTTGTATATATACTCCGTCTTGTCTATATACAACATATCGTTCTCTCTGATTTTGCTGAACGTCTGTATTCCTATGGGATATCTTCTTCTGGTCATGATCTCGTATCCTCCCTGCTTGATTATAGAACGGTCATCAGACCGCATATCGGGTTTTCATTACTGTCTGCACAGTATTTCAGTTCTCATTCCACTTCCCCTCCCTTCTGCCCCGAGGCATACCGGGTGGGGAAGCCGTCACTCCTTAACGGGCACGATCTTGGTCTTGGGCTGCTCGCGGTTGCGGCGGTTTACCATTGTCACCACTGCCTGTGCGAGATTGAGGAACGCCTGTCCGGTGATGCTCTCCGGATGGCAAGCCGCCGGCATTCCCTTGTCGCCGTCCTCACAGATGCTCTGCACGAGAGGAATCTGTGCGAGCAGCGGGATATTGAGTTCTTCAGCCAATTTCTTGCAGCCCTCCTTGCCGAAGATGTAGTATTTGTTTTCTGGCAGTTCGGCAGGAGTAAACCATGCCATGTTCTCCACCATTCCGAGGATGGGCACGTTCACCTTGTCGTTGCGATACATGTCGATACCCTTGCGGGCGTCGGCGAGGGCAACGCTCTGCGGAGTGCTCACAATCACGGCTCCCGTGATGGCGAGGGTCTGGAGCAGAGTGAGATGGATGTCGCTGGTGCCAGGCGGCGTGTCAAGGACGAAATAGTCGAGGTCGCCCCAGTTGGCGTCGGCGATGAGCTGCTTCAGGGCATTGGATGCCATACCGCCTCGCCACAGCGTTGCGGTGTCGGGATTCACGAAGAATCCGATGCTCAGGAGCTTCACTCCATATTTCTCTATCGGCTGGATGAGCTGGCGGCCGTCCACCGGCACGGCATACGGACGCTCGCCCTCAACGTCAAACATCTTTGGCATCGACGGACCGAAGATGTCGGTGTCGAGCAGTCCCACCTTGTAGCCCAGACGGGCGAGCGAGATGGCGAGGTTTGCCGACACGGTGCTCTTGCCCACTCCGCCCTTTCCGGAGCTTACGGCGATGACGTTTTTCACCTCCGGGAGCAGCTTGCCCACCTCAGGGCGCGGCTTGGACTTATATTCCAGTTTGATGTCGATGGTCATCTCCTTGCCGGAGTCGTCGCCTTCGTGCTGGCTCACAGCATAACGGATGGCAGCCTCGGCAGCCTTGACTGTGGATTTCAGGAACGGGTCGGTGTCGCGGGGGAAGATGAGCGTGAACGACACGCTGCTGCCGGCGATACGCACGTCGTCGGCGAGCATCTCGCTCTCGATGAGATTCTTCTTGGTGCCTGGATACGTCACGGTCTGCAACGCATCGGTAATGAGTTTTGGATATAATGTCATTTCTGTCTTGAATTTATTTTCATTGAAGATAACCGCATAGCAGACTGACCGCGCCGCTGACACGCCCCACACTAAACGGGGATGCCACGCCGGGAATGCCGCGAAACGGCAGGCGCCGCGGACTGTCGCCATACGAAAAAGCGCCAACCTCACAGACGTCACTGCAAAGTTAGCGTTTTTTATTTATCCTGCAAAATATAGATGGGTCACTTTGCCGAATCCTTTCCACTACGCTTCGTGCGCTTGTAGCTGCGGTATTCGTCGAGCGGGATTTCCACGTCAGACTCTTCGAGAGTGCCGGCGGCCGGCAGACGGAATTTGAGGTATTTGATGTTCAGTCCGCGGTCTATCCACTGGTTTTCATAATATGTTTGGATGGAGAGGATAGAACGGGTGTCGTCGTCGAGCGACTGGTCGTGGTAGAGGTCTTCGGTCTGCATCAATACGGGCAGCGCGTTTTTCTCCACCATGAGTCTGGTGTATGTGAAAAGGAAGTTGGAGTCTGTCTTCAGATGCACGAGTCCTCCGTCTACGAGGAAGCGGCGGTATCTCTCCATAAAATATGTGCTGGTGAGACGCTTGCGCGGATTCTTCATCTGCGGGTCGCTGAAGGTGAGCCATATCTCCTGCACCTCGCCCGGGGCGAAGAAGCGGTCGATTATCTCGATGTTGGTACGCAGGAAAGCGGCGTTTTGGAGTCCTTCCTCCAGAGCCTGCTTAGCTCCGGTGTGCATGCGCGCTCCCTTGATGTCAACTCCGATGAAATTTACGTCGGGGAACATGCGCGCCAGTCCCACGGTGTATTCTCCCTTGCCACAGCCCAGCTCCAGGACAATGGGGTTCTGGTTGTGGAAATATTCCTCGCGCCATTTGCCTTTCATCTCGAAGGGCACGTTTTCGATTACTGAATATGGATACTGGAAGACATTCTTGAATGTCTCCATCTCTGCGAATTTCTGTAGTTTTCCTTTACTCATTTATGATGTTGTACGTGGTTGCGGTGTCTGATACCGGCATATAGTATATATATCGCAAATAGGTGTTCAAGATTAATTATACTGACGATAAATTAATTCTGAACACCTATTCACTTATTGTTAATAGAATCTATCAGCGTATTAGTCGATAATCACCTTAGTCCATCCGTGTGTGTCAGGCTCGATACCATACTGGATGTTGCGCAGATGTGTGTAGAGCTTGTGTGAGATAGGACCTGGCTTGCCATCCTTGCTGAATGTGTAGCGCTTGCCGGTGTCGAGGTCGTCGATATAAGAGATAGGGCTGATAACGGCTGCTGTTCCGCATGCTCCTGCCTCCTCGAAGGTCTCCAGCTCCTCTTCCGGGATAGGGCGACGCTCTACCTTCAGACCGAAGTCCTCAGCGAGCTGCATGAGGCTCTTGTTGGTGATTGAAGGGAGGATAGATGTTGACTTAGGAGTAACGTAGGTGTTGTTCTTGATACCGAAGAAGTTGGCAGCACCACACTCGTCCATGTATTTCTTCTCCTTGGCGTCGAGATAGAACTCACAAGCGTAGCCCTTCTCGTGTGCCAGATGGTTGGCCTGCATAGAAGCTGCATAGTTTCCACCCACCTTGTACTTACCGGTGCCGAGAGGAGCTGAACGGTCGTACTCGCGTACGATGACGTATGGGTTGGTAGAGAAACCGCCCTTGAAGTATGGACCTACCGGTGTGACGAAGATGATGAACACATACTCTGTTGCAGGGTGAACACCTACCTGGGCACTTGTTCCGATGAGCAGCGGACGGATATAGAGCGATGCTCCGCTCTCGTATGTTGGGATGTACTCCTGGTTGAGGCGTACCACCTTTGCCACCATCTCCTCGAAGAGCTCTGTTGATACCTCAGGCATCATGATACCGCGGCATGTAGACTGCAGACGGGCTGCGTTCTCGTCCATGCGGAACACGCGCACCTTACCGTCCGGGCAGCGGAATGCCTTGAGTCCCTCGAATGCCTCCTGTCCGTAGTGCAGACAGGTAGCTGCCATATGCAGATTAACGTATTCGCTGGAGCAGACTTCAATCTCGCCCCACTTGCCGTCGCGATAGTAGCAACGCACGTTATAGTCTGTCTTTCTGTAACCAAAGCCTAAATTAGACCAATCCAAATCTTTCATATTGTAATCGTTTTAAAGTTAATCTGCCGCAAATTTAGTAAGAATATTCATTCTCTGCAATAAAAATCGAGGGAATTTCTTTTTTTCTGCAAAATCACCCTCGCTAAAGGGCACAGAATTGCCGTTTTGCATCAATATCGGGCATCAGGGCCGGCTGATTGTGGAATGCAACGGGGACGGGTACTGTAGGCAGATAAACGCTAAGGCAGATGGATGCGAATCTGATATACTGACTGCAACGGGTACAGGGGGCTGTCGGCTGAACATACGGAGCGGTGCCCACTGTCATTCGTCGAGCAGTTTCTTTATCTCGGCGTCGGTCTTCTGGAGCTTCGCCTTGCATTTCTCTATCAGTTGCTTGGCAGTCTTGAGCTGGTCGCAGAGGGAGTCGATGTCGAGTTCTCCGCTTTCCATCTTGCGAACTATTGTTTCGAGCTGGGTGACAGCTTCTTCGTAGTTGAATTTCTTCTCTGACATGATGTTTTTTTATTTATAAATGACTATTATTTTTGTTGGGCTGATGGATACTATGATCTAATGGATATCAATCTTTTTGACGTGGTGTCCACGACCTTCGGCGTGGACAAATCAAAGAAAAAAAACACGGATATCACAGACTTTACACAGATTGGTCTTCACGGATTATTTTTCTTTGATATTATTTTGCCAATGAATCTTGGATTCTGTTTGGATTCTGAAGGATTTGGAGCACTATGGTGCTCGCTGCTTCCAGACGAGTTCGTTACTCTGACAATGAGTTCTGCCAATCACTTCAGCCCCCTCTCGTTCTCAAACCCATCCTAACCTTCCCCAAGGGAAGGAACAAGTTACCCTGCTTTGTCAAAGACTTGTTCAGCCAATGACATCAGCCCCCACCTAGCCTCCCCCGTAGGGGAGGGACAGATGCCATTGGCTTTTGATTATTGTCTGTAGCTACTAGATTGTCAGTGGTTTATCATTAACAATGGTAACCAGCTTCTCCCCTACGGGGGAGAACGAGAGGGGGCTAATGTGATTGACTGAAATCAGTCGCCAAAGTAACTTGTCCCTTCCCTTGGGGAAGGCTAGGATGGGTTATCCTACGGGGGAGGATAGGTGGGGGCTGATGGCAGTATCCAGAGTAACCTGTTCCTTCCCTTGGGGAAGGTTAGGATGGGTTGCCCTTGGGGAAGGCTAGGATGGGTATACCGCCACTGTCTTCGCCTCCACCCTACCATTTGCGAGCCTCGTCTCCACCACGTCGCCGGGAGAGAGCTGGCTGCTGTCGGTCACCGCCTTGCCGTTGTGCGTCGTTATCGAATATCCTCGGCTGAGCAGCAGCTGGGGGTCGAGGGCGGCAAGGCGCTGACTCATCATCTCCATCCTGTGGCGCTCCGCCGTCATGCGGCGGTCTACTGCCGGCCGGATACGTCCTTCTGCCATCTGCAGCCTCACGCTCTGCCGCTCCACTGCCGCAGTGGCTGCCGTGGCGAGGCGCGAGGAGAGGGTGTCGAGACGCGACGTCTGCCGTGTGGTGACGAGCGAGAGATATGTGGGTATGAGATGCGTGATGCGGTCGAGCCGCTGCGTCTCGCGCTGCATCAGCAGCCGGGTGTTGTCATGGATGCGGCGTGCCGCCGTGTCGATGCGGTCGGCAACGGCTTTCAGATTGTCGATGAGCAGTGCGGCGGCTGCCGTCGGCGTCTTCACCCTGGTGTGTGCCACCATGTCGGCAACGGTCTCGTCGCGGTCGTGTCCGATTCCAGTTATCACGGGCAGGGGGAAGTTGGCGATATTCTCGGCGAGCATCAGCGAGTCGAAGCCGGAGAGGTCGCTTGTGGCTCCTCCGCCACGGATTATCACCACGCAATCGAACTGGTCTGCCCTGCCGTAGATATCGTTGAGGGCTGCCACTACGCTCTGCTCCACTCCCTCGCCCTGCATCGTGGCAGTGAAGAGTTCTATGGTGAAGGCGAAGCCATATCCGTTGTGTGTGAGCTGATGGCAGAAGTCGCCGAGTCCTGCCGCCGTCTGGCTCGACACCACGGCGATGCGCTGGGCGAAGAGCGGCAGGGGGAGCTGTTTGTTGAGGTCGAACACCCCTTCTTCTTTCAGCCGCCTCACTATCTCCTGGCGGCGGCGCGCCATGTCGCCGAGGGTGTATGTGGGGTCGATGTCGGTCACTATCCATGAGAACCCGTAGGCTTCATGAAACTGCGGATACACCTTCATCAGCACCTTCATGCCTGCCCTTGGCTGTGCTCCCGTCACGGTCATGAACTTGGGCAGGATCCTGCTCCACGTGCCGCGCCAGCATTTTGCCGATGCCTTAGCCACGGGGGTGTTGTGGAGGTCGTCTTTCTCCACGAGTTCCATATAGCAGTGGCCGTTCACCTGGCGTGCCTCGCTCAGCTCGGCTTCCACCCAGTATTCCTCCGAGAGGGTCTGTTCGATGGTCTGCCTCACGAGGTTGTTGAGTTCAAAGAGTGTGTAGTGCATATCTGGTATATGTGTGTATTTCTGCAAAGTTACAGATTTTTCTCTTTCCATCCGCCCGGAATAAAAAAAAAAATCCCCGCCTCCGGTCATATCGTGCCGGGGGCGAGGACTGAGATTATCACTGATCGGTCATCAGCGTTCGTCTGGATTTTCTCTTTTCAGAAGAGTGTATCCTGTCTGCCTTGTACGGGTGGCGCTATTTGCAGCCTATGGGTTTCTTGCCGTTGAGTGCCGGGAAGTGCCACTTTGAGCACTGCCGTATTGAACAGCATAGCGAGGGCAAGGAGGAGCAGGGCTAAGGCGTTGCGGCGGTTGGCTGTGCCTACATGAATGTGCGTCCCCATTTGCCGGTGAAGTTAAAGGATGTAAGATAGAAGTAGTTTATCCTTCCGTTATCTATCTCGTCTTTGAAGATAGTGTATACCATCGGCTCGGTGAGCTTTGTCAGATCGAGGGTCTCATATATCATGCCTCCGCCGTCTTCGAAGTCAATATCTGCCTTATAGAGCATGTCGTTGCTCCATCTGAAGTAGCACACCTTGGCTCCGTTGTATGGGAAGTCCTGGCAGGCTTCCTTCTCTGCCACCCATTTCCCTACGCCTTCGAGTCGCTCATAATCGGAGCCGCCTGCAAAGAACACTTTGTATTTGAACACGAGAACGTTGTCCACCATCTTTCCCAGGCGCAGCGATGTGGCACCGTCGTAGTCGGTAACCTCGGCAACGTAGAGTCCCGACTGTCCTTTCACCTTACCTATGCGCCAGCTCATGGCCTGTGCCATCCATCCTGCCGTGGCGTCGGGGTCGTCGGTTGTCGTCCATACATATGGCGTGTTCTGACATTTGTTCACCATAAACGGCTCCGGCACCACTTTTGTCATCACAGACTTGCTCATGTAAACGGTTTTACCTTCCACATTGGCCTCCACCCAGTCAGGGTTGTCGCCCTCGTCGGCAACGATTTGTGCGTTGGGCAGCCACCAACCCTGGTCGTAGCTTTTGTATACTGCCACTTTCCTTGCTTTGGTGCTTGGAGTTTGCCTCATGTTTGCAGAGTTTCCCTTAGGGTGATAGAGTGCCTTGGGGGCATCGAATGTAAGACTTCGGAGTACTTGGCTAGCGGTCTGTGCCGTAGCAGAAAGACTCATCGCGATGAGTGCGACGAGAAGAGAGAATCTTGTTCTTTTCATAAATAGTATCGTTTTAAAGAATTAGTTTTCATTTTACTTGCCACACCTCTGTCCGCATGGCTCCGCCTCTGTGTATGCCAGTGTGGATATGGTGTCTATAGGCATCCGTACGCATGGCATCCTCTTCGGCAAATGGTCTGTTATGATGTCTGTTCTTGCTTGCGTCGGCAAATGTAATGAAAAAATCTAAACAATCCTAAAAATTACTTGATTATTTGTTTACGAATATATTAAAATGGTCATCACTCTATTTTTTCCATATCGACAGGAAAAGGGAGTGCCCCGGCACTCGCGAATCCACTTAAATCCCAAAGTAAATCCAAAGAATACAGGTCTAAAATGATCCGTGATGATTTATCCGTGTGCATCGGTGATATCCGTGTTTCATTTTAGACCGGTGGACATCGCCGAAGGCTGATGGACACCATATTATCACTGATATATTTTTTCCGTGTTGTCGTTGTGTCCCCAGCCTTCGGCGTGGACACAAATCAAAAAAAAACACGGATACCACGGACTTTACACGGATTAGTCTTTCACGGATTTCTTTTTTTATATTATATGGCCAATGAATCTTGGATTTGGGTTATGGATCTATTTGGATTTGCGAGTGCCGGGACACTCCATTTCTTGGCGGTATCAGATGACAAATAAGCGGGCAAAATGTTTATTGATAAATCAGCAAACAGTGCTACTACCCTACACGCCCCAAGACGAATCCAACCTCCAGCGGGACCTCATTTCGAGAAATCCGGCACGCCATATCCATACACATTGTCGGGATGGCTGAAGTTGTCGCCGAGACTGCGCACGAGGTCTATTATCTGCAGCGCCGTCATCTCGCGGTGCTCCTGCCACAGACATGCCGTGAGACCTGCCACGATGGGACAGGAGAAGGAGGTTCCCATCACCGACGTCAGTGTGCCGCGCTCCGAGAGTATGTTCGTCGGACTGCCCTGCGCCATCACGTCGGGCTTCACCCTGCCGTCGGCAGAGGGTCCCACGCTGCTGAACGAGGCGTTGCGGAGCTCCGGAGTGACGGCTCCCACACACAGCATATCACGGGCGTCGGCAGGGAACCCGATCTTCTTCCATGGGTCCTGACCGTTGTTGCCGGCACTGTTCACGAGCACCATGCCGCGGCTCGCCACCGTCGACGCCATACGCGAGATGAGTGCCGTCCTGCCGTCCTGCTGCCAGTAGGAGTAATAGTTGGTGAAGGGCTTGTCGTAGATGTTGAAACCAAGCGAACAGCTTATCACGTCGACTCCCGCACTGTCGGCAAACTCTGCCGCCGCAGCCCAGTAGTCCTCTTCCACTGGCTGCTCCGACTGCTGGTCTTCGCAGCGCAGCAGCCAATAGGCGGCATCAGGGGCGGCTCCCACATACACCCCCGGTTTGTTTATCGCCAGGATGGAGAGCACGTTGGCGCCATGCTCCATCTCGGCAAAGATGCTGCGCGACTGTGGCACCACAAAGTCGGCATAGCCTACGAGGTTTATATCCCTGAACGCCGGAATGAGGTCGGCATTCAGAAAACCGGCATCCATCACTGCAATCGTCATTCCCTGTCCGCGGAATCCCCTCTCATGGAGCTTCACTCCGCCCACCATCTCCAGCTGCGGCTGCGCCACTCCGTGGGAAGCGTGTATCGAGGTATCGCGCTGCTCTATCTCGGTGTGGTATTTGGGGCGCGGCGGTGTAGGCACGATGGAATCCGGCGACACCCACACCATCCTGACATCGCTGACGAAGGGCAACTGGGAGAGACGCCCGGTGGCTTCGCCGTCCTTCGTACGCACCACAATGGTGTTGCTCCAGCGGCTGCGGCTCACCACCTTCATCCCTGGCAGCTTCTCCACCTCGTCCACATACTGCTGCGCCACGGGCACATCGAGCGTGTCCACGCTGATTCCCTGTCGGCGGCGTCTCTCCAGTGCCTTTGCCGAGAGGAACGACAGTGGATTGCTCATCATGTGAATCGATGGCCGCTTGTCGGTGAGCGTGAGTCTGTACATATAATGCTTGCCTCCGGGATATGGTATCTTTGCCGAACCGTTGTTGCGTGCCTCTGCCGGAAGCATCATAGTGAGCAGGAGTGACACGAGGGTCACTATCATGGGTAGGAGTTTATCGTTTCGCATAGTGCGTCTGTATTTATATATAATATGGTGTGTATGTATATAGAATTATCGGAATGCAAAAGTAAACAAAATAGTTGAAAAGACAAAGATTAAGTTTAATCCATACAGACATCAAACCCATACTAATCTAAAAGCCATCCTAACCTTAAACCCATCCTAACCTTCCCAAAGGATAACCCATCCTGACCTTCCCAAAGGATAACCCATCCTGAACTTCCCAAAGGATAACCCATCCTAACCTTCCCAAAGGGAAGGAACTAATTACTCTGCAACTGACTTCACCCAATCACATCAGCCCCCACCTAGCCTCCCCAGTAGGGGAGGGACAGTTACTATTACTATTGATAAACGATTGATAATCAGATAACTGCAAATGATAATCAGATAACTATCATGTGGCCAATGGTATCTGTCCCTCCCCTTCGGGGGAGGTTAGGTGGGGGCTGAAATCTGTATGCGAAGTAACTTGTTCCTTCCCTTTGGGAAGGTTAGGATGGGTTTGAGGTTAGGTGGGGGCTGAAGTCGGTAAGCATAGTAACCTGTCCCTTCCCTTTGGGAAGGTTAGGATGGGTTTGAGGCTAGGTGGGGGCTGAAGTCGGTAAGCAGAGTAACTTGTCCCTTCCCTTGGGGAAGGCTAGGATGGGTTTGAGGTTAGGATGGGTTTGAGGCTAGGATGGGTTTGAGGCTAGGATGGGTTTGAGGTTAGGATGGGTTTGAGGTTAGGATGGGTTGCCCGTTATAGAAAAGTAACGCCCCCCAACCGGCACAATCACCGGTTGGGGGGCTGATAATAATGAAGTTATGACACACCTTTCTATTTCTTCACTCTCTTCACGCCGTCCACGATGTAGATGCCGGCAGGAAGTTCGTTCCATTGCAGGGTCTGCTTCACGCCCGTCACGCTATAGATACCCTTTGCGTGGGCAGGAACGTCGGTTGTGATGTCGCTAATGCCGCTGGCGTCTGGCTCAATCACCACTTTGTCCGTGACCACCTCGCCGTTGAGAGCAACGGCGTGCAAGGCTCCGTCGAAGGCTGCGCCCTCAGGCTGGGTGATGGTGCATCCGTCAAGAATGAGGTTTTGAAGGTCGCAGACAGAACCCTCCCTGCCAGTTGCCTCAACGTATGCGTTGCGCAAGGTCAGTATCTCACCAATCTTGCCATCAACTCCTGCTACACCATATTTTCCTTCCACATATAGCTTGACGCCTTCAACAGAAAGCGAAGTGTGCAGATATAATCCACAATCATAAGGGGTCTTCAGTCTGAGAGTTCCAGAACCACTAATGGTGGATGTTTTTTGAATCGAAATGCATGCTGTCTGTGACGTAATAATGTTATTGCCGACTACCACAATCTTCAAGCCCTCTACATATTTATTCCAAATTCCATTGCCGGGTGTATTAATAGTAACATCCTCCATAGTAAGGGTCTTAGTCTCGGGATCATAGCTTATCTTTCCATCCACACCGTCAATGACGCTGAGGTCCTTGCAGTTCTTTTTTGTCACATTCTCGCCGGCAATGTTGAAGCCATAGCTGTCTGGCTCAATCACCACCTTGTCGGTGACTAACTCGCCGTTGAGCGCAACGCCGTGCACATTTGCATCGAAGGCAGCACCAGTGGGCTGGGTGATGGTGCAGCCGTCAAGCACGAGGTTCTGGAGGTCGCAGATTGAGCCTGAGCTGCCAGTTGCCTCAACGTATGCGTTGCAAATAGTGAGCACATTACCAGATGTCTGAAATTCTTGTCCGGCAATCCCCCATTCTCCTTCCGCATATATCGTGACGCCTTCAACTGTGAGCGAAGAGGGCAAATATAATCCACAATTATCACTGCTCTTCAATCTTAAAGTTCCAGAACCACTAATGGTTGATGGTTGCAATATCGTAATGCATGCTTCATTTGTCGTAATAGTGTTATTGCCAACTAACTTAATCTTCATGCCCTCTACAGATCTATTCACAATTCCATTGATATAGGATACATTAATAGTAACATCCTCCATAGTAAGGGTGTTAGTCTCGGGATCGTAGCTCATCTTTCCATCCACACCGTCAATGACGCTGAGGTCCTTGCAGTTTAGGGACGTCACATCCACGCCGGCAATCTGAACGCCATAGCTTGGCACAATCACCACCTTGTCGGTTACCATCTCACCATTCAATACCACAGCATTATTCTTTGCATCGAACACAGCACCATCGGGTTGTGTGATGGAGCATCCCTCAAGCACGAGGTTGGCGATATCGCAGATGGAGCCCGTAGAGCCCTTGGCTTCCACGTGAGAGTTGCGGATGGTGAGCACCTCTTCTGCCACATTGTTGTTTGCGGATATGCCCCATGCGCCCTCTGCCTCCAACCAGCAGTTGCTGATTTCGAGAGGACAACCGCCGAAGAGCAAGGCGCATCCGTCGCTCTTTACGCTGAGTTTTCCGCCGCTGTTGCTCCAAATTGTCGTCTCCTCTTTCAACTTTATGCCAGCCGCGCCAGTAACATAAATGGTGTTTGTGCCGATCAACTCTATCGAAAGGTAGTCGCAGGTTTCGTTCAAGATGGCGTTATAGTCATTTGCCTCAATAGTGGCGTTGTCGAGCGTCAGGGTTCTTGTGTTCGGATCGAAAGACACCTTGCCGCTCACTCCGCTGATTTCGGTGAGGTCATAACGGTTGTAGCCCGTAATATCCTCTCCGGCAATCTTGATGCCATACGTTTCTTGCGCCATCGCAAACGCTGACGACATCATCATTATCACAAGCATGAAGAACATGCGCATCCAGGCTCCGCCTCTTGGATATCTCTCAAGGAGCCGCGGGATGACTGACTGTTGGTTACGGTTTAGTTTTTTCATAATCAGTTGGGTTTTAATTATTAAACATGTTTTTGTGTTATGCCAATAAAGGCATTGTTAGGCCACTAAAGGCATTGTTAGGCCACTAAAGGCATTGTTTTCGCCTGCAAAGTAAGCGATTTCCGGATAAAGTCAGTAGGATATAATTTACAAAAAATGGCCAATTTCTTACAAAATCACCTGTTTTGTAAATTTCGCGCATGAATTTACCAAAACGCGACTATATAAGGACTGCATTTTGGGGGACTGCACAAAGGAATATGTAGACACAACAGTGAAGTATTAATGATGCTATTGACTAAGGGAAAGGGAGCGCCTGTGGCACTCGCGAATCCATAGAAAATCCCAAATTAAATCAAAAAAACAGGTCTAAAATGATCAGTGATGATTTATCCGTGTGCATCGGTGATATCCGTGTTTCATTTTAGACCGGTGGACATCGCCGAAGGCTGATGGACACCATTTCTCACGGATTAATTTATACCTTATTTCTCACAGATTAATTTATTCCGTGTTGTCGTTGTGTGTCCCCAGCCTTCGGCGTGGACACAAATCAAAAAAGAAACACGGATAGCACGGACTTGACACGGATTGGTCTTTCACGGATTTTTTTGATATTATTGAGCTAATGATTCTTGGATTTGGGGTTGATTTATTGGGATTTGCGAGTGCTGGGGCACTCCCTTTTCCTGGCGGTATCGCTATTGTTACTCAGCATATCGACAACAGCCCCCACCTAACCTCAAACCCATCCTAACCTTCCCAAAGGGCAACCCATCCTGACGTTCCCCAAGGGAAGGAACAAGTAACTCTGCAACTGATTTCAGCCAATCATATCAGCCCCCACCTAGCCTCCCCCGTAGGGGAGGGACAGATACCATTGACTTTTGATTATTGTCTGTAGCTATTAGATTGTCAGTGGTTTATCATTAACAATGGTAACTAGCTTCTCCCCTACGGGGGAGAACGAGAGGGGGCTAATGTGATTGACTGAAATCAGTCGCCAAAGTAACTTGTCCCTTCCCTTGGGGAAGGCTAGGATGGGTTATCCAACGGGGAGGGACAGATACTCTTGGTTCGTCGCAAACAAGTGGACAAGCAGGATTCTGCTTAAGCCCAGACGGAGTCTGCCATATTGGGGACAAATGGGCAACATCCGTGCAGCAAACGTGCCCAAGTGGGGCAACGTGCTTGCCCATGTAGGGAAACGTGCTTGCCCCAAGTGGGCAAGCACCGTGCCCAAAACTGCACAAAAATCCCTATGAAATGAAACGTTTGACACATCAACAAGAGTAACCAGCACCAACAAGTCTTTAACCTGCACCAATCTATCTTTGACAATTCGGAGTAACTTATATCCACCAGTCTTTGACAATTCGGACTAACCTGCATCTCCCCTACGGGGGAGACCGAGAGGGGGCTGAAGTTCATTGGCAGGGTAACTTGTTCCTTCCCTTGGGGAAGGTTAGGATGGGTTTGAGAACGAGAGGGGGCTGAAGTGATTGGCAGGAATCATTGTCGGAGTAACTTGTCATGATATATATGAACCGCTTTCCAACTTCAGCCCCCACCTAGCCTCCCCCGTAGGGGAGGGACAGATACCATTGGCTATATAATTGTTATCTATAGATGTCTTATTATCAAACATTTGTCATTAACCAGAGTAACCTGCATCCATCTGTCTTTAATAATTCGGACTAACCTGCATCAACCTGTCTTTAACAATTCGGAGTAACCTGCATCTCCCCTTCGGGGGAGAACGAGAGGGGGCTGGAGTTCATTGACTGAAGAAGTCTTTGACAAAACAAGAGTAACCTGCATCTCCCCAACGGGGGAGAACGAGAGGGGGCCGAAGTTCATTGGCAGGGTAACCTGTTCCTTCCCTTGGGGAAGGCTAGGATGGGTTATCCTACGGGGGAGGCTAGGTGGGGGCTGATGTCATTGGCTGAAGAAGTCTTTGACAAAGCAGGGTAACTTGTTCCTTCCCTTGGGGAAGGTTAGGATGGGTTGCCCTTGGGGAAGGTTAGGATGGGTTTGAGAACAAGAGGGGGCTGATGTCAGTGGCAGAACAACATCATAACATCAATCAAGATACCATAACCGTATGAAACTGGACATCGGAATTTTCCTTTTCGATACTTTTGCGTGAAATTATCCATACAGGTAAACGGAAACATTACGATAATACACTAAACGGCCATCTGACCATTCAATGTAGTATTCTACCCACAAAACGGTAATCTGAACATTCTATGTAATATAAAAAATAAATTCCATGAGAAACACCACAACGAGAATCGCAAGAGAGCGAAAGACAAGATCGAGGAGAGGCAGAAAAGCTGTACGCTCCTACCCCATCGCGGCATCACGCAACGATGACCGCATACTGAAACTGCGCATGGACCACGGTATTGAGGGCTATGCCGTGTATCACATGCTGATGGAGAAGATTGCCGAGTCTGACAGGTGCGAATATGCAATAGACGACTACAAGGTGTTGGCATTCGACTTCCGTGTGGACGAGCAACTGGTGAAAAGCGTGGCGGAGGACTACCACCTCTTCTGCTTCAACGACGGACGCCTGTCTCTCAACCCCAGCGACATGCCGGCTGATGCCGGTGAGGAGGATAGCGAGGAGGACGTTGAAGAGGGCGGAAACGACTGTACGACAGCTTCAGAACGCCCATATACAGGCACTTCTGCGATGGTTTATGCACAAAAGAAAGAAAAAGAAAATCTCCCCCTGCACCCCCTAAAAGAAAAAGATAAAGAAAAAGAAAGAGCAGAAGAGAAGAGAAATTCTCTCGCTGAAGACAATGGCGGAGAGAATGACAGTAGTCTGAAAACCTCAGAAAACAAAGCTTCTGACTCTCCTGACAAGGGAAGAAACGACTGTGATAAGGGCGAAAACGACTGTGACAAGGGCTCTGGAACGAAAGAAGCGGCTACTAAAGAGAATGCAGAGGCATCAGCAGCTAACAAAGATGGCGGTTGTGTCAATACTACCAGTTCGCACAGTAAAGGAAGTACACCATCGGCAGCAGGCGGCAAAGAAGCGCGCATCGAGAGCTTTCTGGCATATTTCAGCAACTACTGGAACAGTGTGCTGACATCCACGAACAGCAGGCTGCGCCCCATCAGGGTGGTAAACGGCGAGAGGCGCAAGAGGCTCGTCAGGCTCCGACAGAACTATACCGACGAGGAAATCAGCCGCTTCGTGTTCCGCGCCGCCAACTCGCCATATCTAAATGCCCGCGACGGACGGTTGCGGCAGCCTGCCGACCTGAACTGGATGCTGTCTACCGACGACCGCATAGTGAAGATCATAGAGGGAAACATGTAGGGCGCTCTTGTGGTTTATCTTGGTTTTTGTCTTTAAATAAAAATTGTTACTCAGCATATCGACATCAGCCCCCACCTAACCTCAAACCCATCCTAACCTTCCCAAAGGGAAGGAACAAGTTACTTCGCATACAGATTTCAGCCCCCACCTAACCTCAAACCCATCCTAACCTTCCCAAAGGGAAGGAACAAGTGACTTCGCATACAGATTTCAGCCCCCACCTAACCTCCCCCGAAGGGGAGGGACAGATACCATTGGCCACATGATAGTTATCTGATTATCATTTGCAGTTATCTGATTATCATTTGCAGTTATCTGATTATCAATCGCTTATCAACAGCAATAGTAACTGTCCCTCCCCTTCGGGGGAGGCTAGGTGGGGGCTGATGTTCATTGGCTGAATTGATTTGCTGAAGTTTTTGACAAAGCAGAGTAACCTGTTCCTTCCCTTGGGGAAGGCTAGGATGGGTTTGAGAACGAGAGGGGCTAAAGTGATTGACTGAATTCAGTAGCAGAGTAATCCGCCTTGGGGTTATCCCGGTTTTTGTCTGAAATCGCAGGGGCGGATATTTGTTGTCAGAATATCATATCTGGAGACGGGTAAATGCCTAAATCCAAGGAAACCCCAATGGTACCCTTATGTTAAAATCGTGTTAAAACGCCGTTTATTCCGCCGCCAACCCTCATTTCACACCCTTCGTAGCGGAATAAACGTTGTTTTTTGCAGGAATTTGCAAAATATTGACACCTTCCACCTCACATATATCGGCGGCACGGAACTGGCGAAGAACGAATATTCCGACCTTTTCGTATCCGTATTGACACTTGACGACCTCTTCAGATAATCCCACACAAGACGGTCGCCAGCCGGCTGGATGCAGCGTTCAATCACTGCTTGCAGCCTTGCGGTTTTTTACTTCGCCTTGCAGCTTTTACCACAAGGCCACTTTTCCAGCCACGCCTAAATCTATGGTCCAACTTTTCCAAAGTGCTTGTCAAGCACATCGTCCAATGGGGTAAGATTCATCTGTGCCATAATTATGGTAACGAATCTAACTCATACTAAATTGGACTTTGGTTGAATATCAGGAAGTTAGGCGTTTGCCTTTATAATATAGGTAACAATATGGAAACGAGCGGACTTCTGCTCGTTTCTGTATTTTGCAATATGCAAAGAACGCCTTAATTCGGGGACAAAGATACGATATTTTTCTAAATCTCGCATAGCTTACAAGGAGAAAACCTTGGAAATTGGAACTTTTTACGTTAAAATCCATATTTGACAAGCAGATTTTGAAGAAAAATATTTGGAGTGTCCAATAAAAAAGAGTATTTTTGCAGCAACAAATCCCACCACGCCTCTCAACGATGCGTACCACGGTGGGACTTCGCTTTTTATAAAGGGTATATGGATTACGACAAACAACCGATAAACGTAGATGAACAGGTTGCCTTGCTCCAGAACAGAGGGCTGGTGATAGAAGATATTGCAATTGCCAAATTGCAGCTTCGCAATATCAGTTATTTTCGTATTGCCAGTTACCTACGATATATGGAGGAAGACAGACAGTTTCATCATTATAAACTGGGTAGTACATTTGAACAAGCCATCGACCTTTATCTCTTTGACAAAGAACTTCGTCAACTTATATTCAAGGCAATTCAAGATATAGAGATTTCTCTTCGGACCAAAATGATTCAGATATTCTCTATGGAGCATGGCGCATTTTGGTTTATGGATGCATCATTGTTCAAGAATGCAGACTTTTATGAAGGCTGCCTTGACAATATCAAGAAAGAGGTGTCTCGTTCAAATGAAGATTTCATCAAGGAGCATTCCGAGAAATATACTTTCCCTTCTCTCCCTCCTGTGTGGAAAACATTGGAGGTCGTTTCGTTTGGTACGCTTTCCAAATTATTTTGTCTGTTCAAGGATAATCGTCTCAAAAAGCAAGTGGCAAGAGAGTTTGGACTACCTCAATACACTTACTTGGAAAGTTGGATAAGGTGTATAACCGTGCTTCGCAATTGTTGTGCTCACCATGCCCGTATATGGAACAGGCGTTTTGCCTTGAAGCCACAATTGCCAAATCGGCTTCCACTTTCTTGGATTGCTCCAACCCAAAAGCCTATCAAACTTTACCATCAGTTATGCACCTTATTATATATGGAGCAAACTATAACTCCTTGTATGGATTTAAAAAGCTCTCTACTCAGATTGTTTGCAGATTATCCCAATATTGATTTACATGCCATGGGCTTTCCACAAGGATGGGAAAAAGAACCTTTATGGAGATAGCAACAAGTGTTCGGATATAAGTCTATCCAAGCACATGCTTGTTGAATTCGCGCTTTGGCTGCTTTAGAGCTTAATGTTAACTGTGCAAAGTTAATGCTTTTATTTTGCAAAATCAAAGAAATGACCTTGATTTCTTAAAATCCAGCCTATTTGTTTGATTTTAGTATTATATGGCATCTTCAGCTTATGAAATAGCCAAATCTAAGAGTAGTCCCTGATTTCCGAGAATCAAAGATTTTGAAGAAAACAATGCCCGATAGGTCTATCTTTTAGCAGAAAACAATGCTTGATTGGTCTATCTTTTAGCAGAAAACAGCGCTTGATAGGTCTTTCTTTTAGCAGAAAACAACACTCGATAGGTCTATCTTTTAGCAGAAAACAATGCCTGATAGGTCTTTCTTTTAGCAAAAAGCATTGAAAAACAGTGATATATGATAAATAATCAGTAACTTTGCAACGAGAGTAATAACTCACACAAGATTCTGAAAACAATAACAACCTCTACACGCAATCACTAACTGTAGAGAAAATAAAGGACTTATATGGCAGCTGATTATTTGACAAGAAGCATCGACAAGGCTTTGCTGGAATGGAAAGACAGTCCTCGCCGAAAGCCCCTGCTCGTGAGGGGAGCCAGACAGGTGGGAAAATCATCCACGGTGCGCCATTTGGGAAAGTGCTTCAAACACTTCATTGAAGTAAATTTCGAAAAGACTCCCGAACTGGCAGAACTGTTCAAGGGAAACCGCGACGTGAAGGACATCACAAGAAAACTGTCTGACTATTTCAACGTGCCCGTGACACCCGGCAAGACACTGCTCTTTCTCGACGAGATACAAAAAAGCGAGGATGTGATACACAGTCTGTGGTTCTTCAAAGAAGACTATCCGGAACTCCACGTCATTGCGGCAGGATCGCTCCTGGAATTCGCACTCAAAGACCTTTCGTCGTTCGGAGTGGGACGCGTCAGCTCGCTGTTCGTTTACCCCATGTCGTTCGACGAATTCCTGATGGCAACAGGCGACGACGGACTGCTGGCGGCCAAAAGGGAATGCGGACCGGACAACCCTCTCCCCACCCCATTCTACAACAGGATAACAGAACGGTTTCGCAGCTTCATGCTCACGGGAGGAATGCCTGAAGCAGTGGCAACATACGCAGAGACAGGGTCGTACAGATACAGCAGCGATGTGGTGAATGAAATAATACAGGGCTATCAAGACGACTTCGCGAAATATGGCGCCAAAGCAAACCCCACGCTCCTGAGACGTACATTGATAAGCATAGCCCGACAGACGGGAGGAAAATTCGTATGCAACAGGGTGGAAGGAGACTACAGGTCGGCAGAAGTGAAAAACGCCATCGGAATGCTGTGCGACGCCGGACTGATAATCCCTGCCTACCACACGGATGCCAACGGAGTGCCGCTCGGAGCGGAGATAAATGAGAGAGTGGTGAAATACCTGATTCTCGACAGCGGCATACTGCTCGGCATACTCGGCATCGACGACGACACTGACGAAATAGTGAAGGTGATGATGCTGGAAAGCAGTACAGACCTCGTGGACAAGGGAAGCGTGTCTGAAATGATTGCCGGACTGGAACTGATAAAATATTCATCACCCCAGAAGCGCCACCAGCTATACTACTGGCAGAATATGAACAAAGGCACCTGCGCCGAAGTGGACTACGTGATAACAAAAGGCAACGAAATAGTGCCGATAGAGGTGAAATCGGGAGTGAAAGGTTCGATGAACAGCATGTATTCACTTATGAACAACCAACAGAAGCACATATCCCGCGGCATCAGATGTTCGCTCGAGAATTTCGGTTCGTTCATGAGTCCCGCCAACAAGCGCATCGACATAATTCCCCTATACGCCGTGTCGAAAATATTTGAATGAATTACACGCCATCTCACCTTATTATATATATAGCAACTTCGCGACTTGAGAAATAGCGGAGAAGATACGAGTAGGTGACGGAAAACTCCTCGTCAACTCGTCAACTCGTCGACTCGTGAAATAGCTGAAAAAGGCGGAAAGGTGGAGAAATATTTTGCCGTGACATAATAAAGACGTAACTTTGCACCCGGTCGGCAAACTGCCGGCTAAGGGGTGCTGCCGCCGTTGCGGATGCTGAGACCATACCCTACAGACCTGATCCGGATAATGCCGGCGTAGGCGAAAACGACTACAATGACTACACTCCCCTTGATTCATTAACGAAAACGACGGGCAATATGGCAACTCTCAGAAACCATAATGCCCACCGCTATTGGCTTCATTACTGATCGTGGAGAAACAGGGAAACACATCTTTAGCTATCAGGCAGTCAAGGGTATCTGTCCCTCCCCTACGGGGGAGGTTAGGTGGGGGCTGGAAGTCTGCGCCCTTGGCATATCATGACAAATTACCCTGCCAATGAACTTCAGCCCCCTCTCGGTCTCCCCCGTAGGATAACCCATCCTAACCTTCCCGAAGGGAAGGAACAGGTTACCCTGCCAATGAACTTCAGCCCCCTCTCGGTCTCCCCCGTAGGATAACCCATCCTAACCTTCCCGAAGGGAAGGAACAGGTTACCCTGCCAATGAACATCAGCCCCCTCTCGGTCTCCCCCGTAGGGGAGATGCAGGCTACTCCGCTCCGGCAGAGATTGGGAGATGCAGGTTACTCCGCTCCGGCAGAGATTGGGAGATGCAGGGTACTCCGCTTTGGCAATGATTGGGAGATGGAGGGTACTCCGCTTCGGCAGAGATTGAGAGATGCAGGAACAGATGCAGCGCAACTGATTCCCACGACAGAAAAGGGAAGCCAAAAGTAACAAAACAACAATAAAAAAAACAGGTTAAGATGAAAAGAATCAACCAAGTGGCAATGGCAGTGGTATGTACGCTATGCGCACAGAACGCCCTTGCACAGAAAGACGTAGACACCGTGAAGGTGCGCCAGCTCAACGAGGTGGTGGTGAAGGCAGTGAGAGCACAGAAGAACGCTCCATTCGCCGTGGCAAACATCGAGAAATCGGAACTGAAAGACTTCTCCACTACGGGCCGCGAACTGCCATACCTCTTCTCTCGCACACCGGGAATAATATCATGGAGCGAGAACGGTATCGGAACGGGAACGACATACCTCCGCATGCGTGGTGCTGCGGGAAGCCGCATCAACGTGACTCTCGACGGAGTGGCACTCAACTCGCCTGAAGACCAGCAGGTGTTCTGGGCTAACATGAACAGCTATGCAGCACTGCTGGGCAGCGTGCAGATACAGAGAGGTGTGGGAGCGTCGACAAACGGTGACGGTGCGTTCGGAGGTTCGATTTCTCTCGCCACACAGGCGCCTCAGGTGAAGCCGTTCGCCGAGCTGACCGGCTCCTACGGCACCTACAACACCTACAACACGGGTGCAAGCTTCTCCACCGGACTGCTCTTCAACCACCTGATATTCGACGGAGCATACCACGAAACGGCAACCGACGGATTCGTTGACGGCACTCGCGGACGCTCGGGCTCATACTACGGCGGACTGACATGGCTGGGCGACAACTTCCAGATAAGATACAAGAATATCGGAAACTTCGAGAAGACCGGACAGGCCTGGAACTATATCACCGGACCGGAAGGAACTGAGTCTTACAAGCAGATATACGAGATGGGCCTGGGACGCAGCAACACACTGCTCGGAAACTACGACAAGGATGAGAACGGCAACTACAAGCTTACTCCATTCACCTACCGCGACGGCACTCCATGGGACCGCACGACGGACAATTTCTACCAGAACCACAACATCCTCTCTGCCACATGGCAACCCTCTGAACACTGGACTCACAATGCCGCCCTGCACTACACCTACGGACGCGGATACTACAAGGACCTGAAGGTGAAGAAGTCGCTGGCTGAGAAATTCGGCATCAACGAACGCAACGACGCAGGCAAGTTCATCAAGAGCGACGCCGTGAGACTGAAGGGACTCACACAGAACGCCTACGGACTGGTGTACAACGTGAACTACAAGGACGAGGAGTGGGACGTGACCGGAGGAGTGAACCTGCAGCAGTTCCGCGGCAGCCACTGGGGATATCTCACATACATCAAGGACGAGGCACTGGAACATAAATACTTCGACAACCACGGCAAATACAAATACTACGACTCCGACGCACGCAAGGATGACTACAGCGCATTCGTGAAGGCAGCATACACATTCCTCGACAACTGGAACGTATTCGCCGACCTGCAGTACCGCCACGTGGGATACAAGACCGACGGCATCAACGACAAGTTCGTGACGGGAAGCGACGGCAACTACTACGCACAGCGACTCGACGTGGACGACGACTTCAACTTCTTCAACCCGAAGGCCGGAGTGAGCTACACCAACGGCGGACACAAGGCTTACGCATCGGTATCGCTCGCAAACCGTGAGCCGGAGCGCAACAACTATACCGACAACGGCAACTATCCTTACCCGAAGAAGGAGCAGGTGACCGACTATGAACTGGGATACCAGTATACTGGCAACAACTGGCACGCCGGAGCAAACTTCTACTATATGGCCTACGACAACCAGATTGCACAGACAGGACAAACGAGCGACATCGGCGAGGCACTGACCACAAACATCAAGGACTCCTACCGCATGGGTGTGGAGCTGACCGCAGGATGGGCACCGCTCTCATGGATGAGCGTGGAGGGAAACGCCGCTCTGAGCCAGAACAAGATAAAGGACTTCGACGAATATCTGGGCGACCACGTGAACCACTACGACAAGTCTACCCTCGCCTACTCGCCAAGCGCCATACTCAACGGATTCCTGGATTTCCACTATCAGGGTTTCAACGCCACATGGCACACCAACTTCGTGAGCAAGCAATATGTGGACAACTCTGAGAGCAGCGAGCGCCAGCTGCCAAGCTTCTCTCAGACCGACATCAACATGAGCTACACCATCAACCTGAAGGGCTGCGGACTGAAGAGTGTGAAGCTCGGTCTTGACCTCAACAACATCTTCGACCGCCACTATGCCGTGATGGGCTACGACTGGGGATGGTATGAGGGCGACACCCGCAAGTCTTATCTGGGATATGTGCCGGCAGCGGGATTCACGATGATGGGTAACATCACGCTGAGATTCTAAGTTGACGGGGAAACATCCCATCGAGATTATAAATGACGGAATACTTCCCACTGGGATCATAAGACTACATCATGACTGAATTTATCACCGAACACTGGCTCGACATCTTCACCACGCTGCTGGGCCTACTGTATATCTGGCTGGAATACCGCGCACATATCGCCCTCTGGCTCGTGAGCATCATAATGCCGGCTCTCGACATCTGGCTCTACTGGAGCCACGGACTATACGGCGACGCCGGAATGGCGGCATACTACACCCTCGCCGGCATCTACGGATATGCCATGTGGCGATACGGCACGGCGATAAAGACGCTCTTCGCCAAAGGCGTGAGGATGGGCGACGCACCGAAGAACGCACTGCCCATCACCCACATGCAGGCAAGGAGATATGCTCCGGTGGCTGTGGCGTTTGTGGCGGCATGGGCGGCGACATACTGGATTCTGGTGGAGTTCACCAACAGTACGGTGCCGCTGCTCGACTCCTTCACCAATGCCCTGAGCTTCATCGGCCTGTGGGCGCTGGCAAAGAAATACATCGAGCAATGGCTGTTCTGGATTGCGGTAGACGTGGTGTGCTGCTATCTCTATGTGGTGAAGGGCATCCCCTTCAAGGCAGGACTCTACGGACTATATGTAGCAATCGCCGTAGCCGGCTACTTCAAGTGGAATCGGATGATGAAAGAACAGACTGTCCGGGCATAGCAACCGCTGACCGGACAACATATAACTGAATAAAAATAGAGGCCATCAACAAGAGGTGGTCTCTATTTTTTTTGTATCGGAAAATATTGCAATGGGAAAATATTGTAACGGGAAATAAATGTCGTTCATCAGGCTATTTCCCCTATAGGCAATCAAGACTATAACCGCCTGTTCCATCCTCTGCCTATGATTTCTGCCAATCACTTCAGCCCCCTCTCGTTCTCAAACCCATCCTAACCTTCCCCAAGGGCAACCCATCCTAACCTTCCCCAAGGGAAGGAACAAGTAACTCTGCAACTGATTTCAGCCAATCATATCAGCCCCCACCTAGCCTCCCCCGAAGGGGAGGGACAGATACCATTGGCTTTTGATTATTGTCTGTAGCTACTAGATTGTCAGTGGTTTATCATTAACAATGGTAACTAGCTTCTCCCCTACGGGGGAGAACGAGAGGGGGCTAAGGTGATTGACTGAAATCAGTCGCCAAAGTAACTTGTCCCTTCCCTTGGGGAAGGCTAGGATGGGTTACCCTTCGGGGGAGGATAGGTGGGGGCTGATGTCGGAAAGCGGTTCATATATATCATGACAAATCCGTCACTAAAACACGAATCCGTCCACGGCATACAGAGGAACATTAGTGACCCATTCCTCCTCCTTGTAGTCGTTCATCGAGATGCGGAATGCCTTAGGCGACTGATTGTCGGCAACGAACTGGCGCAGGCTTTTCGCCCTGACGTTCGTTTCTGCCTTTACCTCCAGCGGCACGATGGCATCTTCGTCATCCTGAAGCAGGAAGTCTATCTCCTGTGTGCTGGCTGCCTTTGAATAATAATATGGCGAGTATCTGAGGATGAGCTGCTGGAACACATACTGTTCGGTCAGCGCTCCCTTGAATTCGGTGAAGATACTGTTGCCAGCCACTATAGTAGTGGGCTTCAGACTGGACATGGCGCCAAGCAGCCCCACATCGAGCACGAAAATCTTGAACGCCGCCCTGTCTTCATAACTCACAAGCGGCAACCGGGGAGCCTTCACGTTACACACCTTGTATATCAGTCCGGCATCCTGAAGCCACTGCAGGGCTATCTCATACTCACGCGCCCTTGCTCCCTCTCTCACTACTCCATACACAAACTTCCTGTTCTCCTTGCTCAACTGTGCCGGAAGCGATTTCCACAAGTCCACGATGCGCGGCACAATCTCTGAAGGGGCATGCTTCGACATATCCCTCTGATAACTGCTGAGTATCGCCGTTTGCAGCGCCCTCACCTCCTTCCAGTCCCGGTTGCGACTGAAGCTCAACACCGCCTCGGGCATTCCGCCTACAAAGTAATAATACCTGAGCAGCTCCTGAAACTTGGGCGAGAGCATCGCCATCATATTCCAGTCGCCTGCCATCAGCACTTCAGACAGGTTCTCCTCTCCCATCGCCATCACGAACTCCACGAAGCTCATCGGATGAAGGGTGAGAAAATCCACTTTTCCCACGGGGAACGACTCTCCGCGATGCAGCTCTATCCCGAGCAGCGATCCGGCAGCGATAACATGATATCCGGGAGCATTCTCTGCAAAATATTTCAGCGAAGTGACGGCATGCGGAGCAGCCTGTATCTCATCGAGGAAAATCAGCGTGTCGCCCTCACTGCACGTCACACCCGTCACGGCACCTATAGCCGTGAGAATCCTCGGAATATCGAAATCCTGTTCAAAGAAATTGCGCAATATCTTCATCTCCTCAAAGTTGACATAAGCCAGCTGCCTGTAGTTTCGGCGTGCAAACTCCTTCACGAGCCAGGTCTTTCCCACCTGTCGCGCCCCCTCCACTATAAGAGGTTTACGATATGCCTTCGCCTTCCATTCCTGGAGTGCTTTGATTGCCGTCCTTTCCATACCTTATACTTTTAATCCACAATAAACATACTGAACATACTAAGTCTCAAGTACTTAGCAACTATTCAAGCATCATTCCATACACATTTCGTGAGGGAACGAACACCATTACTCACACATTTCGTGAGGGAACAAATGCCGTTTCATACACATTTCGTGAGGGAATAACGCTGCAAATATACACATTTTATGAGGGAATGCAATAGGTTTCTCTCACATTTCGTGAGGAAACGGACGAAAAAATCCGGCAGGAACGCGACACGCTGGTCAACGTTTCTGCCGGATTATTATAATGCCTTTGTTTTAACCCAAATCGGTCATTAGGGCTTGCCTGGATTTTGTTCTTTTAGAAGAGTGGATTTTGTTTGGCTTTTAATGAGTAATAGCGAGCTATTACGAATTAAAAACAAGCAAAAGACGCCTTATAAAAAACAAAAGACTGCAAGCAGTAAATATAAAATACAATAAACGGCCTAATGACCGTTTTGGGTTTAACCCCAATGGTCATTAGGGCGTTTTGGGTTTAAACTTACTTGCAGTTAGGACACCAAGGCTTGAGCTGCTTGAAGAAATCGTTGCCCTTGTCGTCAACGAGGATGAATGCAGGGAAGTCCTCAACGGTGATCTTCCATATTGCCTCCATGCCCAGCTCCGGATATTCCACACACTCGATGCTCTTGATAGAGCTCTGTGAGAGCACTGCAGCCACACCGCCGATGGTGCCGAGATAGAAACCGCCGTGCTTCTGGCATGCGTCGGTGACCACCTGTCCGCGGTTGCCCTTGGCAATCATCACGAGCGATGCTCCGTGTGACTGGAACTCGTCTACGTATGGGTCCATGCGGTTGGCAGTGGTAGGTCCCATAGATCCGCAAGGATATCCCTCCGGAGTCTTTGCCGGTCCGGCGTAAAGGATAGGATGATCCTTGAAGTATGCCGGCATCTCCTCTCCTGCGTCGAGACGCGCCTTGAGCTTGGCATGTGCGATGTCGCGCGCCACGATGATGGTGCCCTTCAGGTTTACGCGGGTGCTGACAGGATATTTCGTGAGTTCGGCGCGCACTGCGTCGATACCCTTGTCGAGGTCAATCTCGATACCCTTTGCTCCCTCGCCCGGGTTGCGGTATTCCTCAGGAATCAGCTCCGACGGGTTGCTGTCCATCTTCTCGATCCAGATACCGTCGGCATTGATCTTCGCCTTGATGTTGCGGTCTGCCGAGCAGCTCACTCCCATACCGATTGGGCAGCTTGCGCCGTGGCGTGGCAGACGGATCACGCGGATGTCGTGAGCCAGGTATTTGCCTCCGAACTGTGCTCCGAGTCCGATCTTGTGTGCCTCCTCCAGGAGTTTGTTCTCCAGGTCGATGTCGCGGAAGGCACGTCCTGTCTCGTCGCCGGTAGTAGGCAGCGAGTCGTAGTATTTTATAGAGGCGAGCTTCACGGTGAGCAGGTTCTTCTCAGCCGATGTACCGCCGATTACGAATGCGATGTGGTATGGCGGACAAGCTGCCGTTCCGAGACTCTTCATCTTCTCCACGAGGAATGGGAGCAGTGTGCCCTCGTTCTGTATCGTGGCCTTTGTCATCGGATAGAAGTATGTCTTGTTGGCAGAACCGCCACCCTTTGCCACGCACACGAAGCGGTATTCGTCGCCCTCTGTAGCCTCGATGTCAATCTGTGCCGGCAGGTTGCAGCGTGTGTTCACCTCGTCATACATGTTGAGCGGTGCGTTCTGGGAGTAGCGCAGGTTGTCCTCGGTGAAGGTGTTGTAAACACCGCGAGAGAGAGCCTCCTCATCCTCGAAGTCTGTCCACACGCGCTGTCCCTTCTCTCCGTGGATGATGGCAGTACCGGTGTCCTGGCAGAACGGGAGAATTCCCTTAGCTGCCGTTTCGGCGTTGCGCAGAAACTGCAGAGCCACATACTTGTCGTTTTCTGAAGCCTCCGGGTCGCTGAGGATCTTGGCCACCTGCAGGTTGTGCTCTCTGCGGAGCATGAACTCCACGTCGTGGAAAGACTGCTGTGCCAGGGCTGTGAGCGCCTCTTTTGTCACCTTCAGGATTTTCTTTCCTTCGAACTCTCCTACCGACACACCCTCTTTGGTGAGCAGATAGTATTCAGTATTGTCCTTGCCCATCTGGAACATAGGAGCATACTTGAAATCTGGTTTTGTTGCCATAATGTTTTGTTTTTATAATATTATGTGTCTTTGATTTTCTTTTTTCCGCCTTGCGCCGGCTTGCCCATAGGGGCGTGAGCGCATGGCCTCGTCATGCTACAGTCGTATTGAGGGGGAAGCCAAGGCATCCACCACGTGCAAAGATACAGTTTTTGATTGGAAATGCAATGACAAGGAGTAGATTATTTTTGTGTTGCCTGGTCTTGAGGGGGATGCGATGAGGAGACATCTGTAATTTGAACCGTAAAAACCGACAACGCCAGTAAAGGGAGTGGGTCTGCATTCCTTTGTCTTAGCCAATACATCGGCTGATGATTTTAAGACAAAAACCAAGATAAACCCAAGGCGGATTACTCTGCTTCTGATTTCAACCAATCACATCAGCCCCCACCTAACCTCCACCGAAGGGGAGGGACAGTTACTATTGATATTGATAAGCCAATGATAATCAGATAACTACTAACGACAATAATACTAACAATGGTATCTGTCCCTCCCCTTCGGGGGAGGTTAGGTGGGGGCTGTTGCCGATATGCTGAGTAACAACTTTTATATAAGAACAAAAACCTTGATAAGCCCAAGGCGGATTACTCTGCTTCTGATTTCAACCAATCACATCAGCCCCCACCTAACCTCCCCCGAAGGGGAGGGACAGTTACTATTGCTATTGATAAGCCAATGATAATCAAAGGTAATATTTTTATCCGATTACATAGACATAATTATAGAAAAATCTCCCAAAAAACATCAAAACACAGAAAAAGCAAAGACAAACAGCATACGTTTAAAATTATTTTTTAACTTTGTGGCCGAAACATCTTGAAGAAGACTGTACAATGAAAAAAATTGTAGTGCTTACCGGTGCCGGCATTTCCGCTGAAAGCGGACTCAGCACATTCAGAGACGAAGATGGCTTGTGGGAACAACACCCCGTGGAGCGTGTGGCCACACACGAGGCATGGGAAAGAGACCCTGTGTATGTCAACGACTTCTACAACATGCTGCGCGGCAAACTGCTTGCCGCCAAGCCCAACGACGGACACCGCCTGGTGGCCGACCTGGAAAAGAAATACCAAGTGACGGTAGTGACACAGAATGTGGACAACCTGCACGAAATGGCAGGCAGCACGCATGTCATCCACCTGCACGGCGAACTGATGAAGGTATGTTCCAGTAGGGATGTCGACAACCCTCACTTCATCAAGACACTCACCCCCGACAACCTTGAAGTGGCTCCGGGAGAAAAGGCGGGCGACGGTTCGCTGCTGCGCCCTTATATCGTTTTCTTCGGCGAAGCTGTGCCCAACATCGAGAAGGCTGCCGCCGAAGTGATGGAGGCCGACATCATGATCATCATCGGCACATCGCTGGCCGTCTATCCGGCAGCCGGGCTCATGCGGTTTGCCAAGCCTGGCACACCCATCTATCTGATTGACCCTCGACCCACCGTGTCGGCCAAGCAAAACCTGCATGTGATTGCCAAAGGCGCATCCGAAGGAATGAGAGAACTTTCAGCCATGCTCTGAGCACGACTCAACCAATAAAAACACCTATAGGCGGGAGGGTAAAGTTCCCGCCATTTTCCTAATCAAAAAACTTATGAGTAACCTGTTGGCGGAATTAATTTAGTGCATACTTAATTCTGCCAATGGGCTTGTCGTTAATGAAGTTTACGTATTGCAGAATGGTAAGTGCACTAATTTTGCCAATGATTCTGGCAAACAAACCATTCGTTATTTTCGCGTAGTTCCTGATGACCAGAAACTGGTCTGTAAGTTGTGAGAATATTGTCTCAATCCTCTTTCTTGCCTTTGCAAACGGGATGAATGTCGGTTTCCAGTCCTTTTGGTTGAGCCGATACGGACACTCCAGTCTTATGTGTGCGGTTTCGAACAAGTCAAGCTGTACGTCAGCTCCAATATACCCTTTGTCACCATAGATGCTACAGTCGTGATAAGTATGTTTTACATCCTTCATATAATGGAGGTCAGCCACACTTGCCTTTGACAGATCATAGGAATGGATAACTCCACTTAACCCACAGAGAGCGTGTAACTTATAACCAAAATAATACGTATTCTGCGAAGCACAGAAGCCGAAGTCGGGAGCTTGCGAGAAATTTCCGGTACGTCCCATCTTGCAACGTTTTCCTCTTGCAACCCTACAAACCTTTATCGGCTTGGAGTCAACAAAGAATTGTTCCTCTCCGCCATCCATTTCCATGGCAATCCTCTTGCGCAGTTCCTCACACAGGCCTGCCGTTTTCTTCCTGCGGTCATTGAACTGTCTCCTTGATATGAGATTGGGAATGTTGTCCTTGTATTCTTGCAATTTATAGTCGAACAACCACTTCTCACTATCAATGCTCTCGGTCTCTGCCGTCAAGGATAGCGCCACCACTTCCAAATCCGAAAACTTGGGAACAGGACCACGACGTGGAACATTACCCGATTCATTGACGAGATTTTCAGAGAATTGCTTGCATATCTCAAGTATTTTGACGAATTTTGTATAAAGGTTGTACATACGATGGTTTGAACTTAATGTTTTGAGCACCACTAAGTTACTAAAAATCAGCGATATGTACAACTTTTTACTCATATTTATCAACTTAAATTAATTCCGCCAACGGGTATGAGTAACAAAAAACATCTATTGATTACCGGCTTGCTGCTCTGTGCAGGCCACATGGCCTATGCGCAAAGCACCTACAAGTCGTTTGCAGAAGCTACAATCAACAGCGTGTCGCCCAACGGCAGCTATGTGGTGGGCAACAACCTCGGTTATGACAACGTCACCAATTTCAGCAGCTTCGTCTATTCCACCGCCGACGGCAAAACCAACTGGCGCACCGAATATGATGAAGACAACTACGACAACACGGGCAAATTCCAAGCCGTGAACAGCAACGGCGCCATTGCCGGTGCCATGAAAGACAAAGACCATCTGCTGGCCATCGAGAACGGCGGCTACATCATGGGCCAAAACGGCAAGCGCCCCAACAAGTCGGGCTACGATGCCGACGTGACCTATGTGCCCATCGTCACCGCCGCCGTGTGGAAAGACGACAAGACCTATAAGTTGGGCATGGGCAACCACACCATCGACGAACTGGGCGACGAGACCGACGGCACCTACGCCACAGCCATCAGCGAAGACGGCAACACCGTGACAGGCTACCTGCAGTCGTGGTGGATGAAAATCATCCCCTGCCTCTGGACCTACAACGCCGACAGCGACAGCTACACCTATCAGGAACTCACCCTGCCCAAAGGCTTCTCACGCGCATCAGCCACAGGCATCTCTGCCGATGGCAGCATCATCATCGGCGAAGGCACCCAAAACGGCTACACCTATCCCATCGTGTGGACATCGGCCACACAACCCACAGCCATATCATTGGGCGACAGCCCCTATTCCGACGCAACGGCCGTAGCCATCAGCCCCAACGGCAGCTATGTGCTCATGCACGGCAACGGCTATGGTGTGGTTTCAAAGCTCGCCATCTACGACACCACTACAGGCCACTTCGCCGAAATCGCCCTGCCCGATGCCGACAACACCTACCAGTGCAAGGGTCTGGCCATCACCGACAGCGGCGACGTGTTCTGCACCATCAGCGACAATGTCGATTACACCGACAAACTGTATTACTACAACAAGGCCTCTGAAACCCTGGCCGACATCGACTATTACCTCAGCAAGGCTGCCACAGACATCAGCAACCTGCCCTCTCTTGTCAGAGACAAGGTGGTTTCGGTATCTGCCGACGGCAAAGTGATTGCAGGCAACTCATCCTATAGCGGCGGTTGGGTCATCACCCTGGCCAGCACAGAGGCTGTCATCATCACCGCTCCGCAGCCCACCGCATTCTTCTACAGCGGCTACGACCAGGTGACACTGCGCTGGGAGGCCTGCCAGAATGTGCCTGAGGGGGCTGTCATCAACAACTACAAGGTTTATATCGACGACCAACTCGCCGCAACAATAGATGCTGCAGCAGCCACCGACGGCAAGTTCTCTTACACACACACCGTGAGAACCGGCACACACAATGCTTATATCATGGCCACCGCCACCTACAACGGCAACGAAATCGAGTCGGCCACCTCAGAAACCATCAGCACCTATCTCTCTGCCAAGAACGACCTGCCATTGTACGACAATTTCGATGAAGCCACTCTCGACCCCAATGGCAATCCTGTTCCCGGCAACGACTACTGGAGGGCAGAACGTTTACTCGGCGACGATGCCTGTCTCGTCAAGTGGTCGATCGATGCCAACAACTACGAGAATGCCACACCTTACCTCTGCACCACATCTATCAACACCACACCGTGGTCGTCTGTGGTCACCAGTCCGTTCCTCACTTCTGAGGATGCCGACAAACTCTATGTCAGCTTCTACACCGGCTATACCTTGGTGAACACCCCCGACCAGGATCTCGACTCCGACTATCTGGATGTGGAATATGCCCTGGACGGCGAAAACTGGATTACCGTGAAATCCATCTGCGCCGACGACCTCGACCCCTATTCGTGGAACTTCTTCAAGGTTGACCTTGACAAGAGTCTGACCGGCAAACCGTTCCAAATCCGCTTCAATGCCCACGGCGAGGGCAGGAGCACACTGCGCTGGAACCTCGACTGCATCGGCATCAGCGATGTGCTTGAAGGCAAGACTCCCTCTGCACTGAAAGCCATGGAAAATGCCGACAAGAGCGTGCAACTGATGTGGCACAACAGCATCGGCACCTATGAGGCCTCTTACTTGCAGAGCAGAAATGTGATTACCGACTTCTGCGTAGGCAGCGAAGGCGAACCACTCATCACAGCCATCGACCTTGAGCCCGCCCAATTGGCCAACCACGAGGGCGAATACATCTCCGGCGTATCGACATTCATCTACGACAACCCCTACATCGAGACCATTATGGCCACACAGGCCGAGGCCATTGTTTATGTTGACGGCAAGGAGGTTACCCGCCAGACCTTCGCCAACAGCTTCAACGAACCAGTGTCCTCATGCGTCAAGCTGTCGGCTCCCGTGAAGATTGAAAGCGGCAAGACCTACCGCGTTGCCGTGCGCATCTTCAACTATGACGCTCTGCAGACACCTGCGTATTATCAGTCGTCTGAACACTTCGTTCCCGGCAAGAGCGACCTCTATTCTGAAGACGAGGGCAAGACATGGAACAAGCTCTCTGATGTCTATACCACCGAGGAAGAACGCCTGCTGGGCCAGTGCATCTGGCCTATCCGTGCCCTCATCACCGATGGCACCATCGACGGCGAACCAGCCTACGATGACCAGCTGATGGCTTACAACGTTTATCGCAACGGCGAACAGCTCAACCACACTCCTGTGTTCGTGGCTCATCCCTATTTCATCGACCAAGCGCCCGTGAGCGGAGCCACCTACACCGTGCAGGCCTTCTACAAAGATGGCCGCGTGTCAGAATGTACCACAGCCGTTGATGTAACCCCATCGGCCATCAATTCGCTGTTCAAGGGCAATGACATCACCGTCAGTCAGAATGGCAACGCATTGACCATCAGCGGTGCATACGACCACGCCGAACTGCTGGGCACCAACGGCACCCGCATCGCACAGGGCCGTGGCTCTATGCACATCAGCAACCTGCCTGCCGGCATCTATCTGCTGCGTGTCAATGCCAACGGCAACAGTCAGGTGCAGAAAGTCATCATCAAATAAAAAGATAACCTGTTGGCGGAATTAATTTAGTGCATACTTAATTCTGCCAATGGGCTTGTCGTTAATGAAGTTTACGTATTGCAGAATGGTAAGTGCACTAATTTTGCCAATGATTCTGGCAAACAAACCATTCGTTATTTTCGCGTAGTTCCTGATGACCAGGAACTGGTCTGTAAGTTGTGAGAATATTGTCTCAATCCTCTTTCTTGCTTTTGCAAACGGAATGAATGTCGGTTTCCAATCCTTTTGGTTGAGCCGATACGACAACCACTTCTCACTATCAATGCTCTCGGTCTCTGCCGTCAAGGATAGCGCCACCACTTCCAAATCCGAAAACTTGGGAACAGGACCACGACGTGGAACATTACCCGATTCATTGACGAGATTTTCAGAGAATTGCTTGCATATCTCAAGTATTTTGACGAATTTTGTATAAAGGTTGTACATACGATGGTTTGAACTTAATGTTTTGATCACCACTAAGTTACTAAAAATCAGCGATATGTACAACTTTTTACTCATATTTATCAACTTAAATTAATTCCGCCAACGGGTATAAGAACAAAAACCTTGATAAGCCCAAGGCGGATTACTCTGCTTCTGATTTCAACCAATCACATCAGCCCCCACCTAACCTCCCCCGAAGGGGAGGGACAGTTACTATTGCTATTGATAAGCCAATGATAATCAGATAACTACTAACGACAATAATACTAACAATGGTATCTGTCCCTCCCCTACGGGGGAGGTTAGGTGGGGGCTGTTGCCGATATGCTGAGTAACAACTTTTATATAAGAACAAAAACCTTGATAAACCCAAGGCGGATTACTCTGCTTCTGATTTCAGCCAATCACTTCAGCCCCCACCTATCCTCCCCCGAAGGGGAGGGACAGTTACTCTGCTTTGACATAGACTGGTGGATGCAGGTTACTATAGTTAATGATAAGTCACCGATAATCAGATTGCCATGGGTAATAATCAAATTGCCATGGGTAATAATCAGATAGCCAATGGTATCTGTCCCTCCCCTTCGGGGGAGGTTAGGTGGGGGCTGGATGGCAGTATGCGGAGTAATAATTATTGTTCCCCCACAGTTCAGAATTACGAATAGATAACAACTTTCCTGCGCAGCCGGTTTATCTCTCTAAGTTTTTGTCTGAAAATCTGAGGACAAGATGCCAGGAAAGGGAGTGCCCCAGCACTCGCAAATCCCAATAAATCCTTAAGCTAAATCCAAGAATCATTGACTAAAATATAATCAAAAAAAGATCCGTGAAAGACCAATCCGTGTCAAGTCCGTGGTATCCGTGTTTCTTTTTTTATTTGTGTCCCTGCCGCAGGCTGGGGACACAACGGCAACACGGAATAAATTTATCTGTGAGTAACACGGAATGACAATATCTGTGAGTAACACGCAATTACAATATCTGTGTTGTATATTCGCTATTGCCCGTCGCAAAAGAGATTTTTCACCATAATATATATGTTGAATCAGCTTTTTAGTTTATCTTTGCATAAGATAAGCTTCGGCTCGGCATAAGAAATAAATACATTTATTTCATTCTGCTCTCGCCTTGCATTATCTTTGCATAAGATAAGCTTCGGCTCGGCATAAGAAATAAATACATTTATTTCATTCTGCTCTCGCCTTGCATTATCTTTGCATAAGATAGGCTGCACCTCAGCAAATTATTCAAACAAGTTTGATATTTTGCATTCGGTTTGCACTATCTTTGCATATATTTTACTATTGCATATAATTTCTTCATATTAGCATATCATAAGACAACGACATAGATGAAAGAATTCGTAATATCAGAAGTCAAGGCCGAAACAGCCGTACTCGTGGGACTCATCACGAAGGAACAGGACGAGGCCAAGACCAAGGAGTATCTCGACGAACTGGAATTCCTTGCCGACACCGCCGGCGCCGTCACCGTGAAGAGATTCACGCAGAGAGTGAACGGTCCCAACCAGACTACATACGTGGGCAAGGGAAAGCTCGAGGAGATAAAGCAATATATACTCGACGAGGAAGACGCAGAGAGAGAAATCGGTATGGTGATATTCGACGATGAGCTCTCGGCAAAGCAGATTCGCAACATCGAAAACGAGCTGAAGGTGAAAATCCTCGACCGCACATCCCTCATCCTCGACATCTTCGCCATGCGCGCACAGACCGCCAACGCCAAGACGCAGGTGGAGCTGGCGCAATACCGCTACATGCTGCCACGACTGCAGCGACTATGGACCCACCTCGAACGACAGGGAGGAGGATCTGGTTCGGGAGGCGGAAAGGGAAGCGTGGGACTGCGCGGACCGGGTGAGACGCAGCTCGAGATGGACCGCCGAATCATCCTGCAGCGCATGTCGCTGCTCAAGGAGCGACTCGCCGAGATTGACAAGCAGAAGACCACACAGCGCAAAAACCGCGGCCGCCTCATCCGCGTGGCACTCGTGGGATATACCAACGTGGGAAAGTCTACGCTCATGAACCTCATGTCGAAGAGCGAGGTGTTTGCAGAGAACAAACTCTTCGCCACACTCGACACCACGGTGAGAAAAGTGGTGGTGGAGAACCTGCCGTTCCTGCTCGCCGACACCGTGGGATTCATACGCAAGCTGCCCACAGACCTCGTTGACTCCTTCAAGAGCACCCTCGACGAGGTGCGCGAGGCCGACCTGCTGCTACATGTGGTGGACATCAGCCACCCCGACTTCGAGGAGCAGATAAAGGTGGTGGACAAGACTCTCGCCGACCTGGGATGCGCCGACAAGCCGTCGATGATAATCTTCAACAAGATAGACGCATACACATGGGTGGAAAAAGAGGCCGACGACCTCACGCCTGCCACAAAGGAGAACATGACCCTCGACGACCTGAAGAAGACCTGGATGGCGAAGATGGGAGACGACTGCCTCTTCATCTCGGCACGCGAGAAGATAAACATTCAGGAGATGAGAGACGTGATATACAAGAGAGTGAGAGAGCTGCACGTGCAGAAATACCCTTACAACGACTTCCTGTATCAGGACTACAGCGAGGAAGAACAAAATTAAAAAGAACCCCATACACCACACACACATCATGCGCACACTCACACCATCAGAGATAAAGCGGCTCGAAGAGAACCGCTGCCACGCTGAAGACTGGCAGAAAATCACCGTGGGAGAGAACTTCTCTGCCGACAGGCTCTACGACGTGCAGTTCATAGGAGAATGCAGCATAGGGTCTAACAGCGACACCGTGACCACGGACATGGGATACGAACTGCCCACCGGAATTCGACACGCACGCATCATAAACTCCACCATCGGAGACAACACCCTCGTGGAGAACGTGAGCGCATTCATCTGCAACGCCGACATCGGCGACAACTGCATCGTCAACAACGTGAGCGTGATACAGACCACCGAAGGCACCACCTTCGGACAGGGAAACACCATCAGCGTGATGAACGAGGCGGGAGAGGGAAACGTGGTGCTCTATTCCGGACTCACAAGCCAGATAGCTGCCCTCACAGTGCTGCCGCCATGCTTGGGCGAACAGTATGACGACGCCGACGCCACCATAGAAACCCGACGCCAGGCTAAAGACGCCGTGAGGAGAATGGTGATGGAGGAGGTGATGAGCCGGATGCCGAAGCGCACGCTGATAGAAGACAACGTGCGCATCACCGACACAATAGAAATCACCAACTCCTGGATAACCCAATGGACAGAGGTGAGAGGAGCGCAGCGCATCAGCGAGACCACGCTGTGGAGCCGACGGGACAACAGCGTGTTTGTGGGAGCCGGAGCGATAATCGACGGATGCATCGTCACCCTCGGCTCGTCGGTGAGCAACAATGCGATAGCCAAAAACTGCTTCATCAGCGAGAACTCCACGCTGACCGACGGATTCTCAGCCACCGACAGCCTCTTCTTCGCCAACTCATACATGGCCAACGGAGAGGCATGCGCCGCATTCTGCGGACCGTTCAGCGTGAGCCACCACAAGTCAACGCTGCTCATCGGAGGTATGTACTCCTTCTACAACGCCGGTTCGGCAACCAACTTCAGCAACCACGCCTACAAGATGGGACCCATCCACTATGGCATCATGGAGCGCGGAGCCAAGACGGCGAGCGGCGCCCACATCCTATGGCCGGCACATATCGGAGCCTTCACGATGTGTATGGGCAAGATTGCCACACATCCCGACACCTCGTCGCTGCCGTTCTCATACGTCATCGGCGACGGCACCGACACCTACATCGTGCCGGCACGCAACATCGCCACCGTGGGCACCTACCGCGACACCGCAAAATGGCCACGCCGCGACATGCGTCCGCAGGGCAGCCGCCGGAGCATGGTGGACACCGAGTGGCTCAACCCCTCAACGATGACCAAGGTGGTGGAGGCGAAGGTGACGCTCGAAGCCCTGCGCGACCAGAAGGGGGCCAGAGAAGTGTATCAGACCGCCGACGGGTCGCTGATAAAGCGGTCGGCGCTCGAAAAGGGAATATCGCTATACACGCTCGCCATAAAGCTATATCTCAACCGCCATCTGAAGTCGGCTGACGAGGAGGCGGACTACAACACCCCGTTTGACGACACAACGGCGAGCCAGACCTTCGGCAGACCGCTCAGCAGGGGAGCGTCGCTCTTTGCCGACCTCGGCGGAATGCAGATAAGCAACGCCAGCGTGATGCGCATCGTGGACGCCATCACCAGCGGAAACATAGACACCACAGAAGACCTCATGGTAGAGATATGCCGCTACTACGACGGCGGAAGTCTCGACACCGACATCGACAGGAAACTGGCACTGCGTATCGCTGATGCCATCTACGGATGGAACAGTATGGATGCCGACGACCGCCGCCGCCTGATAGACAGCTGTCATGAGGCGCGCCGCGAATGGTATGATATGGTACGCCGCGACGCCGAGCGCGAATACGAACTGGGCGACGTGGACGATGCCACTCTGAACGGATTCCTGGCGAAACTCGAAGAGGAGGAGCCGGCTTCGTGAATCAGAGAGGGACAGATTGGGTGGACTTGGTAAGTCTATCATGATATATGAAAAGACTAATTGCCACCAGCCCCCACCTAACCGCTAACCCATCCTAACCTTCCCAAAGGGAAGGAACTGGTTACTCTGCCAATGACATCAGCCCCCACCTAGCCTCCCCCGTAGGGGAGGTACAGATACCATTGGCTGACTGACTGTCATCGGTTTGTCATAAAGCAAGACTAACCTGCATCCACCAGTCTATGACAGTAACAGAGTAACCTGCATCAACCTGTCTTTGACAATTCGGAGTAACCTGCATCTCCCCTACGGGGGAGAACGAGAGGGGGCTGAAGTTCATTGGCAGGGTAACCTGTTCCTTTTCCTTGGGGAAAGAGCAGTTTTACTTCGGCTAAATGACATCAGCCCCCACCTAACCTCCCCCGTAGGGGAGGGACAGATACCATTGGCTGACTGACTGTCATCGGTTTGTCATAAAGCAAGACTAACCTGCATCCACCAGTCTATGACAGTAACAGAGTAACCTGCATCAACCTGTCTTTGACAATTCGGAGTAACCAGCATCTCCCAATCTCTGCCGAAGCGGAGTAGCCTGCATCTCCCCTACGGGGGAGACCGAGAGGGGGCTGAAGTTCATTGGCAAAGTAACTTGTCCCTTCCCTTGGGGAAGGTTAGGATGGGTTTGAGAACGAGAGGGGGCTGAAGTTCAGTTGCAAAGTAACAACAAAAAAAACAGAAAGAACAAATTATTATCCTAAAATAAATATTATGAAATTAAAGTCAATGTTTGTAGCCTGTCTCGCCGTGTTTTCCATCGGCACACAGGCAAAAGATTACAAGTATGTGGCGGTGCCCGGCGACCCTATGCACGCCCGCATCTACACCCTCGACAACGGACTGAAGGTGTATCTCTCGGTGAACAGCGAAACACCGCGCATCCAGACCTACATCGCAGTGCGCACCGGCAGCAGGAACGACCCTGCCGAAACCACCGGACTCGCACACTATCTGGAGCACCTCATGTTTAAGGGAACATCAAAGTTCGGTACCGTAGACGCCGCCAAGGAGAAGCCATACCTCGACGACATCGAGCGCCGCTACGAGCACTACCGCAAGCTCACCGACCCGGCACAGCGCCGGCAGGCATACCACGAAATCGACAGCGTTTCGCAGATTGCCGCAAAGTATTTCATCCCCAACGAATACGACAAGCTCATGTCGGCAATCGGAGCCGAAGGCACCAACGCCTACACCAGCAACGACGTGACATGCTATGTGGAGAACATCCCCTCAAACGAGGTGGAAAACTGGCTCAAGGTGGAGAGCGACCGCTTCCAGAACATGGTGATACGCGGTTTCCACACTGAGCTCGAGGCTGTGTATGAGGAGTATAACATAGGACTGGCAAAGGACAACAACAAGCTCTGGAACTCGCTCCACAAGCTGCTCTATCCCACACACCCATACGGCACACAGACCACTATCGGCACCCAGCAGCACCTGCAGAACCCTTCGATAACAAACATCAAGAACTACTTCCGCAGCTACTACGTGCCAAACAACGTGGCAATCTGTCTGGCTGGCGACTTCGACCCCGATGTGGTGATAGCACAGATAGACAAGTATTTCGGATCATGGAAGAAGAGCGACAACCTCTCGTTCCCCACCTACGCCCCCGTGGCTCCCATCACATCGCCACGCGACACCACAATCGTGGGACAGGAGGCATCGTGCATGATGCTGGGATGGAAGTTCGACAAGGCTGCATCGCTGCAGTCTGACACCCTCGACGTGATTTCTGAAATGCTCTCAAACGGCATGGCGGGAATCCTCGACCTCAACGTGAACCAGAAGATGAAATGCCAGTATTCCGCAGCATTCTGCAACGGAATGAACGAATACTCTGAGTTCATCCTCTTCGGCCAGCCGATGCCGGGACAGACTCTCGACAGCGTGCGCGACCTGCTCCTCGGTGAGCTCGCTAAGCTCAAGACAGGCGACTTCAGCGACGACCTGCTGCCATCGGTGGTAAACAACATGAAGCTCAACTACAACAACCAGCTCGAGAGCAACCAGTGGAGAGCAAACGAGTTCGTGCAGGCTTTCGTGAACGGAAAAGACTGGAACGACCACGTGACATATCTCGACCGCATCTCACGGATGACAAAGCAGGACATCATGGCATTTGCCAGGAAACACTTCGCCGACAACTACGTGGCAGTGTACAAGAAGGAGGGAGTGGACAACACGCAGAAGAAGATAAACAAACCGCAGATCACCGCCATCCCGTCTAACCGCGACCTGCAGAGCCAGTTCGTTACAGAGATCATCAACTCTAAGGTGGAACCTATCAAACCACGCTTCGTTGACTACGACAAAGACCTCACCAAGGCGCAGACAAAGAAGAAGCTCCCCGTGCTCTACGTGAAGAACAAGACCAACGACCTCTTCGTGCTCAGCTATCGCTACGACTTCGGCGAGGAGGCAAACAACATGCTCGCCTATGCTGCCGACTATCTCAGATATCTCGGCACAGACAAGATGACCGCCGAGCAGCTCAAGCAGGAGTTCTACAAGCTGGCATGCGACTACAGCATCAACGTGAATACCGAGAATATGAGCATCACCCTCAACGGTCTGAGCGAGAACATGCCGCAGGCGATGACTCTCTTCGAGAACTTCCTCCAGAACGCCAAGGTGGACAAGGAAGCCTTCGGCCGCTGGGTGGAGAGCGACCTCAAGGCGCGCCAGGATGCCAAGATGAACCAGGAGCAGAACTTCAGGGCTCTCGCCAAATATGCCATGTATGGCCCATACAACACTCAGCGCAACATCCCAAGCAACGAACAGCTGAAGAACCTCGACCCGCAGAAGCTCATCGATATGCTCAAAGACCTGAAGAACTACAAGCACACCGTGCTCTACTACGGACCGATGGAGGTGAAGGACATGGCAAAGGTGGTGGACAAATACCACGCACTGCCCAAGAAATTCAGAGCCGAACCTGAGAGCCGCCCATACAAGATGGAGCTGACTCCTGCCAACGAGGTTGTGATTGCGCCATACAAGGCAAAGAACATCTACATGTATCAGTATCACAACGAGGGCAAGAAGTGGACACCTGAACACGAGGCGATGATAAACATGTTCAACGGATACTTCGGCGGCGGCATGAACACCGTGGTGTTCCAGGAGCTGCGCGAGAGCCGCGGACTGGCATACAGCGCATGGGCAAGTTATATGACACCATACCGCCCGGCCGACTCGGAATTCTTCCTCACCAGCATCATCTCTCAGAACGACAAGATGACGGACTGTATCGCCACCTTCAACAGCATCATGAACAACGTGCCGCAGTCGGAGAAGGCATTCGAAATCGCCAAGCAGGCAGAAATGAAGCGCATCGAGGCAAGCCGCACCACTAAGCTCAACATCATCTACAGCTATCTCAACGCCAAGAAACTGGGCTACGACTACAGTCTGCAGCAGAAGGTGTATAACGTGCTCCCGAAGATCACGCTGCAAGACCTCGTGAAGTTCGTCAACGAGAACATCGCCAACAAGCCTTTCCGCTACATCATCCTCGGCGACGAGAGCGACATCGACATGAAGTCGCTCGAGAAGATCGGACCGGTGAAGAAACTCTCTACAGAGGAAATCTTCGGATACTAAACCGGGGACAAGTAGACTAATAGACGAGATACGAGTAAACAAGTAAACGAGTTACTAGTAAACGAGATACGAGTAGACAAGTAGACAATCAGACGGGCAGTCAAGCTGACAAGGATATTCCTTCGTCGGCTTGTCTGCCCGATGTTTTATTAAGAGGACATGTATTCATTTTCAGACAAAAACCGGGATAAAACCCTGTATCCTTTTGCGAGCCTTACGGCTTGATTCCTGCCACACAGGTCGCCCTTACGAGAGCAAGCTCTCGACAGTCTACCTGTATGACAGGAATCGGTGGCGACCTTGTCACCACCTCGCAAAAGAATACAAGCGATAAACCAAGATAAACCGGCTGCACAGGAAGCCGTTTCCTATTCGTAATTCTGAGCCGTGTGGAAACAATAATTATTACTCCGCATACTGCCATCCAGCCCCCACCTAACCTCCCCCGAAGGGGAGGGAGAGATACCATTGTTAGTATTATTTTCGTCTGTAGTTATCAGATTATCAACGTTTTATCAATAGCAATAGTAACTGTCCCTCCCCAACGGGGGAGGTTAGGTGGGGGCTGATGTTCATTGGCTGAATTGATTTGCTGAAGTCTTTGACAAAGCAGAGTAACTTATTCCTTCCCTTTGGGAAGGGTAGGATGGGTTTGGAGGCTAGGTGAGGGCTGATATGATTGACTGTAATCAGTTGCAGAGTAACTTGTCCCTTCCCTTTGGGAAGGTTAGGATGGGTTATCATACGGGAAGGGACAGATACTCTTGGTTCGTCTAAAACAACAAGAGGACAAGTGAAATTCAGTCTTTTTTAAAAAGCCCAAACGGAGTCTGCCATATTGGGGACAAATGGGCAACATCCGTGCAGCAAACGTGCCCAAGTGGGGTAACGTGCTTGCCCATGTTGGGTAACGTGCTTGCCCATGTGGGGCAAGCACCGTGCCCCAAAATGGTACAAAAGTATTATATGAAACGCTTGTAAAGGAACGTATAGCAAAAGCCACAGAACTGATGACCGCTCCGTGGCTTGGTGACGGTGAAAAAAAAACTTGGCATGATTTGAGCCTCATATTTTTTCTCACTCAAATCATACCAAGTTATTATATTACCGTCACTTATGTCTATCCCCTGGCGTCAATCGTCGCCCCACTTGTCGCTGTTGGATTCTCCCCACAATGTTTTGTACGTGCCATCAGTCTTGGTCACCGTTTCGTCTACCACCTGAAAGCTGCCGATACATTCACCCTTGAGACTTCCTTTATACACGCTCGCCACCCGGAAACTGCTGCAGAGAGCCTCAACATACATCACATCTATCTTTGGACTTATATATTTCTTTTTCATTTTGCGTTACTGTTGTTTTTGGGTTATCTGATTATCATCTTCTTTCCGTCCATCACATAGAGGCCCTTGGGCAATCCCTCCAGACTGCTGCCACGGCGCACCATCTGTCCGTTCATGTTGAACACGCCGTCTATGCCGCGCTTGTAGGATGTGCAGTCGGTGCTGCCGTGTATGTCGGCGATGCCTGTGGTGCTGTCTTCCACTCCGTCGATGAGCAGCGATACGGATTTGCCCGTTGTGCCTCCGGCAGAAGTATTGCCCGTCAGCTCAAACCAGCAGCGGAACGCCTTCAGTCCGTATGAATACCGTTCGCCGCCGTTTTCTTTAGTGCCGCTTGGCACCTGTATCAGCTTTCCCTTATACATGAAGTAGTCGCCGTTGAGGTCGTCTCTGCCCGAGATAATCTTGTTCTTGCCGCTTTCGTCCTTGTCGTATGTCTTCGCCATAGTGCCTTTGCAGACCATGCCACCGCCGGTGGCAGAGACGGTTGTTGTTGACTCCCAATTGGTGGTGTTTACATAGTCATTCAGCTTCTCCCTGTCGAGCGACACCATCGTGATGTCGTAGTGGTCGGCTTCCAATTTTTTCGTCAGTCGGTTGTTTTCGTCTTTAGACGGCTGGTAGTCAGTGCCCAGCCATTCGCTGTTGTCCTCGCCCTCTGATGTATAGAAGTGTTCTACGGTGTAGGCTGCCGACTTCACCTGTGTGTATGGCGGGAAGACGATATATGGCTCGAATGCCCTTACCATCACGGCTTCGTCGCTGTCTGGCTCCACGGTGACGAACTGCACGCTGTTCTCCGTCAGCGCCGCAAGCTTCGCCACCTTCACGGCATCTCCGAACGTGCGCTTCATCTGTCCCCATGTCAGGTCTACGGGCAGTATGAGCGAGTTCCACATATTGTCGTTCAGCTTGCGGTTCAGATGAAGCACGCTGTTCTTGTATTCGTCTGCAGCCTTGGTCAGATAGAGCAGGTCGGTAGACTCCTCGTCGAGAATCAGCTCCGGGTTGCGTCGCGGTCCGGCATAAAGCAGCTTGAATTCGTCCACGGCGGTCAGCTCGTTGGCGGCTACAGCCGACTTTCCGTCGGGTGTAGAATCTACGTAGAAACCAATGCGGAGAGTCACGGGATTGTCGTTTGATATTTCATTCCCATTCGGGGCTTTGTCGAGACATATCTGCACCTGGTTCTCATACTCTCCCTCGAAGAAGGCATGTCCGATACCGGCTCCAGCGTAGTTCTTGCCATTGTGTGTTTGGGCAAGCGCCTCGGCATCAGTCTGACTGATACCGTTGAGGGCTGCTGTTGAGTATTTATCGTTAATCGAATTGCTGTTGGCATCGACCGCCGTAATGAACAGGTTTGCAAGCGGTCCGCCGTTCTGCTTGATGTTCTCCGAGCTGTTCGCTGTGCTGAATCCGTTGCATCGCAGCAGGTACCATCCTCCCTTGTGTACCTGCACGTCCTGATAGAATGTGAAGCCGCGCAGGCCCTTGGTGTAGCAGTAGAAATACTGGCCATAGTCGCGCTGATGAGCTTCTGTATAGTTTTTCCAGCTATTGGAACCTGTACTCTGTAGCTTGTCATGCGTCTTATACATATTTTCGTCTCCAAAGCGCATATAGCTTTCCCAGCCTGTTGGCAATTTATTATCTTTACCTGTGATGTTCCATTTTGTAGCGTCCGCATTATTAGCTCTGAAATCCGGACATGCAATAAGGAAAGAGGCATCGACAGCCGATTTCATATTTGCAGGAGATATGTTGAAGAGTTTGTAATACTCATTCTTTGTAATCACCTTCCACTCCTGGTTCTTGTATTCCGGAGTGCCCTCGGCGGCTATTGCCTGATGATCGCAAAGTTTGTCCTCGTTGTCAGGATAAGCAGTGAGATAACCTAATGTTGTTTTATTGCCGATTCTGACGAGATAAACCTTGTTGGTTTCTGAATAGTCATTGGCTCTATCAAATCTGATAGCGCTTCTCTCTCCGTCTGTTGTGTCCATAAACACCTGTTTATGCTTTGTGTCGATTCCCAGATATGGATGTGCTGCAGAACCTTTCACCTTGCTCTCCAGAAAATACGTTTGTGAACCACTATTCCATATCATATAAATGGGATATGGCGTAACATCCAATGAGGCATGAGTACCCCACATACCGCCAACGCTCAGAAACTTTCTGGCACCGACGTTATACAGACACACAATCTTGTCTCCGTCGGTTTCATCTGTGTGCTTAGTTGTACAATAAGTTTCCGAAGGATCAACGCCACAAAGGTCGTCAACACCTACAAGAATCGTTTTTTCTGTTCCGTTGTTTTCCGTCGCTTCATTTTGCGCCGAGGCTACAGTAGCATTTGCAGCCATCAGCACTGCGGCCAAAGCGACAGCCGCAATGTTTCCTCTTGCCTTGGCAAAAGAAAACAGATAACTTCCAATCTTCATAATTTACTAATACTTGTGTAGATCAATATTTCCTAATACTTGTCGCTGATAATTTCGCTAAAACTTGTCGCAGACAATTTCGCTAATACCTGTTGCAGACAATCCCGCATAACCTGTTGCAGATTTTTATATTTCCTGAATAACACTGATTCACCCGAATGTGCCATTTATGTCAATCGTACCATCGAGTCTGAAAACGATTTGCAAAGGTATGAAAAAATTATTTTTTCATCCATCTCCTCCCCCACCACCATTATTTTTTATGATTTATTAGTATTGGCAGAGATACACCCTGACTTCGTCATCGTGTCAACCCTGAATCTTCATCAAATGGATATTTCCTTTTACAGACAAACACTGTGAAGCCCAATATCAGGTGCACAAAGATGAAAAATTGATTACTACATTGAACGGCCTAATTAGCGATTTAGGTTAAAGGTGTTTAAGAAGGTGACGAAGACAACCAAAACTCTCATTCCAACCTTCATCACGCCTTATGGGCTATATAATAATATGTATGATAGAAAGATAAATAAGCAAGTAACAGGAAACGACTTATTCTTAGTGTCACATTCTTGAGGGCTGTACTTCCTTTTCTTTGTAGCCACCAGACTTATAAATCGGTCATCAGGGCTTGAATATTTGTTAAAAACGGATTCAAATATTATTTTCTTTCCGCCGAACGGGCGATATGAAGGAGAAAAACACTATATTTGTAAATTCTTAGAAATCCCTGCTGTCATTTTGCGAAGCCTCAACAACCGACGCCAAGCGAATAATCGGAGCACTGCCGAGGAGGAAAGCCTTGCCTATGGCATCGGCAATATGACTGTAAACCCCAATCGGTCGTTATGGCTTGCTTGGATTTTGAGTTTTTAGAAGAGTGGATTTTGTTTGTAATAGCGAGCTATTGCGAATTAAAAACAGACTAAAGACGCCTTATAAAAAACAAAAGACTGCAAGCTGTATATATAAAAAATACAATAAACGGTCTAATGAACGATTTGGGGGTAAGCACCCCATGACTCCAGCGGCAGCAGGACACGGATATAAACAAATAGGAATCATAACAAAAAAAACATAACACCACACGATGACCACCACGCCGAAGACAACACTACCAGAGGAGTTCTCCACATACACCCGGGAAATCATGGGAGAGCAGCGGTGGACGCGTTTCGCTGAAGCCATGGGTGAGGAACCGCCGGTGAGCGTGAGACTGAACCCGATGAAATTCCGCTCCGACAGCATGGCACTGCCGGCTGAGGAAGACGAGCCCGTGGAATGGTGTCGGGAAGGACGCTATCTCAAGGAGAGGCCGATGTTCACTCTCGACCCCCTGCTACACGCCGGAGCATACTACGTGCAGGAGGCTGCCTCGATGTATATCACCCAGGTGATACGCGACCACGCACCCGCCGACCGTCCGCTGATGGTGCTCGACCTGTGTGCCGCACCGGGAGGGAAGTCCACCGCCATGCGCAGTGTGCTGCCCGAGGGAAGTCTGCTGATGACCAACGAGCCGATGCGCCCCAGGGCAAACATCCTGATGGAGAACATACAGAAGTTCGGACACCCCGACGTGATAGTGACCAACAACTATGCCATCGACTACCAGCGCAGCAGACTGCAGTTTGACGTGATACTCGCCGACGTGCCCTGCTCCGGCGAAGGGATGTTCCGCAAAGACGAGGGGGCGATAAGGGAATGGTCGGTGGCTAACGTGAAAAAATGTGCCGCACTGCAACGGGAGATTATCACCGACATCATGCCGTGTCTGAGAGACGGCGGACTGCTCGTATACTCCACCTGCACATACAACAGGCAGGAGGATGAGGAGAACGTGGACTTCATCTGCTCTGAATGGCAGATGGAAAAGCTCTCCGAGAGGCATTTCATTCCGGGCGAGACCAGATCAGAAGGTCTGTATATGGCGGCTCTGCGACAGACGGGAAGCGATGCCTCTCAGCAGACCACAATCAGTATGCTCGACTCCTCGGCAACGAAAAAGGACAAGAAGCTGAAGCGGCGCGGAAAGGCGTCGGCAGAACAGGCCGTGAAGGGGGCTAAGGAGATGAGCGGATGGATAAAGGGCAACGAGGACTTCAGCATCACCACGCTCGGACAGCGCTTCGTGGCGGTGAGGAAACAGTGGTGCAACGTGTATGACACCGCACTGGAGAAGCTGCGCGTGATGCATGCCGGCATCGAACTGGGAGAGCCGAAGGGCAAGGACATCATACCGTCGGAATGTCTCGCTCTCTCAACGTCATTCAACCCGGAAGCCTTCGCCACGGCGGAGCTCGACCGCGACACTGCGATTGCCTATCTCAGACGCGAGCCGATACAGTTGCCGCCAGACACGCCGCGCGGATTCGTGGCTGTGGGGTATCAGGGGCTGAACCTGGGATTCGTGAAAAACCTGGGCAACCGCACCAACAACCTCTTTCCGCAGGAATGGAGAATAAGGATGCAGAATGATGCATAGGTCTGGTGTCAGCCACACCTGACCGCAGACCCATCATAACCGCAGACCCATCCTAACCTTCCCAAAGGGACAACCCATCCTAACCTTCCCAAAGGGACAACCCATCCTAACCTTCCCCAAGGGAAGGAACTGGTTACTCCGACTAAATGTCATCAGCCCACAGCGGAAATAGCTGTGCAAGGTAACCTGCATCTCCCCTACGGGGGAGAACGAGAGGGGGCTGAAGTGATTGACTGATGTGATTGGCTGATGTGATTATCTGAAGTCTTTGACAAAGCAGAGTAACCTGTCCCTTCCCTTGGGGAAGGTTAGGATGGGTTTGAGAACGAGAGGGGGCTGATGTTCATTGGCAAAACCATTGGCTGATGTCGTCTGGAAGCAGCGAGCACCATAGTGCTCCAAATCCGGAAAAATCCCAACCGAATCCAAGACTCATTGGCAAAATAATATCAAAGAAAAAAATCCGTGAAGACCAATCCGTGCAAAGTCCGTGATATCCGTGTTTTTTCTTTGATTTGTCCACGCCGAAGGCTGTGGACACGATGTCAAAGGATGGAAAGGATTCCAGTGTGAAAGCATATAGTGTCCATCAGCCTTCGGCGATGGCCACAGGTCAAAAAAAACAAAACACAGATAACACCGAGGAACACGGATTAATCTTTCACGGATTATTTTTTGACCTGAAATCTTTGGATTTCTATATGGATTTCAGAGGATTTGCGAGTGCTTGGGGCACTCCCCCATTCAACAAATGAGAGATTTGCAAAACTTGAATAAGTAACATATATATAAATACGACAAACCTAACAAAAAAACATAATTATGCTGACAGCAACCGAAATACAGGAGAAAGTGAACGCATACATCGCATCACTTCCCTACGAGAGAAAACCAAAGTCGCTCTACGACCCGATAGAATATGTGCTCGCCGCCGGCGGAAAACGCATACGCCCGTCGTTCGTGCTCATGGCATACAACCTCTTCCACGACGATGTGGACAGAATACTGCCCGTGGCTACGGCACTGGAGACCTACCACAACTACACACTGCTACACGACGACCTCATGGACAAGGCGGACATGAGGCGTGGCCGTCCCACCGTACACAAGAAATGGGACGACAACACGGCGATCCTCTCCGGCGACACAATGCTCGTATTGGCATACGAACACCTGGCGAAATGCGACACCAAATATCTCAAGCCCGCTCTCGACCTCTTCACCGAAACGGCACTGGAGGTGAGCGAAGGACAGCAGTTCGACATGGAATTCGAAACACGCAACGATGTGGCTGAGGAGGAATACATCGAGATGATACGACTGAAGACGAGCGTATTGCTGGCTTGCGCACTCAAGATGGGTGCCGTGGTGGCTGGGGCTTCGGATGCCGACGCCAACGCTCTGTATGCCTTCGGAGAGAAGGTGGGACTGGCGTTCCAGCTGCAGGACGACCTGCTCGACGTGTATGGCGACCCGAAGGTGTTCGGAAAGGCTATCGGCGGCGACATCACATCAAACAAGAAGACCTTCATGCTCATCAACGCCTTCAACAGAGCCGACGCCGGGACGCGTGCCGAACTGGAGAGATGGACCACGGCGACGGAATTCGATCCGGCAGAGAAGATTGCTGCCGTGACGGAGATTTACAACAGGCTCGGAATCGACAAGCTCGCCGAACAGAGGATAAAGGAATACTTCGAACAGAGCAGACAGCATCTCGACGAGCTCTCGGTGAGCGACGACCGCAAGGCGGTGTTGCGCGAATACACCGAGAGAATGATGAACAGAAAGAAATAACGAAACACCCACAAAAAGAGAGGAAATGCCATACAGAAGACTCCCCAATACCGACAAGTCGAGACTAAGTGCACTGAAGACGCTGCTCGACAACAACGACATATACATGGCCCGCGACAGGTTTCTGGAATGGAAAGACATAAACCAGGCGCGCACCTGCTACGACAAGCTGCTCACGGCAGTGACGCAATACGAGGTGGACAAAAAGGCGCAATGGCGGAGCGGAACGAAAATAGACCAGCTGCAGAAAAAGGCTTACATGTATGAGAGCCACTTCATGCAGGTGTTGCTCATGGCTGTGACAAGAGGGGAGATAAAGCGCTCTAACCTGAAACTCTACGGACTGGAGGAGACCGCCACCATGATTCCCGTGGACAACAGCATAGGGTCGATAACGGAATGGGGACCGAAAATCATCAGCGGAGAGAAAAACCGCGTGAAGAAGGGTGGCAGACCGATTTACAACCCCACGATAGGAATGGTGGAGACCCACTTTGACATCTTCAAGGAGGCTTACGACAAGCAGAAGGCGCTGCAGAAACGCACAAGCGAAATGGAGCAACGGCTCAAGGAGATACGACCCGAAATCGACGAACTGATACTGCGCATCTGGGACCAGATAGAGGCGCACTTCAGCGAGGAGGGAAAACTCGTGATAGACCGAGTGGCCGACTGTGAGCGCTTCGGCATACGCTACTACATGCGCCGCAAGGAGAAACGCAAGATGCAGGAGAAGGAAAAGGAAAACAAACAGGAGAATGAACAATGATTGACACGCATACTCATATCGACGGCGAGGAATTCGCCGAAGACCGCGCGCAGACAGTGCTGCGGGCACAGGATGCCGGAGTGGAGAAAATCTTCGTGCCGGCAATCGACCTCAAGAGCATCGGCAGCGTGGTGGACACATGCCGGCAGTTTCCGGGCTACGCCTACCCCATGATAGGTCTCCACCCGGAGGAGGTGAAAGAGGACTGGAAAGACGCAGTAGGCCAGATGCGACGGATTCTCGACGAGCAGAGGCAGAAAGCACCGTCGGCAGACAACCCTCCGTTCATCGCCATCGGCGAGGTGGGACTGGACTTCTATTGGAGCCGCGAATTCGAGAAAGAGCAGCTGGAGGCTTTCGAGGAGCAGGTGAGATGGTCGATAGAGGCCGACCTGCCGCTGATGATACACTGCCGCAAGGCACAGAACGAGATGGTGGGAATACTGCGCCGCTACGAACGGGAACTGCGCCGCGGAGGAGTGTTCCACTGCTTCACGGGCAACGAGCGGGAGGCAGAACAGCTGCTGTCGTTCGGCAATTTCAACATCGGCATCGGCGGTGTGCTGACATTCAAGAAGAGCCATCTGCCTGAAGTGGTGCCCCACATCCCCCTCGACCGCATCGTGCTCGAGACCGACGCTCCATACATGGCTCCCGTGCCGATGCGCGGGAAGCGCAACGAGAGTGCCTATGTGGCATACGTAAGAGACCGCCTCGCCCTTGCCTACGGCATCTCCCCCGAGGAAATAGACCGCCACACCACAGCAAACGCCATGAGGATGTTCCTGCCGGAAGGATAGAATGCCATAAGGATGTTTCTTAAACCCAAATCGGTCATTAGGGCTTGCTTGTATTTTGGAATTTTAGAAGAGTGGATTTTGTTTGTCTTTTAATGAGTAATAGCGAGCTATTGCGAATTAAAAACAAGCAAAAGACGCCTTATAAAAAACAAAAGACTGCAAGCAGTCATTAAATATTTCTATAAACGTCCTAATGACCGATTGGGGTTAAAGGAAGGATACTATAGAAATCCCCCGACCTGTCCCAGAATGGACAGAATCGGGGGATTTTATTATAGGCAGGTATCAGGTTATGTAAACACAAAAGGATGTAGCTACCTGCCTTGTTTTCTTATCAGCCGAGCAGAGGTTATGGCACTACCACCTTGACTGTCTTCTCTCCGGCCTTCACGATATACACGCCGGGAGCAAGGCTGACGGCATGACGACCAGCCGGAACAGTTGCCACTGTCTTGCCCTGCATGTCGTATACATCAGCTGAGTCATAGTCTGTAGACAATGAGATGCTACCGTGGGCCACTCTGATATCAAGGGCGTTGCTGCCGGTTGAGACACTGCCTACTGCGGTTTCTATGCCATTCACATACACACGGTCTGAAGTTTCAGATACATAGTTAGTGTAATCCTTGGTCCTCATCGCCGTAACATCATAGGCATAAGTATACTGCGGGTCGAGATCCGTCACGTTGAAACCGCTTCCTTTCGGATACATCACCGAATACGGAGCTATGAGAGTCTCGCCCTTGCGCACATTCTGGCGGATGGTTACCTCATCGATGAAGAAAGGTTGGCCATACATGCTCATGAATGCCAGGATGACGTTCTCACGCAGGTTCTTGTTGTCGGTAGCGTCGAAGTGGATTGTGGCAGATGTCATTCCCGTGCCATTCAGCGTGAGCGGCATGATGCGATGGTCGGTGGCTACATTGTCGGTGTAGTTTTTCAGGAGCATCACGAAGAGAGTGTCGCTGGCAAACGTGTTGTATGCCTTCACGTCTACATCAAACGCTCCGCCGTCGCAGGTGAGGTCGAGGTGCGGCGATGTAACGAGTCCTGCCAGACCCATCCACACGTTGGTCTGCTGTGCTCCTGCCATTCCATCAGCCAGATAAGGCAGCTGCAGGAGCCATTCGGTAGTGGTGTATCCGTTTTCAGCCAGGTTGAACACATATGTGTATGGGTTATAAGGATTGTCAGTGGTACCCTGGTCAATCTTGTTGAAGTTCTCGCTCAGCACCACCACATTCTGCATATCCTCTTTGGGCTGCAGCACCTTCATGATGTTGAGCTTGTATCTGTCGGCATTGTTCAGCTCCGTCCAGTTTGCCGTGAACGAGGTTTCGGTGACATTCGTTGCCTCCTTTGCCTCCACCTTCACTCCGAGAATGCCGTCGACCCACATGTCGGGCGATGGCTTCGACACCACGCTTCCGTTCTTGGCTCTCACATTGTAGAAATATTCATAGTTGGGGTCGATGTCCATGGTGTAGCAGGTGTCGGTCAGTTCCTTGTCGAGCTGGGTCACCGGCACTCGCTGTGTGGCATAGTCTATCTTCACATCGTCGATGGCGAAGTCGACGGAGTTTTTCTGTATGAAGAAGAACTTCACCCTTGTCATTCCTTCTCCTATCTGTTCTGATGTGAACGAGTATTGTCCGCCTTCGGCCTGCATATAGTAGTTTGGCATATTGGCGATAGGTATCCATCCGTCTTTCTCGTTGTATACGGCTACCTGCACCAATGAGTAGGTATAGTCGGTTTCATTCTCCATATTACTCGGTTTCACCCAGAACGAGAGTGATGTTATCGGGGCCGGTGTCTCGGGCGAAATGATTTCGTCGCCTACGGCATCCAGACAGAGCGACAATGGGGCCGAACTGTAGTTGCCCTCGGATGTGTATACATCCTGTGAGCCTTGTGCCGACAGATTGATAGTCCATCCCTCCGGATAGCCGGGGTTGTCCTGGTTTATGGTCTTGCCGTCGGCGTTGATGTTGATACCGTCGAAATTCTCCGACAGAGAGCCTGGCTCCACACTGTGTTCCGGCATCTCCTTGCGGTATACGTTGAGGAGATACGAACTCGCCGTCGTAGTGGGGCTCCAGCGGGCTGTAAACGAGGTGGAAGAGTTGTTTACTGGTTGCAGCACCTGTGGCGCCGGTATCTTGTTGGCCTTGCGCGTCACCACGATATCGTCGAGCAGGAGGTCTACCTCCTCGGCAGAAAACTGAAATATATTGTTGGGATTGAATGTGGCCTGGTCGGTGGCGAAGGTGAATTCCTGCCACTGGTCGGAAATGTCAAAATCACGGTCGTCAACGGGACCTTCGTTGTTGTCGCACAGTGCCACACGGATGACGCCCTCGTCGCCGGCTTTCAGACATCTGGCGCGGAACTTCAGCACTACGTCTCCGCTGAGTTCCATCTCCGGTGTGCTTATGAATCCTCCTGCAAGACCACCGTATTCAGACTCATACATGCGTAGCGCACATGCCTGTCCTGCCTGGTATACCTCATTGCCGGTCCAGCCCTTCGTTCCCATGAGGTCTGCCGGCAGCACATAGTTCACGCTGCCTCCTCCGAGCATCTTGGTGTCGGGTTCGGCGTTGGTACCTGCTGTCCATTTGTCGAAATGCTGGTCTACAACTGTCTTGGTGGGAATCTCGTCGTCTGCACGGTTGGGCAGACTGTGGCATTCTGAAGTTCTCGGCATTGCTTTCATTGCCGCTCGGGCAAACTTGCCCATCGGTGTTTTCTGGGCGTAGGATACTGACGGCAGAAGCATGAGAGAACACAACGTTGCCGAAATAATCATGTGGATATTCTTCATAGATAAATTGTTTTATTTAAGGCAGCACTGCAAATAAATATGTCGTTAATCTCTAATCGGTGTCTAAGCATCAGCCTGCCACAATGCTGCCACAAAGCAGGCGACATTTTCAAAACCGTGCCAAAAATAGCAAAATTATTCCACCTTGCAAATCATTATAGACAAATTCTTCCTTTATGTCATCAAAATACCGACTTTTGCAAAATAGAGGTTTCAGATGCGGCTTTAACCCAAATCGGTCGTTAGGGCTTGCTTGGATTTTGCTCTTTTATAAGGCGTCATTTGTCTGCCTTTAATTCTCATTACACTGAACAGTCCGGAGTATTCTCCTTCAGATACTTTGTCTTGCAGAGTGAGAGCTCGCGACATCAACCGGACCACATCCTTCAATTCGTCATAGTGGTCGAGGCGTCGTTGGTCTATGGCATAGCCTCTGATGAGGTACTGCTTCAATATGCTGTTAGCCCATCTTCTGAAAGCAATACCATTCCGGCTTTTCACTCTATAGCCCACAGAAATAATCATATCAAGATTATAGTAATCTATTTTCTGCATTTGGATATAACCCTCTTTTCTGCCATATTTCTTGGGTGTCGCAAATTTTGCGACTACCGGCTCTCCTTCTAGTTCCTCCCTCAATGCATTATTGATATGCTTTGCTATTGTCTTATAGTCTCTGCCATAAAGTTGAGCGATTTGCTCTCTATTAAGCCACACAGTTTCCTTTTCCAACTTTACTTCAAGTTGGGTGTTGCCATCATCAGTCGTATATATAACGATAGACGAGCCATTATTTGCAACAATTTTATTCTCTGTCATATTCATCCTTGCTCCTTATATTGATTCCACATTTCGAGCCATATACATATCACGTCATTACATACATAACTTCTTAACCGCAAAGTTATTGCTTTTGTGTTTCTTTTTAGTTCACACCTGCCTCTTCTCTTGCAAAAGAAACTTTTTGGGGGGACGAATTCCAAATGTAACCTGTTGGCGGAATTTATTTAGTGCATACTTAATTCTGCCAATGGGCTTGTCGTAAATGAAGTTTACGTATTGCAGAATGGTAAGTGCACTAATTTTGCCAATGATTCTGGCAAACAAACCATTCGTTATTTTCGCATAGTTCCTGATGACCAGGAACTGGTCTGTAAGTTGTGAGAATAAAGTCTCAATCCTCTTTCTTGCCTTTGCAAACGGAATGAATGTCGGTTTCCAATCCTTTTGGTTAAGCCGATACGACAACCACTTCTCACTATCAATGCTCTCGGTCTCTGCCCTCAGGGATAGCGCCACCACTTCCAAATCCGAAAACTTGGGAACAGGACCACGATGTGGAACATTACCAGATTCATTGACGAGATTTTCAGAGAATTGCTTGCATTTCTCAAGTATTTTGACGAATTTTGTATAAAGGTTGTACATACGATGGTTTGGACTTAATATTTTGATCACCACTAAGTTACTAAAAATCAGCGACATGTACAACCTTTTACTCATATTTATCAACTTAAATTAATTCCGCCAACGGGTAATATGTAGATTTTTCTGCAACTGAATAATAACTAAAATCGTAACAAGAGTGCAATGAAAAAAATGATGTTTCTGATAGCCTGTGTGTTATGCGCCGTAGCAGGCTATGCGCAGCAAGGGCCTCTGGCCACCACACAATATGGTGTGCTTGAAGGCGTGTGCGAGTCGGGTGTAAACGTGTTTAAAGGTGTGCCCTTTGCAGCACCACCCGTAGGCGAAAACCGTTGGCGTGCGCCACAACCGTTGCAGTCGTGGCAAGGGGTGCGCAGTGCTAAGAAGTTTGGCAACGACCCCATGCAAGGCAACCCTTTCGGTGATATGGGCTTCGATGCCGAAAAGAAAAGTGAGGACTGTCTGTATCTTAACATATGGACGCCTTCCAAGACCTTGACCGACCGTCTGCCGGTGGTAATCTACTTCAATGGTGGCGGACTGATTGCCGGTTCGGGCAGCGAGCCGCGATACTCGGGACGTCAGATGGCACGCCACGGCATTGTGGCTGTTACTGCCAACTACCGCGAAGGCATATTCGGGTTCTTCTCACATCCGCAGTTGTCGAAGGAAACATCGTATAAAGGTTCTGGCAACTATGGTTTTATGGATCAAGCGGCGGCCATCAAGTGGGTGTATGAAAACATTGCTGCCTTTGGTGGCGACCCCAAGCAAATAACCATTGTTGGCGAGTCGGCAGGCTCTATGTCGGTCAGCGCGTTGCTGGTATCGCCTCTTACGCGTGGCATGATTGCTCGTGCTATGGCATCGTCAGGAGCCGTGTGTGGCCGACGCTTGTTTTCACTTAAAGATGCCGAGAAGCAAGGCGTCGAGAAGCTGAAAGAGTTGGGGTTGAAAAATATTGCCGATGCCCGCAAGATGTCTGCCGACGAACTGTTGGCCAAGACGCAGTCTGGCGGACTGGCATCTTATTGTCTTGACGGCTACTTCTTTACCGAAGACCCCACCGATGCTTATCTCAATGGACACCAACAGAAAGTGCCGTTGCTCGTAGGTCGCAATAGTTTAGAGATGTCGCCGCAAGCCTATCTTGGCGGAAAGGCCCCCACACTTGAAAACTTTCGCCCCGCCCTTGAGGCCACCTTTGGCGACAAGACCGATGAGGCCATGCGTATGTATGGTCTGAATACCGACCGCGATGTGTTGGGCAAGCCTGGCGTCGACTTCGCCTCCGATCAGTTCATTGCCTATGGCACGTGGCTTTTTGGCTATCTGCATGCCAAAACCTCTGGTCAACCGGTCTATCGCTACTATTTCTCACGTCCGCGTCCCGCGATGCGCAACAACGAGCTGGTCGCAGGTCTGGCTGGCGGTGTGCAAAAGAAAGGCGATGGCGACGTGATGACCATTCCCGAATATGATGAGTTCAAGGGTGCTGTCCACTCGGCCGATATCGAATATGCTATGGGCACCTTGCCCACCAATCGTGTGTATGACTGGCAACCTGACGACTACCGCGTGTCAGACCAATTCATAAACTACTATGCCAACTTTATAAAGACTGGCAACCCCAACGGTCTTGGACTTGCCGACTGGACTTCAATCACAGGCAAGGAGCGGCCCACGCAACTCATTTTAGATGTAGACTCGCATGAAGAGTATGACCCGGCATTTGAGCAACGCAACCTGTGGCTCATGCAGTTTAAGTGTTTCGGCAGCCGATAAGGAATACTGAAATTAACGATGTGAATAGCAAAGGGGTAATCCTTTTTAACTCCAATCGGTCATTAGGGATTACTTGGATTTTGCTCTTTTAGAAGAGTGGATTTTTGTTTGACTTTTAATGAGTAATAGCGAGCTATTGCGAATTATGCTCATGAAGAGTGAGTCCTGAAGGTGTTCACATGTCTGGTATATGACACATGCCAAAAAATCCCCCACGGCGTGGGGAACGATTCCCCCTAATGTGGGGTTTCATTCCCCACGGCAGGGGGGAGATTTTGAGCATGAAAATGGTGTTTTTCTGACCAAAAATCACAACACGCCCGTTTGGAAGTGCAGACTGAACGAATGATGGATTTCAATTCGTTGTGAAAGCCGTCTGAGGCCAGAGCTATTAGATGTGATGCGCACTTCAAATCACTCCAAATGTCGGATGAGCCAACTTTCTGCCCTTTTTCTTTTTAATATCCAAGAAATAGTCGTACCTTTGTCATTACAAAAAAGTTGTAACATAAAACATGTAATGGCGTATGACACTAAGTTACAAGAAATTAGCGAATCCTTTCGTCTATCAAGGTTATGAAAGCCCTGAGTATTTTTGTGATAGAGAGGCAGAAACAAAGACTTTACTTTCCCACTTGAAGAACGGAAGAAATACTACCCTCATCTCTCCTCGAAGGATTGGCAAGACAGGACTTATTAAGAACACCTTCTACCATCTCAAGGAAGAAGAGAATGATGCCATATGCCTATACCTTGACATTTTCGCCACCAAGAACTTGAATGATTTTGTGGAGCAACTTGGCGTTATGGTCATCAACGACATTGTGCGCAAGAACGCCTCATTCTTCGAGAAGACCATTGCTTTCTTCAGTGCCTTACGCCCAGTGCTTAGCATGGATCCATTGACAGGCGAACCGAGTGTCTCCATCACGGTGGAACCAACACAAGAAGATATTACTATTCGTAGCATCTTCAATTATCTCAACGAGAGTGGCAAAGAAGTATATATCGCCATCGATGAATTTCAGCAGATAGCTGAATATCCAGAGAAGGGAACGGAGGCTTTGCTTCGCTCCTACATTCAGTTCGCCCAACATGTACACTTTATCTTTTCTGGCAGCAAACAACATTTGATGGCAGAAATATTCGGCTCGCCAAAACATCCATTCTACCAAAGCACAGAGATGATGGGCTTAAAGCCACTGAAATGCGACATTTACTATAACTTCTGCCAAAGCTTCTTTAAGCAGAAAGGTGGTGACTTATCAAAAGAGATTTTCGAGCATATCTATCAGCAGTTCGATGGGCATACTTGGTATATCCAATGCATTATGAACCGCCTTTACGAATCAGAAAGCCAAGTCGAAAACATGTCGCAAGTCAATGCCGCTCTCCTTTCCATCCTTGAGGGAAGAGAACCGCAGTATGAGAGCATGACGCAGTTCTTTACAGAAAATCAGTTTGCTCTTCTCAAAGCCATTGCCAAGGACGGCATCGTTGCACAACCAACAGCAGGCAAGTTCATCAAAGGTCATAAATTGAGCGGAGCCAGCAGCGTAAAGGCTGCTCTTAAGATTTTAGAAGACAAGGAATTGGTATATAGAACCAATGACGGCTACCACATCTACGACAGATTCATGGATCTGTGGTTAAAGAGAATATAAACAAGAAAATAATAACATGAAGACCTCTTTAGATTTTTTCGACCATATAAATACCCCATAACCTCCTATCCACAACTGTGAGGAAATTATGGGGATATTAATATAGTATAGTTCCGAAAGGATAGATATGGTTTTATTCCTCCACTCTGCCGGGATAAGCCTCGAGGGCCTTGCGCAATACGATGATCGCACGCTCCATGTCTTCCTTCTTCAATACGTAGGCGATTCTTACCTGGTTGCGGCCGGCACCTGGGGTGATGTAGAAGCCGCTGGCAGGTGCCATCATGACTGTCTGGCCCTCGTAGCTGAACGAAGAGAGACACCAGCTGCAGAACTTGTCGGCATCGTCAACCGGCAGCTTCGCCACGGTATAGAAGGCTCCCATCGGTGTGGGAGAGAATACTCCGGGGATGTCGTTTAGTCCGCTGATGAGACAGTTGCGGCGCTCCACATATTCGTCGTACACCTCACGGAAATACTCGTCGGGAGTGTCCACCGAAGCTTCGGCGACGATCTGGCCTACGAGAGGAGGCGACACGCGGGCCTGGCAGAATTTAATCGCCGTGTCTCTGATTTCCTTGTTTCTGGTGACAAGGGCTCCGATACGCACTCCACACTCACTGTAGCGCTTGCTCACGGAGTCGAGAATCACCACGTTCTGCTCTATTCCCTCCAGACTGCCTGCGCTGATATACGGGTTCTCAGTATACACGAACTCGCGGTACACCTCGTCGGAGAAGAGGAGCAGGTCGTGTTTCTTCACCATGTCTCTTATCTGGTCCATCTCCTCTGGAGTATAGAGGCTTCCGGTGGGGTTGTTAGGGTTGCAGATGAGGATGGCCTTGGTCTTCTCGTTGATGAGTTCTTCGAATTTCTCCACTGCCGGCAGTGCGAATCCGTCTTCAATCTTGGTGGTTATCGTGCGCACCTTGATTCCTGCCGGGATGGCGAAGCCGAGATAGTTGGCATAGAGAGGTTCGGTGAGAATTATCTCGTCGCCCGGGTCGAGACAAGCCATGAATGCTATCTGCACCGCCTCGCTTCCGCCGCAGGTTATCACGATGTCGTCCGGCTCCACGTTGATGTCGTATTTCCTGTAGTATCCGGCGAGCTTCTTTCTGTAGCTCAGATAGCCCTCTGGAGTGGAATATTCCAGGAGCGTCCTGTCGATGTTTTTCAGAGCGTCGAGTCCCACCTGCGGTGTAGGCAGGTCTGGCTGTCCGATATTGAGGTGATACACCTTCGTTCCTCTTTCTTTCGCTGCGGCAGCCAGTGGAACCAGCTTGCTGATTGGAGATTCAGGCATCTCTTGTCCGCGCATTGATACTTTACTCATATCTTTTTTGTTTTTTATGATATTTGATATTAAATCCCAAACGGTCATCACGCCGTTCGATGTAATATTATATAACAGCGTACAGCCTTGCCTCTGTCAGCCATCTGCCGCAAAATGCCGATGGTATCAAGTGTGTGTGTCTTGAAGTGAGGAGACTGGTTCTGTCACCTGTAGTGTCGCGTTTTTCTTTTATTAGATACAGCCCTGAACGGTAATTATGCCATTCAGGGTCCAGCCCAGAACGGTAATTTTGCCGTTCAAAGTTTATACAGGGCAAAGATACGATGTTTGTATATGATTATCAAGTTTTTTCATGAAAATATTTGAAAAGCAGTCAGAAATCATCTGCCGCCTCTTATACTCCGGAAACCTTTTATGCCCTCTCCCACTCCATCCACGGCAGGGGCATGAAGAAAAAATGTGAACGCAAAATGCGGTTATGTCATGCAAAAGTATTACCTTTGCAGCAGAAAAGCGACTCCAGACCGCATTGGAGTCTACATCAGCCTCAAAAAGAAAAAAGGAAAGGTGCTCGAGTGGCTGAAGAGGCACGCCTGGAAAGCGTGTATACGTCAAAAGCGTATCGGGGGTTCGAATCCCCCTCTTTCCGCTATAAGTCTACAGACCGGCAAGCGATGAAGCCCGATGGTCTGTAGACTTTTTTCGTTATCAAAGTTAATTTCAATGAAGTTCTTGTAATTGGCTTTTGCAAATTGACGGACCTTGGCAGTATGTTTTGCTCGACAAACTCCATGAGGTCGAGGCTTACGTTTCGTGTATCCATAATTGAATGATATAGATATTAACTTGCAAAATCAGTTTATTATGGCTAAATTTGCAAGAAACAATTGATAAAAAGACCAATAACAGATTAAAACAAATATAATGGATGAAACAAATGTAAGGGTTAATTCTCTTAAGGCTTGGATTCTTGCCGCACGCCCCAAGACGCTCACCGGTGCTGCCGTGCCCGTTATGATAGGTATTGCCTGTGCCGTGGCTATGTATGGATGGTGTGGAATAAGGGTTGTGCCAGCTGTGTTGTGCATGCTGTTTGCTTTGATAATGCAGGTGGATGCCAACTTTATTAACGACTACTTCGACTTTATGAAAGGTACTGACGACGAACAACGTCTTGGTCCGAAGCGTGCCTGCGCACAAGGATGGATAACGGCATCGGCTATGCGTAGTGGTTTATTCCTTACTACTCTCTTGGCTTGCATCGTTGGACTGCCTCTGGTATATTATGGTGGTTGGGAGATGATAATGGTTGGACTGGCATGCGTTGTCTTCTGCTTTCTGTATACCATATCGTTCTCGTACATCGGACTTGGCGATTTGCTTGTGCTCGTATTCTTTGGTATTGTGCCTGTTTGCATGACCTATTGGCTCACGGCTCCTCCTACCGCGCTTACGTCTATTCCGTTTGCCGTGGTATTGATGTCGATAGCTTGCGGACTGATTATTGACACATTGCTCGTGGTGAACAACTATCGTGACATCGAGAACGATAGGCGTGCAGGAAAGCTTACGCTTATTGTGCGCATTGGCGAGCGCGGCGGACTGGTTTTGTATCTTATGCTCGGACTTGTAGGCACCATTCTGGCTATTGTAGGTGTTGTGTTACTCGATTGGCACGACGGACAATGGACACAATCGCTATTAATTATATACACGCCATTCCATACATGGGCGTTCAACGAGATGCGATATATAAGGAAAGGTGCCGAGCTTAACCGTGTGCTTGGAATGACGGCACGCAATATGTTTATATTCGGATTGCTTGCATCAGCTGCCCTTGTATTTGCCAACTGATGACAAGCCGACTGTGTCAACTTTTTCCTGACTTCGTCATTGCGTCACCCAAAATCAGGTGACGCAAAGATAAAAATATTGTTTATCAATCACTTATAAAATAAGTGTTTCTTGAGTGACAAGTCAGGAGAACATAAACACCCGATTTCTGTACCATTATATACCTGTTTTGGGGCAAGTAGCGTGCCCAATGTGGGCAAGCTGCTTTCACACTTGGGGCAAGCACGTTGCCCCAAGTGGGCAGAATCCGTAAATGTAAAATGTTACGGATATCATTTGTATTCTCCGTAACTTTTAACACAAAACGTTCTTTATTCTCAACAAGTAGTTGTATCTTTGAACGCAAATAAGAATAACATGGATAAAAAAACAGTCATTGACACGCTACAACAGCAAGGTGGATTCATAACCACGGGTGAAGTGAAAAGCCGTGGTGAATATGAGCAGCTTCGCCGTGCAATAGAAGATGGAACGCTTGTGCGGCTTCGTAATGGTGTCTATGTGGAAATGTCAGCGTTGGCAAACAACATGATAGATGTGGAACGTATAGTTCCGCATGGGGTGCTTTGCCTGTATAGTGCTTTTGCTCATTATGGACTTTCCACACAAGTGCCTTCCGCTACTTGCATAGCCATTGAAGCCAAGCGAAAGGTGCGTTTGCCAGACTATCCTCCTATTGACCTCTATTATTGGAAAAAGGAGAATTTGGAGTTTGGTATAATCAAAAAGAGTATATCTGGCTATGATGTACTCATTACAGATATGGAGCGAACGGTCTGTGATGCTGTAAAGTACCGAAACAAGATAGGGCTTGATGTGTGCGGTGAGGTGATAGACAACTATCTCAAAAAGGAGAACCGCAATATATCTCTACTCCATGAATACGCACAGAAACTAAGAGTGAAAAATATATTGACTACATATTTGGAGACAAGACTATGACAAAGAATATAGGGAAGTCCATTAGGACACGCTTGCTGAACCTCGCCAAAGAGGAGAAGCAAGAGTATATGAAAGTATTGGTTAGGTACTTGCATGAACGCTTGTTGTTCCGTATCTCTGCAAGTCCTTACAAGAGCCACTTTCTTCTGAAAGGCAGTTCGCTGTTGTTTGCCTTGGATGGGTTCAAGGCTCGTCCAACCATTGACATTGATCTGTTGGGAGAACGCATCAACAATGACAGAAATAACCTAAAAGAGGTTTTTCAATGTGTATCAGTTGTTCGCCAACCATGAGATAGACAAGGAACTTCTTGCGGAAGCCATTGTCGGTACGTTTAAGAACAGGAATACTCCTTACCGGGAGAACCTTGCCCTTTTCACAGACAAGTTTGCAACGGATGCCACACGCAATATTTGGTGGAAAGCATTCTTGAAAAAGATACGTTGGAAAGAACAGATAGACTTTTCAGTTGTGATGAAGTGCATCAAAGAGAACCTACAGGCATATTGGAACAAAGAAACATTAGGATGATAGCGAAAGGGCACATTTCGTACTTGTATTGATACATATGCTAACCATTTTGGCTGCAAAGATACAAAAATCAAGTCTGTTGACTCAGAAAACCTCTGTAACTAACTATATTTCAATTATTTCAAAGAACGCTTGGCGATTTTTAGTGGACAGCAATGGAGATAATGATTGAATTATTGGAATATTGATTTAGTATATAGAGCCTCCATATAAGGCAAGGTGTTTAGTATTGTTAATTCAAAGGTTAAGAATATATAAAGTTTCAAATTATCCTTGCAAATGTATATAATACTTTTCTATTAATAAGAATATATGTATAGTTTTATTTTTTGTTGCGAAAACAAATAATATTATTACAAAACATTTAATTTGTTTGATTATAATCTAATCTTAACCAATAGTTCCTTATTCCCTCAAGGAAACCTCTTGATAAATAGTCATTTGGCTGTTTGAAATATAAACGCTATATTTACAGCAAAATATTTAATAAACGCAATGGCACACAAAGAAAATCAAAAGGCATTCGTAGTTACATTTCCACTTCGTACCGAGAAATGGCAGGAGGATAGGATTGACAAATAATAACGAATGACCATAATGTTCAGATTGAATTCAAAATAAACTTTTAAAATTGGACTAAATTAATAATTCTTTTAAAATAGATTATATGGTAGAAGTGATAAAAACTCAACTTATGGATGGTGATGTTTATGGACGTAGAATTCTTACGATGCAAACTCGTTCTGTAACATTAAGCGTATTTCCCAAAAACAATATAGAATCCTATGGTGGTGATTCTGTACTTGAAATGCATTGTGTATATTTTTTATTAAATATTCACAAAAAACAAATATATATAGGTAAGACTGAAAATTTTCTTAAACGATCAATAGATCATAAGTATAACAAGAATTTTTGGGATACTCTATTCGTTTTTACATCTCCAGAATTTAAAGAAGATCCTTATTTAATTGATGATATTGAAAAAGTGGCTATATCGGAGATAAAGCAACAGGTTGAATGGTCTTATGATAATATAAGAAATGAAAAAGACGAAAAAATAGAAAATAATAGAAAAGAAATATGTGATAAATTTTTCGAAATTATAAAGGTTTTATCACATATAGCAGGTTGTCAAGCTTTTTCACCTGAAAGAATAATACCAACCTCTGAAAATAACCATACTAATAGAACCAAGCGAAAAGAGTTCTCTCCTAATCGGACGAAAGCACAAATGTTCTGTTTGGGAGAATCAGAAATCGTTAATGGTGTAGGAAATTTGCTAAAAAGTTTTGCAAACCAATATATGAATTTGCAGAAAGATTTATCTATTGAAAAATTTGTGGAATTATTCAATGATAAAGCACATAACGAACAGCCATTTTATGCATTTGAGGAAACTCTCTTGAATACGAAAACAGAGAAATTATATAAAGCTATAACGATAAATAGACAAAAGTTTTTTTATTTAAGGCAGCGAAAAAATATAGGGTCTTTGTTGTGTCAAGTAATGACAGAAATGGGAATAGTTACTAAACAAGTTGACCCCAACAACATTGTTTATCCATCTGGCATATATAAATTTAAATCACCACGTGCTAATATAATTGCAGAGATTATGCCATACTCTAATGACATAATAGTAAAGAAGGAAAGTTATAAAATTGAGAAGAATATTAATAGAGAAGAAAAATTTTTCCCACATGAAGTAGACACTCCATATAAAACTTTCAATCAAATATGTGATGCATTTACAAACTCTAGTGGTTGTAACTTTAAGAAAAACGTTATTTTCCAAGATGGACGGAATGTATCTGAAATTGATCATCAACTGCTGAAAGAACAAGCTCAACAAAATAAATAAAGATAATCGTATCAACAATGTGAGGAGGTAAATAACGTGAGTCCGACGAAATATAAGTGCTTGAAAATTTGGTGATTAGCGAAAATTGTTGTAACTTTATAGTGTGAAATACAAAGAATTACAAACAATAATCGCTATGATCACCGAGGACAAAGTTTTTCACTTCGTTCAAGGAAACTCCAGAATTATTTTGTATTGCAGATGATTTTTGCAAGTTATTTGATGCCATGATGGAAAAATATACACTGAAAGCAGATAAGAAACGGCAATATTACCGCAAGTCAACCATGTCAAAGGCAGAAATTATGGTAATCATGATACTGTTTCATGATTCAGGCTACCGTTGCCTGAAACATTTCTATATAGAAAAGGTATGCAGACATATGCGTCACCTCTTCCCGAAAGTTGTCTCATACAACCGATGGAGCAGCGAGAGCAGAAGCCAAACTTGTTTGGATTATGCCGAGTCGCGACAGAGGAAGACGATATTCAACCGATTCGTGGAACTTGAAAAGGAAGTAGCCATCCCTTTGGCTCTATTCATCAAGAAGGTGCTGCTCGGAAAATGTACTGGCATAAGTTTCGTGGATAGCACTCCCCTTAGAGTATGCAGGAACCAGAGGATACATATCCACAAGGTATTCAAGGGCATTGCGCAAAGAGGCAAGTGCTCCATGGGATGGTTCTTTTGCTTTAAGCTGCATCTGATATGTAAGGAGAGGGGTGAGTTGCTGAACTTTATGATAACCCCGGGAGATGTGGATGACAGGAAACCATTGGAATACAAAGCCTTCGTAGAATTCGTATATGGCAAGCTGGTCGGAGATAAAGGGTATATCAGTAAGAACCTTTTCCAACGCCTGTTCGTGGATGGCATACAGCTTATCACCAAACTTAAAAACAACATGAAAGGTGCATTGATGAGCGTGTCTGACAAGCTGCTGCTTAGGAAACGAGCAATAATAGAAACGGTAAATGACGAGTTGAAGAATATTGCACAAGTGGAACATTCAAGACACAGGTGCTTTGACAATTTCATCGTGAACCTGCTTGGAGCTATCGCTGCTTATTGTATGTTTCCTAAGAAGCCGTGTATCAATGTACAACGTACAGTTGATACACAGCTTTCATTGTTTTGAATTCATCGAACTCACGTTATTTAATAATAAAGAAGACGATTTTCAATGGTTACTCAACACACTTTGCACAGAATGCGATTTGCCCTATGTCGTAGTGGATATCCGAAAAGACACCCCAGCTATATTGGAACGTATGATATTAATGCCAATTGAAACGTCATTAGAAAAGAAAGCTCCTCATTGTATTCCTTATTGGGATCAAAAAGAAAATGGAAAGATTACTCCTGCTGTTATTGGCTACACCAGTAGTCATATCATGAATTGGTGTTGCCCGGAATGTAAGCAGAGATGGAAAGAAAAAGTATCAAATGTTACCCATAGAGTTTATCCTTGCAAAAGGTGCGGTAAAAACAAAATAGGTGCTTCTATCTCAAAATCAAAAAAAGAACTATTCGCCAAAAAGAAGAAAATATAGATTTGAATATGAAATAGAATTGAACAGGAGTAATAGAAAAAACTGAATAAAACAATATAAAAACTTATAACAAAAATATGGGAAGAAAAACAAATGAAGTAAAAGCAAAAGAACGATTCTTTAGGATTCTTTTGAGTGCCGGATTCACAGACATCACCAAAAACTTTTATAAAGAAAAAGGTTATTCAGAGGAAGTCCTTGCCAATTACTCTGAAGTCATAAAACGTGCCTTCCAGAAAGGAAAGTATATAATTAATTGCGACTATGGAGTTGCAAGAATTTTGTTTGACTGGAGTAGGGAACCTATTGGCTTTGAGAGAATCAGCGACAAATTGATAGCGTTGACCATTTATCTTTCTACTTTAAAATCTAAGAGTAGTCGAACAAAGTTTGAAGTATATCGCAATTCAGTAAAAGACTTAAACGATATTTATGATGCTGTGATGACATCATATCCCTATAGAAGAATGTCAAAAGTCCAAAAGGATTCGATAGAAGATGCTCGCACTCAACTACCGAAATTATTAGAATTCGTTGAATCGTTTTCGTAACAAGAGAGAGACATTTTTTAGTTTTGGGCTATATAGAAAAAGTGGTGTAGAGGATTTCTACACCACTTTTTCTACTCTATATCAAACTACAACTCATTATTCCATCTATTATAATCAACCCATGGAACCGTTGGGAATATTTCTTTTATGTTATCTTCTGTGATTTGAATTTCAATTTCTTCATCGCTTCCCATGTAAACGATAGTGACAGCAAACGGAACTGCTCTTGTGTTCTTGTCAGTAGCGGTTATCACACCACTCGCCCATCTGCTATATGACTTTTTAACCTCAAATGGACCAGTCATGTCCAGTCTTTTCGGCTTTATGTATTCCTTACCTTTGAAAATGAACCCTCTATCTTTTCCAGAAATGACATCATCAACTGCATTAACAGCATAATACCAGACCTTTACATACTTCAAAGGTTTATCTGAAGTGTTCTTAAATTTACAATCTATAGCCTTACGACCTCTAAATGCACCGAAAGGTTCGTCTTTGATAAACTTAAACTTAGAAAACTGTACTTGTGACATTGCTGATAAAGCAAAAATGCCAAAGAGGAATGCTAATAATGTTCTTTTCATAAAACCTATAAATCTATTTGTTAATAATTATCATAGATTCATAAAAAAGAAGTGAGGCTCCACCTATCAAATCCAAAGTGAGGCCTTCGACTGCCCGAATAAAAGATAAGATAGACGAAAGCCTCACCTTGACCGTATATCGGGTTGTGATAATACAAAGTCAAGGGAGTACTTCCTCTACTAGTCCTGCTGCTTGTTTGTGAAGTTGTCGAAGTTTCACTGAACAGATTCAAGTATGGAATGCACTTCCAAATTATGTCTGCAAACGCTATTATGCGAATGCAGGTGTAAAATTACTAAAAAAATATGGATTTTCAACGGTTTATGGGCTTCATGAAGCGAAAAAACATGAAATTTAACGCTATATTGCCATTAAATGGCAGAATACGGCTGACATTGTGGCAATTCTTATCGGTTTGAAGCAAGAAACGGTGATATTAATGTGCCGGAAATGTGCACGAGAGAATTGTGGCACGATGATTGCATCTTTCCGAAGAGGAAGACGGCAGAAACAGCGTTTCTTGCATTACTCCATACGATATGGTGCACGAAACGCTGTTTTTGTGTCCTGACGGGACTGAGCGAATGTGGAAACAATGTGTCTGGCTGATTCCAAACAGTATTAGTTAACGGAAACAATGTTGTGGTGGTATCAGCAATATGTCTGGGGCGACGGCGACAGCGTTTCCACATTAGTACAAGGCATATGGAGCTACTACAAACCACCTCACATCACCCACATTTTTTGTAATTTCGGTGTAACAGAAGGTTAAATACGTTAAATCTCACGCTTTTCGTATCTAAACAGAATCCACACAGTCACTTTTCTACTGTTTAGAGCGTATAATACTGATAATCAACTAATAATAGACACGAGGGTTGTTATAACATCCCGTTAGTGCGAATCAGTAACAAATCGGCACCGCCGTCCCATTGCATGACGACTTTATCATACATTATGGACAAGAAACAGACGGTAATCGACTTTTTCGGTTGCCACTTTATTATATTGTAGACAAATAACCAGAATTACTCAATATAATAACCAGAATCACTTAATAGATTATGACGAGACTAATGACTACAATGACTGCCACTGCCACGATGGCGGCGGAGGCGATGCAGGTGGTGAAAGACCTGAGATGGATGATTGTGTGCATAGCGGTGCTGATAGTGACCGACCTGTGGTTCGGCGTGTCGGAATCGCAGAAACGGAAGGTGCCCATCAGACTGTCGAGGGCTGGCAGACGCACCTGCAACAAGCTGATAGACTATTTCGCATATCTCTTTTTCGGTGCGATAATGGGAATGGCAATCTTCGAACCGCTGGGCATCGCCAACCACACCACCACGGCGGCAGCAGGACTGTCGCTGGCTTGCGTGTGGGAGATGGACAGCATCGTGAACCACGTGCTCGCGCTGCATGGCTATGCCGGCAGGTTCTCGCTCATGCGGCTGGCAACGGGATTTCTGAAGCGAAAGGACAACGCACTGGGCGAGACGCTGGAGGAGAGTCTGAAAGAGAACCGGAAGGAGAACAGAAAAGAAAACCATGAGGAGGACGCGAAAGAAAATCGGGGGAACAGGAATCAGGAGGAGAACAGGGACAAGGACCTGGATGGAGAATGACAGTAAGGATAAACCCAAAACGGTCATTAGGCCGTTCAATGTATTATTTTAATACCGCTTGCAGTCTTTTGATTTTTATAAGGCGTCTTTCGTCTGTTTTTAATTCGCAATAGCTTGCTATTACTCATTAAAAGCCAAACAAAATCCATCCTTCTAAAAAACAAAATCCAAGCAAGCCCTAACGACCGATTCGGGATAATCAGAAAGGAACATGAAGCTTATCCTACTACTACAATAATCACACTAACAAATAATCAAAACATTATCATGAGAAACATCAAGAGAATTTTTATCCATTGCACGGCGAGCAGCCGCAAGACGAGTATTGAACAGTTGCTGGCAGAATTCAAGAGCCGCGGATGGCATGCACCGGGCTATCATTATGTGGCGATGCCAGACGGCAGGATGGTGAAGCTGCTCGACGAGGAGAAGGTGAGCAACGGAGTGAGGGGCTACAACCAGTCGGCGATAAACATCGCCTACGTAGGCGGCATCGACGCCAAAGGCAGCCCTACCGACAACCGCACGATAGAGCAGAAGGCAGCCATCGTACACCTGCTGATAGAACTGAGGAGCCGTTACCCCAACGCCCTCATCATGGGCCACCGCGACATCTGGGGCGCCAACAATCCCAAGGCATGGCAGAAGGCATGTCCGTGTTTCAATGCAACGAGGGAGTATGGGGCGATTTAAACCCATTCTTCTGAAAAAACAAAATCCAATCAAGCCCTAACGACCGATTTGGGTAAAAAGAAATCATCCTGCATACGAGCGGCGACAGGCATCGTCGCATCGCAATGCAGGATGATTTCTTTTTCTGTCCGTTAGCATCCGGATTATGTCCCTATCTCTTTATCATCTTGAAGGAGCGTGTCTTGCCGTCGGCAAACGTCTTCACCACTACGTTTACGCCCTTCTGCGGAGCCTGGAGCCGTGCGCCGTCAAGGCTGAATTACCTTCTTCTTTCCCATGATGTAGACGCCGCTCTTGAGATTCTTCACATTGTCGCCGGTTTGAACACGTATGGAGTGTTCTCCTTCAAGTTCTTCCTGTCGGAGATTTCGCTGAAGTACACCTTGTTCTCTATTTCGTCATATTCCTTGAGCTGCCAGTATTCGCCGTCAGGGTATTTTGCCACGTCCGGCAGGACGACAGTAGTCCATTCACCTTTTTTGAAGGCGTTGCGTCTTACCTTATTTTGTCAGAACTGCATATATCGCTGACTTTGTGCATAGACAAGTATTCGTTCCTCTTTCTAAATTCTTCCAATTTCTTCTTTCCGACGACAAAAGTATATATTTATTCCTTATCGTCAAATAGTTTTCTACAAAAATTAACGTTTTAATTGACGATAATCATAATACAAGCACATTTATGCGTTAAAAAGACTACTTTATTGACAAATATACAATAAAGTGTTATCCTTTTATACGATAGTTTGCCCTATTATTCCCCTCTTTTGTTTCTATGATGCGGTGTGTTATTGTTCCAGTTGCAAAGGTAATGCGCAAGGAGCGTATGTCATGGGATTGACTGATGGTTGGGATTAGCTGCCGGATGGGATTGACTGCTGCTTAGAGCATCACTTCACATAGTCTACGAAAGCATAGTCATGCGAATGGCGGTCGTCGGCAGAATGGGCTTCGCGAGCTGCTTCATGCCATGATGAATAATCGGGGAAGAAGGCGTCGGCTCCCTCCGTCTCGGCTTCTATCTCGGTGAGACACAGGCGGTCGGCAAACGGCAATGCCTGCCGGTATACGCTCTCGCCGCCGATGATATATACGTCTTCCTGGGCTGAACAAGACTTCAGCGCCTCGTCAATCGAAGGGTATACGTCGCATCCCGGCAGCTCCGCCACGCTGCGGCTCACCACCACGTTGCGTCTGTTTGGCAATGCTCCTTTGGGAAGCGACTCAAAGGTCTTGCGACCCATCACTATGGTGTGGCCCGTGGTGAGGAGCTTGAAGCGCTTCAGATCGTTGGGCAACCAATACAACAGTTTGTTTTCCTTTCCTATCGCCCTGTTTCTGTCCACGGCGGCAATGATGTTTATTCTCATGTTTTTTTATTTTAGGGGAGACAAAGATAATGCAAGGCGAGAGAAGAACGAAATGAATCCATTCATTTCTTATCCCGAGCCGAAGCTTATCTTATGCAAAGATAATGCAAGGCGAGAGGAGAACGAAATGAATCCATTCTTTTCTTATCCCGAGCCGAAGCTTATCTTATGCAAAGATAATGCAAGGCGAGCACAAAACAAAATGAAAAGACGCAAGACTTTCATTTTTTTGCCGAGCCGCAGCTTATCTTATTTAAAGATAATGCAAATACCTAACATTTTCGCCCAAGCGTGGCAAAATCTCACCAATAATGAGTATTTTTGCAGATTAGAACCGAATCCGGCATTAGAAACCTACTTGGATTTTCGGAACCGGAAAAAGAATATCACGGCATGACGGTCCAACGATGCGACAAGCATCTCAGGTTTTCTGCCGGCATGAACAAAAACAAGACAACAATATAGCAATATGGAAAGAATCGACATGAGAGATCTCAACGACAACGTGTTTGAGACTATAGGCAAGGAATGGATGCTCGTGACGGCGGGCAATGAAGAGAAGTTCAACATGATGACGGCATCGTGGGGATGTCTCGGATGGCTATGGAACAAACCTGTGGCAGTGGTCTTCATCCGTCCGGAACGCTACACCCACCAGTTCATCGAAGAGAACGACACGCTGACGCTGCAGTTTCTGGGCAACAGCGAGAAGGCACGCCAGGCATACAACTTCTGCGGTTCGAAATCGGGAATAGACTTCGACAAGGCACATGAGGCAGGACTCACACCGGTGACACTTGAGGGAGGAGAGGTGACCTTTGAAGAGGCCCGACTGACACTGGTCTGCCGCAAGCTATACAAAGACACACTGAAGGAGGAGAACATGATTGACAAGCAGCTGACGCAATGGTATGGCGAAAAGCACGGCGGATACCACGACGTGTATGTATTGGAAATAACCGAAGCACTGAGAAAATAAGCAGAGCCTACAAATGATAGTTTGCATAGCAGAGAAACCCAGCGTGGCAAAGGACATCGCCAAGATTATCGGAGCCAACAGCGCACACGACGGATATATGGAGGGCAACGGATACCAAGTGACGTGGACCTTCGGACACCTGTGCACGCTGAAGGAACCTGAAGACTACACCGCCCTATGGAAGCGGTGGAGCCTGGCGGCGCTGCCCATGATTCCACAACGCTTCGGCATAAAGCTCATCGACGACAAGGGAATAGCAAAGCAGTTCTCTGTCATCGAGAAACTGATGCAGAATGCCGACGGCATCATAAACTGCGGCGACGCCGGACAGGAGGGTGAGCTGATTCAGCGATGGGTGATGCAGAAGGCCAACGCGAAATGTCCGGTGAAGCGCCTCTGGATATCATCGATGACCGACGAGGCGATTCGCGAGGGATTCGGCAACCTGAAGCCGCAGGACGACTACCAGCCGCTGTATCTCGCCGGACTGAGCCGTGCCATCGGCGACTGGATATTGGGAATGAACGCCACCCGCCTGTACACGCTGAAATACGGGCAGAACAGGCAGGTGCTGTCGATAGGACGAGTGCAGACACCAACGCTGGCGCTGATAGTGAACAGGCAAAAGGAGATTGACAACTTTGAACCGGAGCCTTACTGGGTGCTCGCCACGATATACCGCGACACCACGTTCACGGCTACGAAAGGAAAATTCACCACCAAGGAGGAGGGAGAACAGGCGTTTGCCACGATAGAGGGAAAACCGTTCACCGTAACCGACGTGCAGAAGAAACGCGGCACAGAAGCACCGCCACACCTCTACGACCTCACCTCGTTGCAGGTGGACTGCAACCGCAAATTCGGCATGAGCGCCGACATGACGCTGAAGATAATACAGACTCTCTATGAGCGCAAGCTGACTACATACCCCCGTGTGGACACACAATATCTGAGCGACGACATCTATCCCAAATGCGGAGGAATACTGAACGGCATAAAGGGCTACGACCAGCTCCTCACAGCGCTGAGGGGAAAACCGCTGAAGAAGTCGAAAAAGGTGTTCGACACGAGCAAAGTGACCGACCACCACGCCATAATACCCACCGGAGTGCCGGCACAGGGACTCACCGACATGGAACGCCACGTCTACGACCTGATAGCCAGGCGCTTCATCAGCGTGTTCTATCCCGACTGCAAGTTCGCCACTACAACAGTGATGGGCGATGTGGACGGCATAGAATTCAAAGCCTCCGGAAAACTGATTCTCGATCCGGGATGGAGGGCGGTGTATGCCAAGGACGCTGCCGACAGGCAGACTGCAGACGACGGCGACGCCAAGCCGCAGGACGAGGAGCGCACGCTGCCGGCATTCGAAAAGGGCGAGAGCGGAGAACACACGCCTACGCTGACGGAGAAATGGACCACACCGCCGAAATACTACACCGAGGCAACGCTGCTCAGGGCAATGGAAACGGCAGGAAAGTTCGTTGACAACGAGGAACTGCGGGCGGCGCTCAAGGAGAACGGCATCGGCAGACCATCGTCGAGGGCAGGCATCATAGAGACGCTGTTCAAGAGGCACTATATCCGAAGGGAGAGAAAAAACCTCGTGGCTACGGCTACAGGCATCGAACTCATCGACCTCATCAAGGAGGAACTGCTCAAGAGCTGTGAGCTGACGGGAATATGGGAGAAGAAACTGCGCGACATAGAGCACAAGACTTACGACCCGGCTCAGTTTATCAGCGAACTGAAGGAGCAGATTGCCACCATCGTACACGACGTATTGAGCGACAACTCCAACCGACGCGTCACGATTCTCACTGAAGAGGACCTGAAAAAGAAGACCAAGCGGAAAACTGCCGCCAAACCTAAAGCTACGACGGCAACGAAGTCTGCAGCCAAGCCAGGCGACGCAGCCGGAGTGAAACCGGGCGACGTATGTCCGGTGTGTGGCAAAGGCGTGGTGATAAAGGGAAAGACAGCATACGGATGCAGCAGATGGAAAGAGGGATGTTCTTTCAGACTGCCTTTCGAACAATAAAGCTGCCGATTGCACAATAAAAACGGCAAGTTTGAGTTTTTTCTTATATTATTAAGGAATAAGCATGAACAATATATCAAGGAAATCAAAAAGCAACGCAATGCCCCGTCAGCCTCATCACTATCCGGGATTGAGGATGTGGGCGGCATTGGCTGTTCTCGTGGCTGTTCTCGCCTCCTGTGGCGCCGACCGCAACTTCAAGAAGGGTGAGAAATTTCTCGCTCTTGGCGAATACTTCGACGCTGCGGCCCAATACAAACAGGCATACTCCAAATCGAAACCCAAGGACAGGACGGCAAGGGGTCTCTATGCCATGCGCATGGCATACTGCTACAACCGCATAAACTCCAACGGGAAGGCTATCGCCGCCTACCGCAACGCCATCAGATACGGCGCCGACAGTCTGCAGACGCATCTCGATTTCGCACGTGCGCTGCTAAAAGACGCCAACTACAAGGAGGCGGAGAAGGAATTCCTCCTGGTGCTCGACTCCATGCCAGACAACCAGCTGGCGAAAGACGGACTGCAGTCGGCACGCACGGCAAAGGCTGCAAAGGATGCGGGATCGAGATATATAGTGAAGAAGATGGACATATTCAATTCACGACGTGCCGACTTCTCGCCGATGTTCTGCGGAGACCAGTATGAACAGCTGTTCTTCACCTCTACACGCAACGAGGCGGAGGGCGACGAACTGAGCGGAATAACGGGAACGAAAAACGGCGACATCTTCTATTCGCAGAAAGACGACAAAGGAAAATGGGGACGGCCGCAGACCATCACATCGGGACTCAACACAGAGTTTGACGAGGGTGCATGCTGCTTCTCGCCAGACCAGAGGGTGATGTATCTCACCCAATGCGTGAGCGACCCCTCCTACCCCAGATATGCCACGATAGCCACATCAAACCGTGCTGACGCGGCATGGGGAAAGGCAACGAAGCTGGAGATAACACGCGACACGCTGTCGAGCTTCGCCCACCCCGCAGTGTCGCCGGACGGAGAATGGCTCTACTTCACTTCCGACATGCCGGGAGGAAAGGGCGGACTCGACATCTGGAGAGTGAGAATCACGGCGGCAGGACTGGGAGGAGTGGAAAATCTGGGCGAGCCCATCAACACGGCGGGAGACGAGATGTTTCCTACATTCCGACCAAACGGTGACCTGTATTTCTCAAGCAACGGACATCCGGGTCTGGGCGGTCTCGACATCTTCATCGCCAAGACGGACAAGAGCGGAAAGAAAATCATACTGGAACATCCGGGATATCCGCTGAACTCCCAGGGCGACGACTTCGGAATGACTTTCGAGGGAGCACACAACAGGGGATTCTTCTCGTCAAACAGAGGCGACGGACGCGGCTGGGACCATATCTACAGCTTTGAGAAACCGGAAATAATACAGACCGTCACGGGATGGGTGTATGAGATGGAAGGATATGAACTGCCCGACGCACAGGTGTATCTCGTGGGCAACGACGGCACGAACAAAAAGCTCAGCGTGAAAGGCGACGGATCGTTCACCGAAGTGGTGGAACCGGGAGTGGACTACGTGCTGCTCGCCACCTGCAAGGGATTCCTGAACCACAAAGAGGAGATTAGCGTCAAGCCCACTGCGGAGTCGGAAGACCACGTGCTGCAGTTCCCGCTGGCATCAATCCGTGTGCCGGTGCTCATCGACAACATCTTCTACGACTTCGACAAGTCATCGCTGCGCAAGGAATCGGAAACGGCTCTCGACGAACTCGTGAAACTGCTGCAGGAGAACCCAAACGTGACGATAGAGCTGAGCGCACACTGCGACTACAAGGGCAGCGAGGCCTACAACAAGAAACTGTCGCAGCGAAGGGCTGAAAGCGTGGTGAGATATCTCATCGCCAAGGGTGTGAGTGCCAAGAGGCTCACGCCTGTGGGATACGGCAAGATGAAGCCTAAGACGATAAGGAAGAAACTCACCGAGAAATACACATGGCTCAAAGAGGGCGACGTGCTCACCGAGGAATTCATAAAGAAACTCGACAAGGAGAAACAGGAAATCTGCAACCAGTTGAACAGAAGAACGGAATTCATCGTGCTGAGAACCACCTACGGCATGTTCGATGAAAACGGACAGCTGAAGAATCCGCCGAAGCCTAAAGAGAAAGAAGACGACACAGACGCCAATGGCAACGAAGACATCTTCCTGATTGAATGACGGGACAGCAAGCAACGGAACAACAAGGAATGCTGCCCGACCCAAATCGGGTCATCTGCATCTGACGGCATAATGACCAGTTGGAGCTTAATGATGTTCTCCCCCATTACGGGAATGAATCATGGGATGACTTCATGACATTACAACAATCAAAAGAAGACAATGAACAACAAAGCAACATTAGAATTAGGCAACAAGCCTGTGGGCAAACTGCTCATGCAATATTCACTGCCTGCCATAATCGCGATGACGGCATCGTCGCTGTATAATATGGTGGACAGCATATTCATCGGACAGGGTGTGGGACCGATAGCCATCAGCGGATTGGCGCTCACCTTCCCGTTCATGAACTTGGGAGCGGCTTTCGGAGCTGGCGTTGGTTTGGGAGCATCAACATGCATCTCGGTGAAACTCGGACAGAAAGACTACAACACGGCACAGAGGGTATTGGGAAATGCTGTGACGCTCAACCTCATTATCGGACTGGCATTCAGCATCGTGTCGCTGCTGTTTCTCGACCCGATTCTTTATTTCTTCGGCGCAAGCGAACAGACACTGCCCTACGCCAGAGACTATATGGTGATAGTGCTGCTCGGAAATGTGTTCTCACACATGTATTTCGGAATGAACGGCGTGCTCAGAGCATCCGGAAAACCGCGCCAGGCAATGTATACCACGATATTCACCGTGGTGCTCAACACCATACTCGACCCTATATTCATCTATCCACTGAACATGGGAATACAGGGTGCAGCCTATGCCACAATCCTCTCGCAGATGCTGGCACTGGTATGGCAGATGCGCATATTCAGCAACAAGAACGAACTGCTGCATCTGAAACGCGGAATATACGGACTGAAGAAGGCAATCGTGAAAAACATACTCGCCATCGGACTCTCACCGTTCTCGATGAACGTGTGTGCGTGTATCGTGGTGATATTCATCAACAAGGGACTGCTCATGTATAGCGGCGACCTCGCCGTGGGTGCCTACGGCATAGCCAACAAGGTGTGCTTCATCTTCGTGATGGTGAACATGGGACTGACACAGGGTATGCAGCCCATAGCCGGATACAACTACGGAGCGCAGAAGCTCGACAGACTGATGCGTGTGCTCAGCCTCGCCACAATAGCCGGAACGGTAATCACAACGATTGGATTCCTCGTGGCTGAACTGATACCCGGGCCTTGCGCACGACTCTTCACCACCGACCAGCAGCTCATCGACCTCTCTGTAAACGGACTGAGGATAATGATGGCGGCATTCATGCTCGTGGGATCGCAGATGGTGATAACAAACTTCTTCCAAAGCATCGGAAAGGCAAAGATAAGCATGTTCCTCTCGCTGTCGAGACAGATGCTGTTCCTTTTCCCCATGCTGCTCATACTGCCCAAGTTCATGGGAGTCGACGGTGTGTGGTTGTCGATGCCTATCTCCGACACCATAGCGGAGATAGTGGCTGTGGTGATGATGTATACATACATGAAGAAATTCAAGAAACAACATAATTTATCAATGGCAAACGAAAAGCATTGAAGACATGGATAATATAAAAACGCATAGAAGACATGGATAATATAAAAAAGAACATTATAATAAACGTGGGACGACAGATCGGCAGCGGCGGACGCATAATAGCCAAGATGCTTGCCGACGACTTCAAATGTGGGTTCTACGACAGGGAGCTGCTCACCATAGCAGCAAAAGAGAGTGGATTCTGTGAGAAATTCTTCGAGCAGAACGACGAACAGAAGGGTTTCTTCCATTCGCTGTTTCACATGCACACGCCATTCGTTGGCGACGGCAGCTTCTACGACAACGACTTCTCGCAAGAGGGACTCTTCAAGATGCAGAGCGATACGATACGCAAATTGGCCGACGAGGGGTCGTGTGTCTTCGTGGGCAGATGCGCCGACTATGTGCTCAGAGACTACGAGAATGTGGTGAACATCTTTATCACGGCATCAATAGAAGACCGCATCAGCGAAATCCGCAAGCGCAAGGAATGCCAAGAGGATGAGGCACTGAAGATTATAGAGAACGGGGAGAAATCACGTTCCACATATTATAATTATTATACGGGAAAGAAATGGGGCGACAGCTCGTCGTATGACTTGTGTGTAAACACCTCACTGCTCGGAATCGAAGGCACGGAGGCTTATATCAAGGAGTTCATCGAGAAGGTGCTACACATAGGATGAGGGGCAGGAAGTGAAAAAGATAGGAATAATAAGCGACACCCACGGATATTGGGACGACAAATATCTAAAGTATTTCGATCCCTGCGACGAAATATGGCATGCCGGCGACATCGGTTCGACAGAGGTGGCTGAGAGACTTGCTGAATTCAGAACCTTCAGGGCGGTATGCGGCAACTGCGACGGCGGTGACCTGAGGCTGATGTATAAAGAGAAGCTGAGGTTCAAATGCGAAGACGTTGACGTGCTGATGAAGCATATCGGCGGCTATCCCGGCAACTACGACAGCAGCATACGCTCGCAAATCTACGCCATGCCGCCTCAACTTTTCATCAGCGGCCACAGTCATATTCTGAAAGTGAAATACGACAAGACGCTCGGTCTGCTCCACATCAATCCCGGTGCGGCAGGTCTGCAGGGATGGCACAAGGAGCGCACCATAGTGAGGCTCACCATCGACGGCAACAAATTCAAAGACTGCGAAGTGATAACTCTGGCATAAACTGGCTGAAAACACAGCCGGATAATCTATATCTAGAAAAAACTAGAAAAGCTAGAATGTCTAGAAAGTCTAGAAAGACTAGAAAAGCCAGAAGGTCTAGAAGGTCTAGAAGGTCTAGAAGGTCTAGAAGAACTAGAAAATCCAGCCCACTCAAAGAAAAAAAACAACAAAAAAAACATAACATGAAAACCTATTTAGTAACAGGAGCTGCCGGTTTCATCGGCGCCAACTACATCAAGTATCTGCTTCACCGCAAATACAAGAATGAAGAAATAAAGGTGATAGTGCTCGACCTGCTTACATACGCAGGAAATCTCGGAACTATAAAGGATGACATCGACAACGACCGTTGCATCTTCGTGCGCGGCGACATCCGCGACCGCGAACTTGCCGACAGGCTCTTCACTGAATACGATATAGACTATGTGGTGAACTTCGCTGCCGAGAGCCATGTGGACCGCTCTATCGAGAACCCGCAGCTCTTCCTCGAAACAAACATCTTAGGCACACAGAACCTGCTCGACGCGGCACGCCGTGCTTGGGTGACGGGAAAGGATGCCTCAGGATACCCCACCTGGAAGACTGGCAAGCGCTACCATCAGGTGAGCACCGACGAGGTGTATGGTTCGCTTGGCAAAGACGGATTCTTCACCGAGAAGACGCCTCTCTGTCCTCACAGCCCCTACAGTGCTTCTAAGACAAGTGCCGACATGATAGTGATGGCATACCACGACACCTACCACATGCCGACCTCTATCACAAGATGCTCTAACAACTACGGACCATACCACTTCCCTGAAAAGCTCATTCCGCTGATCATCAACAACATCCTGGAGGGAAAGAAACTCCCGGTATATGGCAAGGGCGACAACGTGCGCGACTGGCTCTACGTTGAAGACCACTGCAAGGCAATCGACCTCGTGGTGCGCCAGGGACGCGAAGGTGAGGTATATAATGTGGGCGGCCACAACGAGATGACAAACATCAACATCGTGAAACTCACCATCAAGACAATCCACGACATGATGGCTGCCGACAAGAACCTGCGCAACATACTGAAGAAACAGGTGAAGGACGCCAACGGCGACATCGACATCAGCTGGATAAACGACGAACTCATCACATTCGTTGCCGACAGACTGGGCCACGACCAGCGCTACGCCATCGACCCTACCAAGATAAAGGAGGAACTGGGATGGTATCCGGAAACGATGTTTGCCGACGGCATCGTGAAGACCATCAAATGGAACCTCGAACACCAGGACTGGATTGCCGAAGTGACAAGCGGCGACTACCAGAAATATTACGAACAGATGTACGGCAACAGATAAGCTGACCGGTCACAACGACGACCGACAAACGTTCTGTCATAAAGACGAAGAACCAATGCACTGTCATAACATCACCGCAAAACGGCGACCGGTCACAACAACCGGACGGCAAGACGGCTATAAAAGAAGGGGAAAGGAAAGGACATGACTGACAATCCCCGAAAATTTCACACAAACCCAAAGAAGATAAAAAAAATGAAGAAGATACTATTATTAGGATCCGGAGAACTTGGAAAAGAGTTTGTAATCGCAGCAAAACGTGCAGGACAGTATGTCATAGCCTGCGACCGCTATCCTAATGCCCCTGCCATGCAGGTGGCAGACGAAGCAGAAGTGTTCAACATGCTCGACGGCAAAGCCCTCGACAACGTAGTGGACAGACACAAACCGGATATCATCGTGCCTGAGATAGAAGCGATACGCACTGAGAGACTCTTCGACTATGAGAGCAATGGCATACAAGTGGTGCCGAGCGCCAAGGCGGTGAACTACACCATGAACCGCAAGGCTATCCGCGATCTGGCAGCCAAAGAACTGGGACTGCGCACGGCGAAGTATTTCTACGCCAAGACTCTCGATGAACTGAAGGCTCACTCAAAGGAAATCGGTTTCCCATGCGTAGTAAAGCCGCTGATGTCGTCGTCTGGCCACGGACAAAGCATCGTGAAGAGCGCCGATGAACTGGAGATGGCTTTCAACGCAGCCATGGAAGGCAGCCGCGGCGACGTGAAGGAGATAATCATCGAGGAGTTCATACATTTCGACAGTGAGTTCACGCTGCTCACCGTGACACAGAAGAACGGTCCCACCCTGTTCTGCCCTCCTATCGGCCACGTGCAGAAAGGCGGCGACTACAGAGAGAGCTGGCAACCGTTCTGTCTGCCTGCCGACGAACTGAAAAAGGCTGAAGACATGGCAGCAAAGGTCACTGCGGCTCTCACCGGCGCCGGCATCTGGGGAGTGGAATTCTTCCTTACGAAACAGGGTGAAGTGATATTCTCCGAACTCTCTCCGCGTCCTCACGACACAGGAATGGTGACCTTGGGACACACCCTGAACCTGAACGAGTTTGAACTCCACTTCCGTGCCGTTATGGGATTGCCAATACCTGCCATCCATCTGGAGCATGCCGGAGCGAGCGCCGTGGTTCTCGGCAAGGAGGAAACCGACGATGCACCGGCATACAATATGACCGACGCCGTAAGCGAAGACTATACCCGTCTGCGCATCTTCGGCAAAGAGCATCAGCTGGTGGGCAGACGCATGGGTGTAGTGTTGTGTTATGGCGACAAGGACGACGATACTACTCCGCTCCGCGACAAGGCTAAGCGTCTGGCTGCCACAGTGCTCGGAACTGACCCGTATATGGAGAAATAGATGTGGACCTGACTGACCGCCGACAACCCGCTAAGCAAACCTGCCGTTTCCTATAGAAACACAAAATGGACCTTGCCAGATCGTCTGGCTTGCAAACTTGCCTGCTCGTCAACTCGTCAACTAAAAAACATACAATAATGAAAGTTTCTGAAGCAAAGATTATCGACATCCCCAAGATTGAGGACCGCCGCGGAAATCTATCCGTGGTGGAGGAATACAACCAGATACCGTTCAAGATATCGAGGGCATACTGGGTTTACGACGTGCCGGGAGGCGAAAGCCGTGGCGGACACGCACACAAGAAGCTGAAGCAGCTGATAATAGCTCTCAGCGGCAGCTTCACTGTTACCCTCGACGACGGCACGGAGCGCCGCACTTTCCTGCTCAACCACCCATACCAGGGACTGGTGATAGAGACGGGCATCTGGCGAACGCTCGACGATTTCTCTTCTGGAGCCGTATGCCTCGTGCTTGCATCAGAGGTTTATGAACCAGAGGACTATATCTACGACTACGAGGAATTCCTGAAATACAAGGGAGTAAAAGACTGATTAACGTGACATCACACAATGTGTATGAAGATAAGGCTATGTGTATGGAGATAAAGGAACTGTCGGCTGAAGAATACGACAAGACATACCCCTCTGAGTATGTCTACAACAGCGTTGCCTTCTGCGAACTGAACAGAGAGAAGGTGGAACGGATAAGATATCTCTCCATCGGCGATACAAAACCGCGTTTCGGCATCATCCTCGGTGAGCGTGCCGACTCGCTGGCATCGCCTTTCTCTGCTCCTTTCGGCGGATTCACACAGTGCGACACGCTGAGACTCGACTATATGGACGAGGCTGCAAGACTGGTTGCCGACTATGCCTGCCGGATGGGAAAGAAACTCATCATCACGCCGCCGGCACTGGTCTACGACACTACGCTGCTGTCGAAATGGACCAACATCCTGTCTTCGCACCTGTCAACGAGGTGGGTGGACCTGAACTATCACTTCGACCTCAGCCGCATGGACGACTACTCCTGCCACATGGAACGCAATGCCAAAAAGAACCTCAACCGTGCCTTGCGGCAGGACTTCTGCTTCGTGAAGCTCGACAGCGGCAAGAGGAGCGATGTGGAGCGTGCCTACAACGTTATCCGCCGCAACAGGGAGGAACGCGGCTTTCCGCTCAGAATGACTCTCGAACAGGTGTGGCAGACGGTGAGCAGAGTGGTAAGCGCCGATTTCTTCGTGCTCGAACATGGCGGCAACGACGTGGCTGCGGCTCAAGTGTTCCGGGTTTCCAGAAACATTGCCCAGGTGGTATACTGGGGTGACATAAGAGAATATTCCGCCCTGCGCCCCATGAACATGATCACCTACTGCGTGTTCAAGCATTACCACGACGCCGGACTGCGCATCCTCGACATCGGCATATCCACGGAATGCGGAGTGCCAAATTTCGGTCTCTGCGAATTCAAGGAGAGCATCGGATGCGGGGTGACGCTGAAATACAGTTTCGAAAGCAAACAATAATAATCATCACTTCATTCTCATGATAAAATACTTAGACCTAAAAGACATAACAGCCCAGCATGCTGACGAGATACAGCAGGCAGTTGCCGGCGTGGTGGCTGGCGGATGGTATCTGCACGGCAAGGAGACTGAACGGTTTGAAAACGACTATGCCCGATATATCGGCACCCGTCACGCCATAGGCTGCGGCAACGGACTCGACGCGCTGACGCTGATATTCCGTGCATACAAAGAAATGGGAGTGATGAATGACGGCGACGAAGTGATAGTGCCTGCCAACACCTTTGTGGCATCCATCCTCGCCATAACGGAGAATGGTCTGAAGGCGGTGCTCGTGGAACCGCGCCTCGACACTCTGCAGATTGACGATTCGCTGATAGAACAAGCCATAACACCGCGCACCAAGGCGATAATGATAGTGCATCTCTACGGCAGATGTGCCTATACCGACCACATCGGTGACATCTGCCGCAAGCATCACCTGAAACTGATAGAAGACAATGCCCAAGCTCACGGATGCCTGTATCGGGAGACTGCCACCGACAATCCCCTCTACGGCAGACGCACGGGAGGTCTGGGCGATGCCGCAGGCCACAGTTTCTATCCGGGCAAGAATCTCGGAGCGTTGGGCGATGCGGGAGCCGTAACCTGCAACGACGACATGCTGGCGGAGATGATACGGTCGCTGGGCAACTATGGTTCGTCACGCAAATACGTGTTCGACCACTGTGGCCGCAACTCCCGGTTAGACGAGGTGCAGGCTGCCGTGCTCGACGTGAAGCTGCGCCATCTCAACACCGACAACGGGCGGCGCCGCCAAGTGGCGCTACGGTTGATTGAGGGCATAAACAATCCTCTGGTAAGAGTGCCTTCGCCGGATTTCCATTCCAACAGTGTCTTCCACATCTTCCCCATCCTATCCGAAAAGCGCAATGCCCTGCAGGAATATCTCCTCAGCAACGGCGTGCAGACGATGATACACTACCCCATTCCGCCCCACCGGCAGAATTGCTATGCCTCGCCGGCATCTGCAGATGATGCAGGGGTGACAAATCATAATGCAGGGATGACGGCTGATAATGCAGGGATAACAACTGATGCTGTCGGGCTGAAGGCTGACTGCAAGGGCTGTCTGGTTTTGCCCGACGGCGGACTGCCCGTCACGGAACTAATCCACAACGAGGAACTGAGTCTGCCCTGCAACCAGACCATGACTGAAGACGATGTGGAGAGAATAATACGGTTGATAAACGATTTCCGTGTCTGACCTCACCGGCGGCAAGACAAGGCCATACACCATACCACTCAGTGGCAATACAAAACAACCCGCCTTTTTATCCGGCGGCAAAAAAATAAAAAATGTAACACTATAATCCACCATATCAGTAACACCATATCAGTAATATCATATCTGTAACACCCTAATCCATCATATCATGATAAATCTGTCATCACACAAGGCCTTCTCCATCTATCTGCTCTTTGCGGCACTGTTTCTGGGAGTGCAGATGTTCCAAGGTCTCTCCTATCTCGACATCGGAATGTATATGTCGGGATACCAGCATTTCACGAGCGACCCATACGCTTCATACTTCCTCGGACAGTGGATTCTCACCTACGACGTAACATCGGCTCTCTGCAAAATATTCTCCATCAACTCTTTCCTGGGGCTCAGGGTGCTGCATCTGGTTTATGTGCTTGTCACCCAGACCGTGGTGTATCTATATCTGCGGCAATACATATCCACAAGGAGCATCATCACCGGACTGCTCATCGCCACGCTTGCCCACTACGGCAGCTACACGGAGATAAACTATAACGACTATTCTGCCCTGCTGCTCCTGCTCAGCATCCTATGCTATCATGGCGGAGCCGACAGAGACAACCAGTGGATAATAATGATGGGCGGTGTGCTGGCTGGAGTGGCGGTATATTTCCGCATCGTCAACATCACATACATCTGTCTCCCTCTCTGCGCCATGCTCATATCCAAGAAATGGAACAACGGACACAGTCCGTCAAACGGCGCAACATTCTTCTATATCGGTATGTGCTTCGGCGGACTGCTGGGATATGTCGTGCTGCTCTGCCAAGGTCTCGACAACGTGTTCGCACTGACCTTCAACGACATCGCCGGCATCTCCTCCGACAAGAGCGACACCCACGGCATGCTCTACGTGATGCGCAGCATGTACGACCTCTACACCGAGGTGGTGGCTAATGCCGGATACATCATGCTGTTCTGGATTATCATCGTGGCCGGAATGAAGCAGACCAGAAGGATAATGAGGATAACGCTGGTTGCTGTAGCCATAGTGCTCACGCTCGTAATGATGAACTTCTCGTTCTTCCCCTCAAACATCACCATGGCTCTATGTCTGATAGGCGGCGTGGGGGTGTTCTTCATCCGTGGCGTATACCCTCCGCTCGCCCATCTCGTGATGATCAGCCTGTTCCTGCCATTCGTGATGCCGGTGGGAAGCAATGCCGAACCGTCGTTCTATGGCAAGGAGACGTGTTTCCTCACCCTGCCCCTCGTGATGTATGTATTGTTTGAGGAACTGATGCCCAAGAAGGAACAGCTGGAGAGACGTGCCGCCATGTGTATGATAGGGGTGCTGGGTGCCGGCCTGCTGTTCTTCAACCTCACCCACAAGCAGATGGAAGAGGGCAACCGCATAGCATGCCGCTACACCGTGGACAGTCAGCTGACCCGCGGCATCCTCACCACAAAGGAGAACGCCGACATGTATAACTATCTCATCCGGGAGGTGAAACCCCACATCCGCCAGGGCAGCTATATGATATGCTCGTTCTCGCTGCCTGCCGTTTCGATATTGGATTGCAAGCCGTGGGCGGTGTACTCCACGGTATACAGCACCGACCGCATGAACGACCGCTACATCAAAGTGGCATGGAAGCATACCAAAGAACTGCCATACGTGCTGCTCGACGAGGAGAATCTCCCTGATGGCTACAAGCATATCATGGAGGAACTCTCGCTCATAAGGAAATACCAGAAGATATGGACCGACGGCAAATATTCGCTATACTACAGCAAGCCTTATCCGGGACCTGAAAGACCGAAAATCACCGACGTAGATCCATACAGGCATCATCCTTGATGAAAATCCATAATAACAACTCTGCATATCATGACACCAAAGGAAAAGAGAAACGCATTGCTCGCCGAAAAGCTGGTGGGCAACCTGAAGCAGCGACACTACGAAGCATTCTTCTGCCACACGGCACAGGAGGCTGTGGAGAAGATTACCGGGATGATTCCCGAAGGAAGCTCCGTGACATGGGGCGGATCGATGACTATCCGCGACATGGGACTCACCAGGGCGCTACACAACAAGGAGGGGCTCGACATCTGGGACCGCGACCTGGCGCCAGACCGCGAGGCGGCACAGGAAATCTACCGCCGCGCCTTCTATGCCGACTACTATCTGTCGAGCGTCAACGCCATGTCGGAAGACGGCGAGATAGTGAACATCGACGGCAACGGCAACCGTGTGGCGGCTATAACATTCGGTCCGAAACACGTGATTCTGGTGGTGGGCATCAACAAGGTGGCGCAGAACCTGGAGGCTGCCATATCGCGCGCCCGCAGTCTGGCGGCACCTGTAAACATGATGCGATTCGCCGACCTCAACACGCCATGCAAACACGACGGCACGTGTCACGACTGCAAATCGCCTGACTCCATCTGCAACTACATACAGATAATGCGGAACTCGCATCCCACAGGCAGACATATCGTAGTGATAGTGGGCGAAGAACTGGGATATTGAATCTTTTAAAACATGAAATAAGAACTTATGCAACAATACTTGAACCTCCTCGACCGCATCCTGACAGAGGGCACGAAGAAGTCCGACCGCACGGGAACGGGAACAATAAGCATCTTCGGCAATCAGATGCGTTTCGACATGAGCAAGGGATTCCCACTGCTCACCACAAAGAAGCTACACCTCAAGTCGATAATTTACGAACTGCTGTGGTTCCTGCAGGGCGACACCAACGTGAAATACCTGCAAGACCACGGTGTGCGCATCTGGAACGAATGGGCCGACGAAAACGGCGAACTGGGTCCTATCTACGGACATCAGTGGCGCTCGTGGCCGGGACACAACGGTGAACCGATTGACCAGATAAAGAAGGTGGTGGAACAGATAAAAAACACTCCTGACTCCCGACGGATGATTGTGAGCGCATGGAACGTGGCCGACATCGACGACATGAAACTGCCGCCTTGCCACTGCTTCTTCCAGTTTTATGTTGCCGACGGCAAACTCTCGCTGCAGCTATACCAGCGCAGCGCCGACACTTTCCTCGGAGTGCCGTTCAACATCGCCTCTTATGCCCTGCTGCTGCTCATGGTGGCACAGGTGACAGGACTCAAGCCGGGCGACTTCATCCATACCACCGGCGACACTCACCTCTATCTCAACCACATCGAACAGGCAAGGCTGCAGCTGACCCGCACTCCGAGACCTCTGCCCCAGATGAAGCTGAACCCGGATGTGAAAGACCTCTTCAGCTTCAGATTCGAGGACTTCCAGCTCGAAGGCTACGACCCATGGCCGCATATCGCAGCACAGGTGAGCGTATAGGGCAGTCTGCTTTTCATCATTTGGGCTTAAGATAAAAAATGGACAGCATGCGTGCCCACATAGGGCAAGCACCTTGCCCCAGTTGAGAAAGCACCTTGCCCCAGTTAGGCACGCGTCTTGCCCATTTTTTATATAATTGCATAGTCAACCACAGGCTCAAGCAAGTATTTGCAGATAGAATATCGCCTGAAGTTCAAACTGCCATTTTGAATTTTAGCTCAAAAGTTATAAATTATATTTTGAAAAACGCTCATTCCCTTTCTAAAAACGACAAATTTGGATTATAGTGCAGATATGCGTATGGGCACGATAGAAATCAGAAGAAGGAGAATGATTTATTTTTGAATTACCAGACAAGGATAAAAAATTAAAAGGAAACTGCATTTTCTGATTACAAACTATTGCAGGTTACTTCAAAAAAATATATCTTTGCACGGTTTAGCAAACTGCGTCGGTCATTGTCAACCGATGGTTTTATGGTACAATAATCCCCACATGGAAGTTACGGGAAAAGACATCATAAAGGAGCAAGAAAACAAACGAAAGAATATAACATAACAATTATCCACAAACATCATAACAAAACATGGCACATCATAATTTAGATTCTTTGGACAAGAAGATTCTCAAACTCATCGCGGAAGACGCAAGAATGCCGTTCCTCGAGGTGGCAAGAGTCTGCAACGTGAGCGGAGCCGCTATTCACCAGCGCATTCAGAAACTCAGCAACCAAGGCGTGCTGAAGGGTTCGAAATTCAACATCGACCCTGAGAAAATAGGATATGAGACGTGTGCCTTCATCGGCATCAACCTGAAGCATCCGGAGAACTTCGACGAAGTGGTGGAGAAGCTGAAGCGCATTCCGGAAATCGTGGAATGCCACTACACCACCGGTGACTACGATATGTTCATGAAGATATACGCCCTTAACAACCATCATCTGCTCAACATCATCCATGACAACCTGCAGCCGCTCGGATTGTCGCGCAGCGAGACCATCATCTCGTTCAACTCGGCTTTCTGCCGCCAGCTGCCTATCGTGGACGCTCCCGCTGAAGAGGACGACGATGTGGACGACACCAATGAGATGAACATAGAATAAATCAGAAACTATTTATATCAAATCGTCGGTCGTCAGGCCGGATTGGGGAAATAGAGAATGAGTCTCTGTCATAACTACTGATATGACTGAGACTCATTCATTTTTTTGTAGGGGCAGACGTTGACTTGTTTATCTTCCTGACTTTGACTATGCGTCACCCTTTTTGAATTTTTCTATTTTTCGGAGGCATAATCTCCACTTTTGCCACCACCACAAAATCGTCCAAAGAGAAACGTTGTATGAAATCATCAATGATAGGAAGCATTGTGTATCCCTCATATTGACTGCCATTGAAAATACAATATGACAATGGATAGCCATCACGACTAACCAAGAGACCTAGTACGATCTGCGACTCCGAGGTCTTGCCGCCCGCGAAACTGCAGCACAAACCTTGCATGAGGTGCGCGAAGCAATGAAGATAAACTACTTCGACGATGCTGCACTCATCCAGCAACAGGCTGAGATGTACAAAAACAAGAATTTATAAACCCCAAACGGTCCTTAGGCCGTTTGGGGGTTATTATAAGTCCAACACTATATGACAGACACTATTCCGTCAACTGATGTCTCTCCCTAAACTCTGTAGGCGTACACCCCTCAGCCTTTTTGAAACATCGACTAAAATACTTCGGATCGGTAAAGCCACAACGATAGGCTATTTCCGACACATTCAGTCCTTTATCGTTTATCAGCATACCGTAAGCTTTCTCAAGACGATAGTTCTGCATATATATATTAGGTGTGCATCCATACACCTTCTTCATCTGTATATAAAGCAACGAACGGCTCAATCCCATCTCACAAGAGAACATTCCCACATTCAGCTCGGAATCGGAATAATGCTTCTGCATAAACGTTTCCACCTTTTCCTTAAAAGCATTGTCGGAACCGGTCCCATCAGAACTGGATACAGAACCGATACCGTAAACACTGCCATCAATTGCAGCAGGCAACGCCGGCTGGGCGTCTCCCTCTATCATATCACCTAAACGCACCTTTATATATTCCATCTTTTCTTCTTTGGAAAGTCTGAGAATCCTTATCTCCTTCTCAAGACTACGGATATAGCAGATTACTTTCACTAAAAGGAATATAAACGCAAGCACCAATCCGCCATACAGCATCCATGCCACTGGACGTTCGTTAAAGTATGGCGTACGATGGATTATAATGCAGGCTTCATTGTCTACCCAGACCCCGTCACCATTAGTGGAACGCACCCTCAAACGGAATGTCCCTGCCGGAATATTTGAAAGATTTATATGATTGTCCTTTGTATAAAGCCACTTCTTGTCTACGTCTTCAAGCATGTAGGCATATTGTATAGGCTCCGTCTTATTATAGTCGATTGCCGCAAACGATACGTTAAGTGATTTTTCTTCCGGCGACAGAGATATACTGTCAGGCATATCAAACACAATCTTCGGCACGTAACGACTCTTGCCCAAAACATTCTCATCTACGGCAAGCACACCTTGCGTAGTGCCGAAAAGTGTTGTCTTGCCAGTGTTTATGCCAAGTGGAGGACATTCGGAAAAAGAAAAGCCTTTAGTGAACGTCCCCTCTATATAATTCGTAAAAGTATCATTACGTGGATTGAAAGACATAAGTCCATGTTCCGACACTGCCCATATCAAACCTTTCTTGTCTTCGTAAAGAGCAAGCACGATGTCGGTTGACATACCATTATCCATCGTGTAGGCACGGAAACGTATCTTGTCGCTGAACAGATTTCCAGAACTTACGACATTCAACCCTCCTCCATACGTTGCAACATATATCTTACCATCCTTACTACGCAACAGACTCATCACCTGGTTGTTGCCGAGCGACTCCACATCCGACGGCACCCGTTTGTTCTGCAAGAAGCGAAAACCATGAATACCACGCTGAATCTTTGTTGCAAACAATCCGTCATTAGTGGCAAGCAGAAGGCTACCGTCAGGAACAAGCAGCATATCATGAATGAACTTAGCCTCAACAGGATAACGGTCAAGACCATTGTCACAATGGATGAATTGCGGGGTTTCGCTCCAAGGATTAACTATCACATTCAGTCCTCCTCCGTATGTTCCGACAAGAATACGCCCGAACTTGTCTTCCAACACCGAATAAACACTATTGTTGTTTATACCATACTTATTATCCTTTCCTTTGAAAAACGCCTTGACTTTAAAGCCGCCATCTTTTAATGGCATCAGTCTGAACAGTCCGTTTGGCTTTGTGCCTATCCACAAATACCCATGTGAGTCCCTAAACATACAATAGGCATTTGCACCAAACGGATGACGCAACTTAGATATTGAGCCGTTACCACATAAGTATCCTTTAGTATTTCCGACTTTGTCCCAGACACAGATAACTCCGTTTTTATCGGCAACAAAGATGTCATCGGCTCCATATTGGAAAATACAGCGTATAAACTCTTCGCCTTCACTGCTCCTTTTAACAGGTGACAAACGCTTCTTGTTAAAGACAACACGGTCAAGTCCGCTATGAGTGAACACCCAATAGCCGCCTTGACGGTCTTTATACAAAATACGTGTTTCTATATCCTTATATTCAGGCAGACAGCCAATCATGGATTTCTGTTGGGCTGTCGGTCTGAAACGATCTGCCTGACTCTTCACTCTGTCAGGCAATGCGACAAAGCGTTTTTCATTGCATTTGAAAAGAAAGAACTTGTTTTCATGAAACTTACACAGGATATTCCCGTCTTTTGTCTCACTAATAGACAAGATACGGTTGTTTGGCAAAGGGCAATTGTCACCTTGCCGTGCCTTATAGTGGAAGAAGGAATAGCCATCATAGCGGCAAAGACCGTTCCACGAGCTAATCCAGATATACCCCTTTGAATCCTGAATAATCCCAGTAAACACACTTTGGGGCAAGCCATCCTTTTCAGAGAAATGAGTTATTTGCACTTCCGTATTTCCAGCAAGCGAAATACCGGTAAGCAACGTCAACAGGAAGGAGAGCAACATCCTTTTTACATTCATTATATTATCCGAAATAAGCCTCATTACAAGTAACGATTAGTCATTAGCACTTGCAAAGATAACACTTTTAATCATTAATACAAAAGGAAAGGGAGAATGTCAACGCATTCTCCCCTCACTAATATTATTCAACAAAGAATTATTTGCTATTTAACATATTTCTTTCCCTTAGCGACAACTACGCCATGATAACCTTCTCCAATACGCTGACCGTTAAGATTATATATAGCATTATCTTTTTCAGACTCTCTGGAAAGACCTGATACAGGAACAATAGCAGCAAGGCCTCCAACAAGCGTTATCTCCTCACCTGCATTAGTTGGAATATCATAGAGATAAGTATCCGGAAGCGTAGTGGCAGGAATCTTACTTGCATCCTTGACTATAGGCTCCGGCATGCCGTAAGGCTGCATCAAAGAATTGGTATTATTGCCTTCTGCTACAGAAAGAGCTGTACCATCGGCTTTTGTCAATGGTGTTGCAGTACGCAGACGTAAGTTTCCGCCGACAGTAGACTTCACTGCAAGCTTCTCTATCTTGCCGTCAACCCATTTCATATCTGTCACCACAAATCCGCCACGGGCACACAGTCCTTTCACTTCGCCACCGGCTTTCCATTCCGTAGGCAATGCAGGAAGAACATGCAAGAAGCCGGCATGTGACTGCACAAGCATCTCTGCTATAGCTGCAGTAGCTCCGAAGTTTCCGTCAATCTGGAATGGAGGATGGGCATCAAACATATTTGCATACGAGCCGCCGTCGGAAGAAGCGATTGTCACATTAGGGTCGAGCAGGACAAGCTGGTTCTTAAGAATCTTCATGGCATGGTCTCCATCAAGCATACGTGCCCACATGGCTTCCTTCCATCCCATCGACCATCCGCGGGCAGCATCGCCACGTCCGACAAGACTCTTGTGTACTGCCTGATAAAGTGTAGCGTTTTCGTATGGAGAAACCTGATTGCCAGGATAAGCGCCCCAGAGATGAGACAGATGACGATGAGACGAATTCTCTCGATCCCAGTCTTCCTGCCATTCCTGTACCTGTCCGTATTTACCAATCTTCCATGGAGTAATCTGTGCCTTCAGAGCATCAAGAGCATCTGCGAAATCCGCATCCTCACCAAGAGCACGAGCTGCAAGAGCTGTATTCTTCAACAAGTCATAGACCATCTCGTTATCCATGGCAACTCCTCCGAAAAGGGCAATGTTTGCAGTATTACCGTCAGACTTGGTATAAGAGCCTATACCAGGATGATTCTCCGGTGAGTTGCTCGGACAAACAACCATATACCCTGTATTCGGATCCTTCACAAGAAAATCCTGGAAGAATTCTGCCGCTCCCTTCATTATAGGATAGACCTCTGCAAGATATGTCTTGTCGCCAGAGAAGAGATAACGCTCCCAAAGGTGAGAGCAGAACCATGCGTTACATGTAGGCCATACTCCTACGGTGCCATTGTCTACCGCACCTGTCGTACGCCAAATATCTGTATTATGATGTAAAGCCCATCCACGTGCGCCATACATCTTCTGAGCTGTTTCCGCACCTGTAACACTTACATCCTTGATCATCTCGACAAACGGCTCATGGCATTCTGCAAGATTTGTGACTTCTGCAGGCCAGTAGTTCATCTCAACATTGATATTTGATGTGTATTTCGAATCCCAAGCCGGATACTGACGCGCATCAGGATTCCAGATACCCTGCAGATTAGCTGGCTGTGTGCCTGGTTGTGAAGAAGATATGAGCAGGTAACGTCCAAACTGGAAGTAGTTGGCTGCCAACTGAGGATCAGAAGTCTTATGGAACTCCTTTATACGCTGTTCCGTGTTCTTGGACTCCTGTGTAGCATTACCTGCAAGAGTCAGGTCCACACGGTCAAACTGTGCCCTGTAGACAGATTCATGATCCGAAAGCGTTGTAACATAATCTTTCTTGCTGTTCTCGTAAGCTTCCAGATAGGCAAGAGCTGATGCACTTGCATCACCGCTTACATCATCATATTTCTTGAAATTAGTGGCTTGCGAAATAATGATTGTAGCGTATGTAGCACCTGTCACATTAAGACGCGGAGCATTTGTAGCGGCTCCCACTGTTCCCTGAGCATAGATATTGACATTGTCGTTTGTAATAGCGCCGTCAGTGTCCACAATACGCAGATAAGTACAAAGGTTGAGCTTGTTTTCCACATTCTCACACTTGTCACGTGCCGGTCCCATCGTTGCCTTGACAGTATGATCGTCATAGAGGACGTTAGACGTGAGCTTCTCTATATTCGACTTATTACAACCGGCATAAGCCACATTGAAGTCGAGTTTACCTGTCTGGTCCGCTTCAAGACGCACCACTGTGACATTATCCTTGAAAGAAGTGAATACTGTACGCTTATACCCTACACCTTTCACATGATACTCCACATTGCTTGTTGCAGTATTCATATCAAGATAGCGAACATAGCCTTGTGCATCAACAGCATCCGAAGTCTGTGCACTTTCCATATCATCGAAACGCTGTCCCGGGAAGCCAAGCAAGACAACACCTGCTGCACGATAACTTGCTCCATGCGAGCCTTGCGACATCCAGTTCGTAACTGCAAGATTCTGTACCGAAGCATAATCTTTATTGAAGATGCCTTGCTGTACTTCTCCGAGTACTCCAAAAGCATTTGCATTATAGTTCGTGTTCGGTCCCTGGTCCCAGAATGTATCTTCGTTGAGCTGGAGCGTATCGCATGCGACACTACCGGAGTGCATAACACCAAGACGACCGTTTCCCAACGGTAGAGCTTCTTCCCAATAGCCTGCTGGCTTGTTGTACCACAAATGATTCTTGCTTTCTATTGTAGGAGCAGGTATCGGATCGGTATCGGCGGTGATGAAACTGAACGTCAAGGCTTTCGCAAGCACATTTCCAGAAAGGTCACTTACTGTATTTGCCGGTAGCTCAAAGTTATACATCGCACTTTTGTCAAGAGCAGAATAGCTGAAACGAATTACATTGCCGTTTACTGTTGGAGCAAGCTTGACAACACTGTTTGTATTTGCATTCGTAAGCGTTGCCTCTGCCCCATCCGCCACATGCACACTCTCGTCAAAGTTCAAAGCAATGGTTCCTGTTGTCACGACATTATCCTCATTATCCTTTGGACGGCTTGATACGAATGCCGGTGCTTCATGGTCGTCAGCAAGCACCTTTACATATTTCAGATTGTAATTGCTATTCTTCGTGGCACTGACAATAAAGAGTCTCACTATGACATTCTCCTTATTGTCGGCATCAAGAGAGTAAACAGCATCATTATATGTATTCCAATGACTGCCGCTGACATAGTCATCAAGTGTTGTCCATGTCGTCCCTCCATCAACGGAATACGCCACACCAAAATGTGTGGAGCTGCTTGAGCCGTCGCCTATAGCGAAATTAAGTTTCACGTTGTTCAGGTTTACAGTAGGGAAATTCACTTCGAAATATTGGTCATGTGTTGAGGCATCACCATAGTTTTCCTTTTGTGTAAATTTATCTATCGAAGCTGTGTTCAGACGCAAGACATAGCTGTCCTTACTTTGCTTTACCTCCCACTTGCCGTCACTTGTCTTCAGCGAAAGCTTATAGTTGGTCTGTACTCCAGAACATGTGTTCGGCAGAAACACCGGTTGTTTACTTTTCCATGCGGTATTGCTTATCGCCTGCCATCCGCTGCCATCCGGAGTGTAGGTCACAACAGTTCCGCTGCTTGAGCTTTCCCATCCCTCCGAGAACACCCATGACGCAACAGCTGTCTGTTGCGCATGGCTGATAACAGGATTCGCAAAGGTAAAAGCCAAAAGCATCAGAGCCACATGGAATAAATGACTCATCATTCTTTTCATAATTTTACTTTTTAATTGTTTTTAGATTATATTTTTTAGAATTCGTAAATATGCCGCAAAGGTAAAGAACAAAGGAAAGAACTATGCGGATTATTGTTTTTGTGATGTGGAAAATCGTATAAGTGACGAAAAAAAACAACTTGGTATGATTTCACCGTCACTTAATGAGAAATAGCGAACAATTGCAAATCAAGAACGAGGGCGTATCAAAAGAAAAACTTTGACACACCCTTTTCCTGACTTTGACTATGCGTCACCCTTTTTTCATTGTTATTTTTGCTAAGTTATTGAAAATGAGGGAATGTTATTTTGAGGGTACACATTTTGTCAAAGTCAGGTGTCATAACTACTGATATGACTGAGACTCATTCATTTTTTTGTAGGGGCAGACGTTGACTTGTTTATCCTGGTTCCGATGAACGTCACCTTCAGGGCGTTTGCCCGTCGCAGCGCCTGCTTCACCTCCATCATGGTCTTCATGTCTACATCCTTGTCGGCAGAGAGCGCCACGGTCATCTCCTGGGCCTCGTCGGGCGACATGCCGGAGCGCGACTCCGCGAGATAGTCCACGAGCTGGTCTATTGCCACCACCTTGTTGTCCACCTGTATGCGGTAGCCCTCCTGCCTGCCGTCTACAGGCTTTCCGATATACACATGGGTCACGCCAGCCTTCTTCTTCATCTTCGTGAGCTGTCTGCCCTCAGGCACACGATATCTCACCTTCACCTCGTCCTGTCGCATGTGGGTTACGATGATGAAGAAGAACAGCACCGTGAAGATAAGGTCGGGCAGCGATGCCGTGTTCAGTTCCGGCACGCTGCGGCGTTTGCGTATAAACATATTCTGTTGTCTCCTATTCTGTTTTTAGTTCCTCAAATCGGTCATCAGCCAGGTTGGGGGTTATTCTTTGTCTGCCGCATCCTGACCGCTCTCCTCGTTCAGGTTTTCCATCACACGCTGCGGATAGAGCTTGTCTATCTTCTTGCGCTCATACTGTTCGCATTCCACATACCGCTTGTGGTAGATGCCCATCGCGGCAGAGTTTCGGATTGAGGTGTATGCCGAGCTTACGGCATCCTGAACGTGGAAATAATCATCGTATTTGGATGTGGGGAGCATCTTGATGCTCACCACGTGTGTGGCGCGGTCGGGACAGCCGGCAACGAATTTCTCCACCATTCCCTGCAGGCGCCTCACGTCGACAGGCTTGCCGTCTACTCTCACGTCGCCCTCGCCCCAGATGCTGATATCCATCACGTTGCGGCGGTCCATCTCCGTCACCTCCTCCGTCTTCGCCTTGTCTTCGGGCGGCAGCTGCTTGAAGACACCCTTGGTGGAATCCATCGACGAGATGACGAGGAAGAAGACGAGCAGGATGAACGAGATGTCGGCGGTGGAAGTGGTGTTCAGCCCCGGCACCTCACGCTTGCCGCGTCGGAAATTCATTGAAAACCTTTTCTGTCTTATCACTTTTCCTCCTTTTTCCTGTTTTTCCTCCTCATTGCCGATCCGCCTACCGAAACCGCCACTGCCACTACGGCAGCGAGGAGCATGGCGAATACGGTGTATATGAACATGTCGGCAACCTTGAGCCACATGGCATCGCTGAAGGTCTTGCCGTTTACAGACAGCGGATCTGCCGACCCTGCCACGTATGCCAGCACGAGCATTGCCACGAACGCCATTGCCGACCAGCGCTTTATCCTGGCCACGGGAATGCCGTTGACCACCTTCTCGGCAGACCGGATTTTCGCCGCTTTATACAGCGAGAAGACCAGCACTCCCACAGCCCCCACCACCATCAGATAGATGAAAATGAGCACGATGTCGGTGAGCAGCGGAGCATTGTAGTCGGGGTCGAACACGTATGGCATATCGTAGCCCACGAGATAGAAAAGCGCGAAGACCACTGCCGTCACGCCTATCATGGCATAGAGCAGACGGGTGGACATCTGCCATGCCTTGAGCTTTCTCTTTTTCATACCCATAGCGTTATTGTCTTGTTTTTCTTTCTGCTGCATGTCAGCCTTTCTGGTTCTTGTATTTGCCGATGGAGTCGAGGAGCTTTATCGCCGACTCCTCCATATCGGCAGTGATATGGTCTATCTTGGAAACGATGTAGTTGTAGAACACCTGGAGCACGAGCGCCGCGATGATTCCGAAGATGGTGGTGATGAGCGCCACCTTCATTCCCGATGCCACGATGGTAGGACTGATGTCGCCGGCGTCTTGTATCTGCTCGAATGCCATCACCATTCCTATCACGGTGCCGAGGAATCCGAGCGACGGTGCGATGGCGATGAAGAGTTTTATCCATGAGCATCCCTTCTCCATGTTTGCAGCCTCTACGGAACCGTAGCTTGATATGCCCCGCTCGATATTGTCTATCGGTTCGGCGATGCGGGCGAGTGCCTTGCGGCAGATGGATGCCACAGGACCACGCTCCTGCTCACACATCTTCTGTGCCGCCTGCAGGTCGCCATTTGAGAGCGCCCCGTCGATGTCTGCCATCATTTTCTTGGCGTCTATCTCACTGAGCGTGAGGAATATTATTCTCTCCACACAGAAGGCGAGTCCGAGCACGAGAGCCAGTGCCACGAGCGACATGAATCCTGCCGAACCCTCGATGAACTTGGTTTTGAGCACCTGATGGAAGCTCAGCGGCTCTTCGTCGTCGATGCCTTCCAGATCGGCAGCCATATCTGCCGTGTCGGTAGCCTCAGCCTGTGTGTCGTCGGCACCGAGACTGTCGGCAGGGGCATTGGCGGCAGCTTTCGGTGCGGCGGCAGGTGCAGCTTCTGATGCCGCAGCCGACGCAGCACCATTTTCATTATCCGCAGCGGTTTTTGATTTCGCGGCAGCCGGTTTTTGTCTTGTCTTTTCCACGGCAGCCGGTTTTGCCGCCGCTGTCGCCTTGTCTTGTGCGGCGGCATCTGCCGGAGCTGCCAAGACGAGACTGATGATAATGAGCATGCTGCCCAATAGTCTTTGCATTTTTTGCATTGCAGTTATGTGTTATGTTTTCTATTCCGTTATGTCTGTATTCACACAAGGCAATTCCTGCCTGGTCTGTTCTCCGGGCATGGATGTATCTTCTTTATGCCAAGTATCACAATACGAAGTTCACTGGTATGCAGAAATATGTGAGACAAGGTTTGCCCTTGTCCTCGCCGGGTTTCCACTTCGGCATTCTCCTGAGCACCCTCAGTGCTTCGGCGTCGAGCAGCGGGTCTGCCTTATGCACCACCTTCAGCTCCGACACGGTTCCGTCTTTGCCGATGATGAATCCCACCACCACTTTGCCTTGTATCTTCTGGTCGCGCGCCGCCTGCGGGTAGCGCAGGTTGCTGGTTATCCATTTCATGAACTCCACCATTCCGCCGGGGAATTCGGGCAGTTTCTCCACAATCCTGAAGTTGAGCGGATTGTCGTTCATGTCGGTTGCCACGGGAGCCTGTGCCGTTGTCTCGTTGCTGCTGTCGTCGGCAGCCTGTCCGGCGTTGCCCACTCCTTTGCCATCGTCGGCATCTCCGTTCGGCTGGTCCATCTTCGTGGGCATCTCCGTCTGCGGTTGTTCGTCCACCGCCTTTATCTTCTCCGTCACCGCCTTCGGTGTTGTTCCTGGCTTCAGATATGCTATCATGTCTTTCTGTTGCTGCCGCGCCAGCAGTTCCGGGTCGAACGACAGGTCGGAGTCAACATCCATGTCGTCAAACATCTGCGGTCCGCCGCTTCTCCATTCCAGTGCCACGAACAGCAGCGTGAGGGCAAAGACGAGTCCGAGCAGGACTCCCGTGGTCCTGTTCGCCGTATAGTCGATATGTATCTTCATCTTTGCCATTGTGCGTAATGCGTTAATTTATGTGATGCCTGAATAACAAGGGCAATCACAGTTCTGCCACCTCTTCCAGAGTGAGTCCGGTGACAGTAGAAATCGTCTCTGCCGGCAGTCCCAAGTCTTTCATTCTTCTTGCATTCTGCCTGCGTTCTTCCTCACGACCTTCTGCACGACCTTCTGCACGACCTTCTGCACGACCTTCTGCACGACCTTCCTCACGACCTTCCTCACGACCTTCTGCACGACCTTCAAGTCTGCCTTCCTCACGCTCCGTATAGATATTGTCGCGGAGTATCACGATATTGTCGAGATGCTTGTAATAAGCAGAGCGTTCAGCCTTGCTCATGCGGTCCACCTTGAGTTGTTCCTTCACTTCTTCCATACCAGGTGCTTTGGCTCCCTTAGGCACATCACCTGTATTCAGATAATATGCCCATTCTTCTATGGAGCTTTTCGCCACTCGGTTGAAGTCGTTCACCTTCAAGATGTAATATTCAGGATACAGGTCGCTTACTTCGTCCACATTGAATTTCTGCCTTTGGAAAGGACTGAGTTCAAGCAGATCGCCATTGTGTATGCCTCTGAATTCCGTCTTGCCATGGTATACGATGTCGGTGCCTTTTCCAAGCGAGAAATAAACGATATTCACGCTATACACCTTTCGGACGTTCTCGTAGCCTTGGCCTTTCTTTATATATTCCGTCACGAGCTTAGACGTACCGAAAAGCATACGCTGGAAATATGCGTATTCCGTGTTGTTCTGCACCTCAATGAGAAACAGTTCACCCTTGTCGTTCTCAGCAAGCATGTCCACACGATTATATTTGTCGTTCTCATCATCCTGATTACCTTCACTCTCAAGCATTTGCCTAATTTTTATTTTCATTCCAAGCAGCGTAGTGAGCAATCCTTCCAGAATTCCGAAGTTTGCCTTTTGTCTGAGCAGGCGTTTCATTGCCCAGTCAAAACGTATGTATTTATTCTCTGCCATAACGATAATGGTTTTTAGTTGTCTATACAGCTTTTCTTATGCCGAGCCGCAGCTTATCTTATGCAAAGATAATGCAAGGCGAGAGCAGAACGAAATAAATAAATTTATTTCTTATGCCGAGCCGAAGCTTATCTTATGCAAAGATAATCCAATTACTTTTAAACACAAAATTAAAGGAAGTGAAACCTACTTATTTAGTCTTAACCCAACCAAAATCCTCTATGCAAGAACAACAACAGAATCCCTACAAGTCCAAACGACAGATTTGGGGCTAAACTATATACACGTAATTTTCCCCACGCCGTGGGGGAAATTCTGACCTATGTGATTCGTTATGGCGTTTCGATTATATTCTGAGTGAATATCATATCACCACACGAGAATTTTCTCGCCGTTAACGATGTAGACGCCCTGGTGAACGCAGATTGTGCGTGAGCCTTCAATTGTGCCGCTGAACAACAAGCTGCCCTGAAGGTTTACGATCTCCACTCTCGTAGCCACTTCGGCGTTGAGAACGATCTCGCCCTTGCCAGCCTTCACGGTGAATGTCGCTGGTGTAGGACTGTCAACGCCTGAAGGCTTGCTCTTGAAGTACGGCACGAAACGGATATTGCCATCTACGCAGTCGGCAGGGATGGTATACTCACCGTTGACGAATTGTGAAGCCTGCACTGTGTATTCCTTCCACTGCGGATTCTCATTCAGCATGTTCGCCCCCTCAAGATTGTAGCCATGGCGAATCTTCACGTAGTCGAGCAGGAAGCCTTCTGCCGGCTGGGTCTTTATCTTGAATGACCGACCGAAGGGAGTGGTCTGTCCTGTCACTGGTTTGCCGTTGGAGAGGAGAATCTCACCGTTCAGACCACCGCCGTTATCCTCAACAGTGCGGTAGATATCCACCTCGTCAGCGTGGATGTTTACGAGCACGTCAACGATGCCTCCGCCGTTGTCCGAGATATTGTTGTCTGTTGTGGTGCTGCCGCCGGGGTCTGCGTTGTCCCAGTCCACTTTGTACCGCATTCGATAGATGCCCGGTGTCTGGTCTTCTGCAATCCTGAACGAAGGCATTGCCACGCCGCAGCCGTCGCTTGCCGTACCGCCCTTGCTGTCCTCGCCCTTATAGTAAGAAAACGCTACGAGGTCCTTGTTGTCGGTGATGCCGGTGTCGGTGTAATCAACGTTGAACTTGCCGTCGTTACCCTTGTCGAGGTAAGCATACCCATGCATACGCTCGCCTTTCCAACTGATAGCAGGCGTGACCGTCTCGCCTGGTCTGGCAAGGAAGATGTCGTCGAGGTTCTTGATGTAGAGTTTCTTGTCCGTGTCCTGGTTTACTGCTGCGGTCTGCGAACCGAGGCCAACAGACTTGATGTAGCGGTCGGCACGTGTGTGGGCTGTCGTCTTGTTGTAGTTGATCGGGTAAACCGGTTTTGAGAAGAACGGAGCGACCTTGCTGCTGAGGATGATATCATCGATGAATACGGCGAAGTCGCTCTTCTGGTCGTGAGGCGACTGACGGTCTACTACAACGAGGAGGCTCTTGATAGTGACGCCCTTGGCTCCCGTGACCGGGAACACCACGTCCTTCCATTTGCCTGCCGTACCGATTTTTGTGGGCAGGCTCCAGAACTGCTCTGTCGTTGCCGGCTGGCAAGGACGGTCGTCGCGGTTGCCCAGACCGATGAGCATAAACTGGGTGTAACGGGTGGAGCTGATCTTCACGTGTATGTATTGTGTCTTTTTTTCAAGAGCGAACGGCTCCTTCAGTTCTACGAGAGCGCCGAAGGTGTTGCTGCCGAAGCGTGAGCGCTGCACGCCGAGAATCTTTGACGATTCATCAGGAGCGTAACCCAAATCGGAGTCCACTTCGTTGAGGTCGTTGTCAACCACCTGCACATTACCCTTGAGCCTGTTGAGGTTGAAGGGGGATATAGGACATGTGTCGTATGCACGCACACTCACGTAGCTCTCCGGAGTCTCGAAGTCACAGAGTGTCTTGTCCTGTTGCGCCATAGCGACGACAGGAAGAATGAGGCCCGCAAGGCAGATATATTTCTTTATGTTCATTGTTTCTTTGCTTTTTGCTTGATGGAATAAGTATTAGCCAAAATGGTCATCATACCGCTTTAATGTAGTATTCCAGAGACAGCCTGTGCAGTTTTAGAACACTTCTATTGTGTGGAGCAGCGGACAAGACCTTGAGTTCTCGATGGTGATGCGTATAGCCTTTGCCATATAGCCGTCTGTAGAGTATTCTGCCGTTGAGCCGTTGAGTGGGATGATGCGCTTGTAGCCTACGGTTGTCGTTGCCTGATTGCCACCGCGCTTGGTGAATGTCACTCCGTCTTCACTTGTCTCGATCTTAAACTTCTTGATGCGCTGTCCGAGCTTGATATACTCCATGAGCGAAACGTAGCGCACTGTCTGCGGCGTGTCCCACTTGAGTTCGATGACAGCCTTCTTACTGCCGTCGGGAGTTGCCCAATATGTGTCTTTGTTTCCGTCAATCAGATTCCTGGCTTCGTAGTTGCCGTTGCCCATAGCCTCGCGGGTGCAGTCGGCTGTCACGGTAGCGCTCTTTGCGAGGTCGGTGCCGAGGCGCTTGTCGAGCAAGTCGCCGAGTGCCTCCATCTGTTCTGCAACAGAGTCGTCGATAAGGCCGGCGCGATTTGGCGGGAGGTTGAGCAGCAAGGTGGCGTTACGGCCTACTGTCTCAAGATACATCTTGAAGAGAGTCTCGGCAGTCTTCACCTCGTTGTCCAGGTTTGAGTCCCAGAACCAGCCTTTTGTAGATCTGGCGTCGCTCTCGCCGGCTGCCCACATCCATGCGTATTCACTGCCCGTCTCGCCGTCGCCCATTGACCAGCATGTCTGTCCTGAATAGCCGTTCTCGTTGCCTATCCAGCGTACCTCGTCGCCAACGCCCCACATTACGACGTCGGGAAGGAGATTGTGGATAGAGTCGCGGAGGTTGGGAATGTCGTAGTATGTCTGCGAGTTGTCGATGGTGCGTTTCTCCGAAGTGGTGTAGCTGCCATAACCGCCTGCATAGTCGCCACCGGTAGCGCCGTCGAACCACATCTCAAACTGGTCTTTACCATACTGTGCAAGCTCTGCACACTGAGGCAGGAACACGAGCCTTGCATACTCGTCGGTATAGTTGCCGTTGCTGTCTTTCTTGCCCCAATACGGACTCGACAGGTCCCACGGAGAGACATAGAAGCCGTATTTCATGTTGAGCTCGCGTGCGGCGTCGGCAAAGTCCTTCGGGATGTCTACATCCTTTCCGTAGCCGGAAGAGTTGCGTGTGCAGTGCTCTGTCGTTGCTGTAGGCCATAGGCAGAAGCCGTCGTGATGCTTCACCACGGCGATGCCACCCTTCATATGAGCCTTCTTTGCCACCTCAAGCCACTGCTTCGGGTCGGGTTTCTGTGTCGGTGCGAATACTGTCTCACGCTCCATGCCTGTTCCCCATTCCTGGTTGGTATAGGTGTTCATGCCGTAGTGGAAGAAAGCGTAGAATTCCGTTTCGTTCCATTTGAGCTGACGGTCGCTCGGCACCGGATATACGGGAGCCGGTGTATTGTCCGGATTGCTCATGCTCTCCTCAACCAACTGGAAATTGTTTTGTGCCGACAAAGTGGCGGGTGCCGCAGCAGCCAGACTCAATGCCGACAACAAGATGTGGATTTTCTTCATAAATGTCATCTATATGTTTTGAAAAACAATTGGGTTCTTAACTGATTCAAAGTCGCAAAGCCACGAAATGGAAATCCCTAAATATCACATCCCCCTGTTTCGGGTTTCCCAACCATTCTGCTCTTTTTTGTTTCCGCCGCTAATTTACGAAGTTTTTCCGGCATTTCAAAAAGTTGCCCCTATTTTCAATCCCCCCAATGTCAAATATGAGATACGACAGCCCTTTTAGTGATGATGAAATATTTTCGCCGCCACTTATTTGGACATATTGCATATTATTCTGTTTTTATTCATTACTTTTGCACCTGCTTACGAAAAATGACACATCATCAAGTCCCAATCGGTCATCAAACCATTTGGGTACAATCAGCAAAACCGCACTATGCCAAAAGGATTATTATCATTCAGCAGCCACAACGATATCAACGAAATCAAAACGGAATGGACCGAACTCGACAGGAAAGCGGAGGAGAACGGCGTCAGATACGTTGAATACACATATTATCAGACTTACGAATGGAACGAATTCCTGTTCCGCCACACCACCAGGGGCTTCGGCAAGTTTGCCTCTGCGATGCGCTACCATCTGGTGAGACTCGACGGCAGACCGTTCGCCATCATACCCACACTGGTGACACGACTGTCGAAGAAGGTGAGGATTCCCTCATGCAGAGTGGCGTGAGTGCTCAACATCTGCTGCCCCTACACAGGGGAGTGGGACGGGGAGATGACGGCTGCCATCGCCGGATATATCGAGACGGCACACAAGGGGATGAAGATCAGCTTTGCCGACGTGCCCATGGCGGCTCCCTTTGCCGGCGTGATGAAGAGAATTGGCGGAGAACTGAAGGAGCGCACGAGCTATCATGTGCCGCTCGACGGATTTGAAAGCCATGAGGATTATGTGGCATCGCTCAACAAGAACATATACAAGAACATCCGCAAGGCATACAACCATCTGAAAACCGACTCCAAGAGGATGGAACTGAAGGTGTATCGCCGGGGCGGAATGCCCGACGACGGATATATGCGCAGTCTGTGGAAACTCTATCTGAGACGCAAGATGGCATGGCGCCACCGCAAGACGGGAGCTCTGTCAGAAATCGGCATCAGCCTAAAGGCTATGTATGAAACCCGTTCGGGATGCGCCAACCGCAGTCTGAAGACGCTCGATGCGGCGGAGCTCTACGTGCTGCATATCGACGACCAGCCGGCGGCATTCATGATAGTGTATCGCCACCGCAACCATCTGCTCATGCCGAAGCTCGCCATCGACACTTCTTTCAGCCGCTATTCTCCCGGCATCCTGCTCATACTCGAGGCTTCGAAGAGATGGATAGACGAGGGAGTGGCAGACTTCGACATGTGTCGCGGCGACGAGAGATACAAAAAGGAGATGGGCGGACAGAACGAACCGCTTTGCCGCATCGACAAGAGGCTGTAGGACAAGACTTCTCTTCTGAAAGACAAATCAAGTTCTTATAACCCATTGGTGATAAAGTCGCTCTTCTGAAAGACAAAACCCGGACAAGCCCTGAAGCCCTGTTAGGGATAATAAAAACAAAAAAATCGCTCAAACATTATGCTTTGAACAATATTGTTTTCAAGACATAATGTTTGAGCGATTCTGCTTTCTGTGCTTTTTCACACCCAGATATTCTATTCTATCGTCAGCTTCTCGAAGAGCATCCTGTCGATGCCGTCGCCCGTGAGAGTCACCTTATAGCTGCCGGCATTGGTCTGCGAACCAGTGGTGATGCTCGTGTTGCGGCGCTTGGTCTTCTTCTCCGGAGTCTTCACGAAGGTGATGTCGTCTTCCTTATACACCACACCGTTGAGGTCGGTTATCTTCACGTGGAGCGTGCGCTCCTTCTCAGGATTGTAGTAGCGGAATCTCAGGGCATACACCTTTGCCACACCCACGTTGTATTCAAACGTCATCGTTCCCTTGTGCAGGATTCCCTCTGCGGTGATGGCACTGCTGGTCTTCGGCGGCAGCAGACTGTCGGGTGTGGCGGCATAGGTCTCTTTCTCGAAGTCTGCCCACATCGTCTTGCTCTCCTTCTTCGGCTTCTTCTCCACCGGCTTCACGTCGTGGTTTTCGGTCGCCACGGCGATGGCAGAGATGACAGCCTGTCCGGCATTCACCTTCGGGAAGTCGATACGTATCTCCTTGCCCTCGTTGTGAACATTCAGCACCCGCTTGTATGGTCTGCCGTAGCGCGCCTGTGCCCAGAGGTCGAGGTTGCGGATTCGTGTGGTGTCGTTCACCGCCACATCAAAGAGTCGCAAGCCCTCATAATCGGTAGTCGCCGACTCTCCCCTGCCCCACCAAGGCTCGATGAAATAGAGTTCCACGCGATAGTCACCGGGCTGCGCCGGTATAGTGTACGACAGACGGTGTCTGCCGAATCGCGAACTGCGGAAGAGCGGCGATGCGAACATCAGCGGATTATACGTCTGGCTCGCCTGATAGGGGCTGGTCTCCTTCTTGAACCCGTCGCCCCACGACGATGACCAGCTGCTGTTGTCCTGCTGCCAGGTCAGTCCGTAGCTGTCCACATAGTCGTCGCCGCCACAGTTTATGCGCGCTATGTAGTTGTATCCGTTGGCAGGCTTTATGATATCCTCGTTCCATGCGTTATACGAAGGCATGGCGAGAGAGTCGCAGCTCACCAGACGGTCTTTGCAGTATCCGCGTGCCACGAGGGCGTCGTCGCCCGCCTTCACTCCATAGAAGCAAAAGAGCGTGGTGTTGCCCTTCACGTCGCGCTCCTTGGTCTGGCTCCACTGTCCGCAGCTCAGCGTCACACGGTCGCAGTTGCTGTAAACCCTGACGCTGTCGAGAGTTGCCTTTGCCATGCTGTCGCCCTCCTCTTTCTTTCCGCCGATGCTGTCGGTATGTATCGCCGGCACGATATACACCAGCGGTTCCTTGTCGGCAGACACGTAGTGCGACTTATACATATAGAATGCGTCGCCCGGCTGCTCCCATGTGGATATCAGTCCCTTGTGGTTGAAGGGTCCCACCTTGTCTATCATCCTGAAGCCCTCTTCCGGCTGTCGACGTCCGGGATTGTCGTGGCTCTGCAGGGTCCAGAGGAACTGTCCGCACACACTGTCCTTCACGCTCTCTGCCAACTGCACCTTGCGCTCCAGTATGTCACACTGCTTCTCCTCAGTGTAGCGTTCTCCCGAGTGGTTGCCCAGTGTGCGCCACGCACCGTATTCTCCGTTGAGGAGCTGGTCGTCGCGCGAGAGTTCCTTGGCGTAGTCTTCGAGCTTTCCGCCATACGTGCCGCTCCAGTTCTGCACCACGTTCCAGTCTGTCCCCTCGCCTCCGTTGCAGGTGGTCACGAGGCGCTGCGTTCCGCATGTGGGGTCGAGGCGGCGGATGATGTCGGAGCATTCCTTGGCGAATTCCGCCGGTATGGTGCTCTCGTTCTGCAGTCCCCACAGGATTACCGACGGAGAGTTGCGGCGCTCCTTCACCCATTGTATGAGGTGGCGCTTGAAGCTCTCCTTGAACTGTGGCGTGTCATACCATATATGTGCCGAGAACTGCGGCCACCACAGTATGCCGTTCTCGTCGATTATCTTCTTGTAGAGCAGGTTGTGTGGCTGGTGTGCGTCGCGGAAGGCGTTGAAGCCCGTGGTCATCACCTCCTTCATCCTCGCCTCTATCTGCTCGTCGCTGAAGGCGTGGCTCTGTCCGAACAGGTGTTCATACTCACACACGCCGTTGATGAACTCCGGTCTGCCGTTGAGATAGAAGCGCTTGTCGCCGTCGCCTCTCGTCAGCGGCCATGATATGCTGCGGAATCCGAACGGCGTCAGCAGGTCGTCGGTAGCCTTTCCGCCTCGCTTTATCATGGTGTTGAGGTTGTAGAGATACGGCTTCTCCATCGTCCAGCGCCGCGGATTCTGTATCGCTGCCTGCTGGCGCACGGTCTTCACCTCTCCCGGCAGTAGCGTCACCTCGTCGGTCAGGCGCAGGGTCTGCTTGCCGCTCTTCTCCGAGAGCTTGTTTATCAACTGGAAGGTGGCTGCCTCCTCTCCGTAGTTCTTCACCTCGGTGTCGACGAAGATACTGTCGCATGCCTGGTTCGACCACACATGCACTCCGAACGGCTCTATGCGCACCTTGTCGGTAATCTCCATCACAACCGGACGGAAGATGCCGAAGGGCTGCGATCCCTCGCTGAATCCCCATTCCGAACTGCATCCGCCGCACACCCACGGCATGTCGGTGATGCCTTTGGGATGCGACACGCGCACCTCAAGACTGTTTTCCTTTCCCCTCGCCACGCTCTGCGTGATGTCTATTGTCTCGGTGGTACGTCCGATGTCGTAGGTGCCGAGCTTCTTGCCGTTGAGCAGTATGTCGCAATATGTGCCCACTCCCTCGAATCTCAGGAAATACTCCTTGCCTTCCAGATCGGGAACTGTGAACGATTTGCGGAACACCGCCTTGCCGTGCAGGTTGCCGTGTTCCTTCTGCAGCGCTCCGTAATAGTCGTCGAGGTTGAAGGGTATGTCTTTGGTGAAGGTCTCACCACCGAAGGTTATCTGCCAACTGCCGTTCAGGCCCACAGTGGTGCGTTTGCCCACTGGGTCCGGCGCCGGGAATGAGATTTCGCTCTTTCCCATCGGACGGCTCGTAGCCACGGCGATGCCCCGCTGTCCGCTGTTGTTCACGGCGCAATAGAAATGATATACCACTCCGTCGTGTTCCACCACATAGCTCTTGTGGGCGAACATCTCGTCGTATGGTTTCGACGGCACGATGAGGTCGGCTCCCTGCCAGTCATACCAGTGTATCATGTCGCGGCTTGCGGCGAAGGTGTTGTAGGCGTTGTATTCGCGGGTGGGGTTGAAGGCAGAGAAATAGAACATCACGTAGATGTTTCCCATCTTCACTATCTGCGCGTCGCCTGTTATGGTGCCGTCGGTGTCGTGGGCAAAGATGGGGTTAGCCTTGTAGCGTGTCCATTTCTTCATGTCGTGTGAGAAAGCCACTCCGATGCGCTCGCCTTTGGGATGTGTGGCATTTTTTCCTCCGGCGTTGTAATACATCATGAAGGGATAGCCGAAGAGTTTCTTGTCCACACGATACACCGTGCTCTTATACTGTGTCATGTATTCCCACCACTGGGCGTTCTTGTCTTTGTAAGACATCACCGGCTTGCCTGCCGTCTCCCAAGGGTGAGCCTTCGTCACGTCAAGCTTCGTAGACGCCAGTCCGATGCTCAGCGGAGCGTTCACCGCCTCATAGCCGGTGCCCTCTCCTCCGATGTATGTCATCCAGTAGCGTCCCTTGTATCGCTCTATCTCATAGGAGCCGCCCCAGGTGTAGTCTACGAGCGCCGGGAATCCTCCGCGCTGGTTTCTGTCCCATTCGTCGCCGCTTCCGTATTCGAGCACTCTGCCGAGTGTCTGCCAGTGGAGCAGGTCGCTGCTGGTGGCAATCCATGTCTCGTAGCCTCTGCCGTCAGTGCCGCCTTTGCCGTTGTAGCACACGTAGGTCATAAACCACTTGCCGTCCTTGCGGAACACCGTCGGACAGTCTATCTTGTGGCCGTTGTCGGCCGGTGCCACCACCATTCCGTATTTGTATGGCGTCTTCACGGTCTCGTAGATACGCTGCATCTCCTGCTGCGTCACTGCCGCCGCCTTGGCTGCCGTGCGGTGCTTGCCGCGGCGCTGGGCTGCTGCGCTGACTGTGAGCAGGAGACAGAGGGATATTATAAGATATATTCGTTTCATAATCCGTTTTGAATTCTATATTTGCCTGATTGCCGTTTGGGGTTACAATGGCCGTTTGTCGGGGTTACATGAACAGCCAGTCCACTTCCGTTCCTGCGCCGTTGAGTTTGGCGTCGCGTATCTTCAGCTCGCTGTCAGTGAATCCTGCCACCATTATTATTCCCTTGGGCAGGTTTATCACATGGTGACCGGCAGGGAAGCTGTAGGCGTGGATGTTGGCTATCGGCATTGTGGTCATTATCAGTGCGTTGCTTATCACTGGCTCTGCCTGTCCGTATTCGTTTCCGGTAGCGTCGGTTTCGAGTTTCGGCGGACGGGCGAATTTTGTCTGGTCGTCAACGAAGAATCCCACGAGGAGTTTCACAGGCTTCGTGGCGGTGAACTCCACCGAGATGCCCTTGATGCGTGCCGTGTCGCGGTTGAGCACCAGTGCCTTCATTCCCTGCAGTTCTGTTGCCAGCGTGTCCACAGCCTCATCGCGACCGGCAAAGAGGCGTGCGCCCTTCTTCAGCGTCACCACGGGGTAGTCGCTCAGGAGCGTCACTTCGCCCTTCTTGGCGTTGCCCTTGCCCGTCAGCGCATCATTCAGCTTGGCGATGTTCTCGCGGCGTGTGGCTGTCTTGTCGGTGGATGTGAGACTGGCGATGTTCTTCTTCAGGTTGTCGAGTTCCTGCTGATACACGGGCATCATCTCCTGCCATGTGCTGTATTTTCCTCCGTCGCCTCCCACTGGGATGCGGCGCTGCGAGGTGAGCATGCTGTTGGCGTTGTAGTATGTGTCGCGGGTCTTGTCCACGAGTGCCATATAGCAGCTGTCGCTCTGTTCGAGGAGCGGCACGGCTTTCTTGAGATAGCCGGCGTCTTTCGTCCATTTGTAGTTGAGCACCTGCTCGGCGGCAAGCACCTTGTAGCGGAACGAACGGGCGAAGTCGCTGTAGCAGTCGATGTCGTTGGCGAGTCTGAGGAATTCGTCCCTGTTCTTCGTCACGCTTGCCGCGAGTCCCTTCAGCGCCTCCTGTGCCTTTTCGCCGTGTGCCACACACTGGTCCACGATGTCGAGGGGCAGTTCTCCCACATGTTTCTCGTGCTTCCATTCTTTCTCCACATATTCTATGAGTTTCTCGCCAGTAGGTCCGCAGCTCTCATAGAATCCCGGATAGATGGTGTATTTGTATGGGTTGACGAGCTGGCTCATCTTCATTCCGAGCAGCAGACACTGGCGGTTGCCCTCTGTGATGCCGAAGCGTCGCAGCAGCTTGGGTGCTATCTCTCCGCTCTGGTCATACGCCTCTATGATGCGGCCGGCGGTCAGCGTGTCGGTGCCGTAGTATTCTGCCAGAGTCTTCTTCCAGAATGTCTTGTCTTCTCCGCGGTGGCAGTTCCATGAGTATCGTCCCCATGCCTGATACCACATCCAGTCGCGGTCTATCTGCAGCTCCCTCTTTCCGTCGGGCAGCTTGTCGGCGGTGTAAGGCCAGTCCCAGTAGTTTGCCTGCGGATAGAGATGTAGTCCGTTGGCGTGGTGCACGTTGTGCATCGCCTGCACGGTTTTCTCTATGAACGTCGGTGAGCTCCACCGCCACGGTTCGAGGTTGGCGAGGATATGCACATTGCTGATATGCACGGGTGCTGCGGCGGCGAGCTGGCGGTGGGTCTCAGCCCATGGTCCTTGCGGCTGATAGGTGGTGAGCGATTCGCCGGTGTATTTGCTCATCGTATAGATGTTCTTGTATAGCGGCAGCGCCTCGTGTAGCACCCGCGGTCCGTCGGTGTCGTGTGATCTCAGGATGATTGGCGGTTCGTCGGTGCGTCCCGAAGCCTTCAGTCCGTCTTTGATGCCGGGAATGATGGTCTCGTTCATCCATTTTATGTCGGTGTCGACTCCCGACATCGCCTCTCCCAGACACACCAGGAAGCCCACATTGGGATAGTTCTCTATGAATGCCGCGATGCTCTTGCGTGTGTAGTCGGCGATGAGCGGTGTGATGGGGCGGTTGCGGTCTTGTGTCTTTATGCCGTAGTGGTCGGCAAAGGGTTTCGACACTATGATGTTGTAGAACATCTGTATCACGCGTATGCCTCGCTTGCCTGCCTCCTGGGTGAGGAAGGAGAACATCTCCTGGTTTTTCCGCATCGTGGCGTCGTCCACTTCGGGTGCGAAGGGATAGTCCTTGAGCTTCACGAGCGAGGCGAAGGGATGGCCGTTCCACAGAAACACGGCGTTCATATTGTCGGCGGCGAGCATGTCGAGGTATTTCACCCACAGCTCCTTGTCGTAGAACCACGGGAAATTCTCTGGCGTATACGGGTATTCATATACTTTGTGGCCAGGCAGATACACGGTCTTCTGCAGTCCCACGCATGCTCCGCGGAGCTTCATCTCGGGTGCGTCAACGATGGTATAGGGTATTTCGAGGGAGTTGTTCATCCTGAAATATTCCACGAGGCGGTTGGCGCCGTAGATGGCTCCCGAGGCATCGTTGCCGATGATGCTGATTTTCTTTCCCTTGCGCTGCAGCGAGAATCCCTCTGCCGGTTTTCCCACGGTGTCGCCGGCTATTCCGATGCTGATGCTGTAGCCTTTGGGCATAGCCTTTATGTTGTCGGTGATGAGGGTAGCGGCATAGTCGGTCTGTGGCGACTGTACCGTTGTCTTCACCAATGTGTCGTTGTGTCCGCATGAGGCGAATGCCACAGCGGCAGCGAATGCTAATATCGTTTTGCTTGTCATATCTGTTTTAGTTGGGTGTGGCACGTGTGTCACGTTACCAGATTGTCCATTGTTCAAAAAAGTCGTTTTCTTCCGATTTCCGCTGAAGGCGGCTTTTCCTCCATAGCCGTCCTCAGAAACGGTCTATGCGGAGCTCCTTGCCCACGGGGATGTCGTATTTTCTGTCTCCCAATACGAGGACGCCTTTTCCGCCATCGCTCTTCACGCTGACGCTGGTGGCATCCATCTTCACTCTGACTTCTCCGAACGGTGTGGGCACGCTGCCCTGCATCCGTTTCAGTCCGCCGAGCACGGGGCGCACCTCATATTCCGCATAACCGGGTTTGGTGGGGTTGACGCCGAGGAAATATCTGCCTATGAGATATATCGGACTGGCTCCCCAGGCGTGGCAGAGGCTCTTGCCGTAGGGGCGGCCATACATGGCGAGATGTTCTGCTCCCTGGTCGGCGGGATTGTATTTCTCCCAGAAGCTGGTGGCTCCCTCGCCTATCATTCCTCCCCAATAGCCGAGAATCTCGGGCAGCACACGCTCCTGATATCCCATCCGGCACATCGCCTCGAGTTCATAGAAGCGCATATATGGCGTGGTGATGGGTTCGATGTCGGAATTCAGCATCACGGAGTCCATTATCCGGCGCTTGTCATCGTCGTCCACCATATCATATATTATGGCGAACATATTTGGGAATGCCGTGATGTCACGGTTCATCCTGCCATCCTCTATGGCGTGCATGAAGGCGCTGCGGCTGTCGTCCCAGAAGGTGGGCTTGAGCTTTGACTTGAGGTCGGCGGCGAGCTTTCCGTAGCGGTCGGCATCCTTGGCGTATTCAGCGGTGGTGATGCTGCCTTGCGGAGGATTCTGCAACGGGTTGTCGCGGAGCACCTCGGCACAGGTGTGCATGGTCTGGAATGCCTTGCAGAGCAGTATCTGTTCGAAACAGAGTGTGCCGCGCTTGTGCATAGGGAAGTCCACCCAGTCAACGAATATCCAGTCGTCTTCCTTTCCCTCTGCCATCCCCTCGGGATTGAGTCTGCCGATGACATACTGCATGAGGGTCTGCATCCTGGGGTATATCTCTCTGACGAAACGGATGTCGCCGGTGTACTGATAGAAATCGAGCACCGACTTGAACCAATAGAACGTGTAGTCCATGATGGTGTTGACATGTGCCGTAACGGGGTCTTTGCCTCTGAGCTGACGGATGGTGCGGCGCACGCAGTCGGTGTCGAAGCGCAGATAGTAGTTCATGAGATACGACTGTATGGCGTCGCCCGACCATGTCCAGCGGTCGCGCTTGATGCCATCCACGAAGAACTCGCGTGTGGTGAGGTCCATGGTATATGCCGCCACCTGCCATATCTTGTTGAGCCGGCGGTCGTCGCATCTGAACGAACCGCTCTTCTTGTGGCTGAACGCCGAATATTCATAGTCCATCGCCACATCAGAGAATGTTATCATCCCCTTTGCCTCCACCATCACGTAGCGGAACGCCTTGCTGTCGTCGAGCACTATCTCCACCTCTTCCTCGGCAAACCTGTTGGCGCGGAGGTCCAGGCGGTCGAGGGTCTCGCAGCGGTCCATGTCGAGGGCTTCCTCACGGCTCTCGCCATAGTATATGTTCAATATTCCCATGCCTGTCACGCCCTTGAGCCTGACATAGCCGAAGGTTTCGAGTCCGAAATCAAACAGCCATTTGTTCTTGCCCGTCTGCTCTTCGCCAACGGGCTGCATCTCCGTTCTCTCCAGACTGTATGACGAGGGCGGGGTGTCGATATTGTCGAAGGTCCACGACGCGGCGGGCACGTAGATTCCCGATCCGTGGGCAACGCCATTCTCGTCTATCCATATCTTGTCTTCATAGGTGGCGAGCCATGTGTTGCCGCTCTTTATCGTCCTGCCCTTCACGTAGAGGGCTGGCGGCACCGACTGGTTGTGAACCTTGAAGTTGAGACGGTGGTCGCCTGCCGGCACGGTGAACCTGCCGGGCATGCCGAACTGCAGCTTGCCGTCGAGCATGAAATTGAAATCTCCCTCTGCGGCTATCGTTATCGTCTCTGCCTTGTCGAGGCTCACGGCGGTGGAGAACTCCACTGTGACGTAATGGCTGTCTTGCTTCCAGAACGGCGGAAACATCGCTCCGCGCTCCGTGCGGCGGTTGTTGAACTTGTTGCCGAGCCACACCTCAAAGTCGCCGGGATACCATATCCATGTTGCCTTGTTGTCCATATCGTTGTATTATATTTCTTTTCCGTATCTTTCTTCCGTAATCTGCTCCAGCGACTTGCCGCGGGTCTTGGGGGTCCAGATGGCTCCGATGAGAAGCGACACCACGAGAAGCGCCATCATCAGATAGGCGGCAAGGGTGAATCCCTCGCCTTCCTCGCCATAGATATTCACAAACACCAGTCCCCAGGCTGCCGACAGTCCGCGCACCATGAAGAACATCACGCCCTGGGCGGCGGCACGATATTTGGCCGGGAACAGTTCGGATGCCCACAGCGCATAGAAGCCCTGCACGGAGATTCCGCCCTGGATGCCCCAGAGCAGGGTGAAGAAGAGCAGGCCCGACATGCTGCCGATGCCCACAGTGACTATCATCACCCAAGCCAGTACTGCAGCGCCCACGCCAACGATATAGAGCAGGCGCTGGTTCACCTTGTCTACGAGCATCGAGAACACGAAGGTCATGAAGATTATTATCACCCACTGTCCGGCTGAGAGCATGTTCGCCTCGCCGTTTGAAAGTCCGCCTGCCGTCTCGTAGATATGCTGCTGGAAGAAGCCCATCACCGAACTGACGAGGTTCCAGGTGAGATACATTCCGGCAAGGAAAAGCATCGTGCGCACGTTGACCTTGTTGGAGAACAGGGTGCCGAAGGAGGCGAAGACGCTCTTCTTGCCTGACGGCTCATCTGAAGTCTGCTGCGACTGCGTGGCCTTCCATTCTGCCGACTCGTCGAGCTGGCGCTGAAGCAGCCAGGCTATCAGTGCCACCACGAAGAGGGAGGCGAAGACAATGCGGGAGCTGAACACGTTGATGGCGTCCTGCGAGGCGGCATCACCCAGAATCTGAACTGCCGACTGGCTGACGAGGGGGAACATGAAGCCTGCCTCGGCATTGTTGGTAGGCGGAGCGAGAAACCATCCCAGGAGCAGGATGATGAGCGGTCCGATGCCCCACGCCATCTGCGAGATGCCGATGTTTCGGCCTCGGTTGCCTATCTCCGAACTCTCAGAGATATAGGTCCACGATGCCGGCACTCCCACACCTACGCTGACTCCCGTGACCAGGAATCCGGCGAGAAGCATGGGGAAGCTGGTGGTGAAGACCACGAGCAGCACGCCCACCATATAGATGAGCATATTGTATGTGTATATCGCCTTCCTGCCGTATTTGTCGGCAAGGAATCCACCGATGATGGCTCCTATCGCCGCACCGAGACAGTTGGCGCTGATGGCGTTGAGGATTCCGAGATGCGACTCGGTGAGCGAGAGATAGTTTTTCCAAAGCGACAATCCGCTTGCGCCTGCCACGATGGCTCCGGCATCGAGATAGTTGGTGAGAGACACGGCGATGGTGCTCTTCAGACTGCTTTTGTTGTTTCCCATAATGTGTATGTCTGTATTTCGTTTTCTTTTCGTTTGCTTTCTCTTTTGGGGTGATCTGCCTTACGGGGCGGGATGCTCCTGAGTCTGTTCTCCGCTCATCCTACCTGTCCTGCAAATCATCAAAAATAAAGACGCTGAAACTGCTTTTTTGTACTATGCCATATCGTGAGGTTTTCTCCCATTTTGGGGCAACGTGCTTGCCCACTTGGGGCAAGCACGTTACCCAACATGGGCAAGCACGTTGCCCCACCTGGGCACATTTTGTTGTCAGCTTCCTGCCCAATATTTTGACTTTTGAGGATGAGCAGTATGGGGTGAAAACAGGTGGAGTTGCATAATGATGCAGCCGGACTCCAACGAAATCCGGCTGCTCCGGGATGTGGATATTGTTGAGGTGAATGGGATTGAGGAGTATGTAAAATTTTTACCTGTCACATAACAACATTAGCTGATTTTTATTGCCACAATGGTTCATTTTCCCAACCAGAAGGAAAACCAAGGGCAGCCTTATCTACTTCTGGAAATGTAGCAAAAAGTCTGTTCATCTTATCAAGCATATCGTTATTTGGAGATATGATGTCAAGAAAGTACTTGATGATGCACATATCAAAGTACACTTTCAAAGGATCTGTCGGCAAGGTAATCCAAGGACGTGACATTCTGATTAGCATGGTAGCACGAATAGAGAATACCCTATTCCATACACGTGCATGATGACAACATGAGTTTCTTGTTACAGTGATAATGGTAAGCCAAGATTCTTCCATACCTCTTGTTTTGAGAAGCTGCACTAACTCATGTGGGGTGGAATATGTTTTTATAAACGGAATCCTTGTTGCCATATACCCATAAAAACAAAAACGACCCGCACATTTGAGCATCGTTGAGAGGCTTGGCGGGTTCTCGTGCTGCAAAGATACGAATAATCATTTATAATACAAACTTTTTAGCAGAAAAACACGCAAAGACACTCTTATTCTAACAACTTATATGATATGGGACTTATCTATGCTGACAAGAAAATAGATAATCAAAGGAAACAAGCAGATAATCAGGTACCGTTTTGTGGATTTCATTATATAACATATTGAGCCACATATTTTGTATGCAAGAATAATAAACAAAACCCAAGCAAGCTCTAAGACTGATTTTTTCTTTAAAAATGTATCATACTTTTGTAATGTATTGATAATTTCCATAAATTTGCAGGAACAACAAACTATTTGTCACAATTAAATTCATAAGGGCATTATGAAAATCAGAAAAAACATCATCATAAGTATTTTAGGACTTATGACTTCGGCCGGGGCACTCGGTGGAAACATCTGTATGCCTCAACGAACAGAGGTGAAAGACTTCTGCTCTGTCATCTCACTAAACGACAAGACGGGAGACAGCAGACCGTTTGTACATTTCGTCACGACACTGTGGCCAAAGCTTGATACAGCCAGCGGCCGTGAAGCACTGGTGAAAATCCATCAGCTTGCCATGAAAGAATCTTATGGCAACGGAAACACGCCTAATGACAATGGGGACGTGCTTGCCAAGCTGTTTGAGATGCTGGACAAGTTAGGGATTACCGGAGCTGACCTGACAAAAATGCTCGAATATATGAAGAAGGTGTATCCGCTCTATGTATTCCAGATAGAAAACCGTGTGCGTCCGAATGTGGACTATGACAACGGACTGACCGTTGACACCATCTACCAGGCACCGATTGACGAGGCCTATTACGGTCTGGCAAACGAGAAGAACAAATACGTTCCCGCCGGACTGTCTTTGCAGGAGATTGAGGAGCTGGAGAGCAACGGCGCTATCGGCAAACGCAACGGCTCCTACGCATGGGGAATGGGTACATACAAAGACAAGCTCTACTGGTCTACCAACAACAACTATCTCTGCATGCAGGGCTATGGCAGTTTCGTGCAGCCGGGCGTGGGCGACAATGTGCCATACGAAAACAAGTGCTGGGCATGCGAATACGGACAGTCTACTTATGCCAAGGAAGCCTATGCCGACGGCGATGAGAACAGCAAGTATGCCGACATACGTCCGCCTCGCATATACAGCTATGACACGAAATCGGGCATCGTCACCGACATAACACCGTCGATAGATGAATATCCGATATTGAAAAACTGTCAGGGACTGCGCTCCTGCGGCATCCTTAACGGCGTAGTGTTCTTCGGCGGACCAGGCCTGTATGCCAGCGACTGGGACTCCAAGGTTTCGGCTGCCTTCGTGGCATACGATGCCGACAACGACCGCATTCTGGGAGCCAGCAGTCTGAGCGACGTTGACGGATGCAAGGTGGTGAACGTCAGACGATGGCGAGTAGTAAACAATGTTCTCTATGTCACCGTGGGCATAACGCATCCTACCACAGGCAAGAAGATCGGTGCACTGCTCCGCTGGTATGGCGACAAGAATGACCCGTGGAAATTCCATATCGTGGGACTCGTAGACAACGAGGCGGCAGAACTTGCCTGTTTCAACAACCGCATATATATAGGAACGTGGGCAACGGTGTCTGCCGTTCATGTCAGTCCGGAAATTCCTGAAGGAGGCTTCACTCCAGTCAGCATCGACAGCGAGATGTGGCCTAAAGTATGGACAAGTGATGTGGCGGAGCCGACAAAAACGCTCGGCCGTTCTATTACCTCCGTCGCCGGATTCCATGAGTGGCGCAACCATCTGTATTGGGGAGTGTTCTGTCCTAACTATTATGTGCTCTCTACGGCACAGTCAACATACGGATCCCTGACCTCGCCTGACGCCCTGGCTTTCATTCTCGGCAACTACCGCACACCGTCGTTCTGGCGCATCGACAAAGACAACAACTATGAGTTGCTCTATGGTGACACTACGAACCCGAAACCTGTATACGACAAGGAAGGAAAAATTGAAAACTGGGAACTGGAACCTAGCGGACTGGAAGCCAAGTGGGGACGAGGAGGCTTTGGAAACCTCTGGACCATATATATATGGGCAATCCAGGAATATGACGGCAATATGTATGTAGGTACGATGGACCTGTCTAACCTTGCCGATGCTGCAGGTTCGAACCTCGTGGGCGACGCAAGCTTTGCCACACTGTCGAAACTGCTCACTGGCCTTGACGCGAGTGACGAGGGCTTTGAACTTCTGCGCATGACCGACGAGGAAGAGGCTCCGAAATACATCACCGAGAACGGCTTCAACAATGCTCAGCAGTATGGCGTAAGAAATCTTGAGGTTCTTGACGGCAGACTGATGCTTGGTTCTGCATCCATGTCGAGCCTAAAGCCAAATGGCGGATGGCACGTGCTCAGTATTACTGACGACAAGAATTCTGCCTCTGTCAGCCAGAGCATGATAAAGAAGCCGGGCATAATAATGGAGCGCAACGCCGGATACATAAACCTTGCCACCGTGGGTGGCGAGAGGATTACCGCCATTGAGGTATACGATGCTGCCGGCCGCAGAATCAACTCTGCCCGTCCTGACAGTCATCTGGCTTCTATTCCATTGCAGAATGTCAAAGGTGTCAATATCATCAAGGTTACTTCTGAAAAAGGGGAATGGGAGATCAAAGCCGGTTTATAACCTCCTGACTGACAAAAGAGATCTTATAAAAAACGAAAGACTGCAAGCAGTCATAAAATCCCCAAACTGCCTAATGAACGTTTGGCGATAAACAACGACCAGGTTACTGTAGGAAAAAAGCAATCCATATTATTATCCCAAATCGCTTTCTATGTTAATATCCAAATGTTTTGACCATTATTTTCAATTTATGCTGAGATTTTATATTCAGGGGTGAATGTTTGGCGATTTCTGACCATGGCTGTGACCAAATGTACAAGTTTGTTCTTGACATTGTTCAGTGCAACCTGCTTCTTCTTTCCTCGTTCTACGAGGCGCATGTAGTACCTCGCCATAATGGGATTGAAGTTGACGGCAGCTAGTGCCGCTTGCGTCAGCATGGCCTTTATCTGGCGGTTAGCCATATAATGTACATGCGGATCGGAATGCACACTGGTTCCCGAATCTTTGCCAAATGGAGCTAGGCCGTAATAGCAGGCAATCTTGCGTGAGTCGTAGTTGAAACGCCGGAAGTTGTCGGTGTACACCATCAGGCACACAGCGTTCTGCGTTCCTATGCCAGGCACCGAGGTCACGATGGTGAACACCTCGGTGAGTTCCTCGTCCGACTTGATGAGATCGGCAATGCGCTTATCTATCTTCTCTATCTCCTTATTGAGTTCAGAGACGATGTGCCGTCCGCTCTGCGAAATCATTGTCTTGACTGGCGACTTCTCCATAGTGAGTCGCTTTTCGCCTCTACGCACCTGGAAACTGCATCTGTGTCTTACGATCATCTGACGGTATAGGAACAGCTCACGCAGTTGTGTAAGCGACTCGCTAAGAGGCTCGTACATAACGGCTTTATCGTAATTCCTCATGGCGTATTCTGCAATCATCGAGGCGTCAGCACGGTCAGACTTCAATCGTCTAAGACCAGATGCGTCTTTGATGCTCTTTGCGTTCTCAAGCCACATGTCGTAGCCTTTACCGTAGAGGAAGTTGCACAGTCCCTTGCTGTAGTCGCCCGTGTTCTCGCCACAGAAGAGCCACAAGGACGAGTCGATACCGCAGGAATTCTGCTCAACCCACTTGACCAACTGCCTATAGCCAGACACGGTTGTCTTGAACTCGTTGAACACTCTAGCAGCGGTTTCTGCCAGTCCGTCTGCAAAAAGGATAGCCACATCAACTTTTTCTTTCGAAAAATCAACTCCGATAAATAAATTCTTCATAACTTTGTACGAGTTATATTGTGTAGAATTGGTCAATAGTTGTATGGACTAACACTCTAACAAGGCTCAGAGCCGATAACTTTCTATCTGGTCTTTGCAACTATGTCGATGAGGACCTAAACGATTTATAGCTTTACGGCTGGGTCATTAGCTGGTTTACCTCTTCGACAGACCGATTCTACCTTTTTACAACAAAGGTACGAAACTGTCTTTAGCAATCATAGTTTTACCTTGATTATTTTGGAGTTTATGCGACTTCGTCGCAATCTTCTGCAAACTTAGAGGTCATTAGGCCGTTTAATGTATAATTTTAATAACTGCTTGCAGTCTTTTGCTTTTTATAAGGCGTCTTTTGCTCGTTTTTAATTCGCAATAGCCCGCTATTACTCATTAAAAGCCAAACAAAATCCACTCTTCTAAAAAACAAAATCCATGCAAGCCCTAATGACCGATTTGGGATTATTGGAATATCCGGATTGCAGCATTACGGTAACCTGGTCGTTTTCTTTGGGAGGCCAGACGACCTCCGTCAATTATTCCATCATCACTTGATTCTATACATCCTGAACAATTTCGCAGAACACATACAGACAGATACACTACGAAAATTCCCCACGCTGTGGGGGAAAATTACGACTTGAATGAATGTCTGGCAATCAACGAAACACTACAGCAAACAAAAAGCCCACACGCAATGTGAGGGCCCCCATGATACATTATTGCCTCACGGCAATACTAACAGGTTATTATGAAGAATGTTTGGATTGTCTTTATCCATGTCTGACGCCGGACGGCAGCAGGACTGTAGTCTGCTGACGCCATGGCAGAAAAGCAATCTGTCCGTCGGGGCGTCATTGCTTCTGGATTCCAGCTTTCGCCTTGATGCTGTCGGCAACGGCAGGACCGTTGTTTTCCCATGTGTTGCACGGGCCGTTGGCATTCTTGAGGAATTTCTCTGCCGGAGTCCAGTTGTTCCTCACGGTGATGCAGGATGATCCCTCGTCGGTGTAGAGATAGAACCAGTGGTTGGGATCGTGGGCATAGCCGGGAGTATAGATGTCTCTCACCACATTGCCCTCTATCAGCGTGTGGGGCTGCGAACCGAGGGTGTAGATGCCGGCAGTGTCGTACATGTGCTTGGCGTAGTGGTGGATGAGGTTGCCGCTGATGAGATTGTTTGCCATGGAGCACGGCTGCTGGTTCCATCCCCACCCCATACTGATGCCGGTGTATGAGATTTCGGAAATCTCGTTGTGCAGGATTCTGATGTCGCGCACGAATCCGGCTCCGATTCCCACGCATCCCCAGTCCTCGTTGGTCACGTCGGTGATGAGGTTGTTGTCGATTGTCAGTCCGGTGCAGATAATGCGCGAGTCTGAAGGATTGTATGGCAGATGTGCCTCATGGGTGTCGGGACCGAAGCTGCCTGCCAATATGCCGTTGCCGCCGATGTCTCGGACGGTGCAGCGGCTGATGTTTCCACCCTTGGTATATTCATGGAATTCCACTCCCGTAGAGGCGCAATGCTCGAAGGTGCAGCGGAGGAAGTCCACGTCTTCGGCACAGTCCACGCTGACGGCTGCCGCCGGACGGCCTACCCATCCCTGGTTGTCGAGCTTATGGTCGCCGTTGGGGCGTATCATCTTTGGTCTCAGCTTATATGCCTCAGTCATATACATGCCTGCCTGGAGCGGGGCATGACCGCTGACGGATGGTCTCATCCATGTGGCATGGCTGAAGGTGACGCCTTCGAAGGTGACGCCACGCACGGGATTGTCGGGTGTGCCGCATACGCGGAGCAGGGTCTCCACGGCTGGAGCCTCAACATCTGCCGTAGCCATATTCTCGCCCTTGAGCGGGATATAGTATACTTTCTGTTCCATGGCATCGAGATACCACTCTCCGGGAGTGTCGAGCAGCGCCTTGTCGTTGGTGAGATAGAAGGCGGAGTTGTGGCCGTCGGTTGTCACCATCGGCGATGGCCAGGGGTGCATGAAATGGATGTGGCTCTCGGGTTGGTGGAAGGTGACGGCGGCGCTGTCGCCTTGTATTCTGACGCTCTTGATGCGCAGGTTTGCCACACACCACATCTCGTGTATCACCATCTCGGCATGACGGGCATGGAGTATCTTTCTGACGGCAGCTGCCGGAACATAGAGTGTCTCGTTCTTCTTGTCGATGCTTCTGATGCGATACATGTTCTCGAAGTCGCTCACATCTCTGGCTCTCACTGCCTTCCTGCCGTTTATCCACAACTGGCGGAACTCCAGCGGACGGCCGTTGAACTCGGGCACGTCGGCTACGTATGCCTTGCCCTGCTTCTTCCATCCCTTTATCTGCACTCCGCCGCTCACCACGGCATTGCCGTCGGCTATGATGCGTGTGCCGCTGTCTTCGGGCCTCACCGTGACGGTCTGGTTCAACCGGTAGGTGCCTGCCTGGAGGCGGATAGTCACGTCTTTGGCTCCCTCCATGCGGCGCGCCTCTCTTGCCTGCTGCAGTGCCTGCTCTATGGCGTAGGGTCCTGGCTTCACCACAATGTCGGTGGCGAAGGCTATATTACTGATGATTGCCGAAAGGATTACGGCTATTGATCTGATATTCATTTTTTTATTGTTTGTTACTCCGTTTATGGAGGACCTATTTAGGTTAAACTCAAATCGTGCCAGAGGTAAAAGTAACCAGTCCTAAGGTATCAGTCCCTCCCCTACGGGGGAGGTCAGGTGGGGGCTGATGTCTGAAGATTTGTTTCACATCATGACTAATTAATCTGCCAATGATTGCAGCCCCCTCTCGTTCTCCCCCGAAGGGGAGATGCCGGTCACTCCGCTTTGTCAAGGACTAATGACAATAGGTCACTCCGCTTTGTCAAGGACTGTCGAAATAAACCGATGGCTGTCAAACAGTCAAGTGTACCAGTCCCTCCCCTACGGGGGAGGTTAGGTGGGGGCTGGAAGTCAGCAGTTTTGACATATCAAGACAGATTACTCAATCCAGCGATGCCGGAATCCATACTGTCATCTCGCTCTTTCCTCTGTTGCCCCAGGCATAGTATGGGATGAAGCGCACGGTCTGTGTATGCTTCTTTGCCTTTGCCTCGCGATAGAGCTGTCCCTTCCACGACGGCTCGCTGCGGTTTATCACTTCTGCCTCAAGTGCCTTCACACGGCTGCCGTCGATGGTCATGTCAACGGGAGTGAACTTGGCGTTGAGCGGAATGGCGATGTCGTCGATTTGCGCACCGCCCAGGTCGTTGCTCTCAAGACAGTATACTATAGGTCCGCGCTGCACGGCTACCTGTCCGCGGCTCTCCTCCACGAGTGGGTTTGCCTCTATCAGACGTGTACGCATCGGCATGCTGAGTGTCACCACGTCGCCTTTCTTCCATGTGCGTGTCACTGTGGCGTAGGTGCCGGCGGTTGCCTCGATGGTCTGCTGAGCGCCGTTCACGAGTATCGTGGCTCCCTCGGTACACCAGTCCGGCACACGGAGCCGTATCCCGAACTGCTTCTTTCCCTTCAGCTTGTCGATGGTCAGCTCCACGGTGCCGTCCCACGGATAGTCGGTGGTCTGCGAGATGGCGATATCGCCGATGCCGTCGATGCGGGTGTTGAGGGTGTTGTCGCCATAGAGGTTCACGTATATCTCGTTCTTGCCGATGGAATAGGCATAGTCTTGTGCCTCGCAGAGGGTGCGCAACGTGTTAGGCGGACAGCAGAAGCAGCTGATATACTCGGTGCGCTCCTTGGGCCAGCGCAGCTTGTATGGCAGGTCTGCCGAGATGCGCATGGGGTTGGTATAGAAATATTTCTTTCCGTCGAGACTGATGCCTGGCAGTATGCTGTTGTATAGGCAGTTCTCCACCACATCGGTGTATTTGGCATCTCCTGTGGCTGCAAACATGCGCCAGTTGAAGAAGAGGTTTCCGATGTTGGCGCATGTCTCGTTGTGTGCCGTGGAGTGTGGCAGCTGGTAGGGGCGGCCATAGCTCTGGTGCACCTTCTGCACGTTGTCGGGCTTATAGTCGGTACCGTCGGGCGAAGTGCCGTCGTAGAGTGCTCCGCAGGCTCCGGTGATATACATCTTGCGTGTCACGATGTCGGTCCAGATGGCGTCGAGGTTCTTCTTCAGCTGTTCTTCGCCGCTCTCCAGATAGAGGTCTGCCACACCGGCATACAGATAGTTTGCCCTCACCGAATGACCCATGGCATTATATTGCTGGCGGAAGGGCACGCGGTCCTGGTTGTCGTCGGTGCCGTTTTCCACCTTGCCTCTTATGTCGATGAGTTTCTCTGATAGTTCCAGATATTTGGGGTCGCCGGTCTCGCGATACATCTCCGTCACCGCCATATAGTGTGACGGGCAGATGGCGTTGCGGGCGAGTTCGTCGGAGGCTCGCTTATAGAAATCATAGAGGAAGTCGGCTGCCTTCACCGCACAGTTGAAGAGCGTGTTCTTGCCCGTGGCTCTCTTGTGCATTATGCCGGCAGTGATGAGATGTCCCAGGTTGTAGGTCTCGAAGTTGAGCCGGTTGCCGAAGGCTCCGTCTTTTCCCGTTCCCACCTTTGTTCCGATGGTCTCATTCTCCTTCGCCTCCTCCTTGGCGCTCTGCTGCCTGTTCATCTCGGCTATGATGACTGGAGTGTGGAGGTATCCGTCGGGGCGCTGCGACTTTTGGATGAGTTCCACGAAGCGGTCGATTATCTTGCCCACTTCCGGGTCTTTGTTCACGGCATATACCGCCGTCAGTGCCTCAAGCCATTTATACATGTCACCGTCGTGGAATGGTGGTCCGTGGCGCTTTCCCTTTTTCTCTCCGGCTGCTATGAGGAAGTTGTTCCAACCGTGTCCCGTGTCAGACTTCCATGTCTCCCACATGCTCTGCACTGATGTGCCGCTGAACACTCCGAAGCGCTCGCCCCAGAATCCGCCGGTCCATCTCACGGCGCTGAGCGGTGTTGACGACACCACGGCGTATTTGCTCTTGCCGGTGTCGGTGATGCCGTTTTTCTGTGCTGCCGACGGCAGGACTGCCATAGACAGTGCTGCCATCAGTCCTAATCCTCTGAGAGGAATGATACTGTGTCTTATCTTTTTTGCCATTTGTATTCTTGGTGTTTAACCCAAATCGGTAATTAGGACGTTTAATGTATCTTTTTTCTGACTACTTGCAGGGTTATTACAACGTTCCGCCTCTTGCCTTCACTCTCTTTGCCCACTGCTCGCGCTCCTTGGTGAGGTTGTAGCCGCGCTTGGAGAGCCAGTTGTTAATCCTGCCCTTGTATTTGCCGAATGCCTCATGCTTCTTCTTGGAGCTCTCGGCATCGATGGCAAACTCGCGGCCCTCCTTGAGCCAGGCGAGAATCTGCACCTTCTCTTCTTCTTTCAGCGTGGGTATCATGTCGCACTGCGCCGTGTATGTCACGTTCACTACATTGTATGTCAGCACGTCCTTCACGGTCTCCACCTCTGCATCGGTGAGATATACCGAAAGGTCGGCGATGAATCCGAAATGACTCTTGTAGAGCTTCTGGTCTTTCAACATCTCAGCATATTCCATCTTCTCTTTCTTGGCGTCGCCGGTAAGGGTCTTTGCCACTGCCTTGATGCTGTCGCGCTCTGAATATATGTCGTTGAGCTTGAAATAGCGGTTTGCCACGATGTTGAGCACCTGCGTACCCTTCTCCGTACCGGTAATCTTCAGTGCGTCGGTCACCTTCTGCGAACGCTGCATGATTGTCTCCACATACTTAGGGTCGCGACCTGCTGAATCGAGGTCTACAGCACTGGCGGTGAGGGTGCCCCAGACCATTAGTGCGGCTGCCATGACGAATAATTTCTTCATATTTTATATATGTATGCTTAGTTGTTTATTTATACTGTATACTTGTTTGTCAATATAGAGCGTGTACTTGCTTTTTTGATATACAGCGTTATATATCTATATGTATTGAGTACTATATATAGTATATAATGTGTACTTATCTATATGTCCTTATCTGCCGGTTTTCTCCTTGCCGAATATTTCCTTCAGATATCTCACGTTCTCTCCATAGTTCTTCTTCACGTTGCGCACGTCGGTCACGTCGCGGCTCCTCTCCACGAAAAGCCATCCCGACCATCCCATCTTGTCGAGCGTACGCTTCACTGCCGGCATGTCTATCGCCTTGTCGTGGCGGAGCCACACTCCGTCGGTGTTGCTGGCATGAATGGCGCAGATGTTGCCGCTGCCGAGCTTCCGCAGGTCTTTGCTGATGTCGCGGCTGTGCTCCACGGCGGTCTGCAACTTATAGAATATCTTTATGCCCTTTGAACCGATTTCCCGCAGCAGACGCTTGTTGCCCTTGGCGTCGAGCGGTGTGTCGATGCCTATCACCTTGCCGCGGCGGTGTGCCATCTCGCCTGCCTCATGCAGACGCTCCACTATCTCGCGGCGCAGCGGCAGAGAGTCGGTCCAGTTGTTGCCGCATCCGCCAAGGGGCAGGAATGCCACGGTGGCATCCATCACGTCCATCGTGTTGAGACAGTCTTCCACGAGCCAACGCCACGATTTCTTCCGGGCGAAGCTCTGACCATAGAAGCCCGACATTGCCACTGCTCCCACCTCTATGCCGAGACTGTCGGCGGTGTGGCGGAATTTCCTTGCCATCTCCGGCTGGCGCATCTTGTTGTCGAAGGAGTCGCGCTTGCCGAGTCCACCCATGTCCATCTCCAGTCCGTCGCAGCCCAGCTCTTTGGCAAGCTTGAACTCTCCGAGCTTCTGGCGCTTCAGCACCATCCAGTCGCACACTCCCACCCGATAGCGGTTTTGTGCCACAGCAACATCGGGCAGCATCATCGAAAGCAACACGATGATAAGGGACAAATATTTCTTTATATCTCTCTTTTGCAACATATGGTTATTTTTTAGTTGACGAGTTAACGAGTGGACAAGTTGACGAGCCGACAAGGATGTCATCTGACCACCGGCAATTTGCCCACCGTATCATATAGACGGACAAAGGGGGAATTTGTAACTTGGTGATGGGATTATTTCCTGTTTCCACAATTATGAAGTATATTTGCAACGCATACTCTCACAATCGGTTTTGAGGCTGCTTGGGGATTAATCCCAATCGGTCATCGGCTGTTTGGAACTTAACATCTACACTCTATGCTTACATCGCTGATTCTCGGAATATTCACCTTCGTGCAGCTAAACTGCGAAAACCTCTTCGACTGCACACACGACTCGCTCAAGCAGGACACGGAATACCTGAGCGACAGTCCGCGCCACTGGAACTCCAACAGATACTGGAAGAAACTGGGTAACATATCCAAGGAAATTCTGGCTTGTGGACACAAGGACGAAAGGGGCACTGACCTGATTCCCGACCTCGTGGCGCTATGCGAGGTTGAGAACGACTCCGTGTTGCACTATCTCACGAAACGCGGTCTGCTGAGAAACGCGAAATATGAATATGTGATGACCGATTCGCCCGACCAGCGTGGCATCGACGTGGCGCTGCTGTATTCACCGATGTCGTTCAGGCTGATTGACTCTTATCCGTTGAGGGTGACGCCGCTGAAGGGGATGCGGCCTACGCGCGACATACTGTATGCTACGGGCGAAGTGGCGAGCGGTGACACCATCCATGTGTTCGTGCTCCATGCGCCGAGCCGCTTCTCGGGCAAAAGCAAGACAACACCATACAGGATGCAGGTGATGCAGCGGCTGATGGCATCGGTGGACTCCATACGCAGCATACACCCCGACCCGATGATTATCGTGTCGGGTGATTTCAATGATGAGTCGAAGGACAAGTCGATACGCTTTCTTGAGGCCGGCAGACTGTCGGAGGTGTCAGCTGGCGTCAAGGGGAGCCACGGGGCTAAGGGCACGTATAAATATCAGGGCATGTGGCAGAGCATTGACCACATCCTCGTGAGCCACAGGATGAGGGAAAGGCTCAAGGGATGCTTCGTCAACGACCTGCCGTTTCTGATGGAGAGCGACGAGAAGTTTGGCGGGATGAAACCTTTCAGGACCTACAACGGATACAGATACGCCAACGGATTCAGCGACCATCTGCCACTGGTGGCGCAGTTTGAACTTGAGGAATAATGCCCATGGCTGGTTTCTATGTATTGAATATCAGCCCCTCTCGTGCTCAAACCCATCATAGCCTTCCCTAAAAGGCAACCCATCCTAACCTTCCCAAAGGGCAACCCATCCTAACCTTCCCAAAGGGCAACCCATCCTAACCTTCCCAAAGGGCAACCCATCCTAACCTTCCCAAAGGGCAACCCATCCTAACCTTCCCAAAGGGCAACCCATCCTAACCTTCCCAAAGGGCAACCCATCCTAACCTTCCCAAAGGGCAACCCATCCTAACCTTCCCAAAGGGCAACCCATCCTAACCTTCCCAAAGGGCAACCCATCCTAACCTTCCCAAAGGGAAGGAACAAGTTACTCTGCAACTGAACATCAGCCCCCTCTCGGTCTCAAACCCATCCTAACCTTCCCCAAGGGAAGGGACAAGTTACTCTGCCAATGATTTCAGCCAATCATTTCAGCCCCCTCTCGTTCTCCCCCGTTGGGGAGATGCTGGTTACTACGTTACTGTCAAGGACTGGTTGACAAAGGTTACTCTTGTTACTGACAAGCCACTAATAATCAGCTAGCTACAGACAACAATCAGACAGGCAATGGTATCTGTCCCTCCCCAACGGGGGAGGTTAGGTGGGGGCTGATAGCGGAAAGCGGTTCATATATATCATGACAAATTACTCTGCCTATGATTTCAGCCAATCATTTCAGCCCCCTCTCGTTCTCCCCCGTTGGGGAGATGCTGGTTACTACGTAACTGTCAAGGACTGGTTGACAAAGGTTACTCTTGTTACTGACAAGGGCTAGTTGACAAAGGTTACTCTTGTTACTGACAAGCCACTAATAATCAGCTAGCTACAGACAACAATCAGACAGGCAATGGTATCTATCCCTCCCCAACGGGGGAGGTTAGGTGGGGGCTGATAGCGGAAAAGCGGTTCATATATATCATGACAAACTACTCTGCCTATGATTTCAGCCAATCATTTCAGCCCCCTCTCGGTCTCCCCCGTTGGGGAGATGCTGGTTACTCTGGTTCTGTCAAAGCCTTGTAAATACAGGTTACCTTTGTTATTGATAAGTTACTGATAATCAGACAACCAGACAACCGATGGTATCTATCCCTCCCCAACGGGGGAGGTTAGGTGGGGGCTGATAGCGGAAAGCGGTTCATATATATCATGACAAATTACTCTGCCTATGATTTCAGCCAATCATTTCAGCCCCCTCTCGTTCTCCCCCGTTGGGGAGATGCAGGTTACTCTGGTTCTGTCAAAGCCTTGTGAATACAGGTTACCTTTATTATTGATAAGTTACTGATAATCAGACAACCAGACGACCGATGGTATCTGTCCCTCCCCAACGGGGGAGGTTAGGTGGGGGCTGATGTCGATAGCCGGAGTAAACAGTCCCTTCCCTTGGGGAAGGTTAGGATGGGTTGCCCTTGGGGAAGGTTAGGATGGGTAAAAAACCTCCCATTCCTTTGGAACATATTATAATAATATGTACATTTGCAGCGATCCCCCTTCCATGCAATATTAGCAGTTATTGTGTGGCGAGGGGATTTTGCGTATATACGAGACCGTGTCTTGCACCCCAGACACCCAGCTGCGAGACGAGCTCAACTGCCTCCGACCATACGCAACGGAACCATATCAGACTAAACTTGCCACACAAGGAGCTCGATGGCAGCAAAAACTAAATGATTATGATCAACACCAAACGAATTTTCACGGCTTTTTTACTGGCCGTAATTGCCATGGCAAGTTATGCCTACGACTTTGAGGTGGATGGCATCTACTACAGTTATGACGTTTACGGCAACGCTGTCGTGACCCATGGCGACAAGAAATATACGGGCAAAATCAAAATTCCATCTGAAGTAAAATGGAACGGCAAAAAGAAAAAAGTGGTTGAAATCGGTGACTATGCTTTTGAATGTTGTTACGAACTCAAGTCGGTCTCTATTCCCAGTTCTGTATATTATATCGGAAGATTCGCTTTTTCGAACTGTCGTCTTCTCGAAGAGATAAATATTCCCAATGGGGTAGAAGCGATTAAGGTCAGTGCGTTCCGAATATGTATTTGCATACTTCATCAACTCAAAAGCGTCAATCATCTTTTGAATAACACAGTTCCACTCGCGCATACCTTTGAAGTCGGGACAATAGCCATGTTTCTCTAGTGCCTTAAAAGCCTGTAAGCGTGGAACGATTAACCGAGCCAAAGTATGGTACGTATTCCAAACCTCTTCAATGGAATAGTCGTTCTTGTGGCTCCAGTTCTCGGTAGAGTCCTTATTTCTCAGTTTTGCCATATTCCATTTCTATTATTGTAATAACACAATTGCTCGAAGTTCTTGTTTAGATTGGGGTGCCATACCCCACTTAATCAAAAACTCTCCTGTTATAGACTCAATCCAGTCGCTAAACGGTTGTAGCTCATCCATCCGTAAAGGCTGTTCTTCGGGAAAGAAGAAAAGCACTAGAGCATGATTGAATGGTTCAAGATGTGTGGAATTTCTTGTTATTTCGACCATCATCAGATTCATTCTGTTTGCCATTAAGGCATCTACAGAAACATCAAAGGCATGAATTACTCCACCTTCCTGAAACAGGTCTCTCACATCGTTAACATCGATGCTCACAAGACCCTTAGGAGCGTTGAGCACATCCATGATGCAGCGTTTAACCTGTCTGTGCTCTTCCTCTATTGTAACTTTTTCGTCAATGAGGGCAAAAACGGGGCTCATGTATTCTGGCCCTATCATGCATTTCTGTTCTTCCATAATCATCTATCCTTTTATTGATTGATACTCTTCTGGGAAGTCTTTCTTTAGCATGGCAAGGAAAGCATACTGATACATCGAACCGACAAAGTGTGCCATGCTTGGCAAAGGTCTCTTGGTTGCCCTGTCAAAGAGTGAACTCCAGATATGATTTAGCTCGTCCTCCCTAAAGCCGTTATCCATTCCCCGATGCAGATAAACATGTTTAAGGCATTCCGCTTCAAGTGGGTTCTGGCCAGACATCAGCTGAACAATCCTTGCTGACTCTTTCCAAGTCATACCTATCCAGCCCGTCATGAACCAGCAGACATCCTCTCTATATAGGAATCCGTATGGGAATCGCCATTTGTCAAATAGCCGTACTACACCGTGCTTCTTCTTATAGTCTTCAATGTTATGGACGTGAATTTCGTAAATCAGCCGTGCACTGTATAGGGCAGTAATGATAAGCAGGTCTTCCATAGAAGTTATCTTACCAAAAAGTATCTCAGCCATTTCCTTTGCCAACTTGTCACCAAAGAAAGGAATGCTTCTGTCTTCTTCATCAAACAATGTCTGATAACCATTTGAATAATACAGAATGTTTGCACTTCCACGATGATACATGTCTGGACATACCTTGCCAGCCTTGACGATTTCATGTTGAATGCGCTTGATGCGAGTCAGCGTATCTGAGCGGATGACGTTAAATCTGAATATATGTATGTTGTCAGTCGGCTCAACATCACCGTCAATGCAAAGCGTATCTAATCCGTCATCTCCTTCCACTTCATAAACCTTATAATGTTCTGCTACACCATCAGGACAGACAACTATAGAATAGCCTTTCTGCTTCTTCCTATATCCACGAAACGTATTGATTTCTTCTTCACTCTGAATGTTGTCTATGTCTGATGTGCGGGCAACATTGTCATACCCGAATACTTCTGTAGCCTTGAAATATGCCCAGTCATAGGTATCTTCATCAACCTCAATGTCCATCGTCGTATCACTATCTTCATCGCCCCAAAAGTCTATCGGTGTAAGGCTGATACTTCCAAGGCAAATGTTAGTAATTCCAAGTGCATGACAAACATGCGAAGCGGTCATCCATCTGCAGCCTGGTCCGATAAGTGCATCAGGCATAGACGTTAGTTCTTTCACGTATTGGTGCATCGCCAAGAAGTAATCGACCTGCTTCCTATTCTCAATAAAAGTGAGTTCCTGTAACAAGGTAAATGTTCTGACTCCACGATTGGGAATGCTCTCTTTCCCTTCTATGACGAGCTTTCTTAATTGTTCTATTGCTGTTTCCATATAGTAGTTATTTTACTAATGGGTTATTGGAATTGTATGCAGCATAACTGATGACCACTTGATTACCAAGTGCAGGGTCATAGTCAAGGATGAGGTCGCCATACTTGCGTCCTTCTGCCAACAGATTGCATAAAAGAATCTCGTCTTCCGTCAGAACTTCATGCTCTGTTCCTGTGACAAGACGGACAACGATGCCGTCCATCTTTGGTATCATGTCATACGATGTAAACAACTCGTATAGATACTTTGCGCCACTTTTACCATTAGAGGCATACGACATGATTTCCTCAGTACAGAACAACTCAGAGTGGAAAAGCTCACAGAGTTGTTCAACACACATATAGTTTCGTGCATCTTTTAACGCCCGTATTGCTTGAACTAAAAATCACTGATAACTGTCATACGCTCATAGTAGTGTTCCAAGAACTCAATCCTGAAGCGTTTCTTTCGCTTAATCTTATTCAAGGGGACGCTACCAAACCACACAGAATCCTTTGCAAGTTTGACAAGTTCTGCTTTCTTTAACTTGGACAGTTGTCTAATGGTGGGTATGAAACCGCCATATTCACGTATTACATTGAAATTCTTCAAGGCTCTGACTTTATAATAAAGGCTGTTGTTCCATCTGTCTAACGTAGCCATCTCCAAATCATAAATCCTAAAGTGTTCATCCACCTGCTTCTCGACGAACCCATAGAACGATGTATGCCACAAGCAACAAGCAGCCAATTCTTCATTAGATGCAGCGACTTCGGGCGCAATAACGAGTTCTTTGGTTAGTGAGTGTTCCCACAAGTCACCCTCCATCGGATAAGCGTTAAGATGCAGTCCGCTACCGTCCTCCCAGTCTTTCATGGTTATGTGACACACCTTATCGTTAGCATCCTCATGGAGTACAGGTTGCATCAGACGCAACATGTCAAAATGGATTTTGTACCAGCCAAGACTTTGCCCCATGTCTGGGTACATCTTGACGATGAGAGGAGCCACATCCTCAAACCGTACGCAGTCTAAAAGTTCCTTGAATGTCATATCAAACCTTTTTGTTTATTTCAATGTTAATCTCTGTCTCGAACTTCCGCACATAGATGAAATCTGTAATGGCGAAGTTCATGTGGTCGAAGATGTTGTGGAATGCACTGTGAAGGTGTAGGTCTTTCGTCAGTTCTCTATCAAGCCCCTCATTCCAATTAGGCGGTGGGCAGTCCATACCGATAAAAGTGTCAAAGTCCTCATTGATGTCCCTTGGCAAGGTTAGCGTTGGAAGTGTAACACCATCATCATACAATGGGTTCCAACCGCTGTCACAGATTGCGCCCCAAAGTTCTCCTCGTTCTTCACCTTGCAAAGGGTGAAGTCCTGGATAGTCATAGGAGAGGAAGCATTTGGCTGTAACCTCCACATCATCCCCCCAAGCGTTTTCTTTGATGCTATCCCAGATACAATGCGCCCTGTCATACATTTCCTTCAAGGCATCTCGCAGGGCATCGTTAAAGGCGATGATGTCCTGAAGGATTTCCTCTTGGTGAGCTAAGACCCTCTTGTTGATCATGTCCTTCCGTAAGGACAGCAGACAGTCGCAATCGGAATAGTCGTGCCGATTATCGTTGTATTTCCATAGGATTTCTCTTTCTATGCGCTCTATGTCATAATCGTGTAAGTCAACCATAATACTCATTTTAGTCTGTATTTTTAATTTTATCGAGTATAGAATTGTTTTCAAGACTCTGTCTGGTTTCTATTGAACCAAGAGCTATGTCATACATTGCCATAAGCAAAACCTCTTGCATGCTTTTCTGTGGGAGAGGTATGCGGACAAAAGCATCCATATAGGCATCAATCTTTTTATCCACATACTCCGCTGCCATCAAGTAAATCTGCTCTTTCTCCTTTGGCACATGTACTTCAAATTCACAACCACCTACATGGATGTTCAGTCTATTCGTTTCTTTTGCCATATTGATATTCCTATTTTTGATAACAAACAAATTTCCAGTTGCAAAATAAGCACAGACCTCCGCCAACTGGTGGCAGAGGTCTGAGAAAAGTGATGCTTTATCGAAAAATAATATTATGTCAACGTGCAGAACGAGTGTTTATCTTCTTTCCATCCTTGCTCCATGTATAAATCCATGAGCCTTTCTGGGTTGTGAATGAATCACCAGCTACAGAGAGGATTTTACCTACAGATGAAACTGCGAAAGTATGAAGTTTCTTCCCAGTAGGGTCATAGGTGTAAATCCAAGTACCATGCTGGATGATGTAGAAATTTGCGCTATAGCCTTTCAGCTCTCCTGTAGATGTGCTTACTGTCTTTATCTTTTTGCCACTGTCATCATAGATATAATACCAAGAATTCGTTGTTTCTATGTGACTAATCTTCTGTGCCTGTGATTCCTGAGAACCAAGCATTACCACTAAAATTATTAGAATCTTCTTCATTATAAGCGTTGCTGTTTTATTATAGGGTCTGAGCAATACTCTCGTCGTTTACATGCCTTGCAATGCTTTCCCATCCATATTTCATCGAACTGGTTCATTGCTTGTTCGACAATTCCTGGTTCATCTGTAAAAATGCCTGCTTCAAAGTTTCTTTTATTATCCGTCTTCATACCGATACCGGCACCAGTAAGGTTTGCGCTACCGATATACACTTCTTTTCCGTCAAAGACAAGCATCTTAAAATGAACACGAGGACAGAGAACTCGCTCCAAGCGGTCGTATAGAACAGGGTACTTGTCAAAGTCTTCCCGAAAGTTTGGACCAGGTTCTTTGGCATGAATGAGTCGAACCTCCACACCGCGCCGTATGAGATGAGCAATGATGGCAAGAAAAGGTTTCTTTTCTTTGCCTAACTCCACAAAGAGGTCTTTGATGTCGGCAGTCCCAATCCAAAGCATGTGCTTCACGGATTGTACCCGTGAAAGCACTTGCTTGTAATGATCGGTGTTGGATATATATGTAAGCATATAGTTTACATTTGCTTAATATCCAGATAAGAACCCCATGCACCCATGATAGGTTTTATATTCAATCCATACTTGCGTTGAAAAGCTGTAACAATAAGCTCTTGTCCTTGCACTGTGCCTGTCAAATTGTGGGCAAAACCATTGTAGGGAACTTCAACTTCCATTCCTTTTTCAACTTTGCAGCCATTGTATTGCCCAGACTGTTTAATAGATACTTTGAATAATGCCATAATTGTTTACTTTTTGAGTTAATAATGTATCCTATGAAAATTACAATTTTGCAACTTGTCGTATCTTATTCATGTATGATTTCATTTCCTCGACAATAACATTTGCATCAAGACTCTGAAAATCAAACTTACAATCGTACCACCAATCATTCAATTCCATAGAGTCAGCATCATCGCCATTGAACAAGCGTTGATTCTCACGAGTTACTTGCGTTCCAGGAGCTTTTCGAATGCCTACTTCGGCATTCTTTACGAAACCATTATCAATGACACCATGCCATTCATAACAAACCATAAAGTCCCCAATTACAATGCCAATACCAATCCATTCCCTGGCCCAATCCTGTTCCCGTTCTATCCAATGATCATTTCCATCATTCGCAGCAAAGTGAGCTTTTGCCTCAGGAAGTTCTTTGGTGATTGCAAGTATTAATTCTTTTCGTTTTTGTAAAGTATCTGAAAGTACAACTTCTTCGACTAATGGCTTTATCACTGAATAAGCAGCAGCATAAATCATACAATACCTTTCAAACGTTATTTTCGCAAAATTCACACTCTGATGCTGGTTGTATGTTATATCAGACTTAATCGATTCTATATCTTGCAGATAATGAAGCGACTCTTTATTTTCGTGGTATTCGGAGTATTGGCTGGAATTGCTCTTACTTCTATTCGCTTCAAAAGAAATCGCTGCCATGTTCCCAATGCTCCATAGCCAATCTTTATCATATTCTCGATAATCGGCGTTCCTCTTTCCTGTAATCCAATCTTGAGGAACAATATGATCAAAGTCCCAGGGACGATTTTCTTCAGCCCACATATCTTGCCGTGCAGGGTCATAATTGCGGAAGTGTGTATTTATATATTCTCTTTCCGCATATAATAGAATCTGTTTAGCCTCTGCGGTACCATACCAGAAAGTCCTATCGAAGAAATTTCGACTTGGTGCAGAAAGACTTTTCCATAATCTCCAATTTCTGGACTCTTCTATTGTAAAGAATTTTCGTACTTCTGTAGGAGTGTAAACATGAAGGAGTTGGCAATCATGCATCAATCTAGAAATACCCATTAAGATATTCTGTCGGTTAATACCTTTTTTGAATCGATAAAACATCTCTTGTACACAACTCTTTTTGTCATTTCCGAACCAATGTAGCAAGAATGCGAGTGCTCTTATCTCCTGGATAGTTAGATTTATAGAAGATTTTGCATCTTTGCTGGCAAGATACATGAGTAACAAATAAACATCAGGTGAGTTTCGAGCTATTATTGTCCGCAAGATACTCGGTGTCCGAAGATCTGTTTCTTCTTTTACTCCTAACCATTCGTCAACTTTGTCAAGGATAATTTCTAACTGATTATCCTTATACAAAGCTTCTATCTTTTCCTTCTCTTCTAGTTTCTTTGCAGCACTTCGGATTTGCTTGATAGTCATTTCGTTTTTAAAGTTTTTGTCCTCATCAGAGGTCAATGCTAGACGGAATGCAAGCATCACTAACTTGGCGGGATTCATGTATTTCTCCGCCAATGCATCGTTTACATCTTTGATGGATGGCCAGTAAGCTTTAATCGCAGAATAATTCAGGTCATCTCTTGAAATTGCCGTACCACCAGTATTAAGACGGGTGAATAGCACCTCCAAAGTTGTTTGGGCTGCAGAATCTTCTGTGGTCTCTGTCTCCATTACCTCCTTTGGAAGGTGGTTGCAAGTAATCGTATAATCCTTCAAAGCCTTAAAAGCAGGGAATAAAGTGCCACGTAGATAATCCAAGGCAATATCGGATTGCTTAAATTTCTCATTGAAGGACTTTCTGAAGGAGAAATTAGTGGCATTGAAAATTGCCAGTGCTTCGTCGGCAAATGTTTTATCATCATTACTTTTCTCCGCAGCCTCCAATAAACAAAATAGGGGAATTGGTAGATTTGCCTCTATAGGCCATGTTTCGGTCAAAGAAAAATGGTCATTATAGATGTTCCCTTTTAAATTAAACTCATTCAGAGCATTTCTTTTTTCTGCTGTATTTAGTCGATTCGCATCATCGTCGTTCTTAAATCCCCAAGGGTGCGGAGTAGTTGTGGTCTTAACCCAGAATGTGCGTGTCGAACTTTTTGAAGAAGGGGGTACAAGATCAATCCACAAAACAGCCCTCGCATTTGGAACGGTGTTAAAACCGATACTAATCGCATTGTATCTCTGTTGTCCGTCCATAAGGTAGTATTTTCCTGCTCCTTCATTGTTTACAATGTCTGATAGCATAAAAGAACCTATTGGAAACCCTCTAAGGATAGAATCCCAAAGAAGTTCAACCTGACGTGGTTTCCATACAAGTCCGCGCTGAAGCGCAGGAATCAAAACTTCGGAATTATTTGAGGTCCAGGATGCGATTTGCCGTAGCGAATATGATAAATTTTTCATATGATTTAAATTATCTTCTTATGATGGGGATAGTGTTTTTTGAATTTTCGGTGTTTTCTACATCATCATAGCGAACTTCATCAATAATATATTTAATGTTCCTGATACTCTCAGTTAACATCGACTCGAGTCTTTGAGTTGTTAATTCTGTATATGGACAATGAACCACCCCGGAGTAAGTTCTTTTTATGGAGTGTTTACATTTGATTTGTCCCAAGTATGGATCGGATACTAACTCTTCTTTTTGATGAAAATAACAAACGATCGTACCTCTTACCCACACATCATTCGAGTATGTTGTTGGTACAATTAACCAAGATGGTTGATGAACGATGCGGTCATCTAATAGTATAGAAGGTCTTTCAAATTCTGTATAGTTAATCTGAACTCTATCCTTACTTTCACATTCTATTTTAAACTTGTTGTTTAAGATTATAGAGCCTTCTTCATACATTTCGTGATATTCTTCTTTCGCTTTCCTTTCGTCATAATTCCTTGAATCTAAATATTCTATTATTTCTTGGAGAGACATACAATTGGGAAGAGCCTCAAATATACCTTTTGTTTCTATTTTCATAATCGTACTATTCAAATTTAATGTTATAAAATTTCTCTTGCTATCCATGCACATGCCTCTGCATCGGCAAGGGCGTGGTGATGATCTTCCAACTCATAACCACAGGCTGCTGCCACAGTCTGAAGCTGGTGATTCTCTAAATCAGGGAGCACTTGTCGTGAGACGCATAGGGTGTCGTAGAACTCATAGTCAGGATAGTCCATCTGGTATACACGGAATACGGCTTTCAGACAACCTTCATCAAAGGGTTTGTTATGAGCAACAAGTGGTAAACCCTCTATCAGAGGTTCAATCTGCGCCCATACTTTTGGAAATACTGGTGCATCGTCGGTGTCTTCATGACTGAGTCCATGAACCTGAGAACACCAGTAATTATAATAGTTCGGCTCTGGCTGGATGAGAGAGTAGAACGTATCTACAATCTCACCATTTCGTACAATAACGATACCAACAGAACAAACGGAGCTGCGCTCATTGTTAGCCGTTTCAAAATCTATAGCTGCAAAATCCTTCATTTCGGGTCATCTTTGTATTTGTTCCACATTCTTTTTATCTTACCGGCAATCTCCTTGCGGAGCCAGTAGGGTTCAAGTACCTCCATGTCTTCTCCATTCCAAAGCAGTTCCTGCTGGAAGTCGAACTCTGGACGGAGATTGAAGGTGAAAATACTGTACTCTTCATTACGCTCTATCTCTTCCTGCGACTCATGCATCTTCAAGTCACGTATATAGTTGGCTTGTCCTGCTGATACCTTCAACTTGACTGGCTGGATTTTAACTGACTGTTCAGCGATAATGCCGAAGCAGCCATCAAAGAAGTCCTGTGCTGTCCAGTCTTTTGGAATTTCAAAAGTCTCTGCTGTTGCATGAAGATATTTAATTCTGTCAAGAGAATAGATACGTGGCCCTTTCTTATAATAATAGGAATAGGTGCTACGAGCAACCATGTACCAACGTTGACGGAACAGTTTTACACAATACGGCTGCACATCGAAGTTGTTCTCTTCGTCCTTCCAATAGCTGTGGTAAGTCATATTGAGTACACGGTTTTCCTTCATCGCTTCGATGATGGGCTGAAGGTAGTCCTGACCAGACGGCACGTATTCCAGAATGATACGGTCTTTGATGCTCTGGCTGTTTGCCAGGGCATTGCTCACACAGAATGTGTTGTAAAGCCAAGAACGGAGTCCGTTCTTGCTAATATCCTCTTCATTCTCGATGTAATAACGGTACTCGCCACGCCCTTCATTGGCGATGTTGATACCAAACATATCCCAGATAACATAACGCCAGTTGTCGAAGGTACGTTTTGGAATATCCACACCTCTACTAATATCCGTATCACGAAGCCACCGTTCATTCAGTTCTTTGAATGAAATTTTGCGTCTGCGATAGATGGTTTCTATCACCCATACGTACTTGCTAATCAGGCTTTGCCCTCTATCGTTATTAATCATATTTTATGTTTTTTCTGCAAAATTACTCTAAGGGTACGCCAAGCCGTGGCAGAGGTTGGAGAAAAAGTAGATTTTGTTAAAAATTCATCTACATTCAACCTTTAGGGACATCTAAAGCTCGGAATTGTTCTTGAAGGTTCGTTATCTTTTCCATCAACTCGCCGAAAGTCAGAGGTTGCCCATAAATGAAGCTCTCCTTCATTTCGTTATAGTCAGCTTCGTAAGAGGACATCAGTTCGTCACTTGGTACAATCTGAATAGTGGCAGGTAGCTCTTTGTCGTAATCCACATAACCAACATGATAGAACTTGCGACGATGCTCCACAATCTCATGATAGAGCACCAAATCATTAAGAGCCATTTCTGCGTATGGGGTTTGCATCAGTCTCTCCAAGTCGTAGAAGTGACGTGTCATTCTATGCGTTCTCGGTTCGTCCTTCTGGAACTCTTCACACAAGAGGAAAGCTTTTTCCAAGAAAGTCCTGGCGGGACTGACAGTGCGGATTGTCTGGACAAGGTCGGAATCCACATCTTCATCCTTGAAGGTCTGTTCTATAAGTGATGAAATTCTTCTCATCTCGTAAGGCTCGGACATTGACAACACGCTAATCTCTACTTTAACCGTTGGTATTGCGTATGCGGCTTGGCTATCGTAGAGTGAAGGATATTGAACATAAAGAACAGATGGGTCTTTATCGTGTGGAACCTTTTGGGGCTCACCATTTTCATTGGATATGTCATTGTCTGTGAGAACTGTTACTTCAAGCCCCATTTCGACAAGTTTCGCCGATAACTCGTCTTTGAACTCGCCATACAAGAAGTCCTGTCCTTTCTCTCGAAGATTATGTATTTGCGTATTACTGGTACAGCTTGCACAAGAGAGTTGCTTGACGTTCAGAAAATAGTCACGGCTCAATGCTAAATCAATATCTTCACTGAATCGGTTGATGATATCCCAGCCTTTACTGAGACTCGTACCACCTTTGAATAACAGATATTCTGATACACTGGAGTGAAAAAGGGCATACAACACTGCCGTTACCCACCAGTCCTTCTCGGCAGCAGCTTCATCAATTTGCCGTGCCTCGACCACACCTTGTATCATCGCCTTTCGCTCGTCGAGCGAGAAATCAATCCATTTACTCATTTTATTCCTCTCTTTATAACTTGTCGCATCCATACAGGAGCCAACAACAAATCATATTCTATGGTGTCAGTCTCAGGAGTTTCCGAGAACAGTTGTCTAATCCTCGCTTCAACATCCTGAGTGATGTTATGCTCACCAATGCTGCGTAATGCTTGTACCAATTCTGGCATCAAACGTCCGCGGAATGCAAAGTTCTTAGGTGCCCCATGCTTCAGAGTCACTGTTCGATTCCCTAATTTCATTTTTCGCCCAGACCCAGTAGTCAGAAAAATAGTGTTCATGGGTACTTGCGTTGAGAATCCTAAGCGATTAGCAGCAGTGGCTCCCGTAGGTATAACTTTTGCCTTATCTCGTTTGGAAATCTCTTTCACTAATTCGTAAGCCGAAGGATAAAGGATGCCAAAACGTGTTTTACGTGCCTTGACATACACACCTTTGGCTATTCGTGTAATCAATCCTTCTTTCTCAAAGATGGCGAGCAGTTTTGTGACGTACTCGACATCATATTGGGGAAAAGAAGAAACAAAGAATATCTCGCCAAACTTACTGCGAGTAATCCTTTTTCTAATCTGTTGTACTACTGCATTCTCCATCGATTTTGTATATAAATTATGGTCGGAATGATAATAAATATTTCCGACCGCAAAGATACAAAAGTTCTTTTATACAGCAATACTTTAAGTGTTGAAATTAAGTTTCATTGGCAAATTATAGCGTTTTTCTTGCTGTATAGATGGCATTCCTATATAAATAATGTGTCGCTTTTTACATTAGGGGCAATATTGCCAGAAAAGACGACTTCAAGAATAAAATACCATGACTTAATCAATTTATTGCACACTTGCGGGCCATTTGGGGTTCAAAAAAGTTAAAAACGTTAAATGTTCGTCTTTTCCCCAATCTTTAGAATCTAGGCAATCACTTTTCTATCGTTTAAAGTACAAGTAATTGATATAATGCGATTTACAAATACCATTGATGAACTTATACATACCAAATCATACGAGACCATTGCTCATGTCATACCACAAAAGGGTGCGTATGTAGAGGTGGGCAATCGTGTACTTATTGGATTGGTGAAAGAAGACAACAGGCTGTTTCAAGCATTTATGGACGGAACTGCAACCTTGTATTATTCAGGAAAACAGTTTCCAACAACCATCGCCTTGCAAGATCTTCACTTCTTCATGCCATACATCAAAGGAAAAGGAATACGTGATGTGTATGAGATTGTCAAGGTGCGGACTATCACGGGCAAAGAGGCAAAACAAACGGATGAAGATGATGCCGACAGCAAGGCTCTCCGCCTGGCTTTTGAACTTCGGTATGTTCGCAAGCAATATGCAGAATTCCAACCAATAGACACAACAAAGATGATAGTCCACACGTTTGTTGATACGACTTTCGATAAGTTGGAAGAATGTGTGATAATAGATAAATTGTAAAAAACTATATAAGAGAATGAAAAGCATCGGATAAAGCTTGAGTTTCAGGAGCAACCCGAACTTATGCAGGTAAAATTGACTCTCCATATTCAAAACGAGCCTACAAATGAGCCTGTAAATGAGCCTGTAAATGAACGGCAACAAACTATACTATCTATCATGAAGCAAAGTCCATCAATAATAAGAGAAAATTTGGCAAACAAACTGGGTATTTCGCTTGCAACGTTAAAAAGAGAACTTACTTCGTTAAGAAAGGAAGGTTACATTACACGTAACGGAAGTGATAAAAATGGGCAATGGATTGTTGTTTCAAAATAGTTGTATGTACGTGAAAAAATCTGCCATATCTTCCAGTTTCGACATAACTCGTTGTATATAAGCAAAATAAAGGCTGGCAGATAACTCGATAATCGGGTTATCTACCAGCCTATCCCCCAGCCTTAACAAGCCATCTGCCAGCCTGTCAATGCGATTAACGCAGACTGGAAACAAGATTACCGCGTAGCGAAAATATCATTACCGCGTAGCGGAAATAAGATTACCGCATTGCGGAAACAGAAGTACCACGCTGCGGTAATGTGCTTGGGGCTGAAGAAATCTCCCCTTTCTCTTAAAGAAGTTCTTCCTTTTTCTGAAGAAATATCCCCTTTTTCTTTTTACTAAACACGCATCACTCGGGCAGTGCTGTTACAATCACTACGCGATTAAGATCGTTATCTTCGTATGGCTGCGCATTGCTGCCGATGCCTTGCGCCTCGATGCGCGACGGAGCGATGCCGTAACGCTCTATGAGGATATTACGCACGCTGTCGGTGCGGCGTATGGAAAGCATCAAGTTGGTGCGCGCCTTGCCTGTGGCTTTGTCGGCATAGCCGTCGAGACGGATGCGGGCAGAAGGGTTCTGCTTGAGATATTCGACGATGTTCTCAAACACTATGTCCTGCTTCTTCTCTGGCTTGGCGGAAGCGCAAGCGAAGCTGACCGAGGCGAGACGGAACGCTTCCTGTTTCTTCGCAACCGACTTCTCCACTATGCGGTCCTTAAAGACGGGACGCTCCACTATCCGCTCCTTCACGTACACCGTGTCGACCACGGCTTCACGACGGAGCTTATGGCAGCGCTGCTTCTTGGCGCAAGGCTTTGAGGCGTTGAAGCGATAGGTCAGTCCGAGCGTTGCACCGAGCGTCGGCTCGTACTTGCGACCAGTGATGCGACCGTCGAAATGGTCGGGCATGAGAGCCGAAGCTATCTCAAGGTTTACATCCATGCACTTCAGCACGCTGTACTTGGCGGCTATAGAGAAGTTGGCTGTGAGCGAGTTGGCGTCCGCCGTGCCGCGATAGGCGAAGGTGCGGGCGTAGCCCAATCCTACAGCCGGAAGCACATCGAAGCGGCCCTCGCTGCGGAAGAGCAGACGCGAGAGGCTCACCATGAAGTCGGCATGAGCGTTGACGTAACGCAGATAATGGCGATAGGTGCCGTCGGGGCGGACCGTCACATTGTCGATAACGGGGTCGTGAGGCCCGTATATAGAGCCGTCGGTCTGCGGGTCGCGCAGATAGAGTCCTTCGGATGTGGACATGCCGTTGAGCGCATAGCCGCCAATCTGCAGGCGCAGGGCGTAAGCCGGAGTGATCCACTTGCCGACGCCGACGTGGTATGAAGGAGTGAGACGCTTGCCGAAGTGCAGCTTGCCGGCATCGCTCGAGAAGATAGTCTGCACGCCTCCGCCCGCCTCAACGAACCATCCGTTCTGCGCAGATGCCGGGAGCAGCGACATGCACCCCAGCACCATGCTTATTATAGTTTTCTTATTCATATATACAGATAGGTTTTAAGCTTATTCAACAATGAGGAAAGCAGGTCTGCTGGGCTCGCCAGCTGTGCCGTAGCTTGCGCCGCCGGCAAACGTGAAAGCCGAGACAGCCTGATAGAGACACTTGTTGCGTGCGGCATAATACTTCAGCGTAACGGGTTCCTCCGCTCCCATGCTGCCGTTTATCTCCATGCGGAAGACATACTCGCCGTTCTCCGCCTGTTCTGCCTTTGCCATGCCGCGACATTCTGCGCCCACGAATGCAGCCATCAGGTCGTCTGCCGTTGCCTGGCGCACGATGTTCTGAGGCAATGCCACACAAGCTGTCATCTTGAGCGGATGCTTGCCGGCGAGAACGAGAGGCAGGGTGAGCGGCTGCTCGGGCGAAGCCTCCACCTTGCCGTCGGCGAAGGCGAGGCATGCAGGAGCCGTGAACACGTAGCTGTTGCGATGGCTGTAATAGCGTATGTCTACAGACGCCGCCTGTGAGCTGACGCCGTTGACCACCATCTTGTATACCGGTCTGCCGTCCTGCTCGCCCACAAGTTCGCCCACGCCGGCGCACACATTGCCAATGAACGCCGCCAGCTTGTCGCCGCTCTTGTCGGCATAGCTGCCTGTAACGGCGTCAAGGGTGAGATAAGCGATCATGCTGCCTTGCGGCACGAAGCTGAGAGTCTGCGGCTGTTCCTCAGAACCAACCACCGAACCGCGCTTGCCGATAACGAAGGACTGCTCGGAAACGAACACCTGCTTCTTCTCCGCGCTGTAATAGCGGAATATCACCTGCTCGCCCTCGGCACGTCCGAGGATGTCGTACCAGTAGAGCATATCAGCCTCGCTCTCCACGTGCTTTATGCCGCGACACTCGTCGCCCACAAACGCCTGCAGCTCGTCGCCTGCAGCTACGTTGAAGGGCAGCTTCGCCTTGTCCACCTTCACCCATACCTTGGTAGGTACGGGGAAGGGTCCCGACTGCTCGAAGTCGGGATAGGCGGGCGCGTCGGCTGTGCCGTAAATCTTGTCGACCTCATATCTGACGTCTGACGCTACGGAGACATACGTGCGCTTGGCGGCAGCACTGTAATAGCGGAACTCCACATTGCCGTTCTCGCTCGACGGCGCCTTCACGTGGATGAAGAAGAGGCGCACGCCGTCGTTCATCACCGTCTTAGCCACACTGCGACACTCGCCGCCAATGAAGGCAGCCATCTTGTCGCCGTCGGTGGCAAGCGTTTCGAGCACCGGCGAGAGACGCACTACGGCAGTCATGCTCATCGGATAGACACTCTTGTCGGGGTCGCTCCACAACGGCGCCTGATCGTTGCCGCTGAAGTCGGCTCGCCACATCGGGGCGGAAGCAGGAGTGGCAGACGCCACCTGCCATGTTGGAGTCTCGCTTACGAAGTCCTCCTCAACCACGCTCCACTGGGGAGCGGGTTGTTGCGGATAAGTCTTGTCGCCCTCTTCGGTGCATTGTGCGAAGAGTAAGCCCAATGCGGCGAGAAACGAATACTTTATATATTTCATATAGTCTTTCTTTTTAAAATATTACTTCTTGATAGCCTTCATCGAATAAACGTTGCCGTCTACGGCGATGCTGACGATATACACACCAGCCGGAACCGTGTTGCCGGCGTTCCATGTGATGTCTACATTGCCGCCAGCGTTGCAGTCGTTCCATGCCACGATACGCTTGCCGCTCATGTCGCTGACGTATACATCTGTATAGGCGTTGCGGCCGACAGTGGCACGTATCTTCAGCTGCGAGTAGAACGGCGACGGATAGATGTAGAGTCCGCCCTCGGTGCCGAGGAAGCTGATGCGCATCGGCTCGCTGAGGGTGCCCACATTGCTGTTGGCAGCATAGCTTACAGCGCTCGGTGCCTTGGCTACGACGTCGCCGTCGCGCTCTACAGTGAAGTCAACAGCCTCGGGCTTGTCGCCACCGATGGTGAGCATGAAGACGGTTCTGCCGTCGGGCAGAGCTATAGCCTCGGCATAGCCGCGCGGCTCGCCTGCTACGTAGCTCACAAGGCGGTCGCCCTGCTGCAGCTCTACGCCTTCCACCTCTACCACTGCCGTCATGTTGGCTGAGTAGGGGAAGTAAGCGTTTGTGCCGTCAGCGTTCTTGGCAGCTGCCATCGCAGCCTTAGTCTTGCGTCCTACAGAAGTCTTCGACGGATACTGCAGCTGAGCGTCGTCCTGCGACTGGCGCAGGAGCATGTATCCCTTGCCGTTCTCCATGTACGTCAGACTGCCTATCCATCCCAGATTGCCGCTGTACATAGCCATCTGCGTCTGCGACTTCACGATGTCGCCTTCCTTGGCGTCGTAGCCGGCGAGAGCCTCCTTCAGCGTGAAGTTGTCTGAAGGCAGATACGAGATGTAGTTCCAGCGCGCTGTGCCGTCTGCCTTTGCTCCGCGTATGGTGAGCTTGTGCGAGGTGGGGTCAACCGCCGGTCCTGAGATATGCAGGCTCTGCGGCTGCGAACTGTGTACGAGATACATCTGGTCGTTGTCGATGGCGGTGAGCTGTCCCATCCATCCGTTGCGCTTTGTCCACGATGCGAAGCCGTACTGCTCGTTCTTCACCTGGTCGTCTGATGTCCACTTGCCGTCGGCAAGCAGCTTGTTAAGATCGGAGAGTTTGTCGGATGCGATGTTCGTCGATATCCACGTCCATCCCTCGTTCAGCGTGATGTTCTGCACACGATAGTCCTTCGCCGTGAAGAGCACTGGCTGCGACGGACTGCCCACTACGGCGTTATTCTCGAAGCTTATCGGCTTCTCGCTCTCGGCTATGTAGGTCTGTCCGGTGCTTGCGTCCCAGATGCGGAACTCGAGGTTGTCGCTGCTTACGTCGTTAGAGTAGACCGTGAGCATGGCGTAGTACATGTCGTTCTGCTTGTAGTAGCGGTTGTTGCATACGCCTACGCACTTTCCGCTGCTGAACGCAGCAAGCATGTCCTCGTCGTCAGAAGAGTATACCTTATTGATATACAGCTTGCCGAAGACAGACATATTATACTTGAAGTCGGCGGCGTTCACCGTCCAGTCGGGCTTCTCGCCCTCTACCTTCACCGTGAGCTGCAGAGCCTCCACCACGTTGTTGTCGCCACGCAGATAGAGCGTCTCGTCGTATGTGCCGATGTTCAGACTCGGGTCGATAGTCAGCACGATGTCCTGCGACGCTGTCGGGTCGATGGTGCCGCTTGCCGGTTCTGCCTCAAGCCATGAAGGAAGGTTCTCTACGGTGAAGTGTTCGATTGAACCGCCGTTGTTGAGTGCCTTCACCTTGATGGTCTTCTCCTCGTTGAGCTTCTTCACTACGGTGAGAGCCCGGTCGCTCCACTTCAGCTGGTTGCGGTCGATGAATGCGCTCCATGTTATCGGCGAGAGAATCTCGTTGCCGTTCTTGTCGCGCACGCCGTCAACGGTGAACTTCACGATAGTCTTCTCTATGCGCTCGTAAGGCTCTTTCAGATTGATGATGAGCGCGTCGTTGTTCACTACGAAGTCGTAGAGCAGCTTGCTCTCCGGTCCCTTTGCCTTGACGGGTGCAGAGGTCTTGGTCTCGACATCGCCGCCTACCGCAACTGCGTCAGGCACCTGCTGCGTCGGGTCAGCCTGCTGCTTCTGGTCTTTCAGAGAGAACTGCAGTTCCTTCACGCCCTGCCATTCGATGTATGTCTCAAACGGATAGTAAGCCAAGAGTCCCTTCTCAGTGCCGTCAAGACGGTTGCTGTTGCCGTTCTCCACGAGCGTTTCGCTCTTGTAGAGATTCCATACACGCACCTCGTCAATCTCGCCCTTGAAGAAGTTGTCTGCCTTCTCCTGCTGCAGGTTGTCGGCAGGAGTCCACACACGAGCGCCGAGATGTATGTAAGCCGCAGCTATGCCACCAAGGTCGGCTGCCTCGAAGTAAGTGTTCAGCTTGCCGTCCACGTATATCTGTCCGCGTCCGCTTGTACGGTTGACAGCTACAGCTACGTGGTGCCAGTCGTTGTCGGCGTAGCTACCGTCGCACGCCACACGCACACCGTTGTTGTGGAACACCAGACGGCCTTCCTCCAGATTGAGAGCGAAGAGATTGAGCGAACCGCCCATGTCCTCGCCGTCGCCGCGTCCGTTAGAGATGATGGTAGCCGTCTGCTGAGCCTCGTCGGCCTTGAACCATGTCTCGATGGTGTAGTCCATGCTGTTGTCTACGACACATGAACTGCCCGAAGAGAGCTTCAGATACTGGTCCTTACCGTTGAACGCTGCTGCGCGTCCCTCGGGGTTAGCCCATTCGCCGCCTCGCATCTCAAGGTTAGCACCGTGTGCCTTGTCGGCAAGAACGCTGCCCTTAGCTTCTGACATAGGATAGTAAGCAATGAGATTGCTTTCGGCTCCTGAGAGCATTGTCAGCGAGTTGGTCTGCAGACGTGCTGGTGTGACTACCTTGTCCCAAATACGGGCGCCGTGCATCTTGCCTGCGAAGTGTCCGCTTCCGTCTACGCTGGCTCCGAACACGTAAGCGCCCTCGCCATTGTACTCGCCCACCTCAGCTGCGCTGATAAGCTGTTCGTAGTTATAGTAAGCCGACACGTTTCCTTCATTATTATATACAAGAGCCACGTGTGCCCATGTGCCCTGCTCGTAGTCGAACGCCTTGTCGCTGACGATGGTCTTATCAGCCACCTTCACCTTCAAGCGGTTGTCGCTCGTCGTTGCAAGCTCTATCGCACTGTTGGCGTTGCCCTGGCTGAAGAGCACAGCGTCCTGAGGCTTGTCTGCAAGAGTCCACATCTCGATGGTGAGGTTCTTGCCACTCCAGTTGCGCTGGAACTCAGACACGAGTTCGTCGTTCTTTCCGTCAAGACGTACGCTTACGCTATGGTCGGTCTGTGCGCCGTTGCGTATACCTGTCACCGAGAAGTTGTTGTCGGTGAGGAGTCCGTCGGCTATAGGCTCGTTGAATGTGAGCTTCACCTCGTCGTTGACCGTCAGTACACCATTAGCTGGCTGAGCGCTACCGAATAGGCGCGGGTTATACATATCCTTGATGCCGCTGTGTACGGCAGAATAGTTGTATACCTCTTCATTGTTGATCATGCTCGTACCTACAGTGCGCAGGTCGTAACGCTGATCCTGCTGGTCGTCCATAAACCAGCGATACTTGATAGTACCGGCATCAGCAGCCTTGATCATCTCTGCATTCATACCATTCTTCACTGCCTGGTCGAAGAGAGTCTGGTCGTTGTAGTAGCTCATGAGCGTTGTCCAGTCGTTGTCGCTGCCCGACGACGGCTTGAACTGAAGCATGATGCGATGGAAGTTGTCATAGTTCACATCGAATCCGTCAATCACTACGTCCATGTAATGCTTCTGCACGCCGTTCACCTCCGCTGTTGCCAACTTGGTGTTGTATGTCCAGTTGTCGGTAGGCTTCTTCAGGTTCACGTCAGTAGCCGAGGGAGTGAAGTGTACGCTGAACGTCACGTCGTCATATATTTCATCCTGGAAGTCGGTGGGGTCACACTGACACTGCGACTGAAGCATCAGTCGGAGATTGTCGTAGTTCATCACCGAACCCTTGCGCACCTCGAGTGTCTTGGTGAGTGTTCCGCCTGCCGGTACGAGCAATGCTCTGCCGTTGCCGATCGGTGCGCCATCGATGAGCAGCTGTGCTCCGTTAGGATTGCTGGCATCGTCAATAACGAGGTTATACCAGTTGTCGTCCTGCGACTCAGAGTTGTTGCGCAGATAGAGCGTGAAGTAAGCCGACTTGCCAGAAGGAACATTATCGATGAAGTCCTTTTCAACGGTTATCTCCGGAACTTCCATCTGAACGGTAGCCTCATTGATGACGTGCTGTCCCGGTTCGTAATACTTGGTCTTGTATTCGCCCTCGAACGGACAAGACGTAGCACCGCCACGGGTCTTGAAGATGAATGTAGAGAAGGTCTGTCCCTTTTCATCCTTCATGTCCTTGTACTTGATGTACTGGTCGCCGTTCTTGTATCCTGCCTCGCGGCATACGTCTACAGAGATGTAGTCAGAGCCTTCCTCTGCGAGCACGTAGCCCTTGCAGTGGCGTGCAGTTTCCTCAGTTGAGAACTCGCCGCCGTGTTCGGTGGTAAGGCTCTCGTCTAAAGTGAACACCATACCAGTGCCATTGAGTGTCCATCCGAAGTTGTTGGTGAACTGAGCGCCAATCAAGATAGAGAAGCGTTGAGTCTCCGAGCGTCCAACCTCATACTCCTCAGAGTATTCGTAAGAAGCACCGCCCTGGAACGAATGGTTCTGCATAAGTTCTGCCTTCACCTTCTGTTCCTCGTTATTGCGAAGCTGCATCTTCCAGTTGTCAATCGACTGATTGAGGAACATGATAGTATCCTCCTTCAACGGCTGTCCTGCCGGAGTGTAGATCTTGTAACTTGGTCCGTCAATCGGGTCGGTGGCATTGGCACCCTTAAACACCTTGTCGTTGTTGCTCTTGCCGAAGTTAGGATCGTCAGCTGCCAACTTCGAAACGTATACTGGGAGTTTGGTGTTGTCAGCCATTGCCTGGAAGTCGATACCTTCAGCTGGCTGATGCAGCAACTTGTTGCGTACATCCTCAAGTTTAGGCAACAGCACCTGCTCGATGTGCACCTGCGGATAGGTGAACATAGTGCCATACTTCTGCGAAAGTCCCAGACCAGTAGTCTTCACAAGCAGATATTCACTGTTTTCGGGAGTAACATTGCTGAACAGTTCGTATTCTGAAGGATTGGCCTGATACATCTCACGTGTAGTAACGGCGATGTTTTCGGTCTTGCCTACACCGATATTGGTAGAATAGCCAACGAAGAGGTCGCCGTCGCTTCCTACATACTGCGGGTCGCTACTTGTCTCGAAGCGTGTGGTAGTGGTCATCGTCTTAGTGTCAGAGTCTGTACCACCGATTGTCTCACTGTGAGAAGCACCGAATGAGAATTCGTTCTTCACGTCGTTCTCGTACACCACTCCGGCACCAAGACCGGTGAAGGTGATGACCTTGGCACCAACCTTTGCCTCGTTGTTCAATACTCCCTCGTTAGTGACATTTCCCTCATATGTACTTGTAGAAGTAACTGTCACACCCTTCTCAAGATAAGCATAAGAGTTGCTTCCCGGTGGGTCGCGCAGCACGAAGAGCACCTTGTCGGGTCCGTTCGTAACGAAGTCCGATCCCAGAGTCTTTGCACCAATTACGATAGCCTTAGTATTTCCCTTGCCGTCAAAGCCACCCTTCCAGTTGATTGTTGTAGAAGATGTGCTTTCGCTGTTTTCGCTGTAGGTCATATCCATAGCTGCTGAGCGCAGAGCCGAAGTCATTTCCGGGTTGTTAACCTGGAAAGTCCATTCAGCCTCACCGTTCTCGTCAGTAGTGATGTCTTCTTGCGTTCCGTACGCAATGTCGCCTCTACTGAATGACAGTTTAGCCTCAGGCGTTGGCACGATGTCCTCCTTAACGCCATCCTTACGTCTGCCGTCCTTATCCTTATATTCGTACACCTCCGCTGTGGTGATGTGATAAGTGACGTATTGTCCCTGCTCATACACCGGCACGCCGAGTGTGTAAGGCTGTGCAGCATTATCAGGATTGTAGGTCTTTACCTTTATAGCCTTTGTTTGGTCGAGGGTAGCGATGCTGAGTTCTTCCTTTCCGAAGAAGTCCTGAAGCTTACCCTTCACCTTCTCCTTCACGATGATTGACGGAGTGTAGCGCTTGATGAACTGCTGCTTCTTGTTGTAATATACAGTGTCGCTGCAATTGACATACTTGCCCTGCGTAGAGATAGAGTCGACATAAGCATTCACCTCGCTCTGCTTTGCAAACTCGTTGCTCAAGTTGAGGTCGTCGCCACTGCCCGGGATTTTGTCATGACCAGGCACTACTACATTAATCTTATACTTCTCAGGAATGAGGTCGGCATAGAACTCACCCGTTTCTGCGTCAGGATAGATAGTAATCTTGTTGCCATTGTAAGCTACGCGGTTCTGGTGCTGCTTGCTTACGTATGCGCCCTTGACGTGATTGAGTGTAGTCTCGCGAGCTTCAGTTGTCATCTTGTAATTATCGTTCGGATAGGTGAGTTCGATGCGTACGTCGTCAGCGAGGTTGTTCTTCGAGAGCGAGTGACCCACGGGAAGCGCCTCCTGCTTCGTACCACCAGCTACGCGTCCGATGTAGCGTACGGTTGTAACGTCAAAGATTTCGAAGCCGCCGTCGTCGTCCTGATAGTTGCGGTCGGTGCCGTCGGTGTTGGTCAGCTTGCCGCCGTTCTCGAACGTATGGTTGGCAAGCACAGCCTTCACCTCGTGCTGTCCTACGGGCACGCTGATAGTGAACTGTCCGTGCGAGTCGGTCTTCACAATGTTGCTCTTGCCGTCCATTACGGTGACGCCATCCACGGCGAACGACACGCCCTCAACGGGCACGTTGCCACCCTTATACATCACCTTACCCGAAATGTTGAACGACGACTTATCCGTGAAGTTCACGGTGTGGCTCTGTGACTGCGAGTTGATGAGGCGCAGCTCCTTAGCCGACGCAAACTGATGTATGCCAAGAGTAGGCACAATCATATAAGTGGTTCCGTTGCCGGTGTAGGGCAGCGAACGAATCTGGTATGAACCGTCTACAGCTGTGTAGCTGCTGTAGCCGAGCTGTGCAGAAGTAGGAATGTCTTTCGAACTGATAGTAACATCCGTAGCCACACCATGGTTCATGTTGTACTTGGTGCCCTTGTACGATATGTCGTAGAAGGCGTTGTCTACCGAATAGTCGAAGGTGTAGTAAGCCTGCAGGCCGTCCTCATTACCTACGATATAGCGGTCGTAGTCGTTGGCGAGGGTGTCAGCATTGAGCGCCTTGTTCCAGATACGAACTTCGTCGATGGCTCCGGTGAAGCCTTCACCAATCACCACCTTATTGTCGTTGCCCGTAATCTGAGCCGTACGCTTGGCTTCTGCCACTGCCTTACCGTTTATATATACAATAAGGTGTGTAGCACTTGCCACGGCTGAGAGATGCACGAACTGTGCCGAAGAAGCGTAGTCCTTGAGTTTCTTCGAAGTCTTCAGTGTCTGAGAGCCTACCGTGAACTCAATATACTGGTTGTTGTATGCCAGCTTGTACATGCCCGGCTTCTCGATGATAGTACCTTCCTTGTCTGCTCGTACCCATGCCTGGAGTGTTGCAGCCTTCGTAGCGTCCTTCAAGAGCGACTCGTTGTCGACGGTAAGCTTTGACGCACCGCTGAAAACGTACGACTTGCCGGGAACGCCAGAGCCTTCGGTAGGCTCAGCTGTAACCTTTGCTCCAGCCACTGCCTGTCCGTTTTCGAATGTTACGCGGCCGTAGATGTCGCCCGTAGGTGTGCGGAAACCAACGTCAGTAAGTTCCTCGTCGCTCTCAAGCAGATTGCCAGAGCACATCACCTGTCCCTTGATACGATAGTCGTAGACAATGCCGGGAATGGCGTTCACGTCGTTATAGTAATAGTCGTTCTGAGCCTCGTTGCCCTCAGTAACGGCTATCTGCTTATAGTCTGTATCAGGAGCGCCATGCTCCTTGCGGTTGATTACGAAGCGCTCAAAGTTGCCCTTGCTGCTCCATGCCAGTTCCACGCGATCAGAATAATATCCCTTGCCGGCTGTGAACGCAACAAGATTACCTATGCTTGTGGGCATGATTGACTCCGGAGCAGCCACCGTAGGCAGAGTGCCGTAAGCCTCGGCAGGCTTCACAGTAAGGCGGTAACGATATTCGTTGCACACCATTATCATGTCGTCAACATACTTGCCGCTGAGGAATTCTTCCTTCGACAGCTCAATGTTGTCAGTAGTATTGGTCGTAACGTTCACACGTGTAAGCACCGCTTTGGTGCCCGAACTCCAGATGTCGCCCTCAGTCTGCCAAGTGATAGTGGCAGTCTGGTCGTCTTCACTAAGCTTAGCATGTACAGAACCTGCCGTAACATTGCTGTGCTTTGCAGAAGCCGAGAGAGAGGTCTGCTTGCTGAAAGCGTTGTTCCATACATCAGAGTTGCCTGTATGCGAACGTTTAATGCTGAATTCATAATTCAGGCTCTCGCCTAAAGGTACGTCAAACTCATAGCTGTATGCTGTCTTACCAGCCATATACTTGATATTCTGTGTGGTTGTCTCCACAGCATTTGTCGCCCTATTCGTACTCTTGATTGTGAGCACCATATTGTCCTCAATGCAGTTCTGCGTCGGAGCCGCACTGAGATTCCAGTTCACCTTCGCCTTGAGCGTCACCTGATCATAGTTGGCGCTGATTTCCTTCACCTGCGGATAGGCAGGACGGGTGTTATTGGCAGAGCTTGATGTCTCGTAAATTACCTTATTGTTATAAGTCGGCTCGTAGTGCTGTATAATCTTGTATTCAGACGGATTGTCAAGATTCAGACTCTCCACTGGGATAAAGAACTCTCCACTGCTATAAAGACTCGCATCGATAGTGGAGATGTTTGGCACGGGGTCACCGTTTGAATAGCAGAGTCTGAAATGTCCCTTTTTGTCAATGGAGTTCTGCTTTGCCGTTCCGTCTTTTTTCCATGCGATGACATAGCCAGGCTTATTCCCCTTTACGCCATAATAGGCATTTGTGATTATAGTCGGCGTACAGCCGAAATGGGTGTCTACGGTTGCAGTGAAATCAACGTCCTGATCCGTCGCCGTTTTCAATTCGCGCCACCATACTCCCTTGTATTTTACAAATACGTCTGTTCCGATTCGGTCCTGTATCAGCGGAATGGTGATCTTAATGAAATAAGATCCCTTGTCGCCATCTGTTTTTCTGAAACCAAGCCATTGTACGTATTTCTTGTCGATTCCCGTGACCTGATCTGAGTTAGGGTCATAGCTTGTCCACTGGTCTTTCGGACCTTTGAGATGGATGTCGTATCCAGCCACACTGACATCAAGCCAACCGTCATCACGACAGAATCCGCAATGGCCGGATCCTGCTCCACCCCACGATTGGTAAACGCGGATGTCGAGTACGATAGTGGCATTTTCCGCATCGTACCATTGACTTATCCAGCTGTCCTGCCAATCGTCATACGCCGACGCCTTCTGCACTGAGAACGCCATCAGCATCATGACACAAAGGAAGAACTGCATGAACCTTCCCGCGGACGTTCGCATGGAACGCCGCGTAGAAACAGAATTGCTTGCAACCCGCCCGTCCAAATATGGAGGATGTTGCTGTTGTCTTCTTTTTTTCATTTTCAGATGTTTTGATTATTGTATATGATTTGATTTGATCTTATCTTTATGCAATAGAGTTATAGGTACGTTTCTTTCATAGGGCAAATTTAATGTTTTTCATTAAAATTAAGTGTCTGATTCGTGTGCGTAAATGTCCAATTCATATAAAAAAGGTGTCCACTTCCTACGAAGTAGACACCTTACAGAGGGTTTCTCAGTAGTTTTTTATGAGTTTTTGGCTCTCCATTCAACAGGAGTGCATCCCTCCTTTTCCTTAAAAATCCTATAAAGATATGACCTTGAAGAGAAACCGCATTCGGCAGAAATGATGTCGTTGTTGTAGTCGGGAAACTCCTTCATCATCTTTTTGGCAGCATTGAAACGTATCTCGCTGAGCCATATACGGAACGTCGTGTTCTGGCATTGGCTGAAGAATTGGCTCAGTTCGTTTTTGTTGATGTCCAGCGAATGTGACAATGTAAGCATATTGACCGAACTGTCCTTATAGCCCATGTCTGCACACCACTTGTCGAGCGCCGCCTGGATGAAGGCGCTGCGTTCGGCTGAGAGGCGCTGCGCGGACTGCTCACAGTCAGCCGCCGACTGCGAGGCGCAGTTCTCTGCCGTCGTCTGTTCGTCGTCGTCGGTTTCGCCGTTGCCTCTTTCCCTATCCAGCAGCTCCTCGGTAGGTACGTAACAGTTGCCGAACGCCACAAAGTTCACGATGAAGAAAAGCAGTACGAGGAGACCGACCGGACCTATTATGTACAACGACTTGGTGGAGAGGATGGCGAACGGCATGGATATGGCTATGAGGGAAAGCATCGCGATGCTCGCGCGGGCATATCTTATAAAAGGCAGCATATCCGTGGCTGTCATCGTCTCAAGGAGTTTCTTCCGCTTGTTCATCTCTATTATTATCATGTATATGCAGTAGACAATATTGCCAAAAAAGAGAGCAAGCATCACGTAAAGCCATGCGCCAATGTTCAGGGAGCCGCTAAAGCTGTAGCCCACAGCGAAGGCGGCAAGCATGGCGGCGTATACGGCGGCGCAGATAAGGTTCATCTTACGGCGCTTGGTGTGGGTAGCCTCAATGTTGTAGATAGCCATCGAGAAAAGCGTGAAGCAAGGCAGGTAGACCAGCACATTGATGACGGCTCCCACATCTTCGTCCGTGGCGCGGAAGCCGAAGTACATCTGCAGGAAGAAGTGTACCGACATAAAAAGCAGGGCTGCGAATATCATCCAGCGCGACCACTCATACCGCCGGTTTATCCATCTCACGTGAAGACGCGTGACGGCAATGAAGAATGCGCAGATAAACATGAATATCAGACATGCAAACTGTAACAAATATAACATAACTCTTCTGGTATATATTAATCGTATCTTTCTCTGCGGATGCGCATCCGCTTATGTTAAGATACGCAAAGTTAAGCAAAAAACGGAAAAACATAAAGAATAAAGAAAAGAAGTTGAGCGTTTTTCTTGCGAAAGAACCGCAACAATGCTGTTCCCGTGGCGTGGTAACGTTGTTACCGTTGCGCGGTAACGATGTTACAGCACCGCGGTAATGACGTTACACCACCGCGGTAATGATGTTACACCACCTGCAAATCAGCACTGCTCTTAGCGCTAAGCATAGGAGGAGGGTGTGTGTCTACACACTCTCCTTTTGTTTTTATATACATAGCAGAATATTTTCAACAAAAAACTCTGCATTTTTCCCATTCGTGTTGTTTTATTTCATATATTTGCAAAATCTCCATATATCTCCCCTTGAACACAGTTCCAGTTATTGCAATAACTTTATTTTCTATAATATATTATTCCGCAGATAATTAACTGCATCCGATAGCAACGCACGTTTAAACATTTGTTCCTTACGTTTACTCCACTCTTATTAGAATCAACTGGTACACAATAAGTTATAAATACTATGGTTGCAAGGCGTTGAAAGACATATATTGTCAGGCAGTGAATGTTCCGGAAACGCATTCGAGCGCATTTGATAATTCGCCTATAGGAAACATGACGCTCTATGTGCCGGGCGAGTCGATGAATGCATACAAGACTACCGACCCTTGGAGCGGATTCGGCAAATTCCAGACTCTCACCACCGGCATCGAAAAGACCGAGACTGCCGCTAAGCCAATGATTACGTCTGCCGACGGACAAATCGCCGTATCCGGTCTCAGCGGCAACGCCACAATCCAGGTGTTATCTCCCGACGGCAAGTTGCTCGACAGCACAAACGCCACTGACGGCATCGCCACTCTGAATGTCCAGCCAGGCAAGGTGGTAATAGTGAAGGTTGGCACGGAGAGCTACAAGGTGGTTGTGAAGTGATGACCAAGGCTGGCGGAAGATAGAATGACAAACCTCCCAGCAGCTGAATATAACCCCTTCTGATTCTCCTTTGGGGATTGTCAGAAGGGGTGATTTTATATCCATTTGACAAGTTCATCCATGAGGGACATGAAGCTTTATCATCCTTTGCAAAAACAGACAGAGTCAACTTCAACGAGAAAGAATCGGCTTCCATATACTATGGCATTATGGCATCTGCTGTAAAGCATAATATTGAATTGGACTCTAAAGCCAGTATAGAATCGACAGCAAAAAGTTTCTTATCTGGTATGTCGTGGAAAGGTTTTACAGACTTCAAGCAAGAATGTGTCACCAGTTGGACAAAACTCTTCGCCACGAATGAAGTTCAATTCACAGACAACGCCATTGACAACTTTCTCGCTTTTGTTGACCATATGTCATGTAGTGCAGACACATACGTTTCGCTTGGTGGCTCCAATGGTTGCGCTGACCAACTTACGAATTGGGACGGAACACAAAAGGTAGGGCTTGGAAGCGTTCCACAAAAGAAAGGAAAAGGGCTGGGGCGATAAAAGAACAGTGAATAGTAACATTCTATTCGCCAACAAACTTTTAGAATCGTAAAAACACGACAATTATACGAAACAGTAATGATTAGATGTGAGAAATCATATAGGCTTCTCACACCTAATCGAATACACGAATAATGTTACCAAACGAAATACACATCAGTTCTTCTTTTACAATAAGCAACAGCCACATCACGTGCCGCTTTAATTCTAGTTTTTTCAATATCCGTCTCACGTTGTGATTGCCTTTCAATGAGTTCAACAGCCCGTCTAGCTTCTGCATCTTTAGTTTGCTTGATTTGCATGCATAGTTGTTTGGCTTCAGTAGCACAAGAGCTTGTCATATCTATTTGTTGCAGATATTCGACTGCTGCATCAAAATTACCGTTAGAGAATTCTGCCCGAGCTTTCTGAATGACATTATTACATTCCTGCGTTTGGTATTGACGATAAATTGTAGTTATCTCGTTATTGACTTTTGTGTAACCTGAGATTGTCGCAGGACAAGAAAACAACAGAGCCAGTCCCTCACCATATTGTTGAATATTGGCAAAAGTGCGAGCACGTGATATAACAGAATTAAGATTATGCTGATAGTAATCTATGATTTTATCTTTTGCCTTATTCACAAAGTCTGTTAGACGTTTGTCTTGGGCAGACAATTTAGAAATGGCATTTTTTATTGCGTCATCATCAGAGAATCCTTCCCCACGTACTGTAACGACACAACTTGCAAAAGTTGTACTTGTGGCAAGATTGGTACAGACAAAATTGAATTGTATGTCGCTTGTATGTATATTCCTCATACCACCTTCAACAACTTGTTTATTAACGAAACTAATCTCTGGCTTTATGGCAATGGTACTTACTTCGGCTGTTTCAACTCCACTTTCAGTCATGGCTGGCAAGAACTTGCTCCTCAGCATCTTTGCCGTATTATCACTTAATTGGCAATTACCAACAGGAAGCGCAAAGGCTATTTCTATTCCTTGTGCGAAAATAGTTGCATAAGAAGTCAACAAGATTGTCAATGTAAGCAAGACCTTTCTCATAATACACACTCCCGTTATTTAATGGTTACAATTAGCATATTGTTGCTTGTAGTTCTCTCAATCTTGATTCCAAGATTCCTGAAAAATGTTAACAACTTCAATCCAAACTTATTGATATTATACGTTCTTCCGTTCTCGTCTTTTAGCGGTATGCGAATATCGTCGAAGAGCATCTGCTTGTCGGTTGTTCCCTGGATATGGTAATTGCCTTTATAGGCATTTTCTTCCACCCACATTTCCAAGGCATCGGACAAAGCAAGACCATCTGCGCCAACCTCTTGCGACATAGAGCGAGATGATGCCTCGTCAATGCCGACTGTTACCGCTATGGATTGTCCGTTTTCAGCTATGTCCATCAGTTTCTCCTGCATGGTGTTCAAGAATTTGTCCATCCCTGCCTCGACAGCTCTTGATGTAAGTTTACCATAGTCATCGGTGTAAAACTTACCGCTTTCGCAAACTGCATTGGCAAGCGAATTTGCAGTAGAGGTTTCATAACCAGACAGGATTACTTTCATGGCATTGCCAGAAGGAGATTCCAACAGGTTTATTTCCGCTTCGACATAAACATCTGCACCAGACTGTTGTATAATCATAGTCTTAACATCCTGTTGTTGGGTATTGCCTAATGCGGTTGCTTTTGACAAGGCTTTTACCTTGGCAAAAAAATCAACTGTAGTATACCCCCTTTGATCGAATGCTTCCTTTATTTTGGTTAAAGCGATACGCTTATTCACGTCATTCTCCAAAACGGTACGTATGTCTTCACCTTGCATTGTATATGGTATGACCATAATCTTTGGTCGTGCCGTAGGTAAAGGAGTAACTTGAGACTCTATGTTTTGTGCCCATGTGCAGCAGAAAGCACACAGTCCCAATAATATTATTGCTATTCTTTTCATACTCATTTTTTGATAATTAAGTTACAACGAACTAAATTGTGAGAAGCTTTACTATTTTCAATAGCGATAATGACTTTGCGTGACACGCTGCATTCGGCGAATGACTCTCCAGAGAGTTTTGTCACCTTGGCCTTTCCAAGTTCAGATGGATAAGGTTTGCCATCAAGCATCTCTACTGATTCTATCGTAAACGTATCACCGACCTTGATTCCAGCTTCCTTGCCAACGTTGAGAAGTATCGTGCTTTTATCTATCGTCTTCAAGACTTTTCCCTTGACGGGGAAATTGATACGGAAATATTCATATATGTCGGATTGCAGGCTTTGCATGGCTGCTGTAACAGCACTCTCTGGCGACAGCATTTCCTTACTGCATTTTCCATCAAAACTCTGTGCCTCATTGCTTACGCCTGTCTCTACGTCAACAACTTTCAACTGAAATGCTACACTTGCTTTATAACCACGTGTGCTTCCGTCACTGTTCTTCATGCGATAAACCGGTATCTTAACAATATGTCCTGTTACCAACTGCTCGGCAGCAACAGCCGCACCTTGTTCTGCAAGATTATGGCTGTCGAGAAAAGCCTCGCTCTTCTGTAGTTCAAGTTCATCAACTACTTTATCGCGACTTGTTCTGTCAACTACAACAAAGCGGTGAGTGTTAGTCAGCATTTCCACAACTTTCTCTGTTACAAGTCCTGTGTATGGACTCTCTTCATCGCAGGTAAACTGAGTTACGCCTACGACAGGGCGGTCATCGGCTGCTAAAGAAACTTGCGTATACCCACAAAGGATACACGCAAGTATGACCGCATATAAAATGCGATAATTTCCCATCACAGATTCTTTGCAGTTTTTGCTGTTTCAATCATCTGCTTGATGGCTGCGACCTTCGCCTTTGACTCTTCAAGCAAGACAGGGTAAGCATCTTTTGTAAAGGCGAGAGCTGATGCTATCTTAGCTATTTTCATTGGATTCTTGTTAGTAGAAGATGCCTTGGTTGCAGCTTCTGCACCTTTCCCAGCCTCAGCGATAGAAACACCTTCTGCAGTTAGAGTTGTGCTTAATGCGACAAGTTCCTCTACAGTAGGTTTCTTGATACTTACGTCTGTAACACCATCCTTCGTCTCGCCAATCTGACGATAATAAAGGTCTTGGAGTAGAGCTGATGACGCAGCAGAACTGATGGCTGCGTTGTAAACACCCTGTACATAGGTGTCAACATCTGCAACTCCAGTTTGCTTTGGCTGCTTAGAGCAAAGTTTCTCCAATTTTGCACAACGGTCGATACTTGCCTTAATGTCCTCTTTGGACTGACCGAAACAGAATGATACCGACATTGCGAGCAATGCTGCGGTAACGAATAAAAATCTTTTCATCTTGTATTATTTTTAAGATGACTGCCTGGCTACCACAGCAGGGTTAATTTTTTATTGACGAATATACAAAATAAAAGAAACGTGGAGCCAGTCTGTCACTCGTTCCACGATTCGTAGGCCTTCGCATTGCCCTGTCAGGCAACGCCGAAAGCCCCACGTATGTGTAAGTATATAAATACCCTTTCTTGGCAACGAATGCAAAATGCAACCGAAGCCAATTAGGGCTGTATACAATACACCCATGAGACGTTCCTTGTTGCTTTGTTCTTGACTGACAAATGAGTTTGCGAAGTTCACGAATCGTCAAAACCAAAGCGTCAGATACGCCTTTTACTATGTATATGTCTGCCCAACCTCTGCCCATCGGGACTTCCGGTATGGGTATAGACGTTACAAAGATAACACTTTTACCTTGAAAACCACTTTGCTTGGCTGGTAAAGTATGATTTTAAGGCCTGATTTAACATTATTAAATATAAATATGTCAAAGAATCCACTTCCTCATGATTTTTCTTGCCAAAAAGTTTGTATTATCAATGATTATTTGTATTTTTGCAGCGTTAGTTCCAGCCGAGCCTCTTTACAATGCTTAAATAGGCTGGGCTTTTTTGTTTATAAGCTATGACAAAGAGAAATTTTGGAAAAGATTACAAGACTCCACGAGAACTTGTAACCTTATTGGAAAATCGTGGATTGATAATCAATGATAGGCAAAAGGCTCAATTGTATTTGGAGAGCATTGGCTATTATCGATTGTCTGCGTATATGCATCCTTTGTTGAAGACTCCAAAGATTCTTCATCTGTATAAGGAAGGTGCTACATTTAACAAAGTGATGATGCTTTATCGCTTTGACAAAAAGTTGCGCTTACTCCTTTTTAACGAGATTGAGAAGATCGAAATTGCTGTAAGAGAAGCCGTAATGAATATGACGGCTGAACGGACTGGTGATATATATTGGCTTACCAATTCTGCACTTTTTCGTGATCAGTCCATTTTCGTCAATAGTATGGCAATGTTGTCGAAGGAGTATGAACGTTCTACTGAAGACTTTATAGAACACTTCAAAAGAACATATACAGAACCTTTTCCACCAGCATGGATTCTTGGTGAACTTCTCCCAATGGGTAGCGTGAATATGTACTACAGGAACTTGAAAGATAAAGGGCTCAAAAAGCAGATCGCCAAGCGTTTCTGCCTTCATGCTCCAGTGTTTGAGTCTTGGCTTTCTGTGCTTACGCTTACTCGCAATGCGTGTTGTCATCATGCTCGTGTTTGGAATAAGGTCAACAAGATTATTCCAAATGATATGAGAGGCATGACTCGTCCTTGGATTACTATTCCTGCGGACAAGCGAAGAATCTATTATAATATGTGCATCATCAAGTATTTCCTTGACATCATCTCTCCCAACAATGACATGCTTGACAAAATGCACAATTTGTTCAGCAAGTTTCCAGAGATAGACCTGGCAGCTCTTGGATTCCCTGTTGGTTGGGAAAATGAACCTCTGTGGCAATGAAGGAATATGAAGAGACTGTTAACCACCCCACATCACCCATATTTTCTGCAATTTTGATGTGATTGAAAGTTAAATACGTTAAATCTTCACCTTTTCGTATCTAATCAGAATTCATACGGTCACTTTTCTACCGTTTAGAGCGTATAACACTGATAATCAACTAATAATAGATACGAAAACTGTATGCGGTTTATATAAAAATATGCCTAAGAACGTGTCGTTCGTTTTGTTTCTGCGTCTTTTCTGCGTCAAAGATAGTTATGATTTCAATACGAACAAACATTTTAATACATTATTTTTTCTTTTAGTCACATTTTGTATCAATGGCTTACGCTTAGGCGAGTCTTTCCATTTCTTAAGACCGTTGTATATATGACGTTCCATAATGCTATAGTTTTATATCCAACGGAAAATTTAATGATAATCAACGACATACACAAGTTAATTACACTTTTATGAACGTTCAATAGCTACAAAAACACCTTTGCAAGCCAGATAAAGACAGACATTTTTATGGTTGTTTTTTGTTCTTGAAATTGCCGAATCACAATCCTTGGAAAGCATATCAAAACATCAAGAAACGGGCAAGCACCGTGCCCAAGTGGGGCAAGCACCTTGCCCCAAGTGAGAAAGCACCGTGCCCCAAGTGGGCAAGCACAGTGCCCAAAACTGTGCCCAAAGTTTCTATAGAAGGAAACGTCAGTAAAGGAATATAACTATCAGCAATTGTTTCGATGAATATATACTATTTTCAGCAATAATGGCAATTGCACTTATGGAAATAATGTATAACTTTGCAGCGGACAACTACAAAGATACAACAAAACGGAATCAAACAAATAAAAACAACATACGACATCATGCAAATCATAAAAGACAAACAATTCGGAGGCGAACGCCCACTGTTCGCTTCTCACGACCTGCATATCGACAACGTGCTCATCACTGAGGGCGAGTCGGCAATAAAGGAATGCAGCAACATAAAGGCGACCAACTGCCGTTTCGAGGGTAACTATCCTTTCTGGCATGTCCATGGGTTTGAAATAGAAAACTGCTACTTCGCTGTCGGCGGACGTTCAGCCCTGTGGTATTGCGACCATCTGAAGATGCGCGACACGGTTATCGATGCGCCTAAGATGTTTCGCGAGATGAGCCATCTCGAACTGAAGAACGTAACGATGAACGATGCAGACGAGGTGTTCTGGCGCTGCGACAACATACGCATAGAGAACCTGAAGATGCACGGCGGCACCTATCCATTCATGTTCAGCCATGACGTTTATGTTGATGGATTGGAGAGCGACAGCAAATACGTGTTCCAGTATGCAAGAAACATCGAGGTGCATAATGCGAAGATTACAACGAAGGATGCTTTCTGGGAGGTGGATAACGTTACCGTGTACGACTCCGAGCTGAACGGCGAATACCTGGGATGGCACTCAAGGAACCTGCGGCTCGTGAACTGCCACATCACCGGCGAGCAGCCCCTCTGCTATGCCCACGACCTCATTCTCGAGAACTGCACCTTCGGCGAAGACTGCGACCGCGCATTTGAATACTCCACACTGAATGCCGACATCAAGGGCAGCATCGCGAACATCAAGAACCCTATGTCGGGACGCATCGTTGCCGACAAAATCGGTTCCATTACCATCGACGAGAACATCAAGCAGCCTGCCGACTGCGTGATTGAGGAAAGAAAATGACGAATATGAAATATGATTTCGACAAGGTAACGCCGCGACGCGGCACAAACTCATACAAATGGGACAGCACCGACGACAAGGAGGTGCTGCCGATGTGGGTTGCCGACATGGATTTCCCTACCGCCCCCTGCATCATCAACGCCCTGAAGAAACGCGTGGAGCACGGTATATTCGGCTACACCCGTGTGCCGGAGGAATACTACGATGCGGTAATCTCATGGTTCAGCCGGCGCCACCATTGGAAGCCGAGGCGCGAATGGTTCATATATACGTCGGGAGTAGTTCCGGCATTGTCTGCCGTGATAAAGGCGTTGACCAATGTGGGTGATAAAGTGCTGACCCTTACTCCGGTATACAACTGCTTCTTCTCCTCTATCAGGAATAACGGATGCGAACTGGACAGCTCTGCATTGAGGTATGAGAACAACACTTTCTCCATCGACTATGAAGACCTGGAGCGTCGTGCCGCCGACCCGAAGACCACCCTTATGCTGCTCTGCAATCCGCACAACCCCTCGGGACGAGTGTGGACAAGGGAGGAGCTGCGGCGCATAGGCGACATCTGCATCAAGTACAATGTTGTCGTGGTGGCCGACGAAATCCACTGCGAACTGGTACACCCAGGATTCACCTACACACCGTTTGCCTCCGTGTCGGAAGAGTTCCAGAAGCATTCCGTCACCTGCGTTGCACCGAGCAAGGCGTTCAACATCGCCGGACTGCAGATTGCCAACATCATCGTGGAGAACGACAAGTGGCGACAGCGCATCGACAAGGCGATAAACATCAACGAGGTATGTGACGTGAATCCGTTTGGCGTGATTGCCACCATCGCCGCATACAACGAGGGAGAGGAATGGCTCAATCAGCTGCTCCAGTATATCCACGGCAACTATCTCTTCTTCAAGGACTACTGTGAGGAGCATCTGCCCCAGTTGCCTGTGGCACCGCTCGAAGGCACCTATCTCGCATGGATGGACTGCCGGAGCCTCGGCATCCCGTCGGAAGAACTCGAAGAGGAACTCATGAAGGAAGCCAAACTATGGCTCAATGCCGGCAGCATGTACGGTAAGGAAGGCGAAGGCTTCATGCGTTGGAACCTCGCCTGTCCGCGACAGCTCGTAAAAGAAGGGCTGGAGAGATTCTCTCAGTTTGTTGATAGACGCTGATGTCACAACTTTCCTGCAACCGATAGTAAGATAAAAACCAAAGGGTCCATACAAAATCAACTGTTCTTGACTTCGTATGGACCCTTTTTTGTTGCATAAAGCCTGCCATTTAGAGTATATGGCTTTTGCTTTATTGCTTAGATTTCGAAATGTTCCTTTATGTCGGGCATCGCACCGTTCTGGGTGCACACATAGGCGCTCACTTCAACGGCGAGCTTATGTGCTTCCCTTACAGTCTTTCCGCTGAGGATTGCTGCACAGAACGAACCGGTGAACGAGTCGCCGGCACCTACAGTGTCTGCCACTTCCACCCGGGGCGTTTCCTGATATGACACACAGCCCGGAGTGAACACATAGCTGCCGTTCACGCCACACGTGAGCACCAGCATGTCGAGGTTGTACTTGCCGAGTATGAGCCAGCATTTGTTCTCTATGTCCAGACCCGGATAGCCGAACATCCTGCCTATCTGTATCAGTTCCTCGTCGTTAATCTTCAGTATGTTGCAGCGTTTCATAGATTCGCAGATCACATCCTTGGTATAGAAGTTCTGTCGCAGGTTGATGTCGAAAATCTTAAGGCAGTCTTTCGGTGTATTGTCGAGGAACTTGTAGATGGTCTCGCGGCTCACCACATTGCGCTGTGCCAGCGAGCCCCAGCATACGGCAAGCGTGTTTTCAGCCACAGCCTTCACCTCGTCGGTGAAAGGAATGTTGTCCCAAGCCACATTCTCCTTGATGTCGTATGTCGGAATACCTTCATCATCAAGCTCCACCTGTACGGTACCTGTTGGATAAGGCACGCGTGGCATTACATAGTTGAGTCCTTTTCCTTCCAACTGCTCTATAGTCTCTTCTGCAAGTTTGTCCTCGCCGAGGGCACTCACAGCAATGGAGTTGAGGCCAAACTGTCCGGCATGATAAGCGAAGTTTGCCGGTGCGCCACCAAGTTTCTTTCCATCAGGCAAGACGTCCCAAAGAGCCTCGCCAAGTCCTACTACATATTTATCTTTCATAGTCGTATATCTGAGTTTATTTATGTCGTGTATCTGAATTCCCTATTATTATAACGGTTTCTCGTACAAGTTATTGTTTCACCTTATTTATATATGTGAACAGATAAACCACTCCGGCTGCCATTACAGCCACAGCACCAACCTGTCCGATGGCGTCGCTGGCGAATCCCATCAGGAGAGGGAACACCGTACCTCCGAAGAGACCCATAACCATCAGTCCGCTCACCTCGTTCTTATGCTCAGGCACCGAGATGAGAGCCTGCGAGAAGACGATGGAGAAGATGTTGGAGTTGCCGTATCCCACAAGAGCTATTGCTGCATAAAGAATGACTTTGCTTGTTCCTACGAACATTCCAGCCATACTCAGCGCCATCATCACCACGCTGATGATGAAGAATGTGCGCGCCTTCATCACACGGAGGAAGAACGAACCCGTCAGACATCCCAAGGTTCTGAAGATGAAATAGAGGGATGTGGCGAAGGCTGCCTCGTTGAGAGACCATCCGAGACGCTCGATGAGAATCTTCGGAGCTGTGGTGTTGGTACCTACGTCGATGCCCACATGACACATGATGCCGATGAAGGAAAGCAGCACGATAGGTCTGCCGAGCAACCGCACACTGTCCATTATGCCGGTAGCCTTACCCTCGTTGTGCTCTTCCGGAATGGATGTGACGCAAAGGGCAGCGGCAGCCACCATACCTATTATCATATATATGGGGAAGAGTATCCTCCATCCGAAGCCGAAGCTCGGTATTGTAGCAATGGCTCCCCACATGGCTATGTATGGAGCAAGGAATGAGGCTATCGCCTTAACGAACTGTCCGAAGGTGAGCGTTGAGGCGAGGTTGCCCTTTATAACGACAGACACCAGTGGGTTGAGCGACGTCTGCATCAGAGTGTTGCCTATGCCGAGCAGGGAGAACGACACGAGCATCAGTGTGAAGTTCTCGCCGAAGAGCGGCAGAAGGAGCGACACTGTGGTCACGGCGAGCGAGAGCAACACGGTGTTCTTCTTGCCGATCTTGCTCATAAGCATGCCCGTGGGCACACTGAACAGGAGGAACCAGAAGAAGACGAGCGACGGGAACATGTTTGCCGTAGCGTCATTCAGGTTGAGGTCTTCTTTCACGTAGTTGGAGGCGATGCCTACCATATCTACGAATCCCATGGCGAAGAAACAGAGCATCACCGGGATGAGGGTAAGTTTAGCAGATTTACTCATTTTATTCTGTTTTATATAAGTTCATTATTTCAGTTTATATACTGCATATTTCTTTGTCTTGCCCTTTATCGTTACCTTGTCGTAAGGTTTTGTTGGGAACACAAGGTTTGTCATAGCCATCTTTCCGTCGTTGTCGAACACCTCAATACTGCTCTTGTCGATGAATATGCGCAGCTTGTTCATCTTGCCATATACAGGGGCTGTAGTTATGGCAGCAAAGTCGCTGCTGAAATCGGTCTTTCCGCTTAGTGTTCGGTCCATCGAGAATGTTTCGTCCTTTGCCTTATATGTCATGACCACCTTCTCGCCCTTGCTGTTGCTCAGCGTAATCGTGGCATCACCCTTCAGATTGACCACCATTTCGCAAGCTTCGCTCAAAGACTTTGATGGTTTTTTACTTCGTGCAGCAGTAATCTCTTCTGATGGAGTAACGCTGCAATAAGTGTTGCCTTTATATTCGAAGAGTCCCAAGTCGCGAGGAATGGAGTTGGCAGAACGATACTGCAACGTAGGCACCTGATTGGCATACTGCCAGTTGCTCATCCATGCCAAAGCCACGTGTCTGCCGTTGGGAGCATTGTCGAAAGTAACGGTGGCATAGTGGTCTTTACCATAGTCCATCCATTTTGTCACTTCCGGTTTCGATTCGCAAGTAAATTTATGTCCGTCGAAGTCACCAACAAAATATTGTGTTGCCGAACCTCCGGAAGGACCTCCAGGATTTATGTTGCACACAAGCATCCATTTCTCTTTGTCTGTGCCACGTACTTTCATCTTCATCAAATCCGGACATTCCCATACACCGCCATGACTGCCGTATTCGGCTCCGAACGAGCTTTCAAACTTCCAGTCTTTCAGATTGTCAGACGAGTAGATGTTCATCTGCTGACCGGCAGCGAGAATCATGTTCCATTTCTTGATATCCTCGTTCCAGAACATGTGAGGATCGCGGAAGTCGGGCACGTTGCTCGTTATTATCGGATTGCCATCATATTTTGTGAAAGTCTTTCCGTTGTCGGTGCTGTAAGCCATGCTCTGCGTCTGATTCTCACCGGCTGATGTGTAGAGAGCCACGATGGCGTTTTCTCCAAATCCGGCAGTGTTGTTCTTGTCTACCACTGACGAGCCGCTGAATATTGAACCCCAAGCATCGGGCTGTACCGGGTCGCCTTGGAACGTCCAATGGATGAGGTCGGTTGATGTGGAGTGGCCCCATGTCATGTTCTCCCACTGCGAACCATAAGGGTTATGCTGGAAGTAGAGATGCCATACACCGTCCTTGAAGAACATTCCGTTCGGGTCGTTCATCCATCCGTAAGCTGGGGTGTGATGGTAGAGCGGACGATATTGTTCGCGGTTTGTCGTGTCAAAGCTCTCTGCATTCTTGATATTCTTCCAGCAAGTGAAAGTGGAAATACCACCATCGTTGCGGTAGTTGCCGTTCACGTGAATATCAAGAGCTAACGTCTTTTCCTCATTGAATTCATCCAGATAAAGCGGAACATAATAATCCACCTTGTTCATTGCCAGTCGTACATTGAGCGACTTCATCTGTTTGTTGCCGGCGATAACCTTTATGTTGCTCATTTCTGCACTCTCCTGTACTGGCAGCAACAGGCATTTGTCCTTCTGCTGTATACGGTACAGACAATGGTTGCTGCTCAGAAACTGTGTTTCCTGTGCGCATGCTGTGCCTATTGATGCCAGAGCAATCAGAACTGATAATATATTTCTTTTCATATCTCTGTATTCTTAAATTTAAATGTTATCCTGAATCAATCCAATCACCTTTTCTGACTAAAGTTTACCTATTAATTTCTTTTGACTAACCTATACTTATATTATAAGAAAATCAATATTCTTATTTTGCATCGTCGTATCCTTTGTTCTGCTTATACAAGCCTGGTATATAATATAACTGGTTGTATGGCACTGGATAGAATTCATTCTTGCCGGCTGTGAAGTGGGCATCCCTCAGATATTCGGCGTAAGTCTGATTTACTGTATTACCATCCTTGTCGGTAAATGTGTAAACATCCTTCTGCTCTGTCTTGAAGTAATTATTCAGCGTAGTTGAAGCTATTCCCCAACGGCGCAAGTCGAAGAATCTTCCGTTTTCCATTGCCAACTCAAGACGACGCTCCCAGCGCAGGCATTTCCGTGCAGTTTCCTTATCCTGGAAATAAGACTCTGGATAGAGAGCAATGTCACACTGGTCTTTGGCATATTCAATGTGTTTGTCTATAGAATTCTTTGCTCTCTGTCTGATATCGTTAATTATGATGCGTGCTTCTCCAAGACGGTCAAGTTCTATAAGAGCTTCGGCTCTCATAAGCATTACATCGGTGTATCTCAATACGTAGTCGTTCATTGCGAAAGCCTGCCATGAGCCGTTATATGTTTCACCTTTAGAGCGTTGTGGCACTTCTTTCATTGAAGTGTAATAACCGTAGACGTTAGGAGTGCGGGCATTGTCTGTCGTCAGAGTGTATTCCTTTTCGTATTTATATGGGAAGGTAGGCATACCGATGGTGTGGAACAAACGTGGATCCCATTTCTGGGCAGTGACCTTGCCGTTTACCGGGTAGTCGATACTATTGTTGTAGTCATCAAACTCTGGCAGTCCGTTGCGTGTCTTGAAGGCATTCACCAAGTCCTGTGATGGTTTGTGAACATCCCATCCGCAAGACCAGATACCCCAACAGCCGTTCAACATGTTCGACCAGTTGGCACGACCATATTTTGTATGGTCTCCGCTATAATCAGAGGTTTGCACGGCGAATACAGACTCTTTACTGTTCTTGTATTCAGGCAAGAAAATGTCGCCGTAGTCTTCCAGATATCCATAATTGGAATTCTTTACCTCATCAGTATAGTCAACAACCTTCTGCATGTATTGCTTGTTGATATGGTCAACGCCATCGGTTGCCTCATATCCGTCGCCCCAAGCCAATGTGAGATAACATTTTGCCAAATATCCGGCAGCAGCAATCTTGTTGGCACGTCCGCCATCAGCCTGCTTAGCTGGTAGAACATCATGGGCAAACTGGAAATCGTCGATAATCTTCTGGAACAGTTCCTCGTATGTGAATTGTGTGTTAGAAGTCTTCTCCGTAGCATTGTCGGCATATACCTTTTCGTCAATCCATGGAATCTGGCGGAACATGGTAATCAGCTTGAAATAGAAATGTGCACGGAGGAATCTAACCTCAGCTTCGCGCTGTTTCGTTGTTTCAGCTCCAAGGGTCTTTTCGCCGTTCTGTTCAAGAGAGACCAACGCACGGTTGCAACGAGATACGGCACAGTAAAGGCGATACCAAAGTTCATCGAGTTCCCCTTTTGTAGAAGTCAGAGTCTTCCATATTTCCACATCGTGGTAACCAGTGTCACCAGTTCCCCAGCCACCTTTCAGACAGTCGTCTGATGCCAGGTCGCCATAAGGCCAGAGATTGAACGGATAGCTGTACCAGCAGTCACCAAGCATGGCGTATGCGCTGTTCACCATCTTTTCCGGCTCATTGAAGGCCTTGTCTTCGTCTATCACAGCTGTCGGATTATAGTCCAGAAAGTCATCACAACTTGCGAATGTTCCTGCAAGTGCTACTGCAAGCACTATTGTATATATCTTTTTCATAATGAAAATTCGTTTAATCGTTATACCTTTTATGTCTTAATGATAATTCTGCAATTTGTATTAGAAACCAACTTGAAGTCCAAACGACAATGATGTTGCCAAAGGATAATTCCAGTCAGGATTCTCAGGGTCGGAGCATGTCAGGCTCTTGCTCTTTATAGTAAGCAGATTCTGTCCGGAAACATAAATGCGTGCACTTGACATCTTGACTTTTGACAAAACACTCTTAGGTATATTGTATCCAATCTGCAGAGTGCGGAGCTTCAGGTAAGAACCATTCTCCACGAAGTATGAAGAAGCCCTGCCCTCATCTGCAATATTCATTGTGCTCAAGCGAGGAATCGACGAACTTGTATTGTTTGTGTTCCATGCGTTCAGCAGACGTGTTCCCTTGTTTGAGCCAGGGTCGTTAACAGCCCAGAAATCGGTCTGGAACTTCTGGTTGTTGTAGACGTCCTGATCGTAAACACCCTGCCAGAACATGCTGAAATCAAATCCCTTGTAGTTGAGAGCAATGTTCAGTCCGTAAGAGAATGCTGGCACTGGATCGTAAATCCAAGTCTGGTCGTCAGCATTAATGCTGCCACTGTGATCCAAATCCTTGTATTTCAGTCCACCGACACGTGCGTTTGGCTGTCCCGACTTGTCTACTTCCTCTTGAGTCTGGAATATTCCGTCAGCTACATATCCAACGATAGAACCGTATGACTTGCCGCTCTGTACGAGATTTTCTTTTGTAGTATGAGTATAAGCACCCGTTGTAGATGAAGGCAGATAAGTTACTTTGTTGCGGAAGAAATCCAAATTGCCGTTGACGTCGATTCCGAGTCCGTTAGCAAGTGTTGTGCGATAGCCCAAGCTGAACTCCATACCACAGTTGCGGAGCGACGGGCCGTTTTTCCAAGTGTTGCCACCCTCGCCCGTTGCACCGAGGTATGCAGGATTAATCAGCATGTCCTTCACATTCTTGATATAAGCATCGACAGTTCCGTAGAAACTGTTGTTGAACATCGTGAAGTCAACACCGACATTGTATTGTGTTGCCGATTCCCACTTCAAATTAGGGTTTGCAAGTTGTGTGGCGCGGTAACCTGAAGGGAAAGTGCCGGAACCCTGCAAGAACAGGTCGTAGGCTGTAGATGTAACGCGGTCCAATCCGTAGTCAGCGACATAAAGTCCAAACTGTGCGTTGTTGTCGATTGCCTGATTACCTGTCTGTCCCCATGACAGACGCAGCTTTGCATCGTCAAGCCATTCCTTTTTCAACAGATTAGAGAAGCGGAAGCCGAGAGATGCAGCAGGGAATGTACCCCAGCGGTGAGCCTTGCCGAAGCGTGAAGAACCGTCGTAGCGGATAGTAAAAGATGCAAGGAGAAGATCATCCCAGTTGTAGTTCACTTTTCCGAAGAATGATGCCAGACGATAGCCAAACTTAGCACCGCTATTGGTCATAGTTCCAGTTGCAGCATTTGGCCACATATAGTTTTTGTCTTCCAGGGCATATCCTTCAGAGTAGGCAGAGAAATCAATAACAGACTGTTTAGACATTTCGCTACCGACGAGGATGTCAAAATTGTGCTTACCTATTTTATTTACATACTGCGCAGTATTAGACCAAGTCCAGTTGGTCTCGTTATTGTTGCTCAATGTTGTTTTGGCAATATCATTCCTTACGATGTCAGAATGGAAAGTGTTTGTCATCGCATTGATGAATGATGTCTTGAAGTCCAAACCGAAGTTTGAGCGGAGTGTCAATCCTTTGATAGGCTTCAGTTCTACAAATGCATTGCCGAATATGCGCCAGTAGTCGAGATTATTGTTACGGTTGTCGTATTGCTCGCGGCAAGGGTTCTGGCGGTCGGACATGCTGCCAACAGGACCTGCGAAAACCTTACTGTTCTCCTCGTATACAGGAACGATAGAAGGCATCTTCAACGCATTCTCCATAGGGTGGCAGTCTACTTGCGATGTGTAAGTAAGAGTGAGATTCTCGCCAACAGTAAGCATCTTGTTCAGATTCCATGAAGTATTCAGTCTTGCTGAGATATTCTGGAAATCGGTATATTTCAATACGCCCTCATTATTCTTGTATCCTAAAGAGAACATTGCGCTGTGCTTGTCGTTGGCATGCGATACCGATAAATCGTAATTCTGCATGAATCCGGTACGTGAGATAGCATCCAGCCAGTCGGTGTCAGAGAATCGCATTGTCTTCTTTGAGTTTATATATCCGTCGTACCTTCCGTTTATCGTATAGTTCTGATATTGGTTTGTTGCCGGATTCCAAACTGTGATAGGAGTACCGTTATGTGCATTCAAATCAATGCCATAGTTTGCTGCATAGACAACAGGGTCGAGACCGTCGTTGAGAGCTGCCTGTGCCATGGCTGTAACATATTCGCCAGAATTGAGGAGTTTCATTTTCGACTGACTTGAATAGAATTGTGCGGTAAGGTTTGCTGAGAAGTCCACAGCCACCTTGTTACCCTTCTTTCCCTTCTTCGTCGTTATGATGATAACACCGTTTGAAGCTCTTGAACCATAGATAGAAGCCGAGGCTGCATCTTTCAACACCTGCATACTCTCGATATCATTAGTGTTGAGAGTGTTCAGTGCCATGTTTGTAGGTACACCATCTATAATATAAAGAGGATCTTGTGAAGAGTTGAAAGAACCAATACCACGGATACGTACCTTACCGCTACCAATAGGAGAACCGTCGGTTGTAACGGTCATACCGGCAACTCGTCCTTGCAAGGCACGCATCGGGTCTGTGTCAGAAGATGATTTCAGATTCTTTGTAGAAACGACAGATACAGAACCCGTCAAGTCGGCTTTCTTTTGGGTTGTATAGCCCGTTACGACAACTTCGTTCAGGTTGTTGGCAAGTTCAGCCAATTTTATTTTCATGTTTGGCTGTACTTTAACTTCCACTGTCTTGTAGCCGACATAAGATATGACAAGAGTTGCTCCCTGGTCAGCATCAAGCATGAAGTTACCGTCAAAGTCTGTTATAGTTCCTGACTTCGTTCCTTTTTCCATTATGGTTGCTCCGATTACTGTTTCACCAGCTTCGTCTGTAACCACACCGCTCACTTTAATTTTCTGTGCGTTGGCAGTAATGCTCATCGCCAGAAGTGAGAAGCTAATCAATACTTTTGATAGATTGCTCATAAGTTTTAATGGTTTTGTTAGTTGTTTGATTTTAGTGCTGCAAAGTTATATAATGTATTGATATCCAACAAGAACGGATGTTGCACAAACAGAAACGAATCGTTCATCGTATCATCTGTTGCATGTTTTGAACGATTTGTTGCAATCCTGCCGAGAAACAGACCACGATAGAGTCTCCGGAGATATAGAATATGTATAGGGTTAAGTGCTGGGACAGACATTTACATTTAGTGTGGATGAGAACAACAAGATAACTTTCGGCGATTACTATGAATGGTTCACTGTAACAGAATAATTGTATTATACTCAATTTCTATAAGGTGGCGGGACGTTGGTCTTATTATTCAGACCAACGTTCCGCTTATTCTTTATTTATTACATGTTATTTCCATTATTTTGCTTAATTTTGAAGCGAAATAATAAATATGTAAATAGTAAGAGTATTATATGAGGCAGAGAGAGAACAGAAAGTCCTGTTATATAAAGGTATGGATAACGTTGGGGGTGGCAGTAATGTTGGTTCTTGCATTGCATGGAGCCAGCAGCTATATGCTTGACTATTCGCTCAGCTATCCGAAAGGGGAACGCATGACGGCAGAACACTGGAAGAACAGAACACGGAACGAATGTCCGTGGACTACGGCGTGGATGGATTCCATATACCGGAACCATTGCGTGAAGGACACGTTCCTCATTATGCCCTCCGGCTACAAGGCACACGCCATTTATCTTTATGCGCCAAAGGCAACAGACAAAACGGCAGTTGTGGTGCACGGCTATAAGGTGCGTTCCGAGGGAATGCTACACATCGCTTATCTATACAACCACGATTTGGGATATAATGTGCTCTTGCCCGACCTGTATGGACACGGACAGAGCGAGGGTGACCATATACAGATGGGGTGGCAGGACAGATGGGACGTGATAAGATGGGCGGAAGTGGCAAATAATGTGTTCAGAGCGTCAAGGTATTCATCCACAAAGCAAGTCATCCACGGCATCTCTATGGGTGCAGCCACCACGATGGCCGTGGCGGGTGAGAAGACTCCGGATTATGTGGAGTTTTTTGTTGAAGACTGTGGCTATACGAGCGTATGGGATGAGTTTGCAGGACAGCTGAAAGAGGAGTTCGGGCTGCCGTCGTTCCCGCTGATGAATACAACTTCCGGGCTTTGCCAACAGAGATACGGATGGTCGTTTGACGAGGCGCAGCAGATAAAGCAGGTGGAGCGCAGCACCAAACCGATGCTCTTCATCCACGGCGATGCCGACACCTACGTGCCCTACTCCATGCTCCGTCCGCTCTACGAGGCTAAGCGCCACGGCCGCAAAGCCATCTTCATAGCCAAGGATTCTGAACACGCCATGGCATACCGCGACCACCACAAAGAATACACAGAAAAGGTGAAGGAGTTTGTGGGGGAATGAAATAGCGAATGGTTTGCTTGCCAGAACCATTGGCAATATTAGTGCACCTACCATTCTGTGATACGTAAACTATATTAATAAAAAGTCCATTGGCAGAATTAAATATGCACTAAATTAATTCCGCCAACGGGTTATAATAAGGAATATGAGCATAAATAAGGATTTGACAAGAACTTCCCAAGAGCGAGATTTTACAGAAGTGGTGGATATAATAGTTCAGCATAGGAGTAAGGCGTCACGTGCAGTCAACGAACAATCTCTGCTTTGTGCATGGTATGTTGGAGGTTATGTTTCAATGAAACTGAAAAGCGAGGAATGGGGAAGTAAAGTCGTAGCCCAATTGTCTGAATATATTCGTTCCAACCGCCCTGATATCAAAGGCTTCAGCAAGAGAAACATTTACAACATGGTGATGTTTTATGATGAATATTCATCTGAAGTTTTTGCTGTAGCTATAAGAAAATATATGACGGATAAATTTGTGCAGTCGGAAACTGCACAAATAGGATTTAAGCAAGGAGAGGCTATAACTGTACAGTCACAAATTGGACAAATGCCCGACATCTTGGCACTGACAACTTTGACAAACCATATTGAGATATTGTGTAGGTGTAAAAGTGTAGAAGAACGGTTATTCTACATTCTTTATGCCCATAAAGAGCATTTGTTTGTACGCGAACTGCAACGCTGTATATCGAACCATACATATTCAGCGTTATTGAGTAACAAAACTAATCTGTCGAAAGGTCTGCTTGAAACTTATCCCAAATCTCCGATAATGTTCAAAGATACATACTTCGTGGATTTCCTCAACTTGCCAAAAAAACATAGCGAATCGAAGCTGAAGCATGACTTGATAGAACACATGAAGCAGTTTATTCTTGAATTGGGTAAGGACTTTATCTTTATGGATCAAGAGTATCGCTTAAATGTCGGTGCTTCTTCGTTTAAGGCTGATTTACTGTTCTTCCATCGTGGGCTTCAAGCTCTCGTTGCTGTGGAATTGAAGAAAACAAAGTTCCACCCACGCGACCTTGGTCAGTTGGAGTTTTACCTGGAGGCTCTTGACCGCGATGTGAAGCGTTCAAACGAGAACCCATCTATTGGCATAATATTATGCCCCGATGCAGACAAGGTGGTTGTTGAATATGCCATGAGTCGCAGCATGAGTCCAACAATGATTGCTGAGTATAAGCGTATCTTGATACCACAGGAGCAAATGCAGCAGCAATTAAGAGAGTTCTGCCAGTTTTTTATGAATGAGGATAAAGCAGAAAAGTAAGGAAAACAATGGTTAATGAGATTGTTGTGAGCCGAGAACAGGGAAATCTGAGTAAACTTGATAACATCTTTAAACCCGAATCGGTCATCAGGTCGTCTTGGATTGGAGCTTCAGGCTACCGACCTGATGAAAATGAATGGACTCAAAACAATATAAAAGGGATTTTTTCGTTTTTAACGTTGAGATGCTGTAACTTTGCACCAGTAAGCAGACGGATGACCCGACGGACAAAGAGCGGCAACCTATTTATCACCAAGGAACTGTCCATAACTGCAAAACAAGGACAGACTCCCCATAAAAGACAAGAATGAGAAAAATCTTTTTATACCTCATACTGAGCATCGTGGCGACCGCCACGGCAACCGCACAGGAGAGCCAGACGGAATACAATTTCCTGAGGCTGCCCGTGAGCGCTCATGCGGCAGCCCTCGGTGGCGACAACGTGAGCATCATAGAAGACGACCCGTCGCTCACGTTCAGCAACCCAGCACTGCTGTCGTCGGTAAGCGACAAGACGCTGAACCTCAACTTCATGACATATATGGAGGGGGCGATAACGGGAAGCGCGGCATTCAACAGAGTGGTAAACGACAAGGCATCGTGGGCGGTTCTGGGACAATACATCAACTACGGCAAGATGAAGGAAACGGACCAGAACAACGTCCAGACGGGAGAATTCTCTGCACAGGAGATTGCACTGGCAGGAACCTTCAGCTATATGCTGGCGAAAAACCTCGCCGGAGGTATAACGGCAAGATGGGTGGCATCGTATATCGGTGGCTACAACTCCATGGCGGCTGGCATAGACCTGGGACTGAACTACTACGACCCGGAGTCGGAGTTCTCAGTGTCGGCAGTGGCCAAGAACCTCGGCGGACAGTTCAAGGCATACGACGAGGACTACGGCAAGATGCCGCTCGACCTGCAGATAGGAGCAAGCAAGAGATTTGCAAACATGCCGTTCAGAATCTCGGCAACGCTCGTTGACCTCAACCACTGGGACTACAGCTTCATAAACCACCTCGTGTGTGGAGTGGAACTGATACTCTCCGACCAGTTTTATGTGGCCGGAGGATACAACTTCCGTCGTGCACACGACATGAAGATAGCCGAGGGCACTGGCGAAGACGCCTCAAAGAGCAACCACGGAGCCGGATTGTCGTTCGGAGCCGGAATGCAGCTGGAGAGGTTCAAGCTGCAGGTGGGATATGCCAAATACCACGTGTCGGCCAACTCGCTGCTCGTCAACGTGTCGTATTCTCTGTAATGACAAAACTCAAAACACCATAAAGAAAGAAATGGAAGCAAAGAACAATCGCATCGTTATCGCCATCGACGGATTCTCATCCTGCGGAAAGAGCACGATGGCAAAAGATCTCGCCAAGGATTTGGGATATATATATGTGGACACAGGAGCGATGTATCGCTCGGTGACGCTCTATGCCCTGCGCCACGGCATGTTTGCCGCCGACAACACGATAGACACCGAAGCCCTGCAGAAGGCGATGCCGAAGATAAACATATCATTCAGACTGAACACCGGAACCGGCCGCCCCGACACTTATCTCAACGGAGAATGCGTGGAGAAGGAGATACGCTCGATGGAGGTGTCGAGCCATGTGAGCCCCATAGCCGCTCTGCCTTTCGTACGCCAGGCTCTCGTGAGACAGCAGCAGGAGATGGGCAAGGAGAAGGGCATCGTGATGGACGGCAGAGACATCGGCACAGTGGTGTTCCCCGATGCCGAACTGAAAATCTTCGTCACGGCATCTGCCGAGGTACGCGCCCAGCGCCGCTACGACGAACTGAAGCAGAAGGGTATGGCTGCCGACTTCAACGAGATATTGAAGAACGTGGAGGAGCGTGACTATATAGACACGCATCGCGAGACTTCGCCTCTGAAGCAGGCCGACGATGCCTTGGTGCTCGACAACAGCAACATGACAATCCCCGAACAGAAGGAATGGCTGAAACAGAAGTTTGAGGAAACGATGGAAAAGCTGGGATAAAGATATCCTAAGAAAAAGACAAAAGGTATGGGACTAAGCAAAAGTCTCATACCTTTTATTATATATACTAATATGACACAAGATTGATTCATTGGGCAAGAGTCTTCTATTATTCTTTATTCCAAATCAGTAATCAGACAGATCGGGGGTTATCCTTGTTCGCCATTCAATATCTTCTGCATACACTCCTCCATGAGCCACTTGGGGGTGCTCGTGGCTCCGCAGATTCCTATCGTGGCGGCACCATGGAGCCACTCGTCGCATATCTCTCCCGGTCCCTCAATGAGGTGTGTATTGGGATTGATGCGCAGACATTCATTGAAGAGCACCCTGCCGTTGCTGCTCTTTCTGCCACACACAAAGAGCACAAGATCATGGCGCGAGGCGAAGCTGCTGACATTAGGCATACGGTTTGCCACCTGTCGGCAGATGGTGTCGAAGCTGCGGAACGTGGCGTCGGGCGAGATGTGGCATTGTATGTAGTCGATGATGCGATGGAACTCGTCGAGCGACTTGGTGGTCTGCGAATACAGATATATGTCGCGGGAGAAGTCGAGCGTCTTCACATCGTCGAAATGGGCTATCACGCGGGCGCTGCCCTGGGTCTGTCCCACAAGACCGAGCACTTCGGCATGTCCGGGTTTGCCGAATATCACTATCTGCGCTTCGCCATGGGCGTCATACTGACTCTTTATGCGACGCTGCAGCTGTAGCACCACAGGACATGTGGCGTCGATTATCTCTATGCCGTTGCGCTCCGCCATGGCATAGGTCTCCGGCGGTTCGCCGTGGGCTCTGAGCAGCACCTTGACATTGCGCAGGCGCTCCATCTCATCATGGTTGATGGTGACTAGTCCGAGTTTCTTCAGCCGCTCACACTCCATACTGTTGTGCACGATGTCACCCAGACAATAGAGCGTGCCACCGTTGGCAAGTTCCTCTTCCGCCTTGCGAATGGCAGTGGTGACACCGAAGCAGAAACCGCTCCCGCTGTCTATCTCTACCGCAGGCGACGCATTGCCACAGGAATGGGTATGCTGTGTCACTTCTTTTCCGTTGTTTCTATCCATCACAGTTTCTTGAAATAAATGTCGAGAAGGTCGCGGGCAGCTGCGAAGCTGGTCTTCTGTCCGAGCAGCACACTGTTCTCGTATGCCTGCAGCCTCTGCTGGATATCAGGATTGTTGTAGAAGCTGTTGCGCAGTTGCTCGTTTATCGTCTCATACATCCAGTATTTGTTCTGCTCGTTGCGACGATAGTCAAAGTATCCGTTACCTTTCACGAAATCGAAATACTCATATATCATATCCCACACCTCCTTGACGCCTGTTCCATAGAAACCACTGTAGCAAAGCACCTTCGGCACCCATCCGCTGTCTGATGGTGGGAAGAAATGCAGGGCGTTGCGGAAGTTGGTGGCTGCGATGTGACACTTGTCCACGTTGCTGCCGTCGCATTTGTTTATCACTATTCCGTCGGAAATCTCCATTATGCCTCGCTTGATGCCCTGCAGCTCGTCGCCGGTTCCTGCAAGTTGGATGAGGAGGAAGAAGTCTACCATGGAATGACAGGCTGTCTCGCTCTGCCCCACTCCCACGGTCTCCACGAAAATCTTGTCGTAGCCGGCTGCCTCGCATAGGATTATCGACTCACGGGTCTTGCGTGCCACACCGCCGAGGGATCCTGCCGTAGGACTGGGACGGATGAACGACTCCTTCCTTACCGACAGTTTCTCCATACGGGTCTTGTCGCCGAGGATACTTCCCTTGGAGCGCTCCGAACTGGGGTCGATGGCGAGCACGGCGAGCTTGCCGCCGGTGCGGTCGAGGACATGCACTCCAAACTCGTCTATCGACGTGCTTTTTCCTGCTCCCGGCACACCGCTGATACCGATGCGGATGGATTTGCCGCTATATGGCAGACATTTGTCTATCACCTCCTGCGCCTTCTGCTGATGGTCCGGATTGACACTCTCTACGAGGGTCACTGCCTGTGAGAGCACGGTGACGTCGCCCTTCACGATTCCTTCCACCATTTCGGCAACGGAGAGTTCGCGGCGCTGGAAGCGGCTGCGCTTCAGATATGGGTTTATGATGGAGGGCTGCGCCACACCTTGGTTCACCTGCAGCCCCACGTATTCTTTACTGTTCTCTGGATGGTCCATACTGTGTATTTAGATTAAGATTATCGTGTTTTCAGTTTCATTTTCACTACCACCTTCGGCTGTTTCGGGTCGTTGGTGATGATCAGCACACGCGGTTTGCTTCTGGCGTTGCGCAGCTGCTTCTTGTTCAGCGTCACCTTCAGTTTTGCCTGTTCGCCCGGCTTTATCTTCGTCTTGTTGAGCTTCACGCTCATGCCGGTGGTGAACATCTGCATCGAACGGATGTCGAGCACCGAACGTCCGGTGTTCTCTATTATCACCGTTTCGGTCTTGCTTGGCTTTTCGCCGAAGTCACCGAAATCGAGTTCCGTGGCAGAGAGCTTTATGCTCGGTGCGTTGGCGAGCTGCGTCTCCGACATATTGTCGAAATCTGGCAGCAAGACGGCAGAGACAGATATTTCCTTGTCGATACTCACCTTCTCGCCCGGTTTCTTGGCGAGGAACACGGAGGTCTGTGTCAGTCCGAAGTCGCGCAGCTTCTTGGAGTTGAGTTTCAGCGTGGCAACGCCGGTCTTGCCCGGAGCGATGTTGGTCGGCGACACGCTTGCCGTGAGATAAGCCGGAAGATGCATCACCACAGGACTGATAGTCTCGCCCGTGTTGTTCTTGATATGGATGAGTTGCACGGGATAGTCGCCACGGTTCACGTCGTCGAACTCCACATCGTTCTTGTCCACCATCATACCATCGATCTTGTGTTCGAAGGTACCAGTGAAATCAGATATTTCATCCACCACCACTCCTTTCATCTTGAGATAGAAAGGATGCTTGGAGGAATTGCAGAAGAGCGCCACTTCCTTCTCGAAGTGTCCGAGTTGGCGTGCATCGTAGGTTGCCGTAACAGTGAAGCTGTCGCCCTTGGGGATTGCCGTACGCGGATAGTCCACCGTGGTGCATCCGCAGCTCACCCTCACCTGGTCGATGTTCAGTTCGCTACCCTTGTTGGTGAGTTCAAACTTCACCGTAACAGGGGTTTCATACATCACGCTGCCACAGTCTACTATCTCATTCTTTGCCGTTATGCGCTGCGCCATGGCATCAACCGACGCCATAGCCAGCAAGGATAATATCATCGTTTTGTTATTCATCTATTAAATATCTGTTTTTATATGTCTGTTATTCTATATGGTGTCGTATCTGACATTCTATCTGACAATACCGGCTGATATCCAATCGTGCCGATACTATCATTTCACAATCTTCAGCTCCATGCCGCCGGCCCTGCCGGAGAATTCAGGAGAGTAGGCACACTGCACGGTACATGTTCCGGCGGTGTAGTTTCCTGCACGGTCGATATAGTACTCCGTCTCCACCACGTGCTCGCCTTTCGAGAGACGGTCGAAGTAGTAATGGGTGGCGTTGTCTTTCGGTGTGCAGTAGTATCCCCATCCGTATCCGCTGGTCTGCGCCACTGGCTCCATACATGCCGCACGCTTGTCTACTACCTGCACGAAGTCGTAGTCGCGGTCGGCGGTGATGGTGATGCGCACAGCGATGCGGTCGCCCACATTGAGAGCGCCACCCTTGGCAGCCTTGCCGTTTTCCGGAACCATCACCTGGCGAACCACCTTGATGCCCGACTTGCTGTCGGCGATGTCGGCAGCCGCCTGCGTGAACTGTGCATAGACAGCTCCCCATGATGTTCCCTCGCCAGTCTTGGTCAGCGTGATAGAGTTCTGCTTGTCGATACCGTATACCACCTTGGTATATCCCAGTCCGGCAGAAGCCTTAGGCAGCGACTTGTTCTTGCCGTCTACGGCAAACGTCATGGATTCCTCCTTGTCAGAAGACAGCTCTTTATAGTTGCCGTCGAGGAAGGCATACACGGCGTTTACAGTATTTATCGGTGTGTCCCAAGCCTGTGTGCGCTTGCTCTGCAGGAGCCATAGGCGCATCTGGTTTATGGTCTCCGTGTCGGCAGGGTCTACAGCCTTCAGAGCCTCTATCGCAGCAGTCTGGGTAGGAATGCGATAGTCGAACCACGAGTATCCGGCATGCCATGTGTCGAAATATGTTCCCATGCCCGGCTTCGTCACCGTATACTGGCGTATGCTCTCCACATACTCCTTTGCCTTCTTAGCCTTGCCGTCTCCATTGAGCACCACAGCCATGAGCGCCTTTGAATAGATGTCGCGGTGGCGGTCAGCCTCAAGATATTTGAGGAGATAGTTCTTCAGCTCCACATAATCGGAGTCATAGAAAGGATTCTTGCCGAGCAGTGTGTTTATATATAGATACTGTATGGCATGGTAGTCGCAGATCATCGGTTTCTGTCCCTTCTTTTCCATACGTTTCATTTCCTCAAACTCCTTCATCACGACTGTTCTGAGATAGTCCATTCCATTCTCTATCATCTTGGCCGTGGTTTTCTGATATCCTGCCATCACATTGAGACGGGCGAGGGTCTGCAACACCTGTGCCGTTATGCTTGCCGAACCTCTCATTCCTCGCCACCAGCTCCATGAGCCGTCGCTATTCTGGAGGTCTTTCAGGTCTTTGAGCTGCGAAGCCAGCCGGTAGTCCATCGCCGACTCGTCGAAGAATGTGGTGAGCATCCTCTTCTGGTCAGCCTCGTTGTCGGCATCCATCACCCATGGCGTCTCGTCGAGCACGAGGGTCTTCAGTTCCTGGTTGCGCTGCAGAGCACTCATCAGGCTGTTGTCGCTGCCTGCCGGCTCCTGTTTCCATATGTTTACCACCTGCTTTATCACCGGCGACTGGTTCATGATATATCGTCCGAGGGCGTTGGCATAATAAGCCGTTGAAAGGGATATGGCGTTCTTGTAGTCCACTGTCGAGATATACGGCAGCGTCTGTATCATGAGCCATGACGGGTTGGCGGTATATTCCACGGTGAGTTTCTTGTCCTCTACCCCCTTCGGGAAGAGGTCAGCCATAGCCACTGTCTTCTCGCCGCTGCCGGTGAAGGTGAACGGCACGGTGTTCATCACACTCTCTCTGCTCGGCAACACCGGCAGATAATGCTGCTCACCGTCGCTGAAGCCTTTTCCCTCTGCCGTGATGCGGCATACGAGGAGCGGAGTGTCGCCCTGAGCTTCGAAACTGAAGTCCACGTTTGCAGTGGCATTGGCGTCGATGGTCACGTTCTGCTTCTTCTCGCATACCACTCTTTCCGTCTCCGGATCGAGGAGCTGCATTCTAACGAGGGCTGCAACCGGCTTGTCGGTGGCATTTGCCACACGGGCTGCCATCGTAGCCTTGTCGCCCTCTCTCACGAAGCGCGGCACATTAGGCATCACCATCACCTTCTTGCTCGCCACTGCCTCGCTCTCTATCATTCCGAAGTTCATCTCCTTGTCGTGGGCAAAGCCGCGGAAGTTCCATGTGGTGACGCTCTCCGGCAACGTGAACACTATATCCACATTGCCGTCCTTGTCGGCATAGAGGGCAGGATAGAAGAAGGCTGTCTCGTTGAGGTTCTCGCGAATCTGCGGCACGGCAGCAGAGGCTCTCTCTTCACCGTCGGCATTCTCCACGCCAGCCGAGCCTCTGTCGGAGGCATCGTTACCAAGCGGAACAAAGTCAAAGGTTTTCGCCTTTTCTTCTTTTGACTTCAATACAGTAGCAGTTTCTTCTACTGCTTCGCCTCGGATGGAAACGGAATTCTTTGCACTTCCCCTGACTCTGAGTGGAAGTGAAACCCTGTCATCACTTCTGTCATTAAGCATCAGCATCCAGCTCAGTATGGAAACAGAATTGTCCAATGTATTGAGATCAAACGATTTTCCATTCATCACAGGCATCGTCTGCCATGAAGACAATCCGTTTTCTGTTATCTCCGGCAACATTCTCCATCTGGTGTAGGGACTGTTCTGCGACAGGTTGAGACTAAAGTTGAAGCTAGTCTTCACTATCTGTTCGAGCGACTTGTCATACATCAGAGCCAGAAGCTGACCGTTGTTCTGACCGTCAGTGCTGGCGTTGCGCTTGTTTATCACGTCGTTCACTTTCGGACGCGAGATGTTGAGCGTCCATTTCTCTTTCTGTCCCGGTGTGAGTCTGTCGCGGAAGGTCACCCATTTCAGGTCGAGCCTCTTGTCCTCCAGCGGTCTTGTGATGGTGAACTTATGGCTGTATGCCTTGCCATCCTTCACCCACAGATAGTTGAGGAGCACCGCCTCGCCATATTCTTCCTTATAGGTAAGCGAGATGGTCTTGACGGCATTGCTCAGACTGAAGGTTCCGCTCTCCAGTTCTTTGTCGCTGGAGATGATGGAATAGCGCACGAGGGTGTTGTCGCACGACGTGCCCACCTGCACATAAACCGGTTTGCCATCTCTCGGGAACTCATTGCTTGATATGTATGCCCAGTCTGGCGTATCGGCTGCCGGACGCTTGTCGTCTATGCCGAAGAGCACGAACTCACGCATCACGGTGTCGTTGCCGCATGTTGCCCACAGCTGGTGTCTGCCGGAGAGTATGCCACTGGTTTTCCGCCAGTCTATCTTTATGTTTTCATTGGCTTTCGCCGTATATTTCTTTGTCTGGGAGTCGAACCAGTATGTCACCTTTCCGTCAATCTGTTTTGCAGAAGCATTGTAGCGGTTGAAGACAACTGTCGCCACACTGTCTTTAATCACCTTCTCCGGCAAATCCGATTTCAGTTCGGTGGCTCTCGATCCCAATACGATGCTCGTCTCGGCTGAATGGCTCTCGCCTCCGTTGTCGGTCACTGTGGCTGTGGCAGTGAAGCGATAGCGTGTCTGCCATACGAATCTGCCAGGCGTCTTCACATCGTAGCCTTCGTTGTCTGCCTGATAGTCGGCTGGCAATACCACCGGGATGCGCACCTCAAACCTACCCTTTGAGTCGGTCATTACGGTGTCGGTCAGCATCTGCTGGGCATCGTTGTTCGCCCCATAGTAATACCTGAACCAGCTGGAGCATCTGCGCTGCACGTCGTATGCCACCTTTGCACCAGGCACCGGCACACCGCTGAATGTCATCGCCGTACCGCCCACCACAAGGGTGTCGCCGTCGTGGTATTCGTCGGTCACCTCGTCGAACTTCACATCAAAGGTAGGCCGCTTGTATTCTTCCACCCGGAATGCCGCATATCCCGTGCCGTTGCCCATGCATCTAACCGAGAATCTGCCGCTCAAGACATTGCCGCCGGGCAGATTGAAGTCTACTGATGCCGTGCCATAGTCGTCGGTTGTCGCCTTCTTCTCTGCCAGCACCTTGTTGTTGGCATCACTGAGGGTGAATTTGAGTTCTGCGCCGGTCGTGACCTTTGATGAATGCAGTCCTTCCTGCTTGTATGCCACGGCAGACACATGCACTGTCTGTCCCGGACGATAGATGGAACGGTCGGTGAAGAGTGACACCACGCTGCGATGGATCTTGTCGCCATAATAGTTGAACCTGTTCCACTCGCGTTCGCCAATCATATAGTTGTCGGTATCGGTATAGGCTCTTACGCAATCATAGTATGGCTCCTGGCTGTTCGTCACCACTTTGCCTTTCTCATCAGCGGTCAGCGTTGAAATCACCTTGTTGTCGCGCCACAACTGCAGTTTTGCGCCGGCAAGCGGCTGTCCGGTAGTGGCACTCATGATGGCGTATCTCACCTTGTCGCCCGGCAATGGCAGACTACCAACAAATACATCGGAGACAGTGAAAACGGCATTTATCGGTTTCAGCTTCTTGTTGTCTGCCTCAACCACCACATAATACATTCCCGGCTGCATCTTCGGCAGCTTCGCATAGAGTTTGTTGATGTCGTATTCGTTTTCGTAAACCACCGGCAGGTCAATCACCACCTTCGACTTCGCGATGATGAGTTTCTTTGCCTTGTCTATGTTGAAATTGTTTGTCCTGTCATCGAGATACGACTTGGTATCCAGTCGGTAAAGGCTGACTGTTAGATGTTTCAGATTGCGTGCCTCGATGCTCAGGGTGTCTTCATGGTTCGGCAGATAGGTGTTTCCTACATTCATTTCGAATCCCGGCCGCACCATCTCCGCATAGTATCGCTCAAACCGGTTTATACCTTTCCAAGCTGCCCATTTCTGCTTGGCAAACATGATATAATCCACTTTCTGTTTCGGTGTTACATCCTGACAGTCTGCCATGTAATCGTATTTTGCGATTGCCACCTCGCCACATTCCTTCAGGTCGCCATAGAGAGCCACCAGGGAGTCGAGGCTTGCCAGATAGGTATTACCCTTGATGACCTTTTTCACGGGATTGGCCTTGACTCTCTTTTCGAGCATCCAAAGAGCTGTGACGAGCGAAGCCCTGCGGTTGCCCGCCTTGTTATAATAGTCATTGAGAAGGGCATAACGCTCTGAGTAATAACCTACCAGACTGAGCAGGTCGTTTCCGAATATCTCGCTGTCGACGCCTTCACTCACAAACGGTGCATAATCGAGCGCCTTCTTTGATGCAAGCATTTCGGGATCGGCAAGTGCCTTGTCGAAATACTCGCGACTGAGTTTCTTGCTGTCAGATTTGTAGTGACTTTTAGCAACAAGAGAATAGCTGTAGCCAAGGGCACAGTTGTATACCGCAGCCAAGGCGGGGTCTACTGCTGAGGCTTCGCCCGCAGCCTTCTTCAAGGCGGACAGTTCTGACTGGAACAATTCATCTGAAATGCCCGATGCAGTCGCTACTTTATCAAACTCCGCTTTCAGCAGGTTGCCATAGCTCTTGCCGGCTTTTGCCTGGGCGATTATCTTGTTCAGAATCTTGATCTGCGTCTTTGGCAAATCCTTGGTCTTGGCCTCATTGTATTGTTTCCACAATGAGGTGTAGCCGTCGGCGAAAAGTACCAACGGGAACATCAAGGACAAAACGAATGAAACAATGGCCTTCTTCATATCATTCAATTTTTAGTTTGAGGTTGTAAAGTTACGATTTGTTTTTGACAAGAGCAAATTTTTCAGGAGTTTTAGGTAATGGTAAAAAAATAGCTTGACCAATTTTGAGGAAATAAGGTTTTCTATTCTTATGCTCTGTCTTTTTGCCGTTTTTGAAATTTGTCATCGGTCACATAGCCCGCTATGCTCCCTCTTCCAAACTCCAAAACCGACAAAAATACAGGTCAAAATTTGATCAAGTTATTCTTTCACCATTACTTGAGCGTCACGCCAAAACTAATCTCTGGCCATGATTGCCAACGGACTCATCTGCCTGTCTGATAATAAAATCTACCGTTCCAAAGAATATTGCATGGATGAAGGCCAAACCTTATGACAAACGCCACGAAAAACGGTTATTCCACTGACGCATCACCACTTGAGATAGCCGTATTTCTCCTTACACCAGAGTTGCCATGAATTCACGAGATTCTGCCACAACACATAGGCTCCTGGCGCTACGGCAGCCACGGGATTCAGGAAGGTTACGGTGAGCCAGATGCCAACGATGGTGTTCTTCTGACCCAAAGCCTGTCCGGCGCTTACTCTGTCGCCGAAGAAGCCGCCCACCCACTTGCCGATGGCAAACTGCACGAGACATACAAACAGGGGCAGGATGAGAAGGAGCGACAGGGTGATGCCTCCCACTTCGGCGTCGACGATATTGTGTACGGTCATACCTGTGACGATGCTCAGATTGAACGCCCACATATAGAAAGCGAGGTTCTTGCGGCGCTTTATGGCTCCTGCCACTTTAGGCAGATAGCGCCTCGTGAGCAGGGCAAGACAGAGGGGCAGGAGCAACACCGTTACCACCCTACGCATTATCATGCCAAAGGCGAAGAGGAAGGTGATGTCGGCACTCTTCTCCACCATCGGGAAAAACAAGGGGATGATGATGCTGGTGACGATATTGGCTATCAGCGTATATACCGTGAGCGAGGCTATGCTGCCGCCTAATTTCTCTGTCACTACGGCTGCTGAGGCTGCCGTAGGACAGATGAAGCAGATGAAACATCCTTCAAGAACGAGTTTCACATCGCCATCAGCGAAATACATCATAAGGAGGACAAAGAAGGCGGAAATGGATGTGCGAATAAACTGCAACCAGAAATGCCATGCGCGTGGTCGCAGGTTGGATATGTCTATTTTGCAGAATGTGACATACAATAGGGCAAAAATGACGTATGGCACCATTTCCACCAACGCCGGCCCCATGACATCGCCCATCGGCTGCAGCAGCGGAACATCGCTGAACAACAGATACAACACGCTGCCAACCAGCATGGCACACAGTAGGGTCCACTTCTTCACAAATGACAAGACCTTGTTCATCTCAATCCTTGATTTTCTAAACGTAATGATCAAATAACCAAGTGCAAAAGTACTAAATAAAAACCAAGTGGATGAATAAGTGACGGTAAAATAATAATCAGGTTCGATTTGAATGAGTTTTCACCCTCACCAAGTGGCAAGAAATATATATTCAATCTGGAAATCAGACGGGATTTGGACATATCACATCCTCCGGAATTTGTAAGAAAAAACAGCAGAAATCATGCCCAAGTGGGGCAAGCAGCTTGCCCCTGTTGAGAAAGCACCTTGCCCATGTTGGGCAAGCACCGTGCCCCAAAATGGTATTATTTGTACGGAAAACGAGGACGACGGAACGGAGGATGCATAATGACAAAAATAGCGGAAGTATCTCATGAAACAAGGTGTGAGAATGAAGCGAAACGACGAAGGACAGGACAAACAAAAATCGGAGGTGTCTCACGACAACCCCGACTGTTGAATCTAATCTACAATATAAAAAAATTAATCTACAAAAAAATGCTCTTTTTCTTACTTAATGGTACAAATACTAAACATCAAATTCATATAATCAACAATCAAAATTTCTATCTTCAATAGTTCCTGTCCAATATTTGTGAACAGTTCTCTCTATAATCTTTTTTAATTGTCCCGTCTCCATGCATCAGTCCGACTTTTCTTTATCCATAGTCAGACTATGATCGAACGAACGGCTTTTCCGCCACTTATCCAAAGATAAGACAGCCATGAGAATATGCAGTGGTATGGAGCCTTGCCGTCGGACACGTCAAAAGAAGACCACCAGCACTAAGCAGATAATCAGCAATGCGGCGTATGGCCACACATAACGAACTATGTTACCGGAATTGGCATAACCGTTGATTGCCATTGAAGTCTTGTCAGAAGTTTTCATAACTGATTTCTTTTTTAATTTACGACACATTTATACTTCTTTAGTGGCTTCAGCCATTTTCCAGCTGCTTTTCATCTTTAAGCTTACATATTGCCTATTGGCATACTTTTGGGGGAGCCAGACTCTCAGCGAGTGACCCTATGGATTCATTTTGCGAATCGCCTGCCAACTTACATATTCTTAAATCTAATTAGCGATGGCGCCTTTCAGCACCGCAGGTGATGGCTTTAGTCGATGGGGATAAACGACATTTAGTCGCACTTTTCATTTTACTGCTGCAAAATTAAGTATTTATTTCCAATCCCAAAAGCTTTTATTATTAAATATGTAACAAAAAAGGTAAAAAACAAGCGGTTTTATGTAACATATTTTTGATTTTACTAATTATCACATGGCATTCAATGGGAATGTGACAACGGATGTTACAAAGAAAAATGAAATAAAAAAAGGAGAAATGCGCCTCTTGACACACTTCCCCAGTTACTTTCTTATTTATGATTGCCTATGTCCTCATCCTTTTCACGAAATGAAAAAGGATTATAGATTATTGCCTTTACCCGCATTGTCGCCTTGTCCTGACGGATGACCGCCAGCACACGATTTACCTTTTCGCTTGAGAAAGGAAGTACGCAACAATGATGTTTATTTTACCTCTTCAGCTTGAACGAGTTCTCAATGCTCGTAATCTCGTCCATGAAGAGTTTGTCGGTGGTCATGCGCTGGTTAACCTTGGTGCAGCTGTGAATCACCGTAGAGTGGTCTCTGCCGCCGAGAAGCTTACCTATTCTCGATGCCGGCATCTTGGTGTATTTCTGTGCGAGATACATCGACACCTGACGCGCTTCCACATATTCACGCTTGCGGCTTCTGCCGTTGACGGCTGCCACGGTGACGGAGAAGTGGTTGCACACGGAGTCAAGGATATCGTCGATGGTCAACGGGTTGTCGTCGATCTTGACAGCACGCTTTATCACCCGCTCTGCCAACCGCATGTCGATATTGCAGTTGTACACTACGGAGTATGCCATCAGCGAGTTTATCACTCCCTCGAGGTCTCTGACGCTGCCGTTGGCCGTTTCTGCAATGAAGCGCACCACGGTCTCCGGGATGTGCAGTCCGTCGCGCTTTATCTTGTTCTGCAGGATATCCATACATAGTTCCACGTTCGGCTTCTCCAGCTCGGCGATGAGTCCGCAGCTGAATCGGGTGAGCAGTCGGTCGCTCATTCCCTGCAGGTCTACCGGCGGACGGTCGCTCGCCAGTATGATGCGCTTGCCGTTCATGAAGAGGTGGTTGAAGATATGGAAGAATGTCTCCTGTGTCTTCTGTGCCGATACCCACTCCTGTATGTCGTCCACTATCAGCATGTCGATGGTCTGATAGAAGTTGATAAAGTCGTTCACGGTGTTGTTTCTCACGGCATTGGTGTACTGCACCTGGAAGAGTCTCGCACTGATATACAGTACTCTCTTCTGCGGATAGAGCTGCTTGGTGCGCACTCCGATGGCGTTGATGAGGTGTGTCTTGCCGCATCCCGACGGTCCGTAGATGAACATCGGGTTGAACTGTGTGGTATTAGGATGCTCGGCGATAGACTGTCCCACGGATCTCGGCAGCTTGTTGCTCGCTCCTTCGATATAGTTGCTGAAGGTGAGGTGGGTGTTGAGCTGCGATGCTATCTGCTGTGGCTTGGCAGCGTCGAGCGGTGTCGGCGACTGGTTGTTGCGTGTCTGCTTCGGCTTCTGGTCGTTGATTCCGGCTGGAGGGTCGGAAGTGAGTATCTGTGCAAGATTGTTCGTCTTGTCGGTAACGACGCGATACGAAAGCTTGACATCTTTGCCGAAAGTGCGTGTAAGCACCTTTCCCAACAGATCAATGAAGTTCTCTTCCAAGTATTCGTAAACGAATGGACTCGGAACCTGCACCAACAGAGTGTTCGTCTCCTTCTTGTAAGCCTCGAACACTATTGGCTTGAACCATGTATTGAACTGCTGCGGTGAGACATTCTCTTTAATGAGCAAGAGACTCTTGTCCCATAGAGCATTGGGAGTATCGGCCATATATATACTTTCTGATAAAAAAGAATTGTCGCTATACTTGTCTTTAATTACTTGTTTTTCTGCTTTTCGCCATATCTCCATAGGGTAATATCCCGAAAAGCGTGTGCAAATTTCGCAAAAAAAATCGGATTACACAAATGGGTGTAGACTTTATTTTGCAACAAATTTGTAACGTGCTTTTATAGTGGAATTTAGAAAACGGAGAGGAAACGCGCCGCGACCTGCTGGAACAGGAAGGAGGCTGGCTTCCTCATGATTTCATCTCATAGCGACAATGAATCATGGATCGGAAACCAGCCTCCTCTCGTTATCCCCCTCAGGGGAGATTATGGTTATTCTTTCTGTCTACTTTTCCGCTATTTATCATTTATCCTTCTTTCCGAAGATGGAGAAGTGTACGTAGCGTTTCGGATGCGCCTTGAGGTCGATGAGCAGGGAATCTGCCGACTTCACTGTGGCGTTCAGGTCGTAGTAGAGGTTAGGATCTCGCATTAGGAGTCCGAGGGAACCCTGGTTGTTGTTGAGCTGATGGGTGAACTCCTGCACGTTCTGCAGCGTGGTGTTCACCTTCTGCATCGTGCCGTCTACGTCTACCTTGGCGAGCTTGCCTGTTATCACCTCCGTGTTGTCAATCACGTTGTCTGCCTTGGCGAGAAGTCCCGGCACTCGTCTGTTGAGCGTTCCGAGAAGCGTGTTGAGCTGTCTTGTAGATGTGGTGAGGTTGCCGGTGACGGTCTCCACATTATGAAGCGAGTTGGCGATGGCAGGATCCTGCAGCAGCGTGTTCACGCTGCAGAGTATGGAATCGAGCTTCGGCAGCATCTTCTGCACGATAGGTATGAGGTCTTTCATCTGTCCCATCGCACCGTCGTTGATGCCTCCCACGATGGTCTCTCCCGGGTTGATGCGCTCACGCATATTGTTGGCAAGGAGCAGGTTCACCTTCACGTTGCCCATGAGGTCGCTAACTATTTCTGCGCTGCTGCCTTTAGGTATGCGCATGTCTTTGTTGATGCTTGCCTCAACGATGATATCCTTTGTCTGGCCATAGTCGTATTGGATGTTTCTCACCACACCCACCTGATAGCCGTCGGCATAGATGGGGCATGAGGAACTCAGTCCGCTGATGTCCTTGAAGGATATGTAGTATTTGCTTTCGGACGAGAAGAGGTCGAGTCCCTTCAGGAAGTTCATTCCGAGAAAGAGCACTACGAGACCTACGATTGCCACAATGGCGATTTTCACTTCTTTGGTAAAATACTTCATATAGGGTCTTTTCTGTTTGTTATATATTATATATATGTATGATATCACTTGCACCACTCCTGCTCCCATCGGCAAAACCGCCTTCCGCTGGCAGCGTTATCATGTCAGCGCCGCTGCTTGAAGATGCGTATCGCCTCGGTGATGTTCATCTTGCTGCCGTTTCTGAATGCCACGATGAAGCATCCCGGGAATTCTGTGGCGAGCGAAGCTCTCAGACGGTTGATGGCATTGTAGTTGGTAGAGGCGCCGATGGTGTATTTGTACATTCCGCCTTCCTCATACATGTCTATTCCGTCGTATCCCTTGAAGCGCGGACTGTTCTTTGCCTCCTTCGTGGCGTTTGCCATTATCTGAACTTTGAAAACGGGAGCGTCGTCATCGTCTGCCTTTGACGTTCCGGCAGGGGCATTGACGGTTTTCGCTGCCGCCCTTCTCGGTTGGCTGGGGGCTGACTGAGGTTTGCTTGCCGTTGTTTCAGAATTTCTTGCGGCATTGCGGTTCTTCTGTTTGTCCGCATCGTCCTGCGGAATGAGCGTCGGCAGGCTCACCTTGTCTGACTCCTTTGGCGCCACCAATGGCACGTTGACGCCGGAATAGTTGTCATTCTTGTATTTCGCAAAAGCACTGTATATGCCTCTGGCGATATTGTCGATGCTGGCATCATCGTTGAGCAGCCGCTCCTCGTCGGGAGTGGTGATGAAGCCCAGCTCTATCAGACATGCCGGCATGGATGTCTCTCTCAAAACGAGGAACACGTCCTGCTTCACTCCCTTGTCGGGACGGTTTGCCGTGGAGCACACGCTTTTCTGCACGTGTTTGGCGAGTTCCACGCTTTTCGCCATATTCTTGTCGTGGATGAACTCAAACATGATGGCGCTCTCAGGAGAGTTGGGGTCGTAGCCCTCATACCGTTCCTTGTAGTCGCTCTCATAGGTGATGACAGCGTTCTCGCGCTGCGCCGCACTGAGTTTCTCGTTAGACCGCCGCATTCCCATCGTGTAGGTCTCCATTCCGCGGGCTATCCTGCCTCCGGGCAGTGCGTTGGTATGGATGGAGATGAACACGTCGGCGCGGTTCTTGTTGGCGATGTCGGCCCGCTTGTGGAGCGGCACGAAGACGTCGGTCTTTCTGGTGTATATCACTGTCACGTCGGGACAGTTCTTCTCCACATAGCACCCGAAGGCGAGCGCCATCTTCAGGTTGATGTTCTTCTCGTATGAGAAACTGCCCTTTGCCCCGGCATCATGTCCTCCATGTCCGGCGTCGATGACGAGCGTGAACTGTCTTGCGACGACGTCTGCCACCACAAGAATCATGAACGCCGCCACCAGCAGCGCACGTATCAATGTATAACAGCTGTATTTCTTCACTTCTGCAAATTTAGTCATAAGTTTTGTCTTTGATAACAAAAATGCGGAATATTGAACATTTAGTTGTCTTTTTCGTCATTTCTCCAGTGCAACTGAACACCTGCACCCCTGCTGTCAGCCCCCATCGGAGGGTTTTCTTTGGTCACGCTGACTGTCAGTTCTTCTATCTGGGGCATCTCGCTGAGTATGCGTCTGCCTATCCTTCCTGCCACGTGTTCGATGAGTTTCGAGGGCACTGCCATCTCTTCTTTCACCATTCTGTGGATGTCGGCATAGTTCAGCGTGTCTGCCACATCGTCGGTCTCTGTGGCACGCTGCAACTGACAGCCCGCCTCGACGGAGACGAGAAAGTCTCCGCCGGTGAGCGTCTCTTGCGGCAACACGCCATGACGGGCGTGGAAACGCATGTCTTTGATGAATATCTTTCCTTGTGTGAGTCTCATCATGGGGCTTGTATTTATCCGCAACGTGATGATCCGCAGTTCTTGCAGATGAGGCATCCCTCCTGGTATACGAGTGTCTCCTGACCGCAGACCGGACATTTCTGTCCCTTTGCCTCCGTTCCGTCTACTATATATTTCTTGAGGGCTCTCTCCACTCCTATCTTCCATGTGTTGATGCTCTGGCTGTCCATCTGGAGCTGGCCCACGAGCTTTATCACGTTGGCAATAGGCATGCGGTAGCGCAACACGCCGGAGATGAGCTTGGCGTAGTTCCAGTATTCGGGGTTGAACTTCTCTGACAGTCCTTCAACGGTGGTCTTGTAGCCGCGCTTGTTCTCAAACTGGAAGTCGTAGCGTTTCTTTCCGTTTTCGTCTATCTTCTTGATGATCTTTCCCTTGTTCACGCTCTTTGGCAGCGAGATTCCCTCCTCGTCGTCCTGAAGACCGGTGAATATCTCGTATGGGTATCCGTCGAGCAGACCTACGAATGCCACCCACTTCTCCTTGTTGTTCTGGAATCGCACCACGTCGCATTCCAGTTCCTTGGGGCGCACCTCTGTCACGGTAGGCGGTTCGCAGATATGCTTCTCCTCCGCTTTCTTCTTGTCTTTCTTCTCCACGGCAATCATCACTCCCGAACGTGATCCGTCGCGATACACCGTGCATCCCTTGCAGCCCGAACGCCATGCCTCCACATAGAGACGGTTTACGAGCTGCTCGTCCACGTTGTTCGGCAGGTTGATGGTCACGCTGATGCTGTGGTCCACCCATTTCTGTATCGCTCCCTGCATACGCACCTTCATGAGCCAGTCCACATCGTTTGCCGTGGCCTTATAATATGGCGATTTCTCCACGAGCTGGTCGAGTTCCTCCTGGGTATATCGTTTCTCGGTGTCGTAGCCGTTAATCTTCATCCATGTCAGGAACTTATGGTGGAAGACGATGAATTCCTCGAACGAGTCGCCTGACTCGTCAACGAAGTCCACGTGTACGTCGGTGTCCGTAGGGTTCACCTTGCGACGGCGCTTGTATACGGGCATGAACACCGGTTCGATGCCGCTTGTGGTCTGGGTCATCAGACTGGTTGTTCCTGTCGGGGCGATGGTGAGGCATGCGATGTTGCGGCGGCCATATTTCAGCATGTCGGCATAGAGTTCCGGCTCTGCCTCACGGATGCGGTTGATGAACGGATTGTTCTTCTCCCTCTCTGAGTCGTACACCTCGAAGGCTCCGCGCTCCTTTGCCATCACCACCGACGAACGGTAGGCGGCGAGGGCAAGCGTCTTGTGTACCTCCACTGAGAAGTCTGTCGCCTCCTGAGTGCCGTAGCGCAGGTTCATGGCAGCCAGCATGTCGCCCTCGGCAGTGATTCCCACTCCCGTGCGGCGTCCCATGGCGCTCTTGCGCTTTATCTTCTGCCAGAGATGCAGCTCTGTCTCCTTCACCACATCTGCCTGAGGGTCGCTCTTCACCTTTTCTATTATCTTGTCTATCTTCTCCATCTCCATGTCCACGATGTCGTCCATGATGCGCTGTGCCAGCGCCACGTGTTTTTTGAAGAGGTCGAAGTCGAAGTATGCCTCCGGTGTGAATGGGTTCACCACGTATGAATAGAGATTCACCGAGAGCAGTCGGCATGAGTCATACGGACAGAGCGGTATCTCTCCGCATGGGTTTGTAGACACCGTGCGAAATCCGAGGTCGGCATAGCAGTCGGGTATGCTCTCACGGAGTATGGTGTCCCAGAAGAGCACTCCCGGTTCGGCGCTCTTCCATGCGTTGTGTACTATTTTCTCCCACAGTTTCTTGGCGTCTGCCTTCTTAGTCACTATCGGCGCATCGCTGTCGATAGGGAATTTCTGTGTGTATTCCTTGCCATCTATAGCGCACTGCATGAACTCGTCGTCGAGTTTCACCGACACGTTGGCACCTGTAATCTTACCTTCCTGCATCTTGGCGTCGATAAACGCCTCGCTGTCGGGATGCTTCACGCTGATAGAGAGCATCAGGGCTCCGCGGCGGCCGTCTTGTGCCACCTCGCGTGTGGAATTGCTAAAGCGCTCCATGAATGGCACGACACCTGTTGAGGTGAGTGCAGAGTTGTTCACCGGAGTGCCCTTCGGACGGAGCTGCGAAAGGTCGTGGCCCACTCCGCCGCGGCGTTTCATCAGCTGCACCTGCTCCTCGTCCATGAGCATCACGGCGCCATAGGAGTCGGCGTCGCCGTCGAGACCTATCACGAAGCAGTTTGAGAGCGATGCCACCTGGTGGTCGTTGCCGATGCCGGTCATCGGACTGCCTGCCGGCACGATATAGCGGAAGTGGTCGAGCAGTTCGAACACCTGCTGCTCTGTGAGCGGATTGGGATAGTGGTTTTCTATCCTCGCCACCTCACGGGCGATACGCCAGTGCATGTCTGTCGGCGTCTGTTCGAAGATATTGCCGTAACTGTCTTTCAGCGCATACTTGTTGGCCCACACTCTTGCAGCAAGTTCGTCTCCGCCAAAATATTCCATAGAGGCACGAAAGGCCTCGTCAAAGGTATAAGTCTTATTTTTTTCCATTTTTGCAATTAGGTAGAATAGTCTGTTATCAAAACTCTAATGCTCCGCTCCGAACTCCAGAAGGTTGTTCCGGCAGTATGGAGAAAACGGCGCAACGGATGCAAAGTTAATGACTTTTGCGGATATACGGAAAGAAAGATTGAGAAAGTTAATGCCACATCATTGCCATGAGGATTGTCCGCCGGAGGGCTTTCATGCCGTGTTTCCCAACGGCATTGAGACGTAGCGGAGAGGGATGACGGAAATATAAAAAACGTTAATGAAAACACGTCACCTATTTATATCGGAATTATTCATTACTTTTGCAACAGTGTAAATATGTTTCCATACACGGAAGCGCAATGCAAGCATGGAGGGACGGATGGTTCCACAAGCTGCACGAACTATTATAACTACTATTATTTCCCTCAATGTGACCTTGTCGCTGACAATGGACGGTCAAAAAAATATTAAGTCAATGAACATAAATACTAAAGCTACCATCGGACATCACTATCACGAACACGTCCACCATCACCACCATAGGCATCATAAGGACGATACTGAATCTTTCAAGCAGCAATCTTTGAGAGTGAGAAAGAGACGCAAGATGATTTCCCGTGTTCTCTTCGTCACACTTTCTATTCTTGCTGCAATCATCATCATTGCATGCGTGGCAAGTAACTGGCTTTTCTGAGGTTGGTTGCGGTAGCGGCTTTTGCTCCTCCCTTGACACGAAGGTGTTGAGTCTGTCCTGGTGTTGTATGCAAGAGATTTCCCGGAAAAACAACACCGCACATCTCCTTTCCGAAAAAGAACAAGAACATTCGGCATACAAAAAACAGCTGTAAGTCCAGAGTCGCTTTTACTCGAAGAACTTACAGCTGTTTTTTATCCCAAATCGGTCGTTAGGGCTTGCATGGATTTTGTTTTTTTGAAGGATAGATTTTGTTTGGCTTTTAATGAGTAATAGCAGGCTATTGCGAATTAAAAACAGACAAAAGACGCCTTATAAAAAGCAAAAGACAGCAAGCAGTATTAAAATACTAAATTGAACGGCCTAATGACCGTTTTGGGTTTATCTGTATGCCAGACACGTGTTGTCTTACTGCGGATTATCCCCAAACGGCCATCAGGCAGTTCATTGTAATATTCCAGAACTGATTGCGGTCAGGAGGTTCCGCGATTTATCATCAGTCCACTACGATTGGCTTGTATTTCGGCACGAGGATCTTCATGATAACCCATCCGATGAGGTATGCCACGGCACAGATGCAGAACACGATCATGTAGCCGCCCTTCTTGCCCTCGAAGCCCATGAAGCTGAACTGTGCAGCGTTCTCGGCATAGGTGAAGAGCATACCTGAACCCTTGTTGATGAGGAACGAGCCGATACCTCCTGCCATGGCACCGATACCGGTGATTGTGGCGATTGTAGACTTAGGGAACATGTCGCCGATGGTGGAATAGAGGTTGGCTGACCATGCCTGATGGCCTGCGCCGAGAAATCCGATGATGATTGCCACCCACCATGCGCTGATTTCTCCCATTGGCTGGGCGATAAGACCGAGCAACGGGAAGCATGCGAATATCAACATGGCACGCATACGGCCGATGTATGGATTCATACCCTTCTTGTCAACGAAATATGTGGGGAGGTAACCGCCGCCGATGCTCAACACCGTAACGATGGCGTAGAGTGTGAAGATGAGGGCAATAGCCATCGGACTGTCTGAGGTGTAGCCGTAAACATCCGAGAAGTATGCCGGAGCCCAGAAGAGGAAGAACCACCATACGCCGTCGGTCATGAACTTGCCCACGATAAACGACCATGTCTGTGGAAAGGTGAAGCACTTGAGGAATCCGATTGTCTTCTCCTCAGTGTGTTCCTCTTCTGACTCGGCGGCAGCTTTCTCCTCTTCCTCGTCCTGCTCGATGTATGAAAGCTCGGCAGTGTTGGTGAACTTGCTCTTGCGTGGTTTGTCATAGAGCCATATCCAGAGGCCCATCCATACATAACCGAGCACACCGATCACCACGAATGCCATCTCCCAGCCCCAGGCGTTGGCGAGCAACGGAATGGTGGCAGGTGCGGCGAGGGCTCCTACTGAAGCTCCGCTGTTGAAGATTGAAGTGGCGAAAGCGCGGTCTTTCTTTGGGAAGTATTCTGCCGTAACCTTCACGGCAGCAGGGAAGTTGCCTGCCTCACCGGCTGCCAGCACGAGGCGGCATGAGAGGAAGAGCCATACGCTGACGGTGGCGATTGCCACGGCAGCATCGGAACCTGCCTGCACAAGACGCAGGGCTTCTATAGAGTCGTATCCCTCGATGAGCATAGCTGCCTCACCGCAGAGGGCGTGGAGAACGGCACCTGTAGACCATACGAAGATGGCGATGAGGTAGCCCTTCTTTGTTCCCATCCAGTCTACGAACTTACCAGCGAAGAGGTTGCATACAGCGTAGAAGATTGAGAACCAACCGGTTATCGTTCCGTAATCATCGTCGGTCCAGTGGAATTCTGGAGCGATAAAGTCTTTCCATGTCAGCGACAGAACCTGACGGTCCATGTAGTTGACAGTAGTTGCCAAAAACAGCAAAGCACAAATCACCCAACGGAAGTTGGACATCTTAGTAGTTTGTATTGAAGCCATTTGTTTTAATATAAGATTAATATTGTTTGTTCTAGCCTGCAAAGATAGCGTTTTTTTCTTCTTTCCGCAAAAAAATCAATAAAAAAGAAAACAAACAGTATTAATCCGTAATCATCGCATCAATCTGTTTCTCCTTTCCCTGTTCCAAAAAGAAATGAGAATCGCCTGACACTGATAAAAAGAAAATCCGCCAGCATTCGCATTGTTAATCGGAATGCTGACGGAAGCAACAAAGTTTTGTCTTTATGTTATCTGTTCATGTATTTCTTGCCATCCTTTATGGCAACCGTATTGCCTGACTGTGAGAATACAGGCGAAATGACCGTTGGGGTTAAGATATCAATCCTGGTAGTACACCCTCTTCACGCGGTCTGACACACTGGTGAGCACCTCGTATGGGATGGTGTCGAGTACATCGGAGAGAACTGTCACTGGCAGATGGTCGCCGAAGATTTCCACTGTGTCACCCTCCTTGCACGGTATGCCAGTGACGTCGATCATCGCCACATCCATGCAGATGTTGCCAACATAAGGAGCCTTCTGTCCGTTCACCAGACAGTAGCAGTTGCCACGGCCCAGGTGGCGGTTCAGTCCGTCGGCATATCCTATCGGAATGGCTGCGATGCGGCTGTCGCGCGTCAGGTGCCCCTTGCGGCTATAGCCCACTGTCTCCTCCTTCGGCACATCACGTAATTGCAGGATGGTGGTTTTCAGAGTGCTCACATTGTTCAGTATATGGTTGTCGCGACTGTCGATGCCATATAGTCCGAGACCGAGACGACACATATCAAGCTGGCGTTCTGGGAAGTGTTCGATGCCGGCAGAGTTGCAGATATGGCGCAGGATCTTGTGGGGAAACGCTGCCTGAAGCTTGCTGCTCGCCTCATCGAAGAGGTCGAACTGCATCTTTGAGAAATTGTCGAAGTCGTCACTGTCGGAACCCACGAAATGCGAGAACACTGAACGGGGGATGATGGCGTTCTGCGACTGCAGACGATGTATCAGTTCGTCAATGTCGGTCTTGGGGTTGAAGCCGAGACGGTGCATTCCGGTGTCGAGCTTGATGTGTACGGGGTAGCCCGTGATTCCCTCGCGCCGGGCAGCCTTGACAAGGGCGTCGAGCAGACGGAAACTGTAGACCTCAGGTTCGAGGTCATAGTCGAACATCGTCTTGAATGCCGTCATCTCCGGATTCATTATCATGATATTGCTCGTGATTCCGTTTTTGCGGAGCGTCACTCCCTCGTCGGCAACGGCAACGGCGAGATAGTCCACACGGTGGTCCTGCAATGTCTTTGCCACCTCCACCGCTCCACTGCCATAGGCATTTGCCTTAACCATGCATACGAGCTTGGTCTCGGGCTTCATATAAGAGCGGTAGTAGTTGAGATTGTCTACCACTGCCTGGAGGTTCACCTCAAGGATGGTTTCATGCACCTTCTGCTCCAGGAGTTCGCTGATGCCGTCGAAACCGAAGGCGCGCGCTCCCTTTATGAGTATCACCTCATCGCGGAGTGTGCTGAAGACGGGACTCTTGATGAAGGTCTGACTGTCGGGGAAGAAGTATTTCTCCCCCACCCCGATTCTGTCTGCCTCTGCCATGAGGTCGGGACCCACACCGATGAATTTCTCCACTCCCCTCTTGACGCATAGTTCTGACACCTCTGCATAAAGCTGGTCGCGCGTCATTCCGCTCTGCAGGATGTCGCTGAGAATCAGTGTGCGGCGACGGCCCTTATGGTCGGGACGGCGACTGATGAAGTCGAGGGCTATGTCGAGAGAGTTGATGTCGGAATTGTAGGAATCGTTGATGAGCGTGCAGCCATGCTGGCCCTGCTTCACCTCCAGTCGCATGGCGACAGCCTCCAGCTTCGGCATTCTCCCGGCGATGTCGGCGGCAGAAATACCGAGCGATAGGCATACGGCGCAGCAGGTGATGGAATTCTCGATGGATGCCTCGTCGATGAAAGGCAGGGTGTACTGACATTCCCCGCCAACCTTATTATATATATAGGTAACGGTGGTGGAGGTCTCGCCCTTCTCCACATTCTTTATATATAGCGGAGCATTGGCGTCGGCAACCGACCACCACAGGTGTTCGCCCTTGAACGCCCTTTCGCCCACTCGGCTGGCTATCTCCTTGCTGTCGCCGGGATATACTATCACGCTGGCGTCGCGGAAGAGGTCGAGCTTCTCGTCCACCTTGGCTTCCATCGAAGGAAAATTCTCCTGATGGGCACTGCCGATATTGGTTATCACGCCGATGGTGGGCTGTATGATGTTGCGCAGTGCCTGCATCTCGCCGGGCTGGCTGATGCCTGCCTCGAATACTCCCACCTGTGACTGCTCGCCGAGCAGCCAGACGGAGAGCGGAACGCCAATCTGGGAATTGTAGCTACGAGGACTGCGCGTGACGCTGAGCGACTGAGAGAGCAACTGATAGAGCCACTCCTTGACAATGGTCTTGCCGTTGCTGCCCGTTACGCCCACGACGGGGATGTTGAACTCGTCGCGATGACGCTCGGCAAGGCGCTGCAGCGCTTCGAGCGGACTGATTACCTTGAGGAAATTGGAACCTGGATAAGTGGTGGCATAGTCTTGTGGCAATGCGTCCACAACAAAGTTTCTCACTCCTCGACGATAAAGGTCGGGTATGAACTCATGGCCATTGCGACGGCCGGACTTGAGGGCAAAGAACAACGTTTCCTCAGGGAAACAGAGGGAACGGCTGTCGGTGAGCAGAAAGCCGATGTTGGCGGCTTGGTCTCCATATCTACGCGCCCCTATCAATGTCGTTACTTTTTCAATTGAATAAGTCATTGCTGTTGATTCTTGATTAAAACGACAACGGGCCAAAATGGCATGACCACTGGCCCATGCTTGTTATATTTGCAATTTGTATTTGCAAATATACGGATATTTTTCAGAACACGCATGATTTGTGGAATTTATCTCGCCGGGAGACAAAAAAAACTGATTTTTGCTATGGGATGACGACATTTCAATGATTTTTGTTATCTTCGCAGGTGATTATAAATCCCAAGCCAGTCATGACGACATGACTTGACAGCAAACAGAGAAACACGATGGAAATTCTTCTTCATTATATTTGGCGCCACAGGATGTATCCGCTACACCGGATGACCACGAACAAGGGAGAGACGGTGGAGGTGATTGACCCGGGACTCCACAACCGCAACGCCGGACCTGACTTCTTCAATGCGAAAATAAAGGTGGACGGGATGCTGTGGGTTGGCAATGTGGAGATTCACGACAAGGCGTCTGACTGGTTTCTGCATGGCCACGACAAGGACGAGGCATACGACAACGTGATTCTTCACGTGGTGGGCGAAGACGACATGCCGGTGAGAAGCAGCCGGGGCGAAACGATGCGACAGATGCAGATGGACGTGCCGGAATATGTGACGGCAAACTACTCCAGGCTGCTGAGAGAGGACCGCTTCCCGCCTTGCCACGAAGTGATAGGACAGTTGCAGAAACTGACTGTACACAGCTGGATGAGCGCTCTGCAGACGGAACGCCTGGAGCAGAAGACGGAGGCGATAAGCAGGAGAGTGAAGGAGAGAAACGGATCGTGGGAAGACGCATACTTCATGACGCTCGCACGCAACTTCGGCTTCGGAGTGAACGGCGAGGCTTTTGAGAAATGGGCTGCCACGCTGTCGCTGCAGAGTGTGGCCCACCACCGCGACGACATATTCCAGATAGAGGCGATATTCCTGGGACAGGCTGGACTGCTCGACGAACAGGCTATTCCGCAGCGACACCGCGAAGAGGCGGCAAACGACATTTATCTGACCAAGCTGAGACGGGAATACTCATATCTGAACCACAAATTCCACCTGGAACAGATGTCGGCGACGGAATGGAAATTCCTGAGACTCCGTCCGCAGAACTTCCCTAACATCAGGATTTCACAGCTCGCAAACCTCTATTACAACCGGCGCTCAAATCTGAGTCAACTGATAGAATGTCGCAGCGTCGACGAGATGTCAGACCTGTTTGCCACCCACGTCACACCATATTGGGAGACCCACTACTCCTTCGGGGCGGAAGGCAAGAAGTCGGCAAAGCAGCTGTCAAAGCAGTCTGTCAGAGTGCTCATCCTCAACACCGCCATCCCTATCCTCTTTGCCTACGGCAGACACAAGGGCGACGAGACGCTCACCGACCGCGCTTTCCGGCTGCTCGAAGAACTGAAGGCTGAGGACAACAGCATCATAAGGATGTGGAAGGAATGCGGACTGGAGATAGAGACCGCCGCCGACAGCCAGGCCATCGTGCAACTGAAAAAGGAATACTGCGACCGCCGCGACTGTCTGCGCTGCCGTTTCGGCTACGAATACATAAAACGCAACGGATGGTTCGTGAAAGAAGAAAAAGGATAGGAGCGGCTGCAATCAGTAAACATTTTGTCAAGCGACATCCTACTGACTACAATAAAAAGTCACTGGCAGGAGTAATATATAATTGAGGTAATCAGACAAGCGGATTGTTCACTTATTCCGTAATAGTCTTAAAAAATTCCTAATGCATGGCATTTTTATAGATAAAACGTTGGTATTTAGAACACAAATGTTTTTCTTTGCATCAGTAAACAACACTTTGCAATTCGTCAAAGAGACAAATTGAGGTTCGCAAAAGGAGCGGAATATGGTTCGTTAAAGTAATTCGATGCTGTTAGTAAAACGGACAAAGCAAGACAACAGGAGGTCAAGTAAATACGAATTAAAGAGCTAAATCGACACGAGCTGAAGAGCTAAGTCAATACGGGCTGAAGTGTAAAATCAAGGAACAAAGATAACAACAATATTTATAACCAAAAAGGAAAGAAAACATGAGAAAGATTTTTATGACTTTGGTAGCACTTGTCATGACAGTGGCTGCCAACGCACAGGTTTTTGTAGGTGGTGAAGTTGGTTTCTGGCGTAACTACGAAGACAACCATACATCATTCACAGTTGCTCCTCAGGTGGGCTACAACATCACAAACAAGTGGGCAATCGGCTTGGAGTTCGACTACGACTACAACTATTATGACGGACTGAAGGTAAATGGTGTTGGCGCTGCTCCATTCGCACGCTACACAGCAGCCAAGGCAGGTCCTGTTTCATTCCTTCTGGATGCAGGTTTCGCTATCAACACTTACAAGGCTAAGTATGACGGCAAGGAAAGCGACAGCTACAATGCATGGCAGATTGGTGTGACACCAGGTGTGAAGGTCAGCCTCACAAAGAGCGTTGACTTCATCGCTGCTCTCGGTTTCCTGGGCTACCGCGACAACGATGACCCTGACTTCAAGGGCTTGAGCGGTCATCCTTACGGAGAGAAAGGTTTCGGTTTCCACTTCAACACTAACGATCTGAAGTTCGGCGTTATCTACAACTTCTAATCCTCGTCTCTGACGATGGTGGCATTCCGAATGTATTCCAACTGACATCTGTTGTTATCCCATCATAGTCTTTGGATATCAGAAACGGAAATCGCCATAGAGCAAATATAGCAATGGCTGTATCATCAAGCCTTGATGATACAGCCATTGTTGCGTTTGTGATAATTGTCACTACATCTTCTCTATCGTTTCCAGTCCTTTCTTCACGATGTCGCTCGTCTCGTTGACAATCTGGAAATATTCGTCCATATCCCAGATGTCGCGCGCCACAAGAGCCTTCACCTGAGTGGCAAGGCGGGGCAAGGTGAGTTTCAGTTCCTCGTTGTCTTTCGGCTTCACATCCTTCTTCTCTCCTCTCTCCCTGATGTCGGCAATAAGCGACTCCGGAACCTGGTATTCTGCCTCAAACTTATTGAAATCCGTGTATTTGCGCTTTAGCGACTTCCTGTTGTTGTCGATGAAGCGGAGCACGGCGTCGGTCACCATTCCCTTTGCCACGAGCTGACGGTGATACTTGGTGTATGTCATCGTGTCGAGAGGCACAAAATAGTCTGGCATGATTCCTCCACCGCCATATACCACACGGTGTTTGCGCAGGGTGTAGAACTTCAGCGAGTCGGCGAAGTGTATGCTGTCGGCATTCATCAGCTCGCCATGCTTCAGTCGCTTGTCCAGTTCCATGGCATAGTCTTTCTGGTCGCCCTTCTTGTATGGCTTCTGTATGCAGCGGCCTGTAGGAGTGTAGTAATGGGCGATGGTGAGGCGTATCATCGAACCGTCGGGCATGTCGAAGGGTCTCTGCACGAGTCCCTTACCGAAGGTGCGTCTGCCCACCACCATACCTCGGTCGTTGTCCTGCATGGCTCCCGACACGATCTCGGATGCCGATGCCGTGAACTCATTCACGAGCACCACCACCTTGCCGTCGAGCAGCTTGCCTGACCCGTTGGCACGATAGTCCATTCTCGAGGATTTCAGTCCGTTGGCATATACTATGATGTCGTCTTTGGGCAGGAATTCGTTGGCTATCTTCACCGCCGCCTGCAGATATCCGCCGCCATTGTCCTGCAAGTCGAGAATGAGGTCTTTCATTCCCGCAGCCTTCAGTTTGTTTACGGCAGTCATGAACTCATCGTATGTAGTGGCTCCGAAACTGCCGATGCGTATGTATCCCACTCCCGGACGGATGATATACGATGCGTCGAGGCTCTTCACCGGAATCTTGTCACGCTTCACGTTGAAGGTCAGCGTGTCTGCCACTTCGCGCCTCACCACAGAGAGTTTCACCATAGTGCCCTTCGGTCCGCGCAGCCTCATCATAATCTGGTCGCGCGGCATCTTCACTCCTGATATCGCCGTGTCGTTTACTGCCACGATGCGGTCGCCGGCCACGATGCCTGCCTTCTGCGACGGTCCTTTGGCAATGGTCTGGATTACGAGCAGAGTATCTTCCACCATGTTGAACTGCACTCCGATGCCGTCGAAGTTTCCCTGCAGCGACTCGTTCATCTGCTTCGTCTCCTTCGGTGTGGTGTATGAGGAGTGCGGATCGAGCTTGTCGAGCATTCCTCTGATGGCGTCCTCCACGAGTTTGTTCTCGTCTACGGAGTCTACATAGAAATTGGTGACGAGCATCTCGGCGAGCTGCAATTTACGCATCGGACTGTCTTTGTCCATCCTCACCTGCAACTGTGCCGAAGCCCCGATGGCAAACATTGCCATGGCGAGGCATATCAAGCAATAAATGTTTCTTTTCATTGTATTTCGCTTTAGTCTGTCATGTTTCTCTACCATACCGTTATTCTTCTTCCTCCGGTCTGTCTTCTTCTATCACGAGGTTGTCTATGATGAAGTTCTGACGCTCCGGTGTGTTCTTTCCCATATAATATTGCAGGAGCTTATGCACCTGGTCCGTCTTGTGCAGCGTGACCTGTTCGAGGCGCATCTCGGGTCCGATGAAGTTCTTGAACTCGTCGGGACTGATCTCTCCGAGTCCTTTGAATCGTGTTATCTCCGGATCTGGTCCCAGTTCCTGTATTGCGTCGAGGCGCTCCTCTTCGGTGTAGCAGTAGCGGGTCACGAAATCTCCCTTTCCCGTTGCCGTAGCCTTCACAGCCTTCGACTTTATCTTCGTCTTCTTGTTTCTCACACGGAACAGAGGTGTCTGCAACACGAACACGTGTCCCTTCTTTATCAGATCGGGGAAGAACTGCAGGAAGAACGTGATGATGAGCAGTCGGATGTGCATTCCGTCCACATCGGCATCCGTCGCCACAATCACCTTGTTGTATCTCAGCGTGTCGAGTCCGTCCTCTATGTCGAGGGCAGCCTGCAGCAGGTTGAACTCCTCGTTTTCATACACCACCTTCTTCGTCAGTCCGAAGGAGTTCAGAGGTTTTCCTCTGAGCGAGAACACCGCCTGTGTGTTCACGTCGCGGCTCTTCGTGATGCTTCCGCTTGCCGAGTCTCCCTCGGTGATGAATATGGCGCTCTCCTCCTTGCGGTCGTCTTTCACGTCGCTGAAGTGTATGCGGCAGTCGCGGAGTTTCCTGTTATGCAGGTTGGCTTTCTTCGCCCTCTCCCTTGCCAGCTTTGTCACTCCGGCCATCGCCTTGCGTTCCTTTTCGCTCGACTGTATCTTCTGGAGCATCACCTCTGCCACGTCGGCATTGCGGTGGAGGAAGTTGTCCACTTCTGTCTTTATGAAGTCGCCCACATATTTGTTCACGGTCACTCCGTCGGGGCTCATGGTCTGCGAACCGAGCTTTATCTTGGTCTGGCTCTCAAACATCGGCTCCTCCACATTGATGGCGATGGCTCCTACGAGTCCGTTGCGGATGTCGGTATATTCAAAGTTCTTGTTGAAGAACTCCTTTATCGTCTTTGCCAGATGCTCCTTGAATGCGCTCTGGTGTGTACCGCCCTGTGTGGTATGCTGTCCGTTTACGAATGAGTGGTATTCCTCTCCATACTGTCCGGTGTGTGTGAAGGCTATTTCGATGTCTTCGCCCTTGAGATGCACGATGGGATACAATCCGTCTGTGGTCATCGTGTCGTTGAGCAGGTCTTTGAGTCCGTTGCGGCTCAGTATCCGTCTGCCGTTATACATTATGGCGAGTCCCGTGTTCAGGTAGGTGTAGTTACGGAGCATCGTCTCTATGATGTCGTCGTGGAAGGAGTAGTTCTTGAAGAGCTTGGCGTCTGGCTCGAAGTAGATGTATGTTCCGTTCTCGTCGGTAGTATCCTCTGCGACGTCGGTCTTCAGCTCTCCCCTCTCGAATGTCAGGGCTCTCACCTTGCCGTCGCGATACGATTTCACCTCGAAGTTCAGGCTCAGGGCGTTTACAGCCTTTATACCCACTCCGTTGAGTCCCACGCTTTTCTTGAACGCCTTTGAGTCGTATTTTCCTCCCGTGTTTAGCATGCTCACCGCCTCTACGAGTTTCCCCTGCGGAATGCCTCGTCCGTAGTCGCGCACGCTTACGCGTAGGTGTTCGTCGATGTCCACCTCTATGCGTTTGCCTTGGTTCATGCGGAACTCGTCGATGGAGTTGTCCACCACCTCTTTGAGCAGCACGTAGATGCCGTCTTCTGGCAGTGAACCGTCACCGAGTCTTCCGATATACATTCCGGGACGTGTGCGTATGTGCTCCATGTCGGAAAGGTGTCGGATGCTTTCATCGGTGTATTGCACCTGTGGTTCTTGTGGTTCTTGTTGTTCTTGGTTTTCTATATTGATTTCGCTCATGGTTGATGTTTTACGGGTTGACGGGTTGGTTTCCCAATCCCTGACCTTACCTCTGGAGGAAGGAACAGGGCTACAGGCATTACTTTATCTCCTTGATATAGCAGCGGCGCCTCTTGTGGTTTTCACAGTCGAGATACTGCCACTGGCTCTGCACTTTGTCGTTTGCCTCCATCTCCACATGTGTCTCTCCCCATTCATATCCGCGCTCCACGTATCTCGGGATGAGATCGGCAAAGAGGAGCGAGTTGGCTCCCTTGGCACGGTATTCGGGCAGTATGCCCACGAGCAGCAGGTCCACTATCTTGGTGTGTCCGAACTTGAGGGCTCTGAGGATGTGCCACCATCCGAACGGTGTGAGTCTGCCTCTGCGGCATTTCTGCAGTGCCTTGGCAAGCGACGGCAGCGTGATGCCCACTCCAACGATTTTCTTGTCGGCGTTCCAGTCCTCTATCAGCGTGATGAGGTCGAGGTCTGCCATCGGGAAATACATACCTATGTATTGTTCTATCTGCTTGTCGGTCAGTTCCGAATACCCATATAGTCCGGCGAAGGTCTCGTTTATGATCTCGAAGATTCGTCTGCCGTAGCCCTCTTCGAAGATTTCCCGTTTGGTGAGTTTCTTCACGTGCAGGTTATAGCGTTTCTCTATGAGAGAAGCCACCTTTGCGTATTTCTCCGGCACGGTCTTAGGCACGAAGAGCTTGAACTCCACGTAGTCGTTGTCTTTCTCGAATCCGCCGAGCCTCTCCATGTGTTTGGGGTAATAGTCGTAGTTGTATATCGTCGCCATGGTGCCGAGCTGGTCGAATCCCATGGTGAGCATTCCCTCGGGGTCCATATCGGTGAATCCGAGCGGTCCCACCACGTGTGTCATACCCTTCTCCCTGCCGTATTGCTCCACGGCAGAGAGGAGCGCCCCCGACACGTTGATGTCGTCGACGAAGTCTATCCATCCGAAGCGCACGTCGTTTCTTTCCCACTTCTTGTTTGCCTTGTGGTTTATGATGGCAGCCACGCGGCCCACCATCTTTCCCGTCGCCTTGTCGAACGCCATATAATATTCTGCCTCGCAGAACTCAAAGGCTGCATTCTTGTCTTTGCTCAGCGTGTTCATATCGTCGCTGAACAGGTTGGGGGCATCGTACGGACTGCCCTCATACAGGTCGTAATGGAAGTCGATGAACGCCTTCAGGTCTGCTTTCGTGCTGACTTTTCTTATTTCTATTGATGACATATTCAATAATACTCAAGTTAACTCTCCACATGTGTTTGCGCTGAAGACAAAACCACATCGTTGGCATCCCTCAAGTGAGTGGTGCCATGTGGTAGCCTTCTTGTCATGTGTATAATATAATCTTGTTTTAAAACGAAGGCAAAATTACGGTTTTTTGTGGAAAGTAACAAATTTTGCCCTGCTTTTCGCACTAAAGGCCTGTCTGCCGTCCCATCAGCTGCCGCCGGCATCAGCCCAGCCTGCCGCCGGCAGGGGAAACGGCATAGCAGAAATCCGAGCAAGCCCTAATGCCCGATATGGGTTGAAATCCGGACGCCGTACCAAGTATTTGCACAAATAATATTGGAATGCAGAGAAAAGAGAGTACCTTTGCAGCCTAAATCCAAACTTATGACAACCGGACAAAGAAAAATCAACATTCAACAGAATAACAAATATTCTTACCACTACCGTATGTTGCTGTCGCTCGGAATACCTATCGTCGTGGGACAGGTGGGCACCATAATCCTCGGATTTGCCGACACGCTGATGGTGGGACACCATAGTGTGATGGAACTGGCGGCTGCGAGTTTCGTAAACACGATAATGGCGATTATCCTCGTGCTGGCACTGGGATTCAGCTACGGACTGACGCCAATGGTGGGTCAGCTCTTCGGAAGGGGCGAGAGGGAGAAGATTGGTTCGGTGATGAAAAACGGACTGGCTGCCGGCACTCTCACTTCCATCATTCTGCTCGGTGTGCTCACGGCGGTGTATCTGAACGTTGACAAGCTGGGGCAGCCTGTGGAACTGCTGCCGCTCGTCAGACCGTATCTGATGGTGAACATGATTTCGGTGCCTTTCGCCTGCTGGTTCAATTCGTTCAAACAGTTCTACGACGCCATCGGCAACACCAAGATGTCGATGTATATCCTGCTGGCGGGCAACGTTGCCAACATCGTGGGCAACTACCTGCTCATCTACGGTCCCGGTCCGCTGCCTGAACTGGGACTGCTCGGAGCCGGACTCAGCACTATGCTCAGCAGAGTGATGATGTTCGTGGTGGCATTCGCGATATTCATGATTTCAAAGAGATATAAGGTATATAGCCGTTCGTTCAGAGAGGCGCGTCTCAGCGGCGAAGCGTTCCGTCAGGTGAGCAAGCAGAGCTGGCCCGTGTCGCTGCAAATGGGAATGGAGTCGGCGGCGTTCTCGCTGACGGGAGTGTTGGTGGGATGGCTCGGCACCACGGCACTGGCTGCCCATCAGGTGATGATCACGGTATCACAGGTGTTCTTCATGATATACTACGGCATTGCCGCTGCGGTGTCGGTGAGAGTGAGCTTCTACGTGGGACAGAACGACATCACGGAACTGCGACGCGTCACGGCTGCCGGATTCCACATCATCTGCATGATAGGATGCGTGGTGAGCATACCGGTGTTCTTGTTGCGCCACGAAACGGGATTCATCTTTGCCAACGACGCCACGATAGCCGAAATCTGCGCCCATGTCACGCTGATAATGATAGTGTATCAGTTTGGCGACGGCATGCAATGCTGCTATGCCAATGCGCTGAGAGGCACGGGCCACGTGCAGCCGATGGTCTACATCGCCTTCGTTGCCTTCGTGTTAGTGTCGCTGCCTTGCAGCTGGCTCTTGGGCATACACATGGGATACGGAATAATGGGAATATGGGGAGCCTTCCCCGTGGGACTCACCGTGGCTGGAGTGCTCTACTATATTTTCTTCCGGCGACAGGTGGCATGGCTGGAGCATGGAGGACAAGGGATTCTGGCTGCATAGCGAGTGGACAGCAAACGGTCATCAGAAAGTAGTCCCAAACGGCTATTAGGACGTTTATCCACAAATCAGCATCAGTAAGTTTAATTCCAAATAGTCATCAGTAAGTTTACCCCCAAACGTCAATCATGGCGTTTGGGGGTTCTGTTATATCCTGCTGCCCGCCCAAACGGCAACCAATCCAAGTCCTACGCTGAGCGAGGCATAGAGAGCAAGGGACAGCAGATTGTCGGCACGCATGAGCGAGAGGCTCTCGTTCATGAATGTGCTGAAGGTGGTGAAACCGCCGCAGAAGCCTACGGTGAGCAGCAGCCGCATGTCGCCGCTGATGCCCCAACGGTCAGATGCGCCATAGATGAGTCCGATAAGGAGGCAGCCTACCACGTTGACGACCAGCGTGCCAACGGGAAATGCCACAGACGATGCTTCTTGAAGCCATTTAGAAACGAGATAGCGCAACACGGAACCCACGGCTCCGCCAAATGCCACGAGAAGGATATTTTTTATCATTGTTTTTTCAATTGACCATATAGGCTTGCAAAGTTATTCACTTTTACGCTATCCTGCAAAAATAATGCAAGGCGAGTGCAAAATCATCAAGCTCGCTTGAATGTTTTGCCTAGCCGAAGCTTATTTTATGTAAAAAACTTGTAAGATAACGCCCCGACAACACCTGCCTTAACAATCTAACACACTGATTTTAACTACATTTACAGGCTTTGTGTTAATAATAATTTAAATATGTATTTATTTTTTTGCAAGTCAAAGAATTTAACCTATCTTTGCTCAATGCAAAAGAGCATGGAGCATTTGTCTCCGTCAGTCTTTCATGTCCTGTTTGAAGGACACAGAAGGCCGGGCTCTGGTATCGTTTCTTTATTTGTAGCAATAATTATTTAAATCTTTACTTCTGAAAAATGAAATTACACAATACCCTTGCATTGGCGGTACTGTTGTTCTGCTCAGCGCAGAACGGATTCGCCGTGAAAGCTTACCCTGGGGTGATTAAGGCAAAGCAGGCCGACGGTACGGAGATTTCTATCCGTCTGCACGGCAGCGAGCATGGACACTACACTACGACAGTGGACGGATACCCCTTGATCTACAATGAAGCAACCAATAACTATGAGTATGCCACCATCGTCAGCGGAAAGCTGAAGAGCAGCGGCATCGTGGCAACGAACTCTGAGCGACGTTCGCCACAGGCCACGGAACTACTCAAATCCATAAACAAGGAGACAGCGCAGCAGCTGGCAATGAAAATGAGCCTGCAGAAGCGTGTAGGTCAGCAGACTGCAGTAAAGAAGGTGGTGCAGAGACCCAAAAAGGCGCTCATGAACAACTTCCCCCATTTCGGAGAGCAGCACTCTATAGTCATCCTGATGGAGTTCAACGACAAGTCGTTCTCCACAATGAAGAACCCAAAGGAATACTACGACGAAGCGATGAACAAAGAGGGATTCACCGCCATCAACGGTGCTACCGGCAGTGCCAGAGACTTCTTCATAGCAAGCTCTCACGGACAGTTCAAGCCAACATTCGATGTATACGGTCCGGTGAAGATAAACTACGGACAGCATGACGCCGGCGACGGAACATACAACACTCCTATAAACATGGGAACATTCGTGAAGGCTGTAGTGGAGGCTATCGACGACGAGGTGGACTTCTCGCAGTATGACCACGACGGCGACGGAAACGTCGACAACATCTATATCTACTACGCCGGAAAGGGTTCTGCCGACTCCAACGACGCCAACACCATCTGGCCCCACGCCTTCACCATGAATGAATGGGGAGTGGAGGTGAAGACCAAAGACGGAGTGAACATCAACAGCTACACCTGCAGCAACGAGGAAGACGGACTGAGCAACGGCTTCACCACCGGTATCGGAACTTTCGTGCATGAATTCGGACACTGCCTCGGATTCATGGACCACTACGACACCACCGGCGTATACTCTTCTTACACCCCCGGCAGTTGGGACACCATGTGCTCCGGCTCTTACAACAACAACAGCAACACTCCCCCACTCTATTCTTCATACGAATGCTACGAGCTGGGATGGCTGAAGCCTGAGGTGATAACAAGAAGAAGCGGCGACCTGAACGAACTGCCGTATCTTGGAGAATCCAACAAGGCATACATGATACAGGTGCCTGGCAACGAGAACGAATACTATCTGCTGGAGAACAGACAGAAAAAGGGATGGGACGCATACCTGCCCGGTTCGGGAATGCTCGTATGGCACATCGACTACGACGAGAATCTATGGAAAGACAACAAGGTGAACACCGTCGGCAGGCACCAGCGCGTGGACATCGTGGAGGCAAACGGCAGATACTCCGGCACCGGATACTATCAGACGGGCGTGCCTTTCCCGGGTTCTGACAATGTGACGGAATACTCGTTCAAGTCGTGGGATGCCGTGCATCTGCTCGACATCGACAAGATCAGCGATGTCAACGGACTGGTGTCGTTCTATGTCAAAGGAGCTGACTCGGGAATCACAAAACCGGAGCTCACGGCAAGCAACGAGAGATACAACGGCTTCGACCTGTCGTGGAACAAGGTAGAGAAAGCCGAGAACTATCTGCTCAACGTGAAGAAGGTGAACGAGGACAACTCGCTGACCGACCTGGAGGACTACACCGACAAGACCGTGACCGGAGAGAATGTCTCTGTAGAGGGTCTTGAGAAGGAGACTACATATCAGGTGAGCCTGGCAAGCTGCAACGGTTCTTACATCACAGATGCTGACACCAAGGAGGTGAAGACAACAGAAAAATTCTTCACTGACGAGAAGGTGAAGAACATCATGGAGAAGGACGTGACGATGACTTCGTTCAGCGCCTCATGGGATGCCATCGACGGTGCCCAGGACTATGTGGTGAACCTCGAAAAGGTTACCTACGACGGAGAGAAGGTGACTTCTGCCTACGACTTCACCGACAGAATGGACGGAATGCCGGCAGGATGAGAAACAAACTGCAAGAACTTCAGCAGCAGCAAGGGTACATTCGGCGAGACTGCTCCATCTCTGAAGATGACGGCAAACGGAAACTATCTCACGATGTCTCTTGAAGGAGTAAAGGTGAACAACCTGAATTTCTGGTATTACGTAAGCTCTGCTTCTGAGGGCTCTACAGTGGAGGTGCAGGCGCTGCGCAACGGACAATGGATCACAGAGAAGACCATCGACGCATCGGAGAAGACTAAGGAGAACCTCTCGCTCAACTTCAATGCTGCCGATAAGGTGAGACTATTGTTCAACCGCACAGGAACTGCTTATGTGGTGATTGACGACGTAAGCATCAGCGGCAACAAGCAGAGCGGTTCAAAGATGGACAGATACACTGAGAAGAGCGTTGGCGAAAAGGCTGAAGCCTCGTTCGACGGACTGGAGAAGGCCACAACATACTGTCTCACTGTATACGGAGTGAAGAACGGCGAGAAGACAATCACTTCCGACAAGCACTACGTGACAACAGCCGACGACGTGTCGGGCATCAACAGCGTAAACGCTTCTGCCGACGCCGCAGAACTGATATTCGACATCAGCGGCAGACGCATCAACAACGAGCGCAACGCCGAGGGCATCGTGATTAAGAAAAGCAACGGCAAGACAGTAAAGACGACAAAATAACGAAAACAACTTAATACTCACAGTAATGAAATTCAAAAAACTATTTGCAGCCCTGCTCCTGTCAGCATGCCTCTCGCAGACGGCTACGGCAATACCGGCTTATCCTGGCGTGATAAAGGTGAAACAGGCCGACGGCACGGAGATAAGCATCAGACTCAGAGGCGACGAGTGGGGACACTACACAACGACAGAAGACGGATTCCCGCTGATCTTCAACAAGCAGACAAGCAACTACGAGTATGCCATCATCTCCGGACAGAAACTGGTGAGCAGCAATATCGTAGCTACCGACGCAAGCATGCGCGACCCCAAGGCAATGGCTCTGCTCAACACCATCGACAAGACTGAGGTGGCAAAGATAGCACTGAGCGAAAACTCGGCCACCATCGCCAAAGGCATCAAGAAGGTGGGAGGCAAGCCGCAGAAAGTGCTCATGAACGACTTCCCTCACTTCGGCGAGCAGCACTCCATCGTTATCCTCGTGGAGTTCAACGACCGTTCGTTCTCTACTGTGTCCGATCCGAAACAGTATTACACCGACATGCTGAACAAGGAGGGCTTCACATACGAAAACGGTGCCAGCGGAAGTGCAAGAGACTTCTTCATAGCAAGTTCACAGGGACAGTTCAAGCCTACGTTCGATGTATACGGACCGGTGAAGATAGACTACTCACAGTATGACTTCGGCGACGGTATGCAGCCAGGACAGAATAATGCCGGAACAATCCTGCAGACTATAGTGGAGAAGCTCGACCAAGAGGGAGCAGTGAACTTCGCGCAGTATGACCACGACGGCGACGGATATGTAGACAATATCTACTTCTACTACGCCGGATTCGGTTCCAACGACTCCGGCTATTCAAACGTGATATGGCCTCACGCCTTCGACCTGAGACAGTGGGGAACATACATGAAGACAAAAGACGGCACCGGCATCGGAAGCTACACCTGCAGTAACGAAATAGACGGCAGCAACAGAAAATATCCTACCGGAATCGGAACGTTCGTGCATGAGTTCGGACACGTGCTCGGATTCATGGACCACTACGACACCGCCAACTCCTACGCCACATACACTCCGGGATACTGGGACACCATGGCATCGGGTTCTTACAACAACAGCTGCCACACACCTCCTCTCTACTCGGCATTCGAATGCGCCGAGCTGGGATGGATGAAGCTGACAGAGCTCGACAACACGGCAGAGGGCGTGAACGTGCTGAAACCGCTCGCCGATGACTACATGGCATACAAGGTGAACGTGGACGGCAAACCAAACGAGTATTTCATCCTCGAGAACAGAAGAAGAACAAGCTGGGACAGATTCCTGCAAGGCGAGGGAATGCTCGTATGGCATATCGACTACAATTATGACGCATGGGTGAACAACAAGGTGAACTCCCTACCTAACCATCAGCGCATAGACATCGTGGAGGCTGGCAACGTGCAGTCTAACGACTACTACGAGCAGGAGACAGTGCCATTCCCAGGTTCGGGCAACGTCAGCTCGCACGACTTCAAGGACTGGAGCGGCACCTCTGCCATCTATCTCGACAAGATAAAGAGAAACGGCAACAACGTGGAGTTCATCATCAAGGGTTCTGACCAGGGTCTTGCTGCCGTGGCAGAAGTGAACATCGACAGGGTGACATACAAGAGCATCGAGTGTTCTTGGCAGGCTGCCGACAAGGCTACGGAATACGTGGTAAGCATCAAGAAGGTGAGCACAGACAACGACGGCAACGAGATACTCATCGACATACCTGCATACAACAACCTGAAGATCACGGCAACAAACTTCGAGTTCGACAACCTTGATTATGACACTGAGTATGCAATCTGCGTATCAAGCAGCATCGGCACTTTCAAGAAGAAGCCTACCATCACGAAGACTGCCACGAACTCACTGCCATTCGATAAGACTCAGGTGAAAAACGTGGTGATAAGCGATCTGTCACCAGTGTCGTTCACTGCCTCTTGGGACGCTCTTGCCGACGCTCAGGGCTACAAGCTCTACCTGATGAGAAACTTCTACGACGGTGAGACCATCACTACCTCATACGACTTCACCAATGAAATCTCCGGCATGCCGGAGGGATGGCTTTCATCTACAAACCTCCTCGGCACAAATGATGGTTTCTACGGTGTGGCAAGTCCGTCACTGCGATTCACCCAGAAGAGCCAGTATCTCGTCATGACAAACAGCGGTGCAAACATCACCAACGTGAAGTTCTGGATGAGAGCACAGCAGCCTGGCAAGGGCTCAAAACTCGAGGTATATATCGAGAACGGTGAAGAGTGGAAACTGGCTGACGAGATAACACTGACATCGGGCAACGGCGAGGTATACAACATCGAGGTTGATCCTACTACGGCTGTGAAACTGCAGTACAACCGTCGTTCATCTGGTATTCTCTACATCGACGACGTAGAGGTGAGCGGCAAGCAGCAGAGAGACTTCCCTGGGGTTAATGGCAAGGAGACTGAATATAATGACATGACATTCGGTGCGCTTGATTCCAACGCTTACTACACTCTGACCGTTTCCGGAATATGCAACGGAGTAGAGAGTCTGAAGTCTGATCCTGTACAGGTGAAGACTCTCAAAGGCACCGACGGCATCAAGGGTGCTACAATGATAGAGGTGAATGGCAACAAGGCTATCTTCACTATCGACGGCAAGCAGATTGACAAAATGCCAGCCGACAAGTCGGTATTCGTAATCAAGCAGGACGGCAAGTCTGTAAAGGCTACGAAATAAGCCATAGGCTGAACTGACGACAGTAAATAGTCAGAACATCATCATAATCGGCATGACGTGTGATACGTTGTGCCGATTTTATTTTGCCTCAAACACCGTGAATGTCGATTATTCTTAGTAACTTCGCAAGGTCGTTTGACAACATTCATAAAATCATCAGCATAACACCCACAAACCGCATCTGCCCATGAGACACGACAAACTCGAAAAGGAACTCCAACTGCTTCTGCTGCTTTCTGAAAACAGAAGCTACTCCGTAGAACAGCTATGCCGGAAGATGGAGACATCGAAACGCAACCTGTATTATTACATCGAATTCTTCCGCGATGCCGGATTCAAAGTAGAGAAATACGGCAACTGCTACTCCATCGACAGGTCGTCGCCGTTTTTCGGCAGACTGATAGAGAAGATTTCCTTCACCGAAGAGGAGGCTATCGTCATCAGCCGCCTGCTCAACAAGGTGAAGAAGAAGAACGCTATCGTGGAAACGCTGAAAAAGAAGATGGAGCGGTTTTATGACCTCGGAATACTGGCAAAGGACTCTCTCAGCGACAAGGACTCCCATATCATCAGCGTATTGCACGACGCGATAAAACACGAGAACCAGGTGGTGATACGCGGATATTCGTCGCCTCACAGCAAGACGAGGAGGGACAGACTCGTGGAGCCGTTCATGCTCATGGACAGCAACAGGGAGGTGAGATGTTTCGAACCGGACTCCGGACTGAACAAGACGTTCAAGATAGTGCGCATGGACGATGTGGAGGCACTGTCCGACAACTGGGCATTCAAAGACAGACACAAGCAGATGTTCACCGATGCCTTCATGTTCAGTTCTGAAGAGACCACAAGGGTGGAGATGCGTCTCGGACAACTGTCTCACGACCTGATGGCTGAAGAATTTCCGCGCACCCTACACAACATGACGCAAGAGGAAAACGGAACATGGCTGCTCTCGCTCGACGTCTGCAGCTACATAGGCATCGGGCGCTTCGTGCTCGGACTGTTCGACGACATCGAGGTGTTGGGCGACGAGGGTTTCAAACGGTATCTGAAGGAGAAGCTCGACAAGTTCAATGGTATTCTCGCATAATCAGCCCTAATGACCGATTTGGGTTTATGATAATCTGAAACGGGAATTATTGCTATCGAAATTAGCCCCAAACATCAACAATAAGCATTACCTCGAATTTCCCCCACTGCGTGGGGAATGAAACCCCACATTAGGGGGAACTGTTCCCCACACGGTGGGGGAAATTCTGGCATATATTTCTGTCGCCGTAATTATCGCGAATCGGTCATTAGGCTGTTTGGTGTTTATCCCGAATCGGTCATTAGAACTTGCTCATATTTTGCTTTTTTATAAGAGTGTATTTTGTTTGGCTTACCTCAGCCCCTACGGTTCGTTGCCCATTCTGAAGGGCCGCATCACTCCATAGCCGCCAATCATACGCATTCCGAGCCATACCAGCACGACGACGCCATAAACCGCCACTACCTGCCACGGGCTTATGGCGATATTCTCTATGCTCGCCATCGGCAGACCGGCGATAAGGGCGAGAGCATCGTTGAGGAGCTGGGCTGCCGAACCGAGTCCATAAGCCAGCAGACCGCTCACCACCGGCTGCCACGACAGCAGAAACATCGCCAGGGCACCATACAGCAGGAGCATCGCCATGGGGATGGCAATGAAATTGGTGAGAAGGAAATAGCAGGAGAACCTGCCGAAATAATATGCCGTAAGGGGCGACACTCCCAACTGTGCGGCAAGCGACACCGTAACCATCCCACTGACCCAGCGCATGGGCTGGCGCTGCCAGATAGGTGACCGGAACAGGAGGCGTTCCATCTGCGGAACAAAGAGCAATATAGAGGCTACGGCTATGAACGACATCTGGAATCCTACATCGAAAACACTCATCGGACTCACCGCCACCACTACGAATGCCGCCAGCGCAAGGTGGTCGAGAGAGAGACTCTCCCTGTTTGCCACTGCCACTACGCTACATACCGACAGCATCAGCGCCGACCTGACCGCAGAGACGGGCAGTCCGACAATCATGACATACCACCACACCGTGGCAATGGCGAGAAGCCGTGCCGCTATACGCAGACGGAACAGTCGTCTGCCATCGAGCAGAAGCATCAGCAGAGTATATATGATGGCTATATGCAGACCGGAAAGCGCCAGCACATGCGACGCTCCCGACACGCTATACAACGTGCGCACATGGCGGTCTATCATCGTCTTGTCGCCAAGGGTGAGTGCTGAAATCACAGCGAGACTGGCACCCGACACATCGCCTCTTCTGAACTGCGCGAGCAGGCGCTGACGGAAAGCAAGCAGATGCAGCCGCAACCGATGCCAAACGGGAATGGAAGTGGCGGAGATCTGCTTCAACTTCATGTCGGAGGCATAAACGAAGGTCTGCGCCCTGAAGCCCTGGGTCTGGAGATAACGGGAATAGTCGAATCGCCGTTCTGACGCCGTGGCAGCTTTTCTCTGTACGGGAAGCTTAGAATCTTTTCTCTGCCCGGGCACCGTGAAAACCGACAATGCCTCTATGCCGCTGCCAATGCCGAGGCGACAGGTATCGAGACCGGCAATGCTGACCTTTGCCATAAAAGGAGAAACGCGGCGGTCTGCCACATCCACCACGAGGGCGTCGAAGCCGACCACCTTGCCGTGTCTTTGCGGAGTGCTCATCACCACGGCGTCGTATTTCATATAATCAGCAGGCGGAGCACCTGTGGCATACTCCCGGTTGAGAGTCGTCACAAATGCTCCGCCAACGAATGCGAACAGGCATGCAAAGCAGGATGATGACCTGCCGCTATTGAATAGCAGGAGTGACACCAAGCCCATGACCACCGCCACAAGTCCCCAGCCGAGGGGCTGCACTGGCAGATGGACGAGCGACGCCATCACTACTCCCAAAAGGAATGGCACCGCAATGCGCAGGAACACGCTGCGGCGGTTTTTCATAATGCTGCAGGATTAGCCGTCATCAGTCCGTGGAGGTCTCGCCTATCTCTCTCTCCTTCTCGCCGTATTTCCTTATCCATACCACAAACCACACCATTGCAATGATGACGGTGAGGATGCCGAGGCAATATGCCAGGTCTTCCTGCAGTCCGAATGCCTGCTTGGATATGAAGAGATATGTGGAGCATACGCCTGTCATGAACAGAGCTGGAAGAAGGGTTATGACGTATGGCTTGTTCTTACGCACGAGATACACGGTGATTGCCCACAGGGTGAACACCGAGAGGGTCTGGTTTGACCATCCGAAATACTGCCATATCACGTTGAAGCCGTCAGGATTGGAACTCTGCCATGAGAGCAGGGCGATGGAGACAACGAAGATGGGCAGGCAGACATAGAGGCGGTTCATCTTCGGCTTCTGGTTGAGCTTCAAGGCTGACGCCACGATAAGTCTGGCGGAACGGAAAGCGGTGTCTCCGCTCGTTATCGGGGCTGCCACCACTCCGAGGATGGCAAGCACGCCACCGAGCATTCCGAGCCAGTCCTGGCATACGGTAGTAACCACCATCGGCGCTGACGTGTGGAAGCCTTTTGCCGCTGCGAGCTGTTCATAGCCCGGCGTCGGCGAATCGTAGAAGAACCACATTGCCACCGTAGCCCACACGAGAGCCACGAGTCCTTCGGTAATCATTGAACCATAGAAGATGGGTCGTCCCATCTTCTCGCTCTTCAGGCAGCGCGCCATGAGCGGACTCTGTGTGGCATGGAAGCCACTGATAGCTCCGCAGGCGATGGTGATGAAGAGGCAAGGGAAGATATTGTCGGTGAACGACGGGTCTTGCTCCTTTGCCATATTGCCGAGGCCGTCCCACAGCTCCGGCAGCACCGGCATCTTGATGAGGAGTATCACGATGAGGGCTACTGCCATGAAGAGCAGGGAGAAGGAGAATATGGGGTATATCTTGCCGATAATCTTGTCGATGGGGAGCATCGTTGCTACCACGTAATATGCGAATATCACTATTATCCATAGGAGCGAACCGCCACTGATATGGCCGAGGATTTCTGCCGGACTATACACGAACACCGTGCCCACCATGATGAGGAGCACCACGCAGAACACGAGCATCACGTTGCGCGAAGTCTTGCCGAGGTATTTGCCGATGAGGGCGGGCAGGTCGGCTCCGTTGTTACGCATGGAGAGCATACCGCTGAAGAAATCGTGGGTGGCACCGGCAAAGATGCAGCCGAGGATAATCCAGAGGTATGCCGCCGGACCGAACTTGGCTCCCATGATGGCACCGAAGATCGGTCCCGTGCCGGCGATGTTGAGAAACTGGATCATGAAAATCTTCCAGTTGGGCATCGGCACATAGTCGATGCCGTCGTTTATCACCACGGCGGGAGTCTTTCTGTCGTCAGGAGCGAACACTTTGCTTACGAACTTTCCATACAAGAGATAGCCCAGCACAAGGGCTACAAAGCTAATGAAAAATGTTATCATAGGTCTTGATAGTAAACTGTGCGCACGGTCTGCTTGTCTACCAATGACTTATGGCAGAGGGGCGTAACATAGGTTTTGATTATTGTTGTGTTTCTTTAGTTTTCTTACTGTCAGGATCTTCCTCCTTAGTCAAGGAATCCCTGTGAGCGCAGGGCATCGAGCATCGTTGCCGACATTGCCTCGTTGTCTTTCTTGGTGTAGCGCAGGTCGGTGAACACCTGTGCGAGGGTCTCCTTGTTGTTGATACGCACGAACTCCTCGTTTTCCGGCAGCGCCTCCTTCTCGGCATAATACTCGTCGATGAGCTGCGGGGTGTAGTCGGTGTAGGTCTCTGAATGGATGATGCTCTGCAGCGGCAGTCTGTCGGTGAGCGGCGGATTCTCGTCGGGCCATCCCAGCGTTATCGTGGCAACAGGCATCACGAGGCGCGGCAGCTTCAGCGTGTCGATTATCTGCTTGGGGTTATACACCGTGGTGCCGAGGAAGCAGTAGCCGAGTCCTTCCTCGTCGGCGAGGTTGCAGAAGGTCTGGGTATACAGCAATGCGTCGGTGGCTGCATTCAGGAACGAGAGCAGATTGTCGTATCCCGGCGTCGCCTTGCGGTTTTCTGCCCATCGTGTGGTGCGGTTGAAATCAGCACAGATGGTGAGCACCACCGGCGCCTGCGTAACCATCGGCTGACAGAAATGCGCCGGCGCGAGCTTCTCTTTCATCTCTGCCGAGCGTGTCACCACCACGCTGTAGAGTTGCAGGTTTCCCATCGTCTGGGTACGCATTGCCTCAGCGAGGAGCCTGTTGAGGAGTTCGTCGCTTACGGGCTTGTCGGAATACTTTCGTATAGTCTTTCTCGTGTTTATCGTTTTCATTCTGTTTTAAGTTTACATTACTTCAAAATCGTGTCGTCTCTCTATGAGCGAAACATACAGGCAAAGATATACATTATTTCCCGAACTCCGTCATCATCGGCTGAAAAATATAACATTTTGAATTCGGCATGATTGCGCGACTGTCTCCTATAGTTCTCGTATGCAGGAGTGATTGCCGTTATATATGAGTGAATGACTGATTTGGGGTTATGCATCAGACAATCATAAGAAACAACCGTTTTGCAATGCAAGAGTAAGTTCTCTTGACGCTGCAAAACGGCTGCTTTTATAAACAGGAACTATGTTTTTAATGCACCAAAGCGTTTTCGTGTACGCCGGAAACGGCACGTCCGCTTGGGTCGTTCATGTTCTTCCACGCTTCGTCCCACTCCAAAGCCACAGCTGTGGAACAAGCTACACTTGCCTCATGGGGAACGCTGCGGGCTGCGCTCTCGCTGGGGAAATGCTCCTCGAAGATGGAACGATAATAATATTCCTCCTTGCAGAGAGGCGTGTTTATCGGGAAACGTTCGGCAGCATGTGCCATCTGCTCGTCGGTCACGGCTTCAGAGGTGATCTTCTTCAGAGTGTCTATCCACGAATATCCCACACCGTCGCTGAACTGCTCCTTCTGTCGCCATGCCACCTCTTCGGGCAGCATATCCTCGAATGCCTCACGCACGATGCGCTTCTCCATAGACGCCTTCGGGTCGGAGTCTGGGAGAATGCTGCACATCTTTGCCTTGGGATTGGTGCGCATCGCCACGTCAAGGAATTCCTTGTCGAGGAACGGCACTCGTCCTTCCACGCCCCATGCCGAAAGACTCTTGTTGGCACGCAGGCAGTCATACTGATGCAGTTTGGAAAGTTTGCGGACGGTCTCCTTATGGAATTCATCTGCAGAAGGCGCCTTGTGGAAATATAGGTAGCCACCGAAAATCTCATCGGCTCCCTCACCCGACAGCACCATCTTGATGCCCATCGACTTTATCACGCGCGCCAGCAGATACATTGGCACGGAGGCACGCACGGTGGTTATATCGTAGGTCTCGATGAAATAGATAACGTCACGAAGGGCATCCAATCCCTCCTGAATAGTATAGTTGATTTCGTGATGCACCGTGCCGATATAGTCAGCCACCTGACGCGCCTTTGCCAAGTCGGGCGCTCCCTTGAGTCCCACGGCAAACGAATGGAGACGGGGCCACCAAGCCCTGCTCTGGCTGTCTGTCTCGATACGGCGTTCGGCGTAGCTCTCGGTGATGGCACTGATGACGCTACTGTCAAGACCGCCCGAAAGCAGCACTCCATACGGCACATCGCTCATCATCTGGCGTTTCACTGCCGCACAAAGACTATCGCGTATGGCATCGCTGCTGGCGGGATTGTCCTTCACATTGCCGTATTCCATCCAGTCGCGCTTATACCAAGGCTTCATTCCGGGGTCCTTGCTCCAATAATAGTGGCCGGGCAGGAACGGTTCATAGCGGTCGCACTCGCCTTCAAGAGCCTTCAGCTCACTTGCCACGAAAACTTTTCCGTCATCATTATATCCTATATAAAGAGGAATGACTCCGATATGGTCGCGGGCTATGAGGAAGGCATCCTGCTCCTCGTCATAAAGGGCAAAGGCGAAAATACCGTTCAGGTCTTCAAGAAAGTCAATTCCCTTGTCGCGGTAAAGCGCAAGGATCACCTCACAGTCGCTACCTGTCTGAAAATCATAACGCCCCTGATATCTTGCCCTGATCTCCTTATGGTTATATATCTCGCCGTTGACGGCCAGCACCTGTTTGCCATCCGGCGAGAACAGAGGCTGACCTCCACTCTCGGGATCGACGATGCTCAGACGCTCATGCGCCAGTATGGCACTGCCCGAACAATGTATGCCGCTCCAGTCTGGACCACGGTGGCGTATCTTCTTACTCATACCAAGAGCCTTGGTGCGCAGCTCCGGCGTCTGTTCTTTTACGTTGAATATTGCTACAATTCCGCACATATATCTTTCTCTTTTGGGGAAATAAAGCTTCAAAAATTTCTTGTTCTCTCAAACTGACTGCAGGTAGCTGTCCACCTTGTACGCCGCATCGCGGCCGCTTGCCATAGCCCTTACCACGAGCGAGGCTCCGTTCAAGGCATCGCCGCAGACGAATACGTTATCGGGATAGTCAGGGTGCTGAGGCTTGAGAAATCCCATTGCGAGGAAGCACGCCTCACACTTTATCACCTCGGGGTCGCCAGCCTCAACCATCAACGGACGGCCTCCCTCTGGATTCGGCTGCCAGTCGATGGGCTGCACACGGACGCCACACAGCTTTCCGTTCTTGCCTATGAACTCCAGTGTGTTGATGTTCCAGCGACGCGTACATCCCTCCTCGTGGCTCGACGTGGTCTTAAGCACGCGCGGATAGTTCGGCCATGGATTCTTCGGGTCGTCGGGACCCTCCACGGGGCGTGGCATGATTTCTATCTGTGTGACGCTCTTGCATCCCTGGCGATGGGCGGTGCCTATGCAGTCGGAACCGGTGTCGCCGCCGCCGATGACGAGCACGTCCTTGCCCTTGCAGGTGACACGCTCGTCCTTGGAGTACTCTGCTCCAGATAGGACGCGGTTCTGCTGCGAGAGCAGTTCCAAGGCGAGGTGTACACCTTTGAGTTCGCGACCGGGCACGTTCTTGAGGTCACGTGCCTCGGGTGTTCCTGTTGCAAGGACGTAGGCGTCAAAGCCTTCGGGCAATGAAGAGGCTTCCACCACTGTATTGTATACGAACCGTATGCCTTCCTCGATGAGGATGTCGAGCCTACGGTCAATGATGTTCTTTGAGAGCTTGAAGTTGGGAATGCCGTAACGCAGCAGACCTCCTGCCGCTTCGTTCTTGTCGAACACGGTCACGCCGTAGCCCATGCGGTTAAGACGGTTGGCAGCCACAAGACCCGAAGGACCGGCACCTATCACCGCTACACTCTTGCCGTTGCGTGGGAAGGTCATCGGTTTGATATAGTCCTCATGCCATGCCGTCTCTGTTATGGCAGCCTCGTTCTCACGGTTGGTTACCGGGGCGTGGTCTGTAAGATTGAGCACGCAAGCCTTTTCGCAGAGCGCCGGACAGATGCGTCCGGTGAATTCAGGAAAGTCGTTTGTGGCATTGAGCAGACGATAAGCCAGTTCCCAGTCGCCATTGCAGAGAGCGTCGTTCCATTCAGAATCCTTGTTGCCCAACGGACAAGCCCAATGGCAGAACGGCACACCGCAGTCCATGCAGCGGCTTGCCTGAGCCATGCGGTCACGCGAGTTGAGAGTCTGCTCCACCTCGCCAAAGTCATGTATTCTTTCGTGTAAAGGACGATACCCGGCTTCAAGCCTGGGCACTTCCATGAAAGCTTTTAGTTTTCCCATATCTTCCTTAGTTATTTATTAATTGCATATTGGCGATCTTCTCTTCCAGCTGGCGCATCTTCTCCTCCTGCAGCACCCGCTTGTATTCGATTGGAGTGACAAGGATGAAGTCCTCCACATAGCGGTTCCAGTCGTCCAACATGCGGCGTGCCAGGGCAGAACCCGTGTAGAGGTAATGCTGGCGGATGAGTTCGTGGAGCTCCTTGCGTGCCGAACTTTCCTCGACGAGCGATATCTCCACCTGATCCATATTGCAGAAATAATCAAAAGTATGTTCACGGTCCCAGACGTAAGCCAGACCTCCACTCATACCGGCGGCGAAATTGCGGCCTATCTGACCAAGCACCACGATGCGGCCACCGGTCATATACTCACAGCAATGGTCGCCGGCACCTTCGATGACGGCTGTGGCTCCTGAATTGCGCACGCCGAAACGCTCGCCCACACGGCCGTTGACATAAAGCTCGCCACCTGTCGCTCCGTAGAGTCCAGTGTTGCCGGCAATGATATTGTCTTCAGCCACGAAGTCGGCGCTCGAACGTGATGGGGGCAGAATGCTGATGCGTCCGCCGGAGAGTCCCTTCGCAAAGTAGTCGTTTGCCTCGCCTTCCAGTCTGACGTTGATGCCGCTGACGGCAAAGGCTCCGAAGCTCTGGCCTGCCGATCCCTTGAACTTAATGTTGATGGTGGAATCGGGCAGTCCCTCCTCGCCATAACGCTTGGCTATGACGCCAGAGAGCATTGTGGTGACTGCACGGTCGGTATTCTTTATGGCGTAGTCAAGATTCACCTCCTCCTTGTTCTCTATCGCCTTCTCACAGGCACTGATGATGTCTTCATCCTTCACGCCGCTGACCTTTGTGAATCCGCTACGGTCCCAATGGAGTGCCTTGTCCGTGTCGGGACGGTGGAGCAGCCGGCTGAAGTCGATGGTTCCCAACTTTGACGACTTGTCCTGCGGAATGACCTCTATCATGTCTGTGCGGCCGATGATGTCCTTAAGATGTCTTACGCCGAGTTCTGACAGATACTCGCGCGTCTGCTGGGCAAGGAATGTGAAGAAGTTGACCACGTATTCGGCACGTCCGCGGAACTTGGCACGCAGGGTCTCGTCTTGCGTTGCCACACCTACAGGACATGTATTGGTGTTGCACTTGCGCATCATCAGACAGCCGAGCACGATGAGCGGCAGGGTGCCGAAAGAAAATTCGTCGGCGCCAAGCATTGCCATGATGATTACATCGCGTGCAGTCTTGAGCTGGCCGTCTGTCTGCAGGCGGACCTGGTCGCGCAGACCGTTGAGCACCAGTGTCTGCTGTGCCTCGGCAAGTCCGATTTCCGGCGAGATACCGGCAAAGCGCATCGACGATACCGGACTTGCACCCGTGCCGCCCTCAGCTCCTGAGATGACGATGAGGTCTGCCTTTGCCTTTGCCACGCCGGCTGCAATGGTGCCCACACCGCTCTCGGCAACAAGCTTCACGCTGACTGCGGCGGTGGGATTGATATTCTTGAGGTCGAAAATCAACTGGGCAAGGTCTTCGATTGAATAAATGTCGTGATGTGGCGGTGGCGAGATGAGCGTGATTCCAGGAATGGCATTACGTGTCTTGGCAATGATCTTGTTCACCTTAAAGCCGGGCAACTGTCCGCCTTCACCAGGCTTTGCGCCCTGCGCCACCTTGATCTGAAGTTCTTCGGCATTGACAAGATATTCGGCTGTAACGCCGAAACGGCCTGAGGCAATCTGCTTGGTCTTGCTGCTGAGCGACACGCCGTCTACCTCGGTGTGGTAGCGGGCGTTGTCCTCACCGCCCTCTCCCGTATTGCTTCGTGAACCGAGACGGTTCATTGCCAGGGCAAGTGCCTCGTGTGCCTCGATGCTGAGCGCTCCGAACGACATGGCTCCTGTGACGAAGTGGCGAACGATGCTCTCCACCGGTTCCACCTCGTCGAGCGGTGTCGGCGTGGCTGCCTTCTTGAAGGTGAGCAGATTGCGGAGGAAGATGGGGCGCTCGCCCTTTTCGGCATCTCCCGTGGCGGAATGGGTGTCGACGATTGCCGCCCACTCCTTGAACTGCTTATAGCTGCCCAAGCGTGTAGCGAGCTGCAGCTTGGTGATAGTCTCGGGGTTCCAGGCATGCTCTATGCCGTCTTTTCTATAACTGAAAAGGCCGTTGTTGGGTAGGAAATACTTCTCTTCTGCCTTCACTACAGGAGAGGGGAAGAAAGCTGCCTGGTTGAGCTCTGTGTATTCTCTTGCGATATCCTTCAGTCCGATACCTCCGATGGTGCTTATCTCCGTGCCGAAATGTTTTCTGAGCAATGCTTCTGAGAATGCCTTGCAGCAGAATAAACTCGTGAGGAATCTGCACCATAATGCCAGCACCGTCACCTGTCTTGTCACGAGTTTCGGCACCACGGTGTTGCATGTTCTCCAACACGCGCAGGGCATTATCCACCAACTCATGACTTTTGCCTCCATGTATGTTTACCACCATACCCACGCCGCACGCATCGTGCTCGTAGGCTGAGGCATACAATCCTTGTTTTGCGTCCATATTATAATGTTTGGTTGATACCTTTAAACAACTTTCTACCCGAAGGATCTATTTCTTTTATTTTCAAGCCAACCCGGCTTTTTCTCAATCCTCTCTTACACTTTGTTTGAAAATTACAACAATCAATAGCAATATACAAGTGTATTCGTGTTTGCGGTTGCAAAAGTAAAACAACATTTTAAAACACGCAAATAAAATGACAGTTATTTATTTCATAATACGAAATTTTGTTACGAAAACAACATCATTCATAACATTTTTATACCACGGATAAGTAATGCAAGCAAAAAAGACAAAGAATAGAAATTGCTTACCCCCAAAAAGTCACCGAGGCTTGCATGTTTTAAGATTTCAGAACAATACTCATGCCGGGCGTACTACTCAAAAGGGCCTCGACACCACGTCGAAGCCCTTTTTCATCATTTTTGAATGTCTTAGCTGTTAGTATTAATGTAGCATGTAATTCTGAAAATCAGTGTTTGTTGATGCAAAGGTATCACAAGAATTGATTTAAAACAAATAATCTATAAGTTTTATACCCAAAAACTACGTAAACGTTTGCAATCCTTTGGTTACAATTTACACCTTTAAATACGCAAAATATTGACCGATATCAACAGAAATACGCTATTTTTCATATATATGCATTATATATGAAATTCCAGTTTCCATAGTCTATCGCATACATTTATCGCTGCAATCGGACTTTAGATGGGTGTCATATTACAATGAGCGGAATGACAGGACTGAGGGTTTTCTGCTTCACGTATTTTTATACAGATTGCACATAGATGAATTCACCTACAAACGGTTATCGACACCACTCACAAAAAGAGAAAAAATATTGTCTCACAAGGATGCTTGCCACCCATTATCTAACAGCAACTTTCTTCACGCTACCATCGCTATACTTCACGATATTCAATCCCTTGGTTGGAGCAGACAATCACTGACCATTTACTGAATAGCGAGCTACCTCCTCAACATCGGTAGAGGTTGTAGTCTTGTCGTTGCCTGTTGCTTCGAATTCTACTATGTTCTTAAAGTAGTCGCCAAAGCGAGAGAGCCTGTAATCATCACGAGTTCCCATTGGTACATAAAGTGTGCATTTCTTGGCATCAACTCCTTCGAATACATCACTACCTATTTTTGGTACTTTCTCTGCATATACATAAATAGAAGTTAATCCGCTACAGTCCCTGTATCTATTATTAGTTGATTATCAGTATTATACGTTCTAAACGGTAGAAAAGTCGAAATCTGGATTCTGTTTAGATACAAAAAGGTAATAATTTAACGTATTTAACTTTCGATTGCACCGATATTACCCCAAAGTGTATGATGTTGGGCGATTAGTAGAATGAGCTATTTTTCTTGGAGAGACAGGCATGACGGAGCTTACTTTGCCCTCCACTTTTGAATGGTGGCAACAGGCATTTCATAACAGTGTCAAAGACGTTATCCAAGATTTTAAGACGATTGGTTGCAAGCCAAAGTAATACGATATGAGCTTGCGTATCCTTACTTCTTCCCTTTTGTTGGTAAATTGCCGTCATGCTGTATTCAAAAAACGCTTGTCGTCGCCCCTACTTGTCAAACATCTTAAAAGCAAAACGATTCTGGAGCGCGACATGGGAGGCGTGAGTCGTCTGTACAAGAAAAAATACACGCCAAAAGAGCGCATCAAACGTGCCACCAACTGGATTGACAAGCACGGAGTTATTACCCTGCAAGAATATGCAACACTTAACAACCTTAGCCGCACATCCGCCTCTAGCGAACTGAAAAAGCTGTCTCAAGGCAACGAGGCTCCTTTCGAATCAAAAGGAAAAGGTAGCCACAAGGTTTGGGTAAAAGCTGGCAGGCAGCAATAAGGATCGGTAAGGCAAAGCATTGAGTACGTTATTTTATATATAAAGATAAGTGTCTATATATAACGCAAGTGGAAGAAATCGAACATCGCAACACAAAAAAAGCTTAATCGGAAAAAATTCCAATTAAGCCCTTTGCTGTTCTTCTCGTTAAAAGCCTATTGCTGTTTTATTTCTTCACAACCTTAACAGTCTTGCCCGAAGCATACTTCACAATGTTCAAACCTCTCTGCATAGAGCTGAGACGCTGACCCTGAGCATCGTATACTGCAACCGGCACATCAGTCTTGCCTTCATTGTTGTTGATGGTAGAGATGCCAGTGCTATAGCCCTCAACATTTGCCTTGGCGGCATTTGCGATAGTGCCATCGGCATTGAGCAACAAGGCAACAACGCGCATCTTTGAAGTGTCCTGAATTAGCGACTCTCCCGAAGTGTTGACAACCTTTGCAGTCTCAAACTCACCCTCTACCTCTATCGGCTCGTCAGTCTTGATTGTTGCTGGCAGCGACACAAGTCCACTTGTAAGACGACTTGTTGCCACTACAACATCATCGAAATGAAGACCTGGGATAACAGAATTTCCTGCAAAGAACGGATCTGCTTCAGGCGAAGGCATTGATCCGACATTGTCTTCTGTATAATAGTTATGCTGCTCCCATGTAGAACCTGTTCCATGAAGGTCATCGGCTACGAGCACAAACTCAACCTTATACTTATCAGCATCTGTCAAATCCTCAAGGAATACGAATGTTGCCTTAGTGGCTATCTTCTTCATGTCATCCTTATAACTTGCCTCAACAGCAACTGATGCAGGAGCAATCTTCTTAGCCTGTGCCTTCCAAATATCCTCAATGCCGAGGCCGGAATTTGAGACTCCGACATAAGGATCAAGAGCAGCATTAAACGAACGGTCCATATCCGCTGTTGGGAATCCAGGCGCACTTGACGGGAAGTTAGTAGAAGACATCACCTCCATTGCATCGTCGTTATGATAAGAAAGCCCGATAAAGTCGGGATGATACTTGTTCATAAGTTTCAAGGCAACATATCCACGCGGACACCATCCGCACCATGTACCAGTATATTCCTCCATTACAGGATTGTGCTTTGGCATAACGTTGGCCACCACAAACTTACCCTCATTGGCAACAGCCTCGCTATTAGCCTCGCCATTCACCTTGTCAACAGTAAACTTAAGTGGATAGGTACCCTTTGCAGCTATCTCACTGAGCTTAATGGTCACATCAGTTGAAGCGTTGTAGATAGCTGGCAGCGGCTTGTCAAGCTCCACCAAACCCGAACCATTCACGTCGCCTGCCGTATAACTGTAGCTGAACGACTTAACGCCATTATAACCATGGTTCCTTATACTAAGAGTAACATCGGTGGTTGTGTTCACCAGTCCATACACCGTTCCTATCTCAGAGATATTGGCAGCATTGGCCTCAAAGCCAGAAATGTCAACCTCAAGAGCCGAAGAACCAAAATCCGACTTATCCTTCCATTTCAAGTAAGTACGCGATGTATGGAGGAAGAATCCTGCATCACTCTTATCCGCAACCAAAACCACTGGATATTTGGTGGTAGAGCTTGTCGCATCCACGTTGAACGAATAGCCCACATACAGTGTGTCGCTATCGATAGTGTAAGGAGTGGCAAGAGTGGCAGAAGCTGTATTGCCATCAAACGTAGCATCGAGACTCATCACATCGGGCACATTCTTATTGCTCTCAACCGTGAGCTTCTTGCTAATCCACACCTTCACGTTGCTTATATTGTCGCTACTCTGGAACGGAGCGCGTATAGCCTCTATCTTCTTACCCTTTAGACTCTTGTCGGCAAGCATCACAGCCACATCATAGTTCTCCTTCTTCTGTGTGCCATAAGCCACCAACGACGACGAACCCATATTGCCACTGAATACAATCTTGCCGTTGTCAGCATAAGCAGAGTCACAGAATCCTGACAAAGCCGCCACAAGCAGAATGGAATTGAGTATACATTTGTTATTCTTCATAACCTTCGTGTTTTTTTATTATTACAGAAAATGGCACCCCCGCTATACACATTATATAATATATAGGGTGAATGAAATTTCCCATTTATGTTAAAAGGCTCTTCTCTTTATTTTTTTATTCTGTCAATCTTACTTCTTGACAACCTTCACAGTCTTCTGTGTGCCGTCTGCCATCTTCATGGTCTTGAGGTATACACCACTAGCAAGGTTGCTTACACGACGACCGCTAAGATCACTGAAGCTTACGCTTGTCACGTTGCCATTGTCGGCAGTCATGCCCTTGATAGCTGTCTCAACAGGAGTGAAGTTGCCTTCATCATCAATCTCATACTCTACAAGATTTGACTTGTAAACCTTGTCACCATCCTTATAGAAAGTCTGAATACCAAGCTTTGTGAATCCAGTCATGTAGAAGTACAATGTGTGCATGTTACCATTTGCAATAAAGTCAAACGAATTGTCTGAGAAGTAATACGGGATATCGGTGATCTCCTCAGAAATATTCGTATACTCATCTGGATATGCTGTAAACAAATCGCCATCGAAGTATAAATTATAGTAGAGCTTTTGGGCATCAAGCAAGTTGCCGTCAACCGAATTCTTGTCAAACCAGAACTGGAGCACACCACAACCTTGGGCCTCATCGAATGGCACGAACTGCAGCAAGACAGGATCCTTAGGACTTCCAGGAACCTCTACCCACGGCTCCATCTGCGGAGCCCCATAAGATATAGTTGGGTATACAGAATTCATACCTTTGTTAACATCAAACATACCATCCGACTTCAATGTCTTGGCAACGGCGTCATAATCAAACGATATAGACTTCTCGAAGTAGAAGCTGTCAACTTCCACTCCATACAATTCGTCCCAAATCTTCTTACTACCCAAAGGAGCGAAGAAGGAATGTATCTGCTCCACTGGGTCTACACCCATGTAGATCTTACCCTCGAAGACAGCCTTGTCACCATCAATCTTACCCTTTGCCCAATTATCCGGAGCGTTTTCTGAAAGATTGCCAAGATACAGATCCTTGCCATCAATAGCCAAATTGATAATGCGAGCGTCGTCCTGACCATCTTTATTGATGAATCTAACCTGATACTTCGAAACTTCGGCTGAAGCTGGAGGAACACTTGCTGTCTCATTCATCTTGCTCCATACCTGATAGTAGTCGGCGTATCCACACCAACCGCCATCGTCGGCACATAGTGCAAGATAAACATTATTATCGTGGTTGTCTACACGGATGAGTGAGTCGTTGCGGAGCACGTAGCTAATAGTCTGAGATGTAGGATCAGGAACAAAAGAGCTGCCCTCTTGATTCATCACAGCTCGATAAGCATAGAAATATTCCTTCTCGCCTGTAGGATTGCCATTAGCATCAATAGCGTCCTGGGCATAATATTTCTGAGGAAAATCAAACTTGATGGTGTCACCCTCAGCCTTATAGCCCTTTATCCAAGAGCCAGATGGTATTGTGCAGATAGCATTCTGGATATATACTTCTCCGTTGCTACCCTCAACATAACGCTCTACTGTGCCATCCAAAGTTATATGGAATACATATCCGAACATTACCAAGTAACCCTCACTCGTACCATATAGATTGTCATACAATGTGCCAGCCGGCTGCTCAGTAATGAGTTCCGACTCGCTTGCAGCCTTGCACACACGTGCAGAAAGAGTTGTCTGATTACTTACCGTAGGCATAATAAAATTCATTGGCTGGCCTGCCGGCTTCTTGATGTTAGGCTGATATCTCAGCGAACTGTTGGCAAACGGTCCGTTTGCCTGAACTTTTGCGAGGGGTTGTGCAAAAGACGCTGTAGCAAACAAAGCTGCTACTAACGCTGTGAAGATTTTTTTCATAAGCGACATTAATTTAGTTAACAAATGTACAGATTATCCGTATAGGGAACCCTGTACTTATCTTTTTCGGTTCTTCCGTTAAATGCATAGATAGAAAAAAAAATTTTATATTATGATAAAAATAAAGCTGGCATCATCTATCTTTGTAGTGACCAAACTCAATGATAAATGAATGCCAGCATAATGCATAAAGCTTTTGGCATATCCTTGCAAGAATGTTTGGATATGCGTTGCGAAAGTAATAAAATAGTTTTGAATATCCAAACTCCATCAGACAAACTTTGCTGTCCGGAGTGTGGAAGCCATAATGTAGTCCGTAATGGTTTCACGGCCAGACGCTTTGTGAGCGTGCCGATAGGTTGTTCAAAGACTTTCGTCGAGATGAAGATCCAACGTGTCAAATGTTCTGATTGTGGCTGCATAAAGAACGAGGATGTCGATTTCGCAAAAGGCAAGCGCAGGCATACGACCGCTTTCGCCAATATGGTTATAGACTTGTCGCGCTTTGCAACTATACAGGACATTGCATGGTTCCTGGATGTATCTTGGGACATGGTGCGGAACATACAGATGGAGTTCCTGCAAAAGGAGTATGGCAGCCCTGACCTTTCAAACCTCAGATACATATCCATAGACGAGTTCGCTACCCACAAGGGACAAGTTTACAAGACGATAGTCGTAGACTTGGAAACCGGGCGGATTGTCTTTGTAGGTGACGGTAACGGCAAGGCTTCGCTTGAGGAATTCTGGAACAAGCTCGGAGACAGAAAGAATGACATAAAAGCCGTATGCACAGACTTGTCGTCTGCTTATACGGGGGCGGTAACGGCAAATCTCCCCAATGCCTCTCTTGTCGTGGATCATTTTCATGTGGTAAAGCTCATGAATGAAAGGATAGACCAGTTGCGCCGCCAGTTGTGGCATGCTGAGAAAGACGTTAACAAGCGTAAGGTAATCAAGGGCACGCGCTGGATATTGCTGAGAAACGGCAACGACATCTTTGACGCAAAATACAAGACAAGACTTGACAATGTGCTGAACTTGAATGAACCGTTGATGATTGCATATTACCTGAAAGAAGACTTGAGGGAAATATGGAACCAAACCAACAAGGATGATGCAGAATTGGTGCTAAACGAATGGGTGCGGCAGGCCATGGATTCAAAAATACAGCCATTGGTCAAAATGGCTGCTACCTTGCGGGCCTACAAGCCATATATACTTGCATGGTATGACTACCCGATATCAAATGGCCCTACTGAAGGTATAAACAACAAGATTAAAGTGCTGAAAAGACAAATGTATGGATTCAGAAATGATGAATTCTTCACGTTAAAGCTATACGCTCTACACGACAAGCGTCTACGCATTTAACGGAAGAACCTCTTTTTCTCTGTTGCAAATGTAGTAAATATATATTAACCTGCAAGCTTTTTAATAATTTTCTTTCGTTTTATCGTTATTTTCTTTGTTTTGCTTACTTTTTTTATACTATATACACATTAATAAACTATCCTCACATTATTTAATATAAGCAAAAATTTATCAATACAAGCCAAAGTACAAGTAAAATAATATAAGTTAAAAACTTGCCAGATTAAACAAAAAGTCTTACCTTGCAAAACGTTCAAGAAAACAACATTCTTATGCCGTTTTCTTAATTACACATAACAATGCGCTTGTGACGGAATTGGTTGACGCGATAGACTTAGGATATAGTGTCTGAGCCGAGCGGCCTATGATTTTGCCATGTCGAAGAATTCACTTATCTTAGTGTCGCAAAATAAGCAAGAGAATTCAACGATATGACATGGCGAAGATACAAATTATATCTGAGAAACTCACTCCTTTTGGAGGAATGTTTTCGGATCATGGAGCAATTTGACTCCACATTGTCATGTTCTCTCATGAGCATCTACTTCTGTGGTGGCTCATGTACCCCAGGATGTCACTACTCATTTGATGAACCATCTCTCGCTTCATCCGACAATTCGCACTTGTAGCTCAGACACTATCCTCAGAGCGATAAAGGAGCTGAAGCAAGAAAACATTTCAGACAGATTTTGGATAACGCCTACAACTTATGGGTATGATACTGCATATTGCCTCAAGTCGCATTGTGGGGGTAAGGGGATATGAGAGGATGTGTACACGCAAGAAGGACGTTGAAAGGCTTAGTTGCGGATTTGAGATTTATATATACGAAAGAGAGGAAACAGGAAGTTTTTTGAGACTTTCGCTTTGTGCTTATCTCGCCTTGCATTATCTTTGCATCATCTTCTGACAGGATAAGCTGCGGCAGCAGCCAAGAAACATTTCAACTTTAGACACAACAGAAGCAATTAATAAAAGAAAACAATGAAGATTCACTTTTCACATAAGGAAGAGTTGTGGAACTCGTGGTCGCATTTCGGTGGTGTGGTGATGGGCGTGGGCGTAGGCATCGCGTTCCTGATATTCTGTATCGGTCATCAGAACGCATGGGCTACGGCTGGCGTATCGCTATATCTCTTCGGTATGCTATGCTCGTATATAGCCTCAACGGTGTATCATGCGCTGAGCGCACGGAGCGTATGGAAAGAGAGATTGCGCAAATGGGACCATGCCGCCATCTACTGGCATATCGCAGGCAGCTACTCGCCACTGACGCTGACGGCACTGAGAGAGGACGGCGCATGGGGATGGGGACTGTTCGTGTTTATATGGACGTGTGCCATCGTGGGCACGGTGATGAGTTTCAGAAGACTGAAGGACCACAGTAATCTGGAGACGGCGTGTTTCGTGGGTATGGGATTGAGCATCCTCGTGGCTTTCAAACCACTGATAAACAATGTGAGCGAGGCTGCGGTGATATGGATTATCGCTGAGGGAGTGAGCTACATCACGGGTGCCGTGTTCTACAGTCTGAACAAGCGCAAATACATGCACAGCGTATTCCATTTCTTCGTCCTCGCCGGCAGTGTGTGCCATATCATCGCCGTTTGGGATGTATTGATGCAATACCTTTAAACCCCAAACGGTCATTAGGGCTTAATCTGTTGATGACAGATTTGGGATAAACAATAATGCGGATTGCCTTCCTGCCAACAGGATAAGCAATCCGCATTGTTTATAGTTCCAAGATTGTATTATCTATCTTATTTATTTGTTCAGTCTCCAGGTCACACCGTCCTTGGTGTCGTTCACCTCGAAGCCGGCCTCCTTGAGAGCATCGCGAATCTGGTCGCTCGTAGCCCAGTCTTTGGCAGCCTTTGCCTTGGCACGAAGGTCGAGCACCATATCCATGACCTTGCCGAAAGCCTCCTCACGGGCATCGCTGCTGTCGGCACGCTCGTCTTTGAGTCCGAGGATGTCGAAGGCGAAGGTGTGCATAGTGGAAGTAAGTTCGTCGAGACACTCGCTGCATATTGTTGCCTTATGGTCGATGAGCTTGTTGATCACGGTGCATGCCTCGAAGAGATAACTGATCACCTGTGGTGTGGCGAAATCGTCGTTCATGGCGTCGTAGCACTTCTGGCGCAGCTCCTTCACCACCTTCTCTGTCTCCGGGTCGCACTTGTCGCTCACGTTCACATGACCGAGGTCACTGATGCCGTTGAGCAGCTTCTCCAGTCCCTTCTCGCTTGCCTTCAGTGCTTCATTAGAGAAGTCAACTGTTCCGCGATAGTGTGCCGAAAGCATGAAGAAGCGGATAGTCATCGGCGAGTATGCCTGGTCGAGCAGACGGTGCTTGCCGGTGAAGAACTGCTCCAGGGTGATGAAGTTTCCGAGGCTCTTGCCCATCTTCTGTCCGTTGATGGTGAGCATGTTGTTGTGCATCCAGTATTTCACCATCTGGTCGCCCTGGCTTGCCACAGCCTGGGCTATCTCACACTCGTGGTGTGGGAACACGAGGTCCATTCCTCCGCCGTGGATGTCGAAGTGGTCGCCGAGGTATTTGCGACCCATCGCCGTACACTCGCAGTGCCATCCCGGGAATCCGTCGCTCCAAGGACTTGGCCAACGCATGATATGCTCCGGCGACGCTTTCTTCCAGAGGGCGAAGTCTGCCTGGTTGCGCTTCTCCCCCACTCCGTCGAGCTGTCGGCTCTCGTTTATCACGTCGTCGAGGTTGCGGTGTGAGAGTATGCCATACTGGTATTTCTTGTTGTATTTCTCGATGTCGAAGTATACGCTGCCGTTGCTCTCGTAAGCGAATCCGTTGTCGATGATCTGCTTCACGAGTTCCTCCTGCTCTATGATGTGGCCCGAGGCGTGTGGCTCGATGCTGGGCGGCAGCACGTTGAGCGCCTTCATGGCGTCGTGGTAGCGGTTGGTGTAATATTGTGCTATCTCCATCGGTTCGAGCTGTTCGAGGCGTGCCTTCTTCTCTATCTTGTCGTCGCCCTCGTCGGCATCATGCTCCAGATGGCCCACATCGGTGATGTTTCTTACGTAGCGCACCTTGTAGCCGAGATGCTTGAGATAGCGGAATACGAGGTCGAATGTTATAGCAGGACGAGCGTGTCCCAGATGTGGATCTCCATAAACAGTAGGTCCACAGACATACATTCCCACGTTGGGGGCATGCAATGGTTCGAACGGCACTTTCCTTCTTGTCAGAGTATTATAAATCAAAAGTCTCTGTTCCATATCATTGTGTATTTGTTGTTATAATCTTTTTTCCTTGTCTCTTGTACTGTAGCCAGACCTTCCGTCAGAAAACGAATTGACGAGTTGGCGAGTAAACAAGGATATTCTTTTATCCTCTCAAGGAACATCACCGGCCGCTGCATTGCAGAATCCGGTTCAGGGTCCTTGTTTACTTGCCAACCCGTTTACTGAGAGAGAGTTCCCAGCTATTATGTCAATCCGCGGGATATGGGCAAAGCCTTGAGGCTGCCCTCGTTCCCGAGGGTATATCTCTATTATTTTATATTGTCAAAGCCTTCGCCGAAGATACCCTGGCAGTTGGTCTGCGACACAAGTGCATTGGAGTCAATCTTCTTGATATAGTTGTATATATCCTGCGACTCATGACGGCGAGCCATCACCACGAGGAGGTTCACCTCATTCTTTGAATACCATCCCTTGCCCTCAACCACGGTAACACCGCGGCGCACGTTGTTGTTGATAACATCGGCAATCTCCTGGTATTTTCTTGATATGATGATAAACTGCACGGTCTGTCTTGCTCCGTTCACCACATAGTCGCACATATAGCTGGCAATCAGCGTGAAAGCCACACCATATACGATTGTCTCGGTGCTGTGGAAGAGCAGGTAGCTGGAAGAAATGATGGTGATATCCACAAACTGCATCGCTCTTCCGAAGCTCATGCGGAAATATTTGTTGAGCATGGCGATAACGATGTCGGTACCACCGGTAGAACCGTTGTGTGAATAGATAAGACCGAGTCCGCCACCACCGAGCACCGCTCCGATAAGAAGGTGCATGAATCTGTCTTCGCCGGCTGTGATTACAGGATGCGCAGCGAAGAATGGCTGGAAAACAGCCACTACGATAGACAATATCGTAACTCCCAACACGGTACGCACGATGAATTGTCTTGACAATGTCTTGATGGCGATGCCAAGCAAGACAAAGTTGAGGAGCCAGATTGAATATGCTGGTGGGAAATGCCATGCATAGTAAAGAAGTGCCGAGCAACCCGACACGCCTCCCATCACAAATTTCTCAGGCAAGATGAATGCTGTGTAACCAAAGGCGTACATAATCACGCCAAGGGTCAAGAACATGAAGTCCTTAATCTGTTCACGGTCAATTCGCAGTTTAGCTGCTGATGCTTTAATGCTCATCGTTAGAAAGAATTTTATTTTGTTTAAATGTGTGTAACATGGCATAAGCCGAAGGGTATCGGCAATTTCCAGTGCAAAGATATAGAGAAAAGAGATAGCGTCCAAATTAAAACAAGAAAAAAGGATGGTAGATTTTCTTCTCCGCCATCCTTTATGATTTATATAGTGTCACCGATTATATAGAGGCCACGACAGCCGTTTTCCGGGCATATAGGGAATGCTGCGCGGCATCATGCCACAATAGCTCTATACCTGAGAGAGGCGGCGCTGCCGGCGCAGCTCCTTGAGACGCTGTTGGCGATGGAAACCGCGGAGCACTCCCATACCCACCTTGGGCCAGTCAGGGATATGTTTCACAGGGCGGCGCACCATTGGGATGTCCCACAAGAGCATCAATATGGCAAAGAACAGGGCGGCGATGAGCGTCCAGCCGAACAGTATCTTGATGCTCTGCGCCATGAATCCCTGGGTGATGCTCTCCATCATAGCCGGGAAGTCGGCATGACGTGCCGACATCCTCACGCTGTCGATATAGCCGGAGCAGCGTGCAAAGCCGTCACCAACATAGTATTTCATCCCTCGGGCATGGAGCGAAGCTCCCACGAGTCCTCCCACGAACATATGGAGGACATTGAACACGGCGAGCGCCTGGAAGAAATGCTCGAACGACATTATTTCATGCAGACACCACATGAAGGCTATACACAACACGGCATAGCTGAACCCGCGCCACACCAGTGGCAGGCGGAGCTGTTCGCCCATGAAATTCTCCGACGCCACGAGAGCCACCTTTGGCATCATCTCGCTCTTGGCGAGCTTCAGCTGCTGGTCTGATGCCTGCATCTCGAGCGCCGACTGGCGTATGACGGGCGACTGCATGGCTGCAGTGTTCTGCAGGTCTGCCTCCTTGATGCCGGCATCGCCAATTCTGTCGAGGTCCACCTCCGGCTCCACCATCACGCCTTCGAGACCGAGGGTATTGCAGAGCTGATGGTTCAGGATCCTCTTCTGGTCTTCGAGTTTCCTCTTGCCGAGTTTCAGCTGCTCCATCTGCAGTTCGTAGCGCGTCACGTCGTTCTTCAGCGCCATGCCCTGCTGCTGTTTGGTATTTATGTCGGCAATGAGTTTCTCGGTGAGCGCAATGTTGCTCTCATACACCTTTATGCCGTTGTCGAGTTTATAGAGGTAGAGATACTGCCCCAGGGCGAGGAAACGCTGCTGGTTGCGTGTCTGCGCCACGGCATTCTCACTCATGCTCTTCTGGAGTTCGGCGAGTCGGATGCTGGCATCGATGGCTCCTCCGGCATACACCACCTGCTGTGCCTCAAGAGCGAAGGAGTTTCCGAAATGTGGCTGCGAGAATCCTTTTACATTCCCGAAATCACGGTCGGTCATCACCACGTTTCCGTTGTAGCTCAGCTGTAGTGAAGCACCCACATCGGGCAGCCTCTTGCTTTTTGCCTCTTCAATTCCCCGTGCTGAAACATCCACTCCGCTTTTCTGCATTCTCAGCGTCTTGCTGCCACTCTCCACCAGAGTGAACAGCTCTCCGATGGTAATCTTGCGCTGTGGCGTCTGGGCTGTGGCATGCTGTGCCATCATCATTGCGACGACGGCACAGCAAATAATTCTTCTTTTCATTAACTGATAATAATATTTCTGTGTGTATTGTAATGCGGAATGATAATGATATGCCGCACGGGCAGCGCCTCGATACGCGTGAACTTCTCAATGTGGAAGCTCAGCGCCGGATCGGTGTTAACGCTCTTTCCCAACGACATGGTGACACTGACGGAGAGGAGCGAGGACTTCAGTGTGGAGGTATTGGAATACAATGCGACACTGCTACGCGAGGCGAGTCTGCAGATGGAGCAGACTGTCTATTCCCAGTTGCGGGCGGACCGTTGCCGCACGGAATCACCTATAGTGACCAACATCATAAACGACATGTTCTCACTGCTTAAGATTTATTTCGACCAGCCTGAATGTATGTGTCTCGACCAACTCGTGCTTCTCCAGCTGAAGGCTTTCTTCGTAGGGTTCTACGACTATATCTACCGTTTTCCGCAGAAGCGCAAACCCGAAGAGGGCAGTCCGAGGGTAAGGGAACTTTTCAATCTCTTCATGATGTATCTCGAGACTCATTTCAAGGATTCGCGCGATGTGACATACTATGCCTCACTGCTGAACATCACTCCAAAATATCTCAACATTATAGCGCAGCGGATAACGGGCAACACTGTGAAGGCGCTGATAAACGAATATGTTGTTATGCAACTGAAGCTATCGCTCTGCTCCGGCAACACGTCGATGAAGATGTTGGCTGGTGAATACAATTTCAGCGATCTCTCGTTCTTCTGCCGCTATTTCAAACAACACACGGGAATGACTCCCATGCAGTTTGTCAAGAGCGAAGCGCCCAAAAGGACTTGACGCCAATACTCCCCAACGGTCATCTACCCCGTTTAGCCATAATGAACGTTTAGCCATAATGAACATCAGGGATTAGTCATAATTACCGTTAGAAGTTCAATCATGACGCCTGTTTGTGGTTCAGTTCTAATGGCCGTTTGGCTATTAGGCTGATTGGGGATGGAAAAAAAAAACGGAATACTGGCCTTTGTGGTCAATACTCCGTTTTTTTCTTTATCATTCATTAATCAGTTTCATTCCTATACCCCGCATCAGTTTCTGAACTGCAGACCGGCGCCGTTGGCATCGATAACGATAGGTTTCTCGCGGCTTACCTCCTCGGCGAGGATTTTCTTTGAGAGATCGTTGAGCACGAGGCGCTGGATGGCTCTCTTCACCGGACGTGCACCGAACTCTGGGTCGAAGCCTGCGTCGGCAAGATACTGTATTGCGGCATCGGTCACGTTGAGCGTGAAGCCCTGCGGCTCGAGCATCTTCTTCACGGCGTTCATCTGCAACGTCACTACCTGTGCTATCTCCTGCTTCGTGAGCGGCAGGAACATGATAGTCTCGTCGATACGGTTGAGGAACTCCGGACGGATGGTCTTCTTCAGCATCTCCATCACCTTCTGCTTGGTGTCGCTGATGATAGTGTGGCGGTTCTGGGCGTTGAGCTTCTCGAATTCCTGCTGTATGTACTGGCTTCCGAGGTTGGAGGTCATTATCACGATGGTGTTCTTGAAGTTTACGGTCCTTCCCTTGTTGTCGGTAAGCCTACCGTCGTCGAGCACCTGCAGCAGGATGTTGAACACGTCGGGGTGTGCCTTCTCTATCTCGTCGAAGAGTACGACGGAATATGGTTTGCGGCGCACTGCCTCGGTCAACTGTCCTCCCTCATCATAGCCTACATATCCTGGAGGTGCTCCGATGAGTCTCGACACACTGAACTTCTCTTGATATTCGCTCATGTCGATACGCGTCATCATCGTCTCGTCGTTGAAGAGGTATTCGGCGAGTGCCTTTGCCAGCTCCGTCTTACCCACACCTGTGGTGCCGAGGAAGATGAACGAGGCGATAGGTCTCTTGGGATCCTGCAGTCCGGCACGGCTACGACGCACGGCATCGCTGACGGCGGTGATTGCCTCATCCTGTCCGATTACTCTTTTGTGGAGCTCCTCTTCAAGATGCAACAGCTTCTCACGCTCGCTTTGCAGCATACGCGTCACTGGTATTCCGGTCCAACGGCTCACCACTTCTGCTATATCATCGGCAGTGACTTCCTCTCTCACCATGGCTTCAGCACCTTGTGCGTTGCGCAGCTGACTCTGTATGGCATTGATGTCCTCTTGCAGCGACTTCAGTTTGCTGTAGCGTATCTCTGCCACACGCTCATAGTTGCCTTCGCGCTCGGCACGTTCAGCCTCAATCTTCAGGTTCTCAATCTGCTGCTTGTCTTCCTGAATCTTGTTCACGAGGGCTTTCTCTCCTTCCCATTTGGCTCTATACTGCTTCTCCTGTTCTCTCAGGTCGGCAATATCCTTGTCGAGCTGATCAATCTTGGGCTGGTCGTTCTCTCGCTTTATTGCCTCGCGCTCAATCTCGAGCTGTTTCAACTTACGCGTAATCTCGTCGAGTTCCTCAGGCACGGAGTCACGCTCCATACGGAGTTTTGCTGCAGCCTCATCCATGAGGTCGATTGCCTTGTCTGGCAGGAAACGGTCGCTGATGTATCTCTCTGAGAGTTTTACGGCGGCAATACAGGCATCATCCTGTATACGCACCTTGTGGTGGTTCTCGTAGCGCTCCTTCAGTCCACGCAGGATTGAGATGGCGCTCATCTCGTCTGGCTCGTCCACCATCACAGTCTGGAATCGTCTTTCCAGAGCCTTGTCCTTCTCGAAATATTTCTGATATTCGTTGAGTGTGGTGGCTCCGATGGCCCTGAGTTCTCCACGTGCCAATGCCGGCTTCAGGATGTTTGCGGCATCCATGGCTCCCTCTCCGCCTCCGGCTCCCACGAGGGTGTGTATCTCATCGATGAAGAGGATTATGCGGCCTTCGCTCTTGGTCACCTCGTTGATTACGCTCTTGAGTCTTTCCTCAAACTCGCCCTTGTATTTGGCTCCTGCCACAAGTGCTCCCATATCGAGAGAATAGAGCTGTTTGTCTTTCAGATTCTCCGGCACGTCACCTCTGACGATACGCTCGGCGAGTCCTTCCACGATGGCTGTCTTACCGGTTCCCGGCTCACCGATGAGGATCGGGTTGTTCTTGGTACGCCGAGACAGTATCTGCAATACTCGTCTGATTTCGTCGTCACGGCCTATCACTGGGTCGAGTTTGCCGGAGCGTGCCTGCTCCACGAGGTTCTTGGCGTATTTGTCGAGACTCTGATAGTTCTCGTCGCCGCTCTGCGAGCTCACCTTCTGTCCCTGCCGTAATTCGAGAATTGCCTTGCGCATGTCGTTCTCCGTGCACCCGGCGTCTTTCAATATTCTGCCTGCCGTGGCTCCATCTGAAATGACAGCCAGGAGAATCGTCTCCACGCTGACAAACTCGTCGCCCATCTGCTTTGCAAGGCTCTGCGATTTGGCGAGCACATTGTTGGCGTCGGTAGAGAGATACGGCTGTCCGCCCTGAACTCTCGGCAGGTGTTGTATCTCCTGGTCGGCAAGGGTCTCTATCTGCTGTGCGTTGACGCCGAGCTTCTGGAAGATGAAGTTGGCTACATCACGTCCCTTGAGGAGTATTCCCTTGAGGATGTGTACAGGTTCGATAGTCTGCTGACCGTTCTGCTGCGCGGTGTTGACGGCTTGCTGCACCACCTCCTGCGCCTTGATTGTAAACTTGTCGAATGTCATATTTTTATCTCCTTTCTTTTGTTATTATTCTTTATCCTGATTCTTTTTACCTTAACATCAAACAGTCATCAGGCCGTTTGAGATAATATCCTAAAGATGTGAAATCCAAACAAGTCTTAATGACCGATTCGGGTTTTGTTCATTCTGTTCGCTACCGATAGCGCAAAGGGCATACCACGCGAAGAAGCACGACAAATCGGCAGAAGTCTCTGACTATCAGGCATAAAAAAAGCCCCGCCAACCGACAAATAGTCAGAAAGCAGGGTATATTCTACCAATCTGCAATAGGCAGACCTTTCATCTGCAAGGTTTCAGTTCTTTTGTGTCATGGCTTTGCCTTGCTGATATAAAACACCACGACCTTAGAAAAAGATAGTAAACCACCGGAAAATGGGCAACGCCCGTGCCCAATTTCGACATAAATCCATTGACCGGGACAGATCAGAATCCGTTGCCCATCATACCGCCGTTTAGCAGCAGTTGGGCGTTCTTCTCCTTGGTCTTGTCCATGATGAGGAAGAGGTCGACGAGCCACCACACTCCACATCCGCCACAGGTGAGCAGCTTGATGACACCGAGACCAACATCGCCGATATACATACGGTCGATGCCGTAGCCGCCAAGGAATATTGATATCAGCAGACTGATGGTGGGGTCTTTCATCTGCATGAAGGCGACGTTGGCGGTATTGCTGTCCATTGTCTCCAGACGGCTCTTCACCATCGGATACATGTTTGCGGGAATCTTGCTGCCGTATACCATAAGCAGCTGGTCTATCTGATTTCTGTCCATATCACAGGAGGGTTATCGGGTGAATATAATATTTTAACCCAAAACGGTCATTAGGCCGTTCAATGTAATATTTTATAACTGCTTGCAGTCTTTTGCTTTTTATAAGGCGTCTTTTGCTTGTTTTTAATGAGTAATAGCTCGCTATTACTCATTAAAAGCCAAACAAAATCCATCCTTCTAAAAAATCAAAATCCAAGCAAGCCCTAATGACCGATTTGGGTTTAAAGTTTCGCAGGCTTTCAATTTGCTTTGGCTGTAAACAAGGTGACAAGATACGAGTAGACAAGGGGGATATGTATATGGTCGTCAAATGCCAAGGATGTTTCTCACTATCATCCAGATGAAGAAGGTGATGATATAGAACCACACCACGCAGCGGTGTTCTATCACCCTGGCCAAGGCATCGCGCCTCTTGCCATGCGGCATCGCCCACTCCACTATGAAGAGCAGGGCGTATGGCAGCGAAAAGGCGAGATAATAGTTATAGCGCAGCGCCGCCATCGGTTCGCCGTGGAGCAGAGCATGCAGGAAGCGCTGTATGCCACAGGCGGGACAGCTCAGTCCGGTGATGAGTTTCATCGGACATTTGGGAGCGTAGACAGCGTTAGACGGGTCTACGAGAAACAGTCCGCCCAGGATGACCGCTGTTATACCTATTATTATATATATACGCTTGGAGTATGCCACCTGTCAGTTTTGCTCTACATCATTGCACTGCACATACCTGCCATGAAATAAAATATGAACGAAATTACATTAATCACCAATCCGGAGATAAGTCCTATCATACTCCATTTCTTGGCGTCGGCAGCTGATGCCACGGCAGCCTGATACTGACCTGCCATATAGAGTGAGTTCACCTGACTTGCCTTCACGATACCTACGATGCCGAGGGGCAGACAGCAACACAAAGTGACGAGGATGGCAAGCACCATATTGTTGTCTGGCTTTGGAGGCATGTTGCCGTTGCCGAAGCCATTCTGGAAGCCACCATTATTCTGGAAGCCGCCATTGTTCTGATAGCCGTTGTTGTTACCATAACCGTTATTATACTGCTGATTAGGCTGCTGTGGTTGATAGTTCTGATCCATAACTGATGGGTTTTAGTTGGTTTATGGGGAAATTACTCGAAACAATCTTATTGCCTCTTCAAAGGCATCCACCGCCATGACCATTCCTTTCTTTTGACTTGCGACGGTGCTCTTTCTTGTTTCTAATTACAAAAGTACATAAAAAAATGCAAAATGATTAACCCCGGACTTATTTTTTTCAATAAACAACAGAAAAACAACACAATAGAGGTCATCAGGCCGTTTGGTGGTTAGACATCAAGCAGCGGATAATCCTTTTTCAAGTCAGCGATTTTCTGCTGAGTGCGCTGCACGAAGAGCTTATGTTCTTCGCTGTCGGGATTGAAGGGTTTATGGCCGAGAGCCTCACGGATGGGGCGCCAGCGGTTGAGAAATACATTGGTGGCAGCACTGAAATATAGGGACGAAAGGCGCTCCCAGATATAGCTGACGGTCTGATCCGAGGGATGGAGCATGTCTTCCTTATAGAAGCGATAGTCGCGCAGTTCGTCGTTCACTATCTCATAGGCCGGGAAATAGCTGCAGCAGTCGTATTCACTACAGAGTTTGTCGGCAGCCAGAAGCAGTGTCGCCTTGGATAGCTGACTGCCATGGAATCCGTATTTGGCATAGCGGATGGGACTGACGGTCACTATCACCTTCAGGTCCCGACATACGCCACGGAGAATACCTATTGCCTCGGCGAGGGCATCCCGACACTGGTCGATGGTGAGTTCTTCTTCCTGAAAGAGGCGTTGCGGACGCTTCTGGCAGTTGTCCACAATCTCGCCGGTCTCTCGCAGACGATATACGTGGTTGGTGCCGAGGGTGAAGACGCACACCAGACGGTCGTAGCTGTCAGCTTGCAACGGCATGGCGAAGCGGCGCACGGTGTGCAGGATGCTCACCGGATTATACATCACGCCGTAGGGGTTCACCACGGCACGGAATTTTTCGTCGGCAAACCGGCGCCCGATATTGTCGGCGAAACAAGAGCCGACAAACAGCATCTGCTCCAATGGCTCTATGCTGAATGTCGGCTTTGGTATGTCTACTTCTGTTCTGAATATCATATCATCCAATGATTTTATCTTTGAGCCTCACTTAGCTGCGGCTCACCTGCAGACCGGTTTCGCTGAGCGTCATGTCAACGAAGCGGGCATTGGCGTTGGGACGGTTCTCATTGATTATCTTGCGGATGCGGGCTGCCGCTTCCTGATCTTTTGCCACCATATACAGATAGCCGCCGCCACCGGCTCCCGGCAGTTTGTAGCCGAGGCAGAGGTCGTCGACCATATTCGTTATCGCCCTCACACTGTCGGGATTGGTACCGCTGTCCATCGCCTGGTTCTGCGTCCAGGTCTTGCGTATCAGTCCTCCCATGCGCTGGAAATCGGCACGCTGTATGGCGTCATACATGTCGAGCGTATGGCATTTCATGTCTCTGAGCATAGCGAGTTCTCCACTGTGGTTGAGGAACATCCGTCTGACTATCTCCGAGAGGATGGTCTTTGCCGTGCGTGTGATTCCTGTGTAGTACAGCAGATGGCAAGCCTTGTATTCATTGCGGGTGAAGAGGTCGCCCGGCAACCAGCGCACCGTAGGGTTCTGGTTGAAGCCACGCTCCGTCTGCAGCAGTTTCACTCCTTCGAGCACTCCGCCGAACTGGTCTTGCCAGCCTCCACCGGTGGTGAGCATCTGCTCCAATGCCAGAGTGCGCCTGCCTATCTCTCCCTTGTCCCAGGAGAGTCCGCAGAAGTCGTTCAAGGCTCCAAGCACTGTGGCGGCGAGCACACTGCTCGTGCCCAGTCCGCTGCCGGCAGGGATGGCAGAGAGCAATGTCAGTTCTATTCCGCAACCGAATGCCATCAGCTGGTCTTTCAGCGTATTGTGCTGCTCCACGGCGTATGCCGGAAGGAATCCGGCAAGGGCGAGGGCTGCCTTGGGGATGGAGAACGGACTGCCCACGTGTCTGAAGTCAGCGAGCTGTTCGAATGTCGTTATCTGCTCAGAGGCTCCCAGGTCGATGCTCCGCAGTATGATATGCGGTTCGCTGCAGGGCCTGATGTATGTCTGCAACGGCGGCTGGCCGTTGAGTTCTATAGCGAGGTTTATCACGTTTCCGCCTTCCATCAGGCAATATGGCGGCGTATCGGTCCATCCGCCGGCGATGTCGATTCTCACCGGACTGCGTGCCCACACTATCTGGTCGGCATATACCGACATGCGTGGCTGCTGCTTCACGGCGGCCTGCGGAGCGATGAGCCCCTGACGGAGAAGGGCGAAAGCCTTCTCTTCAAATTCCGCCGAACCAGAAGTGTCGCCGCAGCGTCTCGACAGTTCTGAGCGGAACATGTTGTCGTGTATCCTCGTCAGCAGCGGAGCGGAGTCGGCAATAGGTTCCGGAGCCGGGATGCCGTAGAGGGCAAACTCCTTTGCGGCATCGCTGAGGTCCACCTGATAGAACACGCTGTGGCGATAGTTCTTTGCCACCGATGCCCAGCTCGACGCTCTGAATTCGTTGCGCTGTCTGGTGAGGCGTTCGAGGTCTGCCTCGTTAGAGATGTCGTCAGCACTGAGGCGGCGTGCCTCCTGCCAGAGAGCGAGAGCTTCATCACGTTCCTCCTCGCTGAGCTCCTGTCTGCCGTCTATCATCCAGCGCAGCAGCAGCTGCATGCCGTAGGTATCGTATACCACTGGGAATATGCGGGCAGACTGCAGGTCTTCTTTTCCGTCGATGCAGTTTATATCTATGTTGCGCTCTGCAGCCCATTGCGTGAATGGCATTCCGAGGTATTCCACTGATGGGTCGGAGAGATTGCCACGGAACTTGTCATTGAATCCATAGGGGCGCACCACGTATCCGTTCTCTTCCACCGGCACGATGTCAACACACTGTCCTGGCTGCAAATGCAGGCTCCAGTCATTCTCCGGCACTCCGGTGATGATATTCTCGCGGGTGAGAGTCCAGTTCTTGCCCACCCAACTGTTCTCTATCCAGATGTTCTGGTTCTCTGCCGTCAGCTGACAGTCTCTCTCAGCATTCTGCACGAAGAGTGAGGGATGCGGCTTGAGGGAGTGGTGCATGATTTCGCGCTGGTCGTTCACGAGGTTCTGTATGGCGAGCGTGGATGAGAGTATCTCGTGGCTCGTGCCATAATGGTAGAACTCGCCGCCCGGCAACGGGAGCACGGCGACGGTGAGGTCGGCCAGGTCACTGTCTGGCGACGTCGGTTTGTCGCCGAGGGCGCAGCCGAACTCTGAATACATGTCGTAGTTGATTATATCGCCACTTGTCAGGTCGCCATTCTTCAGCGATTTCTTCATGAGCATCTTCACAGCTTTGTCGCTGAGCAGCCAGATGCCGATGTCGGTGAGATAGAGGTGGGTGTTGAGAAGTTCGCCCAGAGTCTTCACCGATGGCTTCTGGAGCATGCATTCCATCTCTGTGGGGTTGTCGCGGCGCGACACGAAAACGCCGTGGTCTTTGGCTATCTCCGGTCCGAGCCATAGTCCGTAGCACACCACGTCTGCCTCGGGTATGTCGCCCAGGGGGTCGGTGGCACGGATATACACGTCGCCGCTCACTATCATAGTGTGAAGCGAGCGTGGCGCTGCATCCATTATCTGCTTATATAGCGGTATCTGCAACGAGAGCAGATCTTGCGACAGTCTCTGTCCGCGCTCCCATCGAAACACGGGTATCGGCGTCAGAATCTTTCCCGACGGGGCGTATGCAGGCAACCGTCGGCTCTGTCCGCCGGCATGCAGGATAAGGCGTCTGTCGGCAGAAAGCCATTCGTCGAAGGTCTTTCCGGCGGCATCGGCGGCATAAGCCTGTTGCAGCAGCCATGTGGTGCCGCCTCCCGAACCGAGTTTCTTCCCTACCGGGTCATTGGAGCAGAACCACTCCTTCCTGTCGTATCCGGTGATATCATGAAAGCAGTCCACCAAGTTTGGCGGAAGTGACAATAGTTTCTTCATCTTAGATCTATAGTTTGTCAGTTTCGGTTTCTACGCTTCTGTCTTGCCAGCCTTGCGTCTTCTGTATTCTCTATATACGAGCAGCAGGAGGATTACGACGAGCAGTGAATATCCTATATAGGCAATGGTCTCTGTGGTAGTCACCGTGGCTGGCTTGAAGGTGAGCACCACCTTGTGTTTGCCCGGTTTCACGTTGATGGCACGCAGGATATAGTTCACCCGTCCCATCTCTACCGGCTGTCCGTCAACGGTGGCTGTCCAGCCCGGATAGTACACCTCTGAGAACACCACTACTCCACCCTTGTCGGAGTTCACGTCGTAGGTCAGCTCGTTTGGCTGATATGAGGTGATGGTGACGAGCGAGTTGCCGTCCTGCTTCGTGGCGTTGCCTATCTGCCGTGCGAATTTCTTGTCTGCCACAGCCTCGTGGCGCAGGTCTATCTTCGCCATAAGATCCATCTCCTGGTTGGCATTGTCTACGAAGCTTACCTTATCCACAAACCATGCCACTCCATAGGCATAGGGGTTCATGATAGGCACTGTCTGTCCGCCGTTGAGCGGCATCACGAAATATTTGGCGTTTAGCATGCTTATCACAGGATAGATGCTGTCGCCGTTCACCTTTGTCATGTCTCCGCCGGCCTCAACGATTGCCGTCATAGCCTTCTGCATCTGCGGCTGGATATAGCGCTCTATCATCTCCTGATAGCGGCGTAGCTTGGCCGGATGGTATCCGCCGAGGCTCTTGTGGAAGTATGACGTCTCGTTCTCGCTGAAGGTATTCGACGCGAAGTTGAGCACGCGGTAGTTGCCACACTCGGTCTTGTCCTGTAGTATCTGCTTGTCGGTAGCTGTCATCTGGATAGGATTCTCGCGCACGCTCTTCTCCACGAACATTCCGTCGTTGAGATAGCGTTTGTCTATCTGCCACATGTCAACGAGACAGAGCACGCAGATGAGTCCTACCATGGCTTTGGCATTGAGTTTCCTGTATATGAAAGCCATGAGGAAGGCGCTGCCGATGAGTATGATGAAGAACGAGCGCCAGCAGTCTGCCGTAAACACGGCGATACGCATCTGGCGAAGGTTGGCGAGCAGCGGATTGAGATATTCCTGAGGTATCTGCGAGAGAGCGCGCATCTCGTTCTGCGACACGAAGTCGGAGAAGAATGCCGTAGGCATCAATGCAAAGGCGAGGGCAATTCCTGCCGTCATAAGGAAGCTGATGAGGATATAGTCGCGCTTTTTGCGGGCGAAGACTGACAGCCACGACACGAATATCGTAACCGGCAGCTTGTCGCGCATGGTGAGTTTCTCCTGCAACACTTCCGGGTGTTCTATTAATTCCTTCAGGGCGAGCATGGCGAGGAGCGGGATGGTGAACTCGGCGATGACGAGTATCGACGCCACGGTGCGGAACTTGGCATACATCGGCATATAGTCGATGAAGAAATCTGTCAGTCCCATGAAGTTATGTCCCCACGATAGCATCACGGAAAGATAGGTGGCTGCCACGAGCGCCCACTTTATAGGTCCCTTCACTATCAGGGCTCCAAGGAAGAAGAGCATCAGCACGAAGGCTCCCACATACACCGGTCCGCTGGTCATTGGCTGGTCGCCCCAGTATTGTCCGAGCTGCTGGTATACCTCCATAAACTGTGGGTCTGCCTTCTGCATCGCCGTCTCGCTCTGCGCCAATGGCACCGAGGCTCCTCCCTTGGTGTTTGGCACGAGCAGCGTCCATGTCTCGTCCACTCCGTAGCTCCACTGAGTGATGTAGTCGCGCTCCAGTCCGCTGTCGGTCTGGTTGGCTGAGCGCTGCTTCACGAGCTCGCTCTTGCCTCTCATCGACTCCTTGCTGTATTCCCAGGTGTGGTAGAGGTTGCTGAGGTTGATGCTCACTCCGATGAGGGCACCGAGGGCACACACTCCGGTGGCTTTCAGGAAGTGTGCCATCTGCTTCTTGCGGATGGCGTCAACGAGGTATGCCACTACCATGAAGAAGATGATGAAGAGATAATAGTATGTCATCTGCACGTGGTTGGCAAATATCTCAAATGCCGTGAAGAGTGCCGTGACGAAGAGTCCCCAGAGGTATTTTCCTCTGTATGCCAGCACAATACCTCCTATCATAGGCGGCAGATATGCCAGTGCCATCACCTTCCAGATATGTCCGGCAGCGATGATGATGAGGAAATAGCTGGAGAATGCCCACACCACGGAACCGAGCGCCGCAAGATAGGTCTTGAAGTTGAACGCCCTGAGCATGATATAGAATCCGAGCAGGTAGACGAAAAGATACCACACGTTTTCGGGCAGTCCCAGATGATACACGTCTACGATGTCGGTGAGCGTGGTGAGACTCTTGTATGCCGGTGAAATCTGATATGTCGGCATACCGCAGAATCCGGATCCCGTCCAGCGAGTGATGTCGCCGTCGGTGCGGTCACGATATTCCTGTGCTTCATGTCCGAGTCCTACTCCGGCTTGGGAGTCGTGGCGGAAGAGCACCTTGCCGTCGATGTCGGCAGGAAAGAAATAGGCGAAAGAAATCACTGCAAAGAGCAGCACTGCCAGCACGTCCGGCAGATATTGTTTCCAGTTTTTCATTATAGCTATAAATTGTTTATTGTCTTGTATTCGCTTGCAAATTTAGACAAAACAAATGAATTACAGGTATCGGGAAATGGAAAGTTGAACTTTGCATTGCAAAATTATATATTATGATTACCCGTTGGCTGAATTAATTTAAGTTGGTCGACATGAGCAAAAGTTGCCCATATCGCTGATTCTTAGCAAAAACGAGAATTTCTGAAAAACTGTCAGATTGTCTGGTTTTTTATCGTAATATTCTGGCAATCAGACAGTTGACTGCCAGGCAATTGTCAGCCTATTGTCTGGATGGTTTGCTGATGAAAAGAGAATTGTCAGGTGAAAAGAATTATCAGATGAAAGGAATTCAGACGACAGGAATTGTATGCGTTGGCAGAATCCTGAAAACAGGAATATGGGTGTTACAACATTAGCTTATTGGGCAGACGCCTTACAGCAAATCTGCCCAACAGGGGCAAGCACGTTGCCCATGATGGGCAAGCACGTTGCCCCACTTGGGCAAGCACGTTGCCCATTTTAACCCAAATCGGTTATTAGGGCTTGCTTGGATTTTGTTATTTTAGAAGAGTGGATTTTGTTTGGCTTTTAATGAGTAATAGCGAGCTATTGCGAATTAAAAACAAGCAAAAGACACCTTATAAAAAACAAAAGACTGCAAGCAGTTATTAAAATTACACTTTAAACGTCCTAATGACCGATTTGGGTTTAACACAAACTGACATTAGGATTAAGTATGCACTAATCTAATTCCGCCAACGGGCTATGATTACCTTTAAATAATAAGCTAAGCGGCATCTCGGGATAAGAAATGAAGGAATTCATTTCGTTCTCCACTCGATTTGCATTACCTTTGCAAAAAGATTAAAAAGGAAACAGTATATGAAAATAGGAATTATCGTCGCCATGGACAAGGAGTTCGTACAGCTGAAGACTCTACTGAGCGACACCACGGTGGAAAGGTTCCACCACAAAGACTTCGTGACCGGACGCATCGGAGACAAAGAGATCATTCTACAGAAATGCGGCATAGGAAAGGTGAACAGTACTATCGGAGCGGTGGAGATGATTGACCGCTACGCTCCCGACCTCGTGATTTCTACCGGCGTGGCTGGTGGCGCCGACGTGGAAATGAACGTCACCGACGTGGTGGTGGGCACGGAATATGTATACCACGACGCTTACTGTGGCGACGAATGCGAATACGGACAGATTATCGGCATGCCGGCAAAATTCCAGGCTCCCAAGGAACTCGTGGAGAAAGCACTGGCGGCTGGCGGCGACACTCCGGTGCATGGCGGACTGATAGTGAGTGGAGAATGGTTCGTTGACAGCAAGGAGAAGATGGGGGGCATCTTGGAGCATTTCCCGAATGCAAAGGCTGTGGACATGGAGAGCTGCTCGATAGCACAGACATGCCACATATACCACGTGCCGTTCATCAGCTTCAGAATCATCAGCGACATACCGCTGAAGGACAACAAGGCTTCGCAGTATTTCGATTTCTGGGCGCGCCTCGCCGAGGGATCGTTCAACGTGACAAAGCATTTCCTGCAGAGCATCTGACAATCTGAATATATTCGTAAGGAGGATTGCCGCTATGACGGTGCCCCCCTGACAAAAGCAGAACTGAATATCCACAACATTAAAAAATACAGTAATCACTATGAAGAAGATTCCAAGTTTCACCATCAATCACGAACTGTTGCTGCCGGGCATCTACGTATCTCGCAAAGACGAGGTGGGCGGCGAAGTGGTAACGACATTCGACATTCGCATGAAGGCGCCTAACCGCGAACCGGCTCTACACGCCGGAGCGCTGCACACCATAGAGCATCTGGCAGCCACATATCTGCGCAACGACGAGGAGTGGAAAGACCGCATCATATATTGGGGACCGATGGGATGCCTCACCGGAAACTACCTGCTCATCCGCGGCGACTACGAATCGAAGGATATCGTGGAACTGATGAAACGCACGTTCCAGTTTGTTGCCGGATTCGAAGGTGACATACCGGGCGCTGCGCCGAAGGACTGCGGCAACTGGCTCCTGCACGACCTGCCAATGGCACGCTGGGAATCGAAGAAATATCTCGAAACACTACGCAATATTAAGGAAGAGAACCTGGTGTATCCGCAGAACTAAACTGCTGCGGACACAAGGGAACGGCAAACCTGTGAGAACGCTATACGCTCTGCCAATCACATTCAGACTCTAACAAGCTCCCCCTTTCATAGTATATCCCCAAATCAGTCATAAGGGCTGACACTTCACTAACGAAGTGTCAGCCCTTTGTTTTTATCCTAATGACCGATCAGGGTTAATTACTCCACTCGCTTCATCTCTCTCTTCCACAGCAGGGTCTGGGCAACGCCTCTCATCGCCATATAGGCGAGGAAGGCAATCCAGAGGGCGTGGTTGGCAAGGGAGGAACGCAGGGAATAATACACCGTGAAGAACGTGGCTGCCGAGAAGAACATCGAGAGGAGCATGCCGCGGGTCTTGGTGCAGCCGATGAAGACTCCGTCCCAGATGAATGCCGCCATTCCCAAAAGCGGTACCAACGATGCCCAGAATGAATATCCATGGGCTGCTGCCACCACAGTATGGTCGTCGGTGAGGAGCGACAGGAACGCGTCGCCTCCTATTATATATAATAAGGTGAATATCACGGTCATCGCAGCTCCCCACCCGAAGAGGTTGCGCACAGACTGCTGCAGTCCCGATCTGTTACCGGCACCGTAGTATTTGCCGCTTATCGCCTCGCCGGCATAGGCGAAACCGTCCATGAAATATGAGAATATCATATAAAACTGCATCAGCAGCGTGTTGACGGCAAGCACCGTCTCGCCCTGCCATGACCCGGCGGAGGTAAAGAAGAGCATCACGCTGATGAGACAGAGAGTGCGCAGGAAAATGTCGCGGTTTACTCCAAGAAAACCTTTCATCGAACGCCATGCGAAGAGGGCTTCTGACTGGAAATGCTTCCACAGTCTGCCATACGCCACTACCCACATCACCACCGCCATGAGGAATCCGGCATACTGAGCCACGAGGGTGCCGAGGGCTACGCCTTCCACCTTCATTCCCAATCCGAAGACAAGACCGAGACTCGCCACGATGTTGACCACATTCTGGGTTATCGCTATGACCATCGGCATTCGGGAATTCTGCATCCCGATAAACCATCCCGTGAGACTATAGAGACAGAGCATTGCCGGGGCGCCCCATATCAGAATGTCGAAATAAACTTCGGCAAACTCTCTCACTGCCGCAGAGGGCTGCATCACGCTGAGTGCCATCTGCCTCAATGGCACCTGCAGCAGTATCATCACCAACGCCACCGCCAGAGCCACTCCCACCGACCTGACAAGCAAGCGTACTGCCTCGGTGAGGTTGCGCTGTCCGAGAGCCTGTGATGTCATGCCGCTCGTTCCCATGCGGAGGAATCCGAACAGCCAATACATCACGTTGAATATCATTCCGCCCACGGCGATGGCGCCTATATATGCTGCCGAACCGAGGTGGCCCACTATCGCCACATCGATGAGTCCGAGCAGAGGCACGGTGATGTTGCTCACGATGGCTGGCAGGGCGATATGGAGTATCCGTCTGTTGAGGTCTGTCATTTTCTTTTTTATTATTCTGTTGTTGGGATATGTGGCAATGTATGATGGATTTGAAGAATAGAATAAATTCAACGCCCATCGTTGGTATCCATCAAAAAGAGGCGTGTCGGAAGCTCTCTTCAAACTCCTTCACGCCTCTGTATATTTGATGCTGCCTTGACCTGGATAGGTCATCGGGGTATCAGCTGCGCTTTTCCTTTATGGGAAAACGCTTTATTCCTTGTTGGAACGCTTGCGCTCCAAGTGGTCGAGCAGTATCTTGCGCATACGCATACTCTTCGGAGTCACCTCCACGAGCTCGTCGCACTTGATATATTCGAGAGCCTCTTCGAGAGAGAGCACCGTGCGTGGCACGATACGAGCCTTGTCGTCGGAACCGCTGGCACGCGTGTTGGTGAGCTGCTTTGCCTTGGTCACGTTCACCACGAGATCGTTGTCGTGAACATGTTCGCCTACTACCTCTCCGCCGTATACTTCCTCACCCGGATCGATGAAGAACTTACCGCGGTCTTGCAGCTTGTCGATAGAGTAAGCATATGCCGTGCCGGTCTCCATGGCTATCATACTGCCGTTTACACGACGTGTGATTTCGCCCTTGAACGGCTGGTATTCCTTATAGCGGTGTGCCATGATGGCTTCGCCCTGTGAGGCGGTGAGCACGTTGGTACGCAGACCGATGATACCTCGCGACGGGATGTCGAACTCGATGTCAACGCGGTCGCCGAGGTTCTGCATGGATGTCATCTCTCCCTTGCGGCGTGTCACCATATCAATCATCTTGCTGGCAAATTCCTCCGGCACGTTGATGGTGAGCTCCTCGACAGGTTCGCATTTCACTCCGTCTATCTCCTTGTAGATAACCTGTGGCTGGCCCACCTGCAGCTCGTAGCCCTCGCGACGCATGGTCTCGATGAGTACCGAGAGATGCAGCACTCCTCGTCCGCTGACAATCCACTTGTCGGTGGAATCCTCAAAAGGAGCCACTCTCAGGGCGAGGTTCTTCTCCAGCTCCTTCTTCAGTCTGTCGCTGATGTGACGGCTGGTAACGAACTTTCCTTCGCGGCCGAAGAACGGTGAGTCGTTGATAGTGAAGAGCATACTCATGGTAGGCTCGTCGATGGCGATTGGAGGCAGTGGCTCAGGGTTCTCGAAGTCGCAGATGGTATCTCCGATCTCGAAATTCTCCAGACCTACCACGGCACAGATGTCGCCGCTCTTCACCTCTTCCGTCTTGGCATGTCCCATTCCCTCAAAGGTGTCGAGCTCCTTGATCTTGGTCTTCTCCATAGAACCGTCGCGGTGGGCGATGGTCACGTTCATACCGTCTTTCAGCGAACCGCGATGCACGCGGCCCACGGCGATACGGCCTGTATAGCTTGAATAGTCGAGACTGGTGATGAGCATCTGTGGTGTTCCGTCGAGCATCTTCGGAGCCGGTATCACCTCAACGATCTTGTCGAGCAGATACTCGATGTTGTCGGTTGGCTCCTTGTAGTCGGCGCTCATCCAGCCGTTCTTGGCACTTCCGTATACAACGGGGAAGTCGAGCTGGTCTTCTGTGGCATTGAGAGAGAACATCAGGTCGAACACCATCTCGTAAACCTCCTCCGGGCGACAGTTTGGCTTGTCCACCTTGTTTACCACCACGATTGGCTTGAGTCCTATCTGCAGGGCCTTCTGCAATACGAAACGTGTCTGTGGCATCGGTCCCTCGAAGGCATCGACGAGAAGCAGACATCCGTCTGCCATATTGAGCACACGCTCCACCTCACCACCGAAGTCGGAGTGTCCCGGAGTATCTATGATATTGATTTTTGTACCTTTCCAGTTAATTGAAACGTTCTTTGAGAGGATGGTGATACCACGCTCACGTTCCAAATCATTGTTATCCAACACTTGGCCGCTCAGGTCCTTTCCGTCACGGAAGAGGTTTCCGGCCAACATCATCTTGTCCACCAATGTAGTCTTACCATGGTCTACGTGGGCAATAATCGCAATGTTTCTGATATCTTGCATAATTTACCTTAATAATATGAGTGCAAAGGTAGTGTTTTTAATTTACATGACAAATAAGCGCATGCCATTTCTTTCATTTAGCAACAGATTATTAACACGACTCGTGCAATAATCAGTGTATCGGGGCGTTTATATAAAAAAGGTAAAACAAAAAAAACAAGTTACTATGAGAAGAATATTTCTTACCGCCATATCATTGGTTATCGGCGTCGTGGCAACAATGGCCCAGCCAAAGGCAGGCACTTTCTCCATAATCCCAAGACTGGGTGTGGCCATAGCCAAGGTGACGGGCGACAAAGTGTACACCAATCTCGCATCGGCATACGGCGATGCCACGCATTCGAACTACAAACCGGGACTGATGGCCGGTGTGGACTTTGAATACCAGTTCTGCGACATGCTGGCGGCATCCATAGGTGCGTACTACAGCAGACAGGGCGAAAGATTCGACGATGTAAAGGAGGCACACGACATGTCGACCAAGCAATGGAACGAAGTGAGAGACTGGAAACAACACCACGACTATGTGAATGTGCCGCTGATGGCAAGTGCATACGTGGCAGACAACCTCGCACTGAAAGTAGGCGTGCAGGTGGGATTCAACGTGGACGGAAAGATGGAATACACCGAAGCGAGCTTCGTGCGCGACCAGGCAGGCGTGGGCTCTACGGAGAGCGTGAAGAAGATAAAGGGTGACGTGAAACTGAAGAAAGTGGATTTTGCCATTCCCGTGGGCATATCATACGAATACATGAACGTGATTCTCGATGCGCGCTACAATATCGGACTGACAAAGGTCTACGACAACATAGATGGCAAGAACTCCGTGTTTACGTTTAGTGCCGGATACAGATTCTCTCTGTAAAAAACGACAGGCGGCAAACGGCAGAATCCGCAAGCCATGGCGCAATACGTACGCATCAGTGACCCAAAATGCAAAAGAATATTAAAATACCAAGATATTCAAGGCCTCTTGCTTTGTAAACAAAATAATATTCTTACCTTTGCACCCGCTTTATGCAAATATAAATAACAATTTTAACAAAATCAAAACAATGTATTTAGATCAAGCTAAAAAACAAGAGATCTTTGGACAGTACGGAAAGTCTAACTCTGATACTGGTTCAGCTGAGAGCCAGATAGCATTGTTCTCATACCGTATTTCCCACTTGACGGAGCACCTGAAGAAAAACCGTAAAGATCATACTACCGCAAGGTCTCTGACCAAATTGGTAGGTAAGCGTCGTGCATTGCTCGATTATCTCTACGACCGCGACATTGAGCGCTATCGTACTATAATCAAGGCTCTCGGTCTGCGTCGATAATCATCGCGCTGCTGAATGCACAAAAAAGGACTAATCCCGATCGGCAACATGCCTGTCGGGATTTTTTGTTGCCACTACATAATGTTTGCTGTCGTCGCCATAGCGCTTTATGATGAACAGAAAACACAAAAATATACATTTATATAGCATTTTTCATACTAAAAGTTATGTAATTAGAAAAAAAAGATTAACTTTGCACCATATATCACAATATTTAAAGGAGGAAACGGCAGTTTTATTCACAAAAATATAGAAATAACGAATTAGATTTATTAATACGGTTATGAAAAAGTTCTTAATTATGCTGGCTATAGCCGGCGTTTCCCTGACCTCAATGGCACAGGAAACAGAAACTACAACAGAAAAGTATAGCGTAGCAACTAACTCTTTCTGGAGTAATTGGTTCGTACAGGGGGGAGTGCAGTGGACTGCGTTCTATTCTTCACTCGAGCATGGTTTCGACACATCAAACAACCCTCTCAAGAGTTTCCGCTCTAACCCACAGGCTTCTGTAGCTATCGGTAAGTGGTTCACTCCTGGTCTCGGACTCCGCACAAAGGTGTCTGGTATCTGGGGTAAGGCAAATGGCGACAGCTTCAAATACTGGAACGCACAGGAGCAGGTGCTCTTCAACCTGAGCAACATGTTCTGCGGCTACAACCCTAAGCGTGTCTACAACTGTATTCCATTCGCTGGTGCAGGCTTTGCACGCAACATGAGCTCTGACATGTATGCAATGGGTATGAGCATCGGTTTGCTCAACGAGTTCAACATCAACAAGCGCGTTGCCATCAACCTCGAGTTGGGTTGGAACCGTCTGGAGAACGACTTCTACTCAGAGGGACACGCAAACAACGGTCCTCGCGGATGGGATTCTCACGACAACTACCTCTATGCAGAGCTCGGTCTCACTCTCAACATCGGCAAGACCGGTTGGGCTAAGGTGCCAGATGTTGACGCTATCAAGGCTCTCTCTCAGTCACAGATCGACGCTCTCAACGCTCAGCTCGCTGACTCTAAGTCAGAGAACGAACGTCTGAAGGCTATGCTGAACGAAAAGCCAAAGGAGGTTGCAATGCCTGAGTCTATCAAGCAGTTCATCACTACTCCGGTATCTGTATTCTTCAACATCGGCAAGACAGACGTTGCCAATCCTAAGGACCTCGTCAACGTTGAGGCTCTTGCTAAGTACGCCAAGACTAACAACTCTAAGATCATGGTTACAGGTTTCGCCGACAGCGCAACAGGTACTCCTCAGATCAACCAGAAGCTCTCTGTTAAGCGTGCTGAAATCGTTAAGGGCGAGCTTATCAAGATGGGCGTACCTGCTGACAACATCTCAACTCAGGCTCACGGTGGTGTAGAAACACTCTCACCAATCTCATTCAACCGTCGTGCAACAGTTCAGATCACAGAGCAGTAATCTGCTCGTCTGAAAATCATAAATTAACAGGAAGCCTTCCGTCTCATCGCAGACGGGAGGCTTCTTTCGTTTTTTTATAACTACTGCCACGCCTACAACAGAAAGGAGTCTGCTCTTATGGTGCTTTTTGCATCTCCTTTACTAACGTTCATTCCATGAAACATTGTGGGTACGTTTTTGGCTCTGATTATGCCCAACCGGGGCAAGCTGCTTACCCAACCGGGGTAAGCAACGTTTACAACCGGGGCAAGCAGCGTTCCCATTTCTTGAAGTTTTTGCTATCCTTGTCAAGGATCCGACCAGCCTGTTTGGAAAACAAATACCAACCATAAAAATGTCTGCCCTTATGTAGCCCTGCAATAGGTTTTCCGGAGAGTAATAAAAATAAATCTGATGCAGATTACCGAACTTTTTAAGTACGAATAATCCAAGATACGACACGTTCAATCCAAAATACACACAAACGGAACATTTACCATTTTTTTTGTATTGTTAATTTTCGTACATTTGTAGATGTGAAAAAGAAATGTGCAAGACAGTTGTACTGCACAGAAAAATTAATCTAACGAGAGTTCATTTAAAACAAATAGCTTATGTCTCAGAACAGAACAGTAATCCAAGGTCTCGAACCAGACAACGGACAGGGTGGAAACAACATGAACAGCGGACTTGGCAACAGCTTCTATTCCAGAAGCGGACGCCAGGCAGCAAAAGGCACCGTGGTGCCGGGAATGATGGGCAACGAAACACGGCAGCCAGACAACAACTCCGGAGAACAGCCACAACAAAGACAGCGCACCATACAGCCAGGAAAACCGGTTGTAGGATTCCTGTACTCTGTTTCCAGAACAGCTGCAGGAGAGTTCTGGCCTCTGCAGATTGGCCGCAACACTATCGGACAAAGCGCAGACTGCGACATACAGCTCGCCGAAGGCACCGTGTCGGGCAACCATGCCGTAATCGTGGTGAGACAGCAGGAGGGCAAAGGCGTGATAGCTTCTATCAAAGACCCGGAATCCACCAACGGAACAAGACTCAACGGAACACAGCTCGGATTCGACGCTGAAGCCTGCCACAACGGCGACATCATAACAATAGGCAACAACTACGAACTGCTGCTCATCCTCATCGATGCAGAGAAGGCAAACCTGAGAGTGAACCCTAACTTCATCGCCGTGGCAACGGAGGAGGACAGCGACGAATTCGGTGACGTGCCGCCATTCCGCAACGGACAGACACGCACCGAAGCCTACGACCCATACGGCAACAGCGGATACAAACCTACAAACGGCACTGTAGGAATGGACGGATCTATCGATCCTAACCACGGCGGAACAATCTCCATGTGATGCAACCTAAGAAGACTGTATTAAAACGTGGTGCATACATATACCTCTTTGCCGAAGGGGTGTGGTACTGCTATAACCCGGCAGAGATGCCATTGGGCAGCGGCGCTATGGGCGACGTGTATCTTGGCTTCAGATGCGACGACGGAGTGAAGGTGGCGATAAAGAGAGTGAAAGACTATTTCGCCAACAACCCCATGATAAGGCAAAGGGCACGTCAGGAGGCTTCACTCGCCTTCAGACACCCTAACCTCGTGGAGATGCTCGGATACTGCGAATATGCCCCCGACCGCGGACCCATCTGGATTATAAGCAAATATGTGCAGGGAGACGATGCTGACAAATATGTAGCGGCATTCCCCAACACTCACAACCGCGCCGAGAAAATCTGCCGGCTGATAATGCCGGTGATGGACGCCCTGGCATACATACACCAGAAGGGAGTGGTACACCGCGACATAAAGCCGTCGAACATCATGGTGGAAAACGGCAACAACGTGCGACTCATGGACCTGGGAATATCAAGGGTGAATGGCGGCAACAAGTTCTCGCAATACGGATTTATCGGCACACCGCAATATTCATCGCCCGAACAGATAAAGAGGGACGAGAGTTCGGGTGCCGAGAGCATAAACGGCCGCAGTGACATCTATGAGCTGGGCATCACGCTATACGAGCTGATAACCGGCAGCAACCCCATGGACAAGGGAAACGACACCGAGACGCTTGCGGCACAGATATCCGAGAAGCTGCCGCCCAGCGACAAGATACCGCCGCAGCTCATGCGGGTGATATGGAAAGCAACAGAGAAGGACCAGATGAAGAGGTTCCAGACAGTGAAAGAATTCAAGCAAGCAATAACGATGGCTCTCACCTACCAGCCTACAACGATGGAGAAGACAATGGAATGGGCAAAGCGGAACAAGGCTCTTGCCGCGATAATGGTCTTCCTCGCCATCTGCGCTATGGCAATGGTCATCGTTTTACCGTTCATCATAAATCAACAATAATGGATCTGCAGAAGATATATTCAGACAGCTCTGCCGACGTCATCGCATTTGCTGAAAGCCGCATCGGAGGAAGACGCGAAAACCAGGACTCGTTCGGATGGAACGACACGAGGCTGGGATACCTCGTCACCGTTTGCGACGGCATGGGAGGCGGACCGGGCGGAAAGACTGCATCCACGATTGCCGTGAAGGAAATCGTAGACTCCATAACGGATGCCTCGGAGAAAGACGACCCGAAGACAGTGGTTGCCGATGCCGTGAGAAGAGCCAACGACGCCATTATAGAGGCCGGCAAGCAGACGCCACAACTCAAGGGAATGGGCTCCACGGCGACGGTGCTCCTAATCGGCAAGCAGTCGGCAATCGTGGCTCATGTGGGCGACAGCCGCATATACCAGCTGAGGAGAGGAAGGAAGGTGTTCCGCACATTCGACCACTCCATGGTGTTCGAGATGGTGAAGCAGAAAGTGATAACAGAGGAGCAGGCACGCCTCTCTGCACAGTCTAACATCATAACGAGGGCTCTCGGCGCCGCCGAAACGGTGGATGTTGAAATTGCCGAGGTGGCGTATGAGAAGGGCGACCGCTTCATGCTCTGCTCCGACGGCATACACGGCACGATGCCTGAGAAGGAACTGTTGAAGCTGGTGTCGAAAAGAAGCGTAAGCCTCGCCACCGTGACCGACGACATCGCCACCCACGTGGACAATCTGGGACACAACGCCGGAGGCGGACACGACAACCTTACGCTTGCCCTCGTAGAAACAAGAAAGTACTCTAAACTAACTCCAAAGATGACCAAAGCAGCAAGAATAATCATCGCCGTAATGCTCGTGGGACTCGCGGCAAGCATCATGACAAACGTGATGCAATATCGCACCGCCAATGCGGCAACCAAGGCAACCGCCGACAGCATTGCATTATACAAAGACTCCGTGAAGAAAAGCCAGGCCGCAGTGGCTACCCTCACCGACTCCATCAAGAAAATAACTAAAAACAAATAATTCTGACTATGAAAGTATATTCTATTGGAAGAGAGACAGGATGCGACATCGTTATCAACGACAGCACCGATGTCATAAGCCGCCGACACGCCATCCTCAACGTCACGTCGATGGGAAAGATGACGATTGTTGACCAGAGCCATAACGGCACCTATGTCAACGGCATCAGGATAGCGCCCAATGTGCCGGTGCCGGTAACACGCAAAGACAGCGTATCGTTCGCCCACGTGGCACGCCTCGACTGGAACCGCGTGCCAAAGAGCGGCGAGGCAATAAAGTATGCCATCATAGCCGTAGTGGCGCTTGCAGTCATTGCCATAGCCGGATTCGGCATCAAGGCGGCAATGGGCGGCGGCAGCTCTGCCGGAACGCAGGAGAAACCTGCTGCCGTGGCTGACACCACGAAGACCCAGAAAGACGAGGACAAGCAGAAGGAAGAGAAAGCCGAAAGCAAGGACGACAACAAGAAGGACGAGCAGAAGGCTGACAAGAAACAGACAAAGAAAGACAACAAGCAACAGGCAAAAGACGACAAGCAGCAGAAGAAAAACGACTCAAAGGCTGCCGACGCCGCAAAGAAGGACAAGCAGCAGAAAAAGAACGACACTACGAATGAAGACAACGACAAGAAGTCTGCCGGACTGAGAATCTGATGCCAGGCAACTGTCAATAGTATACATATTATTATATAATCAATAAAAAGAACGCTACACTATGAGAATATTGAAAATAGGACGCGACGCAAGTTGTGATATCGTCATACAGAGCCCGATGGTAAGCTCGGTACACGCTGAACTGACACTGCTCGACAGCGGTGACATGATGATAGAAGACAGAGGCAGCCACAACGGCACCTTCGTGATGGGACAGCAGATAAAGCCGGGCACACCGGCAAAGGTGACACGTGGCGACAAGATAACGTTCGGCAACGTGGACCTGCAGTGGAACCAGGTGCCGATGCCTGAGGACAACTCGGCATACAAGGGCATCTACGGCATCGGAAGCCATTTCAACAACGACATACAGGTGACGGGAGCCACGGTGAGCCGCTATCACGCCACAGTGAAACAGGGACGCGACGGAAAGTTCTATATCTTCGACCACAGCAAGAACGGAACGACCGTTGACGGTGTGCGCATACCGAAAGACACGCCATACCGCATCAAGAAGAAGAGCGCCGTGGTCTGCGGCGGAGTGCCGGTGAACCTCGCCACACAGTTGCCATGGCCAAGCGAGTCGTGGAAATATATCGTGGGAGCAGTGGCAGGCCTGGTAGTCCTCGTCGGAGTAGGATTCGGACTGATGAAACTCATCGGTGGCGGATTCGGCGGAGGCAAGGAGTATAGCGACGAAGAGCTGTATGCACGCTACAACACTTCCATAGCCATGATAATCGGAAACAACCACCTGGAGGTGACATGCGGCGACCTCGACCTTGCTGCGTCGGCCGGAATACCGACAAAATGGGTTCCCATCAGCAGAGCCACTTCCATCTCACAGGAAGAGATAAACAGCATCAACTACAAGTCGTGGGCAAACAAGGCCGTAGTGCTCGTCACTGCAAACTACTACTTCGTGGGTGCTGAGGACATATCCGCCATACAGGAGTACATCCTCAACCGCACAAGTTTCGCCACGGGATTCTTCGTCTCGCAGGACGGACAGCTCGTCACCAATCTGCATGTCGTGAAGCCTTGGCTCTTCGACACGTCGGTAAGCGAACTTGAGATGAAGATAAAGACACAGCTCTCGGCAATGGCTACAAACAAAGAGTTCATGAACAACATACAGATGAAGTCTGCCGACGGTCTGCAGGCATACACCACCATGGTGAAAGTAACCGGCGTGAACGATGGCATCAGCATCATCCCACAGGCCAAGTATTTCTCAGTGGAGAACCTCATCCGATGCAGAGTGCTCTCTGCCGGCGACGACACGAATGTGGACGTGGCTCTCATACAGTCTGACAAGGGTGAACTGCCTCACGGCAGCACATTCATCAACCTGAAGGACTCTATGGACGTGAACGACAACGACCTCACCGTAGGCACACACATCTACACCATCGGTTTCCCATTCGGAATCAGTCTTCAGAAGACCGACTCTGAAAAAGGCATACAGGTGCTGGCACGTGGCGGAAGCATCACACAGATGCCTACAGAGTTCAGCTTCGGATTCGACGCCGCATCCTTCGGAGGTGCCAGCGGATCTCCTATCTTCAACAAGAAGGGAATGCTCGTGGGAGTGCTCAACTCCGGAGTATCGGTATCCCAGGGCTTCAACTATGGCATAAAGGCGAAATTCGTGAAGGAGCTCGTGGAGAACCCTCACGTGGTGAAATAGGTCCCTAACGGTAATTCGGCTGTTATAATACTGGCTCTGGCAGTAGACAAAATACGAGTAAACAAGGAGGAAACTATAAAGATGACAAACATGAAGAAGATAATAATGTCGATAATGATGACGGCGATATGCACAATCGCATCTGCCGCCATCACACAGAAGATATACCTCAAGAACGGTTCGGTGCTCAGCGGCTTCATTGCCCATCAGGAAAAGGACGGATACATGGAGGTGAGCACCGACGAGGCAATCATCTGCATCAGCGCTTCTGACATCACGGTGAAGGAAGTGACACGAAAGGAAAGCCAGCTCGACAAGGCATGGCGCAAATGGGCAAAAGACAATGATGCGCTCATGGGCTACGGCAACGACAAGTCTTTCACTCTCTGCAACATCTCTACCGGAGTGGATGTCAGCGACTCGATAGCCAGCGAACCGGACGAACTCGACTTCGAGGAGCGTCTGGCTGAGGATGGCAAGACATTCAACAACGTGCGCATCCTGGAACGTGGCATGAAGGTAAGATTCCTGCAGCTCGCTCCCGACAGCTATATTCTGAGATGGGACGAGATAGACCGCATAGAGGGTGTGCGCAGCGCAAAGAATGCTCTCTCGGGACTCAAGCGCACTTACATGCTGAAGTCGGGCAGAACGGTAGAAGGTGAATATGCCGGTGAATCATTCGAGACGGTAAGCGTGTTCAAAAGCGACGGTACGGTGGAGACAATGCCCTTCGGCGACATCAAGACACTGAAGATTTCTGCCGTCAACCCCAACCAGGACATCTCCGAACAGAGTCCGCTGCGCGATGTGGTGACACTGACCAACAACCGCACGAGACGCGGAATCATCGTGGAGCAGTATAACGGAGGACCGGCAAGCGCCAACTACATCAAGATGCGCAACTCGAATGGTGTGGAAGAGAAGATCATGACCAGCTACATCGAGTCTATTGGCAAGGAGAAGAACACGGCTTACAATCCTCTGTTCGACATCCTCCTGAAGCCGGGCGAAGTGATGGTCAACAGAGAAAAGGCTGAATTCGTGAAGGTCACGGAAAAGGACGATGCCCTCGTTCTCGACTCGATACCGGAAAAGGTCATCAGACTGAAGTCTAAAAGTGGCATGGCGACATTCGACGTGGAATACAACGGTGACGTGAAAGCCGAAATGTTCCAGGTGGTGACGCTGACAAAGAAAACCGTCAAGAAGGTTGATGTATACAGCTTCACCTACAAAGACCTCGCACGCTCCACATTCCAGCCCAAGAAAGAAGAAACAAGCATGAACGGCACGAAGAAAGTGACATTCAGCGTTCCTGCAAATGCTGTCTTCGCCATATACTATTCCGCTTCAAACCGAGCCATACCTATCAAAACTGAATAACAGACATATCCCGGCGGCAATAAATGACTCTATTGTCCGTTATGGATACTGAGTGAGAAGCGAACAGTAACCAGTGCCTATAGCCGTATGTCGCCCGAAAGGCGGCATCCGGCTAATGCTGGTTAAAAAGAACTCTCCATTAAACGGTTTGATGCCCGTTGAGGTAAAAAGGTCTGATGACCACTTTGGGGCAATGCTCCGACAACTAAAGTAACGAAGAAAAAAGCTAAAAACAAAGAACCGATGTTCCCTATATTCTCCAAGACAATCAGCCTACACGGAGCTGCCAACTCCATGCAGGGCGGACGAAAAGAAAACCAAGACGACCTGGGATTCATAGACACGCCGCTTGGCTTCCTCTTCGTGGTCTGCGACGGAATGGGTGGCGGACCGGGAGGCAAGACCGCCTCAGCGATAGCCAAACAGGAGATTGCCAGACATCTGAACTCCTGCAATCAGCTGACGCCACGCAAACAGGCTCTGCGCATCGCCGTGGCAAAAGCCAACGATGCCCTCAACGCCGCAATGGCAGCCAACAAGGAGCTGCGCGGCATGGGAACCACAGTGGTGGCGATACTCATCAACAGTGAATCTGCTATAGTATGCCACGCCGGCGACAGCCGCTGCTACAGGATGCACGGCAGACTGATGCTCTTCCGCACGCAAGACCATTCGCTCGTGGGAGAGCTGGTGAGAAAGAAGGTGATGACGGAAGAGGAGGCTCGCGTCTCTCCCCAATCCAACGTGATATCCAAAAGTCTCGGAAGCAAGACCGACCACAACCCTGATATCGAAGAGACGGGCTATCGCAAGGGCGACCGGTTCATCCTCTGCACTGATGGCGTGTGGGGAAGCATGCCGCACAAGAAGCTGCTGAAATTCTTCGCCGCCAAGGGACAGACAGCAAATGTGGTGGGAAGCATATCGAGCGAAGTGGACAGACTGGGATTCGCCAAGGGCGGACACCACGACAACCACACCATCGCAATAATAGAGATGGACTGCAACTCCAAGCTCCACGACAAGTGGTATAAGATGATGCTGACAGCAATCTGCGGCATTGCTGCCCTGGCGGCCTTCATCATCGGAATATGCCTCTACAGCGGCAGTGCCGGCAATGACACGGCAAGCATCGGCAACACGCCACAGGAATCCGGAAAAGCTCTTCACATCGGCAACGGACCGGCTGCTACACCTTCCCAGACGGATGGCAAAATCACGGAAAACCTGTCGGACAAGAATCTCCTGAAGGATGTCAACGACACCACAAAGAAGAAGGACGAAGCCGCTGACGGAGACAACAAGGGAAATGCCTCTACAGCGGACAACAAGAAGGCAGATGCAGAAAGAAAAGCCAACGCCGACAAGAATGCCGACTCCGGCAAGCATCCTGCTGCCGACAAGAATGGCAGCAAGGATAACAAGGATACCGGAAAGGGAAAGAAGACCGTTGCCTATGGCGACCCTGCCAAATTCAAGACATCTGTCAACAAGGCCCTGACGGCACTCGACAACATGTTGGGATATCACAATGGCAATGAGAAAAAGACCAAGGAGCAGAAGGGACTTCATGCCGACAAGGTGATAAAGGCAATTCAGAACTTAAAGGCTCTATGCGGCAAACAACGGGAACCGGAGGTTAACGGTGTTCTCGCCTATGCCAAGAAGAACAAGACCGCGATGGCTGAAGTGTCGAAGGGCAGCAAGTCATACGGATCGAGCCCTAAAGCCCAGGGCATAATAAAAAAGATAAAGGAGAAATTGGAGAAGATAAAGAATAACACGAAATAAATGCGGCGGCAGGTTAACGCAACGCCTTGCCGACGACAGGAACAGATAATCAACAGAACATTAATAAAGAAACAAAACATAGGATTATGGCAATAATAAAACTTCAAGGTGAAGCTGAAAAGCGAAACCACATTTGTTATCAGTTTAATTCTGAAGAACCGCCTATCGGTGAAGGCGGAATGGGAAAAGTATTCAAGGGAGTCTGCGTTGACGAGCGTACGGGAGTGTCACGCCCAGTAGCCATCAAATTCATGTTCGACGACCTGCCGGCAAATGCCTACGAGAGAGCAAGGCGTGAGGCTGAGATACAGCTGCGCAACGACAACCTCGTGGAGATGCTCGGATTCATAGAGATTAGCGACCGCAACAACGTGGGCGAGGTGGTGACACACTATCATGTGGTCAGCGAACTGCTCACCGGTGTGTCGCTGTCGGATATCCTGAACGGCAAGACACAGGACAGAAACGGACAGGACGTGCCGTTCGCCGTGAAACTGCTCACCGACTACAAGAAGGACCCGGAGCGCTTTGCCAAAGTAGTGGTCATGAACGTGTTGTCGGGACTTATGGCGCTGCATGATGCCGGATATATACACCGCGACATCGACCCTTCGAACATCATGGTGACTACCGACGGACATATCAAGCTCATCGACTTCGGTATCGCCAAGCAGATGAACACGCTGACGACAAGCGACAAGCAGCTCACCGTTGCCGGCAAATTCATGGGAAAACCGGAATATGCCGCTCCTGAGCTGGCTCTCGGCGACATCAGCCACCAGAATCAGACAACTGACATTTATGCCGTCGGCATACTTCTGTATCAGTGTATCGTGGGACACACTCCTTTCGAGGGAGCGCGCCACGAAATCCTGCACAAGCAGCTGAAGGAGAAACTGCCGCTGGGCAAGATAAAGGACAAGACACTGAAGAAAATCATTGAGACGGCATGTCAGAAGAACCAGTCGCAGCGCTTCCAGACCTGCGCCCAGATGCGTGTCGCCCTGGAATCCGGCGAAGTGGCTGGCGGCGGAGCTTCAAAGAAGACAATGGTCATCATCGCCGCTGCCGTGGCTGCATTGCTCATCATCGGTGGTGCATTCGCCATCCACACCAACCAGAAGCAGCAGGAGGTGGAGCAGCAGCAGGTTGCCATGGTGCAGAAGCAGAAAGCAGAGCAGAAGACCAAGAATATCGACGACAAGATAACGGCTGCCGACATGCTGGCGCTGAAAGGTCAGGACCGGTCTAAAGACGACTACGAAAAGAAGCTCATGGAGGCATATACTTCATACAAGCAACTGGCTGACATGATAGGCAGCGACAGCGACCTGCAGGCAAAGGCTACTGAAGTGCAGACCAAGATGGGCAACGTGGCAAAGGAACTGAAATCCGCCTGCCAGGAACTGTCGAAACAGATTAAGTTGGTGGAAGGCACTGAATATGAGAGCAAATACAGAGAGAGAGTTAATAGATTGAATGACTTCATAAACCAAAACAAGATACAATGAAAAAGATAATCAGACTATGCATCTGTCTGGCAATGCTTTTCGTTGCCATCGGAGCACATGCGCAGACTGCTGCTGACGGAATTTACAGCAAGGGAATGGCACTGAAGAAACAACGCACCAAGACTTCGCTTACACAGGCTATAGCAAATTTCAGAAAAGCCAAAGGACTTTACGCCACCGAGGCTGGAAAGGACAAATGCGACGCACAGATTGGCGCATGCAACTATCTCTTGAAAAGGATTAACAAGCCGAAACCAAAACCGAAACCTATAACGAAGAATGATGCCCAAAAAACTGTCGTTGAAGAGGTTGCACAGGTTGACAAGCACAAGAACGTGGAGATAAGTCTCTCTGAGGACTACCTTGACTTCAAGTCAAGGATGGAAGGCGGAGCACAGTCCGTCACCGTGACCTGCAACTACGACGACTGGTATATCGAAGACCAACCCAAATGGGTGAAGGCAAGCAAGGCTGGCAATGACAAGATATACGTGGAAGTGGAAGACAACTTAGGCAAAGAGAAGCGCAGCGGTGTGGTTTCCATCAAATGTGGCGACGTGGATGTCGATCTTGTCATCAACCAGAAGAAGGCCGACATCACACGCAAAGTGAAAGAGGGTGCCGTAAAGGTGTGGAAGAGCCTTTTCGGCGGCAAGAAAGACAAATAATAGAGACACTTATATAGCACCTGTATTTTCCCCCCTGCCGTGGGGAACACATCCCCCTAATGTGGGGTTTTGTTCCCCACGCCAGGGGGATTTTTTCGACCAATGCCTATCGCTATCCCAAATCGGTCATCAGGCGGTTTTGTATTATACGTTTGTGGATTCAATACAGGGCTATATTTTGCCGTTACGCGTTTTTTTATTATTTTTGCGCCAGTAATAAAACCTATCAAAAATCCAGACGACAATGAAAAAGACATTCTTGACAATACTCCTGTCCGCAGCCATGGCAATGGGTGCAACGGCACAGAACTCCAAGGCATTCAAAAACGCAATGGCAGATGCTATGGCTGGCAACGTGGAAGCCCAATGCTATGTGGGCACCTGCTATATGAATGGCAACGGTGTGGACGAAGACCCTGCCGAAGCCATGAAATGGTTCAGAATGGCATCCGACAAGGGTGACGCCCTGTCTCAGTTCTTACTCGGTTCTCTATATTTCAAGGGAATCGGAGTGGAGCAGAACTACAAGGAGGCTGCACGCTGGTTCCGCAAGTCTGCCACCCAGGGTAACGTTGACTCCCAGTACCAGCTTGCCGTCTGCTATGTTGAAGGCATAGGAGTGGGCAAAGACCTGAAAGAGGCTACCCACTGGTATGAGCAGGCAGCAAATCAGGGCGACATACAGGCTACCTACGAGCTCGGCGGATGTTATCTGAATGGTGAAGGAGTGGCACAAGACAAGGAGAAAGGCGTCAGCATGATACGCACGGCAGCAGAAAAAGGTCTTGCCCAGGCACAACGCAGTCTCGGCATCTGCTATCTCAACGGTGATGGCGTGAAAGAAGACAAGGCGCAGGCTAAGGAATGGCTGAAGAAAGCCGAAGCTCAAGGCGACACCATTGCATCCGGCATCTGTCAGGATAATGGTTTCACCATCATCATGCCGGGAGGCAAGAAACAGGACAACTGACGATATTCGAATAACAGGATGGTTAAAGGCGGTATTTGTATGATTTTATGCAAAAGCCGTTAAAGGTCATTAATTTATGGGACTATCAGGTTCTTATTCTTATGGAAATGCTTAATTTTGCAACTTTCAAAAAGGCAAAGAAAGGTGTGCAAAATCAAGCATTTCTTTCTGAATATTTGATTTTTCCATATTTTGCAAATAGGTTGCAAAAGATTATTTTGACTTTTGCAACCAAGATTGTCGTATGCCTACCCTATCAATAATGACTTAGGGTCGCATACATATATTTATAACAGGTAAATAAGAAAAAAGACAATGAAGAAAACAATACCAGTGATTGGCATGGCATGCTCAGTGTGTGCTGCCAATGTGGAGCGCAAGCTCAACTCCCTTGAGGGCGTAAATTCCGCCACCGTTTCCTTGGCAGGACGCACCGCCCTTGTCGATTATGACCCGGAGAAGATTACCCTCGAAGATATGAAGCGTGAGATTTCCAATGCTGGCTACGACCTCGTCATCGAGGCAGACCGCAGTGCTGAGGAAATCAATCGCCGTGAATTTACTCTCTTGAAGCGCAAGACCCTTCTGTCCTGGTTCTTCGCCATTCTCGTGATGGCGTTCTCCATGGGCTGGGTTTCGACCGGTATGGAGAACACCGTCTCTATGGGCAATGGCATGATGAGGGATAGCCACGCCTCGGCTTTCAACAACCAGATTTCCTTGATTCTCGCCCTCTTGAACATGTTGTATTGCGGTCGGATGTTCTATGTCTCGGCGTGGAAGCAACTCAAGCATCGAACCGCCAACATGGATTCTCTCGTGGCTCTGAGTACTCTCATCGCCTTTCTCTTCAGTGCCTTCAACACCTTCTTCGGAGAAATGGTATGGGGCGCAAGGGGCATCGAATGGCATGTCTACTTCGATGCCTCGGTGATGATCATCACCTTCGTTCTGACAGGAAGATGCCTGGAAGAGAAGGCGAAGGATGGCACGGCGGCAAGCATCAAACAGTTGATGGGCTTGCAACCGAAGACCGCCCGACTGGTCGCCGACGGGCAGTTGGAGGAGGTGCCAATCTCCACTATCCAACGTGGTGATGTCATCGAAGTGCGTGCAGGGGAAAAGATTCCTGTGGATGGCGTGGTAACCCAAGCCGAGAGCTTTATGACAGCTGATGCGGCATACGTGGACGAGGCCATGATTACAGGCGAACCTACCCCTGTGGCAAAGCGGGTGGGCGATGAGGTATTGTCCGGAACGATTCCGAACCAAGGCAAGCTCCGCATGAGAGCCAGACAGATAGGTGAGAACACCACCCTGGCACATATCATCAGGATGGTGCAGGAGGCACAGGGGAGCAAGGCTCCCGTACAGCGCATCGTGGATAAGGCGGCATTGGTGTTTGTGCCGGTGGTGGCAGGCATCGCCTTGATTACTTTCTTGGCATGGTGGATAATCGGTGGCAATGCCTGTCTGCCTCAGGCTATCATGAGTGGCGTGGCGGTATTGGTAATCGCCTGTCCTTGTGCCATGGGCTTGGCAACGCCTACTGCCTTGATGGTGGGAATAGGAAAGGCGGCACAGAAGCAAATTCTCATCAAGGATGCCGCCGCCCTCGAAAATATCCGTAAGGTGGATGCCCTCGTCATCGACAAGACGGGCACGCTCACCATTCCTAACCAGAATGTAGACTTCACGAAAGGGGACGGATTGGATGACCTTGAGTCTCGCGAAACCCTCAAGCCTCATGCTTCCGAGGCAATGAAACTGTTGGAAGAGGAAGGCATCGAGGTGTATATGATGAGTGGTGACCGGGAAGAGGCGGCTCGCTATTGGGCAAACAAGGCTGGCATCAAGCATTATCAGAGCAAGGTGAAGTCTGACGACAAGCAAGCCATGGTCAAGAAACTCCAAGCGGAGGGCAAGCATGTGATGATGATAGGCGACGGCATCAACGACACCCAGGCATTGGCTCTTGCTGATGTCAGTATGGCGATAGGCAAGGGAACGGATGTGGCGATGGATGTGGCACAGGTTACACTGATGGACGATGATCTGATGGCGATACCTGATGCCGTGAAACTAAGCAGGAAGACGGTGGGCATGATTTGGCAGAACCTCTTTTGGGCATTCATCTACAATCTCATCTGCATCCCTCTGGCGGCAGGTGTCCTGCATCTCTTCGGCATCGACTTCCAGATTACACCGATGTGGGCAAGTGCCCTGATGGCATGTTCAAGCGTGAGTGTCGTTCTCAACTCTTTGCGATTGCGCTTCGCTTAAAGGTAATAGGGTAAAAAAAGTAACAAACATCCGAAACCAAGATTTAAGTCTCGGATAAAAGGAGATATATTTATGTATTCAAGATATATATTGCTCAGTGCCTTGTTGGTTATTGGTGCTGAGACTTATGCAAAAAACAATAAGACAGAGGTTGCGTCTCTGTTATCATATAATGATTCTGAAGGAAACGCCCCAGCTGATTCCTCCTATCAGGATTCCATCTTCAAGGACCAGACCTTGCAAGAGGTGAAGGCGGTGGCACGCAAGCCGGGAACTGTGACTTGATGTAAAATCAGACAACCCCATAATAAACAAATTGCCCAAGATGACAACTCAAATGTTCATCTTGGGCAATTTGTTTATATGGTCAATTGAAGGTTGTATGACTTATAATACAACAAAACCATCATCATAAACCGGCAATATTGGGAACCAGTTCATACAAACTGATTTGGATTTAAATCAAAATCAGCCTAATGAACTCTAAGTTTGCAGAAGATTGCGACGAAGTCGCATAAACTCCAAAATAATCAAGGTAAAACTATGATTGCTAAAGACAGTTTCGTACCTTTGTTGTAAAAAGGTAGAATCGGTCTGTCGAAGAGGTAAACCAGCTAATGACCCAGCCGTAAAGCTATAAATCGTTTAGGTCCTCATCGACATAGTTGCAAAGACCAGATAGAAAGTTATCGGCTCTGAGCCTTGTTAGAGTGTTAGTCCATACAACTATTGACCAATTCTACACAATATAACTCGTACAAAGTTATGAAGAATTTATTTATCGGAGTTGATTTTTCGAAAGAAAAAGTTGATGTGGCTATCCTTTTTGCAGACGGACTGGCAGAAACCGCTGCTAGAGTGTTCAACGAGTTCAAGACAACCGTGTCTGGCTATAGGCAGTTGGTCAAGTGGGTTGAGCAGAATTCCTGCGGTATCGACTCGTCCTTGTGGCTCTTCTGTGGCGAGAACACGGGCGACTACAGCAAGGGACTGTGCAACTTCCTCTACGGTAAAGGCTACGACATGTGGCTTGAGAACGCAAAGAGCATCAAAGACGCATCTGGTCTTAGACGATTGAAGTCTGACCGTGCTGACGCCTCGATGATTGCAGAATACGCCATGAGGAATTACGATAAAGCCGTTATGTACGAGCCTCTTAGCGAGTCGCTTACACAACTGCGTGAGCTGTTCCTATACCGTCAGATGATCGTAAGACACAGATGCAGTTTCCAGGTGCGTAGAGGCGAAAAGCGACTCACTATGGAGAAGTCGCCAGTCAAGACAATGATTTCGCAGAGCGGACGGCACATCGTCTCTGAACTCAATAAGGAGATAGAGAAGATAGATAAGCGCATTGCCGATCTCATCAAGTCGGACGAGGAACTCACCGAGGTGTTCACCATCGTGACCTCGGTGCCTGGCATAGGAACGCAGAACGCTGTGTGCCTGATGGTGTACACCGACAACTTCCGGCGTTTCAACTACGACTCACGCAAGATTGCCTGCTATTACGGCCTAGCTCCATTTGGCAAAGATTCGGGAACCAGTGTGCATTCCGATCCGCATGTACATTATATGGCTAACCGCCAGATAAAGGCCATGCTGACGCAAGCGGCACTAGCTGCCGTCAACTTCAATCCCATTATGGCGAGGTACTACATGCGCCTCGTAGAACGAGGAAAGAAGAAGCAGGTTGCACTGAACAATGTCAAGAACAAACTTGTACATTTGGTCACAGCCATGGTCAGAAATCGCCAAACATTCACCCCTGAATATAAAATCTCAGCATAAATTGAAAATAATGGTCAAAACATTTGGATATTAACATAGAAAGCGATTTGGGTTAAAACAGATGGTCGATTTCTCCCTGCGAGAGGATGGCGATAATGGTCTTGCCGTCGGGGGCATAGTTCACGTTGGTGGATGCGAAGAGTTCGTTCACAAGGTTCTCCATCTCCTTAGAGTCGAGCACCTGTCCGTATGGTATCGCCGCATTGCGTGCCAATCCGAGGGCTACGGCATGCTTTATCTCTTCGGCTGCCGACACGGTATCTTCTACCGCAAGAGCCACGATGTCGCTGACGAGAGCCGGAGGGTTCAAGCCTTCGAGTCCTGCCGGCATACCGCCGATGGCATAGCTGCCGCCACCAAGATCGCTGAAGTCGAAGCCCAGCAGCGTCATATCTTCCTGTATGCTCTGGAACACTACGTTGTCTGACGGACCGAACTGCACCATCTCCGGAAAGAGGAGCTTCTGCGAATGCCCTGCCTTGTCGGTTATCTGCTGCATATATCCATCATAGAGCACTCGGATATGTGCCCTGTGCTGATCGATTATCATCAGTCCCGACTTCACTGCCGTCATGATATAACGGCCCTTATACTGATAGTGCGACGGCGACTTCTCTTCTATCGGCATTTTGGCATTGAGGGCAGAAGAAACCGGTTGCCCTTCCCCACCCTCTTGCAGTTCGCTACCGCCATTCTGGAATTCAAAATCATGAAACAGCGGCTGAGTCTCGCCGGCATCCGTTCCACCGAAAGAAACGGTCTCACCTCCCGGCAGAGAATCATCTTGGATATCACCGGCTCCCTCATAGAGCTGCTCCCAGTTCTCGGGTATTGCCGGCTGACGGAAGTTGCTGCTGAATGGATTATACGAAGGATTATAGTCCACCTTCGGCATCTGGAAATCCTGCATTTCCCCTGTCTGATGAAACATCGGAATGTCGGGTTTCCCCTCGGTGTCGAAATCTATCGACGGCACATCGTTGAAGCGTCCCAGCGAGTCCTTCACGGCAGCCATCAATATCTGCCATATCGTCTGCTCGTTCTCGAATTTTATCTCTGTCTTAGTGGGGTGTATATTCACGTCGATATCTTCTGCCGGCACATCGAAATATATGAAATACGGCACCTGCTCTCCTTGCGGAATGAGTCTCTCGAAAGGTGTCAGCACCGCCTTGTTGAAATAGGGATGCTTCATATACCTGCCGTTGACGAAGAAATACTGATGGGCATTCTTCTTTTTCGACGACTCCGGTTTTCCCACAAAACCATGGATACGGCACACCGTGGTGTCAACGCCTACAGGCAGCAGGCTTTGGTTTAGACGCTTGCCGAAGACTTCGATGATGCGCTGACGGAAACTGTCGCCATGCGGACGCAGGTTCAGCACCTCGGTACCGTTACTCGTAAACGTGAAGTGGATATGCGGGTATACGAGCACGATGCGCTCGAAGGCAGCCATGATATTGTTCAGTTCCGTGGTATTCGACTTGAGGAACTTCCGCCTTGCCGGCACGTTGAAGAAGAGGTTCTGTATTAGGAAATTGCTTCCCTCCTGACAGGCGATAGGTTCCTGGTTAAGCACCTTGCATCCTGAGATGGACAGCAGCGTGCCCACCTCGTCGCCCTTCTGACGGGTCTTCAGTTCCACCTGTGCCACGGCAGCTATTGACGCCAGCGCCTCGCCACGGAATCCCATGGTGTGTAGAGAGAAGAGGTCGTCGGCCTGTCTTATCTTCGATGTGGCATGGCGCTCAAAGGCGAGACGCGCATCGGTGTCAGACATTCCCTTTCCGTCGTCGATCACCTGGATGGATGTCTTTCCCGCATCCACCACAAGCACGTCGATGCGGCTGGCTCCGGCGTCAACGGCGTTCTCCACCAGTTCCTTGATGACAGACGCGGGGCGCTGTATCACCTCACCGGCTGCTATCTGGTTGGCCACGGAATCGGGCAGCAGTTGTATTATATCGCTCATATATTATCTGTAATCTTTTATCTGTATCAGCCCCAGTCTGGGTGCTGCTTGAATTAAATCCGGCGGGAGACTTTGCTGCTGTACATCGCCCCTTCCACGGACAGTCTGCCGGGAACAGTCACCGGCAACATCAGTTCTCCGGCTTGTTCTCCGTAGCCGCCACGCTTTTCAGTTCGCCACCCTCGATATGCTGCAGCGGAGCGGCATGGCGGGTGATGTTCTTCAGCTGCGTACCGTCTTTCTTTCCGCGCCATTCATAGATGTCGTCTTTGTTTATCGGACGGATATAGTCGAACCATGTGAATCCGTCGAGCTTGTATCGCTCCGGCGGAATCTGCGTCATGGGATACCACGTGCCGTCGGTTTTCGATGTCCATATCTTCTGCAACTGTCTGTCGCGCATAAACATCTTCATCGTGTCGGTCTCGATATACACCAGTCCCATGAGCGTTGAGTCTTTGTCGTCAACGGGATAGTATATCGACCTGACATTGCCTATCGCCTCGGTCTGCGTTATCTGTCCCTTGGTGAAATAAGCGAACATCTCCTTCGACGACAGCTGCTGGTAGTGATCCTTGTCTGGCATCAGCTCGGCAGTGAGTGCCTGGTTGATTATATGCGCACGGTCGATGGTGGAGTCTTTCATGAACACCTGTATCTCCTCGCCGAGCAACTGTCTGTCGCCGCTCCATGCTATAGGGTCGCGATACATCGTCATGCAGGAGTCTTTGGTGTTGTAGACGAGGGAGTCGCACACCGCCTGCACATCATTGCGGAAGGCTCTCACCTTGTTGTAGCAATGCGCCGTGCGATACACGGAGTCGGTGTTCAGATGATATGTTATCACCTTTATGGTGTCGGAATGCACGAAGAGTGTGTCCTTCTGCGAATATTCCATCATCACGGGATTCTCCGTAGCGAAGGCGAAACCGTTTTTCTCGTTATACCACAGATAGTTGCAGTGGAGTTCGTTTTTCTTCTGCGTGTCTTTGTATATCACGTTGCGATAGCCCTGGCTTATGCCTCGCTTCTCGTCGTAGAAGAGGCTGTCGCCGGTTATCTCCTTGCCTTTGTTCGACATGGTAGACCTGCCGTAGAGCCGTGCCCTCCCGGTGTTGGTGTTGTAATATCCTTCTGAAGTGTGTATCACGCTCTCCTTGCTGCGTATCACTGATGGTCCCACGATATTGGCGAGCGATGTGCGGGTGTCGTAGTGCAGGGTGTCGGTGGTGAGGGTGAACTTCGGGTTGCGCAGGTTCACGTTGTAGTTGAACACCGCCTTGCGTGTCTCGGTGTCGTATTCTCCCCAGTCGCTCACGAGCACGTTGTTTCTGTCCACCATCTTTCCTCCCTCGAAGAAATATCCGATATTGTAGAGACGGTCGTAGTTGAGACTGTCGGTATACAGTTTCGTTCCGCGATGGCGTAGCAACACGTTGTGTCGAGCCTCTGCCATCTGGTTGTCGCCGTCGTAGAAGGCATAGTCGCTGGTGAGCGAGAGGGTGTCGCCCTGTCGCATCTTCACATGTCCGAAGGCTTTGAAGGAATTTGACTCCTGATAGAAATAGGCACTGTCGCAGGTGAGCAACGCTCCTTTGTGAAGAAACGCCACATTGCCGTTGAGGATCTGTGCCCCGGCATGTTCGCCATATTGGTTGAAGCGCAGCATGTCGGCATGTTTCAGATACACACGCTCGTCGGTCTTGGGGCGATGGCGGCCTTTGGCTACCTTTCGCGACTGTGCCACGCAAAGTCCAAACAGGCATAGAACAACAGCCAACTGTATTCTATGCCCGCTCAGATATCTTGATATCTTGTTTATTGTATTCATCTAATATCTTGATGATGCTTCGTTATTTCACCCAACCTTTATATTCGAAATTGCAGTTGCGGTATGCTTCGTCGATGTGGATGTATGTGGTCTTGATCTTCTTCTGTATCCACTCCTTCAGGTAGTCTGCCTTGCGGCGTGCCATCACGATGTCTCTCATAGCCTGGAAGTCTTCGGTAATGGTAGCACGGTGAGCGTCAACACGATTCACGAGCTTGGCTATGACGCAGACTGTCTTTCCCTTGGAGTTGACCATCTGGAATGACTTGGAAATCTGTCCCACCTTCATGGTGTCTACCACTGCCGCCACCTCTCTCGGCAGGTCGCGCATGCGGAACTTGCTGGTGTAACCGTCTTCCGACTGGTTTGCCATCAGTCCGTTGTTGTTCTTCGTGTCTTTGTCGTCAGAGAGATATGAGGCTGCTGCTTCGAAAGTGAACTTGTTGGCACGGATGTCGTTTGCGATGGAGTCGAGACGGTTCTCGGCATGGGTGATTGCCTCCTGGCTCACCTTCGGGATGCGCAGGATGTGGCGTACCTTGATTTTGTCGCCTCTCTTGTCGATGAGCTGGATGATATGGTATCCGAACTCCGACTCCACGATCTTTGATATCTTCTTAGGATCGGTGAGGTTGAACGCCACTGTGGCAAACGCCGGGTCGAGCATTCCGCGGCCTACATAGTCATCGAATTCTCCTCCCTGACGAGCCGTTCCGGGGTCCTCAGAATAGAGTCTGGCGAGGGCGGCGAAGGATGTCTCGCCACGGGTCACACGGTCGGTATAGTCACGCAGGTCGTTCTTTATCTTGTTTATCTCGTCTGGCGAAACCTTAGGTGCCTGGGTGATAATCTCCACTTCCACCTCGGTAGGAATCAGCGGCAGACTGTCTTCTGGCATATTCTCGAAATAGCGGCGCACGTCGGCAGGCGATGCCTGGATGTCCTCAACGAGTTTGCTTCGCATGCGCTCAATGAGCTGGTGGTTCTTGAAGTCGTCGTGCAGGCTCTCTTTCATCTGCTTCACGGTCATCTTCTTCCACTCCTCGAGTTTCTCGCGGCTGCCGGCATTGCTTATCCAGTAGTTTATCTGCTGGTCTACGCTTTTCGTCACCTCTGCCTCTGACACCTCGATACTGTCGAGGGCTGCCTGATGCAGAAAGAGTTTCTGCACTGCGAGCTGTTCCGGTATGACGCAGTCGGGATCGCCGTTCCACTTCATTCCTTCCATCTCGCCCTGCAGACGCATGGCCTCGACGTCAGACTTGAGGATTGCCTCGTCGCCTACCACCCACACCACTTGGTCTATGATGCTCCGTTCGTTGGCGGGTCTGTCGTCGCTGTGTTTCTTGTCAGCACCGGCTTTGCCGGCATTTGCCGAGTCGGCGGCTGTCACATCGTCGTTGGCAGGGGTTGCCAGATAGCGGCTTGCCGCACCGTTTGCCACGAGCAGCACTCCTGTGAGTGCAAGGGCGAGGAATTTCTTCTTTAATCCGTATCTCATTTACTTTCTGTCGTTAATATAAAAACTAATACTCTTGTGTTAAATCCCATACGGCAATCAGAGCGTTTAATGCAGAATTATATTACCGCTTTCTGTCTTTTGTCTTTATCAAGTGTCCTTTATCTGTTTTCAATCCACAACAACTCGCCATTGCGAATCAAGAGTCAAACGAAATCCACTCTTCTAAAGAGCCAAAATACAAGTAAGCCCTAATGACCGATTTGGGTTAAAAATATACTATTGGGCAAAGGTACATATAATATTTCATCTATCACTCCGCTTTTAATCTTTTTTATTCCATGTTATGAAATAATCTCGACGTCTGCGATATGATTGAAGGCAGGATATGGGTGTGGGATGGATTGGAAAGCGAATCTACGAACATCCTGCAACAGAAAAACGCCGTGGCGACTTCTATGTGAAATCATGCCACGGCGTTATTGCTGTTTATCCCCTATCGGCAACCATACCGTTTTCGGTGCATCCTGTTTCAAGACTCGTCGTCATCAGAAGCAGGTGTTAAATTTTCTGCATCAATGCTTGTTTACGGTTTCAAGCACCTCCTTGTTTACCACTACAGGATACTTCTTGCGGAGCTCTGCTATCCAGCGCTCTTCGAGCAGGTTCTGGTAGTCGGCGATGACAAGGCCCTTCACGTCCTCATACTCCTCCGGACCCTTCTTCAGAATCTTGCCGAACACGTCATCGATAGGATAATCCTTGAGCGACTGCACGGTGGTGTCTTTCTTGAATACCATCTTGTCTACGAAGGCATTGTCGCCCTTCTTGAAGATTCCCTTCTCCACACGGATGCGGATAACGGAGTCGTTGTTGAATGTGGTGCGCAGCTTGTCTGCCCACTTGCTGAAGGCAAGACCCTTCACACAATCCTTCACTGCCTTCTGGTCTTCTACGTTCTTCACGTGGAATGCCATACCCTTGAAGCGAGGCTCCGACCATGCGTAGTTCTTCTTGTGCTTCTTGAAGTAAGCGGCAAGACCTGCCTCGTCTTTGGCTGCCTTGTCCCATACGTTACGGTTGCTGATCTCAAAGAGCATCAGTCCGTCGTGATACTCACGGATGAGGTTCTTCAGGTCATTGTCCTTGGCTGTCAGCTCCTCTGTGCGCTGGGCGAGCACCTTCTCTCTGGTCAGTGCGCCCTTTGAATTCTTCACAATGTTGGTCACGCTGTCGGTGGCTACCTTCATGCGGACGTTTCTCGACTCAAGGAACTTCATGATGTTGGTTCTCAGACTGTCGTATGGCTCGAGCTGCTTGCGGTCTTTCATATATATGATATGATAGCCCACGGAGGTGAGCACCGGCTTCGACATCTCGCCGACCTTCAGTCCGTATGCAGCGTTGTCAAACTCTGGCAGTGTCTGACCAGGAGAGAGCCAGTTCAGTTCTCCGCCCTTGCGGGCAGAACCCGGGTCCTGAGAATATCTCCTTGCGAAATCAGCGAACACCTTCTCGAATTCCTCCATGCCTACCGGTACGGCCGGCTCGGTGACCTTGATGGTCTTCTTGCCCTTCTTCACGGTCTTCACAACCGGTGCGAGAGGCTTAGGCATCTTGGAGAGGAGCACATTATAGATGGAGTCTGCACGCTGTGCAGCCTCAGTCTTCTGCTGGTCTTTGGCGTCTTGAGGGAGATAGAGCAGGATGTGCATAGGACGAATGAGTCCCTTGTCACCGATGCGGTCTTTGGTGTCCTGATACATCTTCTTTGCCTCAGCCTCAACGGCCTCGTCGCTGGCGAACGACGGCAACACCTGCTGGTCGCGGTAGGAGCGGAACTCCTTCTTGAAAGACCGCAGCGTGTCCACCTTGGCGTCGTATGCCGCAGCGACCTTCAGCTTATAGTTGATAAACAAATCCACATAGTCAGCGACGCTTTTCTTGTCGATGACGCCCTCAGAGTTGTTCTTGTTGTATGAATACTCAAACTCAGAGCGTGATACCGGCTGCCCGTTGATAGTCATTATCGTCGGGTCGTTTTGCTGTGCGTGTGCCACTCCGCTCACAAGCAGCATGGCACAGAACAATGATTTGAATTTCATCTGTTTTCTGTATTGTCTTTAAGATATTATGGCATGAGGTCTACTGTAAACGGTAAGACCTCACGCCATGTCGTGTAGTTAATAATAATGTTTATTCTGGACGTGAATAGTTTGGAGCCTCGCTTGTGATAGAGATGTCGTGTGGATGACTCTCAAGCACTCCGGCGTTTGTGATACGCACGAACTTGGCAGAATGGAGATCGCTGATAGTGTTGGCTCCGCAATAGCCCATACCTGAGCGCAGACCACCAACGAGCTGATAGATAACCTCCTGCAGTGTTCCCTTGTATGGCACACGACCGGCGATTCCCTCCGGCACGAGTTTCTTCACATCCTTGGTGCCAGCCTGGAAGTAGCGGTCCTTCGAACCGTTCTCCATAGCCTCGAGACTACCCATTCCGCGGTAGCTCTTGAACTTACGTCCGTTGAAGATGATTGTGTCGCCAGGGCTTTCCTCTGTTCCGGCTACGAGCGAACCTATCATCACTGAGTATCCACCGGCAGCAAGTGCCTTCACCACATCGCCCGAGTAGCGCAGACCACCGTCGGCAATCAATGGCACTCCTGTTCCCTCAAGAGCTGAAGCCACATCATAAACGGCACTCAGCTGAGGCATACCGACACCAGCCACGACACGTGTGGTGCAGATCGAGCCAGGACCGATACCTACCTTCACGGCATCAGCACCATTGTCAACAAGCATCTTGGCAGCGGCTCCTGTAGCCACGTTGCCTACCACGATGTCAACATTAGGGAATGATTTCTTTGCCTCAACGAGCTTCTCAATAACATATTTAGAATGTCCGTGAGCGGTATCGATGACGATGGCGTCAGCACCGGCATTCACGAGAGCCTGCATGCGGTCGAGTGTGTCTGCCGTAACGCCCACGCCGGCTGCAACGCGCAGACGGCCCTTATCGTCTTTGCAAGCCATTGGCTTGTCCTTTGCCTTGGTGATGTCCTTGTATGTGATGAGTCCCACGAGGTGGTTTTCACTGTCCACAACTGGGAGCTTCTCAATCTTGTTCTCCTGCAGGATGTTTGCTGCAGCGGCAAGGTCGGTTTTGATATGTGTGGTTACGAGGTTCTCCGATGTCATCACCTCGTCAACCTTGCGGTCGTGGTTGAGTTCGAAGCGGAGGTCGCGGTTTGTGACGATACCTACGAGATGGTTGTCATCATCGACTACCGGAATACCACCGATATGATATTCTGCCATCATATCGAGGGCCTCACCGACTGTGGATCCACGGCGGATGGTCACAGGGTCGTAGATCATACCGTTTTCGGCACGCTTCACGATTGCTACCTGTCTTGCCTGTTCCTCAATGCTCATGTTCTTGTGGATCACGCCGATACCACCCTCTCGTGCGATGGCGATGGCCATTGCCGACTCTGTTACGGTGTCCATGGCAGCCGTAACGAATGGTATGTTCAAATCGATGTTACGCGAGAACTTGGTTTTCAACTCTACTGTGCGTGGCAGTACTTCTGAATAAGCTGGGATTAGGAGGACGTCGTCGAAGGTGAGACCGTCCATTACAATTCTATCTGCAACAAATGATGACATAATTTGTATTTAAAAAATTTATTGCGTGCAAATTTACTGTTTTTTTTCGATACGATAAACTCTTTTGCCAGTTTTCTGATAGCGTTAAAAATATTTAACCCAAATAGGTCGTCAGGGCTTGCCTGGATTTTGCTCTTTTAGGAGAGTGGATTTTGTTTGGCTTTTAATGAGTAATAGCGAGCTATTGCGAATTAAAAACAGACAAAAGATACCTTATAATAAAAAGCAAAAGATAGCAAGCAGTTATAAAATACTACCTTTGAACGGTCTAATGACAGATTTGGATTTAATTCGGACTCGTAGAATCTGATGTTTATTATAAACAGACGAGCAGACAAGCCGTCTGGGAAGAACGCAATCTCCACATCCATTTGTCTCCTCGCCTGCTTCTATATATACGTTTTGGCAACCAGCATCTCCCCTACGGGGGAGAAAGAGAGGGGGCTGATGTTCAAATCATAATCTTCATACTGCTGTTACTGCTGACTTTAGCCCCCACCTAACCTCCCCCGTAGGGGAGGGACTGTATGTCCGGAACTGACCATCTGTGAATGTCCGGAACTGACCATCTGTGAATATTTGGGACTGACCGTCTGTTTATCCTACAGGGTAGGGATTGTCTTCCACTTAGTTCGCCAACTCAGAGAAGAACTTTATCCTGACGAGTCTCACCTCATCCTCGGTATAGTCCTCGCCGAGTTCGTCCATTGCCACTTCCAGGTCGTCGGTCTCGCTCTCGCGGAAATATTCGTATATGTCGTCGATATGGTCATCGTCCATCACATCCTCAAGGAAGTAGTCGATATTGAGCTTCGTTCCACTGTATACGATTGCCTCAATCTCAGTGAGAAGGTCCTCAAAGTCGATGTTCTGTGCATCTGCAATGTCGTCGAGCGGCATCTTGCGGTCGATGCTCTGTATTATCTTCACCTTCAGCATAGACTTCTTCGGCACGGTGCGTATTCTCAAGTCCTCAGGTCTCTCGATGTCGTTCTCCTCGCAATGGCGCTTTATCAGGGCAATGAATTCCTTGCCGTAGCGGTGTGCCTTGCCCACACCGACGCCTGGGATATTCACCAGTTCTTCGAGAGATATCGGATATACCGTAGCCATCTGCTCGAGCGAAACGTCCTGGAATATCACGTATGGCGGGATGCCAAGCTTGCGGCTCGTGTCTTTTCTCAGGTCCTGGAGCATGGCAAAGAGTTCCGGATCGAGCGCCGCCGTCTGTCTCTCGCCCACCTCATCGTCGTCGTCTTCGCTGAACTCAGCGTCTTTCACCACCATGAAGGTGTACGGGTTCTTGATGAAATCGAGTCCGCCCTTAGTAATCTTCAGCACTCCATAGTTCTCCACGTCTTTCTTGAGGAAACCGGCGATGATAGACTGCCGGATTACGGGGTTCCAGATCTTTATGTCGCAGTCTTCGCCCTCTCCGAACTCCGGCAGCAGGTCATGCTTGTGGTCTTTTATGTCGTCGGTGTCGCGGCCCTTCACGAAGTCTATCACGTAGTCGGAACGGAAATCCTCCTTCAATGCCTTCACCGCCCTGAGCACTATCACCGTCTCTTTCGTGGCATCTATCTTCACCTTGGGATGCAGACAGTTGTCGCAGTTGCCGCAGTTGTCCTTGGGATAATCCTCACCGAAATAGTGGAGCAGCATCTTGCGTCGGCATACTGACGATTCGGCATACGCCGCTGTCTCCTGCAGCAGTTGTCTGCCGATGTCCTGCTCCGCCACGGGTTTGCCCTCCATGAATTTCTCCAGTTTGTGAAGGTCCTTGCGTGAATAGAATGCTATACACTTGCCTTCTCCGCCATCGCGTCCTGCCCTACCCGTCTCCTGATAGTAGCCTTCGAGGCTCTTCGGTATGTCGTAGTGTATCACGAAGCGCACGTCGGGCTTGTCTATTCCCATGCCGAAGGCTATGGTGGCTACGATAACGTCGATCTTCTCCATAAGGAAATCGTCTTGCGTCTTCGACCGTGTGGCAGCGTCGAATCCTGCATGATAGGCGGCCGCCTTGATATTGTTCGCCTGGAGCACGGCGGCAAGCTCTTCCACCTTCTTGCGCGACAGACAGTATATGATACCGCTCTTGCCGCTGTTCTGGCGTATGAACTTCACGATGTCGCGGTCAACGTCCTTTGTCTTCTGCCTCACCTCATAATATAGGTTCGGACGGTTGAAGGAGCTCTTGAACTCTTTGGCCTGGGTGATGCCGAGGCTCTTCTTGATATCCGTGCGCACCTTGTCGGTCGCCGTTGCCGTGAGGGCTATCACGGGGGCATTGCCTATCTGACCGATGATGGGTCTGATGCGTCGGTATTCCGGACGGAAGTCGTGGCCCCATTCCGAAATACAGTGTGCCTCGTCGATGGCATAAAACGAAATCTTCACCGACTTCAGGAATTCCACATACTCCTCCTTGGTCAGCGACTCGGGAGCCACATACAGCAGCTTGGTCAGTCCGGATCGTATGTCTTTCTTCACTTGGTCGATGGCAGCCTTGTTGAGAGAGGAGTTCAGATAATGTGCCACTCCCGTCTCTTCGCTCATGCCGTTTATCACGTCCACCTGGTTTTTCATCAGCGCTATGAGCGGCGACACGACAATTGCCGTACCTTCCATCAAGAGAGAGGGCAGTTGGTAGCAAAGCGACTTGCCGCCTCCCGTAGGCATGAGCACGAAAGTGTCGTTGCCGGCGAGCAGGTTGCGGATTATCTCCTCCTGTTCTCCCTTGAAGCTGTTGAAACCGAAATAGTGCTTCAGTTTTTCAGTAAGATTAACATCATTAGTCATATAACAAGCTGTTTCCTTATTATGTCTCATTCCAATGCCGGCGGCAGCATGCAGACATCCGTGGTCCGCACCTGCCGTTGGCATCGTGTGTTTTATGAATAGTTCCTTTAGTCTGTCTCGAGTTTCTGCAGATGCGCCTTGTCGAGCTGTGACTTGGCGTAGTCGAGAGTGACCGTGAATTCCTTCACGTTCTCCGACGGCACGTCGAACATGGCATCCATCATCACGCTCTCCACAATAGAACGGAGTCCGCGTGCACCGAGTTTGTATTCCATTGCCTTGTCAACGATAAAGTCGAACACGCCGTCTTCGAATTCCAGCTTTATGCCGTCTATCTCGAAGAGCTTCTTGTATTGCTTCACGATGGAGTTCTTTGGCTCCACGAGAATGGAGCGCAGGGCTTCCTTGTCGAGAGGGTTGAGATATGTGAGCACCGGCAGACGGCCGATAATCTCTGGTATCAGTCCGAACGACTTGAGGTCTTGCGGAAGGATATACTTCATCATGTCCTTCTTGTCTATCTTCTTCACATTCTGCACGGAGTTGTATCCCACCACGTGTGTGTTCAGTCGCTGGGCTATCTTGCGCTCTATGCCGTCGAACGCACCGCCACAGATGAAGAGGATGTTCTTCGTGTCGATATGCACATAGTCCTGGTCGGGATGCTTGCGGCCTCCCTTTGGCGGAACGTTGACCATCGAACCCTCGAGGAGCTTCAGCAGACTCTGCTGCACTCCCTCGCCGCTGACGTCGCGGGTAATCGAAGGGTTGTCGCTCTTGCGGGCTATCTTGTCCACTTCGTCGATAAACACGATGCCCCGCTCTGCCAGTTCCACATTGTAGTCTGCCACCTGCAGCAACCGGCTGAGGATGCTCTCCACGTCTTCGCCCACATAGCCTGCCTCGGTGAACACCGTGGCATCGACGATGGTGAACGGTACATCGAGCAGCTTGGCTATGGTGCGGGCAAGAAGGGTCTTTCCGGTACCGGTGCTTCCCACCATGATGATGTTGCTCTTCTCTATCTCCACGCCGTCGTCGGTGGGTGCCTGCTTGATTCGCTTATAGTGGTTGTATACAGCCACGGAGAGATAGCGCTTCGCCTCGTCCTGTCCGATGACATACTGGTCGAGGTAGTCTTTTATCTCATGGGGCTTTGGAACTTCCACGGAATCCCAGGAACTGAAATCGTGCTTATCCTCGCCGTCGTCGTCCAGCAGATGGTTCGCCTTGAGAATGTCGAATGCCTGGGCCACGCAATGGTCGCAGATGTAGCCGTTCATACCCGAGATAAGGAGCTTCACATCGTGCTCCCCTCTGCCGCAGAAGGAACACACCTTCTTTTTTCTTTCAGCCATATCTTCTCCCTACCTTTTTATTTTCTTGTAAGCACCGTGTCAATCATTCCATATTCACGGGCCTCTTCTGCCGTCATCCAGTAGTTGCGGTCGGAGTCGTTCCACACCTTGTCGTATGGTGTGTGTGAATGGTTGGCGATTATAGTGTAGAGTTCTTTCTTGAACTTCATGATTTCCTTTGCCTCAATCTCGATGTCGGATGCCTGTCCCTGCACTCCACCCAGCGGCTGGTGTATCATCACGCGGCTGTGGGGCAGAGCGGAACGCTTGCCTTCGGTTCCCGAAACGAGGAGCACTGCCGCCATCGACGCTGCCATACCGGTGCAGATGGTGGCAACATCGCTGGAGATGAACTGCATGGTGTCGTAGATGCCGAGACCTGCCGTCACGCTTCCGCCGGGACTGTTGATATAGATTGAGATGTCCTTGCCTGAGTCTACGGAATCAAGATACAGAAGCTGTGCCTGCAGTGTGTTGGCGGTGTAGTCGTTCACCTCAGTGCCGAGGAAGATGATGCGGTCCATCATGAGGCGTGAGAAAACGTCCATCTGGGTAACGTTGAGCTGGCGCTCCTCCAGGATGTAGGGGTTCATGTATTGAGCCTGTGTCTTCATCACATCGTCGAGCACCATACCACTCATTCCGAGGTGCCCGGTAGCGTATTTTCTAAAATCGTTATTCATATATTTCTTATGTGTTCTGATATAAAAAAAAGAGGTTATCCACCTTTTCTTATACAAAGATAATAAAAAAGTAGATAACCTCTAATATATATCAGAGATTTTTTTAATCAAAATCTATTATTCGCCCTTCATCATCTCGTTGAACTCGTCGAGAGTTGCCTCCTTCTGAGTGAGCTTCACTACATTCTTGAGTGTTGCAACGAGCTTGCGGTCGATGCTGCGGTCAACGAGTGAGTCTACGAACTCCTTCTTCTTCAGCATGTCGTTGGCATAGTTCTCTAGATACTCCTCAGGAACGTTTGTCATACCATACTGAGCAAACTGAGCGCGGGCTGCCTCCTTGGCTGTCTCCTTCAGGTCGGCGTCGTCAATCTTGATGCCGTTTGCCTCAACGAGCTGCTCGCGAACCAGGTGCCATGTCAGCTCCTTGATGCTCTGCTCGTAGTTGTCCTCAACGAACTTCTCGCCCTTATCCTTGTTCTGGGCGAGCATGAAGCGCTTGAGCAGTGCGTCCGGATACTCCAGCTTGCCTACCTTCTCCTCGAGATACTTGCGCAGGTCAACGAGGAACTTGAAGTCGCCGTCGTTGGCGAGCTGCTCCTTCAGACCCTCTGCGATCTTCTCGCGGAATGCCTTCTCGTCCTTCACCTCATCCTTGCCGTAAACGGTGTCGAAGAGCTCCTGGTTCACCTCTGCCTTTACGAAGCGGGAAATCTCTGTCACCTGGAAGCTGAAGTCTGATGTGAGGTCTGCCACCTCTTCCTTCTTCATCTTGAGCAGTGAAGAAACCTCAACGTCGCTCTCCGGGTATGCCTTCTTAGGGTTGAAGGTGATGATGTCGCCGAGCTTGCAGCCCTCGAAGAGCTTCTTCTGGTCTTCCACCTTGATATAATCCGGCATGAGGACTGCGCCCTCTACGGTGATGCCGCCTTCCTTGGTGTTGCCGTTCTCGTCGAGCTCGCGGATGTCACCCTTGAGCATATCGTTTGCCTGATACTCCTCTGCCTTGTCGTAGTGGCCGGCACGAGAAGCGAACATATCGATCTGACGGTTCACGAGGTCGTCGTCAACCTTGATTGTGTAGTAGTCGAGAGTATCCTTGTCGGTGAGTTCCACCTTGAACTCTGGAGCCACGGCGATATCAAACTTGAACACGTATGGAGCGTCCTTCTCCAGGTCTACAGGCTCCTGACCCTCGTTTGCCATTGGCTCGCCGAGCATCTTGATCTTGTTCTCGTTTACATACTTATAGAGCTCCTCGCCGATGATCTTGTTGATCTCCTCAGCCTTAACGCCCTCGCCGTACTGTCTCTTTATCATGCCCATTGGCACCTGTCCCGGACGGAAACCTGGCAGCTGAGCCTTCTTGCGAAGGTCTTTCAGTGTCTTCTCAACTCTGTCCTGGAAATCTGCAGTCTCCACTGTCAAGGTCAACAGTCCGTTCACCTTATCTGGATTCTCAAAAGAAATCTTCATTTTTCGTTATTCGTATTTTATATGATTATTATTTTTCTCTGTCTCTATCGCTTTATATACCGAAGGTCACCAGCGACCTGCCGCCTGTCAGCAGCCTCTCATTGCCCTCGCCCCATTCGCCTCGTCCCTTCGTCCGGCACCAGTCCCTTATGAAGGTTAGGATGGGTTTCTCGTCCATTCGCCCGGTATCCAGTTCCTTCCCTTTGGGAAGGTTAGGATGGGTCTCTTCCATTCACCCGGCACCAGTTCCTTCCCTTTGGGAAGGTTAGGATGGGTCTCGTCCATTCGCCCGGTATCCAGTTCCTTCCCTTTGGGAAGGTTAGGATGGGTTCCAGGTTAGGATGGGTTTATGGATTCCATATATATAATAATGTATGGCCCACAACCTGTCGATACAAGAGGGGCACGCACACTAATGGCTTGCAAAATTAATTATAAAAGGTGTAAAGACCTAAAGTTTTGGAATTTTTAACAAACACAGGACTTACTCCCTTCTCGCTCTCTTTCTCTCGTCCACCTCCTGGAAGTTCTTCTGACGAAGTTCGAAATCCACACCGAGATATTTCTCCCTAACGATGTCGTTGGCGGCAAGTTCCTCCGGACTGCCCTTGAAGAGGATCCTGCCCTCGAAGAGCAGATAGGCACGGTCGGTGATGGTGAGCGTCTCCTGCACATTGTGGTCGGTGATGAGAATACCGATGTTACGGTATTTCAACTGCCACACCACATGCTGGATGTCTTCCACAGCGATCGGGTCAACGCCGGCAAACGGTTCGTCGAGCATGATGAACTTTGGGTCGATCGCGAGACAGCGGGCTATCTCCGTGCGGCGACGCTCTCCTCCCGAGAGACGGTCGCCGAGGTTCTTGCGCACCTTATGCAGGTCGAACTCGTCTATCAGCGTCTCCAGTTTGGCGAGCTGCTCCTTGCGGGTAAGGTCGGTCATCTCGAGCACCGCCATGATATTGTCTTCCACGCTGAGTTTCCTGAACACGCTCGCCTCCTGGGGCAGATAGCCCACACCGGCACGTGCTCTTTTATACACGGGATAGGTGGTGATGTCCTTGTCGTCGAGATAGATATGACCGGCATTGGGCACAATGAGTCCGGTGGTCATATAGAATGAGGTGGTCTTGCCGGCACCGTTCGGACCGAGCAGTCCCACGATCTCGCCCTGCCTCACGCTTATCGACACGTCGTTGACCACCGTGCGCTTGCCATACTGCTTCACGAGGCCTTCGGTGCGCAGCACCATTCCCCCGCTCTTGTTCTCCTTCTTTATATTCTCGCTGTCGCTCATTATATAGTTTGAATATCGTTATGTCTTTCCGTCAGCAGCGCCCGGACTCGTGTCTTCACTCGCCGTCCGCCACAATACGAACTGCAAATATACCCAATAATTTACAAAGAGAGCCTCTCCCACCCACATTTCCTCTCCATCTTAATTCTTTTTAACCCCTATCAATCATTAGGGCTTAAATGGAATTTGACTTTTAAGGAGTGCTGACTAATCCGTGACTCTCGGATATCGGTTTTGTTACTTTACTCTGCATATCGACATCAGCCCCCATCTAGCCTCCCCCGAAGGACAACCCATCCTGACCTTCCCCAAGGGAAGGAACAAGTTACTCTGCCAATTGTCATCAGCCCCCACCTAACCTCCCCCGAAGGGGAGGGACAGATACCATTGGCTATATTGTTGTTGGCTTGTAGCCGCATGATTGTCAGTGATTTATCAACAACAAGAGCAACCAGCATCAACCTGTCTTTGACAGAACCAGAGTAACCTGCATCAACCAGTCTTTGACAGAACCAGAGTAACCTGCATCTCCCCTTCGGGGGAGAACGAGAGGGGGCTGAAGTGATTGACTGAACTAATTGGCTGAAGAAGTCTTTGACAAAGTAGAGTAACTTATTCCTTCCCTTTGAGAAGGTCAGGATAGGTTTGAGAACGAGAGGGACTGAAGTCAGCAAAGAAAAGGGAGTGCCCAAGCACTCGCAAATCCACAAAAATCCTGATAGAAATCCAAAAAACATTTACCAACTAAAAAAATCAGTGAAAAAGTCAAATCCGTGTTCTCCGTGAAATCCGTGTTTAAATTTTTGTCCACGCCGAAGGCATATGGACACTATATTATCACAAATATAATTTTCCGTGTTGCCGTTGTGTCCCTGGCTTTCGGCAGGGCCACAAATCAAAAAATGAAACACGGATAGCACAGAGGTACACGGATTAGTCTTTTCACGGATTCATTTTTTGATGATATTTCGTTTGTGATGTTTGGATTTTGTTATGGATTTAGCAGGATTTGCAAGTGCTTGGGCACTTCCTTTTTTGGCGGTATCGGTGTTGTTGTTACTCTGCATATCGACATCAGCCCCCACCTAACCTCCCCCGAAGGATAACCCATCCTGACCTTCCCCAAGGGAAGGGACAAGTTACTCTGCCAATTGTCATCAGCCCCCACCTAACCTCCCCCGAAGGGGAGGGACAGATACCATTGGCTATATTGTTGTTGGCTTGTAGCCGCATGATTGTCAGTGATTTATCAACAACAAGAGCAACCAGCATCAACCTGTCTTTGACAGAACCAGAGTAACCTGCATCTCCCCTTCGGGGGAGAACGAGAGGGGGCTGAAGTGATTGACTGAACTAATTGGCTGAAGAAGTCTTTGACAAAGTAGAGTAACTTATTCCTTCCCTTTGAGAAGGTCAGGATAGGTTTGAGAACGAGAGGGACTGAAGTCAGCAAAGAAAAGGGAGTGCCCAAGCACTCGCAAATCCACAAAAATCCTGATAGAAATCCAAAAAACATTTACCAACTAAAAAAATCAGTGAAAAAGTCAAATCCGTGTTCTCCGTGAAATCCGTGTTTAAATTTTTGTCCACGCCGAAGGCATATGGACACTATATTATCACAAATATAATTTTCCGTGTTGCCGTTGTGTCCCTGGCTTTCGGCAGGGCCACAAATCAAAAAATGAAACACGGATAGCACAGAGGTACACGGATTAGTCTTTTCACGGATTCATTTTTTGATGATATTTCGTTTGTGATGTTTGGATTTTGTTATGGATTTAGCAGGATTTGCAAGTGCTTGGGCACTTCCTTTTTTGGCGGTATCGGTGTTGTTGTTACTCTGCATATCGACATCAGCCCCCACCTAACCTCCCCCGAAGGATAACCCATCCTGACCTTCCCCAAGGGAAGGAACAAGTTACTCTGACAATTGTCATCAGCCCCCACCTAACCTCCCCCGAAGGGGAGGGACAGATACCATTGGCTATATTGTTGTTGGCTTGTAGCCGCCTGATTGTCAGTGATTTATCAACAACAAGAGCAACCAGCATCAACCTGTCTTTGACAGAACCAGAGTAACCTGCATCTCCCCTTCGGGGGAGAACGAGAGGGGGCTAAAGTGATTGGCTGAAGAAGTCTTTGACAAAGTAGAGTAACTTATTCCTTCCCTTTGAGAAGGTCAGGATAGGTTTGAGAACGAGAGGGACTGAAGTCAGCAAAGAAAAGGGAGTGCCCAAGCACTCGCAAATCCACAAAAATCCTGATAGAAATCCAAAAAACATTTACCAACTAAAAAAATCAGTGAAAAAGCAAAATCCGTGTTCTCCGTGAAATCCGTGTTTAAATTTTTGTCCATCGCCGAAGGCGTATGGACACTATATTGTCACAGATATAATTTTCCGTGTTGCCGTTGTGTCCCTGGCCTTCGGCAGGGCCACAAATCAAAAAATGAAACACGGATAGCACAGAGGTACACGGATTAGTCTTTTCACGGATTCATTTTTTGATGATATTTCGTTTGTGATGTTTGGATTTTGTTATGGATTTAGCAGGATTTGCAAGTGCTTGGGCACTTCCTTTTTTGGCGGTATCGGTGTTGTTGTTACTCTGCATATCGACATCAGCCCCCATCTAGCCTCCCCCGAAGGACAACCCATCCTGACCTTCCCCAAGGGAAGGAACAAGTTACTCTGCCAATTGTCATCAGCCCCTACCTAACCTCCCCCGAAGGGGAGGGACAGATGGTCTTGGTTCGTCTCAAACAAGTGGACAAGCTGGATTCTGCTTAAGCCCAAACGGAGTTTGCCATATCGGGGACAAATGGGCAACATCCGTGCAGCTACCATGCCCAAGTGGGGCAACGTGCTTGCCCATGTTGGGCAACGTGCTTACCCAAAGTGGGCACGCTGCTTACCCCGGATGGGCAGATTTGCTGTCGGACGTCTGCCCAATAAGCTAACACCAAACGGTCATTCGGCAGTTCAATGTAATATTCTATAACTACTTGCTGCCTTACGCTTTTCCTTTCATCAGCCAACCATCCAGACAATAGCCTGACAATTGCCAGACAGTCAACTACCTGCTTATCAGGATATTACGGCGAAAAACCAGACAATCTGACAGTTTTTGAAAAATTCCTGTTTTTACTGAAAATCAGCGTATATGTGCATCTTTTACTCATATCTGTCACAGCAAATCAATATTATTTCTATCCGCCCATCATTTTTCCTCCAGCTATGTCATCTTTTGGCACCCATAACCTATACCTTTGCCGTCGCGACATCAAACAGCACCACCATGACAATAAAACCCATGTTACGCAAGATACTCACCAAAGTGATAAAACTCTTCTGTCTCTTTATCATGACAGCAATCACAAGCGTATGCTACTTCGAAATCGGACATGACAAAGGATGGCCACGAGCCGACATCATGTACTCCCACTACCACAAGACCGTTGCCGGCATCATAGCCCACATCCCCTCCCCTACCAATACGATAGTCAATGGCTTCGACTACATCAGTGACAAAATGAGACCCATCACGCAGCGACAAGAGTACCGGAAACCAGAAAAAGAGGAGCCGACCAAGATTTTTCAATGGAAAGATGAGGATTATCCGAAACTTTTACTACATTTGCAAATGGAAGGGCAGCAACAGCGTTAGGCACAAAATCCTGAAGCTGGCAGCCCCGGAAATGACGCAAGAAATCTTGTGGACGCGAGCAAGCAAATAAGGGTGTACCAATATAACTTGTGTGCACCGTGACGGTTCTGTAAGTTTAAATCTGGTAAATTTGAACTGAAGTAGAAAAGAACTGGAATTTGTTTGAGCGAGTCTGCACCATGATATGGTGTAGGCTCCTCTTTCATATCCTCTTTTCTACGGGTTTTACCAGAGCCTAACTTACAAGGGAATATCGAGAGAAGGAGTCTACGCCTTTCTTCCCCCCACCTCTATGAACCATTATGAACTTGTACGGGTCAAGGCATCTGATTATCTTTGCATAAGATACATACATATCGTACCTTGTCCCACAACATCGATACGTCAAACAACTTAAAACTTACAGCCTATGAGTAAAGTTTTTCAAGTAAGGCCGAAGCGCATCAAACGTTCCAACGGCACCGTACTAACCCCCGATATGGTAGTGACGGTAACCACTCAGCAGCACACCACCACCCCATTCTACAATGGCGCCAAAGAGCTCCAAGAAGTCTACATGCGCATCTACGCCTTTGACTACAAAAAAGCATGCTGCAACCAGAATGATTTTGAATTTAAGAAGTTGGACTAAATAAGGAATATTATGAACATTAAAGGAAATGAAAAGCAATACTATGATAAAATAGTAGTCCTCTATAATAAATATGGAGAGAACATACCAGATGCAGACTTAATGCATTTGAGTGTCATTGAAAAAGAGTTGGGAATAAGTTTTAAACGTTCTCAAGAAATATTTGAATTGGTGAAGAATCAGGCCAATTCTGACAAAGCAGGAGCATGCATTTCGGCTACAGTTGAAAAAACAGAAGAAAAAGCAAACACCGTAGCTGTTGCTGAAAACAAAGAGAATCTTTCTGAGTCAAGAAACGTAATGGAGGCTTCAGAAATTCACAGTACGTCCATCAAGAATGAATCTAAGATTCAGAAAAAGGAAACAATTGTCACAACCGTAGTTGACAATAAACCAGCTGAAGAAACAACAACCGCAAATGTTGAGACATCGGCAAAGAATTCCGAGCTTCAAATTAAGGAAAAGTCATTGCAGCCAGTGAATGCAAAACAAGGTATGGTAGATGCAGAGAACAAAGACTTGATCCCTGTTGATGACCCTGGTGATATAAACAAATGGAAAGTCATATTTTGGTATACTATAGGTTTCCTTACCATAATTCTTTGGGGAATAGGCTTAATCATCATGATATGGGAAACTATTGCCATAATCAGACATAAGAACAAGCAGTTGAGATATGCAAAATATCTAATCCAGCAAGACAAGACAAATCAACAATTGTGAAAACAATATAATTAGGCATTATGAAATTATCACTTTCGGAAGAAGCTTATTCAAAGGCGTTTTACAAAGCTTATAATAAATACGGGAACGACATCCCCGATGCAGAATGGCAAAGGCTTGGTGAACTGCGTGCGAGATACGGCATAGAAATGAGTCGTGTCAGAAAAATCATCAATGCCGTGCAAGAAGGTACGATTGTGCCTGATATAGAACAGAAAAAAACTACCACAGATAAGTCCAAACCAGCATCAGTGGTTTCCATCTTAACAGACACAGCCAGAGGCATGAAATATCGTGCCAACGGAACCGATTGTTTGCTGCTTGACATTTCTGACACGATAAAAAGTTCTATAAGAAGAAATTTTGACCTAGGGCTAGATGAACAAATCCTATGGGTACGAGATACCTCTTTCTGGGGCAGTAAAAACCAAGGTCTGGTCATAACAGACAAACAAATCGTTTGTATTCCAGATAATGATTCGCCAGATAGCAAATATTATATCGAGTTCAACGACATCAACAAAGTGGAATATCGCGAGATGTCTATCTTTATATGGAATTACGAAAACGAGTATTTCAGACTTCCTGTCGGAGCTTTCTTTAAAGATGCAGAAGAATCACAAAGTTTAATTTGCGATGCGCAACGGTTGGCTTCTGCTCTAACTCAAATGGCGATAGCGGCAGGTCATACTGAAACAAAAACGGTATTTGATTCGCTAAACGACTATATTGAAGAAGGACAGTATGACGAAGCTGAAGAGTTGGCTAAACAAGCAATATCAAATTTCGCTTCAGATGCAGATCAGCAATGTCTGTCTTACACCTATCTTGCACGTATTCTTCACGAAAAAGGAGAAAATGACACAATTAATAAAAGCTCTTATATGCGAGATGCCATTGAAGCATATGACGAAGCTTTAGCCTTGTGTGATGATAAAGATTCTGACAGATTCTCACTCTACAAAGAAAAAGGATTAATAGAACAAGAAATCGATAATACACGTGTCGCATGCAACTGTTTTATTGCAGCAATGGAATCTACCGATTTCGATTTAAAGAAAGAGGCTAAGGAACAGTATGGGCAACTGATGGAAAACTTGATGCAAGACGAAAGGCTTTTCTTGGACATTGATTACAATGAACGAAAGTTTATTTTCACAGTGAACAATGACAAGCATATTTCTGGCTGCCAGGATTCCGCAGACCATGTTAAATGGGTATTTCCTGTGAACAGAATACCAAGCTACATCAACTTTCCTGTAGGGCATCCTCAACCAAACACACTATATATTGGTCATCCCCTAAAGCCGGGTACATACATTCCGTTTGAAAACGCGACAGAGCAATTATTCATGGAGAAGGTCCGTGAGTTGTGTTATCTAGCACAATGTCTTGGCGCAGTGGAGATAAAATTCAAAAGAATTAAAGGAAGGGATATATCGAACACATATGATTCGGCAAAAGACATATCCGTGAACCTTGGCATAAAAAATCTAAATATAGGATTAAGCGGCAATAAAGTTCTGAATAAAGCTGAAACGTCTTCAACTAAAGATGGTGTAGAACTTGTGCAACGCTATTCTCCTATGGAGAAACCATTTTGTCCAAAGAACTTAGTTTGGTTGGACTCAGACCCTACGTGGCAAACTTTGGTAAAGCAACGCTTAACAGGTAATATACTGTCATACATTGAACGAGTATCTTCTACAGAAACTACAAATGTTACAAATAGTGAGTTGTTGTCTTTAAAGGGATCTGTTGAGTTTTTGTTTAAAAAGGCAAGTGGCTCATATGACAAAAAAGAAGATAAGACATTCAGTAAAACAGAAGAGATGGAGTGGGAAATAGATATGCAATTCAAACCTTTGCAGGATTTTGAAGACAATGCACATCCCAACATTTCTTTACAGAATGAATATTTGCCAGAAGAAGAGGAATATATGGAAGAAGTCAGATTCTGTTTAGAAGATGACAATGAAATAAATGAACATTCTCGTAAGTTTCTGGAACGTAAGCGACAAAAAAGCGGATTGTCGGAAGCCCGTGCCGTAGAATTAGAAACGATTGTAAAGGACTCTTTGTCTGCTTCTATGATACAGAATACAGACGATCTTTCTGAAGAACCTTAATTCCGCAACACTATAATTTAACTTTATTTATAAGTTCCTGAGCAACAAAAAGTTGCCCAGGATTTTGCCATGTCAGAATTTTCACTTATCTTAGTGTTGCAAAAAGAAAACAAGCAAAACTCTAATATGACATGGCAAAAATACAAATTAAATCTGAGAAACTCACACCTTTTGGAGGAATTTTTTCAATCATGGAGAAATTTGACTCCATGCTTTCACCCGTTATCGACTCAACACTGGGTCAGAGATGCAGCAGTATCTTCGGATATCAGTTCAGCGAGATAGTCCGTTCGCTGATGAGCGTTTATTTCTGTGGCGGCTCATGCGTGGAAGATGTAACGTCACAACTGATGCGCCATCTCTCGTATCATCCTACCCTTCGTACATGCAGCTCTGATACCATCCTCAGAGCCATCAAGGAACTGACACAGGAAAACATCTCCTATACTTCCGACCAAGGCAAGACCTATGATTTCAATACTGCAGACAAACTCAACACATTGCTTATAAACGCTTTGGTTTCTACAGGCGAGTTGAAGGAAATTGAGGAATACGATGTTGACTTTGACCATCAGTTCCTTGAAACGGAGAAGTATGATGCAAAACCGACCTACAAAAAGTTCCTCGGCTACAGGCCTGGCGTATATGTTATCGGTGACAAGATAGTCTATATCGAGAACAGCGATGGTAACACGAATGTGCGTTTTCATCAGGCAGACACCCATAAGAGATTCTTCGCTCTTCTGGAATCCCAGAACATCCGTGTAAATCGCTTCAGGGCAGACTGCGGTTCCTGCTCGAAGGAAATCGTCAGTGAGATAGAGAAGCATTGCAAACATTTCTACATCCGTGCCAACCGATGCAGTTCGCTCTACAATGACATCTTTGCTCTGAGAGGATGGAAGACGGAGGAGATTAACGGCATCCAGTTCGAACTCAATTCCATTCTCGTTGAGAAATGGGAAGGCAAGTGCTATCGTCTTGTCATCCAGAGACAAAGACGCAACAGTGGCGACCTTGACCTGTGGGAAGGCGAATACACTTACCGTTGTATTCTGACCAACGATTACAAGTCATCGACAAGGGACATTGTTGAATTCTACAATCTGCGTGGCGGCAAGGAACGTATCTTTGACGACATGAACAACGGATTCGGTTGGAGCAGGCTCCCCAAGTCATTCATGGCGGAGAATACTGTCTTTCTTCTGCTTACTGCATTGATACACAATTTCTACAAGACCATCATGAGCAGGCTTGACACCAAGGCTTTTGGGCTCAAGAAAACGAGTCGCATAAAGGCTTTTGTCTTCAGATTCATCTCCGTACCTGCCAAGTGGATCATGACTGCAAGGCAATACGTGCTGAATATCTACACAGAGAACCGAGCTTATGCAAAACCCTTCAAAACAGAATTCGGATAAGAATCCTTTCTTTCCGGTTTGAATCTGCGTATTACCTCAAGTCGCATCGTGGGGTAAGGGGATGGTGGCTACATATTGATGTTGTGCTGTTGCTTTTTACTGAAAGCTGCTACTAACGACTCATAAATCTACCCTTAATCGTGTATTGGATGATAGTTGCGGATTTTAGGAAGAAGAGTTGGCATACAAGAGTGAAGTTGAGCTCTGCATAGAAGATGGTAATGAGATAGATGAACATATGCGCAGATTTTTGGACCGCAAGCGCCAAAGATTAGGATTGACAGAAGCTCGTGCCCAAGAAATTGAATCTATGGTCAAAGCTTCGCAAACTTCTTTTACAAAAGAAGAACAAGAATATATGGAAATCCTGGATGAGGTGATAGAGAACGGTATTATTCCAAATAGCGTACGTCGTTTACTGGATAGAGAAATCAAGTCATTGGGTCTTTCTGAAGAACGAGCAAAAGAGTTAGAAGAAATAAAATGTAAATCGTAATAATTATACTCCAACCTGTTGGCGGAATTAATTTAGTGCATACTTAATTCTGCCAATGGGCTTGTCGTTAATGAAGTTTACGTATTGCAGAATGGTAAGTGCACTAATTTTGCCAATGATTCTGGCAAACAAACCATTCGTTATTTTTGCGTAGTTCCTGATGACCAGGAACTGGTCTGTAAGTTGAGAGAATATTGTCTCAATCCTCTTTCTTGCCTTTGCAAACGGGATGAATGTCGGTTTCCAGTCCTTTTGGTTGAGCCGATACGGACACTCCAGTCTTATGTGTGCGGTTTCGAACAAGTCAAGCTGTACGTCAGCTCCAATATACCCTTTGTCACCATAGATGCTACAGTCGTGATAAGTATGTTTTACATCCTTCATATAATGGAGGTCAGCTACACTTGCCTTTGACAGATCATAGGAATGGATAACTCCACTTAACCCACAGAGAGCGTGTAACTTATAACCAAAATAATACGTATTCTGCGAAGCACAGAAGCCGAAGTCGGGAGCTTGCGAGAAATTTCCGGTACGCCCCATCTTGCAACGTTTTCCTCTTGCAACCCAACAAACCTCTATCGGCTTGGAGTCAACAAAGAACTGTTCCTCTCCGCCATCCATTTCCATGGCAATCCTCTTGCGCAGTTCCTCACACAGGCCTGACGTTTTCTTCCTGCGGTCATTGAACTGTCTCCTTGATATGAGATTGGGAATGCTGTCCTTGTACTCTTGCAATTTATAGTCGAACAACCACTTCTCACTATCAATGCTCTCGGTCTCTGCTGTCAGGGATAGCGCCACCACTTCCAAATCCGAAAACTTGGGAACAGGACCACGGCGTGGAACATTACCAGATTCATTGACGAGATTTTCAGAGAATTGCTTGCATATCTCAAATATTTTGACGAATTTTGTATAAAGGTTGTACATACGATAGTTTGAACTTAATGTTTTGGACACCACTAAGTTACTAAAAATCAGCGATATGTACATTTTTACTCATATTTATCAACTTAAATTAATTCCGCCAACGGGTTTAATGAACAATAAAGCAGATTATACCAACATGACAAAAATAATAAAATTAAGAAGTGAACTTAAAGAAATATATCAGAATTTAGAATTGTGCGAAGATCGTTGGAGTTCTTCTCATGAAGGAGAATCTATATCTACTTATGAAATGCAAGTAGGCAACAAGTTTCCTCAAGAACCAAATTCTGGTATTATCTTTTATGGCAGATCATGTAATGGTTGGGATCGCTCTTGCCCAAATGGGATAGAAGACAATCGTAAAATTTATGACATGTCAATTATGGAAAAGGATTCGAGCAAGAGAGCATTTTTTCAATTATGTAAACTTATATCTAATAATTTTTATGAAGACAATTGGTATGAGTATATAGCATGGAGCAATATAACAAAATTGGTGTTTTGTTCTGGCGGAAATCCGACAGAAGAACTTTGGCAAGAGCAGGTAGACTTTCTTCCTTTAATCCTTAAAAAGGAAATAGAGATTTTGTCTCCCCAAATAGTTATTTTTGTAGTTGGAGACTCTGTAAAGAAGGGATATGAAACTCCAATCTATCAGGCTTTTCCTCAACTTAAAAAGAAAAAATCATATTCTATAAAATGGGGAGAATATAAAAGATACGGTAAAAGTTATCCCCTAACATGTTCTTCTTATGAGTTAGATGAAAAAGTTTTTATTTTCACAGATAGACCAGAACACAAAAAATACATGAAAGAACACATTAATGCGATAATAGATTTGATAGGGAGAGATTCCTGTTGCTTAGATGCTGAAATCAGAGGATAACCACCCAGAGTTTTCTTTATGAAATAAAAACAGGTCACTTATATTTCATCGACCTCACGTCGTATAAGTCAAATAAACCACAGGTGGGTGAACAGGCAAAGAAATATATAGACAGTCAGTCATCGAGCTTCTATAATACATTGCTAAAGAGATGTATGGGGAGAGGGCATAAAAAGACGAAGTATCTTTTCAATCCGCGGATAACCGAGGAATGGAGAGAAGGAGGGACTTTGGTTGTTGGCATCAATCACTGGTGCACACAAGAGATGTGTGAGCATTATGCAGACTGTGTTCTGAACAGCAATAGCAGGAAGACGGCAAAATGGGCATCGACCTGCTTGTGTCGCCAGCCATCTCTTATGCTAAGAAGCTTGTGCCGGAGAAAGCAGGCTTTGTAGAACAGATGCCTGGCAACATAGTTAAACTTCGTCTTGGCGATATCGACAAGCTGCAGAAGGTGTTTGAAAAGGTGGCGCTGAAGGACATCCGCTTTACTCCAGAGAGCATCGAAGCGGACATCGCTCTGCTGTAATACCGTTTTAGTCTATTTTAATTAATCAATTTGTGGCAGATAGCTGATATAGCCTTTATTATATAAAAAAGTCCACGTAACCCATCTTATAATGAAGTAAATTGCCCATATTTGCATATTATAATTAATATTAAAGCAATGACAAAAAAAGGAACGGCTACTGGTTTTTGCAGATTTCAACTGGCTCGAAAAGCCTGAACTGGTAAGAGAATTGTGTTATGAGAAACTGCGCGGTTCTGACAGCTATGCCTTTATCCGAACGCAACAAAGCGAAAAGGGTGGAGAATCACACGACATCCACTTGCCCTGATATCAATTCAGATTTTACTAACAATCAAAATAACGACTAATATGGTGACCGTAAATATGACTGGTGGATGTGCCCTACCTCAACGTTCAAGCCTATGGCATTGAGTCACTTGAAAAGCTGTTCCATTGTAACTTCGCTATGCACCAGGCTATGATGCAGACCATCTGCAACACCATAGGTAGTAACGAAGGTGATAACCAATGAAAACTTAGTTTTGGTGGTGCTTTGGAATAACTCCAATCGTTGTCTTAGTAACTGTTCGTATGCTTCGGTAATACGGAACTCCGATTTGCTAAATTTCATTTCACAAAGATGAATGATGCGGTCAGCACGTTTGATAACCAAATCTATCTGGCCACCCTTTTGTCCTTCGCATGCAGTCTGGTGCCATGATGACACTTCTGTAGCCATTCCAGAAATTCCTAATGCACTTTTAATACAGTCTGTGTGCATAAGACATATTATTTCAAACGTAAGCCCTTGCCATGTTGATACTTGGCGCGACTCAAAGTTATGGCTCCACCAATGTTCATCACCTGAAATATCCTGCATGATGAACTTGTAATAGAAAAGGGTGTAGAAATCAACTAAACGATAGATTGTATCTTTGGTCTTATGTCCAAAATTCTGACTCCGTGAGATGAAATCACAACGTTCAAGATTTGTCAGCATACGGGTAAGAGTTCCTCCTGTCATCCCTGTAGCTTTGGATATCTCATTACGAGACATACCGTCATGATGGGCGGCCAATGTCTTAACAACGCTTATGTACAAATCGGCATTCGAAAACAGAGCATTGTATAATTCGTCAAATTCGTTTCGCATGATGCCGCCTTGGGCAAAAAACAGTCGGTCTACATTCTGCACAAGACTCTCTTTTGCATTGATGAGGCTTAAATAGAATGGAATACCCCCAAATATCATATAGCACTGCAATGTCTGGTATCTGTCCCACTTGCAGTGTTTTCTTTGAAGATACTCTTCTGTCTCATGCAAGGTGAAAGGTCTGACATAAATGCTGCTTGTAATACGTGCATGTAATCCTCCTTGGTTTTCAATCAGATTGTCAACCATCCATGACGTGGCCGAACCGCTGGCAATGAACACAATATCACTGCGACGAGCAGCCCAACCATTCCAGAAATTTTCCAATGCTGCAACAAAGTCTGATTTCTGTGTGTCTATCCAAGGCATTTCGTCTATAAACACCACTTTCTTCCTGCTTGCATCGAGCGAATCAAGATATTCCTCAAGAGCATCAAAGGCATCGAACCAATCGGCAAACTTATCAGGCTTAACACCAGACAACTTCTTCAATGCACGCGCAAAACTTGTAAGCTGTCTTTGGCGTGAAAGATTATGCCCTCCTACAAAAGTAAAGTCATAATGCCCCTGATAATACTGGTCCACAAGAAAAGTCTTGCCAACTCTTCGCCGTCCATATACTATCACAAATTCGGAACGGTCGGATTCCATTGCTCTTTTGAGTTCTTGACACTCTCGCTCTCTACCAACAAGTTTATTCATCATGCTAATATCTTTATAAATTAACAGTCACAAAGATAATGCAAACAGAATGCAGAACAACAAGTTTGCTTGACTGTTATGCTGAGGTGCTGCTTATCTTATGCAAAGATAATTATTTTATTGCAGTAGAAGTAAAAAAACGGCGATTATTTACCCAAATCTAATCCTACAACAACGATTTGGGTAAAAAATCCATGTTTTTTTGCATTCATTCCGCTCTCTTCCAGCCTAAGAGTCCCTTTCCTTCTCCATCAAGTTCAATGCCCAATCCTATGACTTGGCGCTTGTCGGCCTTGAAATGTTCCATATATTGACGGTTGAGGATTTGTTCGGTAGCAGCTTCCTTACCACCGTTATTATGCAATTTCAGTTCAATGACATAGATGTAGCGTGAGGTCTTCACCGTCATGTCGATTCTGCCGGTAGACATCATGTGCTCTACCTCTACGTTCAAGCCGATGGCATTGAGTATGGTGCTGATGATGAGGCGGTAACGTTCCTCCATATCCATAGATGCAAGCTTCTTGTTGCTGTATGGAACGTCGGCGATGAGGGCCTTCAAAGATTTCATGGCTTCGTCTATCTGACCAGTGCCCAATTCTCTGTATAGGCAGGCTTGCAGCGACAGTATTTCGTTTTCTGAGCGCATGGCAAGAGTAGGCAGCACCGTTTCGTATAACGCTTGTTTTACTTCCTCATTAGGGAACCCCAATATATAACCAAACTCGTCACTTTCCTTTATAGTGAGATATCCCGATTGATATAAGAACAATTCGGCACCGCCTCCAGTTACGTCTGACAGTTCCAAGGTGTTGCGCATTACAGAGCATTTCTCATAGTTACCGAGGCGAAGTTCTATGTTGTCAACAAACTTTGGAAGTAGGGATGTTGCTCCAGAAGAAGCCCAGAAGTTAATTATTTCTTTTGATTTCAGCGCATTGACGAGGCTGTATGGATTGTAAACATCCACCATATTGCGACGACTGAAGTGATACCCGTCGTAATATGCTTTCAATCTGTCGTGGGTTTCCTGTACAGACCAACCGTTTGCTTCGCTCATCTTTTTGAGTTCTGGCTTAAAGTTCTCTTCAATCTCCTCCTCGGTAATGCCGCAGATTGCTGCGTATTCTGGCATGAAGCTGATGTTGGTCAGATTGTTGAGGACAGAGAAGAGAGATATCTGTGTGAACTTGGTGATGCCGGTGATGAATACGAATTGTTCGTACTCGTCGTCCGCCTTTAGTATGGCAAAAACTTCACGATATACTCCAGTACATTTTTCATGCTCGGGTGTTCTCCATGAATGTTGCAATGGAGAGTCGTATTCGTCTATGAGGACCGCTACTCTCAGCCCGGTTTGCTTATATGCCGTGGCTATAATGGCGTGGAAACGATCGGCAAGCATGGCAGTAGGATCTGGAGTAATGTTGTATTTCTCCTCATAATCCTTGAAGCGCAGGTTCAGGTAAGAGCGCAGAGTGTCTTCGTTAGCACCTCCACGGCTCATGTCGAGACGTATGACAGGATACTGCTTCCAGTCTTTCTCCAGCTGCATAATCTTAAGTCCTTCAAACAGGTCTTTTCTTCCTTCAAGGTACGACTCCAGCGTATCGACAAGCACGGACTTGCCGAACCGACGAGGGCGGCTCAAGTAATTATACTTTTCTCCCAAGTTTACCATGTTCCATACGATGTCGCTCTTGTCCACGTAGAGGTAGTTTTCCTCCCTGATAACCTTGAACGACTGAATGCCTACCGGCAATCTCCTGAATCTGTTGTCTGTCATATCTACGCCTCCTATTTGCCTTGTTTATGCCTTATTTCTGCGAAGATACATTATTTGTACGAATAATCCTTGTCAACTTACATATTTTTGTTTGAAAATGTTTCTTGCAACCACACCTTCCCATATTTCATCTTCTGCAGATTCTCCAATGCATATAGCGGAACGATGGTTATATGGCGCACGGCATTGTCAGCTTGAGAGTCGGTGTAGCTGAATTCTCCGAAATTCTCGAATGAGCAGCGGATTGCCTCTGTAAGATGTTTCTCTCTCATGAATAGCCATAGACTCTTCATGCCACCCTGCGTGCCAGACTTTATCTCTATCGGGGTGACTTTGAGATTAAAGATATCGAGATAGTCTATTTCAGCAATGCTATTCCCACTTTTCTCCCAATAGAACATCCGTTGTCGCTGCACGCATGGTTTATTTCGCAAGATTTCAAGACCAGCCACCATCTCGACCAAACCACCTTTGTTGACAAGTTCTTGAGGATTGCCAGTCATGATCTGCTCTATAAGATGCTGCGCAAGATTTCCTTCAAGCTGCAAAACCGTAAGAAGGAGTCCCGAATCAAGAAACAGAATCTTCATGTTTTTTTCGTTCGCCTCTGCATCAAGCGGAATACCATTTCCAGAGGTGGCGACGACAGGAGTGGTTAGTCCGGCAAGCGTCAGCAGCCGGACAGCCTCTCTGATTTGTGAACTTCTGTAGTCTGCGGAGATTTGTTTGAATGTAATCTTCTCTCCTGGCTGATGGCAGATGCCACGCATTGTCGTTCTCAGCAAATCGGGAGAGACCCTTTTCTTGTATTTGCTGAAGTCGTCATCGTATGTCAGAATAATATCCTCTTGAACACGGCTGCATTGGTTGAAATCGTGAGTCTTGATCCATGCCAGCACAGCCTCAGGCATTCCGCCAACCAAAAGGTATATACGGAAATATTCTACGAGTTTTTCATGAAAAGCATCATCCAAAGGGTGTCGGCTGTCAGCTTGCCCTTTCATGTCTATCAGTCCATTTTCATCATTCGCTTTCAGAAACTCATCAAACGTCATAGGATACATAAACAAAGTGTGTATGCGTCCCACGCCATAAGTAGGTAGTTCTTGAAGCGTGAACTCCAGAAGGGAACCAGCCGCAATGACATGCAACCCTGGGTAGTCTTCTTTGAAAAAGCGCAATGCCATGATGGCTTCCGGACACTCCTGTATCTCGTCAAGAAACAGAAGAGTTTCGCCCTCTTCTATTGGGACATTGATATATTTTGCTATCTTTTGCGCAATCAAGCGTATGTCTATATCTCCCTGGAAAAATGTCTTGACGGCTTTGTGACGTTCAAAGTTTACCTCAGCGAAATACTTGAATTCTTTTCCAAAATGTCTTACTGCCGACGATTTACCTACTTGTCGGGCACCTCTAAGCAGAAGTGGTTTCCTCATCGGATTATTCTTCCATTCCAACAGTTCTACGTCTATGTTTCTCTGAATATATTCCTGCATAACGAAAAGTACTTGATTATCAAGCACAAAGATAAAGATTTTGCTTTATTCCGACAAATAATCCCTACTGTTTTTGCTCAATTCCGACAAATAATCCATACCTTTCTTGCTCAATTCCGACAAATAATGCATATCGACTCGTTTACTTGTCTATTCGTCTACCGACAACATATCATAAACATTCGAAACATGGGGTAATTATTTTTCCAGCAATGTCACTATTTGGCATAGCGACGCAGTAACTTTGCACCCGTAAAGTACAATAATAATATAACGACTATACGAAAGATGAAGAATAAGGAAGTCGGTTGCAACCATTGAACCATTATGGACTTGTAGAGTTCGCAACTTATCAATACCTTTGTCTTTCGAAAGCCAGAACCGGTCATTAGGACAAGCAGTTATAAACTGCACTGCATCAGAGGGCATAATGACCGTTATTGGGGTAAATGGTCTAAATCCAAACAGATATGGGAAATCAAGAAATCTACAAAGTGATAAAGTCGATTGCCGACGAGCTGTGCAGAGACAACAAGACTTTTCTGAGGGCAGACTTGGCATTTGAGCTGAAGAAGTATGGCGTAAAGAGCGACTCTTCTGAAGTGGAAAGCCTGGTATTTGGAGCCTATAGCTTCTACAAAAATGACAGTAACATCAGCATCGCTTTCGTGACCAACAATTCACGCACTACACTCGTTGCTGACTACAAGTTGAACAATTGTCTTGAACAGGGGCGTATGGACGATGCCCTGGCGATTGCAGAGAACGAACTGCAGGTTACGGCAAACTCTTTTGACACGTTGCAGCACATGGTGTTGCAAAACCTTGAGACTGCCATGGTTCAGGGGGCATCAAAAATGACAGATGTGCTGACCGGCACGAGTGGAGCCAAAGAGGTGAGGAGCAAGGCGTCTGCCATATTCGACAGATACACGAAGCTGGTAGAGGCTTACAGATATGCCGAAGACAACGTGCGCGACAACATCAGCGACTTCACTTCGCTGCGCAGCGACATTGAAGCCACTTACCGTGAATACGCCATGAGACTCATCGACATCTATGGCGACTCTATCAAGATGGTGTCGCCAGAACTGTTCGACTTCAACCGGATTGAATGGCTTGATGTGGACAATATGCTCAAGGAAATCGAGTTGGAATACAACAGGATTCAGGAGAAATGCGGCTTTCTGATTTCCAGGATTTCAGAGAGTTTCCGCACCTCGCTGCAAGAATCCATGAACGCTTACAAATCTACTGCAAACAGCAACAAGACACTGGGACTCGCCATGGCTGGACTTGGAATGCTCAACCACTATATGGTTGCGAGCGAAGAGACCAACCAGCTGCGCGGCGACCTGCAGGTGATGCAGACCAGCGTGAAGCACGACGCCACTCGCATAAAGGCTGACATGTCACGACTGCTCGTGATATACAAGACGCTCAACGATATCGTGATACCGAAGGCGAATGTATATCTGCGCTTTGCATCCAGATTGATGGATTCCGATTTCAAGTCGATGACAGACACACTGTATGGAGACGCCAACGTGAGGCCGCTCGAGGAGGAGCGTCAGGCTTTGCTCAGGCAAATAAAATCCATCGAAGTGGAGATGAACGACCATCTGCAGAACATCGATGTCTATAAATCGATGGTAGCAGAACTCACCACCATGCTGGAATCCAAACGGCCAAGCTATCAGAAAGCCAAAAGCCGCAAACCGTCGAAGCCTTTCTTCCTGGTGAACTGGCTGACATTCGGCAACGCCAACCGCAACTACTACCGCAATTATTCTGAATGGGATGCCGCTTGCGCTCCGCTTATCAGGGAGTATGACAACATGCTGGTGGACCTGAAGCTCGACAAGGAGGAACTCCTGTCGCATCAGGAAGCGGTGGATATGGTGAAGAGCGAGCATTCAAGACTGTCAGGAAGGCTGGATGCCGTGTCGAGAGATATAAGGAGCAGGATTGTCAGCTCCGACAACCTGAAGATCAAGACTCTGAAGTATCTCAGAGATGTGGTGGCTATGCTGAAGCTGGGACGGGAGATTGCCGAGAGCAAACTCGACGACAAACTGCTCCGCACTGTGGAGATTTCTGACTTCAAGGAAACCACCAAGCTGCCGGCTGACATCGAGGAGAACCTGACGGAGTTTACGAATGTATTGGCAGACAATCTGCATGTAGACCGACGCATGACAAACCGTCTGCTTGATGATGTTGCGGAGCTGGCCGGCGAGAACAACAAGAAACTGCAAGGCACCCAACCTCAGCAAAAAGCCAAGACACCGGCATATACCGAAGAGGAGCTGGATATGGTGGAGGCAAAGGCTGAAAAGACGTTGCAGCAAGGCATCGCCCTGTTTGACAGTGTGGCGAGACTCAAGCTCCAGCAGCTGAACGGAAGGATTGCGGCTGCCGCATACGACGAACAGTTGAGAGAATACACGAAGACTTTCAAGGGGTATCTGGACAAGATTGATGACAAGAGCGCTTACCTGCGCAAGATCTTCACGCGTATCAATCTGGCAGACAACGAGGAGGAACGCAGACAGGCTATGGAGATGCTGTCTGACCTCAGCGGATACTCACTGAGCATGGAAGACTTCACTGATTTTATGAACGGAAACAAACAAATCGAATTATAATGGAAAGTTCAAGAAGACAACAAGCCCAGAGTGATCTGGGAATGAATTTCGAGAGAGAAGACCTCAAACGCAATGCGGCTCTTGCCAAGGAGCAAGAGCGAGTGGAAAAAAAGCAGGCAAAACGCGAGCAGATGATGAACCGCTCGTCTTACCGCATGATGGTGAAAACGGCAAAGTATATGGATAAATACTATCTTGATCCACTCATCGGACTGATTCCGGGAGGTGTCGGAGACACGATATCAAGTTTGCTTGCCTTCCCGTTCATATACTATAGCCTCTGTGTAGTGAAGTCCATTCCGCTGACCTTGGCTGTCATATACAACATCCTGATAGATGTCATGCTTGGAGCCATACCGGTTATCGGTAATGTGTTTGATATATTCAAGCGCTCGTATGTAGAGAACCTGAGACTAATCACCGGTTATATAGAGGACGACAAGGAGATCATCAGCAAAGTGCGAAAGAAAGCATTTGCCACGGCAGTGCTTATAGCCATTGTATGTTTGTTGATTTACTTGGTAGTAAGGGCTGCAATATGGGTGGCCAGCCGGCTCTTCTAACCATTCTAAATATCCACAAAACGGGCACAAATCGTGCCCAACCGGGGCAAGCACGTTACCCACTTGGGGCAAGCACCGTGCCCAACATGGGCAAGCACCGTGCCCATTTTTCAATGATTGGCGACCATTTTCCAGTGGTGTGGTTTTATCTTTTATACAAGATAAATTCGGGAACAAAGTTTCTTTTCTTCTCTGCCATGCCACTATTTGGCACAGCTTCGTAGTATCTTTGCAACCGTAAAACAAAAATAATAACATGACGACTATAGGGAAGACAGAGAAATTGAAGTGTATCTGCAATCCATGAACCATTATGGACTTGTAGGGGTCGCAACTTATCAATACCTTTGTCCTGCCAAACCAGAATCGGTCATCAGGAATGCAATATCCACAAGCAGACGGGGCGATTGGGGGCTATAGTCCAAACACGAAAGGAATAGCTTATGTTTAGAGGAATGACAAAATTTGTCTGCGATGACTGCGGACATAAATTCAAGGGAATGGACTGTGAGTATTGCGCCACGGCGTTCACCGCCCCGGTAAAATGCCCAGAATGCGGCAGCTGGCACACCCGACCTTCTTCCGGTTTGTTTTTCAGTTCTAACAAATACATCTATAAGGAGATCTGGAAGACATTGGATGAAAAAATGAACAACACTGAAAAACAATAATATATGAACGACGGATTATTCTTTCGTCCCTTCGTCGGCTCGTCATACGCCGACGGAGGACTCTTCGGCAAGCGCATAATGGTGCTTGGCGAGAGCCACTACTGTGATGAGGGCTGCGCCGACTGCGGTGACTGCCTTCGTCATCGGGAGTGTATGGGGTTCACCAATGGTGTAGTGAAGCAATATCTCGATGACAGAGTGGAGCGGCAGAGATGGATGCAGACGCTGCTGAAGTTCGAGCGCTCGCTCGTGGGCAGGGAGACCGACCAGACATTAAGACAGAGGATATGGCAGTCGGTGGTGTTCTACAACTATCTGCAAGTGGCAATGGGAGGTCCGCGTGAGGCTGGTACTTCTGCGCAATACCGCCAAGCCGGCGAGGCACTGTTCTGCATGATGGAAAAATACCAGCCAGAATATCTCATCGCATGGGGCAACCGCCTGTGGGACAAGCTTCCCGGCGAGCGTTGGACCGACGGCAGGGACATCATCGTGGATGGCTATCGCGTGGCAACAGGGACTTATACCCTGGCAAGCGGCAGACGGGTGAAGGTGATGGCTGTGAACCATCCGTCGGTGGGCTATTCGTGGGACTACTGGCACAGGGTGATAACGGAATTCTTGGGATAAAGGAGACGATATGAACAACAGAGTGAAATTCTATAGCTGGCTGATAACGCAGCTTAGTCGCCGGCCTATGACATTTGCTGAGATTGCCGATGCCTGGATGGATGCTACGGCTAATGTTTACAGGGAGGAGCTGCCGCTGCGCACGTTCCACCGCTACCGCAAGTGTATAGAGTCGCAGCTTGGCATCATGGTGGAATGTGGCGGCAAGGCTGACGGCTATCGCTATTACTTGAAGAAAGACCCCGTGGAGTGTGACGAGATAACGGAGTGGATGCTCAGTGCCTTGCGACTGGCATCGCTGCACGACATGCTGCAATACCACAACAAGGTGATGCTCGAGTCACCACCCCACAACTCCGAATACCTCGAAGACATACTCTCTGCTATAGACAAGCAGTATCTGATAAAATTCCACTACGCCACGCCATTCGGCGTGGAGAAGGACTTTGCCTTGTTGCCTGCTTTCGTGAGGTTATTCAAGCAGCGCTGGTATGTCATTGGAGTGAACGAGAAAGAAGAGGTGCGCTGTCTGCCGTTCGACCGCATAACCTTCATGGAGACAGTATGCAAGAAACATCCTCTGCCGGCAAAGATAAAGCGGCAGCTCAACCCCGAAAACTACTTCGACGGTTGTTTCGGCATCATGCGTATGGAGGAGGAACCGATAGAGAAAGTCCGCATACGTGTATTCTACCCCGAATACAACTATATAGAGGAGGTGCCGCTGCACGACAGTCAGGAGAAGGTCGGCGAGTATGCCGACGGTGCGTATCGTGAATACACGCTCCGTGTGCGCCCCACCCGCGACTTCCTGCAGGAACTGCTGTGGCACGGACGCAACATCATGGTATTGAAGCCGGAAAACCTGCGGCAGAAGATGATTGCAATATTGAAAGACATGACGAAGAGCTACGAAACGGGAGAGTGTCTCAACGGGGAATAAACGCCTAACGCCCTGATGAATGATTTGGGGTAATCCTCATCACCTGTCCCATAGATTATAGTCGATGACACTGTTGTCATCCTGGCGGTTTGCCTTGCAGCCGCTTGGCTGACTTACAGTGTCATTCTCTTTATCGGCATCGTGACTGCGCATGAAGAGCGATACCGAGAGCATGCAGACAAGCGCTGCCACGAGGGCAATGAGGAAGGAGATGATGCGGAGGTCACGTTGGCTCCTCATGAAGCGATTGCGCAAGGCTTCTATACTGTCGGGGCGCTGCGAGGCATCCTTCACTGTGCATATCCGCGACATCCTGCGCAGTTTCTTGCTGTCTGTAGCCACAGCCATATCCTCCATCACCATACCGAGAGAATATATGTCAGCCCCGGGTTCGGCTACGGCACCCTCCAGAAGTTGCTCCGGGGCAAGGTATCTGTAAGTGCCTGCCGGCATCTTCAACACTCCGAAGAGGTCGCTGTCGGAAAGTCCGAAGTCTATTATCTTCACGTTCTTCCCCATGTGTGTCACCATGATGTTCGCCGGTTTTATGTCGCGGTGTACAATCTGCTTGCTGTGCATATAATCCAATGCGTCCATCATCTGCGACACTATTCTGAAGGCAAGTTCTGAGGAGAGTCTCTTTTCATCTATCAGCGTCTGCAGCGTGTCGCCGTCCACCTGTTCCATCACAATGGTATAGCCCATGCCGGCAAAGCGCTCCATGGCAAAGGTGCGGCAGATGTACGGATGTTCGAGTTGCAGACCGATTTCAAACTCTTTCACTATCGCCTGCTGATATATGGGAGTGAGGAGAAAATCCTCTTTCAGACATTTCAGCATGTAGCGTTTGCCATACCTCGTGGCTGCAAACAGGCGTGTAGGTCCGGAATTTGAAACATAACACTCCTTGATGTTGCCAAATCCCTTCTCTTCAGGCATAGGGTCGGCAGCCATCTCCTTGTCTATCGACTCGGTGAAGCCTGATGTGTAGTCGCAGTCCAGAGAACCTGCAGCGTCGGTTATTTGTTTTGAATCGTCTTGCATAATGTAATAATCCCATATCGGCAATCAGCCTGTTTATTTTTTCAGTTTCAATACGGTGAGTCCGCCGTTGCGGCCAGCCACGAAAGGCATGGTATGTTCGCCATTCCTGTCTATATACGGCAGCAGCAACGGCTGTCCCTTGATGAAACATCCCGTGCAGAAGCGGTCGCCACTAAGCAGTTTGCTGTTTGCCGATGCCACCACCTCATATATGCTGTTTCCCATATAACGCAGAGTTATCAGTCGGTTGGGGCTCCACCCTATCATTATCTCCATGCCTACGGTCAGTTCTCCGCTCGTCAGCTGGTCTGCCATGAAGAAAGAGGAGTTGTATTTCGTGCTGCTCTTCAGCCAAAACACGAAAGCCTTGTAGTCGGCATGTCCGGCGTATTGCGCCAACAGGTCGAGAGTGGAAATCCTCGGCTTGTGGTCGTCAGCCACATATCCGTACAGGCGCTTCATGGTGGATGCCGAAATATTCTTTCCAGCCTTCTTTCTAAGATACAGTGAAAACTCTTCAAAGTCGGTCGTCGTACTCAGAGACTTTCCGTATTTCTCCTCAATGAGCAGTTTCAGTTCTTCTATTTCTGGTGTCGTCATAATCAGTCTGTAATGATGTTCTTGAATAATTTCCAACCGTCGCTCGCCTTGTAGATGTTCACCCTTCCCTTGGGCACATGCACACGGCAGGTTCCAAAGATGCCCGTTCCTTCGGCAGCAAAAGTCTTGGCATTGCATACCGGCGGCAGTTGGGCATCCACATATATGTCGGTGAGCGGACAGTCGGAGAAGGCATAGTCGGAAATCATCTCCGTCTTGCTGCCAAGGTGCACCACACGGAGCTGCTTGCAGCCCTGGAAGGTTGCAGTAGGCACCAAGCGCAGACCGCCCGGCATTTTCACCTCCTTCACCTTGCTGTCAATGAAGACGCCGGAACCAAGCGTGGTGATGTTGTCCGGAAACGTGAATGTCTCTATGCTGCACTCCCTGAAGGCGTAGTTGCCGATTGATGTGACAGTAGGCGGCAATGTATAGCTTCCGCTCTTGCCCATCGGGAACCATACGATGCGTGTGGCATCGGCATTGAGCAGCACACCGTCCTTGCCGATATAATGGGTGTTGGCTCCCGACACACTGATGCCCCGCAATGCCGAACAGCCGCTTGACGGCAATACGGATGCTGCCGATGCCGGTATGCTGATGTCTTCGAGAGCTGTGCAACGGGCAAAGGCATCCTTCTCTATAGTTGTAGTGCCAGTAGGCAAGGCTATCTTCACCAGACTTTCACAACCGGCGAACAACCCTTGTCCCACGACATTGTCTGCGGAATACCTCGAACCGTCGTAGGGGTCGCCTCCTGCAACTATCCTGGCGTCCGTCAGGTCTGCATCAGAAAGTCTGCCTGCCGTCGCTGCATCATTAAGTCCACGGCCCATCATCTCTCTCAGGCAACGCAGGTCGTCGCCATTCAAAGATCCCGCTATTGAGAGTCTGGTATAGGTATACAGTCCCTTGCCCAACAACGAGCGCAGCTGTCCCGCCTCGCCGAGCATTACGGCATCACCCGTGGTGAATGTTATCGGTGTTCCTATGGTTTCGCCCATCCGGCTCTTGGCGTATGGCCATATCAGATACGTGGCATTACGATTGAGGTCGGAAATCAAGAGAGTCTGCCGTCCCTTGCCTATCTGACAGTCTGTGAGCTGTACTCTCTGTCTGTCTTCGGCAGCAGAGGAAAGGGCATACAGGCATCCGGTCTCCGTTATTGTCTCTCCGCCATCGTCGGTTATCTCATAACTGACAATCACGCTCATCGGTCCGTGGCTGACGATGCTTGCCTCGCTCACCGATGGCTTCTCGTTGGGCAGAGTGGTGAAGGTCAGCGTGTTTCCCCTTACTGTCGTCCTTCCGTTGTAGCCCTCAAGCATATAATAATAAGTGGTGGCAGGGATGAGTCCTGTGATTCGTGCCGTAGCCGACGGGGTGTTGCCGCCGGCAGCCGGTATCGTCTGACTCATCTCCTCCGTCATGCCGTATCTGAAACACAGCTGCGGCATCTCCGTCTCGCCTTCTACCATGGCAGAACCATTAAGCGTGGCTTCCGTACGTGTAATTTCTGTGGCTGGCAGCGTGGCGATGTGCGGCTCCAGATAGTCGGGTTTGTCGCTGGCACACGAGAAGAGGCAAGCGACAAGCAGCATGCAACAAAGAGCCGACAGCTGCTGACTGGCAATTCGCCACAAGGATATATGACGGGCGTTACGCCATATTATTGGTATGCATTTGTCATTTCTCATTCTTATCCCTCCATAGTTTTATACCCACACCAAGACTTCCCTGCCATTGCTTCCCGGCAATGGTGACGGCAGATGCCGACACGGCGATGCGACCGAACGACAGGAGCGCACCAGCCTCGCCTGCCACTCCCTTATGGGTAAGTCCGTTGTTCTGCATATATCCGCCGCCCTCGCTCTCTGCCAACTGCCATGCCACGGCACTGCGACCATATCCAATGCCCTCGAAGAGAGACAGGTTTCTGGTCAGACAGTGTACTGCTCCGGCGGTCACGGTGTAATGGCTTTTGGCAGTATTGCCGGAATAATATGGTTTCTCTGCTGCTCCGCCTATGCTGCCGTCTTTTGAGCAACTGCCGCGAGTGGTACCTATACTACTGAAATCGGTGCTGGCATGAACAAAGAATCCATGGCGACGCATCATGGCAAAGAAGACCCCATACGACGGTCCGTTGTCGTGGGCACTGACGGTGGCAAGGGCATATAGGGACAAGGGCAATCTGGGTCTGGTCTTGGCCACGGTGACGGTATCTACTACTGTCCTCACCTGCACGATGGTGTCGTGGCGCTCCGTAACGATGGGCTTCGGCAGAGTCAGTTTCATCTCATAGGTCATGCGGCTCTCCAATGCCATCCCCAACTTATAGTCGCGAAGCACGCCCCAATCCGGATGCTTCAGCGTTATCATCTTGGTTCCCTTCGGCAGATAAAGCCATATCTCGCCCACCTCGTCCTTGCGCTTCACTATGCCCAAAGGTGTGGAAAAGGCAAAGTCAGCCGGAGCCTCAACCTTCACCAGGGCACAAGCCTCATCATTGAGGTCGCGCACGCTGTTAACAAAGGCACTCACGTCGTTGGGCAGGATACGGAAACTGCTCACCGAGAATTCTTGTGAGAGCGCACTGCCTGCACTAAGCAGCCATAAGCAGACGGCAAAGAGCAGTCTGCCGGCATTGCCAAAGGATGATGTTCTTTTCATATATTATATATAGTGAACTCGTTATATTATTCTTCTTTATCCCGAATCGGTAAGCAAACCATTTGGGGAGGATATTCATAGTCCTGGATTTCTGCTGACGCATTTGTCACTGCAGATTGAAATCCTGTATGCTTATCACGTCAGCACCATCGGCAACAGTGGATGCCGGCTGCCAGGTGCGGACATGAATCACGGGCATCGACTTGTCTGTGAAGTCCCACAACAGGAACAGATACCCGTCGTCGCTGTAGCGGTCGCTGCTGTAGCGCTGCCGCAGCGTGACGCCATAGATGCCGTCCATCGTGGGATGGCGAAGGATGCGGAAACCGGAGAACTTCACGTCAATCTTACTGTTTGAGGCAAACACCTTGGTGAGGCGTGCCATATATTGCTGCTTGGAGTGGATGGCGTAGCTCACCCGTGGTTCTGCTATACACTTGCCGTCTGTCGTGGCTGTCTTCACCACATTGCCCACGATAATCAGAGCCTTGTCGCTGAACACCTGGCGCAGGAAATCAATGTCTTTTGTAGTGTATGCAGAGCGCAGATGCTCACAGTAGTTGAGTATCGTGTGGCGCCGCTTGGCATCCTGCTCCGTCAACTTGCCCTGCAATATCTTCGATGCCTCCTTGAAGAACGCATGATCTTTCGCTATGGTCTTCAGTGGCACTTGTGATATAGACAGGCTTCTCCGCCCTGCTCCCGACAGCTTTGAAGCACCTCCGCCGGACAAGGATCCGGATGCCTCGCCATACTCCTGTCGGGCAGAAGCCTCGTCGGAGGTGGCAAACCGTGCCGTAGTTCCTGTGGCAACCTGTTCCGGGATACTCGCCTTACCCTCGTCAAAGAAGGTCACGATGCCCTGGCGGTCGATATACCCTTCGCGCCTGGAGCCCTCTTCTCTGAAACGGAGCCTGCCGCCGCGATAGCGGGTATCGATGATGCAGCCACGCAGGGGCACTGCAAACACCACGTTTCCCCTGTCGTCCTCAACGACATATTTCTTTTCCTTTCCGGCAAATGTCTGTTCCACCAATTCCAGTCCCTCGCTCACGCCATACCTCGTCTCGCTCTGTGGCTTGCCTTCATCAGTGAGAGCAGGCAGCCACAACGCCGCGAGCCACAGACAGAGCAAGATGGCAAAGGCGGACAATATGCTGATAGTCTTCTTCATTTACGGTATAAGGTGTTTTATTGCCATTCCTTTATGTCCCCACCTATCTCTATTCTTATATTGTCGGGATTGTTGGGGATAATCAGGTTCACGAGATGCTCCATGCCGGGTTTGAACTGGAACTTGCTTTCATACAGATAACTCATGTTGTGCATGACGACTTCGATGAGCGGCATGCGGTTCTCTATGCGCTGCGGCACGATGATGGCAGAATACAGGTAGTCGCCGTCGTGATGTGCAGTGATAGTCTGCCTTACAGCCTTCGCATTGCGTGTTGCCACCCCTGCCTGAAGGTCTATCGTTGCCTCCGGCACGGTGTTATGCACATATACGGTGGCGTTTACTGGCATCTCGCCCTCAAAGTCCTCACCTTTTATCAGCCTTATCGTGAGTTTGCTCATGATATGTCTGAAGATGAGGTTCACCGGTTCGTCGGATGCCGCCACGCCTTTACATGAGGCATGGAGCAGGTCGCTCGCCTCATAACCACCGGGGGCTGTGGCTGTCTTCTCCGTGGTCTGGTCGAGACTGACGCTGAACGGCTGGTCTTCGATGCTGCTCAGACTGTTGATATATGGATAGTAGGCATACACATTGTATGTGCCATCGTCCCAATACAGTGTTCTGGCTGCCGTCCACCCGTTGCCGCTGAATGTCATTGCCTCGTTGTTCACCACGTTGCCACCCAGCTGCAGTGGCTTGTCTGCCTGTGTCACGAAGATGCCCACCTTGTCGCCTTCCTCAAAATCCGTTGCCGCAGCATCCACCTTCTGGGCAGGATGGCTCATCACCAGCTTCATCTTCATGTTTTCTGTATCTGTCGGCTCATCCGTAGGCAGGATGTCCTGGCTGCACGATGTCATCCCGGCTACGGTCAGCACCAATGCCATATATATAATAGTATGTATCTTCATCTTCTAATCAAAATTGTATCCAATGGTCATTATCTGTGTCTTCTCACCTTCGCCATACGCAGCGGACTGCCCCTGCGTATCACGGGTCTGTGCTGATAGGTGGTGGCAGACCGCTGCGATGCCCTACCCCATGCCGAAACCCTGGCTGGACTTTGCGCCACACCGACGTCACGCTTGTCGTGCTTCACGAAATCTTCAAACGAGAATGTCTCTCCGGCATATCGCTTTATCCTCTTCACGATGCTCTCGCGGCTTATCGTGTTGTAATATGGTATGTCGTTGTTCATACATGAGTTCTGCTCCGAACGGTAGACACCGCGGGAGTGCATGAAACCGCCTTCATACACGTCAACGATATCACTGTAGCGGCTGTCGCTTATGAGATGGCTCCACCCCACTCCATGTATCTTGCCCGACAGCGAGAGGTTGTCATACCATCCATAGCTCTTGGCGGTGTTCAGTTCGTCTACGTGGCCGCAGCAGCTGCATCCGCAAGCGTCGATGAAGGCGTTGTGACAGATGGCTTCCTCACCGAGTTTTCCGAAGCCATGACCGCCTGCCTCATGCTGCACCACGCCACGGGAGTCGAGAGGATAGCCGTAGGTGCTGAGCGGACAGAAGGAGATTGCCGACCCATCTGCCCACATCTGCGTTATGCCGCCATAGTCGGTGGAGTTGGGCACTACGATGATGAGAGTCTGACAGAGGTTGTCTTTCGTAACGGTGGGTGCTCCCAGGGCGTAAGAGAATATCTCGTCGTATTCGGCTTTCAGTCCGGAGCCTCCCGTAAAAGTGGTGCCAAAACGGTTGTAGCGGATGGTATTCACCGAACCGATGCCCGACTCCGTAGACAGCGGCATGGCGGTGTAGACGTTAAAATACTGGCGGTAGGTTTTGTATGGCTCTATACCGAAGAAATATTCCATCTCCTGATTCATCACTTTCAGATATTCGCCAGAGGCAATTTCGTTGGCGTCATAACCGTCGCCAAGCAGTACGATGTTGATGCCACCACGGTTGCCGCGTGTCGCCTTCTGCAGCGTCACCCATTCGTCCTCGCCATACTGGTAGCCATACTGCGAAACGCTGCATTCATGGGTGTAGTCCTTGTCTTTCAACCGGAACACCACCTTTCCGTCGCGCTTGCTGCCGGAGCTTTTCGCCGTTGCCTTGATGGTGATTGTAACATTAGTCTTCTTGTTGCCGCTCATTGGCGACACCTCACACCAGTCTGGCTTGCTTGCCACCTCCCATTCGCCTTCGGCATTGACGGTGATGGTCTGCTTATGCTCCGTACTGAGGGCGCAAGCTACAGAGGGGCTACATGTCAGTTCGTGGTGGGCGGCGATGCGCTTGAAGTCGCACCAGCCCTGAGCCGCCTGATAATGTGCTACGGCGGAAGACGGAACCTCAACGGTGAAATTTTCCTTTGAAACCCCATCAAAAACACCGCTTTCTATACGGGGCGGCATAGTGCCACGGCATTCTATCGAACCGATGCCGAAACAGTTGTTGAATGCTCTCTGGCGTATCGTCTCCATAGACTCAGGAAATATGACACCCTCAAGCATCTTGCAACCTGTGAACGCATCTTCACCGATGCTCTCAATACCATCCGGGAGATTAAGTATGCCTGTGATGCGCCAGTTGTTGGCGAATGCGGAATTGCCAATATGTGTGACTTCTGATGGCAACTTCAGTTCACCGGAGAAATCATTGTTGCAGAAGGCATGGTCAGCGATTGCCTTCAGATTTCTGGGTAGACGCAATTCACCCTTGAAGTGACAGTTGTTAAAAGCTGTGCGGCCTATGTTTGTAGTTCCATCATGCAGGGTTAGCGTACCATTGAAGCCACATTCATTGAAAGCTTCGGCAGGAACTGTTGAAATACCTTGCGGTATCGTCAGTGAACCGGTAAGTCCGTGGCATCCTTGAAAAGCACAGACTCCGAGATGTTTCAGCTTCTCGGGCAGTCGTAGTTCTCCGTAAAGCCCAGAGCATCCTGAGAAACAATAGCCTCTGATCAATTCAAGATTGTTGGGCAATACGAGGTTTCCTGTCAGATTGTAGCAACCTTGGAACACTCCACCATAATAGTCAGTACTCTCATCAGCGGAATCGCTGTTCCAGTTATTGCCGAGTTTCTTTAAGGTAGATGGAAGAGAAAGCGTACCGTTCAGTCCGATGCAGCCATTGAAAGCACCGCGTCTGATTTCCGTCACGCCCTCTGGTATGACAAGTGAACCTGTAAGATATCTGCAATCATAGAAAGCATTGCCACCGATAGCCCTCAAGTGGTCTGGCAAAATAATACGGTTGAGCGATTCGTTTCCGTCTCCTTCTCCCGAATAGAAAGCGCTACCCGGTATCTGGTCGTCATATCCTTCTTCGCCCTCACCTGGTTTGCAAGAAGCCTTGATGCGCACTTCTTTCAGATTCAGGGCTGAGAGTTTCGGCATGTGGTCGCGCATGAAGTAGAAGTCCTCGGAGTTTATCTCGCCGGTAATCTTCAGATTCTTCACTTTTTCATAGTCCTTGCCAATGGCGGCGATGGCGTCTTTCAGTTTGCCGGGAGTGGAATTCACCACGATATATTCCTTTGCCGTGGCGTTGTGGCTTACGAGGTCGCTTTCCCATTCGCTGATGCTCGCCGACACAAGCGTCAGCTTATACTGACCGCTGACTTCCTGCTTGTCCACCTTGATACTGAAGTTCATCATATAGCCCGCCTTGTATTCAAAGGCAGCTGGCTTGGAGAATTTGAATGGCGTTCCGCCGATGGTGATGCTGAAGAGCGTCGTTCCGGCGGATACGGTCTGCGGCACCACGATGGCGCGCCACTCGTTGCCGGTGCGCGACGGTATCGTGGCTGTATTCTCCACATCGCCCGCCACGCTAACAGTGCCCTCTGCAAGGTTGATGCTTGCCTTGCGTGCCACATTTGGCACAAGCACTATCTTCTCCGTGTTTGCCCATTCCTCGGCGGTGAAGCCCGAACCTTGTACCAGTGTGACACGGGCGTTCGACATGCGGTGTGACAATGGCAGGCGTATCACACTGGTGGTAGGAGCCACGTCGGCTACCTTTCCCCAAAGGAAGTCGCTTGCCTCGTAACCGCCCATCTCGCCATCGGCAGAAGGTTTGCTCTGGTCTTTCTGCACTTCAAACTGATAGTCGTCGATGCTCTCGGGTGCGGCAAACGGATAATATCCATATACGTCTATTGGCGTATGCTTGTCTTTCCAATACAGATCGTAGGCACCGGTCCACTTGTTTGCAGACTCATCGAAGGTGTAGCGCACGTTGTCGCCACGGTTGCCGCTCGGTTTCAAGGTGCCGGGCTTGCCGCCCTCGTAGTCCACCACATACACGCCCATCATGTCGCCGTCGCAGAAGCCACTGTCGTTCACTCTCATCACTGAGAGCTGCTCGATGTCTGCCGCCAGTCTGATATTGGCGCCATCGTTCTGCCCACCGTCCTCAAAGAGGCTGTCGCTGCAGCTGCTGAGCGTTGCCGCCACTATGGTGATGATATAGAAGATGATGTTCTTGCTTATCTTTTTCATATTTGTCTTTTTTCTATTCCGGTTCAGCAACTCCTCCATAGTCGATGCCGTCGTCCTGCCATTTCACGATGCTGGCATTTATGCCGCTGTTTGTCTTGCCCAATGTCACTGTCAGCTGGTAGCTGTGTCCCTGCTCAAAGGCTTTTAGCTTCTGGTCCTTCGGCAGGTGGTAATCCGTACCGTCCACCGTCACCGTTATCAAGTAGCCGTCGTCTAGGGTCTGCGGCACTACGAGCGCCTTGTATCCGTCGTTGTCTTTCATCGGTATGACATAGCCCTTGTCGCCGGTGGCTGTCACGATGCCGGAAGCTATATTGGCGGCGGCCTGCGTCTTCACATCGTTTATCCTTACACTGACATTTGCTTTCGCCAACGAGGCTGCGGTAAATCCCTTGCCGGCAGCCAGAGTGATGACGACCTGCGCCATCATGTGCTTGGCTCCGATGTTCACGGCTTCTTCGCTCGGCGCCACATCAAGGGTCTTGCCGATGAGCAGTTCACTTGCCTTGTAGTCTGCCCCTGCACTTTGGTCTGTCTTCACGCTCCACGGCAGAGCCTCAACACTCGCTATCGTGGCGGTGTATGGATAATACATATAGAAGTCGGCATGCGTAATGTCGTCTTTCCAGTATTCCTGCACCGCTGAGGTCCAAGTGCCATGAAAGGTATACATGCTGTTGTCTATATAGTTGCCTTGGGTCTTCAGTCCGACCGCAGAACCGTCGGCATTGCGGTTTACCACAAACACGCCTATCCTGTCGCCCGTCTCGAAGGCATTGTCTAAGGCACGCTTCTCCGGCATGCTGCTGATGCGTATCGGCAACTGCTCCACCGGTTCGGGCGGAGTTGGCGGCGTGACAGGAACGTCGTCGACTCCGTTCTCTGACGAGCAGGCACACAACATCCCGGCACAAGCCGACATGATGATATGTTTCAGTGTAGAAGTATCTATGTAATTCACCATTCTTAGTTCTTTTCTTCTATAAGGGCATCACGCATCAAAACAGAAACGAGCCCTTCTTTTTCTTGCTTTTCGTTTTTTAAAGCGTAAAGGTAAACAATTTTTATGAATATTTCGGTTCTGCTCTCCACTTTTTATAATAATGAACTATTATGGACTTGACTGATATGTCAATATTTACTAATTTTGACGACAGAAAGTGTGAATGTTATAAAGCAAGTATAACAAAATAACTATTGGAATTATGAAAAAACTACCAATCCTATTATTGGCTGCATTACTGACGCTTTGTTCATGTAGCAAGAGTTATCAAGAGTTAGTCAACGAGAAAGTGGAACAATACAAGAAGGAGGGCAAAATCATCCTTAACAAATCCGATGACCCTACCGGCAAAGTACACTATATCGTGTTTGCCGATGCTAAACAACAGACTATCGGCGTGGACACGCTGGGAGAAGAGGCGCTGGTAATAAAGCTCGCTGACGTGAAAGAACAGGACATCGGTCTCTCAGACGCTCAAGGCAGCGACACTTTTTCTATATATAGCACAAAGAGTGAACCGAAAGCGACAAGCATCCACGTCGTAGACAGCACTACTTTCAAGGACATCGGTTACAATAATGAAGAGGAAATGACAGTGGAGTGCTATAAAGACAAATATATCCTGATGACCAGCAATAAGGATGATTATGTCAGAAACAAGATTTTCTTCTTCAAACAGCCTTCCGTGATTTTCAATTCCTTTGACAATAAAATCGAAAAGGCTGATAATGGCGACCTGAACATCACTATAAAGTCTTCTGAGATGTTTGGAATGACAATGCTCGATCAGGAGTATGTACAAGCGATATTCCACGTAACACTAAATAGCGACGGTTTCATAAAGAAGCAAGACGACAATGTGAATTTCGGTGGAATAATGATTCCGACAAGTGCCTACGGCAATAAGGAGCAAATGGAACCATATCTCAACAGGATAGAAAACGACAGGGAGTCAAACTTTGACAGGGCATTGGAAAAAGAAAACGAATTCTTGGAGGAATGGCTTGTCAGCCACCCGGAGTACAGGAATTTGACTTTCTGTGAGCAGATTACAATATGTCACCAGGAGACCGGATTCAATTTCGACATCAACGGCAAAGCATGCAGAGATGCCGGACAATAGTAGATGCCGGGCATACCGAAAGCAAAACGACCGCAAGTATTGGTTGACATTGCCGTTACAAAAGCCCGGCATCGTTCCATTTCGGAATACAGGTATGACTTAATATCTGAGGTTACACGTTTGCAAACAACCAATAGCAACTCAATAATCAACTGCGCCATGCTTCTTTCTCTTGGCTATATCAGTGAGGCTACAACCTATGCAGAATCATGTGGCGGTGATGGCTCGCCTGGCTCTGGTTGGGGACGTGACAAGGATGAAGACGATGATCATTGGTGGCGCAGGTGCATCGCCGTGTCGGCTGCGATGATGCGACCAGCGAAGTATAGGGTGCGACGTGGCAGATGATATAAACAAGTGACTCTTCAGATAAAATGTCATTACAATTTTATCTGAAGAATCACCTGTAAAGAACGACCGAAAATAGCCGAGAACGACCGCAATGACTGCAAGAACGACCGCAAGTATGACCGAAAATAGCCGAAAACGACCGCAATAACGACTTAAAACGACCGAAAATAGCCGAACAGATGTATGCAGTATCTTTGAAAAGGGCGGGTGACTTTGCATAAGTGGTGTGCAGAGCCTCTGATTGAATATCTTTAGCTCTTAAAATAGATGCCATAGCGTCCGTCTTTATAGCTCGTTCCAACTGCTTGTATCCTAACAGCTCTTTCTTTGAATAAATAGAAAAGTCTCTCTTCATTTGTTTTGCAGCGGTTCAAGATGAGTTGATGATTACTCCAACCTGTAAAAAAGAGAACACTTGGAATTTGTGCCAATTCTGTTGGCACAAATTCTTTAGGCATTATTTGTGCCATTTCAAATGGCACAAATCCTGTTGCGGCTGATGGCAATCCCATTTTTGTGAACTGAGCCAATTTTGTGCTTTGCATTAGCTCTTTAAATGATTCTGAACACATTAGAGTTTTCTTTTAAAAATACCATTCTTACCCGTTGGCGGAATTAATTTAAGTTGGTCGATATGAGCAAAAGTTGCCCATATCGCTGATTCTTAGTAAAACGAGAATTTCTGAAAAACTGTCAGATTGTCTGGTTTTTTGTCGTAATATTCTGGCAATCAGACAGTTGACTACCAGGCAATTGTCAGCCTATTGTCTGGATGGTTTGCTGATAAAAAGAGAATTGTCAGATTAAAAGAATTATCAGATGAAAGGAATTCAGACGACAGGAATTGTATGCGTTGGCAAAATCCTGAAAACAGGAATATGGGTGTTACAACATTAGCTTATTGGGAAGACGCCTTACAGCAAATCTGCCCAACAGGGGCAAGCACGTTACCCATGATGGGCAAGCACGTTGCCCCACTTGGGCAAGCACGTTGCCCATTTTAACACAAACTGACATTAGGATTAAGTATGCACTAATCTAATTCCGCCAACGGGCATTCTTATAAAGTTGAACAGGTTGTTTTCCCAAGTCCCATCGTATGAAATCGGTCGCTATAGCGTTGGTTGCCTATCAAATTGGATTTATCAATGTAGTCCATTCGCAGATTGTCGAAACGCTCACGGACTGGCAATCCTTTGCCAAACATTAAGAGTCCAGCCATAGTCAGTCCTTCTTTTCCAGTCCTTCGGTCTCGTGTATAACCTCAAAAGTTCGTTAGAAACTCCTTGTGTTCTGCCGAGTTCCATTGATGCTCTGGATGCAAGTTCTGAAACATCTGGCGGAAGCGTTCCAATGTTGGAATGTCAATGTCGTCCATTGTGTAGTATTCCAGCAACAATCCATCATTGCCAGCTTCATTGGCATCACGGAGCATCATTTTCAGCTCTTGCTCCGTACAAAGATAGCCGCCTTCATGGTTGCGTTTGAAAGTTCCTCTTGACAGATTGTTGTTGATATAGACAGGACGGACTGTATAATCGGCACGAAATTGTGTTGGCAAAAACTCGGCAATTTCATACACGAAAAAATCCTAACTGCCCATATTCAAGCAGTTAGGATTCTGTATGGTGCGCCTGATAGGACTCGAACCTACACGTCGCGAGACACCAGATCCTAAGTCTGGCGCGTCTACCAATTTCGCCACAAGCGCAATTTTGCGGTGCAAAGGTACGGTATTTTTTCCACCTGACAAAATTTATTGCGCTATTTATTTTAGAGTCAAAGACATTACAACGTCTAATACACTAAACAGACATTACACCGTCTGATACACTAACAGAGATACACCGTCTGATGGATAAACTGACATTACATCGTCTGATGGATAAACAGACATTACGGCATCTGATACACTAACGGAGATTATGCCGTTCAGTCATGGCGACTTGCATGGACATCATGCGGATAGGGAGCTGTGAGCTACCCTATCCCGGCATGATGCCGACAAAAAGAAAAAGAAGCGGGACTAATAGTCCCAAAGGAGACCGGAGTTCTCCTTGCTCAATTCGTCACTTCCACCATTGCCGCCCGGTGGAGGGGCGATTGGCGTGTTGGGGTCCACTTTACTTTCTCCACCTGTCTTTGACAATTGCTGCATCACGCCCTCGATATGACATTTCACGAGCGTGGTCTGTGGGGTGATATATGTTTTCTTGTTCATTGTTACATTTATTATTAGTTTCTACAAGCTGTAAGAACTTGACTGCGATAAGTTGTCAGAACTTGCTGCTACAAGTATTCAGAACTTGTTACTTCAAGTTATCCAGAAACTTGTTTGCTACAAGTATTCGGAGCTTGCTTACTTCACTACTTTCTTTCCGTTAACCACATACACGCCGCCGGGCAATGCCTGGAACTGTCGGTATGTCGTTGCCACAACCTGTCCGTTGAGATTATACACCTTACCGTCTGCTGCGGTGACGCTGTCTGCCGGCATGTCACCGTCGATCAAGATACCGTCGATTGCCGAAGTCTCGTCGGTTGTCACATTGCTGCCCATGCCCACGGTGAGCTTCTTTGCCTCAGACACTCCGTTGGTGCCGATATTCTTGAGATAACCACGGAAGCCCTTCAGCGTGCCCGGGTCGCCGACGAAATTCTTGAACGAACCGTCTTTGTTGCTGATGAAGCAGTCGCCCTCCTTCACCGTCAGGTCGTTGCTGTAGCTCGCCATCCATACATATCCGTTACCCTTGCACCATTCTGCCGGCTTAGTGTTCTCTATCGTCACGTAAGGATAGGCTTCCACGTCTGCCGTATTGATAGAGGCGACATTCTTTGTCGGTTTGATGAGGAACGGTTTGCCTGCCACGATATTGTTGTAGGCATGGCGCACGAAAATAGCCTTCGTTCCCTCCACACGGTCGAAATACAGAATCTGCGTTCCGTCGGGAGTATCCCTGTCGTAAGTCTTTCCGAATATGGCATCCACCTGCTGCTTGTTCAGGCTGAACGGCAACACGCATGTTGTCCACACGCCAGCCGTCATTTTGCGGTTCACCTTCGCCCTGGTCAGTTCACCAGCCTTGGTCGGTTCGATGGTGTTTGTCGCATCGTCATTGAATTCATAGTTCTTCACCGTCTGTTCTTTAGCCTCATCAAATGAGAATCCATAGAAACCGAGCTTCGAACCGTAGTTATATATATAATATGTCTTGCCAGCCTTCACATCGAAGGTGTAAGTCACAGCCGCATCCACGAGCACCGACCATCCGTGAGAACCCATCACATTGTCGTCGGCACCATTGTTCGGTGTGGCATAACTGCCCCATGTTACCTTGTTGTCGATATTGCTCTCATAAACGTTGTTCTGGAATCCCGTGGCAGTCATCTCAAATGAAGTCATGCCGCGGAAATGATTCTTAACGTCCTCTACGGTAGGAGAAGGAGATTTATCGCTGCTCTTTCCACTGCCGCCATCAGTTAAAGGACCTTTTGCCAGTCCAGTGATGTTACAAGGATAGTTTGTTATCTTGTATGGATCCTTCAGGTCGCCGGTAGCATTCTTGTCTGCCACGGTGAGTTTGCCTCCTGTAGCACTGATTGTCGCCTCAGATGCCACCACCTTTCCTGCCTCGTCCAACACGAACACACGGCGCTGCGGACGATAGGCGTAGACGCCACCCGACTTGTCGAACACTCCGTTCTGGAACACGCTGACGCTGACCTTACCGTTGGTCTTCGGTTCCACAGTGAGATATGCTCCCGAGCATGGCACATAGAACATCGGATCTACCGTGCCGCCCTTTACCTTCTGCAGTTTTCCATCATACCACTGCGTCTCGCTTGGCAACGGACAGGCACCGTCTTCCTGACGAGCATTCTGACATGTGAGACCGGGGAGATAATAGTCGAAGCCCTTGATAACCCAGGTTGCCTTTGAAGAGTCATCAGCCCATTTGTTTTTATCGCCATAGGTGAGTCCCTCTTTCGACACGGGAGCCGTGTCGCGGTCGGTGAAGCTCCATCCGCCGAGAGTCACGGCGAGGGTCTTGTTCTGATTGAATAATGGTGTCATCGGACTGTATGTCACTCCCGATTTAGGAGCCTTCACGCGATATTTCGCGGGGTCGTCAACAGAAACGAGGAGATATGCGAACACATCCTCAAAGCCATCTCCGCTCACTTTCAGCTGTATCTTCACCTTGTCGCCGGCGCTCACGCCTTCGATCTTGCCCGTTGTGGCATCCACCTTACAAACGTCGGGTGCAAAGGATGTCCACTCCATGGTGTATTTGCTCTTGTCGATTGCCGTACCCTGTGCATCAGTAACGCTTACGGCTGGAGCATCCACCTCTTCGCCAACATAGATTGTCTTGTCGGCAGAAGGATTGAGAGTGACCACCGGAACGGCATAAGTATCTTTCACGTCAACAGTGAATGTCACATTATCCGGAGCGTCATACTCATCAGCATAGTTGAACTCATCGTCTTTGCCTTGATTTATGACTTTAGGAGTGGCGCTGACCGTTATAGTGTATGTACCTACTGTGCTGAAGGTGCATGCCATCGTGTTATTCGAGTTTGTCAGCTTTAACGAAGGAGAGCAAGAGTATTTCACATCAAAATATCCGCTCACGTCCTCTCCTCCATAATTGAGAGGCACCTCGATGGTCTTCTTCGTACCCGTTTTCACCTTGATGGTAGCGCCTTTGTATGCAGGCATGAACACGGGCTTCATCTTGCCCTTCCTCACGGTGAACGTGAAGTTCTCTGTTGCTTTGGTATATTGTCCGGCAAGCGCTGCCGACGGTGTAGCCGTAACGGTGACGTTGGTGACGCCTTCAGTATAATTGGACTTGCTTCCTGCCGCCGTGAACACTCCGTCTTTGATGGTCACGTTATTGTTGTCGGTAGAGAAAGACAGGGTATAATCTGAGCCGAGAGTAAGACGTTTGCCGCCAATGCCATACACTCTCACTTCCGGTTGCAGAGTCTCTTCGTCGGTGACATTCATCTCCACGTCTTCCACTGCGATAACCAGAGGAGAGGTGGTCTGAGTAGTGGTCTTGCGGGTGATGGTGATGGAAGAGAGAGGATTGGATTGGGCGCTCCAAAATACAAATATTTCGTTTTTCCCTTTCAGCACAGAATTTGCATCCAAAGTATAAGAGCCATTTGATGTTGACACGCTGTTAGAAGAGGATGCCTCAGCCGACAGTTTGAACACTTTGCTATTGTCTTTTATATTTATCACATCACCAGCATCCAAAGGCTTGCCAAGATTTATACGAATATAGTTTTTACTTATATCACTAACAGTAATAGAAGCATTAGAGAAAGGTGTCCAATCTTTACTACGATTATTCACCAAAGTAACGGTTCCTCCTGTTATCGCAGCATGGTCGCTTGTGAGTTGTTCTAAAGTTGGTTTATTATCAGTTTTTTGTGCTACCGTCAATGAAGCAGGACTACTGTTTATCTCCATCGAAAACAATGTCGTCTCCACGGTCTCACCACCTCCAGTATTTTCCTTTATAAAATTAGCCGTCACGTTGGCGTCGGCATTGAGGGAACTGATGGTATATACATTGCCGTTGGCTGCACCACCGTTTGCTGTCCAACTGTCAAACACATATCCAGTGTTTGCATTGGCTGTGAATACAAGTTTTGTGCCCTCCTCCACCTGTGTTCCGCTGGTCACAACATTGTCATTACCGTCCTTGATTTCCACCTTTCCGTTTACTGCCGTAGCATTGACGGTGAATTTCTGCTTGTCGGCAGAAGAGTTGGAATTAACCTTGATATTCGTCGTACTCGTCTGTATGCTTGTGCTGCCCACAGTAGCCACGCAGTAATAGTTGCCTGTGGTCTGAGGAGTAAACTGAGCCTTCGTAGCTCCCTCAACGGCAACCTTTGTCGTAGCGTCATACCACTGGTATGTCGCATTGGCTGCACCCGTGCCACACACCTCCACTTTGGGAGCCGTAGCGTCCGACTGCGTCAAATCGTAAGAAGGCTGCAGGTCATAAGAGAAGAGAATCTGAGCACTACCGTCCTGATTCTGATAAGCGCGCTCATATTCCGTTGCCGCCATGATGAAACCGCCAAGCACCTTGCCCTCGGTGAGTTCCTCTATTTTTTTCACCATCGGCACGTCATAGCCCAGCAGATAATATTCATTGGAACCGTCGCGGTATTTCTTGCCACCTTTAGCATAATCAGTACCCGTTCCACCGCCAAGACCGGCAGACCGGCAGCTGCCCCATATCTCCAGACTTCCGTCTTTCAGATATGTGTAGTTGTTCACCAGACATTCGAAAGCCTTCTTGGCGTTCTCCTTGTATTTGGCGTCAATCAGTCCGAGACGCGCCGCCTTGAACAAAGCCGCAGAGAAGATTGCCGTGGCAGAAGTCTCGATATAGTTGGTAGCGCTCGATGGTTTGCCAGACCAGTTGCTATCGTAGCTTGACGCAGTGAAAGAATTGTCCTTGTCGAGCAGCTGATACCATCCGCCATTGCTTGCCTGACGCGCCACGATGCCAGCGGCGAGGTCTTGCAGATGGTTTCTCAGAGTGGTGTAGTTGGCGTCAGAAGTCCTTCCTGCCTTACCCATCGCTTCGAGGGCATCCACGAGGGCGAAGATATACCATGCGTTGGCGCGTCCCCAATAGGCTGCCGAATGAAAGGTGTATGGCTTCGTCGTGCCGTTCAGTCCTGCCCATGTGTCGGCATGCGACTTAGACGTTCCCGTTCCTGCATTCGCCTCAAAGGCGTGATACATCAGCTTGTCTGTAGAATTCCAGCACATGTTCCACACGATATTGAGCTGTTTGACCACCATATTCCAGTCATCATTGGCGCTGCCGAACACGTTTGAGCCGTTGCCATTGAAATTCACTATCTGTGCGAGCAGTGCCGAACCCATATATGCACCATCGAGCCACATCTGGTTGTTGTAGGCTTCCTTGTGGAACCATCCTCCAACTACTGCATCGCCAGCGAGAGTGCCAGACTTGATGCTATAGCTATTGTTGTGGGCTATAAGACCAGCCGTTGCCCTGCCGATAGCCGTTTGGGCATTTTCCTTATCTGTTGCCGATGCATTCTTGTAGTTATAGATTCCGATGTAGAGCTTCACGGCGTTGAGGTCGTCGAGGCTGCCGCCACCGTTTGGCACGCTATCATAATAAGCATCGCCATACTCCTTTACGCTTGCGAACCAAGGCTTCGACCAATCAAAATTCTGATAATAGTCGGCTGCCTCTATCATCGACTTTGCAACGAGACCCGGGACATAGTCAAGTTTCTTCTTCGTGTCATTACGCTTAATCTCCACACTGGTTCCGTCGGCTTTATACTTCGCCAGACCGAAAGCTGTGGTATTGGCATAAAAATCATGCGCCCTGGAGTTTATCGCCCACTGCGAATACCTCACCCCCGGATTGAACTTCACGCCGTCGCCATCGCTTGCTGCCTTTGCCACCACTGTGGCGAAAAGCATAGCGAAGAGAGGGACGATACGCAGAATCCATCCAGACAGGGCATGTCCTTTCTGCGACACGGATATGCCGCAGCCAAAAGATTGCTCTTCTTTCTTCATAAACAGATAACTGAATTTTGTTTGTAAATTAATTTTTTATATACTTCTTAGTAGTCTGAACGAGGGTCTTCTCTTTCCTCATCAGTAAAATATCGAAATTGTCTTCGTACCAAATTGTGCTGGCAAAGGTAAAGAAAAAAAATGACTAATCGAATAGTGTGATGTTAAAAAACGATGAATATATATGAAAAATGGATTAACGTTAAGGGATTCCAAACCTGACCATTTGCCACAGTCAGGCTTTCAGTTTCAGTAATACAAATAAAAAAAAGGGTAAGCTATTCCGCCACCACACGTATCGTCATCGTGGTGGGATCGAAGCGGATGCCGCGCTTGTCGATAAACCGCGACAGGGTGCCGTCGGCGGCGAGGGCGGCGGTAGGTCCGGTGATGAGCCGCTCGTGAGTCATCACCCACAGGTCGTCGGCAATCTGCAGGGCCAGTTCGAGGTCGTGTGTGGAGAGGAGTATCGTCTTGCCGTTGTCATGACACAGCGAACGGAGCATCTGCAGTGTCTCCACCTTGCTGCCATAGTCGAGAAAAGCCGTAGGCTCGTCGAGAAACACCACGCTGGTCTGCTGCGCCAGAGCCTTCGCCGTCATCATCTTCTGTCGCTCACCGTCGCTCAGTGTGCCAGCCATGCGTCCGGCAAGATGCTCTATGCCCACCATACGCAGGCTCTCGCCCACTATGCGCCTGTCGCCGTCGCTAAGGCGTCCGAAGAATCCCGTGTACGGGCTGCGCCCCATGGCAGCCATCTGAAACACGGTGAGGTTCTGCACCTGCGGCCGCTCCGTGAGCACCACTCCGATGAGCCTCGCCAGTTCCTGACGGGTGAACGAGTCAATCTCTCTCTCGCCGAGCATTATCTCTCCGCCGAGCTTAGGCTGGAAGGCGGAGATAGTGCGCAGCAGGGTGGACTTTCCCACTCCGTTGTCGCCAATAAGACAAGTGAGGCGACCGGGATGCAGGGCAGCTTCAATACCCTGCATCACCACTCGCCTGTTTGTCGTCTTGCCATATCCGATCGTGAGATCGGAAAGTCGCAATATGTCTTTCATTTCAATTCCTTTTCAGAATCAGTTGTTTCTGCAAGCAGTGCCTGCCCATTACTTCACGTCGCCCACCTTGATGAGATATTCGGCAATCTGAACAGCGTTCAGTGCGGCACCCTTGCGAATCTGGTCGCCGGTGAGCCACAGCGTGTTGCCGTTGTCGTCGGCAAGATCCTTGCGCACACGGCCCACATACACATCGTCGTGGCCGGCACTCTCCAGAGGCATCGGATATACATAGTTCTGAGGGTCGTCTTCGAGGGTTACTCCCGGCGCTGCCTTCAGTGCCTGGCGGATTTCCTCCACGGTGAGCGGACGCTCGGTCTCGAACCACACGCTCTCTGAATGTGAGCGCAATGACGACACGCGCACACAGGTGGCACTCGTGCGTACATCGGAGTGCATTATCTTGCGTGTCTCGTTATACATTTTCATCTCCTCCTTGGTATAGTCGTTAGGAGTCATCTTGTCTATCTGCGGAATCACGTTATAGGCAAGCTGATGAGGGAATTTCTCCACGTGTGTGGTGCTGCCCGTCTCCAGGATGTCCCTGTATTGCTGCTCCAGCTCCGCCATGGCAGCCGCTCCTGCTCCCGAAGCACTCTGGTATGAGGCGATGTGTATCTTTCTGATGTGACTCAGCTTGTCGATGGGGTTCAGCACCACCACCATCATTATCGTGGTGCAGTTGGGGTTGGCGATAATGCCGCGCGGACGCTTCAGGGCATCCTCGGCATTCACTTCAGGCACTACCAGAGGCACGTCGTCGCACATGCGGAAGGCACTGGAATTGTCGATCATCACGCAACCGTATTTCGTTATGGTGCCGGCAAACTCTTCTGATGTGCTGCCGCCGGCCGAGGTGAAGGCGATGTCGATATCCTTGAAGTCATCGTTGTGCTGAAGAAGCTTCACCTCATATTCCTTGCCCTTGAAGGTGTATTTTCTGCCTGCCGAACGCTCAGAACCGAACAACACGAGGTCGTCCATAGGGAAATCTCTCTCAGCAAGGATACGCAGGAACTCCTGCCCCACGGCACCGCTTGCGCCTACTATTGCTACTTTCATATCTACTTTTTAATTTGATTTGTGTTTAATAATCGCACGTTTATCTTAATTATTATTGCAAAATTACAACTTTCGATGTACATCTCGCCAATTCTAACATTTTTTTTGCACCTTTGCATTAAATTTAGTGCATTATGATACCGGATACTTTCAATTACCTGCCTATTACAGACCCGACAATGATTTTCTTCGTCGTGCTCTTCATAATCCTCGCGGCACCTATCGTGATGGGGAAACTGCGCATTCCACACATCGTGGGAATGGTGCTCGCAGGTGTGGTAGTGGGCAAATACGGTCTGAACATTCTGGAGCGCGACAGCAGCTTCGAACTGTTCGGGAAGGTGGGACTTTACTATATCATGTTTCTCGCCGGACTGGAGATGGACATCGAGGGACTGAAGAGCAACGGCAAGAAGGTGGCGCTGTTCGGACTGCTCACCTTCCTGCTGCCTTTCGCACTGACCTACTGGGCGAGCAGCTCGCTGCTCAACTATAACCCCACGGCAACGCTGCTCATCAGCAGCATCATGGCATCAAACACGCTCATCGCCTACCCTATCGTATGCAAATACGGACTGCAACGTCATGTCAGCGTGACACTGTGTGTGGGGGCTTCGATGATAGCCCTGACGCTGGCGCTGGTGGTGCTGGCAGCCATAGTGGGTTCGTTCGGCAGCGGCGCCGGAGTGGGATTCTGGTGCCTGTTCCTGCTGAAGATATTCCTGTTTGTGGCAGGCGGACTAATGCTGCTGCCGAGGATGGCACGATGGTTTCTGAGGCGGTATTCGGATGCCGTGGCGCAGTATATTTTCGTGATGGCGCTGATGTTCCTCAGTGCGGCGGTATCGGGGTTCATCGGACTGGAAGGGGTGTTCGGAGCGTTCTTCGCCGGACTGATTCTGAACCGCTACATACCCCACGTGTCGCCGCTGATGAACAGACTGGAGTTCACGGGCAATGCGCTCTTCATACCATATTTCCTCATCGGAGTGGGAATGCTGATAAACGTGAGGGTGCTGTTCACTGGATGGCACACTGTTTTCGTGATATTCTGCATCATATTCTTCGGCACGCTGGGCAAAGGACTGGCGGCATACGTCATGAAGGGCGTGTTCAGGATGCCATGGTCTAACGGCAACATGATGTTCGGACTCACATCGTCGCATGCCGCCGGATCTATCGCCATCGTGATGGTGGGAATGAAACTGCAGACCACACCGGGCGAATATCTCGTTGACTCCGACATGCTCAACGCCGTGGTGATAATGATTCTCTTCACGTGTGTCTTCGGATCGATGATGACCGACAACGCCTCGCAGAAGATAACGCTGACCGAGGGACTGGCGTCTGAAAGCGAAGGGAAGAACGACGACGAGAAGATTCTCGTGCCGCTGAGATCGGGCGGACAGATAGAGACGCTGATGAGCATGGCGCTCATGATGCACAACAACAAGCTGAACCGCGGACTGATAGGTCTCAACGTGGTGTATGACGACGAGAACAGCCAGAAATTCCAGGCGCTCGGAAAGCGCACACTGGAGGAAGCGGCGAAGATGGCAAGTGCCGTAGACGTGAGGATGCTCACGCAGAGCCGGCTCGCAACAAACATCACAAACGGCATCATACACGCCTTCAAGGAGTATGACGCATCGGAAATAATAATGGGACTGCACGAGAAGAAGACCGACGGCGACAAGTTCTGGGGGATATTCACACCAGACCTCGTGAACCAGCTGAACAGGCAGATTATACTATGCCGGTGCAACAGGCCGCTGAACACGCTGAGGAGAATTCTTGTGGCGGTGCCGTCGAGAGTGGAGTTCGAACAGGGTTTCTACCGCTGGATAGAGAGGCTGGCGAGACTGGCTGAAAACCTGAGCTGCCGGATAATATTCCACGGAAGGATAGAATCGACATCGCTCATCAATGAATATATACGCAACCAGCACCCGGGAGTGAGGGCAGAATATGTATTGATGGAACACTGGAAGGAATTCACACAGCTGGCGCAGCAGATGAGCAGCGACCACATGCTCGTGGTGATTTCGGCAAGACAGGGCACGGTGTCATACAAACCGGTGTTCGAACGGCTGCCGCTGGAGCTATACCGACACTACCACGAGCATAACCTGATGGTGGTGTTCCCCGACCAGAACGGACAGTCGCCAGAGGACATGACATTCACGGCACCACAGCATCACTCCGTTGACAGCGCTTACTCTTCGATAGTAAACTGGGTGATGAATAAGATAGACAAAGGACGCTCCGACGCATCATGACAAGCCACGGGAGGAAACGGAAGACAACAATAAACCGACAATTATAACAGACAATGATCGACATAAAGAATATCACAAAGAGCTTCGGTTCACTGCAGGTGCTCAAGGGCATCGACCTGCATATAGACAAAGGAGAGGTGGTGAGCATCGTGGGACCGAGCGGTGCGGGAAAGTCCACACTGCTCCAGATAATCGGTACGCTCGACTCGCCTGACAGCGGGGAGATAATGATTGACGGAGTGGACGTGAGAAGACTGAACCAGAAGAAGCTCTCCGACTTCCGCAACAGAAACATCGGCTTCGTGTTCCAGTTTCATCAGCTGCTGCCAGAATTCACGGCGCTTGAGAATATCATGATTCCTGCCTTCATAGCGGGAATGTCGAAAAGCGAGGCTAAGAAACGTGGCATGGAACTGCTGGACTTCATGGGACTCGCCGACCGCGCCAAGCATAAGCCCAACGAACTGTCAGGCGGAGAGAAGCAGCGTGTGGCAGTGGCAAGGGCTCTGGTGAACAACCCGGCTGTGGTGCTCGCCGATGAACCGTCGGGAAGCCTCGACTCCAAGAACAAGGCGGAGCTGCATCAGCTCTTCTTCGACCTGCGCGACAAGACGGGACAGACTTTCATCATCGTGACCCACGACGAACAGCTGGCAAGCATCACCGACCGCACGATAAAGATGAGGGACGGTATGCTGGAGAAGGAAACGGAACCGAAGGCATCACAGGATGCTGAAACTGACGCAGAAACGGAAATGCCGGCATCACAGAATTCAGGAACAGAAGTGAGAACGGATGCGGAAACGGGAAGCGAGTCAGGAAAGTAAACGAAAAAGAAGAAAAAGCGACAAACTATGAAAGGAATAAAATTAGGCGAAATGAACACCATGAAGGTGGTGAAGGAAGTGGACTTCGGCATGTATCTCGACGGTGGCGACGAGGGTGAAATCCTGTTGCCAACACGCTACGTGCCGGAGGGCTGCAAACCGGGCGACACTCTCGACGTGTTCGTATATCTCGACCAGGACGAGCGTCCCGTAGCCACCACGCTGACACCGAAGGCGATGGTGGGCGAGTTTGCTTACCTCGAAGTGGCTTGGACAAACCAGTTCGGAGCATTTCTCGACTGGGGACTGATGAAGGACCTCTTCTGCCCCTTCCGCGAACAGAAGATGAAGATGGTGAGGGGCAACTCGTATATCGTACACATACACCTCGACAAGGAGAGCTACCGCATCATGGCTTCGGCAAAGGTGGAGCGCTATCTCAGCGAGGAGACTCCCGACTACAGACACGGAAAGGAGGTGGACCTGCTGGTATGGCAGAAGACGGATCTGGGATTCAAGGTGATTATAGACAACAAATACGGCGGACTGGTATACAAGGACCAGATATTCAAATATATCCACACCGGCGACCGCATGAAGGGATATATCGGCACCGTGCGTCCTGACGGCAAGATCGACGTTACGCTGCAGCCAACGGGAAAGAAGCTGTCGAGAGAATTTTCCGACGCCCTGCTCGACTACCTCAAGGAGAACAACGGCTACTGCAACCTTGGCGACAAGAGCAACGCAGAAGATATCTACGACCGCTTCCAGGTGAGCAAGAAGACTTTCAAGAAGGCTATAGGCGACTTGTATAAGCGCCATATCATAACGCTGGAAGAGGGCGGCATGGGTATCGTATTGGTGGAGAAATAGAGGGATAACCGACTGGAACGACACTACGATAAGGATTACCGCAAAATTCCCCCACAGCGTGGGGAACAACACCCCCTAATGTGGGGTTTCATTCCCCACGCTGTGGGGGAAAATCCGGACATATATTTCTGTCGGCGTAATTGTATGGATAATGGATTTAAAACGAAACGGCCATCAGGACATTCAATGTAGTATTTTTATCCCTAATGAACTAAAAAGCCTGGGATATCGCAAGCGGTGCGATTCCCAGGCTTCATTATTAATAGTCTTAAAGAAAAGTATGTACGGAGTTGATTAGAACTCTGCCGTCTTAGGTGTCCTTGGGAAAGGAATCACGTCGCGGATGTTCTGCATACCTGTGACGAAGAGGATGAGACGCTCGAAACCGAGTCCGAAACCACCGTGAGGACATGTTCCGTACTTACGTGTGTCGAGATACCACCACATATCCTTCATCGGGATATGACGCTCATTGATTTCTGCCGTCAGCTTCTCAAGGCTCTCCTCACGTACGGAACCGCCGATAATCTCGCCGATATGCGGGAAGAGAACGTCGGTGCCCTGAACGGTCTGGCCGCTCTTGCCGCCGAATCCAGACTCCTCATCGTCTATCTTCATATAGAATGCCTTGATAGCCTTAGGATAGTTTGTCATGATGACAGGCTTCTTGAAGTATTCCTCCACGAGGTAGCGCTCATGCTCAGAAGCGAGGTCGTCGCCCCACTCGCATGGGAACTCGAACTTTCTGCCCTTGGCGATGGCGTCCTGCAGAATCTTGATACCCTCGGTGTATGGCAGACGTACGAAGTCTGACTCGAGAACGCCCTTCAGACGCTCGATGAGTCCCTTGTCTATCATCTTGTTGAGGAACTCCAGGTCGTCCTGACAATGCTCGAGAGCCCAGCGGATACAATATTTGATGAAGTCTTCCTCAAGGTCCATCAGGTCGGCGAGGTCGATGAATGCCACCTCCGGCTCCACCATCCAGAACTCTGCAAGGTGGCGTGGAGTGTTGGAATTCTCTGCACGGAAGGTAGGTCCGAAGGTATAGATAGCGCCGAGAGCCGTTGCTCCAAGCTCACCCTCGAGCTGTCCGCTCACCGTAAGCGATGTCTGCTTTCCGAAGAAGTCGTCATCATACTTTATCTTGCCGTCCTCGTCCTTCTTCAGGTCGTAGAGGTTCTTTGTGGTAACCTGGAACATCTGTCCGGCTCCCTCGCAGTCGCTCGCCGTGATGATAGGAGAATGGAAATAGAAGAATCCATGCTCATGGAAATATGTGTGTATAGCCATCGCCATGTTATGACGGATGCGCATCACGGCACCGAAAGTGTTGGTACGCAGACGCATGTGGGCATACTGACGCATATACTCGAAGCTCTGTCCCTTCTTCTGCATCGGATAGTCGCTGCCGCAAAGACCATACACCTCGAGGCTCTCACACTGGATCTCTACCGTCTGACCGGCACCCTGGCTCTCAACGAGAACACCGGTGGCGCTGATGCACGAACCTGTGGTGATCTGCTTGAGCATCTCGGCATCAAACTTTGATGGGTCTACTACAACCTGTATATTCTTTATCGTAGAACCGTCGTTAAGGGCGATGAAGTCTACAGCCTTGCTGCTGCGGTGTGTCCTAACCCAGCCTTTCACGTTGACCGTTGAACCGAAATCGGTGAGCTTCAACGCGTCAACAACTTTTGTTCTTTTCATATTGAGTTGATTTCTTGTTGTTTTGCTATTCTTTGTCACAGCTGCCGGATGTGACAATCCGCCGCTGTGAAGAAAAACTCAGAAAGCCCAGAGTCCTTCTCTGAGCCTTCCTTATAGTTGTATTCGATTATTCGAACGCTCCCATGCGCAGCATGTCAACCTCCTTCTCGGTGAGGAAGCGCCAGTCGCCACGACGCAGGTTCTTCTTTGTGAGTCCAGCAAACTGCACGCGGTCGAGCTTAACCACTCTATAGCCGAGGCTTTCGAAGATACGGCGCACGATACGGTTGCGGCCGCTGTGGATCTCGATGCCCACCTGGCTCTTGTCTGTAGGATGAGCATACTCGATGGCGTCTGCATGCACCTCACCGTCGTCGAGAGTGATGCCCTCGGCAATCTGCTGCATGTCGTGAGCAGTGACGTTCTTGTCGAGGTATACGTGGTAGACCTTCTTCTTCAAGAACTTAGGATGTGTGAGCTTGCTGGCGAGGTCACCGTCGTTGGTGAGCAGAAGCACACCGGTGGTGTTTCTGTCGAGGCGTCCTACAGGATAGATACGCTCAGGACAAACGTTCTTCACGAGGTCCATCACAGTCTTGCGCTGCTGTGGGTCGTCGCTTGTTGTAACATAGTCCTTTGGCTTGTTGAGGAGCACGTAGACCTTCTTCTCGAGAGACACGTTCTGGTCGTGGAACTTGATCTCGTCGCTGCGCTTCACCTTTGTACCGAGCTCTGTGACTACCTGTCCGTTGACGGTAACCACACCTGCCTGGATGAATGCGTCGGCCTCACGACGGCTGCAAACGCCGGCGTTGGCGAGGAACTTGTTCAGACGTACCGGTGCATCCGGGTCTACGTTGACTTCCTTATATTCTATTCTCTTCTTGAGACTGTACTTTGCATTTGGATCGTAGTCGGCTGTGCGAGGACGATAGCCACCCTGACGGTTGCCATAACCGCCCTGACCGCCACGCTGCTGATAGCCACCCTGACGGTTGCCATAACCGCCCTGGCCGCCGCGCTGCTGATAACCGCCCTGACGGTTGCCATAACCGCCCTGACCGCCGCGCTGCTGATAACCGCCCTGACGGTTGCCATAACCGCCCTGACCGCCGCGCTGCTGATAACCGCCACGCTGCTGGTAGCCGCCGTTGTCGCCGTCCTGGTTGTAGCGAGGACGATAGCCGCCCTGACCGCCACGCTGCTGATAGCCGCCGTTGTCACCGTCCTGATTGTAGCGAGGACGATAGCCGCCCTGACCGCCACGCTGCTGATAGCCGCCGTTGTCGCCGTCCAGGTTGTAGCGAGGACGATAGCCGCCCTGACCGCCACGCTGCTGGTAGCCGCCGTTGTCGCCGCCCTGGTTGTAGCGAGGACGATAGCCGCCCTGACCGCCACGCTGCTGGTAGCCGCCGCCGTTGTTGTCGTGCTGCAAACCTGCACCGAAACCTTCCGGACGGAAGCCGCCGTCATTGTTGTTGTCATAGCTACGATTTGTGCTGTAGGCGCGCTGGGCTCCGCCGATACGAGGACGCATGGTACGTCCGCCGTTGCTGCGATAGCCTCCACCTTGATAATCATTCGAGCGATAGCCCTCGCGGCCACCCCCGTTACTCTGTGCGGATATGTTCTCCGTCTTGTTGTCGAATTCTTCTGCCATAATAATTAATAGTTGTTTGTTGAAATAGCCTCACGGCTGTAAATAAAAAGATATTGTTTATAATCAGATGCCAGTGTATGAGTGTGGCGTGATAGCCATCAGCTCAGCCTTCACGGCATCACTGACATTAAGAGTCTTGATGAACTCATGGATTGTCTCCTCCGTCATTGTCTCATTGGTACGGGTGAGGGCCTTGAGTGCCTCATAAGGATGTGGGTAAGCCTCGCGACGCAATACTGTCTGTATCGCCTCAGCCACCACCGCCCATGTGTTGTCGAGGTCTTCGCTTATCTTATGTTCGTTGAGGATGAGCTTGCGGAGTCCCTTGAGGGTGCTCTGCATTGCAATCATGCCGTGGCCCATCGGTACGCCTACGTTGCGGAGCACCGTAGAGTCGGTGAGGTCGCGCTGCAGACGGCTTACAGGGAGCTTCTGAGCCAGGAACTGGAGTATTGCGTTTGCCATTCCCATGTTGCCCTCGCTGTTCTCGAAGTCGATAGGATTCACCTTGTGTGGCATAGCGCTTGAGCCTACTTCGCCTGCCTTTATCTTCTGCTTGAAGTATTCCATTGAGATATACATCCAGAAGTCGCGGTCGAGGTCGATGATTATAGTGTTGATACGGCGCAAAGCGTCGAACACGGCACCGAGGCAATCGTAGTTGCTGATCTGTGTGGTGTACTGCTCACGCTCCAGACCGAGCTTTTCGCTTACGAACTTGTTGCCGAACTCGCGCCAGTCGTATTCCGGATAAGCCACGTGGTGGGCGTTGAAGTTTCCGGTAGCACCTCCGAACTTGGCTGTCATAGGACAAGCCTTGAGCATCTCCACCTGTTTGTCGAGACGATATGCGAAGACCATGATTTCCTTGCCCAGACGGGTTGGAGAAGCCGGCTGACCGTGGGTCTTGGCGAGCATAGGCACGTCTTTCCACTCCTCAGCATAGGTCTTCAGCTGTTCTGTCAGTTCCTCAATCTGCGGGATGTAGACCTCGTTGAGGGCATCCTTGATGGAGAGAGGCACGGATGTGTTGTTAATATCCTGCGATGTGAGTCCGAAGTGAATGAACTCCTTGTATTTCTCGAAATCTCCGAGTTTGTCGAGCTGTTCCTTGATATAATATTCCACGGCCTTCACGTCGTGGTTGGTTATCTTCTCGATATCCTTGACGCGCGATGCGCCCTCCTCGTCAAACTTGCGGTAGATGTCGCGGAGGCTGTCGAAATGTTTGTGATCGAAGTCTGCCAGCTGTGGCAAAGGCAATTCGCAAAGCGTTATGAAATATTCGATTTCCACACGGATGCGGTATTTTATCAAAGCATACTCTGAGAAATAATCTGCCAATTTCTCTGTTTTTCCTCTATAGCGGCCGTCGATTGGTGATACGGCTGTCAATGCGTCAAGTGTCATAATTTAAAAAAGTAATACGTATTTGGCTGCAAATTTACTAATTAATATTTTTATTTCCTATCTATATGAGATAAATGTATCATAAAAATTGTTGCTTTCTTGGGTTTATTTGAAAAAAATGGCATTAGAACAAGAATAATGTTATGGTTTTCAATTCAATATTCAACATTCATTATTGACCGCAAATAAAGCTGAATGCCCCCAATGGCAGCAGTTCTTGGACGGGAAAGTAACCGGCTTCAGCCCCCACCTGTCCTCCCCCGTTGGGGAGGGAATGGTTTGCTTGCAGCTGCCCCCTAAGAATCACCATGACACGAAGAGTAGTCTTTGAACCCAAATCGCTTTCTATGTTAATATCCAAATGTTTTGACCATTATTTTCAATTTATGCTGAGATTTTATATTCAGGGGTGAATGTTTGGCGATTTCTGACCATGGCTGTGACCAAATGTACAAGTTTGTTCTTGACATTGTTCAGTGCAACCTGCTTCTTCTTTCCTCGTTCTACGAGGCGCATGTAGTACCTCGCCATAATGGGATTGAAGTTGACGGCAGCTAGTGCCGCTTGCGTCAGCATGGCCTTTATCTGGCGGTTAGCCATATAATGTACATGCGGATCGGAATGCACACTGGTTCCCGAATCTTTGCCAAATGGAGCTAGGCCGTAATAGCAGGCAATCTTGCGTGAGTCGTAGTTGAAACGCCGGAAGTTGTCGGTGTACACCATCAGGCACACAGCGTTCTGCGTTCCTATGCCAGGCACCGAGGTCACGATGGTGAACACCTCGGTGAGTTCCTCGTCCGACTTGATGAGATCGGCAATGCGCTTATCTATCTTCTCTATCTCCTTATTGAGTTCAGAGACGATGTGCCGTCCGCTCTGCGAAATCATTGTCTTGACTGGCGACTTCTCCATAGTGAGTCGCTTTTCGCCTCTACGCACCTGGAAACTGCATCTGTGTCTTACGATCATCTGACGGTATAGGAACAGCTCACGCAGTTGTGTAAGCGACTCGCTAAGAGGCTCGTACATAACGGCTTTATCGTAATTCCTCATGGCGTATTCTGCAATCATCGAGGCGTCAGCACGGTCAGACTTCAATCGTCTAAGACCAGATGCGTCTTTGATGCTCTTTGCGTTCTCAAGCCACATGTCGTAGCCTTTACCGTAGAGGAAGTTGCACAGTCCCTTGCTGTAGTCGCCCGTGTTCTCGCCACAGAAGAGCCACAAGGACGAGTCGATACCGCAGGAATTCTGCTCAACCCACTTGACCAACTGCCTATAGCCAGACACGGTTGTCTTGAACTCGTTGAACACTCTAGCAGCGGTTTCTGCCAGTCCGTCTGCAAAAAGGATAGCCACATCAACTTTTTCTTTCGAAAAATCAACTCCGATAAATAAATTCTTCATAACTTTGTACGAGTTATATTGTGTAGAATTGGTCAATAGTTGTATGGACTAACACTCTAACAAGGCTCAGAGCCGATAACTTTCTATCTGGTCTTTGCAACTATGTCGATGAGGACCTAAACGATTTATAGCTTTACGGCTGGGTCATTAGCTGGTTTACCTCTTCGACAGACCGATTCTACCTTTTTACAACAAAGGTACGAAACTGTCTTTAGCAATCATAGTTTTACCTTGATTATTTTGGAGTTTATGCGACTTCGTCGCAATCTTCTGCAAACTTAGAGGTCATTAGGCCGTTTATTGTATTTTTTAATTACTGCTTGCAGTCTTTTGTTTTTTATAAGGCGTCTTTTGTCTGTTTTTAATTCGCAATAGCTCGCTATTACTCATTAAAAGCCAAACAAAATCCACTCTTCTAAAAGAACAAAATCCAAGCAAGCCCTAACGACCGATTCGGGTTGAACTGAAAAAGTGTATCAAGAAACGGGACGGTCCCGAACTTGATACACTTTAAAGTATTGCGAGAAGTTTCCTAACTGATAGAGAAAACTATCAGGTTATGAAACGATGCGCTTTTTATCTGATTAGTAAGCGACGCACTGATATCTGATTAGTAAGCGATACGCTTTACGAACTGCTGGGCGCCCTCACCCTTCACTACGTAGATGCCGTGAGAGAGAGATGTTGGAGCAACCTGTGTTCCGTCGAGGGTATAAACCTTAACGTTTCCGTTGTAACCGTCAACAACGAGGTTGCCGTTCTGGATGCGTACCACTGGTGAAGCGGCATTCTCTGTTGTCTCGATGCAGTCTGCAGAGTTAGCGCCGACGTGTGCCTCAGCAGCGTTGTCTACATAACCTGTGAGAGAGTCGATGAGGATAGCGATAGCGTTGAGGTTCTTCTTGTTCTGAACTGTTGAAGGAATAGGAATCTGAACGTTGTAGTTGATTACCTCGTTGAGGTTGAACTCTGTGGGAATGCTTCCCTCGATACCCTCATAACCGAAGGTAGCACGGGCAACATGCTGCAATGGGTCGCTTACATAGCTGCCCTTGTTCTCCCAGCCCCCCATCTCGCCGTATGAGCCACCTGAGAAGTTGTTTGCCTGGCTATAACCTGTCACATTGTCCTCAGTGAGGATAAAACCAAGCTTGTAGCGTGCACCTGCCTTCTTGATGAGAGGAGTTACCATTGCTGTAACGTCAACAGATTTCTCGTCTGCAGAGAGCTTAGACTCTACATCGATGTGCATCTCTGGAGTAATCTTGCTGAGGTTCTTCAGGATTACCTCCAGGTTGTCGCCTGATGGAGTTGTCGAGTTCTGGCGCATTACTGTAGAGCCAGGGAAACCGCCGTTGATCAAGCCTTTTACAAATTCCGCATAGTCTGTCGGTGCGAGAGGACCTCTATTGTCAATATAGCAGTGTACTGCAACGCCAACGAACTGTGAAGGATATTTCTCGCTCATATACTGAAATCCTACGATACCACGTGGACAGAAGCCACAACCGATACCGGTCTGCTCCTCAACGAAGAGACGCTTGCCGGGAACGAACTGCAGAACGTTGATGAGAGACTCACCGCTGTTGTTGTCAGCCACCTCGTCGTCCTTGCCGTTTACCTGAAGGATACGCATCTTCACGTCGTGCACGCCAAGAGCCAGATTAGCCTCCGGGTCAGTGAATGTAACGACTGCGTCCTTACCTGTAAGGATGCTTATCTTGCCGCTCTCGGCTGTCTTCTCCTCGCCACCGTCGATAGAGTAAGCCACGCTGAGCTTCGTGATCTTGGTATAGCACTGGTTCTTTACTGTAGCAGAGAGTGTTGCTGGCTCGCCGACTGTAGAAACTGTGCTGTTTGCAGATATCAGACAAGCGTCCAGTGGCACCTTTTCACCGCTGATACGAGCGTCGAGACAAAGCACTGGAGACTTTGTTTCGCCCTCTGCAGCATAGTTCTTCCATCCGTCGCCGAGGTCAGCCCAGCAACCGTTCTCGTTGTACACGTTAGAAACGGCAACGATAGGAGCTGTACCTGTCACTTCATAACCTACGTAGAAGCCCTCTTCTCCGCTGATCTGAAACTTTTCTGTTGTCTGCACGTCGTTAGTTCCGCTATATGCTGCGTCTGATGTACCTGTAACGTCATAAGAGTTGAGGTCTTTGGTGATAAACACCTTCAGAGTGGTGGATCTTGATGCGAGACCCACTCTCACCTTATTGATGTAGCATCCCTTGTAGCGGCTTGCCACTTCTGCCGGAATGTAGATAGCACACTTAGCTGATGTGTTCTCCGTGAGCACACCAGTCTGTGTGGTTGTGCCGTAGCCGAAGAAGCAATACTGATCGGCAAGCGCTACGGTAACTGACATGAGCACTGCCATGAGGATCAATGATAGTCTTTTCATTTTTAAGTTCTTATAGATTAAATATAGGATTAATTATTTCACTAACACTTTCTTTGTCATTGTATTTCCGTCTTTCACCACTCTCACCACATAGAGTCCGCTCTTGAGGTTGGCATTCTCCACCTGCTCGCCGTTCGCGGTATAAACGCTCAGAGCGCCGTCGGCGATGATACTGCCGTTGGCAACGGCGATGTTTGGCGATGCGGTGTCCTGTACATCGGCTATCGACGAGGTGCCGCCGGTGATCTGTGCCTCGCAGGCATTGATAATCTCGCCGCTGATAGAGTTGAAGAGCAGGGCGATGATATTGAGCTTGGTATTATCGGCGATGTTACCCGGCAATTCGAGCACCTTTCTATACTCCACCGGTTCGAAGGCAGTAACGCTTGACGGGAAACTTCCGTACACGCCGTTGTAGTCGTAGATGGCACGTGCCACATGGGTCGGCGGAACAGCAGTGGTATAGCTACCGTAGTTCTCCCATCCGTCCATGGAGCCGTGGCCGCCTCCGGCATAGTAGTTCTTCTGTTCGTATCCCTTGTCGCAGACATCATTCTCTGTCACGACGAATGCCCAACGGTAGTTGGCAAGCGACTGTGAGTTGACGAACTCTGCAGTAGCGACAGCCTCCACCTGGTTCTGTGTTCCGGGCACGATGCTGCCCTTCACCGTAACGTCCACGTCGCTCTTCAATCCAAGATAATTGATATATGTAATTGTTCCTGATGTAGATGTTGGAGAGTCTACGTTATAGTTGCGGTTGAGCTTGCTGACTGGGGTATAGGCGAAAGCGAACTCACTGTAAGAAGGGGCATAGAGTGATGTGAAAAAGTCACCATACACCTCTATACCGATGAAGTTGTCCGGATATTTCTCATACAGGCGTTTCATGGCGACACCTGCTCCGGGGCACCATCCGCAGTCGAGGGACGTATATGTCTCAAGCACATGACGGCGCACAGGTATCTTCTGCTTCACGTTCACTGTAGTGGTAACGGTATTGTTGCCAGCATAGGCATCGTCGGCAGTGCCGAATTTGGTCAGCGTGATGCTCACGGTGTGTGTGCCTACGCTTGTGAACGGGTCGAGTTCCACCTTGAAAGAGTTCTCCACGTTAGGTCCAACGTTTATCTTTGATATCTCCTCCGTCTTCTGCTCCACTCCATCAATGCTGATGAGGAGAGAATATTTCTTTGTGAAGTTGGGACTGAAAGAGATGTAGCGTCCAGTCAGCGTCAGTGTCTTGCCGAGTTCCACCTCTGCTCCCTCCTGCAGAGTGAGCAGCGCTGCGTCGTTAGGCAGTTCCTTTGAGTCGCCTGCAATCATTGCGCGGATATTCAGCGTCTTGTTCTGCGAAGCATAGTTCTGCCATGATCCGCCGATGTTCACCCAGCAGCCATCCTGGCTCTTCAGGTTGCAGCATCCCAGGGCATTTGCAGATCCGCTGTATGTATAGCCCACATAGAAGGCGTCACCGTCTATCGTATATGGGGCGTCGAATTCAATTTCATTGTCACCCTTGCCTACGTTTGATTTCGTGGCAGAGGCGAGGTTGGTTCCTCCGAGTGTTTTCGTGGCGAATACGGTCACGCTGCTTGCGTCGGCAGCAAGTCCTGCCATAACGCCTTTCAGAGTGAAACCTTTGTAGAGCTGTGCCACTTCGGCAGGAATGTAGATGGCACCGCCGGTAGATGAACTCATGCCGAACTCACCGTCGATGTCTGTTGTGCTATATCCCCATTTGATCACTCTTTCCACTGCAAGTGCTGATGTGGAGAAGAGCAAGAGAAAAATGAATATAAGTAAGTTTTTTCTCATTGTGAAAGTATTGTTAGTTATTACAAATAAAGGTAATGTCTTCTTGTGTCAATAAGCATAACTTGAGACGAGCAAGTTGACTGTGTCTGTACGTGTGTTTGGGGAATAAGCCCCAGGGAATTTTCACCCTGGAGCTTAGACTTGTATCTGTAGCTGACGGAAAACTGATTATCCGTCGCTTTTCGTTCTTCTGATCATCCACTCCGCCGGATTCTGCAATCACTTGCGGCGCGGATCATTCATCACGTGGTCGTTCATATTACTTCACTACAACCTTGACAGCAGACTGCTGCTTGCCGTCAGAAACTGTAACGATGTACATACCCTTAGGCAGGTTCTTGCCAGTGAAGCTACGGCCGGAGAGGTCGTGAACGCCAACCAGTGTGTTGCCGTTGATAGCCTCAACGTTGCCGTCGGTCACTGTTACCATAGAGTCTGGGGTGAGGACTACAGAACTGATGCCTGAAGACACCTGTACCTTAGACTCGCGGCTGTTGTAGAGCTGGTAAACCTTGTTTGTAGGATCGTAGTTGCTCAGGAATGAAACGACGCGCATGTTTGCGAGGTTCCATTTGGGATCAACGGCGATGCTGTACTCCTTGCTTGCAGAGTAGCTGCTGATGTCCACCTTGTCACCCCAAACGTCCTCGCTGAGCACGGCACGGATAACACCGTCCTGGATATACTCACCGCTTACGCCCTTCTGCTCTGTGCTCACGATACCATCCTCAACGAGCCATGTAGTGAGGCGGAGGTCTGTCTGACCAGGCATCACATTAGCCTGAGTGTTCAAGTTCACCTTGACGGTGATAGTGTTGTCAGCCTCGTTGTGCTTTGGACGGACGTTAAGCTCTGCGAACGAAGGAATCAGGTTCACGTTGCCGAGCATAGCTTCAAATGCCACATTGCTCTCTACAAAGTAAGCAGGACCTGGATCTTGCATGCCGAGGAACTTCATACGGTCGAAACAAGCTGCCGGGAAGAATGTTGAAGCACCGCCATAGAGAGAAACATATTTCTTCTCGAAGTCGGTAACGAACTGGTCTATGAAGCCACCTTTAGTCTTGACATGGTGCTTAACCCAGATAACGTTGCTCTGGTCTGCCAGGAACTCCTTGTATGACTCGTCCACAAATTCTGCTTCACTGTAGCCCTCTGATGTGAACTGCTCGAGGAGCACGTTACGACGAAGGATCTGACCGCCCTCGCGATATGCGAAGCTGCTTGAAGTCATATCGTTGTCGGCAACATCCGAATCGTCAACACCGTTCACCTTCTTTACAGTGAGCTTCACGTCGAGGTTACCCTCATGGTTGATCTTCACGCCTGGCACGTCGATAGTGGTGATCTCGTGACTCGGCACGTTGAGGTCGTTCAACACTACGTTGTCAGACTCCTTGCCGTTTACTGATACAGAGAACTCCATGCTCTTCACAGTCTCAGGACTGTAGTTGCGGATCTTAGCCTGATATGTGGCTGGTGAATTGCACTCCACGTAGTAGTCGTTGCCAGAAGAGATGCTGATGAGACCTACGTCACCGTCAGGGAACTTGTCGCCGGAAGCGATACCGCGGATGGCAGCGTTCATATAATATAGCTGTCCGTTCACAGCCGTAGGAAAACTGCTGTTGCTCTGCCAGTAGAAGTCGAGGGCGATGAACGAGTTGCCCTTCTCACCGGAATAACCCATCACGATAGGATCGTCGAAAGCGACGGCGTCGAGGTTCTCGCCTGGTGTAAGGGTGATATAATAACCGAGATAGAGATCCTGGTCTTTCTCGATGGTCACAGAGTTGTTGAACTTGAACTTGTTGTAACCGGAAGCGTAATCCTGTGTAGATACCGAAGTGAGGACATCTCCCTCGATTACCTTGTCAAGATCCTTACATACGAAAGCAGTGAGACCATTGCCACGCTTCACACCCTCTACTGCCTCGTCATTACCGGTTCTTGCACCGAGCACAACCTCTATAGAGTCGATCTTGCAGCCGACATACTTGTTGAGCAGGCTTGCCGGGAGGCGGATAGCCTGACACATGGTGTGAGACACTGGAGTGTCTTCCTCAACCTGTGATACAGGGATACAGTATTTGCCAATGCTCTTATATGTCTCACTCGGACCTAGACGCATACCTGCATCTTTCTTTGTTACTGTTGCCTTGGTGATAACAGCCTGTGGGGCTGGCATCAATGGAGTTCCTGTCATGCCAAACAAGTCCCCCTCAAAGAGGGGAAGACTTGCGATGGATAACAGAAACAACTTATTTCTGTTGTTTCTCATAATGATTATTTATTGATATTAAGTTTTACACTCTGTACATTGCCGTCTGCCGTGCGCACCTTGATGATGTACATACCAACTGGCAGACAACAAAAAGTAAAGTAAATATTTTTCACATTTTTAATAGTTATATAAATAAAAAAAAAGTTTCGTTGTTTTATCTCACAATATTTAGAATACTTGAATGGTCGATACCGCAGGAACTATTTCCACGGGAAAACCATCGAAAGCCGATAACCCTATAATGTCAATACAATGACTGAATTGGAAGCGTCTAAGGTTACGACAATCACAAGTGTTTTTATTGTTTGTTCATAATATTTCCGAAATAGCGTTGCAAAAATAGGAATTAATTTCAATACCTCAAATAGTTTGTAATGTTTTTTAACATTATATTACGGCAAATCAGACGATTAGAAATCACGCTAAATACTTTTTTAACCCAAATCGGTCGTTAGGGCTTGCCTGGATTTTGTTTTTTTAGAAGAGTGGATTTTGTTTGGCTTTTAATGAGTAATAGCGAGCTATTGCGAATTAAAAACAGGCAAAAGACACCTTATAAAAAGCAAAAGACTGCAAGCAGTTGTAAAATATGACATTAAACGGCCTAATGACCGATTTGGGTTTAATAGATATTGCTCAATGGAGAAGGCAAAACTGAAGGTTTCCTTAACACTAATCAAGAAATATACTATAAGGTAGGATATTAACACGTTGGCGGATTTAAACCCAAATCGGTTATTAGGGCTTGCTTGGATTTTGTTATTTTAGAAGAGTGGATTTTGTTTGGCTTTTAATGAGTAATAGCGAGCTATTGCGAATTAAAAACAAGCAAAAGACACCTTATAAAAACAAAAGACTGCAAGCAGTTATTAAAATTACACTTTAAACGTCCTAATGACCTCTAAGTTTGCAGAAGATTGCGACGAAGTCGCATAAACTCCAAAATAATCAAGGTAAAACTATGATTGCTAAAGACAGTTTCGTACCTTTGTTGTAAAAAGGTAGAATCGGTCTGTCGAAGAGGTAAACCAGCTAATGACCCAGCCGTAAAGCTATAAATCGTTTAGGTCCTCATCGACATAGTTGCAAAGACCAGATAGAAAGTTATCGGCTCTGAGCCTTGTTAGAGTGTTAGTCCATACAACTATTGACCAATTCTACACAATATAACTCGTACAAAGTTATGAAGAATTTATTTATCGGAGTTGATTTTTCGAAAGAAAAAGTTGATGTGGCTATCCTTTTTGCAGACGGACTGGCAGAAACCGCTGCTAGAGTGTTCAACGAGTTCAAGACAACCGTGTCTGGCTATAGGCAGTTGGTCAAGTGGGTTGAGCAGAATTCCTGCGGTATCGACTCGTCCTTGTGGCTCTTCTGTGGCGAGAACACGGGCGACTACAGCAAGGGACTGTGCAACTTCCTCTACGGTAAAGGCTACGACATGTGGCTTGAGAACGCAAAGAGCATCAAAGACGCATCTGGTCTTAGACGATTGAAGTCTGACCGTGCTGACGCCTCGATGATTGCAGAATACGCCATGAGGAATTACGATAAAGCCGTTATGTACGAGCCTCTTAGCGAGTCGCTTACACAACTGCGTGAGCTGTTCCTATACCGTCAGATGATCGTAAGACACAGATGCAGTTTCCAGGTGCGTAGAGGCGAAAAGCGACTCACTATGGAGAAGTCGCCAGTCAAGACAATGATTTCGCAGAGCGGACGGCACATCGTCTCTGAACTCAATAAGGAGATAGAGAAGATAGATAAGCGCATTGCCGATCTCATCAAGTCGGACGAGGAACTCACCGAGGTGTTCACCATCGTGACCTCGGTGCCTGGCATAGGAACGCAGAACGCTGTGTGCCTGATGGTGTACACCGACAACTTCCGGCGTTTCAACTACGACTCACGCAAGATTGCCTGCTATTACGGCCTAGCTCCATTTGGCAAAGATTCGGGAACCAGTGTGCATTCCGATCCGCATGTACATTATATGGCTAACCGCCAGATAAAGGCCATGCTGACGCAAGCGGCACTAGCTGCCGTCAACTTCAATCCCATTATGGCGAGGTACTACATGCGCCTCGTAGAACGAGGAAAGAAGAAGCAGGTTGCACTGAACAATGTCAAGAACAAACTTGTACATTTGGTCACAGCCATGGTCAGAAATCGCCAAACATTCACCCCTGAATATAAAATCTCAGCATAAATTGAAAATAATGGTCAAAACATTTGGATATTAACATAGAAAGCGATTTGGGTTAAATCAGTGCACACTTAATTCGAATGACCATTATATGATCTAATGACGGTTTTGGGCTAAAATTGGGCACGGTGCTTGCCCAACGGGGGTAACGTGCTTGCCCAACATGGGCAACGTGCTTGCCCCACTTGGGCAGATTTGCTGTCAGACAAATGCCCAACTAATTCATATTGCATACTCATATCCCTGTTTTCAGGATTCTGCCAACACAGACAATCTCTGTTGTCTAAATTCCTAACATCTGACAATTACTTTCATCTGACGATTGCTCACACCTGACAATTCTTTTCACCAGCAAACCATCCAGACAATTGGCTGACAATCTGACTTACCCTAAAAAAACTTGACACTTTTGGATGCCTAAAACAAAAGTGTATGAGAACAAAAGTAAAACGTGAAAGAGATCGTGTCCTAAATGAAGCGACAGGTCAGTATGAATGGGTATGGGTAGAATCCACTCGCTACATTCATGATGAAGAAGATCGAGTACTTGCTGCACTTGATTTCCTTAAAGGCGAGAATACGCCTGAGGAATTAGTTGAGAAACATCATATTTCCAACATTCAGGTGCTGTTTTCTTGGGTAGGTCGTTATCTTTCTGAAAATCGTTTAGTATCTTTGCAGGAGAACAACGATGACACTATGGCAAACAAAAGTAAAGACGAGCAGATCAGAGAATTGAAAGCAGAGCTCAAGAAAGCAAGAAAAGAGGCAGAACTAGAGAAACTACGTGCCCATGCCTACGACACAATGATTAACCTTGCAGAAGAAAGATTCAATATTCCAATAAGAAAAAAATCTGGCACCAAACAGTAAGTCTGCTCCGCGAAGAGTCTTCACCAGCATCGATGAATACCCTTTGCAGGCTGTTTGGTTATAGCAGACAGTCGTTCTACAACCGTGAAGATCCAGACAATGACTTTGTCGATAATGCCTTAGAAACCATGATAGTGGAGAAGGCCAGAGAATACCGTAAGGATAACCCTGGACTTGGTTGTGCCAAACTATACCTCATCGTCAAACGCTTGTTTGAATCCACTGATCGTATGCCTGGACGAGATGCGTTCATAGAATTGCTCCGTGCCAATGGATTGATGGTGCAGTTGAAAAGACGTCGTCACTACAAGACAACTGACTCCAGTCATCATTACCACAAATATGACAACTTGATAAAGGATGTGGTTCCCATGCGACCTAACGAAATATGGGTCAGTGACATAACGTACATAGAAACAACTGAGGGTGTGTGTTACTTGTCGCTTATCACGGATGCCTATTCTCATAAGATTGTGGGATGGGCAGTAGGACCGACCTTGGAAACCATATACCCATTGGAGGCACTGCGTATGGCACTGGCAACAATTGACGATGAAACAGCATCCCGTCTCATCCATCATTCTGATAGAGGAAGCCAGTACTGTAGTGCTGCATACGTTAAGGAGCTAAAGGCACATAATATAATGATAAGCATGACCCAAAGCGGTGATCCTCTCGAAAATGCCATTGCAGAACGCGCCAATGGCATCATCAAAACAGAATGGCTCTACAAGATGAGCATACCGTCAATAGAGAATTGTAAGGAAGAACTGACTCGTATCATACGTTTCTATAATACAGAACGTCCGCATATGAGCATTGGATACAAGACTCCCGAAACGGTACATACAGAAGTTGGAGAACAAAAAAGGTGTTGGTGCAATCCATGGAACAGACCTGCTGCCACAGGCAGCTGATAGGTTTTTCTTAGCCATACAGCATCTCCTAAAATAATGGGCGCTGCCCCGAAAGACAACGCCCATACCACTATTTCAGTGTGATGCAGAAACCTATTGCTGGCGAGTTGCTCCTCAGCAGAGCTCGCTTCCTCTTCGGCTTCTGACAGCAAAATTACGAAATATTTTTATTTCTTGCACTAATCAAAGGAATAATCATTAACTTTGCAATTGGAATGCGAGAAGGTAGTAAAGCAAATCAGTTTACTGATGAAATCTTGTAAAACAAATCAGTTCAACTAACAGAACTTGTAAAGTAAAACAGAGAACTGAATAAAAGTAGTAAACCTAATTAGTTAATCGCATCCAATTCTGTCAACTAATTTTAGGAATAGTCAATCGCCAGGTAGTCAACTGTCTATTTGTCAGAGCATTACAACAAAAAACCAGATAATCTGACAGTTTTTACCGATTTTAGGTTTTATGTCATTTTAGGTGAATTGGGGTGAGATTTCCACTGGCTAAGAATCATCAGATGCTTTTCAGAAAAAGGGAGTGCCACAAGCATTCGCAAATCCACGAAAATCCACAAATAAATCCAAAGAATACAGGTTTAACCCAAAACGGTCATTAGGCCGTTTATTGTATTTTATATTTACTGCTTGCAGTCTTTTGTTTTTTATAAGGCGTCTTTTGCTTGTTTTTAATTCGTAATAGCTCGCTATTACTCATTAAAAGCCAAACAAAATCCACTCTTCTAAAAGAACAAAATCCAGGCAAGCCCTAATGACCGATTTGGGTTTAAGAAAAAAAATCAGTGAAAAAGTCAAATCCGTGTTCTCCGTTAAATCCGTGTTTAATTTTTTGTCCATCGCCGAAGGCTGATGGACAAATTTATTATCACTGATATATTAGTTCAGTGTTGAAGTTGTGTCCCTGGCCTTCGGCAGGGCCACAAATCAAAAAATTAAACACTGATAACACCGAGGAGCACGGATTGGTCTTTCACGGATAATTTTTTGATTTTATTGGTTAATGATGCTTGGATTTTGGGAGGGATTAAGCCGGATTTGCGAGCACTATGGTGCTCCCACTTCAGATACCTTTATTACACCTACTATTGACTTCAGCCCCCACCTAGCCTCCCCCGTAGGGGGAGGGACAGATACTCTCGGTTGTCTGATATTAAATGGCTTACCCACAAACAAAAGTAACCTGCATCTCCCCTTCGGGGGAGAACGAGAGGGGGCTGATGTCTGTGGCTGAGTAATATGCCTCTACTGAAGGAAGGATAGGACAGATGAAAGGGTGGATGAAGTCGTTGTGTCCCCAGCCTACGGAATGGACAGAAACGGAAAAGACCTATCCTCACCCGAAGGAAAGGACAGGTCCGTATAGATTGTTTATTGTGTATCAAAAAACTAAATGTATGTCTGGTTCCATCTGCATGGTTACACCTACTATTGACTTCAGCCCCCACCTAGCCTCCCCCGTAGGGGAGGGACAGATACTCTCGGTTGTCTGATATTAAATGGCTTACCCACAAACTAGAGTAACCTGCATCTCCCCTTCGGGGGAGAACGAGAGGGGGCTGATGTCTGTGGCTGAGTAATATGCCTCTACTGAAGGAAGGATAGGACAGATGAAAGGGTGGATGAAGTCGTTGTGTCCCCAGCCTACGGCATGGACAGAAACGGAAAAGACCTATCCTCACCCGAAGGAAAGGACAGGTCCGTATAGATTGTATTGTTTATCAAAAGATTACTTCACAGTCACCTTTACGCTCTGTGTGCCATTGGCAGTGCGAGCCTTTACAACATACATACCTGCTGGGAGACTTGGAGCCACCTGAGATACGCCGTTGTAAGAACGGACAAGCTTACCGCTGAGGTCGAACACATCAGCCTGAGCACCACCGAGAACGAGCTTGCCAGTCTCAGCATTGTAGTAAACATTGCCGGCTGCGCCGTTGTTCACATCCTGGATGCCAGTGAGATTCTGCTTGAAGCCTACGAAGAGAGCTGCTGCAGAAGCCTCGCAGAATGTGTTCTTTGACTTAGGAGCCCAGAAGCGGAGTGATCTGTTGCGAGCACCACCCCAGTTGAATACTCTCCACAGTGCAGGGAACTCTGGATTTACAGAACCCTCCTGCTGAGCGCAGATAACGAGGCTCTTGGTTGGGTCATACTCGAATGGAGTGTCGAGCTTCAGTGAAAGCATGTTGTCATTGCCAGGATAGAGAGTAACAGGACCGTTGAAGACCTGTGTCATAGTAGACTCATCAAGCCACTGAGAAGCATCAGTGAACTCTGTGAGGTCGCTGTTTGCCATCCATACGGTGAATGTACCGATAGGAAGAGCATCATTAAAGCCGGTGCTGTCATACTCATAACCGATACGCTCGATAATGTTAGAGTCGCTTGGCTTCTCGGCGAAGTCTGACTTCAGATAGATAGACTGTGAACCGCTGACGCCGCCTACACAGCAAGTCGGAGTGTAAGTAGCATCCCACTCATCTTCGCCAGTAACTACCATAGACCATGGAGTAGCGTCGCCGAATGGGATAACATTTACCTTCTTAGCCTCAGAAGTGTTGTTGCCGTTGAACTCGTCCTTAGAGTAAACGACGCGGAATGAGAAGTTATAGTCACCCTCGCCCTGCGGTATGAACTCTACATTAACATCAGCTGTAGACTCAGCGCGAACGACAGGAGTCTCCTCTGTAGAACCAACAACAGTCTCTACGCCGTCGATGTTCTGGAGTACCTCAACCTTGTAAGAACCAGCCTCGACAATCTCGCTACCGTTGTTCTTGACGTTAGCCTTGCACTTGTTGTAGTTGCCGCTCACAGCGTCGCCACCGAAGATCTCGAGGTCGAGAGCCTTGATGTCGTTAGCAAACATAGGCTCAATCTCTACGCCATAGAAGTTGAATGTATCGTAATCTGTATTGTCTGATATACAGAAACCGAAGTAGTAAGTACCGTCCTCAGGAGCAGTGAACTTGTCCTCGTATGTCACGATCGGATTGATGTAACCAGAAGCGCTATACTCAGTCTCCTCACCGATCTTCTCTGTCATACCTTCGAGAGTAGGAGTTGTACCAACGTAGCGGCCGATTGTGTGACCAACTTCAGGCCAACCGTTGTTGAACTTAGAAGTGAAGAGGTATGTCCTACCCTTCTCCATACGGAATGCAGGAGATGCAGTCCAGTCCCCACCTACTCCAGCGTAAACGGTGAGCTGATATGTGTGGTTCCAATCTGCATAATTCCATACATTGCCATCGCCAGCCATCGGGTTCTCAAATGCTGTCCACTGTCCAGCCTCATCCTCAGTCTCTGTACCGAACTTCACTGGTGGAAGTGGTGGAATACCAGCCTCAACATCGTTGGAAACCACAGCGCCGCTCACACCTGCCGGTGTCTTGGCAACGATAGTGTATGAGTACTTGCCTCTAACGAGAGAAGCAACCTCCTCATCGGTGAATGTAGTAGCCGCGAGGTCAGAAGCAACTGTCTTCTCGCCCGGGTTACGAACGATGTCATACTTCAGAGAAGCAGGGTCAACGTAACCGTTGTTCTTTCCGTCAACCGGAGCATCCCATGTGAGCTTGACGTTCTCACCATCGAGAGCGGCAGTGAAGTTTGTCACAACGCCAGGGATATCAGCACCGGCAACGGCACGGATGCTGTCTGGCACACCCTTCTCACCGTCCACACGGCATGGCACGATATAATATGTGTTGATGCCAGTCTCCGGCTCAGTGTCTTTCCATGTCATCTCCTTACCGATGTTCTCTGCTGTAGCAGCAACGGTAGCGATAAGCTTGGAATTGTCAAAGAGCTCTTCTGAAGAATTCACGCCCTTGGTATAAGAAGCGTTCTTGCGATATATCTGCACATTGGCAAGTTCCTTCAGCTCGTCGCCAGCCCATGTTGTGGTAGGGTTCTTCCAAGCGAGCGTAATGTCGGTAGCACCCTGTGGGTTAGGTGTAGCTGTGAGGTCGGTAACGCGACCTGCTGCATCACGGTTGTCAGCCTTGAAGTAAGGGATATACATACCAACGATCATGTTGCCAGGAAAGAAAGACTGTGGATAGTCAACATACTTGCCGGTCTCAGGATTGAGTTTCACGAAACGGTCGTAGTTGCTTAAACCATCTGTAGATGCGATGAGGGAAGCGAGGTAGAGGTCGCCTGTCGTATAGTCGAACGAGAGAGAGCCGTAACCGTTTACGAGTACGTCCTTCTTGTCCATATCCTTGATACGCATTGGCTTGCCGTCTACCTTCTCGAACTCTGCATCGTATTTGTTGAGAAGCGTACCAGACCACTGGAAGCCTCCGTCCTCAGCATTAGTCCAATAAATAGCTACGGCATACATGTTGCCTTCGTAGTCGAAGCAGAAATCAAGAATCTGGTCTTGGAATCTTTTAACTTCACTCAGTTCACCAGTCTCCTTGTCTATAGTATAAAGGATAGAAACAGCATCTGTATACTCATCCTTCTGATATTTTGCCATTGCATAGACCAGGTCTTCTGAAGGATTGTAAGACATGTCCTGGATGACAGGGAAAGCCTGATCACCAGGTCTGTTATACCAAACTACGGTATATTTTCCCTCAACATTACGCAAATTCTTGATTGAGGTAGTCTCACCGGTTTCGACATCGAGGGACACGAAATCCTCGAAGCCGCGCCACTCCAAGTCAGGCATGTTGGAATTCATGCCAGCCGCACCATAGAATCCATAATACTTGTCGCCACCCCAGCAACCAAGGAAGAGACCATTCAGCTGCTCACCGATAGCATTTTCAAACTCTCTGATGCGGTTCAGCTTACCTGGGTTAGAGGTATTGAAATAAAGCCAGCTACGCATCTTTGACTCGTCCTCGATCTGTGTTGCGTAGATCTTGGTTCCGAGTGCCTTGTCGTCGATTCCCGAAGGAGCGTAAGACGGGGCTTCCACCTTAGCAGGCGACTTAGCCTTGGTACGCTCAAGTGTCGGGAATGTCTTGACCTTCTGCTGTCCGAATGCGGAGAAGGCCATAACCCCAGCAAAGAGGAAAGTAAGAAATGTTTTTTTCATTGTCTTAAAAGTTAATTGATTAAACATGTGTCATATTAAACGAAAACTCATTCGTGTATTTTGTTGTGTGCAGGTTGTAGTGTCATCACTTGCCTTCTTTACTTGTTTTTTCATTTACCGGTCACAGTGTCACTACTGAAATCCTGCGGAACGCAAGCTGATATGTCGGTCAGACTTGCAGTGTTGTGTCGTGGAACGTTCCTTTAAACCAGAACCGACGTTATGCCAGGACCAAGGATATAGGGTTTACTAATGTCGATTGCCCTGAAAAAAATGCAGATTGAGATATTAAAAGGAACCCTTGACCGCCAGAGGTCATTCGCCCGGCAGCCAAGGTTGATATAGTTCTGTTTATTTAACAGTCATTGTGATTCCGCCCTTAACAAGAGTCTTTGGAGCTACAGCACCCTTGGAAACTGTTGTAGTGGCAGAATACTGGCGTGCAGAAACACCTGCAACTACTGCCTTAGGCTTAGCCTCACCCTGGAGCCACTCAGCCTTTGAAGCATCTGGAGTGGTGAACTCGAACTTGCAGATTTCGCCCCACTCGCCCTTATTGTTCTGACCTACAGAGATGGCATAGTATCTTGTGCTTGCCTTAACGTTCCACAAGAAGCTGTCAACACCGGTGTGATTGGTGTAAGCTGTGGTCTGCTCTGGGAAGAGAACAATGTTGTTGTAGTAATCAGGGTCTTGGTCATATACATCAGCCTCAACAAGACCGTCACGATAGATGTTTGTCTGATCGTTAGGAGTGAAGATCACACGCTGTACATACTGTATTGTTTGATCCTCAGCTGTGTACTTGTAGAACTCTTCAGCTGGAACCTCAGCAGAAACCAAAGCGGCTCCGTCACCACCGGCACCAACAGTCTTAACCTTGACAATTATATAGTCACCGAGGTTACCGTTCATGTCGACAGGAACGATGGCAACCTCATACTCAGAGCCAGGCTCCTGGTTCTTCCATTCGATAGTCTCAACACCGCTATACTCAATCTGGCTCCATCCTTTGATCATATCGCCAACGTTAGCGAAGCCGAAGAATGAGCCCATTGTATTGAATGTACCGAGGATACCACCGCTTGCAACATCGAATGCACAAGCATAGTAGCCGTAGCAGTCTTCGTTAGGAGTGACGGTGATCTTGAAAGAAGTTGTAGTAACTTCAGACACCTCTGCAGTAACAGTAGGTTTGCCGGCGAGGGCAGCCTTAGGAGTCTTGAAAGTAACCTCAGACACACCGCAACCGATTCCATACTCATCGAAACCGAGAGTCATAAGAGTATACTCTGAATCATCAACGAATTTCTGGTCTGCTGAAGGGATTGTCACCTTGGCACCGTTAGAGAAATCATCATACATGACAGGTGTGCCATACTTGTCGATATAATTGGCCTTCTGAGCCTCTGTAGTCATGTTCTTTGCAACGTTTGTAGCAACGCAAGCGAGCTTGAAGCCCTTGCAGGCTGGGCTGTTCTTTACCTTGCACTGGATTTCAGCACCCTCGTCTGTCTTGGTGAAGCTGTCGAAAGTGATCTCAGCCACTACCTTACCTTCTACCTTACCGAAGAAGATACTGTCGATGCGCTCTGCGAGGTAGCCGGTCATCGCACCATTAACGTCTCTTACAAGCACACGGTTAGGGTTTGTCTGTGCGTTGCCTACCAATGCGAGCAGCGCGAATACTATTGTGAAGTATAGTTTTTTCATTATCTTTAATTATTAATGTTTTCCTTAATGTTGAACTGGTTATTAACTTGGCTTACTTGGCGAACTTGATAGACTTGCCGCCAGCCTTGAACACGTAGACACCCTTCGGCAGGCTCTCCACGCTGATACGCGAACCGTCGAGACGGGCACCGATCATCTGCTGACCATTGATGCTATACACAGCACCCTGCTGGCCGTTGGCACCGTCTGCCCATACATACTGTCCATCGAAATGTAGCATCATCTCGGACGCATTGCCATTCGTAACGGACTGGATGCCGTTTACAAGATCCTTGAACTTGATTGATTTCACGTCGCCGTAGTTGAGCTGCAGCGTTGAGCCATCCTGACTCAGCACGTTGAAGCCGTTCTCACCGAACGTGATCTTTCTAAAATTGGTAAGCTCAACTGCATTGTCGGCCTTTCCCTGGACGCCATAGAAGACGAGAGACTCCGCATTGTCGGCAAATGCCGAAGCGGAGGCAAACATAGCCAATGCCACCAAACATGATTTCTGTTTTTTCATAATATAATTAAATTTTTCGCAAATGTATGAATTTCTTTTTAAAAGTCAAAGAGTTTGGCGAATTATTAACATTTAAGATGCATAAAAAAAGACAAGGCTGATATATATACATATATTATGCCTTGCCTTTATCATATACTTGGTTGTATCGACATTCTTTAATCAAAGAGTCAGCATGTCAACCAACCTGTCTGTCAACTTGCATATCCGTCAACCGGCTTACAATGTCACCTTCACTGTCTTCACAGCGCCGTCCACCTTGACCTTCAGCAGATAAACGCCCTTCGACAGACCAGCCACGTTGAGTAATGAAGCGTTGCTTGCACCAGCCACCTGGCTACCAGCGAGGTTGAAGAGCTGAGCCTCATCGCAGATTACAGCGAAGTTGAGCACATTGCCGTTGCGTGTGATGCCAAGCTCATTGCCTGAAACAGTGATTATACCAGTCTCACCGATTCCCTCGTAAGAGAGGCTGATTACCGGTGTGTGCTCTGTACCGTAAACTTCTGCCAATGCTGACTGCTCTGACTTGCCGTTGCAGAATGCCGTGCGAGGATACTCGATCTGGAACTCATAGTCAGTGAGCCACTCCGGATGTTCGCTATTGCTTGTTATGACATTGCTGCCCAATGGACTAACGAAATCCATGCAGATGTTGCCGCCCTTATATTCATAAGGTGTAGGGAAGTTGATTACCAGATACTTGCCCTGGCCAACGCCGGATACTGTCAAGTCGCCGTCGTATACAGTAGTGAAGCCGTCGGTCTCAAACAGTGCCTTTGTTCCTGCATCGTTGAGCACGTGTGAACGTGATGTCTCCTTGAAAGAGATCTTGGCAGGGAAGGTAAAGCTTGAAGCGCTGTTGCCGTTGTAAGGGATACGCATGCCTGTGAACTTCACGCCCTTCTTCTGCAACTGCTTCTCGAGGAAGATAGCCTGACACTCAGCGTATGGGTCGAAGAGATAGAACGGTGTATGCCATCCCTGGTTGTTGGCGTTATTCAGGTTGATCCATCTTGCGTCGTTCTCTGAATGAACGGTCACTGCGATTGGTGTCTCAATAGTGTTGTCAGCCGGATATGTGTCAGTAGCGAGTTCTACTCGTGCTGTAACGTTGATCTTGCCTTCAGCGCTTGGATACCACTCTACAGGCACCTCTACAGTCTGATCCGGAGCCACTGCCACTCCCTTGCTCTCACCGATAACAACGTGTGTGTCGGCATCAAGAAGAACTACCTTGTAGTCGTTTACAACAGCAGAACCCTCGTTTCTAACTTCAACGGTGAATCTCTGCGGAACGTTGCAGTTCACCTCGTTAGAACCTGTGAGCAGCTGGGCGCTGAGGTCAGAAGTGCTGTATTCACGAACTGAAACGTCCTTCAGATACATGAATCCGTGGTCAGCATCGCTGTAAGCCTGGAAGCCGATGCGGGCTGAACCGCTCTCCTCTGGCTGGAAGTTGTCCTTGCCGTGGAAATAGATTCCCGATGCGGTGTGGAATTCTTCGCAATCATAGATAAGCTGCTGCTTGCCTGTGTTGACAGGCTCCTGGCAGAGCATCACTCTCATCTTTTCCCAGATTGGTTCCATGTTGTCAAACACCCAGTTGATGGTCCAGTATGTGTAGCGCACCTGGTATTCCTTGTTCTTGTCGAATGTGAAGGCCGGTGTATAGAGCCAGTCGTCAGCATCGTTGTTTGTTCGTCCGTAGGTAGTGGTATTTGTCTGGTCATCGAAATACCATGTGCCACCGTCTTCGTTCTTGTCTACAACGAGCCATCTTTCAAACTCCTCCTTGGTCTGGAGCGATGATGTGAACGGGATGTTGCCCTCAGGACCGAAGCTCAAGCTGTTTGATGTGGCTGCTGTTCCCTTGCCCTTTCTGTTTTCCGGAGTCACAACGTATGTATAGCCCTTTGTCTCAGACACGGCGTCGGTAACGCTTGTCGATGTAGTTCCGGATACGATGGTCACGTTGTCAGGCATTCTCACAACGTCGTATTTCAGAGACGCAGCGTCGAAATATCCTCCCTGCTGTCCTGCTGCCGGAGCCTGCCAAGAGATTGTGGCGTTGGCGCCGATTGCCGAAACGGTGACGTTCTGTGGTTCGCCCGGAAGGTCCTCGCCCACGAAAGCAGCATACTCTTTGTATACTCCGTCGCCTGAAGCGTTGTACGGCACCACCTTATATATATAGTATCCGTCAGCAGATGGTGTGTCTGTCCATGTGACAGCCTTGTTCTGTGATGACTCTGATATGGTCTGCACCAGTTCGCCGTTGCGGTACACCTTCACGCCTGAGAGGTCAGCGAGGTTGCCGTTGCGGTAGTTCAGGTTTGGTGTAGTGAAAGAGAGCGAAGCGCTGAGAGCGCCATTGGCATCGGCGGCAACGGTGAAGTTGCGCGGATAAGACGGTGTTGCGTCTGGCACATACTGATAAGGTATTGCCATGGCGAGGAGCTGCAGGTCGTTGCTCAGAGAGGTCTTGCTCTTTGCCTCACCGGTCTCTGCATCAAGCTCCACGAAAGATGCACCGCCGTCTTCTGTCTGTGCCAGCCACCACAGGCGGTGTGTGGTCTTGTCAAACTCCATGGACTGGCTGTAGTCGCCCATTCTCACTCCCGTATCCACACCGGTGTTTGTCATGGTGCAGGTCTTGGCGGCAGCGTTGATGCTCGAGATTTCAATCTTGTTGAGCATACTTCCTCTGGCGGTCATGCTCATGGCGTAGAGACATCCGTTGTCGGCAGCGAGGGTGAAGATCAGCGACGGTATGGTGGCCACGTGCTTCAGCTCAAGGGATGTACGGTCGATTTCATAAATGTAAGACGTCTGTGCGTCGGTGTCGTAGTTCAGACCGAAGATTCTGTCTGTCTTGGGGTCGTAGGTCATCTCGTCGAGGATGAGAGGTCTCCTGTCTGTAGGATTCTGTATCATCTTCTTTGCCACATACTCACCGGTGTTGATGTTCACCACGCTGATTGCCTTCGGCATGTTGATATTGTTGTAGAATGTGGTCTCGAAAGCGTAATACTCGTCGCCCACGTATGTTCCGGCGGTGAGGATAGGTGTAGATCCGGCGATGTAGCCATAGTCGCGAATCCACTCGAACTTTCCGGGATTGTCTGAAGTGAGCTTGATGAGTCCCATTCCCTTCATGTTCTTCTGGTAGCGCATCTGTCCGAAGATGTCTGCCTCGCCATCCTTTACATTATATATATAAGGGCGGTCGGCGTTTGCCTTCATGATGCTCTTAGCCCACTGTGGACGCAAGCCTTTTTCTACTTGATTCGGTATAAAATCGCCAGAGATATTGCCTACCTGGCGTGCCGGCACTGCGTTCTGTGCCATGGGGGCAGCCAAAATTGTAAGCATACACCCAAATGTCAATGAAAATCTTTTTAATGCAGACATAGTTTAAATATTAAAGGTAATTTTGATGCAAAGTTATATTTTTTTTCCAAATAGTTGTAATTAATTGAAAAACTTTTGTATTTTTGCAGCAAATTCATGGTGTTGGAGACGGCTATGGTTTTGTATCATCCGTTTATTGCATGTCTTGGCAGCATTCCAGAGTATAATTAATTAGCATAAAAGACAATAAACATTTGCGCTTAGGCGCAGGGAGCAACACGACGGTAAACTCATTCTCGGTCTCCACAATTTAAGAAAAACTTAAAACTTACGTGATGAAAAACTTTACCCAAAAAATGTTTTTTGCAGGTGTATGTGCGTTGATGTTCACCCCTGCAAGTGCACAGTTCCTGGCAAGAGAGAAGGCTTCACAGAACAAGGTGACAGCCCCGGTTTCACTTCAGTCTGAGGCTCCTGTCGTAAAGAAGGCTGCCGAAGGCAAGAAGCAGGGATTCAAGATGCAGCTTCTCTCTGTAAAGAAGGCTGACGGCACCAACCCTTACGCCAAGTACGGTGAATTCGAGGAGTTGCTCTATGAGGATTTCTCTAAGCTGACGACAGGTAGCGTCGGCAACCCTGATTTCAACACAAACCTGTATAAGGCATTTACACAGGTTGACGACTACGATGGACATAAATACGAAATTCCATGGTACAGCTTCAACCCTGACTATCTGAACACACAGGGTGTTTATGACGAGAAGCACGGTTCTGTAAGCCGTTGGGGTGTAAACAACGGTTTCCCTGCCGGCGGTGCCCTCTACATGTATCTGCAGGACGACGATGAGGATTGCGAATACTCACAGAGTCATGTGAATACCTGTCTCATCGACTGCTCTAAGTATCAGGGCGACGTTCTCCTCCAGTTCGACGCATTTACAGACAACGCCAAGAGCACAAACTTCATCTCTCAGGTAGAGGCTGCAGAGACAAACGGCATGGGTCCACAATGGAATGTATTGGGAAGCCTCACTCTTCCTGAAATCAACAGCGAGAGAAAGACTTACACAATCCTTTTCCGCGGCGCTGACAAGTCTACTATCTTCAACATCATAGGACAGCGTGGCGCTCTGGAGCGTGGCGGCGATATCTACGGAAACTCTTTCTATATCGACAACATCAAGGTTTCTGTATTGAAGCCATTCGTGAACGCTCCTGAGAACCTGAAGATGAAATACTACAAGGGAGACAACTTCAAGCTCGCTTGGGACAAGGTGGACGGCGCTGACAAGTATCTCGTAGACGTTTACACAAAGCAGGTTATCCAGAACGACATGGGCGGCACCCAGGAGACTATCGGCGACTACCTGCTGCAGGACGAGGAGACAACTGACAACTTCCTCCAGGTGAACAACGCAAAGAACGGCGAGGTTTACTACTACAGGGTTCGCGCAATGAAGGGCAACCATGTTTCTATGGAGTCTAACGAGGAGAAGCAGATCCTCGGCGTAGTAGCTCCTGCACTGGAACTCGTTGACAGCTATGCTGACTCTAAGTACACAGCAATGTGGAAGCCGGTTCCTGGAGCTGAGCGCTACAGCTATCAGGCATTCGCTGCAAACAAGATCACTGAGGACACAAAGTTGGCAGTTGTGGACACCAACTTCGAGGGCATGCCTTACAACCACGGATTCGAGTGGAAGGCGACAAGCTGGGGCGAGATAATAGAGCAGTATGACACTCCTAAGTATTCTACTACCGAGCCAGACCCAAGCGCACTAACAGGTACTTACACTTGTCTTGACAAGATGTCTGGATGGACGGCATACTGTTGGGCTCTCTATAAGGACGCCCTCGTAATCGACGGTTACCAGTCATACTTCAACGGCGAAAACGCTTCCCTGCAGTGTGCTCCAATTGACCTCTCTAAGGACAACGGCAAGTTCGACGTTACCATCACTCTGAAGGGTGAGTGCGCTCAAGGCTATGTAGATCAGGACAACAATCCTGTATATGCTCACGCTGGTTTGGCAACATTCGTATACGACCAGGAGCTTGACGACTACGTACAGGGTGAGACAAAGTTCATCGCGGATACAAACGACAAGGAGTGGAAGACCACTACTTGTAGCTTCTCTAACGGTTCAGAGGACATGATATTCGGTGTATTCGCTACATACGCTCCTTCTAACCTGTATATCCATGACATCAAGATTGAGCAGAACTACAAGGCTGGCGACACATTCATGAAGTCATTCGACTACTACTACCGCACAGAGGGTGTGGAAGTAGAGAAGAACGGCGAGAAGTATCTCTCACTGGAGATTCCATTGGTTGGCGAGACAGCCGGCAAGGATGTTTACCACCGCATGCAGTCTGTACGTCTCGGACAGGCAGCTAACCAGTTCACAAGTGCTACATTCTGCGAAAGCAAGTGGAGCAAACCTACACTCGTAGCTGAGAATGTGGTTACTGGTATCGAGAAGACTACTGAGGTAGGCAAGAAGTCTGCTACTGTATTCATGCAGGGCGACAACCTCGTTATCAACAACCCTGCCGGTGAGGAGGTTCACATCTTCGGCATGAACGGTGCTGAGCTGAACGCTGACAAGAGCGGCAACGCTTCTATCAAGATGGCTATGCCTGCTGACAACTCATTCATCGTTAAGGTTGGCAAGCAGTCTATCAAGATTGCTGTCATCAAGTAAGACTCGGATAAACTATAATCTGAAATAATCTCGAATGAGGGTGTGTCTATATGACATACCCTCATTTTTATATATTCCATTTAGAGTGATATCGGTTTTCATTTCTGACCGGAGGGCATCGATGAAGGATAATGGACATATTGTAGAACCGACGAAATCACTCTTCTAAAAAAAAACAAAAAACATGCAAGCGTTGACGACCGATTTAGGACAAATCATGCAGCAAGAACTTGGCGAAAGGCCCCATTTTGTCCCTAAAAAGTAAAAAAAGACACAAAAGTTTAATCAAGTCAAAAAATATTTGTAACTTTGCAACCCAAATGTATAAATAGTACATTTACACATTACTGATAAAACAGATGGAAAGCTTAGAGTCTTTGAAGATAGACCTGAAGAGTCTGGACACAGGCGCATTGAGCACCAGCTGCCACTTGGGAGACGAATTCTTTGAGGCGGCAGAGAGTGACGAGATAAAGAGCGGCGATGTGATGCTCTCTATTTCGGCACGCAAAAGTGTGTCAGGACTATACGAGATAGACTTCCATGCCGAGGGCACTGTGAAAGTGCCTTGCGACCTTTGTCTCGACGACATGGACCAGCCGATATGCACAGACAACAGGCTGCTGGCTAAGCTCGGAGAAGAATACTCAGACGAAGACGACATCGTGACGGTGGAAAAGGACGACGCAGTGCTCGACACCGCATGGTTCGTATATGAATCCATAGCCCTCGACATTCCCATCAAGCATGTGCATGCACCTGGAAAATGCAATCCTGCAATGATAAAGGCTCTCGAGGAGCACTCCGCAGCCCGAAGCTCGGAGGAGGAAAACGAAACGGCAGTGGATCCACGATGGAGTGAATTAGAAAAATTAAAATCAATAATTAAAGATTAAAGAAAAATGGCACATCCTAAAAGAAGACAGTCAAAGACTCGTACACTCAAGAGAAGAACTCATGATAAGGCAGTAGCTCCTACACTGGCAGTATGCCCTAACTGCGGCGCTTACTATGTATATCACACAGTATGCTCTACTTGCGGTTACTACAGAGGCAAGGTTGCTATCGTAAAGGAGACTGCAGAATAATACCGTCATGGAAAAGATAAACGCAGTAATCACAGGCATCGGAGGGTACGTTCCTGACTATGTGCTGAACAACCAGGAGTTGTCGAGAATGGTCGACACCAACGATGAATGGATTATGACGCGTGTCGGAATAAAAGAGCGCCGAATTCTCACCGAAGAGGGTATCGGCACCTCTTATATGGCACGCAAAGCGGCAAAACAGCTCCTGAAGAAAACGGGAGTTGACCCGGACACCATCGACGCAATTATCGTAGCCACAAGTACGGCGGACTACAAGTTCCCGTCTACAGCATCCATCGTGTTGGGCAAGCTCGGACTGAAGAACGCTTTCGCGTTCGACATGTGGTCGGCTTGTTGTGGATTCATTTATACGCTCGATACTGCCGCTTCAATGATCCAGAGCGGAAGATACAAAAAGATTATCGTTATCGGAGCCGACAAGATGTCGTCTGTGGTTGACTATACCGACCGCAGCACTTGTGCTCTCTTCGGTGACGGAGCAGCTGCAGTTCTCGTGGAGGGAACGACAGAAGACGTGGGTCTTAAAGACTCTTATTTCCGCAGCGACGGACATGGACTGCCATTCCTGCACCTGAAGGCTGGCGGTTCTGTATGCCCGGCTTCCCACTTCACAGTAGACCACCGTCTGCACTACCTCTATCAGGAGGGACGCACCGTGTTCCGCTATGCAGTGACAAGCATGAGCAACGACTGTGCACTCATCGCCGAGCGCAACGGACTGAACAAGGACAACATCCGTTTCGTGGTGCCTCACCAGGCTAACATCCGCATCATTGAGGCTGTGGCAAAGCGTCTGGAGCTTCCTATGGAGCAGGTGATGGTGAACATCGAGCATTTCGGAAACACCTCTGCCGCCACTATTCCATTGGCTCTCTGGGAGAACGAGAGCAAGCTGAAGAAGGGCGACAACCTTATCTTCACTGCCTTCGGAGCAGGCTTCGTTCACGGAGCTTCATACTACAAATGGGGCTACGACGGCAGCACCGTGGAGCAGGGATAACACACTCCTTGACTGAAACAAAAAATCTTTATATCAGATAAAGCGCATCTGCAATGACGGAAGTCATACAGATGCGTTTTTTTGTCAGAACGCCATTTTAGTGACGTAAACATAATAACTTACCACAAAAACAACGGAAAGGATGTCCGACAAAAGGCAATGAAAGGTCAAAATGGCGCATATTGAAAGGTAAATGTTTGGCGTACAACAATTTTTCAGTATATTTGCAAATAAAAAAGACAGATAAAATGCACAAAGCAGGATTCGTGAACATCGTGGGAAACCCGAATGTGGGAAAATCCACGCTAATGAACCAGTTGGTGGGCGAGCGCATCAGCATCGCCACATTCAAGGCGCAGACCACAAGACACAGGATAATGGGCATCGTGAACAGCGACGACGCACAGATAGTATTCTCCGACACCCCAGGAGTACTGAAACCGAACTACAAGTTGCAGGAGTCGATGCTCGCCTTCTCTGAATCGGCATTGACGGATGCCGACGTGCTGCTCTATGTCACCGACGTGGTGGAGAATCCGGAGAAGAACATGGAGTTTCTGGAAAAGGTGCAGAAGATGAGCATCCCCGTGATACTGCTCATCAACAAGATTGACCAAAGCGACCAGAAGACGCTCGGAACGCTCGTAACGAAATGGCACTCTCTGTTGCCCGACGCAGAGATACTGCCGCTCTCGGCAAAGAACAAGTTCGGAGTGGACATGCTGCTCAAACGCATAAAAGAGCTGCTGCCCGACTCCCCACCCTACTTCGACAAGGACCAGCTGACCGACAAGCCGGCGAGATTCTTCGTGAGCGAGATAATCAGAGAGAAGATCCTGCTCTACTACGACAAAGAGATTCCATACTCGGTGGAAGTATCGGTGCAGTCGTTCAAGGAGGACGAGAAGCGCATCAACATCCACGCTGTAGTCTATGTGGAACGCGACTCACAGAAAGGCATCATCATCGGACATCAAGGTGTGGCACTGAAGAAGCTGGGATCGGAAGCGCGCAAGTCGCTCGAACGGTTCTTCGGCAAGAAGATTTATCTGGAACTGTTCGTTAAGGTGGACAAAGACTGGCGCAGCTCTAAGAGGGAGCTGGACAGCTTCGGATATAATCCGGACTAAGCCGGAGAGACGGGGACAAACCTGAGGAAACAGGAACTCTGAGGAAAACGGGAGGTGAAACAGGACACTGACGGAGCAACATTCTGAACCGACAATCCGAAAGCATCCAATAATCCCGGAAAGAAAACAACAAAAAAGAAAAACGGAAAACAGAATATGGCAAATTTAGTAGCAATAGTAGGACGCCCCAACGTGGGTAAGTCAACGTTGTTCAACCGCCTCACGAAGACCCGCCAAGCCATCGTGAGCGACGTGGCAGGAACGACACGCGACCGTCAATACGGCAAATGCGACTGGAACGGAAAGGAGTTTTCAGTGGTGGACACCGGCGGATGGGTAGTGAAATCCGACGATATCTTCGAGGAGGAAATCCGCAAGCAGGTGCTCATCGCCACTGAGGAGGCTGACCTCATCCTCTTCCTCGTGGACATCACCACGGGAGTGACAGACTGGGACATGGACGTGGCGCAGATTCTACGCCGCACGAAGCTGCCGGTGATTCTCGTGGCAAACAAGACAGACAACAACGACCTGATATACAATGCGGCTGAGTTCTACAAGCTCGGACTCGGCGACCCGATGTGTATCAGCTCGGCTACGGGAAGCGGCACGGGAGACCTGCTCGACGACGTGGTGGCGAAACTGAAAGACAACAGCGGCGAACTGCTCGAAGAAGGCATACCACGCTTTGCCGTGGTGGGAAGACCGAACGCCGGAAAGAGCAGCATCATCAACGCATTCATCGGCGAAGACCGCAACATCGTGACGGAGATTGCCGGAACGACCCGCGACAGCATCTACACGAGATACGACAAGTTCGGATTCGACTTCTATCTCGTAGACACCGCCGGCATCCGCCGCAAGAACAAGGTGACCGAAGACCTGGAGTTCTACTCCGTGATGCGTTCCATCCGCGCCATCGAGCATTCTGACGTCTGCATCCTTATGATCGACGCAACGAGAGGCATCGAGGCACAGGACATGAACATCTTCCAGATCATTCAGAGGAACAACAAATCGCTCGTGGTAGTGGTGAACAAGTGGGACCTCGTGGAGAACAAGGACCAGAAGGTGATGGACACCTTCGAGAACGCCATCCGCAACCGCATGGCTCCATTCACTGACTTCCCTATCATCTTCGCCTCGGCACTGACGAAGCAGCGCATCTTCCGTGTGCTGGAGACTGCCAAGGAGGTGTACCTGAGCCGTAAGATAAAGATAGGCACATCAAAGCTCAACGAGATGATGCTGCCGCTGATAGAGGCTTATCCGCCACCATCAATAAAGGGAAAATACATAAAGATAAAATACTGCACGCAGCTGCCTAACACACAGATACCATCATTCGTGTTCTACGCCAACCTGCCTCAGTATATCAAGGAGCCTTACAAGAGATTCCTGGAGAACAAGATACGTTCGAACTGGAAACTCACGGGGTCTCCAATAAACATCTTCATACGTCAGAAGTAACGGATACGATGACAAACAGAATAACAGCAAAACTGCAGGCGTGTCTTATGGCATGCCTTGCAGCCTTGATTTTTACTTTGCCCGCGCCAGTGATGTCGGCGTGCTCGTCGTCGGAAGGCGGCAAGACGAAGGATATGGCTGCCGCAGAAGCTGCAAAGGAAATATACGACAGTCTGAGAAACGGCGGATATGAATATTTCACCGATATGACATACCGCAACGGGCGCATACCGGAAAACTACCGCAAGCAGCTCGTCATGAACTCCAAGATGTTCCTGTTTCAGATGCAGAAAGACCATGGAGGTATCCACGACATACAGATTGTCGACTGCCGCACTGACAGCGCCAGATCATCCGTCGACGCAAACGCCTTCCTGCTGCTCTGCTTCAACGACAGTACAAAAGAGGAAGTGGTGGTGCCGATGGTGAAGATTGGGGAGAAGTGGATGATGAGATGACAAATCAACAAAAAGAAGAAAATGCTAATACACAAATATCTAACGAGCTTCGGCAAATACCTCATCCTCATGGGACGCTCGTTCGCACGCCCTGAAAGGATGCGTATGTTCATGAAACAATACGTGAAGGAGATGTCCGGACTGGGAGTTGACTCCATCGGCATCGTGCTCCTCATCTCATTCTTCATAGGAGCCGTGATCTGCATACAGATGAAACTCAACATCCAGAGTCCTTGGATGCCACGCTGGGTGTCAGGATATACCACGAGAGAGATTCTGCTCCTGGAGTTCTCATCTTCAATCATGTGTCTTATCCTTGCCGGAAAGGTGGGGTCGAACATCGCCTCTGAGATCGGCACGATGAGAGTGACGCAGCAGATTGACGCACTGGAGATAATGGGAGTGAACTCTGCCAGCTATCTCATTCTGCCAAAGATGATGGGACTGATAACGATAATGCCGTTCCTCGTGATATTCTCGTCGGCAACGGGAATATTAGGCGCCTACGCCACAGCATACGTGGGACAGGTGCTCAGTCCTGACGACCTGACTGCCGGACTGCAACACAGCTTCAATCCATGGTTCATGTGGATGAGCATCATCAAGAGCCTCTTCTTCGCATTCATAATATCGAGCGTGTCGTCATACCACGGATATACCGTGGAAGGCGGTTCAGTGGAGGTGGGAAAGGCGAGCACCAACGCTGTGGTGACGAGCAGCGTACTGATACTCTGCTCCGACGTGTTCCTCACTCAGCTGCTGAGCTGATGGAACGGAGAGACGAGAACATACAGAGAGAAAGAGAGAACACAACATAAGGAGGGCGAAAGGTACTGATTTATGATAGAGATAAAGAACTTATGCAAGTCGTTTGGCGACAAGGTGGTGCTGAAAGACATCAGCACCGTGTTCGACAGCGGCAAGACGAACCTTATCATCGGACAGAGCGGCAGCGGCAAGACGGTGCTGATGAAGAACTTGGTGGGACTGCTCACGCCGACAAGCGGCGAGGTGCTCTACGACGGTCGCGACTTCGTGACGATGTCCAAGAAGGAGAAGGTGATGATGCGACGCGAAATGGGAATGATATTCCAGAGCGCCGCCCTCTTCGACTCGCTACCGGTGCTGGAGAACGTGATGTTCCCACTCGACATGTTTTCAAACATGAACTACCGCGAGCGTGTTCGCCGCGCACAGGAATGCCTCGACAGAGTGAACCTCGTGGATGCGGAGAAGAAATTCCCCGACGAGATTTCTGGTGGTATGCAGAAGCGTGTGGCGATTGCCAGAGCGATAGCGCTGAACCCTAAATACCTGTTCTGCGACGAGCCGAACTCCGGTCTCGACCCTAAGACATCGCTCGTTATCGACGACCTTCTACACGGCATCACTGAGGAATTTGACATCACCACAATAATAAACACCCACGACATGAACTCCGTGATGGGTATCGGCGAGAACATCATCTTCATATACCAAGGCGAGAAGGAATGGCAAGGCCAGAGCGCCGACATCATGGGCTCGACAAACAAAAAACTGACTGACTTCATCTTTGCCAGCGACCTGCTCAAGAAGATGAAGGAGAGCGAGATGAAGGAAATGAAGGAAAAGAAAAAGGGATAAGGCGAAAGATGCGAGGATAACCATAGCCTATAGAGAAGGACCATCTACAGCGCCGACAGGAAACCTGACCATCATATCAGAACAACAGGAAGACAAAGGGCAGACAAGCTCTATACACATAGCGCCGGAACACGTTTCAATCAGTGATTGACGTGTTCCGGCGCTTTATTGTAACAAGACTGGAACATAGTCGGCAGAAATAAATGTCAGCATAGATTTGGACAATAAAGAAAATAAGCATATACTTTGCAAAGTATATCGCAAGCGGTTTGCCCTCACGGGTGATTAAAAGGGAATCGGGTGGAAATCCCGGACAGTCCCGCTGCTGTGAGCCGCCCCTTATGAAAGGGTCGAACAATATGCCACTGGAAATTCATATAGCTCCAATCTGTTATTATGAAATGTCTAACGATTGTTGGAGGTTAACGGGAAGGCGTTCGATACCGGGCGGCAAGTCAGAAGACCTGCCATTGCGACACATGGCGTATAGTATCCATTATATATATGGTGGGAGAAAATGCCATTGCTGTCTCTCATGGGCTTCGAGGAAGGCGCACGAGGGAATCATGATGTTTGGGAAACAACAACATTTTCATTCATTAACTTTATAAACAAAATGCAAAAGAAGTACAGTTATCTAATGCTGGCACTCCTGTTGTCTATGTTATGGCTGCCAATGCAGCTGATGGCACAAGACGGCAACACAGTGCTGCAGCCGCAGTTCGGCAAGCAGACAGTGACAGTGGCAACGGATCAGGAACTCACGTACTACGACTACAAAGGCACAGGGTCGATCATGAGTTCCAATTCAAGCAACTCGCACTCCCTTCTCGTGTTCAAACCGGCAGAACAAGGGTATTCCATCATGATTACCTTCGAGTCGTTTGACGTGAGGACCCAGATGGGGTCATATCAGGGATATGCGAAGGTTTACGACGGTGAAGTGGACGACACGGGATTCACCTGGGCCACTAAAACAAACGAAGTGACAAAAGACACCAAGCTGCCCGAGGGCAACGTGATTGAAACTCTCGACGGCATCTACGACAGGAAGTCGTTCTACTCTACGACAACCGACGGAGCATTGTCGGTAGGATTCATATATCGCTACTCATTCAAAGCTGACGGATGGGTGGCAAAGGTGAAATGTGTGAAACTCGAAAACATGAGTGTTACTGACGCCGGATCGCAGTATGACAACGTGAAGAAGCCAGAGATGACTACAGACGTGAATATCGCCGGACTGTATGTCAACGCCAGCGGAGTGCTGAACGCTGACCACCTGACAGCCATCAAATTCAGAATGGCTGAGAACGAGAATGTGGTAGACCCTCTCTCTCTGAAACTGTTCGCCGGAAGCGCCGACTCATACAAGGGTGCTACCCCTATCGCTACTACGATAACGGAGGACAACGGCATATACACAATGACGCTCGACCATAAGCTGAGCGAAGGTAAGAATGAGTTTACCATCGTTGGCGACCTGAATACAGAGGCTTCCATCGGTGCGAAACTGAAACTGGAGGTTACCGGCGTAACCACTACAAACCAGCCCGACGGCGTTGCTACATTCACGGCAGCAGAGGCAGTAGGACTGGTGAACCCGGCTATTGTGACATTCCCAGCGGAATACAAGACAATCACGGTGACCGACACACCTCTCAACTTCTATGATGATGGAGGACCTACAGAAGAGGTAACCATCGGATTCAACGGTATGGTGACCTTCAAACCGGCTTCTCCCGACAAGAAGGTGATGATAAACTTCTCAAAGATGAATATCTTCGAGAGTTCTCTGCACGACGACGCGAAATCACAATACATCCTTATATATAACGGTTCGACGGACGATGAAGCCAATCTTATCAGAACCGTCAGAGAAACTGAGACTCCATTCGTACGTTCCAACTCGGAAGACGGAGCATTGACAATAAAGTTTGTGTCCGGCAGCGAACTGTCAAATACCCGTGACGGTTTCGAAGCTGAGGTTTCCCTGTTTATCCCACAGCCAATGACGACACAGGCGGTTGAGACGACACAAGCATCTGCAAAGACTCTGGCTGCCGGCGATACAGATCAGGAAATACTGAAACTGAACGTGAAGACAGAGAACAACTATCCGGCACTGACGGCAAAGAAATTCTCTTTCACCACAAACGGCACGAATGACATCATCAGCAAGGCTACTGTATATTATACCAAGTCAGCGGCCAGCTTCTCAACTTCCGTAAAGGTAGGCGAAGCTGAGGTGACTGGCGACGCTATCGAAATAACAGCAACCGACGAGGTGTCACTTGTTGAGGGCGACAACTATTTCTGGCTTGCCTACGACATCAAGGAAACGGCCGTCAACGGACAGAAGATTGATGCCGCAGTGACTTCTGTTACACTCAGTGATGCCACCCACACCGTTGCGGATGGTAATCCAGAGGGCAACCGCGAGGTGCTGAACCAGGTGGTATCGCATTCCGACCAGGGCACGGTGACAAAGAAGGTGAACGGTTCGATGGGCTTCAAGACACAGAACAAGAATGAATATTCTTCTGACTATGAAAGTGGCACGGACGACCGCATCAATATCTTCCTGCCTTACAACGAGGGTATGATATGCCAGATTGAATTCTCCAAATTTGACCTATACTGGAATACCTACAGCAGCTCTGAACATGCCTCGCTGAAGATCTACAGCGGCAAGGGCACTACAGGTGAACTGCTATGGGAGACCACAAAGAACAACTACACCAAGGGACCGGAGGGTGTAATCCGTTCTACTGCTGCCGACGGAGCATTGACAGTGGTGTTCAACGCCGGCGTTACTTCATCCTGGAACACAAAGAACGGTTTTGTGGCTACCGTGAGCGAATATCTCTCCAAACCAATGGAAGTGGCAGCAACTACTGCTACACAGTCGGCAAAGGAGATTGCAAAGGTGGGCGAAAAGGATCTCGACATCCTCAACATCAACATCACTACCGAGGGCAACGAGAATCCCAAGAAACTTTCTGCCGTAACTGTGGACATGAAGGGAGCGGAGAAGAGCATCGCTGCCATCAAGCTCTACTCGCTGGCAAAGGCTGACGAGGAGATTGCCGCCGACAAGGCTCCTGTGGCTACGGCTACAATCGACGGAACTGCAACGGAGGCTATACTGACTCTCGACGAACCGTTGGCACTGGCAGAAGGCGACAACTACTTCCGTCTGCGCTATGATATCTCTGACGACGCTAAGGCGGGCGACATTATCGACGCCGCTATAAAGAGCATCACTGCCGACGGTGAGACTCTGACTACAGAGAACGGCGACCCTGAGGGTGCGGTAATGATAAAGAACATATACAACATGATGGCGGGCGACAATGGTGAGATTCTCATCAACGAGGGCGCTCCTCTCTTGTTCTACGACGATGGCGGTGTGGACGGCGATTATTCGAAGAACTTCGAAGGAACTGTGACATTCGCTCCTAAGACTCCTGGACAGAGCGTGAAGCTCACATTCAAGGAGTGGACTGTGACTGCACAGGACAAGTTCTATGTATATCATGGCGGAGAGGTGAAGGAAAAGGAGGATGCCAAATACAGCATGTATGACAAACCGACTTATTTCCTCTCTGATGCCGAGGACGGCAAGGTGACCGTAAAATTCGTGACGAAATACTCAAAGGCTGGTTTCGCAATCGAGGTGACGGCATACGAGAAACAGCCTATCAGCGTGGCTTCTGTAACGACTACTGCCGTGGCTCCTGAAACTACGATGAAGGGTGCCGAGACGCTGCTGCAGAAGATTGAGGTGGTTGCTGACGGCGACCTCAACGTTCTGGACATACAGAAATTCAACCTCGCTGCCATCGACCTGGCAGACAATGCCCTCACCAATGCAAAAATCTATGCTACAGGAACAAGCGCCGAGTTCGCACCTGTAGACCTCTTCGGCAAGCAGGAGGGCGGTCAGCTTTCCATCAATGGTTCTTACAAGATCACGCTGCCTGGCACTTACTACTTCTGGCTCGCCGGCGACATCAGCACTGAAGCTGCTCCTGAGGCAACGGCATGTGCCCAGCTGGAGAGCATCACGGCAAACGAGACGACAACAAACGTTGAAGAGGCGGCAGCGGCTTCCACCAAGGTGGTACAGGGCGTGAGCGGCACAATAACAGTGGGCGCGGGCGCTGACTACGGCACGATACAGGCTGCCGTGAACTCTCTGAAGGACGGTATCGACGGACCTGTGACCATCAACATCAAGCGTGGTATATACAACGAGAACGTGACGGTGCCTGAGATTCCGGGAGCTTCGGAGAACAATACCGTGACGCTGCAGAGCGAAAGCGGCGACTGGCACGACGTGAAGATATATTACGACTTGTATAACGAGCCGCAATATTCTGACGACAAGATGTTCAATGAATTTGGTACGTTCACCATTGCCGGCGCTGACTGGTTCACGCTGCGCGGTGTGGAGGTGACAACGACAGACACCAATTTCCCTGGTGTGATACACATCAAGAACCAGAGCCGCCACGTGACTATCGACAACTGCTATATCCATGCAGACATGACGGTGACTTATTCAGAGGACATCAACCTGATATATACCTATACAAAGAACCTGGCTTACCAGAACAACGACTATCTCACAGTGAAGAACTGTCAGCTCGAGGGCGGATACATTGGTGTGAGAATGGGCGGAACAAGCTATGTGGCTCTACCTAAGGAAGTAGGCGGAGTGATAGAGAACAATATCCTGCGCAACCAGGGTTCCAAGTCTCTGTATGTGTCTGACGAGTTGGGAACGAAGATTCGCAACAACCGCATAGAAAACAACGCCACAACGAAGGAGTTTGACGGTATCGACGCACAGGTGAGAGACCTGTATGACGAGAGCTTCGAAATCAGCGGAAACAAGTTCCATCTCAACACCAACAACTCTGCTCTGGCCATCACGCTGAGACAGATGACGGGTAGCGAAGAGGTTCCGGTGAATATCGTGAACAACGAGGTCATCGTGGTTAGCAACAGCGAAAAGAGCTACGGTATCAAGGTCGGCAACAATGCATCCAACGTGAACATCGCCAACAACAGCGTAAACATGTTGGGTGAAGCCAAGTCTTCGGCTATGGTAATCAGCAGCAGTACTGCCGAGAACTTGAAGGTTGTGAACAACGTACTGATGAACAACGCCGGCGGTTATGTATACAGCTACAACAATGCCGACTACATGACAAAGGCTTCTTATGCCAACAATGCCGGCTTCACTACCGGTGAGGTGTTTGCACGTCACAAAGAGGATGTTGCTTCTTACGAGGCATGGCAGGCTATATGCAACGAGGAGAACGGAGTGAACGAGGCTGCAAACTTCATCGACGGCGAGAACACTCTGGAACTCTCTAAGGCTGGCAATCTGATGAAGGCACTGCCTCTGGCTTATGTGGAGACTGACATCACTGGCAAGGAACGTAACGGCGAGACTCCTACAATCGGTGCTTATGAGTTTGATGCCAACACGGATGCTCCGGTGATGGTTGAGGGTTATCCGATAATCAACAACATCACTGACACATCGGCCGACATGAAGGTGAGATTCAGTCAGACTGGTACCGTTCAATATATGGTCAAGGATGGAGCTGAGGATGCTCCTACCGTTGACGAGATTACGACTTCTGAGAATGTAATCACCGCATACAAGAACGATGAGACAAAAATTACCGTTGAGGGTCTGGAGAAAGACAAGGAGTATGTCATCTACTCACTGATGACAAACATCAACGGCATGTCAAGCGAGGTGTATGCCTCAAGCAAGTTCATCGCTGGCGGTGAGGTCATAAAGGAGATTCCTAACGTGAAGGCAACTGCAGAGGCTACTGAGAGTGTGGAGTCCGGACAGAAGGCTTCTCTCAAGGTTAACGTGACAGAGGGAACGGCTCCTTTCAGCATTTCCTGGACAAACGGAAAGCTTCAGGAGATAGCAACGGCTTCTCTCGATGACTTCGGTATTTCTGTGGTGGAATATGCTCCTGTGGAGTGCGACATGTATTATGTAACCGTGACGGATGCCAACGGAAAGCAGGCTTCTGACACTTGCCGTGTGGCAGTGACCGGTGATGCCGTGGTGGCAACATTCGAGAACCTGTATCTCGACAGCGAGAGCTACTGGAACGGTCCTGACTCTAAGGGCACACCGATGGTGGGCATATATGGCGACAACCAGCTCGACGGTTCGTTCGTGAGCGGTTCTTATCAGTTCAGCAACAACTACAGCCTCGACTGGAACTCATGGCAGGGATTCGCTTATTCTAACCGTACGGCAACGACGTTCACAAGCGCTACTCCTGACCAGTATAACTCTGTTGTTGGCCATGGATATGATGAGTCGGAGAATTATGCGGTGGTATTCGACAAGGGCACAATAACTGTGCTCAACAAGCCTGAGGAGGGTGACGTGATAAACGGATTCTATATCACCAACAACGCGTGGGCTCTTGACTGCATAAAGAACGGCAACGGAGTGGCACACAAGTTTGAAGAGGGTGACTATCTCATAGCGACATTCACTGGCACCAAGGCTGACGGTTCTACATCTACAGTGGACTGCTATCTTGCTGACTATCGTGCTTCGAAGGAGGCTGACCGCTACTATCTCGACACATGGCAGTGGGTTGACCTTCGTCCGCTCGGCAAAGTGAAAACAATAGCTGTATCTCTCTCTGGCTCTGACACTGGTTCATTCGGATTGAATACATCGGCTTACTTCTGTATGGATGACTTCAACGGTGAGCGTGTCGTTGCGGAGGCTCCGGTTCAGGTGGCTGGTGATGAAATTGATCTCAGCAAGTTCTTCACGTTCGATGATGCTTCGGCTACGGTTTCTTACGCATTTGCCGACGCTCTGAGCGAGGAACTGGCACAGAACGTGACTCTCTCTGCCGACGGCAGACTGACTGTGAAGAAGGGCTACTACAACAGTTTCAACGTTGTGGTAAGCGCCACACAGAAGGGCAAGATACAGTTCTTGAACATACCGTTCGACATCGTTGACGGCATCAATGGCGTTGAGGATTCTGACAGCAACGTAGCAGGTCGCTACAACATCAGCGGACAGAAACTGAACGCTCGCCAGAAGGGTGTCAACATCATACGCACCACCAATGGCAAGACCGTTAAGGTAGGCGTGAGGTGAGAATCCACATTTTGAGGTTATAAATAATCGATAGAGAAAGCCCCGGAACCTTGTGAATAGGTTTCGGGGCTTTCTTCTGATAACGCATCGTCAGCTAATAATGTCTCGTCATATAGTGAAGCGGCGGTATACCGCTGGTATAGCTATGTGATACTGTCAGTATACCTATGCTGCACTATCGGTGCAAGGCTGCTGCACTTCTCTTGTACCGCTTTTTCAATCTATATTTATGATGAATTACCTAAATAGTTACATTAACTCCCTTTTGAACCACACCTCGAAAACATGGTCGGCAAGAAACACTCCCTCCTTGGTCTGGGTGATGATTTCCTTTTCGAAAAGAGCTTTCTTAATGCGCTCCACATTCGATTTCGTTCCAATTGGATAAATATCGTCAACTTTCTTTGATGAGAAGCCATTGTGGATGCCGCTGCAAAGCAGACGGATGAAGTTGAGCTGGTAGGTTGTGAGTGATTCCGTCTGCTGCACAAACAGGCTGTTGCATTGTTCCAGCAGAGCATCAACGCCCCGATGAAATGTTTCTTCTGTCACTTCCGTATCCGTCTCTGCCATCACATTCCACGCCAACTGCTGTACGTAGGATGAATAGTTTCCGACGCACTCACATATCCTGGATGCGTAAATGTCAGAGATTCGTTTTCCGTATTTCTCAAAGCGGGAGCAGATGAACGGCACCCAATACTCCGTGGGGATACAGTCTAGGTATATCATCTCGCCGAACATGTAGAATGGCATCCGCTTACTTTGAAAGATATTCATCATCAGGTGTTTCTTGCTGCCAAACAGACAATAGGACACATTCTGCTGATGCTGCCATACACCGCGCATACGCTTCTGCACTTCTATGCTGCCTGGAAATTCGCCTACCTGCTGGAACTCATCGATACATACAACTATCCGGAAGCCTTTTTCGCGTGCAATGAGTTCCGGAAGATTGAGTATCTCTTCGGGAGTATAGTCCTTCGGCGTTATTCCAAGCGATAATGAGAACTCCGAATTTGGCTCAGGACTGAAGGAGAACTTGGGCGAAAGGCGGACAAGGAATCGCTTTATGTTTTCCAATATCTGCTCCGCCCTGTTGCCCGTGGATTTCAGTATTGCCGAAGCAAAGCGGTTGTAGAAATCATACTCGCTACGACAGTCGTATATATCCATATACACTGTTTTCACCTGCGGAACGTCCATTTCCGACATTACCTTCTTTACCAGTGAGGTCTTTCCCATTCGCCTTGGCGAGATGAGGATGACGTTTATGCCGTTTTCAAAATCAAGCTTTATGCGCTTGGCTTCCTTTATGCGGTCGGTGAAGTTATTGCCCTCTACCGACATTCCGTAAACAAATGCTTTTTCCATATCCCAAATACTTATATTGACGATGTAAATACTTTGCAAACGAGCGCAAAGAGAGTTTACTCTCAATTTGCCGAGTGCAGCTAAGTATTATATAAATACTTTGCAAATATAAACAAAAATATCGGGGTTCACAAGTTAGTGGACCACTAACTTGTGAACCTTGTATAAGTATCTGACGGTAAACGATATTGAACTTTCGCAAGTTTACAACTGGCTCTGGCAGTGGACAAGTAGACAAGATACTAGTAAACAAGGAAATTAAAAGCCCAAGGCTTCATAATCAACGTCACCACCAGGGTAATCGCCGTACATTCCATCTGTCATTGCATCCCAAGTATCTTCTTCAGTCCATTCGTATGGCTCTTGCTCTGCGTATATTCTTCTTTGAAGTGCTTTTTCTTCTTCAACCTCTGCATCAGTCCTTATCAAATATGACATATCCTTTCCTTTTTGATAGTTTATGAGGTCAATTAGTGAAATAAAATTCCTCTTGAAACGGTCGTCTATCTTCCAAAAGTTTTCAAAACGTCCGTTTCTAAAATGTAAAGACTTGCATCTGATTGTATGAGGGAACACTTTCTCATTATTATGGTTGATTAGTATGCATTCTTCGCTATATTTGCCATCATCTAATCTTGCTGCAACGAAACCATGATGAAAAATGTTGGTCCACGAATCAGGCCAACATTCTACCCTATACTCAAATGGTATTACTATATTCTCTTCAATATCGATGAATCCTAATTTCTCACCATCTATTGATGCAGCAAGCAGTCCCTCACTAAATCTTCCTAAATAACGGTATTTGTCTTTTGGTATTACTATATCCCCGTTGTCATTTACGAGATAAGAGTATTCTTCATGATTGACGTATGACGTCTTCACTTCAAGTCCATGCCAGTATTTATCATCGTATAATTGTGGATTCTTAAAATGAACTATTTTCCCTTGGTGATTGATTAGCACTTCACCGTCATCTTCCATAAACGAGAACAAGACAGCATGGGCATAACCATGTGAGAAATCGGATACTTGTTCAAATTCAAATGGGACTTGGATGTTATTAAATAGATCAACAAAACCCCATTTCCCTTCTTTCTTCACTGCCCACAACCCCTCTCTTATGATACTAGCAGATTCATATTGGGGCTCTATTACGAATTCTTTTCCTCGGGAATAGTATAGTCCCCATTTTCCATTGTATTTGACAGGATATATGTCTTCTGTCGGAGCGTTTATGTCTTCAAAAATAAAAGGGAGTATTTCTGTCTCATTATTCCAAAACTCTTTATTTTTGAGGATTCCCCATTTGAAATTCTCATTCATTCCTATGAACACGAAACTGTTGTTGCCCCCTAAATGTATTGGTATTATTTGCAAAAACTCTATTGGTTGTATAACTGACACGCCATATCCGGAGAAAATCCCAAACCTTGTTCCCTTTTGGACTAAGTGAAAATTTGTTTGCCTTTCACCAATTTTAAGTGCATTCGATATTGAATCGAACTGTTCTAACTTCTCGTTCAATTCCTTTAGGAACTTTTCTTTCTGGCCAGCGAACCAGACTCTTACTCCACCATCTAAAACAGTCCCACCAGGATGTTCATTGTCAATTTCATCAATTACCTCTTGGCAATCTTTAATTGAATTCATCTTAACGTTTAATAGTTCTTTTGTCATAGCGATGTGATTTAGGGTAGCCATAAGACTACCCGAATAATTCATATTTCTTTTGCTGCTCTAAAAACGATTCCTCTAACAAATTGCCTTTGCTCCGAGTCTATAGAGAAATGTTCAAACGAAGGACTATAGTCAGGTACTAAGTCTGAATTAAGATGATGACAGATTCGATTCATCATTCTTTCTGAAGAATCAGAATATGAATTCCAATTCCTTGCCTGAGCAAAAATCTCAGACGAAACAATCTGCCCATTGGCGTCAAACTCAGGATTCTTTAGCTCGTACAAGAGCCCATCTACATAATTTTCTTTTCTCATAAATAACAAATTAAAAATTAAAAATTAGAAAACTATTATCTTCGGCTCTAAGGCTCCATTAGGAGATTCATTGGCAAAGATACGATAAATATTCGAAATAACATCAAAGATTACGTTAAATCTGAAATGTACGACCCCAATTTGTCGGGCACATGTCTATATTTCTGCAAAAACTATATTGGGGTAAATGGGGATAATGTGTATTCCTTAGATATATCCATGGACAGGGAGCAAACAAGGCATGCATCTCAAGATTCTGTTTTTAGATATTTAATTAGGCCTGTCAAAGACAAAGCATAGTACGAGAACAGTACCAAAATGTGGGAGAGAGGCACATCCTCTCCCACTATTTTACAATTCTGTTACAAGTTCAGGATCGGTTTATTTGTCTGCTTGTGATAAACAGTCTAAGTTTTATGTTCCATGTGGCAAAGGTAGCAAACTTAAATGACAATCCGTTAAATATCGTTGGTGTTTTGGTTAGACCCTGTCACGAGCTTTGTCGGGTGAGCCGAAATTTGCTTTTCTTGAAAATCGTTGTTTGCAAGGCTTAAACCAGTAAGGCTAATCTCCTTGTCAACTTGTCTACTCATTTACTGACAGCATGTCGAAGACATGCGAAACTTGAGATAACGCTGTTTGTCGCCACGCTTGTATTAGCTGTTCTTCGACAACCTTTTAGAGTGCCATCACTCCAACCGAACTTAAAAGTATGTTCGGGAAAAACGATTTATTTTTTTATCTCAATCCTAAACGTCGTGCCTACTCCCACTTCACTGCGTTTTACGAAGATGCGGCCATGATGATATTCCTCAACGATTCTCTTGGCAAGAGACAGACCTAAGCCCCATCCACGTTTCTTTGTCGTGAAACCAGGCTTGAACACGCTGCTTATGTCTTTCTTCCTTATACCCTTGCCATCGTCAGTAACTTCGATAACTGCCTTGCCTGGCAAATCCAAGACCTCGATAGTGATATGCCCCTCGCCTTCCATAGCGTCAACGGCATTCTTGCAGAGGTTCTCTATTACCCACTCAAAAAGAGAAGCATTGAGATTCACGATAATATCATTCTGAGGGAATTTCTTTGTCATAAGAACCTTGGATGATGTCCGTCGGTCCATATAGTCGATCACATGGTCTACCACATCACTGAGACTCGACGGCACTGGTTCTGGCAATGAGCCAATCTTGGAGAAGCGGTCTGCAATGAGCTGCAAGCGCTTCACATCCTTGTCCATCTCCGGGATAAGGTCATCATCAGGATAATTCTCCTTCAGTATCTCTATCCAGGCCATAAGACTGGATATCGGTGTACCCAGCTGATGTGCGGTCTCCTTTGACAAACCGACCCACACCTTGTTTTGTTCTGCTTTCTTTGATGTCAGCAAAGCGAATATAGCCACTACAACAAATATAAGCACTACTCCAAGCTGCACATAAGGATAATACGCCAAACGTTTCAGTATCGTGGAATCATCATAGCATACATCCACATAAGCCTTCTTATTAGCATCATCCATAGAGATTCTGATGAATCTGCCAGCGTCATAAAGACGCTTTCCCAAATGCGACACATACGCAACACTATCCTTCTCAGAACGGTTGCCTACATCAACGTTTCTGCATATCTGCACCAGTCCCTTATTATCAAGCACGATAACGGGAATGGTATTGTTGTCGTTCATCACTTTCAGTACAAGCCCCAAATCTGTGGTCTCGTCGGCCATATTGAACGAGCGCATTGCGTCCGCCCAAATTTCCATCTTGTTGCGTTCCTCCTTGGCGAGGTCCTTTACAAAGATATTTGAGATTATCAGGGATGTTACCGCTATTACAATAGCCGCCAACACGAGAATGATCTTAACTTGCCTTATTCTATCTGTCCATTGCATATCATAGTAACGGAAATAACTACTATTTATTGCAATACAAATGTTTGCAAAGACATTTTAAGGACACATTATAAAAATCAAAAGACTGCAAGCAGTTATAAAATACTACCATTGAACGGCCTAATGACCGTTTTGGGTTAAATACTACATTGAACGGCCTAATGACCGTTTCAGGTTAAATGGAGATATAAAAACAAGACAAGGAAGTGATCAGTCTTATGACACGTGTACAATTCTGGTATTTAACCCACATTTTCCCAAAAACCGTCAACCATCTGGTCACATATTCGGAAGTGTCTATAATTCAGTCACTTCCGCCTGTTTCTGCATGCAAAAACCATCGGGTAATTGTCTGGACAATTCAATTATCGCCTGATGAAAACAGACATAAAGCTGCATGAGGACCAAGGAAGCCTCTGATGCGTACAGACGCAAAAAAATCCTCCGGAGGATTGCCCTTCCGGAGGATTCAAGCTTTAAAGTGAAAAAAGGCGGTTACCTACTCTCCCACATTGCATTGCAGTACCATCGGCGCAAGCGGGCTTAACTTCTCTGTTCGGAATGGGAAGAGGTGGAACCCCGCCGCTGTCGCCACCTGATATGGGGGACATGCGAACGTTACAGACTTCTTGTTTTGTAGAATTGACAGTTGCAATACAACTGAAAGTGTGTGCCAAAAAGCGAAAGCTCTCGGGCAATTAGTAGCGCTCGGCTTTGACGTCGCCGTCTTTACACCTGCGCCCTATCAACGTCGTCGTCTGCGACGACCCTCAATGGAGTTCTAATCTCGTGGAAAGCTTCGCACTTAGATGCTTTCAGCGCTTATCCGATCCAGACGCGGATACCCGGCGGTGCGCCTGGCGGCACAACCGGTACACCGGAGGTCTGTCCGTCACGGTCCTCTCGTACTAGTGACAGCACCACTCAAAACTCCTGCGCCCACGATAGATAGAGACCGAACTGTCTCACGACGTTCTGAACCCAGCTCGCGTGCCACTTTAATGGGCGAACAGCCCAACCCTTGGGACCTTCTCCAGCCCCAGGATGTGACGAGCCGACATCGAGGTGCCAAACCACCCCGTCGATATGAGCTCTTGGGGGGGATCAGCCTGTTATCCCCGGAGTACCTTTTATCCTTTGAGCGACGGAGTTTCCATACACATCCGCCGGATCACTATGCCCCAGTTTCCTGCCTGCTCGGGATGTCTCCCTCCCAGTCAAGCGCCCTTTTGCCATTGCACTCTTGAAGGCCGCTTACCAAACGGCCCGAGGGCACCTTTGGAAGCCTCCGTTACGCTTTTGGAGGCGACCACCCCAGTCAAACTACCCACCAAGCAGTGTCCGCGACTATCCGCGTTAGACCTCAGACAGCCAAAGGGCCGTATTTCAAGGATGGCTCCACAACGCCTGGCGACGCCGCTTCGAAGCCTCCGGCCTATCCTACACATCGGATGACCAAGGTCAATGCTAAGCTGTAGTAAAGGTTCACGGGGTCTTTTCGTCCCATCGCGGGTAATCGGCATCTTCACCGATACTACAATTTCACTGAGCTCATGGCCGAGACAGCGTCCGGATCATTACACCATTCGTGCAGGTCGGAACTTACCCGACAAGGAATTTCGCTACCTTAGGACCGTTATAGTTACGGCCGCCGTTTACCGGGGCTTCAATTCAATGCTTCCCTTGCGGTGACATCTCCTCTTAACCTTCCGGCACCGGGCAGGTGTCAGGCTGTATACTTCATCTTTCGAGTTCGCACAGCCCTGTGTTTTTGTTAAACAGTTGCCTGGACCTATTCTCTGCGCCTCACCCGGAGGTGAGGACCCCTTATCCCGAAGTTACGGGGTCAGTTTGCCTAGTTCCTTAGCCATGAATCTCTCAACGCCTTAGTATGTTCTACCCAACTACCTGTGTCGGTTTGCGGTACGGGTACCGCCAACATGAGTTTAGCCCATTTTCTCGGGAGTATGATTACCCTCGCTGTCAGGTTCCCCCGAAGGGGACCCCGTACTTTCGGGTTTCAGCTCAAACGCCGGATTTGCCTGGCATTCTCATAGCCTACGCCCTTCAACGCCCTATTCCGTCAGGGCGCGGAGGTGTCACTGCTCCGTCTGGACATCACTGATGGCGGTAGTCACGGAATGTTGACCGTGTCTGCCATCGGCCTCGCCGCTCGGCTTAGCCTTAGGACCCGACTGACCCCAGGATGAATGGCATTGCCTGGGAAACCTTAGTCGTTCGGCGGGAGGGGTTCTCGCCCTCCTAATCGTTACTTATACCTACATTTGCTTTTCCATAGGCTCCAGCAGTAGTCACCTACTGCATTCTACGCCGATGGAATGCTCCCCTACCGATACTTTTATTATTTGCTATCCCGCGCCTTCGGTGCCTGTCTTATACCCGATTATTATCCATGCACGGACCCTCGACCAGTGAGCTGTTACGCACTCTTTGAATGAATGGCTGCTTCCAAGCCAACATCCTGGCTGTCTCAGGGACCACACTTCGTTAGACTAACTCAGACAGAACTTCGGGACCTTAGACGGCGGTCCGGATTCTTCTCCTCTCGGGGACGGACCTTAGCACCCGCCCCCTTACTGCAGGAATACTAAGCGTGAGCATTCGGAGTTCGTCAGGTCTCGATAGGCGGTGAAGCCCTCTTGACCTATCGGTCGCTCTACCTCTCACGCTGACCTTCCCACGCGGCACCTAAATGCCTTTCGGGGAGTACGAGCTATCTCCAAGTTTGATTGGCCTTTCACTCCTACACTCACCTCATCCAGAAGCTTTTCAACGCTTATTGGTGCGGTCCTCCATCCCGTGTTACCGGGACTTCAACCTGGACAAGTGTAGATCACTTGGTTTCGCGTCTGCCTCCGCCAACTTGACGCCCTCTTCAGGCTCGCTTCCACTACGGCTTCGTCCCTCATGGGACTTAACCTCGCTGGCGACGGCAACTCGTAGGTTCATTATGCAAAAGGCACGCCGTCACATCACATGGATGCTCCGACCGCTTGTAGGCGCATGGTTTCAGGATCTCTTTCACTCTTCTCGTCGAAGTGCTTTTCACCTTTCCCTCACGGTACTGGTACACTATCGGTCTCACGGGAGTATTTAGCCTTGCCGGATGGTCCCGGCGGATTCGGGCAGGATTCCTCGTGTCCCGCCTTACTCAGGATACCGCTAGGCCTTCGCTCGCTTCACGTACGGGGCTTTCACCCTCTACGGCCGGACTTTCCAGTCCATTCTGTTCACGATAAAAGTACCACAGCGCGGTCCTACAACCCCGGCGTTGCCTTGACAACACCGGTTTGGGCTCTTCCCCGGTCGCTCGCCACTACTGGGGGAATCATTGTTTATTTTCTCTTCCTGGAGGTACTAAGATGTTTCAGTTCCCTCCGTTCGCCTCCGGACTTTTGTCCGGATGACAGTCCTTCAGACTGCCGGGTTGTCCCATTCGGAAATCCCTGGATCAAAGGTCATTTGCACCTCCCCAGGGCTTGTCGCAGCTTATCACGTCCTTCATCGCCTCCGTGAGCCTAGGCATCCGCCATACGCCCTTTCTTACTTTCGCCTGTGTCCACAAGTGAACCGTAATTCACAAGGGACCTAGCCCATACTTTCAGCTGTATTGAAATTTTCTTTTCTACAGTTTTGTCTGTAACAACATGTCAAAGATCGTTTTCGTTGAGAATATTCAGAATTCTCACGAATCGTGGAGAATAACGGATTCGAACCGTTGACCCCCTGCTTGCAAAGCAGGTGCTCTAGCCAGCTGAGCTAATCCCCCAAATTACATTGAAGAACAATATAGGAGAGTGAGGCTCATTTCGTTTCGCCTCTTACGTAGTCCCAGGCAGACTTGAACTGCCGACCTCCACATTATCAGTGTGGCGCTCTAACCAACTGAGCTATAGGACTGTCAGGTTGGTCAGGTGTATGGACTTCTCCGCCCAGTTTCCTTTGTCTCTCTTTATTCTTGGAAAACAGGAGTTCGTGAGTACAAGAAGATTTTTGGAAAGACCTGATTCCGTATCTTCTGTCTTACAGGTGCACCTTTTCGAAAGGCATCTCCAGAAAGGAGGTGTTCCAGCCGCACCTTCCGGTACGGCTACCTTGTTACGACTTAGCCCCAATCACCGGTTTCGCCCTAGGCCGACCCTTGCGGTCACGGACTTCAGGCGCCCCCGGCTTTCATGGCTTGACGGGCGGTGTGTACAAGGCCCGGGAACGTATTCACCGCGCCATGGCTGATGCGCGATTACTAGCGAATCCAGCTTCGTGGGGTCGGGTTGCAGACCCCAGTCCGAACTGGGGGACACTTTAGCGATTGGACGGACGTTGCCGGCCGCCGGCGCTCTGTATGCCCCATTGTAACACGTGTGTAGCCCCGGACGTAAGGGCCGTGCTGATTTGACGTCATCCCCACCTTCCTCACACCTTACGGTGGCAGTGTCCGCAGAGTGCCCGGCATCACCCGATGGCAACTACGGAGAGGGGTTGCGCTCGTTATGGCACTTAAGCCGACACCTCACGACACGAGCTGACGACAACCATGCAGCACCTTCACAGAGACCCCGAAGGGCGTCATTATCTCTAAATCCTTCCTCTGCAATTCAAGCCCGGGTAAGGTTCCTCGCGTATCATCGAATTAAACCACATGTTCCTCCGCTTGTGCGGGCCCCCGTCAATTCCTTTGAGTTTCACCGTTGCCGGCGTACTCCCCAGGTGGGATGCTTAACGCTTTCGCTTGGCCACTCGCCCAGGTGGGCGAATAGCGGGCATCCATCGTTTACCGTGCGGACTACCAGGGTATCTAATCCTGTTCGATACCCGCACTTTCGAGCCTCAGCGTCAGTTGCGCTACCGTCAGCTGCCTTCGCAATCGGAGTTCTTCGTGATATCTAAGCATTTCACCGCTACACCACGAATTCCGCCAACGTCCCGCGTACTCAAGTGGACCAGTTCGCGCCGCACGTCCGCCGTTGAGCGACGGAATTTCACGACACGCTTAACCCACGGCCTGCGCTCCCTTTAAACCCAATAAATCCGGATAACGCCCGGACCTTCCGTATTACCGCGGCTGCTGGCACGGAATTAGCCGGTCCTTATTCAAATGGTACATGCAATGCGGGACGCGTCCCGCACTTTATTCCCAAACAAAAGAGGTTTACAACCCGTAGGGCAGTCTTCCCTCACGCTACTTGGCTGGTTCAGGCTTGCGCCCATTGACCAATATTCCTCACTGCTGCCTCCCGTAGGAGTTTGGACCGTGTCTCAGTTCCAATGTGGGGGACCTTCCTCTCAGAACCCCTACTGATCGTCGCCTTGGTGGGCCGTTACCCCGCCAACAAGCTAATCAGACGCATCCCCATCCCATACCGCCAGTCCTTTCGTCATCAAAAAATGCCTCTTAATGACAGCATACGGTATTAATCCGCCTTTCGACGGGCTATCCCGTGGTATGGGCCAGGTTGGATACGCGTTACTCACCCGTGCGCCGGTCGTCATCCTGGAAGAGCAAGCTCTACCAGATGTTACCCCGCGACTTGCATGTGTTAAGCCTGTAGCTAGCGTTCATCCTGAGCCAGGATCAAACTCTCCATTGTATAATATCTTTATAATGACCTTTCCCGAAGGAAAGTTCGTTTTGTCTCTGTTCAGAATGCCTCCGAAAATCATTCGGTATCACCTTCAGAAATTGATAGGTTTCGTTCTACCCAGAACTCCTTTATCCATGACCCCTATATAATATAAGGTGGAAAAGAAGCCTGCTTCTTGTACTACTACTTCTCTGTTTATTGTAATCTTTTCAAAGAACTCTTTCTTCTGTCGCTCTTTCTGACTTAATAACTGTTTTGTAACAGCGTTCGTTCTCAAAAGCGGATGCAAAGGTATGGGTTTTTCTCATACCATCCAAATGTTTTCAAAAGAAAATGAGAAAAAAGTGACGGTTTTCCTTTTATTTGACAGAATTAAAGGGAAAGGTGTAGGGTTCACATTATATTTATAAATGCGCGCGAAGGGAAATTATCGATGGTATTGTTTTCATGGGGAGCGGGATTTCCGTTGGTGATGCTTTATTGTGACTGATATATGGCATGGGGACTCTACGCAATAACAAGGAAGGATTATATATGTGAGCATTTGGTGTCCATCTGCCTGCGGCGATGGACAAAAATTAAACACGGATTTGACTTTTTTACTGATTTTTCAGGTGGTGAATGGGTTATTGGATTTATCTTTGGATTTACTGGGATTTGCGGGGGCTGGGGGCACTCCCCATTCCTTGCTGAGTTCTAAGCTGATGAAACAAGCCACTTGTTGATGATCTTTCCTGCTGACTTCAGCCCCCTCTCGGTCTCCCCCGAAGGGGAGATGCAGGTTACTCTGGTTCTGATTTCTGACAAAAGGATATGTAACACACGGTCATGGAAAATGGAAGATTTTGGGCACGAAAGGAAAAGGAAATGTGCCCAGGTGGGGCAACGTGCTTACCCATGTTGGGCAACGTGCTTGCCCCACTTGGGCAAGGTGCGTGCCCAAAAACGGGACAAAATAAGACTTAAAGCTACTGTAAACGGAGAGGAGTGGCAAGTGCCTGATGCGGGGACAAAGGACTGAATATCAAGGAAAAGCAAGAGGCATACGAGGAATTCGACACCGACCGCAACTCGTTTCTCAGTCTGTATATGGGATTCAACCTGCCGTTGAGCAAATACGACCTTGACGAAGGCAACGTGTTCCAGACCTCCACCGGAAAGACGACTACAACATCCAGACCCCGGCGAGCCATGGCAGCAGGGAGTATATGCACATCATGACACTGGGAGCTAAAGTGGGATTACGACTGTGATATCCTCTGACGACATAAGGTGTTAACAACTTTTACAATCTTCTCATCCAACTTATTCCCTGTAATTATTGTTCAGGAAGCGAAAAAAACATATATTTGCAGAGACATATATAATCCGATAACAATAAAATCTATAGCAAATGAGAAAATTCACGACAAAATCCATTATTGCACTGTTAGCAGGTACGGTGACTCTGAGTTCATGTATCGGTTCTTTCGGATTGACCAACAAGGTGTTAGACTGGAACAAGAGCCTTAGCAGCTGCAAGTTCCTCAACGAACTTGTGTTCCTTCTGATAAGCCCTGCCTATGCCGTGTGTGGCGTGGCAGACCTGTTCATCCTCAACACCATCGAGTTCTGGAGCGGCAGCAAAGTGATGGCCAAGGTGGGTGAGACCCAAAATGTGATGGGCAAAGACGGCCGCATGTATGCCGTGAAGACACTGAAGAACGGTTATGAGATAACCTCTCCCGACGGCGAGGTGTCACACCTTGTATATAACAAGAAGGAGAAGAGCTGGAGCTACGAGGACAAAGGCGCCATCAAGGAACTGTTCCGTTTCAACGACGACGGCACCATCATGGCAACTCTGCCCAACGGCAAGAAGATGAAAGTATCGCAAGACCAGGCCGGCATCTACCAGGTGAGAATGGCTGTCAACGATGGAATGTACTTCGCTTCAAGAAAATAAGAAGGAATAGACGACTAATTAATTACGATATGAATACAATAAAAAAATTAGCTACTTGCTGCATCGCTTTAGCTGCAGCACTAAATGCGAACGCGATCGGAACGGAAACGACCAGCACGGCATTATGCGTACAGAACATCAATGCGCAATGGACTGGTGACGCCACTGGATTCTGGAAGGCAAGAATCGGTGCCAACGTCAAAGACATCCCGAACTCCTGTCCTGGGCTATATTCAAAAGTCGACAAGACCGACTTCGGAGATGGCACATATCTGTATAGCTATCTGAAAAACGAAGAAGAAGTGTTTTCTGTAACCACCGACGATGCCGGAACCATCAATTCCGTCAGCATAGCCATGGGTTCAGGAATAGAACTCTCTCTGATGGGCATCAAAGTGACTGCAGACACAAAATACCACACACTGATGAAGGCCGTGCCTACCAAGATAAAGTGGGTGTTAAACTTAGGTGAACTCAGACTCAACCTCGGTTCGGAAAAGGTATATTGCGAACCGTTCATCAGAGACCTCACCCAACGCGGCCATAACAAGTTGGCAAAGATGAAAGACACGGAGAGATTGATTCCTGTCACCCTGTCAGACATCGAGCCCGACGCTATATTATGGAAAATCACCATAGAATAAGCGCATAAGCCCCATATCTACAACAAGCCCCGACCGGTAAGCACTACCCGTCGGGGCTTGTCAATATAAAGCCACGCCATACAAATAAAATCTTGAATATCAAAGCCACAACCTCCGTTCTCCTTTGCCATGAAACAATCATCTCTTTTCTGCCTGGAGAAAAACCAAACAAGCACCGATGACCGGTTGGGGATTATCAGAAAGCAGCGAATGCGAAAAGGTTAAATTAACACAAAACCGGAGAGGCGGAACGAGAGAAAGAGAAAATAGTGTTACTTTTGTAAGATATGAAGAAAGTGTCAGTACTCGTGCCGGTATATGGCGTGGAGAAATATATAGAAGAATGTGCGAGATCACTGTTCGAACAGACTTACGGTAACATAGAATATGTGTTCGTAGACGACTGTTCGAAGGACGGCAGTATCGCCATACTTGAAAGGGTGGCCGAAGAATATCCCCAGAGGAAAAGTCAGACAAGAATAATCCGCCATGACCACAACAGAGGACTTGGCGGAGCAAGACTCACCGCCCTGCAGAAGGCAACGGGAGAATACGTGACCCACGTGGACAGCGACGACATCCTGCCCCTCGACGCCATAGCCCTGCTGATGGCGAAGGCCGAGGAAAGCGGCGCCGACATCGTAACCGGCGGATATTCAGAATGGAGAGACGGCAAGGCCACAAGATATGCGGGACCGCCACAGATGGGAAAGGAGAAATACCTGAAGGCACTGCTATGCCAGAACATAGTGAAAAACAGGATATGGGGCAGGCTATACCGCAGGGAGACACTGACGGAGAACGGAATATACAGTGTGGAGGGCATCGACTTCAGCGAAGACTATGCCGTGGTGCCGAGGGCTGTGTATCACTCACGGATAGCGACCGTAGACAAGAACGTGTATTACTACCGCATGGACAACAACACTTCGTATACGCATACCATATCAGAGAAGCATCTACGCTCCCACCTGAGGGCATGCCAGCTCGTGGCGGATTTCTTCATGACCGTAGCCGACGGCAGCAAATACCGCAAGGCAGTGGACATCGGCATCGCCAACGCCTTCAGATGTCTTGCCGACAGCAATCTTGACGCTGCCATCGCCGACGAGACGCTGACATACGAACCCGGCGACAGGATTTGCCGACTGTGCATCTCGATGCTGAAGAAGAGACGATGGGTGAAAACCGCTGATTTCATATATCTCGCCTACAGGCGGCTCTATTTCAGCATAGTATGACAACAAGGCGCTTGGCAACGGATTCCGGCAGATTCCAAAACGGTCATGAAGCCGTTTGATACGACAAGTTCCAAAGCCCGATTTGGGTTGAAAAGGAATATAAATTGCTCCATAAGCGCCCTTTGTTTATCGAAAGTCAAAAAATAGCTACTATCCTCTATTTTTTCGCCGCAATAGAATGGGAAATATAACGATATTTTGTAACTTTGCAACCAAATTCATATTTTTACACGACATATAAAGAAACAGAAGATGGCTGGAACAAGACAAATCAAGACCGCATTGGTATCAGTGTTTCACAAAGACGGGCTGGATGAGCTTCTCGCAAAACTGAATGCTGAGGGTGTGAAATTCCTTTCTACAGGAGGTACACAGAAATTCATCGAGTCGCTTGGCTATGAATGCCAGGCAGTGGAGGACGTAACGACATATCCCTCTATCCTTGGCGGAAGAGTAAAGACCCTCCATCCGAAAATATTCGGAGGCATCCTGGCCCGCCGCGACAACGAAGGCGACCGCGACCAGATGCAGGAATTCGAGATACCAGAGATTGATTTGGTCATCGTAGACCTCTATCCATTCGAGGACACCGTGGCAAGCGGAGCTTCTGAGACCGACATCATCGAGAAGATCGACATCGGCGGCATCTCGCTAATCCGTGCCGGAGCAAAGAACTTCAAAGACGTTGTCATCGTGCCAAGCAAGGCTGAATATGGTGTGCTGCTCGACATACTGAACAAGAAGGGCGCCCAGACCGACATCGAAGACCGTCGCATGTTCGCCACAAGAGCTTTCGGAGTGAGCAGCCACTACGACACGGCTATCCACGCATGGTTTGAGAAATAAGCGAGGAGCAAAAGAAAGAAAAGTTGACGAGAAGACTAACGGAAACTGACGGGAAGGAGACATGAAGAGCCGGCAACAACAGGCGGCAACCTGTCAAGAGAGAGAAAAAAAAGAGTCTGCCAGTCAACAGACAGGACAAGCGGGAAAGCTTGCAAGAACTTAGTATATATATAATAAGGTAAAAGCAAAAGAACGAATATGGGATTCTTTTCATTTATACAAGAGATAGCAATGGACTTGGGTACCGCCAACACTATCATCATCAGTGATGACAAGATAGTAGTTGACGAGCCATCGGTAGTGGCTCTCGACCGCCGCACCGACAAGATGATTGCCGTTGGCGAAAAAGCCAAGATGATGTATGAGAAAACTCACGACAACATACGCACCATCCGTCCGCTACGCGACGGCGTGATTGCCGACTTCACTGCCTGTGAGCAGATGATGCGCGGACTGATAAAGATGGTACACACAGGAAGCCGCCTCTTCTCGCCGTCACTGCGAATGGTGATCGGCGTGCCTTCAGGCTCTACTGAGGTTGAGCTGAGAGCCGTGCGCGACTCTGCAGAACATGCCGACGGCCGCGACGTATATCTGATTTTCGAGCCTATGGCAGCTGCCATCGGTATCGGAATCGACGTGGAGGCTCCGGAGGGTAACATGATTGTTGACATCGGTGGCGGCAGCACCGAGATTGCCGTGATTTCATTGGGCGGCATCGTATCCAACAACTCCATCCGCACCGCCGGCGACGACCTGACAGCCGACATCCAGGACTACATGAGCCGTCAGCACAACGTGAAGGTGAGCGAGCGTATGGCCGAGCGAATCAAGATACACGTTGGTTCCGCACTCACCGACCTTGGTGAGGAAGGACCAGAAGACTATGTGGTACATGGTCCGAACCGCATCACCGCCCTGCCAATGGAGGTACCTGTATGCTATCAGGAAATTGCCCACTGCATCGACAAGACAATCGCAAAGATAGAGAACGCCGTGCTTTCAGCACTTGAGAACACACCGCCGGAGCTCTATGCCGACATCGTGAAGAACGGCATATACCTGACGGGAGGTGGCGCTCTGCTGCGCGGTCTGGACAAGCGTCTGACCGACAAGATCAACATCAAGTTCCACATCGCCGAGGATCCATTGCACAGTGTTGCCAAGGGAGCCGGCATCGCGTTGAAGAACGTTGACCGCTTCTCATTCCTCATGAGATAACAAAGAAATACAAAATACAATTTAACAGCGAAAAGGTATAGTGCCGTAGAAAAGTAAAAAGTCAGCGCTGACTAGCGAGAGTCCTTTTACTTTTTTACAGCCTTGCCTTTTTTCTTTTGATACACAATGCGCAATCTTCTTGCCTTCTTGGCGAAATACAACCACTGGTTCGTATTCATCCTTCTCGAAGTGATATGCTTCGTGCTGCTGTTCAGGTTCAACAATTTCCAGGGCAGCGTATACTTCTCCTCGGCAAACGCCGTGGCAGGAAAGGTATATGAATACAACTCCTCAGTAACGACATTCTTCAACATGTCGCAGAGCAACAAAAAGCTCAGCGAGCGCAACCTCATTCTCGAACAGCAAGTAAGAGCCCTCACTCAATACATCGCCACCCACCACGGCGACTCCCTCGCCATGGAACAGTGTCAGAAACAGGCGCTTGCCGGCTTCAAGCTCATTCCGGCGAAGGTGATACAGAGCACCATAAACCGTGAAGACAACCTCATCACCATAGACAAAGGTAAAGCTGACGGAATACACGAGGACATGGGAGTGGCATGCGGCACGGGAGTAGTGGGAGTGGTGTATATGGCATCTGATCACTACTCTATAGTATTGCCGGTGATAAATGTGAACTCGAACATCAGCGTCATGATACGCAAGAGGGGATACTTCGGTTTCCTGCACTGGAAGGGAACACCGAGCGACATTGCCTATGTTGACGATGTGCCGCGCCATGCCAGATTCGCCCTCGGCGACTACGTGGTGACAAACGGATACTCGTCGATATTCCCGCCAGGAATAATGGTGGGCAAGATTCTCCACGTGTTCAACTCCTCCGACGGACTCTCATACCGAGTGCAGTTAAGACTCTCAACCGACTTCGGCAAACTGCGCCACGTATGCGTGATAGACAACAGTGCGCTCAAAGACAAGGCTCTGTTGCTGAAAGCGGCTCAAGACTCGCTGAAACCGAGAGACACCAGCAAGAAATAACAAGGCGGTACCGCCACGACAACTTTATCACCAATAAAGGGAAAGGAACAAATAATGAGCATCGACATCATAAAAAGAATCCTCCTATTGACAATACTCGTACTGGCACAAGTGCTGGTACTCAACAACATACACCTGCTGGGATGCGCCACTCCGCTACTCTACGTATATCTCGTGCTGCGCATCAACCGCTTCTGTCCGCAATGGGCAAACCTACTTTGGGGATTTGTCATCGGACTGTGTGTAGACATCTTCTCTAACACCCCCGGACTGGCGGCAGCCTCAATGACTCTCATGTCGCTGCTACAGCCATACGTGCTCAACATCTTCGTGGCACACGACAACCAGGACGACCTGAAACCGTCGTTCCGCACGCTCGGTCCGGTGAAGTATATCAGCTACACATCGATACTCGTGTTCATATTCTGTATCACATTCTTTACACTCGAGACCTTCAACTTCTTCAACTGGCTGCAGTGGATATACAACATCGTGGGCAGCACCATAATAACAGTATTGCTCGTGCTCGTGGTGGAAAACGTGAGAAGAGACTGACAAGAGCAGGAAACAACAATTTCAAGAAATGAGCAAAGATTTCGGATTAGAAAACAGGAAATACGTGATTGGCGGCGTTGCCATGGTCATCATCATCATCTACATCATACGACTCTTCGTGTTGCAGATCATGAGTGAGGACTACAAGAAGAATGCCGACAGTAACGCATTCCTGAAAAAAATAGAATTCCCCGCCCGTGGCGCCATCACCGACCGCCACGGCAAACTCCTCGTATACAACCAGCATGCCTACGACATAATGGTGATAATGAACGAGGAGAGCGGACGCCTCGACACCATGGCTTTCTGCAACGCCTTGGGCATTACCAAGGAATTCTTCATAAAAAGGATGAACGATATAAAAGACCGTTCAAAGAACCCCGGCTACTCCAGATTCACCCAGCAGCTCTTCATGAGCCAGCTGACATCAGAGGAAAACTCCGTGTTCCAGGAAAAGATATACCGGTTTCCCGGTTTCTACATACAGAAGCGCAGCATCCGACAATATATGTATCCTTATGCCGCACACGTGCTTGGCGATGTGAGCGAGGTTTCACTCGCCGACATCGAAGACGACGACTACTACCAGGCAGGCGACTATATCGGAAAGCTCGGCATAGAGAAATACTACGAGAAAGAGCTGCGCGGCACCAAGGGAGTGCATATCCTGCTGCGCGACGCACACGGCAGAATACAGGGCAGCTACCAGAACGGCAAGTTCGACACCAAGCCCATTGCCGGCAAAGACCTCACGCTCGGCATCGACCTGCAGCTGCAGGCGCTCGGCGAGAGACTGATGCAGGGCAAGATAGGAAGTATCGTTGCCATCGAGCCTGCCACGGGAGAGGTGCTTTGCATGGTGTCGTCGCCAAGCTACGACCCGCGTCTGATGACGGGAAGGATGAGAGGCAAGATGCACCACTACCTGATGAAAGACCCCTACCGTCCGTTGCTCAACCGCTCAATCATGGGACAGTATCCTCCGGGCTCCACCTTCAAGACTTCACAGGGCCTGACGTTCCTGACCGAAGGCATCGTGTCGCCATCCACGGCTTTCCCATGCCATCACGGATTCTCGTTCCGCGGACTCCATGTGGGATGCCACGGACACGCCTCACCGTTATCCATAGTGCCGGCAATAGGCACTTCATGTAACGGATATTTCTGCTGGGGACTGTATTATATGCTGGGCAACAGAAAGAGATACAAAACCGTGCAGGATGCCATGAACACATGGCGCGACTACATGGTGAGCATGGGATTCGGATATAAACTGGGCATAGACCTGCCGGGAGAGAAACGCGGACTGATTCCAAACGCACAGTTCTACGACAAGGCATACAAGGGATCGTGGAACGGACTGACGGTAATCAGTATCAGCATCGGACAGGGCGAGGTGAACCTCACCCCGCTCCAGATTGCCAACCTGGGAGCGACTATCGCCAACAGAGGATTCTTCTATACGCCACACGTGGTGAAGAAGGTGAAGGGCGAGTATCTCAAACCGGAATTCAGAGAGCGCCATTACACCAAGGCAAACCACCGGTCGTACGAATATATCGTGGCGGGAATGAGGAAGTCGGCAATGGACGGCACCTGCAAAATGCTCTCCCGACTGCCGATAGAAGCCTGCGGAAAGACCGGTACAGCCCAGAACCGCGGCCACGACCACTCCGTATTCATGGGCTTCGCCCCGATGAACAAACCAAAGATAGCCATCGCCGTCTACGTGGAGAACGGAGGATGGGGAGCCGACTACGGTGTACCTATCGGCGGACTGATGATGGAACAGTATATTAACGGAAAGCTGTCGCCTTCTTCTGAGAAAGAGGCAGAGGCATTCCAACACAGACGTATAGCATATGGCTCAAGTGACAGATAAACAACCGAGCGTGCTTCGCTCTCTGGACTGGTGGACGATAATAATCTATGTGGCGCTGCTCTGCTTCGGATGGATCAGCGTATGCGGAGCGAGCTACACCTATGGCGACAACGACATATTCTCACTGGGTGCCCGCTCCGGCATGCAGATAGTATGGATAGGCACTTCGATAGCACTGGGCTTCGTGTTGCTGATGCTCGACAGCAAGTTCTACGACACCTTCGCCTACGTGATATATATGGTGTTGCTCCTGCTGCTCTTTGCCACGATATTCAACCCACACGAAATCAAAGGCTCGAGGTCGTGGCTCGTGCTCGGTCCGCTGCGACTGCAACCGGCAGAGTTCGCCAAGTTTGCCACTGCCCTTGCCGTGGCGAAATTCATGAGCGCCTATGGTTTCGACATACACCGCTGGCGCGACTTCGCCACTGCCTGCGGCATCGTATTGCTGCCGATGCTCTTCATCGTGGCACAGAAGGAAACGGGTTCTGCATTGGTATACCTGTCTTTCTTCCTGATGTTCTATCGTGAGGGAATGCCGGGCAGCGTATTGTTCACAGGAGTAGCGATGGTGGTGTATTTCGTTGTGGGAATCAGATACGGCGAGACTCTCATCGAACCCTCGCCCACTCCTATCGGACCGTTCGTCGTGTTGCTGCTGGTACAGATATTCACAGCCGGCATGGTGCGCACATACTGCAAAGACAAACACAAGTCGTGGCTCATCATAGCTTATTCAGTGGGTGCCACGGTGCTGTCGGTACTGTTCGCAGAATTCGTGTTGCCTTTCAATATCGTTTACGTACAGCTCGCAGTTACGCTGATTCTCATCGGCTATCTGCTATACCAGGCGTTGTATACGAGGATGCGCAACTATTTCCTTATCCTGTTGTTCACCGTCGGTTCAGTGGCATTCTTCTATTCTGCAAGCTACGTATTGAACAATGTGATGGAGCCTCATCAGCGAGTGCGCATCAACGTGCTGCTTGGTCTCGACGAAGACCTGAAGGGTGCCGGCTACAATGTTCACCAGAGCGAGATAGCCATCGGTTCTGGCGGACTGAAGGGCAAGGGATTTCTGAACGGAACACAGACGAAATTGAAATTCGTGCCGGAGCAGGACACCGACTTCATTTTCTGCACCGTTGGCGAAGAGGAGGGATTCGTAGGGTCAGCTGGAGTATTGCTATTGTTCCTCGCCCTCATCATCAGACTGATAAAGATGGCGGAGCGACAACCGTTCCGTTTCGGCAGGGTGTATGGCTATTGCGTATTGAGCGTTTTCCTCTTCCATGTTTTCATCAACGTGGGAATGGTGTTGGGACTGACGCCTGTAATCGGTATTCCGCTGCCGTTCTTCAGCTACGGAGGATCGTCGCTGTGGGGATTCACGATTCTTCTTTTCATCTTCCTGAGAATCGATGCGGCAAGGAATATGCCGAAATAATATTCAATGACATAAGAAAAAAAATGACCGATTGCAGCTTAGTGCACAATCGGTCATTATATTTTTTAACCCAAATCGGTCATTAGGGCTTGCTTGGATTTTGCTTTTTAGAAGGATGGATTTTGTTTGGCTTTTAATGAGTAATAGCGAGCTATTGCGAATTAAAAACAAGCAAAAGGCGCCTTATAAAAAACAAAAGACTGCAAGCAGTTATTATAATTATACATTAAACGGTCTAATGACCGATTTGGGTTTAACCAGAATCGGTCATTATGTTTTAACCCTAAACGTTCATTAGGGCTTAATTGGATTTTTTAGAAGAGAGGATTTTGTTTATCCTGAAATTCCATATCAGATTCTCCATCATCTCTTCACTATCTTCACGCCGATGTCTGACACACCGGGAAGTATCTCCCTCTTCATGTTGTGGCGCACACAGATATGCAGCGAGTCGCCTTTGTTGAGAGATATCTCACGGATGGGGAAAGAGTATTGGTATGCACTGACACCATCGCCGAGAAAATTTCCTCTGCTGTCGGTGATAGGACACTTGATGGTGTCGGTAACCACCTTGCCGGAAGGATATACCGTCTGCTGCACTATCAGACTGACGCTCGTGAACGGGAATATCTCCGTCATCCTGACGCCCAGAGACTGAGAGTATACACCAGCCTGCTTCATCTTGGGAACGTCGAAAGACAGGGTGTCGTTCTTCTCCCAGCCTGATAGCGGCGTATGGTCGTAGGTGTTATACACGGTGTCGGTAGTGCATGATGCAAAGACATTCGCCACTATTACTGCGGCGAATGTCATTATATATAATATGGTGTGTCTGAAGTGCATATCTGCGTTGTCGTTATTTTTACTGGTTGCCGCCGTCATTTGCTTTCTCCTGCTTCGGCTGTTGGGGAGTGTTAGGTTTTCCCTGACGACGACGCTGTCCGCCGTTTCCGTTTCCACCATTCCTCTGCTGCTTAGGTCCGCGCTGTCTCTGACGGTCGTCCTGTGGTTTCTGTTGGTCGCCATTGGCATCAGGGCGCTGAGGTTTGGCGTCACGCTGTGGCTTGTTATCAGGGCGCTGCTGTTGTTTACCCTCTTGGCGTTGTTGCGGCTTGCCCTCCTGACGTTGCTGCTGTGGCTTGTCCTCCTGACGTTGCTGCTTGCCTTCTGCCCGGCGCTGCTTCCTGTTCTCGGCTGAAGCCTGCTGGTTGCCTCCTTGCTGGTTGTTTGCAGGCTGTTGGTTGTTGGCGTTTGCAGCCTTAGCATCCTTGTTGTCCTGAGCTTTGTTGCCACGCGACTTCTGTTTCTTCTTTTTCTTTGCCTTGTCAAATCTCGTGAGACTCTCGCCTGCCAGAAGGTCCACCTGATGGTTCTCCGTCATAGGCTCATCGCTGTCGCTGAGCGAGTCAGGCTTTTCTCCCCGCCTGTTCATCTCCACAATCTCGAGTGCGCGCTGAGCGGTGATTGTCACGAGGTTTGCTGCGAGGCGCTTGTCGGTGGAATATGTCACAAGACCTGCCAGGATATCTGTCTTGAAGAGGAAGTGGTCGCCATCCATAGTCTGCAGCACCACTTCGCGGCTCGGCAATTTGCGGCCTGCCTCTATGTAGCTGTCCACCTCATAGTTGAGACAGCATTTCAGTTTGGCACACATTCCTGCGAGCTTCTGCGGATTGAGCGAGATGTCCTGATATCGGGCTGCTCCTGTGCTCACCGACACGAAGTTCTTCATCCATGTGGCGCAACACAGTTCTCTGCCGCAAGGTCCTGTTCCGCCGATGCGTCCTGCTTCCTGTCTGGCTCCGATCTGCTTCATCTCGATACGCACATGGAAAGTCTCGGCAAGCACCTTGATAAGCTGGCGGAAGTCCACTCGCTCATCGGCGATATAATAGAAAATCGCCTTGTTGCCATCGCCCTGATACTCCACATCACCGATTTTCATCTGCAGGTTGAGGTCTTTGGCTATCTGTCGGCTCTGAATCATGGTGCCGTGTTCGCGGCTCTTCGCCTCGCGCCATTTGTCGATATCCACTGGTTTCGCTATGCGATATATGCGCTTGATGTCGTCCATAGACTTGAGGTTCGCCTTCTTGACCTGCAGTTTCACGAGCTTTCCCGTGAGCGTCACCACTCCGATATCATGACCCGGACTTGCCTCCACAGCCACCACATCGCCCTTCTTCAGATCGAGGGCATTGACATTATGGTAATATCCCTTTCGGGTGTTCTTGAACTGCACCTCAACAAGGTCTGTGCTCTCGGCATTTCCCGGCACATCAGCGAGCCAGTCGTATGTATTCAGCTGGCGGTCCTGCCTTCCGCAGCCTCTTCGGCAGAGTCCGCGAGAACAACCGTCGCCAACGGTGAATTTCATATTCTTGAAGTCCATATCGTAATTCTCTTTTCTTTATTAATAAAATATTGTGTGTATATATATTGTCCGTGCTTCCCATCCGGAATGTCATTTCTGTATGAGCAGCACGATTGTCTTCAGCGCGATGTCGAAGAACACGATCTTGGCATTTGCGTTCTGTCCTATGTCGCGTATTCCACGCTCGTAGAGTTCCGACAGCTCCACCACATTCGCCTCGTTGATGAAACGGGCGAAATTCTTCGAGAAGTTCTCCTCTTCGGCAGTCATGTAGTTGAGTTCGGGTTTATGGAAGTTATACATGAAATTCTCTCTTATGAGTCTTCCGAAATATGCGAGCATACTCTTCTGTCGTTCTCTTCCGTATCCCGCCACCGCTTCGCTCCATTTCTTCAGGTCTTTTATCTTGCGCATATATGCCAGTCGCATGAGCATTATGAACATGTCGAGAAAGAGTCTGTTCTCGTTGCCTGCATCAAGTTCTGCCTCTGCGGCAAGCCAGTTGCCGTTTGCCACTCTCGCTATGCGGTGGCCCATATCGGGCGCCACATATCGTTTGTCTATGAGCGTCTGCTCCATCGACGGAGTGTCTATGCGCTTGAAGTCGAACCGCTGAGTACGGCTGCGGATAGTTTCAAGGAGTTTCTCCGGTTCCTCACAAACCATTATGAACACGGTCTGGTGTGGCGGCTCCTCTATCAGCTTCAGCATACTGTTGGCGCATTCACCGTTCATCCTCTCCGGCAACCATATTATGCACACCTTGTATCCGCCCTGACTCGACTTCATGCTGAGTTTACGTACGAGCGCATTGCTCTCTCCCACTCCGATAATCGGCTGTTGGTTGGCGGCACCCATGGCAGTGAGCCAGTTGGCCATTGAGAAATACGGCGACTTGCATATCATCTCGTTCCATTGCCGGGCAAAATCATCACTTTCCATCTTGTGTTCTGACGAAGTGCCGGCAGGTTTTATCACGGGATATGAGAAGAACAGGTCGGGATGTCCCCATTTGGCAAGCATCGCCTCTGCGCTGCGGCGCTTGTCGGCGGTTAGCGGCGGCATGGCTGCTGCGGCGGCATGCTGGTCGGCATCATCGTCGTCACGCTCTCCGAGCAGGAATGAGGCAAAAGCCATGGCAAGCGCCATCTTGCCGCATCCCAACGGGCCACAGAATAGCATGGCATGGGGCACACGGCCTTCGGCGACGAGCTGCAGCAGCTGCCGCTTGGCTTCTTCCTGTCCTATAACGTCTCTGAATTTCATCTTGCCTATATAACGGAAAGCCTGTCTGCGCTACCACACCACCGTGTATGGAAACGTCGGCTTTTCCGTGGATGCAAATTTACGCAAAATTATCGACTTATTTTTAAAACATCGGCAAAAAGGAACATGACAGTTTGTTTTATGGTGTAAAAAATGCCAAAACAAGTGGATTATCGATGCTACGGAAACGTTTTTCATAATTATTCTGCTCAATACATTATGTTTTTCGAACAATAAACATTACCTTTGCCTCATAATAACGAACTAACCTACGTAAAACAAAAAACAAAATGAAACAGACACAACAGAATGTGGCCTGGCAGGAAAACGGCAGCAGGTCATATCTAATCTCTATCGTCATGGTGGCGGTGTTGGGCGGACTGCTCTTCGGCTACGACACGGCTGTGATTTCGGGTGCAGAGAAGGGACTACAGGCGTTCTTCAAAGGGGCTGCCGACTTTCAGTACTCCGACTTCATGCACGGCTTCACCAGTTCGAGTGCTCTCATCGGCTGCATCTTCGGCAGCGCCGTATCAGGATTCTTCGCAAGCCGCTTCGGCCGCAAGCGTTCGCTGATATTCGCCGGCATCTGCTTTTTCATGTCGGCATGGGGTTCGATGGAACCCGAATCGTATATTATGCCACAGGGCAGGGCAAGCCTGGAGTTGCTATATGTGTTCAATGCCTACCGTGTGCTTGGCGGCTTCGGTGTAGGAATGGCGTCTGCCATCTGTCCGATGTATATCGGCGAGGTGGCACCGAGCAATATCCGCGGAATGCTCGTCAGCTGGAACCAGTTTGCGATCATCTTCGGACAGCTCGTGGTGTATTTCGTCAACTTCATCATCCTCGGATCTCACGCCAACCCTATATACGATGCTGTAGGCAAGATTGCTAACTGGGCTGACTGCCAATGGACGGTGGAAACGGGATGGAGGTATATGTTCGGCAGCGAATGCGTGCCGGCAGCACTCTTCACTCTGCTGATATGTTTCGTGCCCGAAACCCCTCGCTATCTCGTGATGATAGGACAGGACAAGAAAGCTGAGGGTATCCTCGCCCGCATCAACGGTTCGAACAAGGCGAAGGAGATAATCAGAGATATAAAGGAGACTATTACCGTGAGGACGGAACCTCTTATGACCTATGGTTTCCTCTGCATCTTCGTGGGAGTGATGCTCTCGGTATTCCAACAGGCAGTGGGTATCAACGCCGTGCTCTATTACGCTCCCCGCATCTATGAAGACATGGGAATGAAAGACCCTATGGTGCAGACCGTTATCATGGGTATCGTAAACATATCGTTCACGCTCGTTGCAGTGTTCACGGTAGAGAAACTCGGACGCAAGCCTCTGCTCATCTGGGGTTCTATCGGCATGGCAATAGGTGCGCTCGGCGTGGCACTCACCTTCGGCAACCCGAGTCTTGGCACGGTGACGATGCTGAGCATCATGGTATACAGTGCGAGCTTCATGTTCTCGTGGGGCCCTATCGCCTGGGTTCTCATCGCCGAGCTCTTCCCAAACACCATCCGTGGTGCAGCGGTTGCCATTGCAGTAGCCTTCCAGTGGATATTCAATTTCATCGTGAGTTCCACCTTCGTACCGCTATTCAACATGCATCTCACCGAAGGCGACGACTTCGGACATTGGTTCACCTATGTGATGTATGGCGTCATCTGTGTGCTTGCCGCACTATTCGTCTGGAAACTGGTTCCTGAAACTAAAGGCAAGACTCTCGAAGACATGACGAAGCTATGGAAGAAATAACGCTGATTTACTGTATGACAGAGAATTTCCAAAAAACTGTCAGACCATCTGGTTTTTCACCGTAACGTTCTGACAAACAGATAGTTGACTATCTTGCGATTGTCAGGCAATTGTCTGGACAGTTTGCTGATGAAAGGAATTGTCAGATGGAAGGAATTGTCAAATGAGAGGAATTCAGACGACAGGAATCGTTTGCGTTGGCAGAATCCTGTAATATGGAAATATGGGTGTTACAACAGTCACTTATTGGGCAGACGTCTGACAGCAAATCTGCCCAACAGGGGCAAGCACGTTACCCATGATGGGCAAGCACCGTGCCCCAGTTGGGCAAGCACCGTGCCCAAATTAACCCAAATCGGTTATTAGGATTAAGTGTGAGCTAAACTTATTCCGCCAACGGGTCATTTTCTCTATAAAGACAAATTATTGCCGGTCTCCTGTCTATGCGGAGACCGGCTTCTTTCAATGCCTTCTTCCGCACGTCATATACACTTTTCGCCACAACGCTTTGACATCTGACAAAAAAGAAGTAATTTTGCAGCAAAATAGGTAAAGAGACATTATAATGAAAGAGTTACAGTTAAAGTACGGATGCAATCCGAATCAGAAGCCCTCAAGAATTTACATGGAAGAGGGCGAACTCCCAATCGAAGTATTAAACGGCCGTCCGGGCTACATCAACTTCCTTGATGCCCTGAACAGCTGGCAGCTCGTGAAGGAGCTGAAAGAAGCTACAGGACTGCCTGCAGCAGCCAGCTTCAAGCATGTATCACCGGCAGGCGCCGCTGTGGGACTGCCACTGAGCGACACACTGAAGAAGATATACTTCGTTGACGACCTGAAGATGGAACTCTCACCCATCGCCTGTGCATACGCAAGGGCACGCGGCGCCGACCGCATGAGTTCATACGGTGACTTCGTGGCATTGAGCGACACTTGCGACGCCGCTACGGCAACGCTGCTCAAGAGGGAAGTGAGCGACGGAGTTATTGCCCCGGACTTTACGCCTGAGGCTCTGGAAATCCTCCACGACAAGCGCAAGGGTACATACAATGTGATTAAGATAGACCCTACTTACAAACCAGCACCGATTGAACACAAGCAGGTGTTCGGAATCACATTCGAGCAGGGACGCAACGAGGTGAAGCTCGACGACCCGAAGCTCTTCGAGAATATCCCTACCAAGAGCAAGGAATTCACAGAGGAGGCCAAGCGCGACCTCATCATCAGTCTCATCACACTGAAATACACACAGAGCAACTCTGTTTGCTACGTGAAGGACGGACAGGCTATCGGCATCGGCGCCGGACAGCAGAGCCGCATCCACTGCACGCGTCTGGCCGGCAACAAGGCTGACATCTGGTGGCTGCGCCAGCACCCGAAGGTGATGAACCTTCCTTTCGTGCCGGGTATCCGCCGCGCTGACCGCGACAACACCATCGACGTGTATATCAGCGAGGACCACGACGACGTGCTCGCCGACGGCACATGGCAGCAGTTCTTCACAGAGAAGCCGGAGGTGCTGACGATGGAAGAGAAAAAGGAGTGGATTGCCAAGAACACCAAGGTGGCACTGGGCAGCGATGCCTTCTTCCCATTCGGCGACAACATCGAACGCGCCCACAAGAGCGGTGTGGAATATATCGCACAGGCAGGTGGTTCGGTGCGTGACGACCATGTCATCGACACCTGCGACAAATATGGCATCACGATGGCATTCACCGGCGTGAGACTCTTCCACCATTAATATCACGAATATGGACATAGATCAGATCATCGAAGGCGGCATGACATTCAGACCGGCCAGAAAGAGCGACGACTCCAACGGCAAGGTGAAGACGAAAGCCAAGAAAAAGGCATACATAACTGGTGCCCACGGTAGTGGCTCAGCCATGCAGAAAGCGAAATACCGCCAGCAAAGAGCCAACAGAAAAAGGAAATAACGTCGGCACTTGAACGATCCGACCTGGAAAGCTACTCCCCTGAAACCATACAACGGATTTCAGGGGAGTTTTTTCGTATCTGACTGTATATCCCTCTAATCGACCATCAGACAGTCTGGGGATTATTGGCACAACGAAAAAAAACAAAACGCCAATGAAAACCGCTGACACCGGAAATGAAATCCGCTGATATATGACATATCCGCTGCTACATGACTTATCCACTGATTATAACACAAATAACGCATCGGGAAATGTTGAAATACTCAAAACTTGGTAAATAGAAGGAAATATTTTCTGACTTCCGATTTTTTGTAGTATTTTTGCACCGTTATTGGGCAATGACGCCCTATGATACCACAAGACAATGCTTAGAATAAAGAAATTAGACATCTTCATATCCAGACAATTCGGAATGCTCTTCATCGGAACATTCTTCATCTGCCAGTTCGTGCTGATGATGCAGTTTCTATGGAGATATGTCGATGAACTCATCGGCAAGGGATTGTCGGTGGAGGTAATGGCGCAGTTCTTCTGGTATATGAGTCTGATTCTCGTGCCGCAGGCTTTGCCGCTGGCCATCCTGCTGTCGTCGCTGATAACCTTCGGAAACCTCGGCGAGAGCAGTGAGCTTACTGCCATCAAGGCTGCTGGAATATCGCTGATGCAGGCTTTCAGGTCGCTGATAGCCATAACACTGATAATATCCGGAGTGTCGTTCTACTTCCAGGATGTGGTGGCACCAAGCGCCAACATGCAGTTCGCTCAGTTGCTGATGTCGATGAAGCAGAAGAGTCCGGAACTGGAAATACCGGAAGGCGTGTTCTACGACGGAATACCGAACTGCAACCTGTATGTGCAGAAGAAGGACCTTAACTCAGGAATGCTCTATGGCATAATGATTTACCGCATGACCGACAGTTTCGAGGATGCAGCGATAATACTCGCCGACTCGGGCATGCTGCAGTCTACGGCAGAGAAGAAGCACCTCGTGCTGACGCTGCATAGCGGAGAGTGGTTTGAAAACATGAAGTCGTCTGACGTCACGGGCAGCGCCAACGTGCCATACAGACGGGAGACGTTCATCTCCAAGAAAATCGTACTCGACTTCGACAACGGATTCAACCTTGCCGACGCAAGTTCGCTTTCCAACAACGCCAAGGCAAAGAGCATATCCCAGATAAGCCACGATATGGACTCGATAAGTCATGAATATGACAGCATCGGACGTGCATTCTACAAAGACGCCCGATTCATGCTCCTGGGCAGCCAGAAGATTTCGAGAAGCGACTCCTTAAGGATAAAGAAAGAAGTGGAGAGCGGAAAGTTCAACGTGAAGAAGAAATTCGAATCGCTAACGGCAGACAACAAGCTGAGGGCTGTGAACAACGCCATGTCGACGGTGCAGAACAACATGAACGAACTGCAGTTCAAGGCAATGGTGACGGGCGACGGCGACAAGCTGCTGCGCCAGCACAAGATAGAGGCGATAAACAAATTCACGCTCGCCCTTTCGTGCATCATATTCTTCTTCATCGGTGCCCCGTTGGGAGCAATCATCAGAAAGGGCGGACTCGGAGTGCCGGTAATCATCTCGGTGCTCGTATTCATCGTATATTATATCTTCGACAATACCGGATACAGAATGGCGCGCGGCGGCATGTGGGCGGTATGGTTCGGAAAGAGCATCGCGACATCCGTACTGACACCGCTCGCCATATTCTTCACCTATAAGGCGAACAATGACTCCGTGGTGTTCAACATCGATGCATACAAGAAGGTGGCGGCAAAGCTGCTCGGACTGAGAACGAAGAGGAGCATAACGAGAAAGACGGTGATAATAGAGACTCCCGACTATGAGAAAGACCGGCAGAACATCGAACAGATAACCAAGGAGATAAAGCAGTATGCCACGACACACAAGCTGAAATCTCCGCCAAACTTCATCAACGTGTTCTTCAAATATCAGCCGGACCACGAGATGGAGCGCATCGGCGAACTGCTCGAAAGCACCATTGCCGACCTTTCGAACTCAAAAGACAGAAAGGTGATAAACTGCCTGAACGAATATCCCGTGATAATGGTGAAATCACACACAAGACCGTTCGAGAGGAAATGGCTGAACATCACCGCCGCCATAATCGTGCCGGCAGGTCTGTTCTTCTTCTTCAGGATGTGGAGATTCAGACTGAGACTGATGAGAGACCTCAAGAAAATCAGCGAGACCAACAAATTGATGACAGACAGGCTCACTGAAATGAAAGAGGAGCCGACGGCAAGATGACAAACAGGAGAATTTATATACAAAGAAATTTATATATTATATAATAAGGTAACAATCACAATGGAGAATTTAAAGCTCAATACCGTAGAAGAGGCCATCGAAGACATCAAAGAAGGCAAATTCGTTATCGTAGTGGATGACGAGGACCGCGAAAACGAGGGCGACCTCATCATCGCAGCCGAGAAGATCGACGCCGAGAAAGTGAACTTCATGCTCAAGCATGCCAGAGGCGTGCTCTGCGTGCCCATCACTATGTCGAGATGCAAGGAACTCGACCTGCCACACCAGGTGTCTGACAACACCTCTATGCTCGGCACGCCGTTCACAGTGACGGTGGACAAGCTGGAAGGATGCTCCACAGGAGTATCCGCACACGACAGAGCAGAGACTATAAAGGCTCTCGCCGACCCAAGTTCCAAACCGACAACCTTCGGCAGACCAGGACACGTGAACCCGCTCTATGCACAGGACAACGGAGTGCTCAGAAGAAGCGGCCACACCGAAGCCGCCATCGACCTCTGCCGCATGGCAGGACTCTACCCTGCCGGTGCACTGATGGAGATTATGAACGAAGACGGCACGATGGCAAGACTGCCACAGCTGCTGGAGTTCGGCAAGGAATACGGTCTGAAGACGATTTCCATCAAAGACATGATAGCATACAGACTCAAGAATGAGGTGCTCGTGGAAAAAGGAGAAGAAGTGGACATGCCGACGGCATACGGACACTTCAGACTCGTGCCGTTCCGCCAGACAAGCAACGGAATGGAACACATGGCACTCATCAAGGGAAGCTGGGAGCCAAACGAACCGATCCTCGTCAGAGTTCACTCCTCATGCTCTACCGGCGACATCTTCGGAAGCAAGAGATGCGACTGCGGAGAACAGCTCCACAAGTCGATGGAGATGATAGAAAAAGAAGGAAAGGGCGTAGTGGTATACATGCAGCAGGAAGGTAGAGGCATCGGACTGATGAACAAGATTGCCGCATACAAACTGCAGGAGAAAGGTCTCGACACAGTAGAGGCAAACATACACCTGGGATTCAAGCCGGACGAGAGAGACTACGGATGCGGAGCACAGATTCTCAGACAGCTCGGAGTGAGCAAGATGAGACTCCTCACCAACAACCCTACAAAGAGAGTGGGACTTGAGGCTTACGGACTGGAAATCGTGGAGAACATACCAATCGAAATCGCACCTAACGAATACGACTACAAATATCTCCAGACCAAAAAGCTGCGCATGGGACACAACCTTCACCTATAATATATATATAGGGACCGGAGAATGAAATAACAAGACATTACATACACGGCAAAGGGCTGTTTCTTAGACATATTGTTCTATGAAACAGCCCTTGTTGCTATTACTTAACACATATTACAAAATAAAAGTGAGAATTATTCGTTAAAGAGAAGAAAATAATATACTTTTGCAACAAATATAAACACATAACACATCTTATATGACAAAATTATCAGACCGCCTGAACAGGCTCGCTCCTTCGGCTACATTAGCGATGTCGCAGAAAAGCGGAGAAATGAAAGCGCAAGGTATCGACGTTATCAACATGAGCGTGGGAGAACCGGACTTCAACACACCTGACCATATCAAGGAGGCGGCCAAGAAAGCTATCGACGAGAACTACTCGAGATACTCGCCAGTGCCGGGATATATCGAACTGAGAAAGGCTATCGTCGAAAAGCTGAAGAAGGAAAACGGACTGGAATACTCAACAAACGAGATTCTCGTGTCTAACGGTGCCAAGCAGAGTGTATGCAACACGGTGATGGCACTCGTAAATGATGGAGAAGAGGTGATAATCCCTGCTCCATACTGGGTGAGCTATCCGCAGATGGTGAAACTTGCCGGAGGAGAACCGGTTATCGTTGAAGCCGGATTCGAACAGAACTTCAAGATGACACCGGAGCAGCTCGAAGCTGCCATAACGCCAAAGACAAGGATGCTCATCCTGTGCTCGCCAAGCAACCCTACAGGCAGCGTGTACTCTGAAGAAGAACTCAGAGGGCTTGCTGAGGTGATAAAAAGACATGAAGGACTGTATGTGCTCGCCGACGAGATCTACGAACACATCAACTACGTGGGCAAGCACAGCAGCATCGCCCACATAGAGGGAATGAGAGAGCGAACGATAATCGTGAACGGAGTGTCTAAGGCATACGCCATGACAGGATGGAGAATAGGATTCATAGCAGCTCCGGAATGGATAGTGAAAGGATGCAACAAACTGCAGGGGCAGTATACGAGCGGCCCTTGCTCAGTGAGCCAGAAAGCGGCAGAGGCTGCCTATACCACATCGCAGGAATGCGTGGAGACAATGAGGAAAGCGTTTGAAAGACGCCGCGACCTTATCGTGGAACTCGCCAAGGACATACCGGGACTGGAAGTGAACAAACCGGAAGGCGCCTTCTACCTGTTCCCTAAATGCAGCAGCTTCTTCGGCAAGAGCTACAACGGGAAGAAGATAGAAAACTCAACGGATCTCGCCATGTTCCTGCTCGAAGTGGGCCACGTGGCAACAGTGGGCGGCGACGCATTCGGCGACCCATACTGCTTCCGCATGAGCTATGCCACAAGCGACGACAATATCCGCGAGGCGATGAAACGCATCAAGGACACATTGGCGCTGCTGGCATGACAGACGAACAGCGTGTCTTTATGATGCACTGATGGAAAATATTGCGGATAAAAACACTCGAAGCATATAGAAAAGCACTCTGAAAGGAAAAAAATCGCATCAAGGTAGTTAAAATGATTTAACTTTTTATCAAAGTCAATATTAAATTACTATCTTTGCACGGATAAGAAGTGCATAAATCACTATGTTGACCTTCGAGACAAACTTTAAATCAGCCTTCAAAAGGCGCTAATCGAGAATATAACTTAAATTTATTAATAACTTAAAAATCAAATTCAACAAAATTATGGCAAATTCACAGACAAAAGCCCCAGCCAAGGCTAAGAAGCAGGGCTTTCAGGGCGTTCGCGCAGCGTTTTGGATCATCGTACTCTGCTTCATCGCAGGTGTATGCTTCTACGAGTTCGTTCTCGGTAACCCAGGTAACTTCCAGGGTGGCGACAACGCAAACGCTCCACTTCCAGGCAACTTGCTCGGTACTATCTACAAGGGAGGTATCGTCGTTCCTGTCATCATCACACTTCTCTTCACTGTGATCGCACTTTCAGTAGAGCGTGGTCTGGCTCTCCGCACTGCAAACGGCAAGAGCAGCCTCGTTAAGTTCGTTGCTAACGTTAAGGCAGCAGTTTCAGCCGGCGATATGGCTAAGGCTCAGCAGCTTTGCGACAAGCAGCAGGGTGTTGTAGGTAACGTTGTTACAGCTTCTTTGAAGGCTTACTCAGAGATGGAGAATACTCCAGGTTTGAAGAAGGAGCAGAAGGTTTCTAAGATCCAGCAGGCTCACGAGGAGGCTGTTCAGCTTGAGATGCCTACTCTTCAGATGAACATGCCAATTCTGGCAACTCTCGTAACACTTGGTACTCTTACCGCTCTGTTCGGTACCGTTGTGGGTATGATCAAGTCGTTCGCCGCTCTTGCAGCCGGTGGTGGTGGTGACTCTCTCGAGCTCTCTACCGGTATTTCTGAGGCCCTCGTCAACACTGCTTCTGGTATTTTGACTTCATGGTGCGCCGTTGTTGCTTATAACTACTACTCAAACAAGATCGATAAGCTCACTTACGCTCTTGACGAGGTTGGTTACACTATCGCAAAGACATACGAAGCTAACCATACAGAAGAGGCTTAATCTTTATTACTAACCCTTTAAAACTTTATTCATTATGGGTAAGATAAAGATTAAGAAAGCCGACGTCTGGATAGATATGACCCCTATGTCTGACGTTATGGTCCTTCTGCTTACCTTCTTCATGTTGACGTCAACGTTCGTGAAGAATGAGGCAGTGAAGGTAAATGCGCCGGGCTCAGTGTCAGAGATCAAGGTTCCAGAAACAGAAGTTCTGCAGATTATCGTTGACAAGGATGGTAAGATCTTTATCGGACTTGACAAGCCAGGATATATGCAGGAGATGCTCGAAGGATTCAAGAGCAAGTTCTCAGGTCTCTCTCTCTCTGCTATGCAGGAGAAGAACTTCGTTGGACTCGCATCCTTCGGTATGCCTATGAATAAAATGTCTGATGTTCTCAAGCATGAAGCAGGAGACGTCAACAATCTTCAGAAGGAAATGGGTATTCCTACTGACTCCATCAACGGAGGCATGAGTGAATTCCAGTGCTGGGTAGACGCCGCACGCAACTCTTCTTTTGGCGACAAGATGAAGGTTGCTATCAAGGCTGACGCCGCAACTCCATACAAGGTTGTAAAGAAGATGATGTCTGAGCTTCAGGACATGAGTGAGAACCGTTATTATCTTATCACTACATTAAAGAAGGAGGAGGCTGAATAATATGGCAAAGAAAAAAGGTTCAAGACAGAAAAAAGCCGAGACCCGCGTCGACTTCACCCCAATGGTGGATATGATGATGCTTCTTATCACCTTCTTCATGCTCTGTACTTCTCTGAGCAAGCCTCAGTCAATGCAGCTCACCATGCCAAGTAATGATAAGAACGTGAACGAGCAGGACCGTTCTGCTACCAAGGCGTCACAGACTCTGACTCTGTACCTTGCAGGCAACGACCAGATCTATCACGTAGACGGTATTCCACAGTATGACAACCCTGCATGTCTGAAGAAGACTACATGGGGTGCTGACGGTATCCGCAGCGTCTTGATCAACCACAGGACTGAGGGGGGTTACACTCCTGTCAAGAACATCATGGCAGCAAAGAAACTTCTCGATTCAGAGCGTGCAAAGGACAAGAGCATGAGCGACTCTGTTTACAACGCCAAACTTGACAAGATCAAGAAGGGTGAACTGGAAACAGGTAAGGTTCCTGCACTGACAATCATCATCAAGGCTTTGGATACTGCATCCTATAAGAACCTTGTAGATGCTCTCGATGAAATGCAGATTTGTGCAATAGGTAAGTACGTTATCGACAAAGTAAACGACGACGACATGCGCCTTCTGAAGGCAGCCGGCGTTAAGTAAACGATGTTGATAGTTTTCTAAAATTAAACATTTTAAAGAAAATGGCAAAAATTGATCTTATATCAAATGAATGGGCTGACATAGTCTTCCAAGGTCGTAATAAGGTCTATGGTGCTTACCAACTGCGTAGAGGTACAAGCAAGCGTAATATCGTTTCAATGATATTCGTTGCTGCCGTCGCAGCGGTTGCATATTTAGGACTTGCAGCTTATAACTCATATCAGGAAGCTCAGAAGGCTAAGTTCGAGGCTGAAATGGAGGCATCTCTCCTTGAGGCAAAGAAGGAGGCCAAGGTTGAGAAGAAGACCGAGACTCCTAAGGTGGAGCAGGTGCAGAAGGTAGAGAAGGTTAAGTCTTCTATCGCCTTTACACCTCCTGTCATCAAGAAGGACTCTGAGGTTAAACCTGAGGAGGAAATGAAGACTCAGGATGAGTTGAAGGAAACCAAGACTGCTATCGGTGCTTTCGACGTTAAGGGTAACGACGAGGCAGGTGGTACAGTGCTCAAGGCCGTTGAGGAGATTGCAGCTCCAGAGCCTCCAAAGCATGAGGAGGAGCAGAACAAGATCTTCGAGGTGGTAGAGCAGCAGCCTCAATTCCCTGGCGGATCTGTAAACGGATGGCTCGCTGATCATATCAAGTATCCAGTAGTTGCTGCTGAGAATGGTATTTCGGGTCGTGTAGTTGTACAGTTCGTCGTAGAGAGAGACGGTTCTGTATCACAGGTTAGGGTCGTTCGTGGTGTTGACCCATCACTCGACAAGGAGGCACAGCGCGTAATCAGCAGCATGCCTAAGTGGATTCCTGGTAAGCAGAATGGCCAGGCGGTACGTTCAAGATTTACCGTACCTGTAACATTCCGCCTTCAGTAATCTCACATAGACGAGATATCTAACAAGAAGAGTAGAGGAATTGCCTTATAGAAGGTGGCTTCTGCTCTTCTTTTTTTTCTCTGACATACAGAGAAATATCCTAACAGAATAATTTATAAAACAAGTGGCTCCAAGAACAACGGGGCTGTCACAAAACAAGAATTATCATGAAGCGAACGACTTACACATTTCTTACAATGATGGTTGCATTATTGGTTTTCTGCGCATGTTCAGGGCAAAAGTCCAAGAATGCAAGAACTGACACCTACTCGTCAGGCAAAATGACATTGATGTGCGATGAGAGCTTCAGCCCTATCGTGGAGGAAGAGCTTGCCGTATTCCATGCCATGTATCCTGACGCTCATGTCACAGCGAAATACACAAATGAGATTGATGCCTTCAACGCACTGATGAAACAGGACGTGCATCTCATCATAACGGCAAGGAACCTGTCTAAGAAACAGCTCGAATATTTCAAGAGCATGAAGATACAGCCACGTTATTTCCCGCTTGGCTACGACGGACTGGCGTTCATCATAAACAAGAACAATGTTGACTCCTGCATAACGGTGAAGGACATCAAGAGAATCCTCTCCGGACAGGCAACAAAGTGGAACCAGATAAACAAGGGTTCGAAATTCGGAACCATCGACGTGGTGTTCGACAACAAGCAGTCGGCAGCCGTGAGATGGGCAGTAGATTCTATCCTTGGCGGCAAACCTATCAACAGTCCTAACATCTCGGCCGTGAACACAAGTGCTGAGGTCATCAAATATGTTGAGAAAACTCCTAACGCCATCGGCATCATCGGCAGCAACTGGCTCAACGACAAGCGAGACACTACAAACGTGACATTCAAGAAGAACATCACGGTTATGTCGGTATGTCAGATGGAGAAGGCTACGGAGATGAACAGCTGGAAACCATACCAGCTATACCTGCTCGATGGCAGATATCCGTTCGCAAGAACGATTTACGCACTGCTTGCCGACCCGTTCCATGGACTGCCCGTTGGCGTGGCAAACTTCATGCAGTCGCCACAGGGACAGAAGATTATCCTGAAATCTGCTCTCCTCCCCTATCGCGGAGACCTGGAATGGCGCAGCGTTCAAGTTAATGATGATTAAAAGAACAAGAATATTTTCTCTTACAATGCAATTTATCAAGCGGATAAGTGTTAGATAAATAAAAATAAGTATCTTTGCATACGCAAAAAAAAAAGAGACTAATAGAAAAGAACGATCATCAATCACTATCTTAAAAACAAGAGAATTATGAAAGCAATAAAATATCTATTCATGGGAGCGCTGATGACAGTATTCAGCGGCTCTGCTATGGCACAGACAAGCGTCAAGGACGCTGTTAACGCCATCAAGACAAACAAGGACAAGGCTGCTGTGGCATCTATCGTGAAGGCAGCGGTGAAAGAGAACAAGAAAGACGCCAAGGCTCTTGCAGCCATCGGTCGTGCTTATCTCGACGTAAAGGACACAGCCAACACCCGCAAATACGGCGAGATGGCTGTAGAGTTGACAAACAAGGCAAAGACCGGCAAGGTGGGCGACGGTTTCGTGCTCCTCGGCGACTTGGCTTACTTCAACGATGACCCAGGCGCTGCTGCTGCCATGTATCAGAACGCTTACTATGCTGAGCCAAACAACATCAGCGCTTACGTAAAATATGCCCGCGTTATGCGTGGTGTGTCTCCAGACATGGCTGTAGAGCAGCTGGAGAAGGTTCGCACACTCGATGCGAACTTCCCTGTTGACGCTGAAGCAGCCCACATCTACTATGAGGCTGCAAAGAAGAACGGCAAGTATATGCAGAAGGTGCTCGACTACTATAGCAAGGTGACACCTGCCAAGCTCTACGACCACGAGCCAAGCTACCTTACAGAGTATGCACTGGCTGCATTCGCAAACCAGAAAAATGATGTTTCAAAGGAACTCTCCGTTTATGGTCTTTCAAAGAACCCACGCAACTCCGGCTACAACCGTCTGGCTCTCTACAACTCTTTCGAGCTGAAGCAGTATGACGAGGCTGCAAAGTATGTTGACGCCCTGTTCAACAAGAGCGACTCTGTAGACCTCACAGCAAACGACTACAAATACGCCGGACTGACATACAGCGCTCTGAAGCAGTATGACACAGCCATCGAATACTACAACAAGCAGCTTGCTGAATGCAAAGAAAACGCTCAGAAGGCAGCAGTCATCAAGGACCTCTCTGACGCTTACAAAGCAAAGGGTGACTTCGCAAAGTCTTTGGAACTCTATGAGCAGTATCTCACTCTTAACCCAAATGTGGGCATCAACGACTACAACGGTCTTGCCAACATCTACCGCAACCAGGCTGCCAGCCAGACTGGAGCTGCCCAGGAGGCATCTGTGAAGAAGGCTGTTGAGATCTACAACCAGATGAGCGAGAAATATCCAAGCAATGCTGACTTCTGCAACTTCATGGCAGCACGTACTCTCGGTCTTATCGACGCTAATCAGACAAAGGGTCTGGCAAGACCTTACTACGACAAGCTCGCCAAGCTGATTGAGGAGAAGGGTGTGAAGGACGATTCTGACAAGGCTCGCATAACTGAGGCTTACACATACCTCGGCATCTACTTCTACAAGATCAAGAACGACAGCGCTGCTGCCAAGCCATTCTTCGAGAAGCTGATCCAGATCGACCCGGAGAACCCGACAGCAAAGCAGGTTCTCGCTACATACTAAGAAACGGATTTCTTATAAATAAAATCTAATGATTAAACCCCAGACGGTAATTATATCGTTTGGGGTTTAATTTTCTTTATCTATTCACAAAAAAATGAGAAGTACGCTTGCTCAAATGGGGCAAGGTGCTTGCCCATGTGGGGCACTGTGCTTGCCCAAGTGGGGCACGCTGCTTGCCCCTAATGGGCACAAACATTGCCTGAACAGTGCCCAAATGATTTATGGAATGAATACTTAAGTAAAGGAGTGAAACAATTAGCGTCATAACAGACTCCTTTCGGTTGAAAACGCATGATGTTTCGATGATAAATCAATGCTTTTGAACCGATAAGACTCTCCTCCTTTGCGTTGAAAAGGCATGATACTTAAATGATACTTAAATGACACTTTTCTGTAAAACATTCAGAAAAGTATCATTGATCCAAGTCGTTGGTCTACAGCATCTTAGGGTATTCATTAGAGCCCGGAATGATACTATGACACTATTTCTGAGGAAAAACCATATACACCAGCATAGCGATACGCTACAACAAAAGACTACACAAGCCGAAGTATAGGTGCAAAATGTATAGACAAGTGGTGTAAAGCTACGTATTACAACAATACGACAGGTGACCAGTTTATTTGCCTAAATGATATTGGTGGAAAAGGAATCGGATATATGTAAAGTATATATCATTCCAAAGAGGAATGAACAGTAAACGCAATAAAAAAAGAGCCTCCCCGAAGGAAAGCTCTGATTTTCTAAAACTTAATAATATATGAGATTGTCATCCCATAAGTTCTGAAGGAACTCCGTATTACTCACCAAGGCTGATAGCCTCAGATGGGCAAACAGAAGCACATGTACCGCACTCTGTGCATGCATCTGCGTCGATAGAATACTTGTCGCCCTCAGAGATAGCACCTACTGGGCACTCATCAATACATGTACCGCATGCGATACAATCGTCACCAATTACGTAAGCCATAATTATTTATATTTTAAAGTTAATAATGTTCTTGTACTGTTTTTCTCGTACGATGCAAAGTTAGATATTTTATTTTAAATACCTAATATTTGGTACGGTTTTTTTTGCTTTCGAGTAAAAAATATCAGTTTCGACGTTCCTCAACTCCTGTTTCACATATTATTAAGTATATAATGAACCAGGGCGATAATCATTTATGGGTATTGCAAAGAAGAAGGGAGAAATCAGGAAATGAAAAAATCAGTAAGGAACAGGATTATGGCATATAAAGTAATTTTAAGCCATAACCAAACATTGATGCCTCCCGAAATGCAATAAGACGCCAAATTCTACGTTATCAGTAAATAAAAACGATAACCGATGAAGACAATTACAAGACATATACTGATTCTGTTCGCCTTGCTGATGGGCTGCACGGCCATGAAAGCGCAAGACACACAGGTGCAGAATCGACCGTATACCGATTTGCGACCGTTCCACTTCGGTGTGATGGTGGGAACACACCTGCAGGATCTGGAGTTCGTGGGCATGGGACCGCAGACGATAACGACAGACGACGGCACGGTGGAGAAGATAATCACCACCGACCAGGACAAGTGGGACGCCGGATTCACAGTAGGTGTGCTCGGTGAGCTGCGCCTTGGCACACACTTCGCCTTCCGCCTCGCTCCGGCAATGTATTTCGGAACAAGGAACATCAAATTCATGAACCTGACGGACAAGACCGGCGAAGGAAAGAACGTGATGCAGAACCAGGAGCTGAAGACCATCTATATCTCTTCTGCCATGGACCTCATCTTCAGCGCACCACGCTTCAACAACCACCGCCCTTATCTCATGGCGGGAGTGAACCCTATGCTGAACCTCTCAGGCAGCGACAGCGACTATATCAAGCTGAAACGCTACGACGTGTTTCTGGAAGTGGGACTGGGCTGCGATCTCTACCTGCCCTTCTTCAAGCTGCGACCTGAACTGAAATTCTGTTACGGACTGACCAACTGTCTCGACACAGACCACCCGAAACGATTCAAAGACCCGAGCATGGCAGACCGCTTCATGTATGCAAATTCAGTGAAAGAATGCCGGAGCAAAATCATCGCACTGACATTCTACTTTGAATAAACGGAAACGAACAAATATCATGAACAGACTTCCCTTTGTGATTACCAGACATGACAAGGCAATCACAAAGGGAAGTTCAGTTATATGCAATCATCAATAAACTCCAAGCGGACTGACGTCATCACAATACCGTCTAAATGCAATCAAGATATTGCAAAAAGAGACAAAAGTGACATTAATCAAAGAGAAAACAGAAAAAAAGTAATTCAGAAGTTCAACTTATTTGATATTTTCATATATTTGCAACCATAAACCCAAATCAGTCTTCAGGGCTTGCTTGGGCTTTAATTTTTTAAGCAGTCAAACTTAAATATCAAATACTTATGAACAAAATTCCATTAGTTTTCTGGCTGATTCCCGTAGCAAGCATCGTGGCATTGGGAATGGCATGGTATTTCTTCCGCACCATGATGAAAGAGGAAGAGGGAACCGACCGTATGAAAGAGATTGCAGCACACGTGAGAAAGGGTGCGATGGCATATCTCAAACAGCAATACAAGGTGGTGGGCATAGTATTCATAGTGCTTGCCATAATATTCTCATTCATGGCATACGTGCTTGAAGTGCAGAACCCATGGGTGCCGTTCGCATTCCTTACCGGCGGACTGTTCTCCGGACTCTCCGGATTCTTCGGCATGAAGACCGCCACATACGCCTCTGCACGCACAGCCAACGGAGCACGCACAGGACTGGACAAGGGACTGAAGACTGCATTCCGCAGCGGCGCCGTGATGGGACTCGTAGTCGTGGGCCTCGGACTCCTCGACATCGCCATCTGGTTTCTGATTCTCAACGCTGTATATGCCGATGAGAAGACTGCCCTGATAACCATTACCACCACAATGCTCACATTCGGAATGGGAGCCTCAACACAGGCGCTCTTCGCACGTGTGGGCGGCGGAATTTACACCAAGGCAGCCGACGTGGGAGCCGACCTCGTGGGAAAAGTGGAAGCCAACATACCGGAGGATGACCCCCGCAACCCTGCCACCATCGCCGACAACGTGGGCGACAACGTGGGCGACGTGGCTGGAATGGGAGCCGACCTCTATGAGAGCTATTGCGGATCTATACTCTCCACTGCTGCTCTCGGCGCCACGGCATTCGCCATGAACGGCGACATGCAGCTGAAGGCTGTCATAGCTCCGATGATAATCGCGGCGATAGGCATCTTCCTCTCGCTGATCGGAATCTTCCTGGTGCGCACCAAAGAGGGCGCATCGATGAAAGACCTGCTTCATTCGCTCGGTCTCGGCACTAACGTCAGTGCCGTGCTCATCGCCATCGCCACATTCTTCATCCTCTATCTGCTGGGAATTGAAAACTGGCTCGGACTGTCGTTCTCGGTAATCAGCGGTCTGGCAGCGGGAGTAATCATCGGACAGGCTACAGAATATTACACATCACAGAGCTACAAGCCTACACAGAAAATTGCAGAGGCATCGCAGACAGGACCTGCCACGGTAATCATCAAGGGCATCGGCACGGGGATGATATCAACGATGGTGCCAGTGGTGACCATCTCCGTGGCTATCATGCTCAGCTACCTGTGTGCCAACGGTTTCGACATGTCGCTATCAGCCAAGAGTCTCAGCACCGGTCTCTATGGCATCGGCATCGCTGCCGTGGGAATGCTCTCCACACTCGGCATCACATTGGCTACCGATGCCTACGGCCCTATCGCCGACAATGCCGGCGGCAACGCCGAGATGAGCGGACTGGGCGAGGCTGTGCGTGAGCGCACCGACGCTCTCGACGCTCTCGGCAACACCACAGCGGCAACGGGAAAGGGATTCGCCATCGGTTCGGCGGCGCTAACGGCGCTTGCATTGCTTGCCTCCTATATAGAGGAGATAAAGATTGCCATGGTGAGAGCCTTCGAGGGCGGCAAGCAATATGTGGATGCGGCAGGAAACATCTTCGACCCTACAAACGCTTCTACGATAGACTTCATAAACTTCTTCCAGGTGAACCTCATCAACCCGAGAGTGCTCGTGGGAGCATTTCTCGGAGCCATGGCGGCATTCCTCTTCTGCGGACTCACGATGGGTGCCGTGGGACGTGCTGCAGAATCGATGGTACAGGAGGTGCGCCGACAGTTCCGCGAGATAAAGGGAATACTTGAAGGCAAGGCTACACCAGACTACGGACGCTGCGTGGAGATAAGCACGAGGAGCGCACAGCGGGAGATGATAATCCCGTCGCTGCTCGCCATAGTGATACCGATAGTGGTAGGCTTGGTATTGGGAGTTGCCGGCGTGCTCGGATTGCTGACCGGCGGACTGGCGGCAGGTTTCACCCTCGCCGTGTTCATGTCGAATTCGGGCGGAGCATGGGACAATGCCAAGAAGATGATTGAGGAAGGACACTTCGGCGGCAAAGGCAGCGAGAACCACAAGTCCACCATCGTTGGCGACACCGTGGGCGACCCATTCAAAGACACTTCCGGTCCGTCGCTCAACATCCTCATCAAACTGATGTCGATGGTCAGCATCGTGATGGCAGGACTGACGATTGCTTTCCTGTAAATACAAATCGGCAACACGGTCTGAATTATCCTCCTTAAAAAATACCAACATGCCCCGCCATGACAATCTCTATGTCGCGGCGGGGCATGTCGTAAATATATAATTTAAGACGTAGATTTATCCTTCATGTCGTAAATCTATCCTTCATGTCGTAAAAGACAATCCTTTAGAGCTTTATCACTTCAAGATCGTCGGGAACGAACACGTTGCCAGAGAAATTCTCTTTCACTTCTTCGGTATAGCGTTCCTTACGATGAGCGAGGTCGGAGTCTTCGGTATGATATACAATAAGATTCCTGACACCGGTCTTCTCTGCCATTGTTCCGGCATCGAGTGCGGTACTGTGGAATTTCTCGTATGGACGGAAGCGCTCCCTGTCGGCATACAGACAGAAAGCCTCACACATCATCCAGTCGGCACCGGCGGCATGTTGCAGCGTCTGCTCCGAACAAGGTTCGTCGCCCATACACACCAGTCTTTCGCCATTGCCGAAGCGCAGGGAGAATCCATATTGCGGTTCCTTCTTGGAGTGGATGTCGAAACATTTCACATCCATCGTGCCCACCTGGAATCCGTCTCCGTCGGCAAGGCGGTGGAACAATATCTCCGAACCTATGAGAGCGTTGTATTTCTTGTGCAGGGTCATTCCGCAGATGGCGGTTATCACATCCACCACCTTGCCGTTGCCATACACGTGGAGCACCCCGTCGTAGCGCCTTTCAAGCACATGCTGCATTATCACTCTCACCACCCATACCACTCCGAGCACGTGGTCGGTATGGGCATGTGTAACGAAGAGGTGATGGATATCATCGATGGCGACTCCAGCCTTGGACAACTGTCCCAGGATACCGTTTCCGCCACCGGCATCAACCATCAGCCTGTCGCTCCCCGACTCCACCACGAAACAGGTGTTGTAGCAGCGAGTCACCGTGGCGCTACCCGTGCCGAGCATGATTATTCTGTTTTCTTTTTCCATATACTCTTTCCCGTTTGCCAGCCTGTTGCTGTCGTTGCCTGCAACCGAAACATTAATATCTCTTGTTGTTTCCATGTGTCTTCCTTCTTTTATCAGCATCACAAGACATCATGATGCTACAAATAAAAAAACTATGATACTACAAATACTTCGATACCGCAGGGCACAAAAAAAGGAGGTTCCGAAGACCTCCCTTTGTGTGATCCGCTTGGGGTTCGAACCCAAGACCCCAACATTAAAAGTGTTGTGCTCTACCAACTGAGCTAGCGGATCTCCGTATTTGCTTTATTATCAAAAGCGAGTGCAAAGGTATGACTTTTCTGTCAAACAACCAAATATTTTAATGATTTTTTTATTCTGACGTATTTTCTTGCTATATCGTTTGGAATATTTTTCCTTTTATTATACATTTGCAACCTCATACGGGAGAAACACAATGTTCTTACGAGAAAGACACAATATTCTTAGAAGGAAAATACAATGTTCTTGTGACAGGAATACAATATTTTCTTGCGGGAAACACACCATGATAAAACTATAAATTAAAATATGAGACATTTTCCTTTATTGGCAATCGCTGCCCTATGCGCATTGCCGACACAGGCGCAGGAAACTGCACCGAAACTGAAAATCGGAGCCGAGACAAAGGTGGGCTTCTACAACGACAGGGTTGGCGGCGAACTGAGGCATGACCACTCTGGATTCAAAGGCGACCAGCTGAACGTCTTCGTTGACGGACAAATCAACGAAAAGGTTTCTTTCGCCTTCAGACAGCGACTGAACAAGAAAATCGAAAGAAACGACATTTTCCAGGCAACAGACTGGATGTATGTAACCTATCAGGCGAACAAGAACTGGGGAGTTTCTGCCGGTAAGGAGATAGTATGGATAGGTGGATACGAATATGAGAAAGCTCCTATCGACATCTATACGGCATCTGAATTCTGGAACAACGTGACTTGCTTCAAATTCGGTGTAAACGCTGCATATACCTCTAACAGTGGCAAAGACACCTTCTTCGCACAGTTCTGCGAGAGCTCTTTTGCCACCGCCGACAGACACGACATGTTTGCCTACAACCTCTATTGGACCGGCACTCACGGCATCTGGAGCACCACCTATTCTCTCAACATGATGGAATACGAACCGAGCAAATTCATTTCATACATAGCATTGGGCAACCGATTCAACATGGGACCGGTGACGCTGGAACTGGATTTGATGAACCGTGCTGCCAGCCATCAGACATATTTCTTCAAAGACTGCTCTGTGATGGCAAACCTGATATACGGCGTGATTCCCATGCTGAACATCTACGGCAAAGTGACCTACGACGTGAACAAGACTGACACCGATGCCGACAAATACGTGATGGCCGGCTCGGAGCTGACCACGGTGAGCGGCGGACTGGAGTTCTTCCCTGTAAAGAACAAGAAGAACTTCAGAGTGAACCTCGGTGTGGCACACACCAGCGGAAAGAACACAAACCCTGACGGCACGATGCTCAACGACAGACTGACTATTCAGGCTGGCGTATCGGCAAAGATCGACCTGTTCAAAATGGGTTATTGATAATGTCATGGCAACAGCGCATCTGCCAACAATGGCAGATGATGCAATGCCCGGACGACAAAAAACCAAGAAAACCTATTCAGAATAAATCCAATACCTAAGACATCAACAAAAAGGAATATGGAAAACAAAACCAAGAAAAGAAGTCTGCTGCCAAATGGCTGCTTGTGCGTCCTCATCGTAGTGGCGCTGTTCGGATATCTGGGCTATGTGATGGGAGTTCCCAACATGCTCAACACTATAATGAAGACCGCCCACGACCTGCTGATCAACACAGTGTTCTATCTCATGAGCATCTGCGTGATAACGGGAGCCTTGGGCAGGGTATTCGTGGAGTTCGGCGTGGTGAGCCTGCTTGAGAAGCTATTGCGCCCGCTGATGAAACCGGTGTTCAATCTCCCCGGTGTGTCATCGCTGGGAGCCGTGATGACGTTCCTCTCAGACAACCCCGCCATCATATCGCTTGCCAACGACAAGAGATTCGCCTCGTTCTTCAAGAAATACCAGTATATTTCCCTCACCAACTTTGGAACGGCATTCGGTATGGGTCTTCTGGTGATGGTGTTCATGGTGGGCAACGGATTCTATGCTGCACCATTCATCGGTCTCTTCGGAGCCTGCTGCGGATGTGTCTGCTCCACACGTCTCATGCAGTTTTTCATACTGAAGGCTTTCCCTCAGTATGCCCATGAGAATGCCGTTGAAATAGAAGAGGAGGAAATGACTGCCGAAGAGAGCGACAAACCGAAGAAGTCTGTCTTCATCCGTCTGCTCGACGGTCTGCTCGACGGTGGACGAAGCGGAGTGGATGTGGGTATAGCCATCATCCCCGGTGTGCTCATCATCTCTACGTTCGTGATGATGTTCACCTTCGGCGAAGGTGCCAACGGATACGACGGTTCGGCATATCAGGGTGTGGAACTGCTTCCAGCCCTTGCCTATAAGATAAACTTCGTGTTTGAATGGCTCTTCGGATTCAACGACCCACATCTCGTGGCATTCCCTATCACCGCTCTCGGAGCTGTAGGCGCTGCATTGAGCCTGGTGCCAGGTTTCATTGAGCACGGATGGGTAGATGGCAACGCCATTGCGGTATTCACGGCAATCGGTATGTGCTGGAGCGGATTCTTGAGCACCCACACTGCGATGCTCGACTCTCTGGGCTATCGCGACTTGACTCCAAAGGCTATCATCGCCCACACCATCGGCGGTTTGGTGGCAGCCGTCTGCGCCCACCTGGTGTATATGGGATATACCTTGATATTCGCTTGATAATCTCATACACCCTGATATTCGTCTGACAATCATCTGATATCATTGGTCCCCAGAAACGACAAAAGCCTGCAAGCAGAATTTCATCGACTGCATGCAGGCTTCTGTCGTTTCTTTAATACCGTTGTATTATGACAAAGGTATTTTAATTATCTTTGAGGGTTGCAGCAGCAGTGGCTGCGCCATCCGCGACTTCTGTGGATTCGGCATCGGCATGTTCTGCCGCCTTGTCTTTTGTGACATATCGCTGATAGTAGGCTATCAATATCGTTGTCAGCGGCAGGGCTATGATAAGTCCTATGAATCCGAGCAGCGTGCCCCACACAGAGAGGGCGAGGAGCAGGATGGCGGGATTCAGTCCCATCGCCTTTCCCATCACCTTCGGCGTCACCACCATGTCTATTATCACCTGCACGATGCAGAACACCGCCACGGCACTCGCCAGTATCACCCAGAAGTTCTGTCCTGTGTCGGCAGCCTTGAGCAATGCGAGGAATGCCGTTGGAATCAGGGCAAAGGTATGCAGATATGGCACGAGGTCCATGATGCCTATCAGTATTCCCAGACCGATAGCCATCGGGAAGTCGATTATCGTGAAACCTATGCAGAAGAGTATTCCCATTATCAGTGCCACGAGCGACTGTCCACGGATATAGCTGTTCAGCTCGCGCTCCACGTCTTTCATCAGCGACTGCCAGAACGGGCGCACCTTCTTGGGGAATATCTTTATCCAGCTCGATGAGAGGTACTCATAGTCGAGCAGGATGAAGAACATATAGAGCAGCGTTATCAGCGACGCCACGATGCTCAATATCACGTTTGCCGTCTGGCCGAGCACGCTGAAAAGTTTCGGCATCGCCGACTTGATGGCGTCTGACACGTCTTTGCGCTTGAACACCTGTTCTATCGCCTGTCTGTTGTCATGCAACCACTGCTGCACCACAGCCTGGAAACTCTCGCCGTTGGTACCCTGCTTGACATATTGCATCACGATGTCGCCGAGTTTCTCAAACTGGTCTATCATCGGCGGAATGATGAGATAGAACACTCCACCGATGACGGCAAGCACGAACACCAGCGCCACTATGATGGACAGGGCTCGGGTGGGCACATGCAGTTTATACTGCACGAACTTCACTATCGGATACATCAGATATGCCAGCAGCCAAGCCACGAAGAATGGCAGGAGCACGCTGCTCAGGAAATTCATCGTATATAACACGCCGCCCACAAGAAGCACGATACCGAGTATTCGCACAAAGCGGTCGAAAGTAATCTCTTTCTCCAACATAAACTTCTATACTTTTTTTATTATTACAAGTCACACCATTGTTTTATATCCGGCGAGCTACACCTTAATTTATGCAACTGGCCCGACACCACCATGCGTCCTGCCCAAAATCAGCGTCCCTGCAGCTCGTTGTCATTCACGATGCGCTGGTAACACTCCCTGCAAAGCGGTTCATATTCCATCTGCTCGCCCAGGAGCACACGCTTATCGTTTGCCACGAGCCGATGGCTGATATATGCCAACGCTCCGCATTTCACACAGATGGCATGCACCTTGGTCACCTCGTCGGCAATGGCACAAAGGGCGGGCATCGGACCGAAAGGTTTGCCCTGGAAGTCCATGTCGAGCCCTGCCACGATGACTCTCACGCCACGGTTGGCAAGGTCGTTGCACACGTCCACCACTCCATCGTCGAGAAACTGTGCCTCGTCGATACCCACCACATCGATGTCCGACGAGAGCAAGGCGATTGTAGACGATGAGTCTATCGGTGTGCTCGGTATCGAATGCTGGTCATGGCTCACCACATCCACATCGGAATAGCGGGTGTCGAGCGACGGCTTGAAAATCTCCACTTTCTGCTTGGCAAACTTGGCCCTTTTCATTCTCCTTATCAGCTCCTCTGTCTTTCCGGAAAACATAGAGCCGCACACCACTTCTATCCTTCCGGGGCGGTGTGTCTCCCCTGCTAAATTATTGTTCATTTGAGCACAAAAGTACAAAGACGTTTTAAAAATTGCAAAGAAACTATCAGTTTTTTTGCTCCTCCTGATTAATATCCTTATATTTGTGGCTCATATGGGAACATTGTATATCGTGCCGACGCCTGTCGGCAATATGGAGGACATGACGCTTCGCGCCATCCGCATCCTGAAGGAGGCCGACCTGGTGCTTGCCGAGGATACCCGCACATCGGGCATCCTGCTGAAGCATTTTGAGATAAAGAACCAGCTTATGGCACACCACAAGTTCAACGAACACGGCACATCTGCCGGCATCGTGGAGCGGTTGAAGGGTGGACAGACTGTGGCCCTCATCAGCGACGCCGGCACTCCCGGCATCAGCGACCCTGGCTTCTATCTCGCCAGAGAGGCTGTGGCTGCCGGCATCACGGTGCAGTGTCTGCCTGGCGCAACGGCATTCGTGCCGGCGATAGTGGCATCGGGACTTCCCTGCGACCGTTTTTGCTTCGAGGGTTTCCTGCCTCAGAAGAAGGGACGCGCCACTCGTCTGGAGAGCCTCACCGAGGAGTCGCGCACGATGATTTTCTATGAGTCGCCATACCGTGTGGTGAAGACGCTCAAGCAGTTTGCCGAATATTTCGGCGGTGACCGACAGGTGAGCGCCTGCCGCGAGATTTCAAAGATACACGAAGAGAGCGTCAGAGGCACCCTCGACGAGGTGATAGCACATTTCGAGGAGATTCCGCCGAAGGGCGAATTCGTAATCGTGCTCGCCGGAAGGCCGGAGGAGAAGAAGGACAAGAAGGAGAACAGGCAGAAGAAGGAAAGGAGAGGCAACCGACCTGCCCCTGCCGAAGACGAAGAACAAGGAGAATAAAAGGTAACCCCAATATAACTTTAGAAAAAGTTAAACAACAAGAAAAGTAAAAGAACGGAAAATAAGATACTCATGAAAAAGATTCTATTTATCGTGTTCTGCCTGGCGACGATAGTTGCCTGCAAGAACGAGAAGGCAACGGGCGAACTGTCTAACATAGTACAGAACGACTCACTTCAGAAAATCATCGCCCAGCGCGACCAGGAGATAAACGACATGGTGGGAATGCTCAACGACGTGGAAGAGGGATTCCGCGCCATCAACAAGGCTGAAGAGCGTGTCACCATAGCCAAAGAGGGCGAGGGACAGAACAAGCAGGAGCAGATAAAAGAAAACATCCAGTTCATACAGCAGCGCATGCAGCAGAACCGCGAGCTCATCGCCAAACTGCAGCAGCAGATGAGAGAGAGCTCTTTCAAGAGCAGCGAACTGAAACGCACCGTTGACAATCTCATAAAGCAGATGGAGGAAAAGGACGAACAGCTGAAGCAGCTGCGTGCCGAACTTGCCGCCAAAGACATACACATCGCCGAGCTTGACCAGACCATCAGCGACCTGAACACGAACATGAGCGATCTCAAGACGGAGAGCGAACAGAAGACCCAGACCATCAATTCGCAGGACAAGCAGCTCAACACGGCATGGTTTGCCTTCGGTACGAAGAAGGAACTCAAGGCGCAGAACATCCTCGTGAAGGGCAAGGTGCTGCAGGGCAACTTCAACAAGAGCTACTTCACCAAGATAGATATCCGCGTGGAGAAGGAAATCAAACTGTATTCCAAATCGGCAAAGATTCTCACCATGCACCCATCGAGCAGCTACTCGCTCACCACAGATGCCAAAGACCAGTATGTTTTGCGCATCACGAACCCTGACATCTTCTGGAGCACAAGCAAGTATCTCGTAATCCAGGTGAAATAATACTGACTGCCCACAACGGGACAACAGACTGAAAAAAATACCGGCAAGAGGTTGGACCTGCGGACTCCGCGGTTCTACCTCTTGTCTTTTTTTATATAATACTGGCAAAAGCGGAACTCGGAACGGCAAAAGTTCTCAAACGGCCTTTTACATAAACACTTCTGCCCGCCAATCATAAACTGAAAATACAATGTGTATAAGCGTTGATGCACTCTGATTTAACCACGAAAATCAAAGAAACCTTTACCGCCGCTGCAATATTTGTTAATCAATCGTTGTTAACGAATATTAAAAGAAAAACTTAAAGTAAAAACTGCACGACATAAAGCTAAATCGCTAAAAATCAGTGGCTAAGAAATTTTCACAACATTGCGACCCCTTTAAGACAATGGCTTGAAAAGATGTAAAAGACATTGTGAAGTCGTTTTTTTTTATTATCTTTGTACCGCAAACTAATTAAAATGGCTGCCGAAAGTCAACAGAGAGAAGGATAATGTCGTTTATTGTCATCCCGATTCCAAGCCCGGCAGGCCAGAACCTAATGCGCTTAATGAACCATCGTCACACCCAAGAGTGAACCCACATGAAACATGTATGGGTATGGTCTTCTTTTGTGTCTGCCTGGAAACAGGCAAGATGACGGCGCATAAAAAAAACGGAAACGGAATATGAACATTAAAAAAAGCATCAAGATTGCTCTCGCAGCATTGTTCGTGGCTGTCACACCGACATTCGCACAGCTGCCAGACAACGATAACGACCAGACAGACGAAATCGACAACTATGACTTCCTGTATTCGGAAGACGGCAATGTGGACAACTACGACGTTGCTTCAATGGAAAACCTCATGGACGAGGCATTCTCGCTCATCGGCACACGCTATCGCTCAGGAGCATCGGGTCCCGGCGGCTTCGACTGCTCGGGATTCACAAGCTATCTCTACAAGCAGATGGGAATAGAGCTCAACCGTTCTTCTCGCGGACAATACACCCAGGGCGAGGCTGTGGCAAGCAGCAATCTGCAGACCGGCGACCTCGTGTTCTTCACCAGTCCCCGTTCCGGCAAGGGTATCGGCCACGTGGGAATCGTGGTTGACTACGACCCGATGAACGGCAACTTCAGTTTCATCCACGCCAGCATAAAGGGCGTGAAGGTGAGCCAGAGCACAGAGCCTTACTACTCTCGCCGCTATGTGGGCGCAAGAAGGATTACTCAATAACACACGTATACTATAAAAATCTCTTATGAAAGCATTAGCTTCATTGATGATAATTGCAGGGATATCCATCGCCTGCACTTCAACGGGCACCGAGCGCAAAGGCTCTGTGCCCGTTGGCGTTTCCGACACTATAGCAGCCAAGGCTCCTGCCGACAAGGGAAAGCAGGCACCTGCGGCAAGTATGACATCTGACAGAAGAGCCAAGGGCGGCACACTGAACCTTGCCTTCGTGGGCGACATAATGCCGGGCACTACATTCCCCGACAGCCGTCTGCCGGAGAAAGACGGCGCCACGCTCTTCAAGGATGTGGACAGCATCCTGACAGTTGCCGACGTGGCGGCAGGAAATATGGAGGGCGCCCTCGCCGATGAGGGGGAGACGACGAAGAAGGGTGGCAAATTCAGCTACTCCTTCCGTGTGCCAACCCGCTACGGCAAACTGATTGCCGATGCCGGCTTCGACTTCATGAGCATGGCGAACAACCATGCCTTCGATTTCGGTCTCGACGGCGTGAAATCCACCGAGGCCACTCTCCATTCCAACGGCATAGCATATTCGGGCATCGGCGGAAGAAAGGAAAGTGCGATAGTGGAACGCAACGGCATCAGATACGGATTCTGCGCCTTCGGCCACAACTCTTACACACTGAAGCATGCCGACCAGGAGAACGTGAAGAGGATTATCGGCAATCTCAGAGAGAAAGCCGACATCGTGATAGTGTCGTTCCACGGCGGAGCGGAGGGTACGGCACACAAACACTTGCCACAGGGCAAGGAGATGTTCCTCGGAGAGAACCGCGGCGACCTGAGAAACTTCGCCCACTTCTGCATAGACAACGGTGCTGACGTGGTGTATGGCCACGGACCGCATGTGGTGAGGGCTGTGGAACTATACAAGAATCATTTCATAGCATACAGTCTTGGCAATTTCTGCACTCCATACGGCGTGAACATCAGCGGCATATCGGGTTATGCTCCGGTGCTGCAGCTCACCGTCAACGCAGCCGACGGCACTTTCGTCGGCGGAAAGATAAACTCTTTCATCCAGCAGCGCGGCAAGGGTCCGCGTCGCGACCCTCTGAACCTTGTGGCGAAAGAGATACGGAGTCTGACGAATGCTGACTTCAGCAATCCGAAACTCACTATTGCCAACGACGGCACGATAAGCAAAAGATAATACTAATTAATGGCATTTCGGTTGGAAATGCCATTTTATATTTTTATCTTTGCAAAGATAAGATATGCTGCACCTCAGCATAAGACAAAGAAGACACAAAAATACATAAGTATGAACAAACAGTTATCAATTACATTTGTCGCGGCGGCTACGATGCTTTCTGCCTCTTGCGTCTCCCATTATGAGATGCAGAACGTGGACAGGAGCCGAATCCTGATCGACAGCAGATACGACAAGGCTGATGCCAAGTCGGAAGCCTTCATAGCTCCATTCAGAGCTCAAGTGGACAGCGTGATGGGGCCGGTGGTAGGCAAGACGGCAAAGGCTCTTGAGAGCTACCAGCCGGAGAGTCCGTTGTCTAACCTCCTTTCCGACATACTGCTCTGGAGCGGAAAGGACTTCGGCGAGAAGCCAGACTTCGCAGTATACAACGTTGGCGGAATACGTGCGGCTTTCCCAAAAGGAAACATCACGTATGGCGATGTGCTCGATGTGGCACCGTTTGAAAACAAGCTCTGCTTCTGTTCGCTGACCGGCGAGAAGGTGACGGAACTCTTCCAGCAGATGGCTGGATGGGGCGGCCAGGGCGTGAGCCAAGGTGTGGCGGCAGTAATGGACAAGGACCTGCATCTGCTGAGCCTGAAGATAAACGGCGAGGAGGTGGACCCTAAACGTGTATACCGCATCGCCACTCTCGACTATGTGGCTGAGGGCAACGACAGGATGGTGGCTTTCAAGAGCAAGACCGACGTGAAGAATCCTGACGGCAAAAAGAACAACGTGCGCGACCTCATCATCAGATATTTCAAGGAAGCCTCGGCAAAGGGCATCGTAATCGACGCCAATGTAGAGGGAAGATTCGTAAGAAACAAATAACCACGACACTATGAACTACAAGAAGATATTCCTTATCGCCTTGATGTGCGCCACGATCAGTTGCGCATCGGCGAAGATAAAGAAGCTGGTGATTCTCCACACAAACGACACCCACAGTTGTGTAATGCCTCTGAAGACCACTCTCAAAGACACTCTCGTGGCAGGACGCGGCGGATTCCTGCGCCGTCTGGAGATGGTAAAGGAGCAAAGGGCTGCCAATCCGCAGCTGCTGCTGTTCGACAGCGGTGACTTTTCACAGGGTTCGCCATACTATTCCATGTTCCGCGGCGATGTGGAGATTGGTCTCATGAACATGATGGGCTATGATGCCGCTACCATCGGAAACCACGAATTCGACTTCGGCATCGAAAACATGGCACGCATCTTCAAGATGGCGGAATTCCCCATCGTATGTGCCAACTATGACTTCAGCGGCACTTGTCTGGAGGGCATCGTGAAGCCTTATACCATCATAAAGAGAGGCGGAATGAAAATCGGAGTGTTCGGTCTGGCGCCGGAACTCGACGGACTGGTGTCGGCAAAGAACTGTCCGGGAGTGAAATACCTCGACCCTGTGGAGAAGGCGCAGCAGACTGCCGACTATCTGAAGCTGAAGGAGAAATGCGACATCGTGATATGTCTCTCGCATCTGGGATGGAACGAAGACGCCATGAACGACAAGGTGATGATGGCAAAGACACGCAACATCGACCTCGTGCTCGGCGGTCACTCTCATTCCATGTTCAAAGAGCTGAGATATGCCAAGAACCTCGACGGCAAGAGCATCGGCAACGACCAGAACGGCAAGAGCGGCATCTACGTGGGCAAACTGGTCATCGACATGAAGAAGAAGTGACAAGTCTGTAAACTTGTGAAACGGCAATAATTTATTTACGCATGAAGAACACCATCACCACTATCGCCGTTGTCCTCATAACATGTATGACGGCAACGGCACAACGCACTCCAAAACACGAATTCGACTTTGAGAAGGTGACTGTGGGTGGAGAGAAGAAAGAGATAAACTGGAAGAACCTTTACAGATTCTTCGACTCCTGGCAGCCGGGCACCCCACCCTGCGGTCTGTCAAGAATCGACGACGAGTTCTTCATCTCGCGCCAGCGTCCGCTCAAGCGCATCACCGACGGCGACTATCAGGTGAGAAACGATGTGGAGGCTGAGCGCAGGATGTTCCTGTGGACACCGCTCGACGACCCTACGACGAAATGGAAGGCTCTGCCCCGCTACTGTTTTGAGGGCGACAACTTCTCTATGTGGCAGTATATCGACACCCACGGCAACTGGTCGGCACCATGGCTGAGAGTGTCGGCTGGCATCAGCGATGCGGCGGCTAAGAATGGTGTCACGGTGGGATGCGTGCTCTCGGTGCCTTGGGATGCCGAAGTAGGCGACACCGTGAAGGCGGACTATTCGCAGACGCTGATGAAACTGGCGGAGAGAAACACCGACGGTTCGTTCAGAAACTCGCTGAAACTTGCCCGTCTGATGAAATACTACGGCATCAACGCCCTGGGAGTGAACTCGGAATTCAATACCGACAAGGCAACGATGATGCGGCTGCAGGATTTCTTCATCGACGTCCACCGCAAGGCGAAGGACATTGGATGGACATTCGAACTGCAATGGTATGACGTGACCGACGACAACGGAGAACTGTCGCTCGACTGCGGACTCGGCGAACAGAACAAGAGGATGTTCGGCGCGAAAGACAGCATCGCCACAGACCGCCTTTTCGCCAACTACAACTGGACGGACGACATTCTGAAGGCGTCGGCAAAATACGCTCGGTCGCTGGGCAGAAGTCCTTACGACTATTATGCAGGATTCGACATTCAGGGACGTGCCTGGAACAACAAGCATTGGCAGGACCTCGTGAACAACGACATATCGGTGGGCGTATGGGGAGCACACTCGCAGAACCTGCTGCACCAGAGCGCCACCGACGACGGCACGGCTGACGTCATCATCCAGAAGGCGTATCTGCTGAAACAGGAACTGTCGTTCTCCGGCGGCTACCGCAACCCTGCCCTGCTGCCGGAGGTACGTACAGACTGCTCACTGTCTAACGCTGACCTCAGAACCTTCCACGGACTTGCCCGTCTGCTGACGGCAAAGTCAACGATACAGCAGGTGCCGTTTGTCACCCGTTTCAATCTGGGCAACGGACTGCACTACTACAAGGACGGAAAGGTGGCTTTCGACTCCAAATGGTATAATCTCAACACCCAGGACTACCTGCCGACATGGCGCTTCTGGATAACCGACGAGGATGACCGGACTACGGCAGAGAACATCGGCTCGTTTGTAAATGCCGAACTGTCGTGGGACGACAGCTACACCGGAGGCTCGTGTCTGCAGCTGCATGGAGCGACGAAGTTCTCACGCATAAAACTCTTCAAGACAAAGCTGCTGACGGAGCCTTCCTACGAACTGTCGCTGACATACAAGATGCCGAAAGGCAGGGACACACACGCCAGACTCTTCGTGGCGCTCAAAGGCAACACGTCGGAATACAAGGAGATAGCACTGCCTGCAGCAAAAAGGGAGAACACATGGACCACATTCAAGACGCCTCTGAAAAAGCTGGGACTGAAAGCCGGCGACGAGGTAGCCATGATGGGCATCGTGGTGGAAGGCACGGGCGACGACTATGTGATGAACATCGGCGAGATGGCTGTCCGCAACCCCAGACAGCGGTTCAACACCGTGAAGCCATGGATAAAGGAAATAGAGGTGATGCGGGGATGGAACCACACCGTGGACTTCAAGATGCGCTATGCCTCCAAGGAGGAAAAGGGCGACGAGAAGACATACAACGACGAGGTGGGCACCTGGTATTACGAGATATACTTCCAGCAGAAAGGCAGACCGCAGCAGCTGCTCACCGCCACGGAATCATGGGCGGCATACGTGATCGGCGCTCCGCTGGCTGAAGGCTGCAAGAGGGAATGCCGATTCGGCGTGCGTGCCGTGTCGCCGGACGGACAGCAGGGCTCTGACATAGCATGGAGCGACTACAGGGTGATCGAATACAACGCCCTGAACAGCACACCGGCCATCGACCGCGACAGGATAAAGCCGGGGGAGACTTTCACCGTATTTTATAAGGACAACATGATGCCGCCGGCAAAGGAATGGAGAATCATCGACGCTCTGACGGACAAGGTGGTGGCGAAGGCGGAGAACTCCACTTCCATCACCACGAGTATAGACAAGGATGGAATCTACGACCTGATGACTATCAACGGCGACGGATCGCAGACGATGACACGAGGACTGGTGAAGGTGTCGCCTCTCTCCTCCACATCGAAGGCGCTCAAGCTCAACGACCCGTATATGCTGACAATTCCTGCCGAGGCGTTGCCTGGACTGGAATATTCGGTGGCTCTATGGGTGAAGGCTGACGACTGGACGCATGACAAGCAGGGAACAAACATCGTGTCGAAGAATTCAATAGCCGACAAATGGCCGTTCAACAACTGGGGCGACCTGTGGGTGCAGGTTTGTCCGCCATGGACCGACGAGAAGAGCGGCAAGAACCATCCTGCCAACGAGATAATGTATCGCACGATGGGCTGCGGCGGCGACATCGAAGGTCACGGCGACATGACGACAGACGGATACAGCATCCCGGCAGGCGTGTGGACGCACATCATGGTGACGCAAGACAAGGAGAAGGTGCAGAGGGTGTATATAAACGGAAGGCTCGTGGCCGGTCCGCTGCAGATGCCGGAATCGACACGTCGCGAACTGATGCCTGCCGACAACAAGAGGATTGACCACAACGCAGTGGCTGACATCCGCATCGGCGGAAGCGGTGTATATAAGGCAGGCCTCAACGGTGCCATCGACGATGTGCAGATATGGAACAGGGCGCTGACCGCCGAGGAGGTGTTGCGATGCATGAGGGGGTTCACCGACAAAGAGGTGCCGGAGGGCCTTTCTGCCTACTTCACTTTCGAGGAGACCGACGCCGACGGTGTATTCCCTAACCACGGCAAGACTCCTGGCTGTCAGGCTCGCATCATGAGGATGGCCGACTCTGGAGGCGAATACACAGGAAAGGCGAAATATGTGGACCGCAACGGCGAAACGCACATAAAGAGTCAAGTCTCAACAAGCGACCGTCCGCTGTAAAAATCAACTTAACCCCAAACAGTCTAATGACCGTTTGGGGTTTAACCCAAATCGGTCGTTAGGGCTTGCTTGGATTTTGATTTTTAGAAGAGTGGATTTTGGTTGGCTTTTAATGAGTAATAGCAAGCTGTTGCGAATTAAAAACGGACAAAAGACGCCTTATAAAAAGCAAAAGACTGCAAGCAGTTATAAAATATCACATTTAACGGCCTAATGACCGTTTTGGGTTTAATATGTTTTATAACTGCTTGTATCCCCACCGGAAGCTGGGGACACACTCGCTAATATCACCGTAAAAAGTACTGAAAAGAGGAAAAACAAAAAAATCATCAGACCATCTGGTTTTCACACGTAACAACCTGAGTCTCTGACTGTTAAGCATCTGAAATTATAAGAAACCATCTGGATGGTTCAGTCAGCGGCATCTTCGACCGCCGAAAAATAAAAAAGGATGTACCAAACATCAAGTTCAGATACATCCTTAAGACTTGTAGCGGGACCCAGGATTGAACTGGGGACCTCATGATTATGAATCATGCGCTCTAACCAGCTGAGCTATCCCGCCATCATTTCTTTTTTGCGAGTGCAAAGGTAAGACTTTTTATTTAAACCACCAAAATATTTTCAAGAAAATCTTTCAATACAATGTTTTTTTGTATTTTTGCCCCAAAATAGAACATAAAACTGAAGATATGCCCCAATCGGACGCTACTAACTGTTGTCAAGGCATCAGAATCTACGACCGACGGGGTCAACACACTGGCACAGAATATCTATTTATCTATGGACGACATGAAAAGAATCTATCTGGAGTATGAACTCAACGCTACATCACCAAGTGCGGTATGGCCCATTATCAGCGAAGCTACCGGACTGGAACGATGGATGGCTGACGAGGTGGAGCGGGAAGGCGACAAGCTGACATTCACATGGGGGACATCGTATATGAACAAAGACACGAAGACGGCAACCATAGTGAAGGAAAAGGCAGAGAAGTTCATCCGCTTCAAATGGGACGACGACACCAATCCCGACGCCTACTGCGAACTGAGGATTGAGGTTGGCGAGATTACCAACGACTGTATCCTGGCGATTACCGACTATGCCGACGACGGCGACACGGAAAGTCTGAAGGACATCTGGGACGAAAACGTGCAGATGCTTCACCAGAACACGGGAATCTGACACCCCAAACCACCTCCTGCAGAATCTATACTCCGCAGATACACATCTTTTATATTTACCTTTGTATATAATATACGAAGGTATATAGAATACGCACCGATATACTCCCGGAGCCCAAGAGGACTCCACCTCCTAAAAAACAACATTGGCAAGGACAACAAAAGTTCAGGAATTGGGCACGCTGCTTGCCCAACTGGGGCAACGTGCTTACCCATCATGGGCAACGTGCTTGCCCCTGTTGGGCAGATTTGCTGTCAGAATGATGCCCCAAAAGTGAATGTTGTAATACCCATATTCCTGTTTTCTGGATCCTGCCAACGCATGCAATTCCTGTAGTCTGAATTCCTCTCATCTGACAAGTCCTTTCATCTGACAATTACTCACACCTGACAATTTTTTTCATCAGCAAACCATCCAGACAATTGGCTGACAATTGCAAGACAGTCAACCGTCTGTTTATCAGAAGACTACAACAAAAAACCAGACAATCTGACAGTTTTTGAGCAATTCTCGTTTTTACTAAGAATCAGCGACATTGGCAGCTTTTACTCATATCGATCACCTTCCGCCAACGGGTAAAAAAACGCAAACAGTAATAATTTAATTACCATTCGGGATTAAACATTCCACAAGTCTGTGCGTCCTATAAACAGAAAGCCGACAAACAATACGGCAGACAAGCATCATATAGTTTATAACAACAAAACATCACTACAGGCAACAAGGCAAAATGAATATCGACAACAACGAAATAACGAGGACCATAGTCCAAGACAAGGAAAAGGGGTTCCGACTGCTGATGGCGAAATTCAGTGAGCCGCTATACTGGCACATCCGCCGTCTGGTGGTGAGTCATGATGATGCACAGGACGTCGAACAGGAGACGTTTATCAAAGCATACCGTTCCATCGACAGACTCGACAACAAGGATGCCCTGACGGCATGGATATACCGCATCGCCACGCGTCAGGCACTGACATTGTTGGAACGGAACAAGAAGACAACACAGATGAGCGAAGCGCTCGGCGAACAGGATGCCATGGCAGATATGACTGCCGACAGCTACGTTGACTTCTCCGACCTCGAAGCCGTAAGGCTGCAAAAGGCGATACTCTCGCTGCCACGCAAGCAGCAGCTGGCATTCAACCTGAGATACTACGACGAGATGGACTACGACCAGATAGCCCAAGTGGCGGAGACTACTGCCACAACGGCGAGAGTGAACTACCATCTGGCTAAGGAAAAGATAATAAGATATATGCAACAAGAACTCTAAAAGGAATTTGAGATATGGAAAAGAACTTTGATTTCAAGACCGTAGGAAAGAGAATGCCCTACGTCATGCCGGAAGGATTCCTTACGGATATGGAAAACAGGGTGATGGAGAGCTTGGAGGCGAAGACCGCCTCAAGAGGCAAGTGCCGCATCTACAATCTGTTCCGCAGCATGGTGGCAGCGGCAGCAGTGGCAACACTCTTCATAGTATGCCACAGCGCACTACAGCCCAGAAACATGAATGTATATTCTGATCTGGACCAGGCGTTCGACAATCTGAGCTACGATGACCAACAGTTCATGATCGACGCCTACGACAACGACGTATATAATTCAAACCTATAGATAGCGCTATAACATAAAAAATAACAAACCGAAGTTCCGGATGTCTACGAATGTTGCCGGCAGACGAATCGACAAATGACAAGAAGGAACTTCAAAATCTAAAAGAAAGGAAAAAAATATGAAGACAACAAGAACGATAATCCTGACGCTGATGCTGGTGTTCACAGCCTTCGGCACACAGGCACAGAATGCAAAGCAGCGTATGTCGAGAGAGCAGATGGCGGAAACGCAGGCCAAGCACATCGCTGCCGACCTGAACCTCACGGGCAAGACCTACGACCGCTTTGTGGAGACATACGAGAACTACAAGAAGGAGTTATGGCAGACCGCACCCAAGTGCCGCAAGAAGAACTGCCGCAACAGCGAGACTGAAGAGCAGGCTGCCGAGAAAATGCGCAAGCGCTTCGAGAGAAGCCAGAAGGTGCTCGACATCAGGAACAAATACTATCAGGAGTTCAGCAAATTCCTCACTCAGAAGCAGATAGAGCAGATGTATGATAAGGAGCGCAAGATGATGAAGAGACTGAGCGAGCGCCGCAGGGCAAACCACGGCAAAAGGAGATGACAGCAAGTTTACAACATTAAAACGGCCTAATGACCGTTTGGGGGTGAACGGCCTAATGACCGTCTTCGGGTTAAAATAAAGCAATAAGAACAAGCGATTTTATATAGAATAAGTGTTGCCTAAAATCCGCAACTATCATCCAATACACGATTAAGGGTAGATTTATGAGTCGTTAGTAGCAGCTTTCAGTAAAAAGCAACAGCACAACATCAATATGTAGCCACCATCCCCTTACCCCACGATGCGACTTGAGGTAATACGCAGATTCAAACCGGAAAGAAAGGATTCTTATCCGAATTCTGTTTTGAAGGGTTTTGCATAAGCTCGGTTCTCTGTGTAGATATTCAGCACGTATTGCCTTGCAGTCATGATCCACTTGGCAGGTACGGAGATGAATCTGAAGACAAAAGCCTTTATGCGACTCGTTTTCTTGAGCCCAAAAGCCTTGGTGTCAAGCCTGCTCATGATGGTCTTGTAGAAATTGTGTATCAATGCAGTAAGCAGAAGAAAGACAGTATTCTCCGCCATGAATGACTTGGGGAGCCTGCTCCAACCGAATCCGTTGTTCATGTCGTCAAAGATACGTTCCTTGCCGCCACGCAGATTGTAGAATTCAACAATGTCCCTTGTCGATGACTTGTAATCGTTGGTCAGAATACAACGGTAAGTGTATTCGCCTTCCCACAGGTCAAGGTCGCCACTGTTGCGTCTTTGTCTCTGGATGACAAGACGATAGCACTTGCCTTCCCATTTCTCAACGAGAATGGAATTGAGTTCGAACTGGATGCCGTTAATCTCCTCCGTCTTCCATCCTCTCAGAGCAAAGATGTCATTGTAGAGCGAACTGCATCGGTTGGCACGGATGTAGAAATGTTTGCAATGCTTCTCTATCTCACTGACGATTTCCTTCGAGCAGGAACCGCAGTCTGCCCTGAAGCGATTTACACGGATGTTCTGGGATTCCAGAAGAGCGAAGAATCTCTTATGGGTGTCTGCCTGATGAAAACGCACATTCGTGTTACCATCGCTGTTCTCGATATAGACTATCTTGTCACCGATAACATATACGCCAGGCCTGTAGCCGAGGAACTTTTTGTAGGTCGGTTTTGCATCATACTTCTCCGTTTCAAGGAACTGATGGTCAAAGTCAACATCGTATTCCTCAATTTCCTTCAACTCGCCTGTAGAAACCAAAGCGTTTATAAGCAATGTGTTGAGTTTGTCTGCAGTATTGAAATCATAGGTCTTGCCTTGGTCGGAAGTATAGGAGATGTTTTCCTGTGTCAGTTCCTTGATGGCTCTGAGGATGGTATCAGAGCTGCATGTACGAAGGGTAGGATGATACGAGAGATGGCGCATCAGTTGTGACGTTACATCTTCCACGCATGAGCCGCCACAGAAATAAACGCTCATCAGCGAACGGACTATCTCGCTGAACTGATATCCGAAGATACTGCTGCATCTCTGACCCAGTGTTGAGTCGATAACGGGTGAAAGCATGGAGTCAAATTTCTCCATGATTGAAAAAATTCCTCCAAAAGGTGTGAGTTTCTCAGATTTAATTTGTATTTTTGCCATGTCATATTAGAGTTTTGCTTGTTTTCTTTTTGCAACACTAAGATAAGTGAAAATTCTGACATGGCAAAATCCTGGGCAACTTTTTGTTGCTCAGGAACTTATAAATAAAGTTAAATTATAGTGTTGCGGAATTAAGGTGTTGGTTTTTTTCTGGAGGTTGGCATCCGTGAGGATGTCAGCCTCTCGTTTTTTTTCATCGGTTATCAGAACTTGTGCGGACTTCGTCGGGGAGCTTATTTCTTCTTCCTTACAAACCGCAGACACTCGTTGAGAATCTCCACCTTTGCAATCTTCATTATGGCGAGATAGAGAAGCGAGGCGATGACGATGCGGGAGAGAAGGAGGAGGGCAAGGCTTGGAATGGCACGTGTGGCAAGATGCGTCACCACCATCACCGCCGCCGCCGAAAGCATGAACGGCATGGTGTCGGCAAGTACTTCAGCGATGCGGATGCCGATAAGGCGATGCGCCTGCCACTGCCACACGGCAAGCCACAACACGGTGAAGATGGTGTATGCCACCACCATGACATATATGCCATAGCTGCAAGTGAGCAGTATCAGCAATATCTGCATCAGAATCTGTGCGATGTTGCACCACATGTATATGTCTGACCGTCCGCCACTGATGGCGAGCTGCTGGTACATGGTGTTGAACGAGAAGAAGGCACCACCCACACACAGCACCTGGAGCAACGGAATGCAGTCGGTCCATTTCTCCCCTATCGTGAGCAATATGAACTCATTGGAAACGAGCGACAGTCCGAACATGGCAGGGAAAGACAGGAACGCCGTGAAGCGCATCAGCTTGCGGAACACCCGTTTCTCCCTCTCGCTGTCGTCGGCAATCTGCGCCAGCACGGGCTGTGCCACCTGGTCTATGGTTCCGGATATCGTGCTGTATGCCATGGTATTCCATTTGTTTGCCTGGGTGAAGTTTCCCACTGCCGCCATCGGGAACTTATGTCCGATGATGAAGGTGAGGACATTGCCGTTGATGGTGTTTACGATAGAGGTGATGAGAATCTTGACGCTGAACGAGAACATCCGCCTTATCGGACTGAAGTCGATATGGAATGTGGGGTGCCATTTGCGGAAGGTGTAGTAGTAGCGGCAGATGTTCTGTATGAAGACGAAGAGCACCGACTGCCATGCGAGGCTCCAGTATGCCATGCCATTGCATGCCATCACCACTCCGCAGATGCCTGAGAGGGAGAGGGCGATGAGTCCTGTCATGGTGCGCTCCTTTGCCATGATGTTCTTGAACATATAGGCGTGGTGGGCGATGCCGAACGACGACAGGAAGAAGGCGAGAAACACGAAGCGCGACAGCTTGGTGAGCACCGGCGAATGGAAATACCAGGCGATGAGGGGCGCCGAGAAGAAGAGGATAACGTAGAGGATGGAACTGGCAATGATATTGAACCAGAACACAGCATTGTAGTCGTTTGCCGTTGGATTTTTGATATTCGTTAGCCCCTGGGTGAAACCGCTGCTCTGCAGATTGCCGGCAATGAGAGTGAAGATGGTGAGCACGCCCACCACGCCATAATCGCCAGGCGAGAGCTGCTTGGCAAGCACGATGCCGAACACGAGGTTAAGCATCTGTATCGTACCACTGTTTACCGCTCCCCAAAAGAGCCCCTTGGCTGTCTTCTCCTTCAATGATTCCGTCATCGTTTCGCTGTTTCTTTTCGTTGTTTCATAATGCGACCGCCACTAAAGTCTGCACAGGGTTTCGCATGTGGCGGTCTTAAGATTATGCAAAAATACAACTAAATGTTTTCTTTCCTTGTCTCTTTCGCTTTTTTTTAACTACCTTTGTAAATGGTATGGACATAAAAGATATAAAAAAAGAGTGGAACGCCAAGATTCTGGATATTCTGAAGGCGTTGACACGCATCTGCGAGGATCACGGACTTACCTTCTACTGCTGTGCAGGAACGGCAATCGGTGCGGTGAGACATCATGGCATCATCCCTTGGGACGACGACATCGACGTGATAATGCCGCGCCCCGACTACGACCGTCTGCTGGAGATAGCCAAGAAGGAGGATTTCGGGAAGTATGAACTTGTGACGCCCTACGACAATGAGGCGTACCCTCTGTATTTCTCAAAGTTGTCTGACAAGACGACGACTCTCGTGGAGGAGCGCGAGCGCCCGTGTGTCATCGGTCTGTTCGTGGACATCTTCCCCCTCGACGCCACCGACGATGACATAGACAAGGCGCACAGGCTGAAAGACAGATACACGAAGATCATCAACCGTCTCAATGCCATATCCACACGTAACACCTTCGGCGAATACATGCAGCTGCTGACAAGCACTAAAACGTGGGGACGCTTCGCCATAAAGACTCTGGCATTCTTCTGCCGGTCGGCGATCCGCCGCAGACTGATACGACAGATGGACGGGATGAGCCATCTCTACGACTATGAGAAGGCGAAGAACGTGCAGGTGTATACCGGGTCTTACGGCTACCGCGAGGTGTTCCCCAAGGAATGGCTCGGCAAGGGAAAGACGTTCCCCTTTGAAGACACCACAGTGTTGCTGCCCGAGAGATACGACGAATATCTGCGGCATTTCTTCGGCGACTACATGCAGCTGCCGCCAGTGGAGCAGCGGATAGAGAAGCACAACAGGGCTTATCTGAACATGAACGCCAGAGAACCGATAGAGGAAGTGAAGAAAAAGCTGGGATAAACGATCTCATCGAGACAACAATCCTCTTCGAGACAAAAATTCCATAACAATAAAGACAAGAATAAATACAGATACTATGAACTATGCACTCATAATAGCCGGTGGTTCCGGCAACAGAATGGGACAAGACATCCCAAAGCAATTCATGCACGTGGACAACTGTCCGATAATCATCCACACGCTGCTCGCCTTCCAGCGTCATCCCGACATCGACGGCATCGCCGTGGTGTGTCTCGACGGATGGCAGACGGTATTGCAGTCGTATGCCAACCAGTTCTCGGTGACTAAGCTGAAATGGATTTTCATGGGCGGAGACAACGGACAGCATTCGATACGCAACGGTGTGTATGGACTGAAGGAGAACGGTGTGAATGATGATGACCTCGTGTTGGTCCACGATGCCGTGAGACCTCTGCTGTCGCAGGACATCATATCATCCAACATCGCCACATGCAAGAAATACGGATATGCCATAACGGGAATAAAATGCCGCGAGGCGATACTTGAGAGCGAGGACGGATTCAGTACACGCACCAGCATTCCGCGCGACAAGCTGATACGCACGCAGACGCCACAGACTTTCAGGCTGAAGAACCTCGTGGCTGCCCATGAGGAGGCTCTGGAGAAGGGCATCACCAACTCCGTGGCTTCTTGTACGCTGATGGCGGAACTGGGCGGCAGGGAGATGCATATCGTGCCGGGATCGGAGAAGAACATCAAGGTGACGACTGTGGAGGATCTGGAAATTCTGAAGGCTCTCATGCATGTGCACAAGGAGTCTTGGCTGAAATAACGACATCTATCATGACAGAATACAGAAAGGACATTATCAACGCCGCTGCCGCTGCGCTGCCCTGGGAGAAACTGGAAGACAGGAACATCCTCGTGACGGGGGCCACGGGCCTCATCGGGGGGTGTCTTGTTGACATACTGATGGCTCACCGGGAGCGCTCATACCATGTATTTGCCACCGGACGCGACGAGGAGAGGGCGCATGCACGCTTTGCCCGCTACTGGCACGACGAGCGGTTCCACTTCATAAAATTCGATGTCAGCGAACCGCTTGCCGGTGACGCTGTGTTCCACTATATCATCCACGCCGCGAGCAACGCCAGTCCGGTGTTCTTCGCCAAGAGTCCGGTGGAGATAATAAAGTCTAATGTCTATGGCACCGCCAATCTGATAGACTACGGCAGGAACCACGGCATGGAGAGATTCCTTTATGTCTCGTCGGGCGAAATCTACGGACAGGGCACCGGCGAAAAGGCGTTTACCGAGACAGACAGCGGATATGTGGACTGTGCCACGCCGAGGGCTTGTTACCCGTCGTCGAAGCGTGCGGCAGAGACTCTCTGTGTGGCGTATGCCGAGGAGTATGGTGTGGATGCGGTGATAGTGAGACCGTCGCACACCTACGGTCCGCATTTCACAGGCAGCGACAACCGTGTATTCTGTCAGTTCATCCGCAACGTGCTGCGCGGTGAGGACATAGTGATGAAGAGCGACGGCAGTCAGATGCGGTCGTGGTGTTATGTGGCTGACTGTGCCCTGGCGATGCTATACGTGCTACTAAATGGCGAACGGGGAAATGCCTACAACATCGCCGACACATCATCGGTGTTCTCCATCAGGGAGATGGCAGAGACGCTGGCTCATCAGGCTGGCAGGAAGGTGGTGTTCGCCATCCCTGAAGATGCCGAGAAGAAGGTTTTCACGAAGATTTCCTATGCCGTGTTTGCCACCGACAAGCTGGAGGCGCTGGGATGGAAGCCACTTGCCGGCAACTGGCAGCAGAAGCTGCAGACCACGATACGGGAGGAAATAGATAAGACCGATTTGGGTTAAACGACTACCCAAGATAAAGCTTCTCATATTTCCGCTGCATCTGTTCCACGCCGAAGCGGACTGCAACGAACTGGCGGGCTTGCTGCGACAACATCGTGCGGTCGGCATTGGGGATAACGCTGCGGAAGATATGGAAATACTGTTCGTGGCTGTTGTCGTGAGCAACAAGAGGCCAGTCTTTGGGGACGGTCTCATTGAGTCCCTTGCAGTCGCTGCATACCACCGGCAGACCGGCAAACGCCGCTTCTACCGACATCAGCGGAAGGCCTTCGAATTCGGAAGGCATAAACATATAATCAAAGGAGGCGAGATAGCCGGAGATGCCATACAGGGGCGGACGGACGGTGACGTTTGGCAGTCCGCCGAGCTCTCTGTCCACCATTTCCTGTAGTCTGCCGCCGCCGATGACATGGAAATGATACTGCGGCATATCCTGCAGACCTTTTATCACGGCAACGAGATGCACGATGCCCTTCTGGTCATCAAACCGTCCGGCAAAGAGGATGTTCGTCTTTCCGGCTTTCAACCCGTCATACGCTTTTTGTTCCACCTCCGGCACACCATTGTATATTATCGGCGGCTGACTGCCGTATTCCATCGTATAGCAATCGAGCACCGACTGCGAAATGGCGACATTGGCATCATGGCGCTGATAGAAGCGCTCCACCTTTCTGCCAAACCTTTTCAGTCCGGTCCAGAGACAGGTGTTATGGATGGTGCGCACGAGCTTTACGCGACGCAGCATCCATGGAAAGACGCGCGAGATTGCCCACACGCACATATCCGGCACTTCGGTATGGGCATGCACTACATCGGGTCTGTATCTGAGCCAGAGCAGCAGAAAGCGAAAGGGAAAGAGCATGGCGGCGATACGCTCGGCGATGAAATGAAAATGGAAAGCGGGCATGACAGACCGGTGACAGGTAACGCCGGCAGACTGCAGTTCATCGAGGAACCCTCGGGTGAATGAGGAATCGCCACGCAACACCTCCACCACATGATATTCAAAGTCGTCGTTTCCTGACTTGGCGATGTTGGCGGCAACCCGTTCCGCACCGCCAAGGTCAAATTTGGATATTATATGGAATACTCTTTTCATGATATTTCCCTTTTTCTTTAGTTATGCATATATGCCAGGGCATGCCTGATTACATACGCCATACTATAACATATTGCAAAAATACGGCATTTTTCCCACTAATCAATGAAGGCATGTGAAAATATTGGTAAGTTATTTTTTCACCGTCACTAAAGAAAAAAACTAAAGCGCTGCCCCGCAACAATATGCAAAGGCAGCGCTTCATGAAAAGGTATTACTATTGAGAAGTCATCAACACTCTTTTCCGCCCAGGAACACACGCTCTACGATAGGTGTGGTGTAGGCGTATGGCACGAAGCTGACCGACGGTATAGGACGGGTGATGAAGAAGTTCGCCACCTTGCCCTTGGCAATGGAACCATACTGCTGGCTTTCGCCCATGGCGCAAGCACCGTTGAGCGTTGCGGCATTGATAGCTTCCTCAGGCAGGAGCCTCAACTTGATGCATGCCAACGACACCACGAACTTCATGTCGCCCGACGGTGTGGAACCGGGGTTATAATCACTCGCCACGGCAACCGGGAGTCCGGCGTCTACCATCTGGCGCGCCTTGCCATAAGGCAGGTTGAGGAAGAACGATGTGCCTGGCAGCACGGTAGGCATGGTAACGGTGTCTCTGAGAATCTCTATCTCCTCCACCGTCATGCTTTCGAGATGGTCTACAGAGAGTGCGCCATGGGCCACACCCACCTCTACTCCACCCGACGATGCCAGTTCATCGGCATGAATCTTCGGTTTCATACCCCATTTGTCAGCAGCCTCCAGGATGCGTGCCGTCTCTGCAGGAGTGAAGAATCCTTCATCGCAGAACACGTCAACGAAATCGGCAAGTTTCTCCTTGCCCACCTCCGGTATCATCTCGTTGACCACCAGGTCAACATAGTCAGGCTGCGTCATTCCCCTGCCCACAGCATGGGCGCCGAGGAAGGTGGACTTCACGCGCAGCGGTGAATTCTCCTTTATTCTCTTTATCACGTGGAGCATCTTCAGCTCGTCGGCGGTGTTGAGTCCGTAGCCGCTCTTTATCTCCACACAGCCGGTTCCCTTGCGCATCACTTCTTCCATGCGCACCATGGCCTGCCGATAAAGCTCGTCTTCAGAAAGCGTATGCAGCAAGTCGGCGGAATTGAGGATACCGCCTCCGCGCTTGGCAATCTCGGCATAGCTGAGACCGCGGATCTTGTCAACGAATTCCGCCTCACGGCTTCCGGCAAAAACGATATGGGTATGCGAGTCGCACCATGATGGCAACACCGCACCTCCGTCAGCATCCACATGCTCGTCGGCTGCTATTCCCTCTACCGGTATCTCAGCTCTCGTGCCCCATGCCGCAAAGCGCCCGTCCTCAACGAGGAGCCATGCGTCATTCAATATGCCGAGGCTCTGCATCTCTTTGCCACAGAGCCTCTGCTTGCCATGAGAATCGATGCCAGCGAGAATCCCGATGTTTTCTATCAATACTCTCATCTGTCAGTCGGATATGTGGTATGGATTATTTTCTAAGAAACTCTATAGAATGCTGTATGTGGGGATACATCACCTCGTCGTTCACGATGAACGGAACCACCTTGCGATAGTCCTCGAACAGTTTCTCCACTGCAGGAGAAGACTTCAACGGACGACGGAACTCCAATGCCTGTGCCGCATTGAAAAGCTCGATGGCGAGCACGCGCTCCACATTGAGCACCACCTTATAGAGCTTGATGGCAGCGTTGGCTCCCATGCTCACATGGTCTTCCTGTCCCTGGCTTGAAGGTATGCTGTCTACAGACGCCGGTGTGCAGAGGCTCTTGTTCAAGCTTACTACTGAAGCGGCGGTATACTGGGTGATCATGAATCCGCTGTTCACGCCAGGTGTGGCAACGAGGAAGCTTGGCAGGTCTCTTGTGCCTGACACGAGTTTGTATGTTCTGCGCTCGGAGATATTGGCGAGCTCGCTCATTCCGATAGCGAGGAAGTCCATTGGCAATGCTATAGGCTCGCCATGGAAGTTGCCGGCAGAGATGATGAGGTCTTCATCTGGACAAACGGTAGGATTGTCGGTTGCTGAGTTTATCTCGGTGTCGATAACAGACTTCACGTATGCGAGTGTGTCCTTGGCAGCTCCATGCACCTGTGGGATGCATCTGAAAGAGTATGGGTCCTGGACATAAGGTTTCGGTCTGGCTGCTATCTCGCTGCCCTGAAGCAGTTCGAGCATTCTTGCTGCGGTGTCGAGCTGTCCCTTGTGAGGACGCACCACATGAACGGCCTTGGTGAATGGAGAGAGCAGTCCGTAGTAAGCGTCGAGAGACATTGCGGCAATCCTGTCTGCCCAGTCGCTCAACCGCTCGCTCTGAAGCAGAGACCAAACGGCGAAAGCACTCATGTTCTGAGTACCGTTGAGCAGAGCGAGACCCTCTTTAGAACCCAACTGTATAGGCTGCCAGTTCATCTCCTTCAGTACTTCAGCACCTGTCATCACCTTGCCTTTATATTCCACTTCGCCGAGTCCGACGAGAGGCAATGTGAGGTGTGCCAGCGGCACGAGGTCGCCGGAAGCTCCGAGCGAGCCCTGCATATATACTATAGGATAGATGTCGTTGTTGAAGAAGTCGACGAGGCGCTCCACGGTGTCGAGCTTCGAACCTGAATATCCGTAGCTCAGCGACTGTATCTTGAGCAGCAGCATAATCTTCACGATTTCGTTTGGCACACGGTCGCCGACACCGCAGGCATGCGACATCATGAGGTTGATCTGCAGCTGTGCCAGTTGGTCGGCGCCAACGGATACGTTACAAAGAGAACCGAATCCTGTGGTCACTCCATAAACGGGAGCTGTGGTCTCGGCAATCTTCCTGTCGAGGTATTCTCTACATTTGATTATGCGCCGACGTGCGTCGTCGCTAAGTTCGAGTTTGTAACCTTTCTCAATGATTTCGCCGATACGCTCAATCGTAAGATGTTCTGCTGAAATTTTGTGTATCATAGTAGTGTATGATTAATTTTAAAAATCGGAAAAGCCCTGAGGACCCAAAAGACCTATGAATATAATACGCCTCCGTTGAGGCTAACAGAGTTCACTCAGGACTTTCCGACTATATTGTGTATTATAAAATGTTATTGATTATCTCGTCGTCAACGATGCTCGGCATCGTAACCTGCAGACCTGGAGTGCGCAGCATCTCGCGCTCGATGCTCGTCATCGAACCAGAGTTGCGTGCCCAGCTTCGGCGGGCGATACCGTTGTTCACATCCCACAGGAGCATCTCGCGAATATGACGGTCTGAGTCGGCATCACCGTTGATCACCATACCGAAGCCACCGTTGATGACCTCTCCCCAGCCTACTCCGCCGCCGTTGTGGATAGACACCCATGTAGCACCGCGGAATGAGTCGCCGATGACATTCTGTACCGCCATGTCGGCACAGAACTGCGAACCGTCATAGATATTGCTTGTCTCACGGAATGGAGAGTCGGTACCCGACACGTCGTGATGGTCTCTGCCCAACACTACAGGCTTTGAAATCTCGCCCTTCTTTATCGCCTCGTTGAAGGCGAGGGCTATCTTGGTGCGTCCCTCGCAGTCGGCATAGAGAATACGTGCCTGGGAACCCACAACGAGGTGGTTCTTACCGGCCTCCTTGATCCAGTGGATATTGTCGTCCATCTGTCCCTGTATCTCCTCTGGCGCCTCTGCCTTGATCTGCTCCATCACTTCGGCAGCGATGCGGTCTGTTGTGGCGAGGTCTTTCGGATTGCCGGATGTACAAACCCAGCGGAAAGGTCCGAAACCATAATCGAAGAACATCGGTCCCATTATGTCCTGCACGTAAGACGGATAGCGGAACTTTCCGTCGGGCATCACGATATCGGCTCCGGCACGCTTGGCCTGCAGCAGGAAGGCATTGCCGTAGTCGAAGAAGTACATGCCCTTTGCGGTGAGCTTGTTGATGGCTGCCACCTGACGGCGCAGCGACTCCTGCACGAGGTCACGGAATTTTTCCGGTTCCTCTGCCATCAGCCGTTTCGACTCCTCAAGCGATACGCCTACCGGATAGTAGCCGCCTGCCCATGGGTTGTGGAGCGATGTCTGGTCGGAACCCAGATCCACATGCATATTCTCGTCAGCGAGGCGTTCCCACAGGTCAACGACGTTGCCCACATAAGCCATGCTCACCGTGCGTTTCTCTTCCATCGCCTTGCAAACGGCAGGAATCAGTTCGTCGAGACTGTAGTGCAGCTCGTCTACCCATCCCTGTGCATGACGTTTCTCGGCAGCCAGCGGATTGATTTCAGCAACGATGCTCACCACTCCGGCAATGTTGCCTGCCTTTGGCTGAGCTCCCGACATGCCTCCGAGACCAGAGGATACGAAGAGCATTCCGTGGATGTCAGTAGGACCGCCAGGTTTCTTCATCTGCTTGCGGGCAGCGTTGAGCACGGTGATGGTAGTGCCGTGTACGATTCCCTGCGGACCGATATACATATATGATCCGGCGGTCATCTGTCCATACTGGCTCACTCCGAGTGCGTTCATGCGCTCCCAGTCGTCTGGCTTGGAGTAGTTTGGAATCACCATACCGTTTGTCACCACTACACGTGGCGCATTCTTGTGAGACGGGAAGAGACCGAGCGGATGACCGGAATACATCACGAGCGTCTGCTCGTCTGTCATCTCGCTGAGGTATTTCATCACGAGTCGATACTGTGCCCAGTTCTGGAACACGGCACCATTGCCTCCGTATGTTATCAGTTCGTGAGGATGCTGTGCCACTGCCGGGTCAAGGTTGTTCTGAATCATCAGCATGATGGCGGCTGCCTGCTCAGAGCGGTGTGGATAGTCGCTTATCGAACGGGCATACATCTCGTAGTCAGGACGGTAGCGATACATGTATATTCTACCGTATTCGTGAAGTTCTTCGAGGAACTCAGGTGCGAGTTTCGCGTGAAGATGTTTCGGGAAATAGCGCAACGCATTGCGCAGGGCGAGTTTCTTCTCTTCGTCGGTGAGAATCTCCTTGCGCTTGGGCGCATGGTTTATCTCTTTATCGTATGCCTTCGGTTCCGGCAGAGTGTCGGGGATTCCGATGCGTATCTCCTCTTGGAATTGTTCTTTTGTCATAGTTGCTTCGATTTAGACATTTTTATATGATATATGACCGAAAAAGGTGAGGGAGAAAAACGTAATTTCTTCACCCTCACCTTTCGTCATTTTATTTTCTTATCATCTCTTCGACAGTCTGCGTGATTTCCTTCTCCTCAGCATTTGCCTTCTCCACGAGAGCGTCGGCCTCGGTGATGAGCGCTTCTGCCTTCTCACGGTCTTTCAGCGATGCTGCGTTGATCTTCACGTTCATGCCTGCTCCGATTACGGCAGCTCTTGCTGCGAGCGCACCCACTCCTGCATCCGACACGCTGTTAGGATTTCCTGTGGTCACCATCTGGCGGCATACCTCAAACACCTTGTATGATGTCTTCATGGTCTCCAGCGGCACCTCCGTGGCGAAGAGCGTTGCTGCCTGTATGGCATCAGTGCGCAGCTGTTTCTCCTCATCGGTGTTCTTAGGCATTCCGAAGGCAGCCATGATGCGGTTGAACGCCTCGGTGTCTTCGTCAACGAGATGCAGAAGCTCTTCCTGCAGCTCCATGCCGCGCTCCGCCCATTGGGCGAACTCGCTCCAACGCTCGTCCCATCCCGGTTTGTGGCTTGAGAGGTTTGCCACCATAGTGGCGAGCGAAGCTCCCAGTGCTCCCATATATGCAGACACGGAACCGCCTCCAGGAGCCGGGCTCTCGCGGCTTGTCTCCTCGGCAAATCCCTTCACCGTGAGGTCTACGAGCTTGTTGCCGCCCTTCTCGCCTGCTGCGAGCAGGTATTCTATAACCTTCTCCTCGGGGTTGAACGGACGCAGGTCTTCGAGTCCCATCGACTTGATGGCAATCTTCAGTATGTCTTCCTTAGGAATACCTGCCGAGCGCTGCTGCTTGGCGAGGAAATACTTGCCGGCGTCGAGGAGCGCACACTCTGGGATGAGTCCTACGATCTCCGTTCCGGTAACGCGCAGTCCGCGGTTCTGGGCACAGCGACACACCTCGTCGAAGGCTTTGTGCAGCGGTGTCTCGTTGATATTGGTGATGTTCATTGACACCTGGGCGATGCCGTATTCGTCGATGAACCATCCGATTGCCTTTGTTCCCTTGAGCGTACCCGGCTGCATCACGACCTTTCCGTTCTCGTCGAGCTTCTTCTTTCCGGTGATAGGATTGCCCTCACGAACCGGACGTCCCTTCTCTCTCACGTCGAACGCGATGGCGTTGGCGCGGCGTGTAGAAGTGGAGTTGAGGTTGAAGTTCACGGCGATGAGGAAGTCGCGGGCTCCCACTACCGTGCAACCGGTGCGTGCCACCTTCTCGTCGTATGGTCTTGCACCGAAGTCAGGCTTCTCGTTCTCATCCATAATGCGCTCAGCGATACCCTCATACTCACCTCTGCGCACAACGGCAAGGTTGCGGCGCTTTGGTGTACGGGCTGCTGCCTCATAGCAATATGTAGGAATCTGCAGTTCGCTGGCGATGCGCTCAGCGAGTTTCTGTGCCAGTTCGGCGCATTCTTCGAGTGTGATGCCGCTTACAGGTACGATTGGCAACACATCGGTAGCACCGATACGTGGGTGTGCTCCGTGATGCTTGCGCATATCGATGAGTTCGCCTGCCTTTGCCACAGCACGGAAAGCTGCGTCTACAACGGCCTCCGGCTCTCCTACGAAGGTTACAACCGTACGGTTGGTGGCTTCGCCCGGATCCACGTCGAGGAGCTTTACTCCCGATGTCTTCTCAATCTCACTGGTTATCTGCTTGATAACGTTCATGTCGCGACCCTCGCTGAAATTGGGCACGCACTCAACAATCTGCTTTTTCTTTGCCATTGCTATGTTTTTTATAGTATCGTTATTTTGTTAGTCAAATTACTTTCCTTGCGGATGTTTTTCAATAGATGTTGCAAATCTACATAAAAAAATTTAATGTTGTAAGGATAAATCAAAAAAAGTTGGATATATTTATCCTTCTTTCATAACTCTTCATTAGATTTGCAGAAAGAAAACGAAAATTAAGCATCTTGATGTAACAATAGGCGCATCATCTAAATAATACAGGTAATACATAAATTAATGTAGGAATATGAATCCCGTCACTCAAACCATAATATTGTCGGCATCCACATTGAGGATGCTGCCGCACATAGCCATTTATCTGCTCCACCGGAAGGATATCGATGCCGACCTGACCCAGGTGCAGGACCGCCGGGCTGGGGTATTGAACTTCATCAAGGCGTGTACCAGGGAGCGCACGTTCAGGAATCTATTCTACTATCGCATCGGGGAATACCTTTCGGCTCCCATCCGCTGGATGCTGCCTGGAGAGAGGACTCTGAACATCTGGTGTCCGAGCATCGGCAAGGGAGCGCATCTGGAGCATGCCTATGCCACGTATCTGAATGCCGAGGGGATAGGCGAACGGTTCTATTGCCTGCAGATGGTGACGCTGGGTAATGGCAAAGGCGGTCGCCCCACGCTTGGCGACGATGTGGAAATATATACCGGCGCCACGGTGTTCGGAGGCGTGAGGATTGGCAACAACGTGACGATAGGTGCCGGAGCGGTGGTGTTCACCGATGTGCCGGACAACTGCACGGCAGTGGGAAACCCGGCAAGGATCATCCCCAAACGGCGGGGTTAAACTCTAACCGCCAACAGTCAGTAGAAATCTCAACCCAATTCACCTCAAATGTCATACTGCCATACAGACAATCCTGCAATATGGCATTCCTGCAAATTACAGTTAAATATTCATAAAAATAAAATTCTAACGAGTCTTGTATTATAAATATAAAGGAAAAATTCATACCTTTGCAATCCGATTATTAAACGGGGAAAGACTTAGAACCCCACGAACGTAGTGTTAATAGTTGTACTTTTGGCCGAGTGCGACGGTTAGTGAATCGACGTTCAAACGGTTTTCATAAACCTCTAACCTTATATTATAAATAGGACAGGCGGAATATGAAAAGCGTGAAGAAAGTAATAAAAAAAAACGTTTTTTAGTAGTAAAATTAAAACATCAGAATGAACACTTTAAGTTACAAGACTATTTCCGCAAACAAGGAAACAGTCAACAAAGAGTGGGTTGTTATCGACGCCACAGACCAGGTAGTAGGTCGTCTTTGCTCTAAGGTAGCAAAATTGTTGCGCGGTAAGTACAAGCCAAACTTCACTCCTCACGTAGATTGCGGAGACAACGTAATCATCATCAACGCCAGCAAGGCATATTTCACTGGCAAGAAGGAGACCGACAAGGTCTACACACGTTATACTGGCTATCCAGGCGGACAGCGCTTCAACACTCCAGCCGAGCTTCGCACTCGCAAGGGCGGTGTTGACAAGATTATCCGTCATGCTGTGAAGGGTATGCTTCCAAAGGGTCCTCTCGGACGCCACATCATGGACAACCTTTATGTATATGAGGGAACAGAGCACAACCACGAGGCTCAGAAACCTAAAGCAATCGATATTAACCAGTATAAATAATTCACACGATAATGGAAGTAATTAACGCAATTGGTCGCCGCAAGAGTGCTGTTGCACGTGTTTACATGAGCGAGGGTACCGGCAAGATAACCATTAACAAGAAAGATATTACTGAGTATTTCCCATCAGCAATCGTACAGTATGTTGTAAAGCAGCCTCTGTTGGCTCTCGACGCTGTTGAGAAGTATGACATCAAGGCTAACCTCGACGGTGGTGGCTTCACAGGCCAGAGCCAGGCTCTCCGCCTCGCTATCGCACGCGCACTCGTTAAGGTGAACGCTGAGGACAAGAAGACTTTGAAGGATCACGGATTCATGACTCGCGACTCTCGTGCCGTTGAGCGTAAGAAGCCAGGTCAGCCAAAGGCTCGTCGTCGTTTCCAGTTCAGCAAGCGTTAATCCTCTGGATAGCTGGACAATGTTTAGCATCTAAACCGGCAAGACTCGAATTGCGATTACTCGCCGGCTGATTCTAACAAAAGAATAAAAAAGAAAGTAAACAAACAATTTTAAAAAGAAAAAGAAATGTCAAGAACAAATTTTGATATGCTTCTGAAGGCCGGATGTCATTTCGGTCACCTCACACGCAAGTGGAATCCTGCAATGGCTCCTTATATCTTCATGGAGCGTAACGGTATTCATATCATCGACCTGTATAAGACCGCAGCCAAGATCGACGAGGCTGCAGAGGCTCTTAAGCAGATCGCAAAGTCAGGCAAGAAGATTCTGTTCGTTGCTACTAAAAAACAGGCTAAGGACGTTGTTGCTGACAAGGCAGCTTCTGTAAACATGCCATACGTTATCGAGCGCTGGCCAGGTGGTATGCTCACCAACTTCCCAACAATCCGCAAGGCTGTGAAGAAGATGGCTAACATCGATAAGCTGATGAACGACGGAACATACTCTAACCTCTCTAAGCGTGAGATCCTGCAGATCACACGTCAGCGCGCCAAGCTGGAGAAGAACCTCGGTTCTATCGCCGACCTGACCCGTCTGCCATCTGCACTCTTCGTTGTTGATGTTATGAAAGAGGCCATCGCCGTTAAGGAAGCTAAGCGTCTTGGTATTCCTGTATTCGCTATCGTGGATACAAACTCTAATCCTAAGGACGTAGACTTCATGATCCCTGCCAATGACGACGCAAAGGACAGCATCGACGTTATCCTGACTGCTTGCTGCGAGGCTATCAACGAGGGTCTTGAGGAGCGCAAGGTAGAGAAGGCTGACGAGAAGGCTGCAAAGGAGCAGGCTGAGACAGCTGAGGACAAGCCAAAGCGCGCACGTAAGGCTGCACGCAAGGACGCACCTGCAGAGGCTGCCGCAGAGGAGGCACCAGCAGAGGCTTAATCAATGACAGTATAAAGAGATTAGGAACGTTGAATTAATGACTTACAGAATACTTAATTCAATGTTCCTTTTTCAATATTAATCCAAAACCTAATTCAATATTTAAGACTATGGCTGTATCAATAGCTGATATTCAGAAGCTGCGCAAGATGACTGGCGCCGGTCTTTCTGATTGCAAGAAGGCTCTCACTGAAACAGAGGGCAATTTCGACAAGGCAGTAGAGATTATCCGTGAGAAGGGACAGGCTATCGCTGCTAAGCGTTCTGACCGCGAGACTTCTAACGGTTGTGTTCTCGTTAAATACGCTGACAACTTCGGCGCTATCGTAGCATTGAAGTGTGAGACTGACTTCGTGGCTAACGGAGCTGACTATATCAAACTGACACAGGATATCCTCGACGCTGCTGTAGCTGCAAAGGCTAAGAGCCTCGACGAGGTTAAGGAACTGACATTGGCTGACGGAACAAAGGTTCTCGACGCTGTTGTCGCTCGCTCTGGTATCACCGGCGAGAAGATGGAGCTCGACGGCTACAACTTCATCGAGGGTGAGAACATTTCTACATACGACCACATGGGCAAGCACACTCTCTGCACAATGGTTCAGACCAACAAGGCAGCTGAGGAGCAGGCTCACGCTATAGCAATGCAGGTGGCTGCCATGAAGCCTATGTTCCTTGACGAGGCTTCTGTTTCTCAGGAGTTCATCGAGGAGGAGAAGAAGGTTGCTGCTGAGAAGACAAAGCAGGAGCTGGTACAGAAGGCTGTTGACGCTGCCCTGAAGAAGGCTGGCATCAACCCTGCACACGTTGACTCTGAGGAGCACATGGAGTCTAATATGGGCAAGGGATGGATCACAGCTGAGGATGTTGCCAAGGCTAAGGAGATCATCGCTACTGTATCTGCAGAGAAGGCTGCAAACCTCCCTGCTCAGATGATCGAGAACATCGTGAAGGGTCGTATCAACCGCATCTACAAGGAGAACTGTCTGCTCAACCAGGAGTTCATCCAGGACAGCAAGCTCTCTGTTGCTGACTACCTGAAGGCTGCCGACAAGGACCTCACAGTAGTTGACTACAAGCGCTTCTCTCTGAGCGCTGACTAATCCTGAGGATTAATCACAAACTTAAATATATCAGCCAGGCAAGGGATTCAAGAAATCGTTTGCTTGGCTTTTACTATTTTTTATCTGCCTGTAACCAATAACATTATACTTCGTATGAAAAATCTGAATAATATCATAAAATCACTGCTGCCGGCAATTGTTTCAGTGATATGCCAATGTGCATACAGCCAAATCACTGTGGTTGACGCAAACGACAAGCTGCCTGTCATCTCGGCAAGCATATATAACGGCAACGGAACAGACGTTATAGGCATTACCGACTACGACGGGAAACTACCCAAAACTGCAGAACAGCTACAAAGCATACACATCCAACACATAAACTACATGCCGGCAAACATAAACCTGCAGTCGCTGAAAGACTCTACGATTCTCCTGACGCCCCGCACACACAAGCTTCCTGAAGTGAAAATCTCGAAGCAGAAAGACGCAATGCTCAGGATGAAAGTATATATCAGACACATGACAGTTCTGAACAGCAAGCCTGCAGCAGTAAGCGAAAGCATGGCCTATCTGTATTTCAAAGAAAACAATGACGACGGCAAACCAAATTCATACAAAATACTGTCGGAAGACAAGTTCAAGGACGAAAAGGCTTATGAGGGTGAAAGCAAGATGCTGAAATCACTAGCAGACTTCAGCAATCCTACAGCTTTAGCATTCTTCGACGGATACAAACACTATAACACATTGAAAGGCTCGAGGAGAATGGGAACCAGTTGGAAAAGGGCTGGAGGAATATATTATATGAACGAAGACTCCATAAACAAACGCTGCGAAATAGTAAGAGACAGTTTGTTTTCTGACAAGCCCTTCAAGGTTCCACTCTTCGGATTCGCATTCAGTAACATATACAACAGCGAGACATACAGCACGGAATTGGGTACTCCGCGATTATACAATCTGATAAACATGACAGACAGATACCGCGTCTACCAGACAAAGACAATGGGTTACGTGGACATGGTTACGGAAATGTATATCCTTGGCATCGACTATGCCTCTAAGGAAGAAATGAAAGCGGACAAGAAACTCAAACTTTCACCTTTTGAAAGACCTGAAGGCATTGTGGCGGCAGACGACTGGCTCACAACTATTATAAAGGGCATGAAAAGGATAAAATAACAGAACATTAAACAAAACAATTATACAATGAAGATTTTCGCAGTAGGATTGAACTATCCTCAACACAATAAAGAGCTTAACGAAACGTTATACAAGGGAGAAGTCCCCGTGATTTTCACCAAGGCGGACTCGTCGCTGCTGAAGGACGGAAAACCGTTCTTCGTTCCTGACGACATGGGACGCATTGACTATGAAACGGAAATCGTAGTGCGCATCTCCCGACTGGGAAAGGCTATACCTGCACGCTTCGCCCATAGGTATTATGATGCCGTGACTGTGGGCATCGACTTCACAGCTCGCGAACTGCAGGCGGAACTGAGAAAAAAAGGTCTGCCGTGGGAGATGTGTAAGGGATTCGACGGTGCTGCTGCAATTGGTGAATGGGTGAGCGTGGAGAAATTCAGAGACGTGCAGGCTCTGCAGTTCCATCTCGACATCAATGGCAAGACCGTGCAGGAGGGCCGCACAAGCGACATGCTCTTCAAGATTGACGAGATTATTGAATACATCAGCAAGTACTTCACGCTGAAAACCGGCGACATCATCTATACTGGTACTCCTGTGGGCGTGGGACCGGTGAACATCGACGACCACCTCACTGGATATATAGAAGACAGAAAAGTGCTTGAATTTAATATAAAATAAATGATAAGAAATATACTCCTCACCATAGCAGTACTTCTTGCCGGCATGACCGCCAAGGCACAGAAGTTCTTCAATCTGACTGCCGACGAAGTCAGAATAGACTCCGTCATACCTTCATTCGGATATTCCAAAGACATGGGGTCTGCCTACGCAGACTCCACATACACCGTAACGATAGAATATCCGGAATTCATCGACATGCAGAAGGGCGACGTGGAGAAACTGAAGAAAATCAGCAACGTCACCTACCCTGCCCTGCCGGAGATAACGACAAAGACAGTGGTGGAAAGGAAGAAAGGCAGACTGGAAGTATATTTCTCACCTATCGTGATGCGCGACGGAAAATACCAGAAGCTCGTAAGCTTCATGCTGCGCATCACGGCCAAGCCTAAATCGAAATCAACAAGAAAGGCAAATGCCAGGGCTGACAAGACGAAGAGCGAGCGCTGGGCTAAGAACTCGGTGCTGGCAACGGGCAACTGGGCCAAGATACGTGTGCCGTCAACGGGTGTTTACCAGATTACTGACGCCCTGATACGTCAGGCGGGATTCAACGACCTGAGCAAGGTGAAGGTATATGGATATGGCGGAGCGCTACATTCGGAACAGCTGCTCGACAAGAAAATCGCAGAATATGACGACCTGAAAGAGGTTCCGACAGTCACCGTGAATGGCAAGAAGCTTTTCCGTGCCATAGGTCCGGTGTCGTGGGACAGCGCTACAAAGACTTCACGCATACGCAACCCTTATTCTGACTACGGATATTATTTCATCACACAAAGCGAGGGCGAACCGCTGAGCGTGGACTCGGCTGCCTTCGTGTCATCTTTCTATCCTGCCAACGACGACTACCACACGCTATACGAGGTGGATGACTACGCCTGGTTCCAGGGAGGAAGGAACTTGTTTGACAACGCTCCGATAAACCCAGGGGCAAGTCTGACATACGAATTGACCACTCCGGCACAGAAGACCGGCGAAGGGACTCTGTTCGTGAGGCTCACCTCATCGGCTGCATCTACGAGCGAGATTGCCATCAACGACTCGGTGGTGGGAACGATAACGACGAAGAATGGCGGCGAATACGACACTGGCGTATTGGCAGAAGGTTCGTTCTATCTGAAGGACATGCTCGCAAGCAGTTCGGCAAAGACAAACAAGGTGAAAATAACAAACAAGTCGAGCAACACGGTGAGACTCGACTACATCACCCTTACCTTCAATGATCCGCGACCGGAGCCACAACTCTCGAAGGCGACGTTCGCCACACCGGAATATGTGTACAACATAACAAACCAGAACCTGCACGGGGATAAGAATTACGATATGGTGATGATAATCCCGGCAAGTCAGAAACTGCTGAAACAGGCTGAGCGTCTGAAGGCTTATCATGAGGAACACGACAAGATGAGCGTTCGTATCGTGCCTGCCGATGAACTGTATAACGAGTTCTCGAGCGGTACGCCGGAGGCTGATGCCTATCGTCTGTATATGAAGATGATGTATGACAGGGCGGAAGACGAGGCGTCGATGCCGAAATATCTGCTGCTCTTCGGCGACTGTAAATGGGACAACAGAATGAAGGTCAGCGCTCTGAGGAACTATAGCCCTGACGACTTCCTGCTCTGTTTCGAGAGCGACAACTCTTTCAGTTACGTGAACAGTTTCATCGACGACTGCTACTTCACCGCTCTCGACGACGGTGAGGGTGCAAACGCATCGGCTTATTCCACCAAATCGGACAAATACGACATCGCTGTGGGAAGATTTCCGGTGAAGACTGCTGACGAAGCGAAGATAATGGTGGACAAGAGCATCAGCTATATGGAGAACAAGATGGCGGGGGCATGGCAGAACGTGGCTCTCTTCCTCGGTGACGACGGCAACAACAACGCTCACGTGACGTCGGTGGACAACACCGCCAAGGCTGTGGAGCAACTCGTTCCGGCAATACAGGCAAAGCGTGTGTTCTGGGACATGTATACAAGGGTATCGTCGGCAACGGGAAACACATACCCTGAGGTGACGAGTCTGTTGAAAAAGCAGCAGGCTGAAGGTGCGCTGCTCTTCGACTATGCCGGACACGGACGCCCGGACATGCTGTCTCACGAGCTTGTATTGTCGTCTGCCGACTTTGCCGCATTCAAGAACAAGGTGCTGCCTCTGTGGATTACGGCATCATGCGACATCATGCCTTACGACGGAACGGTGAGCAACATCGGGGTGAACTCCGTGCTTAATCCTAACGGTGGCACCTTCGCCTTCTACGGAACGGCACGCACGGTGTATATCACGCAGAACCAATATCTCAATGCCGAATACGTGAAGGCGCTGTTCACCAAGACAAACGGCAAGTTTAATTCCGTTGGCGAGGCTCAGAGAGTGGCAAAGAACAGAATCATCAGCGATGGCACCGACAGAACGGTGAACAAGCTGCACTATGCCCTGCTCGGCGATCCGGCGATAAGTCTGAAGATACCGGAGAGCAACGTAGTGATAGACAGCATCAACGGCATCTGTCTGGCTGAAGCCACCGAACTGCCACAGATAAAGGCGGGAGCGAAGGTGAACGTGAAGGGACATATCAAGAATGCCGACGGCACCACCGACGAATCTTTCACAGGAACGGTGAACATCGACGTTAAGGACTCCAAGGAGAAACGTGTGGGCAAGTTGAACAGCAAGGACACGGGATATGCATACACCTTCTTCGACTACACCAAGACGATATTCAACGGCAACGACAGCATACGCTCAGGAAAGTTCGACATCACCTTTGCCGTGACGAAAGACATCAACTATACTGACGAGAACGGAAGGATAAATGCCTTTGCAGTGAGCAGTACCGACAACAGGACAGTGAACGGATATACGGAGAACTTCATCGTGGGTGGAACGGAAATCGTATCCAACGACTCCAACGGTCCGTCGATATACTGCTATCTTAACTCTCCAAGCTTCAGCAACGGAGGCAACGTGAACTCTACGCCTTACTTCGTGGCGGAGATATCTGACAAGGACGGACTGAACACTTCGGGCAGCGGCATCGGCCATGACCTGACACTGGTAGTCGACGACGACCCGATGATGACATTCACTCTGAACGACAACTTCTCGTTCAACTTCGGTTCGTATACCGAGGGAACGACATGGTATAACATCCCGGAACTGGAGAACGGACCGCACAAGCTGAAATTCACCGCATGGGATATCCTCAACAACCCTTCGACAACGACGCTGAAATTCAACGTGGTGAAAGGTCTGACACCGAACATCACCAACGTCTATTGCTCCAACAATCCGGCAAAGACGAACACTACATTCATCGTCAGCCACGACAGAAGCGGCAGCAACGTGGAGATGACCATCGAAGTGTTTGACATCAGCGGCAGGCTGTTGTGGAATCATACGGAGAACACTCTGGCTGAGTCGGCAACATTCACATACGACTGGGATCTCACCACCGACAGCGGCGGCAGGTTGCAGTCTGGAGTATATCTGTATCGTGTGCGCCTGACAAGCGAGGGAAAGAACGAGGCATCGAAAGCCAAGAAACTGATAGTACTCAACTGAGAATGTAACTCTTTGACTGTCGTCACACAATAATATAACACAAAAAGAGTTATATAGAGGCGTGAACGAAGTTTTCATGTAATGCAGGCAGAAATGACAGACTGGCATTGAAGAATTGAGGACCATCACGCAATACATCATAACGAGAATAAAAACAAAAGACAAGATATAAATGAAGAACAGAATAAGAATCATTGCGGCAGTATTGCTCACCGTAATAGCAACTAACGTCAAGGCTCAAGACAAGCGCGAGATGTTCAACCCTATTCATACGGCTCTCGTTTCACAGACCATCGCACCGGATGCACGCGCAGCCGGTATGGGTGACGTGGGTGCCGCCACCGACCCTGACGTGAACTCCCAATACTGGAACCCGGCAAAATATCCTTTCTGTATCAGCCGTGCAGGTCTTGCCCTGAACTACACGCCTTGGCTGCGCTCACTGGTAAGCGACATGGACATCGCATATCTCGCCGGATACTACCGCATCGGTGACTATAGCGCCGTTTCGGCATCATTGAGATATTTCTCTCTCGGTGAGGTTTACACGAACTACGACGGTACGGGCGACATATCAAACGCACAGACCATCAACCCATACGAGATGTCGTTTGATGTGGCTTATTCTCTGATGCTGAGCGAGAAATTCTCTCTCGCTGCCGGCGTGCGTTTCCTCATGTCCGACATGCAGTACAGTTCTACAGAGGAGCGCTCTGCTTCTAACGCCTTCGCTGCCGACCTCGCCTGCTACTATAACGACTATATCAACATCGGTTCTCGCGAATGTCAGCTCGGCATCGGTCTGAACATCAGCAACATCGGTAGTAAGATAACATTCGGCGGCAGTGACTACAGTGAGTTTATTCCAACAAACATGAGATTGGGTGCTGCCCTGATGGTGCCTATCGACGAATTTAACCGCTTCACGATATCTGCCGACGCAAACAAGCTGCTCGTGCCTTCTTATCCTCAGCAGGAAGAGGGGGAAACGACAGAGGACTACCAGCAGCGTGTGGAGGATGAATACTACAACACGAGCAGCATCTCCGGAATGTTCAAGAGTTTCGGCGACGCTCCTGGAGGTTTCAAGGAGGAACTTGAGGAGATAAACTGGAGTGTCGGTGCTGAATATGTATACAACGACAAGTTCAGCGTTCGCGCCGGTTACCACCATGAGTCAGAGAACAAGGGTAACAGAAAATACTTCACTGTCGGTGCGGGCTTCCGCATGAGCGCCTTTACTCTCGACTGCGGTTATGTCATCGCTACTGCAAAGAGCAACCCTCTCGACCAGACTCTCCGCTTCACTCTGGGCTTCGATATGGACGGACTGAAGGATTTGTTCAAGAGAAGATAATTAAAATGGTAAAAAGTTATGAAGGTACGCGTAGGCTTTGGTTTTGACGTTCATAAGCTCGTTGAAGGACGTGACTTGTGGTTGGGCGGAATAAAGATTCCACACTCTCTCGGTCTGCTTGGCCATAGCGATGCTGATGTGCTGATACATGCTATCTGTGACGCATTGCTCGGAGCGGCAAACATGAGAGACATCGGTTATCACTTTCCCGACACATCGGCTGACACTCTCGACATAGACAGTAAGATACTGTTGAAGAAGACCATCGACCTGATTGCCACAAAAGGATACAGACTCGGAAACATTGACGCCACGGTTTGTGCCGAGCGCCCTAAGATAAATCCGCATGTTGAAAAGATGAAGGAATGTCTCGCCACAGTGATGAATGCCGATGTTGACGACATCTCCATCAAAGCTACAACAACAGAGAAACTCGGTTTCACTGGCAGAGAAGAGGGCATAAGTGCGTATGCCACGGTACTGATATACAAAGACTGAGAATCTGAATAAAAATAAGAAATCCTAAGAAAGACAGGAAATCTATACAGGAAACCTAAACAAAGACAGGAAATCCGAATAGAGACTGGAAAATTGAATAAAGGAAAAAAATCTAAATAAATACCCGGAACATTCTATATGATGCTCCGGGTGTTTTTTATATCATATTTGCCATCAAAGCTGTATCAGTCATTATGCTTTTCTGTTTCACTTTACTGAAATCACCAATAGTCTTATATGCAATTAAATCAATCTGTAGGGCATGGTCCGTAAAGGTTGTCCATCGGCACACTTGGTGATGCCAAGAAAACCAGAAGGATGATGGGACCGGCAATAGGAATCAGACACCACCAATAGTGCCAACCTGAACGGCCGGTATCATGAAGACGGCGCACCAGAACCGAAATAGTCGGAACAATGGCAACCAAGCTGTAAATTAGAGACAATACAAGTCCGATTCCCGATCCTGCCAATACACTTCCTGCATCACCGCCGCCGAAAATGCTACCGAGTACTGAACCTATAATCCCGAACACAAGCCATGCCAGACTATTAAACAAATAGAACCACCAAAATTCTGATCGTGATGCACGGCCACTGAATGTGGCAAACTTACTAAACACTGTCTTAACTGATTCTGTAAATCCCATAGTTTTTTGTTTTTATGTGTTAATAATAATTGAAAAAGCGTTCCTTTTTATAAATATTTCGACACAAAGATATTGATTATTTCAATATAAACAAACTTTTTGCTATGAATTATTAAAAATATTAGGTAATTTTGTTCACTGAATGCAAAATGGAATGTTTTTGTTCACTGAATGTAAAAAAACAGAATATTATGACAGACACGGGAAATGACAAAATCAACGTGCTTGGCAAACAAACGAACTGGGAAGATCTGTACTTCTATCAGAAGGCAGACATCATATACCAGATGTCATTTGCCTTTTGCAACAGATTCATACATCCTTATAAAGACCGCACTCGCGACCAGATAATACAGGCTGCACGGTCATGCAAGCAAAACATTGTAGAAGGTCTTGCCGACGGTGTTACGTCATCTGAGATGCAGATGAAACTGCTCAACGTGGCACGCGCCTCCCTAAAAGAATTACGTGAAGATTTCGAAGACTATCTCAAATCACGGCATCTACAGTATTACATCGCCGGCGAAGAACGGTATAACGTGATGCTCGACTACTGTCGCCATCACAACAGACTTCCTGACTACGAACCATTCTTTGACAAATGGAATGATGAACAGATGTGCAACTATGGACTCACTCTATGCCACATGATAGACAAGATGATGATGTCTTTTATGAAGCGCCTCGAACAAGAGTTCATCACCGAAGGCGGCATCAAGGAGCGAATGCACAAAGCACGTACCGGCTACCGCCAACAACAAGACACACGACTTAAAGAGCTTGAAACGCGCCTTCCAGAACTTGAAAGCGAACTTTCCAAGGCTAACGCCGAAATGATGAAATGGAAATCATCGTATGAAGACCTCCGTCAACGTGCCCTCAAATCCTACTATAAACAACAAGAAGAAATCAGCAGGCTGAAAGCACTAATCGAAGAGATGAAAAAGAAATAACAGTCTATTTCAGCTAGAAATACTAGAAAATCTAGATAGTCTAGAAGGTCTAGAAAGTCTAGAAAAACTAGATAGTCTAGAAAAACCTATATAAATAGAAAAGAACCAGAAGCCCCACTCATCATTTCTCTTTCAATATTCCCTTCAAGAGATATGTGGCATTCTGGTTTCTTGCCACGCCGGGAGAAATCTTGTAAGTATAAGTGATGGCATCTGAGAGTTTTATCTCGAAACAGAAGTTATGGAAGCGGGCAGGATATTCATCTGCCATCTTCGACAGTTCCAGGTCGTGGGTGGCAATGAGGCCGCTGACAGGCAGTTTGGCAATCGCCTCAAGAAACATACGTGACCCGTTGAGCTTGTCAAGAGAGTTTGTGCCCTTCAGTATCTCGTCGAGAATGATGAGAGTATGCGATGCCTGCCGCACATTGTCAAGAAGCTGACGAAGACGAAGCAGTTCTGCATTGAAATAGCTGATGCCATGCGTCAGGTCATCACTGGTGCGCATACTGCTGAAAAGATTGAAGACCGAAACACGCAAGCTCTCTGCAAATACCGGCATACCACACATCGCGAGGATATAGTTCACACCTATAGACCTCAAGAACGTACTTTTGCCCGCCATATTGGCCCCCGTCACGATATAATAATTACTATCCTGTATAGTGAAATCATTTTTCACCGCTTTCTCTCCGAGGAAAGGATGATACAGTCCTTTAGCCTCAAAAACGACCTCCTCAGAATCTGTAACCACCGGCATGACAGCCTGCGGTTCGTTACAGCGCATTGTCGCCATCGACACCATGGCATCCATCAGGCTCACGGCATCAACCCACCTCTCAAACGACGCCACATTATCCCGCTGCCAACGCAGATAACGCCTTACGAGAAAGAAGTCGCTATATCCCAAAGCATTGAAGATGACAAGACCAAGCACATTTGCCCGTCTGTCGAGAGCATCGAGGATAGCCTTCAGTTCCTTCAATGAATTGAGAGCCTCTGCCCCATTGCTGCCTTTAAGGACAGATGCCACCAACTTGTTGTCTTCCTCCCGGAATTGCGCTTCGGTGATTATATGCAGCAACGAGACGAACCGTTTTGTGCTGACACTTATTTTCTCCACACTTTTGCCAATCATCTTTATCGTCTTCGCCGATACTCCGATGCTGACGGCAAGCTGAGCAACAGTCCACAGACAAACGAAGTCGGCCGGGAGCGGCGTGAACACCGTGAGGATAAGTAACACGACGAATATCGCCATCGAAGAAACCACCATTGTCAGCCTTTTCCGAGACAACGCCGCTTCAGGGATTCCTGCCTCTTTCGCCTCATGCAGCGCCTTTAGTATAGCCCCGGTGTCGATATTTCCTTTATAGGCGGCTGAAAGGAAATCTGTTCGCCACTCCTCCATCTCTGCCAATTCCGAGATAGCTTTCTGCCTTCTGTCTATTTCTGAAGGAAGAGCAGGAACAGAAGTTACGCAACGCAACGACGGTTTGTCTTGTGACGCAACGAAACGGTCGGCAGCATAAGAACGGCATGCAGCACTATCCAGAATCCCGGCAAGCCTGTCTGCCCCACCCGTAGTGACAATACGACAAAGGCGGTTATACAAAGATCCCTTGCCGAATACGTCCATATCGAAGGAATATTGATGGAATGGATTCTCATATCTCTTGCCATCGTCAAATTGTGAGAAGTCGCCTTCCATATAGCGGATGTTCTGTCTGTAGACATCAATCCTCGCCTCCATCCTGTCAATGGCTACAGAATTCTGTCTGTCGAAAACCTTCACGCCCACAAACGAAGCCAGTGCGATACAGAAAGCCGGAATGAACACTGCTACTGATACATATCCACACAGATATACCACCGCCACGGCAACAGCCACGACAAACAACAGAATCTCTGCCGTTATGATATATTTCACCTTTGCCTTGCGGCTCTGAAGGACTTCATCCAGTCCTGTCATCTTGTCCGTATAATATTCCAACAGTTCTTTCTTGTTTCTCATATCTGTAGTTATGCTTTCCTTTTCAATTGACATATTATTAAATGCGAAACGGCAATTATGCCGTTTAACCCAAATCGCTTTCTATGTTAATATCCAAATGTTTTGACCATTATTTTCAATTTATGCTGAGATTTTATATTCAGGGGTGAATGTTTGGCGATTTCTGACCATGGCTGTGACCAAATGTACAAGTTTGTTCTTGACATTGTTCAGTGCAACCTGCTTCTTCTTTCCTCGTTCTACGAGGCGCATGTAGTACCTCGCCATAATGGGATTGAAGTTGACGGCAGCTAGTGCCGCTTGCGTCAGCATGGCCTTTATCTGGCGGTTAGCCATATAATGTACATGCGGATCGGAATGCACACTGGTTCCCGAATCTTTGCCAAATGGAGCTAGGCCGTAATAGCAGGCAATCTTGCGTGAGTCGTAGTTGAAACGCCGGAAGTTGTCGGTGTACACCATCAGGCACACAGCGTTCTGCGTTCCTATGCCAGGCACCGAGGTCACGATGGTGAACACCTCGGTGAGTTCCTCGTCCGACTTGATGAGATCGGCAATGCGCTTATCTATCTTCTCTATCTCCTTATTGAGTTCAGAGACGATGTGCCGTCCGCTCTGCGAAATCATTGTCTTGACTGGCGACTTCTCCATAGTGAGTCGCTTTTCGCCTCTACGCACCTGGAAACTGCATCTGTGTCTTACGATCATCTGACGGTATAGGAACAGCTCACGCAGTTGTGTAAGCGACTCGCTAAGAGGCTCGTACATAACGGCTTTATCGTAATTCCTCATGGCGTATTCTGCAATCATCGAGGCGTCAGCACGGTCAGACTTCAATCGTCTAAGACCAGATGCGTCTTTGATGCTCTTTGCGTTCTCAAGCCACATGTCGTAGCCTTTACCGTAGAGGAAGTTGCACAGTCCCTTGCTGTAGTCGCCCGTGTTCTCGCCACAGAAGAGCCACAAGGACGAGTCGATACCGCAGGAATTCTGCTCAACCCACTTGACCAACTGCCTATAGCCAGACACGGTTGTCTTGAACTCGTTGAACACTCTAGCAGCGGTTTCTGCCAGTCCGTCTGCAAAAAGGATAGCCACATCAACTTTTTCTTTCGAAAAATCAACTCCGATAAATAAATTCTTCATAACTTTGTACGAGTTATATTGTGTAGAATTGGTCAATAGTTGTATGGACTAACACTCTAACAAGGCTCAGAGCCGATAACTTTCTATCTGGTCTTTGCAACTATGTCGATGAGGACCTAAACGATTTATAGCTTTACGGCTGGGTCATTAGCTGGTTTACCTCTTCGACAGACCGATTCTACCTTTTTACAACAAAGGTACGAAACTGTCTTTAGCAATCATAGTTTTACCTTGATTATTTTGGAGTTTATGCGACTTCGTCGCAATCTTCTGCAAACTTAGAGGTCATTAGGGCTTGCTTGGATAACAAAACAAAAATGGGCAGCCAATTCAATCTGAACGGACTGCCACATTTATAACTTTTCGTTGTTCTTTAGAACCAAGCAAAGAGTCATTACTTCTTGAGGATAACTCTCTTCTCAGCGATACGAGCCTTCTTACCAGTGAGCTTGCGCAGGTAGTACAGCTTAGCGCGACGCACCTTACCAACCTTGTTAAGCTCGATGCTTGCGATGTTTGGAGACTCCATTGGGAAGATACGCTCTACACCAACAGTTCCAGACATCTTGCGTACAGTGAAACGCTTCTTTGTACCCTCACCGTTGATCTTGATAACAACACCACGGTAGAGCTGGATACGCTCCTTAGAACCCTCGATAATTTTGTAGGCTACAGTAACGGTGTCACCAGCCTTGAACTCAGGATACTGCTTCTCGATTGCAAATGCTTCCTCAGCAACTTTAATTAAATCCATTGTAATTTAACTGTTTAAAATTGTTTATCGTTCCAACGCAACATAACAGGCCACTCTTCTTCCTGCCAGCGATTACGCCGAAAAGCGGTGCAAAGGTAGTCATTATTCCCGTAACTGCCAAATAATTCAGCAGTTATCAAACTATTTTAACCCAAAACGGTCATTAGGCCGTTCAATGTAGTATTTTAATACTGCTTGCAGTTCTTTGCTTTTTATAAGGCGTCTTTTGTCCGTTTTTAATTCGCAATAGCCCGCTATTACTCATTAAAAGCCAAACAAAATCCATCCTTCTAAAAAACAAAATCCAAGCAAGCCCTAACGACCGATTTGGGTTTAATTCAAATCAAAGTCTTGATGACCGCTTTGGGGTTAAGAATTTCATTTCGGCCTCCTCATCGTGCGATAGCCGTATACGGATATCACGACAAAGCAAACGAGAGGCAACACGAACGACACGTTCACCGCCGGCATTCCCATCACCTCGTGCATGTCGATGATGCTTGCCTGCATTGCCGGCATCACGCTGCCTCCGAGGATTGCCATTATCAGACCGGCCGCTCCGAACTTGGCGTCGTCGCCGAGTCCTTCGAGGGCGATGCCATAGATAGTAGGGAACATCAGCGACATACATGCGCTGACTGCAACGAGACAGTATACTCCCCACACATTCTGCAGCATTATCACTCCCGCAACGAGGCATCCGCCCACGATGGCAAGTATCATAAGCAGTTGTCCGGCATTGAGATAGCGCAGCAGGAAGGTACACACGAACCGCGAACAGCAGAAAATGACCATCGCCACGATATTATACTGCTGCGATAGCACCTCTGCATCTATCTCCGTCATCCCCTCGTTCATAAACACCCGCGTGCCGTATTGTATGATGAAGGTCCAGCACATTATCTGCACTCCCACGTAGAAGAACTGTGCCACCACTCCTTCTCTGTAGTGCGGGATGTGGAGGATGCGCTTCAGTGTGGGGATGACGTTGAGCGACTTGTCGTTGTCTCCGTTCTTCGGCATCTTTACCATGCTTATTATGAGAAGCATCGCCAATATCACCGCTCCGATGGCGAGATATGGCATTATGAGCACCGAGAGGTCGTGTTCCTTCAGCACCTCAAACTGCTGGTCGGAGAGCCGTGCCCTCTCTGCCGTGCTCATCGGGTTGAGCTTAGCCTGGATGAAGTTCATCGCCACATACATGCCGAGCAGCGATCCCATAGGGTTAAACGACTGCGCCAGGTTCAGGCGTCGCGTAGCCGACCCCTGCGGTCCCATCGTCAGGATATACGGACTGCATGATGTCTCAAGAAACGACAGTCCGCAAGTGAGTATGAAATACGCCATCAGGAACATGGCATACTCCCCGGTCATCTTTGCCGGGAAGAAGAGAAAGGCTCCCAGGGCATAGAGCGCGAGACCGAGCATCACTCCTGCCTTATACGAAAAGCGCCGTATGAACATCGCTGCCGGGAATGCCATCGCGAAGTATCCTCCATAGAAAGCCACCTGCACCAGCGCGCCGTCTGTTGCCGACATGCGGAATATCTTCGAGAAAGCCTTCACCATCGGGTTCGTGATGTCGTTAGCGAATCCCCATAGGGCGAAACACGACGTTATCAGCACGAATGGCAAGACATAGCTCACGCCGTCTTTGCCAAAAATGGAATTGTTGTTTTTCATTATATCAGTCTATAGTTTTACATTTACCTGCAATAATATATTTGTCTATAGTATTTATTTGTCTGTAATATCATATCTGCCTGCAGCATCATATCTGTCTATAGCAACAGACACCTTTTATTATAATATAGTATTATGACTCCTTCCCCACGCCGGTTGTGGCGGCGTGGGAAAGGGAAGCATAGTTTTCGTCTTTCTATCATCCGTCATCTCCACAGGATTGGCGTTTATCTCGCCATCTTGTAGATTTCCTCCATGTCGTGACGGTTGAGTTTCTTGAATCCTCCGATGGTGCGTCCGTCGTCGTGGCTGCATTTGCGCGCCAGCTCCTTTATCTCGTCGTCGGTGATTTCTCTTCCTATCAGTTCATGGATGTTTGTAGGCATACCGATGGCCCTGTAGAATTTCTCCACAGCCTCAACTCCAGCCATTGCCGTAGCCTTGGTGTCGGTGAAATCGTTGGGCACTCCCATCACGTTCACTGCGAAGCGTGCGAATCTCGACACATTCTCGTCCATCACGTATCTCGCCCACGACGGCCATACTGCGGCAAGTCCGGCTCCGTGTGCCACGTCGAACATGGCGCTCAGCTCGTGCTCTATCTGGTGTGTCGCGAAGTCAGCATAAGAGCGGTCGCCTGTCAGGTCGTTGTGTCCCAGACTCGACGCCCACATTATGCAAGCGCGGTTACGGTAGTCTTCCGGATTCTTGAGCACATGGAACACGCTGTCTTTCACCGTTCTCATGAGCGCCTCGGCGATATTGTCTATCAGTGTCATGTCATCCACCTTTCCGAAGTATCTCTCCATGGTGTGCATCATGATGTCGGTGGCTCCGCATGCTGTCTGATATGGAGGCAGTGTGAATGTGCGCACCGGGTTCATGATTGCGAATTTCGGTCGGCAGATATTATTGGAGTATCCAATCTTCAGGTCGCCGTCTTCTTTCGTTATCACGCTCGAGTCACTCATCTCGCTTCCTGCTGCCGGTATGGTCAGAATCACTCCCACGGGGAGCATCTCCGTGGGCACATATTTCCTTGCGTAGATGTCCCACACGTCACCGTCGTATTTCACTCCGTATCCGATAGCCTTCGACGAGTCTATCACGCTACCGCCGCCAACGGCGAGTATGAAGTCAACATTCTCCTTGCGGCAGAGTTCTATTCCTTCGTGAACGAGTGTGAGGCGCGGGTTGGGCTTCACGCCGCCCAGTTCCACGAACGCTATTCCTGCGGCATTGAGCTTTTCGCGCACTGAGGCGAGCAGTCCTGACCGCTCAGCGCTGTGGCCGCCGTAGTGTACGAGCACTTTCTTGCCGCCATACTTGTTTATCATTTCCACGAGATGCTCTTCGGCATCCTTTCCGAACACCACTTCGGTTGGTGTATAATACTTGAAGTCTTGCATTTCTGATTTTATTTATATAACAGACCGCTAATGTAGTCATTATTTTTGTATTCTTCAAGCATTTCATGAATTTAGTGGCGGTAAGATAACAACTTGGTGCAATTTGAGTGAGGAATGTAACATACCTATATAGTGTCAGACCATAAAATCAAAGAAAAAGATTTCGGTGTCAGGCTATAAAAACACGAAAAAGATTTTGGTATTAGGCTATAAAATCAAAGAAAAGATTTCGGTGTCAGGCTATAAAATCGAGAAATAAATTTTGGTATCAGGCGATTTTCCTGTATATTTGCATCAAAAACAAGTATATGTCGGAAAGAATATTCAAGCGCAAGATCTACAGCAAACTTAAAGAATGGAAGGAGAACTCAAATGGCAAGAGCGCATTGCTGTTAGAGGGAGCAAGACGTATCGGCAAATCAACCGTCGTTGAAGAGTTCGGACAGAAGGAATACCGTTCTTATATTCTTATTGATTTCAACGAAGCCTCAAAAGGAGTCAAAGACCTGTTTGACGACTTGATGGATATGGACTATATCTTTCTGTATCTCCAGAATGTCTACAAAACCACACTGTATGAGAGGGAGTCTGTTATTATCTTCGATGAAGTCCAGCAATGCCCCAAAGCTCGCCAAGCAATAAAATACCTTGTCAAAGACGGCAGGTATGACTATATAGAAACCGGGGCGCTCATCAGCATCAGAAAGAACACAAAAGACATCAGCATCCCAAGCGAGGAACACAGACTCGAAATGTTCCCCATGGATTATGAAGAATTCAGATGGGCGATGGGCGATGACACCACGATGCCTATGACACAGAAATTTCTGGAAAAGAAGATGGTATTAGGCGACAGTCTGAACCGCCAGATGATGCGCGACTTGAGACTGTATATGCTGGTGGGAGGTATGCCACAGGCCATCAACGCATACATAGAGTCCAACAACCTGCAGCAGGTTGACATGGTAAAACGCCAAATCATCCAGCTATATGCGGATGATTTCCGCAAAATCGACGCCACAGGTAGAATATCCAAGTTATTCATGGCGATTCCTTCCCAACTAAGCCGCAATCTGCTGCGTTACCAACCCACTACGGTGGTAGGCAATGTGGGAAGCAGCAAGATCGGCGAAATGATTCTTTGTCTGGAAGACAGCAAGACTGTAAACGTGGCATATCATGCCGACGACCCTAATGTCGGTATGCCGCTAACTGCTGATTTCGGCAAATACAAACTATATATCGGTGACACAGGACTTTTCATAACACTGGCATTCTGGGACAAGGATTTTACGGAGAACATAATATACCAGAAATTGCTCAACGACAAACTCACCGCCAATCTTGGATATGTATATGAGAACCTGATAGCCCAGATGCTCAGGGCATCAGGCAACAAATTGTTCTACTATACATTCCCTAAAGACGAGACTCATTCATACGAAGTGGATTTCCTCTTGTCGAGAGGCAACAAACTCTGTCCTATAGAAGTGAAGTCATCGGGCTATAAGACTCACGCTTCGCTGGATGCCTTCTGCAAAAAATACTCCGACAGAATCAGCCAACCATACCTGTTATACACAAAAGACCTGCATAAGGATGGCAATGTATTGATGTTGCCTGCTTTTATGACTCCTCTGATATGAATTTCAAGAAGCAGCCGTATTGACAAGGAAACCTGAGAAACGTCATCTCATAATTGGAGAAGATATAGTCGCAATGTTGCACCTTACCGGTCGGCATTGCGACTATCGTATTATCTACCCGTTGGCGGAACTAATTTCTTAATTCTAATGACGGATTGGGCTAAAATTGGGTTCTTCCGTTAAATGCATAGATAGAAAAAAAAATTTTATATTATGATAAAAATAAAGCTGGCATCATCTATCTTTGTAGTGACCAAACTCAATGATAAATGAATGCCAGCATAATGCATAAAGCTTTTGGCATATCCTTGCAAGAATGTTTGGATATGCGTTGCGAAAGTAATAAAATAGTTTTGAATATCCAAACTCCATCAGACAAACTTTGCTGTCCGGAGTGTGGAAGCCATAATGTAGTCCGTAATGGTTTCACGGCCAGACGCTTTGTGAGCGTGCCGATAGGTTGTTCAAAGACTTTCGTCGAGATGAAGATCCAACGTGTCAAATGTTCTGATTGTGGCTGCATAAAGAACGAGGATGTCGATTTCGCAAAAGGCAAGCGCAGGCATACGACCGCTTTCGCCAATATGGTTATAGACTTGTCGCGCTTTGCAACTATACAGGACATTGCATGGTTCCTGGATGTATCTTGGGACATGGTGCGGAACATACAGATGGAGTTCCTGCAAAAGGAGTATGGCAGCCCTGACCTTTCAAACCTCAGATACATATCCATAGACGAGTTCGCTACCCACAAGGGACAAGTTTACAAGACGATAGTCGTAGACTTGGAAACCGGGCGGATTGTCTTTGTAGGTGACGGTAACGGCAAGGCTTCGCTTGAGGAATTCTGGAACAAGCTCGGAGACAGAAAGAATGACATAAAAGCCGTATGCACAGACTTGTCGTCTGCTTATACGGGGGCGGTAACGGCAAATCTCCCCAATGCCTCTCTTGTCGTGGATCATTTTCATGTGGTAAAGCTCATGAATGAAAGGATAGACCAGTTGCGCCGCCAGTTGTGGCATGCTGAGAAAGACGTTAACAAGCGTAAGGTAATCAAGGGCACGCGCTGGATATTGCTGAGAAACGGCAACGACATCTTTGACGCAAAATACAAGACAAGACTTGACAATGTGCTGAACTTGAATGAACCGTTGATGATTGCATATTACCTGAAAGAAGACTTGAGGGAAATATGGAACCAAACCAACAAGGATGATGCAGAATTGGTGCTAAACGAATGGGTGCGGCAGGCCATGGATTCAAAAATACAGCCATTGGTCAAAATGGCTGCTACCTTGCGGGCCTACAAGCCATATATACTTGCATGGTATGACTACCCGATATCAAATGGCCCTACTGAAGGTATAAACAACAAGATTAAAGTGCTGAAAAGACAAATGTATGGATTCAGAAATGATGAATTCTTCACGTTAAAGCTATACGCTCTACACGACAAGCGTCTACGCATTTAACGGAAGAACCTAAAATTGGGCACGCTGCTTGCCCAACTGGGGCAACGTGCTTACCCATCATGGGCAACGTGCTTGCCCCTGTTGGGCAGATTTGATGTCAGACGGATGCCCAATAAGCTGATGTTGTAATACTCATATTCCTGATTTCAGGATTCTGCCAACGCATGCCATTCCTGCAGTCTGAATTACTCACAGCTGACATTCCTTTCATCTGACAATTCCTCACACCTGACAATTCCTCACACCTGACAATTCCTTTCATCAGCCAAACCATCCAGACAATCGGCTGACAATCGCCAGGCAGTCAACTATCTGTTTGTCAGGATGTTACAGCCAAAAACCAGACAATCTGACAGTTTTTCGGCAATTCTTGGTTTTACTGAAAATCAGCGATATGGGCAACTTTTACTCATATCGACCAAATTAAATAAATACCACCAACGGGCTATTATCTGCGTGGCGACATCCGGAAAACCTATAAGTGAAAAACATCATTACAATAACGGAAAGCATTTTTCAGTCCTCAAACTCTTACAATTCGTTATTTAGATTAAAAAAATACGCAAAAACGCATCAGTATTTGCAGCAACATAAATCAATTTGTTGTACATTTGCAGCCGAAGCAAACAAATTAAGCCTAAATCGGTCATTAGGGATACCAAAACGGTATAATGACCGATTGGGGGATTAAACCTAACAACAAACAAAACGCAAGATGTCAGACAAGAAGATTCATTTCACCAAGATGCACGGTGCTGGCAATGACTACATATACGTCAACACATTATTATATGATGTAAACGACCCCAATTCGGCTTCCGTCAGATGGAGCGACCGCCACAAGGGTATCGGAGGCGACGGACTGGTGCTCATCTGCCGACCCACCACCGACGCTGCCGACTACAGAATGAGGATTTTCAATGCCGACGGGTCTGAGGCGATGATGTGCGGAAACGCATCGCGCTGCATCGGGAAATATCTCTATGAGTGTGGACTCACCGACAAGACGGAGATAAAACTGGAAACTCTATCCGGCATCAAGACGCTGATGCTGCATCTCGACAGCGAGGGAAAGACAGTGGAGAGCGTCACCGTTGACATGCTCGAACCGCTGACGGAGAACCACCGTCAGTATGCCGACCTCAGTGGGGGCATACTCTTGGCTGAGGGCAGACGGTTTGAGGGAACTTTCGTATGTATGGGAAATCCACACTTCGTGACTTTCCTCAACGACATCGACACGATAGACATCGCAAGATACGGTGCCGTGATGGAGCGCGACAGCAATTTCCCTGAGCGCTGCAACATCGAGTTCGCACAGATATTGTCCGACGGAGCCATCCGCACCCGTGTGTGGGAACGCGGCAGCGGCATAACGATGGCTTGCGGCACGGGGGCTTGTGCCACGGCGGTGGCGGCAGCACTCACCGGACGGGCATCGCGCCGGAGCGAAATCCGCATGGACGGCGGCACGCTGCAGATTGAATGGCGGTCTGCCGACAACCATGTATATATGACCGGACCGGCGGAAATCGTCTTCGACGGGGAAATCGGAGAATGACCTGCCGGCAGACAGAGACACAGATGAAAGAGGAAACGACAACTACACTCACAACAAGCGACAACGCTCACATAACAAACAACAACGACACTTACAACAAATAAAAAGAATTTCAATATGGCATTAGTAAACGAACATTACCTGAAACTTCAGAAGAACTACCTTTTTGCCGACATCGCCAAGAAGGTGAATGCCTACAAGGTGGCTAATCCCAAGGCCAGAGTCATCAGCCTCGGCATCGGCGACGTGACGCGTCCGCTGGTGCCTGCCGTCATCGACGCCATGCACAAGGCAGTAGACGACATGGCACACAAGGAGACATTCCATGGATACGGACCGGAGCAGGGCTATCTGTGGCTCCGCGAGGCGATAGTGAAAAACGACTTCCTGCCGCGAGGCATCCGTCTCGACCCGAGCGAGGTGTTCGTAAACGACGGAGCGAAGAGCGACACTGGAAACATCGGCGAACTGGTGAGATGGGACAACAGTCTGGGAGTGACCGACCCTATATATCCGGTATACATCGACTCCAACGTGATGTGCGGCAGGGCGGGAGTGCTCGAAAACGGCAAGTGGAGCAACGTCACCTATATGCCATGCCTGGAGACCAACGACTTCGTGCCGCAGATTCCCGACCATCGCGTAGACATGATATACCTCTGCTATCCCAACAACCCTACGGGCACGGTGATAACGAAGGAGGAACTCAAGAAATGGGTGAACTACGCTCTGAAGAACGATACGCTGATTCTCTACGATGCCGCATACGAGGCATACATCACAGAACCTCACATCCCCCACTCCATCTATGAGATAAAGGGAGCGCGCAAGGTGGCGACAGAATTCCACAGCTATTCAAAGACGGCCGGCTTCACCGGAGTGCGCTGCGGATACACCGTGATACCGAAGGAACTCACCGCCGTGACCATCGACGGCAAGGAGCGCATCGCCCTGAACACGCTCTGGTTCCGCAGACAATGCACCAAGTTCAACGGCACAAGCTATATCAGCCAGCGGGCTGCCGAGGCGATATACTCTCCTGAGGGAAAGGAGCAGACCAAGGCGGTGATTGACTATTATATGGGCAACGCCAGACTGATGTACGACGCACTGAAGAAGCTCGGCTTCAGAGTATATGGCGGAGTGAACGCTCCATACCTGTGGGTGAAGACTCCCGACGGTGTGGACAGCTGGAAATTCTTTGAGCAGCTGCTCTACGGAGCACAGATAGTATGCACTCCCGGTGTCGGCTTCGGACCGAGCGGAGAGGGCTTCGTCAGATTCACTTCCTTCGGCGAGCGCGAAGACTGCGAGGAGGCGATGCAGCGCCTTGCCAAATGGATGAAAGCATAAAATACAGCAGGCGCAAAGAACAATATTCATGACATTTATCAATAATAGACTACAAAAAGATATTAAACGCCACAAATATTATTACAAAAAGGTATACGGAAACAAGAAAAAGCATTACCTTTGCAAACTGAAAACAGAACATCAATAAAATCGACTTAAAAACAATGGCTAATTTAAGATTCCAGGTTGTAGAAGAGGCGTTCAAGAAACGCCCTGAAGAAGTTATAGCACCGGTGGAACGTCCGTCAGAGTATTTCGGAAAATACGTTTTCAACCGTGCCAAAATGTACAAATACCTGCCAGCCGACGTCTACGACAAGCTTATAGACGTAATTGACAATGGCGCCACACTCGACCGCAGCATCGCCAACGCCGTGGCTAACGGCATGAAGCAATGGGCTGAGGAGAATGGCGTGACACACTACACACACTGGTTCCAGCCGCTCACCGGCGGAACAGCAGAGAAGCACGATGCCTTCATCGAGCACGACGGCAAGGGAGGAATGATTGAGGAATTCTCCGGCAAGCTGCTCGTGCAGCAGGAGCCTGATGCCAGCTCGTTCCCAAGCGGCGGAATCCGCAACACCTTCGAGGCCCGCGGATATTCGGCATGGGACCCTACATCGCCTGTCTTCATCATCGACGACACTCTCTGCATCCCTACAGTTTTCATATCATACACCGGAGAGGCGCTCGACTACAAGGCTCCGCTGCTCCGCGCGCTGCACGCCGTAAACGTGGCTGCAACGAACGTATGCCATTATTTCGACCCTAAGGTGTCAAAGGTGACTTCCAACCTGGGATGGGAGCAGGAATACTTCCTCGTGGATGCCGACCTATACAGTGCCCGTCCTGACCTCATGCTCACCGGCCGCACACTCATGGGACACGACTCTGCAAAGAACCAGCAGATGGACGACCACTATTTCGGAACGATTCCTGACCGTGTGCAGGCGTTCATGAAGGATCTTGAGATACAGGCTCTCGAACTATCTATCCCATGCAAGACACGCCACAACGAGGTGGCGCCAAACCAGTTTGAGATAGCTCCTATCTTTGAGGAGACAAACCTCGCCGTAGACCACAACATGCTGCTCATGTCGCTCATGAAGAAGGTGGCTCGCAAACATGGATTCATAGTATTGCTTCACGAGAAACCGTTCGCCGGCATCAACGGCAGCGGAAAGCACAACAACTGGAGTTTGTCTACCGACACCGGCGTGCTGCTCCATGCTCCCGGCAAGACTCCGGAGGCAAACCTGCGCTTCGTGACATTCATCGTGGAAACACTGATGGGTGTATACCGCCACAACGGACTGCTCAAGGCGTCTATCATGAGCGCCACAAACGCTCACCGTCTGGGTGCCAACGAGGCTCCTCCAGCAATCATATCGTCATTCCTCGGTTCGCAGCTCACCCAGCTGCTCGACAAGATAGAAAACAGCGACAGCGAGGATGTGTTCAACATGGCGGGCAAACAGGGAATGAAGATGGACATTCCGGAAATTCCAGAACTGCTCATCGACAACACCGACCGCAACCGCACATCGCCTTTCGCATTCACCGGAAACCGCTTCGAGTTCCGTGCCGTGGGTTCTGAGGCTAACTGTGCCGCAGCGATGATCGCTCTGAACTCTGCCGTGGCAGAGGCTCTGGTTGACTTCAAGACTCGTGTTGACGCTCTCATCGAGAAGGGCGAGGACAAGGTAAAAGCTATCATCGACGTTCTGCGCCAGGACATCAAGACCTGCAAGCCTATACGCTTCGACGGCAACGGCTATTCTGACGAATGGGTAGAGGAGGCAAAGAAGCGCGGACTGGACTGCGAGACAAGCTGTCCGGTGATCTTCGACAACTATCTGAGCGACTCTTCCGTAGAGATGTTCACAAAGTTGGGCGTGATGACGAAGAAGGAGCTTGAGGCGCGCAACGAGGTGAAATGGGAGACCTACACCAAGAAGATTCAGATAGAGGCACGCGTGATGGGCGACCTCACGATGAACCACATCATTCCTGTTGCCACCCACTATCAGAGCATGCTGCTGAAAAACGTGCAGAACATGCGTCTGGTGTTCCCGGAGGAAAAGGCTGAAAAGCTGAGCTCGAGAAACATCAAGATTATCGAGGACATCGCCGAGCGCACACAGATTATCGAGAAGGGTGTGGAGGAACTGGTCAACGCGCGCAAGGTGGCAAACAAGCTTACCGACGAGCGTGCCAAGGCTGTGGCATACCACGACACGGTGGCTCCTAAGATGGAGCAGATTCGCTACCACATCGACAAGCTGGAGCTCACGGTGAGCGACGAGCTGTGGACTCTGCCTAAGTATCGCGAACTGCTGTTCATCAGATAACGACGGCTAACAGAAAAAGAGTTTGAAAAGACGTCATGGGGATTTTAGATTGGTCCCTCTGATATGACTACACATATTTATATGTACAATCTATTTCTTTTATTGGTTGTTTAAGTTTGGGGCTGCCTGGTTGTGAAACCGTGCAGCCCTTTTTTATGACCAAGAAAAGAGAAAACAAAAAAAACGATTTGTGAATATTTTGGACACAGTTTTGGGCACCACCGTGCCCACTTGTGGCAACGGTGGTGCCCATTTCCTGAAGAATTGCTATCCTTTCCAATGATTGTGATTTGGCTGTTTGACTCCACGTAAAACCGGGAATCATCTCACCATCACCTTGCGTGTCGTTCCGTCGCTGAGTTTCACGATGTTCAGCCCCTTCTGCTTGCCGTTGATGAGTTGTCCGGCAGCGTTGTAGCGTGCCACCTCAACGGCATTGCCACTTGCAGTGACGCTCTCAACCGATGAACCTACGGGAAAGTCGCCCTCTACAAGCACTTGGATACTAAGGTTTTTTCCGCCTGCGTCGAACTGGTTCCATGAATAGTTCGTACCGTTATACAAACACCAGTACCATATAGGAATGCTGCCATCTCCTTCTTTTACAAACGAGAGCGGAAACGAGTGGTCTTCTTGATCACCATACTGTGTGTATTCGAAAACTGCTGCAAGTTCTTCGCCTTCCTTTATGACGTAAGGCTTAGGAAAATCCTCCTGATTCCAGCCGGTTTTGCCATACTGAACGTAGTTAGAGGTAACTACCTGACCTGGAATACCATCAACAATTCGGTGAAGGTATACGCCAGACTGACCGATATCCTCACAGAGTCCGAAGCGGATGCCTACAATCTTCATACCGATATAAGGTTCAAGAATCGACTCCGTAAGGTATATGCCAACCTTGTTCTCGCCTGGATATGACGGAACTCCCATGCCATCGTCAGGGTCTGCGAGAGCATCCGAAGAGTAATAGCCCACCCAGCGCTGGTTGCTTGCTATCTTCTTCGGTGCTTTTGCCACTACCTGACTGTGCTGACGTTGAGTCATGTTCGGATTATTCTCTATCACGCTGATATTCTGCTGCGTTACACTCACCTGTGCATTGACTGCAATTGCCAGTGCGAAGGAGGCGATGGTAAGTAAAATCTTCTTCATAATTGTAGTTTTTTTATTGGTTAGTAAACGAGTTGACGAGTTGACAAGTAGACAAGGGGATTTGCTTTCCTATACAATCATTGTTTAAGTTTATAAACAAGTGATGCAAATCTCCTTGCCTACCCGTTATCTTGTCTACTTGATCGGATGCTTACGTGTATCGCTACCAGCCTGCACGAAGTAGTTCGAACCGTTGGCAGACTTGGTGAGAGTGCAATACTGCACGAAGCGCTTGCCGCCTTCCTTGGTGATGATAGCGATAGGAAGAGCGTAGGCTGTTATGCGGTAAGGATACTTAGACTCCTTGAACGTCTGCCATGAGCTCTTTGTGAACACAGCCTTCTCGAAGTTTGCACCTGCGAATTTCTTCGCTGCGGCGATACCGGCATTGCGGGTCTTGGCATCCACGGTGACGCCCTTAGGCTCTGAAACGGCATCAACGAAGTCATTCTGATAAGCGTCGAGGAGCTCTCCGATGCGCGGAGTATCGAGCTTCAGACTCAAGAGCCTCAACGAATCATCGTTCTTCGCATCCTTGTGTCTTGGCAGGAAGTCGTCAACGAGCACTTTGAGCACGAGGTGATAGAGCAGTCTTGAGAAACCGCTGCCGTCCTTTGCCGTGATGCCTGCAGCACATTCGTTGGCAAGCTTCAGCAGATTCTCGTATGGAGTGACGGTGACTGCCAGACCATAAGCCATGTTGTCGCGGTCGTAGCGCATTTGCCGGAAATTAGAAGGCAGTATTGCGTTGTCGCCGATCACGCCTGCCGTCTCGTCCTTCATGGCATAGTGGCGGATAGCTTTCACATTCATAGAATTGAGCCAAGTGTAGGCATAGACAAACTCCTTTAGAGCTTTCTCCGACTTAGGGTCAGCCATAAAACGGCAAGTCCAGAAGTTGAGAACGAACTCGTCGCAAGGCACCTGTATCTGGTCGTTAGCCAGATTCACAGGAGTGAAGTTAGGATAATGGTATGCCTTGTGAATACCGTCATACTTCAATGTTTCTGAAAACATTCCGAAGAAGATGTTGTAGAACGTGCCCTCTTCAGCTCCTATGCCGTAGAAGCGCTTGGCGTCGTCGGTGTAATAAGGTGAGTAGAGTGTAACGTCTTGAATCTGCTCATAGCAGGCATGGATATCGCCGATGCTCTTGGTGAATCCTTCCTGGATGGTCTGGTCGTTAGCCTGCGGGTCGGCAGCGAGAGCTTCCTTGCTTGGCTTATACTTGCGGTTGGGGTCGTAGTCGGCCTTCTTCATACCAGTCTTCTCCATGGCTGCGTCTTCTGCCTTGTTCCGAGCGTCGTTCTTTGCCTTTTTCACTTTATTTTCCACTTTTTCCTTGGCGGCTTTCTTTGCTTTGTTCAGGAGTCCGCCAATCTGTGCGTTTGTTGTTGCGCTGCATCCAAACAGGAGTGCGAGGGCAACGATAGTCTTTGTCATTTTCATAATCTTATAGTTTATGGTTGATGAATGTTATTGCCTCACTCTTTATATTATCAGTTTTTAATTATGGTTTCGTCTTTTCGCCTTATGTCTGTTTTCCGTCATCTATTTTCCGTCTTGAGTCAATGCATATATAATATGTATACCATTGCATCAATGGTCTTTCTCATCCTATCCATGCTGGCGGGGACTGGAGCCGGTATTGTTTATCCGGCTCCCGAGGCAAACGGTATGCCTCTGTTGATCCCCATCAACCATGATGTCTGCCTTTCGGCAACCTCCCGACGCCCACTTTCACACGGAGCGCAATATCATATATATCGTATTTTTGTGATGGTAGCGATGCAGCCTGGCTGTTCATCGCTCTTGCTGGTGCAAAGGTAAGGATGAAACAAAGGAAATCAGCTTGCATTTTCTTCCAAAAAAATTGCAAATCTTCTCAAATTGACATTTTGGTAAAATAACTTAATGAAATCGGAACAGACGCAGGAATATACAAAGATTTGAGGCATACAAGAAGGGGGATAGCCGATATAATGAATGCTAACAGGATATTACTGTATACACAGAGATGATTATTAGCATCATTGGCGATAACTTAGGAAAGCACTGAAAGATTGAAGGAAAATTGAATCTGAAGACTGGAAAATGATGTTTTTGAAGGAAAAATCAAGAATTATTGCCTCAAGGCTCTTATAGGCAACATCAAAATTGGCAAATCCTGTCAGAATCGTTATTTAACACATTATGTATCAACACTTTAGCAGTGTAAGTTTTGAAAATGTCGAGTTCGTCTAAAGTGGAAGATTTTGCTTACTGAAGTTGGCAAAAATTGCCGGTTTTGTCATCAGGGAAACGCCGCCGAAGACGGGAGGAGAAATGAAATAAGTAGGAATTGCAAGTTTTTTGAGAAGATTTGCAATGTGGGATATCCGGTTTCATCCGTAACTTTGCCCCAGACAAAAAACAAAGCGTGTCGGGAAATTTCCTCACAGAAACTGACAAAGGATAAATCCTGATAAATTGACAGAACAACAGGCAAAGGGGAGCAAAGGGGAAAGGAACTCCTCACCTGATGAAACCAAACAAGAAATATTAACCAATAAACATACTATTATGGCATACACAGAAACAACAACTACCAGCTACGGTAGCAGACTGAAAAATTCAGTAGGCGGTGTATTCTCCGGAATCCTCATGTTCATCATCGGAACCTGTCTATTATGGTGGAACGAAGGCAGAGCGGTGAAAACCACCAGAATGCTTGAAGAGGCACAGGGCAACTATGTGGAGATGAAAGACATCACAAACATCAGCCCGTCACTAAACGGCAAACTCGTACATGCCACAGGACTCGCCACGACAAAAGACACACTGACCGACGATGTGTTCGGAATCAAAGTTGGCGCAATTGCCCTGCAGCGCAGTGTGGAATACTATCAGTGGGTGGAGGTTGCCAAGAAGACGAAGAAAGACAAGCTCGGCGGCAGTGAAGAGACTGTAACCACATATACTTATGAAAAGGGGTGGAAGAGCAAACCGGTGAACTCCAGCGAATTCCACGACCCTCAGTATAAGAACAGCAACTTCGTGCTTGCCGACCTGAAGAGGGAGAGATGGGACGCTAAGGAAGTGACCTTCGGTGCCTACAAGCTGAACGAAAGTCAAGTGACGTCGCTCTCTACAAATACGGAGACAAAGGTGACTCTAACCGACGACAAGCTGCGCGAACTGGACAAGCAGATAGTGAAGATCTACAAGTCGAAACACGGCAGCAAGAGCAACGAGACGGCTGAAAACAAGGAGACCCAGAACGCTAACGACTCCGTGGAACAGAAGTCTGCTAACGCCTATAATGCTGAATGCATTCATGTTCAGGGCAACACGATATATATGGGCATGAACTCGGCTACTCCTGAAATCGGCGACGTGAGAGTGACTTACAAGCAGTGTGATCCGGGCGACGTGTCGGTCATCGCAGTGGTGAACGGCAACACATTCTCTAACTATACGGCAAAGAACGGCAAGCAGCTGTCGGTAATCAGACAGGGTGTGCAGACTGCCGACCAGATGTTCACCGAGCAGCACGAGGGCAACAGCATGCTGACTTGGGTGCTCCGCGTAATCGGCGTGCTGCTCGTAATCTCCGGTCTGCGCGGCATACTGGGCATCGCAGAGACTCTGCTGAAGGTGATACCTTTCGTGGCAAACATCTTCGCATTAGGAGTATCGCTCATCTGCGGCGTATTGGGCTTTGCATGGTCTGTAACAATCATCGCACTGGCATGGCTGTTCTATCGTCCGCTCACAGGAATCCTGCTCCTGGCTATAGTGGGAGCCGTGATTTTCGCCTTCTCTGCGAAGGGCAAAAAGCTGATTGCAGAGAAATTGAATACAAAACGCAACTAATGCAGCGAAGCCCATCGGCTGGCTGATATAGGATGGGATAAAAAGGAACCAATACTAAAAATTAATAATAACGCATGTATAAAGGAGCAGGGATCCATGGGATCAAAGAAGAAAAGAGTAAAGGATAAAAGGTTTAGGAATAAATATAGTATATAAGTTTGACATTAAGACTCCCACGGATCCTTGCTCCCACTACATGCTCAACATGATAACTAAAAACGAATTGACAATTATGAGAAAGTTTTTTTTGATGGCATTAGCCTTACTATCGCTCAGCCTCACATCATGCTCAAAAGATGATGACGGCACTGACAAGCCTAACAGCGGAACAAACACGGGCGGAACAAACACGGGCGGAACGAACAATGGCGGTTCATCGGCAAATGACCCGGGAGCGAACCTCGACGGCACACCGGGAGAAGTGGACACCACACCGCGCACAGAGACCTTCACTTTCAACGCCCTGCCAAAGAACCTGGCGGAAATGAAAGCTCTGCCCGAGGCGTCGCTCAACACTCCTCACAAGACGGCTGCTCTGTGTGTGGCTGCCCTGTGTAACATCAACAACGACCTCAACGCCACATGGGAGATGCTGGAATACCTGAACGGTCCGACACAGTGGTCGCAGTCGCAGAAGGAGCTCGTGAACAGGAGGCTGCTGAAATCGAAGGACAACAAGAGTTATATCACTTACGCCTTCTTCGACGGTGCGACACCTGCCAACAGCTACACGCCGACAATGCCGTACACCATCAAGGTGACTTCTGACAAGAACTCGTTCAGCGAGGACGGCGGCTACAAATGGGCAAAGGTGTATCTGCACAGCGGAGGCGCTGACTCGCCGGCTCCTATCACGATGAGATACAAGGAGTCTACGGGCAGATGGTTTGTAACCAACGTGATGATTGCCCTCACCGACATACGCACTCCGGCAGACAAAGACCCCTGGAAGTGACCAAGAAAACTATAACAACAACTTAAAACAATAAGACTATGAAGAAGAATATCATTATTGCTTCGCTTTTTGCGGGAGCGTTTCTGACGACAATGAGCTGTGGAAACAAGAAAGTGGACGGACCGAATCCTGACGCTGACTCTACAGAAGTGAATGAAGGTGACAAGGCAAAGGCTGGCAACGTGGACCCATGGCCATGGGACTTCCCAAGAGACGTGAAGATGGACGTGGAGAAGGGACAGACCGTTCTTACGCCGTCTTACTATCAAGAGTATCTGCAAGAAGACAAGGATCTGTCTAAAAGGACCTACGTATTCTATAGTGCTGAAGTGACGGAACCTGGAGTGGGCAGCACAAAGGTGGATCACATCGGCAAAGAATATGATGTGCCTAATGCCCTGATTATACCTCTGCCATCAGACGCCACGGCAAAGGTAGGCGACATCCTGCTCACATGGTGGCAGTCAGGATCTGGCCTGAAGCGTGCCATCGTGACCGATGCCTCTGACCCTAAGGCTCCTACGGTGTCTTACCTCGACTTGTCTTGGTCTATAAAGAACGGAGAGGTGAAGAAATTCAAAGAGGACGAGAAGATTAAGCCCGGCACATTCAGAGTGCTGAAAGAAGGCGAATGGGCTCCTGGCATGCAGGTGGCATACGAAGAGGAAGGACAGAAGAAGGCGGGATACATCATCTCGCTTACAGACGACAAGGTGCTCATCTCGGGTTTTGCAGGCCACATCTACGTTGCCAAGCGCAGCGACTGTAAGCTCATCAGTCTGAAACCTTCGTTCAAACCTGGAGACAAGGTGTTCGGTGTATACGTAGATTCTTATGAGGATAAGTTTACAGTGAAGAAGTTTGACAAGAAGAACGGTAGGGTATGGTTGGAAGACAACCGCAACACAACGTGCATCAAGAACATACTTGAAGTCTCAAACAACCTGTAATCCAACTCACAAGAAGCAACATATTTTCAAACATAAATCATGTTCTTAGAAAGTGAGGTTCTGAAATCTTGTCGCACATTATATATATATAGCGCATACAGGATTATCCTGAACAACTCGCTAATGAATTGTCAACCGCCCCGTCACTCGTTGGGAGACCAACGACGATGGGGCGGTTTTTTATCCGACACCGGTCATTAGGGTTTGCTTGGATTTTAGCCCGAATCAGTCATTAGGGTTTGCTTGGATTTTGACTTTTATCCCAAATTGCTCATTAGGCCGCTTGGAGTTTATATAACTACTGTATCATCAGCGGCGCAGCTTATGCCACTCCCCCACCGGGTCATGCTCCATCATGAATTGCTTCACTGTAATCCTGGCAATCTCCGGATCGAGCTTGTCGGTAGTAGTACTTGTGGCCTCCTCCACTTCTCCGTAGCATTCATTCACGAAGACATAATAATCTGCCTTGTCGGGGAACACGGAATATGTCCAATAAGAGACACACGGTCCTCCAGCCAACGCCGTCAGTCCTATCTTGCCGCCCTCTATCGACATGGAATAGAAAGCGAACTTCATTGGTGAGGTGTATGTCGTGATTGTCTTCACCTTGCCGTCGGTACTGTCCACGAAGAAAAAGCCTCCCGTTGCCTCATTCTCCGAAGCAAGGAAAACCACTTCGAGCCCCTCCGGCTTGTTTATCAGCGGCAGCGTGGTCCACTTGTCAAATGGTTGCTTGACGTTGGATTGCTGGTGGTCGTTGAACAGTCTCACCATCTCTTCGTATTGCTTCTTGGTGAACGGTTCGGCTGAAAGAGCCACACAGGTTTGCAGGAATGCAAAAATCATCAGTAACAATGCGCATCTTTTCATAATTCTTTCGTTTTTGTTATCGGTTAATATCTAATGTCACAAATGGCCGGCAGACCATCAATCTCGTTTTTCATCAATGAGTGCGGCAGACTACCCTACTCTTCTGCAAATATAAGAAATTCACTGGAAAAGCACAATAACAATCCTGACTAATACACTTTCAGACACATAAAACAGCCAGATCAATACACTTTTCGACACATGACGATGGCGAAAACTTACACTTTCTGACACATAATATCAATACAAAGCTACACTTTTCGACACATAAGAACAAATAAAGATTAAAAAGGAAGCGGGTTATTAAGATATTTTAAGTTCAAAACGGCAATCTGGGTTTGTTTGGAATATTCAACTCATATACTTTATTATTCCACTATTTGTCGTTATTTAGGAAAAAATGACTATTTTTGCAGACAAACAAGAGACGTACATATTACGACACTACTATCCTCGACAGACATAAAAGCATCAAGCTATGAAAAAAGACCAACTACGATACCTCTTCGCTATACTGTTGGCTATGCTAAACCTTACGGCATGCCAACGGCGAAACAATGCGTCTGAATCATACACCGAAAGCCAGCGGCTGCAGCTCGACACTTCAGCGATACGCAGCAAGAACATCGACTCGCTGACTGCACTCGTGAACAGATACAAGAAATCGGAAGAGCGCGACAAGGAGATGGCGGCATACGCCGAACTGGGTCACTGCTTCCTGAACGCCAACCGCTACACCAGTGCGATAGCGGCACACCAGCAGCAGCTCGAAATCGCCACAGAACTCGACGACACGCTGATGAGGGCTAGTGCTCTGAACGACCTGGGAGTGAACTACCGCAGAATGGGACTATACTACGATGCCCTGTCAAACCATCTCGCTGCCGTGGAGGTGAGCTCTCTGTCAATACAGGAGGCGAGATACAAATATCTGAAGTGTATGGCTATCGGATACAACGGATGCGGAAACTCGTATATGGCCGTGGGCCACTACCAGAAGGCTGACGAGATGCTGAGAAGAGCGCTCGCCATAGAGACGAGGCTGGGCAGCGACCTGGGAATGAACGTGGACTGCTCTAACCTGGGAATGGTGTTTGAGAAAAGGGGAATGATAGACTCCGCACGGATATACTACAACCGTGCCATGTATCACAGCAAGAAATGCAACTCGCGGACCGGAGTGGCATACTGCTACATGCATCTTGGAAGTCTGGAGATGAAAAAAAACAGGTATGAGAACGCCATAGAACTGTTCAGAAAATCAATGGGAACGATAAACCGCGACCGCGACGCATGGCTTTGGCTGCAACCTTGTTCGGCGCTCGCCGAGGCGTATGTGGCTGCAAATAAGCCGGACAGCGCATGGAAATATCTGGAGACTGTCAGAATGCAATCCAACGAAATCGGCACAAGGGAATATGACCCGAGAATACTGAAGATACTGTCGGAACTATACAAGAGCAACGGCAACTACCAGAAGGCACTCGACTGCTACGCCAGGGCAAAGAGCATAGAGGACAGCACGATGAACGCCAGAAACCTCTTTGAAATCGAAAAGCTGCACAGCGACCTGAACCAGAGGCAGAAGGAGAAGGACAGGATGCTGAACGAGCAGCACCTGAACGAGCAGAGGATGCAGAAAAGGATGCTTGCCGCCGCCATACTGCTGCTCGGCATCACGCTGATGATGGCATACACACTGAAGGCAAGACGAAAATCGTTTGCCATGCAGCAACGATACATGAAGATGAAGGAGAACTTCTTCACCAACATCACCCACGAATTCCGCACACCGCTGACGCTGATCCTCGGTCTGAGCCACGACATGGCGAAGGACAAGAAGAACCTGGACGACGACAGCCGGAAGAAGATGATGACGATAGAGAAGCAGGGACGCAACCTGCTCATGCTCATCAACCAGATTCTCGACATTTCGAAGATAAAGTCGAACATCGGCAATCCGGAATGGACAAACGGAAACGTGTGTGCCTACGTGGAAATGATAGTGGAGGGATACAAGCCGTATGCCACAAACAAAGGAATCGCATTGCAGTATGTGGAGAAAAACCAGATGGCAATGGACTTCATACCCGACTACATAAGCAAGGTGATGAACAACCTGCTGTCAAACGCCATGAAGTTCACTCCCAAGTCGGGCAAGGTGAGCGTCATCACATGGTGTGCCGACAACATGTTCTATCTCGACGTCTGCGACACGGGCAGCGGAATAGAGGCTAACGCCCTGCAGCATATCTTCGAACCTTTCTATCAGTCGGAAAACGGAAAGGAATATATCGGCACCGGCATCGGACTGCCCATCGTGCAGTACGCAGTGAAGGCTCTCGGCGGAGAAATCAAGGTGGAGAGCAAGGTGGGATATGGCACGACATTCCATATCTGCATACCGGTAAAGAACAACGTGAAGCGGCATTTCGAGATGACGGCAGCACCTGTCATAGTGGAGAACACGGAGTCTGAAGACATGACGAAGCAGAATGCCGACAAGAAGAGCGGAAAAGAATACACCGTGCTTGTGGTGGAAGACAACAGGAGCGTGGCACAGTATATCGGCGAACTGCTGGAGGACAGATATAACGTGCTGTATGCCGAGAACGGACAGGAGGGACTGGACAAGGCGAAGGACGCAATGCCTGACATCATCATGAGCGACGTGATGATGCCGGTGATGGACGGATATGAGATGTGCCGGAGACTAAGAGGCGACGAGAGCGTAGCGCATATACCTATAGTGATGGTAACGGCGAAGATTACCGACGAAGACAGGCTCTGCGGACTTGAAGCCGGTGCTGACGCATATCTCACAAAGCCTTTCAACAGCAGCGAACTGCTGATCAGAGTGGACAAGTTGCTGGAACAGCGACGCAAGATTGCATCTGACATACGCCCCGACAGTGAAACAGAGGCCAAGAACGAAGAAAACACGATAGGAGACGAGGACCGCATATTCATAGCCAAGGTTACCGACGCCATATATGCCATGATAAGACAGAACAAATGTGCCGACGTGCGTTCGATATCTGCAACGGTATGTATGAGTCCGAGCCAGTTCTACCGCAAGATGAGCGACACCACAGGTCTCACCCCGGCGTCATTCATCCAGCGCGTCAAGGTGAGGAAAGCCTGCATGATGCTCGATGCCGACCCTACCTCTCTGCTCACCGACGTGGCTCTGCGTTGCGGTTTCAACGACTATTCCTCTTTCATCCGCGCCTTCCGCAACGTCTGCGGCATCACCCCGAAACAATACACCAGAAGCGAATCAGCAAGACCGGTGGTGTAGAGGGAAGTAGTTTTGGCGCAATATGTAATTGAGGAATTCGCTTCTTTATGCAGACTGAGATGGAAGAGATAATTGTCAGCTGTGAGTAATTCAGTCTGCAGGAATTGCATGCGCTAGCAGAATCCAGAAAAACAGGAATATGGGTATTACAACATTAACTTATTGGTCAGACGTCTGACAGCAATTCTGCCCATCCGGGGCAAGCAGCGTGCCCCTGATGAGAAAGCAGCGTACCCCTGTTGGGCAAGCGTCGTGCCCATTTTTGTTCAAGTATGCTTGTCTACTGTCTGGCGGATATGTTTTCATCTTTGAAAATATAAATAAAAGAACTATCCGAGCTACTTGCACGAGACGTGTAGGTGGCTTTTCCTTTTATATATAATAATGTCTCCGCCCTCTATTTTCCAAAATCCCCAAATCGGCCGTTTGGGCAAAAAGCGACAAGGGCTAAAATATTGCAACGCAATATCCTAACCCTTGTATTGTCGGGATGACTGGACTCGAACCAGCGACCTCACGCCCCCCAGACGCGTGCGCTAACCAACTGCGCTACATCCCGAAACCTTGCGCATGAAAGGCGTTTGCCTTTTTAGCGACTGCAAAAATAGTCACTATTTGCGAGATTACAAAACTTTTCCGTGAGTTTTTGCTTTTATAACCACAATCAATTTATGAATATGGCTTATTCCACATAGTCTATCTTCAGCACTACGACGCGCAACGACTGGTCAGAGAATGGTGTTTTCACCTTTGCTATGTGCCAGTCGGAAGGGAAACAGATGACGAAACGCTTTGGAGTGGATGTGAAGAAATGAGACTTCTCGGGAATGTAATCGTAGCGTATCACATCTTTCTCCTCACTATATTCGCAGTTGGGAGTAGAGGTGTTGTGGTCGAGAAGCATAAAGCCCTCCGAGCCCTTAACTACATACATGAAGTCTATTTTCTTGCGGTGGGATTCCGACTTGCGCTTTTCCAGCGGTTCGTTCTTGCTGTCTTCTATGGATGCACGGATGTTGGTGCCCGGTATCATGAGTTTCCCTTTGGGGATATTCAGCAGATCGGTTTCAGCGAGCCATTTGAAGGCTGCATCCCATTGAGCCTTGTTCTTGTGATACTGCGCATAGAACTCCTGCAGGTTTACCGTGGCATCAGGCATGGCGTCGAATCCGTTTTTCCATTCTCCCTCTGCCACCCATGCAGCGGCTTTCTTCTTCGACACCTTCTTTGATTTGTTGCGCGCCTCAATTCCCTGCGCCGTGATTGCGATGAGCAGCAGGGAGAGGATGATTCTCAGACTTGTTGATTTCATTTGTGAGTAGTTTTGTAGTTTGTTCTTTATCTGTGTTTACCGTTTTGTACCGAACAAGTGATTCGTTTTTATATACTGCGTCACTTGTGGCGGCATGAGGTTGTCTGCCGGTTTCCCCTCACTGAGCAGAGTCCTTATCTCGGTGCTGCTCACATTGAAGAGTCCGGTGTCCACCAGTTTCACGTTGTGTGGCAGACTGCCGGCATCGATATGTGACCCCAGCCGCGGATATACGGCAATCTCATAGTCAGCCAATATCTCTTTACTGCCATACCATCTGTCGAAACATTCCCAATTGTCGGCACCTATTATCAGCACGAACTTCCGGTCGGGATAGTCATGGCGTATGGCATTGAGGGTATGTAGCGTGTACGACGGTTTGGGAAGTCTGAACTCATAGTCTGAGGCTATAAGCCCCGGTTCTCCTTCGAGGGCGAGCCTCACCATGTTCAGTCTGTCGACATCGGGCAGAAGCGAACCGGAGTTCTTCAGAGGATTGTGTGGTGAAACCATGAACCACACCTCATCGAGCCTGTCGAGCTGCATGATGCGCTTTGCCAGAGCTATATGTCCGTTATGGATGGGATTGAACGACCCACCGAAGATACCTGTCCTCTTTTCTGACATATTGTGTCTTTTCTGATATGGGTATATGAAAAACAGGGTATTACCCCTGTCTTTCTGTTAGTTAGTATGTTTCACTCTTGTCGCACTTACCAATCGGTCATTAGGGCCGGCTTGGATTTTTGCTTTTTAGAAGAGTGGATTCTGCTTAGCTATTTTGCTATGAACGAGCTCACCATTGAGAGAGCCTCCTGCTCGGCGGTCTGCAAGTCGTCGTTGACCACCACATGGTCGAACTTGTCGGCAAACGAGAGTTCGAACTCCGCACGCTTGATACGGTCTTCTATCACCTCCGGCGCATCGGTTCCCCTGCCGGTGAGACGCTTTCGCAGCTCCTCCACAGACGGCGGCTGGATGAAAAGGCTCAGTGCCTTGTCGCCATAATATTTCTTGATATTGCAGCCACCCTTCACGTCAACGTCGAGCACTACATTCTCTCCTTTTTCGAGCTGTTTCTCCACCTGCGCCTTCAGTGTGCCATAGAATCGGTCGGCATACACCTCCTCGTATTCCAGGAATTCCTCGTTGGCGATGCGCTGTCTGAACTCCTCTGGAGTGACGAAGAAGTATTCCACTCCGTCCTTCTCCGTTCCTCTTGGCTGTCGGCTGGTGCATGAGATGCTGAAAGCGAGGTTCAGTTCCTTGTGCTCGTTCATCAGCCAGTTTATGATGGTGCTCTTTCCGCTGCCGCTCGGTGCGGAGAAGATTATTACTTTTCCTTGCATTGCTTGTTGATTTTAAACAGATTACAGTCAGATAGCAGAATCCTGGTTAGAGGGCGTTGAGCACTTGCTCTTTTATCTGCTCCAGTTCATCTTTCATCTTCACCACGATGTTCTGCATCTCGGCGTTGTTGCTCTTGCTGCCGGTGGTGTTTATCTCGCGTCCCATCTCCTGGGCTATGAATCCGAGCTTCTTGCCCACTCCCTGAGTCTCCTCCATCGTCTCGCGGAAGTATTTCAGATGGTTGGCAAGTCTCTGCTTCTCCTCGCTGATGTCGAGTTTCTCGATATAATATATGAGTTCCTGCTCCAGACGGTTCTTGTCGTATTCCACCTCGGGGATTGATTTCAGTCCGTCGATGATTCGTGAGCGGATTTTCTCCACCCTCGCCTTCTCAAACGGTTCGATGCTTTCGAGCAGGGCAGCGATATTGTCAATTTTCTCGCTGAACTTCCTCTGGAGAGCCGCTCCCTCCTGCATACGGAATTCGGTGAGCTTTCCGAGAGCCTCATTGATGGCTTTGGTAGCAGCTTCCCATTCCTCGTCGGTTAGAGTCTCCGTTTCTGTCTTCGTCAGCACATCGGGCATTCTCATCAGCGTGGCGAGCCAGTCGGCAGGTTCCGGTATGTTGTTCTTCTGTATAATCTCCTTTATCTGCTTGTAGTAGCCTGCCACGAGCGCTCCGTTCACGGGTGTGGCATCCACCACGGTATCCTTCTCAATCCAGATGCTGAAGTCCACTTTGCCTCGTGTGAGAGCCTGCGACACCATCTGTCGTATCTGCATTTCCTTTTCGCGATAGATTGGCGCTATACGTGTTGAGAGGTCGAGAGTCTTGCTGTTAAGCGACTTCACCTCAACGTTTATTTTCTTTTCTCCGTATTCCACTACAGCCTTGCCGTAGCCAGTCATTGATTGTATCATGCTTTTATCAATATTAATTGTGCAAAATTACACATTTATTCGTAAATACGTCTATGTGGCGTGTTGTTTTTATCTTCAAGCCGGTCTGCAGACATTATGCACGGACTATGCCAGCAAATAGCCCACGAGCAGCGAACCGTTGTATATCAGCAGGAATGCCGTGATGATGCCCAGCAGCGCCCGGAGCGCAAGGAGCCTTCTGCCCTCAGCCTTCTTCATGGCAAAGGCTATGGCGATTGGGATTATGAACAGCCAGTGTGCTCCCATGATATATACCTCGTTGAGACCGAAGCCGAGAATCACATGTACGGTGAAGTCTATACCGAAGCCCAGGAGTGCCATCCACAGGAAGCGGCTCTTCCTGCCACACCATATTCCAAAGAGGAACAGCAATACGATGGCAGCCTCTACGATATAGTTGACGGCATTCCGGTAGCTTACGAACACGGGGCGGTCGCGCAGCGTGTCGCCCAGCAGGTAGTCCTGATGCAGCTGTATCGTCTCTCCGAAGACATTGTCTACAAGCGACTGCCAGCGTGGTGTCGTCATGTCGGTGTATTGCAGCATTCCCTTCTTCACCAGCGGTTTGCCCTTGTGGGCATTCCATGGCAGCTTCTGGTCTTTCCTGTATTTGGCGAGAATCCGCTTGTTGTCCCACACCTTGAAAGCCTTCTCAGCCTCAGCGGAGTCCATGATTGTGGTGGTGTCCATGAAGGCGGCATGGTTCTTTGCCCATTCTCTTTCGCTCGCCTTCTTCACGTCTGCCCTTCGCTGCTGCTCCACCGGCAGACGGTAATATCTGTATTCCGCATCCGACAGATACCACATTCCGGCACATGGTATGGCGATGGCGAAGATAAGGTATTTGGGACGGAAGAATCTCTTGCCCTCCACGAAGAGAGCGTCGATGACGATCTTCGCACCGTTGCTCAGCGTCGTACCGGCTGTGAATATGAACATGAGCACCGCCTGCCATCCGTTGAGCCGTTTCTTGTCGCGAATCTTCACTCCACAGACATAGAGCGCCATGAGCAGCATGAACATCGACGGTGCGAAATGGTCGGGCACGATGAATGTCAGCATTATATACGCGCAGCTGAACAGGAATCCGCTGAGCAGTGCGGCATCGGTGTTTCTCAGTCCGATGATGTCGCGGCATATCCTCATCATGAATATGAAGGAATAGAACATGAGGAAGAGCAGTATCAAGGCGATGATAAACTGCACGAGATTCAGTCCGGTGAGGTCCATCAGCGCCGTGTTCAGCAGATACAGCGGATATACGAAGAATGCGAGCAGAGGATGCCGGTGTATGTCGTATTTAGGTCCCCACGTGCTCAACACCACATACGTAATAGGGTCGAATCCCGACACGCTGAACTTCTTGATGAAGTTTTTCCAGAACGCCACGTGCACTTTGGAGAACGAGTCGTAGTAGCGCATTATTATCAGGGCGTTGAGGATGATGTAAACGGCGAGAGCCGAGAGAGAAGGTATCACCTCGTTTTTCTTCACTCTGAACATCCTGCCTATCTGTATGAAGATATTCTTCAGTTCTTTTATCGGATTTGTCATGCTATGCTGTTTCTTGTTTTGTCTTTTTTGTGTATTGTCGTGTTATCTGAACGGTGTATTGTCGCGTTATCTGAACGGTTTATAGAATCCCTCGTCGGCAAAGTCGAGCATTGCGATGTCGCCGCTGCTGTCGCCAAACGCCGTAAGGAAGTAGCTCTTGCGGTCGGGATGCAGGGCGAGTATCCGTCTCACCTTCTCCTTGCCGCGGCAGTTGGCAGATAGGAAACGCCCCGTCAGGTTGCCTTCCTTCACTTCTATCCTGGTGCAGAATATCTCTATGCCGGGGAATTCCCTGAAAAACGGCGCCACCCAGTTGTTGATGCTCGCACTCACTATCATCACCGTGGAGTCGGGTTCTGCCATCGCCTCCCTCACCCTCTCGACGCCTTTCGGGCGCAGGATGTGTGAATGTGTGGCGGCAAAGCGTTCACACAGGTTGTCGAACATGCTCTCCGGCATATTCTGGAAATAGTATGCGAAGATGCTTTCCTTCACTTTTCCGCTGTCAGCCAGTTTCAGTTTCATGGCTATCAGCAGATGTAAATGCAGTGCGAAACATTTCAGAAACTCTTTCCATCCTTTTGCAAACAGCAGGAAGGCTATCAGCGAGTCGCGTTTCGTCAGTGTTCCGTCGAAATCGAATGCGTAGATATTCTTCATCTCTTCTTATTTTTTAAAATGCCAGGAATGTCACGCCGCTAAAACACGTATATTATGAGCAGGAACGCCAGCAGCCACAGCACCACCACAATCTGCATCATCCTGTCGCGCAGCATCGTCTTGGTAGGGTCGCCACTCTTGTTGTCAACGAGTGTGAGCTGGAGATACCTCAGTATGCCGAGCAATACGAACACTGTGGTGAGATACAGATAGCGTGTGCCTATCCTCTTTTCCACCTCCGGCGACACGGTATACATAATATAGCATACGAGAGTCACCGTTGCCGTGATGGTAATTGCCTGGTTTATGAATTCCAGGTTGTATCGAATGGTGTTCTTCCGCGGCGCATGACCGGTTTCGTTCATCCTCACCACATCGTCGCGTCGCTTTGCCAGAGAGAGGAACAGCGTGAGCAGGAATGTCATGAGCACAATCCAGTTGCTCAGTTCTATACACGTGGCAAGTCCGCCTACGAGCAGCCTCAACACAAATCCGAACGCTATCACGCATACGTCCACTATGGCGAATCTCTTCAGCCACAGACAGTAGGCTATGTTCAGCAGGAAATACGTTCCAAGTGCCGCAGCCACTCCCATTGCCTGTTCGCCGATAAGCGTCGCGAGTCCGAAACTCAGCGCCACCATCATTGCCATGCAGACATATCCCTGTTTCACGCTCACCTTGCCCGACGCTATCGGCCGGTTGCGTTTCACGGGATGACGTCGGTCGTCCTCCACGTCGATGATGTCGTTAAGACAGTATATCGACGAGGCTATGAAGCTGAACGCCAGCGCCGCTATCAGCGAGGCTATGATGTCAGTGGTATCGAGAAGGCTGCCGCCGAAGAACAGCGGTACCATCACGAAGACATTCTTTATCCACTGGTGTGGACGGATTATGGATAGTATGTTCTTTATGTTCATTACGAAAGCTCTTGATGTTGTATGTTCTTGATGGCCATTGCAAAAGCCATTTGATGGTCATTGCAATATTCTGAATACCCTGCAGCCCATCACCTTTTCGATTATCCAATGCAGCAGGTATGCCACCGGCGTTGATATCACGATTACCAACAGTGCCGTAACGCAATATCCGAGCTTGTATTGCTGCAGCGGCAGCATGACGAACTGTATGTGAATGAGATATATCTCAAGACTAATAGTGCCGAGCATGGTCAGCACCCGGTTTATATTCTTCGGCATTACGGCTATGAGCTTGCATTCCAAAAGCAATGCCGTGACGGTGAGCGGTATGTAGACGATGCGCTCCATGAACAGCGGAAACCTTCTGTGGCCGATATATTCGAGCTGGAGACATAGCCAGAGGCTCATGGCAAAGATGATGACTATCATCCAGATGCTGCCTTTCTCCAGTGTCCGCTTTTCCATCACCCATTTCCCGGCGTTTATGCCGATGAAAAATATCGGTATGCGGCTGAAGAATATCTCCAGATGCCCCACGCTGTTGTGTATCAACGGTACATAGCGCACCATAGCCGCCAATATTATGAATGCCACAGGCAGCCAGCGGTAAGAAGGCCGCTCACGCACAAGTTCCATATATCCCGGAGCGAAGATATACAGCATCATCGTTGCCGGAACATACCAGAAGGTAAGGTCGTCTATTCGCCAGAAACTCCAGTTGAACAACACGTTGGCAATCAGATTGGGGATATCAGGACTATAGCCGCTGCCGGGAGCCTCAACGTATTTGCCGATATAGAATACCGACGCCACGATGATCCAAACGGGATAGATCCGCTTGTAGCGGTGCTTGAAGAAGCGTATCGTTGCCTGGCGGATTCCCATTGCCCCGTTGCCGTCGAGTTTCTTTCCCAGTCGCGAACGGGTCCAAGAGAACCACAGTCCCATACCGCTTACAAACAGGAACATGTCCACACCGATGTTTCCCAGCCTTCGGAGCGGATAGAAGAAATTGCTCTGCGGCATTCCTATATGAAACAGGATGACGAACAGGATGGCGAGTCCCATCAGTTCGCCACGGTATTTGCTCAGATCCTCAAACTTGACCATCTATTCAACAATGATTTGAATGTTAGAAAAATTATCGTATTCAGCGTGTCATCATTGCGCTGCCCGCCATGTGGCACTTTGACACGGCAGGCACCGTCAGCAGCGTTAGCATCAGATGCTTTTTGGCTTGGGTATGAACTTCAGCAGCTTCATGAACAGCCATGCGCAAAGGACAGACGCCACGAGATATACCACTATTCCCGTGAACACCTGTCCACGGCGCGACATCGGTATTATGATTTCCCTGAGAACAGGGTGTACGACAAAGAGCGACGATGATATCACTCCTGTCCACATACATGGTTTCAAAGCCCATTCGGGCAGGAGTTTGAACGTAGACACCGCTCCTATGACGATGAATGCCGGTACCCACAGCCATGAATGGAAATTGAAGCTTCCCCAGAACACCACCGCCGCCGACACCACCGCCAGAGCGGCATAGGCGCCCTTCGGCAACAGTCTGCCATGGCGGGCATACAGCATTCCCATGCCGAACGGCAGCATTCCTCCTATGAAATTGTATCTGATGCGGTTGAGAGAGTCCCAACTGCCATACATCTCCGGCGAGAACACCGTCTGCAGAATCCAGCATACGGCGATGAGCGCTATCGTGTAAGCCGACTTGCGGCGGTATAACAGCAAGCGGTATACGATATACAGCTGCAGGGTGAGTCCGAAATACCAGTATGGTCCCGGCTTGATGATATGGTCGGGATCGGGCAGGATGTTGATATACATGAACAGCTGCGCCACTACCCTGCCCACGGTATATCCATGATAGCCATGAGGGTCGAGATAGCTCACTACGGCGAAGGCGATGTATCCGAGGAACATGAGCCGGAGCAGTTTGGCATAGTTATACCAGACGAACGGCAGTATCCGCGTCTCCTTGTCCTTGTTCTTGTATTCATATTTCATCACCAGTCCGAAGCCGCTGATGAAGAGGAACACCGGCACTCCATAATGTCCGAAGAACGACAGTATGTGCACGAACAGATAATGGTTGAGCGAACAGAGCCTGTCCAGCATCATCATAGGTTTTTCTGCATCGAAAGTATACTCGTTCTCCTTCACGGCGAACCCCAGGAAGTGACAGTAGTTATGCAGAATGATGCCGAGAATGGCAATGCCTCTCAGCGCCTTCGATTCCGCTATGCTCAGTAATTGTTGCTTGTTCATCTGCTATGTTTCTTTATGCCCCTTCGGGCTTTCTTCTTGTCTTTCTTGTCCTTGGAGTTCTTCTTCGCTTCTGCCGCCTCCTTTTCCTTTTCGGCTTTCTCCTGAGCCATCAGCTCGTCGTAGTCGGCTTTTCCCTTGAGAATTCTTTTCCTCTTGGCGTTATACTTGTCGCTGAGGATATTCAGTTCGTCGCGGTATTGCGGACAGCTGATGCCGGCGAGGTCGAGCAGCAGATACGGCAGGGCGTCGGTCATATACGGACGCTTCCTGCTTGCCTTCACGCTTCTCCATATTTCCGGATGCGTGGCTCTGTATTTTCTTGACGCCCATATCCACATCGGTATTTCAAACTCGGCATGTGCGAGTCGTGGCGTCACCTGGGCTGAGTGCATCCTTCCGTAGAAGTGTGCACCGTCGTAGCACTCCTCGCCGTGGTCAGGCACGTAGATTACGATGGCATCCTGCTTTCTGAACTTGTCCACAATTGCCTTCACGATACTGTCGTTGTAAAGCGTGGCGTTGTCGTATTCGGCAAGTGCCGTACGCTCCTTGTCGTTCAGCTCCGGGCGCAGATCCTTGTAGTAGTCCTTGTCAAACTTCTTCTGCACCTTCGGGCAGCGGCTCTTGTAGTCCACATGCTGTCCTTTCAGGTGGAAGATTATCAGCTGTGGCTTTCCTTCTCCCTCGCCCTTCAGCGTCTCGTAGTTGTGGAGCAGTCCGTTGTCGAAGCGGTAGAGCGTTGTGTTGCGGGTGTCAAACTGTGCTTTGCTCAGCACTTCGTCATTGAGGAAGAATCCTCCGCTGAAGTCATACACCGCCTCCTTGGCTTGCGGCAGGAACTGGTTTGTCATGAACGTGACGTGATAACCTGCCTTTCTGAACACCTCGGGGAAGAGCGGATAGTCACACCATTCGCCTTTGTCTCCCACCGTGTATAGCGAGAATATATGCTTGAACACGAAGCTCGTCAGGTTCCATGGCGACACCACGTCGGTAAACGGCACCAGTTCGCCTCTTCTTCTCATCTTCACCTGTCGCGGAGTGTTCGGCGTTTTGTATCCGTAGAGTTGTGAGTGGTTGCGGTTGTAGCTCTCTCCTATGATAAGCACGATGTTGCGTGATTTGAAAGAACAGCTGTCCACCTTCACCTCGTTGAGACTCTCCTTGAGTTTCACGAGCTGCTTTGCCGTCAGTTCGTTGGCATAAAGACTGAACGCCAGTCTGTATATCGGTTGATATTGCACGGCATGCGGCTTCTTTGTCAGTTCATGCTCCACATCGCCGATGTTGTCATACGACATCAGCCTGTGGTACAGCACCTTGTTTTCCCAACACAGGTTGCCATACGAGAAGAAGAGTATCACGGCTGCCAGTCCCAGCGAAGCGCTTGCGTATGGCGCCATAATCAGGAATTTCTCCTTCACCTCTCTTGCTGTCTGCAGCAGGTTCTCGTTCTCAGCCAATTTGCTTTTTGCCCATCGCCACACCTTCTTTGAGAATGCGGCATAGAGGATATGCAACAGCATGAGCAGCAATACCAGTCCGACGCTGCTTCCGAGCAGGTCGAGACTGAGATACGACTGCAGGAATTCCGTGGCTTCATCTCCGTTTGTCTCGCCCACGAGCAGCAGCATCGTTGGAGTGAGAGTGGAGTCGAACCTCACGAAGCAATAGAGGTCTACTACTGCCGTGGCGTATGCCAGGACATAGAAAAACGGTCTTATCCATCTCCTCACCTTTTGTGGTATCACGGCGAGGACGACACACAGGAGGTAGACGTCGAAGAACAGTTCCTCCCATGCCAGACTGTATAATTCACCCTTCTTTGGTATGACGGCATACGCACATATCATACCCAGAATATACATCGTCACGAAGAAGGCGGAGTTGCGCCTTATCGGAAGCAGACCCAAGGACAATATCTTGCCCAGTTTTATCAGAAAACCCATTTGTTTCTTATTGCCTTAGTGCATGAAACCCAACCAGCGCAGCACATCATTCAGATTTGCCACCACCATGAGTAATATCAATATCGTGAAGCCCACGTATTCTGCCCTCAACAGGAACTTCTCGCTTGGAGCGCGTCCCGTCACCATTTCATATATGAGGAAGAGCACGTGGCCGCCGTCGAGTGCCGGTATCGGCAGTATGTTCATGAATGCGAGGATGATGCTGAGGAATGCCGTCATTCTCCAGAACAGCATCCAGTCCCAAACCGGCGGGAAGAGACTTCCGATGGCACCGAATCCGCCGAGCGACTTCGCGCCGTCTGCCGTGAACACGTATTTCATGTCGTCTACATATCCGCGCAACACGCCGATGCCATATTTGATTCCTGCCGGGAAACTCTCGAGGAATCCATATTCCGTCGTCACCGGCTTGTAGTATGTCATGAGACTCGTCTTGCCCACTCCCAACTGCAGCTCCGGCGACAGCACCACCTTTGCGGTGTCGAGCTGCCCTGTAGCCTTGCTCTTATACACGAGAGTAGTGGTGCGCACCTTCAGCGAGTCTTTCGTTGTCTTTGCCGTAGCCGTCATCACGTCGGTCATCACTCCTATCTGGTCGTCGAAATCGCACCATGAGTTCACCGGCGCTCCGTTGAACGCCACAATCCTGTCGCCCTTCCTGATGCCTGTCTTGGCGGCTGCCATGTCTGGCATCACGCTGTCTACCTCGGCTGGTATGATCGGACGCATGAAGGCCGGTTCTGACTTCAGCATCTTCAGCAGGCTCATGTCTTCGGGCAGGGTGATGGTGACGAGCTTTCCTTTTCTCTTCACCGTAACGGTCTTGGCATCAGCAATGTTGCGGAAAAGATCAACATCAAACTTCTTGAATTCCTTCTGGTCAGTGCCTACGGGCACGTCGCCGTCCTTGAATCCTATTGCCTTTGCCTCGGTGTTGAATTTCATACCCATCGTCATGTTCTGAACAGGCATGTATGAATCTCCCCAATAGAAGAGCACCATACTGTAGATAAACAAAGCGAGCAGGAAGTTGACGAGCACTCCGCCAATCATTATCAGTAGTCGCTGCCATGCCGGTTTGGAACGGAACTCCCATGGTTGTGCGGGCTGTTTCATCTGCTCCGTGTCGAACGATTCGTCTATCATTCCCGAAATCTTGCAGTATCCGCCCAGCGGCAGCCATCCCACGCCGTATGTCGTGTCACTCTTCTTCGGCTTGAATTCGAAGAGGTGGAACCAGGGGTCGAAGAAAAGGTAGAACTTCTCTACGCGCACACCGAAAAGTTTTGAGAAAAAGAAGTGTCCGCCCTCATGCAGCAGGACAAGGATAGAGATTGCGAGCATGAACTGCAGCAATCTGATTAAAAATATTTCCATCTTGTTTTGTTGATATTCTTGGGTTGTTATTCTTGAGTTGATGCGCCGTCATTCCAAAACGAACTGGAGTAAAACGGCTTCCACACTTTCTTTCTATATATATAATAATGTAAAGGACGATGTCTCTTTGCCGTTTCCGTCATGCTCCCATCAGCTCCGTTGCCACTCGTCTTGCCTCGGCGTCGGTAGCGATGTAGGTGTCGTACGACGGGTTGGCATCAAACGCCACCCTTGCCATGGTCTCTTCTATGATGCGCGGCATGTCGAGGAAACCGCATTTGTCGTCAAGGAATCCGCGGTTCACTATCTCGTTGGCGGCATTCAGTATGCAAGGCATGTTGCCGCCTTTGCGCATCGCCTCATAGGCAAGCGCCAGACAGCGGAATTTCTCCATATCCGGCTCGAAGAACTCCAGCGGATGCTCAAAGAGATTCAGTCTGTCGCCGTTGAGATGCAGTCTGTCGGGATATGAGAAGGCATACTGTATCGGCAGACGCATGTCGGGCACTCCGAGCTGTGCTTTCACAGCCCCGTCGACAAACTGCACCGCACTATGTACTATCGACTGCGGATGCACGAGCACCTGAATCTTGTCTACGTCAACTCCGAAGAGCCACTTTGCCTCTATCACCTCGAAGCCCTTGTTCATCATCGAGGCGCTGTCGATGGTGATCTTCGCCCCCATCTCCCATGTGGGATGGTGCAGGGCGTCTGCCTTCGTCACCTTGGCGAGCTGTTCCTTTGAGAATGTGCGGAACGGTCCGCCGGATGCCGTGAGCAGGATTTTCTCTATGTCGTTGTCGCCCTCGCCCACGATGCTCTGGAATATCGCCGAATGCTCACTGTCCACAGGGAGTATCGGCGAGTGGTTCTCTGCCGCGAGCCTGCATATCAGTTCGCCAGCCACCACGAGCGTCTCTTTGTTGGCGAGACATATCTTCTTGTGTGCCTTTATCGCACTGATGGTAGGGCTCAGTCCGGCGAATCCCACCATCGCCGTAAGCACCATGTCTATCGGACCGGCTGTCACGATGTCGTCGATTGCCTGTCTGCCGGCATATACATTGATGTCGGGACAGTCGGCGAGCAGCGACTTCAGTTCCTCGTAGTGTGCCTCGTTGGCTATCACCACGGCGGCAGGATTGAACCTGCGTGCCTGTTCAGCCAGTTCCCTCACCCTGTTGTTTGCCGTGAGGCAATACACCTCGTATAGGTCGGAGTGTTCTTCTATCACCTCCAGTGCCTGCGTACCTATTGATCCTGTTGAGCCGAGTATGGCTATTTGCTTTTTCATATCAGTTGTTGTCGTTGATGTCGATAAGACCTTCCGGAAGTTTTGCCCTGAGCAGCTTCTTCCCGGCGTCCACATCCACTATGATGTCTTCGCTTGCCGGGATGAGCGCGACGTCGCCGCCGGCGGTCTCCACCTCGAGCAGCACGTTGATGGTGCTCTCGTCGATGCCCACCACTTTGCCTACTATGGTTCCGCCCATATTGTCGTCGGCAAGGCTGAATCCCTTCAGCTCGTCCCAGGTCAGTTCGTCGTCGCCCCGGTCGGAGAGATGTTTGGGGAAATACACCTCGCTGCCCACTATCTCGCTGGCTTCCTCCTTGGTGTCGATGTCCTCAAACTTCACGAGTGCCGTCTCGCCCGACTTAAATCTCCACTCCTCCATATAGAAGGGCACGAGGATGCCGTCGATAAGGAGCACGAGATAGTCGGCGTCGACACGGTCGAACACATCGTCGTCGAAGAAGAGCGTCAGCTCTCCCTTCACTCCGTGCGGCTTGCCAATCTTGCCAATCTTATATACCTCTTCCTGTCTTATCATCAGTTTTTCACACGCTTAATGTTGGCGCCGAGAGCATTGAGGCGTGCCTCTATGTCCTCATAGCCACGGTCTATCTGGGCTATATTATCGATTCTCGACGTGCCGTTGGCGCTGAGAGCCGCTATGAGCAGCGCTATGCCGGCGCGTATGTCCGGGCTGGTCATCCTGCCGGCTTTCAGTCTCACCTTGTGGTCGTGGCCTATCACAACGGCGCGGTGTGGGTCGCAGAGTATTATCTGTGCGCCCATGTCTATCAGCTTGTCAACGAAGAACAGTCGGCTCTCGAACATCTTCTGATGCACGAGCACGCTGCCTCTCGCCTGTGTAGCCACCACGAGCAACACGGAGATGAGGTCTGGAGTGAGTCCGGGCCAAGGGGCATCGGCAAGCGTCATTATCGATCCGTCGATAAACGAATCCACCTGATAGTGAGGCACATGCGGTATGTAGAGGTCGTCGCCCTCTATCAATATCTTCACTCCCAACCGGCGGAAGGCATCTGGTATGATACCGAGATTCTCCACCGACACGTTCTTTATCCTCAGTCCGTTGCCCACCATCGCCGCCATGCCGATAAAGGAGCCAACCTCTATCATGTCGGGCAATATGGTGTGGTCGGCGCCATGCAGCTTGTCCACTCCCTCTATGGTGAGCAGGTTTGACGCTATGCCGCTGATTTTCGCTCCCATGGCATTGAGCATCTTGCACAGCTGCTGGATGTATGGTTCGCAGGCGGCGTTGTATATCGTCGTGGTGCCCTTGGCGAGCACGGCAGCCATCACGATGTTTGCCGTTCCCGTCACCGAAGCCTCATCAAGAAGCATATAGGTACCCTTGAGTCTGCTTGCCTTTATCTCGAAGGTGTTGCTGCCCTCGCTGTGAACGAACTTGGCCCCCAGATTCTTGAATCCCAGGAAGTGGGTGTCGAGCCGGCGTCTGCCTATCTTGTCGCCTCCGGGCTTTGCCACCACTGCCTTGCCGAAGCGTGCGAGCAGCGGACCGATCATCAGCACGCTGCCACGGAGCGACGAGCATTTCTTCACGAACTCCTCGCTGCCGAGATAGTCGAGATTTATGTCTTTCGATTCAAAAGTGTATTCGTTCTTGCCTATGCGCTCCACGCTCACGCCGATGTCTTTCAGCAGGAGAATCAGGTTGTTCACGTCCAGAATGTCCGGCACGTTTCTCATCACCACCTTCTCCTCTGTCAGGAGAGTGGCGCATATCACTTCGAGGGCCTCGTTCTTGGCTCCCTGCGGCGTAATCGTTCCGCTCAGCGGATGCCCGCCTTCTATGATGAAAGATTCCATAGTGGGTAGGTTAGTGGTTTTGTCTTCTTCGCTTTCCTTTCGACCCGCCGCCGCTCTTCTGTTGCGGCTGCGGCAGGTTGAAGCGGGCGTTCTGCAGTTCTCTCGGGTCGAGCTGGATTATTCCGTCGGTGAAGCGGGCGATGTCGTCTACCACCTTGTCATAATTGTTGGCGCCGTGGCTCCACTGCCCGAGGTTGCGCTTCATCTGCTCTGCGGTGAGCCTTGCCAGTTCGTCGCGCTCCTTTCCCGGCTCCATCTTCTTGAGCAGTTCGAAGCTCTCGAAAAGCAGGTGGCCATAGTGTCTCACCTTGATTTTCGTCATCGGATAAGCCAGCGGTTTCGGCTTCTCTGATATTTCCTTCGCCTTGCTCACGTCGTATGGATAGTCGATGTCGAGTTTGAAGTCGCTGATGATGGCGAGATGGTCCCAGAGCTTGCATTTGTAGTCGGCATTGTTGCGGTTCTGAGGCAACATGCGCTCCATCACTCTCACGATCGTCTCGGCACATCTCTGGCGCTCCTCCTTGGTGGGCAGATTCACGGCGATGTCTACCATCTGCTGCACCTCCCTTCCGTATTCCGGCAGGATGAGCTTTTCTCTCTCGGTATTGTAATCCAGTCCTTTTATATTCATCTTCTGTAAGTTATCTTGTTTTTCCTTAGAGGAGCTTACGTGGTGTCTTCGCCACGAAGTCCTTCAGATAGAATGGCACGAAATATGCCACGTCTTCATATCTCTCCTCTGCTATCCTCTTCTCTGCCAGCGGGTACATGAATTTCGACAGAGGTTCGATATCCTTTATAAGGTGGGCATTGGGATGGTTTATGGTCTCCATGCATTTCTCTGCTCCGTTGCCGAAGAAATACACGGGCCCCTTGTCGAGGAATTCCTTGTAGGTGTCGGCGTCTACGACGTCGGCCTGTACCTTCCTGACTTCCTGCAGACGGCGGTTGTACACGGCGGCATACACCTCCATACGCCTTGCGTCGATCATCGGACAGAGCAGTGCGTCCTCCTCTATCTCATGATGCAGCAACACGGGCACCGCCATCAGTTCGAGCGTCGGTACGGCAATGAGATTCACTCCCCTGCCGTAGCAGATGCCTTTTGCCATCGACACTCCGATGCGGAGGCCGGTGTAGGAACCGGGGCCGCAGCTCACGGCAACAGCATCAACGGGTATGGCATGACTGTCGGCGAACGACAGTCCCTCGTCTACGAATTCTCCAAGTTTTACGGCGTGGTTAGGTCCGGAATGGTCTTCTTTCGTAAAGATGTCGGCGCCGTCCTGACTCACTGTTAGAGAGCACACGTTTGTGCTCGTTTCAATATTGATAATGCACGACATATATAATAATGTATTCGAATAACAGTTTGCAAAGATAGTACAATTAGCTTGCAATTCAAAATAATTCATCTATTTTCACTTTTCACACTGTTCCGCACCTGTGTTCACCGCTACGAAATTGGGCACGGTGCTTGCCCAGTTGGGGCAACGTGCTTGCCCATGTTGGGCAACGTGCTTGCCCCGGTTGGGCACATTTGCAATCCTGTCCGTGCCCAATTCGGAAAAAATCACCGAAAACAGTCGCCGATTTGAACACACGACAATTTAGCCATCCACAAAAAACAGGATGACTAAAGATAATCTAAAGGGAACGGCCCGAACCATCCAGACAATTACCAGACAGTTCGGGTCGTAAATAAAAAACTTAAATATCTATGATTCAACAACTTACACGTTCAAGACCAGATGGTTGACGGTTTTTCGCATTTTTTTATTTTTATGCAAAAATCAGCCATCAGGGCATGTCTGTAATCATCCTTGCGTCAGACTGCATCACCCTTCACCTCCTTAATCTGCCTGAGGAGTCGGTTCATGCGCTTGAGGTTCTGGTAATAGTTGATGAAACCGAAAGTGAAACCGATTATCACTCCTATTATGCCGCCCCATACCGAACCGCGCACCAGCTCTGACTCATAGCCCCTTGTGAGATAATAGAAGAAGAAGAATATCCACACGAGCAGCAACGGGATGGCATAGAGGAACCATTTCAGTTCGAAACGCTTGTATTTCACGATGCCCAGCGCCACCTCGGTGAGATTGCCAGAAATCATGTCGGCTGAAGCATAGCGCCTGAGCGAATACACCGAAGCCACGAGCGCCGAGAGGAGAAACAACACGGTGAACACCAAATACCATGTGGGCATTCCGATGAGCGGCAGCAGCACCACCTGCAGCGGAATAGCCACCACCTCGAGCACGATGGCGAAGATAAGGTCCTTGCGCACCTTGTTGTAGTCGCCCTTCATCGCCCGGCGCGCCATCTTCTCGTTTACTATCTGCTGGTCTTTGAGCATCGACTTGAGTTCGCCGAACTGTGAGCGCATCTCGTCGAGTTCCATCAAAATATCTTTTTCCATTTATAGCCTCCTGAATAAGTTAATCGTTAGACATTTTTTTGAGCTGTTCACGAATACGCACCAGTCTCACCGACACGTTTGCCGTGGATATTCCGAGCATCTTGCCGATTTCATCATAACTGATGTTCTCGAGCCACAGCAACACGATGGCACGGTCGAACGGCTGCAGCTTGCTGATGCGCCTGTGGAGCATGCCAACCTGCGTAGTACGCTCGTCGGAGGGTTCAAAGGGGTCGACGTCCATCGTCAGCCTCACCGTGGGACGGCTTTTCTTCTTTCGTCCCATAGAGATGCAGGTGTTCAGAGCCACCCTGTAGACCCAGCCTCTCACATTGCCGTCGCGCTTCATCTGCGGCATGCCCTTCCAGAGATTTATCAGCGTCTCCTGATAGAGGTCTGCCACCTCGTCCTGGTCTTTGGAAAACATATAGCACACGGTGTAGATCGTGTCCTTGTTTTCTCGTGCCAGTTTTTCGAATTCATCTTTCCTTACATCCATCGCAATACTGTTTTATCGGAATATCTACTCTTAATACGCAGGAGTGGCGCGATTCACTACGCCAGGGGTGCGTGTTTTTTCTTTTTTTCCCTTTTTCCTTATATGTCCAACTTTCAGAGAGGCCGTGTGTCGTCTCATCTGTTGCTGAATGTCTGTGTCATCATAAGCCCCAACCGGCATAATCACCGATTGGGGCTATAATAGTCGCCGGTAGACCGTCGTTACAGATATTCCTCGCCGTGGTCCATCCTCACCTCGTTGATGTATTTGCGCACGAGGGCTGACGAGTCTTCTTTCTTGCAGACAAGGAGCACGTTGCCCTTCTCTGCCACGATATAACCGTCGAGACCGTTGAGCACCGCCACATGGTCGTCGGGCATCTTCACGATGTTGCCATGGCAGTTGTCGAGTTTCACCTTGTTGCCTATCACCACATTGTCGCCCATACACTTGCTCATCGTTTCATACATGGAATGCCAGGTGCCGAGGTCCGCCCAGCCGAAAGAGGCGTTCTTGACATACACATTGATGCCCTTTTCCAGCACGGCAGAGTCTACCGAGAGGTTGGGGTAAGCCGAATAGCGCTTGGCGATGTGTGCCTGTTCTGCCTCAAGGGAATATACCGACGCCGAATCGATGACGCTCAGCACTGGCGGAAACAAGGCTTTCAGGCTGTTGCGCATCGTGGAGCAGCGGGCAATGAAGAGTCCGGTGTTCCAATAGAACTCGCCGCTGTTCATGAACATCTCGGCAAATTCCCTCTCCGGCTTCTCCGTGTAGCTCTTCACCTTGTATATGCCGCTGGCATCGGCTTCGCCTTCAAACTGAATGTATCCATATCCCGGCTCCGGACGTGTGGGTTTCACCCCTATGGCGAGCAGACCGTCATGGGCACCCACCCAGTCGAGACCATCGCAGACATCACGCCTGAAGGCATCGGCATCCATCACCATCTGGTCTGCCGGCACCGTGACGATCCTTGCCTTCTCATTGCGGTGGAGGATGCGGTAGGTGGCCCACTCCACACTGGGAGCGGTGTTGCGGCTGACGGGTTCGAGCAGCACATTCTCTTCGGGCAGCTCGGGAAGCTGCTCGCTCACGAAATGTCCATACTCCTCATTGGTTGTCACGAGGATATTCTCAGGAGCGATGATATTCTTCATCCTGTCGAAGGTCTGCTGCAGGAGCGTACGTCCGGTGGAGAAGAAGTCGAGGAATTGCTTCGGAGCGTTCTCACGGCTTGCCGGCCAGAGCCTTCTGCCCTTTCCGCCGGCAAGTATCACGCAGTAGTTATCGTTGTTGTAATTCATATCGCATTAAATTCAATGAATGGTTTTTATCTTTATTACGCACTAAGTTACTCATTATTGTAGAGTCCCACAACATTTTATGTTTTTTTCTCTTTTATTCGAAGTGCTTAGTAATGTTCAAAAACAATTTGGACATTACTTAAAAAGAAAAATCCGCAAAAGTTTGCGTATTGCAACAAAATGTATTACCTTTGCACCGCATTTAAGCCCAGATGGCGGAATCGGTAGACGCGCTGGTCTCAAACACCAGTGGGGCAACCCGTGCCGGTTCGACCCCGGCTCTGGGTACGAGTTTAACTTGATAGTAATCGCTAAACCCTTAAAAATAAGAGGTTTAGCGATTTTTCTTTCCCAAAATTTCCCCACATCTTCCCCACATCTGCAAGAGTTTGTGCAAAGTGAGCCCCATTTTCCCCACCAGAAAAACACGAATTTGGGATGAATCGTAGATCTATTCCGGAATGAAGAGTGTATTGCAGGAAGTCAATAAATGTCTTTAATCGTCAATCAATACGATTAAACAATCTATATTTCGGCAGTTAGAACTGCCAAATTAGGATTCTAATCATTTCGACGAACGAATTTTACTTGCATCCTCCGCCTTCGTAGGGAGTGACAAGTCGATATTGCACTCAAAGATTGGTCAAGGCCTCTCTGCCTTTGTTGGTTAAGTAGTAGGACTGCATCGGATGATGCGGTGTTTCTGGGTATAGCATGGCTATATATCCAGTCTCTATGTTAGGAGTAATATATGTGGAAACGAACCCCTTCCTATCCTTACGCTGCATCGCTTCCATAAGAACTTTCAGGCTAGCACCATTTTCTCCTATTGCAGATAATAATGTTCTCAACCGTTTCAACTTAGCCGCCTCTCGCTTGGAGGTTGAGGGGGTTGTGGGGGTTGAGGGGTTTTTATCTTGTGGGGTTGTGGGGGTTGAGGGGCTGTATGCTTGTATGGCTGTCCTTCTAAACGTAACCCAAACAAAAGATGCATTCTGATTATATTCAGGTTCAGGAAGGTTAGCCTCTCGACAAGCATCCATGATTCGACCAACACCACTACCCCAATTCTCCAAGAATGTTGTCTTGAAGAGTACATCGGCAATGGTTGGGTTCTGTGGGAAGGAATGATGTGACTGTTTGATGGTCTCAGTAGTCAGTTCCTCTGGCAGATGACCAGAGTTCTCAATCTCGATACGGTCATCGTATATGGCAATACCAACAGAACTACTTGTATTGTGGAAAAATCGATGGCAAAGAGCATTTGTCAGTGCTTCTCTCAAGGCTTCAGCAGGAACTTCCAACTTCTCTTCTCTCGTAAAGCCAACAATCTTACCGCTAATAGAAAGATGCTTGAAGAAGAATGCCATGCCAGCATCTAATAGCGTGAAGAAGTTTCCATAGGCACGTTGATTGTCGAAAAACTCATTCTTATCCGTGCCACGGAAACGAGCCATACGGAGCAGGAACTGAGGGAACTGGCTGGTGTCATGCAGGAACAAGGCGGCAGCAGCATTCTTCAGTTTCCCATCTTGAGTGGTCAGTTTCAATTTCTTGACAAGGCTTTCTGTTGTTTCCATCAATGAAGACTCTGGCATTCGGCCACGTTCAACGCCAAGACGCACTCCACCTCTAATACGTTGCTCCTCCAAGTCTGCAATGGTGATGCCTTCGCATACTTGGTCTTCCCATTTGTATCGGTTGTTCTTGCTCCGCATCAGTCTATCTTCAAACATGTCACGAGGCATAACAACGGTTGTACTTTCTATCCGAATGTAGGGTTTGCTATCGTAAGTATAGGGAGCATTCCAATAGCCAGCTGCATTCACATGAATGGCAATGACTTGATGACCTGGACGATCTGGCACATCAATGTATTCTACCGGCAGGTCTATCAGCGGTTCCAGTTTGGCAATCTCTCTGGCAATCTCCTTTCGTGTATTATCTGTCACCTCCTGACCGAGAATCTTCAAGGTTGTTGGGGTAATGCCGAAAAACAGCCAGCCGCCAGCAGTATTGAGGAAAGCACAAACAGAACGCATACCATCCTTCAACTCGCCCGTTGTCTTCTTCAGTTCCAACGTGCGAGTCTCATCACCATGAATCAATGCTTGTATGTTTTCTATTGTCATACTGACTTACCCTAAAAAACTTGACACTTTTGGATGCCTAAAACAAAAGTGTATGAGAACAAAAGTAAAACGTGAAAGAGATCGTGTCCTAAATGAAGCGACAGGTCAGTATGAATGGGTATGGGTAGAATCCACTCGCTACATTCATGATGAAGAAGATCGAGTACTTGCTGCACTTGATTTCCTTAAAGGCGAGAATACGCCTGAGGAATTAGTTGAGAAACATCATATTTCCAACATTCAGGTGCTGTTTTCTTGGGTAGGTCGTTATCTTTCTGAAAATCGTTTAGTATCTTTGCAGGAGAACAACGATGACACTATGGCAAACAAAAGTAAAGACGAGCAGATCAGAGAATTGAAAGCAGAGCTCAAGAAAGCAAGAAAAGAGGCAGAACTAGAGAAACTACGTGCCCATGCCTACGACACAATGATTAACCTTGCAGAAGAACGATTCAATATTCCAATAAGAAAAAAATCTGGCACCAAACAGTAAGTCTGCTCCGCGAAGAGTCTTCACCAGCATCGATGAATACCCTTTGCAGGCTGTTTGGTTATAGCAGACAGTCGTTCTACAACCGTGAAGATCCAGACAATGACTTTGTCGATAATGCCTTAGAAACCATGATAGTGGAGAAGGCCAGAGAATACCGTAAGGATAACCCTGGACTTGGTTGTGCCAAACTATACCTCATCGTCAAACGCTTGTTTGAATCCACTGATCGTATGCCTGGACGAGATGCGTTCATAGAATTGCTCCGTGCCAATGGATTGATGGTGCAGTTGAAAAGACGTCGTCACTACAAGACAACTGACTCCAGTCATCATTACCACAAGTATGACAACTTGATAAAGGATGTGGTTCCCATGCGACCTAACGAAATATGGGTCAGTGACATAACGTACATAGAAACAACTGAGGGTGTGTGTTACTTGTCGCTTATCACGGATGCCTATTCTCATAAGATTGTGGGATGGGCAGTAGGACCGACCTTGGAAACCATATACCCATTGGAGGCACTGCGTATGGCACTGGCAACAATTGACGATGAAACAGCATCCCGTCTCATCCATCATTCTGATAGAGGAAGCCAGTACTGTAGTGCTGCATACGTTAAGGAGCTAAAGGCACATAATATAATGATAAGCATGACCCAAAGCGGTGATCCTCTCGAAAATGCCATTGCAGAACGCGCCAATGGCATCATCAAAACAGAATGGCTCTACAAGATGAGCATACCGTCAATAGAGAATTGTAAGGAAGAACTGACTCGTATCATACGTTTCTATAATACAGAACGTCCGCATATGAGCATTGGATACAAGACTCCCGAAACGGTACATACAGAAGTTGGAGAACAAAAAAGGTGTTGGTGCAATCCATGGAACAGACCTGCTGCCACAGGCAGCTGATAGGTTTTTCTTAGCCATACAGCATCTCCTAAAATAATGGGCGCTGCCCCGAAAGACAACGCCCATACCACTATTTCAGTGTGATGCAGAAACCTATTGCTGGCGAGTTGCTCCTCAGCAGAGCTCGCTTCCTCTTCGGCTTCTGACAGCAAAATTACGAAATATTTTTATTTCTTGCACTAATCAAAGGAATAATCATTAACTTTGCAATTGGAATGCGAGAAGGTAGTAAAGCAAATCAGTTTACTGATGAAATCTTGTAAAACAAATCAGTTCAACTAACAGAACTTGTAAAGTAAAACAGAGAACTGAATAAAAGTAGTAAACCTAATTAGTTAATCGCATCCAATTCTGTCAACTAATTTTAGGAATAGTCAAATAATGCCTTTTAACCCAGTTTATGCTACAAAATCATTATTTTATAAAAATAAATCAGTAAATTTGTCCCAGAATTTAATAAGTTAAAGAATGGAGAATTTGAATCGACTAAAAGCGGTACTCGCTGATTCTGGCAAGACGAACAAGTGGCTGGCCGAGCAACTTGGCAAAGATCCAGTGACCATTAGCAAATGGTGTACAAATACGACTCAGCCAGATTTACTTACATTGTCTAAAATATCAGAATTGTTACACGTTAATATTAGAGAAATATTAGTGGACCAAATTTTCTAAGTATATTTTGTTATTATGAGTACAATTTCCGAACACATATTCAGTCTATACAATCAACTGAAAGATAATGAGAGTCAGCACATTGATGATTATGTTATTGATGAAGCGGTGTCTGTTGTTAAAAACACCGAACTTACGGACTCTTATTCGCTTTTCTATATCCTTGCAGCTGTAAATCTTCTAAACACAGCTATAAAAGTAGAACGGTATAAATCCCAACTGTTTTATGGATTTATCAAGTCAAAAATTAGTAAACTAGCAGACATCTCCCTTGTTAATCCGGAAAAGTTTGAAGCTGTTGCCATTTATTACGATAATAATCAGAAATGCATTTATTTTGACGTTTATGGAGTAATATTCAGTTTTCATCAGATTCAGGAGTCGAAATATATAAAGAATATAGCTTCTAACAATGAACCTATCATTTGGGCTGGCATTAGACTTCAAAGGATTGCTCAAAGCGTTTTTACATATGCAAAAGAAATATATGAAAGATATAGTAATAAGGATAATTTGCTTGGACAAGAGTATTTAATCGGCAATGTGGGGTCCAAAACGCTTTTAAGTGCAAAGAGAAATCTATTTCCATGTCCTGATTGTCAGCATTTAATATCCCCTTCAGCTATCTTTTGCCCTAATTGTGGATGTACACAGATAAAAGATAATGATATAGCTGAAGGGGTCGTTTTAGGAGACGCTGTTCAAGTTATGTGTGACGGGACAGAGCACTCTGGGATAGTTAGCAACGTAGGCAAACTTTATTTGGAGATTTCATCTGGAAGCGAAAGGTTAAGAATAAGATATGACGCAATTAGAAGCTTAAAGATTCTTGAAGTTGACTCTACCAGCCTGCAACACGACTCATCAGCAGAATCTTTCATACAACAAATCAAAACCAATTTAAAGAATATTTTTGATATTGAGGGCATAAATGAAACAAGTGCTATTTCAACAAATGCAACCATTACTAAAGGCGGAACGGGCCCATTTATGGTAATTACAGACGAAGGAAAAACAATAACATGTACTAAACAAGGATGTGTCATATGGGGCAACAAGAAGGCATTTTTGAATGACAACATAATAGGGAAACGAGTATTTTGTGGCAGTTTGTCACCTGATGGAATCTGCAGATGTTCCATTGTAGAGATGACATACGACGCCATATTGAGGCAAGTAGAAAAGGGGGTTACAAAGAAAGGTTCCAAAGCACGAACGATTCTATTTGCAGTCATTTCATACCTAAACCATTTTGTAAGCAAGCCTAAGGCATATTTAGAACTCAAGGAATTTGAAAAGAATGCCGAATTTTTCTTTGGAAAGTTTGATGTAATTATTAATAAACCTGACGAGAGGGATGATAAAGAGATCAATAATGAAGATGGAGAAAATGCCAGAAATAAATCAGTAGCCTTATTTAAAACTGAAACTGAACAGCTTCTTGCTACATCAGGGTGGTCGCCACAGCTGAAGATTATAGGGAAAATAGATATTGACCCTATCTCTGGAAGAATAAAGAATCGAAGTGATATTACTTCGTTAAGAAATGACACTTTTGAGAAGCCATCTATTTTGACATCTACAGATACATTAGATTTTTTGAATAAAAAATTAAAAAATCTTTCGGAGTCAAGGTGTAAAGCTTTGGAAAAAGAGTTAGACTCATTAATTAGAAATGGCAAGAAGGAAGAATGCCTCAAAAGGTCCTATGATATAATCAGCACAAGTCGACCTACGCCCAAATATTTAAAAAGCTATTTGGACCGAATAGTTAATACAGAAATCGCATTGGATCATGTTAGTGAGGCAATCCGTTCTCTGGCCTTCCTTATTGCTGTTACAGAACAGCAAGACGGTTTAAATGCGAATAGTCTTGGCCATTTATATTCAACTATGGCAAGATTGTATTTGAAAGAAGAAAATAAAGATGAGGCTTTAAAGGCTATTTTATATGCAGAGAAGTTAAGACCGGACAACAACGCCATTAAGAAGCTGAAGGAGTCAATAATGAATTTGGGAGCAGATGAAAACGAGAAAAAGCCGGGAGAAATTAATAGTTTTATTGACTCTCTTTCTCGCGATATTGTTGATGAAAACATAAGCAAAATGCTTCTTCAGGATGTTGAACAAGAAGCTCATCGTCAAGAATTGTTGCCAAGTAGTGAAATAGTGCCTGCAGAACAATTGTTTGGAAAAGCACAGAACAATAGAAACAGCCTGTCAGACACTTACGATGACAAGGCATATTCTTTTTTGGAAGCTGCTGCAGCATATTATAACAATAAGCAAACGGATACTGTCATGTTCAAAATTTCAATTGCAAATTATGCGCGATTTAAAGGACATGGTATGTTTACTCGTTTCTCAAATCATTTAAAAGCGAACTCCTATAGCCTTAATGAATTGCAGGCTTTCCGCGATAGTGCTTGTAGTTATTACATAGAGGCCTTGGGTATTTTTAATACATTGGGGGAGAAGAACCATCTACAAGAACTGTTATTAAAATATCTTCAACTGCATTTTGTTGTTTCGCAATTGGAAGGTGGTAAAACGCCAGATCCAGAGTGGGATTCATGTACACTGAAACAACTTCAGCAAGATTGTTTAAATAATGATAGTACCGAAAATTTTAGAACGTTATTATCGGCTTACATAACAGTAGGTGCTGCTGCAGAAGGAGCTTGGGGTACATTAGCGAGCGATGCAGATGGTACAGGGGTTTTCACTGGTAAGTGTAAAACAATGGAATTTAGGCGCAAGGCTTTTAATTTGTTTAATGAAATCGAACATTCGACGATTGAAAACAATTCTTCTGTAAGTTTTAATTCATTTGTCAAACAAATTTTTTCTCATCGAAAAACAAGAATTAAAGAACTCCAATTATTCTTGGACAACTGCCTTTCATGGGGATTCAGCACGTTTGACATTTCTACATTTGAAACGAAATGGAGTAAAGTTGCTGAATTTGAAGAATTAATGACATCAACAGATAGAATTGTAATGAAATCTATAAAAGAAGTCATTGAAGTTTTGAAGCCTTATGCTGGAATACTAAGAGAAAATGAAAGGACAAAATTCCTTGTCCGTTCTCAGCAAATCTTGTTGGGAGCACAGAAAATGGTCACTGAGACAGCGACGTTTTATGGAAGGACATTCTTCTCTCATCTAATATCTGCGTGGTTAAAAGAAATTGCTCAACTATTGGAAGAACGATATGTTAGCACGTATCCCAAGTTGGAGATAACACCAGACCCCTGCTATATAAAAGAGAATGAAGATGGTTATGGAGTCATTGACTTCTTGGTAACCAATATAGGTGATTCAACGGCTCAATCTTTTACAGTAAGAGCAAGCATCAATGGTAAAGAATATACGATTAATCATAATGACGAACTTTCAGCAGGAGATTGCTGTGTTGAGAGTTTCGTATCTGCAGATTTTCTTAATGTAGAGTCTCTTGACGTGAATTTCAGCTTGACATCTAGATACGAAGGAAAAGAGTTACCATCAACAGAATCAGAAGCAACATATGAGGTTGAAAGTGGAGAAGTACTAACAGACGAGATTCAAATTCCATGGAAGATTTCTGACACGCCCAAAGAAAACATTTTTAAAGGGCGAGAAGAAAATCTCTCCACTTTAATTAACCATTATTTGTCGAAAGACAGGACACAAACATATATTCTATATGGCTTAACTCGGACAGGAAAGTCATCTATTCTTGACTATCTTTGTGAAAGAATCGATGGGCAACCACTACGTGAAGATTCTGAGAAAAAAATAAAGACATTCAAGTGGGACTTCTCAAAAATCTCGTTTAAGAATGCCTCTGTGGCTGATTTATGGATGAATCTTCTTGAAATAAATATTTATAACAAACTTCCAGAAGACATTCTTGATGTTGTTGATGGCTTCTTTCCTAATAGGAAATTACCAGAGACTCTATGTCAGTCTGACTTAGATATCATGGTTGGCGCATTAAATTCATGTGGGTTCATACCGTTAATTACTATAGATGAGTTCTCTAATATAAAGCCCATGTTAAAAGAAGGCTTGGTGGATGCAACCTTTATTTCTGAATTGAGAGATTTGGCATTAAAAGGAAAAGCTTGTTTCGTTTATGCAGGAACTTATGATATTAAAGAATTGCCAAAAGAAAAAGAATTTGGTATTGAAGGTCAAATGACCAATACCCTATCTATGCCTATTAATGAAATAAAACAAGTATATGCTGACGAGCTGATAGATGCCTGCGAATCCATTGTTTTTGTTGAAAAAGCAAAAGCATATATTCGTTCCTTGTCAGGTTGCGTTCCCTATTGGATTCAATGGATTTGTCTTGATTGTGGAAAATATGCAGTTGCTCATAAAAAGCGACATCTTGGATATAGAGATGTGGATCATGTTGTTAAAGTTCTAACAGGGGAAGAACAACCATCAAAGATGGACACATGGGAAGCTATGGATGAAACCAACTTTCATAACAACCAAATTTCGCCAAAAAATATCGCTGAGCATCAACTAATCTCTTGTATTTCATATCTTATCAGAGAGAGCACACAAATTGAAAGAGGAGTTAGTATGGATGAATTAACAAGGCTTTGGGACAAATACAATGTTCCATCTGATAAACGTTTAAATATGACACGAGCTCTTAAAAATCTGGAAGAAAAAAGAGTTGTTCGCCAGTTCACGGATGAAACACGTGAAGTTTATAGGTTGAATGTGGATCTTTTCCGACGCTGGTGGTATATGCATCATAGAGATTTAGCACTCGAATTTTCACTTTAAAAATACAAAGTATAATGGAACCGTTCATTGTTGGAGTTGACATCACAGATGTAAATAAACTGTATGGTCGTAAACGTCAAATAGACATTCTAACCTCATGTGCTAAGCGCAAAGGGAATGCAGGCATCATTGGTGCACGTCGATTTGGCAAAACATGCTTGTTGAAATCGTTAGAAAATTATCTAAGATTTAGCGACGAGTCCTGTGCTTATCCAGTATATTTCGATGTTAAAACTCAGACAGGGATAAAAAAAGGTTCTTCCGTTAAATGCGTAGACGCTTGTCGTGTAGAGCGTATAGCTTTAACGTGAAGAATTCATCATTTCTGAATCCATACATTTGTCTTTTCAGCACTTTAATCTTGTTGTTTATACCTTCAGTAGGGCCATTTGATATCGGGTAGTCATACCATGCAAGTATATATGGCTTGTAGGCCCGCAAGGTAGCAGCCATTTTGACCAATGGCTGTATTTTTGAATCCATGGCCTGCCGCACCCATTCGTTTAGCACCAATTCTGCATCATCCTTGTTGGTTTGGTTCCATATTTCCCTCAAGTCTTCTTTCAGGTAATATGCAATCATCAACGGTTCATTCAAGTTCAGCACATTGTCAAGTCTTGTCTTGTATTTTGCGTCAAAGATGTCGTTGCCGTTTCTCAGCAATATCCAGCGCGTGCCCTTGATTACCTTACGCTTGTTAACGTCTTTCTCAGCATGCCACAACTGGCGGCGCAACTGGTCTATCCTTTCATTCATGAGCTTTACCACATGAAAATGATCCACGACAAGAGAGGCATTGGGGAGATTTGCCGTTACCGCCCCCGTATAAGCAGACGACAAGTCTGTGCATACGGCTTTTATGTCATTCTTTCTGTCTCCGAGCTTGTTCCAGAATTCCTCAAGCGAAGCCTTGCCGTTACCGTCACCTACAAAGACAATCCGCCCGGTTTCCAAGTCTACGACTATCGTCTTGTAAACTTGTCCCTTGTGGGTAGCGAACTCGTCTATGGATATGTATCTGAGGTTTGAAAGGTCAGGGCTGCCATACTCCTTTTGCAGGAACTCCATCTGTATGTTCCGCACCATGTCCCAAGATACATCCAGGAACCATGCAATGTCCTGTATAGTTGCAAAGCGCGACAAGTCTATAACCATATTGGCGAAAGCGGTCGTATGCCTGCGCTTGCCTTTTGCGAAATCGACATCCTCGTTCTTTATGCAGCCACAATCAGAACATTTGACACGTTGGATCTTCATCTCGACGAAAGTCTTTGAACAACCTATCGGCACGCTCACAAAGCGTCTGGCCGTGAAACCATTACGGACTACATTATGGCTTCCACACTCCGGACAGCAAAGTTTGTCTGATGGAGTTTGGATATTCAAAACTATTTTATTACTTTCGCAACGCATATCCAAACATTCTTGCAAGGATATGCCAAAAGCTTTATGCATTATGCTGGCATTCATTTATCATTGAGTTTGGTCACTACAAAGATAGATGATGCCAGCTTTATTTTTATCATAATATAAAATTTTTTTTTCTATCTATGCATTTAACGGAAGAACCTAAAAAAAGACACCCCTGCTGTTTATAGATCCATGGCAGCCTTGCTGGCATCAAAAATGTGTGATGACGGGCTGTTACAAGAAGGTGATTTCAAGATATCGCGTCGATGCACTCTGGATGTTTCAGATGACAAATTGGACATGCTCGTACAAATGAAAGACTGGAATCCAGAATATCAGAAAGAAGTGCTTTTCTTCCTTGCCGATAAAGTAGCTGAGTCAGGTAAATATGTGCTCCTTTTATTAGATGAAATAGATTATCTATTACTTGAGGCGTTGGAAAGTCCTTCTGATTTTTCTAGGATTAGAGGGGCTGCAACAGAAAAAAGCTGTAATCTCAAATTTTGGGTTGCTGGGACATCAACATGGAGTTCCATATGTACAACTATCGGTTCACCTGAATTAAATTGTGGTTTGGAGAATGTTTCTTTACCACCGTTGACTAAAGATGATTTTGAAGAGATGTGGAAACAAGAATGTTCTCTCTTCGATGATGAGGAACAAAGGGGGAAATTTCTTTCAATTGGAGAAACCATATACAGACATACAGGTGGTATTCCATATTATGCAAAGTTTGTAGGTTCACACATGATTAATAATGGAACGATTGAGATTCCTGATTATCAAATAATTCGTGATTATTTAGCAGAAATTGTAAACAATCGCTTTACATCCGATGTGGAGCGCTCAGTTTTATTCTTACTCTCTAGTGGAGAAAAAACGTTTGAGGATACCATACCTGATGGTGTTAGTGGATTATTATCAAAGGGGCTTATAAAAGTTGACGGCAATGTATACAGTATAGGTATAGGCTATTTACTCGATTACTTAACAGCTCGTAAACAAGACACTTCTGTCTCTGATGATGCAATAGATATTGAAAAGAAAGAACGAGATTCTTTAGTAGATGAGATTGCGCGATTGCGCGATTGCGCCAATAATTCATATGCTACAAATAAGCCATTCATTGCAACAACAAAAGACACATCGTATTTTAATGTCATGAAGAAACCTTGCCTAGACGAAGGGGCTTTGACTGCCTTTGCAACATCTGTTTGTATTCTTTATTATGAAGGTAGCGAAACTGGCAAACGCCTTCCTTCTGACTTTTATACGCATGAATTCTGCTACATGATACGAGCATTGCGTAACAAATATGATCATAGTGACCATAGCTATGAGGCAAGGCAAATGGACGATGACAAGCTTTTTCTCATTGTAAACGACGGAATTGTACCTTTTACTTTAGAGCATTATAAGAGCATTCAATCAAAAGTGCTTAATTATTTTCGTGATGAACTACTATTGATGATAGAAAGAGCACCCCAAAAGAAAAAAAATATAAAAAAAAGCAACCAAGTATCGGTACCATCTTGTTCGAAAAATCTAGAAAATGGGAAATATTATGAAGGAGTTGTGGTTGAGGTGAACAATCAATATGGAACATTTTTGAATGTTAAATGCAATTTGTATCCTTACCCACTTCAAGTCAAATCTAAGCGTGGGGAAATCTTTGAAAATGATAAGGTCTCTTTTAAGGCCGTGAGTGAACCTAATTGGGCAGATCCTAACAAATTGTTTTGGAAAGCTGACGATGTCCATCGAACTGAATAAAGGCTATGATACGCAAGAATCTCTTTGATGGCGATTGTGATTTTGCTGCTTTTGCACAAATAGCATATAAATTACTCATGACACGTGAATGGGTAACATATAAATCCATAATGGATATTTGTTACCCAAAAGATAAACAATTTACCGTTTCTTCAGGAACAGGATATGGAGAATTGAAGAAGGCATTTCCGGCAGTTAGAAAATCTATTCAAGAAAAACTTGGCACAGAATGCTTTGAAGAAGAAGGAAACAACAGAAACAAGCGATTTCGCTATATCGGAAATGATGATGACCCCTTAGCGGATATGCGTAATGCGAAAGTGATTAATGACTTGAGACAATATTGGAGGTTCTGTCAGGATTCTGCAGGTTTCTTTCCATCCTCTTGGCTTGAATACTTCTTCAAGGATAGCCGAGATTTATTAGAAATAAAGACTAAAAGGAAAAAGGGTGAACAAGTGTTGAGTGTGAGTATAGATAGGATGCTGACAAACATTGAGATTCTACCTTTTCTCTATGAAGCAATCGTCCGCAAGCAAGTGCTTTCTATTGTTTATAAACCATATAATGAGGAAAAACGTACACTTATTTTCCACCCCCGGAATACAATGGTAGGTGGAACCTTTTTGGACATGCGGAAGGCCATTCTCCAGAGAATGGTTACAATATTCCATTGGATCGTATTCAGGCCAAGCCATGTGTGAGACCAGGAATAGAGTATATTGCTGCGCCACCATTGTTTTACGAACATTTTTTCAAGGATATTGTCGGAGTTAGCCATACAAAAGATACCACAAAATATGATATGGTTTTACGCGCGCATACATATTATATGTATAAACTGACCGAAACGAAACCAATACATCTGTCACAGTCCATTGCCACTCCATGGGGTGACCATGAAGATGGAACCTATGGTGAGTTTTCTCTGAAAGTGGAGGTGAACAATGAGTTCTTTGGGCGAATTCTACAAATGGGGGCAGGACTTGAAATTGTATCACCAAAAGAGGTGAGAGATTTATTCAAACAACGAGTAAAAGATTTGGCAAAACTGTATGAATAGCACATCATTTGCGCCATAGTCTCTGTATACGAATGGTTCCAAATAGAACGGAACCAATGTATTGATAACCATTCTTCATAGCACGAAGAAAAGTCAATATCTTTGCAGCGTCAAAACATCGAAACTACCACGATGATTGGCGCTGCAAACTGTTGGTAGGAACAAAACGAAAAACTATGGAGAACAAGATGAACTTCAACTCCCCCAAGACCGGACTTTTGAAGCTCGGTTATGTGACGAACCTCAAAAGCTGCAAGGCAGAACTCAACGAGTTGCTCACCGATGAGAAACAAGTGAGCACGGCGGAACTCAACGCACTTGTTGATGGAGCAAGTATTGTGTACCTTAACAAGTATGGCTACGCTCAGAGTCGTTCAGGTGAGGACGTAACACGCAAGGATGCCGCCTACCTGTATTTTGAGACAGGGCTGGCAGACACTACAGGCAATCCCATTATCGGTTGGTTTGAGAAAAGAGGAAAAGAGCCTGTCTTCAAGGGCGTGTCATGGGGTTATAAGGCAACACTTGATGCGAAGATCCGAGCCAGCAGGATGTTCCACTGGGGAGACCTCTACTTCAAGAACGAGGAAGAAGGTCTTGCATTCCTTGAGGACATCGCCGCCAGCACTATTCCAGAGACGTGGTCGTTCAAAAACAAACCGTCTGCTGTCAACCATCCCATTCTGAAGTCGTACATTGAGAACACCTTCGAGGTCCTCAAGAAGGAGGCAGAAAGGGGGGCGAAGAACAAACTCGTGTATAGTCAGGATAGCAGGTTCCTCGTCTTCAACACCAATTTGCTGGACAAGTTTTTTCACGAAATTCTTATTGTGGTGGAGGTGCGTAAGCAAAAGGATGGAAGTGAACTGCTGATGAGTCCAAGGCGAGTGAGGAAAGAACTGGAGTTGCGCAAACTCGGGTTTGCAAAAGATGTTCACCCAGAGCAGCCGCACTTCTTTGAGAAAGTGGAGGAGGTGATATACCAGCCGACCTGGACAATAGACAAGGACTTCGACAAGTTCACCCACATCATCGAAGAACGTAGGCAGCGATTTCCGATAGAGATGCAGGCCGCTTCCTCTGACGAACTCGGTCGCAAATTGGATGATGCGATTACGTTCGCTGTTGCAATCGCTCAACGCAACTACAAGTTCATCGTGCCGATGTATCGCCCACAGACAGGGAAGATCCAACTGCTGATGCCCATTTACTTGAAAGGTACGTATAGCAGCAAGCCAGACTTTGCACTCATACTCACTCCTGACAAAGAGAACGAGTACTACACACCTGAAACGATCTTACCCCTGGATGCCGTGTATCAGAATGCGCGCTTGATTGCTAAGCCTGATGACACTTGGCTAAATCCTGACACCATCCTCTGATACTCAAATGATGTTCCCCTTGGGGTGGCAAATGGTTCCACCCTACAGGGAACCAATCATTCCGAAAAACTCTTTCGCTGGCAAGAAAACGATATGTATCTTTGCAGCGCAAAACAGAACAACAAACCCCAAAAATCGACAACTATGAAGAACAACAGCAACAACGAAAAGACCGTGATGAACAGCTCAAAGAAGGCAAACAAGAAGATGAGGCAGAGAGCTAATCAAAAGCGCATCCAGACAGAAGCCAATGCCCGACGCAAGGTGGCAAAGAGTTGGGAACTTGTGGCCAGAGGCGTCAAATATCGGAAGGCTGCGGCGAAAGAGTCCTGCGGCCGTTTGACTCAAATCTTGGAGGGAGAACTCTTTGACGGTATACTTCTCAACCTGAAAGGGCGTAACGGAATGAAATCGTATGCTTGTCAGAAACGCATTCTCCGCCGGATTGTTGAGAAGCGTCAGGCACAGTCAGCCCATCGTCGGGCTGGGAGGAGTGGCAACAGGTTTACAAAGCAATTGCAGCACTACTGCGCAAGCCAAAGTCTGGATTGCTTGAAGCGCTATCAGCTATGCGCTTAAAGTAAACAGGCATTGGTTTCCATTCTGCAAATGGTTCCAAGTCAGAGGGAACCAATGTCTTTGCCAAAAGATTCGATAAACAGAAAAATAGGTTGTAAATTTGCATCGCAATTCCGAGAGGGTTGGTTTCGTTTAATACATTATTTAATATCATCGGCGACGGCCTATTCCGTCAAAAACACAAAAACACAACGAAAATGAGCACAGAACTCGCACTCGTTGCCGCAAAGGCACTCCCAGCCCTCTCGGGCAGTTCTCTCACCTACAATCCTGAGAAGAACGTGTATCTCACCCTCGGTTACACCAGCGCAGCTGGCAACACCTACTACCGAGCCATCCGTCTCTCAAAGAGACTGGCGGTGTACTACCACATCGGTGAAGGCTATGCTCACACGTTCCTCAACGGCATCACGCTGTTCTGTTGGGATGGGCAGAAAGCAAAGATCATCGCCCAGAAGTTCTGGGGAGGTTGCAACTGGAGATGCTTCTCTGAGCAGTTCGCTAAGGAACAAAGCATCATGATGCTGAAAGATTTCCTAACTGGACAGGCAAAGGCACTCGGCTCACACGTCAGCGAGCAGCAGATGCTCTCCTTCTCTCGCGAGATGATCGAGGAAACACAGCGTAAGCAGCTTGTATAAAGCAGCTGCTACGCTAAACAGAGAACAAAGCGAAACAAATAACAAACCTCAAAATCGAAACACATGGCAACACTGACAAAAGCAATCAGCAAGAACCTGTTCGATAGCATTCTGCCAACCTTTGGCAGCCCAAGAGTTCATGTCCCTGCATGGGATAACGGTCAAAAGATGTTCATCTGCGACGAGTACGAAAGTGCCAGTGGCAATCGCTACTATCGTGGCATCCGCTTTTGCGACCGAGTGGTCATTGTTGAAAAGGTAGGCCTCTACCACAACTGGACCTATATCGACGGTATCGAACTCTACGCCTTCAATGGCAAAAGGGTCGAACTCATCCAAAAGCGTGACTATGACAAAGTGCATCGTAACGAGGCATTTGTCCGCATGGAGTCCGAGGCTATGGTCAAAGACTTCCTCGCTGGCATTCTGAAGGCACAACGTACGTCAGTACCTGCAGATCAGCTCGAAAGCCAAACAAAGGAACTCATTGACGGATGCTACAAGAGTTTCCTCGACAGCGATTTCAACACACGTCTCACCCAAATTCTCCCAGCAATCGAACAGCGATGAACATGGAACACACACAGATAGACACACAGAACCAGCAGCAAGTGCTCGCATACGAGCTCATTGCCAACACCAACAGCAGCTTTTTCCTCACAGGCCGTGCAGGAACCGGTAAGACAACCTTCCTCCGCAATGTGCAGAAGATGGTAGACAAGCAGTTCATCACACTGGCACCAACCGGTGTGGCTGCAATTCTGGCAGGTGGTGACACCATACATTCCTTCTTCGGTCTGCCGATGGAGGTGTGCACACCAGGAACATGCGGCAAACTGAATGAGGCACGTATTCTCACTCTTCTCCATGCAGATACCATCATCATCGATGAAGTGTCAATGGTAAGATGTGACATCGTGGACGCCATTGACTACACTCTCCGCAGAGCGCTTCGTACAACTCAGCCTTTCGGTGGGAAGCAAATCATCTTCGTAGGTGATATGTTCCAGTTGCCACCGGTTGTGAGACAGGGCGCTGAACGTGAACTCCTTCACGACATCTACCAGACAGATGATTTCTTCTTCTACAAAGCAGATGCGATCAAACACATGCGCCTCGTGAAGATTGAATTTCAAAAGGTGTATCGTCAGGACGACGACCAGCAGTTCCTTCACATCTTGGAGAACGTTCGCATGAACAAGGTAACCCCAGAGAATATCATGCACCTCAATCAGCGTGTGACCCATCCGCAAAATAAAGATGGCATGGTCATTACGTTGGCATCGCTCAACAAAACCGCTGACGGCATCAACCAACAGCGTTTGGCTGAGATTGATGCAGAAGAGTTCACTTACGAGGGAACCATCGCAGGAAAGTTCGATGACAAGAAACTGCCCGTAGAGCTAAACCTACGATTGAAAGTTGGTGCTCAGGTGATGTTCACACGCAACGACCAGCAAAAACGCTGGGCGAATGGCACTCTGGCAAAGGTGGTCAAACTCACAAAAGACGAAATCCACGTAGAACTGAGCAATGGCGATCAGTACGTGGTTCCATGTACTTCATGGGACTCGGTAAGCTATGAGTACGACCGTGAAGCACGTAAACTGAAGAAGGAGGTGACAGGAACCTTCACTCAGTACCCACTGAAACTGGCATGGGCCATCACCATTCATAAGAGCCAAGGCATGACATTTGACAAGATGTCGCTTGACCTCAGCAGAGGCCTCTTCGCTGCAGGTCAACTCTACGTTGCACTCAGCCGTGTTCGGTCGTTGGATGGACTGTTCCTCTCAAAGGATGTTATCCCACAGTATGCTCACACAAGTCGTGAGATTTTAGCATACGCAAGTGGCTACAACGACGAACAGGTAATCAACAACGAGATAGAAAGTGGAAAGGCTGTCTATGGTGCGCTGCAGAAGAACGACTACGACGAAGCTGCCAAGCAATACCTCTTGTTGGTATGCAAGAAAGCACAAGCCGGCGACATCAAAGAGGCAATGCAACAGGCAAAGCGATTCCTTGACACTCTCATCTGTGACGATGATCTCATGGGGTGTATAGAGAGTGTTCCTGAGGAGCTGCTGACGTCGGGCCATTGGACATCCCAGTTCCTTGCAGCCTTGCTTAGCCTCTATTCTGGCAAGTACGAGCAGGCATTGGAATTTGCAGATGCTGTACTCGAAAACCACCATTGCCAGGAGGCTCTCTATGTGAAGTCACGCGCTTTAGCCATGCTTGAGCGTTACACAGAGGCTGACGCAGTGAACGTTCAGATGGGTGATGTGTTTGACATGGCAACACCAGATGCCAAGGTGCTCTACATGATTGCCATGCTCAACGAAATGCACATCGGTGACCCGGGACTTGATCTGATGCGTAAACTTGTTGAAGCAAAGCCAAAGTATGACAAAGGCATCCATGCGTTGCGCTTGCTGATGAAGCGTCATAACATCATGCTTGACTCTCCAAAAGAAAGCGAACTGATAGAAGCATTCAACTCAGACCTGTCAGACGAAGACTTTGATGCTCAGTTGAAAGAGTGCCGTTCCAAGGCTCCGAAGTCCGTCAGCTACCTGATTCAAAGAATCAAGAAGCAAGAGTTCAACGAAGAGTTACCCCTTGAGCAATAAGGGGTTATCTTCGTTTGACTCCAATTGTTGAGAGTTAATAAAACAGAATATTCACAACCCAAAGTGACATGAAAAACAAAATTGTTGAAAGAATTCAATCTCTTTCGTTTTACGCCATTACTACCTACCATCTTCGATGCTTGCAAAAGGCATCTTCTGCGGTAGGCATCCTCCTCTTCATCAGGGTTGCGCCCATCCCATCTCAAATCGGATGTCGTACCTCCACCTCCTCCAGATGACGGGATTGGCCTGCCTCCAATAAGAGCATCGGCAATAGCTAGAACCTGGACTCGTAAGGATGGTACACTCAACTGGTCAAGCAACTGGCGATAGGCATAATCTTGCTGATGACTGCTGTCCGTTAGGGATTCGTAGTCACCACGCAATTGATTCAACTCTCGATAGTCTGCCAGCACGTTCTTCTGTGCTGCCTTCACTTGACGTTCTGCATCCTGCATATAAAGAGACTCAATCTTTCTGACTATTGATGTGAAGCGTTTAGCTATCTGGTCGTTCTGTTTGTCAAGCCATTTGTCAACACCGAACAATGGCGGTTTCTCAGTAATCCTTGGCGGGTCAAACTCGATCTTGTGGTTGCGGAACGGCTGAATGACACTGCTGACAGTTTCCACCTCCTTGGTCAGTTTCGCCAACTCGCTTTCCTTCCTGCCGATGGCAGCCATCTTGTCATAGACTTTGTTATGTAAATCTACAATCTGACGCTGCAAGCTTTTCCTCTCGTCCTCATAGTCTTGCAGGTGTATCTTGCCACTACGCAGCTTTCCTTCGAGGTTTTCCAATTGCTTTTGCCGTTCCTCTATCTGAGTCTGTAGATTCGCCAGCATAGTTTTGAGTCCTTTGATAGCTTTCTCTGACTGTTGTATGTCCTTGTTGAGCTTACGGATGTAGTCACGCTTGCCAAGATGTTGAACTTGCCGTCCGTCTATACTGTCACCACGGTCAAGGCCATACTTGTTACCGACCTCCTCATAGAGCGACGTATGCATTTCCTTCAGAATCTGGCCATATTCATACTTGTTCTTTCCGAACTTGGCCGACCACATGACGCATTCCAGACCACTCTTTCTGCTGCCAACAGGAACTATCAAGGCGTGAATGTGCGGTGAAGTTTCATCCAAGTGGACCTGAAAGCCGATGATGTTTTCCCGTCCATAGCGACGTACGCACCAGTCATAGACATCCATCACCCATCGTTCAATTTCTGGGCAGCGGTGCAAGTGGCTATTGTCTGCACCTCTGTCTGTACTAACAGTCTGGTCACCAAATGCCATCTGGAGTGTACGGTCATGGTTCCCACCGAAGATAAATTTGGCACACATGTTTGGTTGGTTCTTGCTTCCTTCCTTGAAACTGTGCCAGCCCAGTAGCTCCAATCTCTCTGCCAGACGCACCTCCAAAGATTTCTCTTGATAGCCGAGTGGGTGAATTTTCCCGTCTGGGCCAATCTCAAAGTTAAGATGCTGCCGGGTTTTGTCATAGTGATTGGTTGGATCCTGGTTCTTTTGGTCAAACCGTTCCTCGTTCCAACGACGTTCATTCTCGTTTGCTTCTGCCGTGCTGAAGGACTTCGCTGCATCCATGTGCATGGCTTGTTTGATATCTGTTCTCATAATGTTTCCGATATTTTATAAAGGTTGTTGATTGAGCTTGCTCGTAACGGTCGGGGCTGGTGCTTGCCAGATACCCGACGGGACTTTATTGCTGAAACGCAAAAAGTCCTTATTGTGTTATGGACTTTTATTCTCAGTCCAAGAGAGCAAGCTCTTGGTTACTCTACTAATTCCAGTTGCAGTTTGTCGATTAGTAGTTGCAAAGCAGGATTGCGTTCTATCATTCGCTGGAGAATCATCTGCTTAGTTTCCTGCATCAGGAGAAAGTCGGAAATGTCAAGTCCTGCTTCACGCTGTTCATCAGTTGCCATCTGTTCCAAGACAGTTGAAATGGTTACGCTCTTGCAGATGGGAGTGAGGATGGCGGACTTCTTCGTCCATTTCCCTGTCGCCCCCAGGTCCGGCATCAGAATCACATCCCTGCCATGAAGTACCTGCATGGTTTCCTCATTGAAACAACCATCTTTGCCACCTGTGGCGAGCCAAAGGAAATCTGGCATGAAGTGGGATGCTATCAGACTGGTTTTTTCACTTTCCACCAGCATGACAGTGGCAGAAGATGTAGCAAGCAGATGCTCTCCGAACAGGCATTGCTTCAGATGGAAGTCTGGCAGTTTTAGTTCTGAGTGTACCCAGCAGACCTGCGGTATCGGCTCTTTGATACGGTGTCCGTCCTTGGGATTATACCCCATCAGCTTTCCTGATCGGACGTTACCATCTTTATCAATCTGCCAAAAGACTGTCGCACCTCCCCATTTCTTGGATGTTCCCACCTTATAGCGTTCAAACTGTCTGTTGACTGCTTCCTTGCCAATGGTCCTGCATAGGAACTGGTATAAGGGATTGATGTCGTAGTGGGAAAGAGTCTTTTGAATAGTGTCGGGAGGGATAAAAGACGGAGTAACAGGCTCAGCCTTAACCTTGGCTGGCATGATAGGCTTGTTAGTCATATCATATCTCCATGTTTCATTATCATAGTTGTTGGGCTTCATGTCGGGATTGTCCATGAAGAAGTCTTTAGGCGTATAATGGTAGCCACACGAATTCTCATGGTCGCATCTTCCCACATAGTCGGGGAACTAAATCTTACCTTCCTCGTCAACATATCTGACAAAGCATCGCTTTCTGCCGCATTGGGGACATGTTTGTTTTGGGGTCTTCCCAGCTATGTATTTCTGTAAATGGAATCGGTATTCATTCATAATTATAAATCTTTTTGAGTTATTGAATAAGGGTCGTTACACGACGGAACTTTACACTTTTACACTTTGGGAAAATGTAAAGTGTAAAATGTATCGGGTGTATCAGAGTCGTTTTTTGTAAACACCATGTGCCGTTTTCTGAAGAATCCGTTCCTCACACATTCTGGCTAAGTCCTTCTTCACAGTACTCTCGCAGACACCAATTTCTGCACCTGCTTTGATAGCATCAGCAGTGGTAAAATCTATCTGTACTAAATCAAGAAAGGCTTTTTTCAAAGGAGGCATGGTCTCTGTCCGGATGTGTGACTTGATGCTCTGGTACGACAGTTCCAGATAGTCATACAAGCGGATGGCAGCCTGAACAGAACGGACATCTATGTACTGCATGTGGATTTCGTCACAAGCCCAGCCCAAGAGCTGAAAGACCAGAGCAAGTCGGGCCACATTGGAATCGGCTTTCATCATACGACTGTCAATAAGCCTTTCGTCCTCAATGCTATTGGCTTTCTCAACGAGGGCATTTTTCCATTGGGCAAAGAACCTGTAGGCTTCTTCGCTCATGTATAATACCTTGGGCAAGATAATACCTTTCTCATCATGATCAGGTTCCAGTGAAAGTAGCTTATCAATAATCGCTTTCCACTTCCGATAGACACTCTCTGCCCTGTCGTTACCTTGGGAACCAGCATTCAGGTTTTCCTCCATCTTTGGGATGTCACGATTCTTGGGATGAAGGAACAAGATGCGATCTATCAGTCCACTTGATACATTCTCTTTCGTGAAGAGTTCCCCAATGCGTTGCGTCTGGGTAGTGCCGATAATGTTGACACATGGATGTGGAATGATGATGGGAACTGGATTATTACAACGGGACACCTTCAAGGGTTTTCCGCTATAGGCAGTCAGTAGTTGAGTAAGCAAAGGACTGTCATTGTAGCGATAGATACTGTTGAAGAACCCCATGATTTCATCCACAAGGATAACAATACCACGTTGATTATCATTATGGATCCTCATCATAGCCTCCTGTGTGAGATCGGAGAGAATGGTCTGCACGAGAACTGGTTTGCCGGTATCAGTGGCATTGCCTTTGTTTCCGGCATTCAGTTCTGCATAGCGTTTGTTTTCTTCAATGAACTTGCTGATCAGGAGAAAGTCATGTTCTTGAAGTGGACGGAACGCATAGTCAAGTGGTGGAGTTTTACCCTGCCCAGGTCTTCCTATCAGGATGACATACAGGGCTGGGCAACTCTTCCATGAGCCACGGATGCGAATGTGACAGCTGTTTCCGATAGCGGTAGCTGCTGCCGACAGCATACTCAGGGTCAGATACTCCAAATCGAACTGCTCTATGCGGGCCACCTCAAAGATGATGTCCTGCAACTTGTGCGGGAAGGCATCGAGGGGAATACCGATGTCTTTCACGCCTTTGGCTTCCATGCGGATTTTGTTGGTTAGAGCCAGAACACCTTGGCTGTTATTCTCAATCTTTTCCATAGTCACCAAATGATTTGTTCTGAACTCCGAGAATCTTCTTTACATCCGATTCACGATACTTTACTTTGGAACCAACCTTAACAGGCTTCAGATAGCTCTTCTTGTCCCAATGCCAGAGGGTGGCATCGCAAACACCGAGGCGTTTCTTTGTTTCTTCTTTGGTTAGCAGACAATCTTGCTTGTTGTCTTGCATGACCATCGCAACCTCATTGACTGCGCGACTTATCAGTTCCTCAGAGAAGTTGCGCAAGTCCTCACCAGTAATTTCTAACTTGATGTTAGCATTACCTGTTGAAAGAATAGACATTAAATCTGTCATAGCCATACATGCGCCACCAGATTTTTGACCCTCTCATCTTGGTGGCATTATAGATGAAAAAGCCACCGCTCCACTTGGAACGATGGCACAAAAGTATAGCTAAAAATAATTGATTTTCAACGATTTGCAATTCTTGTATTTCAGCGAAACAGGAAGCGAAATACAAGAAATCGATTTGGACTGAAAAACATTGAAGACGTGCTCAAATATTCGGATTATTGAGCAGAATTATCCGTTGATTGCAACTTCTTTTTGAAGTCATCAATGTACTTCCGTTCAAGGTTTGTAGGCAATAGCAAGTCCCCTGCCTCATCAAAGATTTTGCGAAACGCAATCTGGAAATTCCTTGTTCCTTTCAAGTCTATTGTTGGGACAAGTTCTTGAAGTAATTTGTGGAAGGTTGTAGCATTACACCTATCAAGGAAACCGAGTTCCTGCAATGCAGCATAGAGATACGACATATCTGGGGCAGTATGCCTGAAAGCGAGTATGGCTTTGATGCGGTCTATCACCTCTTCCTTGTTTGAGCAAAGAAGGTAATCCTCGAATGAAATCTTTGGCGTTGCAATGTCTGCCTTTTCGACTAATGGACTTGTACTCTTCACTTCCTCGATAACATCATCAGCCACATTTCCATTTCTCATAGCTTCTTTGTCTGCCTTAAAGAGGGCCCAGTCTTCCTTGGTTCGCATCTTGTTCCTGATACTTCCTTTGATGACGAACTTAATCATAACCTTGTATATCCATCGCTCTGCCTTACCACATTTAGGATCAGCGATTTCTGTCTCCAGACGTTCCACCATTGTTTCATAGCACTTGCCATAATAAAGCCATGCTAAGAGACAGGGAACAATCGATGAGGATTCCACGTTATGAAACTCATCGACTAACTTGGATGCAGTACCTTCGTCTGCGACAAACGTTTCAAAGTCTTTCTCTTGGGGAGTTATGTCACCATGAAACTCACTCCTTGCCTTTTTCATCAGCTTGGGTGCCAATCGCATCGCCAGAGAGTATACCTGTTGAATACTCTGGTATGACTTGCTATTGATGTCTTCCACGAAGGCATCGTATTCATCGAGATGGTTGTCAAGCCAGTTCTTTATTTCCTGCTTGAATTGCTCAAAATCTTGCTTAGCCATAGTCTAATCCAATAATTTAACCAAGTCTTTTTTCATTTCCTCATCAATATCTCTATATCTCTGGAAAGCCTTGCTGCCTTCTTTATGACCAGACAGGGCTGAAACGAGATTGGGGTCCTTTACCTTTCTATAAATGTTACCGATGAAAGTCCTTCGTGCCATGTGGCTACTGGCAACTTCGTGTATGGGGCGTTTCACCTCTTCTCGTGTCAGAGGGTCTAACGTGGTGACAATCCTATCAATGCCTGCAAGTTTGAAAAACTCTTTGATGGCCGTATTGTATTTCTGTTCTGAAATGAAGGGAAGCAGTCTTGGTCCATCATAGTCCTTATAGCGCTTGAGGATTTCTTTCGCTTTTTCGTTTAGCGGAACACGAACCGTTAAAGGACGACCTTCTTTTGTCTTCTTTGGTATATACTCAACAGCACCATTGACAACGTTCTGCTTAGTCATCCTATAGAGGTCGCTCACACGACAACCTATGAGCGACTGAAAGATGAAGATGTCACGTTGGATGGCAAGTTGTGGCCGGGCAGACAGGTCTGCATTCCATATTTTTTCCCTTTCTTCTAATGAAATATAAATAGGTGTACCATACTTGCACTCCTCAATGGGGAACTTGTCAAATGGACGATTGGTAGTTTTGTCATTCTCGTAGCACCATAAAAAGAAAGTTCTGATTCGCGAGAAGCAATCTATCAGCGTATTCTTGCCTCTGGGTTGTGGCGTTCGCTTTTCAGGAATATCTTCGTAGATTTGAGGATATTTCTCAAAGTACTTATATTCGTTCTCAAAGAAGTCCCACATGTCAGCCAGCGTCTCTTTGGTGACATCATTCACATCAAGCACAAAGTCTTTCTTGTTCCGCTTAACCTTCCTAACATAAAGTTCGTATCGGAGCATGGAGCGTTTGACAACCTTGAAATTCTTTTTGCGAACTTCAGAAAGGCGGTGCTTCTCCAGAAACTCATCAAAAAGTTGCTCAAAGGTCTGTTTCTTTTCTCCTTCGGGCGTAAACTTATCGGGATTATAGTATCTGACAAGAGCTGCCTTCAACCAGTCCTTATCCAGATTATCCTTGTCTCGGTTGTATTCCTTCTCGATGAAGCCTTTGAGTTTACGCAGTTCCTCATTGGTCTCAGAGCGAAGTTTGGGGTCACAAACAGCCTTTGACTTGACGCATTCATTCTTTTCATCCCATAAGTTGGGGTTAATGGAAAGTGCAGTTTGAGCAACGGAGTCTAATCGCCTGCCATCCCTTAGGCGCAGGTATATGGTGGCAGTCGATTCCGTGTCATAACGCTTTGCTGACTTTTTGATAATGAACGTAACTTTCATACTTCTTTATTGATGGTGGGGAAATCTGGGGACAGAGGTAATACTTTTTCTGGGTACCACCAAAGATTTTCCCCACATTTTCCCCACATCTGCTAAATATCTCGCAAACTGACTAAATGCGATTAAATTTATAAGTATAGCGTAAATTGTTGGAAATCAATGTGTATTAAGCGAATTTGAATGATTTCCATTTTCATCCCCTTTAATCGATTTCAGAATATTCAAATGCGGCTCTGGGTACTGAAAGGAGAGAAGCTTGCTTCTCTCCTTTTTTTGTTGCCTCCCTTTGATTACTCATATCCTATTGACACCCGTTGGCGAATTAATTTTGTGCGACACTTTTATGAGTACAAGAAGACAAAAAATTGCATAACAAAAAAAAGAGCAAGCGGCTTCAGAACATGTAATGTAATGTCATGATTCTGAAACCGCTGAACTAATATTTTCACAAAAAGCCATCAGACCGTAAATGCGGTGTTAAACTGATGACAGATTGAAGCAACTTTCCAAACGACTATTCGTCTTCTCTTTCCTCACGGTAGCATTCGTATACCGATGCCATGTCTGGACAGCACACACTTGCCTTCATTGCCAGGCTGTCAAACTCCTTGCGCTGCTTGCTGGAACCGCGTGCCATGGTGCCGGCAACGATGAGGTCTGCCGTATAGCTGCTCGACGAGAAGGGCACGTTGACTCCGTTCGTCATCGCCGACAGTTCCTTATACCACGGCAACGGATTGATAGACACGGTGTCGATCTTGATGCGGCGCTTCGATGCCTTCTTTGCCTCATGGCGCCAGTCAATCTGGTTGCGCACCACATAATTCTTATAGGTGTAGCCCAGTTCGTGGGGTTCGGCGTCGGAGATGAGCAGGATGCTGCGTGTGGAACCATGGCGCCACGAAGTCTCCTCCACTATCTTCTTTATCACCAGCTCGTAGAACTCGTCGCCGTCGCCGCCGCAGGTATCCTTGGTATTCTTTATAAACTTTATGATGCTGTTCTCATTCCGCGTAAGCGGCAGACACTGATAGGCGTCGCCGAAATCATTCTTGCCGTTCATGTCGCAATAGTCGCCGAAAGCCACAATGCCGAGACGCAGGTCGTCATTGTCCTTGAAGAGTCGTGGAATAAGGTCGGCCACCTGACGGCGCACGTCGTCGATATATGCCGCCATCGAACCGGTGGTGTCGAAGGCAATCACCATATCGAGCATTCCCACCTTCTTGGGAGCGATGTCTTTCATACCCTTCTCGTCTGCGCCACCGATAGTTGTAGTCGTGTTCTCTACGATAGTAGTTTCTTTCTTTGTATTGAAAATCTTTTTCATAATGGTAATGTTTAATTGTTTACTTCTTTTCTATTTATAAGACCATTTCAGAAAAAAATTAAGCAAGAAACGGAAAATAATAAGTTTTTTCAGAAGAACAATGGAATCTTTCAATAAGACAAGCGGCACCTCAACAATAAAAACAAGCAGGCTTGCTTTGTATTGTCTTCGGTTTGCATTATCTTTGAATAAGATAAGCGGCACCTCAACAATAAAAACAAGCAAGCTTGTTTTGTATTGTCTTCGGTTTGCATTATCTTTGCCATGGAGAATAAAATCGGCATACAATAACAACATTCAGCTTATGGCTCATCTTCCAGACGACATAATACTAAACGGCTTCATATCCTTCAACGGCGATATGACCAAAGAGTACTTCTATGGCTACTGCCGGCGTGCATACAGCATATACGACAGGAAATACCAGCTACACGGCAAGGCGGGACTTGACTTCTATTCACTCGCCCACGACTACTACATACAGTTGCTCACCCACCATTTCGAACCTCTGCTCAAGAAACCGAAAGCGGCCAAACTGTCTACATGGATGGTGAGGGGTTTCCATTTCGTGGTGCTCGATGCACTGAAGGCTTACAACAAGGAGTATGAGCATCTCTCTGAAGAGGCTTCCGATGTGGTGTTGGAATATGTGCGGTCCACCGACAAGGAGGAGGGCATGCTGCTGCAAGTGGCAGAGGCTGTGGCATCACACTACCACGACCGCATGATGCAGGAGATAGCCCACATGGTGTTTTATGCCGGATTCAAACAGAAGGACGTGGCGGCACAGCTCGGCATCACTCCGGCTGCAGTGAACATGAGATACAAGAAGATGATGGAGGAAGTGGTGACTCCCTACGTAATCGAGAATTACGGCGAAGGTCTCACCATGGCTCCGGTCATGGAACGCTGCATGGAAGACAGTTCGGCAGACGCATGCTTCAGCAAGGCAAGTCCGATGTCAGCAGCTTCACTCTCACGCTTCGCCAACTGGCAACAGGAATCAGAACAAAATACAGATATCATGAACAGAAGAATCACACCATCACTAATCACCGCCCTCAAGCCGAACGAGATATTCGTGTTCGGTTCAAACCTGCAGGGCATCCACGCCGGCGGCGCGGCACGTGCGGCGAGACTGCATTTCGGTGCCGTAATGGGACAGGGCGTAGGAATGCAGGGACAGTCGTATGCCATCCCAACCATGCAGGGAGGCACGGAGACCATCAAGCCCTACGTTGACGAATTCGTGGAATATGCCCGTAAGCATCCCGAACTCCATTTCCTCGTCACTGCCATCGGCTGTGGCATAGCGGGATTTGATGCCGACGACATCGCCCCACTGTTTGAAGAGGCAAAGGACATTGAGAACATCTCGCTGCCCGATGAGTTCTGGGATGTGCTGGAATAAGCCAACAACAGACTGATGACCGATTGGGGAATAACAGAGTATGATGACAACAGGACGTTCTCTCCACCAACGACAACGCATAATAGATAAGGTATAATCAAGAACAATAAAAAACAATAACATCATGAAGAAACTGAAGATGCTACTGCTGACCTGCTTTATGGTCATGACCAATGCCGCCATGGCGCAAGACCACCTCAATCTGCCATACTTCATCTCCGGACCGATACAATACGGAATGGTGTCGGAGACGGCACTGACATACCAGGGAGAGGCCACCGTGCAACGGTGTATGGAACCGGGCCTGAAGCATGTCAAGATTCCATACAATGTGTCAAGAGGACTGACGAACTGGACCATAGAGGTGATTGCCTGCGGTGCCTTCGACGGTTGCTCGCTGGAGTCGATAACGCTAAACGATGCCATAAAGTTCATCGAGTCACAAGCATTCACCAGATGTCCGCTGAAGACTTTCACCTGTCCTGCCAAGCTGCGCCACATCGGCATGAGTGCCTTTCAATGGTGTACGGAGCTTGAATCGATACATACCGACAACAACCTCAAGGGCATCGGTAACGCCTGCTTCTGGGGATGCATCAAACTGAAACGCTTCGACTGTCCGAAAGACATGCACACTATCGGTGAGAACGCTTTCAGATGCTGCACCTCGTTGGAGTATGTCACTCTTGGCGATGACATGATAAACATCGGCGAAGGTGCATTCAGCGACACTCCAAACCTGAAGGCGATAGCAATAACCAACAGGAATCCTCACGACGCTCCTAACGCTTTCTGCCGCGAAGTGCTGCAGAACACATGGCTCGTAGTTCCTGACGGATGTGTGGGAAAATACAAGGCGAAGAAAGGTTGGCAGGACTTCGTGCACGTGATTGAGCGGAGCAAACTGAAATAAGACCTTGCATCTGCTCCACCAACCTTTTTATCCCAAAACGGTCATTAGGCCTTGTCGACCTAATGACCGTTTTGGTACTTATATACATAGCTGAAAAATTCTACAACATAGTTCGGAATGAATCCACCACGCCAAGCAGATGCTTCTCCTCGTCAACCACGAGAACACAGTGTATCTTGTTCTGATGGAGCACCTGTTCTATGTCGGTAATCTTCATTTCCGGCGACACCATCTTCGGCGTCTTCGTCATGATGTCGGCAACGGTGAGTTGGAAGAATCTGTCCTGCGAGCTCTCCATTGCACGGCGTATGTCGCCGTCGGTGACGAGACCCACCACCTTGCCGTCAACCACCGGCACACACAGTCCCAGTCTGCCGTTGCTCACATGTATAACGGCCTCGCCGAGCTTCGTCTGAGGGTCTACTACAGGCAGGTCGTCGGAACGCATCACGTCCTTAGCCCTGGTGAGCAGTCGTCTGCCGAGCGAACCGCCTGGATGGAACTGTGCGAAATCGGTAGCCTTGAAGTTGCGTGCCACCATCAGCGCACATGCCAGGGCGTCGCCCAGGGCGAGGGCTGCCGTAGTGGATGATGTGGGAGCGAGTCCCAACGGACAAGCCTCACGGCTCACTCTGGAGTTCAGATGGGCAGTGGCATATTTGGCGAGCAGCGACTCCGGGTTTCCGCTCATTCCGATAACAGGGATCTTATGTTCGATGAGATACGGCAGGAAGCGCAGCAGCTCATCGGTCTGTCCGGAATTAGACAATGCCAACACCACATCCTCTGCCTGTATCACGCCGAGATCGCCGTGGAAGGCATCAAGGGGATTGATGAAGAAGCTCGGCGTTCCCGTTGAAGAGAGCGTAGCGGCAATCTTCGCACCGATATGTCCGCTCTTGCCCACTCCGGTAACGATGAGCTTTCCCTTACACTGTAGTATGATATCGACAGCCTTGTCGAAATTGTCATCGATATTGGGTATGAGTTCAAGGAGAGCCTTCGACTCGTCCTCGATACATTTTATTGCTGTATGTGTGTATTTCATAATTCTACTTTTGTTTTCCGATTATTCCCATCAGCACAGACTGACGGGACGGCAGTTTCTGTTAGTCAAGCAGACTCTTCACCACTCCTTCGAGGTCTTTCAGATAGAGCATGTTCGGTCCGTCGCTGAGGGCATGGTCCGGGTCGGGATGCGTCTCGAAGAAATATCCCTGTGCTCCGAACGCCTTTGCCGCCAACGCCATCATCGGCACATACTGACGGTCGCCGCCAGTCTTTCCGCCGGCTCCTCCTGGCCGCTGCACGCTGTGTGTGCAGTCCATCACCACGCGGTCGGCATACTGCGACATGGCTGGCAGATTGCGGAAGTCCACCACAAGATTATTGTATCCGAAGCTGTTGCCTCTCTCGGTAAGCCACACCTCCTTGGCACCTGCCTCACGGCATTTCTCCACGGGATAGCGCATGTCTTCGCCAGAAAGAAACTGCGCCTTCTTGATGTTCACCGTGCGTCCGGTGCGTGCTGCCTCTACGAGGAGGTCGGTCTGGCGGCACAGGAATGCAGGAATCTGCAACACGTCCACCACCTCTCCGGCTGCCTTTGCCTGCCAGCTCTCATGGATATCGGTGAGCAGCGGCAGATGGTATTTCTCTCTCACGTCGGCAAGCATCTGCAGTCCGCGTTCCAGTCCCGGGCCGCGGAAGGAGTGTATCGACGTGCGGTTTGCCTTGTCGAAGGATGCCTTGAAATAGAATGTGCGGCCCGTCAGGTCGCTTAGTCGCTTTATCTCTGCCGCTATGGTGTCGAGCAATTCTGCCGACTCTATGACACATGGTCCGGTGATAAATATTGGATCCATTTGTTGATGATAAGTTTTGTTTCTAATAATTATAACAATCCCTGCCTTCTCCCGCCCTCACCTCAACGGACTACAAGGACGCAAAAAAGCATATTTCTCAATTTCACGGCAAATATAACACATCAACTCCAAGCAGCAAAGGATTTTCCTGAAAATCTTTGGCCACTATATTCCTTTAGCCCATCCGATACAGAAACTAAAAATCACATGAACATATATGAACATCTGTTTAGAAGGCTTGCCATGTCAGCAATAATCATTAACGACCTATTATCGCAATAAGGTGAGATTGGTGTAATTCTTAACAGTTGTTTACGAGCACAGCATATTCTAAATGTTAATATTTTATAAACTAAACATATTATCTTACTTATTTTATCTATCAGAATAAATTATATATATATTTGCAATACATAATAGCTTGTAAGCAACAAAGTGTTAATTAACATAGTACGAACCTAATTTTTTACATCATGAAAAAAGTACTATTTTATTTATTATTATTTATCTGTAGCTTTTCCACGGCAACATTTGCTCAGAGCTATCGCAGAGTTTCCGAAAAAGAAGCACTGTACATTGCCCAAAAACAATTTACAGGTAAAGATGTTGATTATTACATCAACAAGGACATGAATTCAGCCGTATGGATAATCTTTGTGGATGCAGAACCTATGAAAGGTTGGGAACACGACTGTTTCATTTTGGGCATTCCAAAGTCAACATGTGGCAGCATCGATGAGATCGTACCTAACATTAAGCGAATGAGCATGCCTCCAAATGACAAGTTCACACCACTTCTTGTAAAGAACAGGTACGGAAACAATGTGAATTTAAAACCTCAAGTTAAAAAGAGCAATTCCACAAACGAAGTTCCCGAGGTTGCACAAAGAACTTATGCCATCATTATAAGCGGTGGCGGAAATATGAATACCAACTATGAGCGCTACTGGAATGACTGTTCTTTTATTTACCAAACATTGGTAAACAAATATGGTGTACCAAAAGAAAATGTATACCCCATAATGTCTGACGGTAACAATCCTGCAGCAGACATGAGATCCATATCTGGAACTTACCTGTCTCAACCACTCGACCTTGACAATGATGGCGTAGACGAAATCAAGCTTGCCGCATCAAAAGAAAACGTAAGAAAGACCCTTGATCTTTTAAGCAGCAAACTAAGGAAAGACGATCATCTGTTCCTATATGTTATAGACCATGGCGGAACGGATGACAAGAAAAGCATATCTTATATTTGTTTGTGGAACAATGAAAGACTATACGATTACGAATTAGCATCATTGCTTGAACCGTTTACTTCTAAGCTCGTTAATGTCAACGTTGTCCTTGGACAATGTTTTGCCGGCGGTTTCAATGATAATTTAACAAAAGTGGGATGCGTCGTGGCGGCAGCCTCAAAAGGAAGCGAGTCGTCATGGTCTTGCAAAGACATCCCTTACGATGAGTTCGTATATCAATGGACCTGCGCAGTAAATGAAGCGACCCATGATAATGCCCACATACAGTCAGACGTTGACAACAATGGTAGAGTAACCATGGAAGAAGCTTTCAATTATGCAAGAGCCAATGACAGGCGACCTGCAGAACATCCTATGTATGTCTCCACGCCTGTTTCCGTAGGAGAAGATTTGGCATTTAACCATCTGGCTCCATCTGTAGACTTATATATTAAAGACAACCCTGAAGATACAGGCAAAGAACCCAACTTGACTACTAAGGAATTTTGGAAGAGCCCTTCAATTTGGGTACGAAATAAAAAAGACAGCATATACGAGCATCAAAATCCAGAATATTCTTCAGACCACCCTGCAGCATTTGTATATGTCCGCATTCACAATAGGGGCAAAGAAGATTTCAATACCAATAACAAATGGCTCTTGGTATATTGGGCGAAAGCATCTACAGGATTAACGGCAAAAGCTTGGAAGGGGCGCGAATTATACAATGGCGAATATGTGACTGGCCATTATATGGAACCTCAAAATATCGGCACAATCAAAGCAGGGGATTATAAAGACCTCTGCATTAGTTGGGCACTACCTGTAATCATGTCCAAAGAGCCAGACGACGACTCTCATTATTGTCTATTGGCTAGAATAATGGATACCTCATACGATGACGGATATGAAAAAGGTAAAACTTATTTCGACTTGCTTGGAAACAACGACCAAGCTCAGAAGAACGTGACAATCATTCGGAAAGAAGACGTTGAGAAGACGTTTAAGGTATATGTGAGGAATGTGCACCCCGTAGACAAAGCGTACACGCTAGAACTTATTCCTGCAACCCACGCTGACTCAACTATATATAATAGAGCGAAAGTAGAAATAACGATGAGCCAAAAGATATATGACGCTTGGGAACGAGGAGGATTTCAATCTCAAGATATAAGGCAAACCAATACGTCGAGTCCGCGAAAAGTGAAGTTTGTATCTCCACAGAGCAAGATCCTAAATTTGTCTCTTAAGGCAAATGAATTTGATGTGATTCAACTAAAATTCGATTTTAACCGGTATGAAATAGGCAGTTCTACGTACACACTTGATCTGGTTCAGAAAGACATGGATGGGAATATTATAGGCGGAGAAACGTTTATCGTCGAATCGCCAACAGTCCCAACAAGTATGCCTGTTACTCCTGTAGTAATGTCAACTCCACAAAATGACGGGAAATACCTGCTTGAAGTTGAAAATTATAAAGAATTTACTAATCTGAAATGGATTGATGGAAGAGGTGAAACTTTAGGAAACAACAAAACCATTGAAGTAACGCCATTAGAAAACGGAAACACTTTCACAGTTGCTGCCATGATGGACGACGGGAATGTTGTGACAGAAAACATATCTTTAAGTAGCAACATCGGAATAAAATCTGCATCAGCAAAGGACAAAACCATTTTCATTAATTTGAAAGGCAATGCACCTAAGAATGCGGCAATATTAGTAACTTCTACAATTGACGGCACCACTAAAATAAACGAGATGGTACAAGAAGGGAATGCCACTATGACATTGGACGGTTCTAATCTTAAAAAGGGAATATATGTCGTTTCCTTTAGCGTAAATGAAAATGTGGTTGATCGACAAAAAATCGAAATTGAATAGTTGTGACAAGAAGGAAATCATAGCGTTTCCATAGTCAATATGATTTCATATATTACAAATTAAAATAATAATAATTATGCGTTTATTTTATTTATTCTTTTTGCTAATTTGCTCACTATCAGCACATAGCATATCTAACGACACGATTCCTCTCTGCATAAGACAAGCTGACGTTGCCAACAGATTGTCTATGAGGTATCCTTTTAGGTCGAACAATGCCGATGAAGTTCGAGAACAGCCTGTATATCTGAACGTCACGACTACCGCCGCCGGTCAACTGGCAGAAAAGGTTGGTGACGATATAAACAATGTGGATTCATTGATAGTAAACGGCCCTATCAACGATACGGATTTCTACACCCTCTGGAGTGGGACATTCTATGGCAGGCTATCCGTCATCAATTTGGAAAACGCCGAAATTATTAATGGCGTAATACCGGAATGGGCTTTTTGCCGTCCAAAAGAACAAGTGATTGATGGATTTATATACTCGATAGGCCTAAGAAGAATCATTTTCCCTGAAGGATTGAAAGTAATAGGTCAGAGCGCTTTTAATTTTGTGGATAATTTAGAGGACATTAACATTCCAACCAGTCTCCAACGCATAGAAAGTTCTGCTTTCGAGAATTGTTGGTTATTGAAGACCAACCCTCTGGTGTTTCCCGAAGGCTTCGAAAAGTTAGAAGAGCGGGCATTTATAAACTGCTCAGAATTGAAAGGCAGCGTCGTGTTGCCTTCCACAATCAAAGAAATAGGGGCATTAGCCTTTTATTTATCTAAAATAACATCTATAAACTTCCCTGAAGGATTGGAGGAAATCGGGAATGAGGCGTTTAGGGGTTGTCGGCTTAAAGAGGTGGTCATCTCGAATCCGAATATTATCTGGTCAGGCGAATCACAGTTTGGATATAATTTCAAACTGGAAAAAATATCTTTGCCCGAAGAAATGACATACATCCCTCCTCGATTTCTTGAGTGTTGTATAGAATTGAAAGATTTCAGCATACCATCTGATGTCAAGGTCATCAAGAGTGGTGCATTCAACGAATGTTATAATTTACAGAAATTGGAATTACCTGCAGGATTGGAAGAAATTGAAGATCAGGCGTTTAGCGAATGTAATGCATTAGAAGAAATTGTTTTCCCCGCATCCTTGAAGACCCTTGGAGCTGAAAGCTGCACAAATTGGACAAATATAAAACGCATCTACAGCATGGCTGCCGAGCCGCCAGTATGCAAAGTCAATATGAATTCAGGAGCAACGCCTTTCTATCCAGGTACTCCTAATGACATCCCGGTATATGTACCTACTGGTACAGCCGAGAAATACCGCAATGCCAAGGGTTGGGATTATTTTACGAATTTCATAGAAACAGACGATTTCCCGACTTCAACTATAAATGACATCAATATAGAGCAGCAGGAATCCAAGCAAGGCATTTATGACCTGAGCGGCAGAAAAGTGACAACTACCGAAAAAGGAAAAGTATATATCATCAACGGCAAGAAAGTAATTACTGACAACAACAGCCATTAAGAAAGACTTTCAGTTATCATTTGAAGGCCAAAAGGCTATAACGACATATTAGAAACGATAGCGGTCATCCCACATTGCAAATACAGCAAAGAGGGATGACCGTTTTGGGTATTACGTTGAACGACCTGATGACCGCATTTTGGGGGTTATGCAGGTCTACGCTCTGCAAATCACAGTTTATAGAACTCCGTGAATGCCTTGATGCAGTATTCATGGTCTGCCACAGAACCCGTCTCACGCACGGAGTGCATGCCGAGGACAGGGTTACCCATGTCTACGCCACGCAGAGGCAATGATGAAGCAAGGATATTGCCGAGGGTGCTGCCGCCTGCCACGTCGCTATGGTTGACGAAGCGCTGGCATGGCACACCGGCTTTCTCACAAATGCCTGTGAAGATGGCTGCCGAAACGGCGTCGCTGGCATACTTCTGGGCTGCATTGAACTTGATGCATGGACCACCGCCAAGCATAGGATGGTTGGTAGGGTCGAACTTCTCAGGATAGTTAGGATGCCAGGCATGGGCATTGTCGGCAGAAATCATGAACGACTTCTCCACGCTGCGGTAGAAATCCGACATTTGGCCACCCTGTGCGAACACCAGACGCTGCAACAGACTGCTCAGGAACGGGCTGCCGGCTCCCTGCTTTGTCTGGCTGCCCGTCTCCTCATTGTCGAATACGGCAAGCACCTGTGTAGTCTCCGGCACACCGCCACTCATCATCAACGCCATGAGTCCGGCATGAACCATGCTCAGGTCGTCGAGTCTGCCGGCAGAGATAAACTCGTCATGCACGCCGAAGGTGCTGGCAGGAGCAGTGTCGTAGAGATAGAGGTCGAAGTCGAGGATATCCTGCGCCTTTACACCGAGTTCGCCGGTGATGACGTTCATCAGCATGTTGCCAGCCTCAAGCTGGTCGTTCACGATGCCGAGCAGCGGGAGCATGTCTTTCTGCTTGCTCAGTTTCACACCGTCGTTTACCTGACGGTTGAAGTGGATGGCGATATTGGTAATCTGCAGCAATGGTCGCTTCACATGCAGCAGACGGGTTTCCGGCTGCAGCGGATTGCCGGTGCGCAGGATGACTCTTCCGGCGAGGCTCAGCGGACGGTCGAACCATGTGCTCATGATAGGTCCACCATATACCTCGGTGTTGAGTTTCGTGATGCCTCCCTCACATACCATTTCCGGATTCGGCTTGATACGGAAGGTGGGCGAGTCGCAATGGGCGCATATCAGATGGAATCCCGCATCGGCGATAGTCTGCCTGCCTATGCGGACGGCATAGAGCGAGGAGTCGTTCTTGGTGAAGAACAGCTGGTCGCCTGGCTCAATGGTGCCTATGGGAGCAGTGGAATCCATCTCTTTGAAACCGGCAGCGGCAAGACGCTCCTTGAGGGTCTTCACTGCGAGGAAATTCACTGGCGATGCATCGAGAAATGCGAGAAGGTCTTTTATCATAGTACTTTGTTTTTAAGTTATACAATCAAGGCACGTCGGAGAATGACAGACGCCTCATTCACACCATATTATATATAACAAGAAAGGGACATGCCCGACGTGACGATGCATCATCCGGCTGTCCCTTTCTTTGTATTTGCTTATCAGTCGTTCTGCTTGCTTCTATAATTGTCCAAGCCCTCCTGGAGGAAGTTCAGATAGTCTGACACGTCTTCCTTGAATGAGAATGGACGAGAGAGAGGCATACCGTCAGGACCGAGGGTCACGTAGTATGGCTGTGCGAGAGCACCGAACTTGCTCTGCTGCAGATAGCTCCACTTGTCACCGACAGTACGCAGAGTGCGCTTCTGTCCGTTCACGGTCACCTCGATAGGCTTGGCCAGCGGCTGCTTGTCGTCAACATAGAGAGAGATGAGCACATAGTCGTTGTTGAGTTTGTCGGCAACGCGTGGGTCTGTCCATACGGCAGCCTCCATCTTACGGCAGTTCACACAACCGAAGCCGGTGAAGTCGATGAGGATAGGCTTGCCCTGTGCTGCAGCGGCAGCTACACCCTCTTCATAAGAAGTGTACTTAGGTTTCACCTCGTTGGTATTGAGGTTGAAGTCCTGTGTGTTCATCGGCGGTGCGAAGGCGCTGACAGCCTTACAAGGAGCACCCCAGAGACCAGGAATCATATATACGGCGAATGCCAGAGAAACAAGACCGAGCATCACGCAAGGCACTGGCATTGGCTTTGGCTCACCGAGCATCACGTCGCTCTGGAACTTGAGCTTGCCGATGAGGTAGAGACCCAAGAGGAAGAAGATAGCTATCCAGAGAGCGAGGAATGTCTCACGGTCGAGGATGTGCCATCCGTAAGCGAGGTCGGCAACAGAGAGGAACTTCAGAGAGAATGCGAGCTCCACGAAACCGAGGCTCACCTTCAGTGTGTTCATCCAAGAGCCAGACTTAGGAGCTGACTTGAGCCATGCCGGGAACATGGCAAAGAGTGTGAACGGCAATGCGAGGGCAATAGAGAAGCCAAGCATACCGACTGCCGGAGCGGCGATGTTACCCGATGTAGAGAACTCAGCGAGGAGCAGTCCGATGATAGGTGCGGTGCAAGAGAATGACACGAGCACGAGGGTGAACGCCATGAGGAAGATAGACACGAGACCTGTTGTTGCAGAAGCCTTGTTGTCTACGGAATTTGTCCACTTAGAAGGCAGCTCAAGCTCGAACCATCCGAAGAATGACACTGCGAATACAACGAGCACGAGGAAGATGATGATGTTGAACACGGCGTTGGTAGAAAGACTGTTCAGTCCGTTACCACCCGAAATAAGAGTGATAAGGAAGCCGAGCAACACGTAGATCACGATGATGGAAACGCCATAGGTAACGGCGTCGCGGATACCCTTCTTCTTGTCCTTGTTGCGCTTCATGAAGAAGCTTACGGTCATTGGGATGATAGGCCAGATACATGGCATGAGCACTGCGAGCAGACCGCCCACGAAGCCCATGATGAGGATATAGAAGAGAGAGTGGCTTGCGTTGCCACCTTCCTGATATGCCTTCAGCTCATTGATAACCGGTTTCCAGAGGTCGCCGTCGGCAACTACGGATGCCGAGTCAGCCTCAACAGCCTCGCCGGCCGGTGCCACGGCTGCAGTGTCGGCAGCGGCAGCCTCCTCTGTAGCTTCCTCCTGAGCCTCAGGAGCATCGGCAGGACCGTTGCCCTTGTATGAGAACTCCACAGAGGTTGGAGGCATACAGCCAGAGTCGTTGCAGGCGCCATACTCCAGATAACCCTTCACAGAGTATGTCTTGCCCGTAATCTTATAGCGCTGCACGAAGGTAACGCTGTTCTCATAATAGCGAAGCTGCATACCGAAAATCTGGTCGTACTCCTTGATTTCCCTGCCCTGGGCCTTGAGCTTGCCTACAGCCTTCACGCCCTCAGCCTTCTCGGTGTGCATAGTGGCAGGGATTGGTCCGTCAGCAGGGATGTTGGGGGCATATACATGCCAGCCCTTGGCGATCTTACCCTTGAAGACCACATCGATTTCGGTGTCAGAAACCTGCTTCTGACTAACTGTGAAATGTACTGGACTTCCTTGTGCCCACAGCATGATAGCCATAAGCATCATGAGCGAAGTCGTAAACATTCTTTTGATTACTGAACTTTTCATTATTACTTTATTGTTTTTTTATTTTTATTTTTCTTCGATTGTTTATCAAGGTGACTCCAACAGGAATCCTTATATAGTTACGTCAATCCTCCTTCACACCTTTGTGGGTCATGATGTCGAGCACGAAACGGTCGGTATCGTTCATGCCGCGGCTGCCGATGGCTGTGAGGTTGCGGATGCTCTGGTCCACATCGTCGTCGATGATTCCCTCGTATGAGGTGACATATTTGTGCTGCATGGCGAGCATCGCACTGAGCACTGCCGTGCTCACGCCGCTGGTGAGCTTCAGGGCGCAACTTGGCTTCGCACCGTCGCAGATCATTCCCGTAAGGTTTGCTATCATATTCTTCACCGAGAAGCAAATCTGCTCGAAGTTGCCGCCCATGAGATATGTGATACCGCAGCTGCTGCCCGTGCTGGCAACCACGCATCCGCAAAGTGCAGACAGCGTGCCAAGGTTTTGTTTGATATATATTGCCGTGAGGTTACTCATCACAAGCGCACGGATAAGCTCCTCCTCGGTGTTATGGTTCTCCTTGGCAAATACCACCACCGGCATGGTGGTGCAGATACCCTGGTTTCCGCTGCCGCTGTTGCTCATCACCGGCACCATGGCTCCCGCCATACGTGCGTCGCAGGCACAGCTTGTGGCAGACAGTATTCTGGAGAAGATGCTGTCGCCCATGATTCCATGACCGAGCGGACTGCAGAGCGTCTTGCCCAGCTGGTGGCCATAGTTCTCGCGCAGTCCTGCCGCAGATGCAGCCTCGTTGAGCTTCTTGGCGTCGAGGATGAAGCGGATGTCGTCGAGCTTGGCAGTGTGGGCGAATTCATACACTTTACCCAGCGTCAGCCTGATGTCGTCGGCAGCCTGTGAGGCTTTAGCGGCACACGAAGCCACGTTGAGCAGTTCCTCTGCGTCCTTGCGCATGAAGACGAAATTGGTGTGGGAGCTCTTGATGCGAGCCTCAGCTTCCTTTCCGCCAGCCTTGCAGAGGGCGTTGATATACAGTTTGTCGGCGTCATCATGTTCGAGGGTTATCTTGATTCTTCCCTCGTCGATGTATTTCTTTCCACGCTCCACATCGTCCTTCGTGCAGTCGCGGAGCACTTCCAGACTGAGTTCAGGCTTTCCCGCCAGCGCTCCCAAAGCGATGGCGATGGGAAGACCGATCATTCCCGTGCCAGGGATGCCTACTCCCATGGCGTTCTTAAAAATGTTTGCACTAAGTCTGACATCAATAGTATCAGGCTCCGCTGCAAGCAGCTCTGTTGCTTTTGCCACACAAAGTGCCACAGCAATTGGCTCGGTACATCCAATAGCAGGCACAACCTGACGATGCATCAAGTCCAAAATAGCATTATACTCTGAAGGTGTAATCATAATATAACAAGGATAATAAAAGTATTGCACAATTATGTAGCTGCAAAAATAAGCATAATTATATTAACAAACACGTTTTTAGCCAATTTTTTATTTTGTAATTATGAAAAATATGCCTATCTTTGCAAAAATAATAGACATTTGGTGAGAATATAATGGATTCCGGCAATAATTTCTCTGCCGGAATCCATTATATTATATTGCCAGGAAACACATAAAATCAAATAAAAAATAATTTTCATTATGGCTTACATGTCACAAGATGGCTACGACAAGATGGTAGCCGAACTGAAACGTTTGGAAAGTATTGAGCGTCCGAAGGCATCTGCCGCAATCGCAGAGGCTGCCGACAAGGGCGACCTTAGTGAGAACTCTGAGTATGATGCGGCAAAAGAAGCACAGGCTCATCTGGAAGACAAGATCAACAAGCTGAAGCTCGCCATCGCTGAAGCGAAGATCGTTGACACGTCACGCCTCAGCACCGACACCGTACAGATTTTGTCGAAGGTGGAGATGACAAACATCGCCACTAAGGCAAAGATGACATACACTATCGTCAGCGAGAGCGAGGCGAACCTCAAGGAGGGAAAAATCTCCATCAAGACTCCTATCGCACAGGGACTGCTCAACAAGAAGGTGGGCGACGAGGCTGAGATAAAGATTCCTCGTGGCACCATAAGACTGAGAATCGACAAGATTTCCGTAGAATAAAAACTATAGATTATGGACATTTTTTCTAAGATTGCTGCAGGCGAGATTCCAAGCTGGAAATGCGCCGCAAACGAGAAATTCTATGCGTTCCTCGACATCAACCCTCTGGTGAAGGGTCACACTCTGGTGATTCCACGCCGTGAGGTGGACTACTATTTCGACATGACCGACGAGGAGATTGCCGAAATGGCGGTGTTTGCAAAGAAGGTGGCAGTTGCCATCAAGAACGCTTTCCCATGCCGCAAGGTGGGCATGGCGGTGCTCGGACTGGAAGTGGCTCATGCCCACGTTCACCTCGTGCCGATGCAGAACGAGAAGGACATGCTCTTCTCTAACCCTAAGCTGAAACTCACCGACGAAGAGTTCAAGGAAATCTCCGACAAGATCTTCGCTGAGTTCAACAAACTGTAATTACGCTGCCCCACTCTGGCTGAAGGAAAACTAAGAGCAGGGCACGACGGAAACTCCAAGAGATTTTTTAACCCCAAACGGCATGATGACCGTTTGGGGTTAATTTTTTTATGGACAAATCGCCATATAAGACAAGAAATGACGACACTCCTACCCTATCTCCGGACGGCTTTACTATTTCAACACACACTGTTCCACATTATATCCCGTAAGCTCGACAAACGGTACTTGCTGTCGCGCATCGGCATTGTCCCATCTGATATTGACAGTGCGCTCCTCTCCGGGCATGAGGTGGAAATAATTGTCTGAATAGTCCACGGGCAGCACCTGACAACCATCGCCGGTCTTGAGGTTCAGCCTTATCATCATTGCCGGTGTGGAATCGGTGTTCCGCAAAGTCAGAGTCATGCCGTTGCCGGACGGGCGTTTTACTGAAGCCGCCACATTCACCTGGGGCAGTGTGGCAAGCTGCTGCAGATTGCCTTCGTCGGTAGACAGCACATAGAAATTGGTAGACAACGTCGCGTTATTGCTGTCGGCAAGTCTCAAACGGATGTAATACACCGTTCCGTCGATATTCCCGGGCACGGAGTCGGTGGCGAGAGCTGCCAGTTCTACGGTGGAGTCACCATTGGAGTTTACCATATTGCTATCCACACGGACAATATTGCCACGGATATCGAGCAGTTCGCGGGTTGCCACAAGGTCTTTATAGTTATCCGCCGTGCGGTTTACCACCTCGATGCTGCGTGTCAGGGCGTTACGCTGGATATGCAATGGTTCGCAAGCCTTGCGTGCGCCGAAGAAGGCTGCCGTAGGTTCGAAATAATAGTCATAACACTGCCATGTATAGCTTGGCCAGCAGGCGTGGCTCATCCAGATGAGCAGTCCCTGGCGGTATTTCGAGTCTGCCTCATACATCGCACGATAACCTTCATAGTTTTCCCATTGTGCCAGACGGGTGAAGTCGTCGGCAGACTCCGGTTTGCCGAACATACGTTCGACGATTGCCATGAACGAAGCGCCTCGCTGAGCGCCTGCCTGTGTGAAATCATGCTGTCCCCAGGCGTCGCCGGGTTCCCATTCTATCGGTTCTGCGAGTGTGCGGCGTGTGCCTTCCGGCGTCATCACGTTAGGCATGCCACGCTCGGTATGCAGTTTTCCGCTCTGCTTGGCGAAGTAGGTACGTGGCGGTTCCGCCCAATACGGTCCGTGTCCGCTCACTCCATCATCAGCCGAAGATGATATGTAGAGTAACTTCGGGTTCATCTCTGCCACAGTCTGCCGCAAACCGTCGTCGAGGGTCTTTGGAGGATAACCTTCGTTTCGTCCGCAATAGAGAGCAATCGACGGATGGCGGCGCATACGGCTTGTGAAATCACGGGCATTGCGCATGAACATCACCTCGTCGTCGGGATCCGGTCCGTCGGCAGGGTTGGCAAGCCAGAAGTCCTGCCACACCATGATGCCATACTTGTCGCAAGCGTCATAAAACTCCTCGTCGCCGGTCATTCCCACCCAGTTGCGAATCATGTTGAAGTTCATGTCGCGGTGCAGGCGCACGGCAATGTCGTATTCCCTCTGGCGATAGTTGAGGTTAGACTCCGGGAATCCCCAGTTTCCGCCGAGCGGCACGATGCGTCGCCCGTTGACGAAAAGTTTCAGCTGCGTGTCAGGGTCGGCATATCGCATCTCCCTTATACCTGCCTTGTAGTGGATGCGGGCAGTGGCGTTGTGGCTCTGCTGATTGTCTGCCAAAAACTCAAATCCGGCATCATGCAGATATGGCTCGCCTTGTCCGTTTGGCCACCAGAGGCGTATGCGCCGGTCGCACAGGGTCTGGTATTCGTCGGGACTGAACACCACCTCTCGCTGTTCTCCGGCTTTCAGCGTGATATTCTTTTCAAACTTCAGATTGCCTATCCATCCTCTCAGCGTTCCGCTCACTTCCTTGTCGAGCCAGTTGTGCGCCAACACGCGTGGCGTCATGGTGGCAAGGGTGTCGGGCAGATTGTCGAAACGGGTGCTTACTACGGGGTCTGCGAGTGTTACGGAAGCAGTAGAAGTAAGATAGACATCGTTCCAGATACCGATATCACGACCGCGGATAGTTGATATCCAGTCCCAGCCGATAGTGGCATGGAAGGTGGGGTTGTCTGCTCCGAGTATGCCGCCGTTGAAATCGGTGTTCAGATGGTTTTTCTCCTTTATCGCTCCGGGATGTGCATTCTTGTGGATAAGCACGGCGAGTGTGTTTCCTCCTCCGTTGAGATATGGAGTGATGTCGGCTACGGAACGGGTGAAGGCTCCCTCTATACGGTCTATCTTCTTGCCGTTGACCCACACATCGGCTTTCCAGTTGATGCCGTCGAAATTCAGAAGCACCCGCTGTCCGGCCATCTCCTTCGGCAGGGAGAAGGTGCGGCGATACCAGAAGTCGGAGTTGAAATATGAATCGCTGATGCCGAACATATTGTCGGCATAGTCTGGATTGGCAAGAGCGCCATAGTTGACGAAACTGGTGAGCACGGTGGCTGGCACGGTGGCTGGAATCCAACTGTCATCGGTGGCAAACTGTCCGGTGGATACCTTCTCACCTCCTGCTTTCACCTGTGACGCGCGGCACACTTTCCAGTCTCCGGCATTGAGCATCATGCGGTTGTCGGCATATCCACCGTTTGCTGATTCCATACCGGGGCGGGTTGCAGACTCCGTGTCGCGCCGAACGCCCTTTCCTTCAACCTTCAGTTCGCTCAGCACGTATGCCTTGGTTGGCACATCGCCGGTCTTCGCCACATCAATGCTGCCGCCGTCCATGGTGACTCTGACATAGCGGCAACTGACGCCGCTGAGTTTTATGCGGTCGGTGCGCCGCTTGCTGTTGTCGGGCAGCGTTGCCACACGGCGCCATTGCCGGGCATCGTCGCTGACTTCTATATATCCATGCTTGGGTCGGCGTATCCACGAAAGGTCAACGAACGACACCTCTGACTTTGCCGCCAGGTCTACCTGTGCCCATTCATGCCCCTCGCCGGCACTCATCCAGGCACTTCCGAAACGGGAGTTTGGTATGACATCGGCAAGCACCCGCCCACCGTCCTTGTAGAAGTCGATATTGAAGACTGTCCAATATACAGCTCCTTCCATATCCAACTCCAGGCGCATGGCCGTGATGTCCCGGCAGTCAGCGGGCAGGTCGAACTGCAGATTGATGTCGCGCTGCGGCAGCATGCTTGTCCCGGTCTGTTTGTTTGGGTCGCTGCTCACCTTGCTCTTCGACAAAGTGCCGGGCAGCTTGCCGCCCCGGTCTTCTGCCACCACACGCCATCCGCCTTTCTTGCCGGTCGGCACAAGCACTTTTATACTGTAGCCTCCATGTGCCTTCGCCTCATCGTATGCCACGTAGCAGCGCAACTTTATGCGGTCGGCTTTCACCGACATCGCCGTCCACTGATATTGCAGGCTGTTGCTGCTGCCCATCAGCGTGTTGCGGGTCCACTCCCCACCGTCGATTGCCCATTCCCGCTCGCGTCTTGGCAGCGGTCCGGCGGCATCGCATACGGTGAGTGTCGGCGGCATCGTGGTTGTCACGATGCCATCGGTGAGAAGTTGTCCTGTGAGATTGTAGTCGAAACATGATGATGTGCGCACCTGGCGCATCAACGACAGGTTGTCATCGGCATCGGGATTGGCAGCAAAGGCTGCTGATGCGAACAAAAATGCCATTAGGCTATTGGCTATTCTACGGTAACAGATCATATATAATAGGTTTTAGATGCGAAGTTAAGAAAAGTATTTGAAACGGCAAGCGTTAATTCATGAAACAAACGTTCAGTGACGAAAAAAGCCAGAGACCATCGGGCTATCAACGCCCATTGGCCTCCGGCTATATCACAAGCGGCTGTCATACCGCGCAAAAGTCCGTTATGGCATCTTACCATGTCACGCTCATACCCATCGATATGCTGGCGTTTGAGCTGAGAGGGATACATTCCTTGCTGGTCTTGCCAAGGATGTGGTCCATGCCGATGAAGAAGTTGTAGCCCTTCGGATGGATGTTCACCACATATCCCATGCTTGTAGCAAAGCTGCTTGCCGCAAAGCTGATGCCCCCGTCAAGCCACTTGAGGGGTTTCCAGTTGGCGCTCAGTCTGCCTTCTGTCCATGAGTATTCTCCCTTGATGCGTGTTGTGCTGAGCAGACCAAAGCTTATCTTGCGGTATGCCGGCAACTGATACTCACAGCCCACATTCAGTGTGGCTCCCAGACCTGTGGTGCGACTTCCCTTGTCGCCTTTGTCCTGCAGGTTTATGAAGTCTGTTATCTGGTCACTGTATTTGTCTGTCTGGTCATCGATGGTTCCCGGGCGGTCGCTATTCACTGAAGTGTCATGGAATCCGCAGAACTCGAAGCTCTTGTTCTTGTTGGTTGCCAGCATATCGTTGCTCCAGCTCATGAATCCGAGGTCGAGCACCGAGGCGCTCACCGTCCAGTCTTCGTTGATCTTATACACGGCACCCAGGTCGAGAGCCATACCGAAGCCTCCGAGTCCGGCTCCATCCACATCGATGTCGTCAATCTTCTCGTATGTGCCGGCACCTGCCGTTTCATACTCCTTTTCCTTCATCTTATACTGGAATCCCTTCATCGAGACATCTGCCTGAGCGTCACCGCTGATTGTCCATTTCTCCGGTGCCGAGAGGTCTGCCTTCACGTCCTTGAACTTGAAGTCGGCACGTGCCACTCCGAAGAGGAGTTTGAATTTCGCACCTACTCTCAGCTTCTCGTCGATATTGCGTGAATGACCGAACGCCAGTTCCACATACGACTGTGCGTGGGCGCTGATGTCACCGATATTGTAGCTGTTGTTGCCGGTGTTGCGTGCAAACTCGAAGAGTTCGTATGGCAATACCATACCAAGCGATGACTTTGAATTGAGTTCCACGGTGTTGTATCCGCCGAACGCCTTGAAGCCGGCAGCGAGAAGCGCCACTGACACGTTGCCCACCACTCTGTTGTTGCTGGTGGAGAATCCGTCGAGCGCCTTGGCATCTGAGATATAGGGGTTCATGAAGGTCGTCATCTTCTTGTTGCTGTCGATGCCGAAGCGTGGATTCTTCATCACCACGTCTTCATAACCGAAATTTCCCTGAAGACTGATGTTCACGTTGCCGAGACCTGGAATGGAAACGAAGTTCTGGTCGTTGCCGAATGCCGGGTTCATAGTGTTGCGGGATGCGAACTGGTCGGTGAAATACGCCGAATTCAGGTTCTGCGCCATTGCCGAGCTGCCGGCGGCAAGCATTGCCACGGCGAGCATATTCTTTATCTTAAGACTTGTCATAATCAGGTTTTGTGTTTAAAGGTTAATTAAAGTCGCCTATCACCTTGCCCACCATCTTTATCTTTATATCGGTGAGCTTCAGAGTATGTTTCTGCGCATTGAGCGTGATGCCCGTCACGGCGTTTCCTTCACCGCTTGCCTTTCCGACAACGATGAGCACCAGTCCGTCGAGTCGCTTCATGACATCATCGTCGGTCTGCATGATCTTCACCTCCAGGGGTGATGTCTGCGATTCCACTCCGTCTGCCGATGCCTTCACATCCTTCTGAACGAGCTGCACCTCGATGCCCTTGAGTTCCTTCTTGTCGGCATCCACCGGTATGACATCCAACGACATATATGCAGGCACACAACTTGTCACGTTTGCCGTAGCCAGCAGATAAGCACCGTCTGCAAGCTTCATGTCCTTGATGTCGTCGTGCCATCCGTCGAGGGTGTCACGGTATTCTATCACCGCATTCTCTGCAAATGCCAACGGTGCATCAACATGATACGAAGGCTGTATCACGTAGGTATGTCCGAGTTCGAAGCGTCCTTCCTTCTTGCTGTCTGCCATTGCCGTAGCGGTGAACTTGATGTTGTCCGGTATGGTCTTTATGAGGTCTGACAGATTGCTCTTGGTGATTACCTGGTCGTAACCTTCCACTCCGTTTCCTCTGCGACAGATGCACACATGGGTTGTCTTGCCGCCTGTCACACGTATTCCCTCTACATCCACCGAGGCTGTCTCGCGTCCGTTCTTGAAGGCTTTGATAGTACCGTTTACGACACCATCCACCTGCATGTCGTTGCTGATGTCGAGCGAAATCTGCGGATTATACAGGTCTGCCACCACATTTCCGTCTTTCAGGAAGTCCGGCACACCGGTGATGTCCACGTCACCGAGGTCGTTGAGGGCGATATCCGGGTTGAAGCGTCCTGTGGCTGATTCGATGGTGAAGTTGTCGTTCTCATAGGTACAGGTGATCTCTCCTCCGACATTTCCTGCATCTGCTGCAGAACCGGTATATGGAGCTGAAACATTCAATACGATAAAGCCGTCAAGTTCCACATCCTTGCCGTTTATCTTTATTGAAGAACCTGGATATTCCTGCTTAGTCTTGAAGTCGATAGCCTTGATATTCACCTTTACCACCAGGTCTTTTGAGGTTGGCACATCATTGAAGACTACCTTTCTTCCATTTACAGTCGGCGTCATCAAACTTCCGTTGTCTGCCAGTTCCATATAGTTAGGGAATGTCAGCGAGAGTTCCTGGAACTTCGGAATGCTCCTCTTGATATTGTCATCGAATTTGAGTCTGAGTGTTACGGGTGCCTTCAATTCAGCCTTCTTCATTTCGATTACATCTGCCGGTTTCTCACCCCTGTAATGGAACTCCACAAGGTATCCTACGCCACTTATGTCGCCAACATACGAGTCATTGCGACGCACGCCTTTCGACTTTGTAGGCGATACGACACCTACAGGCACTGGAGTGATGATGGGCTCGGACTTCTTCCAAACTACAATCTTGTCGATAAGCGGATGCACGGGGGCAACGTTTCCACCATCCTGGCGGAACACATAATCGCCGTTTGCAGCCTCTACTACACTTCCGTTTTCCTCGAGCTCCAAAATGTCGCCCAACTTGATGTCTTCGGTTGTGCTGACAGGAATCTGGAGCCCATCGCTTCCGATACCAATCGTGGAATCGATGTTTCCAAAATCATAGTCACTGTCTGAACATCCTGTGAACACGAGCGCACCTGCGACGAACAGTGCCGGTAGCAATCTCGCGGAAAGATTTGATTTCTTCATGTTATTTTTTTGTTGGTTATGTTGCAGTGTTGTTATAGTCAAGTCCACTGTGTCGTACTATATATCATGTCTGAATATTCTGTTGCAGAACATGCAGCAGTCCATTAACGTACCTGTTTTATCAGTAGTCTAACTTTTCTTTGTTTATTCTTGTGCAAATGTAATGAAAAATATGTTAAGACAATAATGTATGTCAAGATATTTTTCCATCTGTTTTTTTTGCATAAATTTTCCCCATGACGTGGGGAATGAAACCCCACATTAGGGGGGTCTGTTCCCCACGCTATGGGGGATTTTAGCTATATATTTTTGTCACCGGAATTATTTAATCCAACAAAGCCTCTAATCTAAAAAAATCCTAACAAGCCCTAACGACCAATCTTGGTTAAACCCAAATCGCTTTCTATGTTAATATCCAAATGTTTTGACCATTATTTTCAATTTATGCTGAGATTTTATATTCAGGGGTGAATGTTTGGCGATTTCTGACCATGGCTGTGACCAAATGTACAAGTTTGTTCTTGACATTGTTCAGTGCAACCTGCTTCTTCTTTCCTCGTTCTACGAGGCGCATGTAGTACCTCGCCATAATGGGATTGAAGTTGACGGCAGCTAGTGCCGCTTGCGTCAGCATGGCCTTTATCTGGCGGTTAGCCATATAATGTACATGCGGATCGGAATGCACACTGGTTCCCGAATCTTTGCCAAATGGAGCTAGGCCGTAATAGCAGGCAATCTTGCGTGAGTCGTAGTTGAAACGCCGGAAGTTGTCGGTGTACACCATCAGGCACACAGCGTTCTGCGTTCCTATGCCAGGCACCGAGGTCACGATGGTGAACACCTCGGTGAGTTCCTCGTCCGACTTGATGAGATCGGCAATGCGCTTATCTATCTTCTCTATCTCCTTATTGAGTTCAGAGACGATGTGCCGTCCGCTCTGCGAAATCATTGTCTTGACTGGCGACTTCTCCATAGTGAGTCGCTTTTCGCCTCTACGCACCTGGAAACTGCATCTGTGTCTTACGATCATCTGACGGTATAGGAACAGCTCACGCAGTTGTGTAAGCGACTCGCTAAGAGGCTCGTACATAACGGCTTTATCGTAATTCCTCATGGCGTATTCTGCAATCATCGAGGCGTCAGCACGGTCAGACTTCAATCGTCTAAGACCAGATGCGTCTTTGATGCTCTTTGCGTTCTCAAGCCACATGTCGTAGCCTTTACCGTAGAGGAAGTTGCACAGTCCCTTGCTGTAGTCGCCCGTGTTCTCGCCACAGAAGAGCCACAAGGACGAGTCGATACCGCAGGAATTCTGCTCAACCCACTTGACCAACTGCCTATAGCCAGACACGGTTGTCTTGAACTCGTTGAACACTCTAGCAGCGGTTTCTGCCAGTCCGTCTGCAAAAAGGATAGCCACATCAACTTTTTCTTTCGAAAAATCAACTCCGATAAATAAATTCTTCATAACTTTGTACGAGTTATATTGTGTAGAATTGGTCAATAGTTGTATGGACTAACACTCTAACAAGGCTCAGAGCCGATAACTTTCTATCTGGTCTTTGCAACTATGTCGATGAGGACCTAAACGATTTATAGCTTTACGGCTGGGTCATTAGCTGGTTTACCTCTTCGACAGACCGATTCTACCTTTTTACAACAAAGGTACGAAACTGTCTTTAGCAATCATAGTTTTACCTTGATTATTTTGGAGTTTATGCGACTTCGTCGCAATCTTCTGCAAACTTAGAGGTCATTAGGCCGTTTAATGTATAATTTTAATAACTGCTTGCAGTCTTTTGCTTTTTATAAGGCGTCTTTTGCTCGTTTTTAATTCGCAATAGCCCGCTATTACTCATTAAAAGCCAAACAAAATCCACTCTTCTAAAAAACAAAATCCATGCAAGCCCTAATGACCGATTTGGGTTAAACGAGCGTTTCGGGATTATCAAACCGTCTGAAAACAATTAATGACAGTCCATTACAACCTGCTGATTGTATTGAACTGTCATTACCAATTCGTATCATCTGATTGAGATGTCATGTCACTTGATCGAATAACGCAAACCTAGCTTCATGTTGAAATTGAAAGGATTGTCGCTGTATGCCGTTTTCACATCACTGCCATTGTCGAAATAGTATCCCACGCCCGGCTCGGCGTAGATGCCCACCTCCTTGGTGATGTTCAGCTGTATGCCGGCAGCGGCATTTACTGACCATTGCAGTTCCTTCATGCTGAGCTTGTTGGTCTCGGTATTCATCTCCCTGCCGTTGAGGACATACGATGTGGTGGCTTTGGCTCTCAGACTCTTCTCCACCATTCCGCCGCCTGCCACATATACGTTGAGCAGCTTGTTGCGCCAGATGCTATAGTCCACAGTCAGCGGAATGCCTAAGAAATGCACTTTCTGCTTTGTGTCGTAGCGGTTGTCGCTCTTGCCTGCCGTAGTCTCAGAATAGAGATATGAGTATGTGAGTCCTGTCTCCAGTCCCCACTTCTCAGAGAGGGAATAGTGCAACGACAGTCCTACGCGTATCGGCTGATGATGGTCAACGCTCTCATCGTTGAGCGAACTGCCGGAAGTCCTTGTGTTTACGGCACTGTAGGCATCGCTCAGTTCGGGATAATCATTGAACATCATATCGCTCATCGCAAACATCGACCTGTCGCTGGTTATGCTGTTGCCGCTTCCGCCCATGGCATTGGCAGCGAAAAGACTTGCCGTGAGACGTCCCTCTGATGCTGAATGGCTGACATCCACAGTTTTCGACGAGGTGTTCATATAACGAGCTGAAGACGCATTACTGCCACGACGCACCACGCTCTCACGCATCGCACCGACGGCATTAGCCTGTGTCTCTGGTTTCTTTTCTATAGAAGCATTACCATTGTTGGCTGCAGCAACAGCCGCTGCCTCCTGCGGAGCATATTCCAACTGTTCCGTCTGGGTTTCCTTCTGTGCGTAGCTTATCGCCTCTCTCACTGCTGCCGGGATATCCGCCTTTGCCAGAAGCTTGCCCACAGCGTCGTGTCTTTGCGGCATCATGCCATGACCGTCGCCGTTTGCCGGAGTATCAGTCTGCATGCCATTGCTGCCAGCTGCTTTGCTTCCGTCTCCCAAGGCATCTGCCACCATGGAGTGTGCGCCCTTGTCGTGGTCCGGCATACTGAGATACAGTCCCACTCCACAAGCAACGCATGCTGCGGCAGCGGCAATCCTCAGCGCCACCACCTTTGTACGGTTCTTGCCAGGCAGCGGTATCACCTTACCTGCATCCTGCATCACGCCGGCAGAGGCAGACATAGCTTTCTGTATGTCTTCCCACAATCCGTCTGGGGCAGACTGTTCATAGTCTGCCAGACTTCTTTGCAGTTTGTATTTCCACTCTTCCTTCATCGTGAAACAGTCAATGGGTTCTTTTATATTCTACTATCATTTTCGCCATCAGCGCCTTGGCATGAAACAGCTGCGACGCCGACGACGTCGGCTTTATATTCAATAATGCGGCGATTTCCTTGTGGCTCTTGTCCTCGAAGACATATAGGTTGAGCACCGTTCTATAGCCGTCGGGCAAGCGCATTATCATCCGTTGCAGTTCGTCTGGCGGCACTCCTTCGGCATCCGGTTCCTCGTCCTCCACAATGTCAGCCACCTGTGTGTCGTCTCTCACCACGCTCAGACGTCCGGCATTCTTCAGATAGGTCAACGATGTGTTGACGGTAATCCTCATCAGCCATGCCTTCAGCGAACCTTCGCCACGGAAGGTGAACGAGGCAATCTGTGTGAACACTTTGATGAACACCTCCTGCATGACGTCCTTCACGTCGTCGGCATCTGCCACATAACGGGAACAAACGGCAGTCAGACTCCCCACATACTTCGCGTAGAGAGCCTTCTGCGCCATAGCGTCACCGCTTTGCAGGCGTTCATAGAGTTGCTGTTCCGATATGTACATCATTGTTCACTATTGTTAAGAGAGACTTGCCTTCATTCTATATATATGCATTCCTATAGTTATATTATATAATAATGTATAGGCAGCTCCTTCTTTTGTTAAATCTCAACGGGGTCTGATGTCCGATTGAGGGTGAACAATGTTTCTCCAACAGTTTAACCTCTTGAAACGATTTCTATAAGGTTAACATCCGTTAGCAGAAAACATTGCATGAGAATTGTAATTATTTGCGGATTAAATGCAGTTTTCACATTTCATCAGCAGTCTGATACCCTGATCAGCCTCATCCCTTCCTTCCGAAATCCGCCGGCACTTCTCCCCAGCGTTTCGTCTCCCATTTCAGTATCGGCACACGGAAGGGGTGTGTCTTGAGCCACTGTTCCGCCCGTGCTATCACATTGTATAGCTGTGCAGTCTGTGGCGTGCGTTCCAACTTGGTCTTGCATTGCTTCTTGCTGACCCACAGTATGGCATTGTGGCTGTCTGAATATATTGTCTTGCGTATGCCTTTCTGTTCCATCAGTGCAAGTGCATGCACAATGGCGAGGAACTCACCGATATTGTTAGTGCCGTGCACAGGACCATAATGGAATACCACGGCTCCCGTGGCGAGGTCTATACCCCGATATTCCATCGGACCGGGATTGCCGGAACATGCCGCATCAACCGCCCACGCATCGGCGGTCACTTCCATCGGCAACGGCAACACGGTGTCGTTTCTATACGACGGAGGGTTTGTCAATTCATAATCCATATTTCATAATTCATAATTACAGACCGGAGCATATTCCCGGTGCTATACATTTGCCCAAACGGTCTAATGACCGATCCGGTGGGGGCATCACATTTCTGTCCAAGTCTGTAAATCCGACGTCACCGACTTCTTCCATAAGCAAAAGTCAGGGTGACAGAATATCTTTTAGTGACGGTAAAATAATAACTTGATACGATTTGAGTGAGAAATGTAACATCTCAAAAAGGTGTCAACCTCATCTTTTTGGCTGTTTTCATCCCTCTCATCGGTCATATAGCCCGCTATACTCCCTCTTCGAGTGAAGAAAACATCTCAAAAAATACGAGGCTCAAATCATACCAAGTTATTTTTTCACCGTCACTTATCTTCAATTTCCGCCACCCTTTATGCTTTTCCACCAATTCATGATTGATGCCCGAACGATATCATCCACCAACCACGAATTGCAATTATGAATCAACTACATTCTCTCAGGCACCTCGATGCCAAGCAGTGCCATACCGTTCTTAATGGTCTTTGCCACGTTCTTGGCGATGACAAGGCGAACGACTTTCTCCTCTTCGGTATCAGCGTTGAGGATGCTGTAGTCGTGGTAGAACTGGTTGAAGTCCTTGGTCAGCTCATAGCAGTAGTTGGCGATGCCGCTCGGAGAGTAGTCCTTGCCAGCCTGACGCACTGCGGCACCAAACTCGTCCATCTTCTGTATCAGCTCCGTCTCCTTCTGGCAGAGAGGCATATTGTCGGCGAGCGCATCCGGGATGGTGACACCCTGACCGGCTGCCTTGCGAAGAATACTGCGGATGCGGGCATAGGTATACTGGATGAACGGACCGGTGTTGCCGTTGAAGTCGATGCTCTCTTCCGGATTGAAGAGCATGTTCTTGCGGGCGTCAACTTTCAGTATGAAGTATTTCAGCGCTCCCATACCCACGATGCGGGCTATCTCGTTGCGCTCCTCCTCTGTCATGTCGTTGAACTTGCCCAGTTCCTCACTCGTCTTCTTGGCGTCGGCCACCATTGTCTCTATCAGGTCGTCGGCATCCACCACTGTTCCCTCACGGCTCTTCATCTTACCGTTTGGCAGTTCCACCATACCATAGGAGAAGTGTACGAGCTCCTTGCCCCACTTGAAGCCGAGGCGGTCGAGAAGTATCGAGAGCACCTGGAAGTGATAGTTCTGCTCGTTGCCCACCACGTATATCATCTTGTCGATAGGATAATCCTTGAAACGCATCTCGGCGGTACCGATATCCTGAGTCATATACACCGAAGTGCCGTCAGAACGGAGCAGCAGTTTCTGGTCGAGTCCCTCGTTGGTGAGGTCAGCCCACACGCTGTTGTCCTCGTGGCGCTCAAAGAGTCCCTTCTCCAGTCCTTCTTCCACCTTTGCCTTGCCTTTGAGGTAGGTGTCAGACTCGTAGTATATCTTGTCGAAGCCTACTCCGAGGTTCTTGTATGTCTCGTCGAAACCGGCATATACCCATGAGTTCATCTTCTGCCACAGGTCGCGCACGTCTTTGTCGCCCTGCTCCCATTTCACGAGCATCTCGTGGGCCTCCTTTATCAGCGGAGCCTCATCCTTGGCTTTCTTCTCGGCAGCCTCTTCGTCCATGCCTTCTGCCACGAACTTGGCTTTCAGTTCCTTCACCTCCTCGCGGTAGTGCTTGTCGAAAGCCACGTAGAAGTCACCGATGAGGTGGTCGCCCTTCATGCCGCTTGTCTCTGGAGTAACGCCGTTGCCCCACTTCTGCCATGCGAGCATAGACTTGCAGATGTGGATACCGCGGTCGTTCACGATATTTGTCTTCACCACCTTGTTGCCGTTGGCCGCCATGATCTGCGCCAGCGACCATCCGAGCAGGTTGTTGCGCACATGACCCAGGTGTAGAGGTTTGTTTGTGTTTGGCGAAGAATATTCTATCATCACCAGCGGAGAGTCTTCCGTTGCCTGCTTCTCGCCATAGTGTTCGTCGGCGTTGATGTCGTTGAGCATCCCTATCCATGCCGCAGTGTCGATTACGATGTTGAGGAATCCCTTCACCACGTTGTAGTCTGCCACTGCCTTGCAGTTCTGTTTCATCCATTCTCCGATTTCAGCCGCTGTGTCTTCAGGCTTTTTCTTTGAAATCTTGAGGAATGGGAAAACCACGAGCGTGAGGCTTCCCTCAAACTCCTTCTTTGTCTTCTGCACTTGCACCATCTTCTCTGGTACATCCTGTCCGTAGAGTGCTTTCACGGCTTCGAGCGCCGCCTTGTTTATTTCGCTGATTATATTCATAATTCTGTTTATAGCATATAGTTTATGGGCGCATCCGATGAAGATACGCCCTGAAAATCATTGCAAATTTACAAAAACCCTGTCGAATAAGCAACACCACGCTTTCTTATGACTGATTTAATGTGTATTCTTGTTGTTTTTTAACAATCAATGGCAATATTGTCGGTCAGCGGCGACTTATAGGCATCCCAGTCTGTCGGCGACACTTCGGTCTTGCGTTTGAAGGCGCGATAGAGGTTTACCCTGCCGGCAAATCCCGCCTCTGAAGCGAGAGCATCATTAACATAAACACACCTCATTAAGGGAATAATAACGATAATCATTGAGCACCGTACGGAGGAACTGCAGACTGTCGGGATTGCCGGGAGCCTGAATGGCGGCAGCCACCTTACGGGAAAGGTTGGCGAGGGCCGACTCATCACAAGCCCCGTGGCGGTCCGCCACGTTGACGAAGCGCTCTATCAGTTCTGCCTGACCGAGCGACAAAAGCTTTGCGCCTGCATAATGGGGCTGGTAGTCGGGGAAGGCATACTGGAATTCTGACAGCGAGATATGCATCAGAGAAGGGTCGGGACGGGCTATCACCATCGTGCCGGCGGCAAGATCGCCGAATCTCTGGTGACGGCGGGTGGTGATGATGGGGATTATGCCAACGAAGAAGAAGGTGACGTCTACGATTTCGAGCAGCCAGCGCAGAAAGAGGCTGCCCATCGTGGGACACGACCCGTCGACGCTGACCGTGCGTATCTTCATCACCATCTTGCCTATGGTCTGTCCGTTGAAAAGCAATTCACACAGGAAGGTGTATAACACCAGCGGCAATCCCACGAGCAGGACCAGCATGAGCGACCAGAAATCATCATCGACGCCACTTGGCACCCAAGTGAAGAACACCAGAGCAACGATGACATAGGCCACGCGCACCATCATGTCTATGATGCGCGCTATGATGCGGTCGCCGATGCTCGCCGATGTCTGGTCGAGTATCACAAACTGTCCTGTCAATATGTCTGCCGTTGCCATGTTGTAAAAAAAACGAGTGGTTATTATCTTTGTATGCAAGTTTTATCGCTTGCCGTTTGCAAATATATGGAAATCTGACTACATTTGCGACATATTTGCCAAAATATTATCGGCAAAGGACAAAATCAGACTGTGAGGAATGAAGGAAATCATATTCATAAGAAACAACATCAGGAAATGGCAAGACGTGGAGAGCATCGCCAACGACCCGTCGGCATATTCGCCCGACGACCTTGCCGATGCCTACACCGACACCACTGCCGACCTCGCCTTTGCCTATACCCACTATCCCAACTCGCGCATAACGCTGTATCTCAACAACCTCTGCGTAGCGCTCCACAACGGCATATACCGCAACAAGAAGGAGAAGTGGAGCCGCCTCATCACCTTCTGGACTCAGGAGGTGCCCGACACGATGTTTGAGGCAAGGCGACTGCTGCTGGCTGCCTTCATCATAATGATGGTGAGCGTGGTGACAGGCATCGTGTCGCAGCTCGGCGACCATGATTTCTGCCGCATCATCCTGGGCGACGCTTATGTGGACATGACACTGGAGAACATCAAGGAAGGGATGCCGATGAACGTTTATACCGGCGGCAGAGAGATGAACTCGTTTCTCGAAATCACCCAGAACAATATCGGGGTGTCGTTCAACATCTTTGCCATGGGAATGCTGACATGTATAGGATCGGGCATCATGCTGTTCTACAACGGCGTGATGGTGGGATGCTTCGAGACGCTATTCTGGCAGCATGGGCTGTTGGGCGAGTCGATGCTGGCGGTATTCCTGCACGGCACACTGGAGCTGAGCGCCATCGTGGTGGCAGGTGCTGCCGGAATAGCACTGGGCAACGGCATACTGTTTCCCGGCACGTATTCACGCATCACGGCATTCAGGAGAGGGGCTAAACGGGGACTGAAAATCGTCGTGGGCACAGTGCCGATATTCATCGTGGCTGGATTCATCGAGGGATTCCTCACACGCCATACGGAAGTTGCCGACGGGGTGCGCCTCTCGTTCATCATTCTCTGTCTCGCATTCGTGATATTCTATTTCGTGGTGCTGCCAAGGAGAAGGAACGGGAAACAGAAGCTGACGACGCTCCGGGAATCAGACCTTCCGTATGACGAAGACCTTATCCAACAGACAAGTATGCATCATTCATCAAACGGAATGACACCGGATTAAACGGAACACAATCAAGAAACATCAATCAATGACATTATAATAAAAAACAACGACAATGAATCTATCCCAAAAACCAATAATCCCACTATACAAGGAACGCACGTTCACACAGAAGTTCAACGACACCTTCGACTATTTCGGCAGAAACTGGAAGGTATATCTGCGTATGCTGACTTATATCCTTCTGCCCTTAAGCATGTTTCAGGCGCTGAGCCTCAACACTTACATGCAGGGAATGATGGACATAGACAAAATCAACAACATGTCGGGAAACGACGGATTACTGATGCAGTTTATCGCCGGCAGCGCTGCAACGATGGTTTTCTCCATCATAGGCATGACACTGGTCTTCGGCATGACATACGCACTGATGATGGCATACGAGGAGAACAAGGGTAACATCAGCGGAATGACCTTCAAGGAACTGCTGCCCAAACTGAAAAGGACGATGCTGAGAGCTGCAACTGCCATGGTGACTATAGACTTGATTGCGGCGCTGATACTTCTCGTATCTATCGGCATCGCAATGGTATCGCCATTTCTCCTTGTGCTGCCGCTGTTCGGCTCATTCGCCCTGTTCATCCCTCTGTCACTGTTGTTCCCTGTCTACATCTTCGAGCGCATCTCCATAACAGAGGCTCTGAAGAAAACGATTGTCTGGGGCTTCAAGACTTGGGGAGGAATCTTCGCCATCTGTGTCGTGATAAGTCTCATCGTTAGCATGGTGGGCAACATGGCGAGCATCCCCTACTCCATCCTGCTGGCGATGAAGTCAATGGTGGGAATAACATCCGACCTCTCCCCCATAGTGAACAGTCCTGTATACACCATAGCGACATACATCATGGGAGTGCTGACCACATTCGTGTCGTATCTCGGATATTCGATATTGGCTGTGGCTATCGCCTACCAGTACGGCCATGCCGCCGACAAGCTGGGCGATGAGGGAATAACAAGCCAGATAAACGATTTTGACAATCTCGCCAACGACGGCCGGAACAACAGCGGCAATAACGACGACACCGGAAAAAACGACGACACCAGGAACAATGCCGGCAATTACGGTTACGGCAATGGAAGCGGATACGATTCCAACAACAATCAAGGCAACACCAACGGCAAGCCCCGCTTCGACGAGATTGACGACTTTGAAAAACTCTGACGCCAATGACTGACTCACTGACCATAATGACAAGCCCACTGACCATGGACAGTCTGCAGATTGAAAATCTGCGACAGGAATACGACTACGACTCACAGATAGTGAAGCCGGGAAGTTCGTATTTCGACTTGCTGCGCGAAGCTCTGAGGAATTTTATTGATTCCATCTTCGGCAGCGACACATACGCCGAAAACCAGCAGCTGATATGGTCGCTGATAGCCATTGCCATCGTGATAGCCATCGTGGCGGTGATAATGATAAAGAGGCCCGACCTGTTCTTCTCCAAGAAAAGCAGAGGCGACAAGATGGAATATACTGTGAGCGAAGACACTATCTACGGCATCGACTTCGATACGGAGATAACCCGTGCCGCCGAAAACGGGAACTACAGGGAGGCAATAAGACTGACGTATCTGAAGACGCTGCGACTGCTCTCGGACAGGGAAATCATCGACTGGCAGCCTTTCAAGACACCTTCTCAATACACCCGGGAGTTCCAGGACGAGAAACTGCGCATCATGACAAACCATTTCCTGAGAGTGAGATACGGCGACTTCGATGCTGACAAAGACCTCTTTGCCACTGTATGCTCACTCGCCGACGGCATTGCCGGAACGATAAACGAAAACAAGCTAAACGACACGCCATGAAGACAAGCAGAGGATTCATAATGACAATTCTGTCACTGCTCGCCGTGCTGATAGTGCTGCAGCTGTCCATGCCACATAAATACGTATGGCTGGAGACTCACGACGGCAACGACAGTGAGCCTTACGGCTGTATGGTGTTCGACAGCGTGATGCGGAGCAGCATGCCGAAGGGATATGAAGTGACGGACAAGAGACTCAACCAGATTGCCGACGGCAGACACAACGTGCTGATAGCGGCTGAGAAACTGAATCTTTCTGAAACCGAAGCGGACGCCCTGAAACGGATGCTGAACAACGGGGCCACGGTGATGATCGCCGTAACCAATTTTCTTAGGGATGGAACCGACAGCATACTCGCCTACGACTACGGCGTGGTGCACTGCAAATATCTGTTCAGAGACGTCAGTAACCTGATAAACCAGAATAACGACAATGATTATCGGCCATACACCACGATATTCTACGACAAGAGCAACGGTTCTACACCAGAAAATATGCAGCTGTATGACTTCATGTTCGACTCTTATCTCATCTGCGATGAGGAATCTGAATACAGAGAAATCGCCCACGTGTTCAACCACGACCGGGCAAACCCTTATGCAAGGATTTACTTCAAGTCCAACCAGCAGCGGCAAAAAGAGATAATGAAGGAACCGGACGAAGGAACGAGGTTGAGAAAGCTGGAGGACTTCAACGAAGAATTCTACAAAGGCAACGACGACTATAATGACGACCTGCCGCCGGTAAAGCATCCCGTGGCTATAGAGAAGAAGGTCGGCAAAGGCAGACTGATTGTGGTGGCGAGCGCATTGCCTTTCTCCAACTACGGCATACTGAGCCGGAGGAACACCCGACTGACGTCGCTGCTCATGGCTGAACTCGCCGACAAACCGACGCTGCGCAGCACAAAGGGTACGAGCAGGTTTTCTGACTCCATGCTGCGCGGCAAAGAAGAGAAGACTCCGCTGGACTATGTGTTCAGCCAGCCGTCGCTCACCGAGGCATGGCAGCTCATGCTGTTCACCATCCTGCTGTTCCTGATTTTCAACGCACGACGCAGACAGAGGGTGATACCAGTGTATAAAGCACCTCGCAACCACAACATTGAGTTCGTGAAACTCATCGGAACTCTCTATTGGCAAAGACACGACAACAACGACCTGCTGCAAAAGAAATACGCCACCTTCGTTGATGCCATACGCCACAGCACAGCCGCCGACATCACCAACATTGCCGACGACGAGGAAAACTCCCAGGCCATCGCCGCTCTGACCGGGATGCCACACGACAGGATAATCGAGACGCTGAAACAGCTGAGATTTCTCGTCAGCAACGAACTGCAGGTTTCTGACCCGGAAATGAAGAAGGCAATCGACAGCATGAACGAGATAACAAGAAAACTATCATAACCCCAAACATCACAAGATATGGAAGCAAGAACAGACCTCTCGCTATTCAACGAGAGAATATCACAGATAAGAAAGAGAATATCAAGCGTCATCGTGGGACAGCAGGAGGCTGTCGACATGCTGATAACCTGCATCCTCGCCAACGGCCACGTGCTGATAGAGGGAATGCCAGGCGTGGCGAAGACGCTCATGGCAAGACTCACGGCAAAACTCATCGACGCGAAGTTCTCAAGAATACAGTTCACGCCGGACCTGATGCCGAGCGACGTGCTCGGCACATCGGTATTCAGCATGAAGACGTCGGAATTCGATTTCCATCCTGGTCCGGTGTTCGCCAACATCGTGCTTGCCGACGAGATAAACCGTTCGCCGGCAAAGACGCAGGCTGCCCTCTTCGAGGTGATGGAGGAAAGACAAGCCACCATCGACGGCAACACATACAAGATGGACGACGTATATACCATCATCGCCACCCAGAACCCTATAGAACAGGAGGGCACCTACCGCCTGCCGGAGGCCCAACTCGACCGTTTCCTGATGAAGATAACGATGGGATTCCCGTCGGTAGACGAAGAGGTGGAGATTCTGAAGCGCCACAACGGCAATTCGCAGTTTGCCCGCATCAACGACGTGGAACCGATAATGACAAAGGAACAGCTCACGGATATGCGCAGGATGATGGACAGCGTGGTGATGGAAGAGTCGCTGATGCGCTACATCGCCGAGATAATAAGCCAGACACGCAAGAGCAAGGCGGTGTTTGTGGGTGCGTCGCCACGTGCCACGGTGGCGGTGATGCAGTGTGCCAAGGCTTATGCCCTGCTGCAGGGCCGCGACTTCGTGACACCCGACGACATCAAGGCGGTGGCACCATACGTCATACACCATCGCATTATCCTCAATGCCGAGGCGGAGATGAGCGGACTGACTCCCGACAAGGTGACGAGGACTCTCATCGACAAAGTGGAGGTGCCGAAATAACACACACTCACGGAATTGCAACAAAGATAACTCACTGACGGTATGTTCTTAAAGACAAGACTATACATAGCACTGACAATGGCCATCTTCATCATCGCCGGCGGACTCTATCTGCCGGTGCTGCGCGAGGTGGGATGGACTGTGGTGGCTGTCATCGCCACTCTGTTCGTAGTGGAATTCTTTGCGCTATACCACAAGAAGGGGATCAGCGCCGAACGACGCTGCGCCGACAGATTCTCGAATGGCGACGACAACATCATCGGCATACATATAGAAAACCGTTTCCCCTTTGCCGTGAGACTGTCGGTGACCGATGAGATTCCGTTCATCTTCCAGCGGCGCGACATCGACTTCAGAGCCAGCGTGGGAAAGGGCAGGACAAAGGACATAGAATACAGACTCAGACCGACGAAGCGCGGCGAATACGGGTTTGGCAGAATCCGCGTGTTCGCATCCACACGTATCGGACTGATTGAGAGGCGCTTCTCGTGCGGCAACGAAACTACGGTGAGGGTCTACCCGTCGTATCTCGCACTGAGGCAGTTTGAATTCCTCGCCATCAGCAACCGTCTCACCGAACTGGGCATCAAGAAGATCCGCCGGCCGGGCAACAAGACTGAGTTTGAACAGATAAGGGAATACGTGAGCGGCGACGACTACCGCTGCATAAACTGGAAGGCATCGGCACGCCGCCACAGTCTGATGGTGAACACATACGAGGAGGAGAAGTCGCAGCAGGTGATAAGCATCATCGACAAGGGGCGCATGATGCAGCATAGCTTCCGCGGCATGACGCTGCTCGACTATGCAATAAACGCCAGTCTGGTATTGTCGTATATCGCCATATACAAGGAGGACAAGGCGGGCATCGCCTCCTTCTGCGAAGACTTCGACTCCTATGTGCCACCCGCCAAGCTGCCGGGACAGATGCAGACGATACTGGAGTCGCTATACAAACAGCGCTCTACATTCGGTGAGAGCGATTTCTCGTCGCTCTGCGACAGCATACGCCGCCACGTAAGCAAGCGGAGCCTGCTGGTTCTCTACACCAACTTCAACGGCAAGGCGAGCATGGAACGCCAGCTGCCATACATGAAACAACTGGCAAAGGACAACACGCTGCTCGTGGTGTTCTTCATCGACAACGATCTGAAGGAATATGTGGAAACGCCCTACTCCTCTACCGAGGACTACTACCGCCACGTGATAGCCGAAAAGACAATGGCGGAACAACGGCTGATAGTGTCGCTGCTCCGCCAGAACGGTATTCTCAGTATTCTCACCCCGCCCGAGAATCTATCGGTAGACGTGATAAACAAATATCTGGAAATCAGGAGGAAGTCTTAGCTTCCCACATTATCGCCACCTAATTTGCCGCCACCGCCGCCGCCCGACTTAACGTCGTCGTTGGTGATTGTGCGCTCTGTCTTCTTCACACCGCTCTGCAGCTTTCCGATGCGATAGCTGACGCCAATGGAGAATGACTGTGGTATGAACTTGATTGAAGAAGATGTGGCGAAGTTCTTGCCGGAGCTGTTCGACTTGATATGATAGTATTTCTGGAACGGATTGTCGGCAGTGAACGTGATGTTGAGTCTGTCGTTGAGCATCGACTTCTGCAGACTCAGCGTATGGCTGAAATATCCCATCGTCTTTCCTTGCAGATTGACGCCCGGCGTCATCTTGAACACACTTGCCGACGCTGTCCACGTCTTGGCTATCGTCTGCTGTAGCTGGGCATATACGCTTATGTTCCATCCGTGGTTTTTCAGACCCTGGCCGTCGCTGAAATGACTGTAGCCTCCCCATGTGTTGGCTACAAGTCGGGTGTTGGTGAACGGCGACCAGCTGGCATATCCGCTAAAGGTGGCGCTCTGGGTCTTTCCCATATTATAATATGTGGTGTAGAGCACCTGCTTGCCTGTAGGATTCTGCAGACCGGCCACTTCATTGTCGGTGACCATCTTCTGAAAGCTCTGTATGCTGTTGTCGGTGAAGTTGTAGCCCACGGAGATGTTGTAGCTCAACTTCTGGGCGAAGCTGCCGAACTGCAGGTCGAACGAGTGGTTCTTCTCTGATTCCAGATTCGGGTTTCCCTGTGTCAGCTGTTCGCGGTTAGTATCTGAGAGATACGGATTGAGATACCATATTCCCGGACGGCTGATGCGCATCTTGTAGTTGAACGAGAGGTTCTGGGTGTCTGAAATCTTGTAGCCTATCTTTGCCGACGGCACGAGGTCGTCGAAGTCTTTGCTGAAGTCAGAACCTCTGCCGAGCAGATATTCCACCTTCTGGAATGTGTGCTCATAGCGCAATCCGAGTCTTGCCGACCATTTGTCCACCGACAGTCCATAGCCGAGGTATGCGGCGAGGATGTCGTTGCGGTGTTTGTAGTGCGAACTGTTTTCGGTGTCGTATTCCTGTTCCTTGCCGCTCTCCGACAATGCCGAATACCTGTCGTCAAATGCCTTGTTCTGGCGCAGGATATATTTTGCGCCGGTCTCTATCGTGTGGTATTTGGCAAACGGAGTGGTAAAGTCCAGCTGGAAGGTATGCTCCGTAGTGCTCTGGTCTCCATCACTGCGCACGTCCTCCAGCAATGCCGTATAGTCTGCCCAATCGGCAGTAGTGCGCAGGTTGGTGTAGCGATAGTCTGAAAGGGTCGTGCAGGGATTGCTCTCCAGACGATATGAGAAGGTGAGCAGACGGCCAGGCGTCTTGAAAGATCGCTGATAGTCGATGCCGGCGCTGATGTCGTTGTAGGTGCCCTTGTTCTTTCCGCTGATGTCATGGCTGAATAGGAACTTGTTGTCGAGGTATGGAGCCACGGAGGTGAAAGAACCCACACCTGGGGCATTCCATGATGCCCTGTTCATAGAGAAGGATGCCGACACGAGGCGCAGGGTGTCTATCTCATAGCTCGCCTCCATTGTTCCGCCATGCCACTGGTTTTTTGTCTTGCCATGGGCGTCTTGAGTGGTGGTGCGGAGATAGTTGCCTTCATCGTCAAGTATGGACTGCAGGTCCACTTTCGTCGCCTTTCCCTGGTTGTCGAAGTTGCTGTTGTAGTTGACGCTCATGGTGAACTTGCCTTTCTTCACCGTGGCGAAGAGTCCTCCTCCGCCGCCTCTCGTTCCGCCATTGCCGGAGAACGTTGCTGTATATCCTTCCATTCCGCTGCCGGCGGTGACGATATTGAGGATGCCAGCCACTCCCTCGGCGTCGTATTTCGGACCGGGATTTGTTATCACCTCTATCTTCTTGATTCCCGTGGCAGGCATCGACTTGAGCACTTCCTTCGGATTCTTGGTCATCATGTTGTTCGGCTTGCCGTTGACATACACCTTGAAGGATGTGGAGCCGTTCACCTTCACGTTGTCCTGTCCGTCAACGCTAACCATCGGAACCTTCTTAAGCATTTCCATCACGGTGTTGGTCTGTGATTCGGGATCGTCTTCCACACTGTATGTCAGCTTGTCGATGTCGGCCTTTACGAGTGGTTTGTATGCCACCACCTCCACGCCTTTCAGCTCTGTCTTGCTGTCGCTGACGAGAAGCGTGCCGAGGTTCTGGCTTCTGGATTGCTTGCTGACGGTGAAAAAGCGGCGCAACGGCGTACGGCTCACCGATTTCACTTCGAGCACATAGTCGCCCTCGCCTTTCGACGTCACCTTGAACTTGCCGTTGGCGTCGGTAACTGCCATCTGAACGGCTTTCTCCTCATGTCCCTTGCGGTATATGCTGAGAGTGGCGTAGGGTTCTCCCTCATGCGTGATGGAATCTTCCACCACACCATATATCGTGTAATCAAACTGCTGTTTCTGCGCCATTGCCGAAATGAAGGCAACGGCGAGAAGAGCCAAAACGATTATTCTTTTCCTGATTTTCATACTCTCTCTGTTGATTGTTGTTATTCTTCAAACTGTCATTACTCTGGAATCCTCTTTTCCTGCCACTATCCGCCATAGTTTCAGGAATCAAAGGCATTTTCCGCTTTTCTGCGTCTCTGTGGCGCATTACATACATTAGACGAAGCGAAGGACAGAAAAAATACAAGAGAGAGCACACATTTAAGATATATTAATATTGCTGCCCGGCAAAATAATGGCTCTTAAACCCATATCGTTACCTCAGTTCGGGATAATAAGTCACGCCCAAACATCCATGACACTCAATTTGAGCACACGACCATTTAGCCATACACATGAAGCCGGAGATTCGCCAAAATCGGTCATTAGGACTTACTTGGCATTTTCATCAGAACCTTGTCATCACTTCCACCACAATCTTGTCACGCTCCGAAGGAAGGGCAACGCCGCTGTTGCGATAGAAATATTTCTCGTAGTTCAGACGGATGTCGCTGACGAAAGGTTTCTTCAGACTCAGAGTGACACCGCCGGTGAGACGGGAACGCTGGTGGTCGTTCACTGTCAGTTTGCCCATCTCGTCTACCTTGCCGTCGAGATAGCGCTTGCCGTCGCTGTGGTCGCTCATATAGTCGTAGCGCAGGAGCGGTGTGACATAGCGGATGAATCCGTTGCCTGTCGGAATATCATAGCTCACGAACGAGTCGAAGGCATGGACGGCACGGAAGGCATCGTCGGCATAATGTTTATAGAGATACTCAGCCTCAACGTGCCAGCCTTTGGAATGCCAGTAGGCACCGGCGTCGTACATATTCACAGCCACATTGTCGGGCTTTATCTTCTGAGTGCTCAACGTGAGGTTGAAGCCATGAGGGAGAAAGAACTGTGCCTTGGCGGAGTAGTTCACGCTCTTGGTCCAATAGTCTTTCTGGTTTGTCAGTCCAGAACCGTTGAAGAGTCCAGCCTCCAGCACTACCGGTATGCCGACATTGAAGGAATAGCCCACGGCGCAACCCACGTCACGCACGTTGCCCACCTGCTTGGCGATGAAGGAACGGTTGGCGAAATACTGCTGGTGTGGCGAACGGTGGGCGTCGATGGTAAACGGCACACGGAACTGACCGAGAGTAAACTGCAGTCCGCTGACTGGTTTCAGCCGTGTGTATGCGTCGAGCATCTTTATCTTGCCCTCATCGCAAAGATCTATCTCCGCCTTATACTGGATGATTGACGAGAGGCTGCCGTCAACGCTGATTCGGGCATTGCGCACTTCGAAGCGTCCCTCTGCCTCTTCGGTCTGGTATTCATACTTGGAGCGTATCGTACCGTGGACGTTTACGGCAGATGGTTTGTCCTTCTCCTCTTCTGTCTGAGCCATTGATGTTCCAGCGAGAAGACAGAACAGAGCTAAAGCTGTAATCCTTGTTTTCATTTCCATTATTTGGATTTGTTCATTTATCCTTTCGTTTCCGGTTGCAAAGGTCATGATTCAAGATTACTGGGAAATGTCAGATGCATTACAATCCCGTTACAATATATTGTCGCCAGACAGAGACAAAGAAAAGTGTAAACGCAAAATGGGATGCAGCAAACTGATTGCCACATCCCATCTATGCTATGTCAATAAGGTATTACCTTAGAAAATCAGGTATCTCCTTATCATTTCTTGCTGTATTTCTTGCCTTTCTGTATCACGATGCCCTTGTACTCCTTGCCAACCTTCTGGCCAGAGAGGTCATACATCGGAGCGTTGAGGTCGAGAGCGCCGTTGGCAGAAACGCCGTTGATGCCGTCGAGTTTAGGAACGTCAGCCTCATTGATATATATATAAGGTATTTCAGCAGCGAAGCGCAGGTATGCACTGCCCTGTGGCACCTCGATATCATCGGCTGTGGTGAACGCCACCTTGTCGGTTGTCGTTCTGCCCAACGTCCATACAATGTTCTTCTCGTCAGCCTTTGCCTTGTAAGCCTCATCAGCGGTATTGATGAGCAGGTTGGTCTCCACTGCCTCGGCGTCAAGAGCCACGCGGGCGGTATAGTCGCCGGCGGCAGCAACGAGGATGACACCAGTCTTGGCTGGCACCTTGGCTACCTCTGCCATCACCACGTATGCAGCATCGTTCTTCATCTTCACTTCAGTAACGACATAAGCCTTCAGTCCGTCGCAAACGGAGAAGTCGAGTGCCTTGTCGGAGCTATAAGCGAGGTATCCGCCCTCTGGCATCACGATGTCTACGGTGAGTGCCTTCAGTTCTACGGTACCGAAGTCGTAGTCGCCTGTAATCTCTACAGAGTCTGTCAGAGCGTATGGCTCGTAACCTTCAGCCTCGAAAGCGAACATGTATTTTACGTCCTGTGGAAGAGCTACCGTGAACATGCCGTCAGTATCGGTAGTCAGCTCTGTCTCCATTCCGTAGGTGTTCTTTGAAGTCACCTTCACCTTTGCACTGGCAACAATCTCATCACCACACTTCACCACACCGGTGACATTGGCGTTCGGCTTGTCCATGGCAATCTCTGCCACGTTCACGTCGTCGTTCTCAACCACCAGCGGTTCTGCAGCGGTGTAGTCATTGAACTTCTCGCAGGTTGCCTTGAGAGTGTAGCTCTTTGAGTGGCGCACGGCGTCAAACTTGAATGTTCCATCCTCGGCAGTTACTGCCTCAAGAGTCTCCTCTGCATCATCGGTCAGAGTGACCTTGGCTCCGGCAAGAGGTGCCTTGCGATAGGTCACGAGACCAGACACGGCTACATAAGTCTTAACGAGATTGATATCCTTTGTCAATCCGGCAGACACGTCAACCGGTTCTGTCTCAGCATAAGCATCGAAGCCCTCGGCAGTGGCCGTCAACACATACTGCTTGTCGCTCTGGAATATGCTCATTGTATATGTACCGTCATCAGCGGTAACCGCGGTGTAATAGACCTCACCGCTGGTGAGCTTCACAGTGGCGTTGGCAACAGGTTCCTCTCCGCATGTCACCTTACCGGATACCGTAACAGGATCGGCTGTCACACCGAACACTGCAACAGGGGTCTCGCAGTTGGAGAACGAAGAAGATGAAGTTCTCTTGTAGTAAGCTGTCTTATAGTTTGTGTCCAGATCGTAGTTCACCTTTACGTAGGTGTTGCTCTGAGCATGGGTACGCACGCGGATTGCCTGCACACCGTCCCAGACGATAGGCTCTTCAAGTTCTATCTTTGTGATGAACGGTTCGTCGGTCTTGAATGAGAAAGCGGCATCCTTGAAGAATTCCGTCTTCTGCATTCCGTCTTCCTTCTCGCTCGGTGTGTATGTAGCCTCATCAACTGCTCCCACACAAGCATAAGCGTTGAGGGTCTTGTAATCCTTGTTAGTCAGCGGTGTTCCGGTGTATGTGATATAACTGATCTTCTGTCCTGCAGAGAGACCGAAGTTCTTCAGCATGTCTGCCGGGTAGAGGATGTCGGTGTCGGCACCAAGCGCGTTGTCGGCATTGAAGAAATAGAACGGTACGTTGTAGTCCTGCTTCAAAGCCTCACCTACCACGATGTCCTTGCTTGCCGTTTCCTCGCTGACAGTAACGTCGACTGCGTCGGACTTCAAGGTAAATCCGTCGGCAAGGCTCTTGAACTCAATGTATACTGGGAATGTGCCCACCTCATGAGGAGTCATGGAGAATTCGAAAGTAGCTGTGCCTGCTACGGCAATCTCAGGTTTCTCAACAGCCTCGCAGACCTTCTCGCCGTTGACATAGAGGGCAACCTCATAAGAGTCGGCAGCCTCTGCCAGAGCGTTGAGATTATCCAATGTAATGCTGGCTGTATAAGTGTTGTTCACCATTCCCTTGGCAGGAATCTTCTGCTCCTTCAACACGAGGTCGTGGGCAACGTCGAGTTTCTGGAATCCGTAGATGTTGTCGATACAGCTATAGCCGGCAACGAAACCGATATAGTAGTCACCGGCAGGGATATTGTCGATTACGAAGGTTGAGAGCTCACCGAATGTATATGTGTAAGACACGGCACGTGTGCTACTCATCTCCGTACTGCTGATATTCTTGGCGAGAGTCCAGTTGCGGCGGTCTGTAGAGTAATAAACCTTCAGATAAACACCGTCGCCGGAGGTGTTGAAGTATGTACGTGCCACATCAACGGTCATCTTCTCTCCCTCTGCCACACGGAGCAGAGGAGTGACGAACTTATCCTCAGAGTTCTGAGTGCCGTTGCTCAGGAAGTATACGTTGTCTTCAGAAGAATAGTTGCGCTGTGCTATCTTCCATGAGCCCTCGGCGTATGAACCGGCAGGGAGTTCCTGGTTCTCGAAGTCTACAAAGAACTTAGACGGGTCGAGCACTGTTCCTGACACTCCGAAAGAGAAATCGTCGAGTCCGGTAGCCGACAGTGTCACGTTGCCGCTGAACACTCCTGTAGTGGCTGCGGTGAGAGTGAGGTTGAAGGTCGCCATTTCGTGAGGCGCGATAGTGAGAGGCAACTGCAGGTCGGTAGTGAATCCGTCTGGAACCGTCACTCCCGTGACTACAAGCGGTGCTGCTCCTGTGCTCTTGATTGTGAACATCTTAGAGGTGGCAGCCTGCACCATGCCGTAGGCAAAGTTGTCTGTCGTCGCCACCTTGTCGCCGTCGCTTGTGCGCAGCTCCATGACGGGAGCGTATGGCACAGCCTCATACCACTGTCTGTTTGTGCTTACAGTATTTGACACGTTTTCCTTCACGGTATATCCGAGATAGCCGCTGTATGTGGCATAATCGGCAGTACCGGAAACGGTGAACTCTGCTGACTCGCCAGGAGCAAGTGTCTGGTCGATGTCTGTAGTTCCGAGAATGCCGTTGTCTTTCACTGCTACAACAGAGAGGCTGTAGTTCTCGTCGCCAGGATTCAGCGTCACGTCACCGTTGTTGGTGACGGTAGCCTTAAGCTCGATGGTGAAATGTCCGGTAGGGTCGCAATCGATGCTATAGCCTGTGTTCGAAGCCTTCGTCACACTGGTGATCTTCAGCGAACGGGCCAACTCCTTGTCCACCTGCTCGGCTGCAAAGTCGTCGAGATATACTTGAGAAGCGCGTATTCCGATATACTGGCCCTCAACGGCAGGGATGTCTACCTTGACATACTCCGAAGTGGAGAGCGTTGGGATGGTGACGCTCATCTTGTCGCCTTGCACGAATTTGCCTGTAGTGGCATCCTTGGTCACCTTGTAGAAGGAGATGCTGCCACTGCTATAGACTTTTTTCACATAGATGCTCGAAGTTCCTGTCACGGCAGGAGTAACGAGCAAGTCATTCACGGCCTGCGAGTTTGACCATGAACCGATAGTCTGGTCTCCAACTTTCAGAGCACCGGTACCGCCAACGCCCGCAGTAGTAGAATAGGTGTATGTAACCCAATAGGTTTCCCATTCCTCATTGTCGTAATAGCTCTCGGCAATATGGCCCCAACCTGAAGCCGCCTTGAACTCATGGTCGGTCACATCAATAGACGTGTTGAAATCCATCGTGTAGTTTTGCACTACGTCAGCATTCGCCACACCGGTCCCCCACAGCAATGCCATGAGAAACGACAATAAATAATTCAAGTGTTTCATAAGCGAAATATATTAATTAGTTGTAGTTTATACGTTCCCAGTTGCAAATTTATAGTTTTTAAACCATATACGCAACACAAAGTCAGACAAATATAAAATATCGACGTTATTTTATCACAACTTTATGAGTTTTGCCATCTTTTCTGACGACAAATATTCCGCTCGGGAGTTTACCGTCCCCTACTTTCATGCCATCAATGGTATAGACACCGTCGGAAGCATTGTCCGCGGCTGACGCCTCAACGCTCTCAATGGCATTCACCTTACCGTTAAGCGTGGTGCTCATGGCATTGGTTACGTCGGCTTCAAGTAAATTACTGTCGTCCACGGTATCGAAATACCTTGTGGCAAGTGCCACCACGCGCATATCGTCAGCTTTCCACATCTCTGGCAACGTGAAGTTATAGGTGGTCTCATACTTGCCGTCTACGATGTTCACCTTGTCGCCTACAGAAGAGGTGAGATACGTACGGAACACTTGATTGTGGATATAGTTGTTGTCTGTCACCACTGTGTTGCCGTTCAGCACCTGCTGAGTGGACTTCACATTGTCTTCGGTGAGCATCAGCGTTATGCCGAAGTTGCCAAGCACTGAAGGATATTCGTCTACCACGTTTCCCGACACTGTGACAGTGAGCTTGCGGCTGGCATCATCGAATGTCGGCTTCAGGTCGATGCTTGCAAACGAAGGATTCTTGTCGGCCTCGGCAGCGAGCATCTCCACCGACTGTGCCGCGATGTCGGGCATTATCATGACGTAGTCGTTCACGTCGAAGGCGACGTATGGCTCTGCCATGAAATAGAAGCGGTCTACAGTGAAGCACGGATAGGTGTAGGCATATAGGCCGAAGAGATAGTCTGAGGACGGATCATTCAACGGCTCGTTCTCACGGTAGATATTAACGAGACAGATGTTGTCTTTGGAGTTCTCGCCGCTCATGTCCTCATTGACGAGGGCTGACTGATAGCTCTGCTGACTGTTATACTGCTCCACATAATGTTTCTGACGCGGCAGCGACTGGGTGTAGACAACAATGTCGTTGTATATCATCGACGCCGCATCTTCTGCCGGAGTCTCACCGTCAATCTTATCTACGAAGAACTTTATCTTATGGTCGCCCGACGAGAGGTTTTGCGGAAGGGCGAACACCTGTTCCACACTGCCCGTAGCACCGGAGGCGACTGCCTCGGTATGGTCGATATACTGCGGCTCTTCATTGTCGATGCTATAGCCGATGCGCACGGAATTGATTGCCTCAAGACCCGTGTTGCTGAACATCACGAAACCGTCAATCTGTTCACCCGGCTTGTGATACTTGTTGCCGGTCATCAGATTCTGCAGCTGCACTGCCTTTGCCGGCAGATTGCTGACATCCAATATGAGCTGCACACACAGGTTGCCGAGTCCGTCGATGTTATAGAAAGCCCCTTCTTTCTCTATCAGAGAAGCGTTATCGTTGACTGCCGACGAGACGTCGAAACAGAGGGCTCCCGCTTTGTCTGCCACCATATCCTCCGTCTCGTTGTAGGCAAAGCCGAAGAGCAGCTGCTCGCTGCCGGTGATGGTATACTCCTGGGCGGTGTTGAAACGCACCTCGTTCCATCCTTCTGCAGTGCGGCGAACGGTACTGCTGACGAGCTCCGACGCCTTGCTGTCTACTATATTATATAGGAATGCCGATGACTTGCCTATCGACTGGCTGAGGGCGAAACGCATTCCGACTATCTTGCAGCCGGCATAATCAGACAGAGTGGCAGGGGTTATTATGGCACCCACCTTGAACGTGCCTGCCTTGCCCACATACACGCCTCTTGTGGTGATGCTGTCGCCTTTGACGTAGCCGAGCGTACGCTCCGTTGCCGACAGGACACGCTGCGGACGTTGGCCGTCACCATCGGCCGGCAACTCTCTTACTGTGGGTATGCTGATGTTCCGCAGGGTTCGCATAGAACCCAAAGTGATTTCCTGTGCTCCGCAAAGTGACATCTGCAGCAGCATCGCTGATAATATCGCTATTCTTTTCATGACTTTACAAATATAATGTGAAACAATTGTCAGAAGCGCACCTTCATGACCTTCTCTCCGCTCTTCACCACATACACGCCCTTAGGCAGTGATGATATAGATGTGGCGATGCGCTGGCCTGAGAGGCTATACACTTCGGCATCGGCTGGTATTGCCTCAACGGAGGTGATGGTACCAATGGAGCTGACTTCTATGTTGTAATAACCCTTTTCCGACACCGCACCCTGATACACTGCTTCTATGGCTACGGTGTGTGTGCCTGCCGTGATTCCGCGGAGCGTGAACTCCGGCGTGGTCGGCTCGCCCACCTTCTCTGAGTCGAGATATACGTTGTAGTTGACCACGTTGCCATAGTCCACCGACGAGGCGCTGCCTGCTGCCGGACCTACCTTGAAGTCGTCGAGCTGGGCAAAGAAGGTGTCGTATGAGATATAGTGTATGCCGATGCGCACTTTCTTGCCTACATAGTCTGTGAGCGGAGTGGTGAATACCGACCACTGGTCGGACGGCATCTTGGCTGCAGTGCTGATCTTCACGAAATCTGTAGGGTCATCGCTGCCCTCTGAAACGGCAAACTCCAGTGTCTCCGGATAGGTATCGGCATAGCTCTTAGCCGTAACCTGCAGTTCATAACCGTCGTAGATTGTCAGCTCCGGCGAGATGAGCCATTTGTCTGCCTGACTTGACTGTGGGGAGAAGAAGATGACATACTTGTCGCCGGTAGGGGCATACATCGCCTTGTCTGTAGGTACCATCGCCGGTTCGGTCTTGGCCGGATTGAACACCATAGGAGGTATTGCCGTAGGGCTTGACTGAGTGCCTGAACCCGGGAAGCTGATGATATAGCCGGCAAGACTGATCGGATAAACCGGCATCTTGTCGTTGTCTATAGTCTTCCATCCTCCGAACTCTCCTGTTGCGAAGTCGTCGTAATCCTCAAAACTGTCGGTGAAGCCGAGGTCCTGGTTCCATTTCAGCAGTGCCGTCTGCGTACCGTCATCGGCAGCGGTGAGGTCAGCGGTGATGTTGTATGGCGTGATTACATTGTCTTCGAGCGTCAGGTCATACTGTGCATCGGCGGTCAGGTCGATGTTTACCGACTGCTCCTTGAAGGCGCCGCCTCCGATATTCATAAGATACTGTCCCTTTGAGAGTGCCTTGAACGATGCCTTGCCGCCGGCAACGACAGCGGTATATGTCTCGCCGCTGGCTGTTGAGAGCATGTTCAGCTTCTGTCCGTCGGCAGTGAGCTTGCTGTTTGAAGATACGGTGAAGTCTGCTGCCGCATATCCGTCGTGGTTCACGTCTATCGTCGTGGTCACCATCTCACTCTCTGTCATGAGATATTTCGCCTTCACTCCGAAGGTGTGGGTGCCGGCTGCCACATCATCTATATTATATGTATATCCGTCAGTGGTGGCAATCAGCGCATCGTCCATATACACCTCGAAACGCTCGTTGGGGTTGGCCGGCGAGAATGCCGCCATATCTGGAGTTGCCCTGTGTGCCTTGGCTGCAAGCTGCTTTGCCGCCGCCGGCTGGGCTGTATAATCCGGCTGACCCACATAGAAATTGTCTACCATCAGCATGAAGGCTCCCGTAGTGGAGTTTGCCTCACCTACATAGCGTATGGCTATCTTCACTTTCTTGCCGGCATACTGCGAGAGGTCGTACTGCATCTCGTGCCATGACTTGTAGTCCACGCTCTCGGCATTGCCTTTGGTGAGGAGGGTGAAATCTGACTGCACCGGACTGTCTGTCTTGGTGGTGATATATACAAAGAATTCCTCGTTATACTTGTCGGCTGCCTTGGCATAGAAACTGAGGATATTGTCGGTGCCCACGGTGATTTCGGGCGATATGAGCCAGTCGTCGTTGGCTTCACCGTTTGCGGTGCGCACGAAACCTACATACTGTTTGCCGTCATAAGGACGGAGCACCGGGTAGGAATACCACCATATAGGATCTACTTTGAGGGGATTGATGATCTGTGCATACTGCATCACGCCTCGGTTGGGATAGTCGCCGGTGAGCGGTGCCGCCATGAGATGGTCGCCGTCGATACCGGTCCAGTCGCCGAAGGTAATGGTGAATGGATCATAGCTCTCGAAATCATCGAAGAATGCCGGTGCTTCGGTGTTCCATGTCAGCGCCACGCTGTTCTTGCCTGTGAACGGGTCTACATTGAGCTTGGCGTTGAAGGCGAACGGCTTGCGTGTCTTCTCCACCAATGTGAGCGACACGTTTTTCTCGGTTTCACCGTCGGCGATGTTGAATGATGTCGTTGCCGGTTCATATCCGTCGCGTGTCACGGCTACGGTGTGGTTTCCGGCGTATGCCTTCAGTGTGGCCTTGCCCTCGGCATTGAGGGTGACGTTTGAATATGCCACGTCGTAGTCGGTCTGCTTCACGCTGACCGGCTGTCCGCTGAGATTCTCGCCTGTAGTGGCGACAACGGTGATGTTCAGCGTCTTGTCCTTCTTCTGTGCGGATGCCGGGAGGATACTGCCGAAAAGGACGAAGAGAAACGTAAGGAGTAGGATATCTTTTCTCATATCGCGTTGTTTTTCGTTTTAATTGTTTCCTGATTATCTGCCTATACCATAGCTAACTGCGGCTGCGGCAAAAAATGCGGGAAAATAAAAAAAAGGTAACGGGGTGTCCCGCCTGCTGGGGCGGGACTGTTACCCATTACCAATACTAATTTTCAAAGATTTTTATTTAACAGTTACCTTCATGGTCTTCACGCCGTCGGCGGTCTGCATCCTTACGACATAGATGCCGTTCTCGAGCTGGTCGAGTGTCTGCATTCCGGTTCCCTTGGCGAGCTGCGATCCGTTCAGAGAGTATACTGTGACTGCAGCGTTCTGTGCGTCTTCAGCACTGATGCCCTGGATGTTGCTGCCTTCTGCCGGCACGAAGTTGGTGAACGTGAAGTCGTCGTAGAATGCCTGGAGAGCAAATGTCGCGTTGTAGTCGCGCACTGCCACGTAGATGTCCTTGCCTGCGTATGCAGAGAGGTCGATGACGTAGTGTTTCCAGTCTGCACGGTCGAGGAACGGAATCTCCTCAAGCGGCAATACCTCTGTGAACTGGTCGGTGCTGCTGTTGCCTGTCTCGCTGACGAGCACTGCCACCTTATGCTTTGCTGATGGCAACACGCTCTGCAGACTCTCCAGGTTGCGTGCCCAGAAGTCGAACTGTGCGCCTTCTCCAGCCTTGAGCTTCTGACTGATAATCCAGTTGTCGCCCGTGATGTTCTCCGACAACGGTGTTCCAGCCATGAGCACTGCGTCGCCTGATATTGGAGCGATGCCGTTGTGGTTAGGACGCTCGTAGACGATGGTGAAAGCGAAGACGCCACCGCTCTCCGGACATTCTGTGCCGTAGTATGTGAAGCGTGATGTTGCAGCTCTGTCCACGTCAATCATTGTGAAGTCTTTCTTCCAGTTGTGGTCGAGGTCGTTGTCCTCGAATGAATAGTAGTAAACGTTGCTTGCCAACGCTGTTCCCTCAACAGGGAGCGAAAGGGTGTAGCCGCTCTCGAATGTCACTGTGAGGTTGTCGCTTACTGTAGAAACGGCATCCTTGGCATTGAACTGAATGTTGAACTTCTGTCCCTCGCCGGCTGCTATCTCGTCGCCTGCCTTGATGGATGTCTCGAAGTTGCCGGTTGCGAACGTTGCGCTCTTGACCTTCAGCGTATTGGCTCCCTTGTTGATGAGTGTGAAGATGTCGCCGGAATTGCTTGCCATGTTGTAGTTCACCTTGCCTGCGTTCCATCCGCTCTTGTTGAAGATTGCCTTGTCGCCTTCTTTCTCTTCCAATACCACATTGTCGAGAGCTCCGCCTGAATCCTTGCCGCTGTAGCTGTAGTGTGTCCAGCGGAACTTCACTGTCTTGCCTGCGTATTCTGCGAGGTCGAACGACTCTCTGATCCAGTAGATCTTCTCCTTCGCCCAGTCTGTTGACATGTAAGAGAGTTCTTTCCATTCACCGTCGGCATAGATTTCGAAGGTCAGCTTCTCAACGCCGTTGTTAGGCTCTATGTTTACTTTCTTTTCAATGCCGCTCGCATCTGCCACGAGGTCTACAGGATGACGGTCGCCCCAGTCGAATGATATTGCCATGGTCTTGTTGGCAGGGAGCTTGAACTCCTGTGTTGACACTGAGATATGCTCTCCGTTATTGAGCCATGTGGCATAGAGGCATGGCATTGGATTGCCTGATACTGTATTGACGCTCCATTCGCGGTTATACTGCGACTCGCCTTCTGTGGTCCAGCCTGTCGGCAGATTGTCGCCACTGAAGTCCTCGGTATATGGATAGTCGGCAACCGAAGCGTCTTTCTGTGTGGTGAAGCGCCATTCCTGAGATTTCGTTGCCTGACCTGCAGTGTTGTATGCCACTACCTTCCAGTAGTATGTAGTCTCATAGTCGGCTGTAGGGAGTGTATAGGTGAGCACGTTGCCCACGTTCTGTCCGTCGATCACGTTGTAAACGCCTTCGGCTGTTCCCACGTAGAGGTTGTAGCCCTCGGCGAACAATGCCGGTGTCCATTCGAGCTTGATGTCCTTAGGATAGATGTCTGTTGCCTTGTCCTTAGGTGTCACCACCTTGCAGGTGTCTGGCACGCCGTCCTGTCCGTAGAGTGCAGGAAGGAGGATACGGTCGAGATAGAAGTTGCTGCACTCCGGCACGTCGCCGTCGTTTGATGTCACGCCGGTGTTCACCCAGCGCACGTATGAGTTGTCTGTTCCTGTGCCGAGGTCAACGGTCTGTGTCACCTTCACGTTGCTCTTGCTGACATCTTGGTATGGGAATATCCATTTCTCGGTCCATGTCTTTCCGCCGTCGGTAGAGAGTTCCACCTTGATGTCGTTGCTCTGGTATGTAGTACCGTCTTCGCTAGTGAAGTCGTTGTAGTATTCGAATATCAACTTGCCGCCATTGGTGAGGTCGAGGCGTGGCGTAGTGATGTAATTGTCCTGCATGTCTACGCTTGCCACTGCCGAGCGGTCGCCCTCAAGGGCTGTAGATGTTGCCGACCATCCTGAGTTCTTCCATCCTGCCGGTGGGAAATATGCCTCGAAGGTTTCCTCTGTCATACCGTCGGGCAGCATTTCCTTGGTTGCCTTCAGGGTGATGGTAAGGTCGCCGCCATTGGTATGGAGCACCACGTCAGCTGACGATGGACTGGCAAGCGAAGCGGTATACGACAGCTGGAAGTTGACCGCCTCGTTCTTGTCGAGGTTCACTGTGGTAGGGTCGAGTGTCATCTTAACGCAGTCAGGCATGTCGACGCCTGTTATCTGCAGACCCTTCTTGCCCACGTTGGTGAGGGTGAACTGCTTGGTATAGAATTTCTCTCCGAGATACATCTTGCCGTAGTCATAGCTCGTGAGGTTGAGCTTGCCCACTGGTGTAGTGGCTGGAGTGAACTGCTTCACGAGCACGTTGTCCAATGCCATGGAGTTTGAATTGGTGGTGAGCATCTTGTACACAAAGGCGATCTTCACCTTCTGGCCCTTCCATTCGCTGAGGTCGAGCTTGCTTGACTGTGTCTGCCAACCCACGAAGTTGGTCACTCCGCTCTCTTTCAGGTCTTCTGGATTCTGGATGGAGAATATCGTCTCGGCATTGGCGAGGTCACCGTTTTTCACGATGCGCACCTGCAGGTCGTACAGGGACTTGGCACTGAATGCCACCTGCGAGGTCTGCCAGTCGAAGCTCAGCTGATAGGTGTCGTCGAGGTCGAGCTCAGGTGTGAGCAGGATTTCCTCTCTCGGTCCGGCGCCGTCGGCACCCGAAAACATCTGTCCGTCGCAATATGCCACGTGTTTACCGGATATCGTACCTTTTTCAGAATAATAGTTGGTCCATTTAAACTGGGGGGTCTCGCCGGCGTAGGTGTCTACCGTTGTCCACCCTTGGCCGCTGGCTACAGGACGCGAGAATGGAGTGTCGTCTTCCGAAGCTCTCACATAGTCGGTCTCAAAACCCTCGTCGAGCAATACTTTCTGTGCGCTGACGCTTACAGAAGTAGCAAACATTGCCGCTAACAGCATTAAAGATTTAAACTTTTTCATTGGCTTTGCTTTTTGGGATTATTATTGTTATATCTATTTCATTAAACACATATTTGTATATAGTGGGAATAATATTTGTGAATCAATCACCATACTGGTTGTTCCTTTCTGCCGACAACTGACTTCTTGTATCATCGTGTCGTTTCATCGGCAAAAGTAATAAAAAAACTCACTTTTTGCTAACATTTTATGCGAAAATACGGCAGGCAATCTATTAAAATACAATTTGTCGCATTAATTTGTAATGCAAAAGATACAAAATGGAAGATTTTGCATGACCACCGCCAATAAAGTTACGGATTAAAATCAGTCAGAGAGAAATAGTAACAATGACAATCATAACAAGCATATAAAAATTAAAAAACCTTAGACAGGACACACAATGCCTTGCCTAAGGTTTTCTTGTTCGCGTCCGAACAAATACTACATGTTACCTGTTGGCGGAATTAATTTAGTGCATACTTAATTCTGCCAATGGGCTTGTCGTTAATGAAGTTTACGTATTGCAGAATGGTAAGTGCACTAATTTTGCCAATGATTCTGGCAAACAAACCATTCGTTATTTTCGCGTAGTTCCTGATGACCAGAAACTGGTCTGTAAGTTGTGAGAATATTGTCTCAATCCTCTTTCTTGCCTTTGCAAACGGGATGAATGTCGGTTTCCAGTCCTTTTGGTTGAGCCGATACGGACACTCCAGTCTTATGTGTGCGGTTTCGAACAAGTCAAGCTGTACGTCAGCTCCAATATACCCTTTGTCACCATAGATGCTACAGTCGTGATAAGTATGTTTTACATCCTTCATATAATGGAGGTCAGCCACACTTGCCTTTGACAGATCATAGGAATGGATAACTCCACTTAACCCACAGAGAGCGTGTAACTTATAACCAAAATAATACGTATTCTGCGAAGCACAGAAGCCGAAGTCGGGAGCTTGCGAGAAATTTCCGGTACGTCCCATCTTGCAACGTTTTCCTCTTGCAACCCTACAAACCTTTATCGGCTTGGAGTCAACAAAGAATTGTTCCTCTCCGCCATCCATTTCCATGGCAATCCTCTTGCGCAGTTCCTCACACAGGCCTGCCGTTTTCTTCCTGCGGTCATTGAACTGTCTCCTTGATATGAGATTGGGAATGTTGTCCTTGTATTCTTGCAATTTATAGTCGAACAACCACTTCTCACTATCAATGCTCTCGGTCTCTGCCGTCAAGGATAGCGCCACCACTTCCAAATCCGAAAACTTGGGAACAGGACCACGACGTGGAACATTACCCGATTCATTGACGAGATTTTCAGAGAATTGCTTGCATATCTCAAGTATTTTGACGAATTTTGTATAAAGGTTGTACATACGATGGTTTGAACTTAATGTTTTGAGCACCACTAAGTTACTAAAAATCAGCGATATGTACAACTTTTTACTCATATTTATCAACTTAAATTAATTCCGCCAACGGGTTACATGTTATTTAATCATTACCTTCAATATAATTTATTCATTTCTGCTAAAAATGTACTTGGAAATATTATATATTATGTCTGTTTTTTCTCTTTTCATACTGACTGTCATGACCTGTTCGCAGTTTCGCGTCGTGGAGGAATGGAATGTAAAAGACCAGATAACCTCAATTGACCGGCTTTTCTACGTCAAGATGCATTTTTGAAAGACTTTGGATGAAATGTCTGAATTGGGTTAGCAATTGACTTTCGACCTTAAAAACTATGAACCTATCATTTGTAGTCGTTATGACTATAGAGATTGATGAATAATGTAACGGCTTGTGGTGCCAGTTAATAGTTGTCTCTAACGGGAGAATATGTCATTATCGTTGACGCTCCCACAAAAGTTGATTTCACGATTTCTTGTCCTTTTTATATGCTTTCGTCAGTAGTATCGTATGTTTCCTTTAATTAAATTATTACTATGTTCCTTGTTTTGTTATTACGCTTGCAAATATATTGCTTTATTTTATTTTCACAAAACAATATATCACTTTTTTTTGTGCTTTTTGAAAAAAATCGCAAAAATATACGCTTTTTTATTATACAACGCCTCAATTACATTATATATAGGGCAATGTAAATGCAAAATTGCCGTTTTGCTACAGAATGTAAGGAAACACCCTGTTCTGCTTAAATCATATACAGGGATAGCAAAGCCAAAGCTACATATTGAAAGAAAGAGGATTGAACAAATATTGGATATTTTATCACAAAGAAATAACAAAGTGTCACTTACGAATTGACTGTATACATTCGGAATTGGAAAAAGATTGACAATAACATAGAAAACGGACAAAAAGAAAGAAAAAAGCAAGTAGATAAATCACATTACCCTGCTCACAATAAGAAACCAGAAGAATATCATGCAAGAAGTGGATGGCAGCCAGACGAAAAAACCATAACTTGTCTTGACCATTGCTACAGCTCTGATAAGTTAGGACCTCTTGCCTGGTATGACTTCGTAACATACAAACTAAAATCACTTGATTGAAAAACTGTTGGAAAATAAAAGTTTTTTTCCGATGAAACCGCCAATTCTTAGATCACAATCAACTACTATGGCTTGCTTTTAGAAGGTCGAAATATGATTGTCTTTTAACCCAAATCAGTCGTTAGGGCTTGCTTGGATTTTGTTTTTTAGAAGGATGGATTTTGTTTGGCTTTCAATGAGTAATAGCGGGCTATTGCGATTTAAAAACAGACGAAAGACGCCTTATGAAAATCAAAAGACTGCAAGCAGTTATTTGAATTATATATTAAACGGCCTAATGACCTATTGGGAGGGGTAACGATAATCAAGCACAAAATATACACATAAGAATGTTTTTTCCGCGAAAAAGTATCATAGTATCATTTTATGGTCTCTCAGAACGGCTAAAATCCTGCAAGCCAACGAGTAACGCCAATGATACTTTTCCGAACTCTTTACAGAAAAGTATCATTGATGTATCATCGAAATATCATACAGCTTTATTTATTTTAACCCCAATCGGTCATTAGAACCATCCTGACCTACCTAATGGGAAGGGACAAGTTACTCTGCATATTGCCATCAGCCCCCACCTATCCTCCCCCGTAGGGGAGGGACTGGTTACTCTTGACTGCCTGTTTACCAGTGGGTTATCCATAATTTTGCAACTTGACCACCAATGGTCATCAGTATTCGGAGTAAACTGCACCACCAGTCTATGACAGAAACGGAGTGAACTGCACCACCAGTCTATGGCAGAAACGGAATAAACTGCACCACCAGTCTATGACAGAAACGGAGTGAACTGCACCACCAGTCTATGGCTGAAACGGAGTAACCTGCACCACCAGTCTATGACAGAAACGGAGTGAACTGCACCACCAGTCAATGGCAGAAACGGAATAAACTGCATCACCAGTCAATGGCAGAAACGGAGTAAACGGCACCACCAGTCAATGGCAGAAACGGGATAAACTGCACCACCAGTCTATGGCAGAAACGGGATAAACTGCACCACCAGTCTATGACAGAAACGGAGTAACCTGCATCTCCCCTTCGGGGGAGAACGAGAGGGGGCTGAAGTCAGAGGCAGAGTAATCTGTTACTCCACTTTGGGAATGTTAGGTTGTAACCAAGAGCGTATGGGTTACAGATAAAAACAACATCCTAACCCCATTTGCCATTCCGTGATATCGTTGTGTCCCCAGCCTATGGTTGATGGACAGCAGTCTATGATCCTGTCAGAGAGTACAAAATCTGCCCAACTGGGGCAACGTGCTTGCCCATGTTGGGCAACGTGCTTGCCCAAGTGGGGCACGCTGCTTGCCCCACTTGGGCAGAAAATGCGCCAGGCGGCTGCCCAATTAGTTAATGTTGTAATATCCATATTCCTGTTTTCTGGATTCTGCCAACACATGCAATTCCTGCCATCTGAATTCCTGCCATCTGATACTTCCTCTCATCAGCAAACCATCCAGACAATTGCCTGACAGTTGTCTGACAGCCAACTGACTGAATATCAAAGCACTACATGAAAAAACCAGACAATCTGACAGTTTTGACGATTTTTTAGTGAAATAGCAATTCTATAGTCACCATCATTGCTCCCTGTCTCTCCGTCAGGGATAGTGTCATCAATTTCAAGTCAGGAGACACAGGAACAAGACCACTAAAGAGCAGTGTACTAAAAGCTGTAAATCCTTGTTTTAAGGACAAAAGTTTGGAAGTTTGGAAAATATGACGTAATTTTACAATATCAAAGGGTTAATACCGATGAAATCGGCATTTTTTGTAGTTTTTCGCCTTGTTGCGCTACCAAGACAATGCACAAAGCGGAGAATTGCCATGAGATTGAAACGAAGGCGGAAATGGGAAACGCCACAGAATCCGCATGGCAGAATCCATGTTCCAAAGGAACGAAATACGGAATAAACAATAAAAACAACAAAATATACAACAAAATGGGAAAGATTATACTCACTGGCGACCGTCCGACGGGACGCCTACACTTAGGTCATTACGTGGGATCGCTGCGCCGCCGCGTGGAACTGCAAAACGAGGGTGATTTCGACAAAATGTTCGTTTTCATCGCAGATGTGCAGGCTCTCACTGATAATGCTGACAATCCAGAAAAGGTCAGACAGAACATCATCGAAGTGGCTCTCGACTATCTCTCTGCAGGTCTCGACCCGGAGAAAGTGACGCTCTTCGTACAGTCTATGATTCCGGAGCTCGCCGAACTGACGGTATACTTCATGAACCTCGTCACCGTGTCGCGCCTGCAGCGAAATCCTACGGTGAAAACGGAGATTCAGATGAGAAACTTCGAAACGAGCATCCCTGTAGGCTTCTTCACATACCCTATTTCTCAGGCTGCCGACATCACGGCTTTCAAGGCTACCACCGTGCCGGCAGGAGAGGACCAGGAGCCGATGCTGGAGCAGACCCGCGAAATAGTGAAGCGCTTCAACTATATCTATGGCGACGTGCTCGTGGAACCGAAAATCATGCTGCCTACCAATCAGGTGTGCTGCCGACTGCCGGGAACCGACGGTAAGGCGAAGATGAGCAAGAGCCTCGGAAACTGCATATATTTGTCGGATTCATCGAAGGAAATGCAGCAGAAAGTGAAGGGAATGTACACCGATCCGGGCCACTTGCGCGTGGAAGACCCGGGCAAGGTGGAGGGCAACACCGTGTTCACATATCTCGACGCATTCTCTACAGAGGACGACTTCGCTGAGTTCTGGCCGGAGTATAAAAATCTCGATGAACTGAAGGACCACTACCAGCGTGGCGGTCTGGGCGACATGAAATGCAAGAAGTTCCTCATCAAGGTGCTCGACAAGCGCCTTGAACCTATCCGCCAGCGCCGCCATGAGTTTGAGCAGGACATCCCTGAGGTTTACAACATCCTGAAGAAGGGCAGCGAGGCAGCACGCGAAGTGGCAGCAAAGACTCTCGACGAGGTTCGCGAGGCTATGAAGATAAACTATTTCAACGACGCATCCCTCATCCAGCAGCAGGCTGAGATGTATAGAAATAAATAATTGCGGACCGAGAGGCTAAGGAGCAATCATCGGAACGCAATCCTGACAAAAAAAGACACCACGATACTCCCCATATTGCGCTTCATGCCGTATGGGGAGTTTTTACATATAATAAAAGGTTATCAATTTGACACTTTAAAAGAAAGATTTTAATCATATTGCCAATTTTTATCTAATATTTTTTGAATTTTATTTGTACATCTCAAAAAAAATCTCGACTTTTGCATGTGGAACGTTATTCAAGAAGCAAAATTGCAATGAGGAAAGATGAAAAACAGTATAAATTGCAAGAAAGGAAACGTTAGAGAGAAACATACAACAACTGATTAAATTATCAACTAAATAAATTTAAGCTTATGAGAATATTTACTTTACTTTCGTTCGCGGCCATCTTCGCTGCACAATCTGCAAATGCACAGAACCCTGTACAGAACCAGCGCATCTCACTTGAGAGTGTATCAGGTGTTTACGCTCCAGCACAGAGCCCGGTAGCCAAGAAGGCGGTTTCTGACATCATGCGCCCTGCTAAGGAGCAGATCTTCTACAGAAACGACAAAGACGACGGATGGGCAGAAAAGGCAGCCGAGGAGTACACTTACACCTACGACGAGAAGGGCCGCGTGAAGACAAAGCTCAGCTACGACCCTAAGGCTGAGGTTGCAAACCAGAAATATTCGCGCTACACATACGAGTATGACGAGGACGGAAACGAGACGCTCGTACTCTTTGAATACAGCGGCGACAAAGAGACATGGAAGGGCGACTGGAAAATCGAGAAGACTTGGGACAACGTGGTGAAGGGTCTACAGACTGGTGCCATGATGTATGAATACAGCGTCGTGACAAAGCAGCTCACCAAGATGTCTCCAGAGAACTGCTTCCGCACAGAGATTACCCGCGACGACAAGGGCCGCGTGACTCTGTATGTGAACTACAGATACAATGACATGAAGAAGGAGTATATCAACCAGCGTATCACTCCTACATACGACGAGGCTACCGGCCATCCTTCATCAGTGGTGATGGAGGACCAGATATGGGACAATGACGCACAGGCAAACGTATTGGGCGAGATTAGGAGATTCCATAACTTGAAATGGCAAGAGTGTGACGACCAGTTCGTGAACATAAACGACAATTTCCGTATGGGCAATTGCCGCGCTACTGAATACAGATTCAATTATCGCGGTGTGGACTACGGTGACTATGTAATTACATACGGTGAGAAGTATCCTGAGTATGTAGCTAATTATACATACCTCGACGGATCTGGCAGTGACGTCATGACAAACAAGCTAATTGACGATAACGGTTCTTACTACTACTATGACGAAAGCTGGTGGGATAAGAACGGCGACGGAGAGAAAGGCGCAGACGAGATTTCATTGAGCAAGTATGTTTACTACTACAATGAAAAAGGCGTGAAGTGTGGCGATGAGCAGTGGGGAAGCGGATACGGCTCTCCAATCGAACTCTACTATGCCCACAAGGACGTTTACACATACGATGCTGCCTATGACTACCAGACAGAGATCGTGGCTTACTCATTCGATTTCTTCAACAAGGTTCTCGAGGACGGCACTGTAAACTACACTCCAAACCAGCGCACTGTTTACTCAGACTTCACAAAGGTTGGCGAAGTTGACGCTATCGACACAGTGAAGGCTAACGCTGAAGGCTTCACCACATACTCTCTCTTCGACCTGCAGGGACGCTGCGTAGAGAAGGGCGCCATGAACAACAACATCGGTAGCGGCAAGCACGGCGTATTCATCCTCCAGATGAGCAACGGCTCTGAGACAAAGAGCGTACGCATAGCAAGATAATGACATAGACCAGACTAACATCCAATACAATCCCCGTGGCATCGAAAGACGCCACGGGGATTATTCATTTCTACAGCCGATAACGCCCACTTTGCAAACCCGTCTTGACAAAGTCAGCACTATGGATTGACAAACCTCACTAAATAGTGTGAATGACATAAAATATTTACATAAGGGTACGGGGTATATCAGATTTTCTTTGTAATTTTGCCACGTAAAAAGAGCCATACCGTTATCGTGGCAGCTCCAGAGCGAGCCATGTTTGCCAACCACGGAAACGGAAACGGCATGAAAAGACTCGAAACGGTATTAGCTACAAGCCGGCAGACGGCATCATCGACAGATCGGGAAACGACAACAACGACAAATCGAAAACTGCATTATCGACAATCGAGAAGGTATTAGTGAGACACAATACATTATAATATTATAATAACATTATGATTTATTCAACAGAAGTAAAGAACATGTGCGTTGTGGCCAAAGGCCCAAACCACGGACCAGCTCCTATCCCAGAGGAAGGAAAATGGGTTTATGCTAAAGAAATCAAAGACATCTCCGGCTACACACACGGTGTGGGTTGGTGTGCTCCTCAGCAGGGCGCCTGCAAGCTGTCTCTCAACGTTAAGGACGGCGTTATCCAGGAGGCTCTCGTTGAGACTATCGGTTGCACGGGTATGACCCACTCTGCTGCCATGGCATCAGAAATCCTGCCAGGCAAGACAATCCTCGAGGCTCTCAACACAGACCTCGTTTGCGACGCCATCAACACTGCCATGCGCGAACTCTTCCTGCAGATCGTTTACGGACGCACACAGAGTGCATTCTCTGAGGGTGGTCTGACAATCGGTGCCGGTCTTGAGGACCTCGGCAAGGGACTCCGCTCACAGACTGGTACTCTCTACGGTACTGTTGCCAAGGGCACACGCTACCTCGAGCTCACCGAGGGATATATCACACGCCAGTTCCTCGACAAGGACAACCAGGTTTGCGGTTACGAGTATGTACACCTGGGCAAGATGATGGAGGCCATCAAGAACGGTATGGACGCCAACGAGGCAGTGAAGAAGTTCACAGGCTCTTACGGACGCACCACCGCCGAGCAGGGAGTTGTTAAAGCTATTGATCCACGTAAAGAATAATAAGGAGAAACAAAGACATGATTAGAAAAGTAAGTTACGAAAGTCAGGAGCGTCGCGAGGCGCAGGTTCTCGCTGCCCTCAACGCTGAGGGTATCAAGAGCGTAGAAGAGGCTAACGAGATTTGCGAGGCTGCAGGTGTTGATCCTTATCAGATGTGTGAGGACACTCAGCGTATCTGCTTCGAGAATGCAAAGTGGGCATACGTTTGCGGTGCTGCCATCGCCATCAAGCGCGGCTGCAAGACTGCTGCTGAGTGTGCAGAGGCTATCGGCGTGGGTCTGCAGGCATTCTGCATCCCTGGTTCTGTTGCCGACGACCGTAAGGTTGGTCTTGGCCACGGTAACCTCGCTGCACGTCTGCTCCGCGAGGAGACACAGTGCTTCGCATTCCTCGCCGGCCACGAGTCATTCGCTGCCGCTGAGGGTGCCATCAAGATTGCTGAGATGGCAAACAAGGTTCGCAAGAATCCTCTGCGCGTTATCCTCAACGGTCTCGGCAAGGACGCTGCCATGATCATCAGCCGTATCAACGGTTTCACATACGTACAGACAGAATTCGACTACTACACTGGCGAGCTGAAGGTCGTTAACCGCATCGCTTACTCTGACGGTCCACGTGCAAAGGTGAACTGCTACGGTGCAAACGACGTTCGCGAGGGTGTGGCTATCAACTGGAGCGAGGATGTAGACGTTTCCATCACCGGTAACTCTACAAACCCGACACGTTTCCAGCACCCGGTAGCCGGTACATACAAGAAGGAGCGTCTCGCTGCCGGCAAGCCTTACTTCTCAGTGGCTTCAGGTGGTGGTACCGGACGTACTCTTCACCCAGACAACATGGCTGCTGGTCCTGCTTCTTACGGTATGACCGACACCATGGGCCGTATGCACTCTGACGCTCAGTTCGCAGGTTCTTCTTCAGTTCCTGCCCACGTAGAGATGATGGGCTTCCTGGGTATGGGTAACAACCCGATGGTAGGTGCTACAGTGGCTATCGCCGTAGCTATCGACCTCGCCCTCAACAAGAAGTAATTATCTTGTTCATAAGATATTTACATAATATTATCCTCCATAATCCTTATAGCGATTATGGAGGATTTTTTTGTATCTGCAAACCTGTTGGATATTGGCTTTTCTGGTGAACTTGTGATCGGGGGAGACTGTCCGAAAACTATAGCCACGTAGGTTAGATTCGTTACCAGTCGTGTGATTTTGTTTGTTTTGTTATAGTTGTTTAACTCAGAATCGTCTTTATTCTCAAGTATTTTTCGTACCTTTATAGTAAATTAAGACGATAAGATATGGCATACAAGAAAGGTTCTGACAGGCGACAGAGGGTTCTTTTCCCAGACTGCATTGACGAGTATGTGGAGGCTGACGCTCCCGTAAGACTCTTTGATGCATTCGTTGACCGTCTCAAGATGGATGAACTGGGATTTATCCGCAGTACACCCGCTGAGACCGGCACTCCTGGTTACAATCCTCGCGATCTGCTCAAGCTATACATCTACGGTTACTTCTATCAGGTTCGCTCCTCACGCAAGCTTGCCCGTGAGTGCAAGTGTAACGTTGAGGTTATGTGGCTGCTCGGCAAACTGTCTCCAGACTTCCGCACCATCTCTGATTTCCGCAAGGATAACAAGGAGGCTATCACCAAAGTATATAAGGAGTTCAATAAGTTTTGCATGGGACTGAAGCTCTTTTCCAAGTCGTACATCTCCATTGACGGCAGTAAGTTCAAGGCTGTAAATGCCAAGGACAATAATCTTACGTTGAGCAAGCTCGATGACCGAATCAAGCGTCTTGACGAACACATCTCCATCTACATGGAGGAGCTTGACGCTTACGACCATGAAGAAGGACGCAAACTCTCAAAGGATGAGATTCAGCGCAAACTTGATGTATGCAAGGAGCGCAAGGAACGCTACGAGGGCTACCGAAATCAGCTTGAGGAGAGTGGCGAAAGCCAGATTTCTCTTACCGATACCGATTCCCGACTGATGAAAGCCAACGAGGGTTTCTGTGTAGGCTACAACGTGCAGACTGCTGTTGATGCCGAGAGCCACATGATAGCTGGTTTTCAGGTAACCAACAACCCTACTGACCACGGTCAGATAACCAACGTTGCTTCTGAGATAAAGGCTGATTACGATGTGCCAGTTCTTGAAACCACTGCAGACAAAGGCTACGAGTGTCCTGAGGATCATGCTGACGCACTGGCAAATGGTATCATACCTAACGTCATCCAGCGTGATGGTGGATGTACGGAGCAAGTCCAATTTGACTACAACGAAGCAACCATAACCGATGAACAGAAGGCAAGCACAAAGCCGGAAGACCTGAAAGCATGCTTGGAGGCAGGCGTAATACCTGATGTTTACGAAGGAATCCTGACCGATGCACAGACTGCTGAGGTCAAGGAATTCGCTACCGATGTTGTTGACTCCGCAGTACTGAAGATGACTCCCGAGCAGATGCGTGCCAAGGCTCTTGAAGGATACTTTGTAAGGGATGCCGAACGTAATCTTGTCTATTGCCCGCAGGGTGAAATCCTCAGACAGAAGTCAATCAAACGAAACGGCATGATACGCTACTGCAACAAACTGGCATGCAAGAAATGCAAATGCAAGTGTACTGCCCAGAGGTTCAAGGAGGTCGACTTTAATAAGGATACATTGATAAAGGCTACCGAAGCTAAGCGCAAGCAACTCAAGGAAGAGAACAAGGACAAACCGAAACCTCCCAGAACGAAGGTAGTGAAGAAAGTCGTACGCTATGTCCTTCACCTTGACCAGAATAAAATGGACAATCGCAAATGTCTCTCCGAGCATCCTTTCGGAACCATGAAGCGAACTCTTGGACAATACTATTTCTTACTCAAAGGCTTTGCCAAAGTCAGTGCTGAGATGGGCCTCTTCTGCCTATCTTACAACCTTCGTCGTGCCATAAGTCTCAGAGGTGTGCTAGCCCTTGTTGCTGCACTCCGATAAATTTATTTAGGGGAATCATATACCATCAAAAACACGCTCTAAGTATGCTCGTAGCGGCAATTTTTAGCCCTTATGACGAATTGTTTAACATAAACTGATTTTTTAAGATGAAAACTTATATGCCCTTAAATGGGCTCAGGTGGAGTCGCAATAGCGGCTCTGCCAACTGTGATATGCCTCAAAGTGCCGTTTTCGGACGGCCTGGGGGGGTATGCCATATTTCCCTTTATTTAACGTGGAGAATGGTGGATTTTCGGAGAATATATATATATTTGCATCAAGCGACATTATATTCTATATGGAGCAAGAATTGTAAATGACCTGATAGAAAAGCTAAGAAGAAAAGAATAACAATGGATAAAGGGCAATTTCTATTATATCAGACTCCTGACGGTGATTCACAGATAGAGGTGAAGCTGCAAAACGATACTGTCTGGCTATCACTTGACCAGATGGCAGAGTTGTTTCAGCGTAATAAGTCCACTATCTCACGACATATAAAGAATGTGTTGGAGGACGGGGAACTTGACGAAAATGAGGTTGTTGCATTTTTTGCAACAACCACTAAACACGGTGCTATTGAAGGAAAGCTACAGAAGCATCAAGTGGCTTTTTACAACCTCGACATGATTATCAGCGTAGGTTATCGTGTACATTCCTACCGTGGCGTTCAGTTCCGTATATGGGCAACCAAGGTGTTGAAGGAGTATATTGTGAAAGGCTTCGCCATGAACGATGACCTGTTGAAGAGAGCTGGAGGTGGCAATTACTTTGACGAGCTGCTTGCAAGAATACGTGATATCCGCTCCAGTGAAAAAGTGTTCTATCGCAAGGTATTGGAGATTTATGCCCTCAGTATCGACTATGACCCACGAGTGGAAATGACACAAAAGTTCTTCAAGACTGTACAAAACAAGATGCACTATTCTGTTCATGGTCATACTGCGGCGGAAATAATTTACGAAAGAGCCGATGCCGAGAAAGACTTTATGGGACTTACAACATGGTCTGGAGCTATGCCAACAAAACCAGAAGCGGAAATAGCCAAGAACTATCTCACCCACGAAGAGATAAAATCACTGAACCGCATCGTAAGCCTGTATCTTGACTTCGCCGAAATGCAAGCCGAGGAGCACCGACCTATGTATATGAAGGATTGGATAAACATTCTCGATGATTTCCTCCGTATCTCCCGAAAAGACATCCTCACCCATGCAGGCAAAATCTCCGCCAAACTCGCCAAAGAGAAAGCCGACCAGGAATACGACAGATTCAAGGAGCGCACCAAGAACGCCCTCTCGCCTGTAGAGATTCATTTCTTGGAGAATTTTGAGCGCGAGCAAAAGAGATTATCTGGAGGAAAAGACAATAATAAGTAAAGTCTGCTCTACATATCAACCACACCTTAATTATATCAGAATACAAGTCCTGATGACCGATTGTGCTTAACTCCCAATCGGTCATCAGGCTGTTTTTATCTCACCACGATTTCATCGGTGAAGAGCCATCCGAATTCGGTGTCGCAGCTGCCCTGCACTCTCACGTAGCGTGCCTTCCGGCTGCCATGCCATGCCTGAGTGCGGTAGCCAACACGACAGGGGTCGCGCTGCGGCTGGTCTTGCGAATACACCTGAGTGAATGTCTTGCCGTCTTCGCTCAGAGAAACCCGATATTTGGTAGGATAATAAATCCACGGACCGAGCGACTGCATAAATACCGCCGACACCTCATGCAGCTTCTGTATGCTGCCCATGTCTATCGTCACGTCGAGACACCATCCCTCGGTGCCTGTGAAGCCCTGCCACCTCTTGTCGGCATAGGTCCAGCCGCCACGCACTCCGTCAACAAGCGCCTGTTCGCCACCGGCAGGATATTTAGGATGCAGCGGAGTGTTGTAGGTCACACGGCAGCCGCGCGCTTTATGTTTTACGGGAGTGAACGACTCCTTGCGCTCTCCTATCTCATTACGAAGGTCGAAGGCGTGGATTCCCATAGCCCTCACAGTGTCACACTCTGCCAAGGCACGACGGTGGAAGTCGGCATAGTCTTTCTTCTCTGCTCCGTTCCATCCTATCTCGGCTATCGCCATCGCACGTGGCCAGAACATATACTCCATCTGCTCGTCAGACGGTATGTATTCTGCCCACAGGTTAGCCTGCAAGCCCGTGATATGGCGGCGCTCGTCGGCGGTGAGGTCATCGCCCGGCACGTAGTCATACATCTTCTTGAGTGTGAGGTATCCGCCCATCGCCGTAGGCTGGGTGATGGGAGCATCCTGATATCTGTCGATATAGCAGTAGTCGCCGGGCGAGAGCACCACATCGTAGCCGTGCTCAATAGCCTTGCGTGCCAGGTCGGTCTCTCGCCACACCATCACAGTGGTATTGGGGGCGAGACAGGAGGCTATCACCTCGTCCCATCCCACAAGGCGTCTGCCGTGGGCATTGAGGAAATTGCCGAAGTGGGTGATGAGATGTGCCTGCAGTCCTGCCTTGTCGGTATGCAGCTCTTTCATCATGCGCTGGCAGAGCAGACAGTTGTCCCAGGCTTTCATCACTGCCTCGTCGCCTCCCACGTGGATATATTCCGAAGGGAATATGTCCATCACCTCAAGGAGCACGTTCTCCATGAAATCGTATGTTGCCACACTGCCGGGACACAGGTCGGAATCCTTGTATGGCTCATGGGAGCAGGAGAGTTCGGGATAGGCGGCGAGCACTTCTTCTGAGTGTCCCGGCATCTCTATCTCCGGCACTATCGTTATGCCCCGGTCGGCGGCATAGCTTACGAGCTCGCGCAGCTGGTCCTGGGTGTAATATCCGCCGTAGGCTCCCGGTGTGCCCTCCTCCACGTATTTTCCGCCGTTGTCGGTCCACTCCTGCCATGTGGCATAGGGACGCCAAGCGGCGAGGTTGGTGAGCCGGGGGTATCGCTTTATCTCTATTCGCCATCCGGCGGCATCGGTGAGATGCAGATGCAGGCGGTTGAACTTATATCGCGCCATGGCGTCGATCTGACGCTTCAGGAATTCGATGGAACGGAAATGACGCGACACGTCGAGCATCATCGAGCGCCATTTGTATGCCGGTGCGTCAACCACATCGCAGCATGCCACTCCCTTCTTCGTAGTCAACTGTCTCACCGTAGCCCAAGCCAGACGGAAGCCGTCAGCACTGGCGGCTCGGATAAGGATGGTGTCGGGAGAAACATGCAGTTGGTAGGCTTCGGCCTCAGCACCGTCTTTCAGCGTCAGTCCGGCTATCGACTTTGGAGACAGTCTGTCGAATATCATCACCTGACGGGCGCCTCCCTTGCTAACAGCCATCCATGGCTCGGAATAGATGTTGTGGGCGATGTCCCCCACCCTGTTCTCCACTCTCACTTGTCTGCCACGGGTATGGAATGTGCCTTTGGCTGGCGCATACGACTGTGGTTTGGGCAGTATGCCCTGTGCTGACGCCTTGCCCTGCGGCGTGGCCACGGCAAAGGTGAGGACAAGGCTCATGGCGAGTGTCTTCACTCTTTTGCGTATTCTTCTGTCTATATTCATGTAATATTATGTTTTCTGTATTCCAACTTAGGTTTCCTGTGTTTTCTATGTCTTTGCAAAGATAATGCAAAAAAATGAAAAGACACAAGACTTTCATTTAATCAAGCCGGAATTCAGAATCTGCACGAGATTGATGCAGATTTTGAAGAAATCTGCACGAGATTGATGCAGAATTTGAAGAAAACTGCACAAATTTGATGCAAAAACGGGTATAAACTTCGTGTAAAAGATATTTATTTAATTAAGCCATATGCGAGAAAGGAGTGAAACAGATTATTGAAACAACATCTCATACAAGGGAAAGCGGCATGAAGGAGAAATCAGAAATCTCCCTACATGCCGCTTTATTGTCGAATAAAACAATCTTCTAAGCCCCAAGTCTGACCTTAACGTCAGACTGGATATGGAACTATCTTGCTATCACTTTATACAATTACGAATAATGACATGCGAAAACACAATAAGGGCTGTCCCATATCAACAGGACAGCCCTCATAGCGTTTATTGTTTTCAGAAAGAGAATAGCGGAAGCTGTGGTCCACCTTTCTCTTAATCATGTATAGTCAGAATTAGTTCTCCTCAATGGTCTGCTTGTCGGAGTAGTCGATTACGTTCTTGCGGTTTGCCTGCATACGGTCGTGCTCCTCCTGAGAACCAACGATGATTTTCTCAAACTCGCGAAGACCGGTACCGGCAGGGATGAGGTGACCGCAGATAACGTTCTCCTTCATACCCTCAAGACGGTCTACCTTACCGCGGATAGCAGCCTCGTTGAGCACCTTGGTAGTCTCCTGGAAGGATGCTGCCGACATGAAGCTCTTGGTCTGGAGGGCAGCACGTGTGATACCCTGGAGAATCTGAGTAGATGTAGCAGCCACTGCATCACGCACCTGAACGAGCTTGAGGTCGCGGCGCTTCAGACTTGAATTCTCGTCGCGCAGACGACGGGCTGTAATGATCTGTCCCTTCTGGAGTGTGTCGCTGTCGCCAGCATCCACTACAACCTTCTTGCCCCAGATGCGGTCGTTCTCCTCAGCGAAGTCGAGCTTGTCAACCATCTGCTGCTCGAGGAACGTGGTATCGCCCGGATCGTTGATCTGAACCTTACGCATCATCTGACGAACGATGATCTCGAAGTGCTTGTCGTTGATCTTCACACCCTGCAGACGGTAAACGTCCTGAACCTCGTTGACGATGTACTCCTGAACGGCGGTAGGACCCTTGATGGCGAGGATATCGCCAGGGGTGATAGAACCGTCGGAGAGCGGTGTTCCGGCGCGTACGGCATCGTGCTCCTGCACAAGGATCTGCTTAGAGAGCGAAACGAGATATTTACGCTGCTCGCCAGTCTTCGATGTAACGATGATCTCACGGTTACCACGCTTTACCTTGCCCATTGTAACCTCACCGTCGATTTCTGACACTACAGCAGGGTTGGATGGGTTGCGGGCCTCGAAGAGCTCTGTTACTCGTGGGAGACCTCCCGTGATATCTCCTGCCTTGCCGACAGAACGTGGAATCTTGACGAGAGTGACACCGGTTGCCACCTTCTGACCGTCTACCACCACAACGTGACCACCCACAGGGAGGTTGTATGTTCCAATCACCTCGCCGTTCTCATCTATGATGTCGCAGGTTGGCACCTTGCTCTTGTCCTTAGACTCGGTGATGATGGTCTCGGTGAGTCCGGTGGTATCGTCGGTCTCTGAATGGTAGGTAACGCCCTCGATAACGTCGCGGAACTTCAGCGTACCGGCATACTCTGTAACGATGACGGCGTTGAATGGGTCCCACTTGGCGATTACCTCACCCTTGGCGAGCACATCGCCTGCCTTGTGGTAGAGCGAGCTACCGTAAGGCACGTTCATAGAAGAAAGCGTGATGCCTGTATGTGGATCGATGAAGCGGATTTCAGCCAGACGGCTCACAACCATCTCGCACTCGCGGTCGCTGCCATCGTCGGTTTTTTCAACGAATGGCACCGTGCGCAACTCATCGAATTCAATCTTTGAATCGTTCTTTGCTACGATAGTGGCATTGGCGGCTGCGTTGGCAGCCACACCACCGGCGTGGAACGTACGGAGGGTAAGCTGTGTACCTGGCTCACCGATAGCCTGTGCGGCGATGACTCCTACTGCCTCACCCTTCTGAACCATACGGCTGGTAGCAAGGTTACGTCCGTAACACTTCATGCAGACGCCGTGCTTGCTCTCGCAGGTGAGCACTGAACGGATCTCAACGCTCTCGATTGGAGAGTCCTCGATAGCCTGGGCGATAGACTCTGTGATCTCGTCGCCGGCAGCCACGATAAGCTCGCCAGTCTGAGGATTCACGATATCGTGTACTGACACACGGCCGAGGATGCGCTCATAGAGGGTAGAGATAACCTCGTCGCCGTTCTTCAGAGCTGTGCATACAAGTCCGCGCAATGTGCCGCAGTCTTCCTCGTTGATGATGACGTCGTGAGAAACGTCAACAAGACGACGAGTCAGATATCCGGCGTCGGCAGTCTTCATGGCGGTATCGGCAAGACCCTTACGGGCACCGTGGGTAGAGATGAAGTACTCCAACACGCTCATTCCCTCCTTGAAGTTAGACAAGATAGGGTTCTCGATAATCTGTGCACCCTCAGCACCAGCCTTCTGTGGCTTGGCCATAAGTCCACGCATACCGGCAAGCTGACGGATCTGGTCTTTAGAACCACGGGCTCCAGAGTCAAGCATCATGTATACGGCGTTGAATCCCTGGTCGGCCTCTGTCATCTGCTTCATCAATACATCACCGAGCTCGTTGTTGACGTGAGTCCAGGCATCGATTACCTGGTTGTAACGCTCCTTGTCGGTGATGAATCCCATATTATAGTTGTCAGTAATCTGACGTACTTCGTCATTTCCACGCTCAACGAGTGCTTTCTTCTCCTCTGGGATGATGATGTCGTCGAGGTTGAAGGAAAGTCCGGCGAGGTATGCCATACGGTAACCGAGGTTCTTGATACCATCGAGGAACTCGCAGGCACGGGCGAAACCTACTGCCTTGATAACATCAGAGATGATGTCACGCAAGCTCTTCTTGGAGATTACCTTGTTTACGTAACCTACCTCGTCTGGAATGATGCCATTCACGATTACACGACCTACTGATGTCTCTACGAGTTTCTGCTCGTAGCCACCATTGTCGGCAAGGTCCTTGACAACGACCTTGACCTGGGCGTGGAGATCACAACGGCCTTCGTTGTGGGCGATGATAGCCTCTTCCGGACCGTAGAATGTAAGGCCCTCTCCCTTAGCACCCGGACGGATCTTGGTGATATAGTAAAGACCAAGCACCATATCCTGTGACGGCACCGTGATAGGCGCACCGTTGGCAGGGTTGAGGATGTTGTGGCTCTGGAGCATCAGAATCTGTGCCTCGAGCACTGCCTCGTTGCTCAATGGGAGGTGGACAGCCATCTGGTCACCGTCGAAGTCGGCGTTGAACGCAGTACAAGCCAACGGATGGAGCTGGATTGCCTTACCCTCGATGAGCTTAGGCTGGAAGGCCTGGATACCGAGACGGTGAAGCGTAGGGGCACGGTTAAGGAGAACCGGATGACCCTTCATCACATTCTCAAGGATATCCCAGATAACAGGCTCACGACGGTCAACGATCTTCTTGGCGCTCTTCACGGTCTTCACGATGCCGCGCTCGATGAGCTTGCGGATGATGAATGGCTTGTAGAGCTCTGCTGCCATCAGCTTAGGAAGACCGCACTCGCCCATCTTCAGCTCAGGACCAACGACGATAACTGAACGTGCTGAATAGTCGACACGCTTACCGAGGAGGTTCTGACGGAAACGTCCTGCCTTACCCTTCAGAGAGTCGGAGAGTGACTTCAACGGACGGTTTGACTCGCTCTTCACGGCGCTGCTCTTGCGGGAGTTGTCGAACAAGCTGTCAACAGCCTCCTGAAGCATACGCTTCTCGTTGCGGAGGATTACCTCTGGAGCCTTGATCTCGATGAGTCGCTTCAGACGGTTGTTACGTATGATGACACGACGATAAAGGTCGTTGAGGTCGGATGTGGCGAAACGTCCACCATCCAGCGGCACCAACGGACGGAGCTCCGGTGGAGTGACAGGGATGATCTTCATGATCATCCACTCAGGACGGTTCACGTTGCTGCTTCCACGGAATGCCTCTACCACCTGCAGACGCTTCAGAGCCTCTGTCTTGCGCTGCTGTGATGAATCGGTATTGGCGCGGTCGCGGAGTTCGTATGAGAGTGAGTCGAGGTCGAGACCTGCCAAGAGGTCGTAGATAGCCTCGGCTCCCATCTTTGCGATGAACTTGTTTGGATCTGAATCATCAAGATACTCGTTGTCCTCTGGAATCTGATCCATAAGATCGAGATACTCGTCCTCTGTGAGGAGGTCCATCTTGTGGGAACCATTGAGTTCCTCTTCCTTCTCAGGATCCATTCTGCCAGCCAGCACACCTGGCTGCACAACAATATACTTCTCATAGTATACCACAGAGTCGAGCTTCTTGGTAGGCAGTCCGAGCAGGTAGCCGATCTTGTTCGGCAATGAGCGGAAATACCAGATGTGGGCCACTGGAACTACAAGCTCGATATGGCCGGTACGCTCACGACGTACCTTTTTCTCGGTGACTTCCACACCGCATCGGTCGCAGACGATGCCTTTGTATCTGATACGCTTGTACTTTCCGCAGGCACACTCGAAATCCTTTGTAGGACCGAAGATGCGCTCGCAGAAGAGTCCGTCGCGCTCCGGTTTGTATGTACGGTAGTTTATGGTTTCAGGCTTGGTAACCTCACCGAATGAATTCTCGAGGATTTCCTCTGGCGATGCTAAGCTGATGGTAATCTTCGTGAAATTACTCTTTATCTTTGTATCTTTCTTAAAAGCCATAATTCTTGTTTATATATGTATGAGTAAAGAGTTGCAATATTAGTCGAGGGTAACGCTCAGACCAAGGCCACGCAGCTCATGGAGCAACACATTGAGAGACTCTGGGATGCCGGCTGTCGGCATAGGCTCGCCCTTGACGATTGCCTCATAAGCCTTGGAACGGCCTACTACGTCGTCTGACTTGATGGTCAGAATCTCCTGCAATACATGACTTGCACCGAATGCCTCGAGTGCCCAGACCTCCATCTCTCCAAAACGCTGTCCACCGAACTGCGCCTTACCACCGAGTGGCTGCTGGGTGATGAGTGAGTACGGACCGATAGAACGGGCGTGCATCTTGTCCTCTACCATGTGGCCGAGCTTGAGGAAGTATGTGATACCCACTGTAGCCGGCTGGTCGAACATCTCTCCTGTCTCACCGTCATAGAGGTGCATAGAACCGAGGTTTGGCAAACCTGCCTTGTCTGTCCACTCCTTGAGGTCGTCGAGGTGGGCACCATCGAAGATAGGAGTAGCGAACTTCACGCCGAGACGCTTTCCGGCAGCACCGAGGATAGCCTCGAAAATCTGACCGAGGTTCATACGTGAAGGCACACCCAATGGGTTGAGCACCAAGTCAACAGGACGTCCGTCCGGCAAGAACGGCATATCCTCCTGGCGAACGATCTTCGACACGATACCCTTGTTACCGTGGCGTCCGGCCAACTTGTCGCCGACACCGATCTTACGCTTCTTGGCGATGTATACCTTTGCCATCTGCAGGATACCCGATGGCAGCTCGTCGCCGATGGTGATGGCGAACTTGCGACGCTTGTTCTCTGCATCGAGAAGCTTTGCCTTCTTCAGGAAGTTTGTGATGAGCTTTGAAATCAAGCCGTTTGTATGGTCATCGTCAGTCCAGTTGTTCGACTGGATTTCCTCATAGTTGATGTTCATGAGCTGGGTAGCGGTGAACTTGCTGCCCTTTGTGATGATCTCGGCACGTGAATAGTCCTTGATGCCCTGGCAAACCTTGTCCTCGGTGAGAGTCAGGAGCTTGTCAACGAGGATATCCTTCAGGTCGTCGATCTTTGCCTCATACTCCTCGTCTATCTTAGCAAGGATAACCTTGTCCTTCTGCTTTGAAGCACGGGTCTTGATAGCACGAGAGAACAGCTTCTTGTCGATTACCACACCGCTCAATGATGGGTTGGCCTTCAATGAAGAATCCTTCACATCACCTGCCTTGTCGCCGAAGATGGCTCTCAGAAGCTTCTCCTCTGGTGACGGGTCGCTCTCTCCCTTTGGAGAAATCTTACCGATGAGGATATCGCCTGGCTCTACACGGGCACCGACACGGATGATACCGTTGTCATCGAGGTCCTTGGTTGCCTCTTCGCTGACGTTAGGAATATCGTTTGTGAACTCCTCAGTACCGCGCTTTGTCTCACGCACGTCGAGAGAGAACTCGTCGACATGAACAGATGTCAGCACGTCGTCACGGACGATACGCTCGTTGAGCACGATGGCGTCCTCATAGTTGTAACCCTTCCATGGCATGTAGGCCACGAGCAGGTTGCGACCGAGTGCGAGCTCGCCATCCTCTGTAGCATAACCCTCTGTCAGGATATCGCCCTTCTTCACTCTCTGTCCCTTGTTACAGATAGGACGGAGGTCGATGGTCATGTTCTGGTTGGTACGACGGAACTTAGGTATGCGGTATTCCTTGAGCGCCGGCTCGAAGCTTACGAATTCCTCGTCCTCGGTTCTGTCGTAGAGGATACGGATTGTGGTAGCGTCAACATATTCGATAACGCCTTCGCCCTCGGCAGTGATCATAGTACGTGAGTCTACACATACCTGCTTCTCTACTCCGGTACCTACGATAGGTGCCTCATTGTGGAGCAATGGAACTGCCTGGCGCATCATGTTGGATCCCATCAACGCACGGTGAGCATCGTCATGCTCCAAGAATGGGATGAGTCCGGCAGCGATAGAAGCGATCTGCTGTGGAGAAACGTCCATGAGGTCAACGTCTGTCGGTGGCACGACTGGGAAGTCGGCATCCTGACGACACTTGACAACCTCGCGGATAAACGTACCGTCGTCATTCAACGGAGCATTTCCCTGACCGATCACGTGGTCTTCCTCATCCTCAGCGGTAAGGTAAACGACATCCTCGTTCTTCAGGTCTACTACACCATTCTCAACCTTACGGTATGGAGTCTCGATGAATCCGAGTTCATTTATCTTGGCATACACACAGAGAGAAGAGATAAGTCCGATGTTAGGACCCTCAGGACTCTCGATAGGACACAGACGACCATAGTGTGTGTAGTGAACGTCACGAACCTCGAATCCGGCACGCTCTCTTGACAGACCGCCAGGTCCGAGGGCAGAGAGACGACGCTTGTTGGTTACCTCAGCAAGCGGGTTGGTCTGGTCCATGAACTGTGACAATGGGTTGGTGCCGAAGAATGAGTTGATGACACTTGAGATTGTCTTGGTGTTGATCAAGTCTGTTGGCTTGAACACCTCATTGTCGCGCACGTTCATACGCTCACGGATTGTGCGGCTCATACGAGCCAGACCGATAGAGAACTGGTTGCTCAACTGCTCGCCGACGGTGCGTACACGACGGTTGCTCAAGTGGTCGATATCATCGACTGTAGCATTGGAGTTAACCAGCTGGATGAGATACTTGATGATCTCGATTATATCTTCTTTGGTCAGGATACGAACATCCTCGTCGGTATCAAGACCCAGTTTCTTGTTGATGCGGTAACGGCCCACCTTGCCCAAGTCATAACGCTTGTCAGAGAAGAACAGGTTCTGGATAACCTCCTTTGCACTTGCCTCATCAGCAGGATCAGCATTACGCAGCTGCTTGTAGATGTAGAGCACGGCGTCCTTCTCAGAGTTTGTCGGGTCTTTCTGCAATGTGTTGAACACGATGGAGTACTTGTTTGCAGACTCGGCATCCTTGTGGAGAAGGATAGTAGAAGCACCGCTGTCGATGATGTCCTCCATGTTCTCCTTTGTGATGACAGTCTCACGCTCCATGATGACCTCGTTGCGCTCGATTGATACAACCTCACCGGTGTCCTCGTCAACGAAATCCTCATTCCAGCTCTTCAATACCGTTCCGGCAAGAGTTCTGCCAACGGCCTCCTTCAGATTCTTCTTGTTCACCTTAACCTCCTCGGCAAGGTCGAATATCTGCAGGATGTCCTTGTCTGACTCAAAACCGATGGCACGCAGAAGAGTAGTTACAGGCAACTTCTTCTTACGGTCGATGTAAGCGAACATAACGTTGTTGATGTCAGTAGCAAACTCAATCCATGAACCCTTGAACGGGATGATACGGGCAGAATAGAGTGCAGTACCGTTGGCGTGCACGCCCTGGCTGAAGAAAACGCCAGGCGAACGGTGCAGCTGAGATACAACAACACGCTCTGCTCCATTAATCACGAAAGTACCATTACTCGTCATATAAGGGATCGTACCGAGGAAGACATCCTCGATAACAGTACCGAAGTCCTCATGCTCAGGGTCCGTACAGTATAGTTTCATCTTGGCCTTCAAAGGCACACTAAATGTAAGACCACGCTCCAGGCACTCATCAATAGAGTAGCGAGGCGGGTCGATATAGTAATCCAAGAACTCAAGAACGAAATTATTACGAGTGTCGGTTATAGGGAAATTCTCAGAGAACACCTTGTACAAACCGTCGTTCTCACGTTCCTCAGGCGGAGTGTCCAACTGCAGGAAGTCTCTAAAAGACTTTAATTGCACATCGAGGAAATCCGGATACGGCATCGGATTCTTGATGCTGGCAAAGTTTACTCTGTTATCAACGATTTTAGAAGCCATTACAGATTTTTGTTACCGTTATATAAGCCACCATTGAATATATAGAAGACTCTCAAAGGAGAGCCGGAGCCACTGCTGCGGTGGTTAACAACAGAAGCGCAAAGACACAAAAAGGTTAAGACTCTTCTATTGGAAGAACCTTAACCTTAAATATTTTTTAATACTCAATTACTTGAGCTCAACCTTAGCACCAGCCTCTTCGATAGCCTTCTTCAGGTTCTCAGCCTCAGCCTTAGCCAAACCCTCCTTCAATGTAGAAGGTGCACCGTCAACGAGCTCCTTAGCCTCCTTCAGACCAAGACCGCAAGCCTCCTTAACAGCCTTTACAACCTGAAGCTTAGCGCCACCTACCTCAGCGAGAACAACGTCGAAAGAAGTCTTCTCCTCTGCCTCAGCTGCACCACCAGCAGCAGGACCAGCAGCAACAGCAACAGCTGCAGCAGCAGGCTCAATTCCGTACTCGTCCTTCAGGACTGTTGCCAACTCGTTTACTTCCTTAACTGTCAAATTTACCAATTCTTCAGCAATAGCTTTGATATCTGCCATTTTATTCTAAATTTTTATTGTTTTTTTAATGTTAATGTTAGTGACTTTAATTGTTTTTATTCAGGACGCTCGCCTAAAGTCTTAAGCACACCGTGGATAGTGTTTGCACCTGATTGGAGAGCTGAAACGACGTTCTTTGCAGGAGACTGAAGCAAAGCAACAATGTCTGCGATAACCTCGTTCTTGCTCTTGAGAGCTGCAAGTTCCTCAAGTTTGTCAGCACCTACGAAGAGACCTTCCTCAGCATAAGCACCCTTGAGTGTAGGAATACCTTCCTTGACATAGCTCTTCAGCAACTTAGCAGGAACATTAGCTGTGTTACAGAACAAAACAGCTGTGCTACCCTTCAAGCAGCTGTAGAGAGGCTCGAAATCGATTTCAGAAGCCTCGAACGCCTTGCGAAGAAGATTATTCTTCACAACAACCATCTGAATCTCACTCTTGAAGCACTTGCGGCGCAAGTCGCTTGTCTTGGCAGCGTCCAGTCCGTGAACGTCAACCAAATAGAAGTGAGCGAACTCTTTGAGTTTCTCGCCAAGTTCAACAACTATAGTATCTTTTACTTCCTTTTTCATTTTACAAAACTTTTAGAGTTATTCAACTGATTTAGGATCAATCTTGATACCCTTACTCATCGTACTAGAAAGATAGATACTCTTGATATATGTACCCTTAGCAGCAGACGGTTTCAACTTGATTACAGTAGCTATGAATTCTTTAGCATTCTGATAGATCTGCTCTGGAGTGAATGAAATCTTACCGATTGATGTGTGAATAATACCAGACTTGTCAACCTTGAAGTCAATCTTACCGGCCTTTACCTCCTTGACAGCCTTAGCTACATCCATGGTAACGGTACCGCTCTTAGGGTTAGGCATGAGTCCGCGAGGACCAAGCACACGGCCAAGAGGACCGATCTTACCCATGCAAGAAGGCATTGTTATGATAACATCAATGTCAGTCCATCCACCTTTGATCTTTTCGATGTACTCGTCAAGACCAACATAATCAGCGCCAGCTTCTTTAGCAGCAGCCTCAGCATCAGGTGTGCAGAGACAGAGAACACGTGTAACCTTACCAGTTCCGTTAGGCAGTGTAACAACACCGCGAACCATCTGGTTGGCCTTACGTGGATCAACGCCCAAACGCACATCGATATCAAGAGAAGCCTCGAACTTGGTAGTGGTAATTTCCTTTACCAACTCTGAAGCCTCCTTCAAAGAGTATGCTTTCCCTGCTTCAATCTTATCAGCTACTGATTTTTGATTTTTTGTCAGTTTACTCATTTTCTTAAGTTGAAGTTATAAATTATTTACCAGGGAAGTCCCCATTTACAGTGATACCCATACTTCTTGCTGTACCTGCTACAAGTCTCATTGCAGACTCGACAGTGAAGCAGTTCAAATCCGGCATCTTGTCTTCTGCGATAGCCTTGACCTGATCCCAAGTTACAGAAGCAACCTTCTTACGGTTTGGTTCAGAAGAACCCTTCTTTACCTTGGCAGCCTCGAGCAGCTGAACAGCAGCAGGAGGAGTCTTTATCTCAAAGCTATATGACTTGTCAGTATAGTAAGTGATAACAACAGGAAGAATCTTACCTGCCTTATCCTGGGTCCTGGCGTTGAACTCTTTGCAGAATCCCATAATGTTAATACCCTTAGAACCAAGTGCAGGTCCTACTGGAGGTGAAGGATTCGCAGCGCCACCTTTAATCTGTAATTTGATTAATCCAGCAACTTCTTTAGCCATTTCTTTGTTTATTAAAAATTGATTATTATAAAAGAGTCACACGCCCGTAACAGCGAGTTACTCTTTTGTTACTTGCATAAAACTCAACTCAAGCGGTGTCTTACGTCCGAAGATCTTAACCATAACCTTCAGCTTGTGCTTCTCAGTATTTACCTCTTCGATAACTCCGGTGAAACCACTGAATGGTCCGTCGGTCACCTTCACGGTGTCGTTGACAATGTATGGGATTGCAACCTCATCCACTATCTCAGACTCCTCGGCGCTTCCGAACATACGGTTGATATCAGACTGCTTTACAGGAGTAGGATGATCCAGACCGCCAAGAAAACCCAAAACGTTTGGCATGAACCTCAATGTGTGAGCAGTATCGCCTTTCAACTCCGCCTCGATAAGAACATATCCCGGAAGAGCGATTTTCTCTTTCACGACACGCTTACCATTACGCAAAGTAGCATGTTTTTCTGTAGGTATGAATACCTGAAAAACATACTTAGAAAGCAATTCGTTGTGTTTTAATTCTGCTTCGATGTATTCTTTCACCTTAGCTTCTTTTCCGCTAACGGCACGAAGAACATACCAGTTTCTCTTAGTTTCAGCCATTTTCTCAAACGATTAGTTAGGATAAACCACACTCATGACAAAGCTGAACACGGAGTCCATTGCGAAGACTACAAGTGCTATGATCAAGGAAGCAGATAATACAACCATAGCATTGTGGGTCAACTCGCCCCGCGTCGGCCAAGTAGTTTTATGCGCAAGTTCGTCGTAACAAACCTTGCAATAATTTCCAAACTTTTTGAACATAATTATTGAATTAGCACGGGAAGAGAGGCTCGAACTCCCGACACCTGGTTTTGGAGACCAGTGCTCTACCAACTGAGCTATTCCCGTAAAAAAGAGTTCCGCTTTATTCCAAACGGAACTCTTGTATTTATCTGAAGACTATTGATTAGTCATCGATGATCTCTGTGATCTGACCAGCACCTACTGTACGACCACCCTCACGGATAGCGAAACGGAGACCAACGTTCAGAGCAACAGCGTAGATCAAGTCTACAGTGATTGTTACGTTGTCACCAGGCATTACCATCTCAACTCCCTCTGGAAGAGAGATCTCACCTGTACAGTCCATTGTACGGAGGTAGAACTGAGGACGATACTTGTTTCCGAATGGAGTGTGGCGTCCACCTTCCTCTTTCTTCAGAACGTAGATCTGAGCCTGGAACTTCTTGTAAGGCTTGATCTGTCCTGGGTGGCAGAGAACCATACCACGCTTGATCTCGTTCTTGTCGATACCACGGAGCAGCAGACCAACGTTGTCACCAGCCTCACCCTCTTCGAGGAGCTTGCGGAACATCTCAACGCCAGTTACAACTGACTTCTTGTCCTCACCGAGACCGAGCAGCTCAACCTCGTCGCCAACCTTAACGCGACCAGTCTCGATACGACCAGTAGCAACAGTACCACGACCAGTGATTGAGAATACGTCCTCAACAGGCATCAAGAATGGCTTATCCAAGTCACGTGGAGGCAGTGGAATCCATGTGTCAACAGCGTCCATAAGCTCCATAACCTTATCTACCCACTTTTCAACACCGTTCAGTGCACCGAGAGCAGAACCACGGACGATAGGAGTATTGTCGCCATCGTACTCGTACTGATCAAGAAGCTCACGCATCTCCATCTCAACGAGCTCGAGCATTTCCTCGTCCTCAACCATATCACACTTGTTCAGGAAAACAACCAGACGTGGAACGTTTACCTGGCGAGCGAGAAGCACGTGCTCACGTGTCTGAGGCATAGGACCATCAGTAGCAGCAACCACGATGATAGCACCATCCATCTGAGCGGCACCAGTAACCATGTTCTTCACATAGTCAGCGTGTCCCGGACAGTCAACGTGTGCATAGTGACGGTTAGCTGTCTCATACTCGATGTGAGCAGTATTGATGGTAATACCACGCTCTTTTTCCTCAGGAGCGTTGTCAATCTGATCGAAAGACTTAATCTCTTCTGAACCGAAACCCTTCTCGCTGAGAACCTTTGAGATGGCAGCTGTCAGAGTAGTCTTACCGTGGTCTACGTGACCAATAGTACCAATGTTTACGTGCGGTTTGGTACGTACGAATGTCTCTTTAGCCATAGCTTTTCTTTAGTTTATTATTTATAATGAATTATCGTGTTAATCGTGCTTCCTATTAAAAAAAATAAAAAAGCCGTAGAGCTGTAACCGAGACTTGAACTCGGGACCTCTTCCTTACCAAGGAAGTGCTCTACCACTGAGCTATTACAGCAGCGAGAGCGGAAAACGGGGCTCAAACCCGCGACCCCCAGCTTGGAAGGCTAGTGCTCTATCAACTGAGCTATTTCCGCAAAAATCTCTACTGAAGTGGGTGGTGATGGATTCGAACCACCGAAGTCGAAAGACAGCAGATTTACAGTCTGCCCCATTTGGCCACTCTGGTAACCACCCTTGTCATGTTTCAGACACCTTGCGTTTGAGCCTCTTGTCGGATTCGAACCAACGACCCCGAGATTACAAATCACGTGCTCTGGCCAACTGAGCTAAAGAGGCAAAACCTTGCAGCCGTATTGGCTTGTCGCAAGAGATGTGTCTTGAACACGGCTGCAAAGGTACGCATTATTTTTAAACCGCCAAAACTTTTGGGCTTTTTTTTTAATTTTCCCTTGATTTTTCTTTAAATTTGGTCAGTTGAACCTTCATAGAGTCCACACACTGGTCGATTGCCTCCTCAAAAGTGTCGCATGTCTTCTCTACGAAAAGTTTGCTTCCAGGCACCGTAACACTAAGGCTTGCCTCCTTGTTCATGGCCGTTGCAGGCTTCACGACTTTCAGCTGTACTTCTGTGTTCTGGATATCCTCATAAGTCTTTGACAACTTCTCTACCTTCTTCTCGATGAATGACTTCAACTGGTCTGTTGCGTCGAAGTGAATTGATTTAATCTTAATTTCCATAGTTCTTTCTCCTATATTAAAAGGTTATCGCCGCGGATGAGCGGCTTTGTACTCTTGTTTAAGTTTCTCGAATGTGGTGTGTGTATAGATCTCCGTGGTGACCAGACTCTCATGTCCGAGCAGCTTCTGCACGCTTTCCAGTCCGGCGCCATGGTTGAGCATCGTGGTGGCGAAGGTGTGTCGGAGCACGTGGGGAGAGCGTTTCTTTGCCGTGCAGACCCGCGAGATGTTTTTCTTCACCCGGTATCTTACGGCTGCGTCATCCATCCGTATGCCTTTTTTCGTCACGAACAGAGCTTTGGTATGGCGCGTTACGTTCTCGTCTCTAACCTTTATATAATAGAGAATCTCCTTTTTAAGTTCCTCGCCGAATGGGATTATGCGCTGCTTGCTGCGTTTTCCGGTCACCTTTACCTGAAGGTTTACGAAATCAACGGCATCGTCGTCGAGCGACGTCAGTTCCGAGAGGCGCATCCCCGTTTCATAGAACACCATGATTATCGTTCTGGCGCATACGTCTATGAATTTCGTCATGTCCCACATCGTTTCATCGAGCAGTTCCTGCATCTCTGAATCTTTAACGAATACCGGAAGGCGCTTGTTTTTCTTCACTCCTTCGATTATCCGTGAGGGATCTTTGTCCACGAGTCCGTGGGAGAGGGCGAACTTGAAGAACGACCTCACGGCGCTGAGTCTTCTGTTGACCGACGCCGCCACGTTGCCTTTGTCTATCATTGTCTCCATCCAACCGCGAATGATGTCTGAGTCGATGGTGTTCCACGACAGTCCGGCGTCGACATTCCTGAAATACTCTTCGAGTTCGGTCAGGTCTTTACCGTATGCGAGCATCGTTTCCTCAGAGAAATTGCGCTCGTAACGCAGATAGTCTAAAAAACGCCTTATCATCATCAATTCGTCACTTGTGGATTGTTTTCCGCTACGAAAATACTCACTTTTCTTCAATTGACAAAATTTTCCGCTTCTTTTTTAGTACGAAACTGCCTCCAGGACATTTATGCGACCCGTTGGCAGAATCAATTTAACCCAAATCAACCGTTAGGGCTTGCTTGGATTTTGTTTTTAGAAGGATGGATTTTGTTTGGCTTTTAACCCAAATCGGTCATTAGGGCTTGCATGGATTTTGTTTTTTAGAAGAGTGGATTTTGTTTGGCTTTTAATGAGTAATAGCGGGCTATTGCGAATTAAAAACGAGCAAAAGACGCCTTATAAAAAGCAAAAGACTGCAAGCAGTTATTAAAATTATACATTAAACGGCCTAATGACCGATTTGGGTTTAATGAGTAATAGCGGGTGTCGATATGAGTAAAAGCAGCCCCATATAGACGATTCTTAGTAAAAAACAAGAATTTCCAAAAAAACTGTCAGACCATCTGGTTTTTCGCCGTAACACTCTGACAAGCAGACAGTTGACTGTCATCCGATTGTCAGGCAATTGTCTGGATGGTTGGCTGACGAAAGGAATTGTCAGGTGTAAGGAATTCTGACGACAGGAATTGCCAGCGTTGGCAGAATCACGAAAACAGGAATATGGGTATTAAAACTTTAACTTATTGGACCGACGTCTGACTGCAATTCCGCCCAACAGGGGCAAGCTGCGTGCCCATGATGGGTAAGCAGCGTTCTCCGGTTGGGCAAGCAGCGTGCCCATTTGAAGCCCCAATCGGTCATTATGTATAAAAAACAAAAGATGATACATCTGCACTTGAATCAATGTGCGAATGTATCATCTTTGCAAGGGCTCCGACTTACAGTAAAGTCCCGGCACCTTAAATATTCTTTTGATTATCTACCTAAGTACACCTCCTGTTACAAAAGAATTGTTCAAAAAACTTTGTTAAAACGTCTCTCTTGAAGGAGATTATTCCTCAGCGTCTCTCAGCTGCTGAACATAGATAGCGCGCTCCATCTTGAGTCTCTTGAGTACAGATGGCTTGTCAAACTGCTGACGGGCACGGAGCTCCTTAACAACACCTGTCTTCTCAAATTTTCTCTTGAACTTCTTCAAGGCTCTCTCGATGTTCTCGCCTTCCTTAACTGGTACAATAATCATTTTTTCTTTTTTGTTTTATTTGGTTATACTTAATTAATTATATATCAGATGCTTTGATAAGCGGCTGCAAAATTACTTCTATTTTTCAAATCTTGCAAGTTTTTACGTCAAAATATAAGAAAGTTGCATACTTTCTCATGTAAAGTTGCTAAGTTTCCCATTAAAAACCAGCAAGTTTCCCATAGAAAGCAGTCTATTTCCCGAATTCTTTCAGTTTGTCGCCGTCTATAAATACAAAGCCGCTCTTTCTTGCCACGATAACTCCATCGGCAAATCTATACACATCTATCACATCATCGTCAAGGTCTACCTTCAACTCGATATCCTTGTCAGTAATAAAGAACCGCGTTCTCCCGTTGCTGTTTTTCATAAACGACAGGTTGTCAAGCTCAAGATATTTCGTGTAAACGTTTGATGCATTATAACTGCGTACCACTTTTCCGTCATCCTTTATTACGAAAGCACTGTCCTTGTCGTTCACGACGAGACACCCTTTCTCTTTGTCCAGGCATTCAAACCGGCTTATTTTCTCTATGTCGAGATACGCCTGTCCCTTAATAAAATTCCGGAATTTACCATACGTCTTCTTCGGATACTCCACAGTACGGATGTCTCTCATGTCCTCCGACGGCCAGACAATAGAATTTGAGAAAAGCAAAGTCTTCAACGTTTCGCCATTTGCCAATGTATCACGGACGGAGTTTTTGCCTTTGGAAAAGGACTGCCCCATGATTTTTCTTCCGCTCCGAGAATAAAGTTCCATATAGAACGTCTTGCTCAGATTCACTTTTTTATCGTCGTCATCAGTTCCGTAACCGTTGCTGAAGACAGAGAGTTTCTGCGGATCCGCCTTCAACACGATATTGCCTCCCATAGCGCCAAGTTTTGTCCTCCACTTTTCCTTCAGCATCATGTCAAAACAATAGACGTTGTGACAGTCTGCCATATATACATTCCCGTTCTCAAAACAGATATTGGAACCGAGATAGCCCAGCGACTTTCTCATTGGGTAGCACAGATAATAATAATGTGACGGTCCAAACAAAGCTGTCGAAAGAAGAGTGCCGATGAGACCACCCGCAAAGAAAGCAGATGCGTCTAAGCCTTCGTCGTATGCTCTGACTTTCTTCTTGTACACCTTTCCCGTTTCGAGGTTTATCTTGTATAAGTTGTCTGCAACGGCAAACAGGGTCTTGTCGTCATATAGTTGGGTATAGCATCTTTGGGCTTGCGAAGCCCATTTGTCACTTTCCCACAAAAACGAACCGTCGGAAATCCTGTATGCCAACAAATCCGGAAAGGCACCATTTCCCACGCCAAGCACAATATCCAGGGAGTCATTGACATAGACCGGAGTGATCTGGAGGAAAGACGCCACCTCGCCTGTTTCAAGTTTTCTGAACTCCACGTAATTGCGTATTTCCTTGTCCTTCCCCACTTCAAGCTGCATCACGGAAACCATATACGGACCATTGATTGAAAAGGAAGTGGTCTTTGGATTTATTTCCCTTATCCAAGCGGCTTGTTTCCTGTCTTTGGCCGAGTATACGCTAAGGAGTCCCACATCACCCGTTTTTCCCTTCTTCGTCGTGTCGCAGGTAATAATGGCTACATAGCTGCTGTCTTCTCCAAAGACAGCAGCCAGCGTGCCGCCGTTTCCGCCCATACGTAGTCCATAGAGTTCCTTGCCACGAGCGTCTTTGCCGTAGCTCAATATGTCTGACGGCAGACTTTTGTCGCCAGGCTTTTCGTTCTCTTCAAAGCGGCTTGCCGCCGACTGTCCACAAGTTACAATCATCATCAAGGCGACAAGCACGCTGTATTTCCGGATATTCATCATATCCTTGCGGTGTTAGTCTTCAACCATTCCTTCTCTTCGTCGTTGAGCAATGGCGAGAGCTTCTCGAATACCATCTTGTGATAGTCGTTGAGCCACTGTTTCTCTTCTGCCGTGAGCATGTCGAGATCGGCACAGTCAAGGTCGATAGGACAGAGGGTGAGCGACTCGAACTGCAGGAATTTGCCGAATTCCGTCTCAATGAAGTCTTTGATTAGCAGCGTGTTCTCAATTCTCACTCCGAACTTGCCGGCGAGGTACAGTCCCGGCTCGTCGGTCACAGTCATGCCTGCCTGGAGCGGAGCCGGTTTCCATTCCATCCTTATCTGATGAGGGCCTTCGTGTACATTGAGGTAGCTGCCCACGCCGTGGCCCGTGCCGTGCATATAGTTGAGTCCTTCTTTCCACATCGCCTGTCTTGCCAGGATATCAAGCTGGGTGCCGCTGGCATGGTTGGGGAACTTACACAATTCCAGTTGTATATGACCTTTTAGCACAAGGGTGTACACTTTCTTCTGCTCCTCGGTCACAGGACCGAGAGGTATGGTGCGGGTGATGTCTGTCGTGCCGTCGAGATATTGCGCTCCGCTGTCGAGCAGGAGGAAACCGCGCGGTTTCAGTTCCACATCCGTTTCAGGTGTAGCCTCGTAGTGAACGATGGCTCCATGTTCCTGATATGCGGCGATGGTGTCGAACGAGACTCCCTTGAAGAGCGGCTGCTCAGCCCTGAGCGACGTGAGTTTCTTCTCCACTGTCAGCTCCGTCTGTCCGCCAGCCTCAACGGCGGGTTTCAGCCAGTGGAGGAACTTCACCATTGCCACGCCGTCGCGGAGCATGGCACTATGGAATCCTCGGATTTCAGCCTCGTTCTTCACACACTTCAGATAAGGCACCGGCGATGCCGCCTCCACCACTTTCTTTGCGCTGACGGCAGAGAAGAGGGCATAGTTCACCTGATTGGGGTCGAGCAGGATATTGTAGCCATCGAAATGACGAAGTCCCTCGACTACATTTCCATAATCCTCCACCACCACTCCGGCTGTTTTGAGAGCGTCGGCTGCAGATGGCGCAAGTTTCACCTTATTTATATATAATATGGTCTTCTCCACATCGATGAGGAGATAAGCCACAGCCACAGGATTGCAATGCACGTCGGAGCCACGCAGGTTCAGTGTCCATGCAATGTCGTCGAGGGCGGTCACGAGCAACGCCTCCGCCCCACTCCGCTTCACTGCGGTCCTGATTCTCTGAAGTTTGCTTTCAGCAGTCTCTCCGGAATATTCCAGCGGATGCTGAACCACAGTGTTCAGGGGGATTTCCGGACGGTCTTTCCAGATGATGTCCAGAGGGTCGAAATTGGTGCGGATGGTGATTCCTCCCTGCCGGCGCAGTTCTTCGGCAAGTCCCCTCACCTCGTTGGCGGCATTCACATATCCGTCGAGCCCCACTACAGCACCGTTGATATGGGCAAGCGACATTCCGAGCCATTGCGATATGGTGGGAGTTCCTTCAACGCGCTCTTTCATCAGTTTGAACTCCGTGCCTTGCAGCTGTTCCTCAGCCGCTATGAAATATCTGGAGTCGGTCCATAGCGCAGCCTTGTCCATTGTCACCACTGCCGTTCCGGCGCTGCCGTCAAAACCGCTTATCCATTTCCTGCCTTCCCAATGGGCCGGCACGTACTCTCCGTTGTGGGGATCGGTGCTTGGAAAGATAAAGGCGTCGATGCTCTCTCTACGCATCACTTCACGCAGAGCTGCGAGCCTATCTTGAATCATTTGTGTCATAATCATAGTGCTTAATCTAACATTTGTAAAATCTGCTTTACAAAGGTATATCTTTTCATAATTAATAACAAATTATAAGACGATTATGTTGCAATTTATCGAGTTTTTTTTCCTAACTTTGCGGTGCGAATGACAAGACAACGAATATACATAAAAATAAATTTACAACTATGGAATTTTTAACTAACGAAAAACTTGTTATCGTCGGTGCAGGCGGTATGATCGGTTCTAACATGGTACAGAGCGCTTTGATGCTCGGCCTCACTCCTAACATTTGTCTTTATGATATCTATGAGCCAGGTGTTCACGGCGTATTCGACGAAATCCAGCAGTGTGCATTCCCTGGCGCTAACGTAACATATACTGTTGACCCGGCAGAGGCTTTCACTGGTGCTAAATATATCATTTCTTCAGGTGGCGCTCCTCGCAAGGACGGCATGACACGTGAGGATTTGCTGAAGGGCAACTGCAAGATCGCCGCTGAGTTCGGTGACAACATCAAGAAATATTGCCCTGATGTTAAGCACGTGGTTGTTATCTTCAACCCTGCTGACGTAACAGCCCTGACAGCACTCATCCACTCTGGTCTGAAGCCAAACCAGCTGACTTCTCTCGCTGCCCTCGACTCTACTCGTCTGCAGCAGGCTCTCGCACTGGAGTTCGGCGTTCAGCAGGACAAGGTGACCGGTGCTCACACATACGGTGGCCACGGCGAGCAGATGGCTGTATTCGCTTCTCAGGTTAAGGTTGACGGCAAGCCTCTCTCAGAGATGGGTCTCTCTGCAGAGCGTTGGGAGGAAATCAAGCACCACACAGTACAGGGTGGTTCTAACATCATCAAGCTCCGCGGCCGCAGCTCTTTCCAGAGCCCAGCTTACAATGCCGTGAAGATGATCGAGGCTGCCATGGGCGGCAAGGAGTTCACACTGCCTGCAGGATGCTACGTAAACTGCGACAAGTGCGGATTCAAGAACGTGATGATGGCTATGCCTACAACTATCGACAAGACTGGCGTTCACTTCGTTGAACCTAAGGGAACAGAAGAGGAGATGGCTTCTCTTGCCAAGTCTTATGAGCACCTCTGCAAGATGCGCGACGAGATTGTTGAACTCGGCATCGTTCCTCCTGTGGCAGAGTGGACAAAGATGAACCCGAACCTCTAATTCATCTGCCGACAATAACGGCACAAAAGATATGCGGGCGACAAGGAAGACAATTCCATGTCGCCCGTTTTCTTGATGAATAATATTTGATTAATATTTTCCCCCACGGCGTGGGGAATGAAACCCCACATTAGGGGGTTCTGTTCCCCACGGCGTGGGGGATTTTTGGCATATATTTTTGTCTTCGTATTTTGGGGCAATTCATTTAACCCAAATCACAAACAAGTATCTCTGCCGAAGGTTATATCGTTTATCGCCTCAATGACCACAGCTTTGCTCTTGACAAAGAATAATTATCCTGCAACTGCTGAATGACAAAAAAAAGAAGTAAATTTGCAGAAGATTAATAATATACATAACAAGAAAAATCAATGGCACTTATAAAATCAATAAAGGGTCTCACTCCCAAATGGGGCAAGGACTGCTATTTCAGTGAGAACGCCGCAATTGTCGGCGAAGTGACGATGGGCGACGAATGCTCAATATGGTTCAATGCCGTGGTGCGCGGCGATGTGGCTCCCATTACAATCGGCAACAGAGTGAACGTGCAGGACGGAGCCTGCGTACATGTGACCAACCAGACAGGACCCACGATAATCGAGGACGATGTGTCAATAGGCCACAATGCCACAGTACATGCATGCACAGTGCGCCGAGGTGCCCTGATAGGCATGGGCGCGACGGTGCTCGACAACGCTGAAGTGGGCGAAGGAGCAGTAGTTGCCGCCGGAGCACTCGTTCTGGGAGGCACTAAAATCGGCGAACATGAAATCTGGGGAGGTGTACCGGCAAAATTCATCAAGAAGACGAGACCGAACCAGGCGGAGAGCTTCGCACAACACTACGTGGAATATTCAAAGTGGTATCTTGAGGAACAAGACTGAAAACGACATCCCCACAATCCAAGAGCATCACAACCACATATCATCCTATGACAGAAAGACCGACGACATACGTTGACATCATATTGCCTCTGCCCCTCAACAGCCTCTTCACCTACTCCATTCCGGAGCCGTTGACAGAGGCGGTGAAGAGCGGCGTAAGGGTTATCGTGCCGTTCGGCAAGCAGAAGATGATGGTGGGACTGGCGGTGCGCATCCACGACAAGGAGCCGGAATTCAAGGTAAAGGACATCACGAGGGTGCTCGACACGACGCCTATCGTGACCGAAGACCAGCTGCGGATGTGGAACTGGATTGCAGATTATTACATGTCTCCCATCGGCGAGGTCTTCAACGCCGCATTGCCTGCCGGACTGAAGGCAGAGGACGGGTTCAGGCCGAAGACGGAGACCTACGTCACACTGCCTGAGAACCTGCGCCACGAACAGGCGCTGCACATCGCTTTCGGCATGCTGAAGAGAGCACTGGCACAGCTCAAGACATTCAACACATATCTGACACTCTCCCACTGGGACACCATTGTGGGCGACTGCACCGACGAACCGGTGGTGGAGGTGACGAAAGATGAACTGATAAACGAATCGCATGCCACAGCCGGAGTCATGAAGCAACTGCTGGACAAGAAGATGCTCGTGACCTACGAGAAGGAGGTGGGACGTCTGAACTGTGGCGGAGTGCCTCAGCTCGACAACGTGAAGCGACTGTCGGCAGCACAGCAGGAAGCATACAACAACATACTGTTCCAGTTCCTGAAAAAGAACGTGGTGCTGCTGCGCGGCGTGACGTCGAGCGGCAAGACGGAGATATACATCCATCTCATCAAGCAGGCACTGGAGCGCCACGAGCAGGTGCTCTATCTCCTGCCGGAAATCGCCCTGACGGTACAAATAAGGCAAAGGCTTCAGAAGGTGTTTGGCGACAGACTCGGTATCTACCATTCCAAATACAGTGATGCCGAGAGGGTGGAGATATGGAAAAAGCAACTCTCCGACTCACCTTACGATGTGATACTGGGAGCACGCTCCGCCGTGTTGCTGCCGTTCTCCAAACTCGGTCTCGTGATAATCGACGAGGAACATGAAACGTCTTTCAAACAGCAGGACCCTGCACCGCGCTACCATGCCCGCAGCGTGGCGATAATGCTCGCCCACCAGCATGGAGCGAAAACGCTGTTGGGCTCCGCCACACCGTCGGCAGAGAGCTGGCATAACGCCGAGACCGGCAAATACGGTCTTGTGGAACTCGACGAGAGATACAAGGGCATCGAGATGCCGGAGATAAAGGTAGTGGACGTGAAGGACATGCAACGCCGCAAGATGATGTACGGTCCGATATCACCGCTGCTGCTCGAGACGATGAAAAAGGCATTGGATAACGGGGAGCAGGTGATACTGTTCCAGAACAGGCGCGGTTTTGCGCCGATGGTGGAATGCCGCACCTGCGGATGGGTGCCGAAATGCGACAACTGCGATGTCTCACTCACCTTCCACAAGAACATGAACATGCTGACATGTCACTACTGCGGTTTCACCTACAGCGTGCCAAAGAAATGTCCGAACTGCGAGGGGGAGGACCTGAGGCCCTATGGGTATGGAACGGAGAAGATTGAGGAGAAGATAATGGAACTGTTCCCCAACGTGCCCGTTGCCAGGATGGACCTTGACACTACCCGTTCCCGCAACGCATACGAGAGGATAATAAATGACTTCTCTGCCGGGCGTACGAAGATTCTCATCGGAACGCAGATGGTGAGCAAGGGACTCGACTTCGACCACGTACGTGTGGTGGGAATACTGAATGCCGATTCCATGCTCAACGTGCCCGACTTCAGGGCATACGAACACGCCTTCACCATGATGTCGCAGGTGGCGGGAAGAGCAGGAAGGAAAGGCGACCGCGGACTGGTGATACTGCAGACGAAAGACGTGGAGCAGCCCATCATAGAACAAGTGGTGACAAACAACTGGCGGGCATTCTATTCACAGCTGATGGCAGAGAGACGACTGTTCCACTACCCTCCCTTCTATCGGCTCATATATGTCTACCTGAAGCACAAAGACGATGACCGCGTGAACACGGCAGCGATAGAGATGGGCGGCAGACTGAGACAATGGCTTGGAGCAAGGGTGCTCGGTCCTGACAAGCCTGCGGTATCGAAGGTGCGCACATTCTTCATCCGCAAGATAATGCTGAAGCTCGAACCGGGTATCGACATGAAGAGGGTGCGCCAGTGTCTGTTGCTCGCCCAGCGCCAGATGGAACAGGACAAGCGATACTCCTCCCTGCAGATTTACTACGACGTGGACCCGAGCTGACATCCATCCGACGTCCGACAAACAAAGCACCAATCCCCGGCTCTCTCACACGAGACAACCGGGGATTATTCTATTTCTTATAAGACCAATTGTTTTGCCCATTCCGGGACGTCGTCAATATACTGTTTGAAGACAGGTCTTGTCAATTTACTCATAATCCCATTCTATGTGTCGCTTTGCGCCTAGCAATCTCAGCTTTGGCAGCATTAAATCTCTTATCAAGTTCTGCCTTGGCCTTGAGTGTTGACAGGCATGCCGATTTCTGAACTTCAAGCATTATGGCTTCCAGCATCTCATCCGTCGGTTCCTCTGCTGAATTCAATCTGTATGACCTAAGTTCTTCTTTTGACATTGCAACGAATCATTTTAAGTTCCAATTAATTAATCAATGCAAAGATTGTGCAAACGAGAGCAATGAAAATTTACTTTCAAATTGCCAAGTGCAGCCAATCTTATGCAAGGATAGTGCAAGGCAAGAGCAGAATGAAATAAATACATTTATTTCTTATGCCGAGCCGCAGCTTATCTTATGCAAGGATAGTGCAAACCGAGTGCAATGAAGCTTGCTTCAATTGCTGAGGTGCAGCCTATCTTATGCAAAGATAAGACATTTTTCAATACAGAATAACAAATCAAGAAAAATAAATTGCCTTTATTACTATTACAAACACACCTAAAGGCAAGCGTGCTATCAATAATCCCCAGTCCTCTCACTACGAGACAACCGGGGATTCATCATTTATGTGTGTTATTTCAAAGAGTAGTTTCTTATCAGAAATCGATGTCAAGACCAACACCAAGCACATCATTGTCACGAGTGTAGTCTGCTGTATATGTCAGCTTGTCTGACACCTGCTCCGAAGTCTTCTTGTGCTTGTAGAAGGTATGGAAATAAGCTACGGAGAGTGACATCTTGCTTGTCAGGTTCACTTTCGCACCGAAACCGACAGAGTTTGAACTTACCACAAACGACTTGTCATCCATTGAGGCATCCGACAGACCATAGTTTGTGCTCTGCCATCCTGCACTCACGGTGAGCATCTTGTTCACATCATACTCAGCACCGGCATTATACTCCAGTGTACCACGTTTGAGATTCTTGTGACGGTCTACACGCTCCTTCGTTCCGTCAGCCTTGATCCAATTGTAGCCAGAGGTTGCCTCCTTGTCGTCAAACCAGTGGAAGCCCACATTGATGCGGAGAGCATCGATAGGACTATAGCCCACTCCGAGGGTGAGCAATGCAGGAATGTCACCGGCATCCTTGTGGTTCTGCTCCGGGTCATACTCAGCAATAAGCTCGTTGATGTTCTCCTTTGCCTGCTGGATTGCCGGACTGATGCCCTGGAGCACCTGTACCGGAACACCGGCGGCAGCAAGGTTCTCACCGATAGCGTTCAGCTTCTTCACAGGAGTGATGACGGTACCCTGGTTTACAAGACACAGATGGGTCTTGAACTCATACTTTGCAGAGAAGTTCCAACGGCCGGTCTTGTAGTCGATACCGATGATTGGAGTGAAGCCATAACCTGTCTGGTCGGTGTTCAGCTCAATGTCTGAACTCTCCGGATCGTTTCTGTCCACCATAGTAGAGAGTGGCAGTTTGGCACCGTTGTTACCCACGAAAGCGATGTTCTTCACATATCCGTAGTAGTTACATGTGGCGTAGATTCCTCTCACGCCTCCGAATACAGACAGGTGGTCGTTGATTCTGTAGGCAGCGCCGACAGAAAGTCCATAGTAATACTGACGACCGCGCATGAAGCTGTCGTAGGTATATCCATATCCTCCCATCGTTCCCGTTGCAGGGTTTGCGATATTTGGATTTACCGGCAATATGCCGTTAAGATATGGAGCGAGGGAGTTGCCGAGGAAACCGATGTTTGCCACAACCTTCTCGAAAGAACCGAGTCCGTTGTCGAACTTACATTTTCCACCTCCTCCGGCAAGGTCGAAGTTGGCCTGGAACGACCATCTGTTCTTGTTGTATGCATACTGGAACGAAGGAATTACAGGGGCAAAAGCCTTACCCTCGAATTTCCTTGGCGTAGTAGGATTCTTTACGTTGTAGTTGAAGAGAGCGTAGTCGTTCTCGATAGTACGTGTCTGCCATGCAGTCTGCAGATTGATGCTGAGGTGATGGCCGTCTTTCATAAATGCCACACCGGCAGGGTTGTAATACACTCCGTCAATGCCGATAGATGCCTCACGGCTCATCATACGGTTGAAAGCAATGTTCTGGTTGGTGTTAGTGAGCAGACCGCCAGCAGTGGCGGTTACTGCGGATGCCGACAACAGGGCTGCCAAGCAAACATTTTTTAAATTAATCATCTTTACCTAAAATACTTTTTAAAACAAATTGGTTGCAAAGGTATCTTATTTGTCCTTTATTTCCGTATAAAGAGTTGTTTGTTTAACATTGCTTAACCACAAAACGCCTATGTTTTGCGCAAAACAAAAGGTTTGTGCAAGAATTATAGCACAAACCTTCCATATTTATCCCCAAATGTGTATGTTACCCCCACTTGCCTATTCCTCGTCGTCTCTCTTCAGAGCCGGCTTCTTCAGTTCAGGATAGCTCACTCTCGTATGATAAATGGACTTGAGTCTTTCTATCAACACCTGCTTGGCCATCGCGATGTCGTGGAATGTGATCGGGCAATACTCAAAGTATCCCTCCTTCAGTTGTCCGTCCACGATCTTGTTCACGATATTGCTGATGCTGAATTCCGTATATTCCGGAAGCGAGCGTGCGGCAGCCTCAACGCTGTCTGCCATCATCAGGATAGCTTGTTCGCGAGTGAACGGATTAGGGCCTGGATAGGTGAAGAGCGAATCGTCGATAGGCTCATCCGGATGCTCGTTGCGATACGACACATAGAAATACTTCGTCATTCCCGCACCATGGTGAGTGCTGATGAAGTCCTTTATCACTCCCGGCAGATTATACTTCTCCGCCAGTTTCAGTCCGTCTGTCACATGGTTTATCACGATATGTGCGGCATCAATCCTCGACATGTTGTCGAGAGGGTTCACGCCATTCTGGTTCTCAGTGAAGAATGCCGGATTCTGCATCTTGCCGATGTCATGATACAAGGCTCCTGTACGCACCAGCTGCGCTTTTGCCCCGATCTTCTCGGCGATGGCAGAGGCAAGGTTGCTAACCATTATAGAATGCTGGAACGTTCCCGGCGCCACCTCGCTCAACCGGCGCAGCAGGTCCTTGCTGGTATTCGACAGCTCGATGAGCGTAACGTTGGATATGAATCCGAACGTCTTCTCGATGATGAGCATGAGAGGATACACGAAGAGCAGCATTATACCGTTTATCACGAAATACTTATACATGCTGTTGTCAATGGTAGTGAACGTATTGTCTGTCATCAGCTGCAGGGCGAAGTAGATGGCGCAGCTCGCCAACGTCACGAAGAGCGCCGTCTTGAAGAGCTGCCCTCGCTGCGATAGTTCCCTCAGCGAGTATATCGCCACGAGTCCCGCCACGAGCTGCACGATGATGAACTCATACTGATATTTCAACGCCGCCGCACACAACATCACCATCACGATGTGTGTAAGGAATGCCGTACGCGAGTCCATGAACACACGGATGAATATGGGCGCCATGGCAAAAGGCAGTATGTAGACGCTGAACACATTGTGTTCTATCATCAGCGACACGAGGATAGGAAAGACGGTGATCATCGCATAGAGCATGGCTATGCTGCGCGGCTTGCTGAAATAGTCGCGGCGGAACATGCCGAGATACATAGTAAAGAGGATTATGAAGAGCGAAACGAATATCACCTGTCCGGCAATGGTAGAAGGCACTGCGGTTGTGCTGGCGCTACGGCGCTGGGTCTCCTTTTCAAATGAACTGAGCACACGGAAGGTGTAGTCGTCAACGATTTCTCCTCTGTCCACGATTTTCTGTCCGGCAAGCACCATACCGCTTGCCAGCGGTATCTGCCCGAGCAGGTCGTTCTTCTCTGCCTCGCTCCTCTCCTTGTCGTATATCAGGTTCGGCTCTATGTATTCGTTGAGATTGCAACGCTGCAGCTGCGAACGGTAGGGTGCGAGTCTCTCGTCAAGGTATATCTGCTCATAGGCGGTCATTGTTGACAACACCCTGGATATGCGCACGCTGTAAGCAGTCTTGCCGTCAATGACCCTTATCATCTTGGTGGTGTCCTGGGCTATCGACGAGAATTCCGTCGCCCCCATGATTCCAGACTTGTACAGCTGGTGCAGCTTGTCTGCCACGATGTTGGTGTAGGTAGCCGGCATACCAGGCAGTCCGCCGGTGAAGTCTTCGAAGAAGCGCGTCATCTGGGCGCTCTCCATATTATTCTTAAAGTTGAAGTAAGGTTCGAAGTTGCGCAGCAGACTGTCGCGCTCCTGCTTTATCGCCTCGTCGGTCTTGTATATCGGGAAGTCGAACTTGGCAATCAGCGAACCATACATCCACGGCTTTCCCACGTCGTAGCGGAACTGCGGTCCGCTGTTGCGCGGAATAAACAATACGATGATAACCACGGAAATCAGGACCAACGCCATACGGCTGAGGATCTTCTTCCATTGGTTGCGTTCAGACATGTCGTACTTATTCATATTCTCATTCTTTTATAAGTCCGGCGCAACGACAAACCAGTGTAGCTGGCGCCAGCATTAATTACAGTGTATTATCTCGGTTTTAGCCTCCGAAAAGTACCTATTATATATATAAGGCACGTTTCAACTGCGAAAATACAAAAAATAATACAACAATTGATAAAAAAGTTGTATTTTTGCACGGTTTAGCATATATCTCTTGCCCAAATGCAGCATTACGAGGTAATAAAATCAATAAATTCACATATACACATAGCAATGTCAGAAAGAAAAGTTAGGGTGCGTTTCGCACCAAGTCCCACGGGCGCCTTACACATCGGCGGCGTGCGCACAGCATTATACAACTATCTCTTCGCCAAGCAGCACGGCGGCGATCTCGTGTTCCGTATCGAGGATACCGACTCCAATCGTTTCGTACCCGGTGCTGAAGAATACATCATCGAGTCGTTCAAGTGGCTCGGCATCAAGTTCGACGAGGGAGTGAGCTTCGGCGGAAACTATGGTCCTTACCGCCAGAGCGAGCGCCGCGACATCTACAAGAAGTACGTAGACCAGCTGCTGGATGCCGGCAAGGCATACATCGCCTTCGACACTCCTGAGGAGCTCGACGCCAAACGTGCAGAGATAAAGAACTTCCAGTATGATGCACACACCCGCATGCAGATGCGCAACTCGCTTGCCATGCCAAAGGAGGAGGTTGAAGCCCTCATCGCCGACGGCAAGCAGTATGTAGTGCGTTTCCTCATCCAGCCGGGAGAGGATATCCATGTCAACGACATGATCCGCGGCGACGTGGTGATAAAGAGCGACATCCTCGACGACAAGGTGCTCTACAAGAGTGCCGACGAGCTGCCTACCTATCATCTCGCCAACATCGTTGACGACCATCTGATGGAGATAAGCCATGTGATACGCGGCGAGGAATGGTTGCCAAGCGCCCCACTCCACGTCCTACTATACCGTGCGTTCGGATGGGAAGACACAATGCCACGCTTCGCCCACCTGCCTCTGCTGCTGAAACCAGACGGCAAGGGAAAACTGAGCAAGCGCGATGGCGACCGCCTCGGATTCCCTGTGTTCCCGTTGGAATGGCACGACCCCAAGACCGGCGACGTGAGCAATGGTTTCCGTGAGAGCGGATATTTCCCGGAGGCAGTAATAAACTTCCTTGCCCTGCTTGGATGGAACCCAGGCACAGAGCAGGAGCTGTTCTCTCTGCAGGAACTCGTGGAGCAGTTCGACATCACGAAATGCAGCAAGGCGGGAGCACGCTTCGACTATCAGAAGGGCATCTGGTTCAACCATGAATATATCCTGCGCAAGAGCAACGAAGAGATTGCAGAACTCTTCGCCCCGATCGTTGCCGGCAACGGCGTGGACGAGTCGATGGAGCGCATCACCAAGGTGGTGTCTATGATGAAAGACCGCGTAAGCTTCGTAAAGGAACTGTGGCCTCTCTGCTCATTCTTCTTCATCGCTCCTACGGAATACGACGAGAAGACTGTCCGCAAGCGCTGGAAGGCTGACTCTGCCGTGGTAATGGGCGAACTTGCCGACGTGATAGAAGGCATCGACGACTTCTCTCTCGAAAACCAGGAGAAAGTGGTTCTCGCATGGGTGGAGAGCAAGGGTTACAAGCTCGGCGACGTGATGAACGCCTTCCGTCTGGCTCTCGTCGGCATCGGCAAGGGTCCCGGCATGTTCGACATCACTGCCTTCCTCGGCAAGGAGGAGACACTGAAGAGACTCAGAAAAGCCATTGAAGTGCTGAAATAACAAACCGCATTCTATATGCCCGCTCTCCCTTCCACCGAGGGAGAGCCACAAGGGCAGAGAGAGAAACTGGAATAAAGAACTAAAAGCAACAAAGAAGCAGGCGTGTACAACATCATTATATATATATACCTTCTTGGTGTGGCGATAGCCAGCCGTTGGAACAGCAAGATACGCAAGATGTGGCGAGGGGAAAGAGAAACTTTCGACATACTGAGGCAGAAGACAGACCCGAATGCGAAATACCTGTGGTTCCATGCAGCATCGCTCGGAGAGTTTGAGCAGGGACGCCCCATAATGGAGCGTCTGCGCAAGAGCCATCCCGAATACAAGATTCTCCTCACATTCTTCTCCCCTTCTGGATACGAAGTGAGGAAGAACTACGAGGGGGCCGACATCGTCTGCTACCTGCCGCTCGACACTCCGCTCAACGTCAGACGCTTCTTCAAGATAATACACCCGGAGATGGCGTTCTTCATCAAGTATGAGTTCTGGTGGAACTACATGACATACATGAAGAAACACGACATCCCCGTATACAGCGTGAGCAGCATCTTCCGCCCGCAGCAGGTGTTCTTCCGCTGGTATGGCAACAGCTATCGCCGCGTACTGAACTGCATCACCCGGTTCTTCGTGCAGAACGAGAAGAGCCGCGAGCTGCTCGCCACACTCGGCATAACGAATGTGGAGATTACAGGCGACACGCGCTTCGACCGCGTGCTGGAGATAAAGCAGAGCGCAAGTCAGAAGCAGATGCCTATCGTGGATGCCTTCGCCAAGGGCTACAAGGTGTTCGTAGCCGGCAGCAGCTGGCCGCCAGACGAGGATATCTTCATCCGCTATTTCAACGATCACAAGGACTGGCGCATCGTCATCGCCCCTCATGTGATAGGCGAAGACCATCTGCAGCAGATACTCTCGAAGCTCAACCGCACCGCCGTGCGCTACACCCAAACCACTCCCGAAGAGGCAGCCAAGGCTGACTGCCTGATAATTGACTGCTTCGGACTCCTGTCGAGCATATACTCTTGTGCCAAGGTCACCTATGTGGGTGGCGGATTCGGAGTGGGTATCCACAATGTGCTGGAGGCTGCCGTATGGAACGTGCCGGTGATATTCGGCCCCAACAACAAGCGTTTCCAGGAGGCTCAGGAACTGCTCGCCACACAGGGCGGAATGGAGATAAACAGCTACGAGGACTTTGAGAGAATCATGGACCGCTTCGACTCTGACGCCGAATATCTCAGCATTTCGTCTGATCTGGCCGGTGCCTATGTGAAGACGAAAGCCGGTGCTGCCGACAAGGTTATCAAGGGTGTGGGACTATAATGGAATAATCACGACCGACTTCCTGTCTGCAGGACAACAAACAATATGGCAATCCCCGACATTCTTCACAGACCGTGTGGTCTGCATAGAATGCCGGGGATTGCCGTATTTATTCATTCATGTATGTCGGGGGGGCTGACTTCTTCCAATTCGAGAGTCAGTATCATCATTTGCCCTGGAGCTCGGTTCCGGAGATTTTCTTCAGGCTGTTGGTCGCCACATTAAATATACCCTTGATATATTTGTCGGGAGTACGCTCCTGCAGCTCTTTCATACCGTCGATACACAATGCGCGCTCATCCATAGTCATCACCGATCCCTTCTGCTTGCAGAGGTCGAGGATGGAATTTGCGAGTCCGGTCAGCAGGTTGGTGTTGTCGATATTGTCTCTCAGATTATTGAGATAAGCGGCACGAAGGTTGCCGAACTGCTGGATGGGATCGGTGTTGCTGCCCACGAGAGGTTTGGAAGCAGACTGCTGCATTCCCTTTACATTGCCGTCGGCTCCTATTTTCATGACGTTTCCCTCACCATCGTCAATAGTCATCGAACCATCTTTCTCTATCACTATCCGCTGCCTGTTCGACTTGAGGATGGTCTTGCCTTCTTTCGTCTCTATAGTATCGGTACCGTCAACGATTTTCCCGCCAAAAGCCTTTGCCAGTTTTCCCAAGTCGCCCAGACCTGACAGTACCGAGAGATCGCCAAGGTCGAACGAGTCATCATCATCGTCGTCGTCGTCAATGCTGTCGAGTTTGTCTGAGAGGTCTTCAAGATTCTTCAGCACTCCGTCGAGGTTCTGTGCGGAGCGTTTCTGCTTGGCAGACATCTTCTTGGGGTTCATACTGTAAAGCTTATACACCTTGCCTTCGATGTTCTTCCCGCGTTTCTGCCATTCCAGTCCGTAGACATAGCGATAGAGAGAGTCGGCGGTATCATCAACACACATCGTGAGATAGTTACGCCCCCACTTGCAATAGGGCCAGCCCAGATGCATTAGTTTTTCCAGATGGTCGCCATAGGCAATCAACCTGTTCGACTTCGCCGCATCTGTCTCTTTCTTCACGAACACGTCGTATGCCGCTGACATATCCTGATAGAAAGCCTTCTTCAGCGGTTCCAGATTCTTCTCCTGCTTCTTGGGCAGCGAGAATTCGTATATCTTGGCGTATGCCTTGGTATTTCCTTTGTCGACGGTAGAAGACTTTATGCCGTTTATCTCCACTGCCGTGCCAAAGGCATCAATCGCCTTGTTCACATGTTCCTGCGCCGAAGCGCCTAAGGGCAGCATCACGATGGATGCGAGTGCCACGATGTCAAATAGTCTTTTCATTGTCATATTCCTTTCCGTTTTATTCAATACACGTCTTCTTCGTCACACACGGCTGCTATCTGCGCAGAGTTCAATAAGCTGGCAGCCTTGACGAGATTCAGCATATATTGTTGTTCACATTCCACTTTCATCAATTCTATGTCGGCAAGCTGTTTCGCCACCACATTCACGGAGTCTGTCACCGAGATCGCCTCTGCATCGGCAAGCAACACCTCTGGCGGTGCGGGCTTGTAGCGGTATTTCCTCATCACCCGCCTTTTTTCCGGCATTTCGTCTGCATGTCTCTCCTTGTCAGAGATGGTATCGGGCTTGGCGACGGCACTGTCGGTGGGTTGTGCCTGTGCCACCAAGCGTTTGGAAGTCTGCATGACAGGAGTTTCATCCGTTCCGCCGGGCACAAAATGATAGGCTGCCACAAATATCACTGCTACTGCTGCAGCAATGCCTGCTATCCAACGGAGGCTCCAGACCGGAGCGGTATGGCGGACAGGCTTGCCTGATGGTTCACCGGTCATCCCGTTGTCGAAATATGCGAACATCTCCCGATAGGGGTCCAGTTCGGCAGGCACATGCTCATTCTGGCGGAAGAAGTCTCCCAATGCCTTTTCCTCATCCAGAGTGGTGGTGCCGCTCATGAACTTGTCGATCAATATTTTCAAATCCTCCTGTTTCATCTTCTTCGTTTTATCTCGTCAAACAATTTCTTTCTCGCCCTCGCCAGCATCGTGGGCACGGAGACGGCACTGACTCCCACTATGGCGGCAATCTCTTCGGTGGTTTTGTGTTCCACCTGTCTGAGATGCAGCACGGCGTGTTCCTTGGTAGGCAATTTGTCGAGCTGCGACTTCAGCCATCTGTCGTCTTCTGCCGTCTGGAGCAGCGAGTCGGGCTGACGATAACTGCTGTCTGGGGCGGCTGTCATATCGAGGGCTATCGTCTTGTTCCTTCGCAGCATGTCAATAGACAGATGCCTGGCTATTGTAGTGGCCATCGCCGCGGCAGACGGTTTGTCGTCTATCTTCTCTCTGATGGTCCATAGCTTGAGCATCGTGTCTTGAGCCACATCCTCAGCCGAGTCTGAATCGAGCCGGAATCCCCTCGCCAGCGTCACTATGCGCCGGCGCAGGTCTGCTGCCATGTCTTCAAACTCTTTCTGAACCATACTCATACATTTATATATATATATGACGCCGTTTCCTCCTGCCGTCACTCTATTAACGCACGATACACAGGATTATGAACAGACATTAATATTGTTTAACAATCAGACAATAAACTTGTACACTAAAAACACGAACAATGTGTCGAAAATGTGTAGATTCGCACAAAACAAGTACCAAAAATGTGTAAAGCTTCACATTTTTAGCACATCAACGATTCAATACCTCCTAAAAAAACCGCAACGTCGTCGAATTGACACGCTGCGGTTTTTTGATTATTTCCTAAGGATTATCGTCATTTTATCTGCACCTTGCCCGTCTTGATGCCGTTGGCAGAAACGGTCTTGATGATATACATGCCCTTGGCAAGTCCGCCGACAGCCTGGCCCGCTGTGGCGTCGGACATTTCTGCCACCTTGTTGCCGGCGAGGTCGTAGACTGAAACACGGGCTTTCTCTGTCATGTCGAGAGTAGAGATGCCAGAAGTCTCGCTTGCAAAATTCTTATAACATTTGTGACAGAAAGGACAAAAGCCGAATCAGTCATAATGGAAATAGTATAAAGAAAAATGTCATATCACAAAAAACGGTCGAAACTGTCAGATTGTCTGGTTTTTCATTGTAACATTCTGACAAACAGACAGTTGACTATCTGACGATTGTCAGCCGATTGTCTGGATGATTTGCAGATAAGAGGAAGTATCTGACAGCAGGTATTCAGATGACAGGAATTGCATGTGTTGGCAGAATCCTGAAAACAGGAATATGGATATTACAACATTAACTTATTGGGCAACCGCCTGGCGTCTTTTCTGCCCATCCGGGGCAAGCAGCGTGCCCATGTGGGGCAAGCACCTTGCCCTTGTTGGGCAAGCGGCGTGCCCATCTTACCCCAGAATCGGTCATAAGATGTAAGATATGTATATTTGCATAACACTTAGCTACACTCGGCAAATTGAGATTAAACTCTCTTTGCACTCGTTGGCAGAGTGTTTGCAGAAAACAACAAAACATCAAGCTTATGATGGTAAACATTGCTAATCCGATATACGACTCTGTTTTCAAATACCTTATGGAGGACGAGCGCATAGCAAAGACTCTTATCTCCGCTCTTTTGAAAAAAGATTTTGATCAAAGTCTGAAGGAGAAAGGCAACCACTAAGTATTGAGCGTTGATGAAGACAAGTTCAATGGCGACCTTCCTTTCATCAGCAAACCATCCAGACAGTTGGCTGACAATCGTCAGGTAGCCAACTGTCTGCCTGTCAGAATGTTACAAGGAAAAACCAGATGATCTGACAGTTTTTTTGAAATTTCTTGTTTATACTGAGAATCAGCGATATTGGCAACTTTTACTCATATCAACACTCGCTATTACTCATCAAAAGCCAAACAAAATCCACTCTTCTAAAAATCCAAATCCAAGCAAGCCCTAATGACCGATTTGGGTTGAATTAATTCCGCCAACCGGCAAGGTCTGTATATCCCTGCAATATGGCGACATTTATAAACCACAAAAGAAATTAGGATCTTCTGAATTAATACAAAACGGAATTGCAAGTTCAAAACTTTGCGATTCCGCTTTTCTATTTTCTTGATGATGCAAATTGCAACAGCAAAATGTATGGCCAGAATGTCATTCCGGCTGATATTTCAACACGTCGTCAGGATAAAGGATGCAGCAGTCTACCTCGGAAAGAGGGTGCTCTTTAAGGAAGAGCACATACACGATATTCTTGCCTTGCGAGAATGGAGCCTTTTCTGTCTTTGCCTTCAGTTTGGCAAGCAGACGGTCTGCAAAGTCTGCTGATTTCCATTTGCATTCTCCTACAAGGATTGTGTTCTTGTCACCGATGGCTTCTGCCACGACATCAAACTCCAGGTCTTCATAGCCTACAGGTGTCTTACGCCCGTCTTCATAAACAGAAGCCTTTCCCCACCAGCGCCGGGCCATCCCCCATGTATGTCCGAAAAGCTCGTTCCCCGAAACAGCTGTCTGACACAGCCGCTCCCATACATTCCCTACGAATGCAGGGAAACCGCTTCCTATTTTCTGCATAACAAAAGATGTTCTTCCGAGAGCAAGCATCGAACGGTGAGGCTCGATAAACGTATAGTAGAACGCCATGAAGTTGTCATCGATGACATACAATGTCTTTTTTGTCTTTTCCTCACTTTCACCGAAAGGAATTTCTTTACTGATATACGACATCTCCGTCAAGGCATTCAACGGCTTGGATATCTCCGTCGTCTTCTTTCCTATGGCTGATGCCACGGCAGAATATCGTGTGTTGCCATGTCCGAGGGCTGTCATGATAGACTGGAATGGAGCTATGTCGTTAGCCTCATCAATAAAGAGCGCACTCGGCTCACCGTACAGGATGCCGTGCTCGTCGAGTATCAGTTCGTTTATTGCTTCGCGCAATGACGGATATTCCTCACGCAGAGTCCAATAGCGGGGCACACCGCCCCACACGCTGTACTCTTCTATCGTGCTGACAGCGTCTAAATGTATGGCTTCCTGCCAATGCTGCGGACGAATCGGACGAAGGTTCATCTTTTCGTGTGCCCTGCCGTATAGAGGGTCTGTACTGTCAAGTACAAAATGCTGCATCATACGCTGTGATGAACCGCAGATTACAAGATTATACCGCAGTTCACCACTATCAAGGATATGCTGCAAGACGGAAGGCAAAGAGGAATCCTTCTCCACCATATATGGGAACTCATCAAGTACGAGCACGCTATTTTCCCTGCATACCTTGTTGAATGCCGTAAGCACAGACTCCCACGTAGGATAAAGAGGCATGTCAAATCCGCTGTACAAATTGGCTATCGTACCAGCCAGGAGCGAAATCTGCACTTGTGTCTCTTGGCGGCCTGCTTCAAAATACACGTCTTCGTCAGTTATCACTCTCTTCAGCAATGTTGACTTGCCAAGACGTCTGCGCCCGTATATCACGACGAATTTCTTCGTCTCGGATTCAAAAGCCCTTTTAAGACGCTTCTGTTCCTTGCCTCTGTCTACAAATTCCATAGAATATGATTTTTCTGAAAATGATTTTTCAAAATATGTTTTTGCAAAAATAATGTTTTTATGAATGCGCTGCAAGTGGAAACATATATTTTATGCATACATAATATTGATTTTTTTCTTTCCCCGAAGGGTTATACCGACTGCTCGTCCAATAGGAAATCAAGCACATTCATTATTACGATACCGTCGTCGTTCTGGTATTTCTTTATGCGGTCGCCGGTTATGACGTATTTCATGAAACTGTCGTTGATGCGGAGCAAGGAGGCAGACTCCTGCTGCATCTTCTCTCTGTCTGGCAGACTGAGTGCCGACTGTATGTAGCAGCGCTTGTAACCACGGTTGCACACGAAATCCACCTCAAGCATTCGCCTTACCTTGGTTCCTTTCTCGTCTACGGTATTCACTTCCACATTGCCGACATCAACACTATAGCCCCTTGCACAAAGTTCATTGTATACGGCATTCTCCATAAGATGGGTCTTCTCCTGCTGACGGAAACCGAGCAGGGCATTGCGGATGCCCAAATCGGAGAAATAATATTTCAACGGAGTACCGATGTATTTCCTTCCCTTCACGTCATAACGGTTGCAAGACTCAAGAAGGAATGCATCAGAAAGGCATTCGATGTATTTCTTTATCGTTGCCGGACTTATGGATACATTCTTCACAGACTGGAAGGTATTTGAAAGACGCTGCGGATTTGTCAGTCCGCCTATCCCCGAGGCAAGAATCTTGAAGAGATCATTCAGTTCTGAATCGTTCTTTATCTTGTTTCGGTTCACAACATCTATTATATATGTCTCAGCCAGCAGACTGTCAAGGAGCTTCACTTTCTCCTCTTCCGTTTTCAGAAGCACTACAGGTGGCAGTCCGCCATAAAGCAGATATTCGTTCCAGCCATCCTCGCGGTCGCCCTCATAAACGCTCATGAACTCTGCAAAGCTCAATGGCGACACATGTATCTGATAGCCCCTGCCACGAAATTCGGTTATTATGTCCTTTGAAAGGAACTTGGCATTGCTGCCCGTCACATACACGTCGGCATTGGGGATATGCAACAGTCCGTTGAGCACATCCTCAAACTCATCAAGCATCTGCACCTCATCAAGCAATATATAATAAGGTTGGTCGTCGATAATCCTGCCCTTCACGTAGGCATAGAACTTGTCGGGATTGCGAAATTCCTTGAAAGCGTAATCATCGAAAGCCATTTCCACGATATGGTCGTTCGCCACTCCATTATCCTCAAGAAACCTTCGGAACAGTCTGAACAGCAGGAACGATTTGCCGCAACGCCTCATTCCTGTAATAATCTTCACCAGTCCGTTATGCCGACAACTGACCAGTTCCTGCAGATATTTATTTCTCTCTATAACCATAGTCTACAAAAGATTTTTGCGGATATCCGCACTTTTCTTCTGCAAATATAGTCATTTTATCAATTCCATGAAAGATTTTTGCGGATATCCGCACTTTTCTTAGATAGAAGCAATTGGGGATGATGTTTGTAGCGTTACTAAAACGTACTCTAAAACGAGAACATAGAACTGGGCACCCTATAAAGTAATATCCGTTGATGGGATCAGTGCCTTGGTAAGTCCAAGCCTCACTTCTTTGTTAGGCACGTCGAGAGTATAGTAGTCATAATCTCTGTTGTAGTCTTTTATGGTGATGTAGCCGCTCTGGTAGAGCAGCGGCATTATGGTCGGCATATTCTCCGTAGGAGCATCAAACTCGCTGGCAGAAGCCTCAACACGTGTAATGTCGACAGGCTGCACATCGTATTTGCGCATCATGTTTATAAGATATGTAGGAGTGCCTGAAGCGAACCAGTATGCCTCGAATTTCTTTTCTGCAAAACAGCTTAGCAGACTGAAGGGATTGAACACGTCGGGAGAGGAAGCGGAGAAATGATAACCATCATAATTGTCTTTCAGCCTGCCGATGGTCTGTGTCCTGTCCATCCCCATTGCCTTCGACAACACATCTATGTCTGCCGACATCTGGGTCAGCAGTTCATCTTTCGTGATACCGCAGATTCCTGCATAATCATCATTCATGGATATGTTGGTGATATTGTTCAGCTCGCTGAAAATGCTAAGTTGTGAAAATTTCGTGATTCCCGTGAGGAACACGAAACGTAGCTTTGCCTCGCAAAATTTAAGAGGACTGTAAAAATTGCGCATTATATTGCGCAGCTCGTCAAGTTGTTCCTTTTCATAGGCAGCGTCGAGCATCGGTGCATCGTATTCGTCAACGAGCACAACAACCTGTTTGCCAGACTTTCGGTATGCAGCATTAACAAGGTCTATCAATCGGTTGTTGCTGCCGTTAGCCGGACTGCTGATTCCCCATTTCAGTTCTTCGTCCTTCAGTCTATAGCCCAGATATTCCTCCAGTTGTTGTGGATTCATATGCTTTCCGCCGCTCATATCAAAGTGCAACACTGGATATTCTGTCCATTCCTTTTCCAGTTTTTCAATGGCAAGTCCCTTGAACAAATCTTTCTTTCCCTCAAAGTAGCTTTGGAAAGTGGATACAAGCAGCGACTTTCCAAAACGGCGAGGGCGCCCCAAAAAGAAATACACTCCGCTGGTGTGTGCCATACGGTATACGTATTCCGTCTTGTCGATATAGAGTTTGTCTTCCCTACGGATTCTCTCAAATGTCTGTATTCCTAATGGATATAGTTTCAATGCCATAATCGTTGCCATTATTGTTTCCGACCGTAAATGTACGGCATTTATTCGATACATACAAACATTAATGCGTTTTTCTTCTATTACGGCAAGGTCATGAAATGTTTTCCCTGACAAACTCCTTTGGCTGTCAAACAGACAGAAGACATGCTACGGCATTGTAGCACTTATGTACGAATATGACAACATTGTTGAAACCATACTGTAACATAACGCCCCTATCTTTGCACCGGACAAAGAAAACAAACGATTTTATTGTATGGACAGAAAGGTAAAGAAGGTTCTGACAACCACAATGATGATGGTCGTCCCTGTGATAGGGACAATGGCCGCCGACATCATCGGCAAAGTGACCGACGCAAAGTCGAAGGAGGCTCTCATAGGAGCTACGGTGCAGGTGGACGGCACCGATTTCATTGCCGCTACTGACATTGACGGCAACTTCAAGCTTACAGGATTGGATTCAAACGCCAAGTACTCGCTGACGATAAAGTACGTGGCATACGAGAATAAAAAAATTGACGGGGTTCTGGCGAGTGACCAGCCTCAGATGATTAGCGTAGCGCTGACGCCCGAAGAACAGACACTGGGCGAAGTCACCGTAACCGGGATCGCACGGAGAAACACGGAAACGGCTATGGTGCAAGTAGCGAAGAACAGTCCCGTCATAGTGAACAACGTCTCGGCACAGGAGATTGGAAAAACGCAGGACACCAATGCGGGAGAGGTGATCAGACGTGTGCCGGGCGTAAGCCTTATCGATGACAAGTTCGTGATGGTGCGCGGCTTGTCGCAGAGATACAACAATGTGTGGATAAACGGTGGAGCGGCACCAAGCTCTGAGGCTGATTCGAGGGCTTTCTCGTTCGACCTCATACCGAGCGCACAGATCGACAACATGCAGATCGTGAAAACGCCGTCACCGGAATATCCTGCCGACTACACCGGTGGATTCATAGTGGTGAACACAAAAGACATACCGGCAGAAAGCATCACGCAGGTGCAGGTGGGCGGCAACTGGAACACGACATCGGTATTCAACGACTTCACACATGCCAAGGGTTCGGCAACTGATTTCCTCGGTTTCGACAACGGCATGAGGAGCCTCAACGGGGGATTCAATGCCTCACTCCGCCCTATCGGCAACGGAGGAACGGACCTGACGGGGAACGGACTGAACAATGATTGGACAACAAAGAGCATGAAGCCTTTCGGCGACCTGAAACTGTCGGCTAACATCGGCAGAAGATGGAAACTGGGCAGAAACCAGCTTGGAATGATCGCCGCCCTGAACTACACAAACGAATACCGCACGTTCAGTGATATGCAGAACAACCAGTTCGGTGTGTACGACGAGCGCAACGACCGTTCCATATACCTGAGCAACTCTCTCGACAACCAGTATAACCACAACGCCCGTCTCGGCGCTATGCTCAATCTGACGCTGCTCACTGCCGGAGGCAACAGCAAGTTCCAGATGAAAAACATCTTCAACCAGCTGGGCAACGACCGCTACACGTTCAGACAGGGCGTGGACGAACAGAACAACGACACTCGCTCGGCGGAATATTACTACCGCAGCCGCACTACATACAACGGACAGTTCACGGGCAAGCATACGCTGAACGACGATGAACTGGACTGGAGTCTCAGCTACTCTTATGCCAACCGCAACGTGCCTGACCGCCGACGCTATCTGCAGAACGACGCTCTGGAGACGGGAACGATACAGCTGACCACAGGAAACGACATTTCGAGGGAATGGACAAAACTCGACGAGCATATACTGTCGGCTGCAGTAAACGACAAACACGACTTCGACCTGAACGGATGGAGACCATCCATAAAGGTTGGTGCATACGGTGAATACCGTACACGTGAATACAAGACTCGCGAGTTCATATACAACTGGGAGCCGGAAAACAACACTCTGCCTGCGGACTTCCGCAAATGCGATTTACCTACACTGCTGAGCAACAGTGACAACTTCGGACAGGACAAGCTGTATCTGCTGGAAGAGCCGAACATGAGAGACAACTATAAGGGACACAACACTATGGGGGCCGGATATCTTGCTGCCACCCTACCCCTTGGCAAACTGAACGTATATGCCGGAGTGCGCTATGAATACGACAAGATGGAACTGGTGACCAACACCCGCGACGACCGCCCGAGCCCGTTGAGCCATTTCTATAAATACAGCGACCTTTTCCCGTCGCTCAACACCACATACAAAATCTCCGACAAACACCAGCTGCGCCTCTCATACGGCAAGACGGTGAACCGCCCGGAGTTCCGCGAAGTGTCACCGTCGGTGTTCTACGACTTCGACCTCGCCGCCGACGTGAAGGGAAATACGGAACTGACACCATGCTACGTGCAGAACCTCGACCTGCGCTACGAGTTCTACCCATCAAGAGGCGAACTGATCTCTGTGGCACTGTTCTACAAATATTTCGACGCTCCGATAGAATGGACATATACCCTCTCTGGCGGCAACAGACTGATATACTCTTACACAAATGCCGACCACGCAAACAACTACGGTATAGAGGTGGACATAAAGAAAGACCTCTCGTTTATCGGACTGCCGAACTTCAGTTGGTCGTTCAACGGAGCTCTGATAAAGAGCAGAGTGAACTTCAGCGGCAATGCGTTGATGGAAAACCGCCCTATGCAGGGACAGTCGCCATATCTCGTGAACACTGGTATCTTCTACAAGAACGAAAAGCTGCAACTCGATGCCGCCCTACTCTACAACCGCATCGGAAAAAGAATCATCGGTGTGGGACGCAGCGAAGGAACGACAAGTGGCAACGAGGCGCTCAGAGTGCCCGACAGCTACGAGATGCCACGCGACGTGCTCGACCTGTCAGTATCGAAGAAATTCGGAACACATTGGGAGGTGAAGGCAAACATACGCGACATTCTCGCCCAGAGGGTTTACTACAAGGAATTCGTGACGGCAACTCTCAACGACGGCACCACAAAGAAGGTGGAGCAGATAACGAGAAGTTTCAAGCCTGGCCGCAACATCGGTCTGAGTATCACATATAAACTCTAAGAACATACCCCTTCTATATAATCCAGAATTCCCAGAAGACCTAGAAAGCCTAGAATATCTTGAAAGTCTATAATAGGCTAGAATATCTAGAAAGCCTAGCCTCAACAAAAAAAACTATTATTCTAAATAATAAATTATGAACAAGACAAAATTTTACGGATGCCTTGGCATCCTCGCACTTGCAGGAACAATGTTTACTGCGTGCAGCGATGATGATGACAACAACGGAAAGAACAATGCCTCCACTGCCGTATGGACAGTAAACGGCGGCATCAACGCCTGCGACCACGTGCTCTTCACGGAGAGTGACAAAGCAGGCAGCAAAGACGTTAACGACAAAGGTACTCAGATTGGAAACGGTGACCAAGAGTTCGTGTTCACAGGAAAGCAGACTCTTAAGAAAGGTACATATATTCTGAAAGGTTGGGTGTACATCGCCGACGGCGCTGAACTGACTATCGAACCGGGAACCGTTATCAAGGGCGACAAAGACACCAAGGCCGCCCTCATAGCAGAGCGTGGCGGAAAGCTAATAGCCCAGGGTTCTGAGACACAGCCTATCGTATTCACTTCTGAGCAGGCTCCCGGCAGCCGCCGTCCTGGCGACTGGGGTGGCATCATCATCTGCGGCAAGGCTCGCACAAACGCCACTGAACAGCAGATTGAAGGCGGTCCGCGCACAAAGCACGGTGGCAACGACGACAACGACAACTCTGGTGTGCTGAGCTACGTGCGCATCGAGTTCGCCGGCTATCCGTTCGCAACGGACCAGGAAATCAACGGACTCACTCTCGGCTCCGTGGGAAAGCAGACAAAAATCGACCACGTACAGGTGTCTTACTCTAACGATGACTCCTACGAGTGGTTCGGCGGTACTGTTGACTGCAAATACCTCATCGCCTATAAAGGATGGGACGACGACTTCGATACCGACAACGGATTCAGCGGCCATGTGCAGTATGGTCTCTCCATCCGCGACCCGAAGATTGCCGACAAGTCTATGAGCAACGGATTCGAAAGCGACAACAACGCAAAGGGAACAAACGCTGACCCTCACACCTCTGCCGTATTCTCGAACATCACCTTCGTGGGTCCTAAGGCTGGTGCAGCTGACTTCGTAAACGACGCTTCATATATCACAGCTGGCAGCATGAACCCTAACAACGGTTCTGGTCTCGGACGCTTCCAGAGCGGTATGCAAATCCGCCGCGACTCTCATCTGAGCTGCTTCAACTCAGTGATAGTAGGCTGGCCTGTAGGTCTTATCCTCGACAACGACCTGGGTGACACCCAGGGTGCAGCAACATCAGCTTTGCTAAAACTGCAGAACATCTATATGACTAACGTTGACGCCATCGGAACTGACAAGAACAAGGTGCTCAGCAATCCTGAAAACGATTCTTTCTCAGCGAAGTTTTTCCTCGCACAGCCGGGCAACGTATACTCTCAGGCTGCAACAGGATGGTTTGACATGACTGGCTACCGTCCTCTCGCCGGCAGTCCGCTGCTCACTGGAGCTTCATTCACAGACGCTCTGCTCGCAGGATTCGAGAAAGTGGCATACGTGGGAGCATTCGGAGGAACCGACTGGACTGCAAACTGGACTAACTTCGACCCGCAGAACACAAACTACTAAATCTTAATAACCTGTAATATTGATGAGGGTGTGTCGTTTTTGACATACCCTCATTTTTTTGATTCCGTTCAGCCAATAGACCATTTAACTCCAATCTGCAAGTAGTACGTTTATCCCCAAACAGCAAGTAGTCCCTTTGGGGTGAGGTTAGCTTAAATACACTCTTCCCAAACTATATTATGGGACATTCCATAGGTTAAAACCCACCTAGAATAATAGGGAATCATACCAAAAGAGCGGCTTCATTTATACCCGAAAGGGTGTAATATAAATCTTAAATATTAATTTTATACCCGAAAGGGTGTAAATAAATATAATAATTACTATATTTGCACCCTAAAGGGTATAATTATATGGAGAACAGTTTATCGGGATTTGTAAAGGAAATGCGAAAGCAGTTCGGACTGACACAGGTTGACCTTGCAGAGAAATCGGGTGTTGGACTGAGATTCGTGCGCGAACTGGAACAGGGAAAGACAACGCTCCGTCTGGACAAGGTGAACCAGGTGCTTGCCCTGTTCGGCAGACAGGTGGGAGCGGTCAGAATAGGAAATGAGGAGGATAAAGCATGAAAACAGGAAAAGTATATATGCATGACCGTCTTGCCGGCACGCTGACGGAAGACGAGACGGGATTCACTTTCAGATACGACAGCGCTTATCTCGATTCTGACAATGCGGAAGCGATAAGTCTCACTATGCCGCTGACAAACAAGGAATACCACGACACGGTGTTGTTTCCGTTTTTCGACGGACTGATTCCTGAGGGGTGGCTGCTCGACATAGCGGAAAAGAGTTGGAAGATAAACCAGCGCGACAGGATGTCGCTGCTCATGGCATGCTGCAAAGACTGCATCGGAGCAGTGAGTGTGGTACCTATTGAAGAAGAAAGGGAATAAGGATGGCAAAATGTCTATATTGCTACAAAGAGCTGAAAGAGGGACAGACTGACTATCATCCCTCATGCGCAAAAAAACTGTATGGGGTGAAGACGGCACCGGTGCTGCCATACAACAGGAGCCAGATTGGAGAACTGGCAAAGAGAGTGGTGAGAGCACAGACCACGCTGACCGGAGTGCAGGCGAAACTGTCGCTCGACGTGAACCATGGCCAGAAGAACGAACCTGACCGCTTCACCATCGTGGGTCTGTGGGGACGCTTCATACTGAAGCCCCAAACCGATACCTACCGTTCGCTGCCCGAACTGGAAGACCTGACCATGCATATGGCAGAGGCAGCGAAAATCGCAGTAGTGCCTCACGGGCTGATAAGATTCGACGACGGTGAACTGTGTTACATAACGCGGAGGATTGACCGCCAACCCGACGGCAGCAAAACGGCAATGGAAGACATGTGCCAGTTGTCGGAGCGACTGACGGAATACAAATACAAGGGGTCGTATGAGCAGATAGCGAAGCTGATAAAGAAGTATTCGGCGGTGCCACAGCTCGATCTGGTGAATTTCTGGGAGGTAGTGGTCTTCTCATGGATAACGGGAAACTCCGATATGCACCTGAAGAATTTCTCGCTATACAAGACCCCTCTGGGATTCTGTCTCACTCCTGCCTACGACCTGTTGTCTACTCTGATAGTGATGCCACAGGACACGGAAGAGCTGGCGTTGACACTGAACGGAAAGAAAAGGAAGATAAAGAGGTCTGACTTCGAGAAGGCAATGACTGCATCGGGACTTAACGAGAAGGTGATACAGAACATGGCTAACAAGTTCGGCAAGGCAATATCAAAATGGATCGACCTCATAGACAACTCTTTCCTGCCAAACGACATGAAACGGGAATACAAAAGACTTATCATCAAAAGGGTGATAATGATGAGATGACAAAGGATAATCCATGGTACGGCAATAACACGCCATCACAAAAATGTGATAACACACTAAACAGCCTGATGACCGATTGGGGATAAACCCCAGACGGAGAGGAAACATACTCTGAACAAAAAAGGCCGGAGGAACATCATGTCCACCGACCTTCTTTTTTTATCCCTTACCCATAAGGCAATGGGGAATTAACCGTTCAGCACTTATCAGAAATAATATGCTGCTGAAATCTGCCAAGCGTTAGACTTGCCTTCGCTGTCGAGCAGATTCTTGATAGTCTCTGTAGCAACGCTCTTTCCTGTCACCTCACCGGTCTTGCCACAAGCGATGTTGTAGTTGAAACCAATCTCCAGATGATTGATGAGAGTAACGCCGGCACCAACGTTAACGCTGAAGTTTGTTGACTTCAACTTATAGTTGGCAGCCTTCAGCATGTCGAAGTTCTTGTCACCGACGTTGAAACCGAACTGTGGACCGGCAGCAAGATAAACTCCGGCGATGTCGCCAAGACCAAAGGTATAGCGAAGGTTCACAGGGATGTTGATAGCCTGCTGCTTAACCTTGGTGTTGAGATCTGCCTCATATCCGCTTTCCTCTCCCTTCAGTTTTGCCTCACGCTGGTCGTAGAGAGCAGAAGCGTCGATTCCCAAACCCACTACAGGAAGAGTGAACTTTACAGACGGACCGATGAAGAATCCTGCGCGGTTAGAGGCGTCGAGCACCTTGCTGTCCATAGACATATCAGTGATGTTGAGACCACCCTTGAGACCGAACTTGATCTGAGCCTGAGCCGGATTTGCAGTCATCATACCTAATGCCACGAGGGCAAGAGCGAAAATCTTTTTCATAAGCTTAATTTTGTTTTATGGTTAATATAGTTGTTATAATAAAACTAATGTCTGAATAATAAAAGCACCAGTTCATCTTATCCCCCAATCGGCCATTAGCGCTTGCTTGGATTTTGGTATTTTATAAGCAGAAAGGACAAGCAAGTCTCACCCTGACGGCTTCTCGCTTGTCCCCTTGTATATATGTTTCTTAGTGGCGCTGACGGCGCACCGACACCCTTGCTGACGATGAGCCTCCGCCAGAGGATGAAGAAGAGCTGCTACGTGATTTCTTCTTTACAGTGGTCTGTTTGTCTTCCGTAGCCGATCCACCGGCACGACGGTTCTTCTTGCGCACCTTCTTTCCCTTCACGGTCTGCTGAGCCTTGGCGATGCTGTCGAGAGAATCCTTGAGCTGCTGGTCGCCCCAGATATTCTTCTCAAAGGCGATGAGCTCTCCCTCTATACGTTTCTGCTCCTTGGTCATGGCAGAGTCTGACTTGCAATACTGTGCGAGCGTCTTGCCGAGCATATTGGTGGTCTTGTATATCTTGCCGCGATACATGTTCTTGGTGAAATAATCATCAAGAGTCATCGTGGCGGCATTGTTCAAGTCGCTCGTCATTATTATCTGCTTGCTCAGATATGGGGCGATGTCGTCATACTTCACCCAGAAGAGCGGATAGGTCTGAGGAGCATCGCCGAAGTCGTCTTCTCTCGACATGATAGGACAGAGCGCTATCACCTTGGTGTGGAAGGTGGCTGAACGCTGGTCGTAGTAGGCACTCTCCTTTATGTAATACGACTTCACTTCCTTCGACGGTATGTCGCTGTTGTCGATGTTGATGCCGTTGCCCTTCTTTTCATAATATATATGATAATTGTCGAGAAATGCCAATGGCTTTATCTTCGATGCGTCGTTGAACACCTCGTTGCCGTCGAGTCTGTATTCATAGGCATTGATGCGCTGGCGCATCATGAGCTTGAACATATAGGTGAAGAGGTTCATCTGTGAACCCACTGCCTCAACAGGATAGTAGAGTCCGGCATTGGCATCTTCGTTGAGGTCGATGATGCGATAGATGTCGCGGCGCCAAACCACGTCCTCGTCCATAGTGGCAGCGACGGGGAAGGATATCTGAGCCCTCGTCGTGATGTTCTGGGCGTTTGAGGTGGTCTGTTGCTGCTGTTTGCGGCGTGCGGCAGGCTGTGCGTTCGCCATTCCGGTGAGGCAAGCTGCGAATATTATTAGAAATATCTTCTTCATATATCGTATATAGTTTTTCTCATATTGTTATTTCACGATGACCTCCATCGACGAAGGCAACGTTCGCTTGATGCCGTCAGGACCTACTGCAGTGACACGGCTGATATAGAAGCGGCGGTTGCGGGAGAGTCCGCGGAAGGCATTCTTCTGGCGTTCCGAGAATGAAGCTCCGGCAGAAGCCATAGGAACGGCATTTCCCATATTGTCAAAGAATACTGTCTCGAAGCTGAGCACCTTGAACTGAATATCGAGGAGTCCGTCGTCGATTGCAGCCTTCACTTCGTGAGAACCCATAAGCGATGCCTTGGCGAGTCCGCCGCCACGATAGCGGTTGGTGCCGATGGCGAGATATGCCGTCGGATCCGGCAGTTTGCGCACGTGGAACGTGAACTTTCCCATCTGGCGCGGATGACCGGTGGTGGTCGACATCACTGTGATGGTGACGTCCTTGCCTACTGCTGCAGGACGGGCGATATACTTGCCCGGTCCTACCGGCTGCAGCGTACCGCCGCTCATTGATGCCGTCACTTTGTTGAGAGGCACTCCTGGAATGCTTATGCTTATAGGGTTTGTATATCCGGCATAGAGCACGTTCATGAGGTCGGCAGACACCGTGGCGCTCGGATCCACTACAGTATACTTCTGTGTGAAGTCACGACGAATCACGTCGCCCTGTCCGTTCTGCATCGTGATGTATCCGGCGAGATTGAACTCGCCAGTCCGTCCTGTCACTATCTCATAAGTGTTGTTGCGCAGGTTCATCTGTCGTCCGCCGATGTAGATCTTCGGCTGCTGTGTGGTGTCTACGGCAGCCATCACTATCTGGGCAGAGAACTTGTCGCCACGCACGATGGTCTGTGCGTTGGGAATTACGAATGCACTGAGTTTGTTCACTCTGATATCCTTCATGTCAATGTTTGCCACGAGAGTGTGCAACACTTCACCTTCGGCATAACGCACGTCGTTCTGCAGTTTGGTGAGAAGCGTTACGGCAGCAGCCACCGGCATGTCTTCAAACATATACTCCTGCCAGTTCTTGCCCATTGTCTTGGCTTTCTTGGGGAGTGTGGTCGACAGGTTACCGGCGATGATCTTATGCTGTGCGGCATCTGGCACCATCTTCAGGATGCGTTCACGGAAGGAATTGATGGCATCGAAGAGTTTCTTGCCTTTTCCCGTACCGGGAGCGAGCATCACATGACTGGCAGCCTCGAGGTCGTCCTTTCTTTCTATGTTATGGATGTCACCGTCTGCACCGTCTGCCTCGCGCACGATCTCCACCTTCAGTTCCTGAGCGAAGTTATACAGAGAGTCGCTCATGCGCTTCACTGCCGTGGCCTTTTCAAACCACTCACGCACCTTCTCAGGGTTGCTCTTCATCTGCTCGGCAAAATTGCCGTAGATGCTTTGGTTCTCCTTCGCCGAGTTGTCGGTTGAGCGCTGCAGGCTCTCCTCCACGATGGAGAAACCGTCGAGCACCTGTGTCGAGACGTTCATCGCGAGCATTGCCATCAAGACGACATACATGAGGTTGATCATCTTCTGGCGAGGAGATATTGGTCTTTTCTTTATTGCCACTTTTATGCTGTTTAATAATCAAGGATTTGTCTTTATTGCTGTGGGGTGCCGGGGGCTGCGACACGCATGTTGACGGTCATTGCCTCTATCATGCGGGCATAGATGGCGTTGAGCTGTTCTATCTGCTGTGCCATCTTCTGCAGCTTGTCGTTAATCTGGTCACCCGTACCGATTTGGGCGCTTGCTGCCTTAAGCTGCATCTCGTATATCTTGCAGATTCCGGTGAGCGTGCGGTTGAGGTTTTCCATCTCCTCTGAATCGCGGGTGAGGTGCATGCTCTGCTCCGACACCTTCTGTATGATTTCGGTGAGGTTGTTGAGCGACTCCACATAGTTTGTCGTTGCCTCTGCCATTTCCGGAGACACTTGTGCCTGCTGTGCCACCCACTGCTGCATGTTCACAGTCTGCGATGCTGCCATTGCAGCTGCTCCGGCAACTGTCGCCGCATCCTGTCCCTCGCTGTCGGCTTCCGATGATGGCGTTGGCTGCGCTGCAGCTGCTCCGGCTGGCATTCCGCCGCCGATGATTATCGTTCCGCCGCCGTTCACGCCTGCCATGGCAGCAGGCTGTACCATTGCCGGTTGTGTTGAGAATGGTTGTGAGTCGGGATTCTCTGCTGCCTCGCGGGCTTCCATATCCTCCTTATACTCTTCTTCTATCTCTTCTTTGGTGACGTGTGTCGGCAGGTCCTTACCGTCGGCAGTCTTGTCGAACGGACGGTCGAAGGCTGAGATGAAGAACACTATAACCTCTGTTCCCATTCCGAGGAAAAGCATGAAGTTTGCTCCCGGCAGGTGGGTGAGTTTGAACAGAGTACCGAGGATAACGATAGACGCACCCCAACTGTAAGCGTAGTTCATGAACGTCTGTCCCGGTACGCTATCCAACCACTTCTGCAAGCGGTATATCACGTTAAAATTGCTGTATACTGTCATTTTTTCTTCTTACTCCCTTTTTGTTTAGAACTTGTTGTACTTGCCAGACTTCTCACGCAACGGAAACCGATATAGCTTCTTGGCTGGTTCTGGTATTCCCATGTGCGCCATGCCGAACGGATATACGACTCAGGGTCTTTCCACGAACCGCCTCTCACGCTCTTCTTCTTCATCTTGTACGGATCTTCTATCGCCGCATTGTAGGAAAGCTGCGGATTGAGGTCGTTCATGGCGGTCACTCCGGCTTCGGTATATATCGTGCTTGTCCATTCTGCCACATTTCCCGCCATGTCATACAGTCCGTTTGAATTGGCGGAGTATATCCCCACGCGGCTCGTTATCAGGTTGCCGTCCTGGGTGTAGTTGCCGCGGTCTGGTTTGAAGTTGGCATAGAAGCATCCGCGGTCGTTCTTCACGTCGCGGTTCTCCCATGGGAATTCGTTTCCGTCTTTTCCGCGCGCCGCATACTCCCATTCTGCCTCTGTAGGCAGACGGTAGCGCTGGATGTATTTCGCCACGCCTCCGAGTCCTTTGAGCAGATAGTCGGTACGCCATGCACAGAAGGCGTTTGCCTGCTCCCAGGTCACTCCCACCACAGGATATTCGTTGTAGGTAGGACTGCTGAAATAGAGGCGCATGTATGTCTCGTTGTCTGAGTTCTGAAAATCGTTCACCCAGCATGTAGTGTCGGGATATACGTTCACGATGTAAGTGTTGAGGAAGTCCCACGGACCGGTGAGCTGTCTGTTGATGGTCTGTCTCACTATCCTTCCCTCATCGTCGATATATGCCGTATCCTTTGAAATCATCACCACCTCGTCCGGGTTCACCTGGACGTCGGTGTTGAGATTGCGCTCTGATGGATTCAGACGGTTACGGCGCTTTGCCGCCGTAACGTAGTCGTAAATCTCGTAGCGGTAGTTCATCTGGCTGGCGTCGAGCATCTTCTCACCGGTCACGGGATTGGTGACATAAAGGCTCTCTATGGCACGCTGCTCGTCTTCGTTCGGCTTGCGCGGAAGAGCCTTTTTCCAGTTGAGGTGTGGGGTCACGGGGTCACCGTTCTTGTCTTCGGTAATCATATACGACTCGTCGCCGCCGTATGAAGGGTCGGCGAGACGTGTTCTGAGGATTGAGTCGCGCACCCAGTATACAAACTGTCGATACTCGGAATTGGTTATCTCCGTGTCGTCCATCCAGAATCCGTCCACTGATATTTCCTTCACAGGGGTCTGCTTTCCCCAGAGGCTGTCCTGCCTCTCGAGTCCCATCTTCAGGAAGCCTTTCTTCACAAGGGTCATTCCGAACGGCGTCGGCTCGGAGAAGCCTCTGCCGCCTCCTGTTCCTGTCAGCTCGCCTCCCCTGCCGGTTGTGGCCATCTTTCCGCCGAAGCAGCCCGTAAACAGGGTTGCCACGCAGATCAGGGCTGCGATCACAATGCTATTCTTCATTTTCATATTTCTTTTTCCTATATTCTTTATTATATGTATCTATTCAGCAAGAGCGTCCCCTCTTATTGCCGCCAGCGTTTTGCCGGCCGTTTCGCATCACAGGATTCTCACGTTCTTGTGCTTGTTCTTGCCTTTCTTGAAGAGGTTGAGGTCGGTCTGATAACTGACCATCAGTTCATGGCTGCCGTTGCCCAAGCTTATCGCTGAGGTGTACATCTCGTAGCTGTAGCTCAGGTTGATGCCGTGGAACGATCCTCCGATTAGCGCCGTGACGGAATTCGTCGGACTGTATGACACTCCGGCATACATGAGTTTTTTCTCGTTAGTATACACTATCCTTGCGGATATGTCGGCACGGTATGCCTTGGTGTCTGTGCGCACGAGCACCGACGTAGGTATTGTAACAAACGGATTTCGTAGCTTTATATTGTATCCGCCCGTCAAATAATATGTAGGATCTATCTGCAGCTCGTTGGTCTCACCAAGCTCCACGAGCGGAGAAGTGAGGTGCTGCGCCGAGACTCCGGCATACCATCGGCCATGTGTGTAGTAGATACCTGCCGCCAGGTCCATGGCGTTTCCCTTCACGTCGGAAGTGGCGAATGCCGGGTCGTTTGACTCGCCCAGATCCACTTTCGAGCCATCAAACTGTTCGTTGAGGAATCCGAATTGTGCGCCCACGCTTATATTGCCGCCAAAGAGCTTGTGCTTATAAGCATACTGCAGGGCTATGCGCTGGTGGGTGAAAAGACCTATCTGGTCGTTAATGAGAGACACGCCGGCTCCGTGATATGCGCCGAGCAGGAAGAAGGGCATATCAGCACCGAGATACATCGTGCGGGGATTGTTTTCAAAACCTGCCATATCGAGGGCGTATGCCGCCACGACATTGAGTTTTGGCTGCTTTCCCACCGCTGCCGGGTTGAAATAAGGTTCCATGTCCCAGTAGTGGCTGAACGATGCGTCATACTGCGCCTTTGCCCCTACAGAAAGGAGCAGCGCAAGCGTAATTGTTATGTATAAACGTTTAAACACGTTTACATAACGAGGCTTTATAATATTTATTGTATAGAGGTTCTAAAAAATACTCCACGAGGACACTTCTACACGGCTTTGCATCCTATTTGGCGACTTCAGAAATCCAGTCGCCGATGTCGGAGAGCACTTCTTCTGAAATAGTGGTCTCTATCTTGGCATAGTCGAGCGGAGAACCGCTTTCTGACGGCTGGAAGAAATGGTTGAGCTTGGAATACGTCTTGAAGAGGCTCTTTGCCCTTACGGTCTTGCTGAAAAGAGTCTCCGCTGCATGGAAGTTTATTGTTGAGTTCACCTGCTTGTCGTTGTCGCCAATGAGAAGCATCACCGGACATTCCACTTTGCGGATATCCGCTGCCGGGTCGTATTTCAGATAGGAGATGAGCCATGGTGAGTCTATCTGCTTCACCACGCCAACGAGGTTGGCACGGAGTTCGGGCAGGAGGTCGATATCTGCCGTCAGCATCGGAATGAGTGCTTCGGGAGTTTGTGCAAACTTGTTCTGCTGTCCCGACATCTTGTATCTGAACACTCTGCCCAATGCTGTTGCGTATTTTTCGATACTTGCCTCATCGAGACCGGAAACGGCAAGCAGATCCCGGTTTTGTATCAGCAGCACACTGTCGCCACGCAACACGGGACCGGCGAGTGACACCACGAAGTCTGCCTTGCCTTTGGCGGCAAGCATATAGCCGATAATGCCTCCCTCGCTATGGCCGAGCACACCTATCTTGCCGAATTTCTTCGTGCTCCTCAGATAGTCTATTCCAGCCTGGGCGTCGAGCATGTTGCTCTGGATGGTGACCTTCGTAGGATCGCCTGTCGACTTGCCCACTCCACGGTCGTCATAGCGCAGCGTGGCTATGCCGCGACGGGCGAGATAGTCGGCTATCACGAGGAAGGGCTTGTGACCAAGGATTTCCTCGTCGCGGTCTTGCTGTCCGCTGCCGCTTACCATGATAACGACCGGCATCCCTGCCTTGAAATTCTTTGGATATGTAAGCGTACCGCCCAGCCAGGCTTCTCCGCCTTCCGTTGGAAGACCAGTCTTGCCGTCGACGCCCTTGTTCTGGAATGCCACCTCCTGCATGGTATAGTCGAAAGGCGGCTGCGGAGTCTGCGGACGGTTTACTTTCACCTCGCCGCGTTTCAAGTTCAACGGGAATGAGTAGCCCATCTGTGAGAATGTGCCAAGAATCTCCTCGCCCTTGAGCTTTCCTGTATATTGCGCCCGAAGCTGGGGCAGTTCGATAGACAAGGTGTCTTCTTGCAGACATTTCACCTCTGCCGGCCGTCCCGTGGCCCCCTGGTCCGGACTGTCCATGGTAACGGTGCCGTCGGCATTGATATGGAAAACGATTGTCAATTTTGACGGACCTGCTTCAAGCAGTCCGTTCCACGCTCCCTTTATCCCCTGGGCATTCGCCAGCAGCGGCATAAGGACAGACAGGCATAGGAATATGTACTTTTTCATGGTTCACAGTTGTTTAGATAATTCAACATTTGCTCTGTATGCATATAAACTCCCAACCGCCTGACGACAGAATTGGGGTAGAATATGCGACAGCTGTGGGCAAAGATATAAAAAAAACAGAAAGCAGCAAACTATTGTGAATTAGAAACAGGCAAAAGACGCCTTATAAAAAGCAAAAGACTGCAAGCAGTTATTAAAATTATACATTAAACGGCCTAATGACCGATTTGGGGTTAACACGGATTTCCCCCTTCACTTTAGGGGAAACCATACACAGGCATATAGTTTCCCCTTTGCGGCAGAGAGCAAGATTACGTATCTTTGCAGCAGAAAAACAAGTAATAACCCTCAAAAAAATCTGGATTATGAAACGTACATTATTAGCAATCGTAGCGGCAATCGTGATGATAACATCCGCGAACGCCCAGAGACTTACCAACATTCAGGCTGAAGCCAGCTTCATCACCGACAAGATGATGGTGGAACTGGGATTGAGCAAGGCTCACCGCAACAGCATCCTGAGCATAAACCTCTCATATCTCAACAGCATAAACAGCTATCGCGACATCGATGCCTATGGATGGCAATACCGCAACAAACAGCTAAGGCGTATAATGTCGCCAAAGCAATGGAGAAGGTTCTGCGAGTCGTATTACTTCTACCGTCCCATCAGTTGGCGTGACAGGGCATACGTACACAACATCTACGTGAAATATCCTAAACACGACTGCCGCCCTTGCCACCACCGTCCGCACTACTACGACAGGCACTGCAAGCACTATAAGCACGACAAACACTGGAAGCAACACAAGAAGCACGACAAGCACTATAAGAAATATGACAAACATCACAAGCACCACAAACACCACAAACACCACAAACACCACAAGGACAGAGATGATGACTGACACGACGGCAGCCACATAGTCCGAACATGAAAACCTATCAATGAATGAGCCATAACAAATAGCGATATAGGGAATCCGCAAAGATTATCCCATATCGCTATTTTCATATCATATTCAAGAATGCTGGATGTCTCTTTCAATCCTCATATCCGCACCAATAACTAACGATTTGTGCCAGACATGACATTTTCCCGAACTTATCAGGTGGAAATACACAAAATACAGAGGGAACTTACAACTTTTCTGAAAGTTATTTTCACTCACTCTTTCAAGAAAAACAAGTCTGTTCATCGCATCAGACACTTAGATACGGACTTGTCGTAAGAATCATCAAGTGGTAAAAGCCCGAAAAAGCGGTATAGGAATCTCATAAAAAATTCCTATACCGCTTATATTCATTGCTTTGAGCTATACCGGATAGCTGCTTGAGCGATTAGTATTCGTCCTCGTTGAAGAGGAAGTCTTCTTTTGTCGGATAGTCGGGCCAGATATCCTCGATGCTCTCGTAGACGTCACCCTCATCCTCTATCTCCTGCAGATTCTCCAACACTTCAAGCGGCGCCCCGGAACGAGTTGCGTAGTCAATCAATTCGTCCTTCGTTGCAGGCCATGGCGCATCTTCGAGCTTTGAAGCTAATTCAAGTGTCCAATACATAGTAAATATAAATTATCAGTTTGCGATACCAGGCAGCATCACCATGCCAGCTCGCTGCCTATTATAAAATTGAGCGCAAAAATAATGTTTTTTTTCTTATCTACAAGTTTTTCTTCCATATTTTTTCTCTCACACCGTCATTAAAGTTTAATTTGCGTGCGAGCATGAAGAGATAGTCAGAAAGACGGTTGATATACTGCAATACATTTCCATCGAGCTTAGTGGTTTCACCGAGGAAGAATATGCGCCTCTCCGCCCTGCGGCATACCGTGCGGCAAACATGTGCGAGAGCTGCCTCATGTGAGCCTCCGGGGATGATGAATGACGTCTGTCGGGGCAGACTGCCGTTCAGATGGTCAATTTCCTCTTCCAGCACCGTCACCTCCTGCGGGTCGATGGTATACGAAGGTGCCAACTTGGTCTGAGTGGTATCGGTAGCGAGATATGAGCATACCGTGAACAGCGTGCGCTGAATGCTGATCACCATATTCTTGTCGTCGCCATCCTTCATGAAGGAAGCAAGCAGACCGAGCTGCGCACTGAGTTCATCCACGGTGCCGTATGCCTCGATACGAGGGTTTGTCTTTCTCACCCTCACTCCTCCTACCAAGCTCGTCATGCCCTCGTCGCCTGTCTTTGTATAAACCTTTGTTATTGCCATAGTCTTGAGATTTTTAAAAGTTAATCTTGTAATTCTGCTTATATCGTTTCGGATCGACATACACCAATCCACAATAATACATATCAAAGGACACTATATTCTGAAGTCTCCCCACTACATCTTGCCAGACCGCCTTGTTGTAGTTCAACCTATCCACTACCACGAAATCACCGGTCCGCAACCGCTTCACCGCTTCCGTCAGCCATTCTGCATCTATTGCAGGGGCATTGGCATGCAGGATATGCGCCCCCGGTGCATTTCCAAGCGTTTCCAGCGCCGGATCCGCATCACACGGCCCAATGCCCGTCCAACGCAGAGAATTGCAGCCTGCACGGAAATAAGCCTTGTCACGCTTCATGTCTTCATCATCAAAGCCCACCGCCACCACCATCTCCGGCTGGGCATGGTTGGCGAGACGGAGAAAGAACTCACCCATCTTGCGTCTCACGGCATCTGCCTCAGGAAAATCCTTTGCCAGACGTTCGTAGGCATAATACGGGTAATGCTCATTTATGACGTATCTGACGAGGCTGTAAGCCCAAGGCGACTGTATTCCGAAGCCCCGGCAACAGCCAATCCTACTGAGCCATATCATTCCGCGTATTAACCTATTTGTCGTCATCAGGCGCAAATATACGTATTTTTATCAAAAATAAAACGATTTGTCAGGACATTTTTCCACCAAGAACGTAAATATCAAGGATAAAAGGTAATAACAAGCTCTTAATATCAAAACAGGAAGAGAGAGAAACTGCAAAAAAGTCAACTCTGCATTTGCTATTGATATGATTTTCCGCTAATTTTGCATTTTAAAGGTAATAGAGATATGAAAACGCTTAAAGAACTTTTCAAAATAGGCAAGGGACCATCAAGCAGTCATACGATGGGTCCACAGAAAGCCGCAAAGATATTTCTGGAGAACAACCGCGGAGCAAGCTCGTTCGAGGTGACTCTCTATGGTAGTCTTGCCGCTACGGGCAAAGGACACATGACAGACATCGCCATCATCGAGGTGCTGGAACCAATTGCTCCCGTTAGGATAATCTGGAAACCGGACGTGTTCCTTCCGTTCCATCCCAACGGAATGAAATTCAGGTCGTTCACAAATGACGAGAAGCCTATCAACGAATGGACGGTATACAGCATAGGTGGAGGTGCGCTCTCTGAAGGCAAAGGAGATGACGACATGTTCAACTCACCTGAAGTCTACGACATGAACTCCATGACAGAGATAATGAAATGGTGTGAACGCACGGGAAGAAATTATTGGGAATACGTGCAGCTATGCGAAGACAGCAGTCTGTGGGACTATCTCGAAGTGGTATGGATCAAGATGAAAGAGGCGGTTGAACGTGGTCTGAAACGTGAAGGAAGACTTCCCGGACCGCTCAATCTGCCACGCAAGGCACCGACATACTACGTGAAAGCAACTGGCTACAAACAGTCGCTGCAGACAAGAGGATTAGTATATGCCTATGCTCTGGCAGTGAGTGAGGAAAACGCTTCAGGCGGAACAATCGTCACCGCTCCTACCTGTGGAGCATGCGGCGTGCTGCCAGCGGTGCTATATCATATATCAAAGAGCCACGAATTCACAGACAAACAAATCCTGCACGCTCTTGCCACAGCGGGACTGGTAGGAAATATAGTGAAGAAAAACGCATCCATCTCCGGAGCCGACGTTGGTTGCCAAGGAGAAGTGGGCGTAGCATGCGCCATGGCGTCAGCAGCATCCTGCCAGTTGTTCGGTGGCAGCCCGTCTCAGATAGAATATGCAGCAGAGATGGGACTGGAACACCACCTCGGTATGACTTGCGACCCTATTTGTGGATTGGTGCAGATACCATGTATCGAACGCAATGCCTTCGCTGCCACCCGAGCACTCGACTCTAATCTCTATGCCGCATTCTCCGACGGATCTCACCGCGTTTCGTTCGACCGCGTCGTAGAGGTAATGAAGCGCACCGGACACGACATTCCATCGCTATACAAAGAGACAAGCGAGGGCGGCCTTGCAAAGGGTTTCAACATGACGGGTAACGTGAATGACTAAAGCAACAATTCAAACGCTCAGACAATTTAGAATAAAGTAATACGATAACATTACGCATTCTGAGCCACAAAGCGGATTACATCTCCAGGTCGGGAACTGTAATCCGCTTTCTTTATCCTCAGACGGTCATCAAAACTAAAATTCAACAAAAACCGTCAACCATCTGGTCACATATTCGGAAGTGTCTATAATTCAGCCACTTCCGTCTGTTTCTGCATGCAAAAACCATCTGGTAATTGTCCGGACAATTCAATTATCGTCTGATGAAAACAGACATAAAGCTGCATGAGAACCAAGGAAGACCCTGATGCGTACAGACGCAAAAAAAATCCTCCGGAGGATTGCTCTTCCGGAGGATTCAAGCTTTAAAGTGAAAAAAGGCGGTTACCTACTCTCCCACATTGCATTGCAGTACCATCGGCGCAAGCGGGCTTAACTTCTCTGTTCGGAATGGGAAGAGGTGGAACCCCGCCGCTGTCGCCACCTGATATGGGGGACATGCGTTATAGTTACAGACATATCACTTGGTAGAATTGACAGTTGCAATACAACTGAAAGTGTGTGCCGGAAAGCGAAAGCTCTCGGGCAATTAGTAGCGCTCGGCTTTGACGTCGCCGTCTTTACACCTGCGCCCTATCAACGTCGTCGTCTGCGACGACCCTCAATGGAGTTCTAATCTCGTGGAAAGCTTCGCACTTAGATGCTTTCAGCGCTTATCCGATCCAGACGCGGATACCCGGCGGTGCGCCTGGCGGCACAACCGGTACACCGGAGGTCTGTCCGTCACGGTCCTCTCGTACTAGTGACAGCACCACTCAAAACTCCTGCGCCCACGATAGATAGAGACCGAACTGTCTCACGACGTTCTGAACCCAGCTCGCGTGCCACTTTAATGGGCGAACAGCCCAACCCTTGGGACCTTCTCCAGCCCCAGGATGTGACGAGCCGACATCGAGGTGCCAAACCACCCCGTCGATATGAGCTCTTGGGGGGGATCAGCCTGTTATCCCCGGAGTACCTTTTATCCTTTGAGCGACGGAGTTTCCATACACATCCGCCGGATCACTATGCCCCAGTTTCCTGCCTGCTCGGGATGTCTCCCTCCCAGTCAAGCGCCCTTTTGCCATTGCACTCTTGAAGGCCGCTTACCAAACGGCCCGAGGGCACCTTTGGAAGCCTCCGTTACGCTTTTGGAGGCGACCACCCCAGTCAAACTACCCACCAAGCAGTGTCCGCGACTATCCGCGTTAGACCTCAGACAGCCAAAGGGCCGTATTTCAAGGATGGCTCCACAACGCCTGGCGACGCCGCTTCGAAGCCTCCGGCCTATCCTACACATCGGATGACCAAGGTCAATGCTAAGCTGTAGTAAAGGTTCACGGGGTCTTTTCGTCCCATCGCGGGTAATCGGCATCTTCACCGATACTACAATTTCACTGAGCTCATGGCCGAGACAGCGTCCGGATCATTACACCATTCGTGCAGGTCGGAACTTACCCGACAAGGAATTTCGCTACCTTAGGACCGTTATAGTTACGGCCGCCGTTTACCGGGGCTTCAATTCAATGCTTCCCTTGCGGTGACATCTCCTCTTAACCTTCCGGCACCGGGCAGGTGTCAGGCTGTATACTTCATCTTTCGAGTTCGCACAGCCCTGTGTTTTTGTTAAACAGTTGCCTGGACCTATTCTCTGCGCCTCACCCGGAGGTGAGGACCCCTTATCCCGAAGTTACGGGGTCAGTTTGCCTAGTTCCTTAGCCATGAATCTCTCAACGCCTTAGTATGTTCTACCCAACTACCTGTGTCGGTTTGCGGTACGGGTACCGCCAACATGAGTTTAGCCCATTTTCTCGGGAGTATGATTACCCTCGCTGTCAGGTTCCCCCGAAGGGGACCCCGTACTTTCGGGTTTCAGCTCAAACGCCGGATTTGCCTGGCATTCTCATAGCCTACGCCCTTCAACGCCCTATTCCGTCAGGGCGCGGAGGTGTCACTGCTCCGTCTGGACATCACTGATGGCGGTAGTCACGGAATGTTGACCGTGTCTGCCATCGGCCTCGCCGCTCGGCTTAGCCTTAGGACCCGACTGACCCCAGGATGAATGGCATTGCCTGGGAAACCTTAGTCGTTCGGCGGGAGGGGTTCTCGCCCTCCTAATCGTTACTTATACCTACATTTGCTTTTCCATAGGCTCCAGCAGTAGTCACCTACTGCATTCTACGCCGATGGAATGCTCCCCTACCGATACTTTTATTATTTGCTATCCCGCGCCTTCGGTGCCTGTCTTATACCCGATTATTATCCATGCACGGACCCTCGACCAGTGAGCTGTTACGCACTCTTTGAATGAATGGCTGCTTCCAAGCCAACATCCTGGCTGTCTCAGGGACCACACTTCGTTAGACTAACTCAGACAGAACTTCGGGACCTTAGACGGCGGTCCGGATTCTTCTCCTCTCGGGGACGGACCTTAGCACCCGCCCCCTTACTGCAGGAATACTAAGCGTGAGCATTCGGAGTTCGTCAGGTCTCGATAGGCGGTGAAGCCCTCTTGACCTATCGGTCGCTCTACCTCTCACGCTGACCTTCCCACGCGGCACCTAAATGCCTTTCGGGGAGTACGAGCTATCTCCAAGTTTGATTGGCCTTTCACTCCTACACTCACCTCATCCAGAAGCTTTTCAACGCTTATTGGTGCGGTCCTCCATCCCGTGTTACCGGGACTTCAACCTGGACAAGTGTAGATCACTTGGTTTCGCGTCTGCCTCCGCCAACTTGACGCCCTCTTCAGGCTCGCTTCCACTACGGCTTCGTCCCTCATGGGACTTAACCTCGCTGGCGACGGCAACTCGTAGGTTCATTATGCAAAAGGCACGCCGTCACATCACATGGATGCTCCGACCGCTTGTAGGCGCATGGTTTCAGGATCTCTTTCACTCTTCTCGTCGAAGTGCTTTTCACCTTTCCCTCACGGTACTGGTACACTATCGGTCTCACGGGAGTATTTAGCCTTGCCGGATGGTCCCGGCGGATTCGGGCAGGATTCCTCGTGTCCCGCCTTACTCAGGATACCGCTAGGCCTTCGCTCGCTTCACGTACGGGGCTTTCACCCTCTACGGCCGGACTTTCCAGTCCATTCTGTTCACGATAAAAGTACCACAGCGCGGTCCTACAACCCCGGCGTTGCCTTGACAACACCGGTTTGGGCTCTTCCCCGGTCGCTCGCCACTACTGGGGGAATCATTGTTTATTTTCTCTTCCTGGAGGTACTAAGATGTTTCAGTTCCCTCCGTTCGCCTCCGGACTTTTGTCCGGATGACAGTCCTTCAGACTGCCGGGTTGTCCCATTCGGAAATCCCTGGATCAAAGGTCATTTGCACCTCCCCAGGGCTTGTCGCAGCTTATCACGTCCTTCATCGCCTCCGTGAGCCTAGGCATCCGCCATACGCCCTTTCTTACTTTCGCCTATGTCCGCATGTGAATATGAATACTCACAAGGGACCTAGCCCATACTTTCAGCTGTATTGAAATTTTCTTTTCTACAGTTTTGTCTGTAACAACATGTCAAAGATCGTTTTCGTTGAGAATCTTCAGAATTCTCACGAATCGTGGAGAATAACGGATTCGAACCGTTGACCCCCTGCTTGCAAAGCAGGTGCTCTAGCCAGCTGAGCTAATCCCCCAAATTACATTGAAGAACAATATTGGAGAGTGAGGCTCATTTCGTTTCGCCTCTTACGTAGTCCCAGGCAGACTTGAACTGCCGACCTCCACATTATCAGTGTGGCGCTCTAACCAACTGAGCTATAGGACTGTCAGGTTGGTCAGGTGTATGGACTTCTCCGCCCAGTTTCCTTTGTCTCTCTTTATTCTTGAAAAACAGGAGTTCGTGAGTACAAGAAGATTTTTGGAAAGACTTACTTCCGTATCCTCTAATCACAGGTGCACCTTTTCGAAAGGCATCTCCAGAAAGGAGGTGTTCCAGCCGCACCTTCCGGTACGGCTACCTTGTTACGACTTAGCCCCAATCACCGGTTTCGCCCTAGGCCGACCCTTGCGGTCACGGACTTCAGGCGCCCCCGGCTTTCATGGCTTGACGGGCGGTGTGTACAAGGCCCGGGAACGTATTCACCGCGCCATGGCTGATGCGCGATTACTAGCGAATCCAGCTTCGTGGGGTCGGGTTGCAGACCCCAGTCCGAACTGGGGGACACTTTCGCGATTGGACGGACGTTGCCGGCCGCCGGCGCTCTGTATGCCCCATTGTAACACGTGTGTAGCCCCGGACGTAAGGGCCGTGCTGATTTGACGTCATCCCCACCTTCCTCACACCTTACGGTGGCAGTGTCCGCAGAGTGCCCGGCATCACCCGATGGCAACTACGGAGAGGGGTTGCGCTCGTTATGGCACTTAAGCCGACACCTCACGGCACGAGCTGACGACAACCATGCAGCACCTTCACAGAGACCCCGAAGGGCGTCATTATCTCTAAATCCTTCCTCTGCAATTCAAGCCCGGGTAAGGTTCCTCGCGTATCATCGAATTAAACCACATGTTCCTCCGCTTGTGCGGGCCCCCGTCAATTCCTTTGAGTTTCACCGTTGCCGGCGTACTCCCCAGGTGGGATGCTTAACGCTTTCGCTTGGCCACTCGCCCAGGTGGGCGAATAGCGGGCATCCATCGTTTACCGTGCGGACTACCAGGGTATCTAATCCTGTTCGATACCCGCACTTTCGAGCCTCAGCGTCAGTTGCGCTACCGTCAGCTGCCTTCGCAATCGGAGTTCTTCGTGATATCTAAGCATTTCACCGCTACACCACGAATTCCGCCAACGTCCCGCGTACTCAAGTGGACCAGTTCGCGCCGCACGTCCGCCGTTGAGCGACGGAATTTCACGACACGCTTAACCCACGGCCTGCGCTCCCTTTAAACCCAATAAATCCGGATAACGCCCGGACCTTCCGTATTACCGCGGCTGCTGGCACGGAATTAGCCGGTCCTTATTCAAATGGTACATGCAATGCGGGACGCGTCCCGCACTTTATTCCCAAACAAAAGAGGTTTACAACCCGTAGGGCAGTCTTCCCTCACGCTACTTGGCTGGTTCAGGCTTGCGCCCATTGACCAATATTCCTCACTGCTGCCTCCCGTAGGAGTTTGGACCGTGTCTCAGTTCCAATGTGGGGGACCTTCCTCTCAGAACCCCTACTGATCGTCGCCTTGGTGGGCCGTTACCCCGCCAACAAGCTAATCAGACGCATCCCCATCCCATACCGCCAGTCCTTTCGTCATCAATATATGCATCTTAATGACAGCATACGGTATTAATCCGCCTTTCGACGGGCTATCCCGTGGTATGGGCCAGGTTGGATACGCGTTACTCACCCGTGCGCCGGTCGTCATCCTGGAAGAGCAAGCTCTACCAGATGTTACCCCGCGACTTGCATGTGTTAAGCCTGTAGCTAGCGTTCATCCTGAGCCAGGATCAAACTCTCCATTGTATAATATCTTTATAATGACCTTTCCCGAAGGAAAGTTCGTTTTGTCTCTGTTCAGAATGCCTCCGAAAATCATCCGGTATCACCTTCAGAAATTGATAGGTTTCGTTCTACCCAGAACTTCTTTCTCCATGACCCCTATATAATATAAGGTGGAAAAGAAGCCTGCTTCTTGTACTACTACTTCTCTGTTTATTGTAATCTTTTCAAAGAACTCTTTCTTTTGTCGCTCTTTCTGACTTAATAACTGTTTTGTAACAGCGTTCGTTCTCAAAAGCGGATGCAAAGGTATGGGTTTTTCTCATACCATCCAAATGTTTTCAAAAGAAAATGAGAAAAAAGTGACGGTTTTCCTTTTATTTGACAGAATTGAAGGGAAAGGTGTAGGGTTCACATTATATTTATATATGCGCGCGAAGGGAAATATCAATGATTCCTCTTTGGGTGTTTCTTAGATTTGAAAGTGCGGGGCTCTCCATTTCACTTAGCAAATGATTCGGTTGATGGTTTTTTATACAAAAACCATGATAAACCGCAAGTATAATGACAGAAAATGGAAACAAGTCTGATGGCATCAGCCCACTCTCGGTCTCGAACCCATCCAAACCTTCCCAGTAGGATAACCCATCCTGACATTCCCAAAGGGAAGGAACAAGTTACTATGCTTTGCCAAAGACTTCTTCAGACAATCATATCAGCCCCCACCTAGCCTCCCCCGTAGGGGAGGGACAGTTACTATTGCTATTGATAAGTCACTGATAATCAAACGACTACTGACGATAATATTACTTGCAAGGATATCTGTCCCTCCCCTACGGGGGAGGCCAGGTGGGGGCTGATGACAATTGGCGGAGTTATATTAATAATTTACTGCGCAGCAGGTTTATCTTGGTTTTTGTCTGAAAGGCTTCAGGGTGGGTATTCTGGTTTTTGTCTTATATAAAAGTTGTTACTCCGTGATGACAAATCCGTGTTCCTAGAGTGATATCCGCTTTCTATTTTAGACCTGTGCCTGTCGCCGAAGGCTGATGGGCACTTTATTCTCACTGTCATGGAAAATGGAAGATTTTGGGTACTACTTGAAAAGAAAATGTGCCCAGGTGGGGCAACGTGCTTGCCCAAAAATGGGACAAAACAAGACTGGAAACCACTATAAGCGGAGAGGAACGGCAAATGCCTGAAGCGGGGACACAACGACAATACTGAATGACTGTATCAGTGAGCAACAAGATCAAAGAACTGAAGGAACCGGTTGTATTACAAGGTTTCACTGCCCAAGAAAAAAAAGAGTAGACATCAATACAGCAACAAAATAATTTCGCAAACAGACGTTCAAATGTTAATCACTTTGAAATATTGCAAGCATATCAATAAGAATGACTATCTTTGCATAATGTTGGCCCTGTTACACTAGGCTGCCGACAAACGATAATAATTACCACATTAACAGAACCATAAAAAACGATATGCAAACAAGCGTAAAGCCCGCTGAGGGCAAATTAGGAATAATGATTGTTGGCAACGGTGCCGTTGCCACGACATTCATGACAGGTGTGCTGATGACACGCCGCGGTCTGACCAAGCCCATCGGCTCCATGACACAATACGACAAGATACGCGTAGGCAAGGGAACCGAGAAGAAATATCTGCACTACAAAGACATCGTGCCACTGGCAAGTCTCGACGACATCGTGTTCGGCACATGGGATGTATACCCACAGAATGCCTATCAGGCTGCGATGTATGCCGAGGTGCTGAAGGAGAAAGACATCAACCCCGTGAAGGACGAGCTGGAGAAGATCAAGCCTATGAAGGCCGCCTTCGACAAAAACTACGCCAAGCGCCTCGACGGTGACAACGTGAAAGACTGCAAGACGCGTTGGGAGATGGTAGAAGCACTGCGTGAAGACATCCGCAACTTCAAGAAGGAGAACAACTGCTCACGCATCGTGGTGATTTGGGCTGCCTCAACGGAAATCTACGTTCCGGTGGACGAAAAGATCCACTATTCGCTCGAAGCCCTGGAGAAGGCGATGAAGGAAGACGACCGCGAACACGTGGCACCATCAATGTGCTACGCCTATGCCGCCCTCACCGAAGGAGCACCGTTCATCATGGGTGCGCCAAACACAACTGTCGACATTCCAGCAATGTGGGAACTCGCCGAGAAGACGAAGATGCCTATCTCGGGCAAGGACTTCAAGACCGGTCAGACCCTCGTAAAGAGCGGTTTCGCCCCAATCATCGGCACCCGTTGCCTGGGACTGAGCGGATGGTTCTCTACAAACATCCTCGGCAACAGAGACGGTCTCGTGCTCGACGAGCCGGCAAACTTCCACACCAAGGAGGTGAGCAAGCTATCCACACTGGAGACAATTCTGAAGCCCGACGTGCAGCCCGATCTCTATGGCCACGGCAACGACGAGGACACACAGTATTATCATAAGGTGCGCATCAACTACTACCCTCCACGCAACGACAACAAGGAGGGCTGGGACAACATCGACATCTTCGGATGGATGGGTTACCCAATGCAGGTGAAGATAAACTTCCTCTGCCGCGACTCCATCCTCGCAGCCCCTCTGCTGCTCGACCTCTGTCTGCTGAGCGACCTCGCCGCAAGAGCTGGACGCTATGGCACGCAGCGTTTCCTGAGTTTCTTCCTCAAGAGTCCTATGCACGACTATACCAAGGGCGAAGAGGCAGTAAACAACCTATACCAACAGTACACAATGCTTAAGAACGCCATCCGTGAGATGGGTGGTTATGAAGCTGATGAAGAGATTGACTAATAAACAAAAGAAGACAATATTGTGGTCGCTACCAGTAGTAATACTGGCAGCGATTGCTTTTATTACGGTACCCTCGCTGCTGCCCGAAAGCTACGACAGCATGAAACGGAGCGTGGTTACCGTTGAATGCGGTGAATACTACGAGATTCTGAGCCGTGGCAGAGTGATAGCCTGTTGCAACGACATCAATGCCGACACCACGCTCCATGCCGTTAGCATAAAGCCCGACAGCGACACGGAGCGCAAGGCAATGGTGTGCGGATGCTGGATAAACAGGTTCACATTCATGCCCTCATGCCAGGGCCGCATACTCACCGTCAGTCCATTTTCCACCGACGCAAGACTGATTTCCATGGCAAACAGGAACATCGGCACCCTGATTGAGAATACCATCAAAAGAGCCGAAGAGATGCTTGCCACCGACATGAAGAGGGAGACCGAAATGGATTATTATCTGAATACCCACAACGTGAAAGACGAAGGATACAACGCCATCGCCGCATACGCTGAGGAGAACAAGAAGAAAAAAGACAGTCTGCAGCACAGCATCAACCTGCTGAAATCGCTGCAACAGAAAAAGGGACTCAAGATAAGGCGCAAAAGCAGATATACGCTGGTATACCCCGTCAACGCGAAGAAGGCGAACAGAATAGCATGCCGCATCCTGCCTGAGGAGTCGGGAAAGACATCAAGAAGCACCATCGTGCTGCAGACGAAAGGCAAGTTCATGCCCGAAGATGCAAACAGCCTGTATGGATTCGACGTGTTCTGCCTTATCCCCGAAAAGGGCGACACCATATCCATAGCCGGAGTCTTCGGACTGACAAAGAACAGTCTGCCCAGCACAGCGCTCCAGAAGCCAAACATCTTCAGAGGCACCACCATCTCAACCGAGCGCCATGCCACACCAGAGCTGCTGGCTCCCGAGGGCGCGCCGATATTCAACCGCAACGGATATTTCATCGGAATAAACAACAAGGGAGGAATAGTGAAATGAAAATATCCCACCTTATTATATATGCCTTGACGGCACTCGCCATCATCTCATGCAAAGACGGCAAGCCCATCGACACCGTGACCCTATACCACGGCGACTACTGCTACCGCGGAGAGATGGTACACGGCAAGCGGAACGGCTACGGAGTGTTGTCGCTGAAAGACAGTATCGTGTACAGCGGAATGTGGAAAGACGGCAAACGCTGTGGCTACGGCACTACGACCGACTCTCTGGGCAGACGAATCACCGCACTATGGCACGCCGACACGATAGTGAGCGGAACGCGAGAGGACTCTCTCGGAATATACCACGGAGGATTCAGTGAAGACCTGCTTGCCGACGGACACGGCACATGGAGAAATGCCGACGGAGAATTCTATACCGGCCAGTGGACCGCCGACCGCCGCAACGGTTTCGGCTGCGGAGTGGCAGAGAACGGCAAGGTGAAAGCCGGCGACTGGCGGAAGGACAGATACCGCGGAGAGAAGATGGTGCATACAGCCGACAGGATATACGGCATCGACGTGTCGAGATACCAACACGAGAAGGGAAAGAAGAAATTCCATCTCGACTGGACAAAGGTGCGAGTCATCGGACTGGGTTCCGGAAGGAGAAGTGCCGGCGACATAAACTACCGCATCTCATTCGCATACATAAAGTCAACGGAAGGCGTCACCGTGCGCAACAGATATTTCGCCTCCGACTATGTCAACGCCAAGAAGAGAGGCATCGCCGTAGGGGCATACCACTTCTTCTCGACAAGGAGCAGTGCTGCGGCGCAAGCGCATTTCTTCCTTAGACACACGGCTCTGAGAGTCGGCGACATGCCTCCCGTTCTCGACGTGGAGCCAAGCGACGCCCAGATAAAACAGATGGGCGGACCGGAAGTGATGTTCCGTGCCATCAGGACATGGCTCAACATCGTGCGCAACGCCACCGGCACGAAGCCCGTGCTCTACGTGAGCCAGAATTTCGTGAACAGATATCTGTCTGCCGCTCCCGACATCAAGGGCAATTACCCCGTATGGATTGCGCGCTACGGACAATACCGTCCTGACGTCAGGCTCGCCTTCTGGCAGCTCACGCCCTACGGCAAGGTGAGAGGAATACAGGGAGACGTCGACGTCAACGTGTTCAACGGATACAAGGAGCAGTTTGCCGAATTTCTGCATAAGGAGACGATAAAGAAATAAACGCCATGCTACCTTTGCCCCTGCCTGCCACACGGCAGAAAAATGGCGCAAGGAAGGGAATAACAAAGAAAATAAAACTACATAAAACGACGACATGAAGAAAAGCAAATTCAGAACATTAGCCACGCTGATTGCACTGGCTTGTTCCAGCGTAGCATCCCTGGCGCAGATTCCAGAGGGCTACTACGACTCACTGAAGGGAAAGAAGGGTGCAGAACTGAAAAGCGCAGTCCACGACATCATCAAAGACGCCAAAGTATTGAGCTATGGCTCTGGTAACGGAAAGACCTGGTGGGGATTCTGGATTACCGACCGCACCAGCGACGGACGCTTCATCGACCGCTACTCCAATGAGAGCACATGGCCGATGAGCACAAGCCAGGGAGCAGCGGGAGCCGGAATGAACATCGAGCACTCGTTCCCCAAGAGCTGGTGGGGAAAGACAGAAAACCAGGCATACAAAGACCTCTACAACCTCATGCCCTGCGAGAGCAAGATAAACAGCAGCAAGAGCAACTACCCGATGGGCGAAGTGGTGAGCGGCGACACAGGAAACGGATGGACGAAGGTGGGCAACGGCAACGACGGCAAGAAATACTGGGAGCCTGCCGATGAGTGGAAAGGCGACTTCGCACGCGGATACATGTATATGGCAACCTGCTACAGCGGACTGCCCTGGACGGGAGTGGGACTGCAGATTCTGGAGAAGAACGACTACCCCACCCTACAGAAATGGGCTTACGACCTATACATAAAATGGGCAAAGGCAGACATGCCAAACGAACTGGAGATAACGAGAAACAACAAGGTGAGCGAGATACAAGGCAACCGCAACCCGTTCGTTGACTTCCCTAACCTGATGGAATATATCTGGGGCGACAGCATAGACTACGCCTTCGATCCTATGACCACCACCTGTTCAGACAACTACAAGGGCGATGACACACCAGTCACCCCTTCCGATGTGATTGCCTCATACGATTTCACCAAGGGCGAGTGTGGCTTCACAATCGAAGACGTGAACAACCCGCTTGACAACAGCAACATCTGGGTGATAACAGACACATACGGATGGAAGGGAACGGCATTCAAAGGCAGCTGCCATGAGGCCGACTCTTATCTCGTATCGCCGGAGATAGACCTCACGGGCTATGAATCGGCAAAGATGAACATCAACCAGGCAGTGAACTTCATAAAGACCGACAACATTACAGACAGGCTCAGCGTGGAGGTACGTTGCGACGGAACGGCAACGGTGCTCAGCGGTTTCACATGGCCTACGGGCGACAATTGGACTTTCGTGGAATCAGGTGACATCAGCCTCAACGAATTCGCCGGCAAGAAGATACGCGTGGCATTCAGATACACCAGCACCTCTACAATCGCCTCTACATGGGAGATTAAGAAGATGACGGTGAGCGGCAAGAAGATGACCGACGGCATCAGCGACGCCGCAACGATTACCAACTCCAAAGAGCCTCGCCAGACCTTCAGCATCAACGGCGAACGCATCACCGACACCGCCAACCACAACGGCATCATAATAGTGAAGCAGGGTGGCAAGAGCTGGAAAATCACAAGATAAGATGAACAGCTGACAATACTTGAATCACAAAAAAAACGGTCATTAGGGCATCATGAATTATATAATTCCGAGCAAGCCCTAATGACCGTTTTTTGTTTAACCCAAATCGCTTTCTATGTTAATATCCAAATGTTTTGACCATTATTTTCAATTTATGCTGAGATTTTATATTCAGGGGTGAATGTTTGGCGATTTCTGACCATGGCTGTGACCAAATGTACAAGTTTGTTCTTGACATTGTTCAGTGCAACCTGCTTCTTCTTTCCTCGTTCTACGAGGCGCATGTAGTACCTCGCCATAATGGGATTGAAGTTGACGGCAGCTAGTGCCGCTTGCGTCAGCATGGCCTTTATCTGGCGGTTAGCCATATAATGTACATGCGGATCGGAATGCACACTGGTTCCCGAATCTTTGCCAAATGGAGCTAGGCCGTAATAGCAGGCAATCTTGCGTGAGTCGTAGTTGAAACGCCGGAAGTTGTCGGTGTACACCATCAGGCACACAGCGTTCTGCGTTCCTATGCCAGGCACCGAGGTCACGATGGTGAACACCTCGGTGAGTTCCTCGTCCGACTTGATGAGATCGGCAATGCGCTTATCTATCTTCTCTATCTCCTTATTGAGTTCAGAGACGATGTGCCGTCCGCTCTGCGAAATCATTGTCTTGACTGGCGACTTCTCCATAGTGAGTCGCTTTTCGCCTCTACGCACCTGGAAACTGCATCTGTGTCTTACGATCATCTGACGGTATAGGAACAGCTCACGCAGTTGTGTAAGCGACTCGCTAAGAGGCTCGTACATAACGGCTTTATCGTAATTCCTCATGGCGTATTCTGCAATCATCGAGGCGTCAGCACGGTCAGACTTCAATCGTCTAAGACCAGATGCGTCTTTGATGCTCTTTGCGTTCTCAAGCCACATGTCGTAGCCTTTACCGTAGAGGAAGTTGCACAGTCCCTTGCTGTAGTCGCCCGTGTTCTCGCCACAGAAGAGCCACAAGGACGAGTCGATACCGCAGGAATTCTGCTCAACCCACTTGACCAACTGCCTATAGCCAGACACGGTTGTCTTGAACTCGTTGAACACTCTAGCAGCGGTTTCTGCCAGTCCGTCTGCAAAAAGGATAGCCACATCAACTTTTTCTTTCGAAAAATCAACTCCGATAAATAAATTCTTCATAACTTTGTACGAGTTATATTGTGTAGAATTGGTCAATAGTTGTATGGACTAACACTCTAACAAGGCTCAGAGCCGATAACTTTCTATCTGGTCTTTGCAACTATGTCGATGAGGACCTAAACGATTTATAGCTTTACGGCTGGGTCATTAGCTGGTTTACCTCTTCGACAGACCGATTCTACCTTTTTACAACAAAGGTACGAAACTGTCTTTAGCAATCATAGTTTTACCTTGATTATTTTGGAGTTTATGCGACTTCGTCGCAATCTTCTGCAAACTTAGAGGTCATTAGGGCTTGCCTGGATTTTGTTCTTTTAGAAGAGTGGATTTTGTTTGGCTTTTAATGAGTAATAGCGAGCTATTACGAATTAAAAACAAGCAAAAGACGCCTTATAAAAAACAAAAGACTGCAAGCAGTAAATATAAAATACAATAAACGGCCTAATGACCGTTTTGGGTTTAATTGTTCTTTTACTTGAGGATGAACTTCCTGTCATTGATGATGTAAGCACCCTTCTTCAGACCCTTCAGACTCTTCGCATTGAGCATCACAGCCTGACCGTCGAGAGTATATACATCATAAGAAGAAGCGTTCATCGCATTCTCTATCGCCTCTATCGACAATGAGAGGGAAGCAGTGTTGGAGAATGAACTCTCCGTAACGTTGCCCTGAGCGTCGGTGAATACAGCCGTCACATTGTAGTAGTGGTCGTCGTCGATTCCTGCATCATCGTAAGAAAGCGTTGTTCCGCTCACCGAACCAATCTTCTCACCATCACGATAGATATTGTATCCAGTGATGTTGTCGTCAACACACTCAGTACCGGCCTCGAATGTAACGTCGTCGATACCGAAGAGATAAGTGTTGGCAGAAGGAGTGGTCTGGTGGATTGCGAAATACTTCGTTCCCTTAGGCACGAACACTGATATTTCCTTCCAGTTGGCACCCTCTGTAGAGAGAATCTGTCCGTCGGCAACATAAGTAGAACCAATCTTCGTGAAGCTGTCACTAATTTCCAATGACATAATATCAATGCTAAGAAGAAACCTGCAAACACTGCAAGAAAAGACAAATCGCAAGGAAAGGCTCCGCCTCTGGCAAACATTCAGACGGCGCTTCCTATCCAACCCTAACGGATAGCAAACGACAAGCATCTGACAGCGGGGAAACGGAATAATTCCCCATAATGCGCATCAAAAACACGGAATAATTCCCCAATATGAGGTCGGTTTTTATGGAATAATTCCTTTTTTTGACACCGTTTTTCATGGAATAATTCCCCAATGCTTGCGTAATTCGCTTATTATTAGTACATTTGCAGAAACTCAATCCACATATCATGTTAAAGAGGAAGTTTACGGAACAACTGGAAAAATTCCTTACCAAGGAAACGCGAAAAATACTCCTTGTTAATGGTGCAAGACAGATTGGCAAGTCTTATCTGATAAGGCATATCGGAAAGAATCTGTTCAAGCATTTTGTAGAGATAAACCTGAAAGCCGACCAGGAGGGCGAACGCATCTTTGCCACGATAAGAAGCAAAGAGGATTTCTATCTGCAACTTGGCGCAATTGCCGGCGACAATCTCGGTAACGAGAATGACACGCTGGTATTCCTTGACGAGATACAGTCGTATCCGCATCTGTTGACGTTGCTGAAATTCCTGAACGAAGACGGGAAATACAGATATGTGGCAAGCGGTTCGCTATTGGGCGTTGCCCTATCGCAGACCCCATCGGTGCCAATTGGCAGCATATCCATAGAGCAGATGTATCCGCTGGACTTCGAAGAATTCTTATGGGCGATGGGATGCGGTGAGGAAACGATAGCAGGCATCCGCAAGTGTTTTTCATCACATGAATCACTCAACGACTCCATGCACAACTACCTGTTGCAGCAGTTCAGGATATATCTCCTTGTTGGCGGAATGCCTGATGCAATAAACAAATTCAAGGAAAACCGCAACATAGCCCAGGTAAGAGCCATCCAGCGCGATATCCATGCGCTGTATAGGATTGACGCCTCACAATATGACAATGAACGCAAGCTCGTAATTCGGAAAATCTACGATATGGTGCCTTCGAACATGGAGAACAAGAAGAAGAGGATAATAGTAAAGAACATAGAAGACACCAAATCACACAAGCAGTTCAGCGACTACGCTGAAGAGTTTGAATATCTCACGAATTCCGGAGTTGCATTGCCGGTGAATGCCATCAGCAACCCGAAATTTCCACTTGCCGAATCTGAAAGCAAGAATCTTCTGAAACTGTACCTCAGCGATGTAGGACTGCTGACCAACCTGCTTTACGGAACAAACATCAAGGCTGTGTTGAAAGATGAGCGCAGCGTAAACTTGGGAGCGGTATACGAGTCGGCTGTAGCTCAGGAATTGCATGCACACGGGTTCTCGCTCCACTATTATGACAACAAGCAGAAAGGAGAGGTGGATTTCCTCATCGACGACTACGAACGCCTCACCGTATTGCCGATAGAAGTGAAATCAGGAAAGGACTACCGCATACACAGCGCACTGGACAAATTCCTTGCCACACCAGACTACAACATCAACCGTGGCGTGGTGTTGAGCAATGAACAGAAGGTACACTCGGACAAGGGCATCATATATATGCCGATATACTACTGTATGTTCTTCCTGCGCGACAACTCAAAAGAATCCGACACCATAATCCCGGAACTGACGCTTCCAGAACAAGCAGCAGATGACAAACAAGATCCTCTCTTCTGACAAACAAAATCCGAGCAAGCCCTAAATGACCGATTTAGGGTTTTATCGGCATAATCCGACAACTCTGAATTATATTTATGATTGGCGGAAATCAGGTTATAGCAGAAAAGAGGGAAGCGTCTACAAGAAAGGAGTGAGGAAAACAGACAGGAAGAGTGTTCTCGCCAGACTGCAATCTGGCCCTACAATCGAGTAGGAGGAAAACGAAGCAGTTTTCTTCCTACTTTCGTTTTCCGACCTCTCACACCACCGTACGTGCGGTTCCGCATACGGCGGTTCCTATTTTGGATACCATTCGAGATATGCCTCCATTAAAGTAGCATACCCTGCGGAGCGTAGTTTATTGTTATCTATCGCCCTTTTTAGAACAGGGCTGTCAGCTATTCGCCAATAGCCCTTGCGAGTATTACCCCATTCGTATGCTTGGTATTTATTAATGCCACATCTGATGAGGTTTGCCACTTTTGTCTTGACTTTCTTCCAAGCTTTCCATATACACATGCGTATTCGACGTCTTAACCATTCATCAGTATCAAGTAAGAGACGTTTCATATTAGCAAGATGATAATAGCCGACCCACCCTCTTATGTATTCTTTCAGCTTTTGCTTTCTCTTGGCGTATCCCCATCCGTTGCTGCGACTTGTCAATTCTTTCAACCTTGATTTCATCTTGGCTTTGGACTTTGGGTGCACTGTGAGTTGGCATTTGCCCTTCATCACATAAAAGGAGTAGCCGAGGTATTTCACTCCGCGCACATACGACACTACGGTCTTTTCCTTGTTGACTTTGAGATATAGAGTATTCTCTATAAATCGGGTTATAGACTCCTTCACTCGCATTGCTGCCCTCTTGGACTTACAAAATATCATCGAGTCATCTGCATAGCGTACAAAGGGAAGCCCTCTGCGTTCAAGTTCTTTATCCAATTCATTGAGCATGATGTTGCTCAACAACGGACTTAGCGGTCCTCCTTGGGGAGTTCCTTCCTCACTCGCTTCAAACAAGCCTTTGTTCATTACACCACTTCGGAGATATTTGTGTATAAGACTGACAACTCTGCCGTCTTTTATCGTACGGCTGAGGATTTCTATGAGCTTGCTATGGCTCACGGTGTCGAAGAAGCGTTCAAGGTCAAGGTCTACTACATAGGTGTAGCCCTCGTTGATTATCCTTTGCGCTCCACGCAGTGCATCATGGCATCCTCTTCTCGGTCGGAAGCCGTAGCTTGTCTTGGAGAATTGGTTCTCATAGATGGGAGTCAGTACTTGGTTGATGGCTTGTTGCACCACACGGTCTACTACTGTAGGTATTCCCAACAGGCGCATCTTGCCGTTGTCTTTGGGTATTTCTACCCTTTTCACTGGGTTCGGACGGTAAGAGCCGTCCATCAAGGAACGGATGAGCACATCCTTGTTGGTCATGAGCCATGGGAGCAACTGCTCGCATGACATCTTGTCGATACCACCACAGCCTTTGTTTCTCATAACAGCCTTGTAGGCTCGGTTGAGATTGGAAGGACTGAGGATTTGCTCGAAAAGGTGCTCCTTGTCGAATGGTACTTCCACGATGTTGTCTTCACACATCCACATGAAGGTCTGCACTCCCCCATACCATTCGGTTTCCGACCTATCTCTTTGGGGGCAGCCATTAACTTGGGATAATGTTTTCTGCATTCTTTCCTTCATGAGGTATGTTTCAATTACTATCGTTTAATTGTTAGGTTCAGCCCTTCGTGCAACGTTATCGACTATTGCACTACTATGGCGTCTGCTGACTTCTCACGGTAAGCTTTACTCCGCTTCTTTCGTAAAAAAAAACTATTTGAAGCGTCCGTGAGACCTCCTCGGATAAGGGCATTGTCTTTCCATCTTATACCCACTTCATTTACACCGACCGTTCCGAATAGCTATGGGGCTTTGGTCTGTGTTGCAACCTTACCCACGGTCATATGCCTTGTATGAAGTTTCTGTACGTTAGGTCAGATGTTTGCCACCGGCTTCTTTCAGATTTCACCTCACGATGAACACCCTTGCCTTTGGCTATGTAATTCCCGCTATTAAGGCTTACTCGGGACTTGCACCCGTTAGACAATGCTCGTGCCGAGCATACAACTATAAAAAGCGTACCAGCCTTTGCAGACCGGTACGCTTTTATGGTATGTTCAATGATATAAGAATCCTTACTTCTCCTCCGGAGCCTTGTCGATGAGGTCCATAAACTGGTCGAGCTTAGGAGTGATGATAATCTGAGTGCGGCGGTTGCGCTGCTTTGCAACATCAGAATTGTTGTTGGTGATAGGGTTATACTCGCCACGTCCACCGGCTGTGAGACGCTTAGGATCTACACCATACTGGTTCTGCAAAGCCTGAACCACGCTTGAGGCGCGCAGACAAGAGAGGTCCCAGTTGTTGCGGATGTTCTTCATCGAAGCGGCGCTGCTGTTAACAGGCACATTGTCGGTGTTACCCTCGATGAGCACGTCGTAGTCTTTGTAGTCCTTGATGATCTTGGCGATTTTGCTCAGAGTCTCGGCAGCACGGTCGTTGATTTCATAGCTACCGCTCTTGTAGAGCATGTTGTCGGCAAGCGAGATGTAAACGACGCCCTTCAGCACCTGCACGTCAACCTCCTTCATCTCCTCCTTGCTCAGCGAACGGGTGAGGTTGTTTGTCAGCACCATGTTGAGAGAGTCGCTCTTGCTCTTCACCTCAACGAGGTGACGGATATACTGATTAGACTCGTTGATCTGGTCTACGAGCTTCTCGATGCTGATATTGTTCTGTCCCGCATTTGCCAAGCTCTTGTCGAGCGAACCCTGCAGGGCGGCATAGTCTTTCTTTGCCTGGGCGAGCTGGTCTTCGAGGCTTGCCACGCGAGCGCGGCTTGCAGCGAGCTGCTCCTTGGAATCCTGATAGTTCTTTGTCAGCTCCTTATTCTCGTTCTGACAGTTCTCAAGGTCTTTCTTGCTGGCACAGCTACCCAACACGAGACAGCCAACAGCAAATGTCATAGCTAAAATTTTCTTGTTCATAGTTATTTTCCTTTCTTTTTTTGTTATCAATGTTTTGTGGCTTTCCCATCCCTCAAAAGGCCTCAACGGGGGATGACACGGGAATCGCGCCACGAATTTATTAATAAAGACGTGCATAACCGCTTTTTATTTACTCTGCTTAAAACATTTTAACCTGAAAACGATTAAGTTATCGTATATTAACCAAAAAAGGAGGGCTTATCCCGAATCAATCATTAGGGCTTGCCTGTATTTTGCTCTTTTAGAAGAGTGGTTTTAAATCTATAAACTTATATATCTTTTTGGCCATAAAATTTTTATTTCTACATTAACTCTTTCAGTCCTTCCAATCCTCCAAGGACTTCTCCATACTCTTCCGGCAGCTCATTTGCAGCCCGATATGTTGCAACGCCCATAGGCTTTCTTGTGTCTCGCAGAGCATACTCCACCGTCCGTTGCTTTTGTCCTCGACAAAGAATAATTCCGATGGACGGATTTTCATTGGGCAAGCGCACAAGGTCATCAAGGGCAGAGAGGTAGAAGTTCATCTTTCCAACAAATTCAGGCAGAAACTCTGTCCACTTCAACTCTATCGCCACCAAACATCTTAATCTACGGTTGAAGAAAAGGAGGTCTATGAAATATTCCTTGTCATCAACGATTAATCTGTACTGGTTGCCCATATAAGAAAAGTCGGCACCAAGAGCCATGATGAACCGCTTTATATTTTCAACGATCTTGGTTTCCACTTTGTGCTCATCCCATTCATCTACATCATCAATCTCTATGAAATCAAGTTTGTAGTTCTTGCGAAACGCCCTCATTGCCTTTTGTTTCTGTTCGCCATCATGCAAAGTTACAGCAAAATTATTGGGCATTGTGCCTTCCTTCAAATACAGTTGCTCACGTATATTATATTTAAGTTTGTCAACACTCCAAAACTCACTTGCAACACGCCTTATATAAAAAAGATGTTCATTAATTGACTCTGATCGTCTAAGTATCTCATAATGATGGGTAAACTGCACTGTAAGGAAAGCTTCCAGTGTTGCTTTATCAAATGAGGGTGTGTCATAATTGACTATGGTCATTTATGGTGCACCCTCCTTTTGTATATCGTTTAGCGAGAGCAAAACCAAAGTTTTTTATTTATTTTTGTTATATGGTGCCCCATTGTCTTAAAATTGCCATCCAGACACTCTACGAAACAGAAAATATGGCAAACACAGGCCCATTATACCGCCTTTTTCAACTTTCTACACATTTTCTTCAGATTGAAGGCAATGGCAAAGAAGGCAAAGTCCATTTCGACCTTGTCTTTTCCAAAATGTCTGAATCGTTTGTAGCCGTAGTCAGCCTTCATCTGCCCAAAGACCGCCTCTGGTTCGATGCACCTACGACCTCGATGCTTTATTCCATCCTCAGATGTCAGCCTTTCTGATGCTTTGCGCTTGTATTCCTTCAAGCGGTGATTGACTTCTATGACTCTGTTGCCTTTAGCCTTGAAACAAGATCCTCTAAGCGGGCATCCTTCGCAGTTTTGGGCTCTGTACCTTACGCTTTCCGTCTGGTATCCATTTGCTGTCTTGTCGAGCTTGGTGCCAATGCGTTCCATGTGCTGCCCCATCGGGCATACATAATAGTCTTGTTCGGCATTGTAGAAGAAGCTGTCCTGATGAAATGGACTTGGAGCATAGTGCATACGCTGCTCCTTGTGGAACATGTTGTATTTGACGTAGGCCTCGATACCGTTCTCCTCCATAAAGCGGTAGTTTTCCTCAGAACCGTAGCCAGAGTCAGCAACCTCAGTACTTGCCAGATGTCCATAGCGTGCAGCAAAGGAGTACATGAATGGAATGTATGTCAGAGTGTCTGTGGGATTGGGGAACAAGGCGTAGTTGAGAATGAACTGATTCTCGGTGCCTATCTGCAGATTGTATCCAGGTTTGGTCTGTCCATTGTTCATCGCATCCTCCTTCATGCGCATGAAGGTGGCGTCGGGGTCCGTCTTGCTGAAGGAGTTTCTCTTGCCGAGCGTTTCCTTCTTCTGTTCATAATCTGCAAGAGAGACCGCCTTTTTCTCTATCTCCTTTATCTGCTTCTTTTTCTCACGCAGTGCTTTCTTCGCCTCTTTTGCCTGTGGCGCCTCTTTCGATAACTCCTCTTTCAGACGTGATGTTATCTCGCAGATAATGGCTGGGGTTATCTCGATTGACTCGGTCTTGATTGCATTGTCCTGGGCTATAGCGTCGTCTACCTGAGACAGGAGCACGGCAAGCTGACGCTTGAGCTTGTCTATATTGCGTTCCACGTTCTTGCGCCAGACAAAGGTGTACTTGTTGGCCTTGGACTCTATCTTCGTGCCGTCGACATACTCCACATCAAGTGTGATAAAACCTTTCTCTGCCAACAGAAGAACCAACTGTGTGAACACGTTTGAAATCTCGTCTTTCACACGGTTGCGGAAGCGGTTGATGGTGATGAAGTCAGGCTTGTTGTAGCCTGCAAGCCAAATAAAGTGGATATCGCGTTTTAGCAATTCCTCTATGCGGCGACAAGAATAAATATTGTTCATGTAGGCGTAGATGATCACCTTGAGCATCATACGGGGATAGAATGCATTACGCCCTTTTACATGATAAAGTTTCAATATGTTGCTGATATCAATCTTGTCAAGCACCTTGTCGATAATGCGTACTGGAGCGTCATCGGCGATATCTTCGTCGATTCTTGAAGGAAAAAGCAGGATTTCCTTGCTTAGATTGGGAATAAATTGTACCTTTGACATATTAGAAATTTCTTTCCATAAAGGTACAAAAAAAATATGGAATAGCAAAGCCCGAGCTTGTGAAAGTTCGGGCTTTGTGATATTTTAAAAGAGGGTGTGAATTTTGACACACCCCCATTTTGTTTTCTCCTCATTCTTCGTTTTCTCTGCGTGGCGTAGCCCGAGCAAGTTGGGCTCTTTACCTTTAGCTCAACCAAAACAATCTTGTCTCCCTCATGTTTCCTTCATGTTACGTTCGTGTTACATTCGTGTCCCGTTTGTGTAACTTTTTTCATCTTTTCCGCTTATCTGCTTGCGAGATTTTGCCAATATATGTAACTTTGCAGTTGGATTAATAGTCATCAAAAATGTGTTCGACCCGTGAAGGGCCCCTGCAAAAAAAAGGTTCTTCCGTTAAATGCGTAGACGCTTGTCGTGTAGAGCGTATAGCTTTAACGTGAAGAATTCATCATTTCTGAATCCATACATTTGTCTTTTCAGCACTTTAATCTTGTTGTTTATACCTTCAGTAGGGCCATTTGATATCGGGTAGTCATACCATGCAAGTATATATGGCTTGTAGGCCCGCAAGGTAGCAGCCATTTTGACCAATGGCTGTATTTTTGAATCCATGGCCTGCCGCACCCATTCGTTTAGCACCAATTCTGCATCATCCTTGTTGGTTTGGTTCCATATTTCCCTCAAGTCTTCTTTCAGGTAATATGCAATCATCAACGGTTCATTCAAGTTCAGCACATTGTCAAGTCTTGTCTTGTATTTTGCGTCAAAGATGTCGTTGCCGTTTCTCAGCAATATCCAGCGCGTGCCCTTGATTACCTTACGCTTGTTAACGTCTTTCTCAGCATGCCACAACTGGCGGCGCAACTGGTCTATCCTTTCATTCATGAGCTTTACCACATGAAAATGATCCACGACAAGAGAGGCATTGGGGAGATTTGCCGTTACCGCCCCCGTATAAGCAGACGACAAGTCTGTGCATACGGCTTTTATGTCATTCTTTCTGTCTCCGAGCTTGTTCCAGAATTCCTCAAGCGAAGCCTTGCCGTTACCGTCACCTACAAAGACAATCCGCCCGGTTTCCAAGTCTACGACTATCGTCTTGTAAACTTGTCCCTTGTGGGTAGCGAACTCGTCTATGGATATGTATCTGAGGTTTGAAAGGTCAGGGCTGCCATACTCCTTTTGCAGGAACTCCATCTGTATGTTCCGCACCATGTCCCAAGATACATCCAGGAACCATGCAATGTCCTGTATAGTTGCAAAGCGCGACAAGTCTATAACCATATTGGCGAAAGCGGTCGTATGCCTGCGCTTGCCTTTTGCGAAATCGACATCCTCGTTCTTTATGCAGCCACAATCAGAACATTTGACACGTTGGATCTTCATCTCGACGAAAGTCTTTGAACAACCTATCGGCACGCTCACAAAGCGTCTGGCCGTGAAACCATTACGGACTACATTATGGCTTCCACACTCCGGACAGCAAAGTTTGTCTGATGGAGTTTGGATATTCAAAACTATTTTATTACTTTCGCAACGCATATCCAAACATTCTTGCAAGGATATGCCAAAAGCTTTATGCATTATGCTGGCATTCATTTATCATTGAGTTTGGTCACTACAAAGATAGATGATGCCAGCTTTATTTTTATCATAATATAAAATTTTTTTTTCTATCTATGCATTTAACGGAAGAACCAAAAAAAAGAACTTTAGAATACTATAACTATAAAAAGATGAACTTAACTATCAAAAATGTGTTTCGCAAGGCACGGCGTGCCTTGTTGACTGCCGTAGCCTTGCTTTCCGTTGCAAGCGCTTCAGCGCAGACCACCGTGCAGACCACCTTCAAGGTGTGCCCGCTCAATGTGGACGGTCTTCCCCAGAAATTTGCAGGAATCAATCTCAACCCTGACGGACCGGGTTCCGAGGGAACGCAGAAGATTGCCCAGTACATTGTGAAGAGTGGCATCGATGTGCTCGGATTGAGCGAGGATTTCAACTACAATGGCGACCTGAAGGTGGGTCTCGATGGCCAATACCAGATGGGCACATGGCGCGGACGCATCGCGCTGAACAACGAGGGTAACGTCGACCTGATGAAGCTGCGTTTCCCTACCGACGGCCTTCAGTTTCTCGTGAAGAACAGTTACTCGTTCGATGCTGAGAGGTGGGCTCCGTGGAACCAGAACTATGGTCACTTCTCTGATGGCGCCGACGAGCTCATCACCAAGGGCTACCGTTACTACCGCGTCAACTTCGGCCAGAACATCGTTGTGGAGTTTTATATCATGCACATGGATGCTGAGACCTCCGATGCCGACAACAAGGCGCGCGCCTCACAGTGGGAGCAGCTTCGCGATGCCATCATTGCCAACAACAGCGGTCTTCCGAAGATTGTGATGGGCGACACCAACAGTCGTTACACTCGCGACGACATCCTCAACCTCTTCACCAATCCCATCGTGGCCGATGGCAACTACACCGTGAGCGATGTGTGGGTGGAGAAGTGCAAGGGCGGCCTCTATCCTGAGCTGGGTAGCGAGGCGCTTGTCGTTCCTGAGGCCGACCGCACCAAGTCGAGCGCTTATGTTGCCAACGAGATTGTGGATAAGGTTCTCTATCTTAACCCCACCCACGGTGGCATGCAGCTCACCCCCAACTCCATCGTGTTCGATGCCGACAATTATCTCAAGGCCGACGGCACCCTGCTGGGCGACCACGTGCCTGTGGTCGTTGAGTTCCGCGCTGAAGGCACAACCTACGCTCCCGCCACCTCCGATTCGTTCTGGCGCGGTGAGACATGGGTGGGCAACGATCAGGCGGTCTATCTTTATAATGTGGGTAGCCACTATTTCGTGTCCAACGACTTTGCCCCCGTGGTCACCAACATCACGCAGGCTCCCATCTGGCATATCTATGGGGGCGATCAGTTTACCATCAGCAATGAGGATGGTTATCGTCTGCAAATGGGACAGTTGAAATCACACCAAGGTGTGGTGTCAGAAACTGGTGCCACCACGTTCAACAACCACGAGCCAGGTATTACCGCTGGTAGCCACCGCATCGGATTGAAGGATTTTGGGACTTTTTTAGATACGCGCACCCACTTCTTTACCGTTGCCACGGAGAAAGGAAAGAAAATATATACCGCTGCTGAGACCAAAGATGTCTACAACGACTGGCTTCTCATCTCTGAGGAACAGAAGCAGGCTTATCTCACCTATGTGGGCCTCTACAACAAGGCGCTCAGCTTGCTCGGCACTCGCGAGGACCTCGACGCCCTGCTCTCATCCGTCCTTCAAGACACCCAAAACTCCAACTACTCTCGCAGCGCCGACGACATCAAAAAGTTGCAGGATATGATCGCCGAGTATGAGCGTCTCAACGTGAAGATCACCGACGCCAAGTTTGCCACCACATGCCTGCCTTGGAACGGCATCGTGCCTGCGGGTGTCAAGGTGTTTACCGCCACGAAGTACGACGACAAGGCCACTCCCTGCTCGGTGATCCTTAAAAGCTATGAGGGCGACGTGCTGCCTCAGGGCGTTGGCGTAGTGCTCTTCTCTGAGACTCCCGGCACCTACACCTTCACACGCACCGACGCTGAGGCTGCGGCTCCCGCCGACAACATCCTGAGTGGCACCTACAAGCGCATCGCAGGCGGCAACCTCGATTTTGAGAACCACAACTATATGTTGCTTGGCAACAAGACCGCTGGCGTGGGCTTCTATCGCTTGGCCGAAGATTCCTACATTCCTGCCTATCGTGCTTACATCCTTCGCGACAAGACGGCTGCGAGCCTCATGGCCAAGGTGGTTTTCAGCGACGCCACGGGTGTGGCCCAGGTGGAAATGCCCACCAACGCCAAGGCCACAGGCGTCTATGGCATTGCCGGCGACAAGCGCAGTAAGATGGTGCGCGGCATCAACATCGTTCGCATGAGCGACGGCTCGGTGCGCAAGCTACTGGTGAAGTAACTTCCATCTCATGAAATTAGGATAACATCAAGCAAACTATAGCATCATTGGTTATGAATAATAAGAAAACATATATCTGCCGCCCTCAGACCGTAGTGGTGAGAGTGGCCGTAAGCAACATGATATGCACGTCGATTCCTTCACACGACAAATCTACCGACGAGACGATCAAAGGTGAGGAGTCGCTCTCCAAGGAGAACGTCAACGCATGGAACATGTGGGACGACGAGTCCAAATAATATCTAATAAAGATCCCTTTTTTCCAATGGCATCTCCAATCCCCGGGGATGCCATTTTTTTCATTTCATTAGTAAGCAGTTTGTGTCAAGCACAATCTTTCTCATTTGCGAGAAGCTCGTAAATGTTCATTTCCCCATGAAGGAGCGTCAAAAGGCAAATTACGCGGGCTGAAAGCCCAATGACCTCCATAGCCCAGGGCGTCGCTTCGCTTGCCCTGGGCTATGAACTTCTGTCCCTTCGGGACGTGCTGGTTTGACTTTCGACACACCCTCATTGTAATTTCATCATTGTCTGCCGAAACAGGTGAGATTTTATTTGATGTTACACTATTATTCCCTTTAAAGAATATTATTCCAACATACTATATAGCCGGTACCTTCACGTGTCTTTGAGGATAATGGGCGACACGGGAAAACATTCTTCCGCCTGGTGCCTCGTTTTTGATAGTTTTGTCGTAATTTTGCAGCCGGTAAGAAGACAGCGCCCTGAAAACGACAACAAACTACAGCCGGGGCGGAATGCAAAATCGGATAACAACAACAAAAGACAATGAAAAAGAGTTTGATAGCCCTTGCCTTCGGAACGCTGGCACTGGGAATGACGGAGTTTGTGATGATGGGCATCCTGGCCGACGTTGCCAATGCACTGGGCATAACCATTCCGCAGGCCGGACATCTGGTGTCGGCATACGCCCTGGGAGTGACCTGCGGCGCACCGCTGCTTGCCGTGGCGAAACAGTTCCGGCCCAAGAGCATACTGCTGTTTCTGGTATGCCTGATATTCATCGGAGCGCTGATATCATCGGTGGCACAGAGCTATGAGATGCTGCTCGTGGCGCGTTTCATCTCCGGACTCCCCCATGGAGCATACTTCGGAGTGGCATCTATCGTTGCCGTGCGCCTTGCCGACGAGGGTCACAAGACGGGTGCCGTGTCTACGATGATTGCCGGCATGACGGTGGCAAACCTGCTGGGAGTGCCGCTCGAAACGGCGCTCAGCGCCCACATCTCATGGCGCATGCCGTTTATAATCATATCTTTCTACTCGCTGCTCGTGATATATTATATATGGAAATGGGTGCCTCAGCTGGAGGTGACACCCAGCAACGGATACAAGGGACAGTTCCGCTTTCTGAAGACCGGTGCGCCGTGGCTCATTCTCGGTGCCACGATGCTCGGCAACGGCGGCGTGTTCTGCTTCTACAGCTACGTCACCCCGATACTGACCAGCGACGGCGGCATACCATACGAATATATGTCGGCGATAATGATTCTCGCCGGTTTCGGCATGGTGGTGGGCAATCTCGTCAGCGGAAAGCTCAGCGACCGCTACACTCCGGGCAGGGTGGCCACGGCGATGATGCTGTTTGCCGCCGCATCACTGATGTCGGTATTCATCTTCGCCCACAACGGCTGGGTGGCAGCAGCGTTCACCGTGTTCTCGGTGCTCAGCATGTTCGCCATGAGCAGTCCTCAGCAGTATCTCATCCTCAAACACGCTCCCGGCGGCGAGATGCTCGGCGGCGCCTGCATACAGATGGCGTTCAATATGGGAAACGCTGTGGGGGCTTTCCTTGGCGGACTGCCTATAGAGGCAGGTCTCGACGACAGGTATGCGGCGATTGTGGGAGCTCCGATGGCACTTGGTGCGGCTGTGCTGATGACGGCGTTTTGTGTAAAGTATGAAAAGAACAAAGTCTGAACATCATACTTTTACCTGTTTCCCCAAGACGGAATGAAGATACTTGAGTCTCAATGTTTTTTATGAGTAATAGTTGCCCATATCGCTGAATCTCAGCAAAATCGAGAATTTCTGAAAAACTGTCAGATTGTCTGGTTTTTTACTGTAATATTCTGACAAACAGAAAGTTAACCGTCTGGCGATTGTCAGGCAATTGTCTGGATGGTTTACTGATGAGAGGAATTGTCAGATGGATGGAATTGCATGCGTTGGCTGAACTCCGTAAATGGGAATGTATCGGGCTGGTATCGGAAACCAAATCTGCCCATCCGGGGCAAGCAGCGTGCCCATGATGAGAAAGCAGCTTACCCCAGTTGGGCAAGCAGCGTGCCCAATTTTAACCAGAATCGGTCATTAGAATTAAGCATGCACTAAATTGATTCCGCCAACGGGTTATCCTGTTAAGGATATTGACTGGTTTAATAATTTAAGGCTTAAAATGGCCAATTCTCTACCTGTTGGCGGAATTAATTTAGTGCATACTTAATTCTGCCAATGGGCTTGTCGTTAATGAAGTTTACGTATTGCAGAATGGTAAGTGCACTAATTTTGCCAATGATTCTGGCAAACAAACCATTCGTTATTTTCGCGTAGTTCCTGATGACCAGAAACTGGTCTGTAAGTTGTGAGAATATTGTCTCAATCCTCTTTCTTGCCTTTGCAAACGGGATGAATGTCGGTTTCCAGTCCTTTTGGTTGAGCCGATACGGACACTCCAGTCTTATGTGTGCGGTTTCGAACAAGTCAAGCTGTACGTCAGCTCCAATATACCCTTTGTCACCATAGATGCTACAGTCGTGATAAGTATGTTTTACATCCTTCATATAATGGAGGTCAGCCACACTTGCCTTTGACAGATCATAGGAATGGATAACTCCACTTAACCCACAGAGAGCGTGTAACTTATAACCAAAATAATACGTATTCTGCGAAGCACAGAAGCCGAAGTCGGGAGCTTGCGAGAAATTTCCGGTACGTCCCATCTTGCAACGTTTTCCTCTTGCAACCCTACAAACCTTTATCGGCTTGGAGTCAACAAAGAATTGTTCCTCTCCGCCATCCATTTCCATGGCAATCCTCTTGCGCAGTTCCTCACACAGGCCTGCCGTTTTCTTCCTGCGGTCATTGAACTGTCTCCTTGATATGAGATTGGGAATGTTGTCCTTGTATTCTTGCAATTTATAGTCGAACAACCACTTCTCACTATCAATGCTCTCGGTCTCTGCCGTCAAGGATAGCGCCACCACTTCCAAATCCGAAAACTTGGGAACAGGACCACGACGTGGAACATTACCCGATTCATTGACGAGATTTTCAGAGAATTGCTTGCATATCTCAAGTATTTTGACGAATTTTGTATAAAGGTTGTACATACGATGGTTTGAACTTAATGTTTTGAGCACCACTAAGTTACTAAAAATCAGCGATATGTACAACTTTTTACTCATATTTATCAACTTAAATTAATTCCGCCAACGGGTATTCTCTATATTAAAAGAAGATGAAAAATATATTTATTGCATTCTTTATTTTCACAATAATTAGTTGTTGCAGCTGGTCTACGACAATATGTGTTATAAACAAGTCAAGAAATAATTATCTTGGATGTTATTCCTATACCGATTCTTTTGGCAATAACAATATGGGGTATGACAATATTGCAGAATTTGACACATGCAAGCAGAAATCACTTGAATGGCTTAGATTTGCACATAAATATTGTCACAAAGGCGATACTTTATATTTAAAATTCCAAACACGAAGTCTTGACGAGATTTTTGAAAAATCAATAGACGGGAAAGTACGTTTCTTTTTTATCAAGGATAGTGTCTATCTGAATACCCCTTGGGATTCAATCGTAAAATATCAAATATGTGATAAAAAATATATATTCAACAAAAAAGAATTTAATCAGATCGGGCAGAAGATTGTATTAAAGTAATCAGAAATTACTGGAAACCATGGTAAATATACTATTTCATTAGTGTCCCGTTAAAATCAGGACACTAATGATGGAAAATATGAAAACAAGCATCCGATGATAGTTGTAGGTCTTGAAACAGAACGGAAGATGAAGGATTTTGGATTGAAAGGCATTGATTTTGATAATGTTTATGGCTGATAATGTATTATCAGGAAAATGTATATGGAGGTATAAAGCACATTTTCTTGCCACCAATTGTTTCAGTCTGCAATATTTTTTTTACCTTTGCACGCATAACATTTGTTAGTAAGACAAACAAACATATTAAAAGATATCTATAAACGTTATGATTCTTTTTTTCAGAACTCCTTCAAAGAGCGTGATAGCAACACAGGTTGACCATCAGCTCGACAGCAATGAGATTAACGAACTTTGTTGGCTCTTCGGAGACGCCGTGCTCGAAAAGGCAGACAGCCTCGAGGGTTTCTTCGTGGGACCACGCCGTGAAATGATTACTCCTTGGAGTACGAATGCCGTTGAGATAACACAGAACATGAATCTCCACGGCATTTCGCGTATTGAGGAGTATTTCCCCGTGAGCTCGGCCGACGCTGACCACGACCCGATGCTGCAGCGCATGTACGACGGCATCGGACAGGACGTGTTCACCGTAAATCACGAGCCGGAGCCTATCAAGCGCATCGACAACCTCGAGGAGTATAACGAGCAGGAAGGTCTTGCCCTCTCGCCAGAGGAAATAGAATACCTGCACAAAATCGAGAAGCAGCTGGGCAGACCGCTGACCGACTCTGAAGTGTTCGGCTTCGCACAGATCAACTCGGAGCACTGCCGCCACAAGATTTTCGGCGGTGTGTTCATCATCGACGGCAAGGAGATGGAAAGTTCGCTCTTCGCCATGATCAAGAAGACGACAAAGGAGAACCCCAACAAGATTCTCTCGGCATACAAGGACAACGTGGCGTTCTCGCAGGGACCGGTTGTGGAGCAGTTCGCACCGGCAGACCAGTCTACGTCTGACTACTTCCAGGTGAAAGACGTGGAGAGCGTTATCTCGCTGAAGGCGGAGACACACAACTTCCCTACTACAGTGGAGCCTTTCAACGGTGCCGCTACGGGTACGGGCGGTGAGATCCGCGACCGTATGGGCGGCGGTGTAGGCTCATGGCCTATCGCCGGAACAGCCGTTTACATGACAGCCTATCCTCGTCTGAAGGAAGACGAGCTAAGCCTCAAGGCGAGCAAGGTGGCACGTGGCGAAGACGCCGCCAAGGAATACACCGGCGAGCGCGACTGGGAAGACATCATGCCGGTGAGAAACTGGCTGTATCAGTCGCCAGAACAGATTCTCATCAAGGCATCAAACGGCGCTTCCGACTTCGGAAACAAGTTCGGCCAGCCGCTCATCTGCGGTTCGGTGCTCACATTCGAGCATCAGGAGCCTACCACTACCGACGAGGCAGAAACGAAATATGCCTACGACAAGGTGATCATGCTTGCCGGCGGTGTGGGCTACGGCACCAAGCGCGACTGTCTGAAGAAAGAACCACAGAAGGGCAACAAGGTTGTCGTTGTGGGTGGCGACAACTATCGCATCGGTCTCGGTGGCGGTTCGGTATCATCAGTAGACACCGGCCGCTACAGCAACGGCATCGAGCTGAACGCCGTACAGCGTGCCAACCCGGAGATGCAGAAGAGAGCCTACAACCTCGTGCGCGCGCTCTGCGAAGAGGACACCAACCCTGTTGTCAGCATCCACGACCACGGATCGGCAGGCCATCTGAACTGTCTGTCGGAGCTGGTTGAGGAATGTGGTGGACGCATCGACATGACCAAACTGCCTATCGGCGACAAGACGCTGTCGGCAAAGGAGATAATAGCCAACGAGAGCCAGGAGCGCATGGGACTGCTCATCGACGAGAAACACATCGAACACGTGCGCAAGATTGCCGAGCGCGAGCGTGCTCCGCTGTATGTTGTCGGCGAGACTACCGGCGACGCACACTTCTCATTCGTGCAGGGCGACGGTGTGAAGCCTTTCGACCTGGATGTGGCTCAGATGTTCGGACACTCTCCTGTGACATACATGAACGACGTGACAGTGGAACACCACTATCAGGACGCCACATACTCTCTGAAGTCTATCGACGAATACGTGGAGCGTGTGCTCCAGCTGGAGTCGGTGGCATGCAAGGACTGGTTGACCAACAAGGTAGACCGCTCCGTTACCGGCAAGATCGCCCGTCAGCAGTGTCAGGGCGAGATACAGCTGCCACTCTCCGACTGTGGTGTAGTGGCTCTCGACTACCGCGGCCACAAGGGTATCGCAACAGCTCTCGGACACGCTCCGCAGGCTGGACTCGCCAACCCGGAGGCAGGTTCAGTATTGTCGGTGGCTGAATCACTGACCAACATTGTGTGGGCTCCGCTCGCCGACGGCATGGACAGCCTCAGCCTGTCGGCAAACTGGATGTGGCCCTGCCGCTCACAGAAGGGCGAGGACGCCCGTCTCTATGCTGCCGTGAAGGCGCTCAGCGACTTCTGCTGCGCTCTACACATCAACGTGCCTACAGGAAAGGACTCTCTGTCGCTCTCTCAGCAGTATCCTAACGGCGAGAAGATCATCTCTCCGGGAACTGTCATCGTGACGAGCGGCGGCGAAGTGAGCGACGTGCGCAAGGTGGTATCGCCGGTGGTAGTGAACGACAAGAATTCTTCTATCTATCATATCGACTTCTCGTTCGACGAACTGATGCTCGGCGGAAGTGCTTTCGCACAGAGCCTCGGCAAGGTGGGCGACGACGTGCCTACGGTGAAGAACCCGGAGTATTTCGCCGATGCATTCAACGCCGTGCAGGAGATGATAAAGAGGGGCTGGATAATGGCAGGCCACGACATCAGCGCCGGTGGTCTCATCACCACACTGCTTGAGATGTGTTTCGCCAACGCCAAGGGCGGTATGCACATCAACCTGCACGACATAGCAGGCGACGACGTGGTGAAGATGCTTATGGCTGAGAACCCGGGAGTGGTGGTACAGATTTCTGACGACCACAAGCAGGAGTTCAAGGAATTCATGGACGAGGCAGGCGTAAGCTTCGCCAAGATCGGATACCCTACTCCTAAGGAGCGCACCATCACGGTGAAGGCTGGCGACTACAAGCATGAGTTCGACATCGACAAGCTGCGCGACGTATGGTATAAGACTTCTTATCTGCTCGACCGCGACCAGAGCATGAACGGATGTGCTGCAGAGCGCTACAACAACTATAAGGAGGAGAAGCTGGAGATGAAGTTCAACAAAGACTTCACCGGCAAGCTCGAGCAGTATGGCATCTCTGCCGACCGCCGCACGGCGTCTGGCGTGAAGGCTGCCATCATCCGCGAAAAGGGAACAAACGGTGAGCGCGAAATGGCTTACTCTCTGTATCTCGCCGGATTCGACGTGAAGGACGTGATGATGACCGACCTCGTGAGCGGCCGCGAGACTCTGGAGGATGTCAACATGATTGTGTTCTGCGGTGGATTCTCTAACTCCGACGTGCTCGGTTCTGCCAAGGGATGGGCAGGTGCATTCCTCTTCAACCCTAAGGCTAAGGAGGCACTCGACAAGTTCTATGCCCGTGAGGACACCCTGTCGCTCGGTATCTGCAACGGATGCCAGCTGATGGTGGAACTCAACCTCATCAACCCTGAGCACAAGCAGCGCGCACGCATGCTCCACAACAAGTCGCACAAGTTCGAGAGCAACTTCCTCTGTCTCACCATACCGGAGAACAACAGCGTGATGTTCAATACTCTGAGCGGCAACAAGCTGGGTATCTGGGTGGCCCACGGCGAGGGCAAGTTCTCGCTGCCTGAGGCTGAGTCGGAATACAATGTGATTGCCAAGTACAGCTACGCCGGATATCCTGGCAACCCTAACGGTTCGGACTACAACGTGGCTGGTATCTGCTCTAAAGACGGCCGCCATCTGGCTATGATGCCTCACTTGGAGCGTGCCATCTTCCCATGGCAGAACGCCTGGTATCCTGCCGACCGCCGCAACGACGACGTGACGCCATGGATCGAGGCATTCGTGAACGCACGCAAGTGGATTGAGAACAAGACGAAGTAAGAGGAAACGAATCTTACGGACGGAACCGCAGCGCGCGGAATAACCGCACTACGGTTCTACTGACATAAGGAAACGACGACCCTCCCCTCGAAGGCTAACACACTGAGGGGAGGGTTCTTTTAATAATACAAGATATGAACCTGTATCTGACCTTTTTCAAGACTTTCTTCAAGATAGGACTGTTCACCCTCGGTGGCGGATATGCCATGATTCCGATAATAGAGAAGGAAGTGGTGGACAACTACAAATGGATAAAGAGGGAAGACTTCATCGACATCATCGCCATAGCGCAGAGCTGTCCGGGAGTGCTAGCCATAAACATGAGCGTGTTTATCGGCTATAGGCTGAAGAAACTGCCCGGCGCCCTCGTGACGTGTCTTGCCACGGCACTGCCTTCGTTTATCATCATACTGCTCATCGCGATGTTCTTCCATCAGTTTGAACACAACAAGGTGGTGGAGGCGATGTTCCGCGGAATACGCCCTGCCGTGGTGGCTCTCATTGCCGCCCCTACATTCAAGCTGGCGAAGTCGGCTAACGTTACGCTTAACAACTGCTGGATTCCGATCGGATGCGCCTTGGCGATATACCTAATGGGAATATCACCGATATTGATAATACTGCTCGCCGGAATATGCGGATATGTCTACGGACAATATATCAAGCCCACGGAATAAAAATAATATTATGCTATACCTGAAACTATTCATAACGTTCTTCCAGATAGGACTCTTCGGATTTGGCGGCGGCTACGGTATGCTGTCGCTGATACAGACGGAGGTGGTACACAACCATCACTGGCTCACGACAGCGGAGTTTACCGACATCGTGGCGATAAGCCAGATGACACCGGGACCGGTGGGAATAAACTCGGCTACCTACTGCGGATACACGGCGGCTCACAATGCCGGATACGGCGAGGGAATGTCGGTGCTCGGAAGCGTAACGGCAACGACGGCTCTGGTATTGCCGTCGCTGATACTGATGATACTGATAGCGAAGATGTTTCTGAAATATATGAGCACCACTCCCGTGCAGAGCGTGCTCAGCGGACTGCGTCCTGCCGTGGTGGGACTGCTCGGCGCTGCCACATTGCTGCTGCTGTCGAAAGAGAATTTCAGCACTCCCGACATCAACCCATGGCAGTTCGGCATCAGCTGCTTCCTGTTCATCGCCACTTTCATTGGCACATACTTCATGAAGATAAACCCGATAAAGATGATAGTATATGCAGCTTTTGCAGGACTGGTGCTGCTGTATTAACCCCAATCGGTCATTAGGGCTTTGTCTGATGACCGATTCGGGTTTACTATTGTCCGCCTCCGGCTATAGCTTTATCACCATAGCCAGACCATCGGGCGACACACCAATCTGCACCTTCTGTTCATCGTCGGCTGGCACCACGCCATCAACCTTCTTTTTTTTCTTTCCGGCAATCTTCTCCACTATCCAATAGCCAGCCTCAGCAGAGAGGAAACCGATGGCTGCTCCTGCCGCCACGTCTCCCCAACGATGACGGTTGCGACGCACGCGGTCTACTGCCGTTGCCGTAGCCACTGCATATCCTGCAACGCTGATCCAGGGACTCACCTTTCCATATTCCTTATGCAGCACCGTAGCGCCACAGAAAGCCACTGCCGTGTGACCAGAAGGGAAAGAACGGTTGTCTGTGCCGTCGGGACGGCGTGAGTGGATAGTATGCTTCAGAGCGTATGTCGTGCCGGCACAGAGAAGAAAAGTGGCTCCAGACTTATATATGCGCTGTTCCCACGAACTGCGGCTCGGCACGCCAGCCATCTTGAGGATAAACGAAGCTGCCATCGGAGTATATTGCAACACATCATCGATACCGTCGCCGTGGTATCTTTTGTTTTGTGCCGTAGCGCCAAGACAGACGCTGAAGGCAAAGAATAGTAAGATCAGTCTATTTTTCATGTCGGCAAAGGTAGTGCAAAAAACTGATTAAGCGAGAGAAATGGGAATTTATTCACATTTCCGAGCGAGAAGTTTTTATCCAAATCGAGAGCAATGCAAAATAAATTCATTAATTTTCATTGCCGGGATGCAGCCTACCTTATCTAAAGGTAATCCAAAAAACTGATTAAACGAGAGAAATGGGAATTTATTCACATTTCCGAGCGAGAAGTTTTTATCCAAATCGAGAGCAATGCAAAATAAATTCATTAATTTTCATTGCCGGGATGCTACATACCAATATATATGAATAAAATAAGCCCGGCACAATACCGGGCTCATTATTATAAAGAAGTTGATCAGATATTTATCTTACCACGATTTTCTTGCGCCAGTTCACCGACTATTAGCATAAACTCAGGTGACTGCGGCAGTATAATCTTTCTGTTGATTAAACTCAAAATACAAACAAGGTCTAATGACCGATTTGGATTAAAATTGGGCACGGTGCTTGCCCAACTGGGGCACGGTGCTTGCCCATCATGGGCACGGTGCTTGCCCCTGTTGGGCAGATTTGGTTCCCGATACCTGCCCATTTACGGAGTTCAGCCAACACATGCAATTCCATCCATCTGACAATTCCTCTCATCAGCAAACCATCCAGACAATTGCCTGACAATCGCATGACAGTCAACTATCTGTATGTCAGAATATTACAGCAGAAAACCAGACAATCTGACAGTTTTGACGATTTTCCATGATTTATTTGCAAATCTCAATTATTTTTCCGAATATTGCAAAAACAACCTTAATTCATATCGTTATGTAAAAACATAAATGAATATTTCACAGAGTCTGCCACACAATCTTCCAACGGCCGCAACCAGTACATGCGAGAAAGCATGTGCATCATAAAGAAGCCGAACGGAGAGGTGAAGACCTTCATCGTGGGCGACTCAATACTGATGAATGATAATCTGCTTGAACATTACTGATCATCACAAGCGGATGAGGGGAAAATAGAAATTTTCTGGCGCCACCGACAAACCCTGTGGAGTGCGTACAGTCGCTAACCCAAAACTGTTGCTAAACGGTACATGAAGAAAGGGATATCTCTAACTCCTTTCACCTGCGACCGGAAGCATTTGATCTTTGAGTTGAGTGACTCAGCTGATGCGTTTGTCTTTCGCCCATTAAAGTAGTTCAATATCTCATCCTCATAAAACTTGATAGTATCGCGTACGGACTTGATTTCACGTAGGGTGCATCGAGCAACTTTCTCATACCATTCTTCAAACTTCTCCTTTGCGGTTTCCTTAGTGAGTTTCTTGTTGCGGAATATGGCTCTGAGGGAACCCGTCAGGTTGTATGCCTGTTCCAGCTTTGGGTATAGCTCAAAGAGTATCTTGGCTCGCTTTTCTTGTGTTACACTCCATTTCTCACGGCTCATGGACAGTTGCTTACGACACCTCGTCAATGCCTCTACGAGTGTCTCTGCGTTTGCAAGCCTTGGAGGCTCAAAGCGGGTGTTCAGTCTCTTGGGCTTCCTGCCACGCCTGCTTTTCTTCCACTTCTTTCCGTGTTTCTCTTTCATTCTTTTTCGATAGGACTTTCTCTGCGCAGCCAGTCCTTCGAGATATTTGCGCCACTCAGCCTTCTGCCTGTTCAGTTCCTTTACTGCCTCTCGTTTCAGGTGCAGACGTATCTCCTCGCATCCTTCGCCGCCTCGTTTGACGACATGGAAGCAGTCACGGACAACTGTGGCTTTAGGGAATGCTTCTCTTGCGATGGCACGCATACAATCAGAAAGATCCATCGTGATGCTCTCAACCATTTCCCGCTTGTCCTCAGGAAGTTGCATGAGCACTCTCAGCACATCTGCAGGGTTTGTTCCCTTGACAACCGCAACGATTGCTCCCTTGCGACCATGGGCTTCCTTGTTGTGGACAATGGTGTACAACTCGCCTTGGAGGGAGGTCTCGTCTATGCCATGTTCCGTGCCAATGTTTTGCGGAAGCAGAATCCATTCGGAGGCATGCTTCTTCTGTTCCCACGTCTCGAAGTCACTCAGGGCGTCCTTGTATCTCTTCGCGAACGTGGCACCGTTAATCATGTATGTATAGCCTATCTGACGGGCGGTTACCGTCTCATTGTCCATCCGCCTTCTTTAAAAAAAGCGCGAAGTCTTTAGAGTATCGCGTGCCGGGATGCTTCAGCTATATCTTCCTGTCGAGATCCACAGACTTGGTTGTACCGTCTGGCATTGTCCAACGACGCCTGCGTACATGGAGGACTGTTTTCCTGTCACGTGTGGGAAAATCCAGAAGGCATGACTCTTCGCCAAAACCATCACTTACTGAACCTCTCATCTCAGGAGTGCGATTGTCACGTTCATCAAGATAAATGTGAAGCTCGGTTGTATACAGAACTTCGGTGTCCTGTGTCGGAACCTCAGCGAAATCAGTCACCTCAAAGTACTCCAAGACACCAGTAGGAAGGAAATATGAGGCAAGACCCTCATACATATTTATATTGCCGCTACGATTCATGACGCAAAGGTAAGAACTTTTCTCCAATCATGTACCGTTTAGCAACATGTTTTTGGGTTAGCGACTGTACGCACTCCACAGGGTTTGTCGGTTGCGCCGGATGTTTCTGCATTTTGATTTTTTCGGCAGAATTTTTATCTTACCACAATTATTATCTTACCACAATTTTTCTCCCTCTTATTATGTACACACCTCTAGGCAAAACTGCTTCCGGTCGTATGCCGTTGCCTATTGTGCCTACTTGTCGCCCTTGCAGGTCAAATACAGCCATGGAGGATGATGTATCTATGGCTATCCCTCTGATGGCATCTACCACGCCAGTAGTGTCGACACTGACTGTATCCGACATAGGCGATAAGCGGCTGTCGTAGAAGGCAATTATGCTGTAGGCATAAGCAGTATCAGGGTTAAGGTCGTTGACAGTGTAGCTCAGTACCGATCCATCTGCTGACGGTTGAGGTGCATGATCTCCATTCACAGTAGTACTAATGGTTCTCAGCAGATGGAAGTTGTCGGACATATAGCAAGCGTATACATCATCGAGGAGGATATATCCTCCTGTCACACCCTCAGAACGTGTTATCATGAATCGCAGGCTGTCCACTCCGTCGGTGAAAATATTCTTTGTCGACTTCATTTTCTGTTCTGATTCATACTGCCACAGATTGTTCCATGTATGATCTTTATAGCCATCAACACTGAGAATGAGTCCAGCCTTACTCTCATAATGCCAGAAACTTACGGAGTCGATCTTGTTTCCTGGAATAGAAACTATGAGCTGTGCGCTGTCGGCACGCAGTCGGATGGACGGAGCATCTTTGCCATAGTCCACATCATTGCGCCCCTGTTTGGCTGTTACCGACCATCCCTCGGGCAGTCCAGGCACAGAAGTCGTGAAGTTGTCGAAGCCAGTCCCCACCACTCCCTTCTTATCGTGGGTGCGAGTATAAATATTTATGTCGTACCTGTCAGCATCAGTCACCGGTTGCCACCTTGCTTTGAACGAGCGTCTTGTAACATCAGAAGGTTCGAGGGCAATGGGTTTCTGCTCCTCTATCTGCAGAGGTAGGGTAGTGAATGTGAGGCTCACGGTGTCGGAGTGCACGGTATTGAGCGTTGCTACCACACAAGCGGTGTATTCAGTCTGCGGCGTCAGATCAGTGAACATGGCACTACCTGGTTCTCTAGAAGAGATAGAGTCGACACGTTCGCAGCCCTTATAGAGCATTACGTTGTAGGCAGTAGCCAGATTGCTGGCAGTCCACGCCACCCTCGCTTTTGTGCCCATGATACTGTCAACGGCTATGGACGGCGACGGCAGACGGTAGTTGGAATTGGAAAGAATGAATGATGTCAGCCCTCCGGCATCCTCGTCTACCCAGTCGAAGCCGAAGACGGTAAGACCATTCCACTGAGTGAAACTGAAGTTTCTCACGTTAGCTGCCCCCGGGAAGGGATCAGTGGCAAGACCAGTGGCAGAAGGCGTGCGTCCTGCCTCCACGATATCCACGTGCTGGTGGTTCTGGTCGGCGTTGGGCTGGTTCTTGTCCCATAGGCTCTGGTTCTCGTCGATGTGCCAAACGAGCACGCCGTGGCCCGGCAGAAATTCATCCCACGATTTCTGCTGGCGGTTTTCGATGAGGAAATACTCGTTGCTCTTGCCCGGCACAGAGATGCGGTAGCTCAGTCCGTTGTCCTCATACGGTGACAGGGCGACCAGGGAGTCGATGGTAGCTGAAAGCAGCACAGGCGTAGTCCATCCGAGGCTGTATCGCTCGAAGGCAGAATAAGTAGGCGGACAGTTCTGGTCGTCGTTGTACGATCCGCTAGCCATGAGGTCCCAGTTGCCCACATTATTGGTATATCCATAAGCCGCCGTCGATCCATTGTTGTAGTGGTCGGCAAGTCCGAGCACGTGTCCGAACTCATGCACGAAGGTCCCTATGCCCACAGGAACTTTTGTTTGTCCGTTCACCTCTTGAGAAACAGTGTATCGGTCAATCTTCACACCGTCCTGGAAGAAAGACCGGTCTTGTCCTGAGCTCTGGGCGAGGTTGGAACTGTGGGGCCAGATGGTTCCAGAGTTGCCCGTGTCAGCCTGTCCGTAGCCGGCATAGATGCAGTAGACATTGTCGCATACACCGTCGCTGTCGGTATCAAAAGATTTGAAATCGATGTTGTAGAGACTGTCGGCAAGCGGTATTGCCTCTTGTATGAGCTTGTAGGTCAGCGCAGAGCCGTTGACGCCCGCATAATCGGAAGCCTTCCCGCTGACAGTGACAGGACCATATACCTTGAACTGCGGGTCGTATTTATCCTGCGAAGCGAAGCGGTAATAGTCGTAGACAGAGCCGCGTGCGCCATGCTCAGAAAATCCTTTTTCGTGGAAGAAGCGGTCGTAGTAGGCAGCAGGGTCGGTCATGACGCTGTTGTCTGTGAACTTCGCGTCGGAGAACTGAACCAGAATCACGCATACATCATGCTGTCCGAGAGTTGGCACGGAGCTGATGCGCACGATATGAGAAGGAGCCTTCGAGTTCAGCTTATTACCTTCTGTGTTTTTCAGTCTGCCATTCAGAGCCTTCGTGCGAGCCTCAGTCCATTCTTCATAGAAATGCTTCAAGGCAGCATCCTTGTCCACTCCGGCAAGCAATAGCCTTGCAGCATTATTACGATAAGTGGCCTCTGTGGCAGCCATACCGCTTGCCTTGAGGCCTTCGGAAGTCTCTGTGGCATACTCGTAGTTGTGGGATACAGGGTTGAAGATTAGCGGATAACCATCTGCTGTCACTGCCATGTGGGCGTATTCGTCGCCTATGAGCTGAATAGTAAGCTCAGTACCATCTGCCTGCTTAGCCTTCATCTTGCCCGGATAGGCAGGAACAGCCCGCATGGCTGCGGGTGCTAGCAGAAGCAATGAAGCAGTGAGAAATTTTATGAATGAATTCATATTATTATTCATGTTTTATTATTATTAATGCTGTCCGATAAAATTTCAGATATTCCGGGAAGGGTTTATTCCCACCCGCGAAACATGTGTTTATTCCACCCGCGAAATTGCATGTCCCGCGGTGAATCATTATTGGTTTTACACACATCGCCGCCCGAACCGCGGCAGCGGTGTGTGTTATGATCCACCGTGGGATTCAAATACGTTTATGGCGGGGTTTATTCCCGTCCGCGAAATTGCATGTCCCGCGGTGAATCATTATTGGTTTTACACACACCGCCACGGGCGGTTCGGGCGGGGATGAACCCCGCCCCTACGGTGGGTCGCCACGTGTTTTTTTTCTCAGCGGTTGTGCGATCCCCTCCCGCCAAACTGTAAAAGACAAAAGGGACCGTGGGCCCACATTCCTGTGAGTCCCCGATCCCTTAACTTGTTTAGTCCACAAGGAGTTACTTAGCCGCAACCTTCTGCACTTTGTGGAATCCATCAGCGTTGGCATTGAAAATGAATATACCACGAGGAGCATTCAGTCTCACGGTGTTCTTTCCAGCCTGGAGCTGTCCGCGGAAGACAAGTGCGCCGGCTGCATTGGCAACCGTGAGAGTGGCAGAGCGTGGGGAGGAAACCTCGTAGACGCCCTCGCAGACATACTTCACGCTAAAGTTGCTAGCCACGGCTTCGTCGATGCCATCAGTCCCGTCGCTATTGAATACGTCGGTGAGCACAGCATCAGAGTTTCCGCTTACGTATGCAGCCTTCACAGCCCAGCGATATTGCTTGCCCGAGATGACGGAGCTCCATCCGTTGTCGGTGTAGCTCGTGGCTGTGGTAGGCTCAGCGGTCAGTGCAGTCCACTTAGACTCGTCGCCCTCGTCGCCGGCAGTGATACGATACACGTAGTATCCCTGAACAGGATAGTTGTATGCGAGCATCGGGTGGCTTGCCACGGCTTTTGCCCTCTCGGCCGACTTCATAGGAGTGATGCCGCCGGCAATGGCAGCCTTGCCACCGATCTTCTCAGCATGGGCAATAGCAGGAGCCACTGCCTTTGTGGTGATATCAGCCTTTGAGAGATATGTATGGATGAGGATGTTGTAGTCGAAGTTGTTTACAGAGCTTCCAAGGTTTGACCATCCCGAACCAAAATTAGCCCAGTCGGCCTTGCCGGTCACAAGAGGTCCGGCGTCGATACCGAACGGAGAGCCTGTGCCATAGAACGTATATCCTATGAGGAGGTCTTCGTCTCCGCTCACATAGTACGGAGTGGTGAGCGTTACTGTGTTCCAAGCCGGCTTCTGTACGTTGTCGACAGGCTGAGAGTAGACCTCGTCCACAGTCCCGTTGTTGTTCACACGCCATATCTTTGCTTCCCACCTAGCGCCGTCGAGTACCGGGTTGTTGCCAGGATTGGTAGTGAAGAATGCTATTTTGGTAATGTCTAGATCCTTCATGCCCTTCTCCGTCTGGTCGGCAGTAGTGAAGAGTTGTGCTACGGAAGCAACGCCAGTAGAAGTGCCAAAGCCACCGTAAACCGAGTTGGTATCCCAGTAAGCCCATCCTTGCTTAGCAACGTAAGAGCCAGGAGCCAGCCAGCTGATAGTCATGGCGGAGTTGTCGGCAGCAGCCTCTGCGGTCAGTCCTGCCGGCACAGCCTTGATTTCGGCGAGCTGGAAGGAGAGAGTATCTCTGTCGGCAGTTATCTTGCGTACAATATTGATAGTATCGTAGCCTTCCTTAGCCAGGCTTATTTCGTATTCATTGCCCTTGGCAACCTCTGGCAGCACAATAGAGCCATCATCGCCAGCAGCGGCTTTGTAGCTGAGTGATCCCGAGTGCAGGCGCAGCACAGCCCCAGCGGCAGGAAGGTTATTGTTGGTAGTGATGTTGGCAGTGAGCAGAGTCACAGAGCCCTTAGCCATCTCCTTGCCGAGCGTAAAAGCCGATAGCGTATTGCCGAAGAATACGCTTCTCACGGCATAGCGGAAGGTAGTGTTGCCGGCAAGGTCTTTCCATGTCTTGTCGGTATATTCTGTCGACGAGACAGGCGAGGCGTTGAGCTTTGTCCACAATGTAGTGTCGGCAACGTCAGCTTCGTTCATACGATAGATATCATACTTCACGTTGTCAGCCAGTGCCTTTTCCGGATCCGTTATGTCGGTGATATGTGCGCGTACCATCCAGTTGCCATAGTTGGACACGTAGAACCATCCGTACTTATTATTCTTCTGATCCCAACCGTACATCAAACTGCCATAAGAATCGGAATATCCATGGTTGTCGATAGCCATAGGGAACTGTCCTGTGGCACCAGTGACGGCATATCCCACGACGTATGTTTTCGATGGATCGATCTTGATCGGGTTCTGCAGCTTCAGACTGTTCCACTTGCCCACTTCGTCTTCGGAGACAGCGTAATCCTGGCGGAACATCTGTACCGTCTGATCGGCATCGGGTCCTTCCCAGATGAGCGGTGAGTAGGTAGTGGCGGCATTGGCATAGAAATCGATGCGGTCGATATAGAAATCGTTGTAAGAATAAGGAGACAGCATGTCGGGTGTAATCATCTGGCCGCAGATATACTCAGTGCCAGGCTGGAAGCCATAAGCGTTGGACATGGTGTCGGTAGAGAGAGTCAGATAAGCCGTGTTTGCAGCAGAAGGAGCGGTCCAGCTGAGTCGAGCCTCGCTGATATAGTCGGTCGAGATGAGCGACTCCGGCGCCTTGCTGTGGAATGCGAGGTTCACAGTGTCGGCAGCCTCCTTGGTCATAACGGTTATATCCTTAGAGTAATAGTCGTAGAGCGGCTTGATAGCAGAGAGCTTGTAGTAAGTGAAACGCACATTATGGAATGTAGCCTTTCCATCTTTTACACTGCTCGTGTAAACCTTGTTGTCGCCTTCAAGACGCACGCTGGCTCCCTCGGCATCACCCTTGTCGGCATTGACGTTGACGGTAAGGGTAGCATAGTGGCCCTTGTCGACTCCGTCAGAGAATGTTGCGTCAGAGATTACTCCTTCGCCCCACTCGCTTGGATTGCCGTAGAAAGAGCGTACGGCATACCGGTATGTGGTGCTGTCGGCAGAGTTCCAGGTAGTGTCGTTGTAGCTGGTTGTTGTGACAGGCTCACTGTTGAGCTTAGTCCAATTCCATGTGCTGCTCTCCTCTCCGGCTTTCATGCGATAAACATTGTAGCCCTTTATGGCGTTCAGAGGTTCCAGCTTGGCAGGAGCCACAGGTCTAACGCTCTGGGGGAGTGTACGGACAGCATAGTGGGCAGAAGCCACCTGAGGCGCTGCTTGCAGCAGACGGCCGGCAACAGAGTCAACAGATATAGTGTTGAAGCTGTTTGTGAGTTTGGAAACATTAGCTGTGGTGTTAACCCAAGGCACTGCAGCAGAGTTGTTGTCGTTGCCCAGTGTGGCCTTGATGGCCCAGTTGTAATTCATAGAAGAAACAAGCTCGTGGGCAGTAGACCATTTATTGTTTGTCGGATCGAAAATCACATCTCCGCCGTCTACTAGCGGTCCTGCATCGATACCTACAGGGAAGGCACCAATGTTTGACTCCACGGTGTAGCCTATCACGAGGCTCTTTGTCGGGTCGATCTTATATGGTCTGGATAGGTTGACGGTAATCCATGCTCCGTATTTCTCTGGAGTGAAGTTCTCGTCATACACCTTTTCCTCGTTGCCATCTTCACCTTGCCATATAGATATCTTGAAGGCAGAGGATGACATAGGTACGAGGCTGAGCGACTTGACGTAGTAGAGGCTGTCGGCGCCAAGGGCTTGCAGCTCGGAAGCAGTGTATCGATGACCTATGGCCATTTCGTATGCTCCGCCAAACTGGCCGACGATATTGTCGGAAGCCTTTGTAAGGGAGATGTTCTCGATAGGTTTACGCCATGTGATAACGGCAGTGTCGCCCTTGTCAACGGCGTTCACGCTGTAGGGCGATGCCGTTGTCGGTGTGATGTTGATGTCGTATGAGGCAGTACTGTCATTGTCGGAATAGAACTGCAGAGAATATCCTCCATAATTATCGAAGAGCTGATATCCAGGTGCGGTGACCTTGATGGTGTAGTTCTTCTGTGCATATACGCCGCTGATGTTGTACTTGCCATCAGCGTCGGTAGTGGCAGTGAAGCTGTTGTCGCCTTTGATAGCGATCGTAGCACCTGCCACCGGAGTTGCATTGTCGGTGGCACTCGTCACAGTACCCGAGAGGGTTACGGCCTTGCACTTGCTCAACTGGAAGTCGGCAGTTGTAGTCTTGCCAGCATAGACATTTACGTAAGCGCTTTCGTCGGCATATCCTTTTGTCGTAGCTGTATAGTTGATGTCCCATGAGCGAGATGGCACATATTTAATAAAGTATTTGCCATCGTCATCAGTTGTGGCCTTGATGTTTTCGTAGCCGCTATAGTTGTCCCCACAAACTGTGACGCCAGAGAGCGGATTGCCATCAGTATCTGTCACGGTGCCGGCTAGAGAACCACAGTTGGACGGGTTGAAATAGAATATAGCATTAGGCACGTAACTGTAGAATGAGCCTTTGGTATTATCGAGGTTGTCGGGATCCTCCGGATAGCTTGCATCTGTAGACCATATACGGGAAGCCTCGAGACCGTATTCAGTGACGTAGGTACCCATGCCGTAGCCTTGCTGGAGGAAGAGAGTATTGTCAGCCGGACCCATTACGAGTACAGCAAGATTGCCTCCTGTGTAGCTGAACGGGTTGTCGAAACGGATAGTGAGGTCATAGCTTCCTGTTTTCATATCGATATTGCCGTCGAATACCTTTGTCATAGAGCCAGACTGAATCCATCCGGTGCTCATGCTCTCCTGTTCGGTATTGGCGAGATATATCTTGAATGGCACGTTGAGGAAGTCGCGCTCCATACCGAAGCGGACCTTGAACGATAGCGAGTCGATATTGCCTGCCATGCCTTGGAAGTCGCTGGAGCGATAGATGCTTTCGCTGATTATGCCTCCATTGTATGAGAAAGGTACGCTCCGGGATACTTCCGAGCCAGTGCCGATGGTCACTGCCCGGAGGCCTGTGCCCTGTACGTTTAGGTAGTCAGGCTCGGTCTCGTTGTCTGCAGAGCACTGGTCATTGTTCATGATTACCTTTCCTCTCACAGCAAACGAGCCTTCCACATCCGGTACTGTCCACGAAATATTGGTTGTATCTGTGGCACCGGCAGCAAGCGTGGCGGCGACGCTGGAGCTTCCGAGTACGTTGTTGTCGTTGTCGAGCAGCTGCACCGTGAAGTGGGATGCGTTCTTCGAGCCACGGTTTGTGTATGCCACGGCGGTGCTGATCTTGTCGCCAGCAGTGGGCGCCGTATTCAGATTGCTCAGTCCTGTAGCCTCGAGGTTGTTGTCAAACAGCTCTTCGATGCGGAAGTTGTCGAAGTAAACGTAGGTGGATGGCGTGTCGTGGAGCCACCAGGAGATGAAGTAGCGTCCTGACTTGCTCACCTGGAAAGTATCAGCCATCTGGGCATAACCACCCCCGGAAGTCACGTCGGAGTATGTCATGATAGTATTGGTCTGGGCGTCTTTTGTAGCAGCGGAACCATACGTGATGTCGAGAGAGAAAGATGAAAACGGGTTGCTGTTTACTAAGCACGATACCTTGTATTTCTTTCCGGCAACGAGTTCCACAGGAGGAGCATAGAGAGACTCGTCCTTATCCTTGCCGACATTCTGGCCATAGAAATGCCAGCCGATAGCCACCGCACTGTTGTAGCCGTTGGAATGGTCTACAGTGAAAGTGCTGCCGTCGGCATTGTTGTCCACAACCTGCCATGTGGCATAGGTAGTGCTGTCTTCCCAGTCCTGACGAATGGGCAGCGTAGCCGATTGACCGGCAAGCACACCCCGGGATGTGGCTGTGGCACCGAGACCCGAGTTGGTGCGAGTTGTTATCTGGTAGACGTAGTTGGCATAGTCGTCGATGTCGTCGTCTTCATATTGGCGGCTCGTGAGGTTGCTGGTCAGTACCTTGTTGCCCGGTTGCCGGACGACACGGTAGGAGATTCCGGCAGGATCAAACCAGCCCCCCTTCTGTCCGAACTGTGGCTGGTCCCAGTCGAGAGTAATAATGCCGGCATCAGCATCGTAATCCACAGAGAGATTCTCCGGGGCTCCCGGCTTGTCGACACCTATATATACCTGTTGGCGGAATTAATTTAGTGCATACTTAATTCTGCCAATGGGCTTGTCGTTAATGAAGTTTACGTATTGCAGAATGGTAAGTGCACTAATTTTGCCAATGATTCTGGCAAACAAACCATTCGTTATTTTCGCGTAGTTCCTGATGACCAGAAACTGGTCTGTAAGTTGTGAGAATATTGTCTCAATCCTCTTTCTTGCCTTTGCAAACGGGATGAATGTCGGTTTCCAGTCCTTTTGGTTGAGCCGATACGGACACTCCAGTCTTATGTGTGCGGTTTCGAACAAGTCAAGCTGTACGTCAGCTCCAATATACCCTTTGTCACCATAGATGCTACAGTCGTGATAAGTATGTTTTACATCCTTCATATAATGGAGGTCAGCCACACTTGCCTTTGACAGATCATAGGAATGGATAACTCCACTTAACCCACAGAGAGCGTGTAACTTATAACCAAAATAATACGTATTCTGCGAAGCACAGAAGCCGAAGTCGGGAGCTTGCGAGAAATTTCCGGTACGTCCCATCTTGCAACGTTTTCCTCTTGCAACCCTACAAACCTTTATCGGCTTGGAGTCAACAAAGAATTGTTCCTCTCCGCCATCCATTTCCATGGCAATCCTCTTGCGCAGTTCCTCACACAGGCCTGCCGTTTTCTTCCTGCGGTCATTGAACTGTCTCCTTGATATGAGATTGGGAATGTTGTCCTTGTATTCTTGCAATTTATAGTCGAACAACCACTTCTCACTATCAATGCTCTCGGTCTCTGCCGTCAAGGATAGCGCCACCACTTCCAAATCCGAAAACTTGGGAACAGGACCACGACGTGGAACATTACCCGATTCATTGACGAGATTTTCAGAGAATTGCTTGCATATCTCAAGTATTTTGACGAATTTTGTATAAAGGTTGTACATACGATGGTTTGAACTTAATGTTTTGAGCACCACTAAGTTACTAAAAATCAGCGATATGTACAACTTTTTACTCATATTTATCAACTTAAATTAATTCCGCCAACGGGTTATATATGTATTCACAGAGGCAGCATCGCCGTCGCCGGCAGTGTTGCCCACGAGTACGCTGTAGGTGTGCTTTCCTATTGTAGGCTTAGGATCAGTCCAGCTCATCTGCCTGCCAGGAAGCACACTGTCGGTGAGGACAACGGAATCCTTGCCGTCGATATATATCTTTGCATAGTTGAGGAAGTCGAGCTGCTCGCCTTTCTTGCTGTGAGTAGGGTTCTTCCATTTCAGCGACATTGCGGTATCGCCGTTTGCGCCCGGCACTTGTGTAAGACCGGTAGGAGCTGTTGGCAGGGCATTGTTGCTCACAGCTTCCACCTTTATGTCGTCTATCGTAGCACTGTAGCTCAGGGCCGTTTCGTTGTGCCGATAAGGCGTATTGTCGAAGAATGCAAGATAGTATGTTCCGTCGGAAGGTATTTCCACGTCAGCACTGAAGTTGTCGGTGATAGACGACTCCTTGACGATGTCGATCACCTTGATGCGCCCTGTCACGGTGTCGGTGGGCGAGGTGAGCAGGTAAACATGATGCACCGGAGCAAACCAGCACTGGAACCAGAAGGAAATTCTGTAGGTCATGCCCCCCTTGAGGCTCAGCCCGGGAGATATGAGCCACGTGTTGAGGCCTACTGCATGATTCTGATACACCACGGCAGCACCCTTGTAGTCGGGACCTCCCCACTGATAATGCTGCCATACATCCTGATCGCTGGAGGAGAGCCATGTCTGGTTGTCGATCTGCGACCACTCTTTCCACTTTACAGTGTCATTGAAATTCTCATTGTAGGGGATGCTCTTCGCCTCCGCCTTCAATGGTTTAGCCTTGGCTATCGTCTGCTTGGGCGATGCCAGCATCTTCTGCTGTATTGCCAGAGCACTCTGAGCCTGCAGCCCTATAGGCAATGAAGCTAAGAGTACGACGACTAAAGCTAGGAAATGAATAATTTTTCTCATAAGCTTTGATTGATTTGTGAGAAATGTAATGAAATTTTATAAAACCTAATGCAAAGTTAATCAGATTAATACTTATTCCACCATTTTATGAATTGATATGCTTATAATTTCAAGAAAATAAAGAAAAAAAGCTCTTAATAGTCAATAAAATTGTATCTTTGCAGCATGACTTCAGCTCATTCATACTCATATTGTCTATCATTGGTATCATCGCGCCGGTACATGTATGCGATGCTCCTTATGTTGGCGTTGATACCATCATGTATGTTTGGACTTGACAGGAAGCCGGGGGACGGAGTGCGCCTGAAGGCTGAGGCTGACAAGTATTTTGCCAACGAACAGTTTTCAGAGGCCCTCACTCTCTACACACAGGCGCTGGAGGCGGCACAGACCGACGGCGATATCAATACGCAGCTGAAGAGTCTTGGTAATATAGCCAATGTGTATGCGTTCATGGGCGATTTCGACAAGGCACACTATTATTTCAAGAAAGTATACAACATGGCGACTGAAAGCCACACGATGGAGACTCAGCTGAAGGTGGCTATCAATCTTACACAGGTTTGTTGCCTTAAGGGTGACCCGGCAGAGGCGCGCCGATGGTATAAGATACAGATGAGCCTGCCATACCGTGCCACTCCGCTATACCGCTATTACGCCCTGGCAAACAAAAGCCTGATAGCGAAGACAGAGGGCAGCTTTGCACCGGCGCTGTTCTATCAGCAGCAGGCACTGCAGCTCGTGGACGACGAGAATCTGGGACCGCGCTATCAGACCCTTGTACATCAGGAAATGGCTAACATACTCTACCGTCAGAAGCAATATGCCCCATCGATAGAAGAATACAAGAAGAGCTACGAGATAGCTTACAAAAATAATGACATCTCGGGCGAAATATCCATCTGCCAGGACCTATTTGTCTTATACCGATATCTGGGTGACTCTGCGAGCGCAGACCAATACAAGAAACGGTATCTTGAGCTCAACGATTCGCTCTTCGGTCGTCAGCGCATGAATGCTGCGCTCAACGGGCTCTTCGACTATGAAAATCGGCAAAACGATGCTATAATCGGTGGACTTACGCGACGTAATCAGTGGCTTACCGGATCCATACTCGTTTTCCTGCTCTTCTCGATTATCGTCGGAGTACTATATGCAAAGTTGCGTAGGCGCACACGTCGGCTTCTGGAATCGCAGAGACTGCTCGTGGCAAAGAATGAGGAGCTGACAAGGCAGAACGATAATGCCCAACAACTGCGCAATCAATACCTACAGGTTGTGGAGCATTCTCAGACGGTGAAGCCTGTCACCGCACAAGCAGTCAAGCCGGATAATGCTGAGGCTTCTGGGGATGTCCCGGCAGAAGGTTCATCAAGCGTAGATACTACGCACGACATGGGATTGAGCGAGGAGCAGGTCACCAGATTGCTTGAAAAGGTAAACAGTGTGCTGGAAGACGTGAGCGTGATAAGCCGGGACGATTTCAGTCTTGCAATGTTGGCTAAAATGGTAGGGTCAAATACGAAGTATGTTTCCATGGTAATCAATGATACTTACGGCAAAAACTTCAAAACCTATCTCAATGAGTTCCGCATCCGTGAGGCTTGCCGACGTCTCAGCGATACCAAGCATTATGGCAATATGACGATACAGGCTATCTATGAGGAACTTGGCTACAAGACAGCCTCCAGCTTTGTCAAAGCTTTCCGCAAAATAAATGGTATGACGCCTTCGCAATACCAAAAACTCAAAAGTCAGTTGGCAGAATAAAAAGTTAAGATGCTGTTTTATTCTTGACAGTCGCCCCGTGTCCACCTTGCGTATTTATAATGTCTGTGTCAATGTGGAATATGCTCATCCACCGTGTTATGTCTATTCTTTGTTGCATCAGAAAGGCTGACCATGATTTTCCTACAATCTTTAGGTAGTAAAACGTCTTTTTTGAACCCTTAGCCGTTTTAGACAGTCTTCGTTGAAATGATTTTCCTACAATCTTAAAGTGGTAAACGCCTATGCCTGTACTCATTCCTCTTGAGGGAACAAACCTTGGATTTCATCCTTCGTTGTCTCGCATGACAGGGATCAAGCTCCTTGTCTCTGCTCATTTATTTATATATGCTCGGTAAATGTACGACAATGCTCGTTATCTTATCAACGTACATCATCGTACATTGTACATACAACGAAAACGTTCAATCTATGTGTCCTCCAACCACCATCCACGGAAAATATCCGCTGTGCCAATTTTCTGTTTATTCTCTAAATAAATATACACTTTGAAAGCAATAATGTTTACATTAGTATTAAATAGTCATTAATTTACAAGTTTTTCAAACAACTTATCATTTAAAATACCTATTTTTGTAGTAGTTTTCTTATCAACTTAAAATATATGATCCTAAAATCCGCAACTATCATCCAATACACGATTAAGGGTAGATTTATGAGTCGTTAGTAGCAGCTTTCAGTAAAAAGCAACAGCACAACATCAATATGTAGCCACCATCCCCTTACCCCACGATGCGACTTGAGGTAATACGCAGATTCAAACCGGAAAGAAAGGATTCTTATCCGAATTCTGTTTTGAAGGGTTTTGCATAAGCTCGGTTCTCTGTGTAGATATTCAGCACGTATTGCCTTGCAGTCATGATCCACTTGGCAGGTACGGAGATGAATCTGAAGACAAAAGCCTTTATGCGACTCGTTTTCTTGAGCCCAAAAGCCTTGGTGTCAAGCCTGCTCATGATGGTCTTGTAGAAATTGTGTATCAATGCAGTAAGCAGAAGAAAGACAGTATTCTCCGCCATGAATGACTTGGGGAGCCTGCTCCAACCGAATCCGTTGTTCATGTCGTCAAAGATACGTTCCTTGCCGCCACGCAGATTGTAGAATTCAACAATGTCCCTTGTCGATGACTTGTAATCGTTGGTCAGAATACAACGGTAAGTGTATTCGCCTTCCCACAGGTCAAGGTCGCCACTGTTGCGTCTTTGTCTCTGGATGACAAGACGATAGCACTTGCCTTCCCATTTCTCAACGAGAATGGAATTGAGTTCGAACTGGATGCCGTTAATCTCCTCCGTCTTCCATCCTCTCAGAGCAAAGATGTCATTGTAGAGCGAACTGCATCGGTTGGCACGGATGTAGAAATGTTTGCAATGCTTCTCTATCTCACTGACGATTTCCTTCGAGCAGGAACCGCAGTCTGCCCTGAAGCGATTTACACGGATGTTCTGGGATTCCAGAAGAGCGAAGAATCTCTTATGGGTGTCTGCCTGATGAAAACGCACATTCGTGTTACCATCGCTGTTCTCGATATAGACTATCTTGTCACCGATAACATATACGCCAGGCCTGTAGCCGAGGAACTTTTTGTAGGTCGGTTTTGCATCATACTTCTCCGTTTCAAGGAACTGATGGTCAAAGTCAACATCGTATTCCTCAATTTCCTTCAACTCGCCTGTAGAAACCAAAGCGTTTATAAGCAATGTGTTGAGTTTGTCTGCAGTATTGAAATCATAGGTCTTGCCTTGGTCGGAAGTATAGGAGATGTTTTCCTGTGTCAGTTCCTTGATGGCTCTGAGGATGGTATCAGAGCTGCATGTACGAAGGGTAGGATGATACGAGAGATGGCGCATCAGTTGTGACGTTACATCTTCCACGCATGAGCCGCCACAGAAATAAACGCTCATCAGCGAACGGACTATCTCGCTGAACTGATATCCGAAGATACTGCTGCATCTCTGACCCAGTGTTGAGTCGATAACGGGTGAAAGCATGGAGTCAAATTTCTCCATGATTGAAAAAATTCCTCCAAAAGGTGTGAGTTTCTCAGATTTAATTTGTATTTTTGCCATGTCATATTAGAGTTTTGCTTGTTTTCTTTTTGCAACACTAAGATAAGTGAAAATTCTGACATGGCAAAATCCTGGGCAACTTTTTGTTGCTCAGGAACTTATAAATAAAGTTAAATTATAGTGTTGCGGAATTAAGGATGATGTTATGACTACTACCAGGGAAAATATCAGTGGAGTGATCAAGGTATTGGATGAATACATGATTCGCTCGGGAAAGGAAGAGATTAATGAAATGGAGGCTAACCGCGAACTTGCCAAAGCCGGACTGCTTGCCGACGAACAGGCTCACCCGGGAAGACCACTCAGAGAATGGCTTCGCAAACTGCGCGACTCCAACATCCTGCCTCAGAACATTAGGCAGAAATGTGGTGCTTGGACGATAAGGATTTCGAGCACGATAGCCAAAAAGCCTACCATCGCCGGACTGTTCGGCTGACTGAATACAAATCGCCCCATCTTGAATGGCCATCGGTAAGACGAGGACCTATACAAGATGGGGCGAATTGTATCAATTAAGCTCCGCAACATATTGTAATACGGAGAGAGAGAGTATCAGCTCTTCTTCGGACGACGGCGTGCCCATCCCTCTTCAGAGAAGTCCGGCTCTTCGCCTACGAGCTTCACATCGTCTTGACGGAAGAACTGGCGCCAGTCGCTTTCATTGCCGTTGTCATTGAAACCACCGTTGTCCGCCTTGTTGTTCTTACGCTTCGATTTCTTCTCAAACTTACCGAAATCATCGTTTTCATCGTGTTTTTTCCTGCCTCTTGCGGTGCGGTCGGATGATTTTCCTGCCAGTCCTCGCGAGCCGCGTCCCGACTGCTTGCCGGCTGGGCGTCCGGTATCGTCAGCGTCATTACAGCGCACGCTGCGTCCCTTGTATGTAGTGCCGTCGATGGCACGCATCACCTTGGTGGCATCCTTCTCAGGCACCTCGATGTAGCAGATGCGGTCGAGCAGGTCGATATGTCCCACTTCCTGACGGCCCTTGATATTGCGGTTGAGGAACTGCATTATCTCTCCAGGATAGAAACCGTCGGTCTTGCCGAGATTGATGAAGAGTTTCTGGTATCCCGGCTCCGCCTTGTGTGGCTCGCGCTTGCCGCCTTCGCCGCGCTTACGGGTAGAGCGTTCCTTGCGGTCGCCACGGGATGATGCCGACGGCGGAAGAATCTCTGGAGCATCAGCATAATAGGCAAGGAACTTGCCGAACTCCATGCTGACGATCTTCTTTATTATATCCTCCTTGTCGACATATTCAAAGTAGCGGTTGATGTCTGCCATGAACGGTTCAATCTCCTCCTCATTCACGTCGGCCTTCACTATCTGGTCCATCACCTTATAGAGCTGCTTCTTGCATATCTCCTCGGCTGTAGGAATCTTTCCCTCCACGAAATCTTTCTGTATCACCTTCTCTATGGCACGCATCTTTCCGCGCTCACGGGTGTGTACGATGGCTATCGAAGTGCCGTTCTTGCCGGCTCTTCCCGTTCGTCCGCTTCGGTGGGTATAGCTCTCGATATCATCGGGCAGTCCGTAGTTTATGACGTGTGTCAGGTCGTCGACGTCGAGTCCGCGGGCTGCCACGTCGGTAGCCACGAGCAACTGCGTGAGGTGCTGACGGAACTTCTGCATCGTCAGGTCGCGCTGCTGCTGCGACAGGTCGCCATGCAGCGATTCGGCGTTGTATCCGTCGTGTATCAGTTTGTCGGCAATCTCCTGGGTCTCTTTCTTCGTGCGGCAGAAGATGATGGCGTAGATCTTGGGATAGTAGTCCACGATACGCTTCAGAGCGAGATATTTGTCCTTGGCGTTTACCATATAGTATATGTGGTTCACGTGTTCGGCTCCCTCGTTGCGGCTTCCCACCACGATTTCCTTGGCGTCGTGGAGATAGTTCTGGGCTATCTTCTCTATCTCCTTGCTCATGGTGGCAGAGAAGAGCAGCGTGTTGCGGTCGCCCGACTCCATGCCGTCGAAAATTTCATTTATGCTCTCAGAGAATCCCATGTTCAACATCTCGTCTGCCTCGTCGAGCACCACGTTCTTCACGTTGTCGAGCTTCGCCGCACCGCGGTTCATCAGGTCGATAAGTCGTCCCGGAGTGGCAACGATCACCTGTGCGCCGTGTCTGAGCGAGTGTATCTGGTTTTGTATCGACGTGCCTCCATACACCGGCACCACGTTGAGTCCGCCGATATATTTGCCGAAGTCATTCAGGTCGTCGGAAATCTGCAGGCATAGTTCGCGTGTCGGCGACAGGATGAGCGCCTGTGTGGAACGGTCGGATGGATCTATCTTCTGCAACACAGGTATACCGTATGCTGCCGTCTTGCCCGTTCCGGTCTGGGCGAGGGCGACGACGTCGTTTTTGTTTCCAAGCAAATAGGGGATCACTTCTTCCTGTACTGGCATGGGCGATTCAAAGCCCAGTTCTGCGATGGCGCGGCGAATCTCTTCGCTGACACCAAGTTCTTCAAATGTCTTCAAATTAAATACGTATTTATGATTTGGCTTGCCCAAAATGTGGCAGCCCTTTGGAATTCGGGTGCTAAGTTACTAATAATTTGCGAATTACGCATCGTTTAGATACGGCAAAGATTGGATATTAGTTGAAAAACGCTAAATTATTGACTTATATGGCGCTTATTTATAAGGAAATGGTTATTTTTGCAGTTATGATTAAAATTAAGATAATAAACAAGGGACATCACCCACTGCCCGAATATGCCACGCCTCTGAGCGCAGGCATGGACCTGAGAGCAAACATCGACGAACCGATAACGCTGAAGCCGATGCAGCGGATGCTGATTCCTACAGCGCTGTATATGGCGCTGCCGGCTGGCTACGAGGCACAGATAAGACCGAGAAGCGGACTGGCTCTGAAGCATGGCATCACGGTGCTCAACACTCCGGGAACTATCGACGCGGACTACCGCGGCGAACTGAAGGTGCTGCTCGTGAACTTCTCCGACACCGACTTCATCGTGAACGATGGCGAGAGAATCGCACAGATGATTATCGCAAAGCACGAAAACGCTGATTTCATCGAAGTGGAGGAACTTGACGACACTGAAAGGGGAACCGGCGGATACGGACACACGGGAGTAAAATGACAATATCAAGACATACCACATTGATTACGATGGCGGCATTGCTGGGCGTTGCCACGCTCATAGGCTGCGGCACGGGGCGTACTGCCTCGGGCAACAAGACCATTGTCGCTGAAAACAGGACAAGCGACAAGGAGGCAAGCACACCATCCGCCGACACTTGTCTCAACACGAAACTGCGACTGCGCTACTTCTATGAGGAAGCGGCAAAGCAGCAGGCGCTCGGAAACTACGACGATGCCTACATGCTGCTGCTCCACTGCAAGAGAATAGACCCCAATGCGGCAGAGGTGCATTATGCACTGTCTAACTACGACGAGTCGCTGAACTCCAAGGAGATGGCTATCGCCGACATCAAAAGGGCGGCTGAGCTGAACCCCGACAACAACACATATCTGGAGAGGCTCGCCATGACATACATTAGCACCAAGGACTACGACAACGCGATAAAGTCTTACGAAAAGCTGTATACCGCCAACCCTGACCGCACGGAGGTGCTGGAAATTCTCCTCAAGCTCTATAACGAGAAGAAGAACTACTCCAAGATGATAAACACGATGGAGAGGATGGAGCTTGCCGACGGCGAGAGCGAAAAGACGGTGCTCACCAAGATGCACATCTATTCCATGCAGGGAAAGACGAAGGAGGAATACAACACGCTGCGCAAATTCGTGGACCGATACCCTAACGACTTGTCGTATCAGGTGATGACAGCCAACTGGCTCCTGCAACACGACAAGAAGAAGCAGGCTCTCTCGATACTGGAAAAGGTATTGAAAGAGGAACCGGAAAATGAACTGGCAAAGCTATCGATGGTGGACTACTACAGGGCTGAAAAGCTCGATTCCATCGCAAATATCACAGAAGAGGAACTGCTTGTTTCTCCACAGACCGCCACGGACACGAAGGTAACGATACTGAGGAATATAATATCTAAGAGTGAGGATGCCGGCGGCGACAGCACCAAAATCCTGAACATCTTCAACAGACTGCTCTCCCAGAAACAGAAAGACACGAAAATAGCCGAGATCTATGCTGCCTACGTGTCGCTGAAGAAGATGCCACAAGACAGTCTGGTGTCGGCGCTGAACAGGATTCTCGAAATCGAACCTGACAACAAGGGGGCGAGAATAGAACTCATACGCACGCTATGGGACAAGGAGGACAAGGACGAACTGATAAAGATCTGCAAACCGGCAGTGGAATATTGTCCCGATGAAATGGTGTTTTATTATTTCCTCGGCTTCGCATACATACAGAAGGAGGAGGACGAAAAGGCTCTCGACATATTCAGAAAGGGTGTGGCACAAGCCACCGACACAAGCGAACCGTCAATCGTGTCTGACATGTATGAATATATAGGAAACATCCTGCACGAGAAGGGTGACACCGACGGTGCCTATGCCGCATTCGACAGTTGTCTGCAATGGAAGGAAGACAATGTGGAATGCCTCAACAACTATGCCTATTACATCAGCGTGAGCGGAGGCGACCTCTCAAAGGCGGAGCACATGAGCTACAAGACGGTGAAGGCGGAACCTACAAACAGTACGTTCCTCGACACCTATGCCTGGGTGCTCTTCTGCATGGAGAGATATGCCGAAGCGCAGATTTACATCGAACAGGCGATTGCCAACGACACCACAAACAGCGATGTGCTGCTCGACCATGCCGGTGACATATATATAAAGCTCGGCGAGACGGACAAGGCTATAGAAATGTGGAAAAAGGCAATAAGTGCCGGAGGCGATGCGCAAGCGATAGAACAAAAGATCAGATACAAGAAATATATCCCAACGGAAAAATGAGAAAATACGGTAAATTCACAATCCTCGGTGCGGCATTGACAATAGCCGCACTCACCACATCATGCGGAACGAAGAAGGCTGTCACCAATGACGGCGCTGATATAAGGAACACTACGGCAACCGTCGCCGGCAACTCCCACGGCAAGAACGCCAAGAGCGAAAGGGCGATGGAAACGGCAAAGATGGACTTCCTGAGAAAGGTGACCGACAATGCGGCATACGCCAGGAATATCGTGTCGAAGATAAAGTTCACCATGAACACGGGCAGCAAGGACATCACCGTGGCCGGGTCGCTACACATGAGAAAGGACGAGGTGATAAGAATACAACTCACTCCATTCGGCATCATGGAGGCAGGAAGACTGGAATTCACCAAAGACTACGTGCTTCTCGTGGACAGAATACACAAGGAATACGTGAAAACCTCGTATGACAGCGTGGATTTCCTTCAGCGCAACGGACTCGACTTCTATGCGCTGCAGGCATTGTTCTGGAACCAGCTTTTCGTGCCTGGAACGCAAAAAACAACGGATTCATCGCTGAAAAACTTCAACGTGACGCTCAATGTCGGGGCTTCCAACAGCAACCATGTGGCGCTCGCCTACAACAAGATGTCATACGAATGGACTGCCGACCCGAACACGGCTCTCATCAATTCGGTGAAGGCGAATTATAACGCCAACAAAAGCGATGCAGCATCGGTGACATGCAGATATTCTAACTTCAAGCCACTCGGTACAAAGAAATTCCCTACCGACATCCTCCTGACAATGAGCACCAAGGCGGTGCGCAACGCCAACAAGATGTCGCTCCGTCTGCAACTCAACTCTCTGGACACCGACGACAAATGGGAGGCAAAAACAACGGTTTCATCGAAATACAAGCAGGTGAGCGTTGAGGATATCATGAACCAGCTGAGCGGACTGTAGGAGGATTGGATAAACAAAAAAAAAGATAAGATATACCAAAGGAAAATGTATCGTTTCATCATTTTAATATTGGCTCTCACCGTGGCGAACATGCCGTTTGCCACCTCTGACGCACAGACGAAGAAGAAGACCACGACGACTGCCGTGGCCAAGAAGAAGCCCGTACGCAAAGCCTCCACTGCGGCTAAAGGCGGGAAAAGGACTGCGGCAAAAGGCGGAAAGAAACGCACCGCAAAGGGAAAAAAGAAACCCACATACACAAATGCATCGATACGCGGACTGCAGAACCAGCGCGCGGCTGTTCAGAAGCAGATTCGCGAACAGGAACAGAAGCTGCGTGCCAACATGGCTGACGTGAAGAAACGACTCGACGACCTCATGACCATCAACGGCGAGATTGACCAGCACCAGAAGACAATCGACGGCATACAGAAGGATATCACCCATATCGAAGGTAACATCTCTATGCTGAAAGCACAGCTGTCTACCCTGGAACAGCAGCTCGACGACCGAAAGGCGAAATACATCAAGTCGATGCGCTACCTGGCAAGAACCCGTACGATACAAGACAAACTGATGTTCATCTTCAGCGCCAACAGTCTCACACAGATGTATCGCCGACTGAGATTCGTAAGGGAATACGCCGCATACCAGCGTGCCCAGGGCGAGATGGTGAAGAACAAGCAGAACCAGATAACCAACAAGCACAAGCAGCTGGAGACCGTGAAGGGCGAGAAGAACACAATGCTCTATAAGGGACAGCAGGAGAAGACTGCACTGCAAGGAAAGCAGACAGAGCAGCAGAAAATGGTGAACTCGCTGCAGAAACAGCAGAAGACGATACAGGCCATAATCAACGAACAGCGCAAGAAGGACGCTGCGCTGAACTCACAGATTGACCGTCTCATCGCCGAAGAGGTGGCTAAGGCGAAAGCGCGTGCCGAAGCGGAAGCAAGACGCAAGGCTGCCGCTGCCGCAGAGGCGAAGCGCAAGCGTGAGGCTGAACTGGCACGCAAGAAGGCGGAAGCGGAGGCGGCTGCCAGAGAGAACGCCCGTCGCATCAAGGAGGCAAAGGAGCGTGAAGCTCGCCTCAAGGCGGAGGCTGCGAAGGCGGCTGCCGAGAAGAGGGATGCCGAGGCGCGTGCCAAGGCGGAGGCGGCTGCCCGCAGGGCGGAAGCTGACCGTGAGGCGGCTGAGCGCAAGGCGGTTGCCGACAAAAGGAGACACGACTCTGAAGTGGCAAAAGCTAACGAGGAGAGCAGGGTGGCTGCGTCGGTGAGCAGCGCTGACCGTGCGCTGAACCATAATTTCGAGAGCAACCGCGGTCGTCTGCCTATGCCGGCATCGGGCCGCATCATCACACATTACGGACAGTATAACGTGGAGGGTCTCAGCAACGTGAGACTCGACAGCAAGGGCATCAACATAAAGTGTGGCGCCGGAGCCGGCGTGAGGTCGATATTCAACGGCGAGGTGAGCAAGATTTTCACCGTGATGGGTGTTAAGGGCGTAATGATACGCCACGGACAGTATATCTCGGTATATTGCAACCTTTCTTCAGTCAACGTACACGTCGGCCAGAGCGTGTCCACCGGACAGTCGATTGGAGCAGTGGACGGCAACGGCGTGTTGCAGTTCCAGCTACACAAAGGATTTACAAAACTCAACCCGGAGGCTTGGTTGAGATGACACAGCATACCGTTTCCTTATCCCATGCTGATTGGTGTGGGATAAGGAAACTTTTTCATCTTGCCGTATTATTCCGCTTTTCTAAAGCTGGCGAGTCGGTCAGCACAGATTCTACCCTACCCTTATTTTCATCTCTAACCCCAACCCGCAAATCTATTGCCCCATTCACCCACAATAGGTCATTATGACTGAAAAGTGCGACTGAAAAAGAGGAAAAAGCACCAGATATCAGAAAGTGTGTCGGCAAAGTGGTAAAAAATCATCAAACGCTGCAAATAAAGAGGCAATAATTAGTAACTTTGCAAATTCAACATATAATAATGTGTGAACATCAAAAGAAGTATGGAAACTAAAGATACAAAAAACGAGTTTGTAAAGCAGGTGGCGGAGCAGAAATATGAATTCGGCTTCACCACCGACGTGCACACAGACGTCATCGAGAACGGTCTGAACGAGGACATCGTGAGACTCATCTCAAAGAAGAAGGGCGAACCGGAATGGATGCTCGAATTCAGACTGCGGGCATACAACTACTGGAAGACGCTCGAACAGCCAACATGGGGACACGTGAAATTGCCGGAGATTGACTATCAGGCAATATCATACTATGCCGACCCGCTGGCAAAGAAACCAGTGAACAAGGAGATTGACCCGGAACTGATGAAGACCTTCGACAAGCTGGGTATTCCCCTCGAAGAGCGTCTGGCGCTGAGCGGAGTGGCAGTGGATGCCATCATGGACTCCGTGTCGGTGAAGACCACCTATAAGGCGAAACTCGCCGAGAAGGGAATAATATTCAGTTCTATCGGCGAGGCGATAAAGGAGCACCCCGACCTGGTGAAGGAATATCTGGGAAGCGTGGTGCCATACCGCGACAACTATTTCGCCGCCCTCAACAGTGCCGTGTTCAGCGACGGTTCGTTTGTTTTCATCCCCAAGGGCGTGAGATGTCCGATGGAGCTGAGCTCTTATTTCAGAATCAACGCGAGAAACACGGGACAGTTTGAGCGCACGCTTATAATCGCTGAAGACGATGCCTACGTGTCGTATCTGGAGGGCTGCACAGCACCGATGAGAGACGAGAACCAGCTGCATGCCGCCATAGTGGAAATCATCGTGAAGGACAATGCTGAGGTGAAATACTCTACCGTGCAGAACTGGTATCCGGGCGATGAGAACGGAAAGGGCGGCGTGTTGAACCTCGTGACGAAGCGCGGCGACCTGCGCGGAGTGAACTCCAAACTATCCTGGACACAGGTGGAGACGGGTTCGGCTATAACATGGAAATATCCGTCGTGCGTATTGCGCGGCGACAACTCGCAGGCTGAGTTCTACAGTGTTGCCGTGACGAACAACTACCAGGAGGCTGACACAGGCACCAAGATGATACACATCGGAAAGAACACCAAGAGCACCATCATCAGCAAGGGTATATCTGCCGGACACAGCCAGAACTCATACCGCGGACTGGTGCGCGCCACGGCGAACGCCGAAAACGCCCGCAACTACTCATCGTGCGACTCACTGCTGCTGGGCAGCGACTGCGGAGCGCACACTTTCCCGTATATGGACATCCACAACGACTCGGCAGTGGTGGAACATGAGGCAACGACGAGCAAGATAAGCGAGGAGCAGCTCTTCTACTGCAACCAGCGCGGCATACCGACAGAACAGGCTGTAGGACTGATAGTAAACGGATATGCCAAGGAGGTGCTCAACAAGCTCCCGATGGAGTTTGCCGTGGAGGCACAGAAGCTGCTGAGCGTATCGCTCGAAGGCACCGTGGGATAATGACTTGCAAAAAACATAAGGAAACAAAAAGAAAGAACGATAATATGTTAGAGATAAAAAACCTGCACGCCAAGATCGGCGACAAAGAGATACTTAGAGGCATCAACCTTACGGTGAAGGACGGTGAGACCCACGCCATAATGGGACCTAACGGTTCGGGAAAGAGTACGCTGAGCGCCGTGCTCGTGGGCAATCCTCTCTATGAGGTTACTGAAGGCGAAGTGATTTTCAACGGCAAGAACCTGCTGGAGATGTCGCCTGAAGACCGTGCACACGAGGGACTGTTCCTCTCATTCCAGTATCCGGTGGAAATTCCGGGAGTGTCGATGAACAACTTCATGAAGGCTGCCATCAACGAAAAGCGCAAATATGAGGGCAAAGAGCCGCTGACAGCGGGAGAATTCCTCAAGCTGATGAAAGAGAAACGCAAGGTGGTGGAGCTGGACAGCAAACTGGCAAGCCGCTCTGTGAACGAGGGATTCAGCGGCGGAGAAAAGAAACGCAACGAGATTTTCCAGATGGCTATGCTCGAACCGAAGCTGAGCATTCTGGACGAGACGGACTCGGGACTCGACGTTGACGCAATGCGTATCGTGGCAGAGGGCGTGAACAAGATGCACACGCCGGAGACTTCCACCATCGTCATCACACACTACGAGCGACTGCTCGACATGATAAAGCCAAGCGTTGTACACGTGCTCTACAAGGGACGCATCGTGAAGACTGAAGGACCGGAGCTCGCCAAGGAAATTGAGACCCGAGGATACGACTGGATAAAGGAAGAAATAGGAGAACTGTAAGATATGCAAAGCGAAAAACAATATATCGATCTCTACGGCGAATGCCGCGACATGCTGCGGAAACACAGCTGCGAGGTGATGAACGCCGTGAGGGACGAGGCTTTCGAGAACTTCAAGCGTCTCGGATTTCCTACGAAGAAGGTGGAAAGATACAAATACACCGACATTCCATCGCTGTTTGAACCGGACTATGGTCTGAACATCAACCGTCTGGAAATCCCGGTTGACCCTTACAAGGCTTTCAAATGCGATGTGCCGAACCTTAGCACTTCGCTATACTTCGTGGTGAACGACAGTTTCTACGACAAGGCACTGCCCAAGAAGGAACTGCCAGAGGGAGTGATCGTTGACTCTCTGGCAAGAATCGCCGCCGAGAAGCCGGAGCTGATAAGCAGATACTACGCCAAGATAGCGAAGACGGAGGAGGACGGCATCACGGCGCTTAACACCATGCTGGCGCAGGACGGTCTGCTGATATACGTGCCGAAGGGCACTGTGGTGGACAGGGCGATACAGGTGATAAACATACTGAGATCTGACGTTGACCTGATGGTGAACCGCCGGGTGCTGATCATCGTGGAAGACCGTGCTGAAATAAAACTGCTCTTCTGCGACCATGCCGCCGACGACCGCCGCTTCCTCGCCACACAGGTGATAGAGGCTTATGTGGGAGAGAATGCCGGACTTGACCTCTACTGCCTGGAGGAGACTCATGCCAAGAACGTGAGGGTGAGCAACGTGTTCATCAGCCAGCAGGCTAACAGCAGGGTGAACCACAACGTGATAACGCTGCACAATGGTACGACCCGCAACCGCACAGACCTCGCGTTCGAGGGTGAGGGTGCCGAATGCAACCTCGCCGGATGCGTGATAGCCGACAAGGACCAACACGTAGACAACAACACGCTGATTGACCACAAGGTGGGCCACTGCACAAGCAACGAGCTATACAAATATGTGCTCGACGAAAATGCCGTGGGAGCCTTCGCCGGAAAGGTGCTCGTGCGCCACGGTGCACAGCACACCACATCGCAGGAGACAAACCAGAACCTATGCACCACCAAGACGGCACGCATGTTCACGCAGCCTATGCTGGAGATTTATGCAGACGACGTGAAATGTGCTCACGGCAGCACCGTGGGACAGCTCAACGACGCTGCCCTATTCTATATGCAGCAGCGCGGAATAAGCAAGAAGGAGGCTAAGCTGCTGCTGGAATTCGCCTTCATCAACGAGGTGATAGACCACATGAAACTGGAGCCGCTGCGCGACCGTCTGCACTATCTCGTGGAAAAGCGCTTCAGAGGCGAACTGAACAAATGTGAGGGCTGCAAATTGTGTAAGTAGAAGAGCCAGCTCGTCTGGCTTATGAAATAAAGCTATAAACGACAATGTACGACATTAACAAGATACGCCAGGATTTCCCTATTCTGGGCCGCGAGGTGTACGGCAAGCCGCTGGTATACCTGGACAACGGCGCAACGACACAGAAGCCGCTCTGTGTGCTCGATGCGATGAGAGATGAATATCTCAACGTGAACGCCAATGTTCACCGTGGTGTCCACTACCTGTCGCAACAGGCCACCGACCTGCATGAGGCGGCACGAGAGAAGGTGAGAGCGTTCATCAACGCAAAGTCTACCAACGAGGTGATATTCACCAGAGGAACTACCGAGGCGCTGAACCTCGTGGTGTCGTCGTTTGCCGATGAGTTTATGGGCGAGGGCGACGAGGTGATAGTTTCCACCATGGAGCACCACTCCAACATCGTGCCGTGGCAGCTGCAGGCGGCAAAGAAGGGCATCTGTCTGAAGGTGATACCGATGAACGACAAGGGTGAAATCCTGATGGACGAATACAGGAAGCTCTTCAGCGAACGCACCAGGATAGTGAGCGTGGCGCATGTGAGCAACGTGCTGGGAACGATAAACCCGGTGAAGGAGATGATAAGCATAGCCCACGAACATGGTGTGCCATTTATGCTTGACGGTGCGCAGAGCGTTCCTCACTTCAAGGTGGACGTTCAGGATCTGGACTGCGACTTCATGGCGTTCAGCGGACACAAGATGTATGGTCCTACTGGTGTGGGAGTGCTCTACGGCAAGGAGGACTGGCTCGACCGCATGCCGCCGTATCAGGGTGGCGGAGAGATGATAGAGAGCGTGAGCTTCGAGAAGACGGTGTTTGAGAAACTGCCGTTCAAATTTGAGGCTGGCACTCCTGACTATGTGGCGACACATGGTCTTGCCACTGCCATCGACTATCTGCAGGGCATAGGAATGGATGAGATACAGCGCCATGAGACTGACCTTACGGAGTATGCGATGAAACGGATGAGGGAGATAGAGGGCATGCGTTTCTTCGGAGAGGCTGACCACAAAGACGCCGTGGTGTCATTCCTCGTCGGCGACATCCATCATCTCGACATGGGAACGCTGCTCGACCGCCTGGGAATTGCCGTCAGAACGGGCCATCATTGCGCTGAACCGCTTATGATACGTTTGGGCATACAAGGCACGGTAAGGGCGTCGTTCGGCCTCTACAACACAAGAGAAGAGGTTGACACACTTGTTGAAGGCATAAAGCGTGTGAGCAGGATGTTCTGACAATCCTGATGTTCTGACACCCAAAGAAATCAGAATATAAGATAATTCAACCTTTGAACTGTTTGAGGATTACCTCTATCAGTCACTACCATCAAAGAAAATCCCCACGATTATCCGTTACGGACATCGTGGGGATTTTCTTTATACTAAATTATAGAATTTCTCTTAGTCGAGGTGATCGAGAGAGTCATTGAAGTCTTTTGGCTCACGCTCCGCCATTGGATCGTGGAAGTCGTTAGACTCATTGCTCTTGTGCTCGAAACGACGTGGCTCGCCATTGTTGAAGCGGTCGCCACGTGGACGACGCTCGCCGCGCTCCGGACGAGGACGACGCTCACCACGCTCTGGACGCGGACGGCGCTCACGTTCTACGTATCCCTCTGGTTTCGGAACGAGTACACGGTGTGAGAGCTTATACTTGCCGGTCTTAGGATCGATCTCCATGAGTTTCACCTGAATCTTGTCGCCTTCCTTCAGACCTGCCTCCTCTACTGTCTCCAGACGCTTCCAGTCGATTTCTGAGATATGGAGAAGTCCGTCCTTGCCTGGCATGATCTCTACGAAGCAGCCATAAGGCATGATAGAGCGGATAGTTCCCTCGTAAACCTCGCCGACCTCTGGGATGGCAACGATGGCACGGATTTTTGAGATTGCCTTGTCGATGCTTTCCTTGTTAGGAGCACTGACCTGAACCTTGCCCTTGCCGTCTGTCTCGTCGATGGTTACTGTAGCACCCGACTCTTCCTGAATCTGCTGGATGATCTTGCCACCAGGACCGATAACGGCACCGATGAACTCCTTCGGAATATCGAATGCCTCGATACGTGGAACCTGTGGCTTGAGCTCTGCACGTGGCTCAGCGATAGTATCGGTGAGCTTGCCGAGGATGTACTCACGGCCTTCCTTAGCCTGCATGAGTGCCTTCTCAAGGATGTCAAAGCTCAGACCGTCACACTTGATATCCATCTGTGTGGCAGTAAGACCGTCCTTTGTACCGGTGGTCTTGAAGTCCATATCGCCCAAGTGGTCCTCGTCACCGAGGATATCGCTCAGCACAGCATACTTGTCTTCTCCCGGGTTCTTGATGAGTCCCATAGCGATACCTGATACAGGCTTCTTCATAGGAACACCGGCATCCATGAGCGCCAATGTGCCGGCACATACTGTTGCCATTGATGAAGAACCGTTTGACTCAAGAATCTGAGAAACGAGACGCACTGTGTATGGATAGTCTGCAGGAATCTGTCCCTTCAGCGCACGCCATGCCAGATGGCCGTGGCCAATCTCACGACGGCCTACGCCGCGCTGTGCCTTGGCTTCACCAGTACAGAATGGAGGGAAGTTATAGTGGAGGAGGAAACGCATGTAGCTCTTGTCGAGCACATCGTCAACCATCTTCTCGTCGAGCTTTGTACCGAGGGTACATGTGGTGAGCGACTGAGTCTCGCCACGTGTGAAGATAGAACTTCCGTGTGGCATTGGCAGTGGGCTGACCTCACACCAGATAGGACGGATCTCGTTGGTCTTACGGCCGTCGAGACGTATGCCCTCGTCGAGGATGCAACGGCGCATTGCGTCACGCATCACATCGTGGTAGTATTTCTCCATGAGTGCCACCTTCTCCTCAAGCTCCTCTTCGGTGAGGTCTGCATGAGCGGCAGTGTAAGCCTCCTGGAAGTCGGCTATGATCTTGTCGAAAGCATCCTGACGAGCCTGCTTGTCGAGAGCCTGCTTCGTAACGTCGTATGCCTTTGGATAAAGCTCGTCGTTGATCTGCTTGCGCAGGTCTTCGTCGTTCACCTCATGGCAGTATTCACGCTTCACGTCAGTGCCGAGTTCCTTTGACAGTTCTGTCTGAAGCTCGCACATCGGACGGATAGCCTCCTGGGCAGCCTTCAGAGCGCCGAGCAGATCCTGCTCCGACACTTCCTTCATCTCACCCTCTACCATCATGATGTTCTCAGCAGAAGCACCTACCATGAGGTCCATGTCTGCCTCTTCCATCTGTGCGAAGGTTGGGTTGATGACATATTCGCCGTTGATGCGTGCCACACGTACTTCAGAGATTGGGCACTCGAAAGGAATATCTGAACATGCCAAGGCGCATGATGCAGCGAAACCTGCCAGAGCGTCTGGCTGGTCTACTCCGTCGGCAGAGAAAAGAATCACGTTGACATATACTTCAGCGTGGAAATCTGCTGGGAATAGTGGGCGCAATGCGCGGTCTACCAGTCGGCATGTAAGAATCTCATTGTCGCTTGCTTTGCCTTCGCGCTTTGTAAAACCGCCAGGAAAACGTCCTGCTGCGGCATACTGTTCTCTGTACTCTACCTGCAAAGGCATGAAATCTGTTCCGGGAACTGCATCTTTTGCGGCACAAACGGTGGCGAGCAAAACGGTGTTGCCCATACGGAGCACACAAGAGCCGTCAGCCTGTTTTGCCACTTTCCCGGTTTCAATGCTGATGGTTCTGCCATCAGGCAATTGAACTGTTTTCGTAATTACGTTCATCTAAAAAAACTTATTGTTTTAACAACATCTGTTATATAATATCTTATACTTGATAATCACATCACATAAATCTTGGCAAAGTTAGCGAATTACTTACAATAATCGGGACAATTGTCTGATTTATTACCTTTTTTTATGACATTAAACCTCTGAAAAGCAAAATATTGCTGTATCAGAGGCATTTATGGGGCTTGTCAACTCTTGCGATATGCCGAAGGAGACATACCTACATGCTCCTTGAAATATTTGCCGAGGAACGACTGGTTGGGGAAATTGAGGTCTTTGGCGATTTCCTTTATGCTCTTCGACGTGTTCTTGAGCTGCACACGCAGTTCGAGGGTCACATATTTGTCTATCCATTCGTTTGGCGTGCGGTGGCTGATGGTCTTCACGGTCTCAGAGAGGTACTTGGGTGTGATGCAGAGGCGCTCGGCATACCAGGACACGCGGCGCTCGGCTCTGAAGTTCTGCTCCACCAGACGGATGAACTCTGTGAAGATAGACTCCGCACGGGTCTGCTTGCGTTTGTCGCCCTGCTGCACTCCATACATCACATGGCTGATATCATAGATCATGGCTGCCATGAGGGAACGTACCACATCTCTGCGGAAATGGTGGTCGGTGGTCTCCACTTTATGCTTTATGATACGGAGATATGTCATGAGAGTTTCCACTTCTTCGGCAGAGAGTTCGAAAACGGGATGGCTGCGGGAGAAGAGGAAGAGTGAGGAGAGGTCGTGAACGCCTTTTATCACTTCGTTGAAGAAATCTTCCGACATCATGATGGCGATGCCTGAAAGGTCGTCGCTGAACCAACTGTTGTTGAGCACCTGTCCTTCGCTGATGATAATTACATCGTTTGCCTTGACGGTGCGTTCCTCGGTGTCTACTGTATAATGTGCTTCTCCGCCGAGACATACGGCGAGGAAAATACAGTCCATACGCTTGGGAATGCCGATAACTGGAAGTTCTTCAAAGTCGTCGAAAACCAGCAGGTCGTGGTCGATGGAGGGCCCGTTGTAAACCTGCATGGCTGACTCTACGGAAATGTGGTCTATTTCGTTTATCATAGGTGAATAGATAATCATTGGCGGTGATAAAGCCGATGATTTTGCAAATCTACAAATTATATCCGACATACGCAAGCGTTTCCAGGCATAGAAATTTCTGAAGACGCAATGGTGGGAGGATATATATACGAAAGCTCCCGCCATGGATTCCTGTTTCGGAACCAAAGCGGGAGTTGGATTATGTCATTATATGCCTGACGCCACGGAGGTGGCCAAGGCGTTATAATATCAAGGAATTACTTCTTCATGAACTTCTTGCCGTTCTGGATGACGATACCCTTGTAGTCGTCACCCACCTGCTGACCGGCGAGGTTGAACATGCGGTTGTCTGCCGGCTTCTCGTCAACTATAGCATTGCTGATGCCGTTGGAACCTTGAATCAGACGATAAATCTGGAAGTCACCCTGCATACCGGTGTTGGTAGAGAAGAAGAGTCCGGTAGGACTGAAAGCTAAGTTGTTGTTGTCATATCTTGTCTTGGTGAACTGGATAGTGGCATCACCTCCTTCAATGTTGATAGAAGCGAATACGTTCTTGTCAATCTTCGTTGTAGATCCAACGCCAGAAGATGTGGCGCAGAGATATTTGTGGCCGGTAGTGTTGTAACGGATATACCAGTCTGAAGTGTTCTTGGTGAGCTTGAACTCCTGAACCATGCTGTTGCCATATAGTTTGCCGTCCTCGAACTTGGTGTAAACTGCAGTGAAGAGTGTCTTCTTGGCATCTGCTGTTGCAACGCCTGTTGCCTCATTTGCAAATACCACCACGTCGTCTGTATTAAGCTGGCTTACATCGGTAATCTTCTCATAGACACCACCATCTGCTATAGGCTCCGGCTTGGCGTTCTGGTCCTTGAAGCTGATGACGATGCTTCCGTCCGGCTGCTTCATGATGCCGTATACAGGACGGTCGTTCTCTGTGCTACCGTCAAGGTATCTATATTCTGTCTTGTAGTTCACTCCATTGCCGAAGAGTGTGTACTCACTGCCCTGGTCGTCAGATAGCAATGCTCCATCTGCAGGAACTACCATCGCACGCTTCTTTGTCTGGTTGGTGTTTACCGAGTTATACATCCATGCTGATGGACTATAAGAGATACGGGTGAGCAGGACTCCTGAACCGGAGTCCTCTGGATACCATGTGCCGGGCTGACGGTTCTCGAAGATGAAATACTCCATGGTGTTTTTAGGATTGCGGAACATTACCGCCATATCGCCCTCTGCAGAATTAGGGTTGGCGAGAGTAACGAGACCTGACTCCGGCACTTCCTTGATGTCGAGCCATCCCATGAAGCTGCGCTCATAGGCATTGTATCCGATTGGAGCGTAGGCATAGTCTACGTATGCTCCACCGTCCATCACTGACCAATAGCCGAAAGCCGAATCGCCCTGGTAAGAATATGTCGGATCGTAGAAATCCGGCAGACCCATGGCATGACCGAACTCATGAACGAGCACTCCGATACCCATTGGCAGATACTGCTCTGTTGTTCCGTAAAGCTCATTGCCCACGAAATATGAGCTGAAGATATGTCCGCTCATGTTACCATATGACAACGGAAGGTCGAGCTCGTGTGGCCAGATGGTGTTGTCGTCGCCACCTGTTGCCTCACCGCAACCTGCATAATATACAACTACGTTAGGAATCTTTCCATTTACCTTGAACTGGTCGAAATTGGCTCCGTTTGCTACTGCCAGCGAAACAGCCTCTTTTACCATTGCGAGTGCGTTGACATCGCCGGTTCCATGGGCACCGCCTGAGTTCTTGCCATAGTATGCGTATCCTTGAGAGAGCTGCACCTTGTCCAGCACTACGAATTCCGGAGTGAACATTCCACGGCTCTGTGCCTTGAAATAATCACGAACGGAACCTTTCTCCCATTTGTTGTCTTCGGCATATCCCTCGGCATTGAGCATCTTGTCGAGCTTCTCGATGGTCATCTCGGGCTGGAACTTGGTGTCGGTGTACTCAACCATAATTACAGGTATCTTGATGTTGCCGATTGTCGGAATAGGGCCAGTAGCGCTGGTACCGTATTTTCCGAGACCGTCTGAAGTAGACGAGCCTCCGACCTTCTGTGCGCCGGCAAGTCTTGGCCTTGCAGAAGCAAGCTTGGCGAGTGCCTGGTCTGTAGGCTTCAGCGTATTCGACTGGACGAAAGCGATTTCATCAGCTGTGCGGCTGGTGATGTCGTGAACTACAACGTCGGTAGCAACAAGGTCTGTTCCCACAAGCTTGGCATAGCAGAGTGTGCCGTCGGCATTGCGTACAACGACCTGATGGTCTTCTGTGGTGTAGAAAGCGAGATGACCGTCACCGTTCTTATAGAGCATCACGGTGGTACCATCGCTTTGTTTTACTGGAAACGCCTTGTGGATAGGGCGGATTGCCTGTGCCGACAATGCAAGAGCAAGCGACACAATGGTCAAAGCAAATGACTTTTTCATATTTTTAATTGCAAATTATTATAGATTGCGAAAATAAATTACTCGGCAATATAACATGTTCTTCATTTCAATTTACAAAGATAGCAAGAAATGAGATACGTCAAAATAATTTTAAGCAAAAATAACAAAGAAGAAGAAAAAGAGCACAAAAAAGCCCGTGACAGACGCCACGGGCAATATACTTTTGCCATTTAAGGCAAATATCAGCAAGACTGATTACTTGTTGAAGAACTTCTTGCCGCCACGGATTACCAAGCCCTTGGTAGTAGCTGGAACCTCCTGACCGAAGAGGTTGTAAGTCTTAACGTTCTTTACAGAAGTCTCTGTAACGCCATTGATTCCAGTAGAACTTGGATCAGCCTTGAATACTCCCTCGTCGAGAGTGATAACATAGTTCAAGTACCAGAAACCATAAGCAATCTGCTCACCTGTTGCAGGGTCATTCCAGAAGTTTGTGAATACAGGGAATGAGTCCATAATGATCTTGTTACCAGAGAGCTTACCATGAACGTAAGAAGGATCACCAGTATCAACCTCTACATAGCCTTCCTCTGCTGCAGGCTTAGTTCCGCAGATCTTGAAATATTTACCAGCTCCTTCATCCTTGATTCCAAATGGTGCTACAGAGAATGCATTCTGTGGACCTGTAAGGAGAACATTCAAATCCTTGTCAATGTCAAGAGGAGTAATAGTGCTCAAACCCATACCGCTTGAAGGCTGGAACCATCCGAAACCGTAAACAGAAACGTTATTAGTATAATCCTCTACGTATGCAGCGTGAACGTAATCGTCATAAGTTCCCTGCTGACGACCCTTTCTGCTATATGAGATAACAGCATTGGCTGGCTTCAACTCGAGGCTGAAGAAGAAGTTCCAGATTTGGTTCACACCCTCGATGATATTTGCGAGAGCACCGCCATCCTCAATGTTGAGCAGGAGAGTACCATCCTCATCAACTGTGAATACGAATGGATCCTCAGAGAATGTGAATTGGTCACCAGAAGGAAGGAGAGTACCAACAATGAACTTATAGTCTACAGGACCCTGAGTACTATTGCCTGAGTATCCACCGCTGTACTGAGCAGGACAAGTAATTGTACCAGCAGCAGCATCATACACACCATAGAACTCAGTAGGAGCGTTCTCAGAGCAGAATTTGAACTTAGTGTTGTAAGTTGTATTAGTCTCCTCGTCTTTAACATTTACCTTCTCTACGATAACGCTGTCGCAGCTCCACTTGTCATCGAGTTCAGTGTAACCTGAAATATAAAGACCATAGATACCGTCGTGAGCGATGCGGGCAGGAGCTGCCTTCTTAGCGTTAGACTGTACGTTCTTGATAGCCTTGACAGAAGTCATGTCATCAAACTTAACGTTGTTATTCAACACTGTCTTGCAGAGAGGTGTCTGCAAAACCTGTGCGCTTGCTGCGAGTGAAACCACTGCTGCGCAAGCAGATAGTAAAAATTTTCTCATAATACTAAAAATTAATTTAAATGTTTTTTTTGCTTTTTGAATAGAGTGAGCGAAACGCGGGTCTCGCCCACCCTATTGTTTATTCACTGATTATTCTTTCTCTTCCTTGTCGCGGTCGCCGAATGGGTAGCCCTTAGACTGAGCCCAAACCTTAATCACGTTAGTAGGATCGTTCAAGTCTGTCAGGATGAGGTAAGACGGATGACGTACATTGTCTGTAGTGATCTGGAATGTGTGGCCAAAGCCACCGCAGAATGGGTCGATTGCCGACATACCACCATACTTGTCATTCTTGTAGTACTTCTTACCAGGGTTGTTACTCTTACCGACATTTGACTTCATCTCAACACGGTCTCCATAGTAACCACCGTTGCCATCAGAAACGGCATTGAATGTCATACCGATGATAACCTGAGACTCAGTGGCTGTAGCCATAAGTAATCCAGCAGGATACTTGTCAGAAACATAACCTACAGCAGCATAGTAGAGGCGTGCACGTTTCTTGTCATTGTCAGCCTTACCGAGCTTCTCGAAGAGAGTCTCCCACTTGCTCTGGCCGTATGTTCCCATGTCATCGTATGTGAGATACCAGAGACCACGCTTGAATGTATCGAACAATGTAGGAACCTCTGTGAAGAGCTTCACGTTCTCAACACCTGTAGCCACGAAGAAGTCCTGAGTGTCACCCTTGGTGAAACCGTTCAACTTGGTATCCTTTACAGTAACCTCCTTATAGAACTTGTATCCCTCTGGAGTTACGATGTAAGGAGCAGCAACAACCTCAACCTTGCCATCATTGTCAGTTGTGTAGAAATTCAGACAACGATAGGTAGACTGGGTATAGATAGCGTTTTCTGTATCCTCACCCCACTGCAGAGTGTATGTACGTGAAGTCATGAACTCCTCAGCCTCGTCAACCTGCTTCATATACTCACCCCATGACATGTCAGCAGCCATAGGATACATATAGATGCGGGCGCCATGCTTCTTGCCCTTCAACTCGATCTTCTCTGCAGAAGCAGAAACGACGCGGAACTCGAAGTCACCCTCGAAACCGGTACCTGCAGTACCGAAGTCATCATTCTTAGGCTCTGCGAAGTAATGGAAGATGCTGTTATAGTCGTCGAGAGAAAGAACGACACCCATACTCTGCTCCAGCTTGAAGTGAGACTTGCAAGTCAGTGCATTTCCGTTTTCATCATAACCGGCAGCCTGACCCTTGCCAACCTTCTCGCTGGCTACAGTCACGCTGTCACCCTCGAACTTCATGAATACATTGTATCCACCGTATGTGACATCACCATAATATTCAACTCTCCATCCGTTTGGAGCCGACTCCAAAAGAGTCTTTGTCTCTGTAAGAGCTTTCTGCGCACGGTTTGCCGCGCTGTCGCTGAACACGTCGTCTACATCAGACACACATGAAGAGAACGCGAACACTCCCATGATGAAAGCCAAAAGACTTAAAATCTTCTTCATATTTTTATCCTCCTCCATTAATCAAGTTTACGTAAATCAAGAGAAGTTACCTCGTTTGAACGACGGAGAACGACAGAACGCATCGTATCCAGATCGATATTCCAGCTATTGAGGAAATAACTTCTTACAATATCAAGCTTCTTGTTGATGATCTTTGCTCCATTCTCGCCAGCCTGTTCGATGATCTTGTTCCAACCCTCTTCAGACAGTGTTACATAGTAAGCATAGATCTCGGCGAAGTCCTCGTTGTACTCCTGGCTTGCATATCCAGAAACGAATCCCTCTGTAGCAGCATCCTTATCCTTTACGTTGACCCAGTCAGTTGAGTGGTAACCACCGGCACTGATAGTCTGGAAATCAGTTGAGTAGTTCTTGGTCTGAGTAAGGATATGGCAGAACTCATGGTGCATAGTGTGGAAGAACCAGTAGTTCAGGTCAAGAGGCTTTGTGCCCTTTGACTCGTATGGATCAGTAGTGTTCACACGAACGTTGTCGATATCAAGCTCGTTAACGCCGTAGAACATCACCTTCATACCCTGCTCTGCAGTACCGAGCACGATCTGACCGTTGGTGTCATACTTATAAGAACCAGAAAGCTGGATAACTCGTGGAGTATAGGTCTTCAGGAAGTCAGCGCCGGCTACCTCTACATAAGCTCCGAGCCACATGTGCTGCATGAGCTTTGCGATAGCGATGGCCTTGTCTGTCTGTGCAGGAGTAACGTTATAGTTCTGGTCAGCCTCCTTGTCGTTGTAGTGATAGAGGAAGTTGATGTTGAACTCCTGAACATAGTTCTTGAGCAACCAGTTATCGAATTCGGAACGCTGGATAGGATTTGTATCGAAGATGCTCTTTGAGTCGAGGTCGTCCTCACTACATCCCACGAAAGATGCAGTTGCAGCGAACATCATCAGCAGCATTCCTAAATATTTAATCTTTTTCATATTTCCAATTAATTATTTTAATCAACGTGGGTTTGCTGGCAGACCAGCCTTAATAACATCGTTTGGCAACTGAACGGCACCTCTCAGGTCACCTGTCTGGAAGACGAGTGGGTCCGCACGCTGTACGAGGTGAGAGAATGCGATACCGTAACGCTTCAAGTCAGGGAAGCGGAGTCCCTGGAAGATAGTCTCCAGACGACGCATGTGGAGGATGAGGTTGATCATGTTCTCCTGGGTTCCTGTCTCAATTTCGAATCCCTGTGGGTGAAGCTCCTTGCGGATTGTAAGGTCACTCCAGTACTCCAATGTTACAGGAGTATAGTCGAGCTGCTCCATGAACTCGTTGATCAACTCTTCTGTCATCACAGGACGAACCTCCTCACCGCTCTGAGCACGGCAGTGGTTCTCAATCCAAAGATTGATGTCGGCTACAGCCTCAGTGTACATCTTCTTGCGGGCATAAGCCTCTGCACGGCAGAGAAGAGTCTCGTCACCAGTGAAGATCGGGTCAACAATGTGGAGATAACCTGTCTGGTTGATCTTGTCGGTGATCTCCATCTGTGGCAACATCTTTGGGAACTGAACAGCAGTGCTGCTACCGTATATCATGTTAGCATAGTAGAGCAGTGCCTTCTGTGCGTCAGTACCTGAACCCTGGCCCCAAGGAGCCTTAGCCCAGAATGTACCGTAAGAGCAAACGCTCTGGTTATGCTGGAAACGTGGATATACAGGGTAGATTACCATGTAACCCTCAGAAGAGTAAGAAGCCAACAGCATGAGGTTAGCCTTCTCGCCAGACTGGATATACTTGTTACCGATATCCTGAGCACCGAACTGAGTGTACTGCTCGAAGTCACGCAGTACAGAACGTGGGTCAGAGCCGAGAACCTCGTTAGCATACTCGATACACTTGTCCATGTTGTTGTAATACAGGTTGAAGCGAGCTGCGAATGCGTAAGCTGCCTTTCTGTTGAAGTGATACTTAGGAACAGTGTAGATAGACTCGTCAATCTTTGGAAGTGCCTCCTCGATATCCTTGTCGATGTTTGCATAGAGCTGACGGAGAGTTCCGCGGTCATACTGGCCGCCGATGAACTTGGCAGGCTCTTTCGGATAAGGAAGACCCATATACTCATCAGCCTTAGACTCGTCCCAAGCCATACAGAAAGTAGTGGCGAGCTGGAACATAGAGTAAGCACGGATCATCTTAGCCTCAGCCTCTACAGCTGCAGACTCCTCAGTAGGAGTAACCTGTCCGAGATACTCGAGCGCCTGGTTGGCAGTAGCCACCGACTTGTAGAGCTGGTTCCATACAAAATATGGAGAGTCGTTACCAGTATCGTCAACGTCCTCGAAGCGATACAGCTCGTCCTTCAACGGAGTAGAAGCATAAGAAGTACCGTTGTCAGAAACGTTGTCCGACATAAGCTCCATAATGGTATTGTTGTTTCCCTCAGGGTATGCAGACGTAAGCAGCTCTTTAACCTGGCTTACCGTCTTCACCTCTGCGCGGTCGTCCGGCAGTCTGTCGAGATAGTCATTACAAGAAGTAAGTGACATTGCGCAAAGCGCCGACACCGCTAAATACTTTATATATTTCATATTATAATCTTATTAATGTATACTAATTGATTAGATACCAAGACGCAATGTGAATGTGAACTGCTTAGACATAGGAGCTGCAACACCACCGGCATTGAAGAACTCTGGGTCCTGACCGTTCAGCTTGTCGTCGCAATAGATCAAGAAGAGGTTTGTAGCCTGCAGCTTAGCGCTTGCGCTTGTAAGACCGATCTTGCTAATCCACTTGAGAGGGAAGTCGTATGCGAGAGAAATCTCCTTCATACGGATGAAGTCACCCTTTGCAACGCGCTCTGTAGAGAGGTTGTATGCGTTGTAAGCTCTGTTCAGATATGTATCGCTCTGGATTGTTCTGAGGTCGGCGATAGCTGGGATAGTAGTTCTCAGCTCGTCTCCAGGAACCACCCATCTGTTCTTGAACTCCTTAGGCATAGCCGAGAGGTCAGAATATGAGTAAGCGAATGATGGGTCAAGACGTGTAACGTTACCGAACGAGTATGTCATGAAGATGTTCAGGTGCCAGTTCTTGTAAGAGAACACGTTACCGAGAGATCCGGTGATTGTAGGATCTGTAGGACCCTCATACTTCAGATGAGACAGGTCGTAAGACTGGAAGTCGATGTCGCTTGTAGTGATCTCGCCCTTCTCGTTTACGAATGTTGGGAGACCTGAGTTGTTCAGGCCCTTGAAGTCCATAGAGAACAAAGCTCTGTAAGGATAGCCCTTCATTGTAAATCCGTTACCGTAGATAAGGTCGTAGATACGTGTCTGAGCGTCGAGGTCAGTCACACGGCTCTTAGTGTGAGAGAAGATGAAGTCAGTAGACCATGTGAAGTCCTTGGTCACAATGTTACGTGTACTGAGTGTGAACTCCTCACCATGAGACTTCATGGATGCTACGTTGGCATAGTTGAGGATAGAACCCTCTACACCAGTTGTACGCTTCGGACCGATGAGGTCGTAGTTGTCACGAGTATACCAGTCGAACGAGAAGTTGATTCTGTTGTTGAGGAAACCGAGGTCGATACCGAGGTTGAGCTCGTGCTTCTTCTCGTATGTCAGGTCAGGGTTAGCGAAGCTGTTGATCTGCAGACCAGACTCCTTGTCAACAGTGTAAGGACGCCATACGTTGTAGCTACCGATGATTACGTTAGCATTTGTGATGGCAGGCTTGTCACCGGTCAGAGAGTAACTTGCCTTAACAGTAGCGTGAGAGAGAACCTTGTTCAGTTTCTCGAACCATGTCTCCTCATGAGCGTTCCATGCTCCAGAGATGTTCCATGTAGGCAACCAGCGGGCGCTTGTAGCCTTACCCAGACGGTTAGAACCCTCGTAGCGTACAGTACCGTTGATTGTATAACGGCCCTTCCAAGAATATGTAGCAGTACCGAAGAAAGAAACCTCACGGCTGTAGCCGTTGCCTACAGAGTAGTACATTGAGTTCTCCTCGCTTGCCTGCTTGAAGTAGCGGTAGTCGTAGCTTCCGAGCAGACCATTGCCGAAGTTCATACCAACACCGTTGAAGTATGTGCTGTTACGGTCAACGTTGTTGATCTCCATACCACCATATACGTTGATGATGTGGTCGTCCTTGATTACGTCGTTATAAGATGCTGTAGCACGGAAGTCCCAGCTGTTCATCTTATACTTTGTCTCCTGGTAGAAACCACCAGATGGCAATACTGTGATAGGCAGTGAGTTTGCGCTGTCCGGGTCTTTGTACAACCATGAGTTGTTGTCACGGATTGTAGCGTCGTCCATAGCACGGAATGCAAGTGCCTGGTTAGAGTTCTCAGTGATTGTCTGCACCTGTGTGGTGGTAGAGAACTTGTAAGCACCCAAAACAGAGAGTTCCACTGTGCGGATAGGCTTGTACTTGAGTTCAGCCTGGAGTTTGATGTCAACAACGTCGAAGTTGAGGTAGTTGTTGTCGAGCTCGTGGAAGATGTTGAACGGAGCGTAGTTTCTCTGATACTCTGCATTTGGATCGAGAGTACGAGAGCTGTTCAAAGCGTAAGAATATGGGTTGATGTCGAAGTAACGCGACACGTCACCGGTCACACCGTTGATACCGCTTGAGTTTGTGGTACCAGGAGCCTGCTGCTTACGGTAAGCAGCATTACCGATCATGTTCAACGAAACCTTCTTGCTGATGTTGTACAGAGCGTTGATGTTAGAAGTATAACGCTTAACGTTGCTCTTCTTGTACCAACCTGGATCATCCATGAAGCTGAATGAAGCATAGTACTGAGCCTTCTCTGTACCAGAACTCATACTGATAGAGTGGTTCATCGAAATCGAGTTGTTGAACAACAGGTCGAACCAGTCAGTGTTGCGATACTCAGCCTGCTGGAGGTAAGCGTTCATAGCCTCTGGAGTGTTGTCGAGACCGAACTTGCCGGTTGCAGGGTCGTACTGGTTCATGAGGTGGTACATATTACCGAACACACCTGAGTTGCTTGCGCGGTATGAGCTTACGAACGAGAAGAAACCGTTGTTCTGCATCTCCTTGAAGATACCCATCTGCTCCTGAGAGTTCATGATGTTGAACTCCTTGTAGCTTGGCTTCAGGCGATAAGAGAACTCACCGGTATAGCTGATCTTAGAGGTACCTGCCTTACCACGCTTTGTGGTAACAACGATCACACCAGCCATGGCGCGTGCACCATAGATAGATGTAGCGGAACCGTCCTTCAGGATCTGGAAGCTTTCGATATCGTCAGAGTTCAGACCAGCGATGGCGCTTGAAATAAGTGTTGCTGCATCACCAGAAGAGAGAGCGTCGGCGTCTACTTCCGTCACGTCCTCCATGATGACACCGTCAACCACCCACAGTGGCTTTGACGAACCGTAAATAGAGGTAGCACCACGCACGCGGATCTTTGGCGCGGTACCGAACGTTCCGGATACGTTCTGCACAGATACACCGGCTGCACGGCCTTCGAGCGAGCGGCTGATATCAGCCACACCGTCAAGTTTTGCCTTGTTTGCATCAATCTTAGTTGTGGCACCAGTAAACAGACGCTTGTCCATCTTCTGCATACCTGTAACTACGACCTCGCCGATCTCTTGTGCATTAGACTCCAAAACAATTTTCATGTTTTTCTTGCCCTTCATGGTTACATCCTTCATACCGACATAAGTCACTATGATGGTTGGATTACTTTGGGTTGATGTCAGCGAGAATTTACCGTCGATATCCGTAACGGTACCTGTCTTAGTGCCCTTCAACATGATTGTAGCACCAATAACGGGTTGACCATCATCGTGAGATATCACGGTACCCGAGACTTCTGTTTGAGCCAGAGCCATTCCTACGAAGAGGAACAGGGAGGCCAACAGCATTGTTAGTCTTTTTTCCATAAATACTCTCTTCCCTAAATTAATGAATGAATAAATTATTGTTACGTTTTTGCAAATTTATATATTATTTCCATTCCAAACAAAACTAAAGGTAATAAAAACTGCTTTTCCCCAAAAATTTAACTAAAATAGAGGTATAAACGTATATTTACAATCATAATTATTCACATTACGGTCCTATTTCTTACACACTGATAGCAATAAGTGTACAACGATAACGGACATATATACACTTATTAATATAACAGATGTCACACGGCTGTAATGGGTGTGAAACAATTGTTTTTGCAGTGTCACAGACTAACAGAATCCAGCTTACCAAGATATTAAGATGCCACGACAGACTGGAGAAAATATGATGACAGCGAAAAAACAAAAAAAATCGTCAGATTGTCTGGTTTTCAGTATAGCGTATTGACATACAGGCAGTTAGCGACCAGACAATTGTTTTCGATTGTCTGGATGGTTTGATGTCAATGGGTAGTTTGTACAAATAATATAAGGTATGCGCGCGCATACCTTATATATATAGTCAGTTGAATTGTCTGTCATTTTATTTGGAGCGGGCGCATTCGCCGCTGCTCCCCGCCAACGAAGATACTATCAGAGTATCTTCTGGATTTCAGCATCGAGGTCTTTGATCTGCTCGTCACGCTTATAGAGGGTGTTCGTCTTGTCTACGAGGAAGAAGGTCGGCAACTTCTGGATGTTGTAGAGCATTAGGAGCTTGGAGTCCACTCCATCGGCATCACGCACGGATATCCATGGCAACGCTGCGGTCTGTGTCTTCCAGAAATGTTCCTCTGGATCGAGCGACACCTGGAAAATCTCCAGTCCGCGAGAGTGGTATTTGTTGTAGAGTTCCCTTAGTTTCATGATGCGCTGTGTGGAACCTTCGGATGCGAAGACATGGAAATCGAGCAACACTGCCTTGCCTGCCAGGTCGGTGATGCGGCGCATATTGCCATGGTTGTCAGGCAGAGCAATCTCTATGATATTAGAGGTGTGCACCTTCGAGGGGTCGATGCCCTGCTGGCTTTCGGCGAGCTTGTTCTGCATGATTCTCACATTCTTCATTCCCTCGATGGCAATGTTGTGGAGATTTTCGCCACGAAGCGAACCGGGATAGTATGTATCCCAGCTTGTGGCAACGGCAGCGAACGCCTTGATGTCTTCCTTGCTCTCACGGGGATTGAAGATGAGTCGCTGTCCCAGAGCCTGGAACAGGGCGAAATATGAGGATGCCTTCATCGGCTGCTTGTAGATATAGTTGCGCTTGATAAAATCCTTATACTGTTCTATCACCTTACGGATGGTATCCTCGGCGGCGTCGTACCCGATGGCTGGGTTGTTCTCGATGCCGATGACAAACGACTGGAGGTTTATCTGCTTGATAGCCAGGTCTTTGATGGTGGCACATTCCTCACTTCCGCTCACGGTATATCCTGTTGACATCTTGGGATAGGATGCCTTCACTGTGATGGTCTCGGTGGAGTCTACGCTGAGGTTTATGATCTGGTTTGCTATGCGCAGGCGATAGAATTCCGGCGCTGTCGGCGCATCGTCGCTAAAGCTGAATGATCCGTCGGCAGAGAGTTTCACGGAGTCTATGGCAACCGGTCCGTCGAGACTCATGTTCTCGAAATAGAGCATTGAGTCTTTAGCTTCCGTTATATTTCCGTTCACATGGAATTTCTTTCCTCCGCATGATGCGAGGAATATCACTGCCATAAGTATTGCGAATGATGATATCGTTTTCTTCATAAGTGTTTTTAGCTGATTAATATACGTGCAAATGTACTACAAATAATGCTAATATCAAAATATCGGGGTTAAGATTTCAAGTTGTCCCGCTCATCTGTTGTACTTCACCCTATACGCCAGATATCCCAAAAGACAGCCCAGGGTAGCTCCGGTGGCGTTGGCAAGGAAATCGAGCCAATCGCCACTCCGCCTGCCTCCCGTGCAGTATGCCTGGAGAAGTTCTATCAGTCCGCTCATCATCACCGGAGCGAGCCAAGCCCAGAGGAGCAGGCGGCGCGGACTGGCAGAGGAGCGGTAGCGGCGCAGGTGTTCGAGCCATATCACACTACACGTTCCGGCATACATCGCGATATGTGTCCATTTGTCAATGAACGGCACATCGTCGAGTGATGTATGTGGCGGAGTGCAGAAGCACGCCACCCAGATTATGGCTATGCAGAGCCACGACAAGGGGTAAAAACGCATTAATTGTGGGATTCGTCTCATTTTAATTGATATTTTAATGCAAAAGTAAAAAATATTTGATACATTTGCGACCATTAACTAAATCAATATTACAATTAGGATAGCATATTCATTTCTAAAACCAAAAGAAAGCACAGTTATGGAAAAAGGGAACAGAGCTAATTTCGGTAGTAAACTTGGATTGATACTCGCCACGGCGGGTTCGGCAGTGGGTCTCGGCAACGTATGGCGCTTCCCGTATATGGCGGGACAGAACGGCGGTGCGCTATTCATCATCGTCTATGTGGTCTGCGTGCTTGCGCTTGGCATACCATGTATCATGAGCGAATTCATAATCGGCAGACATTCCGCCTCAAACACGGCGAGGGCTTACCGCAAACTTGCCGGCAAGACACCTTTCGGACTGGTGGGATATCTGGGAGTGCTGACGGGACTCCTCGTCAACGGCTACTATGCCGTGGTGTCGGGATGGTGTTTCGAATATATCTACGCATCGGCGGCAGGACAGCTGAACGGGGACCCGCAGTTTTTTGCCGACTTCTTCAACACCTTTGAGAAAGACCCCGTAAAACCGATATTCTGGGCTGTGACATTCCTGATTGTCACACATCTTATCATCATCAGAGGAGTGAAAGACGGCATCGAAAAGGCTTCAAAGATGATGATGCCGGCACTGTTCGTGCTGCTGATAGTACTTGTGGTGGCATCCTGCATGCTGCCAAACGCATGGGCGGGTGTGGAATACCTGTTCAAGCCGGACTTCAGCAAGGTAACCAAGGAGCTGTTCCTCGGCGCACTGGGACAGGCATTCTTCTCATTGAGCATCGGCATGGGGTGTCTGTGCACCTTCGCCTCTTACTTTTCGAAAGAAACAAACCTTACGAGTTCTGCGATGCAGATAGGCATTATAGACACGGTGATAGCGATTCTCGGAGGACTGATTATCTTCCCTGCAGCATTCAGCGTGGGCGTAAGCCCCGACAGCGGTCCGTCGCTGATATTCATCACTCTGCCAAACGTCTTCCAGGAGGCTTTCGGGGGCATTCCTGTTGTGGAATATCTGGTGGCACTGTCATTCTATATCCTGCTGTCGCTGGCGGCTCTTACATCACTGATTTCCATCCATGAGGTGAGCACGGCATTCGTAGAAGAGGAGTTCAATGTGTCGCGCAACCGTTCTGCTACCATCGTGACGGCTGTCAGCATGGTGATTGCCGTATTGTGCTCTCTGTCGTTGAGCGATCTGGATATCATTTGTCTGGGCGGCAAGTCGCTGTTCGACTGGCTCGATTCCATCACAAGTCAGATATTGTTGCCGTTGGGCGGATTCTTCACCTGTCTGTTCTTGGGATGGTATGTTCCCAAGAAGATAGTGAAGGACCAATACACCAACTGGGGCACGATGCCGGGCAAGTATTTCGGCGTGTATATGTTCTGCATGAAATTCCTCTGCCCCATCTGCATCCTGCTCGTGTTCCTACACCAGTTCGGAGTGATTTAACCCCAAACGGTCAAAAGACACAAGGGCTGACATTTCTTTGTTATGTCGGCCCTTGTTTTCAACCAAAAACTTCATGAAATGGGCAAGCTGCTTGCCCAAGTGGGGCAACGTGCTTGCCCATCATGGGCAACGTGCTTGCCCCTGTTGGGCAGATTTGCTTTCAGACATCTGCCCAATAAGTTCATATTGTAACACCCATATTCCTGTTTCCCGGATTCTGCCAACGCAGGCAATTCCTGTAGTCTGAATTCCTCACACCTGAGAATTCTTTTCACCTGATAATTCTTTTCATCAGCAAACCATCCAGACAGTTGCCTGACAATCGAAAGACTGTCAACTGTCTGTTTGTCAGAATATTACGGCTAAAAACCAGATGGTCTGACGGTTTTTTGGAAATTCTTGGTTTTACTAAGAATCAGCGTTATTGGAAACTTTTAACCCAAATCGGTCATTAGGACGTTTAAATTGTAATTTTAATAACTGCTTGCAGTCTTTTGTTTTTTATAAGGTGTCTTTTGCTTGTTTTTAATTCGCAATAGCTCGCTATTACTCATTAAAAGCCAAACAAAATCCACTCTTCTAAAATAACAAAATCCAAGCAAGCCCTAATAACCGATTTGGGTTAAAAGCCAAACAAAATCCACTCTTCTAAAAGAACAAAATCCAGGCAAGCCCTAATGACCGATTTGGGTTTAATCATATTGACCAACACCAAATAATAAAAGGATTGGACAACCGGAGAGTCTCAGCTTCTCCAATTATCCAATCCTTGTTTTATGTGCAGACACGAGGTCTGAATGGAATGTTTCTGAATGTTACTTCACGAGCTTCTTACCGTTCATCACATAGATGCCAGGGCGAAGATCGCTGACTGACTTACCCATGTAGCGACCGTCGATAGAGTATATCTCGCCGTTCTTTGGCGACTGGTCGGCAGTGGCAGAACTGATACCGGCAAGGCTCACAGGAATTACGCACACATTGTCGATGAACACGCCCTTGTCGTTGGTCTTGAAGCGGATAGCGGCATCACCAGAACCGGTGACATTAGCCTTTACCTCTGTCCACTGACCAGGAACGAGAGCGAACTCTGTGACATCAAGCACGGCGTCGCAACCATAGTTTGCAGCCAGAATCAGCTTGTTGTCTGAGCTGCCTGTGTATGGGGCTGCGAGGAACGAAATCACTACCGGTTCAGAGATTTTGAACGATGGTGTGACGGCGTTTGCCTTACGTGTAGCGTTACCGAGGAGCGCACACTTGTTGGCACCGGTCTTCGGAGTGCCGGACCATCCGTCATTGTCAGGGAAGAAGTCTGCCAATCCCACGTTGTCGCCATCCCAGATGCCGTCATTACCGCCGATGCCGCTGCAGTTGTCGAATGTTTCATAGAGCAATGCTCCCTCTGGCTTGTCCTGCTTTGTGGCGCTCTTTGTGGTATACTCAAACGAGATTGTGCCGTCGGCGTTCTGTTTGATGTTGAGCAGATATTTGTTCATGTAACCCGTGCCGTCGGTATTGGCGTTGTACACGGTGCAAGCCGGACGGGAATAGTTCGTCAGGCTGTTGTTGCCCTGATAAGGCCATGCGTCGCCAGCCTTGTCCTCATCGGTAGAACCGAGGGTGTTGTCGGCAGGAATCACAGTCATGCGCTGACGGGCAGCGTTGTAGTTCACCTGATTGTCTTCCCAGGCGCCCTTGCTGTAGTCCACGTGGAGCACGATGAGTCCCTCGCCTGGCAGTGCGGCGTCCCAACCGGTCTTCTGACGGTTTTCGAGCATATAATACTCGTTCTCGTTTCCGTCGTTATAGAAGATGTATGTATCGCCACCGGCAGCGAGAGCCTTCATGCCTTCGATCTTCTGCGGTTCGGCGTTGAGCACTATAGGCTCCTTCCATCCACAGAACATCTTCTCATAGCTGTTGTATTCAGCAGGGAGGAATGAGTTGCCGTTGTAGCATCCGAAACACATGATGTCCCAGAATCCTGTTCCATATCCCCTACCGTTGATGTCGTAGTGGTCTTTGAGTCCCATACAGTGTGAGAATTCATGGCAGAAGGCACCGATACCGTCGATTGCCTCTGTGGCGCCCAGCTCGCTGCTGCAGGCGTAGACGCTGACCTTCACTCCGTCGGCAACGGTCATAGGGTCGATGGCAGACTTGTGAGGCCATACGAGGTCCGGATCCTGAGGATATTTTGCCTGTCCGTGTCCGGCATAGAGGACGAACACCTCTTCAACGAGGCCGTCGCCGTCCCAGTCATACTGCTTCCAGTCTGTCACCTGGTCCTTGGCGAGGTTCACAGCATCCTCCACCATAGGATATACGAGTGCCGCCTGGTCTCTGCCCGAGGCGTCGTTCTTGCCATATCCGGCATATCCCTTCGGCAGGTCTACCGGACCTACCACGTCGAAGTCGATCTCGAACTGTCCGCCACTCTGAGCCTTGAAGTAGTCACGCACGCTACCCTTGAATCCGAGCGTCTCGTCGGAGTAGTTCTCTCCGTTGATGATCTGCTTGTAGAGGTCGAGCGTATGCTCCGGCTTGAACTTGGTGTCGGCGAAGTTGGCAAGGATGACAAGACATTTCTTCTTGCCCTGGAATTTGCTTCCCTCTACCTTTTTCACCGGCATTGATGTGCGTGCCGACTCCAGGATGGCTTTCTCACGGGCTGCCTTCTGCGCCACCACTGCGTCGTATTCACTCTGCAGAGCGGAAAGCTCCACCTTAGAGAACACGCCAGCTGACGGTGTCTGTCTGTAGCAGGCACCGTCGGCAGTGCGCCAATATGTGAGATGCTCGTCGCCCACGAGCTCAGCTTTGACTACCGTGCCGTCGGCGAGAGTGATGTTGCGACATATTCCCGGCTTCACCGGCATTGCCTGGATGGCGATGGCAGCGAGAACCACGGATATGGATAATAGGATTCTTTTCATTTTCTGTTATTTAAGGATTTTCTTTCCGTTCACGATATACATACCGCTCTTGAGCGCCTTCATGTCGGTGCCGAGGAAACGGCCGTCGAGTGTATAGATGCGGTTGTCTGACTTAGCCTGTGTAGCAGCGTTGACCTCAGCGATGCCGTCAACAACCAGGTTGTCCCATGGATTCGGAGTGTTGCTCAGCTCCACCTCACGCTTGAAGGTGAATCCCATTGTGCCGTCGGCATTTCTGTGGATATCGGTGATAGGCTTGCCCATGAGTTTCTTGCCGTTCACGTTGGCGTGGTTGAGTGTAGCGGCAGGCTCAGAATTGTCTGTCAGACTGTTCACGCTGCCGTATGGGAAGCAGTTGTTGTCTGGATACTGGTCATAGTTGTAACCGTCGGCACAGATGATGGTGTATCTCGCATAGTCGCCGTTGGCGTTAGGAGCCATTCCGGTCCACACTCTCTCATCGTAGTCTACATAGTTCACGAGCAGACCTGTACCCTTGCGCTTTGCGTCCCAACCTACGTTCTGATGGTTTTCGAGGATATAGAACTCATTCTTGTAGCCTTCGTTATAAACGATGAAGAACTCGCCTCCCTCTGAGATAGGGCCCATATTGTTTACAATGGTGTCGTTTGCCAACACCTTGGCGTTCTGCCATCCGGCAATCATACGCTCCAGACCTGTGTAGCAAGAAGGTGTGAAACCGTTGTCGATGTAAGAACCAACGTCCATGAGGTCCCAAGTGCCCATTCCGAAACGTGTCTTGGTTGGGTCGTAGGTATCAGGGAATCCGAGGCAGTGTGAGAACTCGTGGCAGATGGTACCGATACCGCAGATGGTACTGCCTCTCTGCAACTCGCTACTGCAGGCGTAGGTATCGATCTTCACACCGTCGAGGTTGATGGCCTTCTTGTAGTCTGAAGCGCTGAGCTTAGACTCATGTGGCCATATTGTTGTTGCTGATCCGCCATCGTGCTCACCGAGTCCGGCATAGAGCACGAACACCTGGTCAACTTCTCCGTCGCCGTCCCAGTCGTAGTCGGCATAATTTACATCTGCATCTGCTGCCAATACTGCCTCAGCAATCATCTCTCCTGGCTTGGTGTCGTGGGAATAACCCTGGTTGGTGCCGTAATACCAACGCTTGTGGGCAAGCATGTATGGACCTACAACATCGAACTCGATATCGAGCTTGCCGAGACTCTGAGAGCGGAAATAATCCGCCACGCTACCAGTGAAGCCTAATTCCTTGTTGGTGTAGTTCTTGCCGTTGGCAACTTCCTGGAGGAGTTCTCTGGTGTGCTCCGGCTGGAACTGTGCTGACTTTCCGTCAGGATAGTTGACGAGGATGATGAGTCCCTTCTTCTTGCCTCCGGAGATTGCCTTCTTGTGAGAAGTGCTGGCCTGGAGCTGGTTCTGGTTGTAGAGTTTCTTCAGACGGACGGCACGGTCTTGTGCTCTCTGAAGTCTCATCGGCTCTGTTGCCTTCAGCATACGAGCCACGTCAACCGGTTTGAAAATACCGGTCTCACCGTCTTCCACGTATGTCTTGCCATCGGCTGCCTGCCAATAGCTTCCCCATTCGTCGCCCTTAAGCTCTACTCTAACTTCGGTACCGTCAGCGAGACGTACCGTTTTCCATTGTCCCGGTCTTGCGGGAGAAGCAAATGCCGTGAGAGCGGCAAATGCCAGTGCGCATAGTGTGTATATCTTCTTCATACTAAAAAAAAGGTAATGTTTGGGTACAAATTTACTGTTTTTTTAATTACCCTCCTACTTTTCAGCGATTTTCTTACTAATTATTTGACTTTGAGCTGATTTAGACGGAAGGAATGGAGAAGAAAAGAAGGACGGACTGACGAACCGGAAAGAAGACTGACGGACCGGAAAGAAGGAAAGATGGCGAACAGGACAGAAGCCGGGGCTGTGCAAGGAGAAAAACGTCAAAACAGAGAACGGACAAGCCTTCAAGGAGTTTTGCCAACTACGATTGACAATGGGGATAGGTATATGTCAAGACATTAGGCAGTTAAAGCTATTTAGCAGTTTTCTTCTTGTATAATATAAACAGATATTGTAATTTTGCACTCAAAAGAAACGGGATGTCTACAAGACATGCATTCTGTTATACCCGTTATACGGGGTGATGACAGGGACAAGCCTTCCGGTCAACCCGTCAAACTCATCAACTGTCAACCATTTAATATAACACATAAAAATTATCATGGCAAAGAAAGCTTTATTGATGATACTCGACGGATGGGGTATCGGCAAACATGGAAAGGGAGACGTGATCAACAACACTCCTACTCCTTATCTCGATTATCTTACGGCAGTAAGCGCCCATTCACAGCTCATGGCTTGTGGTGAGGACGTGGGTCTGCCTGACGGACAGATGGGCAACTCTGAGGTGGGTCACCTCAACATCGGAGCGGGCCGCATCGTATATCAGGACCTCGTGAAAATCAACCGCGCCTGCGCCGACGGTTCTATTCTGAAGAACCCTGAGGTGGTGAACGCATTCTCTTACGCACAGAAGACAGGCAAGCGCCTTCACCTCATGGGACTGACTTCCACCGGAGGTGTGCACTCTTCTCTTGACCACCTGTTCAAATTCGTGGAAATCTCAAAGGAGTACGGACTGAAGAACACCTTCGTACACTGCTTCATGGACGGACGCGACACCGACCCTAAGAGCGGAGTGGGATTCATCAAGGAGCTGACTGACCACTGCGAGAAGAACGACGCCCACATCGCAAGCATCGTGGGACGTTTCTATGCCATGGACCGCGACAAGCGCTGGAACCGTGTGAAGGAGGCTTACGACCTGCTCGTAGAGGGCAAGGGAACAAAGGCTACCGACATGGTGAAGGCTATGGAGGAGAGCTATGCTGCCGACGTGACCGACGAGTTCGTTAAGCCTATCTCAAACGCCAACGTTGACGGAACGATACAGGAGGGCGACGTGGTGATATTCATCAACTACCGCAACGACCGCGCCAAGGAGCTGACCCAGGTGCTCACACAGCAGGATATGCCTGAGGAGGGAATGCATACTATCAAGGACCTGCAGTATTACTGCATGACTCCTTACGACGCTTCGTTCAAGGGCGTACACATCCTCTTCCCGAAAGAGAACGTGCAGGACACTCTCGGTGAGTATCTCAGCAAGCAGGGCAAGAAGCAGCTGCACACTGCAGAGACTGAAAAATACGCTCACGTGACATTCTTCTTCAACGGCGGTCGCGAGACTCCATTCGAGGGCGAGGACCGTATCCTCGTGCCTTCGCCGAAGGTTGCCACATACGACCTGAAGCCTGAGATGAGCGCATACGAGGTGAAGGACAAGCTGGTGGGTGCCATCAACACTCAGGAGTATGACTTCATCGTGGTGAACTTCGCCAACGGCGACATGGTGGGACACACCGGTGTCTACAATGCCATCGCAAAGGCTGTTCATGCTGTGGACAACTGCGTGAAAGACGTTATCGAGGCTGCCAAGGCCAACGACTACGAGGCTATCATCATCGCCGACCACGGCAATGCTGACAATGCCATCAACGCTGACGGCACTCCTAACACGGCTCACTCTCTGAACCCAGTTCCGTTCATCTACGTTACAGACAACAATTCGGCTACTGTCAAGGACGGCCGTCTTGCCGATGTGGCTCCTTCTATCCTCCACATCATGGGTCTGGAGCAGCCTGCCGACATGACAGGCGAGAACCTCATCGAGGACAACATCCACTAACAAGACAGACTACACAATATTCCCCAAAAGGCGCATCCGGTAATGTTCCGGATGCGCCTTTGTTTTGCGTTGGGGATTGTGGGAAAATATTGTGACTCAAATAAATATTGATTTCTATATGAAATATTTTGAGAATAGGGAAAGAAATTCTAGCTTTGCAATATAACGATAAAATCAAGACATTATGGCAACTTCAGTTTTAAATCCCACTCAGCAACATTTACCCCAAAACGGTCATTAGGCCGTTTATTGTATTTTATATTTACTGCTTGCAGTCTTTTGTTTTTTATAAGGCGTCTTTTGCTTGTTTTTAATTCGTAATAGCTCGCTATTACTCACTAAAAGCCAAACAAAATCCACTCTTCTAAAAGAACAAAATCCAGGCAAGCCCTAATGACCGATTTGGGTTTACTGAAACTGTTTTCCTATGATAACAGTGAAGAATACGCCCGTGAAGTACAAGCTGTTCTGACAAAGCATTTCCAACAAGAGCTCGATGCCGAATCAGACAAGTTATGGGACGACGGTGTGCTCGACGCTAAACGACTTGAGGAATTAAGATATACTGATTTTCATAAATAACACCATAATCGGACTTGATGACTTTATAAAACAAATTTAACCCAAAACGGTCATTAGGCCGTTCAATGTAATATTTTATAACTGCTTGCAGTCTTTTGCTTTTTATAAGGCGTCTTTTGCTTGTTTTTAATTCGCAATAGCTCGCTATTACTCATTAAAAGCCAAACAAAATCCATCCTTCTAAAAAATCAAAATCCAAGCAAGCCCTAATGACCTCTAAGTTTGCAGAAGATTGCGACGAAGTCGCATAAACTCCAAAATAATCAAGGTAAAACTATGATTGCTAAAGACAGTTTCGTACCTTTGTTGTAAAAAGGTAGAATCGGTCTGTCGAAGAGGTAAACCAGCTAATGACCCAGCCGTAAAGCTATAAATCGTTTAGGTCCTCATCGACATAGTTGCAAAGACCAGATAGAAAGTTATCGGCTCTGAGCCTTGTTAGAGTGTTAGTCCATACAACTATTGACCAATTCTACACAATATAACTCGTACAAAGTTATGAAGAATTTATTTATCGGAGTTGATTTTTCGAAAGAAAAAGTTGATGTGGCTATCCTTTTTGCAGACGGACTGGCAGAAACCGCTGCTAGAGTGTTCAACGAGTTCAAGACAACCGTGTCTGGCTATAGGCAGTTGGTCAAGTGGGTTGAGCAGAATTCCTGCGGTATCGACTCGTCCTTGTGGCTCTTCTGTGGCGAGAACACGGGCGACTACAGCAAGGGACTGTGCAACTTCCTCTACGGTAAAGGCTACGACATGTGGCTTGAGAACGCAAAGAGCATCAAAGACGCATCTGGTCTTAGACGATTGAAGTCTGACCGTGCTGACGCCTCGATGATTGCAGAATACGCCATGAGGAATTACGATAAAGCCGTTATGTACGAGCCTCTTAGCGAGTCGCTTACACAACTGCGTGAGCTGTTCCTATACCGTCAGATGATCGTAAGACACAGATGCAGTTTCCAGGTGCGTAGAGGCGAAAAGCGACTCACTATGGAGAAGTCGCCAGTCAAGACAATGATTTCGCAGAGCGGACGGCACATCGTCTCTGAACTCAATAAGGAGATAGAGAAGATAGATAAGCGCATTGCCGATCTCATCAAGTCGGACGAGGAACTCACCGAGGTGTTCACCATCGTGACCTCGGTGCCTGGCATAGGAACGCAGAACGCTGTGTGCCTGATGGTGTACACCGACAACTTCCGGCGTTTCAACTACGACTCACGCAAGATTGCCTGCTATTACGGCCTAGCTCCATTTGGCAAAGATTCGGGAACCAGTGTGCATTCCGATCCGCATGTACATTATATGGCTAACCGCCAGATAAAGGCCATGCTGACGCAAGCGGCACTAGCTGCCGTCAACTTCAATCCCATTATGGCGAGGTACTACATGCGCCTCGTAGAACGAGGAAAGAAGAAGCAGGTTGCACTGAACAATGTCAAGAACAAACTTGTACATTTGGTCACAGCCATGGTCAGAAATCGCCAAACATTCACCCCTGAATATAAAATCTCAGCATAAATTGAAAATAATGGTCAAAACATTTGGATATTAACATAGAAAGCGATTTGGGTTTAAGAATCATTTTTAAATAAAATGCGCCAGCTATCGTAATGACAGCCGGCGCATTTTCATTTATTATAAATCAGTATGTAGTCCTGGGGGGTTACAGTTTCTGCTTAACCTCAATCTCTGTGAACGTCTCGATGACGTCGCCCACCTGGATATCGTTGAAGTTGACGAGCGAGATACCACACTCGAAGGTGACTCCCACCTCCTTGACATCGTCCTTGAAACGCTTGAGGGCGTTGATGGCTCCAGTATGGATAACGATACCGTCGCGGATAAGACGAGCCTTGTCTGTGCGGTGAACCTTGCCCTCGGTGACCAAAGCACCGGCAACCGTTCCGACCTTCGAGATCTTGTATACCTCGCGAACTTCCACCTGACCGGAGACAACCTCCTTGACAACCTTGTCGAGCATACCCTCCATGGCGGAAGTGACATCCTCGATGGCATCGTAGATGACAGAATAGGTGTTGATCTCTACACCCTCCTGGTCGGCGAGCTTGCGGGCCGCTGCCGAAGGACGTACCTGGAAGCCCACGATGAGAGCATCCGAAGCGTCGGCGAGAGTAACATCGCTCTCTGAAATCTGACCCACAGCCTTGTATATGACGTTGACCTTGATCTTCTCTGTAGAGAGCTTGATGAACGAGTCGCTGAGAGCCTCGATACTACCGTCGGTATCACCCTTGACGATGATGTTGAGCTCCTTGAATGATCCGAGTGCGATACGATGGCTGATGTCGCTGAGGGTAAGACGCTTCTGAGTGCGCAATCCCTGCTCACGCTGCAACTGCAGACGCTTGTTGGCAATCTCACGAGCCTCCACCTCAGTGTCGAGAACGTGGAAGGCATCACCTGCCGTTGGAGCACCGTTGAGACCCAGGATGATTGCAGGCTCTGCCGGCTTTGCCTCCTCGATACGCTGGTTACGCTCGTTGAACATAGCCTTGATACGTCCGTAGCTTGTTCCGGCAATCAGGTTGTCGCCCACACGGAGCGTTCCGTTGCTCACGAGAACAGTAGAGACATAACCGCGACCCTTGTCGAGCGACGACTCTATGACGCTACCCGTAGCCTTGCGGTTTGGATTAGCCTTCAGTTCGAGCATATCGGCCTCAAGGAGCACCTTCTCAAGAAGTTCGTCAACGCCAATGCCCTTCTTGGCACTGATCTCCTGACACTGGTACTTTCCGCCCCACTCCTCTACAAGGAGGTTCATATTGGCGAGGTCTTCCCTGATCTTGTCGGCATTGGCACCCGGCTTGTCAATCTTGTTGATGGCGAATACCATCGGCACGTTGGCAGCCTGTGCGTGGGCGATTGCCTCACGTGTGGTAGGCATCACGCTGTCGTCGGCAGCGATGATGATGATGGCGATATCGGTGACCTGGGCACCACGGGCACGCATGGCTGTGAACGCCTCATGACCTGGAGTGTCGAGGAATGTGATATGTCTGCCGTTCTGCAACGTCACGTTGTATGCACCGATATGCTGGGTGATACCACCTGCCTCACCGGCGATGACGTTGGTATTGCGGATATGGTCGAGGAGAGAAGTCTTACCATGGTCTACGTGTCCCATCACTGTAACGATAGGAGCGCGTGGCAGCAGATCGTTCTCATCGTCAGGCTCCTCATTGATAGCCTCCGAAACCTCGGCACTAACGTATTCTGTCTTGAAGCCGAACTCCTCAGCAACGAGGTTGATGGTCTCTGCATCGAGACGCTGGTTGATAGACACCATGATGCCGACGCTCATACAGGTACCGATGACCTGGTTTACAGAGACGTTCATCATGTTGGCAAGTTCGCTGACGGTAACGAACTCCGTAAGCTTCAGTATCTTGCTCTCTGCCTTCTCCTCGGCGCGCTGCTCCTTGAGATGTTCCTGGGCGGCGTCGCGCTTCTCCTTGCGGTATTTGGCTCCCTTCTTGTTCTGTCCCTTGCTGGTGAGGCGCGCAAGCGTCTCCTTTACCTGACGTGCTACATCCTCCTCGCTTACTTCAGCAGGCTTCTGTCCGCCGCGCTTGCGGTTCTTCTTCTTGTTTGAACCTCCGGCGTTCTTCTGACCGCCCTGGGCGTTGTTCTGCTTGGCAGCTGCAGCGATGTCTACACGCTCCTTGCCGATGCGCTGACGCTTCTTGCGCTCGCCATTGGCGTTTGCTCCGCCATGCTGTGCCTTCTCCTCACGCTCCTTGCGGCGCTCCTCCTTGCTCTTCTTCTTAGGACGAGTGCTCTGGTTCAGAGAGTCGAGGTCGATCTTGCCCAACACGTTAACCTTGGGAGCGAGTTTCTTCTCGCTCTTCAGCGTGAACACCTTTGAGTCGTTGTCAGCAGCAGGCTGTGCCGCACTTGCCGGTGATGCCTCTTTAGGCTCCTTCTTTGCAGCTGGCTGTGCTGCTGGCTGTTCTGCCTTCACTTCCGACTTTGATGCCACCGGCTCCGGCTTAGGCTGGGCTGGCTTAGGCTGTTCTTGACTTGGCTGCTCTTTGGCAACCGTTTCCACTGGTTCCTGTGCCACGGGCTTCTCCTCGGCTGGCTTGCTGACGGCAGCAGCATTTGCCTTTTTCTCTTCGGGCTTTGCAGTAGAAGCAGCAGATTTCGCTGATGGCTTCTTGCCCAGACTGTCGAGGTCTATCTTTCCTAATGGTGTGTACTTCTGCTGAGGTCTTGGCTCTGTGCTTCGTCCCTCTTTCTTGTCAGAGCGTTTCTTCTCCTTAGGACGCTTCTGCAAGAGCTTCTCTGCCTGTGTGCGCTCCTCCTTGTCCGACTTGTATGCCTCTACGAGAGCATTATACTGTCCGTCGGTGAGCTTGGAGTTAGGACCCTCAGGAGCCTCTCCCAGTTCGCTTCTTTTTTTCAGGAAATCAACTGCCGTTTGAAGTCCTATATTCAATTCACTAATCGCTTTGTTTAATCTGATGCTCATACTATATGTTTTACCCTTCTTCTTTCTTTTCTGTTATTATTCGGCTTGTCCGGAGCGTTCTGACTGCGGAATCATCGTTCTCCGCCCTTGCTTGCGGTCCGCCAGTTTCCGGAACATGCCATTCCCGAATGCTTACACATGCGGCACACCGTTCTGGGGAGCGGCGTGCCGTATGGACTGTATGTATTATTCGAATTCCGCTCTCAGCACCTGGAGCACGTGGTCTACCGTCTCCTCTTCGAGGTCGGCTTTCTCTACGAGCATTTCGCGTGGTGCCTCAAGCACCTTCTTTGCAGTGTTGAAGCCGATAGACTTGATGGCATCGATTACCCACTGGTCTATCTCGTCGGCAAACTCGTCGAGGTAGATGTCTTCCACCTCCTGGCCATCCTCCATGTCACGGAACACGTCGATGGTGTATTCTGTCAGCATACTTGCCAACTTGATGTTCATACCGCCACGGCCGATTGCCAATGATACCTCTTCCGGCTTGAGGAACACCTCTGCCTTGTGGTTCTCCTCGTCTACATTGATGTTGAGGACCTTTGCCGGACTGAGGGCGCGCTGGATGAAGAGCTTGGTGTTTGCGGTGTAGTTGATCACATCGATGTTCTCGTTGCACAGTTCTCTCACGATACCGTGCACGCGGCTACCCTTCACTCCCACGCATGCTCCTACCGGGTCGATGCGCTCGTCGTAGCTCTCAACGGCGATCTTGGCTCTCTCTCCCGGCATACGTGCTATGCGCTGCACGGTGATGAGTCCGTCGGCAATCTCTGGCACCTCCTGTTCGAGCAGGCGCTGCAGGAACACCGGACTTGTGCGGCTGAGGATGATTTTCGGGTTGTTGTTCTCGTTGTCCACACGCAGGATGACAGCCTTTACGGTCTCTCCCTTGCGATACTGGTCGCGAGGAATCTGCTCTCCCTTAGGAAGGATAAGCTCGTTGTTCTCGTCGTCAACGAGGAGCACCTCTCTCTTCCACACCTGATAGACCTCAGCTGTGATTACCTGTCCCACACGGTCTTTGTATTTGTTGTAGAGGCTGTCGTGCTCGAGCTCGAGCACCTTTGAAGCCAAAGTCTGACGCAGGTTGAGGATGGCACGGCGTCCGAACTTGCTGAAGTCCACCTTCTCGCTCACGTCCTCACCCACCTCGTAGTCTGCCTGTATCTTGCGAGCCTCTGTGAGTGTTATCTCTTTGTTGTCGTCATGCTCCACGCCGTCGGCAACGACGGTACGGTTGCGGTATATCTCGAAGTCGCCCTTGTCGGGGTTCACGATGACGTCGAAGTTCTCGTCGCTGCCGAAGATCTTCGCGATGACGTTGCGGAAGCTTTCCTCGAGCACGCTCATGAGAGTCGTTCTGTCGATATTCTTCGTTTCCTTGAATTCTTTGAAGGATTCGAACATGCTTACTGTTTCTTCTTCTTTCTTCAATGCTGCCATAGCTTATTTGAAACTTATTAAGTATTTTGTATATTTCACTGTGTTCATGCCGAAGGTCTTGTCAACGTCTTCTATTACCGGGCGCTTGGCTCCTTCCTTCTTCACTTTCTCTTTCACGGTGATGGTGAAATCGTCTCCATCCACACTCTTGAGCAGTCCTTTCCATTTCTTTCCGTCGGCGTCGAGCACTTCCACTTCTTTTCCGATGAAGTTGAGATACTGCTGTCTCACTTTGAAAGGCTGTCCGAGGCCGGCGCTGCCAACCTCCAATTCGTAGTCCTCGTCATCACGGTTGAGGTTGTCTTCTATGAAGCGGCTGAGCTGCACGCAATCCTCAATCCACACGCCATCTGCATGGTCGATCTCCACGACGATTCTGTCGTCTGGACTAATCTCAATGTCAACGAGGAAATAGTCTTTGTTCTCGAGCCACTGGTTAACTAATTTTTCAACTACGTTTTTGTCTATCATAAATAAAATAACTTGTGGTAATTCCCTTGAGGCGGCAAGAGAATGTCATCCATCAGAAAGTGTCGCCTGTCGGGGATTTAAAATAAAATGAGGAGCTCCTTCGGGGCTCCCCATTCCACTGAACGCTGCAAAGTTAACAATTATTATTAACGTGCGCAACGTTTTATGCATAAAATATGTGGTTTGTATCTGCTTTTTCTTCGTTTTTTAGCATTCTGCCATGAAGTATAGGCATTACCAACCATCAGATTCCGTCTTATTGCCGTTTTCCGGTCCGTTTCCTTTCCGGGGAACCGGATGTTTCCACGTACCGTCCCGACACCTTCCGGCTGTTTATGCGTCGATGTTGGCGTATGTGGCGTTCTGCTCTATGAACTGGCGGCGTGGCTCCACGTCGTCGCCCATAAGCATAGAGAATATCTCGTCCGCCTCGGCGGCATTCTCTATGTTCACCTGCTTGAGCAGACGGGTCTTAGGATTCATTGTGGTGTCCCAGAGCTGCTCCGGGTTCATCTCTCCCAAACCTTTATATCGCTGTGTGTGGATATTCTTGTCGTCGTCCACGCCGTTGCCGTATTTGTCGAGGAACGCCTGACGCTGCTGCTCGGTGTAGCAGTATTCCTTCACTTTGTTCTTGAAGGTGCAGAGATACAATGGCGGAGTGGCGATATAGAGATGTCCCTCCTGTATCACCTTCGGCATGAAACGATAGAAGAGCGTCATGATGAGCGTGTCGATGTGAGAACCATCGACATCGGCATCGGTCATGATGATAATCTTGTCGTAGCGCAGCTTTTCGGTGTTCGCCTCCTTGTCTTCTTCGCCGTCCACTCCGAAGCGCACGCCGATACTCTGGATGATGTTCATCACAGACTCGCTCTCGAACACCTTGTGCCACATCACCTTCTCCACGTTCAGGATCTTACCTCTGAGCGGCAGGATTGCCTGGGTGTAGCGGTCGCGGCCCTGCTTTGCCGAACCTCCGGCGGAGTCTCCCTCGACGAGGAATATCTCGCACTCCTTCGGGTCACGGTTGGAACAGTCGGCGAGTTTTCCCGGCAGTCCGCCTCCGGTCATCGGGTTCTTGCGCTGCACGCTCTCACGTGCCTTGCGTGCCGCGATACGTGCCGTAGCTGCAAGGATGACCTTCTCGCAAACCTGCTTCGCCTCTTTCGGATGCTCCTCCAGATAGTTTGTCAGCGCCTCCGACACGGCCTGCTGCACGGCTCCGGTAACCTCGTTGTTTCCGAGCTTCGTCTTTGTCTGTCCCTCAAACTGCGGCTCTGCCACCTTTATCGAGATTACGGCGGTGAGTCCCTCGCGGAAGTCCTCTCCGGCGATTTCTATCTTCGCCTTCTCGATCTGCTTTGAAATCACCGGGTCGCTGTCGGCGTATTTCTTCAGCGTGCGGGTGAGTGCCATACGGAAGCCCACAAGGTGTGTTCCTCCCTCTATGGTGTTGATATTGTTTACGTATGAATGGATATTCTCGCTATAGTCGGTGTTATACATGATAGCCACCTCGATTGGAATACCCTGCTTCTCGGTCTTCAGATAGATGACATCATCGAAGAGGTGGGTGCGATGGCGGTCGACGTAGCGCACGAACTCCTTCAGTCCCTCCTTGGCATGGAACACCTCCTGACGGGTCTTTCCCTCCTCGTCGGGACGCATATCGGTAAGCGTTATGGTGATGCCGGCATTCAGATATGCCAGCTCTCTCATTCGCTTGGCTATGATGTCGTACTTATACGTGGTGGTGGTGAATATGGTTGGGTCCGGCCAGAACTGCTGGCGTGTTCCCTGCTGGTCGGTCTCTCCCACTACCTTCACGGAATAGAGAGGCTTTCCCTTTTCGTATTCCTGCTGATAGATCTTGCCGTTGCGGAACACCTGCGAGAGCATCTTTGTGGAGAGCGCGTTCACACAACTCACACCCACTCCGTGGAGTCCTCCGCTGACTTTGTATGATCCCTTGTCAAACTTTCCTCCTGCGTGGAGCACCGTCATTACCACTTCGAGTGCCGACTTGTGGAGTTTCTCGTGCATGTCCACCGGAATACCACGTCCGTTATCCTGCACCGTGATAGACTCGTCCTCGTTGATGGTAACCTCGATGTGCGTGCAATAGCCTGCCATCGCCTCGTCGATGGAGTTGTCCACGGTCTCGTTCACAAGGTGATGGAGACCTTTCTCACTGATATCGCCGATATACATGGCCGGACGCTTGCGCACAGCCTCAAGACCCTCCAGCACCTGAATGTTACTGGCGGAATAGTTGTTCTCGTTTATCTGATTGTCTGACATTGTTGATTTCTTGATTTTTTCAAGGGGCAAAGATAGTCAATTTTATTGACATAGGGAAATTTTCGGTTTAAAAAGTGTCGCCGTTCCTCTTCACCCTCGACATATTGGGGTTATTTCCAAACTGGCCATCAGATTCCGCATCTGTCAGGCCTTTGTTTTCATACACATAACGCTGCATCATCCTCACGCCACCATCGGCATGCAAAACGGCGATATGCCATAACATAACGATACGCCATAACGCAGAAATGCCACAATCTTCCGATTGCAGCATTCCGTATGATTCAATAACATTTTACATCGCCCCATAGTGCGACTCTTGACTTAGGCAAGGCTATTGATGTGCTGTGCCAAGCTTGACTTGATGTTAGCAGCCTTATTCTTGTGGATAAGGTTAGTCTTAGCCAGCTTGTCAAGAATCTTCTGTACGCTTGGGTACATCTTAACAGCCTCTTCCTTGTCTGTCATAGCGCGCAGTTTACGAACTGCATTACGCATAGTCTTTGCATAATATCTGTTGTGCAAATTCTTTTTCTTATCCTGGCGGATTCTTTTTAGTGATGATTTGTGATTTGCCATCTTGTTATTATCTTTTTATTTTTTATTGTAGTCCCTAGGAGAGTCGAACTCCTCTTTAGAGAATGAAAATCTCTCGTCCTAACCGATAGACGAAGGGACCATAATCGGATTTTGCGGTGCAAAGTTACGTCAACTTTATCATATACACAAATATTTTCAAGAAAAAATATTGAAATTCGTGCTTTTCTTGTTGTTTTTAAGGATTTTACGCCCTTCGAATGAGGTTTTTTGATAATTTTGCCGACAAATATGACTTTCAACATCAATTGCATAGTGCTCCACGCCTTCATGTTCAACGATTCGAAAATGATGGTAGACGTGCTCTCCAGAGAGGAGGGCAGGCTGTCGTGCGTGCTAAACATAGGGCGGTCGAAGGCGGGCCGCGGGCGCCGCCAACTGTTCCAACCCCTGTCGATTCTCGAACTGACTCTCGACCGCAAGGCACCGGGACTACTCGCCACAGTGAAAGACGCTCATGTGGCAGTGGCATTCGCCAATATCCCCTTCGACCCCTACAAACTCGCCATATCGATGTTTCTCGCCGAATTCATTGCCAACGTCACGCGGTCAGAAAAGGAATCGGAGGTTCTCTTCGACTACATATCTGAGAGTCTGCAGTGGCTCGACGGAGCGAGAAAGGATTTTTCGAACTTCCATCTTGTGTTCATGATGCGCCTGACGAGGTTTGTGGGATTCTTTCCCAACCTTGAGGACTACAGCGAGGGATGCGCCTTCGACATGCAGAACGGATGTTTCGTGGACTGGGCACCGCAGCAGAGGGGATTCCTCACGGGCGACGACGCCACCAAGATGCAGACTCTGATGCGAATGAACTACGACAACATGCGACTCTTCAAGATGTCGCACGCCGACCGCAACCGATGTCTCGACGTTATAACAGACTACTACAGGCTGCACGTGGCTGACTTCCGCGAAATGAAGTCGCTCTCCATTCTGAGGGAATTGTTTGCCTGACCTTCATTCCAAGCACCGGTTTTGCTCTTCTATTACCTATTATATATAGAGACGCACACATGCACGGCAATCGGAAAAGGACGGAACATGACACAGCATCGCTAATGCCCCACCCTTCCGGACATACCAGACAAATACATCTGAAACATAATCGTCAGCACTGAAACCGGACAAGACACAAGACTCGTCACCAATCCCAACCATTGCAGCAAGGGAAAACAAACAATGCTTTGGAATTAGGATATTTTAACTCTTTACGGTGCTTAATTGTTAAATCATACAGTTGACAAATATGTATAAAAGTTATACATATTACTGATTCTTAATGACCAGATGGGACCTCAAGCATTTAGTCCGGACCATCAACAGCCAGAGGAGATCTCACTCCATTTTACTCCAAATTCCATATTGGCAAAAAACAATCGCCACAAAACCATCAGGCCATCTGTTTTCAATGCAATACCTACACAAACAGACTACTGACAACCAGATTGTTAACAGCCAGATGATTATCCGCGAGTTATCCGGATGATTCGCAGACAGGAGAAGCTGCCAGACGACAGGAATCTGATGAATTGAATCTGGATGGCAGAAATCAAAACAAAATTCAAATAAGGTCAAATGACCGATTTGGGTTAAAACCGGAATATGAATATTGTGACATACCCCAATTGGACAAGGCGTCTGATATGTTAAATAATATATCTTCATTTGTGAACTCTTATTAATTTATTTAGTTCCAAAAGCCTCATCTACCCACCTCGCCACCTGCCCTCATTAGACACCAAGTAATGAAGAGAAATCAAAAAAAAATACTGAAAAGAGGAAAATTGTGGGGAAAAGTGGCGGAGTGTGGGGGAAAATGTGTAACTTTGAAGCCCAATAACCCATTAAGATGTACGTATGCGATTTTTAGGTAACATAGAGGCAAAGATCGACGCGAAGGGACGTGTGTTCCTCCCCGCAACTTTCCGCAAGGTATTGCAAGCCAGCGGAGAGGGAAACCTCGTGTTGCGCAAAGACGTGTTCCAGCCATGCCTCGTGCTCTACCCGGAAAGCGTATGGAACGAGCAGATGGACGAGCTGCGGTCAAGGCTCAACCGCTGGAACAGGGAGCATCAGCGCATCTTCAGACAGTTCGTGAGCGACGTGGAAGCGATATCGCTCGACGGCAACGGCAGATTCCTGATTCCAAAGAGATACGTCGACATGGCTGCGATAAGCGGACAGGTGAAATTCATCGGCATGGGCGACTCGATAGAGATCTGGAGCGAAGGAAACACCGCGGACCCGTTTATGGAGCCCGACGAATTCGGCGCCGCTCTGGAGAGCATTATGGGTGACCCCTCGCCGGCGGATGCCGACAACGGGAAAGTGAATGACAATATTGCTGGAAACTAAAGAAAAAACTAAATAAAACAATGGCTACCATCATCGATACATATCACGTGCCGGTATTGCTCGAAGAGAGCGTCGGCGGACTTGACATCAAACATGACGGGACATACGTCGACGTGACGTTCGGCGGTGGCGGTCACAGCCGCAGAATACTGCAGGAGCTGGACGGTGGCGGACACCTGTACAGCTTCGACCAGGATGCGGATGCGGAAAAGAACGTGAGTCCGCAAGACAACTTCACATTCGTGAGGAGCAACTTCAGATATCTCAAGAACTGGATGCGCTACTACGGAGTGGAAGGACTCGACGGACTGCTTGCCGACCTGGGGGTGTCGAGCCACCATTTCGACGACGAGACGAGAGGGTTCTCATTCAGATTCGACGCACCGCTCGACATGAGGATGAACAAAAGGGGCGGAGAGAATGCCGCCGACCTCGTGAACGAGAGGTCGGAAGAGGAACTCGCCGACATGTTCTACCTCTACGGTGAACTGAAGAACTCAAGGCGAATAGCAAAAGCCATCGCCAAAGCGAGGGAGCAGAAGCCGATACTGACGACACAGGACCTGATGGATGCCACGCTGCCACTGTTTCCAAAGGAAAGGGGAAAGAAGGACATGGCGAGGATGTTCCAAGCGCTGCGCATCGTGGTGAACCACGAGATGACGGCACTGAAGGAGATGCTCGCCTCTGCCACGGAACTGCTGAAACCGGGCGGCAGGCTGTCGGTGATAACATACCACAGCCTGGAGGACAGGATAGTAAAGAACTTCATGAAGACGGGAAATGCCGAAGGCAAGACGACACAGGACTTCTTCGGAAGGGTGGAGACACCGTTCAGACTTGTCAACAACAAAGTGATAGTGCCATCCGACGAAGAACAGCAGGTCAACCCGCGAAGCAGAAGCGCAAAACTGAGAATTGCAGAGAAAAGAGAACCGGCCGACAAATAGTGGAGACGAACAAAAGAAATGAAAGAAGACTATACTGACATAAACGCCGAAGAGGGAACGACACCGACACTGACAGATACGGACGGGCACCGGACGGAACCTCTCGCCAGCCAACACGACGCCAACACCGACGCCGCAACGACTGACACTGCCGACACGACAGCATCCGCCGACACGACGGAAAAGAGGAAGACGGACGTGGAGGCTACCGGCGAAAGCCTGGAAAGCCAAGAGGCAAGAAAGGAACTGAAACGCATTGTGGAGGAGATTGCCAGAGAGGACGAACGGCCGATGTCGTCGAACTTCTCGCTCAAGAAAATCCTCGGCGGCGAATTCCTGCAGGCAAAGATAATAAAGCAGTACAAATGGCTCATCGTGATAATCGTGGGCTTCATGATAGTATATGTGTCAAACAGATACAGCTGCGACCAGAAGAGAATACAGATTTCAAAGCTCAACAAGGAGCTGGAAGAAGCGAAGTTCAGGGCGATGACGACAACAAGCGAACTGACGAAGATAAGCCGCGAGAGCAACGTGCTGCAGATGCTGCAGAACTGCAAAGACAGCGTGCTGCATATTCCTAACCAGCCACCTTATATTATAAACGTACCGGAACAATGAATACAAACAGACAGCAAAACTTGGCCAAATCGGTGAAGAGATACAGGATAATAGCCTGGATTGCCGTGCTTATCTGCCTGTTGATCATCGGAAAGGTGGTTTATGTGGGCACTCTGAAGCGTGAATACTGGATGAAAGTGGCGGAACAGAAAAAGGTAAAGGAAAAGCCGGAACCTGCCGAACGCGGAAACATACTGAGCTGCGACGGAAGGCTGCTGTCCGGAACACTGCCGGAATATGACCTTATAATAGACTTCAGCGTGTGTCAGGAGTGGCGCGACTCCATGTGGAGAGCCGATTTCCCGAAAATCTGCGCCGGGCTGCACCGTATATTCCCTGACAAAAGCGAGGAGTATTTCCGCGACAGGCTGCAGGAGGGATACGACAAGAAGAACAAGAGCTGGAGAATAATAAAGAGGAAAGCCACCTTCGAGGAGATGACGGAGGTGAAACGGCTGCCGGTGTTCAGAGAGCCAAGACTGAGAGGAGGATTCCACGAAGTGGAGCATACGACGAGGAAGAAGCCCTTCGGATCGCTCGCAAGCCGAACAATCGGTGACCTGATATGGAACGGGCAGCCGAAATGCGGACTGGAACAGTCGTTCAACAAATACCTGAGCGGCACACCGGGAAAGAAGCGCATACGCAAGGTGTTCGACAAGACGATACCTGAGATAATCGTGCCGCCGGTGGCCGGATGCGACATCATAACGACAATCGACGTGGGAATGCAGGACCTCTGCGAGAGGGCGCTCCTGGAGAAGCTGAAGGAAATCAACGGCAACGTGGGAGTGGCTATCGTGATGGAGGTGAGCACCGGCGACATCAAGGCAATGGTGAACATGTCGAAACTCGCAAGCGGCGACTATGCCGAGATAAAGAACAACGCCGTGTCTGACCTGCTCGAACCGGGTTCGGTGTTCAAGACGGCATCGATAATGGTGGCGCTCGACGACGGAGTGGTGGACACCACTTATATGGTGGACACCGGAGGCGGAGTATGGGACATGTACGGAGCGAAGATGAGAGACCACAACTGGTCATCAGGCGGTTATCAGACGATATCACTGCCTCGCACGCTGGAGGTGAGTTCCAACATCGGAGTGAGCCGGATTATCGACAGATACTACGGCAAGAACCCGGAGAAATTCGTTGAGGGACTACGACGCATCGGAATGGGAGCACCGCTGAACCTGCCGTTCAAGGGAGCGGGAAAGGCGCAGATACGCATGCCGAAGAAAAACAAACGTGGGCAATACACCAACTGGTATGGCACCACGCTGCCGTGGATGAGTATCGGATATGAGACTCAGGTGCCGCCGATATACACGCTGACCTTCTACAACGCCATCGCAAACAACGGAAAGATGGTGGCGCCGAGATTCGTGAAGAGCGTGGTGAAAGACGGACAGGTGGTGAAGGATTTCCCCACCGTGGTGGTGAAGGAGAAGATCTGCAAGGAGAAGACTCTCAAGGAAATGCAGACAATCCTATACCACGTGGTGAGTCAAGGACTGGGCAAAGCTGCCGGTTCGGAATCGTTCAAGGTGGCCGGCAAGACAGGTACTGCACAGATTTCAAAAGGACGGTCGGGATACAAGAGCGGACCGATGAACTATCTCGTCAGCTTCGCCGGATATTTCCCTGCCGACGCTCCACGATACAGCTGCATCGTATGCATACAGAAACCGGGACTGCCTGCATCGGGAGGAAGACAGAGCGGTGCCGTGTTCCACAAGATATCGGAGGGCATAATGGCTCAAAGCCTGAAGCTGCTCGCATCCGATGCACGCACACCGGACGCTCTGCTGACGCCGGAAGTGAAAAACGGCAACATGCTTGCCGCCGACTATGTGCTGGCACATCTCGGTGTGAAGACCAACGAGGGATGGAACGGCAGCTATGCAAACGGAAACCCGATATGGGGAAAGGCCGAGAGCAACAACAGGATGGTGACGCTGACCAAGGGAAAGGCGTATGCCAAAAACCTGATGCCAGACGTGATAGGAATGGGAGCCCGCGACGCCGTGTACATCACGGAGACAAGAGGTCTGAAGGTGACTATCTACGGCAGAGGAAAGGTGTATGAGCAGAGTATAGCAGCTGGCTCGAAGATAAGGAAGGGACAGCGCTGCGTGATAAAGCTCAGGAACTGACGTTGACACCCTAATGAATGAAGTTTGACACCCTAATGTACAGAAGGGCAGACTACGGAGGGGGAAATCAAGGACAATAAAGAAAACAACATAACATATATAAAGAAAGACTATGGTACTGGAAGAACTTATCAAAGGACTGAAGACGGTCAGCGTCTGCGGTCAGACAGACATAGAGATAACGGGCGTGAACATCGACTCACGCCGAATCAAGGAGGGACACCTGTTCATCGCACAGCGCGGAACCCAGGTGGACGGACACAAGTTCATACCTAAGGCTATCGAACTTGGCGCAAAGGCTGTACTCTGCGAGGTTTTGCCAGAGGAGAAAGCCGAGGGAGTGACTTATGTGCAGGTGGAATCCACTGAGGACGTGGCAGGAAAGGTTGCCACGATATTCTATGGTGACCCATCGAGGAAACTGAAACTCGTGGGAGTGACGGGAACGAACGGCAAGACGACAATCGCCACATTATTATATAATATGTTCCGCAAGTTGGGATACAAATGCGGACTGCTGTCTACCGTGTGCAACTACATCGAGGACGAGGCGGTTCCTGCCGACCACACCACACCGGACCCTATCGAGCTGAACTATCTGCTCAGCAGGATGGTAGACGCCGGATGCCAGTATGCCTTCATGGAGTGCAGCTCCCATGCTATAGCACAGAAGCGCATCGGAGGACTGGACTTTGCTGGAGGACTGTTTACAAACCTGACACGCGACCATCTGGACTACCACAAGACGTTTGAGAACTACCGCAATGCAAAGAAGGCATTCTTCGACCAGCTGCCGAAGACAGCGTTCGCCATAACGAATGCCGACGACAAGAACGGCATGGTGATGGTGCAGAACACGAAGGCTACGGTGAAGACATACTCCACACGCACAATGGCTGACTTCAAGGCAAAGATCCTTGAATGTCACTTCGGCGGCATGTATCTCGAAATCGACGGCAGAGAGGTGGGAGTGCAGTTCATCGGTAAGTTCAACGTCAGCAACCTGCTCGCCGTATATGGTGCTGCCGTGATGCTGGGCGAGAAACCGGAGAACGTACTCCTCGTGATGAGCACGCTGAAGAGCGTGAGCGGAAGACTCGACCCTATACAGTCGCCAGAGGGCTACACGGCTATCGTGGACTATGCACACACTCCTGACGCACTGGAGAACGTGCTCAATGCCATACATGAAGTGCTCGAAGGAAAGGGCCATGTGATAACGGTTTGTGGCGCCGGCGGAAACCGTGACAAGGGCAAGCGTCCTTTGATGGCGCAAGAGGCGGTGAAGCAGAGCGACAAGGTGATAATAACGAGCGACAACCCAAGATTTGAGGAGCCGCAGGATATAATCAACGACATGCTTGCCGGACTGGACGACCAGCAGATGAAGAAAGTGGTAAGCATCGTTGACCGTCGTGAGGCCATCCGCACCGCCTGCATGCTGGCACAGAAGGGCGACGTGATACTCGTTGCCGGAAAGGGCCATGAGGACTATCAGGAAATAAAGGGAGTGAAACATCACTTCGACGACAAGGAGGTGCTGAGAGAGGCTATGGGCATCAAATAAGGATGCGGAAAGCCAAATACTCACATCATCGAAGCAATCCTTGACGCCTGACGGAAGACAGACTACGGGACAAACAAAAAGTGAAACGAATATAATATATCATGTTATACTATCTATTCAGATTCTTAGACCAGTTCGGCATTCCGGGAAGCCACATGTGGGGATACATCTCGTTCCGCGCATTGCTCGCCCTGATTCTCTCGCTCGCCATCTCGGCATGGTTCGGAGAGAAGTTCATAAAATACTTGAAGAGCAAGCAGATAACAGAGGTGCAGCGCGATGCCAAGATAGACCCGTTCGGGGTGAAGAAAATCGGCGTGCCTTCTATGGGAGGCATCATCATCATTGCCGCCATACTGCTGCCGGTGCTGCTGCTCGGACGAATGAGGAACATTTATCTCATCCTAATGATCATCACGACGATATGGCTGGGATTCCTCGGCGGACTCGACGACTACATCAAGATTTTCCGCCACAACAAGGAGGGACTGCCGGGCAAGTTCAAGATCGTGGGACAGATAAGCATCGGACTCATCGTGGGACTGGTGTTGTGGCTGAGTCCTGACGCCAAAATAAACGAGAATCTGAGCATGAAGAAGATGAACGGCACGGAGGTGGTGGTGAAACACCGCCCTGAAGCACAGAAGTCACTGAAGACGACGATACCGTTCGTGAAGGGTCACAACCTGGACTACTCCAACATCATGTCGTTCTGCGGCAAATACAAGACGGCGGCAGGATGGATTCTCTTCGTGATAATGACAATCCTCGTGGTGACGGCTGTTTCCAACGGTGCTAACCTGAACGACGGAATGGACGGCATGTGTGCGGGAAACTCCGCAATAATAGGTGTGGCGCTGGGAATATTCGCCTATGTCAGCAGTCACATAGAATATGCGGCATATCTGAACATCATGTATATACCGGGCTCACAGGAGCTGGTGGTGTTCATGTGTGCCTTCGTGGGAGCGCTGGTGGGATTCCTTTGGTATAACTCGTATCCGGCCCAGGTGTTCATGGGCGACACGGGATCGCTGACCATCGGCGGCATCATCGGTGTATGTGCCGTAATTATACACAAGGAACTGATGCTGCCGATTCTGTGTGGCATATTCTTCGTGGAGAGCCTCAGCGTGATACTGCAGGTCTACTACGCCAAGTTAGGAACAAGGAGAGGTGTGAAGCAGCGTCTGATAAAGCGCGCTCCTCTGCACGACACGTTCCGCACTACGGACGACCAGCTCGACCCGAACATCAAGTATGTGTTCAAAAAGCCGCACACGGCTATCCATGAGTCGAAGATCACCATCCGCTTCTGGATAATGACAATCATCCTGGCTGCAATGACAATCATCACGCTGAAGATGAGATAAAAAGGGAGAAGAAAAGAATAAAATAGAAGGTATTATATAGCAAAAGTAATATGAAAAGAATTGTTATACTTGGAGCTGGCGAGAGTGGAGCCGGAGCTGCCGTATTGGCAAAGAAAGAGGGTTTCGACGTGTTCGTGTCTGACATGTCGGCCATCAAGGACAAATACAAGAAGCTCCTTGACGACCACGGCGTGGAATGGGAGGAAGGCCACCACACCGAGGAGAAGATTCTCAACGCTGACGAGATAATAAAGAGTCCGGGCATACCGAAGGAGGCGCCGATGATAAGAAAGTGTATGGAGAAGAACATACATATCATCAGCGAGATTGAGTTCGCCGGAAGATACACACACTCCAAGATGGTGTGCATAACGGGAAGCAACGGAAAGACGACTACAACGTCGCTTATCTATCATATATTCAAGAACGCAGGTTATGACGCCGGACTGGCCGGCAACATCGGAAAGAGCCTGGCGCTGCAGGTGGCGGAGGAGCTTCATGAATACTATATCATAGAACTCAGCTCCTTCCAGCTTGACGACATGTATGACTTCAGGGCAAACATCGCCATCCTGCTGAACATCACACCAGACCATCTGGACCGCTACGACTTCTGCATGCAGAACTATGTGGACGCAAAGATGAGGATTCTGCAGAACCAGACACAGGAGGACTCTTTCATCTACTGGAACGATGACCCTGTGATAAAGAAGGAACTCGACAAATATGACATCAAGGCTGTGAAGTGTCCGTTCTCTGAACTGAAGGAGAAGGGTTCCATCGGTTATATCGAAGAGGGACAGTACAAGATTGAATACCCCACTCCGTTCAACATGGAGCAGGAGGAACTGAGCCTCACGGGCAAACACAACATTTATAACTCTTTGGCTGCCGGTATCGCATCAAACATCGCCGGCATCAAGAAGGAGGAAATACGCAAGAGCCTGAGCGACTTCCCCGGTGTGGAGCACAGACTGGAGAAGGTTGCCACCGTGGGTGGCGTGCTCTACGTGAACGATTCGAAAGCTACCAACGTGGATGCATGCTGGTATGCCCTCGAAAGCATGAAGACACCTACCATCCTCATCATCGGTGGAAAGGACAAAGGCAACGACTACAACGAGATAAAGGATTTGGTGAAGAAGAAATGTGCGGGCATCGTATATCTCGGTGCTGACAACAAGAAACTGCATGATTTCTTCGATGGAATGGGTATTCCGGTGGCTGACACGCATTGTATGAAAGACTGCGTGGAGGCATGCGAGAAGATGGCAAAGCCGGGATATACGGTACTGCTGAGCCCTTGCTGCGCAAGCTTCGACCTGTTCAAGAACATGGAGGACAGAGGCGAACAGTTCAAGACTCTCGTCAGGAACTTGTAAATTCCATATATTACACAATAAACTGATAGCATAGGAGACATAGGCAGAAAATGGCAGAAGAGACTACGACAGAGAAAAAAGTTGCCACAAGGAAGATAAAGGGCGACCCTGTGATATGGGGAGTCTTCATCATGCTGTGTATAATAAGCATCATCGAGGTGTTCAGCGCTTCGAGCAACTTGACCTACAAGACTTCCAACTACTGGGGACCGATATGCAAACATGTGTTCCTGCTCGGATGGGGAGTGCTGTTCATGCTGGCAACGATGAATCTGAAATGCAAATATTTCAAGCTCGTCATGCCGCTGGCATTGTTCATATCGTTTGTATTACTCATAATCTGTTTTTTCGTAGGTGCCGTGAACGACGGCCACAGATGGATTCCCATACCGGTAATCGGCATGAAATTCCAACCCTCTGAAATGGCTAAAGGAGCCGTAGTGCTCGCCGTGGCAACGATACTGAGCGCAATGCAGACGGACACGGGTGTCGACAAGAGGGCATTCAAATTCATCATCACCGTCAGCGGCGGCTTCATAGTTCTCATAGGATTGGAAAACCTCTCTACGGCAGCACTGCTGGGTGCTGTGGTGCTGATGATGATGTGGATAGGAAGAATTCCCAAGAGGCAGTTGGGCAAACTGATGGGATCTCTTGCCATTTTGGCAGTGGGTGGATTGATCATCGTAATGGCCTTCGGACACGACAAGGAGAAAGAGGCTGAAGAGGACCCGAGGATGGCTATGGTGGACAAGAACAAGGTCAAGGCAACAGACAAAGAAGATAGCAAAGAACCGAAATTGTTCCACCGCCTTGACACTTGGAAGAGCCGTATAGACAAGTTCCTCGACGGCAAAGATGTTCCGCCAGAGAAATTCGACCTCAACAATGACGCACAGGAGGGATATTCACAGATTGCCATAGCATCATCTAACATGATGGGCAAAGGACCGGGAAACTCCACGATGAGAGACTACCTGCCACAGGCTTTCAGCGACTTCATCTACTCCATAATCATTGAAGAGATGGGACTGATAGGTGCCGTGGGTGTGTGTCTGCTGTATATAATACTGCTGTTCCGCACCATGACGATAGCGAGCAGATGTGCCAACACCTTCCCGGCACTGCTGATAATAGGAATAGCACTGATGCTTGTCACACAGGCTCTGTTCAATATGGGCGTGGCTGTGGGATGGCTGCCGGTGACCGGTCAGCCGCTGCCGCTGATAAGCAAGGGCGGAACTTCTTCTATAATGAACTGCGTGTATATCGGAATGATACTGAGCGTGAGCCGGTCGGCAAAGAAGAAGAACGAAACAGCTCACATTCCCACAGCAACGCCGATAGCAGCATAAGCATTGAAACGACCGGCAAAGGTCATGAAAAAGATCAAAGGGAAAGATAACCGGTAAAGGTTGATAAAGGAAAAGACATCTGCGAGACAGCATATCTACTGCGGATGAAGTAACAAAGAAACAAAATTTCTGAACAATGGATAATGAACTGAGGATTGTAATCAGCGGTGGCGGCACTGGAGGCCATATATTCCCTGCCGTATCTATCGCAAATGCCATAAAGGCGAAGCGCCCGGAGGCAAAGATTCTGTTTGTCGGAGCACTTGGCAGAATGGAAATGCAGCGTGTGCCGGCAGCAGGATACGAAATCAAAGGTCTGCCCGTCAGAGGACTGATACGTCCACTGTGGTCGCCGAAAAACATCGGTGTGCTCATAGATTACCTGAAGAGCAAGGGTATGGCGAAGAAGATCATCAAAGACTTCAAGCCGATGGCTGCAGTGGGAGTGGGAGGATATGCAAGTGGAGCGACTCTCGACGCGGCACATGCCCTGGGCATCCCAAGTCTTATCCAGGAGCAGAACTCATACGCAGGAAAAACCAACAAGATGCTTTCGACGAAGGCTGACAAGATATGCGTTGCCTACGACGGCATGGAGCGTTTCTTCCCTGCTGACAAGATAATGATGACGGGAAATCCCGTCAGACAGAATATCGTGAATGCGGAGATAAGCCATGAGGATGCGGTGAAACAGTTCGGACTCGACCCGGAGAAGAAGACGATACTCATAGTGGGTGGCAGCCTCGGAGCACGCACCGTGAACGAGAGCGTATTGGCTCATCTCAAGGAGATAAAGGAGTCGGGAGTGCAGTTCATATGGCAGACCGGCAAATACTACCACGAGAGCATCATGCAGAAAATGGCATCCCACAATGACATGCCGATGCTGAAGGTGATGGACTTCATATCCGATATGGGAGCGGCATACAAGGCTGCCGACCTCGTGATAAGCCGTGCCGGAGCAAGCAGTATCTCGGAATTCTGTCTGATAGGCAAACCTGTGATACTGGTGCCATCGCCAAATGTGGCTGAAGACCACCAGACAAAGAACGCCATGGCACTGGTGGAGAAGGACGCCGCGCTGATGGTGAAAGATGTGGAGGCAAAGGACAATGTTATAAAGCTCGCACTGACAACAGTGGGCGATGCGGCAAAACTGGTGAGCCTTGCAACAAACGTGAAGAAACTCGGTCTGCCCCACTCCGCCGACATCATTGCCGACGAGGTGTTGAAACTGGCGGAAAACAAAAAATGACAAACAAATACAAATCCCTGACAATACAGTAGCTGAATCGGAAGGCTAATTCCTGAAAGCAGCTTGGAAAGGCTGACGCTATTGTGGAGAAAAACAAAGAAGCAATGGAACTGAAAGATATAAAAGCAGTATATTTCGTAGGAGCCGGCGGCATCGGTATGAGCGCCATAGCTCGCTATTTCATACATAAAGGACTCGTGGTGGCCGGTTACGACAAGACACCATCGAAACTGACAGAACAGCTGGAGAAAGAGGGTATGCTCATCCACTATGAGGAAAACGTGGACGAGATTCCCCATGCATGCAAGAAACCGGCATCGACTCTCGTTGTTTACACACCAGCCATTCCGCAGGAACACAAGGAACTGGTATATTTCCGCGAGAACAACTTCGACGTGGAGAAGAGAGCACAGGTACTCGGTATGCTGACACGCACTCACAAGGGGCTTTGCGTTGCAGGCACTCACGGCAAGACAACGACATCAACGATGTGTGCCCATATCATGCATCAGAGTTCTATAGACTGCAACGCTTTCCTCGGCGGCATATCAAAGAACTACGGCACAAACTATATCCTCAGCGAAAAGAGCGACTACGTGGTGATAGAGGCCGACGAGTTCGACCGCAGCTTCCATTGGCTCCGTCCTTGGATGAGCGTGATCACCTCTACCGACCCTGACCACCTCGACATATACGGCACCAAAGAGGCTTATCTCGAAAGCTTCCGTCACTACACCACTCTGATACAGCCAGGAGGCGCACTCATAATCCACAAAAACCTGGAGATGAAGGCTGACGTGCAGGATGGAGTGAAGGTGTATACATACAGCCGCGATGAAGGTGACTTCCATGCGGAGAACGTGAAGATCGGAAACGGAGAAATCACTTTTGACTTCATATCGCCGGTGGAAAGCATCAAGAACGTGAAGCTCGGACAGCCGGTGCCTATCAATATAGAGAATGGTGTGGCTGCTATGGCTATGGCTCAGCTTAACGGCTGCAATGCAGAGGAACTGAAATACGGAATGAAGACTTATCATGGAGTGGACCGCCGGTTCGACTTTAAGATAAAGACCGACAAACTCGTGTTCATGAGCGACTACGCACATCACCCTAAGGAGATATACCAGAGTGCGAAAAGCATGAGGGAACTATATAAGGACAAGAAGATAACTGTTATCTTCCAGCCTCATCTCTATACAAGGACAAGAGACTTCTACAAGGACTTCGCCGACAGCCTCAGCCTGCTCGACCGCGTGGTGCTCTGCGACATCTATCCTGCCCGTGAGGAACCGATACCTGGTGTGACATCGAAACTGATATACGACAATCTGAAACCGGGAGTGGAGAAGGAGATGATACACAAGGAGGACGTATTGAAGTTTGTAGAAGACAACGATTTCGAGGTGCTCGTCGTACTTGGTGCTGGCGACCTTGACAACTACGTGCCTCAAATAGAGAAGATACTGGAGAAAAGGAAATAAACACTACCTGCCGGCGAGCGTCCCTGACTGTCAAGGAAGCGGCTCGCTGGCAGGCTGAATGGAAATGCGACCAAAATACAAGAAACTAATACTGCTGATGCTCGATGTCATACTCTTGGTGTATGTCTTCGTAGCGATGATCTCGTTCAACAAACCGGACGAGAGCAAAAACGTGTGCACAGAGGTGAATATCGTTATCGCCGACCAGAATGCCAACGGCTTCCTCACCGCCAACGAGGTGAAGAAGATGATGAAGGACAGCAGGATGTATCCTCTGAACTTCAAGATGACGGACATACAGCCAAGGCTGATAGAAGACCTGCTGTGCAAGAGCCCGTTCGTGAAGACAGCGGAATGCTACAAGACGAAAGACAACAAGGTGTTCGTGAGCATCACGCAGCGACTGCCGGTGATAAGGATAAAGAGCGAGAGGGGCGACGACTACTATCTCGACGACAAAGGAGGAATAATGCCCAACACCAGCTATACCTCTGACCTGATAATAGCCACGGGCAACATCAGACAATCGTTCGCACGCAACTACATCGCGCCAATGGCAAATATCATAATGGCAAACGACCTGTGGAAGAACATGATAGAGCAGATCAACGTGCTGTCGGACGGTGGAATAGAAATAGTGCCGCGAATCGGAGACCACGTGGTATTCCTCGGATACATGCCTCAGACAAGATATGCATCCAAACGGAAGGAGAAGATTGCTGCATTCGTGGATACGAAACTCACACGACTGGAGAAATTCTACAAATATGGTCTGAGCCAAGTGGGATGGAACAAATATCCGTATATAAGCCTGGAATTCGACAACCAGATAATCTGCAAGAAGGACAGGAACGCCAAAGGCAATCAGGAGACCGCCCCGCAAGCGCCTCAGCAGGAACAAAAGCCTGATGCCAACACTCCTGCCGCCCAGCAGCCTGGCGACAGCCATCAGGAAAAGCCGCAGAACGACAGACAAAAGACCGAAAAGAACGAGGCTGAGAAGAACAGTCATAATACAAAGGACAAAAAGACTGAAAGGAAGGAGAACAACCGGAAAAAGTCGGATAAAGCTGCTGACAAAAAGAAGACCGACAGCAAGAGGTCGGACAGGAAGAAAGCTGCAGACAGGAAGTCTTCCGAGAAGAAAGCAGACAAGAAGAAGTCTGCCGAGAAGAAATCGGGAAGCAAAAAGTCTACCGACAAGAACAGACGGTCATAAACCAAGAAACAAATAAAAGCAACCCCATAAAAAAATAAGCAATATGCCAGCAAAGGATTTTATAGTAGCAATAGAACTGGGCTCGTCGAAGCTAAGAGGAATAGCAGGACGAAAGAACAATGACGGAAGCATCAGCGTTTACGCCATGGCCAGCGAAGACTCCTCAACGTATATCAAGAAGGGAACGGCACACAACCTGGAGAAGACAATCCAGGGCATCACCAACATCATCGGAAAGCTGAAAGCCGCCCTCAACAGGGAGATTTCGCAGGTGTATGTAGGAGTCAGCGGACAGTCAATCTTCAGCGTCAAGAACGAAATCGTGCGCGACCTGCCGAAAGACACGCTCATCACACAACAGATGGTGAACGAACTGATGGACACTAACCGCAACAAGACATATTCAGACAAGCAAATCCTTGATGTTGCCATACAAGAATACAAAGTGGGCAATGACTACGAGAACGACCCCGCAGGAATTCAGGCTGACCAGCTGACTGGAAACTTCCTCAACATCCTGTGGCGCAAATCGTTCTACGACAAGCTCACCAACTGTTTCGACAAGGCAGGGATAAAGATTGCCGAACTCGACATAGCTCCGCTGGCACTTGCCGACTGCATTCTCGATGATACACGCAAGAGGGCTGGCTGCATGCTTGTGGATATGGGTGCGGCAACGACCACAATGCTCGTATACCACAAGAACATACTGCGCCACATCGCCGTGATTCCTCTCGGAAGCAGCAACATAACCAAGGACATCGCCTCGGCAAACATCGAAGAGGATGTGGCTGAGAAGATGAAGATAAAATACGGCAGCGCATATACCGAACTGGAAGAGCGAGACAAGACGATGGAATACTCCGTCACACCGGAGCAGACCATCTCAAGCGAAAAGTTCCAGCAGATTGTGGAAGCCCGCATACAGGAGATAATAGAGAACGTGTGGGCACAGGTGCCTACAGAATACAAGAAGAAACTTAATGGCGGCATCGTAATCACCGGCGGTGGTTCCAACATGAAGAACATCACCAAGGCTTTCAGCAAGAAGACGGAGATTGACAAGATAAACATCGTGCAGTTCATCAACGACACCGTGACGACGACCAAGAACATCAACCTCCCCCACGACGGTACGCTGAACACCCTGCTGGGACTGCTCATGAAGGGCGACCAGAGCTGCGACGGAGGCGAGATAAAGACTTCTCTCTTCAATGAAAGCAACCAGCCCGAACAACCTGCTCTGACAAAGACACAGCCTACGGAGCCAAACTATGTGGCTGGTGGAACGGCAGGAGTGAGGACTCCGGCAGAAATTGCCGCTGCTGCGGAACTGCAACGCAAGCAGGACAACGACGAATGGACAAAGGCCGTTGCCGACAACACCATCGGTGCATACCAGAGCTACAAGGAGAAATATCCTAACGGACTGCACACCGAAGAGGCTACAAAGATAATCGAGGAGATTCAGAACAAAGAATCCAAGCCGAAAGACAATATAATCAAGAGGGGCATCTCGGTATTCAAGAGGTGGATTACTGAAGAAAACGAAGAATAATACTACCGACATAAACGAGACATAAGAGAGAGAAAAGACAAAACTGGTAAACAACGAAAGTATATAAGAGATATGGCAGACGATAAGAAAATAGGCATGATGGCATCAGCCTTCGGCGAGCCGGACAAGCCAAGCAGCATAATAAAAGTCATCGGAGTGGGCGGTGGCGGCGGCAATGCCGTAAACCACATGTACCGCGAAGGTATACACGACGTCACATTCGTTCTCTGCAACACCGACAAGAAGGCCCTTAACGACTCTCCTGTCCCCGTGCACCTGCAACTCGGAAAAGAGGGACTGGGAGCCGGAAACAAGCCTGAGAAGGGACGCCAAGAGGCAGAAGACAGTGAGGAGGAGATAAAGCACATGCTCAACGACGGCACCAAGATGGTGTTCATCACTGCCGGAATGGGTGGCGGCACCGGTACGGGTGCCGGTCCTGTAGTGGCACGCATCGCCAAGGAGATGGGTATCCTCACCGTGGGCATCGTGACCATCCCGTTTGAATGGGAAGGCAAGAAGAAGATCCTACAGGCACTCACCGGTGTTGAGAAGATGGCACAGAACGTGGACGCCCTGCTTGTGATAAACAACCAGCGCCTCTTTGACATCTATCCTGAACTATCGCTCATCGACGCCTTCGGCAAGGCAGACGACACACTGAGCGTGGCGGCAAAGAGCATCGCCGAGATAATCACGATGCACGGAATCATAAACCTCGACTTCAACGACGTGAAGACCGTATTGAAGGATGGCGGAGTGGCTCTGATGAGTACCGGCTTCGGCAAGGGAGAGGACCGTCTGAAGAAGGCCATCGAAAATGCCCTCCATTCTCCGCTGCTCAACGACAACGACGTGTTCAACTCGAAGAAAATCCTTCTCAGCGTATCGTTCTCTTCGGAGGGCGAAGACAAGAAGAACGAGCTGATGATGGACGAGATGAAGGCCATCAACGAGTTCATGGACGGCTTCGACGACGACATAGAGACGAAATGGGGAGTTTCCATCGACCCGGAACTGAAGGAGAACGTGAAGGTGACCATCCTCGCCACCGGCTTCGGCATGAAGGTGGAAGACGGCAAGATGAACATCACCGACAAGAACGAGCAGAGTGTGGAGGAGATGCGCAAGTCCCGACAGAAGAAGGACGCCGAGGATGCTCTCATCGACAGCTATTATGGCAAGGGCAGCAACAACAAGGAGAGACCACAGGTGCGCTGCTTCATCTTCGGCAACGACGATCTGGACAACGACAACCTCATCTCTGCCATTGAGTCGATGCCTACCTACAGCCGCAGCAGAACGCAGAACAACGAGCTGATAAAGCTCTCTAAGGGCGATGTAGACAGCGTTTCGCAGACGAAGGTGGGAACGACAACTTCGGGCACTATAAAGTTTGCATAGAATTCAAACACAAAAAAAACAATAACAATGTTATACGATCAAGTAAGCAACGACATCAAGGAGGCAATGAAAGCCCGCGACAAGGTTCGCCTGGAAACCCTCCGCAACATCAAGAAAGTATTCATAGAGGCTAAGACAGCACCGGGTGCCAACGACACTCTTGAGGACGCTGCCGCCCTGAAGATTCTCGCCAAACTGGCAAAACAGGGCAAGGAGTCTGCCGACACCTTCATCGCCCAGAACCGTCAGGACCTCGCCGACGAGGAACTGGCACAGGTAAAGGTGATCGAGGAGTATCTGCCTAAGCCTCTCAGCGCCGATGAGATTGAAGGCATCGTGAAGGGCATCATCGAGCAGACCGGTGCTTCGAGCATGAAGGACATGGGCAAGGTGATGGGAATGGCAAGCAAGCAGATGGCTGGCAAAGCCGACGGTAAGGTGATTTCAGACATCGTGAAGAAACTGCTGGCTTAATCACAAAGTCACGTACAAACAGAATATATGAGTTTCCCCTCATATCCCGGACAATATCACAAAGGAAGCATCACTTCCATGATTCGTCGGGGATATGAGGGGAAATCTGTATCCGGACCATCTAAGGACAATCATTCATCTGATTTACTATAGACCATAATTCATCTGATTATCTTATAGACTATAATTCATTTGACTATCCATTACAATCATTCATTTGTCCTCAAGCCAGGATAACTCTCGCGGAACTCTGCCGGTGTCATGCCATAACGATCCTTGAAAAGGCGCTGGAAGGTGCGCACGGTGGAGAATCCCGATGCCTTGGCAATGCTGTCGATGGTCTGCTTGCTGTCCAAGTCGCGCAGCAGGCGGTAGGCATATTCCAGTCTGTAGTTGTTGATATAGGCTGAGAGATTGGAGAAACCGCTGAAATCCTTTATCACACGCCCCACCCTGTTCCTGTCTGAATGGAACATGTCAACAAGCGTCTGGCGCTGGAAGTCGGGATTAAGATACAATCTTTCGTCGCGGATGGTGCGGTCTATCTGTTCAAAGAGGCTACTTGCATCTTCAGAGTTGTCAGAAGATGCGTCATTTGCGTTTTCAGCCTCTTTGGCAGCCACTGCTGACAATTCCTCGTCCAGACCGGCATTGTCGTCTCTAAGGGCGATTTCCTTGCCTTTTGCGGTTCTCTGTATGGCAACTCTCATCATCTCACTGTTGCGTTCAGCTTCGCACGCCCTGTTTTCAGCATCTTCAAGTGCCCTTTCTGCCATCTCATACCTGTCTTTATATTCCAATGCCTTCTCTATGGAACTCACAAGAGCCTTGTTCTTGAGCGCCACCACTTGTTTCTGCTTATACAGGCGGAACATATATACCACTACGAATAACACTATTGTCGCAAGCGCCACCAGTGCCACGAGCATGAGCTTGGCGGCAGCCTTGGCATCCTGAGCCTTCATCTGCTCGTCCTGCACCTTGTATACTGACAGCGTGTGTGCCATCAGCGCCATGTTCTGTGCTTCATGCAGCGTGTCTTCAAGATTCAGCGCCCTCCTCAGGTAATGACGCTCCAGCTCGCGGTTCCCCTTGGCAGAAGCGGCACTCGCCTTCAGTTCGAGTTCATCCCTATAGCTTTCGGTTATAGTGTCACCACCGTCTTCCTTGTCAATCTTAGCATATACTGCGAGCATCCTGTCGAAGAGCTTCAGTTCTCCGAGAGCCGGCACTATCATACGCTGGCTGTCGAGGGATTTCGACTGTTCCGACTGGTCAAATTCCTTCAGGCTCTGCATAGCCAGGTCTCTGTTTCCCATTTCGGCATGGGCATAAGACAGGAAAGCCAGCATCTGGGTGCGGTAGAGTTTCAGCATCACGGCGAAGGACTCCTTGTCTTTCTCCCATGCCAGCGGCTTGTCCTTTATTCCTTCCGGATGGGCTATACCCTTGTCGAGCAGGGCAATGACCTTTTCGCACAAGTCCACCACATCAGCCGGTCTGTTGAGAATATGCAGTGCCACCACCTTGATTTTAGATGCTATCAGATAACTGTTCAAGCAGTTCCACGAATCGTATTTCATCAGATCGGCGAGAGCCTGCTCTATCATCTTCAGTCCTTCTTCAGAGTTGCCGAGAAGCACCATACCATATCCCACAGTGGCCTTCATCTCGAATTCCTTGTCCTTGCGTCCCAGTTCCTGGGCGAGCGTCTCTGTGGCTGAGGCATACTGCAGCATCGCCGCATTGTTTTCCGAAGCCACTGCCGAGTTTGTCATGAGCGCATAGATGCAGTATGTCAACGTCTTGTCGTTCTTGGTGTCTGAAGCGTCAAGAGCCTGCTGGCAAATTTCCATCACGGAGTCGAAGCGTGCCTCAGCCCGATACACCACGATGGCTTCGAGATATTTCTTCTGTCCCTCGCCTATTCTCTCCTCGTCGTATGCCTTCTTTATCATCCCTTTGGCATGCGACAGGTCGGCGCTGGTCACGATAGTTTCATAAATATGGTTGAAATCGGTGTTCACGTCAACATATGGCGACGTTCTTCTGCCGTTGCCTCCGCAAGCGGCAAGAAGCACCATTACCATCGAGAGCACTGCCAGTGGCAACATTCTGAGGTCCATGATCTTCAGTCTGTTGATCATTGCTCAATAATCTCCATAAGTTAATAAAACACTATTGATATCTGATAAAAGGCAAGTCTTGCCTCTGTGGGCATCAACCCAACACTCCGTCGAAGAATGTATGGAGTGCCTGGCGTACGGAGCGTAGTCCGAACTGTTCGGTATGTATCTCCGACAGTGGCAGCCAGAAACATTCGGCGGCATCGTCGGAAGCCTTGAGCTGCGTCTCGTCTGCCACCTTGCAGAGGAAGAACATGTCAAGGGTACGTACGTCGAAACCTGAGAATCTATAGACGTTCGGCTGACTGAACTGGTATTTCATATCCACCACGTCGAGTGCCGTCTCTTCCTTTATCTCTCTTTTCATCGCCTGTTCCACGGTCTCGCCCATGTCGCAGAATCCACCGGGCAGGTCGAGCATCCCCTTGGCTGGCTCCAGCTTGCGACGCTCCACGAGGAGCTCGTTCTTGGAGTTAAGGATGAAGGCGGCAACTGCTGCAGCCGGATTGAGATAGAATTCAAAACCGCAATTTTCACACTTTCTGCTCTTTTCACTTGCTTCCACGAAATGCGAACTGCCGCATTTCGGACAGTATCTGAATTGTTCCAATACGTGCATAATGTATGTTTTTTAAGTGATGCTGACAATGGCCGTCGTAGCCTTTGCGACTGCAATATTACAAAAAAAATGTTTAAATCAATGTGAATGGAGGGAGTTTCTTGCGTATGTCAGTTTTTTTTGCGAATATTGCATTAGCAAACTGCTACTCATGTCGTCTTCCGACATGGGGAATAATCAAAATACGACAACTACGGAAATGAAAAGAGCAAGAATGATTCTGACTGCCCTCCTTGTGGCAGGCACGGCTTGTGTGGCCAACGCCCAGAAGGGCATCAGCATGAACTTATGGAACAACAATGCACCGAACGACAACGGTGACGCCCAGGACACTGCAAAGGTGTGGGTATACAAGCCGGCAAAGGCTGACAACACCGGCAGATGCGTGGTGATATGCCCGGGCGGAGGATATTCGCATCTGGCAATGGAGCACGAGGGACACAACTGGGCTCCGTTCTTCAACAATATGGGCATTACGGCGGTGGTGCTGAAATACCGCATGCCTCACGGCAACTGCGAGGTGCCCATAGCGGATGCAGAAGAAGCGCTGAAACTCGTGCGCAGAAACGCTGCGGCATGGGGAGTGAAGGCTGACCAGGTGGGTATAATGGGATTCTCTGCCGGCGGACACCTTGCCTCCACTATTGCAACTCATTCAAAAGGTGAAGCCAGACCCGACTTCCAGATTCTCTTCTATCCCGTGATAACGATGATGCCTGACATCACTCATCAGGGCAGCCACGACAACTTCCTCGGCAAGGATGCCAAGAAGAAGGATGAGAAACTGTATAGCAACGACGCCCAGGTGTCGCGAACCACACCACGTGCCATCATCCTGCTTGCCGACGACGACAGGGCCGTGCTACCGGCAAACGGAGTGAACTACTACAACGAACTATACCGCCACGATGTGCCGGCAAGCCTGCATGTCTTCCCGTCGGGTGGCCACGGCTTCGGAATAAGGGAGTCGTTCAAATACCACACCGAAATGGAACTCATGCTGAAGGCGTGGTTGAGAAGTTTCTGACACCAACGGCAGGAAACGTCAACCCAGCAGCTGCTTCAGCTGCTCGAAGGAATCTGCAATCTCGATGTGCCTGTGGTAGTCGCCGCGGATCATTCCGCGCTGCTGCAGGTCGTCGAGCAGTGCGATGAGGGTGTTCCAGAAGCCGTTGATGTTATAGAGTATCACCCTCTTGTTGTGATAACCTATAGTTGAAGAAGCTGCCACGGTGAAGATCTCGTCGAGGGTGCCCAGTCCGCCGGGAAGCGCCACCACTACATCGCTCTTGAGCAGCATCAGGTCCTTGCGGTCGCTGAGATTGTCGCAGGGTATCTCCACACTGAGGTATTGGCTCACGTGTCCGTTCTCTTCTATTTTCGACGGCACCACACCGATTGTCATGCCTCCGGCTTCATAGGCTGCCTTGGCTACACACTCCATCAAGCCCATGTCGCAACCGCCAAACACGATGGAATCGCCGTTTTTTGCAAGCCATTCCCCTAACTCTCTCGTTTTCTCAAAATAAACCGGCTCTATATTCTCATTTGCCGAACAGAATATCGCTACTTTCATATTTCCTTGTTTTTTCCTTTGTGCCGTCTGCGGATGTGCCCATTATCTCCAAGCGGCAGGGTATCCCACCGGAGAATACTTGCTCCGCATCCCCACAGTAACGGCTAAGATTTTGTTGTCGGGTGTAAAGGTAATACATTTCTTGCTGATATGGGCACGCTTTTCTCCACGTTTTTGTAACTTTGCACAAAATAACCGTTTTCTATATGAATTGGAAAGAACTGATTTCTAACAAGCGCCTCGGACAGGAAGACCGCCACATAGAGCGCCATGACGACCGCAGCGAGTTCAAACGCGACTACGACCGTCTGATTTTCTCTGCTCCCTTCCGCCGCATGCAGAACAAGACTCAGGTGTTCCCGCTGCCGGGAAGCATCTTCGTTCACAACCGTCTCACACACAGTCTGGAGGTGGCGAGCGTAGGCATGTCGCTGGGCAACGACGTGGCGGCGGCGATAATAGGAAAGCAGCCGGAACTGGACAAGACGCTGTTTCCGCAGATCGGCACGATAGTGAGCACGGCATGTCTCGCCCACGATATGGGAAACCCGCCGTTCGGACATTCCGGTGAGAAGGCGATACAGACGTTCTTCACAGAGGGCAAAGGGGCTTTCCTCAAAAACGAGATCAGCGAGGGTACATGGAACGACATAACCCACTTCGAGGGTAATGCCAATGCCTTCCGTCTGCTTGCCCACAGATTCAAAGGGCGTCGCGACGGTGGATTCGTAATGACATACTCCACGCTCGCCTCGATAGTGAAATATCCGTTCGAATCGGCTCTCGCCGGAGACCACGGCAAATTCGGATTCTTCTGCACGGAGAAGGAGATATATCAGAAAATAGCCGATGAATTGGGCATTATCCGTCATTCTCAGTCTGGCGCTCCGCTTGCCTATGCCCGTCATCCGCTGGTGTATCTGGTGGAAGCGGCTGACGACATCTGTTATGAGATAATGGACATTGAGGATTCTCACAAGCTGAAGATTCTTTCGTTCGAGCAGACAAAGGACCTCCTGCTCGGATTCTTCGATGAAAGCGTGAAAAACAGTATCGAAAAGCGTATCAAGGACGAAGGAATCACCGACGACAACGAGAAGGTGATTTACATGCGTGCCTGCGTGATAGGCAAATTGGAGAACGTGTGTGCGAGGGCGTTCATCGACCACGAGAAGGAGATTCTCGACGGCACTTTCAAGGGATGTCTCATCGACCACATCCCGGAACCTCAGCGAGAAGCATACAAAAGGTGCACAGAGGTGTCGTTCAACAGGATATACAAGAGCAAACCGGTGCTCGACGTGGAACTGAGCGGTTTCAAGATTATGGAAACGCTGATGGAGATAATGACCGAAGCTGCAGTGCATCCCGACAGGTTCTACTCCAAGCAGCTTATAAGCAGGGTGAGCAGCCAGTATGACATCACGTCGCCGAATCTGGAGACGAGAATCATGGCGGTAGTCGACTATATCAGCGGCATGACCGACGTGTATGCTCTGGACATTTACCAGAAGATCAACGGTATAAGCCTGCCTATAGTATAGGCATTCGAAAGACTAGTGAATTGGTAGTCTAATGAATATTTTGCACCTTTATATGTAAAAACCAAACAGTTACAAAGATATTACCCCAGTTCGGGATAAGCAACCTCAACCCCATTCATCAGAAATCTTCAGAAACCATCAGGCAATCTGGTTTCCGGATGATTTCAGAATTCAAAGTCGAGTGTCAGCTCTTCGGGAGGCAGGAGAGTGAAAGAACGGCGATGGAATGGTGTAATACCACATTCACGGATAGCCTGACGGTGTTTCTTAGTTGGGTAGCCCTTGTTGCTCTTCCAGTCATACTGCGGATAGTCTTCCGCCAGACGGTCCATATAGTCGTCGCGGTATGTCTTGGCGAGGATGCTCGCCGCAGCGATGGAGAGGTATTTGCCGTCGCCCTTCACGATGGTGGTGTATGGAAGGTCGCGGTAGGGTTTGAAGCGGTTGCCGTCTACTATCATCGCTTCGGGACGCACCTTGAGCTGGTCTAAAGCACGGTGCATGGCGAGGATACTCGCATTGAGGATATTTATCTCGTCAATCTCTCCAGGCTCCACGATGCCCACAGCCCAGTCCACGGCATCGTGTTCTATTATCTCACGAAGCTGCTTGCGCTTGCGGTCGGTGAGTTTCTTCGAATCATTGAGCAGTTCGTTCTCATAATCGGGTGGCAATATAACGGCGGCAGCAAAAACGCTTCCGGCAAGACAGCCTCTGCCGGCTTCGTCACAGCCTGCCTCAACGAGACCTTCGTAATAATGATTTTCCAGCATTGTATACTTCTCTTTTTGTTTCGGACAATATCTTTATATCTTTCAAAGTATAAAGGTACGAATTATTTCCGACATATCAAAAAGATACACAGCGAGTTTTATCTTTTAGCCCGAATGACCGATTTGGCGTTAGTCTTGTATAAGAAACCTGTAAGATTAGCCAAATAATAAAGGTGACAAAAATACATGCCAGAAATCCCCCCACACCGTGGAAACGGACCCCCCTAATGTGGGGTTTGATTCCCCACGACAGGGGGAAATTTCGAAGGTTATGCTTAAGATGACAAATTATGGCTCTACGTCCCACTGAATAGGCACGTTCTTCATCGTGATGTATCCTCTGATTGCCGCATCAACATACAGTCCGAGCTTCAGCACCTGCATCACCTTGGCGGTCTTCTTCACATTCTCGAATCTTGTATAGGTACCATCGAGCTTCAGTTTCACATAAACTCCCTCACTGACGTCAAAAGAGTCGGATGTAGTGCCGCCGTCTGGCGTATAAGATTCACCGTCTTGGTCAACGAACATTGTTACGCTGCGAAGGTCTGAATTAGGAAAATCTCCAACACCGCCGAGACTGATACGCGACTTGTCGGCTATCATCTTCACTTTCAGCACGAGGGTCACGGTGCCGTAGTTCTCTGAGGTGCTCTTGCCATAGGCACCTACCAACTGGATGTCTACATCCTTGGCAAAAGGATTGATGACGGTGGCTCCAGACTCTGATGTGGTGGTAGTACCAACGAACTGTGGCGGCATATCCTTGCTGGCTGCAGGATCTGTCCGTTTGATCTTGGCGTCCTTCTTAGATACCGTGTCCAGAGTTTTTGTCACCTTCTTCAGGATATTCCCAAACTGTGCGTCTGCCGGTTGTGCAGCAAAGAAGAAAGCTGCGAATGCCACGAAGATTCTGAATAGATTTCTTTTCATAATAATATAGTTTTTAGTTTAACAATAAAGTTGTGAAGTTTGACTTGATTTATATTTGATTGTTCTTGTATTGACAATGGGTATTCATTTCTTGCCGGCAAAATTAACGGAAGAATATGTTTTTCAGGGTTTCAAAGAGTAAATAGATGTGTCATTACGTACAAAGTTCTATGCGTATTGTCCTGTTTTTCTTCTATCTCTATTGAAATATAACGACACCAGCCAACTCATTGACCAATAAATTGACCACAAATGGGCACGATGCTTGCCCAAGTGAGGCAAGGTGCTTTCTCAAGTGGGGCACGCTGCTTGCCCCTGTTGGGCAGATTTGCTGTCAGACGTCTGCCCAATAAGAGAATGTTGTAATACTCATTTTCCGGTTTCAGGATACTGTCAACGCATACTATTCCTGTAGAATGAATTACTCACAGATGACATTCCTTTCATCAGGTATTTCCTCACATCTGACAATTCCTTTCATCAGCAAACCATCCAGACAATTGCCTGACAATCGCCAGACAACCAACTGTCTGTCTATCAGAATATTACGACAAAAAACCAGATGATCTGACAGTTTTTTTGAAAATTCTTATTTTTTACTAAAAATCAGCGTTATGGGCAACTTTTACTCATATCGAGTAACTTAAACCCCAACCGGTCATTAGGGGTTACTTGGATTTTGGTTTTGGAAAAGTGGACTTTGTTTGGTTAAATTAATTCCGCCAACTGGCAATATGTTATATCATATTTAACAGAAATAGTTTGTCTTGTGAACTTATTGTGCAAAAACTCCATATATCTTTGCAACAGGAAGAGGAAAACAGGGCTATCTGTCCCGAACCGGTCATCATAGGTTTGGATAAGCCCAAGACCCTACGGGGCTTCTTCGGGAGAGAAAGGACAAAGTAAAAACAGAAAATAAAAAACTTAAGGATATGGAGAAGAAAATGATTTTGACAACTGGCGTGAATGAGAATGAGAACATTGATTTCACGGAGCTTATCAGCAAGATAGGCGCATGGGCATCAGAACCGGTCCGCCTGTTGGGCGAATACTACTCGAGCGTGCTGGAAAGAAAGCTGTCTATCGGTCAGACATGGCGCCTGATAGAGGTGCAGCTGGCATTCTTCGCCTGCATATTCCCTGCCGACCTGTCGGTGGCTGTCCGTCTGTTAGCCGTTGCATGGCTCGGTTCGGCAGTGACAAGGTGCAGGAAGGCAATGAAGAAGTAATACCATGGAAAACACCTTATATACTTTCAATTTCACAAAATGACGAAACGGCGACAGACCTCAAGCGTGAGGCTGCCGCCGTTTATTTCGTTATCGTTTCAACCCAAATCGACCGTTTGGGGAGGGTGATTACTTATTTGTCGATTCCCATCTCCTTGAGCAGACGGTCTGCATGACCCCACTTGTCCATGAGATAGATTACATAGCGCATGTCAACGCCGATGCAACGGGCAAGTACCGGATCGAAACGGATGTCGCTTGAGAGTGAATCCCAGTTGCCGTCGAAGGCGAGACCGATGAGGTTTCCGTTGCCGTCGAACATCGGTGAACCGGAGTTACCACCGGTAATGTCGTTGTTGGTGAGGAAGCAGAGCTGCATCTTTCCGCTCTCCTTGTCGGTGTAGCGACCGAAGTCTTTTGCCGACATCAAGTCTCTCAGCTCTGGCTCAGCGTAATAATCCACTACCTTGTCGCCAGTGTTCATCTTCTCAACGATGCTCTCTGAAGTGGTGTAGTAGCCTGCTGGCTTACCGCCGACTACGAGGTCTTTCACCTGTCCGTAGCTCAGGCGCATAGTGAAGTTGGCGTCGCTATAGTGTGGCAGGTCTTCCTCCATACGCACCTTGGCGTCGCAGAGATAGCGCTCCTGCTGCTTGATTTCCGGAGCGAGGGCACGGATCTTCTCGATCACTTCGTCATAGATAGCCTTGATGTCAAGACCATACTGCACACCCGGGTCGTTCTTGTAGTTCTTCTTGTTGAAGAATATCTTCTCACCGCTCTTCATGAGGATAGACTTGGCGTAGAGATAGTCAACGAACTTCTTGTAGTCGCCGCCGAAGTCCTTGTCGATCTTGGCATAGCAAGCCGGCAGATACTTGGCGTCTACATGTTCACGGTAGTTCTTGAGCAGAGCTGCCATAACGTCCTTGTCGAGAGCCTCGTCCCAAGCATTGCTGTTGTCCTCGAACTGCACATACTGCTTTGCCGGCTTGTCCTTAGGACCCTTTACTTCCATTCCTCCGAGCACCTGCAAAGCACGTGTATTGAACTCGCTGGTGCGGTTGAAAGCCTCAATCCAGTTGGTGAACACATACTGCACGTCGAAGCGCTTGGCGTAGAGGTCTTTCATCTTGTCGAAATCAAGTTTGCCCTTCAGATAGCCGGTGCTGTCCTGATAAGCCTTGATGCGCTGCTCGAACTCCTGCTTCTGACGGATAATACCGATGGAATCGATACATTTGTTCATTCCGATGGAGTTCTTCCAGTAGTTGGAGCTTTGTGCATACTTGGAATCATACTTGATTCTCACTGCCTCGTCGGCACGCATGTGGCGGATCATGATCTGCTGCTTCACGCCACGCACCTGTGCACGTGGGGCATTGTCGGCATCGCGACGCTCCTTGATACCGTATGATGAGAGGTAACGGTTGGTAGTGCCCGGATAACCGATTGTCATGGCGAAGTCGCCATCCTTGTATCCGTCGAGCGACACCTTAGTCCAATGCTTCGGACGATAAGGCACATTGTCCTTAGAGTATGCTGCAGGACCGTTTGTCTTAGGATCGGCATAGATACGGAAGACAGAGTAGTCGCAGGTCTGGCGCGGCCACATCCAGTTGTCGGTCTCGCCACCAAACTTACCCATAGACTTAGGCACGGTGAAGACGAGGCGCAAGTCGGTGAAATCGCGGTATGTCGTGGCGTAGAACTTGTTGCCTTCGAAATATGGCTTGATTTCAAGACGGAGTGTAGGGTCTGCTGCCTTCACCTCCTTAGACATCACATTCTCGATGGAATCGAGGAATTCTGACTGTTTGTTGATAGGCAGGTTGTAGAGTCCCTTCTTGGTGAGCTCGTCAGTGATATCCTTCTGCTCCACCATGAAGCTCACGAACATGTTCTCGTTTGGCAACTCCTCCTCATAGCTCTTGGCATAGAAGCCGTTGAGCATATAGTCGTGTTCTACAGTAGAATGACTGCGGATAGCCTCGAAACCACAGTGGTGGTTGGTGAAGACGAGTCCGTCTGGCGACACCACTACACCGGAACAGAATCCGGAGAAGTTGACAACAGACTTCATGATGGCGTCGTCGCCACTGTAGAGTGCGTCGTAAGGCAGGTTGAAACCGTAGGTCTTCATCTGCTCATACACTGCCTGGGGAAGGTTGTAGAGAGTCCACATTCCCTCGTCAGCCTTGGCGCTGCCAGCAGACAGAGCCAACAGTCCTGCTAACAGGATTGATGATTTCTTTCTCATTTTTCGTATATTTAATTTAAAGTTTCGGCAAAAATACGATATATTTTCCAACTGTACTTGCTTGTGGATGAAAATATCGCTTTTTAATCCTCATAATTTCTCAATTTCTCCGCTGATGCCTGTCATTTGCGGAAATGCCTGCCAATCACGGGCAATCCGCTGAGCGGAAAATCCTTCTTCACGATATATGCTATGAAGAGGACGCCAAGCACTGTATTCACCGTCAGGGCGAGCGGTGTGGAGAGTCTGGCATTTGCCGTGGTCATGCAGAAATACAGCACTACGGTGATCAGGACATAAACGGAGATGTCTTTCATCGGATAGGCAATGGGATACTTGCGCTGTCCCACGAAATACGAGAGCACCATCGCCGTGGCGTATCCCGCGAAACCAGCCCAGGCACATGCCATATATCCGTAGCGAGGCACAAATATAACGTTGACCGCTATCAGCACGGCGCATCCCGCACCTGAAAAATACGCTCCCCAGATGGTCTTGTCGATGAGCTTATACCAGAATGAGAGATTGAAATACACTCCCATCATTATCTCTGCCGCCATGACGATAGGCACCACACGCAGTCCGTCCCAATAGTCTCTGCCTATGATATGGCGCAGCACATCCATATAGCCCACCACCACGAGGAAGGCAAGGAGGGTGAAGATGATGAAGTATTTCATCGCCTTGGCATAGGTCTCACGGTTGTCCTTGTCTTTAGACTTGCCGAAGACGAACGGTTCGTAGGCATAGCGGAACGCCTGTGTTATCATAGCCATGATCATGGCTATCTTGCTTGCCGCGCCATAGATGCCGAGCTGCGAATGGGCATCGCTTCCTTTATATATATAAGGGAAGAGAATCTTGTCGGCTGTCTGGTTGAGGATGCCGGCGATGCCAAGCACGAGGATGGGCCAGCTATAGCTGAGCATGCGGCGCAGGAGCGCTTTGCTGAACGAATATTTCTGTGCTACGAGTTCCCGCCAGAAGAAGAACGTGAGGATGGCAGAACAGAAGAGATTGACATAGAACGCATAGCCTGCCCCGACAGTAGGGTCGTAGATGGCGGATATGAACCCGGTGCCGCCGTTTGCCTCGTAGATATTGGGCAGAATGAGGAAGAACACGATGTTGAGGACTATCGCCATGAAGATGTTGAGGAGTTTCAGGGCAGCGAACTTTATCGGGCGCTTCTTATACCTGAGGTATGCGAACGGTATGCACTGGAAGGCATCGATGGCAACGGTAATCGCCATCACCCATATATACGACTGGTGGTCGGCATAGCCCATAAAGGCGGATATGGGATTGATGAAGAGCAGCACGAGGGCTATGAACATCAGTGAGGTGAAGCCCACACTGATGAGTGTAGTGGTATATACTGTCTGCGGATTCTCTTCTTCTTTGTTGGCGAAGCGGAAGAAGGTGGTCTCCATTCCGTATGTCAGTATCACCATCAGCAATGCCGTATAGGCATAGACATTGGTTATGACACCATAGCCGCCGCTCGCTGCCGACAGCTTTGCCGTGTATAGCGGCACGAGAAGATAGTTGAGGAATCTTCCTACGATACTGCTCAATCCATAGATTGCCGTATCCTTAGCGAGTGATTTTAAATTTGCCATTTGCTTATGTTTGTTTGTCAGCGGCATGGTCAGGATGCCTTGCCGCTATGCTGTTTTCTGTTTCTTGTTGACGTGTATGCAGGTCTTATGCCCCTATGCTGCATCAGAAGAACATATAGCATATCGCTATCGCCGCGATTACTCCGGCAAGGTCTGCCAGAAGTCCGCATGCCACGGCATGTCTGGTGTATCTGATGCCCACGCTGCCGAAATATACGGCGAGGATATAGAAAGTGGTGTCGGTGGAGCCCTGGAACACGCTGCTAAGCCTGCCTACGAAGGAATCGGCACCGTATGTCGTCATGGCGTCTACCATCATTCCACGTGCTCCGCTGCCGGAGAGCGGCTTCATGAGTGCTGTAGGCAACGCTCCCACGAAATCGGTGTTTCCGCCCAACACTCCTACTGTCCATTTTATTCCGTCGATTATCATGTCCATGGCTCCCGACGCACGGAACACTCCGATGCCCACGAGTATTGCCACGAGGTATGGTATTATCCTGACTGCGGTCTGGAATCCTTCCTTCGCTCCTTCGATGAAAGCGTCGTAAACGTTGATTTTCTTCCTCACTCCTGCCATAATGAACCCCACGATAATAGTCATGAGCAGGATATTCGCCACCGTGGTGCTCACTATGTTCATCTGGTCTTTGTCGAGCTGTCCGAATCCCCATATAATGCCTGCCACGGCGAGCGACATGCCGCCGACGGTGAGCAGCATCACCTTGTTGAGAAGGTTGATGCGCTGATAAAGGCTCGTGATTATTATTCCTGCCATAGTAGAGAAGAATGTGGCAAGGAGGATGGGGATGAATATGTCGGTGGGCTGTGCCGCTCCGAGCTGCGCCCTGTATACCATGATGCTGACGGGAATCAGCGTCAGTCCGCTGGTATTGAGCACAAGGAACATTATCATCGGATTCGTTGCCGTGTCCTTCTTCGTGTTGAGCTGCTGCAGCTGTTCCATTGCCTTCAGTCCGAGCGGCGTCGCCGCATTGTCGAGTCCGAGCATGTTGGCGGCTATGTTCATGAATATGGAGCCAGTAACGGGATGCCCCTTAGGTATGTCGGGAAAGAGCTTGCAGAACACCGGCGAGAGCAGCCTTGCCAGTGCATTCACCATTCCGCCCTTCTCTCCCACCTTCATTATGCCGAGCCACAGCGAAAGGACGCCGGTCAGTCCGAGGGAAATCTTAAAGGCTGCCTTCGACGACTCGAACGTGGACCCCATCATCTCCGGGAACACTTCGAAGTCGCCCATGAAGATCAACTTCACCAACGCTATGACGAAGGCTATGACGAAAAACGCTATCCAAATGTAATTCAGCACCATGCTTGATAATGTTTTGGTTATTTTATGTTGTATTGTCTGTTTTCCCTGTTGTATCTGTCCTTGCCGGTTATTTAGCGGAAAAACATCCGTCAGTAGGTCACATAATGGCTGAGCCTTTCTATGTCTGCCGGCGTGAACGATTTCAGCAGGCGCAGGTCTTTGAGTGACTTTATATCTCCGCGCAGCCGACGGTAGTCAACGATATCGCGTGCCTGGTAGTAATTGATGTATGGATGCTGACGGAGTTTTGAGAACGACAGCTTGTTGATGTTAAGCTTCGTCACCGCCCCTTCGTCCACGCTGACATACTGGAGAGCCTGTTCGGGCAGTCCATCTATCTCGAGCAACTGCCTTGCGGAATAGAAGCCTCCCAGCCGCTCGCGCTTTCTCACTATAGCGATGGCGTATCCGCTACCTATTCCCGGCACCCGTTTCAGCAGTGTAGTGTCGCTGGTGTTGAGCGGCACGGTCTCTCCGGGGCGCAGCTTACGGGGAAATTTCAGTGTGTCTCTCGGCGGAGCGTCATTGTATTCTGCCGATGGCGAGCCATGGCGGTCGTAGGCGGAACGGTCATCGGTATACAGCTCCGATGCCGGTCTGTAGTCAGCACTGATGCGGATATATGGTTCGAGCGCTCTGTACTGCTTCACGGTAAGTCCGTAGAGGCGCGCAAAATCCTTCGGCTCCCGGTATACTCCTCCGGAAGCACGATAGCGGTATATATTTCTCACCATCCATTGGCTCAGTCCGAGCCTCAACAATTGTGTGCTGTCTGCCGTATTGGGATCAAAGGGGAAGAGTTCGGCTTTTCTTCCCTCCACATTATAATATTCTTTCTCTCCAGCGCCAAGAGCCTTCCCGCCAGCCACCGCGGTGCTGTCGGCAGGGGTTCCGACGAAGAAATCATCGCCGGAACAGACCACGAAATATGATGTCACCGCCAGAATTATGACGAGACTGACGATGAATATCGTCGCTATGCGGTCTGACTTCGTGAAATAAAAGAAATCTCCTAATGGCATCCCTGGCTTTTTTATTGTATTGTCAGCAAGACTATCCCTCCCGCAGATTCGTCAACGGGAAGAAATCGGCATTTGCTGTCGGTTGGTCAACGAAACTCCTCCGGCAATTGGTTGCGCCACAGCACAAAAGGCATCTGGCGAAGATAGGAGTTATAGAATCTGGCGTCTCCGGTCACTTCTTTTGCGATGAAACCAGGCTTTTCGAATGCCTCGTCTTCACTCTGAAGCTCCACTTCTGCCATCACGAGTCCTTCGTTATCACCATAAAACTCGTCTACTTCGAAGGTATGTCTGCCACTCTTCACAAGGAACCGCGTCTTGTCGATGATTCCCGGTTCACAGAGTTGCATCAGGTGTTCCGCCTCATCGAGGGTTATCTCCTTCTCAAACTCATAGCGCGAGAGTCCTCCGTCTACCGACGGTCCCTTGATGGTAAGGTATCCCTTCTCGTCGCGGATGCGCACACGCACCGTGCGGCCATGACCGCTGCATATGTACCCCTGCTTGATGCGCGACGACGAATAAGCCTGTCGCTTGTATTCGTCGTCGCGTTTGTGCACGAGGAACTTTCTTTCTATCTCAAGTCCACTCATCAGCAGTCTTTCCTTGATTAACCTTGTGTCGCGAAATAGATGATGAATGCCAATGCTCCTATGGCGAGGGCACCCAATATCCAGTTGAACACCTTTACTCCTTCTTTAGCCTGGCGCTCCTGATAGCGCTCGCGGCGGTCTTTTCCTTTCTTGCTCATAGTACAAAATTATTTAGATCCATAATCATATTGCCGTTATGCGAAGAATCCTTGCCGACGACATGCGATTACATTAATGATATTATTTGCGATTACAATAATAGTATTATTGCTGTTCGTCGTTCACGGGGAACTCCATGAGATACGCCTTTATGAATCCGTCGATCTTGCCGTCCATCACTCCGTCCACATCAGAGGTCTGGTAGTTGGTGCGGTGGTCTTTCACACGACGGTCATCAAAGACATAACTTCTTATCTGGCTTCCCCACTCTATCTTCTTCTTTCCTGCCTCAATCTTCGCCTGTGCTTCGAGACGCTTCTTCATGGCGCGGTCGTAGAGCTGCGACTTGAGCAGTCGCATGGCGTTGTTGCGGTTTTCGAGCTGCTTGCGGCTCTCGGTGTTCTCGATGAGGATTTCTTCCTCCTCGCCGGTATCCGGGTCGACATACTGGTAGCGCAGACGCACTCCGGTTTCCACCTTGTTCACGTTCTGTCCTCCGGCTCCACCGCTTCTGAAGAGGTCCCAGCTCACTTTCGACGGGTCTACATACACCTCTATGGTATCATCGACGAGCGGCGACACGAACACACTGGCGAAGCTCGTCATTCTCTTGCCCTGCGCATTGAACGGCGAGACTCTGACGAGGCGGTGTACTCCGTTCTCGCTCTTCAGATATCCGTAGGCGTATTCGCCGCCTTCTATCTCCATGGTGACGCTCTTTATTCCGGCCTCGTCGCCCTCCTGCAGGTTGCTAATCGTAACTTTGTGGCCATGCGACTCAGCCCATCTCATATACATACGCATGAGCATCGATGCCCAGTCCTGGCTCTCCGTACCGCCTGCTCCCGAGTTTATCTTCAGCACACAGTCCATAGGGTCTTCCTTCTGGCGCAGCATGTTCATAAGTTCCAGGTCTTCAATCGCCTTTATCGCCTTGGCATAGTCTTCGTCCACTTCCTCCTCGGTCACCATATCGTCATGGTAGAAGTCGAAGGCAAGCTTCAGCTCTTCGGCATAGGTACGAACCTCCTTGTATCCGGTGATCCATTTCTCAATGCCCTTCACCTTCTTCATCTGTTCCTGCGCCCTCTGCGGGTCGTCCCAGAAGTCAGGGGCCTGCGTGCGGAGCTGTTCTTCTTCAAACTCCACCTTCTTCTTGTCGATTTCCAGATACTTGTGCAGAGCGTCGGCACGCTCCAACACGTCTTTCAATTGATCTTGCGTTATCATTATTCTTCTTGTATATGGTATGGCGAGGAGTTACTCGGCATACATTTTTTCTATTTCGTTCTTATAATGCTCATTGATCACCTTTCGGCGCATCTTCAGGGTGTTTGTCAGCTCTCCGCTCTCCATAGTGAACGGCTTGGGCAGCAGCGTGAATCGCTTTATCTGCTCATAGTGGGCGAGCTGCTGCTGCAGCGTTTCTATGCGTTCGGTTATCATCTGGTGTATCTTGCCGTTGCTGCAGAGGTCTCCTCTTGACGTGAAGCTGATGCCGTTGGCCTGGGCGTATTTTTCGAGGGCACCGTATTCGGGAATGATGAGTGCCGACACGAACTTGCGCTGGTCGGCGATAATCACTATCTGGTCGATGAACTTGTCGACGAGCAGTTTCGCCTCTATCATCTGTGGTGCGATATATTTTCCGTTGGATGTCTTGAAGAGGTCTTTTATCCTGTCTTTCAGGAACAGCTCACCGTCTTTCATATATCCCGAGTCGCCAGTCTTGAAGTATCCCTCGTCGTCGAACGACTGTGCGGTAATATCGGGTCTGTTGTAGTAACCCTTGGTGATGGTAGGGCCTTTGAGGCACACCTCGCCCTCATCGCTGATCTTTATCTTTATGTTGTGGATAGGTCTGCCCACCGACCCTATGGTATAGGGTTTCTCTCCCACTCTGTCGCAGGTCACGGTGGCAAGGCTCTCCGTCAGTCCGTAGCCCACCACCATGGTGAGTCCGATGGAATGCACGAATTCCTCAACATATGACGACACGGTGGCTCCTGCCGTCGGGAAGATGTTGGTGTGTTCGAGTCCCAGCTCGTGGCGCACGAGACTGAACAATGTCTTGTTATACATCTCATACTCCATGTGCAGTGCCAAAGGCGGACGCTTTCCGCGGCTCAGATATTCGATGTTGTGCTTTCTGCCCACGGCAAGGGCGTGTTTGAAGAGTTTGCGCTGTATGGGGTTCGCACTGTCTATCTTCTCCTTCACTCCTGTATAGACCTTCTCCCAGAAGCGCGGCACGGCGCACATGCTCGTGGGATGTGTCTCCTTCATTGACTTCTGCACTTCGTGCGGATCGGTGTTCACAATCAGCGTAGCACCCTCCGAGATACACAGTATCGTCCATCCCTTCTCAAAGATGTGGGCATATGGCAGGAAGTTGAGCACGCGGTCGTTCTCCGTCACCTTCACCGCCCTGTCGTTGGCTTCAATGGCGGCACTATACTGCAGATGACTGAGCATCACTCCCTTGCTGTCGCCTGTGGTTCCGCTGGTATACAGGATATTGGCGAGGTCGTCGGGCGACGCCTCCTTATATAGTTTTTCCACTTCGGTCTGGCGCGGCAGGTTCTCGCCGAGCTTCAGAAAGTCGTCGAAATATACGGCGTTGGAATCGTTGGGGTCGATCTTCACGTTGTTGTCGAAGATGATGATACGCTCCATCGTAGGACAGTGAGAGAACACGCGGTGTGCCTTGTCATACTGCTCCTGCTCTCCCACGAAGAGGAAACGTACCTGAGCATCGTTTATCATGAACTGTATCTGCTGCTCGCTGCTTGTGGCATAGAAAGGTATTGTCACGGCACGCACGCCCCACGCTCCGAAGTCGCAGAAAATATACTGCACGGAGTTCTGCGAGAATATTCCGATGTTCTCCTGCGGTTTGACACCGAAGTTGAGCAATGCGTTGGACACGACTTTCACTTTGTATGAGAATTCGTTCCATGTGTATGACTTCCATGTCTTGCCTCCGAAATCCTTGTATACAAGCACTTCGCGGTCGCCATACTTCTTTGCCTGGTCGTGAACCAAGACTGACAAATGACTTTTAGTCTGCATAATTGTTCTGTTTTTCGGGTGCAGCGCCTCGTCGTACGGCGAGACTTCTTCCACCTATATTTATGCAAAGATAATAAAGTTTTTTCATACGGCACAAAAAATCGGATATGATTTACCCCAAACCGCCCGATTAGTCGGTTTGGGGTATATATATGACGTGTATTGCACACATGTTGCTGTCGCTGCAACGCAGCGTCTGGCATCGGATTATCTGTTGTCCTTGGTGCTCTGTTTCTTGTCTTTCTTCTCTTGTTTTTTGTCCTTGGCATCCTGCTTCGTGGCTGGAGTCAGGATTTTCGTGTATTCCTGCCGGTCGTTGATGATGCGGCATGCCTCCATCATCTGCTTGTCGTAGTTGAGGTTGTTTTCTATCGCTCCCGCCTGGAAATAGTATGCCGCCACAATGTCGGCGGATATTATCTGGTTTATCAACTGCTTGTTACGGTCGAGGTCGGTGGCGAGGTTGTGGCGGAATTTCTTCTCCAGCGCATCGAACTCCTCCTTGGCATCGTCGTAATAGCCTTCAAACTTCGCTATCTTCTTCAGCTTGTCGAGTTCCTTGCTGCTTTCGGCGTCGTATTTGAATCCGCTCTTTATCACCTGCTGCTTGAAATCCTCATACTCCTGGTCGGTGAGTTTGAACTCTCCTGCCGGTGCTATAGTGGGATGCTTGGCGATGTAGTCAATCTCGTAGTTGAGCATCACTTCGGTGGAGTCGAGTCCCGAAACGCTGAGATAGTATGCTATATTCGGCAGCGAGTCGGGTTTCACTTCCACGTCAGGCTTTATTCCTCCGCCGTCGCGCACCTCTCGACCTGACTTGGTGTAGAACACGTGGGTGAGGCTGTCGGCGACATGTTCGGTGTATCCGCCATGGGCATGCTTGTAGTTGATTGCCTGTATGCAACGGTTGCTGGGGATATAGTATTTTCCTGTCGTCAGTTTGAGCTGGCCGTTATAAGGCAGGTCAACGGGCGCCTGAACGAGACCCTTGCCGTATGTCCTCGTGCCGAGCACCACGGCGCGGTCGAGGTCTTGGAGCGCACCTGAGGTTATCTCGCTTGCCGACGCCGTCTCGCCGTTCACCAGCACTACGATAGGCATCACTGTGTCGATAGGCTCCACGGTGGTCTTGTAGTCTGTGTTCATGCGTTTCATCTTGCCGCGGGTCCTCACGATGGTGAGGTCTTTGGGCACGAACATGTTTACTATCTGCACCGCCTCTTTCACCGATCCTCCGCCGTTTCCTCTGAGATCGAGCACGAGACCCTTGGCCCCCTTGTGCTTCAGGTCGATGAAGGCACGGCGCACGTCCTTGGCGCATCCGTCAGTGAAACTGTTCAGATTTATGTATCCTATGCCGTCGGGGCGCACACCGTAATATGGCAGGTATGGCAGCGTGATGGCACGGCGCTTGATGCGCATCTGCATCTTCTTGCCTGTTGACGGGCGCTTTATCTTGAGCATGAAGGAGGTGCCTGGGTCGCCGCGCAGATGGGAGCTGACGAAGGCAACGGTCTTGTCGGTCATCGTGGTGTCGTCGATGCTCAGGATGATGTCACCCTTCTTGAGTCCGGCTTCTGCGGCTGGACTTCCCTCGTATGGTTCGTCGATGACCACTCTCGACAAGGCTGTGTTATAGCGTATCATGGCTCCTATGCCTACGTATCTTCCGGTGAACATCTTCTTCAGTTTGTTCACTTCGCTCTCGGGATAGTATTCGGTATAGGGGTCGAGCGAATTGAGCATTGCATTGATGCCATTGCCTATCACCTCGTCGGCATTCAGTGTGTCAACATATATCATGTCGAGGTAGCGATAGATGTCGCTGAACACTTCGATGTTCTTCGACACGGTGAAGTTATGGTCTTTGTCGTTCTGCGCCTTAATAGTGACGGAGAAAACCGACAGCAGGATGGCGGATAATAATAATATTCTCTTCATTCTTTTCCGTTGGATTTCATTATAATCTGCAAACTTACACAAAACTTTCGATTTTCACCTTATTTACTTTCATAAATATTGTTTCATGGCGAGTTTTACAGCTCATACACACATATAGCAATTATATTTATCCTCATTCAGAGCCAATCTGTTTAATCCTATAATATAATTTGCTTAATCTTATAAATAATCTGTCCAATCTTATAATATAAGGTAGAGAGTCCTCGGAAAAGATGACAAATCAGGGAATAGAATGACTTTTTTGAAGAAAAATCAAAAAAAAAGACGGAAAATATTTGGAGGTTACATAAAAATGCCTTACCTTTGCACTCGCAATTAAGCAATAACGCTTTTAGCAATGCTTCAATAGCTCAGTTGGTTAGAGCACCTGACTGTTAATCAGGGGGTCGTTGGTTCAAGCCCATCTTGAAGCGCAAAGAGGAATCACTTACGAGTGGTTCCTTTTTTATTTTCATATAGTTTGAATATCGGCACCATTTTTGGGGTGGACACATTTTTCTGACGAATTATCATTAAAAGTACACACTTTTCCTGACGAATACTTGCCAATGATTATACTTTTCCCAATGAATAATCAAGAAAAGACCACGTTTTTAAGCATAAAATACAAGAAAACACTAATGACCAATTGGGGATACAAAAAAAACAAAATGAGCGCAAGTCTTGGGGAATAGCCTATTTTTTAATATTTTTGCACGAATATGGATGCCGCACATTACGGCAGAGAAACTAAAGACAAGGATATGGACAACGATTTCGATATAAGACAAGAGACATTGTCGTCGGCGGAAAAAGAATACGAAAACGCCTTGAGACCGCTACGTTTCGGTGACTTCAGCGGACAACAAAAGGTGGTGGAAAACCTGGAGGTGTTCGTAGAGGCGGCGAAATACCGCGGCGAACCGCTCGACCACACGCTGCTGCACGGACCGCCAGGACTGGGAAAGACGACGCTCAGCAACATCATTGCCAACGAACTGGGAGTGGGATTCAAGATAACGAGCGGTCCGGTGCTCGACAAACCTGGCGACCTCGCCGGCATACTGACATCGCTGGAGCCCAACGACGTGCTCTTCATCGACGAGATACACCGTCTGTCGCCTGTCGTGGAGGAATACCTGTATTCCGCCATGGAGGACTATCGCATAGACATAATGATAGACAAAGGACCGTCGGCAAGGTCGATACAGATAGACCTCAACCCATTCACGCTCGTGGGGGCCACGACACGCAGCGGACTGCTCACGGCACCGCTGAGAGCGCGATTCGGAATAAACCTGCATCTGGAATATTATGACCCCAAGACGCTGATGCGCATCCTGAAACGTTCGGCAAACATCCTGAAGGTGCCCATCGACGACGATGCGGCAATGGAGATAGCACGACGCTCGCGTGGCACGCCACGTATCGCCAACGCACTGCTAAGAAGGGTGAGAGACTTTGCCCAGGTGAGGGGAACGGGAAAGATAGACACCAAGATATCCCACGTGGCACTGACGGCGCTGAACATCGACCAATATGGTCTCGACGAGATAGACAACAAGATATTGCTCACCATCATCGACAAGTTCAGAGGCGGACCGGTGGGCATCACCACCATCGCCACAGCTATCGGCGAGGATGCCGGCACAGTGGAGGAGGTTTATGAACCGTATCTCATCATGGAGGGATTCATAAAGCGCACACCACGAGGCAGAGTGGTGACAGAACTCGCCTTCCAGCATTTCGGCAGAAACCTGACATTCGGAAATCCTGCAGAACCGTCGCTGTTCTGACGGTTCTGCAATCGGGTCAGCCCCGTCTTGCCGTGCGCGTCACCAACTGATAGAGCGCCGGCAGGAGGATGAAAAAGGAGAATATGATGGCCAGTCCCATCCGACGGTGGTCGCCGCCGAACAGATCCGTCATCCGCACATCTGACATTTGATGTGGCATAAGGCGAATCATGAGATATGCCACCGTATTGTTAACCCAATGGCATAGCACTCCCGGCACGATGCTACCCGTACGACTGTATATCCAACCGAGGAAGATGCCGACAACGAAAGCGTATGGCATCTGGGCGGGGTTCATATGGATCAGGGCGAAGAGAAGGGCTGAAATGACTATCGGCAACCATGTCTTGCCCTTCATCACGGAGAGCAGCGTGCGCAATATCGCCCCGCGGAATATCATCTCCTCCACAAGCGGAGCGAAGAGGCATATCGTTACATAGCCGAAATTGCTGCCTACAAGCAGCGTCAACTCATCTTCCACAAGATTCGGCAGCTCTGGCATCGCCTCTTCGAGAAACGCCATGGGAATGATGGAGCCCAGAGTGAAAACCACTGTCCAGAACAACACGTCCCAATGTTTGCCTCGCACATAATCGGGCGACAGCGGACACCACTTCAATCTATAGAACATCACGAAGAGCACTATACTGTATACCGCCGAAGTGAGCACCAGTTCTGTGGCCTTGTCGGCTGCCGGGCCGGCGATGAGACGATACAGTGGGGGTATCATGAATCCTGCTACCACCTGGATGATTACACCCCAAAGGAGATAGGTGAACACGTCTTTATTCTTTGCTTCTTTCATATCGGGAAATCATTTGTTTTTCTTTTTTCTAATACAAACCAGTAATCAATAATGACCGTTGGGTGGGTATCCATCATCCCAAGAGGTCGAGCACCTGCTGGCGGTCGGATTGCAACTGGCGCATCAGCTCCTGCTCAGAAGCGAACTTGCGCTCAGAACGGAGCCGCTTCACGAAGCTTACGCTGATTTCGCTGCCGTAGAGATCGCCCTCATAACCGATGATGTGCACTTCCAGAGTGGTGGTCTCACCGTCGAAAGTAGGACGGCAGCCGATGTTCATCATTGCCGGCCTTTCCTTGCCGTCGCCCACATTGGCTGTCATGACATATACTCCCGGTGCGGGAATCATGGTGCGGACGGACGAAGGGGCGATGTTTGCCGTAGGGAAACCCATCCTCCTGCCCTCTTTCACTCCTCCAACGACCTTGCCTCGCAACGCATAGCGATATCCAAGGCATTTGGCGGCAAGATCTACCTCGCCCCCGGAGAGGAAGGTGCGGATGACGGAAGAACTCACGTTGACTTCGTTGAGGACGAGAGCCTTGGCGCGTATCACCTCAATGCCGATCTGCTTGCCGAATACCACATAGTCGTCGAAACCTTCAGAACGGTTATGACCGAAGCGGTTGTCGTAGCCTATCACAAGATACTCCACACCGAGACGGTCTTTCAACACCATGCGCATGAAGTCGAAAGCCGAGAGCGACGCCGTTTCTTCGTTGAAAGGCAACACCTCGCAGCGGTCAACGCCTGTGGCACGGATTCTCGCCACTTTCTCGTCGAGCGTACTGAGCATCTGCGGCATATAGTCGCTATGCAACACCTCACGAGGATGCTTGTCGAAGGTCACTACAACAGACTGCAGTCCGTGTCGCTCTGCTACTTCCTTCACCTGGTCTATAAGATAGCGGTGACCACGATGTACACCGTCGAAAAAACCGATGGTGGCAACAGAGCCTGCACCGTGACAATGATTGGTGACGGACTCTCTGCCAACAGAGTTTTCATCGTCTGGCGAGAGGATATCGAGCCACTCGTCGCCATGTGTGACATGCAGCGTGCGGATGCCGAAGGCTTCTGCCGCCTTGCAGTTGGCAAGGGAATCGTCAACGAAGAGCGTCTCCTCTGCCACGGCTCCTGTCTCCTGGAGCAACGTCTCGAAAATCCGCGGGTCAGGTTTCACCATTCCCATATTATACGAAATGAATGTCTTGTCGAAATAATACTCCGGACCATGGCCTGAGAGCGGGAAGAAATGTTCCACCGCCTTGTCCCAATGCACGGAGTTACTGTTGCTGAGCATATACACTTTGTGGGTCTTGTGCAGACGTTCCACCGCCCTCATGCGCCTCACCGGGATTTGCTGCAGCAGTTCGCCCCAGGCATAGCGTATCTCCTCATTGCTGGCTTCACAGCCTGGAGCACGGCGGCGAATCTCATCGCAGAACTCCTCCACACTGATCTTTCCCAGTTCCAGATCGAGAAACATGTCTGCCTGCTTGCATTCATCCACATAGCAGGAAATCTTGTGGGCACCGATAGCGTTGAGGGCCTCGATGCACTTATGCCTGTCGAGGTCTACCAAGACGCAACCGAAGTCGAAGACTATATTCTTTATTCCGTTGAGTATATCGTTTTTCATCACTGATTGTTTATTTCTTTATCCAAATCGGTCATTAGGAATACCACATTAAACGGCCTAATGACCGTTTTGGGTTATCAATCTCGCCACAAGGCGCCATATCTCTCCTGCCCACAGCACAAGGGATGTGGCTGCCACCACATACACCCAGTCGAGAAGCGAGAGAGGCACCGCGCGGAACATCTTTCCGCCGAAGGTCACTATCACCCACTGTCCCACGAAGACCGCGACGAGTATACCTGTGAGCACCTTGTCATGACACAGTCCGCGGAAGGCGGAATGGTCGGTGCCGAGCGCCTTGGCATTGAAGAGGTTCCAGAACTGCAGCATGACGAAGGCGGTGAAGAACATCGACAGTTCGTGTGTCTGCATTCCTCCGCCCGTGTTGAAGCAATGGATGAGATATATGAACATCACGGCAAACATCGCCACACCGATTCCCATTATGCCTCTCACCATAGAGTGATTTATGATGAAATCGGACTGCTGCCGCGGTTTGTCGTCCATCACATCCTTTGTTGGCGGCAGTGAGGCGAGTGCCATGGCGGCGAAGGTGTCCATGATGAGGTTGACCCATAGAATCTGAGTCACCGTAAGCGGCAGTTCGGTGCCTATCACCGCTCCACCGAGAACAAGCAGCAAGGCTGCCACATTGACCGTGAGCTGGAAGAAGAGGAAACGCTGCAGGTTCTTATACAGCGACCGTCCCCACATCACGGCATTGACGATGCTTCCGAAGGAATCGTCGAGCAGCGTCATGTCGCTGGCACCCTTGGCTACACTGGTTCCGGAACCGAGTGAGAGTCCCACATGGGCATGGTTGAGGGCAGGGGCATCGTTCGTTCCGTCTCCGGTAACGGCGACCACCTGACCGTGTTTCTGAAGCATAGCCACAAGGCGCTGCTTGTCGGCAGGACGGGCACGACACATCACCTTGAGACCAACAACGCAGTCATAGGCCTCATCATCAGAGAGGGCGGCGAAGTCGGGACCGGTTATTACGGCGTCGGCGGCCGACTCCTCGTTTATTATTCCTATCTGGCGGCCTATCTCACGGGCAGTAGCGGCGGTGTCGCCAGTCACAATCTTAACTTCTATTCCGGCTCTTTGGCATTCTGCCACAGCACCAGGCACATCGCTGCGAATCGGATCGGAAATGCCCACAATGGCCTGTGCCTGCAACTGCCCTATATGCATGGCGGCACGCTCCGCATCGGCTGGCGTGGCATCAGCCGGCAGCTCTCTGTAGGCAAAGGCAAGGGTGCGCATTGCCTTGGTCTGCCACGAGGTGAGCCTGCCGGATATCTCATCCGCTTCCTCTCCGGCAATCCGGCAAGCGGCGAGAACTATCTCCGGCGCTCCCTTCACGAAGAGGTATTGGCGGTTGCCAAGGCGTGCTGCAGTGGCCATGTACTTGCGTTCGGTGGAGAATGGCAACTGGTATATGATATCCTCGGCATGGCGAAGCTTACGGTAGTCATCTCCCTCTCTGCCGAGCCACAAGAGGAGCGCCACTTCTGTGGGATTGCCGATTCCATTGGTGCCTGCCTCCGTATCAAGATGAGCCGTGGTGTTCAGGGCGAATGCCTTGGCGAGGAGATCATCGCTGCCATACAGTTTCCGGATATCGGCAACCTGCATGCGGTTCTCGGTGAGCGTACCGGTCTTGTCGGTACATATCACGGTGACGGCTCCCATCGTCTCACAGGCATGCAGCTTTCTCACGAGGTTGTTGCTCTTGAGCATCCTGCGCATATTGAGGGCGAGGGCAAGGGTGACTGCCATAGGGAGCCCTTCGGGAACTGCCATCACTATCAGTGTCACCGCCATCATGAAATAGCGGAGCACGATCTCTGCCATGCGGAAATAGTCGTCGCCTCGCCACACGCTGTCGGTAACGACATCGTGGACGAGGAATATCAGGAAGGCTGCAACGGAGATGCCGATGCCGAATTTGCTGACGAGCTTTGCCAGCTTGTCGAGCTGCACGTTGAGGGGTGTCTTCACCGATGTCAGTTCGGTACTGCTGCGTGCCACCTTGCCTATCTCCGTGGCGTCGCCCACGGCAGTGACTCTGTATGTGGCGCTGCCGTTCATCACCATAGTGCTGCGGAGCAACATGTTGCAGGGATAAGCGGCATCATCTGCGGTTGACGATTCGGAACCGGCTACGCTCTTGGTGATTATCGGTTCTCCCGTCAGCGACGACTCGTCCACCTGCAGACTCGACGATCTGACGAGGAGTCCGTCGGCAGGTATCTCATCGCCTACTTCCACCAATACGATGTCGCCGACAACAATGTCGCGACGTGCCACTTCCACCACCCTGCCCTCTCGGCACACCTTCACGGGCTGCTCTTCGCTGAGGGCGGTGAGCACATTGAATTTCTTCGCCGCATCTCGCTCGAAGATGAAGCCAATGGTTGTGGCAAGGAAGATGGCAATGAATATGCCTATCGTCTCTACAAAATCACCATCCACGAATGCCAGCACGAGGGATATCACCGCTGCCACGAGGAGAATCCGGATTATAGGGTCCTGGTATTTCTCCATATACAGTTTCCACATGCTCACCGGTTTTGGCGGCGTGAGCACGTTCTCGCCATGTTCTCTGCGGCTCTGCTCCACCTGGCTGGCAGAGAGGCCGCCAACGGTGACGGCGTCTGTATCTAATGTTTCTTTCATAATGTTTATGTCAATAATGCCGAAGCACCGCTTATCCGATGCTTAGGCAATGCAAAGGTAATAAAAAGACAATGATTAGTGACTTCACCACCAATCCGCCCACCGCTTTTTATGTATATTTTGCAAAAAAAGACAGGACAAGAAGCCTGCGAATATCTTTTTTTGCGATAAAATTTGGAATTTAGACAAAAACTTCTTATCTTTGCAGTCGCAAACTTGACCACTTAAGTGTCAAGCCGGGCTTTTAGCTCAGTTGGTTAGAGCAACAGACTCATAATCTGGAGGTCCTAGGTTCAAGCCCTAGATGGCCCACTTTGAAAATCAAGCAGTTAAGCCACAAACTTAGCTGCTTTTTCTTTTGCTTTGCGAACACATTGCGAACACAGAGACTTTCGTGCAGCAACGTGCTTTTCGCACATTTTCATGCTTTTTTATCTTGCGAACACGTATTTTCATCAGATTTCATTCCCTAATTGCACTCTCATTTGGACGATATCCAATACGTTGCTAACAATGCTGATAATACCAAGACCCATTATTAGTGATAGGACAATCGTCGCTATCGTCCTGGAATATTGTTCAATTGCCAACAAGATGCCAGATGATGCATGGAAAGTAAACAATGGCAATTCCGATGGCGTGGACAGAACAAAGGCAAACAATGCTCCGCCAGCGATGAAGCCCGCCACAAATGCAGCTATCATAGCATATTTGTAGCGACGAAGGTTTGCCTCCTCATACTGACGAAGGTATTCTACGGCATCGAGTTTTTGGGTTAGGCGTGCCATAAACTCATCCTTATCGTCAAATTTCGGACGCTGGGCAAGGAAGAGTTCCTCAAGTGCTTTATCTTTCATCATAACTTCAATCTTGTTTTCAGTTTGTCACGTCCTCGCGTGAGTTGCTTCTTCACGGCATCTTCGCTTGTGTCTGTTATCTGAGAAATCTCTTTTACAGAATGTCCGTCAAGATAGAACAACACAATGGCTGCTCGTTCTTTGGGAGGCAAAGTGGCGAGAGCAAGGTAGAGATCCTGATAAGCATATTTTGCATCAGCATCACTTGTGCCTAAGACTGTTTTTGCCTCTTCTATGCTTTCAAATGTCCGTTGGGCTGCCTTATGATTAAGGAATGTGTTCTGTGCAATCTTGAAGAGCCACGATTGGAACTTTCCTTTATTCTGATAGCCTGCCGAGGCAAGATACGCCTTGACCAAAGCATCCTGAGCAATATCGTCAGCATCATCCTTGTTGCCACAGCAGAGGGCGAGCAAGAATCCACGAAGTGCCTCCTGCTCGTCACTGACGAGTTGTATGAACTGTTCTCTGGTCATCTACTCTTTATGCCTGTCGCAAGTTCCGTTCCTCTGCTTCCATTTCCTTGGCGAGCATCTTTCTGCCTACGATATAGCTAATAATGAATGCTATGCCGACAGCAAGTAGAACTGCACCACCGAATCCGAGTGTGTAAATGTCCTTGGGATGACCGCCACCTACATATCCCATACATCCAGCAGTAGCTATTGCCCCCACTCCAAGGAAAGCCGTAACAAGTCCCCACTGCAGTTTATTCAGTAGTTTCTCCTTGAGCAACTTGTCAGGAGCATTCATCTTTCTTACCAATTCCTCAATGTCAATGTCAGCATTCTTTTCGAGTGCAGCAAGAATGATTTCCTTTCTATTCCTTTCCGAAGCCATCTTACCTCTTAATGCAAGAAAAATAATTGTAATTGGGAGAATAACGGCTGTTCCAAGCACAATAAAAAGGCCTACGATATCATGACTTTCCATATTTTTAATTGTTTTATTGGTTAAACTTCTTGTTAATTATTGAACCGATTCACTATAACAACAAGTGAAAGTAGGAAAAGGTGACGTCCCATCTGTGTTTTTTCAAAATTATCTCAAAAAACTACACTAAAGACAAAACAACATCTGGCGACATCTCCATCTTTGTTATAGCGCAAAGGCTGGTACCCATATCTTTGACACTTGCACCCATCAGGTACACATCATCATCAACAACCAAGAAACGGTCATGGGATTTATGGGGCAACTGTACGAACACCACAGTATCGTATTGCTCATTGTGCTTCTCCAGATCCAACTTGAACTGTTCGGTATAGCGAGAGTGTATCGTAGCCGACACCCCTTTTTCTCTTTTGGTCAGCAAAGTGAGAACTCTTTCATCCACGAAGTTATCAATGAGGACAATTCGTTGTTTGGCACTACGAACCAGTTGAGACACATAACTCCAGGCATCCCACACGCAACCTGTAGCAAAGATTTGTTCAGGTGTCACCGCTGGAGCCAGTTCATCCATGCGCTGCAGAACTTGCTCCACCTTCTGGTCAGTAAGTATCTGATGTTGCTCCAATCTCTCTATGCGCTGAAACATACCTGCATTGGCTGAGAGAAAACGACGCATAGCAACGAAGGCATCCATAATCATAATGCTAACCTCTACGGCTTTATCACTTCGAAGCACGGAAGATAATTGGGCTACACCTTCCTCAGTAAAAACGTAATGTGGTACAGGAGAAAACTTCAGAGGTCTAAGGTGGCCACAATTTGTTACCACCTCTGATAACTCTTCCTTGGTAAGCATAAATCTAAAACGCTCAGGAAATCGACTCAAGTTGCGTTTTACAGCTTGGTTAAGAGCTTTTGTTTCAACTCCATAGAATTCTGCTAGGTCTCTATCTATTACAACCTGCTTGTCTCGGATAGTAAGAATTCTCGATTGAACTGTTCGCTGTTGAAGGTGGTCACGATTTGTGACCACCTTAACGGTATCTGATGTATTTTTCTTTGCCATAATCTTCAATTTGCCTACAAAGTTATTATTTTGATTTGACAACAGGGCAAAATTTCTTTATTTCCCTATCATTCTCTTAATAAACTCCTTCATTTCCTCTGGAGTCATACTGTCAACATCCACCTCTGGTTCTTGATTCTCTTTCAAGTTCAGAAGTTTGTTGTTGAACTCAAATCTCATCTCCAATGGATACATATCTTGGTAGCCTCGGGTAATATTGTTGCCTTGGGAATGTCCCATACCCTCCGAAACGTATTCCTCAGGAACTTTCAACATCTTAAGGTTGCTTGCAAAAGCATGGCGAGCCCAGGTACTTGATGGCTCCTTTTCCCATCCCAAGACTTCTTTACACACGCGTATCACGCGATCCTTAATATTGGAGTTTTCCTGTACACACAGCTTACGCATCACCCTTTCGTCGTTTGAACCCTTGAAAATATCAGGGAAAACGCGTGCGCCTTTACTTGGCTTGGCAGCAATCTGATCAAGTATGTTTTGCAGTGGAGTAATGATTGGCACAATAACTGTTGCCTCTCCGTTTACATTACGATGTGTCTTGTGCCGTTCAAACTTCAAGCAACGTCCACCTTCTGCATAGTAAGTTCTGTCATAGGTTATGCGACCCGCATCAGCAAGGTTGAAGCCGTTACATAGATACTGTGCCAGGAACAAACCCAACGAATAATGTACACGATGTTTGTATGCGCTTCCCCACGTATCTGGGTAACGTCTTTCCATAAACACATAGTACAGTTCTGTCATCTCGTCAATCGACAGATATGATGTTTGCCTTTTTGCTCCACGAGGTATAGACAGCTTTGACTTCTCTTTGTTGGAAAAAGGGTATTTCTCTTCTGGAAGGAGTCCTTGCTTAATGCATTCGTTCCAGGCCACACGGCATGCGCGATAATACATTCCCTTTGTAGCAGCTTTAACAGGAGCCACAATCTCCACGCCATCCTTCGTGATTCCATTGGTCAAGACATCGTCCCACTTCTTCATGATGTTCACATCAATCTTGAAGCCATCAACTTTGCCAACAATTCTTTTGAAGGAGTTCAGTGCGCATGCATAATTATCTGCCGTACCTACTTGACCGTTTGCTTCATAACTCTTGATCAAATCCTCCCAGAATGTGATGAAGTTCTTTGGGTTGGCAGTAGACGTTGTCACACCAGCCATTGCCGACTTAACGACATCAAGAGTCAAGTCCTGATTCTTCTTGAGTTTGACAAGTTTCTGGCGATAGTCCTCCAGAATCTTTTGCCACTCCTTTTGAATTGGCATCAGGCTACTGCGAGAACTGGTCACGCTGCACACTTCATTGAAATACCTTTCCTTTTGAAAAGGCATGTCTGTCAGTTTGTGGTAGTAACGTTTGCGATTGATAGTGAAACATATCGCCATTGGGTACTCGTCAGTTGACTTGTTGGTACGTTTATCCAGCACAAGAGTCAGCGAACAATTATCCACTTTGTTACAGTTGAGAGAGGTCTTTTGTGCGTCCATTCTTAAAAGAGTCTATTGCTACTTTTGGGTGGGTCTGTCTGTGTTCTTGCGAACACGTTGCGAACACATTGCGAACACCAAAGCCCATTTCATAGCATTTCGCATGATTTTTACTTTTCGGGTGAAAAGCTACAAAATATCTATGAATCAACGCAATATAATTAAAAATAAAATTACTTGAAACACAAAGAAATTTTATTCTAACAGACTCATAATCTGGAGGTCCTAGGTTCAAGCCCTAGATGGCCCACTTGCAACAGAAAGCAGTTACGGATTCCGTAGCTGCTTTTTTTGTTGTATGCTCGGCACGAGCATTGTCTAACGGGTGCAAGTCCCGAGTAAGCCTTAATAGCGGGAATTACATAGCCAAAGGCAAGGGTGTTCATCGTGAGGTGAAATCTGAAAGAAGCCGGTGGCAAACATCTGACCTAACGTACAGAAACTTCATACAAGGCATATGACCGTGGGTAAGGTTGCAACACAGACCAAAGCCCCATAGCTATTCGGAACGGTCGGTGTAAATGAAGTGGGTATAAGATGGAAAGACAATGCCCTTATCCGAGGAGGTCTCACGGACGCTTCAAATAGTTTTTTTTTACGAAAGAAGCGGAGTAAAGCTTACCGTGAGAAGTCAGCAGACGCCATAGTAGTGCAATAGTCGATAACGTTGCACGAAGGGCTGAACCTAACAATTAAACGATAGTAATTGAAACATACCTCATGAAGGAAAGAATGCAGAAAACATTATCCCAAGTTAATGGCTGCCCCCAAAGAGATAGGTCGGAAACCGAATGGTATGGGGGAGTGCAGACCTTCATGTGGATGTGTGAAGACAACATCGTGGAAGTACCATTCGACAAGGAGCACCTTTTCGAGCAAATCCTCAGTCCTTCCAATCTCAACCGAGCCTACAAGGCTGTTATGAGAAACAAAGGCTGTGGTGGTATCGACAAGATGTCATGCGAGCAGTTGCTCCCATGGCTCATGACCAACAAGGATGTGCTCATCCGTTCCTTGATGGACGGCTCTTACCGTCCGAACCCAGTGAAAAGGGTAGAAATACCCAAAGACAACGGCAAGATGCGCCTGTTGGGAATACCTACAGTAGTAGACCGTGTGGTGCAACAAGCCATCAACCAAGTACTGACTCCCATCTATGAGAACCAATTCTCCAAGACAAGCTACGGCTTCCGACCGAGAAGAGGATGCCATGATGCACTGCGTGGAGCGCAAAGGATAATCAACGAGGGCTACACCTATGTAGTAGACCTTGACCTTGAACGCTTCTTCGACACCGTGAGCCATAGCAAGCTCATAGAAATCCTCAGCCGTACGATAAAAGACGGCAGAGTTGTCAGTCTTATACACAAATATCTCCGAAGTGGTGTAATGAACAAAGGCTTGTTTGAAGCGAGTGAGGAAGGAACTCCCCAAGGAGGACCGCTAAGTCCGTTGTTGAGCAACATCATGCTCAATGAATTGGATAAAGAACTTGAACGCAGAGGGCTTCCCTTTGTACGCTATGCAGATGACTCGATGATATTTTGTAAGTCCAAGAGGGCAGCAATGCGAGTGAAGGAGTCTATAACCCGATTTATAGAGAATACTCTATATCTCAAAGTCAACAAGGAAAAGACCGTAGTGTCGTATGTGCGCGGAGTGAAATACCTCGGCTACTCCTTTTATGTGATGAAGGGCAAATGCCAACTCACAGTGCACCCAAAGTCCAAAGCCAAGATGAAATCAAGGTTGAAAGAATTGACAAGTCGCAGCAACGGATGGGGATACGCCAAGAGAAAGCAAAAGCTGAAAGAATACATAAGAGGGTGGGTCGGCTATTATCATCTTGCTAATATGAAACGTCTCTTACTTGATACTGATGAATGGTTAAGACGTCGAATACGCATGTGTATATGGAAAGCTTGGAAGAAAGTCAAGACAAAAGTGGCAAACCTCATCAGATGTGGCATTAATAAATACCAAGCATACGAATGGGGTAATACTCGCAAGGGCTATTGGCGAATAGCTGACAGCCCTGTTCTAAAAAGGGCGATAGATAACAATAAACTACGCTCCGCAGGGTATGCTACTTTAATGGAGGCATATCTCGAATGGTATCCAAAATAGGAACCGCCGTATGCGGAACCGCACGTACGGTGGTGTGAGAGGTCGGAAAACGAAAGTAGGAAGAAAACTGCTTCGTTTTCCTCCTACTCGATTTTAATGAAATGCTTTCGGGCTATGACATAACGACGGACAGCAAAAGCGGAATGCTATTTTTGAGGTCAACCAGCAGATTGTTCTTGCAGGTCTTTATAATGGTGTTTTTTTCAACGAAGCTGCTTTCTACGGTGGAACTTGTCTGCGCATATTCCATGGATTGCAGCGTTTCTCAGAGAATTTGGATTTTTCTCTTCTTGCTCCTAACGATAATTTTGAATTTACGCAATATTTTCAGCCTATAGTCGACATATTCGCTATGGTCGGCAGAGAGGTTGAAATAAAAAAGAAGGACAAAAAAAGAATTTTGGCAAGGTGGAGTCTGCATTTCTGAAAGACAACACAGATGTATATCTTTGTTAAAGGATAGTTTCCTATTGTCATCTGTTGTTGATTACAAGCTTCTCCATCAGAATCTGAAGCCGAAGAACATTCTCACCCGCCATTTATTTCTGTGGAGCTGCAGGTGGGCATCGTCGCCGGCAACGGAATAGTTGCATATCGCTGTGGCTCCGGCAAACTTGTTGCGCCAGGAATATACCACGGCAGCACGGCCGGTGATGATGACTGAAGGGAAATGATACTCCATACTGTTACGATAGGTATATGAGCCGGTAGAGGAATCTGTTGATTCATCGGCAGAGACGTCCGGAGAGGTAGAGATGGCAGAGGTGGTTGTAGCGCCATCGCTGATGGCGGCATCAGCCGCAGCGGCAGATTCCTCGCCGGTGGCTGAAATCCGGGTCTTGGTGTAGTCATGGGAATATATGGTGACGGTGGGCAGGGCGGAGAGATGGAAGAGCCAATGGCGGTGTACAACGAGGTTATAGGCATATCCTCCACCAACGGCAAACTCGTTGAGACGGATGGTCATATCTTTCATCTCCGTCTTCGACCCGTCGAAGCTCGCCCCTATCATCCAGCTGCCGGCGCTGCGCTTCTGCACATAGCTCTGGCTGAAGGCGGCAGGGAATGAGAAGCGGCGACTGTTGAAGGCGTAATAGAAATTGAGGTTCAGGGCATTCTGCGACACCTGTCCCCTACCCACGTCCACTCGCTTGCCATCAACATAGCGGTGGCCATGAAAGGTCTTTGACGACAGATACACCACATCAAAGCCATAGCGGTTGCTGTATGAATTGAGGTTGAACTCATAGTCCTTGTTCTTTCCAGCGAGTTTGGCAGGATTCACAGAGAGGCTGAGCCCCAGTCCGCGATATGCCGCCGCCACACTGAACGTGCCCCGGCAGTCTGCCATCACATGCGTACGGCGCTCCAAAGCATCCGTCTTCGTCACGGTCTGCATGTCGGCACCCGACAACACACCAGTAAGCTTCACCGTCCACCGTGCATCAGGACGGGCGATGTATGCCGTGTCATATTTTATCTTGTTGTATTTGGCAGCCAGGAGGGAGTCGCCGCGGAACAGGAGCCTGTCGTAGCGCTGCATGCGCGCCTGGCGCTTGTGGTATTGTCTCAGCAGTCGTTGTTTCTTCTTCTCGCCCATATTGCTGCGGAGCACCCTGTCAATGAAGAGGGAGTCAGCCCAGCGCAGCATCTGGCCTCTGTCAGCCGACTGCCGGAGCTGGAGTCTGAGACTGTCGGCAATCTGCAGTTTTTCTCTGAATGTCTTGCGTTGTTTCTTCTTTTGGGCGAGGGCGGTTGCCGGTGTCATAAGCGACAGTACGACGAAGAGCAGTATCACCTTGATGGTTGCGATACTGCTCACGGGAACTATTCTTGATGATATTCTTTGTGGAATTCTTTGCATATCCTTTGATATACAGGTTGTCAACGCTTCATTTCCTTCAGCAGCGCCAGTGCCTTGTTCTCGGCAGCTTCCATGATCTCGCGCTCGCCGGGACCTTTGTCGTTGATGCCGCAGAGATGCAGGATGCCATGGATCATCACGCGGTGAAGCTCGTCGTCATATTCCTTGCCGAAGAGTTCGGCATTCGAGCGCACCGTGTCGAGCGAAATCACTATATCACCGCTCACCACATCATCCTCGTCGTAGTCGAAGGTGATGACATCCGTATAGTAGTCGTGACCGAGATATTCGCGGTTCACCTCCAGAATCTTCTCGTCGTCAACGAACATATATCCTATGTCGCCCAACCGACGCTTGTATAAAGCCACTACAGCCTTAATCCAAGCCGTCGTCTCGCGCTTCTTTATCTTTGGCATTGCTATGCCCTCTGAATCGTATGAAATCATAATCAGAAAATTTATTGTTGTCCGTTTTTGTCAGGGCAGGAATCGCTTCACGTCCTTTCCGAAGTGTGTCAGCTCCCTCACCACGCTCGAGCTGATGCTCTCCATTCCGGCTTCGGCAAAGAAGAGCACCGTCTCTATTCCCGTTAGCTGCCGGTTGATATCCGCCTGCTCACGCTCATATTCGAAGTCCTTCACGCTTCTCACTCCCTTTATGATGAACTCCGCTCCCTCGCGGCGGGCGAAGTCTACGGTGAGGTCGTTATACTGCTTCACCTCTATCTTCTCCTCCTCTTTGTATATCTGGCGTATTGTTTCCACGCGCGTTTCCGTGGTCTGCATGTATTTCTTGCGTTCGTTGTAGCCCACTCCTATCACGATTTTGTCGAAGAGCGGCAGAGCGCGTTTCACGAGCGAGTCATGGCCTATGGTATAGGGGTCGAAGCTGCCCACGAGTATTCCTATTCTCATATCTGTATATTTGCAATGGTATGATTCCAGTCCTAATGACTGATTTGGGTTATATCGTTGCAAAAGTAATATATTCATTTTTCTAATGCAAGAAAAACGTTGTCATTTAACCCAAATCGGCCATTAGGGCGTTTGGGAAGAAAATAAAATTGAATATCTTATAGTTGTAATTATTCAGTGAACACTAATTAATAGCAAGCCCTATTTATTATCATCCAAATTTCCCCCCACGTCATAGATAAAATCCAAAGAACACAGTTTAGAATTCTGCAGTCAGCGACATAATGTCAGAGAACGGTTAATATTTTTAAACTTTTCTGACGATTTGTCAAGCCACAATAGTCATAATGACAAAATATGTAAGCGGCACAGGAATTGCATCTCCATTAGCGAAGGCTGAAAACCGAAGGCGGAAGGATTCGAAAGAAACCTGAAGCCGAGAGGAGAAAGCCGATGAAAAGACTGCTGGTCAAAGCCGATGAAAAGAGGCAGAGATCAACGGAAAAAAACAGATAAATAAAAAACTAAAATAAAAATGGAGGTATTTGATATGTTACCAGTAATGAACAGAAATCTTTGGATGCCAGAAGATTTTAATGACTTTTTCGATACTGACTTCATGCCACGTGTAAGTGCTACGGCACCGGCAATCAACGTTAAGGAAAGCGAGAAAGACTACACAGTGGAACTCGCCGCTCCTGGACTGACAAAGGATGACTTCAACGTCAACATCGACAACGACGGTAACCTGCACATCAAGATTGAGAACAAGAGCAACAAGAAGGATGAGGACAAGAAGAGCCACTATCTGCGTCGCGAATTCTCATACAGCAAATACGAGCAGACATTGCTCCTTCCTGACGATGTGGAGAAAGACAAGATCGCTGCCAGCGTAAACCATGGCGTATTGACCGTAGAACTTCCAAAGCTCGTGAAGGCAGAGGAGAAGACAGCACGTCAGATTGAAATCAAATAAGGCGTGAGAGAGAAGGAAGCATAGAGAAAGGAGAATGTTTTAGATTACATAAACCCACATAGTTGGTGTTGGTTAAGTGAAGGCGCTTGCCCTATTGGGCAGGTGCCTTTTTCGTTATTATCAGCACATGGCGCGAGTCGGCAAGCGTGGTGGCAAAGATATACGTGTCGCCACCGTCTTTGATCTTCAGCTTCTTGCGCAGGTCTGCCACTGAGAGAGGGAAGTTCCTCACGGTGACGTTTGCCCTGGCAATGCCTGATAGAGCCTGCCGCAACGCCTTCTTGTTGAGCTCCGTAACGGCACACACCTGGAACCGTCTGCCGGGGAAAGCCTCAACGAGACTTTCGGAAAGGAAGAGATGACTGTTTTGAGCCACCTGCGGCATCCCGTATCTCGCCGAAAGCATGGCGAAACAGCCTGCCTTCATTATTGATGCGTTAGGCTCGTAAATCCAACATCCGGGCTGCAGAAGGGCTGAAGGGGAAACGGCAGATGGAGAACTGCATGGAAGCAGAGCACAGATGTCGCCGCCATCGGTATATTCCTCTGAAACATAGTGCCAAGAGCCATCAGCCAGCTGCTGACAGTCAACACAACATACATGCAGCGGAGCACCACCCTGTCTGCCGCCACCAGCAGAGAGCACGAGCAGGAGTTCCTTGCACTCGTTCTTCACGGAGATGATATGCACCTCTGAAACATTGCCGAGGTCTGCCACCGCCTTGTGCCAGTCGAGCATCGGCGACAGCTTCACCACCACATAGTCGGCATGAGCAAGAAGCTCACCCTTGAGCGCCACCACATCCGGTGTGCAGTCGGCGATGGCGAAGGTGCGTCCGCCATGGTCGTCGCGGCGTGCCGGGTCGATGAATATCGTCGTGGCATGGGGCATGTTGAGGAGATATTCCTCGGTGTCGCCACAAACGATTTCCGCATCCTTCACGCCGAGCAGCGGCATGTTGTGGGCCACTACCCTACAGAGCGTCTCCTGCCTCTCCACATACGTCTTGTGGCGGAAGCCTCTCGACATGAAGGAGAAGTCCACTCCGAATCCTCCCGTCAGGTCTACGTGTCTTTCTGCATTGCCGTCAGCCAGACGCTCAGCCAGTCGCTGCTTGTATACGGCAGTAGGCTCCGACGAACATTGTTCCATGGATAGATGCGGCGGGAATACCAGTCCGTCGGTGTCTGCCCATGAAGGCAGTTTCCGTCGTGCCGCCTGCCATCCCGCAATCTGTTCCAGTGCGTATGCCATGTCAACGCCATCGGGTCTTGACTTGAGGGCGAGCTGGCGCACGTCGTCGGTCTTGTGTATGGATATGAACGAGAGGGTCTCGCCGTTGGGTATCAATGTCATATCAATATGTATTCTTGAGTAAACGAAAAGGCTCCGTGCCTTCCCTTTGTGTAGAATGCCCGGAGCCTTGTCTTTGTGTATGTATGCAGTGAAAAGCTATGCCATTATTTCTTCACCACCTTCACCATCTTGCCGTCAGCAGTCTTCACAACGTATATGTTGCCGCTCTGCATCTTGCTCACCTGCTGTCCGCTAACGGTGTAGATCTTGGTAGCGTGGATGTTCTGGTCCATCTTGGTCTCTACTGTAGAGATGCCGTTGGTCACCTTTCCTTCCTTGATGTCAACAGTGTAGCGGGTGATGTTCTTGCTGTCGGCAGAAACCACGGTGATTGTAGCCGTAGAAGCCTTAGGGTCGGTAGAAGAACGCTCTACTCTCTTTGTCACAGTAGCGCCGGCGCCGGCTGTCACCTCAATCATGTCTACAGTCATCTTCTTTGAAGCAGGCACCTTAGAGTAGTAGTATGTTCCAGGTTCGAATCCGTTGATTTCCTGTCCGTCAATCTTGATGGAGCTGAGCTGTGAACTGTACTCGAGTTCCACATCGTCTACATAGAGCTTGTCGTCAGCGCTTCCCTTACCAGGAGTAGCGTTTGTAGAGATGGTCACGAGGATAGCGTTAGGGTCGGCACCGTTGGCGATGTAAGAATCATAGTCGAACGGAATTGTGATCTTCTGCCACTCGTCCTTGCTCTCGATGGTCTTGTTCTGAGCCTTTGCCACTACATTTTTGTATTCTGTTCCCTCTGCCTCTGGATCCTGATACTTCTTGCCGTCGGTGATCACCGCGCTGATTGTGGCATAAGGATAGTCTTTGGCGAGGTCGCCGCCGCCCTGCTGGAACTTCACCCACACGCTGATAGCGTCCGGCTTGGCGTCTACAGTAGCATAGAACGGATCGCCGTTGGCGTCGAGAGCCTCGTTGCTGAAATCGAGGAATGCGTGGTTGCCGGTGTTTGCAGCCTGTGCAGCACCTGCGTTCATCTGTCCTGTAGTGATTGTTCCGTTAGGAATCTGTCCGAAAATAGCCTCTCCTGTTGTGATGAGCACACTCTTCTTTCCTGTAGTTCCGGGACGAGTTTCGTTGCTCTCCTCTGTGTGGACAGCGCTCTTCACCATTGAAGCCAGCGTACCGGTAGCTGTCATGAACGAATGCCATGCGTTTGGCTCCTGGCTTGTTGCAGAACCGGCTGTGGCTGTATGGAATTTCTCGAAGCCAGAGTTAGGAATCTGTCCGATGGTATAGTCTTCGTCGCCGAGAGTGAGCTTCAGCGAGCGTCTGATAGCCTTGAAAGTATCGATGATGAGGTTGCCATAGAACTTGCCGCCGCGGATTTCTCCGTTGAAGTAAGCCTGCAGCTTGCCGCCGTTGAGGGCAGTGTAGCCAGGACCCTGCCAGCTGATATTCGTGTCGTCGCCTTCAACGATTTCGATGTCCTGAACAGAGCGCAGGATGGTATATACGCCGGCGTTTGTCATAGGAACGTTCTCGATAACGATGTTTCCTACTGGCTGCTCCTGCATATAATACTCGTATTTCACGTTCTTGATGGTCACGGTGCATGTGCCGTCGCCGTTTGGCTGAACCTGAACAGTTGATTTAGGATACTTCTTGGATCCGGAACCGGCGTTGATGTCCAACGTGGTCACATAGTCGGTTGCCTGTGCTGTGAGTGCTGCGGCAGCCAGGATGAATGAAGATAATAATTTTTTCATGTGTAGTATTATTTTAACGATTAAATGATTTCTCCATTATTTGTTCATCACCTTCACGGTCTTGCCGTTTGTGAGCTTCAGGATGTTGATGCCGCGCACCATAGAGTTCACGCGCTGTCCGCCGAGAGTATATACGGCAGCCACCTTGGCATTCTGGTCAATGGTGCCGGCAGAGATGCCGTCGGTACCGAAGTTGTTGTCGCCGAATACGGCTTCCACGTCACCCACGCCAGGCACGGTGAGGCTGATGAGAGCATAGAACTTGTCGCCCTTGCTGCGTGAACCTTCCTTCACGGTAACGTCGATCTTGCCGCCGAGCATCTCCTGGATTTCAGCGCCATTGGTGATGGTAGCTGTCTGTGTGGTGGCATAGTTGGTGAATCCCTCTGAGTCGTCGTCGCCCTGAACATCGGTCATGGTAACGTCGCCGATGAGCATTCCTATGAAGCTGAACTGGTTGAGCTTGATGGTGTATTTGCCTTCCTCTGCCTGCTCGGTGATAGTGATGGAAGCCCTGTCTGTGACAGGCTCACCCAGATTGGCAACAGTGATTACGATATTGTCCTCATAAGTTTTCTCGTTGTTTCCTTGTGCCATTGCTCCCATGGCGATCATTGCCATGGCGATAAGAGTAAAAATTTTCTTCATAATAAAAATGATAATGTTTTTAATTTAATGTTTTCCTAAATTATTTTTGCCTTTATTTAATTGTCTTGTCTATTCATCAGAATCCTGACTGCCAATCGGGGAGGAATCTGTCAGCAGAGGTTGCCGCCGCCGGATTGAATACAAGTACAAGGTCATTTCATCCTATACGAAACGCCGACAGTGCCATACACCGGATACATCGTCTGCTCGATGGTATCGAAATTGCCTTTGAATATCCCCGTGAAGCCCCATGAGAGGTCAACGAATATTCCCCAGGAGTGATGGAAATGCCAGTCGGCTCCCACCATCATTCCCCATTGCAGCTTGCGCATACTGTCGGAAAAGTCATAGGTTCCGCGGCTTCCGTCAGTGGTGCCGAGTTCCACTTTCTCTCCCGTAGGGTCGCCCACTCTGAGGTACCCGTCGTAGGCGGCTCCCTTGAAGGTGCGGGTGCGCACATAAGAGAGATAGGGACCAGCCTTGATCTGCCACTTGTCGTTGAAGCGGTAGGTTGCCTGTAGAGGCATGGTGAGCATCCATTGCACAGCCTCCGACTGGTTCTTTCCGGTGAACATACCCTCGAGTTCCTGTCCGCCGCGCACTATCCTCATGTGGTAGTTCTTCACCGTGGCGTCAATGTCCATTCCCTTGTTCTCGAGTCTCAATCCTGTGGTCAGTCCCCATTTGTCTGTCAGCGGCTTGTAGACGCCGAGTCCCAGCATCACGCTCAGCGTCGGTCTGTAGGCATCGAGCGAACGGATAGAGGCCGGCATTCCCATCGGCATCGTTCCACCGATATTGTATCCTGCCCTGAGGTCATATTTCAGGTCATCGAGTATTCCTCCGGCATGAACTGAGAGTGCCGATGCGGCAAGGAGTGCCAGTGATAATATTGTCTTCTTCATTGTTGTCTTTCTTCTTGTTTATCGTAAGAGTTGGTTTCTGCCATGCGGTGCCGTGGCATCAGTCCTCGCAGATGAGTTCGAACTCATCCACATAGAGTGTGCTGCCCACTGCCCCCTGGAAGGTGGCTCCCTCATAGCTCGAGGTGCACACGATGGCAATGCTATATCCATTGGCACGCAGCAGGTCGGGGTCTACCACACCGGTGTATTTGAACTGCAGGTCAAACGGTGTCCATTCGCTGGTGGCGTTTATCTCGCCGATTTCTGCCAGCGCCACGATATATGGATTTGTCTTCACGTCGTTGCCGTTGAGAACGAAAGCCTCTCCGTTGTCGTCGTGGTTGCGATAGAGCACGGCATAGATGTCGCCATGGTCGGTCTTTCCCTCTACCGGCTTTCCTGCCTTGTCCTGATATGTCTCGCCGGGAGCATACTTGTAGTAACCCGTTAATCGCAGCGGCTTCTTGTCGAACGGCAGTCCGAAGCGTGTCGCCGCCATGGTATTGGTGAGAGCAGGCTTGGTGTCGAATTCTCCGATGAAGAGGTTTCCGGCGGCGATGCGCATATTTGACATCACTCCGAAAGGTCCCGTGCTGCGTGTGGTAAGCTTCACGCATCTGCCTCTCACTCCGCCTTCTACGCTCACCGTGGGATAGTCCTCATAAGGTGCCTTGCCCATACTGAGCTTGAATCCGCCGTTACCGGTTGCCCAATCGCGGTATATCTTGCTGTCGCTGCCACGGCTGTAGTCATACCACTGATGGTATTTCTCCGTGCCGTCTCTGTCGATGAAGAAGTCGATGTTCTCAAAGCTGTACTTCAGCGGCAGCAGCTTGGAACCGAAGCCCACGTAATATTCCCTTGTCCACGCACTGTCTTCGGATGTCACGGTGTATTTGTGTCTGGCATTGTTGGAGAAATCGAGTTCCGTACCGCTTGCCGGACTGATGGTGGCGCCGGGTGTGAGCTGGAACTGCGGCGACATCTTGCTGATATCGGCATTGTCTTTCACCTCAAAGGAGATCTGCGAGGTGTTTGAAGGCACGTCGATGCTGGCGTCGGTCTGGTTGTTGAAGACCGCGTCCCAGTTGTCCATCACGACAAACGCCTTCTGTATATCACATTCGGCATTCGGGGCCTCATCCTTAAAACAAGAGGTCAGCATAGTGCAAGCTCCGATTGCTGAAAGGAAATAAATAGAATATTTCATCAAGACTAAAATAATAGTTCACGTGGCATCATGCGCCACGCCTTTGTGTTACAAAAACTTACCCATCTGCAAGTACAGACCATCACAAGCGTGGCTGTCAATTGGCGTATGGATATAATATACCGGGGCAAAGGTACGCTAAAAACCTTTAACTTGCAAGATTTCAGCGTTAAAACGAATAATTTAGACTACTTTTCATTCCAATATATACCATAAAAAACGCCACGAGAAGCCACAAAACGTTGCGCATTATGGAAATTTAAGCGGAAAAAGGACCGAGGGAAAAGTAAAATCATTATATTTGCACGTTAAAAGCAACATTAATTAAACAAATACAAAGCATTTCTTATGAAAATAGCATTGATCGGCTACGGAAAGATGGGCAGGATGATAGAACAGATAGCCAAAGACCGTGGTCACGAAATAGTTTGCGTCATCGACGTTGACAACCAGCAGGATTTCGACAGCGAGGCGTTCAAAAGTGCCGACGTGGCAATAGAATTCACTAACCCTACAGCGGCATACGGCAACTACCTCAAGGCTTTCAGACACAACGTGAAGGTGGTGTCGGGCTCTACGGGATGGATGAAGGAACATGGCGACGACGTGAGGAGGATGTGTTCTGCCGAGGGCGGACAGACACTGTTCTGGGCATCAAACTTCTCTGTCGGCGTGGCGATTTTCTCTGCCGTGAACAGGTATCTCGCCAAGATAATGAACGGATTCCCGCAGTATGACGTGCGCATGGAGGAGACTCACCATATCCACAAGCTCGACGCTCCGAGCGGCACCGCCATCACACTGGCAGAAGAGATAATCAGCGACGTTGACCGCAAGAAGGAATGGGTGAAGGGTGTGCAGAGACTTGCCGACGGCAGCGTGGAGGGCAGCAACGATGTGGCTGCAGACCAGCTCGCCATCGAGAGCATCCGCCGCGATGAGGTGCCGGGAATCCACTCCGTGGTTTACGACAGCGACGCCGACTGCATCACCATAACCCACGACGCCCACTCGCGCAAGGGATTCGCCATGGGAGCGGTGCTCGCGGCAGAATACACCAAGGACCACAGCGGACTGCTGACGATAAGCGACATGTTCAAATTCTGAACCGCCGGCGGAAAAGAAAGACGAAGACAGGACTCTAATGGCCTGTCATAGACCGGACACGAATCGGGATAATAGTATCAACAGAAAGGCGAATCCTGATACTCCGGATAATTGAATCAACAGAAAAAAGATAAATCTTGAAAATTGACAAGAAAATGATTGACAAGGAAAAAGCAAAGCTGAACATGAAAGTGCAATGGGCTAAGTTCATCGGCGTGACCGTGCTATACCTGTTGTTCCTCGTGTGGGTAAAGAGTTGGCTGGGACTCGTTGTAGTGCCATTCATCTTTGACGTTTACATAACGAAGAAAATAAAATGGCAATGGTGGAAAGACGCCGAAGGCCCCACAAGATTCATAATGTCGTGGGTTGACGCACTGGTGTTCGCACTCGTGGCAGTGTATTTCATCAACCAGTTCTTCTTCCAGAACTATGTCATCCCATCATCTTCACTTGAGAAATCACTCCTCACCGGCGACTACCTCTTCGTGAGCAAAGTGAGCTACGGACCCCGCATCCCGGAGACTCCGCTCACCATGCCGCTCACGCAACACACGCTGCCGGTGATAAACACAAAGTCGTACATTGAATGGCCACACTGGGAATACCGCCGCGTCAAAGGACTGGGCAACGTGCAGCTCAACGACATCGTGGTGTTCAACTATCCTGCCGGCGACACCCTGGTGGAAAACTATCCCAACGCCGACTTCTACCGCGACATCTGCTATGCCACAGGCTACCAGCTGCTCGCAAACCAGTATGTGGACCTGAGCAAGATGACACCCCAGCAGAAATACGACTATTTCCAGAAGGTATACAAGACAGGACACGACTATGTGGCTGCATCGCCACAGCAGTTCGGAAACATCATCAGCCGACCCACCGACCGCCGCGAGAACTACGTGAAGCGCTGCGTGGGACTGCCTGGAATGACTCTGCAGATAAAGAACCGCATCGTTTACCTCAACGGCAAGCCGAACAAGGAACCGGAGAATGTGCAGTATACATATAACGTGCAGCTCAACCAGCCTATCAGCGACGACCTGATGAAGGAACTCGGCATCAGCATGGAAGATCTCGGAAGCCTCAACTCCAACGGATACATGCCGCTTACAAAGCGTGCAGCAAAGGCACTCGCCGCCAACAAGACATTGGTGAAGAGCATCAAGCTGGCACCTGAGATGAAGAACGACATCCTGTATCCGCTCGACGCCGTGACAGGATGGACACGCGACAACTACGGACCAATCTGGATTCCGAAGAAGGGAGCTACGGTAAAGCTCGACATGAACAACATCGCCATCTATGAGCGCCCGATACGTGCCTATGAGCACAACAAGCTCGAAGTGAAGGGCGGCAAGATATACATCAACGGAAAACAGACCGACCGCTACACGTTCAAGATGGACTACTACTGGATGATGGGCGACAACCGCCACAACTCTGCCGACTCACGCTACTGGGGATTCGTGCCTGAAGACCACATCGTGGGCAAGCCGATATTCATCTGGTGGTCGAGCGACCCTGACCACAGAGGATTCTCCGGAATAAGATGGAGCAGACTCTTCAGATTCGTTGACAACATAAAATAACACGTTGACGGAATAAAATCCCATACATACAGAGAGAAGACCGCCGGCGGGAGACGCACCCTCTCCCACCGGCGGCAACTCAAGGAAACAGATGAGAAACGCCATAAAGTTCATAATCGCCATCATCATTGCGGGACTGCTCATGATTCTCTTCCGCTGCGTGGCATTCACCATCTATATAGTCCCCAAGACGGGCATAAAGCCATGGCTCGTCGATGGCGACCGTGTGCTGGTGAACAGATGGAGCTATGGACTGAGGACGGGCAGCGACAAGACATTCCCATACAGCCGGTGGTTCCGCAAGCCGGTGGGCAAAGGCGAGCTCGTGGCTTTCAACTATCCGCTCGACACCATGCACACCGTGACGAACAGAAGCGTTCACGCCGCTTTCTGCATGGCAGGACCGGGCGACACCACATACATTGACCACCACCCCATCATTCCGCCGAAGAGATGCCGCATGGTGGAAGTGAAGCCATGGAACATAAAACTCCTCTGCAACACCTACCGTATCCACGAGGGACGGAAGGCGGACATCAAGGACGGGAAACTCATCGTGGACGGAAAGGCGACACGCTACGCCTATTTCTCAAGAAACTATTATTGGATGAGTTCTGTCGACGGCGACACAACGCCGGACAGCAGATATTACGGTTTCGTGCCCGAAGACCACATCATAGGACGCATCGTCATGGTGGTTTATTCCAGAGGCAACAGCGAGTCGTTCTTCGGCAGCTTCAGAAACGCCAGATGGCTGATGCCGCTATAACGGAAACATCCCGCTCATCCACAAAACTCACCCTGAATGACAGCTTTATTATCTTCAACATACTTCGGACCCATACAGTGGTATCAGAAGCTCAACCGCTATGACAGCATATTAATCGAGCAGCACGACAGTTTCGTGAAGCAGACCTACCGCAACCGCTGCATAATAGCGACGGCTAACGGGAGCCAGGCTCTCAGTTTGCCAACATCGCCCGGCAACAAGGACAAAGGCGATGAGGGGATGCCGACGACGGTGAACTCCACCATAATCAGCGACCACGGCAACTGGCGCCACGTACACTGGAACGCATTGAAGAGCGCATACGGTGAGTCGCCTTTCTTCGAATACTATGCCGACGACATCAAACCGTTCTTCACCGGGAAATGGACTGACCTGTATTCCTTCAACATGGACATCTGCCGGAAGATGTGCGAACTGCTCGACATAGAACCGAACATTTCGCTCACAGACCATTATATCAGCAGAGAGGAAGCTTGCGACCTCGGCATCGCGGACTTCCGCGACGCTATCCGGCCCAAGCATCCGTTGCCAGACCCCGACTTCGAACCACGGCGCTATTATCAGGTGTATGAACAGCGCCACGGCTTCCTGCCTAACATGAGTATTATCGACCTGCTCTTCAACATGGGAAACGAGAGCGTGCTATGGTTATAGATATGAGTAAAAGTTGCCCATGTCACTGATTCTTAGTAAAAACAAGAATTTCTGAAAAACTGTCAGATTATCTGGTTTTTTGCTGTAATATACTGACAGACAGATAGTTGACTACCTGGCGATTGTCAGCCAATTGTCTGGATGGTTTGCTGATGAGAGGCTTACTTACAATTATCAGATGAGAAGGAATTCAGGCGACAGAATTGCATACGTTGGCAGAATCCTGAAAACAGGAATATTAGTATTACAATACGAACTTATTGGGCAGACGTCTGACAACAAATCTGCCCATCCGGGGTAAGCACCTTGCCCCACTTGAGAAAGCACCTTGCCCCAGTTGGGCAAGCAGCGTGCCCAATTTTTAACCCAAATCGGTCGTTAGGGCTTGCCTGTATTTTGCTTTTAAAAAGAGTGTTTTTTTGGTGGGGGTTAATAGTTCAATCCGAAGCACCACAGCGGAATGATATTGCCGAAGCCTGTTTCTATATCGTCCTTCACGATATAGCCATTGTCCAAACCTTCTATCTGCTGTTTGCCCTTCTTGCGTCCGCCAATCTCAAAGGTGTACTTGCCAATGACGAAATCGGACTGACGTGAGGCTGTCACCGCATTGCGCACACGCATCTGATTGTAGAAGAATGTCTCGCGCAGATTGCCTATATCGGGCGTACCACCGGCAAGAACCGTCATCAGACTCGGATTGTCAATATATACTTTCTCTATCTTTCCAAGATTGCGTATGCCCGAAGTGTCGTCGCGCAACAGTCCTATCATACCCGACTTCTCAAGATAAGCCAGATAATCGGGTATGCTGTTCTTGCTTGCGCCTATCTCCGACGCCAGACTGTCTGCTACGGGCTTGTATGGAGCCAGGTGCGAGAGGATGGCAAGCAGCTGCTTCAGCTTACGGGCTGTAGAGGCTTTCATGTCGGCATACTGCGGTATGTCCACTTCTATAGTCTGCGTCACCACTTGCTCCATACGCATCGGGAAATCGCCCTGGACGGAGAAGGGATAATAGCCACGACTCATATAGTCGCGGAAGAGTGGCAGCGGATGTTCTACGGCATCAAGCACTGCGCGGTTGCTGAGGATGTCGTCGAGAGTGTAAACCGGACTCTCTATGCCATGGAAGAAAGACAGATACTCTCTGAATGACAAGCCGTACATGAAATAGAGCAAGGCTCGACGGCTGAGGTCGGACTCGCCACGATATATATCGAGCACCGAAGAACCGGTAAAGACGATGTGAAGCGAAGGGTGCATATCATACATCAGTTTCAATTCTCTGCTCCAGCCGCTATACTTGTGTACCTCGTCGATATACAGATGCGTACCACCCTCCTTCACAAACTTATCGGCAAGGTCGTAAAGTTTATGGTCGGCAAAGTACATGTTGTCGGCTGTGATGTAGAGGCTATGGTTTTCGGGCGTGTTCTTTATACGCTGCAATATCATTGTAGACTTGCCGATGCCTCGCGGACCAAGTATTCCCACCAAACGACTATCCCAACTGATATCGTCATACTTATAACGCACGAATGTGGTGGGTGTCTGCTTGAGCAATTCGCGCATGTATTCATAAAGTTTCAATTCTATCATAGCTTGTAGACGTTTGATAACAATGCAAAGATACGAAAAATCCCTCAATGAGGGACGCTTTTGGCTTAAAACGTCCCTCATTGAGGGAAATATTTGGCGAATTTGTCCCTCTTAGAGCTTTTTTACAAGATGCCTTTTGTCCGTTTTAAATCCGCAAAATGCCTTGCCTGCACAATAAATTCCTCAGAAAGGAGTGTTTATCTCAGTTTTTATATTTACCTTTGCCATATATCAGATATTCTTTATCTAAGTTTTCAGCAGCACTTGGACAAGTGGATTTCCTGACCGATGCAAGCATCGGATAATTCTACGTTATCCAATGACTTGCTTTTTTGTAAGATTGCAAGTCTGTTGATTTAAGGTAAAGACAGAAGATAGCGAGACCTGATTTTATCGATGAATACGGGATTTTTTAATCATAAGAAACCATAACATAACAAATATGGATTATATATTTGAGACCAAGATGATGGTGCGCGACTACGAATGCGACATCGAGGGAATAGTAAACAACGCCAACTACCTGCACTACGCCGAACACACAAGACACCTGTTCTTGCAGAAATGCGGACTCAGCTTCGCAGAGATGCACAGAAGAGGAATCGACGCCGTGGTGGCAAGGATGAACCTGCAGTTCAAGACTCCTCTCAGATGCGACGACGAGTTCTTCTCCCGTCTGAACCTCACCAAGGAGGGAATAAAATACGTGTTCCATCAGGACATCTACCGTGCGTCGGACAACAAGATATGCTTCAAGGGAGTGATTGACCTGGTCTGCATCGTTGACGGCAGACTCGCCAACAGTCCCGAATACGACGATGCCTTCAAGGAATATATAAACAAATAAGACGATTCGGATGGATACAGCACAGCAAGAAAGACTCAATGCCCTGACGCTGTCGAGAATGGGATTCTACAATATCCCGGCGATGAGGGAACTGCTCCACAGGGCAGGTTCGTTCACAAACATTGCCGACCATCATGACAACATACTCGACATCGTGCCCGACTGTCCGAAGCGTCTCGCCAACTCGCTTAAAGACATCGCCCCACTGCAGCAGAGAGCGGAGGAGGAACTGGAATATGCGGCTGCCCACGGCATACAGGTGCTGCTGATATCCGACGACGACTATCCGCAGCGGCTGAAAGAGTGCAACGACGCACCGCTCGTACTCTTCTATAAAGGCAATGCCGACCTCAATGCCAAACGGGTGATCAACATCGTGGGAACACGCCACGCCACACAGTATGCCGACGACTGCATACGCAAGTTCATTGCAGACATCAAGGTGTTGTGTCCCGAGATCCTCATTGCCAGCGGACTGGCATACGGTGTGGACATCATGGCGCACAGACACTCGCTGGAAAACGGCATACCCACTGTGGGAGTGCTTGCCCACGGACTCGACAACCTGTATCCGCCACGCCACAGGGAGACGGCAGACAGGATGGTGGGATGCGGTGGACTCCTGACGGAGCATTTCACGAATACCAATGCCGACAAAGTGAACTTCGTGAGGCGCAACCGTATCGTGGCAGGCATGTCAGACGCCACCATACTCGTGGAGAGCGCTGCAAAGGGCGGAGGACTCATCACTTGCTCGCTGGCAAACTCATACAACCGCGACGTTTTCGCATTCCCCGGCAGAATTGGCGACAGCCTCTCTGAAGGATGCAACAAGATTATCCGCAACCGGTCAGCACAGATGGTAATATCGGCGGAATCATTCGTCAGCGACATGGGATGGGAGACTGACGCACAGCTCGCCACAGCCCAGAAGAACGGTATAGAGAGAAGTCTCTTCCCCGAAGTGGAAGGCGACGCAAAGACAATAATCGACGCTCTCGCCAAGAACAACGACCAGCAGATGAACGTGCTTACGGTATCCACGGGATTGCCTATAAACAGGCTCACCGCCCTTCTCTTCGAACTGGAGATGAAGGGAATGGTAAAGGCACTGGCTGGAGGAATGTATCATTTGATTAGTTGACAAGTTAACGAGTTGACAAGGAGACGAGTTGACAAGGAGTAAAGTAGACAAGTAGACAATGAAAATAGGAAACATACAATTTGGAGATCACCCTCTGTTTCTCGCACCGATGGAAGATGTCACCGACATCGGATTCCGTATGCTATGCAAGAGATACGGGGCATCTATGGTATACACCGAGTTCGTGAGCGCAGAGGCTCTCGTAAGATCGGTGAAAAGCACCGTCAACAAACTCACCATCAGCGATGAGGAGCGCCCCGTGGGCATTCAGATTTACGGACGCGACGTGGAGTCGATGGTAGAGGCGGCAAAGATAGTGGAAGACCAGGCACATCCCGACGTGATAGACATCAACTTCGGCTGCCCCGTGAAGAAGGTGGCTGGAAAAGGTGCCGGAGCCGGCATGCTGCAGAACGTGCCGCTGCTGCTCGACATCACGAAAAACGTGGTGAAGGCGGTAAGCACTCCCGTCACGGTGAAGACGCGACTGGGATGGAGCAACGACAACCTCATCATCTGCGACCTCGCCGAACAGCTGCAGGACTGCGGCATACAGGCTCTCACCATACACGGAAGGACGAGGGCACAGATGTATACAGGTTCTGCCGACTGGACGCTGATAGGCGAAGTGAAGAAGAACCCGCGAATTAACATCCCCATCATCGGCAACGGCGACATCACATCGCCGGAGGAAACGAAACGGGCTTTCGAGGAATATGGCGTTGACGCCGTGATGATAGGGCGAGCCACCTTCGGACGGCCATGGATATTCAAGGAGATACGTGACTATCTCGACGGCAAGGAGCCAGACCCCGAGATGACGTTCAACTGGATGCTCGACGTGCTCGAAGAGCAGCTGCGCATCAATGTGGAACGCATCGACGAATACCGCGGCATACTGCACACAAGGCGCCACCTCGCCGCAAGTCCGATATTCAAGGGAATACCAAACTTCCGCCAGACCCGCATCGCCATGCTACGTGCAAACACGATGGACGAACTGATGGGAATCCTCGAAGAACAGAGAAAATAAACCCGAATTCTGTTATCTATTCGGGGCAACCCCGGATAGCTCATAATGCCTATTCGGGGGCAATGATTACACTTCATGCAAATACGCGTCATGATATTGAGAAACGTATATAAAAAGGAGACCACAATATTATGAACATTTCCATGAAAGAATGGATAACGGGCGTTATCCAGAATCATAAGACCGTCGCCGTGCCCGTGATGACGCATCCCGGCATAGAACTGACGGGGAAGAGCGTGAGGGAGGCTTGCTGCGACGGACAGACTCACTTCGAGGCTATCAAGGCTCTCGCCGGGAAATACCCTACGGCGGCAGCCACCGTAATCATGGACCTCACAGTGGAGGCAGAGGCTTTCGGAGCAGACGTACACTTCACCGAGGATGCCGTGCCTGCCGTTATCGGACATCTGCTGAACGATGCCGATGACATAAAGGCTCTCAAGGTGCCGTCGCTGAAGGCTGCCAGAGTGCCTGAATATCTCAAGGCGAACCTGCTCTCGGCAAAGGCAATCAACGACCGTCCGGTGCTGGGCGGATGTATCGGTCCGTTCTCGCTCGCCGGCAGACTCTACGACATGTCGGAGATTATGGTGCTGATATACCAGAACCCCGACGCTGCCCACACGCTGCTGGCAAAATGCACGGAGTTCATACTGAAATACTGCAAGGCGCTGAAGATGACGGGCGTCGACGGAGTGGTGATGGCAGAACCGGCGGCAGGACTGATGTCCGACGACGACTGCAAGCGCTTCTCTTCCGACTACATCAGATATATCGTAGGACAGGTGCAGGACGACTCCTTCAGCATCGTGCTGCACAACTGCGGCAACACTGGCCACTGCACAAAGGCGATGGTGGCTACAGGAGCGGCAGCCTACCATTTCGGCAACAAATGCGACATGCGGCAGGTGATAAAGGATGTGCCGCCGACGGCTCTCGCCATGGGAAACATCGACCCCGTATCGGTGTTCAAGGAGGGCACACCGGAACAGATGTACGAGACGACAACACGACTGCTGCAGGAAATGAAGGAGTATCCCAACTTCGTTCTCTCCAGCGGCTGCGACACACCGCCACACACTCCGATGGAGAACATCGATGCCTTCTTCAAAGCTCTCGACGACTTTGACAAGACCATTTAACCCAAATCGGTCATTAGGGCTTGCCTGGATTTTGTTCTTTTAGAAGAGTGGATTTTGTTTGGCTTTTAATGAGTAATAGCGAGCTATTACGAATTAAAAACAAGCAAAAGACGCCTTATAAAAAACAAAAGACTGCAAGCAGTAAATATAAAATACAATAAACGGCCTAATGACCGTTTTGGGTTTAAGTCATTTTACAGCCTCCAAAACATTGGTTTAGAATGTAGTCATCAGCGCAACTCACATAAAACCCAATCGACCATTAGGCCGTTTTATGTGATATTTTAAACTGCTTGCAGTCTTTTGTCTTTTATAAGGCGCCTTTGCATCCCCTCTACCAACGTTGTCATTTCATGAATACTTTGGGCACGGTTTGGACACAGATCGTGCCCACTTGGGGCAAGCACCGTGCCCCACATGGGCAAGCACCGTGCCCCACATGGGCAAGCACCGTGCCCAATTCTTGTCGGTTTTGTTATCCTTGCCTATGATTGTGAGTCGGCTATTTGGAAACAAAGACCAACCAGAGAAATGACTGTACTTTTATGGGGCTTGCAAAAGTCTTACCAGACAGCACAATAGCTCCGATGATACTTTATGATACTTCTATGATACTTTTCTGTAAAGAATCCAGAAAAGTATCATTACACCTAACTCGTTCAGCTGATGCACTTTAGATACATCCAGCACCCCCGAAAATGATACTTTGGCACTTTTCTTCAGGAAAAAAACATATTGTTATTCCCGGATTTTTCGTTGTGTCTTGATAACATTTCATCGAAAATTCTTGTGTATCTCAAGTATTTTATAGAATTTTGTATAAGAGTCTTACGAACGCTGACTGACACGGGATGGCATATACGCCACTAAAATCCTATAAATCAACGGAGTAACGGACTCGACAAATGTATAATCATCTAAAAACAATTCCGCCTACGGGTTAACATTAACAATACAACCATTATGAGAGTAGGATTATTCGTCCCCTGCTATGTGGACGCCCTGTATCCAGAGGCTGGTGTAGCCACATACAAGTTGCTCAAGCACTACGGACTTGACGTGGAGTATCCTGAGCGGCAGACATGCTGTGGACAACCGATGGCAAACGCCGGTTTCCAGGACAAGTCGATGAAAGTGATTGAGTCTTTTGATGAACTTTTCAAAGACTATGACTACATCGTCGCCCCTTCTGCATCGTGCGCCGCATACGTGAAAGTCTATTATCCCAAAATTCTGAAGGGCAAGCACGAGTGTGTCTCTTCAGGCAAAATCATGGATATAGTGGAGTTCCTCCACGACGTGCTGAAGGTGAAGGAGGTGCCGGGAAAGTTCCCCCACCCTGTCAGCGTGCATAACAGCTGCCACGGAGTGAGAGAGCTGAACCTGTCGTCGCCCTCGGAATGCAACGTCAAGCCATTCAACAAGATTATCGACCTCTTGCAGCTCGTCGACGGCATCACCATCCATGAGCCGGAAAGAAAGGACGAGTGCTGCGGCTTCGGCGGTATGTTCTCCATCGAGGAGCCTGCCGTTTCCACCCGTATGGGAGAAGAGAAGATAAAGAGACACATCGCCACCGGGGCGGAATATGTCACGGGACCCGACTCTTCGTGTCTCATGCACATGGCTGGCATCGCCAAGAAAGAGAAGATGCCTATCAAATTCATTCACGTAGTCCAGATATTAGCAGCAGGGTTATGAGCACAATACATTCCAAGAGAGCCGCCCGCTTTGTGGCGGATGCAGAGAAGACCAGTTGGCACGACGCCACCTTCTGGTCGGTGAGAGAGAAGCGCGACAAGATGGCACAGCAACTGCCGGAGTGGGAAGACCTGCGCGAGCATGCCTCGCAGATAAAGAAGCACACCATCACTCATCTGGCGGATTATCTGGAGCAGTTCTCGAACTCTCTGGAGAGCCGCGGAGTGAAGGTGCATTGGGCGAAGGATGCCACGGAGTTCAACGAGACAGTACTTTCCATTCTGCAGAGCCACGGTGTGACAAAGATGGTGAAGTCGAAGTCGATGCTCACCGAAGAGTGCGAGATGAACCCCTATCTGGAACAGCACGGCATCGATGTGGTGGAGACCGACCTCGGCGAGCGTATCATCCAGCTCCTGCATCAGAAGCCGAGCCATATCGTGATGCCTGCCATCCACCTCAAACGCGAGGAAGTGGGCAGGATGTTCGAGGAGAAGGGAATATCGAAGGAGAAAGGAAACTACGACCCTACTTATCTCACCCATTGCGCCCGTCTCCATCTGCGCGACCAGTTCATGCAGGCTGGTGCCGGCATGACGGGATGCAACTTCGGCGTGGCTGCCACCGGCGACTGCGTGGTATGCACCAACGAGGGCAATGCCGACATGACAACATCAATGCCTAAGCTGCATATCGTGGCGATGGGAATCGAGAAACTGGTGCCCGACTACAAGTCGCTTGCCGTCTTCCAGCGCTTGCTCTGCCGCAGCGCCACAGGACAGCCCACCACAGCCTTCACATCCCACTTCCGCCAGGCACGTCCCGGAGCAGAGATGCACGTGGTGCTCGTGGACAACGGCAGGAGCGATATGCTGGCTGACACCGAACACTGGCAGACGCTGAAATGTATGCGCTGCGGTGCCTGCATCAACACCTGTCCGGTATACCGCCGTTCGGGAGGCTACAGCTATACGTATTTCATCCCAGGTCCTGTGGGTGTGAACCTCGGCATGCTGCGCGACCCACGGAAATACAGCGACAACGTTTCGGCATGCACTCTCTGTCTCTCTTGCGACAATGTATGCCCGTCGAAGGTAGGACCTGGTTCGCAGATATACGTATGGCGACAGAGTCTGGAGAAACTGGGAAAAGCCGACAAACTGAAGAAGGCGATGTCGGCAGGTATGGAATATCTGTTCGACCGCCCTGCCCTCTTCACCACAGCCTTGAAATTCGCTCCGCTCGCCAACTATGTTCCTGACTGCCTCACCAACATCGGCAACATCAACGCATGGGGTATCGGACACGCCATGCCTGAATTCGCAAAGAAATCATTCCATGAACTGTGGAAGGAAGGAAAAGTGAAGTAAAAGAAGGATTCATTTGAAAAAAGTATGAAGAAAGAAGATTTTTTGAATAAGTTGCGCCAGAACACGCACTTTCAATACGATATGCCAAAGGAGGAGATAAAAGGCATCGAATACGAAGACACCTTTGAACAGTTCGTCAGGATGACCGAAACGGTAGGCGGCCATGTCATCAACGATGTCCGGAAGGATGCCGACCTCAATGAACTGGTGCGCAGAGCTTATCCTGACGCTAAAGTGTTCTGCTCTAATCTAAAGGGAATAACGCTGGAGGGACTGAAAGGCGGCAATGATTCCACAGCCTTAGAACTTCGTAATCCGGATACCGTGGCAGAGGCAAACGATCTGAACGGCACCGATGTAGCCATTGTGCAAGGCACGGTGGGAGTTGCCGAAAACGGCTGTATATGGATTCCGCAGACGATGAAGGAGAAAGCATTGCTTTTCATCTCCGAGTATCTCGTAATAGTGCTCAACAGGAAGAACATCGTCAACAACATGCACGATGCCTATGACCGCATCGGGATGGATGACCGGTACAATTTCGGAACGTTCATCAGCGGTCCGTCAAAGACTGCCGACATCGAGCAGGCTCTTGTAATCGGTGCACAGGCAGCCCGCGGAGTCACCGTGGTGCTGGTGGACGAATAAGTATTTTGACACTAATCCCAAACCGGGCCTTATTGGGGGAGGGTAACAAAAGCAGAATGTTGGTTTTATGGGGTTGGCATCCAACCGTCATAAAACCAACATTCTTTATAATCCTATCTTATATTTTCCGTGCTACTATCTTATCAGTTGCCGTTGAAAAACACATAGAGGGCTATCATCACCACGGCAAGCGACACCCATGCTATGATGACGCTCCTTGCCGGTTTTTCATTCACAGCCACGATGACGTGTTTCTCGTTGGCATTCATGTCATACAGACTTACCACTATCATCATCGCTACCAGACCGATGAAGATGAAGAACGAGAGGAGCATGAAATGCACCATCTCAGAAAATCCCGGTATCACCCAAAGATAGAGTATTCCTGTGCCGATGCTGAGCACCGTGCCGAACGTCAGCGTCATGTTGGCGGCAAGTGTGGTGCAGCGCTTCCAGAACACTCCCATCAGGAACACTGCCGCCATCGGCGGAGCGATGAAGCTGAGCACAGACTGGAACACATTGAACAGGTCCATACCCTTGATGCCGTCTACGGCAACCGTGATGACGATAGACACCAAGGCACCGAGAACGGTAACGACACGTCCCGTCTTGCGGATTTCTTCGGGAGATGCCTTCGGACGGATGTTCTTTACATAAATGTCCATGGTGAACACCGTACTCAAGGCATTCAGGGCAGAGCCGATAGTACTTATCAGAGCCGCCGTAAGCACGGCGAGCACCAATCCCACCATACCGGCAGGGAAAAGCTCATAGACAAGCTTTAAATAGGCATCATCGGCATTTACCTGCACATTACCGAAGAATCCTGTCTTGACCATGGCGAAGCATACCACTCCGGGAAGGATGTATATCGCTACATCCAGAATCTTCAGCCAGCCGGTGAAATTGGCTCCCCGCTGTCCTTCGCTCAGGTTGCGCGCTGCAAGCACCGGCTGCACCATAGACTGGTCGGTACACCAGAACCACACACCCATGATGGGATAGCCGAGGATGATAGGCAGCCACGGATAACCGGGGTCGGTATTAGGACGGAAAAGGTTCCAATAGTCTGACGGCACCACATCGGGATTGGCAAGCACCGCTATGCCATGAGAGAAAGACTCGCCGCCGAGCTTCCATATTCCCACTACCGTAAGCGTTGCCGACACGATGATGAGCAGCACCATCTGATAAACGTTGGTGTAGGCAACGGCTTTCAGTCCGCCGAGCATAGTGAAAAACGCTGATATGGCGAGAAGCAGCATTGCCGAGAGCCACATCGGCATGCCGAACACCTGGCGGATTATGATTCCTCCGGCAAAGAGCGTGAGGGCAAGCCAAGAGATGAGTATCGTCACTATGGTATACCATGCCAGGATATTGCGTGTGGAGTCGCCGAAACGCAGTCCCATAAACTCCGGCAGCGTGGAGATGCCGGTGCCAAGATATCGTGGAGCGAACACGAAGGCGAGCAGGGCGATGAAGACGAAGGCGTACCATGCGTAGTTGCCAGACACGATGCCGGTGGAGAAACCGGCACTGGCTGATGCGATGAGCATCGACGGACCGACATTGGTGCCCCACATGGAGAAACCGATGTGGTGCCAGCGCAGAGAGCGGCTGGCAAGAAACATGTTTCCGCTTTTCTTTGCCTTAGAGCTTGCCCACATTCCTATGGCAATGAGCACCACAAAGTAAGCGACAAGGATTATCCAATCAAGTGCATCAAGATTTTGAGTATTCATAGGTTTTGTAGTTTTAAACCCATCCGGCTCCCATCGGGGATGGCAAGGGTGGGTCTTATTGTTTTATTCGTTTTATTTCCTATCTGTATTCGTCTTATTTTCCCATCAGCTCCTTGGCTACGGCAACGGCAGAGTTTGCGTTGTCGCTATAGCCGTCGGCACCGATTTCGTCAGCGAAGTTTTGTGTTACGGGAGCACCACCAACCATCACTTTCACGTTCTGGCGTATTCCGGCATCTTCAAGAGCCTGGATAACATCCTTCATATATGTCATGGTGGTTGTAAGCAGCGCACTCATGCAGAGAATGTCGGCATTATAGTCTTTTACAGCCTCAACGAACTTCTCGCTCGGCACATCGATGCCGATGTTCTTAACCTCGAAGCCGCAACCCTCGAGCATAGAGGCAACGAGATTCTTGCCTATGTCGTGGAGATCGCCCTTCACGGTTCCTATCACTATCCTGCCCAGCGTAGTGGATGCCTGTCCGGCGAGCAGCGGCTTCAGAATCTCAAGAGCCGCCTTCATGGCACGTCCTGCCATCAGCAGCTGTGGCACGAAGGCTTTACCGTCCTGGAAGCGTTGTCCCACCTCACTCATGGCGCGTATCATCTGACCGTTTATGATGTCCTGCGGAGCCACGCCTTCATCAAGAGCACGTTTGGTGGCATCGGCAGCCTTGTCGCCTTTGCCGGCGAGGATTGCCTCAAAGACTTCCTCTGCAGCATTGCTCTCCGGCTTGGATGTGGCTACAGGGGCGGCATCGTGGTCGATGCCGCAGGAGCATTTCTTCTCTTTCACAGGAGCGCTAGAACCTCTAGAAATGCTAGAAAAGCTAGAAATTCTAGAAAGACTAGAATCACTAGAAACGCTAGAATTTCCAGCCCCTCCAGGATAGTGAGGAGTGATGAACAATCCTTCTATCGGCTGCACGAGCTTTGCTATCTCACGGATATGCAAATCGTCAGTACCGCAGCATCCACCAACCACGTTCAGCAGATGAGCCTCAACGATTGGCCATATCTCGGCCTGCATCATCTTTGGAGTGTCGAGGTAGTGACCGTGTTCGTCCGGCAATCCCGCATTCGGGAACATACTTATATAATAGCCGGTCTCGGCAGCCATACGCTGGATGATAGGAGCCATCTTGGCGGCATTGAGCGAACAGTTAAGTCCTACGCTGAACACGCTGTCGTCATTAAGACTCTTGACAAAGTCCACTACCGACTGTCCGAGCATGTTGTGTCCATCCTCGCTTGCCACAGTGAAGCTCATCATTATAGGCAGACGGAAGCCTTTCTTCAGCATCACTTCCTTGCAGCACCGCAAGGCCACCTTGGCATTCTCTATGTCGAATATTGTCTCTATAAGCACGGCATCCACGCCGCCGTCTATCAAAGCCTCTATCTGCTCATAGTAGGCATCATGAAGGATATCTTCGTTGAACTCCGCACTTTCTCCGATAGACAGGGTCTTGCTTGTAGGACCGACACTACCAAGCACATAACGGGGCTTACGCGGATTCATCAATGTATAGGCATCAGCCTCTTTCCTTGCCAGTCGGGCAGCTTCAAGGTTTATCTCCCTTGCATAGTCCTGCAGATGCTTGTCGGCAAGCGAGACGCGCTGTGAATTGAACGTATTCGTGGTGATGAGGTCTGAACCTGCTTCAAGGAAACGGCGGTGCATACTTGTCACAATCTCCGGATAAGTAAGAGCAAGCAGGTCGTTTGTTCCACGGACCTCCCCGTCGAAGTCTTTGAATCTCTCCCCACGGAACTCCTCTTCTGTGAGCTTATACTGCTGGATGGTGGTTCCTGTAGCACCGTCGAGAACGAATATCCTTTCCTTTGCCACGACATCCATCGACGGTCTGCCGAGAGTAGCAGCCTTGAGAGGCAGGGCTTTCATCTTGTCGTCAGCGGCAGAAGCGGAATTGGCATCCCCGCTTTCTATCTTGTCGATGATAGCCATCACCTCCTCGTCGGGAGTCATGGTCTTGTTGATACGGATAGTGTTGTCGGCGGCTTCCGGCTCGTCGGCACTCTCCTGGTATTCCTCTACTATGCGCAATGCCTTCTCCACCTCGTCCTCGTTGTGGAAATCCATCTCGATATGCACTCCGTCGCCACCGATATTGTCGAGCAGCGGACGCAGTTCGTCGAGGGTCACCCAGCATGCCATGATGCTTTTTCCTCCTGCAAGAATCTTCTTGTAGAGGTCATACCACTTGGGCGATCCGCCCTGTGGCTCTCCCACTCCCGGCGTCCACTGTATGGCGTTGAGCTCTTCTATCTCAAGCAGGGCTGGCAGATGGTGCATTGCCCCCACACCGTCGAGATGATACAGCGTGTAGTCTATCTTCTGACACTGCTGACGGATGAAGGGCTGCACAAAGCGGCGGTAATCCTCCACGCTGATCATCGTGGAGATGTCGCTCTGCAGCTTTGTCATCTTTCCAGGTGCCCACGATGAGAAATAGCAGAATGCCATCTCGTCGCCCTCGCGGATAATGTCGTACAGTTCGTCGAAGACCTGGAAGTATATGTCGTTTATCTGCTGCATCTGCCGCTCCAGCACTTCAGGTTGCATCACGGTGTCGAGCAGCACCTTGTCGGTGCCCTTCATGGCGGCGAGCACATCCATGCCTTCCATCAGGTCGGGCATGCCCACATAGTAGTTGCCTTTGGCTTTCTTCTTGCAGGCACGCAGCAGATCCTTGTGAAGCTGCCAGTTCTTGTTGGCAGGGTCGTTGATGTCGAACTTTATGTCGTCGGTGTAGTTGGGGTCCGGATGTATCCAGATGGTATCCTCTCCGCCCTCAAACACGCCGCCGAGGATGGCTGCAAGCGAACCGGGACCGAGCTGCGTGTTGGCAACAGGCAGCATGTCGGCTTTCATCGAACTGTGTGCCACATACCAGTCGAGATATTCGGCACGCCATTCCGGGTCGAACCATTTCTGGTCGAGCGACTTCGGTGCCGGCGGCATGGGCACGTCGGCATGGGGCTTGACGCCTTCCTGGAAGTGTTCCCACATATTGAGCACGATGCCCTTATGGTTCCACCAGTCTATATAGTGTTTCTTGGTTTCTTCTAAATTGGGTTTCCACATAATTGTTATGATTTATAATTTTCTTGGGAAAGGGGATGGGAGGAATGGGAAGAATGGGACAAATAGGAGAAATAGGACAAATAGGAGAAATACCACTCCAAACTACTCAATCCAGACTCCTCTCTCCTCATTCCTCTCTCCTCACTCAAATCTCAAATCCCTTAAACTCCTCGTTGATGATGAGATTCTTCACCTTGCTCATACCCATGTCGTCGGTGCTGTCTACATCCTCCGGATAAACGGGGATTACGGCACCCTTGCGCACAAACACCGGCATACGGTCGAGCGGTGTCTCTATGTCCTTCAGCCATCTGCCGCCGTCGCTTACCGAGAAGCGGTCGCCGGTGAAGAACTCTACCCATTCTCCTTCCGGCAGATATATGTCGCGACAGTTGTCGCTGCTCATTACGGGAGCCACAAGGAAGTCGTCGCCGAAATAGTATTCATCATCGATATGCCAGCAGTTGTTGTCTTCGGGATGGTGGAAGATAAGTGCCTGCACGATGGTTGATCCGCTGTGTGTTGCCTTCTCGCTCTCGCGGAGGATATATGGAATGAGTTTGTAGCGCAGCTTCCACCAGCGCTTCACCATCGGTGCGATGTTGGGATAATGCCATGGCTCACGTTTGTTGGTGCCGTGGTATCGGATATGCGAGGAGAACACGCCGAACTGTGTCCAGCGCATATACACATCATCGCTGACAACGGAGTTCATGAAGTTTGGCAACGTATGGAATCCCGGCACGTCGTGGCTCCAGAAGGCAAAGCCGGAGAGTCCGAAATGGAGTCCGCCACGCAGCGAACCGGCGAGTCCCTCCCACGAACTGCAGGAGTCTCCGCCCCAATGCAGCGGATATCTCTGGCATCCTGCCCATGCGGAACGTGCCCACACGATGCCGTCGCCTGTCACCTCCTTCGTTATCTCGTATGCCGCCTTCTGATAGAGCAGCGAGTAGAGGTTGTTGAGGAGTTCCGGCGACATGTTCTCGTATTCGGCATCCATGTGGATATTCTCTCCGAAGTCGGTCTTTATACATTTCACTCCCATATCGAGAAGATTCTTCAGCAGACCTTTATACCAGTTTGTCGCCTTCTCGCTGGTGAAATCAATGGTGCCGGCATAGTCGAGGGCTGAGAAGTTGGAGCCTTCTGAATCCTGCTTTCTGGTGAGCTTGCAGATATAGTTGTTCTTGCGTGCCTCGTCAATCTGCTCTGCATCTTCTGCCACATACGGCAACTGCCACAACGACACCTTGAAACCTTTCTTGAGCAGTCCCTGCACGAAGGCTTTTGGATCGGGGAAGCGTTCCTCGTTGAATTTCCATTCGCAGAGCCAGTCGGTTTTGAACCATCCCGTGTCGAGATGTATCACGTCGCATGGATAATGCTCCTTGCGCAGACGGTCGCAGATGCCGTTCACCTCGTCGGCACTGAAATATGTCATACGGCTCATCCACACTCCGTAGCTCCATAGCGGCGGCATGGAGGGATAGCCGGTGAGGTCGCGATAGCCTCTTGTAATCTTCTCCACGGTGTCGCCGCCGATGATAAAGGCGTCGATGAGAGCCTGGTCGCTGAGAAATTCCACCGACCGCGTTGACACTCCGGCGAGCGACAGCTTACTGTATGCCGTGGTGTGATAGAACACGCCATACATGCGGCTGGAGATATAGAACGGTATGTTCTCGTATGTGCGGCGGTTGTTCACTCCCTGTCCGTCCTGGTTCTTCAGGAAGAAAGTCTGTCCGCTGAGATCCATCTTCCCGAAGCGCTCTCCTGTTCCGACGAAGCACTCGTTAAGCTTGCATTCGAACGACAGCGTGGCACGCTCTCTCCTGCCGTTCAGCTTGCAGTAAGCCAAAGGCAGGGCATCATAGCGTGGTGGCGAGAAGTGGTCGTAGGCGGCGAGTCTCACCTCATGCTTCCCGTCGGGATACAGTCGCATGTCGAGTGTCTCCTGCGGGTCGGGCAGCAGCTCGCTCCATCTGTCGAGCACCGGCTGCTGCATGTTTATCACCGCCCTTCTCACACCAGCGCCGTCGGTAATGATCCATTGGTCATCCACGAACTCCGCTTTCAGCGGCAACCGCTTCACACGAGCGCTCATCTGCAGCATCTCCGAGGTGTCTGAGGGCTGTTCTCCCCCGCATCCCATGAAGAGGCGGAGGATTCCGGGTTCATATTGTCGTATCACGAGAGTCTGTGTCTCCTGCGGCACATCGGTGTCGGGAGCCATATCGTTGGCAAGCTGCTGTTTCTGGAAAGGCACCTCCACGAGGATGTCTCCATCCTTCTCTCTGACGGATGTCGGCTTGTATGCCTTCCACAGCGACTCATCTCTTTTGAGGTCTGTATCGAAATCCATGAAATCGAACAGATGGTAGTTTGTTGGTCTCATTGTGTATTGTTGTATTCTATTGTTTTAGTAGTGGATTATCGCCTCAGTCTGCCGGCGGCTTCCTTCGTAGCCTTGTCCACCTTCGGTCCGTTGCCTTTTATCAGCATGTTCTTTCCCGGCTGGTTGTAGCCGAAGAGTTCCTTCGGACACCAGTTGCCGGTAACGGTATATCCGTCGGTGGCCTCATCGAAATAGATGTAGAAGGCGCGGTCGTTGGTGGCGTATGGAGCCTTATGAAGGTCTTCTATCCTATTGTTCTTTATTTCTGATCCCGGCTGCGACGACAGGGTGTATATCCCTCCCACATCATAGAGCTGGCGGGCGAAGTCGTGCACGTAGTTGGCAACTATCCTGTTGTTGCGCATCCCGCTCTCCCGTGGGGTCCATCCCCACCCCACGCAGATGCCGGAGTAGTTGAGATGGTGCACCTCGTTATGGCTTATCTCGATATTGCTGACGTAGCCGGCTGCTATTCCCACACAGCTCCAGTCCTCGTTGGCGGCGTCGCTCACCTCATTGTCGGTAATCGTTATGGCGTCGCAGAGATCAGATGACACGAGCGGTTTGAAGGGCACATGGGTCTCGAAGCCTCCGTCGGGGAAATGTCCCACAAGGATTCCGGTGCCGCCGATGTCTGAGAAGGTGCATCCGCTGACCGTGGAACGGGATGCTGCCAACTGATAGTCGAGTGCTGTCGCTCCGAGATGGACGAAGCGGCAGTCCTTGAAGTCTATGCCGCTGGCATGACGGATGCTGACGGCAGCTTCAGGACGGGCTATCCAAGCCTGGTTCTCAAGCGATGCCTTCTCCGGCAGTCCCGGCTTCTGCAGCTTGTAGGCGTCTGTCATGCGGAAACCGCCCTGCAGCGTCACCAGTCCTTCGTATAGCGGACGTGTCCATGCGGAGTGGGCGAAAGTGATATTCTGGAACTGTATGTCGTGTACCGTGCGCTCCCTCGTGCCGTCAACGGAAGCCAACGTTTCCATCACCGGCACTATGGCCTCGACTGTAGTCATGTCTTCTCCCTCTCGTGGCAGATAGTATATCCTGCCGGAGGGATAGTCCTGATACCACTCTCCCGGAGCATCGAGCAGCTGTGGGGCGTTGACGAGGCAGAACGATGAACAGCCTTTCTCACCGTCTATCACAGGTTGTGGCCATGGGTGTTCGAATTCAAGCTGACTTTCAGGTTCATGGAATGACACCTGAGTGTAGCCATTGCCGAGGGGCCGCATTTCCTTTACTCTCAATATTGCTATCGCCCACCGCTGATGAACGAGCATTTCGAGTTCTCCTGCGCCGGAGAGGTCTTCTTTTGGCGTGGGTATAGTGATGGTGCGTGATGCCGCATCGAAGTCTTTCATGCGAATCATCTCGCCATAACGGCCCTGCTGTGCCCTGACCGCCTTGTTGCCGTTTACCCACAGCTGGCGGCAGTATACTATCCTGTTTCCGCTTCTTGGAGCGTCTGCCACCCACACGCGGCTACGGACATTCTCAGGAATCCTCGTGTCTGAACATCCCTTATGCCAGCCGTCGAGAGGCATTCCTCCGCTTATCACCGTCGGTTTTCCGCCGTCATCACCGCATATCACAGTGGGTGAATCCGGTGTGCCGGAGTCTTCGGGGCGCAGGAACAGCGGTTTCTGCAGACGGTAGTCGCCGCCACTGAGGTGGATGCGGATGCCTCCAGCCGTTTCCTGTCTGTTGAGCCGGCGCCACTCCCTCGCCATCCTGATGGCGGCGGCAGGAGTGAGCAGAGGGGCACTGACTGTGCCAGGAGCGGTGTCGCTGCCTGTAGGAGCCACATATATGTCGCCTGCCATGACGGGTGTTCCCATAAGGAACAGCAGGAGTGATGAGAATATTGTCTTTATCATTGTCTTGTAGGTAGTTTTTTACGAAGGGAAAGGACACAGTATAATAATCCTCACCCTATATATCAAGACGTTGGCACACGCCTCTTTGTAATGCTCTTTATCATGAAAAAATCCGACAGACAGGTTTTCGCTGCAAGCCGGAACTGGAATGTATGAAGAAAGCGGCAGACTAATCCCCAAACGGTAATCAGAACGTTTGTGGTTAATGCCGCCGCACTCCTCACTTTGCATCGTCTTTCGGAACGGAATTCTGCAGTATATATCTGTACTCCTTTGGCGACGCTCCGAAACGGCTCTTCACGAACTTTCCGAAGAACGAGATATTGGGGAATCCCAGGCTGTCGGCGATTTCCTTCACCGACATGTCGCTATATTTGAGTTTCTGGGTCACCTGCTCGGCTATATACTCGTGTATCCACTCCAAGGCTGTCTTGCCGCTCACCGACTTGCACACCGTTGAGAGATATTTCGGAGTGACACAGAGCCGCTCGGCGTATGACTTCACGGAGCGGTCGCTACCGTTGACATTGGCAAGCATCTCTATAAAGCGGTGGAACAGGAGTTCGCCCTGTCTGAAACCGGCATCCATCCTCTTGACATCCAGATTGGGGGCGATGATGGCGGCAAGCTCATAAAACATACAGTGGAACAACGACTGCATTATCTCCTTGTGGTAATAGCCGTGGGGATTGTCTATCTTGTAGCGTATGAGCGAATAGTATTTGTCGATGAGAAAGCGTGACTCGCCGGAGAGATGGATGACGGGGTTTCTCGCCACGTATGCCATGATGTTCCACACATCGCGGTTGATAATGAGACTCTTGCGCATCGCCTTGTATGACAGGGCCATGAGTTTCACCTCATAGTCGGGAGAACACTTGCTCTTGTTTATAAACGAGTTTGGCGGACATATCACCAAGTCGCCTGCCACAGCCTTCACGCTGACACCGTTGATGTCGCACTGCATCTCTCCCTTCTCCACAAAGCCAATCGTCACCATCTCGAGTCTCACCGTGCGTTCCACATGGGCACGGTCATTGCTGTTGAGCAACACGATGTCGCCATCGGTATAGTTCACCAGACCTTTCTCCACGAGATAGTCGATATTCACGTTCAGCTCTTTCTCTTCCATAAATATATCTGTCGTTAGATAAATAATTCTTTCCTAAGTGAAGGTAAAAGCATACCAATTTATTTTTTCACCGTCTCTAAAAATGTTCAGACCGCAAATATAGTCATATTTTCTTAAAACATTCTTTTTTCCAAAGAAAAGTGTTCAAAATATCCACAACTTGGAAATTAGGAACAGTATATCTGGCCGCTCGCTATTACTCATTAAAAGCCAAACAAAATACACTCTTCTAAAAATACAAAATACGAGCAAGCCCTAACGACCGATTCGGGTTTAAAATGGGCACGATGCTTGCCCAACACAGGCATATATTCCCATGGTCGTGTTTACAGAGTTCTGCCAATACAAGCAAATTCCTGACATCAGCAAAACATCGTTTATTTTTGCAACCAAAATGACTGCCAATAAAAAAAGCCACCCTCGTGCTCTCATATTACCTTTTTTTCATACTTTTGCATCTATAGACACAGCACAGACAGTCTGTGTGGCACGATAATAAATTACAACATCATGTTTGAGAAACATCTGACATACGACGACCTCGACATCACCGACCGCGAACTGCTCATACAGATGGGCTACGGGGAGGCGGAGGCTGACGACGACACCAGACTGGAGATTGAGAGGATGAGAGAGAGGGTGAGGGATATACTGAAGCCACGATTCTGCTTTCACATCGAAGAGGAGGGAGAACTGGACTGCCACTCGAAGACGCTCACCACCGGCGGACACACGTTCGGCATCGGACCGATTATCACCTCACAGCTGCGCGGATCGGAGGCTTACGCATTTTTCGTGGCTACGAGCGGCATGGAGTTTGAAAGGCTGCAACGCCAACTGGAAGAGGAGGGCGACATGGTGAGGGTGTTCATCGCCGATGCCATGGGAAGCGTGATAGCAGAGAAGACCGCCGACATCATGGAGCGCTGGCTGCAGGTGTTCATAAACGGCAGAGGATGGAAACACACCAACCGGTTCAGTCCGGGCTACTGCGGATGGCACGTGAGCGAACAGCAGATGCTCTTCAGTATGTTGCCGGAGAAAGACCCTTGCGGAGTGAGGCTCACCGACTCGTCGCTGATGATTCCGATAAAAAGCGTGAGCGGTGTGACAGGACTCGGCAGGGAAGTGAAAAAGCTGGAATATACATGCGGATTGTGCAACTATGCCAAGTGTTACAAACGAAGGAAAAGGGAGCGGAAATAAGCGTTTGTTGTATGCATCCCACTTCTAAAGGTTTTTTCTATCTTGAGTTAAAGATAACAAAAGCGAACAAAAAAAACGGTTTGAAAAAGACAAGGGATTGACTTTATTGCTATATTCGCAAAATACATAGAGATACACATTCTCAATCTATTGCTAATAGGTTACCATGCCGGGAGGCATTGACCTATGTGTATCATTTTTTAGCAAAAAAAGTGGTAATAGATTGTTTGTAGTTACTGACGACGGCAAGTCGTTGCCGCATTGGGGTGTCATAAGGTTAAAACTATTAAAGGATAACTATAAAATGACACCCCATTTTTTTATTTTATCCCCCATAGCTTCTTACTGTGCAGATGATTCCGCTGGCATCAGCCACCTACCTGAGCAAATGATTCTACTGTCATCAACCACCTACCAGTACAAATGATTCCGCTGACATCAGCCCCCACCTATCCTCCCCCGTAGGGGAGGGACTGATTACACTGGAGTATCGATTATTCTGAAATATCAATTGCTCTGGAGTATCTGAATTTCAACAACTTACCCACAAACCGGAGTAACCTGCATCTCACCTACGGGGGAGAACGAGAGGGGGCTGAAGTTCAGTTGCAGAGTAACTATTTTCCCTCCCTTTGGGAGGGCCAGGGTGGGTTCCCAGAGTGGGTTGTGTGGGTTGCCCTGCCATCATCACTCTTTCTCCGTTTCCTTATATATGATAGGATTTGCACCGCTGGTAAGGGCGAGGGCCTCAGGATGGTCCTTGATATAGGAGTCGATGTGGCGCATGCGCTTCTCCTCAAGAATCTCGTCAACGGCAATGAGGATTCCCGTCTCCTCCACGTCGCCGAAGCCATCATTGATGGCGGTGCCGAAGAGCTTCATCGTAGGACTGAGGTTCATGTATGCGTTTACGAGCGGCGGGATATTGTAGCCCATCTTTCGTATCTCACGGTTGAGAATCCTGTAGTCTGCCTTGAAATCATCCTCGCAGAATATCTCTTCGAGTTCCTTCGGGTCTGTCTCTATCTTGAGCGGCTCCATCGGTATCACGAGGTTCTCCTTGTCGTCGAAATGCTTCTTCAGAAAATACAATATCATATCCCTGCCCTTGCGGATATACGAGGGATACATGGTCATCTTGCCGAAGAAATACTTCACGTTTGGCATTATCACGGTAAGCGCTCCCAGTCCGTCCCACAGGTTGTCGAGGGCAAATAGGCTCTTGGCTCCCATTCTGGAGCTCTGATAAGGAAGCGCCACGAAGGAGCGGCCCAGCTCAATGGTCTGCGGCATGTATTCCTTCATGAACTTGTCGGAAAAATGGAACATGTGGCTCGTGGCGAGCACGGGCTGTCCGTTGGCGTCAACATCAACGTCGGTGCCAAGGATATAGCGATAGCCGCCGATGATCTCTTCAGCCTCCGGATTCCACACGATGAGCTGCTTGTAGCTGTTTGGCATGGTGTCGAACTCATCGATATCCATACTCTTGCCGGTGCCGCCGCCAGCCTCTCTGAAGGCTATCTCACGAAGACGGCCGATTTCCTTCATCACGTTGGGCGCTTCATGAGCCGTTACGATATATATTTCGTTGTTGCTCTTGTTTGTCATTCGCAGCTGGCGCTCTGGAGTGAGCTCCTGCTTGAGCAATTCCTTATCTATTGGCTGGATAATCTCTTGTTCCATTTTCTGATGATATTGTTGTAAGAATATCTGTTCTTTCTTGTTACTGACTTGTCTTTGTTTCTCTCCCCTCTCTTCCATTACAGCTCATACACCTTGTCCTCTACGTAGAGTGCCCATTGCTTAGGTGTCTTGCTCTTGTCGAAGGTCTGCCACGGTATCGGCTTGCCTATCTTGATGGTGAATTCCTTGTGGACGTTCTTATACATCTCGTCGACGAGGAACAGCATGGCGATATTGAACTTTATGCCGAGCCGCTTGCTGATGTTGGCAAGATTGTAGAAGAAGTTGGAGTTCTGCCCTCCGAAGTGTATCGGCACTATGTCGCGGTGGTATTCCACGCTCTTCGTCACGAAGGTCTTCGTCCAGGGAATGTCGTGGATCCTGCCTTTTATACGCCTTGAACAGAGTCCGGCGGGAAACATCAGCATGTGGTTGTCGCTGTTGAATCCAGCCTCCACCATGGCGGGGAAATTGCGGCTCTGATGTCCGGTCTTGTTTATCGGGATACAGAGCGGGGCGAGTCCCGGCAGGTTCATGAGCAGGTCGTTCACGAGATATCTGAAGTTGCCGTCGTAGTGTTTTCCTATCACGGCTCCGAGCGCCACTCCGTCGATGCCTCCGAGGGGATGGTTGCTGACGAAGGTGTAGAGCTTGCCGTCGTTCTTGTCGGGCAGGTTCTCGGCGCCTTCAATCTTGAGCGTCATGTCGAGATACTTCACACAGTCTTCGAGCCACTCCACACCGATGTGGTCCTTGTGCTCCCACAAGAACGCGTTCACCTCTTTCTGGTGGATTATATGCCTAAGCCATCTGGTGAGCACTCCCGGCACGTAGCGTGCCTTGTCGCCCATCTTGTCCTTAAGTATTTTGTCTATGTCAATCGTATTCTCTGTTACTTCCATCTAATCCGGATTCTTTTCTCTTTTCATAAAAAAAACTAGGTCGAGAAGTGGCCTATCTTTTATGCTTATGCAAAAATAAGCTATCTTTTTCAAATATGTTACTTTTTTAACTAAAAAGTTGTCCAAGTCATATATTTATTACGATATAGTAACACTCGGGAGTTTATTTTCATCCCTGCAACGTGCAGAATGCGACAAAAGCGCATCTCATTCATATATCAGCGTGGTCATCCTGTCGGGGTCGAAGATGTCGAGTGCCGCCTGCTGTATTTCCCGCGCCGTTACATTGTCGATGTCTGCCATCAGCTTCTCCACGTCTTTCAGCCAACCGTAATGAAGGAATGCCTTGCCGAAATCGAGGGCGAAGCTCTCCCTGTTGTCACATGCCACGCCTATCTGTCCCTTTATCTGGCGTTTGGCTGCCTTGAGCTGACTTTCTGAGAGGGGACGGTCCATAACGCGGTCGAGCTCGCGGCGCACGAGGCGAAGGCATTTCTTCACGTCCTTCGGGTCGCAGCCGAAATAGGTGCACCAGAGTCCGGTGTCGGAATAGCTCACCATGGAACTTTCCACCGTGTAGACAAGGGCGTTGCGCTCTCGCAGCGAGATATTGAGGCGTGCGTTCATGCCTGGTCCGCCAAGGATGTTGTTGAGCAGATAGAGGGGCAGACGGTGGTTGTCGTGTGCGCTGTACGCCCTGTTGCCCACCATGACATGTGCCTGATGGGTTCCCTTGTCGTGTACGATATGCTGGGGCTGGTATGGGGGCAGCGTTATGGAGGGTGTCACGTCGATGAGCGGCTGGGCGGCAGGAAATGCCGATGTGGCTCTCTTGAGCTGTCGCACCACGCTCTTGAAGTCTACGTCACCATATACGAAGAACACGGTGTTCTCCGGCCTGTAGTAGCGCTGCGTGAAGCGCAGGGCGTCGGCAGTGGTGTATGTACGGAGGGTGTCGGCAGAACCGAGGATATTGTGCCCCAGGGGATGTCCGGCGAAGATGGCATTCTCGAAATCGTCGAAGATGAGCTCTGCCGGCGAGTCGTTGTAGCTCTCTATCTCGTCGCATATCACTTCCACCTCCTTGTCTATCTCCGCCTGCGGATAGGTGCTGCCGAACACGATGTCGGTGAGGAGGTCTACGGCACGCGGGAAATGGTTTTTCAGAATGGCGGAATAGTACACCGTGTCTTCCTTGTTGGTAAAGGCGTTGAGGTCGCCTCCCACGCTCTCCAGCCTGTTGAGTATCTGCATTGCCGAACGGTGGCGGGTGCCCTTGAAGGTGGTATGCTCGCAGAAATGTGCCATGCCTTCCTCGCCTTCCTTCTCATCGCGTGTGCCGGCACACACTTCATATCCACAATACACCACGGGGGATGCTGACGGACAGTGGATAGCACGCAGTCCGTTGTCGAGAGTCGCCGTATTATATTTCATGTTGTCTGTCTCCATCTTTTAGTCGTGCAAAGGTAATGCAAAAAAGCGACTAAAATGAAAGAAACGGGATTTTATCCAAAATCGATCATTAAGGGGTTGCCTGGATTTTGGTGTTTTTAGAAGAGTGGATTTTGTCTTTTTATCACAAATCGGGAGGCTTTAGACTGTTTTTTCCGGAGGGGGCATCATGCCGCTTGGGGGCATGGAAGACCAGTATTCCGGCGGCATAGCGCAAAAAAGGCCGCTGCGACTATTGTCCAGCGACCTTTTACATCAGTATGTTATGAAAAATTTGAGAGAATGAAGCTTCACAGCTTCGGAGTTGTTTTAATAATATTGTTTTGAGAAAGCATAGAAAAAAATTCTTATTTCAGTATTGCGGAGACAGCCACGGTTTTCTTCAGCGTGTCCATCTTCACGGAGTCGCCCATCGCCACCGACGGACCGTTGTGCACCTTCGGTGTCACGGCAACGGCAGCTGGCATCTCGTCGCCCTCTTCGTTGAATGCCATCTGCGAGGCATTTCCGAGGGTCAGGATTATAGCCACCACGGCGGCGGCCTTGAATAGCGGCATCATGCGCTGACGCAATGTCACCACCTTTGCCTTCACCGTCACAGGCTCGCCAATGAGAGCCTCCATCCTTGCGTCGAAGTCATCACCGAGCACGTTCTCCTCCTCAGCCTTTGCATAAGTAAACAACGGCTTGTATGGGAGAAGGCTTGCAGGGATGTCGTCCTGACAGAAGAATGCTTTCAGGATAGCCTCCTCCTCAAGGGTGGTCTGGCTGTTCCAGTAGCGCTCCAATAGCTGTTCGATGTATTTATAATCCATATTCTGCATTTTCGTTGAACTTTTGTTTTACTGCCTGTCTCGCACGGTAGATATTCACCTTTACCTGTTCTTCGCTGATGGAAAGCACCTCGGCGATGTCTTTGTAGCTCTTGCCTTCGAAATCGCGCAGCTGCATACAGGTTTTCTGCTTCTCCGGCAGCCCATCCACGATTCGCTTCACCATCTCCAGCATGTCGCGCTGTTCGGTGCGCTGGTAGGGAGTAGCCATGCTTGTGGCACGAGGCTCCAATGTGTCTTGGTCGAGCGACTCTTCGCGCCACGACGAGCGCTTGGTCTTGTCGAGAGCTATGTTCCTGCATATCGTCAGGCTGAACGCCTCTATCGAGTCGATGTCTTGCAGGGTGTCCCGCCGGTCCCAGACTTTCATCAGCGTATCCTGTACGACGTCTTCTGCTTCCTCCTTGTTCATCGTGATGCGGAGGGCAAGGCGGAAGAGCACGTTTTTCAACGGCAGCACATCGTTTCGGAAACTGACTATTTTCATTTGCCTCTATTTTTAAGACGATTAGGTTTTGAAGAAGTTACAGGAATGGGCAACTTTTCTATGCTTTTAACTTTTATTCAGATTCTACGGGTCGTTTGGCGTCCTTTTCCGGATATCATCTATATCCCGGTTTTCCTTAGCCAAACTATCCCACCCTACCCTCTTTTGCGTAAAGGTATGGATGGGATAATCATGGTATGCTTGGTGTATTATCCCAAAACGCCCTAATGACTGATTTGGGATTATTCCAGATAGGTGTATCCGTAGAGTCCTGACCTGTAGTTGGAGAGGAATTCCTTGCCCTCTTCCAATGAGATCTTGCCTTGCTTCACGCTCTTTGTCACCCAGCGCTCAAGCTGTCTGACGAGCTCTTTCGGCTTGTACTGCACATAGCTGAGCACCTCTTCTACGGTCTCGCCGTCGAAAATCTGGTCGATGCTGTATTTACCGTCTTTCACTGAGATATGTACGGCATTGGTATCGCCGAAGAGGTTGTGCATATCACCGAGGATTTCCTGGTATGCTCCCACAAGGAACACTCCGAGATAGTATGGCTCGTTCTTGCGCACGGTGTGTACGGGCAGGATATGCGATATGTTGCGGTTTGTCACGAAGTTGGCTATCTTGCCGTCGCTGTCGCAGGTGATGTCCTGTATCGTGGCGCTGCGCGTAGGTCTCTCGTTGAGTCTCTGCAGCGGAACGATCGGGAAGAGCTGGTCTATGGCCCAGCTGTCGGGCAGCGACTGGAAGAGGGAGAAGTTGCAGAAATACTTGTCGGCAAGCAGCTTGTCGAGTTTCTTCAGTTCCTCTGGCTGATGCTTGAGGGTCTTTGCCATACTGTTTATCTCGCGGCATACGCTCCAGTACATCCTCTCTATCTCGGCACGTGTCTGAAGGTCTACCATGCCATGGCTGAAGAGGTCGAGTGCCTCCTCGCGTATCTGCTCGGCGTCGTGCCAGTCTTCCATCATGGAGCGTGGGTTGAGGTTGTCCCAGATTTCGTAGAGGTCTTTCACGAGCTTGTGGGCACCATTCTCCGGCTCGAACTCCTCGTTCATCTCCGGCAGTGATGCCGTTTCGAGCACGTCGATGACGAGCACCGAGTGATGGGCAGAGAGCGACCGTCCGCTCTCGGTGATGAGGTTGGGGTGATGTATGCCGTTGGCGTTGGCTGCCTCAACGAAGGTATAGAGACAGTCGTTCACATACTCCTGTATGGAGTAGTTCACGCTGCTCTCGCTGTTTGAAGAGCGTGTGCCGTCGTAGTCTACTCCCAGTCCGCCACCGCAGTCAACGAATTCCACGTCGTATCCCATCTTGTGGAGCTGAATATAGAACTGCGATGCCTCTCTGAGGGCTGTCTGAATGCGGCGTATCTTGGTTATCTGGCTACCGATATGGAAATGGATGAGCTTGAGACAGTCTTTCATGTTCAGCTTCTCCAGCTTCTCCAGTGCGGCGAGGAGCTCCGAACTGGTGAGTCCGAACTTGCTGGCGTCGCCGCCGCTCTCCTCCCATTTTCCGCTTCCCGACGAGGCGAGCTTGATGCGCACGCCGAGGTTAGGACGCACACCGAGTTTCTTGGCTGCCTTCGAGATGATGTCTATCTCGTTGAGCTTCTCCACCACGATGAAGATGCGCTTGCCCATCTTCTGTGCGAGGAGGGCGAGCTCGATGTAGCTCTGGTCTTTGTATCCGTTGCAGATTATGAGCGAGTCGCTCTGACACTGCACGGCGATGACGGCATGGAGCTCCGGCTTGGAACCGGCCTCAAGACCGAGGTTGAACTTGCGGCCATGGCTGATGATCTCTTCCACCACGGGCTGCATCTGGTTCACCTTGATAGGATATATCACGAAGCTCTCTCCCTGGTAGTCGTAGGCCTTGGCTGCCTTCTCAAAGCAGCTTGAGGTCTTCTCGATACGGTTGTCGAGGATATCGGGGAAGCGGAGCAGCACTGGCGGTGTGATGTCTCTCAGGGCAAGTTCGTCCATCACATCACGAATGTCTATCTGTGTATTGTCCTTACACGGAGTGACATATACGTCTCCCTTGTCGTTGATGCCAAAGTAGGATGTGCCCCACCCAACCATATTGTACAACTCCTTGGAGTCGTCAACAGTCCATTTCTTCATTTGTCTTAGCTTTCTACTATTATTAAAAATATATTTTTCATGACTCGTCCCTGCCATTTTCCTCCTGCATCACAGGGGGGAATGGCCAGGGGACGAAAGGATTAACTCTGATTATTGTCTGTTTCTATTTGATTATGCATTACGATTTCTGCAAGCCGCCTGCCTCTGTCGTGTCTCCATGGGTTCAGCATTTCAGCATCCGGCGTATCTTCCTCACCGACACTCTCACCTTGTCTCTGGAATCGAGCACGTTGACGTCGAGCACGTGTTTCGCCTTGCTGTAGTATGGTTCCCGTTGCTGGAGCTGCTGTTTGACGAAGGCTTCCACTTCTTCGGGAGTCTTGTTCAGCAGCAGCGGCCTCACGCTCTTTCCCATCTTCAGATGGGCATAGAGCACTTCGGGGGTCGCCTTCAGATACACCGTCTCGCTCTGGAGGTTCAGATAGTCCATGTTGTCGAAGAAGCAGGGGGTACCTCCGCCGCAGCTTATCACCACGTTTTCAAACTCTGCCACCTCGTGGAGCATGTTGCGCTCTATCCGGCGGAACCCTTCCTCGCCTGACTCCTCGAAGATCTGTGCCACGGTGCGGCGCATGCGGCTGGTGATATACCAGTCGAGGTCGTAGAACATCAGTCCCATGTCTTTGGCAAGCATACGTCCCACGGTGGTCTTGCCGGCTCCCATATATCCGATAAGGACTATTCTGTGCATAGGCTCTGTATTGGGATGCTTATTTCTTCACTGCATTGTTGATGATGTCCATACACTCCACATAGGTCAGCTCGGCGGCACGCTCATGCATTGCCTTGGGCAGACGGTAGTTCTTGCCGTCGTAAACGAGGTATGGTCCGTATTTGCCCTTCATGACCTCAAGCTGCGGATCTTCCTCAAACTTCTTCAGATGGCGCATGCTGTCTTCGATGCGGCGGCGCTCTATGAGTGCCACTGCCGTTGAGAGCTTGATGCTGAGGGGATCTTCGGTGGATGGCAGCGACACATACTTCTTGTTGTGCAGGATGTATGGTCCGAACCGTCCGGCGCCTATCACCACCGGTGTACCTTCGAAGTCGCCGAGCGTACGTGGCAGTTTGAAGAGTTCGAGTGCCTCGTCGAGGGTTATTGCCTCCATGCTCTTGTCTTTAGGCAACTGTGCGAAGCGTGGCTTCTCCTTGTCTTCTGCCGTTCCTATCTGTATCACCGGACCGAAGCGTCCGATCTTCACGAACACCGGTTTGCCGCTCTTTGGGTCGGTGCCGAGCTCGCGTTCTCCGGCTTTGTGCTCCTGTCGGCTGTTCATCGTCTTGTCCACCTGCGGCTCGAAGTCTTTGTAGAAATCCTGCAGCATGTCGGTCCACTGCTCCTTGCCCTCGGCGATGGTATCGAATTCCTGCTCCACCTTGGCGGTGAAATTGTAGTCGAGCACATTGGGGAAGTGTTCGAGCAGGAAATCGTTCACCACGAGTCCGATGTCTGTAGGCAACAGTTTGCCCTTCTCGCTGCCCACGGTCTCTGCCTTCTCTGTGGCTGTGATGGTGTTTCCCTTCAGCGTGTCGATGGCGAATGTGCGTTCGTCGCCCTTGCGGTCGCCTTTCTGCACGTATCCTCGCTGCTGTATGGTGCTGATGGTTGGTGCGTAGGTTGAAGGGCGTCCGATGCCCAGCTCCTCCATCTTGTGTACGAGGCTTGCCTCGGTATATCGCTGCGGTCCCTGGCTGAAGCGTTCTGTCGACACCATCTCGCCTCGCTGCAGAGTGTCACCCTCTGCCATTGGCGGCAGCTGGTTTGTGTTCATCTCACCTGAGTTCTCATCATCGTCAGACGACTCTCTGTATACCTTCAGGAATCCGTCGAAGGTCACCACTTCGCCGTTCACGGTGAATTTCTCGTGTGCCACGGTGCCGTCGGCATGGCGTATCGTGATGCCCACGGTGGTCTTCTCTATCTGTGCGTCTTCCATCTGGCAGGCTGCCGTGCGCTTCCATATCAGCTCGTAGAGCCGGCGCTCCTGTGCCGTGCCCTCCACTGTCTTGGCGTTCATATACGTAGGACGTATTGCCTCGTGGGCTTCCTGCGCTCCCTTCGAGTGGGTGTGATACTGGCGTGTCTTGTGGTATTTCTCTCCCCATGTAGCCTCTATCTCTTCCTTGCAGGCATTGATGCAGAGGGATGAGAGGTTCACGGAGTCGGTACGCATGTATGTTATCTTTCCGTTCTCATAGAGATGCTGTGCGAGCATCATGGTCTGCGACACGGTGAATCCCAGCTTGCGTGCTGCCTCCTGCTGCAGTGTGGAGGTGGTGAATGGCGGTGCCGGTGTGCGTCTGAGGGGCTTCTTCGTCACGTCGCTCACGCTGAATGCGGCATCCTTGCAGTTGTTGAGGAATGCCAGCGCCTCGTCGTGTGTCTTGAAGCGTGTGTCGAGCTCTGCCTTCACCTCTGTCTTCTTGCCGTCGGGACCGATGGCGAAGAATATGGCGTTCACTCGATAGTATGGCTCCGACTTGAATGCCTGTATCTCTCGCTCTCGCTCCACGATGAGTCTCACTGCCACGCTCTGCACTCGTCCGGCAGAAAGTGCCGGCTTCACCTTGCGCCACAACACGGGCGAGAGCTTGAAGCCCACGATGCGGTCGAGCACCCGGCGTGCCTGCTGGGCATTCACGAGGTTCATGTTGAGGAATCGCGGATGCTGGATGGCGTCGAGGATGGCGGGCTTGGTAATCTCGTGGAACACAATGCGGTTGGTGTTCTTCTCGTCGAGTCCGAGCACCTCGCACAGATGCCATGAGATGGCCTCTCCCTCGCGGTCCTCATCGGATGCCAGCCAAACCTTGCTGGCTTTCTTGGCGCTCGACCTCAGTTCTGACACGAGTTTCTTCTTCTCATCTGGTATCTCGTAGTCGGGTTCAAGGGTTTTCAGGTCGATGCTTATTTCTTTTTTCTTTAGGTCGCGGATATGTCCGTAGCTCGACATCACCTTGTAGTCCTTTCCCAGGAATTTTTCGATGGTCTTTGCCTTTGCGGGGCTCTCCACTATGACTAAATTCTCTTGCATTTCTTATATGTTTTTTATTCCGGCACGTTCCTCCCACGTGCCCCTGTTTCACAATTTGGCGGCAAAAGTAAGAAAAAGTTTCACACAACACATTATATAATGTATTAATTTTCTATTTTTTTATCAAAAAACCTATACCCACATGTATGTTGACACGCTCCTGACACAAGAAAAAAGGGTGACGTTATTGCGAATAAGGATTATTCTTATTACTTTTGTTCTAAATTTGCATATTATCATGAACGTAAACATTGAACAGTCGTGGAAGGACCATCTCGGCGAGGAATTCGAAAAGCAGTATTTCGTCGACCTCACAGAGTTCGTGCGCTCTGAATACCTGCGCACCACGTGTTATCCTCCCGGTAAACTCATCTTCAATGCCTTCAACCTGTGTCCGTTTGACAAGGTGAAGGTGGTAATCATCGGACAGGACCCGTATCATGAACCGGGACAGGCACACGGACTGAGCTTCTCTGTGGCTGACGGGGTGGCTTTCCCGCCATCGCTGCAGAACATATTCAAGGAGATACAGATGGACACGGGGGCTCCGATACCGTCGTCGGGAAATCTGACCCGCTGGGCTGAACAGGGTGTGCTGCTGCTCAACGCCACACTGACGGTGAGGGCACACCAGGCGGCGAGCCATCAGCGCAAGGGATGGGAGCAGTTCACCGATGCGGCGATAAAGGCTCTCAGCGCAGAGCGAGAGAATCTGGTGTTCATCCTCTGGGGAGGATATGCCAGGAGCAAGGCTCCGCTCATCGACACGTCGCGCCACCTGATATTGCAGTCGGTACACCCCTCGCCTCTGTCTGCCAACCGTGGCGGATGGTTCGGCAACCACCATTTCTCGCGCTGCAACGAATATCTCAGAAACCACGGCATCGAGGAAATAAAATGGTAAGCGGCATCAACTCGTCTACTTGTTAACTTGTCAACTCGTTAACTTGTCAACTAAAAAATACTACAATGGCAAATGATTCATCAATAAACGGCTCCAATGGAGCTTACATACCTATTCTGCAGGTGGGCGACGTGCTGATATCGTCGGACATCATAACGGAGCGCTTCTGCTGCGACCTCGACGCATGCCACGGCATCTGCTGTGTGGAGGGCGATGCCGGAGCACCGGTGACCATCGACGAGATTTCTAAAATCGAAGACTCGCTCGACACCGTGTGGAACGACCTTTCGGCATCGGCACAGGCAGTAATCGACAAACAGGGAGTGGCGTATGCCGACCGCGACGGCGACCTCGTGACGAGCATCGTGGGGGGAAAGGACTGTGTCTTTACGTGCTACGACAACGGATGCTGCCTGTGTGCGCTGGAGAAGGCGTGGCGGGACGGCAGACTGAAGGATTTCTGCAAGCCTATCAGCTGTGCCCTGTATCCTATCAGGGAGAAGACGTTCGACAATGGTCTCGTAGGACTGAACTACAACCGATGGGAGGTATGTCGCGATGCCGTGAAGAAGGGCAGGGAGATTGACCTGCCGGTATACAAATTCCTGCGCGGACCGCTCGTGCAGCGATTCGGCGAAGAGTGGTATAAGGAACTGGAAGAGGTGGCAGAGGCGTTCTGCGGAAAGAAATAGCCTGACGGCGACTATCCCAACCCGTTAGTTCGCTGCCGCCACATATCATCATACGCGAAAGCAGCACTATCCTGACATACGGATAGCTGGAACTAACAGGCTGAAAAAGCAGGTGTACAAATACGGCAGAAATACGACAAAGAGATATGTCGGTATTACACTATGACGAATCTGTTACTGAATTGCGATTTCTGCAAAAAAAAGATATTCTGCCATTTACAAAGATTTCAGAAACTTGTCGAACTCTTCGCTGGTACAGTCTTTCCCCAACAAACGCCTTTGGAGCTTGGATTTTGCCTTGGAGATTGTGCTCCGCCCTCTGCCAAGAAGGACAGCTATCCTTGAATCTGACAAATCGCTTACTTTTATCAAAAGGCACATCAGAAAATCCTGCGCACTCATTGTGCATATAGAAAAAAGACTTAGTTTGAAAGACGGGAACAGCATATATCAATTAAAGTTGTTTGAACAATACTTACCACTGTATTTTACAGTGCAAAGATAATTACGAAAAAAGGGAACAACTGAATTTCGTTGTTGAATTTTTGTTGAATTCTTATAATGCTCTGTAACCCAACATATTACAATAATAAAATCGGGGCCGCTGCCAACTTTGAGCAACGACCCCGATATAGAAAGCTATGATTATTATGCTGTTTTTAGTCAGCCAACTTAGCCTTGATGAACTCACGGTTCAAGCGGGCGATGTTTGAGATAGACTCGTGCTTAGGACACTCGGCCTCGCAAGCACGGGTGTTGGTACAGTTACCGAAGCCCAGCTCTTCCATCTTCATAACCATCGCCTTGGCACGCTTGGCAGCCTCCGGACGGCCCTGTGGAAGGAGAGCGAACTGGCTCACCTTAGAGCTTACGAAGAGCATGGCAGAACCGTTCTTACATGCTGCCACACACGCACCGCAACCGATACATGTGGCGCAGTCCATTGCCTCGTCGGCAGCCTCCTTTGAGATGAGGATGGCATTTGCGTCCTGAGCCTGGCCTGTGCGAACGCTGACATAACCGCCAGCCTGCATAATCTTGTCGAAAGCGCCACGGTCTACCATACAGTCCTTGATGATAGGGAAAGCGGCAGAACGCCATGGCTCAACAGTGATAACGTCGCCGTCCTTGAACTTACGCATATAGAGCTGGCAAGTGGTGGCTCCTGTGTTTGGTCCGTGTGGATGACCGTTGATATAGAGTGAGCACATACCGCAGATACCCTCGCGGCAGTCGTGGTCGAAAACGAAAGGCTCCTGGCCTTCCTCGATGAGCTGCTCATTGAGAATATCGAGCATCTCGAGGAACGAGGTGTCGGTAGGAATGTCCTTCATCTCACGTGTGTCAAAGTGTCCCTCTGCCTGAGGACCATTCTGACGCCAGAATTTCAGTGTGAATGATATATTATTTTCCATTGTTGTTGTTGTTTTATCGATGACGAGAAGACGATAAGAATAAGGAGAGTATATTTCCTTGTCTGCCCGTCTACTCGTTTACTCGTCTACTGTATTAATTCTTATAGTTACGTGTCTGAACCTTGATAGCCTCGTAGTGGAGAGGTTCCTTGATGAGCTCAGGAGCTGTCTCGTCGTCGTTCTGATACTCCCAGCATCCAACGTAGAAGAAGTTCTCGTCGTCGCGCTTAGCCTCACCTTCCTCGGTCTGATACTCCTCACGGAAGTGACCTCCGCAAGACTCGTTACGAGAGAGAGCGTCGTAAGCCACGAGCTCGCCCATCAGCAAGAAGTCACGCAGGTGGATAGCCTTGTCGAGCTCCACGTTGAGACCATCCTTGCTTCCTGGGATGAAGAGATTGGTGTTGAACTCCTTGCGCAGCTTCTTGATAAGCTCCAGGCCCTCTTTCAGTCCCTCTGCTGTACGTCCCATTCCGACGTGCTCCCACATGATGTGTCCGAGCTCCTTGTGCAGAGAGTCAACAGAGCGCTTGCCCTGGATTCCCATCAAGCGGTCGATTTCAGCCTGTACGCCCTTCTCAGCCTCTGCAAACTCAGGCAGGTCGGTAGAGAGACGAGGCCAGATGGCCTGGTCGGCGAGATAGTTCTGGATGGTGTATGGCAATACGAAGTATCCGTCGGCAAGACCCTGCATGAGGGCAGAAGCACCGAGACGGTTTGCTCCGTGGTCAGAGAAGTTACACTCACCGATAGCGAACAGACCTGTTATTGATGTCATCAGCTCGTAGTCAACCCAGATACCACCCATTGTGTAGTGGATGGCAGGATAGATCATCATCGGGTTGTAATACTTCACGCCGTTTATCTCGTTTGCCAGCTCTCCTGGATTAACGTCGGTAATCTCCTCATACATGTCGAAGAGGTTGCCATAGCGCTGACGAACCACGTCGATGCCGAGGCGCTCGATACTCTCTGAGAAGTCGAGGAATACGGCAAGTCCGGTGTTGTTCACTCCGTAACCCTTGTCGCAACGCTCCTTTGCTGCACGAGAGGCAACGTCACGAGGCACGAGGTTACCGAATGCCGGATAGCGGCGCTCCAGATAGTAGTCGCGGTCTTCCTCCGGAATGTCAGAACCCTTCTTTGTTCCAGCCTGCAGAGCCTTGGCGTCTTCAATCTTCTTAGGCACCCAGATACGTCCGTCGTTACGCAGAGACTCCGACATAAGAGTCAGCTTAGACTGCTTGTCGCCGTGTACAGGGATACATGTAGGGTGAATCTGCACGTATGACGGGTTAGCGAAGTAAGCACCCTTGCGGTAGCACTGTACGGCTGCCGTACAGTTACATCCCATGGCGTTTGTAGAGAGGAAGTAAGCGTTTCCGTATCCACCGGTAGCGATAACCACAGCGTTTGCAGAGAAGCGCTCCAGTTTGCCGGTAATGAGGTTCTTGGCGATGATACCACGGGCACGTCCGTCGATGATCACCACGTCCTCCATCTCATAACGGGTGTAGAGCTTCACACGGCCTGCGTGAACCTGTGCGCTCAATGAAGAATAAGCTCCGAGCAGCAGCTGCTGACCTGTCTGTCCCTTTGCATAGAATGTACGAGACACCTGTGCTCCACCGAAAGAACGGTTGGCGAGCATACCGCCGTACTCACGTGCGAAAGGCACACCCTGAGCCACACACTGGTCGATGATGTTGTTAGACACCTCAGCAAGACGGTAAACGTTTGCCTCGCGGGCACGGTAGTCACCACCCTTCACGGTGTCGTAGAACAGACGGTATACCGAGTCACCGTCGTTCTGATAGTTCTTTGCTGCATTGATACCACCCTGTGCCGCGATAGAGTGAGCGCGGCGTGGAGAGTCCTGTATGCAGAAGTTTAAAACGTTGAAGCCCATCTCTCCGAGGCTTGCCGCTGCGCTGGCACCAGCCAGACCAGTACCAACTACGATAATGTCGAGCTTCAGCTTGTTCTTTGGGTTCACCAGGCGCTGGTGAGCTTTATAGTTAGTCCATTTTTCGGCCACTGGGCCTTCTGGAATTCTTGAATCTATTGTCTTAGCCATAATTATGTATTACTAAATTATGAATTAATAATGTTATTAGCAGCAGCCGCAAAGTCCTTTAGCAGCGAACCACAGCACTACAACGAGGAAGCCGAGGCAGAGGAGCGTAGAATACGCGATACCGATGACCTTCCAGCGGCAGTACCAAACCTTTCCGTTCCATCCGAAAGTCTGCATAGCGCTCCAGAATCCGTGTGTGAGGTGGAACCAGAGAGCCACGAGCCATACGATGTAGAGCACTACATACACCGGACAAGAGAATGTGTCTACGATGTAGGCATAACCGTCGGCAGGATGGTGAGCCACTGCGATGCCTGTCAACTCGGCAAACATCATGTTGTACCAGAAGTTGAAGAGGTGGAGCAGCAGTCCGAGGATGATGATGATACCAAGCACGAGCATGTTCTGAGATGCCCACTCCACGCCCTGAGGACGGGTAGTCACGGCATAGCGCTCATTACCGCGGGCCTTTCTGTTCTGCATCGTGAGCCAGAAGGCATAGACGATGTGAAGCACAGCCAGGGCAGCAAGGCCGGCTGTAGCTACAAGAGCATACCAGTTGGCACCGAGGAACTCGCAGATCATGTTGTAGGCATCCCCCGAGAAGAGGGCTACGATGTTCATTGACATGTGGAACGTCAAGAACAGGATAAGCGCAACACCTGTTACAGACATCACGACTTTCCTTCCAATAGATGAATTACATAACCACATAAATTGAATGAAATTTAAGTATTAAAAGTTTGAATTAATTGATATTCTGCCATAATACTGCACACCCCGCCCGCCGACAGACAGAGCATACGATTTAAACCCACAATACTTTATAATAGGTATTGCAGACCGTTAACTCGACTGCAAATATACTCCAAATTAGCGATAAATCAAAGCAATCGTGTAAAAATTCAATTTTAATGCTTAAATTTGCGCCTGTTTGAGTGAAGCCAATCTCACGACACCATGCAATTATAAAAGTCGGCTTTGCAAATAGGCTATAAACAGACCGTTTGCTCACCGGCAGGTCAAGTAAACAAAAATATATGAATTTCAAATACGACGTTTTAGTGATCGGCGGAGGACACGCCGGATGTGAGGCTGCCGTGGCGGCGGCAAACATCGGGGCGAAGACATGCCTTGTCACCATGGACATGAACAAGATTGCGCAGATGAGCTGCAACCCGGCTGTGGGAGGAATAGCGAAAGGACAGATAGTGAGGGAAATCGATGCCCTCGGCGGAGAGATGGGCCGCGTGACCGACGCCACGGCGATACAGTTCCGCATGCTGAACCGCTCCAAAGGACCGGCGGTATGGAGCCCTCGTGCACAATGCGACAGGGAGAAATACATCTGGCAATGGAGGACGGTGCTCGACGCCACTCCCAACCTGGACATCTGGCAGGACCAGGCTTCAGAACTCATCGTGGAGAACGGAAGGGCTGTAGGCATAAAGACGGTTTGGGGAGTGGAGCTGAGGGCGGGCAGCGTGGTGATCACGGCAGGCACGTTTCTCAACGGACTGATGCACATCGGCCGCCACAAACTGCCGGGAGGACGAATAGCGGAACCGGCTGTGGTGGGATTCACGGAGAGCATCACAAGCCACGGCATACGGTCGGCAAGGATGAAGACGGGCACCCCGGTCAGGATAGACCGCCGCTCGGTGCATTTCGAAGACATGGAGATACAGGAGGGGGAAATGGATTTCCACCAGTTCAGCTTCATGGGAAACCACAGGGTGCTGAAACAGCTGCCCTGCTGGACCTGCTACACCAACAAGGAGGCTCACGCCGCGCTGTTGAAGGGACTGCCGGACTCACCGCTCTACAACGGACAGATACAGAGCATCGGACCGCGCTACTGCCCTTCGGTGGAAACCAAGCTGATGACTTTTCCCGACAAGGAGCAGCATCCGCTGTTTCTGGAACCTGAAGGGGAATCGACAAACGAGATGTATCTGAACGGATTCTCGTCGAGCATGCCGATGGAGGTGCAGCTGGAAGCGCTGAAGAAGATTCCGGCACTGAGGGATGTGAAGATATACCGTCCGGGATACGCCATAGAATATGACTTCTTCGACCCCACACAACTTGAGCACACTCTGGAATCAAAGGTGATAGAAGGTTTGTACTTCGCCGGACAGGTGAACGGCACCACGGGATATGAGGAGGCTGCCGGACAGGGAATGATTGCCGGAGTGAACGCTGCGCTGAAGAGCAGCGGCGGCGGTGAGTTCATACTGCATCGCGACAAGGCTTACATCGGAGTGCTGATAGACGACCTCGTGACGAAGGGGGTTGACGAACCGTACCGTATGTTCACGAGCCGTGCCGAATACAGAATACTCCTCCGACAGGATGACGCCGACGCCAGACTAACGGAGAAGGCTTATAATATCGGATTGGCAAAGAAGGACCGCTACGACTGGTGGATGCAGAAAAAGGAATATATCGACAGAATCATCGAATTCTGCAAAAACGCTCCGGTAAAACCGAGAGAGGTGAACGCCTTCCTTGAAAGCATCGGCACTACTCCACTGAGGGAGGGATGCAAAATCTTCGACCTCATCGCCAGACCGCAGATCAACATGGCGAACCTATCGGAGATTTCTTCCCAACTGAAAGAGCTGCTCGACGCTGCTCCTAACCGCAAGGAGGAGATTACAGAGGCTGCCGAGATAAAGATGAAATACAAGGGATACATCGAAAGGGAGAAGATTATAGCCGACAAGATGCACCGTCTGGAGGACATCAAGATAAGGGGCAGATTCAAATACTCCGAGATGCTGCAGCTCTCCACCGAGGCTCGCCAGAAACTGGAAAAGATAAACCCTGAAACTCTCGCACAGGCAAGCAGAATACCGGGCGTTTCACCGAGCGACATCAACGTTATGCTCGTGTTGCTCGGAAGATAAGAGCGGATGGAACGGATTAATGTTTCACGTGAAACAAATTTCGATAAACGGTTTGAAAACTAACAAGTTATGGAAAATGGCGAAAGTGTTTTCATCATCCGTTTTCACCGTGGAACAACAACTGAAACCGAACGAAAGCAACGGCAAAAGATATCATCAGAGAAAAAGAAAACAATAAAAGAATAAACAAATAAAACCGCAAGAAATGAACAACGAGAAACTTTTAGAGAACCTGAGATGCATACCGGATTTTCCTCAGAAGGGTGTCAACTTTAGAGACGTCACTACCCTATTCAAGGATCCGGAATGTCTGAAGATAATGGTTGACGAGCTTTATGAGCTGTATAAGGACAAGGGTATCACGAAAATCGTAGGAATAGAAAGCCGCGGATTTGTGCTTTCATCGGCTCTCGCCCTGAAGCTGAACGCCGGAGTGGTGTTGTGTCGCAAACCGGGAAAGCTCCCTGCCGAGACTATCCAGGAGAGCTACAGCAAGGAATATGGCAAGGACACCATAGAGATACACAAGGACGCTATCACCGAAGACGACGTGGTGTTGCTTCACGACGACCTCCTCGCCACTGGCGGCACGATGCGTGCGGCATACAACCTGGTGAAGAAGTTCAATCCGAAGAACATCTACGTGAATTTCATCATCGAACTGGTTCACGAGAATCTCAACGGCAGGGCTAACTTTGAGGAAGGAACGGATATCACATCTCTTCTGAAGGTATAACCCCATCGGCACAAAGAAAACGGGAGAACCGCAATATATCGCAACAGACGCCCTGCAAGGCGAAAAGCAGAAGACAACGACGCTTTTCTCTTGCAGGGCGTTTTTTGTACCATTTCAGATGTCGGGATAATCTTTCTATCTATAGTATGGCGCCTATATATACTTTTTAAAAATCACCGAAAAAGTATCAAAGTATCATTTTTGCCGTTAATTTCCCATTTATACATTTAGCACACAGCATTTTAGACGAATGATACTTTTCTGAGAAGCTTACAATAAAGTATCACAGAAGTATCATTGAAGTATCACAAACAGCAATAAAACGGCATATAATGCGACGGGAACAGAAACAAACACCACCTATTTCGTCGGGACTAAGCATATCTCAATGGAAAACCAACGTTGGTTTTATCTTTTAGGGTAGTGAATGGTTTCTTTTGGGTAGCAAACATATTCTTTTTGGGGTAGTAACCATGTTTCTTTGAGATAGCAACCACGTATCTTTTAGTTAGTAAACCAGTATCTTTTAGGTAGTAAGCCCGTACCTTTTAGGCCGAAAACAATACATTTTTGGGCATAAATCCCACCAAGAACGTGCCCATTGGGTAATGAATACCGAACGCTGATTCCCACAATGGCTCAAGGCGAACTAGAGAACAAAGCGGAGAACAAACAGCCAGAAGAGGAAGTGCTACAGCACTTGCAAATTCTGCTAAATCCAAAACAAAATCCAAATATCACTGACGAAATATTATCAAAAAATGGATCCGTGAAAGACCGATCCGTGTAAAGTCTGTGCTATCCGCTTTCATTTTTGATTTGTGTCCCTGCCGCAGGCTGGGGACACCACACCTTACCACGGTATAACAATATCAGTGAGCATATAGCGCCCATCTGCCTACGGCGATGGGCACAGGTCTAAAATAAAACACGGATAGCACAGATTTTACACGGATTAGTCATCACGGATTATTTTAGACCTGTTTTCTTTGGATTTTATAAGGATTTCCGTGGATTTGCGAGTGCTTATGGCACTCCCTTTTTCTGAAAGGCATCAGTAAAGGCTGTAGTTGCCCGTCCTATGACATCAGCCCCCACCTATCCTCCCCCGTTGGGGAGGGACAGATACCATTGACTGTCTGGATACCATTAACCGTCTGAATACCATTAACCGTCTGAATACCATTAACCGTCTGGATATGATAGACTGCCTGATTGACTATGATTTATCAATGACCAGAGTAACCGGCATCTCCCCTTCGGGGGAGAACGAGAGGGGGCTAATGTTCATTGGCAGAGTAACTTGTTCCTTCCCTTGGGGAAGGTTAGGATGGGTTTGAGAACGAGAGGGGGCTGATGTTCATTGGCAGAGTAACTTGTTCCTTCCCCTGGGGAAGGTTAGGATGGGTTTGAGAACGAGAGGGGGCTGATGCTCATTGGCAGATGTAACTTGTTCCTTCCCTTGGGGAAGGTTAGGATGGGTTTGAGAACGAGAGGGGGCTGATGCTCATTGGCAGAGTAACTTGTTCCTTCCCTTGGGGAAGGTTAGGATGGGTTTGAGAACGAGAGGGGGCTGATGCTCATTGGCAGAAGTGAACACCCGATAACAATTGTGCATCGCAAAGCATATCGAAAATAGGAAGTGACCCAGCACTTGCAAATCCTGCTCAATCCAAACCAAAATCCAAGAATCATTAGCTAAATAACATCAAAAAAAGATCCGTGAAAGACCAATCCGTGTAAAGTCCGTGCTATCCGTGTTTTTTTTGATTTGTGTCCCTGCCGCAGGCCAGGGGCACAAAGACAACACGGAATAACAATATCAGTGATAAGCCCCATCCACCACCCATCAGCATCCACACATCCTCACAGATAAATTTCCCTCAAACTCTTGTAAGAACCAAACGAGATGCTTATCTTTGTATGGCTGCACGAGACAACAGAGAGGCCCGCAGACGGAACACAGGAGCCATACAGCAGACAACACAAATCTGCACTCCAAAAACTGCGGAAGCCATACGGCAGACAAGAGGCGCACAAGGCGCATCGACAAACAAGAATAAAGAAGGGATATTAAAGTTTCACGTGAAACATTATCATCCAAAAGTTCTATGAAACAAGAAGTTAGAGAAAATGACAAAAGAAGAAAATGAAAAGCGGTTGGAGCATCTGAGGGGCATAGTCAGCAATCTGCCTGGCAAGCCCGGCAGCTACCAATACTTCGACAAGGAGGGCACCATAATCTATGTGGGCAAGGCAAAGAACCTGAAGAACCGTGTGTCGTCATACTTCCATAAGGAGGTGGACAGATACAAGACGAAGGTGCTCGTGAGCAAGATCTGGGACATCACATACACAGTGGTGAACACGGAGGAAGACGCTCTGCTTCTTGAAAACAATCTGATAAAGAAATACCAACCCAAATACAACATTCTGCTCAAGGACGGCAAGACCTACCCTTCTATCGTTATCACGAAGGAGTATTATCCGAGGATATTCAAGACAAGAGTGATAAACAAGAAATTCGGCACCTATTACGGTCCGTTCAGCCACATCGGTACGATGTATGCGCTGCTTGATATAATAAAGAAGGTGTATAAGCCCCGCACCTGCCGACTGCCGCTCACGGAGGAGGGCATAAGACAGAAGAGATATTCTCCCTGCCTGGACTACCACATAAAGAACTGCTCCGGGGCGTGTATAGGCAAACAGACGCACGAGGAATATATGAAGAACATCGAGCAGGCACGCGAAATACTGAAAGGAAACACGCGCGAGGTGCAGAAAATACTCTTTGAGGAGATGCAGAAGCTTGCCGAAGAACTGCGTTTCGAAGAGGCGGAAGAGATAAAGAGGAAGTATATATTGCTCGATAATTTCTGCTCCAAGAGTGAGGTGGTGAGCCATACCATCAACGATGTGGACGTGTTTACTGTGACCGACGACGAGAATATCGCCTTCGTGAACTATATCCATGTGACTAACGGCAACATAAACCAGGCGTTCACCTTTGAATTCAAGAAAAAACTGCATGAGAACGAGGACGAGATCCTACCTGTCGCCATCATGCAGATAAGGGAGAAACTGGGCAGCAAGTCGAGGGAAATCATCGTGGCACACGACATCGAACTGCCTCTCGACGGCATCACGCTGACCATTCCGCAGAGGGGCGACAAGAAGAAACTGCTGGAACTCTCTGAAATGAACGGCAAACAATACCGTTTCGACCGTCTGAAACAGGCTGAAAAACTAAACCCTGAGCAGAAGGCGGTGAGACTGATGAAGGAGATTCAGGAGGCGCTGAAACTGCCCAAGATGCCGTATCAGATAGAGTGTTTCGACAACTCCAACATCAGCGGAACAGATGCCGTGGCAGCGTGTGTGGTGTTCAAGAAGATGAAACCAAGCAAGAAAGACTACCGCAAATATAATATAAAGACCGTGGTGGGACCCGACGACTATGCCTCTATGAAGGAGGTGGTGAGAAGGCGCTATTCACGACTCATGGAGGAGGAACAGCCACTGCCCGACCTCATTATAACCGACGGTGGAAAGGGACAGATGGAGGTGGTGAGAGAGGTGATAGAAGACGAGCTGCATATCGACATACCTATCGCCGGACTGGCTAAAGACGACCGCCACCGCACCAACGAACTGCTGTATGGATTTCCTCCGAAGGTGATTGGAATGAAGACGGACAGCGAACTGTTCCGGCTGCTGACCCACATCCAGGACGAGGTGCACCGCTTTGCCATCACTTTCCACCGCGACAAGCGGTCTAAACACGCCCTGCATTCGGAACTTGACGACATCAAAGGCATCGGACCAAAGACAAAAGAGACACTACTGAAGGCTTTCAAGACGGTGAAGAAGATGCGTGAAAGCGATGTGGAGAGCCTGGCAGAGGTGGTTGGCAGACAGAAAGCGGAATTGTTAAGAGAATATTTCGACAGTAAAAAGCAGTAATTTATAGGGGAATATTTTGCGGTAATTCAATAAAAAGGTAACTTTGTAGACAGAATAAGAACATAAAAAGATGAAAGTTGTCATACAGCGCGTGGGCCACGCATCGGTAACGATAAACGGCACAGTGAAATCAAGCATCGGAAAGGGTTTTCTGATACTCCTCGGAATAGGCTGCGAGGACACCCAGGAAGACATAGACTGGCTGGTGAAGAAGGTAGTTAACCTGCGCGTGTTCGACGATGAGAACGGCGTGATGAACCGTTCTATCCTCGATGACGGCGGCGATATAATAGTGGTGAGCCAGTTCACTCTGATGGCATCCACAAAGAAAGGCAACCGCCCTTCGTGGATTCATGCCGCTCCACACGAACTCTCGGTGCCGCTATACGAGAAGTTCTGCAGCGATCTCAGCACAGCACTCGGAAAGTCCGTCGGCACGGGCGAATTCGGTGCCGACATGAAGGTGGAACTGCTCAACGACGGACCGGTGACCATCTGTATAGACACAAAGCACAAGGAATAGCAGCAAAAAGAAACCATAATAAGATTAATGGGAAAAGAACAAACAGAAATAAAAGGAATGGAAAAGAAGAAGCTGAAAACGCTTCCTCTGGCGCTTTTCATCATGTTTGGAGCAATCAGCATGGCAGACAAGCTGTGGCTGCAGAACGAATACGTGAGACTGGCAGCATGGACGTGTCTCTGCGGATGCATAAACGCCGACTTCTTCCTGTCGGAAAACAAAACGGCAAAAGCAATAACATTGGTCCTGAGCATAGCGTGCGACGCTATACAGATATGGGACATATACCAAATCATTACAGCATGACGATAAAAGAGGCACAAGAGACCGTAGACAAATGGATAAAGACGTATGGAGTGCGCTATTTCTCGGAGCTCACGAATATGGCTTGTCTCACTGAGGAGGTGGGCGAACTGGCTCGCGTGATGGCACGCACCTACGGCGACCAAAGCTTCAAGAAGGGAGAAAAACCAAACCTGGGCGAAGAGATGGCAGACGTGTTGTGGGTGCTCATCTGCCTTGCCAACCAGACGGGCGTGGACCTGACGGAGGAGCTGCAGAAGAGTCTGGAAAAAAAGACGCAGAGAGACCACGACAGACACCGCAACAACCCCAAGCTGAAGTCGGCTTCTACCCCACCCGACAACGGACAGGAAACGGATAAGGAATAAGAAAACAGAATAGGAAACAGAATAAAAACAACTTTATTATGATGACAGAAAAAGAAACACCAAAGGCGGAGAGCACCCTGAAAGCAGCTACACCAAAGGCGAGCAAATATGAAGAGGCTCTGAGCAAGTATAATACAAACCTCGACGACAACGAGGTGCGCGAGGCTGTGAAGAAGATCATCACGGAGAAAGTGCATGAAAACGACAACTTGGACGTGAAGAGATTCCTCATGGGAAGCATCGAACTGACAACCCTGAAGACCACTGACTCTGAGGAGAGCGTACTGGCTTTCACAGAGAAGGTGAACGAGTTTGACGAGGCGTTCGGCGACCTGCCACACGTAGCCACAATCTGCGTATATCCTTGCTTTGCAAAGGTGGTGAGCGAGACTCTCGAAGTGGATGGCGTTGAGGTGGCTTGCGTATCGGGCAGCTTCCCGTCATCACAGGCTCTCATAGAAGTGAAGGTGGCTGAAACTGCACTCGCCGTGAAGGATGGAGCTACGGAAATCGACATCGTAATGCCGGTGGGCAAGTTCCTCAGCGGCGACTACGAGGGCGTTGCCGACGATATCAGCGAGATGAAGTGTGCATGTGGCGACAAGCCGATGAAGGTGATTCTGGAAACGGGCTGCCTGAAGACCGCCTCTAACATCAAGAAGGCTTCAATCCTCGCCATGTATGCCGGCGGAGACTATATCAAGACATCCACAGGCAAACTGGAGCCTGCTGCCACACCTGAGGCTGCCTACGTGATGTGTCAGGCTATCAAGGAGTATTACGACGAGACTGGCATCCAGATCGGTTTCAAGCCGGCAGGAGGCATCAACAGCGTGATGGACGCCCTCATATATTACACCATCGTGAAGGAGGTGTTGGGCGAGAAATGGCTTACAAACAAGTGGTTCCGCCTCGGTACCAGCCGCCTCGCCAACATGCTGCTCAGCGAAATCGAAGGACAACAGATAAAGTTCTTTTAAACCACAATCGGTCATTAAGACTAAAACAGACAGGTAGACTGGGAAGCGAACGGTTTCCTTGTCTACTTGTCCACAATAAATATCCACATTTTAAACCACAAGATTATGAAAATTGTACTCTTTTCATCTGCCATGATGGCGTTAGGCACCATCACAGCAAGTGCACAGATGCCAAAGCTGAATGCTGGCATCATGTCGAAAATCAAGTCTGCTATGGCTAAAGTTATCAAGAAAGAGTCAACCATCGTGGGTAATGTAGCCACAACGGGCATGGATCTGAAGACCACAAAACCCTGCAAGACCACAAGCTACGACTATGTAAACGGAGCGTGGCAATGGGACGACACCACACAGACAGAATACAACAGCAAGGGATATGTCACGGCAACGGTGACAGAAGACGGTGACGGCAAAATCAGAACCGAAAACACCTACGACGACAAACTGGATGGCTTCGTGACCAAGGTGACGGAATATACATGGGATGCCGCTACCAGCACATGGACAAACCCAACGGTTGTGATGTCGGTAGAACTGACTCGCGACGAAAAGGGACACGTGACAAAAGAGACTATATACTCCCTGGATAAAGACACGAAAACATTGGTGAATGAGGGGGAATACAACTTCGTATATGACTCCAAGACAGGCGAACTCTACTCTCTATCCACCGTGATAGAAGAGAAGGACGAAGAGTCTGGAGAGGTAACATCGGTGCCATTGTTGATAAGTGTACAGAAATGGTATAAATACAATCCCAACAAGATTTTCGACTTAGGAATAAGCGACCTCGAAGGAGACATGTTAGGCGATACAGAGAACATGATAGAGAAAGGTACTATCAGCATAACTGTCATGAACATTCCTATAATAGGAACTATCAGGGGCGAATATACAGATAATAAAAGCACCATCACCGTTAAACTCAATGGTATCCTGAACGTCACGATGTCAAACGAAAAGCTCGATGACTATGGCAGCAACAGGACAGATATGACCATCTCCAGCGGTACATACAACACAATGGTGGAGACCATCACGGAGACCAACAACGAGCATGGCGACTGCATAAAGGTAGTGAGCGAACAAGCAAGTACCACTGGCGCAAAAGCTGCCGGCATCGGAGATATCGATACGGATATGGATGGCAACTACACCTTGACCATGGACTACGAATATCTGGAGACTACAAGCAAACCGGCATACGACTTCATGACCGGCAACAACGGTTTCATCAAGAAGAGCATGGTGGTGAACAGACTTGACGCACAGACGAATACTTTCTCACCTATACAGAAAGTGACATACGACGAGTATGTTGACTATGTATCAGGCGCTACCGGCATCGACAAGGTGACAGGAAATGCCTCTGAGAACCAAAACAAGACGTTCTATAGGCTCGACGGCACTAAGGTGGGCAACCAACTGAACAGCGGCGAGAAAGGCGTTTATATCGTAAAAGAAGGCGGCAGGACCTATAAAGTGGCAAAATAAAATGATTGCCATACAATAGAATAGCATAATGCTACGATATATAAGGCGCATCTGGAATCGGTCCGGATGCGCCTTTTATATTTGTTTTAAACCAAATCAGTAATTGGGGGTTGCGTGATATTGATTTCTTAGGAGAGTGTAAATTACTTCTCCCTGCGTATCACATAATCGAGATAAGCCACAAGACTCTTTCTTAGAACCTCAGAACGGACATGGGTATCAATGAAACGGATTGCTTCGGCATGGAAGTTCCACATCTGTTTCTCGGCATAGTCGATACCACCGTTTCGTTTGGCGAAATCCACAAGCAGAGCTATCTCATCAGCAGTCGCCGTGCGTTGCTTTACCTTATAGGCGAGTGCAGTCATCGCATCGTCGCATACGGTGTTGAGGGCATAGATTACGGGCAAGGTCAACTTACCCTCCGCCATATCGTTGCCCGTAGGCTTACCGATATCCGAAGAGTCGTAATAGTCGAAAATATCATCACGTATCTGGAATATAATACCGAGATCTTGTCCGAATTTCTTCGCACTTTCTATCTCCTGTTCACTGGCTCCTGCCGACAATGCTCCGATGGCGCAGCATGCCTCGAAGAGAGCTGCCGTCTTCTGCTTAATCACCTGATAATAAACATCTTCGGATATCTTCTCGTTGGCGATATTAGAGAGCTGGAGTATCTCTCCACTTGCCAGCGTGCGACCCAGTTCGGCGAGGTATTTCACAATCTGCGTGTTCTTGGTGTATGCCACATGCAGCAATGCCGTGGACAGCAGATAGTCGCCAACGAGTACTGCCACCTTGTTGTCGTATTCGGCATTCACCGAAGCCTGCCCCCTACGCTCGCTGCTCTCGTCCACCACATCGTCGTGAACGAGACTGGCGGTATGGAGCAGTTCAAGACCTACGGCGGCATTCTGTGTGACATCGGTCACATCGCCGAAATTGCGTGCCATCAGCAGGATGAGCATCGGACGCATGCGCTTGCCGGTGCGCTGACGGATATATGCAAGGGCTTGCGACAATAGTCCGTCGGTATGCGACAACGAGCTATTGAACAGGTTGTTGAAATCATCAAGGTCGCCCTCTATCGGCTGCTTTATTAGTGATAAATAGTCCATTACGTGAAATTTGATACAAAATTACATTTTTTATCCGATTAATCAGAAAAAATAAGTAATTTTACACGATATTCTTGATGAATGGAAAAAAAACAGTGTCTCTTTAGGTCCTGAGGGCTGATTACAGGGCACAACCGGCGGTGTGGCAGTATAAGAAACAGGTAACACCGCCTACATAGCAACAACTAAGAAAAAGAACTGAAAGAATGGACAAACTTTTCCTTCTCGACGCATACGCGCTGATATACCGGTCATACTATGCGTTCATAAAAAATCCCAGGATAAACTCCAAGGGCATGAACACGTCAGCAATAATGGGCTTCTGCAACACCCTACACGAGGTGATGACAAAGGAGAAGCCCACACACCTCGGTGTGGCGTTCGACCCACACGGACCTACGTTCCGCAACGAGGCTTACAAACAGTATAAGGCTCAGCGCGAAGAGACTCCGGAAGACATCAGGGCTGCCGTGCCTATCATTAAGGACATTCTCGGAGCTATGCACATTCCGGTGCTCGAAGTGGCTGGCTATGAGGCTGATGACGTGATAGGAACTCTCGCCAAGAAAGCCGGAGAGATGGGACTCGACACATATATGCTCACACCAGACAAGGACTATGGACAGCTCGTGGGAGGAAACGTGAAGATGTTCAGACCAAGACACGGAGGCGGATATGAAACTCTCGACGAAGAGGGAGTGAAGGAAAAGTATGGCATCGACTCTCCGCTGCAGGTAATCGACCTGCTCGGACTGATGGGCGACTCTGCCGATAATATACCGGGATGTCCGGGAGTGGGAGAAAAGACGGCAGTGAAACTCATCAACCAGTTTGGCGGTATCACTGCCCTACTCCAACGAACCGACGAACTCAAAGGCGCTCTGAAAAAGAAGGTGGAGGAAAACAAAGAACAAATTGAGTTCTCAAAATTCCTTGCCACAATAAAAACCGATGTCCCCATCGAACTCAATCTCGACGAACTGAAGGTGAAGGAGCCGGACGAAGAAAGAATAGTAGAAATCTTCAATGATTTGGAGTTTAAAACCTTTATCCAGCGATTCCTTAACAAACCTAAACCACAGCAAAAAAGTGTTTCAAATCAGCTCAATCTCTTTGCCGATTTTCCAGACGATGGGAAGGAAATGATAAAAAACGGCGCTTCTCAGAGCCTGAAAACAGCGGCTCACAAATACGAACTCGTTGATAAAGAGGAGGATATAAAGAAACTGTATGACTTTTTAATTACAAACGGTTTTGTTAGTTTTGACACAGAAACGACTTCTACCAACGCTATAGATGCAGAATTGGTAGGATTGAGCTTCAGCGTGAAGGAAAAAGAGGCGTATTATGTTCCGGTGTCAAGCAATCGTGAAGAAGCAGAAAAAATAGTTAATATATTTAAACCTCTCTACGAAAGCGAAGAAATTCTCAAAATCGGACAAAACATGAAATACGACATCGAGGTGCTCGCCAACTATGGTGTGGAGGTGAGAGGCAAGATGTTTGACACCATGATTGCCCACTATCTCATCCAACCGGAAACGAGACACAACATGGACGACATGGCGGAGACGTATCTCGACTACAAGACGATTCGCATAGAGGAACTTATCGGTCCGAAAGGAAAAGGTCAGAAGAGCATGCGCGATCTGCAGCCAAGCGAGGTGTATGAATATGCCGCCGAGGATGCGGACATCACATTGCAGCTGAAGAACAAGCTGGAACCGGAACTGAAGAAGCGCGGCGCCTACGATCTGTTCTGCAACATAGAGATGCCGCTGATGCCGGTGCTCGCCGAAATGGAGATGAACGGAGTGCGCATCGATACGCAATCGCTGAAGGAAACATCCAGGACTCTCACTGAGCGCATGCACGAGATAGAACAGCGAATCCATGAGTTGGCTGGAATGGAATTCAACATCGCATCACCGAAACAGGTGGGCGAGGTGCTGTTTGAAAAGATGAAAATCGTGGAGAAGGCGAAGAAGACAAAAACAGGACAGTATGTCACCAACGAGGAGGTGCTGCAGTCGCTGAAAGGCAAGCACGAGATTGTGGCTGACATCCTGGAACACAGAGGGTTGAAGAAACTCCTCGGCACGTATGTGGATGCTCTGCCGAAGCTTATCAATCCACGAACGGGGAGGATTCACACATCGTTCAACCAGACCGTGACTGCCACGGGACGCCTGTCGTCGAGCGATCCCAACCTGCAGAATATTCCTGTGAGGGGCGAGGACGGAAAGGAGATAAGAAAGGCTTTCGTACCGGAACCGGGCTGCGAATTCTTCTCTGCCGACTACAGTCAGATAGAGCTGAGAGTGATGGCTCACTTGAGCGGCGACGAGAACATGATAGAAGCGTTCCGCGAGGGACACGACATCCACGCTGCCACGGCGGCGAAGATATACAAAGAAACCATCGACGAGGTGAGCAGAGACCAACGCACAAAGGCAAAGCGTGCCAACTTCGGCATCATCTACGGCATTACGGTGTTCGGTCTGGCGGAACGACTGGAGATAAGCCGCGACGAGGCAAAGAAGCTGATAGAAGGATACTTCGAGAACTTCCCGAAGGTGAAGGAGTATATGGACAAGAGCATCCAGATGGCACGCACCAACGGATATGCCGAGACGCTGTTCCACAGACGGAGATACCTTGCCGACATCAATTCACACAATGCCACGGTGAGGGGTTTCGCCGAGCGAAATGCCATCAACGCTCCTATCCAAGGCACTGCAGCCGATATTATAAAGGTGGCTATGATAAATGTATACCGCCGCTTCAGAAAGGAGGGCATCAAATCGAAGATGATTCTGCAGGTACACGACGAATTGAATTTTTCCGTTCTTCCCGAAGAGAAGGAGAAGGTGGAGAAAATCGTATTGGAGGAGATGCAGAACGCACTGAAGATGCAGGTGCCGCTGGTGGCTGACTCTGGATGGGGGAAGAACTGGCTGGAGGCACATTAAGACTGACACCTGACACCTGACACCCACCCTAACCCTCCCAAAGGGAGGGGACTGGAAGCTGAAAAAAAACAAAGACCCACCCTAGCCCTCCCTAAGGGAGGGAACTGGGGACTGGGTTTATTGTAAACAACTATAACAATTAACATTTAAGACTATCATTATGGAAAACTATGAATGGGCAAAAGAGATGAACTGTGCCGTTACGGTGTGCGACGCCGAAGGCATCATCATCTACCAGAACGACAAGGCGGTGGAAACATACAAGAAACATGGCAACCTGATTGGAAAGAATCTCTACGAGTGTCACTCGGAGAGGTCGAAAGAGATTATCCGCCATCTGCTCGCCACCGGCGGCAGCAACGCCTATACCATTGAGAAACAAGGCGTTCACAAAGTGATTTACCAGACGGCATGGAAGAAGGACGGCAAGGTTGCCGGCATCGTTGAGATATCAATGATTACTCCTGCCGATATGCCTCATTATGTGAGAGGATAACATTTCTTTTCAAAATTAAATAATATTTGAGTCCTTCTCACGTTAGTTAATTTGATGGAAAACAGCAACAACAGCTACTCACACATACTGAAATACACGAGCCTGTTCGGCGGCGTGCAGATGCTCAATATCCTTATCGGACTGGTACGCAACAAGTTAGTTGCCGTATTGCTCGGTCCGGCGGGTATGGGACTCGTGGCTCTTTTCTCATCAACGATAAAGCTCGTGGTGGACTCAACGAACTTCGGTCTCCACATTAGTGCCGTGAGAAACATATCCATGGCATTCGACAACGGCGACGAGAAGTGGCTCAGACACGAGATTGAGGTGTTTCGCCACTGGATTCTCATAACGGCATTGTTCGGTCTCGTGGTCTGTGCCGCACTCAGTTCGCTGCTCAGCGACTGGACTTTCTCATTCGGCGACCACACGTTGCACTTCGTGCTGCTGTCGCCCGTCGTGGCACTCACCACACTGACCGTAGGAGAGACCGCCATACTGAAAGCCACACGACGACTGAAAGCCCTCGCCGTAACTTCTATCTACGGGGCAATCGGTGTGTTCGCCATCTCGGTGCCTATATATTGGATATACAACTATAAAGGCATCGTGCCATCGCTCGTGCTCATGGCACTGGTGCAGGCAATAATAGTGCTGCAGTGTTCCCTGAGGCTCTACCCCCTACAGATGCGGTTCCGCCTCGACTGCATAAAGGAAGGCACGGCATTCCTGCGGCTCGGCATAGCTTTCGTGGTGGCAGGAATGCTCGGCAGCGGTGCGGAACTCGCCATCAGAGCGTATCTCAGCAACGCTTCGGATGTGGACACCGTAGGACTTTACAATGCCATGTATGTGATGATTTTCACATACGCCGGAATGGTGTTCACGGCAATAGACACCGACTATTATCCTCGTCTGTCGGCTATAAAGACGCACGGCGGTAAACTAAACGACACGGTGAACAACCAGATTGAAGTTTCTATGAACATCGTGTCGCCACTCATCGTCCTCTTCATCCTCTTCATGCCCATCCTCCTGCCATTGCTGTATAGCGGCAAGTTCAACGCCGTGATACCGATGCTGCAGGTGGCAGCGCTCTCGATGTATGGCCGCGGAGTGTTCCTGCCGCTGGAATATATAGCACTGTCGAGGGGCAATTCCATGACTTTCCTCACGATAGAGATATTCAGCGACGTGGTACTGGCGAGCCTCGTCATCCTGGGCTTCAACATGTTCGGACTGCTTGGCATCGGCATTGCCATAACAACGGCATATATGCTGGAAATGCTGTTCGCCAGGATGGTATGCAGGATAAAATACAAATACAGGATGTCGTCCACCGTAGTGCGAACCATCCTCTTCCATCTTGCCGTAGGCATCTGCGTCTACGCCTCCACCCACATCGAGAGCAACCTGCTGTATTGTATTGTCGGAACGCTGATATTCTGTGCCGACGCATGGTTCTCACTCAACGTGGTGAAAAAGCATACGGCTATAATGGAGAAACTGAAAGGAAAATTCAAGAAGTTTGTCGGATAGCACAACAAAAGAGGGAGGATTATTCTGGCGGTGATAAAGCCGAACTGCATTGGCATTATTTACCCTTATAGATACGGAACAACGATTTCATATTGCGACACGTGCCGAAAAAGAAATACCATACGGCGAAACATCTCTCCAATGGCGATAGGCGACGCAATACCGCCATTCTATAGCCACCAAACTTGATATTGCGCTCAAAGCCACGGAAATGCGCTATAACGGCTTTTCTCTCGTCAGGGCTTATATTTGCCCACTCACGCATATACAACACGCTGAGGGTGATGTAAATGGCCATAAGCCAGGATTTCAGCTTGGGGAATGACTTGCGGTCGTGGAAAGTATCAGAAAACAGTTTGTCGATCATTACGGCAGTGTCGAGGCGCTGAAACCATCGGATGGAGAAACACTTGGTGATGGCATTCTCGTTGCCTTGATAATAATAGAAAGTGGAATCGCAAAAACCAACCCTTCCGGCGGCGAGGAACTGTAGTCGCGTGTTATATTCGTCACTGTCGTAATGGTTGGTGTCCTGCCTGTCTTCGTCAATGAGCCTTCTGTTTATCAATGCGAAGCCATGGATAGAAAAGTCTATGCTACGATAGAAAGCCTCCTTGCCGGAGAACACCAAGGAATGGTCGCCATTCGGAGGATAAGAACCTTGTACCGCAGAAGTCGTTCCGTCAGCATATTCGAGCAGCATATCGGGTATCACGATGTCGAGACTGCGCTTTTCCGCCTCGCCCACAGCCTTTTCAAGCAAATCAGCATCTATCCTGTCGTCTTGCGACATATAGAAGAAATATTCTCCCTGCGCCCATTTCTCCATCATCGCCAGATTGCGGGCTGTATTCCCCTTGCCGTCGTTATGCTTTGAGAACACACGAATCCTGTTGTCCCTTCTGGCTAACCCGTCGAGAATGGCGCGACTGTCGTCTGTCGACTCATCATCGAGGGCGATAAGTTCCCAGTCAGCAAAGGTCTGGCTGATCACCGAACCGATGCTGCGCTCCAGATATTCGCTGCCGTTATATACCGGCATATAGATAGAAACCTTGGTCATGATGGTGGTTTTTATATGTTGACGAGTTGACGAGTTGACAAGTAACAAGTTGACGAGTTGACAAGTTAACGAGTGGAGGAACAGACAAGCATACATCCCTATCGGAACAGCATACTATTCATCACAGCAACAGCTGCATATCCACAACATCGAGACGCCTGCCAAGTTTATAGCCCACCTGCTTGAAACAGGAAACTTCTTCGAATCCCATACTCCCATGAAAGGCTATGCTGCCCTTGTTTTCTGCCGTTATGCAGGCTATGAGAGAATGGCAACGGCCGGTCTGGCGACATGCCTCTATCAGGAGGTTCATCAGCTTAGAGCCTGCGCCATGCCCCGTGTGCTGCGCATCGAGATATATTGTCACCTCCCAGGTATGCGAATAGGCAGCCCGCTCCTTCCAGAGATGGGCATAGCAATACCCCACTACCCTACCGTCTTGCTCTGCCACAAAACAGGGAAACTCGGCAGCGATATGCTTCACGCGCTCTGACATATCGCCAGTAGTAAGAGGCTCGGTCTCAAAACTGACGGTGGTTTCAGTGACATAATGATTGTATATCCGTGTCATTTCCTCTACGTCGGTAGGACTGAAAGTACGGATAGTGAGTCCGAAAGATGCCGTCGAACCGTTTTTATTCCGGTTTCTCTCTGAAAATTCTTCTTTCCCGTTCATGTTTTCTTTATTTTCCTCCCACAATCGTCTTTATGTCGTTCAGTTTGTTCAGCGCCTCCATCGGCGTGAGGTTGTTTATGTCGAGACCGAGAATCTCGTCGCGCACCTGACACAACACAGGGTCGTCGAGCTGGAAGAAGCTCAGCTGCTCACCGCTGCCCGGCACCGAGATATTGTCTACTGCCGCCTTTCCGGCTGCCCCCACGCCACTGTTGTCAGCCTCAAGCTGCTTGAGAATCACGTTCGCCCTATTGATGATACTCTTCGGCATACCGGCAATCTGCGCCACGTGGATACCGAATGAGTGTTCCGATCCGCCACGCTCCAGTCGGCGCAGGAATATCACCTTGCCGTTTATCTCCTTCACGCTGACGTTGTAGTTCTTTATCCTGCTGAAGTTCTTCTCCATCTCGTTCAGTTCATGATAGTGTGTGGCGAAGAGGGTGCGCGCTGCCGCACGCGGCTGCTCATGCAGATATTCCACTATTGCCCAAGCTATCGAGATGCCGTCGTAGGTACTCGTTCCGCGGCCCAGCTCGTCGAAGAGCACAAGACTGCGCGGCGTCACGTTGTTGAGGATGTTCGAAGCCTCCGTCATCTCCACCATGAATGTGGATTCTCCCATTGAGATATTGTCGCTCGCCCCCACACGTGTGAATATCTTGTCCACGATACCAATCTTGGCACTCTCTGCCGGCACGTAGCATCCTATCTGTGCCATCAACGTTATGAGTGCCGTCTGGCGTAGCAGGGCCGACTTACCCGCCATATTCGGTCCGGTGATGATCATTATCTGCTGCTTCTTGTCGTCAAGATATATGTCGTTGGGCACATACTTCTCTCCCACCGGCATCTGTGTCTCTATCACGGGGTGGCGGCCCTGACGGATATCTATCACGATGTCGTCTTGCAGAATCTGTGGTCTTACGTACCGGTGTTCCTCCGCTGTCTTGGCAAAGGAGAGCAGACAGTCGAGCTGCGCTATGATATGCGCATCCTTCTGAATGGTGTGTATGTAATGCTGGGTGTTCTGCACGAGTTCACCGAAGAGCTTTGTCTCCAGCTGCAGTATCTTGTCTTCGGCTCCGAGAATCTGCTCCTCATATTGTTTCAGTTCCTCGGTGATATATCGTTCCGCCTGTGCGAGCGTCTGCTTCCTTATCCATGTGGCAGGCACCTTGTCTTTGTGGATATTCCTCACTTCAAGATAATATCCGAACACATTGTTGTAGCCGATTTTCAGACTTGATATGCCGGTCTCCTCTGTCTCCCTCTCCTGGATTTTCAGCAGATAGTCCTTGCCGTTATATGCTATGTCGCGCATGCGGTCGAGTTCCTCGTCCACTCCGCTGCGTATCACGTGTCCTTTGTTCACGAGCTGTGGCGGGTCTGGCTCTATCTCCATCTCCAGTCTGTCGCTGAGTTCCTTGCAGGCGTCAATCCTGTCTGCCATCAGCGCGAGAGTCTTGTTTTCCGACCGCTCGCAGGCATCCTTGATAGGCTGCATGCAGAGCAGGGCATTCTTCAGCTGCACCATTTCCCGTGGCGACACACGTCCTGTGGCAACCTTTGCTGTGATGCGTTCCAGGTCGCCCACTCCATTGGTGTTCTCGTCGATGATTTCCCTGAGTGACGTGTCCTTGAAGAATTCCTCCACCACGTCGAGCCGCTTGTTTATGTCGGCGGCATTGCGCAACGGGAAGCACACCCATCTGTTGAGCATTCTGGCTCCCATCGGCGAACAAGTGCGGTCTATTACGTCGATGAGCGAGCATCCGCCGTCCTGCATCGAACGTGTCAGTTCGAGCGAACGCACGGTGAAGCTGTCGAGTCTCACATATCGCTCCTCGTCTATCCGGGATAGCGACGTGATATGGCTGATATGTGTATGCTGCGTGAGTTCCAGATATTGCAGGATGGCTCCGCATGCCACGATACCGCATTTGAGATGGTCTACGCCGAAGCCCTTGAGGTTTTTCACCTCAAAATGCTTGTGCAGTTTCTGGCGGGCGGTCTGTTCATTGAACACCCATTCGTCGAGTTCGAAGGTGAAATGCTTTGTTCCGAAGAAGCGTTCGAAGTCTGCCTTCTTGCCTCTTTCATATAGCACCTCCTTTGGCTGGAAGTTACCTATCAGCTTCTGCACATAGTCGTATGGTCCTTCGGTGGTGAGGAACTCTCCCGTAGAAATATCGAGGAACGCCACTCCGCAGGATGCCTTGCCGAAGTGTATGGCTGCGAGGAAGTTGTTCTCCTTGTAGTTCAGCACGTTGTCGGTCAGGGCAACACCCGGCGTTACAAGTTCGGTGATGCCTCGCTTCACGAGTTTTTTCGTCAGTTTCGGGTCTTCGAGCTGGTCGCAGATAGCCACTCTTCTGCCTGCCCTGATGAGCTTTGGCAGATAGGTGTCGAGGGCATGATGGGGGAATCCAGCCATCTCGGTAGACGGTTTCGTGCCTGAGTTGTTTCTCTTGGTGAGCGTGATGCCGAGGATGCGACTTGCGTCAACGGCGTCGTCGCAGTATGTTTCATAGAAGTCTCCACACCTGAAGAGCAGCAGTGCGTCGGGATGTTTCGCCTTGAGCGAAAAGAACTGCTGCATCATAGGCGTCAGCCCATTGTCGTTTTTTGCCATATTATATGTGAAACTATTGTCGTTTTTGTCTTATGCCCCTGACCGTCTCCTCGCTGCCGCATCACGACGGTATGGATGTGACAATGGGGGCAAGTTGCAAAATTACGTCTTTCGGATTTAAATACCAAGAACGGAAAAGATTTTTTATTCCAAACCGGTCATCAGGAACACTACATTGAACGACCTATGACCGTTTTGGGATTATGGTTGCTTGGCTCATAAAAAAAACGGTGCTCCGCATTATGTAAAGCAACCGGAACAGGTCAGTCCAGCAGTCCTTCTATCGCCAGTCTGTATGAATTGAGTCCGAAGCCGCATATCACTCCCTTACAGGCGGCGGAAATAAAGGAATGGTGGCGGAAGTCTTCACGCTGGTGGACATTGGAGATATGCACCTCTACAACCGGACATTTTATGGCGCGTATGCAGTCGTGCAGGGCAATGCTGGTGTGGGTGTAGGCTCCGGCGTTCAGCACTATGCCGTCGAAAGAGAAGCCCACCTCCTGTATCTTGTTTATCAGTTCTCCCTCAACATTGCTCTGATAGTATTCTATCTCTACGTCGGGATACTGCTCACGCAACTTGGGCAGATAGCTCTCGAAAGACTCACTGCCATATATCCCCGGTTCTCTCACGCCGAGCAGATTGAGATTGGGACCATTCACTATTTGTATCTTCATATTTCTGGATTAGTTTGTTTGTTGCAGCCTTTTTATTACCTTTGCCTTGTATTTCTCTCCTGCCTGGGCATAGCATACTCTGGCGGAGGAGTGCAGGCACTTGGGTGGCTGACATTTGCAAAAGTACAAAATAATAATCATTCGGACAACTATTGACTCGCAAACTGACATGAACGACAACGGCAACTCCAATGCGGAGATGATAAAGCAATACCGCAGATATCTGAAACTGGGAAGAAACTACTCCGAGAACACTCTCAAGGCATATATGGACGACCTGCAGAAGCTGCTCAACTATGCCAACTGCGAGGGACTGGCGCTGACGGAGGTGAAGCTGGATGACCTGCGCAACTTTGCCGCTGCCATCATCGACATCGGCATAAGCCCGAGGTCGCAGGGAAGGATTCTGAGCGGCGTGAGGGCGTTCTACAAGTTTCTGCTCATAGACGGATATATCCAGGAAGACCCTACAGAACTGCTGGAATGGCCCAAGATAGGGGAACATCTGCCAGAGGTGCTGTCGGTGAAGGAGATTGACATGATGGAGGCTGCCGTGGACATGGAGAAATGGGAAGGACAGAGAAACAAGGCAATCATAGAGGTGCTCTTCTGTTGCGGACTGAGAGTCAGCGAACTGACAGACCTGAAGATGTCGGATCTCTTTCTCGACGAGAAGTTCATACGTGTGATAGGAAAGGGCGACAAGGAGAGACTGGTACCGATATCCGAAAGCGCCATACAGGAGCTGAGGTTCTGGTTTGTAGACCGCAACGTGATGAAGATAAAGCCGGGAGAGGAAGACTACGTATTTCTGAACATCCACGGCAAACATCTCACAAGGGCAATGATATTCACCATCGTGAAGAGGCTCGCCGCTGCCGCCGGGATAACGAAGAACGTGAGTCCGCATACGCTGCGCCATTCCTTTGCCACATCGCTCCTTGAAGGCGGTGCCAACCTGCGTGCAATACAGGAGATGATGGGACACGAAAGTATCGGAACGACTCAGATATACACCCACATCGACATGCACACGCTGCGGGAGGAAATACTCGAGCATCATCCAAGAAACATGATGGACAAATAAAATCCACTCTCCTAAAAAGACATAATCCAAGCAAGCCCTGATGAGCGGCTCTGGATGATGCAGGATGATTCAGATATCTGATTTGCAAAAGAATGTCCGCATCATTTGCTCCCTCCAGCAATGATACGGACTGCAAGTTCTCGTTTAGATTTCGTGTTTGATAAAATTCTTACCACTTTTCTTGCTTGCAAAGGTATTCAAAAACATCTGCATCTGCAAGCCCATATTTCCAGGTTATGGTACGAATGGGCCGTATTTTGGATTAAACGACATAAAATAGCAAGATGTGATGTATAAAAAAAGCGATATTTAAGGTATAAAAATACTGACACTCATCAGAGCATCAGTCTTTTTGCAAATTCCCATATCACCATACCTGCCGTGACAGAAACGTTGAGCGAGTGTTTGGTGCCAAACTGTGGTATCTCGAGACAGCAGTCGCTCTTGTCCACTACTTCCTGATGCACTCCCTTCACCTCGTTGCCCATTATCACGGCGAAGCCCTTATGCTTGCCGATATCCGGAACAAAGTCCTGAAGCATCGTGCTGCCCTCACACTGTTCCACGGCACACACCTGATACCCCATGGCATGAAGCTCATCCACGGCATCCGTGGCGTTGTCGAAATACCGCCAGTCCACACTGTCTTCCGCACCGAGCGCCGTTTTGTGAATCTCCGGCATCGGCGGAGTGGCGGTAATGCCACACAGCCATACCGCCTCGATACGGAAGGCATCACCGCTGCGGAACACCGACCCCACATTGTGCAGCGAACGCACATCGTCGAGCATCACGATGAGCGGCATCTTGTCACTCTGCTTGAAGTCGCTCACCGTCATACGGTGCATCTCTATCGTCTTGAGCTTTCTCATTGCTCCTCACTCTTTACCTTATATGCCAACGCATACATGCGTATCTGCTTCACCATGGCGAGCAGACCGTTGGAGCGGGTTGGCGAGAGATGTTCCTTAAGACCGATCTGGTCGATGAAATAGAGGTCGGCAGCGAGGATTTCCTGTGGGGTATGACCGCTCAATACTCTGATGAGCAGCGCTATGATGCCTTTCACGATGAGTGCGTCGCTCTCTGCCGTGAATATTATCTTTCCGTCCACATAGTCTGCCTGCAGCCATACGCGGCTCTGGCATCCGTCGATGAGATTGCTCTCTGTCTTGTATTTGTTGTCGAGTGGTTCCTGCTCGTTGCCCAGGTCTATGAGCAGCTGGTATTTGTCCATCCAATCGGTGAAGTCGGAAAACTCCTCAATCACTTCATCTTGTGCTTCGTTGATTGTCATTGTAGTGTATTTTATTGTTGTTGAAAATCCATTTGAGCGTTGCGGCGTATATGCTTACTCCTCTAACCGCTCCAGTTTGAAGAGCTTGTCGCTTGGTCTCACCTTTGACGGCACAGGCATTGACACGCGCTGTCCCTTGCGGGCTTCTTCCACGGGCTCCAGGTCATAGCGTATCTCGTCGGCATTCATATAGATGACGCCTGTCGTAGGTCCGGTAATGAGCAGCTTGTCGCCCTTCTTGAAGTCGGCTGCCTCGATGGCAAATTCTGCCACGCCGAGCTTTGAGAAGTATTTCACTCCCTTGCCCACATACACCTTCTTCTCCGTAGCACAAGAGCCGTAGTTCTTGTTCCATTCTCCGAGTTTCTGTCCCAGATAGTATCCATCCCAGAAGCCGCGGTTGAAGACGGTGGCGAGACGCTCGTCCCACCGGTCTTTCTTCTCCTCCGTAAAGGTTCCGTCGATAACGCTCTGTATGGCTTCCTTGTAGCATTTCACCACGGTGTAGACATACTCCGGACCGCGTGCCCTGCCTTCTATCTTGAACACTCTGACTCCGCTCTTCATCATCTTGTCGATGAATCGCACGGTCTTCAGGTCTTTAGGACTCATCACGTATTTGTTGTCAATCTCGAGCTGAGTGCCGGTCTCATTGTCGGTCACGGTATACGAACGGCGGCAGAGCTGTATGCACTCTCCGCGGTTGGCTGAACGGTTGGCATTGTCGAGACTGAGATAACACTTGCCGCTGATTGCCATACACAAGGCTCCATGGCAGAACATCTCTATGCGCACGGGCTGTCCTGACGGTCCGCAGATGTTCTGTTCCTCTGCCAGTCTGTGCACCTCTGCCACCTGACTCATGTTGAGTTCACGGGCGAGCACCACTACATCGGCAAACTGCGCATAGAACTTCAGTGCCTCCACGTTAGAGATATTGAGCTGTGTGGAGAGATGAACCTCCTGTCCCACCTTGTTGCAATAGGTCATCACCGCCACGTCGCTGGCTATCACTGCCGAGATGCCTGCCTCTTTGGCTGCATCCACAATCTCGTGCATCAGCGGTATGTCCTCGTTGTAAATGATGGTGTTCACGGTGAGGTAGGTCTTTATGCCATGCTCATTGCAGGTGGCGGCAATCTCGCGAAGGTCATCGATAGTGAACGTGCTGGCAGAGTGTGCCCTCATGTTCAGCTTCTCGATGCCGAAATAAATGGAGTCTGCCCCTGCCTGTATCGCTGCGGCGAGGCTTTCTCTCGACCCCACCGGCGCCATGATCTCAAAGTCGTTTATATTGTAATTCGTCATAATCATTTTATCATATATATTGGCATTAGAGCGCAAAGACGCGCTCTATGCCAATTTACTCGGCAAAAGTAAATAAAACATACCAAAGCGCCAACTTTATCATCGCATTTTCGTCAATCTTCCCAAAACTGGGTGTATACGCCCTTGAAATTATTGTAGTGTTCCATGGTTCTCTGCCTTATTCTCTCATACATGGCATCTGAGTCTATGCCATTCTTCTTGAGGAATGTGTCGAACCACACCTTCGGTGTAGACCATTCCACTTCGCGGCGCTCCGCCGGTTTCATTACCACACCTTCGAAATAGCCTTCTGCCAAGCCTCCATTGTCTACCTGCGTCACCATCTTTGAAGAAACAAACTTGGTGCTGTAGAGCCGGCGGTCCTGTCCTTTCACCCATCCGAACTGCGGCGAGAACGCCTCAAGCTTGCCTAAGGTGATGGAACCGTCTGCTCCCACACCCGTGATCTGTACGCGATACGTCTTTTTATCCATCTCTATTGAAGAGAAGCCGTCGAAATAAAGTCTGGCGAACTGTAGTCCTGCGAATGGATTGCTCTTTGTATTGGTGTCTACCTTCAAGCCGCCTGCCTTTCCGCCTCCGCCGCTGATTATCATCCATTTCTTGCCTTCGTCCATCGTTGCCGCAATAAATGATTTGATGTAGTGTGTCATATCTAAAAGTCTTTGGTTTAGCAAAAAGTCCAGTATTCCATCTGTTATAAAAAAAGCCAAAATGCCATATCCCGCATATATTGATATGAGGAATATGGCATCATATAAGAATAATAAAAGCGTATGCCCTTTATTTCACTTCCCAAATGTCGTTGGTTTCGAGGAGCTCCATGAAGTTGTGATATTTCTTCTTACCCTTCACCTCTTCGATCTGCTCAGCAACGGCAGTCTCATAGGTAGGAGCCTCTACGTCGCGGATTACGCCGAGAGCCACTGGGAATCCATGCTCGTTGTCCATCATGGCGAGCTTCAGCTGCAGGGTGTTGTCCTCACAGTGAGCGTCGTGAACGAGGATGTCCTTCTCTGTGATGCCATTCTCGCCGATCTTCACTACCTTCAGACCGAAGCCCTCCTGCACAAGACCGAACTCGTTGTTCTCACCGAAGATCAGCGGCTCGCCGTGCTTCACGTAGATGGCGTTCTTCTTTCTGCCCTCGCTCTTGTAGATAGAGTCGTAAACACCGTTGTTGAAGATAACGCAGTTCTGCAGAATCTCGCATACAGAAGCACCCTTATGCTGCTTTGCAGCCTTCAGCACCTCTACAGTTCCTGCAGCGTCGGTGGCTACGGCACGTGCGAAGAAACGACCTCTTGCACCGAAGCAAAGCTCTGCCGGACGGAATGGGTCCTCTACAGTACCGAATGGAGAAGACTTGCTGACGAAACCGCGTGGACTGGTAGGAGAATACTGTCCCTTTGTGAGTCCGTAGATACGGTTGTTCAGAAGTATCATATTCAGGTCGATGTTACGACGCATGGCGTGGATGAAGTGGTTACCACCGATAGCAAGACCGTCGCCGTCACCGCTGATCTGCCAGATGGTGAGGTTCGGATTGGCTACCTTGGCACCGGTAGCGATGGCAGCAGCACGTCCGTGGATGGTCTGCATCGCATAGGTATTAACATAGTATGGCAGACGGCTTGAGCATCCGATACCGGAGATTACCGCTGTCTCGTATGGCGGAACGCCTAATTCTGCCATCGCCTTATGTAGCGAAGCCAAGAAGAAGTGGTCGCCGCAACCAGGACACCAACGTGGCTGTCCTTTCTTATAATCTTGTATTGTGAACATTGTCAATGAAAAATTAGACGTTTATATTACTTGTTAATGATTTCCTCAAAGCTTTCCACCAACTCGCTTACAACGAATGGCTGTCCCTTCACCTGGTTGAACTGATATGGCACGAAGCCGTCAACCTTGGCACGCAGATAGGCAGCAAGCTGACCGAGGTTCTGCTCTGCCACTACCACCTTCTTGTATTTCATGAGCACCTCTGCGGTGTTCTTTGGCAGCGGGTTGATGAACTTGAACTGTGCAGCAGCCACCTTGTGACCCTTCTTGCGCAGCTCTTCCATAGCTGAATAAAGATGTCCGGCAGTACCGCCGAAACCTACAATGAGCAGTTCTGCATCGTCCTTGTCGCCCAATACCTCAAGGTCTGGAACAGGGATGCGAGCCACCTTGCCTGCTCTCAGGCGACACATCTTGTCGTGGTTCTCAGGATCTGTAGAGATAGCTCCGGTGTCGCTGTCCTTCTCCAGTCCGCCGAGGATATGAGTGAAGCCCTCACGTCCAGGGATACCCCAATAGCGAACAAGAGTCTCCTCGTCTCTCTTATATGGAGTGTAGTTGCCCTTCATGCTCTCTGGAGCATAGTGAGGATGAATCTCAGGAAGCTCAGCGATGTTAGGGAGTTTCCAGGCTGCAGAACCGTTGGCCACGTATGCGTCGGTGAGGAGCAATACCGGTGTGAGGTGCTCAACGGCAATCTTTGCTGCGCTGTAGACAGCGTCGAAACAGTCGGTAGGACTTGTAGCTGCGATTACAGGCATTGGAGACTCACCGTTTCTTCCGTAGAGAGCCTGCAGCAAGTCTGTCTGCTCGCTCTTTGTAGGCAGACCTGTAGAAGGACCGCCACGCTGCACATCGATGATGACGAGAGGCAGCTCGTCGATAACGGCGAGGTTGATGGCCTCTGACTTCAAGCAAACGCCAGGACCTGAAGTTGATGTGGCTGCCATAGCTCCGGCGAATGATGCGCCGACAGCACTTGCACAACCGGAAATCTCATCCTCACACTGCACGGTGGTCACTCCGAGAGACTTGTGCTTTGCGAGCTCATGGAGCACGTCGGTAGCCGGTGTGATAGGATAAGAACCGAGGAAGAGCTTCATGCCAGCCTTCTCGGCAGCGGCGATAAGACCGTAGGCAGTAGCCTTGTTGCCGGTGATGTCCATATAGCGGCCTTTCACCTTATTCTTTGACTCGATGCGGTATGTAGCAGGCACACCGGCATGAGTATTGTGTCCGTAGTTGAAACCTGCGTTAACCACCTTGATGTTGTTCTCGGCGATCTGAGGCTTCTTGGCGAACTTCTCTCTCAGGAAATTCTCAACGAGAGTGACATCGCGGTTGAAGAGCCAGCATACGATACCAAGAGCAAACATGTTTCTACACTTCATGATGGCCTTGTTGTCCATGCCGGAGTCGGCAAGACAATCCTTCACCATCTTTGTGATAGGACAAGCCACTACTCTATCCTCATCGATGCCCATCTCTGCGAGATAGTCGGCTGTCTTGAATTCAGCCTTCTCCAGATCCTTGGGACCGAAGCTGTCGGTGTCGATGATGATTGTAGCCTGTGGTTTAGCATGCTTGTACTGTGTCTTCAATGCAGCGGCGTTCATAGCCACCAGTACATCGCACTTGTCACCAGGGGTATAAACCTTTCCCTCACCGATGTGAACCTGGAAACCAGATACGCCGGTCAGCGATCCTTGCGGGGCGCGGATGTCTGCTGGATAGTCAGGGAATGTTGAGATTCCGTTGCCGATGGTGGCTGAAACCGTGGAGAAGATGTTACCGGCGAGCTGCATACCGTCGCCTGAGTCGCCTGAGAAGCGTACTACTACCTGCTCCAACTCTTTTACTTCCAAATTTTCTGCCATAGAATTTACAGTATTGATGAATGATTTTTCATTTATTAGTCTTAATCCAAGAAGCTCCGGCTATGCACAGGACATAGAAAGAGCCATGCTTTTCAACAAAGTAATGCAAAGTTCGGAAACTTTAATGAAAGTTCAAAGCTTTTTCCCAAAATAATTTCATTACATATTGAAAACCACGTGTATTTTCACTCTCAATGCTGAATTTGTGTCATTATCCCATACCGATATATATATACAACGGAGTTGTCAGCCTTACACATTGTCAGATATATATCATACAGCATCTGACTTCAAAAATGTCTTCATGAAGTTTAGGACATTCTTTTATATACTGCGCACAATTGTATATGTCTTCCTTATATGAGAACCTATTTCATTCTAACCATTCTACACCATTTTAATACACCATTATGAATTTTGTCAAACACTCCCTTCAAATCAAAATGTACTTATACGAATCACACAGCAATAATTATAGTAAGGACTTTGGAGTGAACTTTCAGCGAACTTATAACGAACTTTCAAATTAAAGTATTACCTTTGCGCAGAAAAATGAAATTATAATTAAGAATCAAGATGTTAAGTACACCCGTTGGCGGAATTAATTTAAGTTGATAAACGCAAGTGAAAAGGTTGTACATATCGGGCGCAACCGACAAACCCTGTGGGGAGGGTGTACGGACGCTAACCCAAAACTGTTGCTAAACGATACATGAAGAAAGGTATATCTCTGACTCCTTTCACTTGTGCCCGGAAGCATTTGATTTTTGAGTTCAGCGATTCTGCTGAGGCATTTGTCTGACGTTCGATGAAGTAGTTCAGTATCTCATCCTCATAGAATTTAATGGTATCGCGTACGGACTTTATCTCTCGCAGAGAGCATGCTGCAACTTTCTCATACCACTCTTCCAGCTTCTCCTTTGCAGTTTCCCTGGTGAGTTTCTTGTTACGGAATACGGCTCTGAGGGAATTGATTAGATTGTATGCTTCCTCCAGTTTGGGATATCGTTCAAAGAGAATCTTCGCACGCTTTTCCTGTACCAGGCTCCATTTCTCCCGGCTCATGGATAGTTGCTTGCGACACCTGGTCAGTGCTTCTACGAGTGTTTCTCCGTTAACAAGCCTTGGAGGTTCAAATCGGGCGTTCAGCCTCTTTGGCTTCTTGCCACGTTTACTTTTCTTCCACTTCTTTCCGTATTTTGCCCTCATCCTCTCCCGATAAGCCTTTCTCTGCGCTGCAAGTCCTTTGAGATATTTGCGGAACTCAGCCTTCTGCCTGTTCACCTTCTTTACAGCTTCTCGTTTCAGACGCAGGCGTATCTCCTCGCATCCCTCTCCGCCTCTTTTGACAACATGGAAGCAGTCACGTATAACAGTGGCTTTGGGGAATGCTTCCCGTGCTATGGCACGCATGCAATCAGAAAGGTCCATCGTAATGCTCCCGACCATTTCACGCTTATCCGCAGGCAGTTGCATGAGCACCCTCAGGACATCAGAAGGATTCGTTCCCTTGTCTACCGCAACGATTGCGCCCTTGCGGCCATGGGATTCCTTGTTGTGGACAATGGTATACAGCTCGCCTTGGAGGGAGGTCTCGTCTATGCCATGCTCCTTGCCTGCGTTTTGCGGAAGAAGAATCCATTCAGAGGCATGACCCTTCTGCTCCCACGTCTCAAAGTCACTCAGGGTGTCTTTGTATCTCTTCGCAAACGTGGAGCTGTTGATCATGTATGTGTAGCCTATCTGACGAGCGGTTATCGTCTCATTGTCCATCCGCTTTCTTTAAAAAAAGCGCGAAGTCTTTCGAGTATCGCGTGCCAGGATGCTTCAACTGTATCTTCTTGTCGAGATCCACAGACCTGGTTGTGCCGTCTGGCATCGTCCAGCGACGCCTGCGGACATGGAGGACTGTTTTCTTGTCACGTGTCGGGAAATCAAGAAGACATGACTCCTCGCCGAAACCATCGCTCACAGAGCCACTCATGTCTGGAGTGCGATTGTCGCGTTCATCAAGATAGATATGAAGCTCGGTTGTGTATAGGACTTCGGTGTCCTGTGTCGGAATCTCAGTGAAGTCTGTCACTTCAAAGTACTCAAGGATACCTGTAGGGAGAAAATATGAGGCAAGGCCTTCATACATATTTATGTTGCTGCTACGATTCATAGTGCAAAGGTACTAACTTTGGGGGCAATTATGTATCGTTTAGCAACAGTTTTGGGTTAGCGTCCGTACACCCTCCCCACAGGGTTTGTCGGTTGCGCCTATCATTCCCGTAAACAAGCCATGCAAGCCTTCTGCAAGGGCAAACTGGTCGGCATTGCACCATATAGCTACGATGTTTTCACCATGCTTACGTAGATGATAAGCGTGGGCATGACTAACAATGACCTTATCATACTCGTCCTTGCTGTCATCCGCACGAAAGAACAGTCCTTCGTCTGAGCCATGCCCCAGCAACATGATGCGCTCCTGTGTAGAGACATGATGCAGCAGATGCCCCATCTCTTTAGTCGAACGATAGTTGTCAACAACTTGTGCTTCCAGCCCGTCATACAAGGCTGAAAGCATCGCCGTGGTCTTATCTTTTGGATGTATCACTAACATGCTCCTTACCTGTTTTTATTTAAAAGTGAAATTGATAATTCGTGCTACAGCTTGCACATCACTTATGGAGAGCGTTTGATGAACACCCACAAAAAAAGTTGTGTCTGCCATATTGATAGCATTTTGTTGAACTTCGTAATCTATAAATTTCCCAAAAGCCGGCTGTGTACAAGTTGCGCCTCCCATCAGAGTACGTATTTCCACACCTTTTGGCGATAGTTGTTCCCAAGCGTCTCTTACATTCATCCCGTTTACCAATTGTATGGGAAACACAAATACCCTAATTGATGGATTGAACAGCGTTATGTCAAAATAGTACCGAATTAAGAGAACTGAGTAACTTCAACTTATGTTCAGCCAGTAATCCCAATTATATAGATGCCATAAGCAAAAATTCCTTTCCATTTGTGATGCATGGAAGGGATTTATTTTATATGCCGTAGTTATCGGAATACCGCGACGTGTATCATTTGACGATATATCTACTGCTCAAAAACAATCTTGTTTATCCAAAAGATTAGATAACCGGCGTGAAAATCCATTAAGGATTTTTATTTTATCAAGATTTTCTTCCCATTACAGATATAGATGTTTCCCGAAGTTGGATTTTCTACTTTTCTTCCTAATAAATCGTAGTAATTACCGTTATCTTCTTTCCCATCAATTATAACACTGTCCGTACCGGAAGATGGGAAATCGTCTGTTTCTATGAAATTGGTAAAATAATTCCATCCGTAAGCAGAAGCATACAAATGGGAAGTTCCAACTGGGACATAAACTGGAATGTTGTTTGGAGTACACAAATGACCGGGCTGACCTGATATGGGCCCGAATGTATGGTTACGTCCTTTATTTGATGGATCCTCATCGCATATAGGTGGAGTTAGTGCGCTACAATATATTGCTTCCAATGACTGAAGATATTGACAAGAAGCACCGCCTAAATATGTTAATGATGAGGGGAATACTAAGTTTTTGAGTGCGCTACAGTACCAGAATGCATTAGATTCAATCTCTTTTAATCCTTCGGATAATGATATCTCGGATAATGCCATACACGCAGATAATGCGTCTGCCCCAATTATATCAATGGTGGATGGAATATCAAATTCCAATAAATTAATATCGTTATATACAAAGCAGTTTGGTATAGCGTTTACTCCGTATGGCAAGTTTATTTTTTTTAATCTGTGATTTAGTGCGAATTGATGAGTGCCTGAAAAATCCAGGCAAGAGGCAGGGAGTAAAACTTCCTCAAGGTCAGACGAGTAAAATGCAGCATTGCCTATTGACAGCAAGCCATCGGGGAAATTTATACGCTTAATTTTAGACCGATAAAATGCCCCTTCTCCTATGTGTTTTATTGTGGTCGGGAGTTTTATTTCATCTAATGACTCGCAATTCATAAAACACATTGCAGGTATATCCATCAAACCTTCAGGTAGTTGCATAGGATTAGTCGCTAATGACATACAATCGGAAAAGCAATATATTCCAAGATTTTGCAATTTAGACGGGATATTGATGGATTCTAAGTGTATCGCATATGAGAATGCAAAATCTCCAATGGTTTTAATTTGGTTTGGCAGGATTATTTTTCTAAGGGAAATTACGTATATTGTCCCGTCATCTTGTAATTGTTCATCCTGATGCCAGAATGCTCTTGACGGAATAATATCATTTTCAACAGCGGCACCTTCCAGATTAATGACCGATAGGTTTCCATTAAATGTTGCACTCCAGAGAGCATTGAAATCTCTGTCGTTAATAGTCCCCTTTATAACAATAGAATCAATATCGTTTATATTAGAACCAATAATATCTGATAATGTTCCGGGAACCGTTACAGTTACCTCTCTATAGTTTTGATTGTTAAAAGCCTTTAATGGTTTTCTGGAAACGATTCCCTTTTTTAATGGAATCATATTGACGATGCTATCTGTCATATTCGGATACGAATTATCCTTATATAGGTTTTCGCCACAATTGAGAGTGATGTTTTGTGAAGCACCAGATAAAATCGACAAAATAAATAAAACAAATGTAATAAAACGTAACATGTTAGAAGTCATTTCAAATGACAACTTTTCCCAACCCTATTTGTGGATTGGGAAAAGTCGTTTAAGCACATATATTATCTTATATTGATTTTCTTTTGATCTACTACCATTCCATCAATGGTATACACTACTACGTATACACCTTTCTCAAAATTGGCAACATCAATAGATATATTACTCTCGCCTGTAACAATGTCTTCCATCACTTTGGTGTTTCCATCAAGGATGGATATGATCGAGATAGTTGAATTATCTACGGCTTTGTCATTCAATTCAATATCAATCTTATTAGAATCCGTTGATCTTGAGACGGTTTTAATGCCTGATGCAGCCTCTAAAGAGATTGATTCTGTTGAGACATCCCCGTCCTTTGTGGATGCAGCAACTGTATATTTATTGTTGTTATATGTTGGGGTTACAATAATATTTTCTGAATGACCGATGGTATTGCCTTGGCTATCAAACCATTTAAATCGACTAAAATCAGCATTGTCAACTGATAATTGCAACCAGCCTCCTCCTATTGGTGTCGGCTTGATTTCAATAGGCTTAAGAGTTAGTATAGGGGATTCCACAATAAACGTTTCACCTCCTATAATTTCTCCATTTTCGTCTCTTTGAATAAGGTCGAAAGTATAAGTAGCACTCTTGAGTGAGTATTTTTTAAAGTCGAATTTGAGACTAACTACATCAAATTCATTCCCTAATAGATGAACGGCTTGCAACTTACTCTTAGGAGACATAAATATAACTTTCCTAAGATTGGCATCATTTGAATTACTCGTTGGCAGTGATATGTCCTCAGATTTAAATCCACCACGTTCCCACGCAGTATAAATCGTTGGACTTAGCTCTAATTCAACATATGCCCTGTCGTATATAGCCGCGTCATTAGATGTTCTTGGAACTAGTTCTAAAGTATAACTCTTTGCTTGATTGTTCGCATTGCGAACAAATACTAAAGTGCCATTAGAAACATCTTCTTTAGGTATTATTGAAACATTCTTCTGAGCCTGATCATTGAATCGCCTTAGGTCAAAATACGATTTCCCTTCTTCATATTTCTCATCAATATGAGTGGGCAAAATTTTAGTTTTTAAACAAAAATGATGTTTATCGTTATCTGTAGCTCCAATTAAGATTGGGGGAAGTGCCCATGTTACTTTGACCGTAGTAGAGTCTCCAGCTTCTATTGCTGGTATATGAACCGCATCAAGATGCCCTCCTGTTACAAATTCATTCTTATATAGCTCTCTTCCTTTCCATGCTTTATCGCTAAAAGCGGTAGATGCTTTGGCCCAATATACATGAAGCCATTGACCTCCTGTATATTTTTCTTTCCCTCTATTATGAATTTTTACATATACTATTGAGGCCAAATGATTTGGCGAATATACTGGATTTTCATGGATCTCGATTCCGTCATCTTGATTTCTAACCCATATTGAAGGACTTTTCCAAAACTCATCAGTTGTCATATTGGGTTTCTTACCAGTGTCTTCAGGGTTGTCTTTTATGTATATGTCAACAGCTGGCGCAAGGTAATTGAAGGCCAAATCTTCCCCTACAGACAGCGGCGTGGAAACATATTGAGGATGTTCTGCACTACGACGGTCATGATTTTTAGCATAAATAAACGCTTCATCCATAGTGATACGACCATTCTTGTCAGTATCAGGGTATACTTTCGCACCTCGGTGGTTAGCACCGTTTATTGCAGTTGTCCATTGATATACAAACTCATCGTAAGGAATGTCTCCGCAGGCCCAAGAATACTCGCTGCCAGTAGAAGCAGTAGCCACAACGCAACCAGCTTTTGTAAGATCATCAATAAAACCTCCGGAAAAGCACTGACCTAAAACGACGTTTACGTTCACATTTTTCTGCGTAAACGGAGACAACATAGAAGCCAGCTGATAGTCGTGGAGATTTTCTCCACCCCATAGGCATATGTATGATTTAGATTGATTGTCAGTAGAACCGCCATGGTCTATAACATAGAAGAAGAGATGGTCATCTTCTCCAAGTTTTGTTTTCAATGAATTGAGAGTAGATTGAATGTTGGCTTTGGTTGCAGCCAGTTTTATATCAGCTACACCATCATTATCCAAATCAAGAGGCTGGGATTTGAATCCTCCGGTTGTCAATCTCATGTCTTCGGCAGGATTGTTGCCATCCGACATAATTGGGAAGATGTTTTCTTTGGGAACTCCATATTTGTTAACCAAAGTCTGGTAGATAAACGAGCAGTCATTCCAATAACGCTCGTAATTGGACATTTTGTTGACACCACCGCTTAGGATAAGCGCATAGGTCCTGTGTGCAGCTTCTTGTGCAGCATTTGACTGTGACACCTTGACAACTGTCGGTTTTGAGTTCGCATTGGTTCCGTAGCGGTTTTTGACCGACAATGGAGCGAAGTTGCCGGATGGTGGCAGTTTTCGCTCTACCTTGCTTGATGGTACCGCCGCATTGACTGATGTCGTGATGGTTTTGGGAACCGTGAGCACATAGCACTCATGCTCCCATCCTTTCATCGGTTCGGCATCGACAAATATAGTCCATGCTGTTTGGCTGTTGTCTTGGAGGATGAAGTAGTCAACATCCTTCCCTTGAAATTGCCGTTGGGCAATCGTCAGTGCTTCTGCTTTAGAAACACTGTGAGTCTGAGCGAATGCCGCAGAAGACAAGATGCAACACATCAACAGACTTAGAAGAGTAAGTTTTGCTCTCATTGCGCTTGTGCTTGGGTTAATGTATCGGTTTAATTTTCACTTAGTTGTTAGGAAGTATGGTTCTCTCAGAAATTAACGTCAAGCTCTATACTCATCGAACTTGTTGCAAAATTAATAAAATAATTTGTAACAAGCTTTATATTTTGAAAGAAAAAATTTGGCGTATAGGTCAAATTGCGTGGTAATCTAACCATACTATGTCTCAATGGGTCAAATTGCGTGGTAAGTTTGCTGCTTATTCATTTGTCGGTTAACAAATGGCTCTGTACCTTTGCATCGCAGTCTGAAGCATAGCAGAGCTCTGCTGGGGAGCAACTCTGTGAGGAATAGGATTGTATATACCAAATTGCATTATGCGATGGCGGATTGGACTTGTTGTCTGGTCCGCTTTTTTTGCATTATGCAAGTGGTTTTATCAATGCCAAGAAAAACCCACAAATGAATCGCTTGCGATTCTCTTCATTCATTCCGCTGTGGTTGTTCAGGTTCTTCTTTAAATATGTGAATGTACCCTCCAATTTGTTATTCGTGTTAGGCATTCCCTCACAGCCTTTTTCCTGACATACCCGTTGGCGGAATTAATTTGGTCGATATGAGCAAAAGTTTCCCATATCGCTGATTCTCAGTAAAAACGAGAATTTCTGAAAAACTGTCAGATTGTCTGGTTTTTTGTTGTAATATTCTGACATCCAAGCAGTTGGCTGTCTGGCAATTGTCAGCCTATTGTCTGGATGGTTTGCTGATGAAAAGGGTTTACGGCAAACTTAATTTATCAAGTCTAATTCTGACGAGGACGGACAATCCCAATTCTCTATCATAGTTTCTCTTTCCTAAGTCTGTTAAATCTGTTCTTCTAAATATAATAATAGGGCTGTCCCCACAAATTATTTTAGATGTTTTTAAGTCATATTGCTTTAAAATATTATCAAAATCTTTTTTTAAGGAAGTATTGTTTATAGCTTTTTCTACTTCTGAATAAGTAGGCTTTCTTGTATTGTTATTTTTTATTATACTTTTTGCAACTTCATAAGATTTGTCTTGAAAACAAGTAAGCTCAAATAATATTTGTTTTAATTCTGATAATTCATATTCAGAAGATGCCCTTTTCATGCAACAAGAAAATTCATGTAAAAAAGTATTGTAATCATTTTTCTTATACTTCGTTCTTTTGGCTTTCTGGAACTTAGATACTGCTGTCGTGTCATCAGGCAAAACCTCCGCCTCTTTGTCAGATTCTTTACTATCTAAATCACAATGAATAGACATTCCTAACATTGTCGGTCCATACTTATAAAAAACAAAAGAATATGCAGAAACTGAATCTTCAGATTCTACATAGAATTCCATCCTTCTTGTCAAATCGCCTAAATCAGGTAACTGCTTCACTGCAACATTATCCTGTGAATGCAGATTCGTGTTTAGAAAAATGAACAATACACACATTATATATTTAAAATACTTCATAATCATTATATATTTAAAATACTTCATAATCAATGATATATGGCTCATTCGGTATTTGGAGTGATGAACGATTAATGGTGGACATCAGCAATTTAGAAAATTCCGTTTCCACAAAACCCTTAATATACAAAACTAAGAGAACATAAAATCTTAATTTGCATATAATGTAAGAAGATATTGTTTTAACAGCCCATGTATTGAGTAATACTCTTTGCTGTAAACAACTTATACGAGATAATTATAAAAAATTATAGATATATTTAATATGCCATCACTCCAAATTCTTGAAGACCCTAAATTAATTCCGCCAACAGGTTATTGATACTTGATTTCAGCCATAGGCAAATTCTTTAAAGCTACAAATTATATATCACGCTCTCAGGGAAAAGTAAGGGCATTCCTTTCTTTTTGATCTTGAAAGAATATGTATCACCATGTCCACTTGGACGACATAGCAGTAAGTCTACCGTTATGATATTCTGCTCAATAAGCACATCAAACTGTCCGACATTAGGATTCTTTGTGTGCTCAATCTGCTTATACCTAAAGTATTCCTTGCCGTCATGTTTCTCGTTTTCCACTTCAATCCAAAACGTTTCGTGATGCTTCGTTAGCAATCTTTGGTGCAACTTCATCAATCGCCATGCAGCAACATCTTCCAATCTCTTCATCTGTGCCTGGAGTTCAAGTTTTTCCACTGTCTGATTTACATTCAAGAAGAGGAATTGATTATTGGGCTATATCAAATTGTTTATTTGTGGAAGTATTTTGTTCATAAAAAACGAATAATTATTTTTACTTTGCCAAAATGGCTTCACTGATGGGTGAGCCGTGGCCTCTATATACAATTCCAATATTTCATCATAATCGAGCCAAATTACTTTTTCTCTGAATTCTTCGTATCCGAGATTGAGCGAAAGCACAAAATGTTTCTCCCATAAAGTAAATTTATGAGCGATTTCTCTTATTATGACTTCTTCTAATCCAAGCTCATTTTCTAAGTTGTATTTTCTTAAGAAAGAAATGTTAATGTCAAAATTACTTCTCCGTCTTTCCTTCCTCATAGGATATAGATAAAGAATCCTCTTCTTTTCTTCAATACAATCTTTCAATGACTTATTCTTATTGTATTTATACATTATCACGTCTGTTTATGGTTTTTTGCTTATGTCTGTTACAATCCATCCCATTCCCTTTATATGGTCAAGGAAATTGATGAAATTGTAAGCACCCCATTGATTGGAAACTACGAACTTAATGCCATCAGAACTTGTTAGTATAGATTTTTCTGATGACATAGTATAACGCGACATCAAATCTTTCTTGTTCTGTGAAGAAGAGGCTATGTCGGACATCGTACGCAATACTCCATAGGAACCTTGTAAGTTGTCAGGAAAAATTTGCGAAAGTTGCTCGAAAGTTAAATTTGGATGCTGCTTTATAAAGCAAGCTACTATCTCTCTGACAATGCGCCCTTTTCCCAAGAATACATGACCTCCATCTATCGAATATTTCGAATTGTCACGTTTGCTTTTGTTATACGTGACGTTTTTAACCCAAATTGTTCCAGACGAATGGACGGGTACGGACAGATTGGTGTGTAAAGTTTCTGCTTCTTTTGTTGCAAAAGTCAATTTGCTTAGTGTGGCATTTACAAGTTCCTTATTACATCCTTTCAAAGATACCAAGTACTCAAATACAACTTTCCTTATTGTGGAATTGCTATCAATAGATAAATCATATTGAAATTCTTTTATCGTCTTGTCTGTCTTTATTGTAACAGCCTTTGTTCTACAAATGTTTTCTAAACGCTGTTGATTAAAAGTTTCATACAGAAAGAAATCAATAAATTCTTCACCATTTTCCGCATTCAAATCTATCTCTGTTTTCCATACCATTGTTGGAACATCCTCATTCGTATCATAAAATAGCCTTATATCGCTGCCTATGTATAATCCTAAGAGGGTCTTGCACAAACGCATATATGATAAGAGTTGTTGCTCTTGTCTAAGTGTAATGCTATTATTCGGACGTTTCAGTTCTATTACAAAAACAGGAATGCCGTTTGTCTTTATTGTTATGTCTGGTTCTACTTGGTTGTGTGAGCCTACGTTTATCCTTTCCTTGGGACATATTTCTCCCTGTACCTTGCTCCATCCTAATTGGCGCAAGTTCGATTCCACAATATCTTGGTATTTATCTTCCAATACATCGTTTTTGCGTACCTCTATCAAATCATAGCAGAATTCTTGCCAAATGTCTTTTTTCTGTTTCATTACTTTCCAAAACTTGACTTATGCGCATTTTAGCCTGTTAATATTTACCTTCAGATGGTCATTGAGAAATGCCAGCAGAGTACTCATTTTAGCATCATCTACTATAGAACGGATTTCTCTTAGTATACGTTCTTTTATTCTACCCTCATCTTTGGTTAAAATACCTTTGACATTCTCCATTACGAAATACTTCGGACGAAGAGCCTTGATAACTTTCAAATAATGATAAAATAAATCATCACGTTTATCAAGTTTCTTACGTCTTCCTGCCAAACTGAATGATTGGCAACTTGGACCGCCTGTAATTACATCAATCTCTTGTCCGTGTAAACGTTCCATCAAATTCGGAAGAAACGAATCTTCCATAATGTCTTGACACAAAAAGTCTGTATCAAGTCCCAACATCTTGTTATATCTTACACGATGCGTAAGTTCACAATTCTCATTAATATCGCTTGCAAGGCGAAAATCATAGAACTTATCATCTGTATATGCCTGCATAAATCCTTCGCTGAAGCCTCCAGCACCAGCGAATAAATCGAGATAATTCACACCTCTACGAGAGGCGAGGAATTCTTTTTTTTCAGCCATTCTTTATCTTTCAGTTGTTTTTGTTCAAAAAATCAGCCCTTACAAGTTCTGTATAATTTACATCCAATAGCTCTGCTATTTTAAGTAAAGTTTCAAGCGATGGCTGCGAAGTGTTTGTACACCATTTGGATATAGTGCAAGGGTCTTTCTGCAGCTGTTCCGCCAGCCACTTATTGCTGCGCTTTTTTTCTACCAGCACAACCTTTATTCTATTTATATCTTTATAATCTTCCATAAAGCAACTTTTTGCAAAAATACCATTTATTTTTTATTTTCACTGATTTTTCAAAAATAAAGTGATTTAAAAATCAATTTTCTTCTTTTATCACAAATATCCAACTGGTATTTGTGCCATTTTGAAATTAAGAAAGAACGTACCATGCAAGTGCCAAGGGCGAAAGCCTCCATGAATAAAGGTTTCATGGGACAGTCAAACATTTGGTATGCCGATAGCGACACCAAGGAAGTAATGTGTTTCCGCCAGAAGGTTATTGACTATATTGAGAATTACGTCAAGCCTCTAACACATAAAACAAAACCTAACATTGATGTTGATGCAAAAATCGCTGTTGAGAAAGCTGCCGTATCAGCAGCTACAACATTTTATATGAAGCAAGGCTACAATGTCATTTCTGTGGAGGACGAAAACAAGGGATGGGACTTGGAAGCTACCAAAGGCAAGGCGTTTCTCTGTATAGAGGTCAAAGGCTTGGCTGGTTCACAAATCTCTGTGCATATTTCCAAGAATGAGTCTTCCAAGATGAACCCGTTGGCGGAATCAATTTAAGTTGATAGATGCAAGTGAAAAGGTTGTACATATCGCTGATTATACCAACTTAGTGGTGCTCAAACATTAAGTTCAAACCATCGTACGTACAACATTTATACAAAATTCATCAAAATACTTGAGATATGCAAGCAATTCTCTGAAAATCTCGCCAATGAATCGGGGTATGTTCCATGTATATAGTCGAGGAATCGGGTAGCGCTACATGCCGTAGTACTGTTCCAGAGTCTTCTGACTTGGAAGTGTGCAAAGACATGCAACACATTGATTTGTCACACCTCTACAATTCTTCAATAAATGGGCACGGTGCTTGCCCATGTGGGGCACGATGCTTGCCCATGTGGGGCACGGTGCTTGCCCCAAGTGGGCACAACCAGTATCCAAAATGTGCCCAAAGCGGTTCAAAGACGAAACGCCAGAAAAGGGGATGATAAACGATCAAAGTCCCGATGATACTTCGATGATACTTCAATGATACTTTTCTGTAAAGAATCCCGAAAAGTATCATTAAGCCAACTCGTTGGTACAATGGACTTTATATATATGGAGAAGCCGGAAAATGATACTATGACACTTCTCTATAGAAAAAATGAGAGTATGCCAAGAACATGACACACCCTCAATGACACTTGTTTAGTGACGGTAAAATAATAACTTGGTACGATTTGAGTAAGTAATGTCAACGACACACCTTGTTGTAGACATCCAACACTTTCTGCGCCACGTTGTTTCCCTCGAAGCGTTTCACGTATTGCTGGCTTCTCTCTATGCGCTGCTCTCTGCCCGGCGCTCCACACAACACCTGCTTCACGGCTTCTGCCATTCCGCACACATCGTCGGGGTTGACGTATATGGAGTCGTTGCCGCCGGCTTCTTCAAGACAGCTGCCAGTGCATGCCACAACAGGGAGTCCGCTCTGTATAGCCTCGATGACGGGGAGTCCGAATCCCTCATAGCGCGAGGGGTAAACACATGCCTCTGCCATCTGGTATATTGACGGGAGGTCTTCGTGGGGCACGCCATGGAGCATCTTCACACGGTGCTGCATGTTGTTTGCCTCTACATACTCTTTCACCTTGTCGGCATACGGTGTGGGGCGTCCCACGATGACGATGCTGACCTCTTCGGGCAGCATGTGCATGGCTCTCACGGCAAGCAGCACGTTCTTGCGCTCCTCGATGGTTCCCACATTCACGATGTATCTCTCCGGCAGCATATATTTGGTGTGCACCTGCTGGAGCTTCTTTTCGCTCTCTCTGGTCTTGAATTCTGTGCTGCAGCTCTGGTATATGACGTCTATTTTCGACAGGTCAACGCCACCGAAGCGCATGATGTCTCTCTTGGTACACTCGCTGATGGCTATGATGCGGTCTGCCTCGCGACAGGTCTTGTGGAATTTCCATGCGTATATCTTGGTGTCTATCCAGTTGTAGTATTCGGGATGACACATGAATATGAGATCGTGGATGGTGACGACGGTCTTGATGCCGGCCTTCCTGATGCCGAGAGGCAGTTCGCCAGTCAGTCCATGATAGAGGTGCACACCGTCTTTCTTCAGGTCTTCCACTATTCCCTTCATTCTCCACAAGTCTCTCGACAGCTTTGTGTAGCAGTCATGCGGATAAACGAATTTGAGGTTTGAGGATTCTTTCACCTGTCCCCGCAGCTCATCGCGTCCCATGTCGGGAGCGTAGAGTCTCAGCTGCGTTCCTTCCGGCACTATACGTTGCAAATCCCCCACAAGGGTCCTGGAATAGTTTCCGAGTCCCGAGGCGTTCCTCACTATGCGCTTTGCGTCAAATCCTATTATCATAATTCTACGTCTTTTCTTTTTATGACATGCCCGTTCTCCATGACATAATATTTGTCGAAATGCTCATGGTTTCTCTTCCATCTGTCGTGGGTCCAGAGATATAGTCTGGGATCCCTCTTTATGGTGTCCTCAAGCATCTTGAAGAAGTGTGTCGTTATCTCGTTCTCCTGCATCTCGGCTGGTTTGTCGGTAATCAGTCTGAAGGTACAGATGTATTTGCCGCGTTCCGGTCTCTGCATGTCAACATAGAACACGGCGTCGTTCATCTTCTTCATTATCTTCTCGCCGCCGGTGAATACTGGTGTGTCGTGGTTGAGGAACGGCAGCCAGCAGTGTATGTTCAGGTATTTCGGCGACTGGTCTGAGATGTATCCGAAGAGCCACATGCGTTTCTCGCGTTTGTATCTCACGAGGTATCTCAGTATTTCCTGTTTCGGAATGCAGACTCCCCCCTTGCTCTGGCGTATATCCTTGAAGAGCATGTCGAATATTTTGCTCCTGAGCGGATGATATATAAGTCCGCACACCGCCTCTTTGTGACGTTTGAAGGCGAGTCCTGTGGCAGAGAGCAGTTCCCAGTTGCAGTAGTGTCCGAGAATGGCGGCGCATGTCTGCCCCTTGTCGTAATATTCTTCTATCTGCTCGGCATTTCTGAATTCTATGTGCTTTAGCAGGGTCTCGTCGCTGACGGTGAGCAGCTTCAGGGTTTCCACGAAATAGTCGCAGAGCCAGTGATAGAATCCATGCTCTATTTCTTTCAGTTCCTGAGGTGTTTTCTCGGGGAATGAACTGCTGAGGTTTTTCCTCACCACCTTCTTCCTGTAGCCCACGATATGATACATGATGAGATAGAAGAAGTCGGAGATGCCATACAACACTCTGAAGGGCAATAGCGACAACACATAGAAGATGGGGTAGACTATTTTGTATGCCATATATGAATGAATATTTTGTTACGACTGCATATCGTGCAGCTTCTTGTAATATCCGTCCTTGCTGATGAGTTCGTCGTGGGTGCCCCGCTCCACTATCTGTCCCTCGTGGAGCACGCATATCTCGTCGGCATTCTTGATGGTGGAGAGCCGGTGGGCTATCGCAACGGTGGTGCGCGTCTTCATCAGTCGTTCCAGAGCGTCCTGCACGAGTCTCTCGCTCTCTGTGTCGAGAGCCGATGTTGCCTCGTCGAGGATGAGTATCGGCGGATTCTTGAGTATGGCTCGCGCTATGCTCACTCGCTGTCGCTGTCCGCCGGAGAGGCGGCCGCCGCGGTCACCGATATTGGTGTCGTAGCCGTTTTCAGAAGCTTTGATGAATTCGTCGGCATTGGCTATGCGGGCAGCCTCTTCCACCTGCTGCTGCGTGGCGTTGTCAACACCGAAGGAGATGTTGTTGAAGAAGGTGTCGTTGAAGAGTATCGCCTCCTGGTTCACGTTGCCGATGAGCTGTCTGAGGTCGTGGATATCGAGGTCTTTCACGTTGATGCCGTCGATGAGCACCTCACCCTCCTGCACGTCGTAGTATCTCGGAATGAGGTCTACCATGGTTGACTTTCCTCCTCCGCTCTGTCCCACAAGGGCTATCGTCTTTCCTTTCTCTATCGTGAGGTTGATGTCTCTGAGCACCCACTGCTCTCCGTATCTGAACGACACATGGCGGAATTCTATGGTGTGGTCGAAGCTGGAGATGTGTTGAGGGTTCTCCTTCTCCTTGATGTCGCTTTCGGCAAGCAGGATCTTGTCTACACGCTCCATTGAAGCCAGTCCCTTTGGGATGTTGTAGCCTGCCTTGGAGAAGTCTTTCAGAGGGTTTATGATGCTGTAGAGGATTACGAGATAATAGATGAACGTGGGACCGGAGAGCACCTGCTGGTTGAGCACGAGGATGCCGCCGAACCACAACACGATGATTATCATCACCGTGCCGAGGAACTCGCTCATGGGGTGTGCCATCTGCTGGCGGGTGTTCACCTTGAGAATCTGGTTTCTGTAGCTGGAGTTGGTGTTGTCGAAGCGCCTGTTCATCTTCTCCTCAGCACAGAATGCCTTGATGATACGCAGTCCGCCGAGTGTCTCCTCCACCTGGCTCATGGTGTCGCTCCAGAGGGCCTGCGCCTCCTTTGACTTGCGTTTCAGCTTGCGGCCCACCTTGCCCATTATCCATCCCATGACGGGAACGAAGAGTATGGTGAAGAGAGTGAGCTGCCAACTGATGCAGAGCAGCGTGGCGAAATATGCTATTATGAGGATGGGGTTCTTGAAGAGCATGTCGAGCGAACTCATTATGGAGTTTTCTATCTCCTGCACGTCGCCGCTCATCCTGGCTATGATGTCTCCCTTGCGCTCCTCTGAGAAGAAGCCGATAGGCAGGGATGTTATCTTGCGGTAGAGCTGGTTGCGGATGTCTCTCACTATTCCGGTCCTGATCGGTATCACGGTGGCCGACGACAGGAAATAGGCTCCCGTTTTGAGGAATGTCATGGTGGCGAGGAAGAGTCCGAGCACGAGCAATGTGGTAGTAGGACCGATGTCGGCAATCAGCGCGTTGACATAATAGTCCATGTTGTTTGCTGCAACTTCCTTCATGTTGTCCCAGTCCCATGCCATGAGCTGTGGCGCTGCGGCAGCCTTCTCCGTCTTGAAGATAATCTGCAGGATAGGGATTATGGCTGCAAACGAGAATATGTTGAGCACAGCCGACAGAATGTTGAACGACACCGTCATGACGAGGTATCTCTTGTATGGCGGCACGAAGCGCCTGAGTATCTGGAAAAATTCTTTCATATAAGAAACAACCCCTTGCCAGCTCGCGGTATCAGCCACTTCCGACTTGTCTCTCCCTCATGACGGAGAGACGCCGACATGCCTGGCGGACGGAACAGCAGGGAATATTTATGTTTGTTATTTATTGATTATCTGATTATGCTTTTGTCTGTCACTATATTTTGTCTGTCACAATATAGAAAGGCGGATTATGCCCCACCTCACTCTGCTGCTGAAGGAGATGGCACGAGAGTGCCGAAGAGCGTGGCGCTGGTGCTGCCCGTTATCTTCACTCTCACCGTCTCGCCCACGTGGTGGTTGCCTTTGTCGAACACCACCGCCTTATTCTGCTCCGTCCTGCCCATGAGCTGCTGGCGGGAACGCTTGCTATAGCCCTCAACGAGGACGTCGAACTCCTTGCCCTCGTCTTTTCTGTTCTGCTCGGCGCTTACTTCGGTCTGCAGCTTTATCAGTTCATTGAGTCGCTGTATCTTCACCTCCTCCGACACGTTGTCGGGCAGATGTTTTGAGGCATAGGTGCCCGGGCGTTCCGAGTATTTGAACATGAAGGCAGAGTCGAAGCCCACCTCCCTGACGAGCGACAGGGTCTGCTGGTGGTCTTCTTCCGTCTCGTCGTGGTAGCCCACGAAGATGTCGGTGGTTATTCCGCATCCAGGGATGATGCGGCGTATGGCATCTATGGTGTCGAGATACTGCTGACGGGTGTATTTTCTGTTCATCAGCTTCAGTATCTTGTCGCTTCCGCTCTGTGCAGGGAAGTGGATATGGTTGCAGATATTCGGTTCTTCGGCTATGACGTGCAGGATGTCCTCCTTCATGTCTTCGGGATTGGAAGTGGTGAATCTCACTCTCATGTCGGGCACTGCCTGAGCCACCATTCTGAGGAGTTCGGCAAAAGACACCTTGCCTTCTTCTTTCTTTCCCGACGGTGAGAGACCGTAGCTGTTCACGTTCTGTCCGAGCAGCGTAACCTCCTTGAAACCGCGGTCGTGCAGGTCTTTCACCTCTCTGAGGATGCTCTCCGGATCACGGCTGCGCTCCCTGCCTCTGGTGTATGGCACGATGCAGTAGTGGCAGAAGTTGTTGCAGCCACGCATGATGCTCACGAAGCCGCTCACCTTCTGTCCGCCGATACGCATCGGCACGATGTCGCGGTAGGTCTCGGTGGTGGAGAGTTCGATGTTGATGGCGTTGCCGCCGTTCTCACACTGGGCTATAAGGTCGGGCAGAGTGAGATAGCTGTCGGGACCGCACACGAGATTGGCGTGATGGTTGTCTATCAGGTCGTCTTTCACTCTCTCCGCCATGCAGCCCAGCACTCCGAGGATGACCTTGCGGCCCTTCTTCTGCTCTGCATGGAGGGTTTCGAGACGGTTGTATATCTTGTTTTCAGCATTCTCCCTGATGCTGCATGTATTCAGAAAAATAGCGTCTGCGTCGTCTTCCTTTTCGCAAAGTTCATAACCCGCCATCTGCATCACAGAAGCTACAACTTCGCTGTCTGCCACGTTCATCTGGCAGCCATAAGTCTCTATGAAGAGTTTTTTCATTATTTCCTTTATTCGTTTAAAATTGCATACTTTGGGTGCGAAATTAATAAATTTAAATTGTATTTGCAAACTTCACAACGTATTTCAACTTTTCGTTACATTTCTCACTCAAATCGTACCAAGTTATTATTTTACCGTCACTAAATAGATTATTATCAGTTTTTTCCTTACATTTGCAGCTGAAAAGAAATGACAAGAATGCAAAAAGACAAGATACTCATCACTGGCGCCACAGGTTTCATCGGCAGCTTCATCGTTGAAGAGGCTCTCCGCAGAGGAATGGAAGTGTGGGCTGCCGTAAGGGCTACAAGCTCACGGAAATATCTGCCGCAAGAGGGGATAAACTTCATAGAACTGGATTTCAACGACGAGCATAAGCTCAAGGAGCAGCTGCGCCAACACAGCTTCGACTATGTGGTGCATGCTGCCGGCGTGACGAAATGTCTGAACAAAGCTGACTTCTTCAAGACTAACAGCAAGGGAACGAGGCATCTGGTGAATGCCATTCTCGATCTCGCCATGCCTGTAAAGCGCTTCGTGTTCATAAGCAGCTTGAGCATCCTCGGACCGATACGGGAGGAGGAGCCGCATACCGACATCACCGACTCCGATACGCCACAGCCCAACACAGCATACGGCAAGAGCAAACTGGAGGCGGAGGACTATCTGCGGTCGGTGGCAGACAGACTGCCGTTCATCATACTGCGACCGACGGGAGTGTATGGTCCGCGGGAAAAGGATTATTTCATGATGGCGGAGAGCATAAAGAAGCATGTGGACTTCGCCGTGGGATACAAGCGACAGGACATCACGTTCATCTTCGTTAGCGACGTGGTGCAGGCGGTGTTCCTGGCTCTCACCAACGGAAAGACCGGCAGCAGCTACATTCTGAGCGACGGTGAGGTGTATTCGTCACGCACGTTCAGCGACCTGATACAGAAGGAACTGGGAGTGAAGCACGTGCTGCGTATCGTGGCGCCACTGTGGTTCCTGAAGACCGTATCAACGGTTGCCGAGGCTATGGCGCACCTGACGGGAAAGATTTCTGCCCTTAACCGCGACAAATACAATATCATGAAGCAGCGCAACTGGCAATGCGACATATCTCCGGCAAGAAAGGAACTGGGCTTCGAACCGAAATGCCAGCTGCCGGAGGGTGTGAGAATCAGCATGAAATGGTATAAGGACAACGGATGGATGTAAGCACCAGACGGATGTATGCACCAGACGGATGTCTACACAACGGATGTATGCAATACAAAAGTTGGATGCTGACAAAGAAACGGATGGAATGATTTGAACGATCGGAACGATTTAAACGACCTGAAAAGAAAAAGACAACGATTATGAAAGATTTATTCAAGATAGAGAAGAAGCCCAAAAAGGGTCTCTTCTGGCTGGAGTGGGTGATGACTGGCTATCTCGTGCTGACATTGCTCATGGTGTTCTTCACATACACCAAGGTGGCAAACCCTGAGGCAATGATATGGGGCAGAGTGAGAATCATGGTGGTGACGCTGGCTCTATGGGGAGTTTACAGGATGGTGCCATGCCGATTCACGAGGTTCTGCCGCATCACGGTGCAGATGGCGCTGCTCAGCTGGTGGTATCCAGATACCTACGAACTGAACCGCATGCTGCCGAATCTCGACCACGTATTCGCCCAGGCGGAACAGTCGCTGTTCGGATGCCAGCCAGCACTGATATTCCATGAGGCAATGCCATGGAGCGTGGTCAGCGAACTGCTCGACATGGGTTATGCGGCATATTATCCGATGATAGCTCTGGCGGCGATATACTATTTTATATGGAGATACAAGGAGTATGAGCGCTGCGCATTCGTGATAATGGCTTCTTTCTTCGCATACTACGTGATATTCGTGCTCGTGCCGGTGACAGGACCTACGTTCTATTTCAAGGCTGTCGGCATAGACCAGATAACGGCTGGCGTGTTCCCCAACCTTGGCGACTACTTCAACACCCACACCGAATGTCTGCCGAGTCCGGGATATACCGACGGCATCTTCTACCATCTCGTTGAAGACGCCAAGGCTGCCGGAGAGAGACCTACTGCTGCTTTCCCAAGTTCGCATGTTGGAATAAGCACCGTGATAATGCTGCTGATATGGCACACCCGCAACAGGAAGCTGCTCTATATTATGGCTCCCTTCTATGTGTTGCTCTGCTTCGCCACGGTATACATACAGGCCCACTATGCCATCGATGCCATCGCCGGACTCATCACCGGCACGATGTTCTACTTCATCTTCATGTGGATGTCGAAGGGGATGAAAAATTGAAAGGAATAATCATAAACCGGAAATATATGGAACCTTACAAGGCTGACAAACGCAAGGTAATGGGATTAGCCATCGAACTTGACGAAGAAGGTAAAGGTCTCTTGGACTGGAATGCCATAGAATAGGAAAGTATCACATTTCCAGAAACACTACAAAGGAAAAGCGGATTGCAAGCAACGGGGACTATCAGGTAAGAACCTGCCCTCCTGGCACTTGCAATCCGCTTTGTATTTCTATATGAGTTGACGACTCGTCTATCTGTAGACTCGTCTACTATCCTGCCGCTACACGCCGTCAGCCCAACAGACGGCGTGAAAAATATCTCACAGGATACCACACCGCCAGGAAACCTACCGCAATCACCGTGGCAAACACCACGAGCACGTCTTCCGGATGCACGCTTACGGGATAGGCATCCACTACGAATGTGCCGCTCGACTGTCCCAGCGCCACGATGCCGAACTGCTGCTGAAGCCAGCAGAGAAGCAGTCCGATGAGTATTCCTGCCAATGCTCCGAAGAAGGATATCAGTCTGCCCTCAAAGAGGAAGATACGGGATATCTGACGGTCTGTAGCACCGAGATTCCTGAGCGTCACCACATCATCCTTCTTGTCGATTATCAGCATGGATATCGAACCTATGATATTGAAGCTCGCCACGATGAGGATAAACGTGAGGAAGATATATGCAATGAATTTCTCCACCTTCATTATCCGGAACGTGTCTGCCTGCTGCTCATAGCGGTCGAGCACACGGTAGCGGTTGCCGACGATCTCCTGCATCTTCTCCTTCACGGCATTGAGGTCGCTGCCGTTCTTTAGGCGAATCTGCAGCGACGACAGCATTCCCTGCTGTTCAAACAGTGTGCGCGCCATGGTGATAGGCACTATCACGTGGTCGCGGTCGTATTTTCCCTGTTTCACCATGAAGACCACTCCCGGTGAAATCAGCGAGTCAACTACGAATCCGTCGGATGGATTGGCGAGGTCGAGCTGTCCTGTCTTCCGCGGAGCGTATATCATCAGGTTGCCGTCCCAGTTGGCATTCATGCCGAGAGTCTCGGCGAGGCGTATGCCCACCACGGCAAAGTTCAGGTTTGCAGCCTGGAGCAGAAACGTGCCGTCGCCATACAGTATGTCGTCGATGCGCGACATACGTTCGAAGTTGTCGTCAACGCCCATCACCCACACCATGGTCTGCTTGCCCTTGTATATGGCGAGTGCCTGGTCTTTCACACACTCCGACGCCACGTCAACCTCCGGCAGCTTTCTCACCTTCTGCAGCAGCGGGTCGTCGGCAGGTGCCGTCTTTCCCTCTGCAGGCACAAGTTCAATCTGCGGGTCGAAGGATGTGAAGAACGATGCCACGAGGTCGTGGAAACCGTTGAACACACTGAGTGTCACCACGAGAGCCATCGTGGCCACTGCCACACCAACGGCACTGATGCAGCTGATGATGTTTATGGCGTGTGTGCTCTTCTTTGAGAAGAGGTAACGGCGTGCTATGTAGAATGGAAAATTCATGACTCTCCTATTTCTTCAGAAGCTCGTCGATATGCTCAATATAGTCGAGTGAGTCGTCGATGAAGAAGCGCAGCTCCGGAATGATTCGCAGCTGGTTGCGCACCCGCTGACCGAGGTCGTAGCGCACCGTCTTCTCGTTCTTTCTGATGTTTTCTATTATCTCCTCTCCCTTGTCCGACGGGAAGATGCTCAGATATGCCGTGCAGATGCTGAGGTCTGGACTCACCCTGACCCTCGTCACCGACACCATCACTCCGTGCATGGCTCTTGTCTGACTCTGGAAAATAAGGCTCAGCTCCTTCTGCAGGAGTCTTGCTATACGATTTTGTCTTGTCTCTTGCATTTTGTAATCTTCTGTTTTTTTATTTTTCAATTCTTTCTCTTGTGGTGCAGGCTATGCGGATGGCATATTTTTCCACAATCCCTGCACCTGTCGCCAGTCCCCTCTCTGCAGGGACTTTTCATGGCGAGGCACCGTATTGTCAGCAAAGTTATCCACAATGCTGCCAATGGGCGAATAGTATGGAAACTTAAATACAAAAGTAATGATAATAGGGTAAACTCCCAAATTTATTAATTATTATTGTGTAAGTAAGCCCAAGTTTCGCAAGGATCAGGGGGGAAGACAGGCAAGAAGAGAATGGCAGAATCAGACTTTGGTTTTTAATCTAATACCACTGTTGTCCACACTATTATCCACAACCGGTAATTATAACCGTAGCGGTACGGTAATATAGCTGCATGGGGAAGAATCACAATGTATAGTAAGAGGAAGACTCACCCCTATTCACCGTTGTCTGAATTCTGTAAACATAAACATGGATATAAATGCCCGTATCGGGCAACCGTTGGAAAGCAATTCTGCCCATCATGGGAAAGCTGCTTGCCCATGTTGAGAAAGCAGCTTTCCCATATGGGGCAAGCACCGTGCCCCAAAAAGTACATATTTACCCTATCCATTACATATAATTTTATCCTTCCCACACAGTTGTGGAAAACCCTGTTGATAACCGTGTTGATAAGTTGTACTTTATCCACAGCAAAAAAAGAAATCAAAAATCCCTGTGGATATCCACAAGCTTATAAACAACTATTAGAAAACTTTTCCACGAAAAAGGAGCAGCAAAAGATATAAACTTATTATCTTTGCACCGAATGTGGAAATTGTGGATAAATGGGCTTTCATGCTGAAATAGAGAAAGAAAGACACATAATAACCTGTTGATAAACCAAGATATTGTGTTGACAAGGAAATGACCAAGGAAATACGACAGAAGTTATGAACAAATCCACAGCATATCATACTACACATATTTGAATTTAAAAATTAAAAACAAAAAAGAAATATAATAATATGACTGTTGACAAGAAGTGGGTCGAGAAAGGTTATATCGACGAACCTGTGGCCGACGGCGTAGACCTGGCCAAAGAGATAAGAAACTTGTGCAAGGAGAAAAACGCTGTGATTCTCGCACACTACTATACCACCGGCGACATCCAGCAGGTGGCTGACTTCATCGGAGACTCGCTCGCACTGGCGAGAAAGGCTGCCGACACGAAGGCTGACATCATCGTGATGTGTGGAGTGCATTTCATGGCGGAGACCTGCAAGATTCTCTCACCGGAGAAGACGGTAATCTGTCCTGACCTCAATGCGGGATGTTCGCTCGCTGACTCATGCAAGGCTGAAGACCTGAAGAAATTCAAGGAGGAGCATCCTGGATATAAGGTGGTGAGCTATGTTAACACCACGGCGGCGGTGAAGGCGCTGACGGATGTGGTGGTGACGAGCGGAAACGCAAAGAAGATCGTTGACACCTTCCCGAAGGACGAGAAGCTGATCTTCGGTCCTGACTACAACCTCGGCTCGTATATCAACAGTGTGACGGGAAGAAACATGCTGCTGTGGAACGGCGGATGCCACGTGCATGAGCGCTTCTCGGCACAGGAGATAGTAAGACTGAAGAAGGAGCATCCGGGAGCTGAGGTGCTTGTGCATCCGGAGTGTAAAGGACCGGTGGTAGCGCTTGCCGACGTGGTGGGCTCTACTGCTGTGTTGCTGAAGCATGCCGTGGAGAGCGACACTAAGGAGTTTATAGTGGCTACGGAGTCCGGAATATTGTATGAGATGACGAACAAGTGTCCGGAGAAGACTTTCATCCCTGTGCCGCCAGAGGTGAGCGAGGGTTCGCTGGGCTGCTCTTGCAACGAGTGTGACTATATGAAGATGAACACGCTGCGCAAGATTTACAACGCTCTGAAATGTGAGTGGCCTACAGTGGAAGTGGCTCCTGAAATCGCCCGCGACGCTGTGAAGCCTATCGAGAGAATGCTTGAGCTGAGTTAAGGAATTCTTTGGCAGATGAGTTGACGGATTGACAACTCGTCTGCTTTATATACACAGGCTTCTCCTCCCCCCTCTCTTGGGGAGATGGGGAGAGACTTATCAGTTATACTAATAGATAATGAAAATATTGTTGGTTGGCGAAGCCAGTTTTCTGCATAACACTCTGAAAAAAGGACTCCAGGAGCGCGGACATACCGTAGTGACCATGTCTGACGGCAACGGATGGCACGACGCTCCGAGAGACATTGACCTGAGGAGAGACAGAAAGTGGGGAAAACTGAGCGGACTGAAAGTGTTATGGCAGATTGCGAGACACCTGCCGCAACTCGTAGGCAACGATATTGTTCAGATACACAACTATCAGTTTGTTCCACTGAAATACGGGTGGAACAAACTGCTTTTCTTTTTCCTCAGACTTCTGAACAAGAAGACCGTGAAGGGCTGTTTCGGCGATGACCCTCAGATTTTCGCGCGCCAGAAAAAAGGAGTGCCGAGATATAGCGACACGTATTGGAACGGCAGACCGCAGAATATGGCAGAGAATGCGGAGCGTATCGACGAGGTGCTGCTGCATGGGGCGTATGGCTGCTGGCGGTATACATCGGCAAAGGCCGACGCTCTCGTGGCTTGCCTGTATGAATACTGGTTGTGCTATAATGTGGATTCTTTTGCCCGTAAGCTTCATTATCTGCCGCTGCCTATGATTCTGCCACAGAACGGGACGGAATGCGCCAGAAGGAAGGAAAACGGCGGTGTGGTGAAAATTCTCGTGGGCATACAGCCCAAGCGCGACTTCATGAAGGGTGCCATGCGTATGGCGGAATGGCTCGAAGCAATCAAGCTGCGCCATCCCGGCAGGATGGAGATAAGATATGTGGAGGGTGTGCCGCTCGAAGAATACAAGCGGATGCTTGCCGAGGCTGACGTGCTCGTTGACCAGCTCTACAGTTTCACCCCGTCGATGAATTCCTTGCAGGCAATGGCGCTCGGCACTGTGGTGATAGGTGGCGGAGAGGAGGAATATTATGATTTCATTGGCGAGAAAGAACTGCGTCCTATAATCAACGTGAGTCCGGAACTGTCGGATGCCGAGAACATGGCGATAATAGAAAAGGCTCTCTTTACCGACGGTATGATAGAAAGGCTCTCCCGCCAGAGCATGGCATTCGTGAAGAAATACCATGACTACAGAAAGGTGGCAGAGATGTATGAAGAGATGTACAGGTCATCTCTTCTCATTTAACCCCAAACGGTATGATTACCGGTCAGGGTTCAACAACTGTATCCATTTTCCAAATACATTTTCTTTATAATACGCGTGGCTTCCGGCTATGGCGTTGTCGCCGTATTGGCGTCTGAGGGCTTCGGAGTCCATCATCGTGGTGATACCCTTGATGAGCGACGAGTAGTGGCTTTGCTCCACAATGATGCCGTTGTAGCCGTTGCGCACGATGTCGGAGGCACCGAAGTCGAAATCGAACACCACGGATGGCAGTCCGCACGACTGTGCCTCTATCAGCGCCATTGGCTGTCCTTCGTATAGAGAGGGCATGATGTGCAGGCTGTACTGCGGATATACGTCCATGATGTTGTTCGACCGTCCGCAGAGTGTTATATGCTCCTGCATGCCGAGTCTCTCTATCTCAGCCTGCAGCATGGCGCGCTGCGAACCGTCACCATATATGTCGAGATGCCAGTCGGGATGCAGCCGGGCAATATCTTTCCAGTGGTCTATGAGCGGAAGAAATCCCTTCTGCTCTTCCAGTCTGCCCACGGCGATAGCCCGTTTCACGCTATAGTCCTCCACTCTCTTCGCCGGCTTCCTGATAAAGTTCGGAATCACCAACGTGCGGCGTGCGTTGGAATATTCCATGGCATCGCCGTTTGTGAGGCATACCACGGTGTCGGCTTTGCGCTCCATAATGGAGAACATACGATGGTAGGGGGTGAACGGACGTGCCAGATGCGACTCGTATATCTTGCGTGCCTTGGTGTGGCACAGGGGGAGGAGCAGTGCTCCGAGGGTGGTGGTGAAGAATATTATGTCGGGCTGCAGGCTCTTTATAGTCTTGTTCAGTCGTCGGGCTGCCGTCATCAGCGTGTTAGTGCGGCTGATGAGCTTTATCAGCTTGCCGTGGTGCTTGTCGGCGAACGGCACACCGAGATGCACCATCTTGATGCTTTCGTCAAGATGGTATAGCTCTCTGCGCTTGTCGTCGTAAACCGACACCACGCTCACTTCATGTCCGTATTCGGTAGCCAGTGTGTTTGCCTTTTCTGTCACGATGCGTTCCACACCTCCGTTTTCAGAGAAATCTTCTACTATATATGTTATTTTCATGTTTGTTTCCTTACCTTTTCATCCTGCCGAACAGGCGGCAGGTGCGTTCCAGTCCTATGGTGTTCACGAACATCGCCTTCAGTGTGTCTTTCCATGTGGCATAGCCGAAGAGGGACACGTGCTGTTGTGCCAGTCTTATTTTTCCTGTCTTCTGGTATGAATAAAGCTGTGCCGTCAGCATATCCATATACACACGGTGCCAGCGGCGCTCCCTGGTGTTGATGTTCAGTTGGCTGACGAGATGCAGCTGGGCGTCGAGCAGCGACGACAGTCCGTTGCTCTTGTCGGTAGCCGCTATGCCGTTGTCGTTGTAGTGGTATAGGTATCTGCCTTTGTCTATGGTGGCTATTATCGGCTTCTGCTTTATCAGCAGTGCCATGAGTAGGATGTCTTCAAATTTTTTGCCTTTCTCGAATGCCACGTTATTGAAAAGGCTTCTCTTGTATATTTTGTTGCATGCCCAACAGTGCTCCGTTCCCTTGTATGCCAGCCAGTCGAGGGCGTCTTTGAAGAGATGGTTGCCGGGATTGAATAGGGTCTCGTCGCGTAGTCCCGGTCGCTGCAGCATGGGATATTCCAGTATGTCGAGAAACGGATGTTCCTGCAGCAATGCTATCAGCGGACTGTAGGTATTGGGAGCCAGTTCGTCGTCGCTGTCTACGAAGGTGATATAGTCACCCTCTGCCCTCTCGATGCCGAAGTTGCGGGCATCGGAGAGTCCGCCGTTCTCCTTCTTCCAGTATTTTATGTTCTTGTATGTAGCGGCATACTCCTCAGCGATGATTCCGCTACCGTCGGTCGAACCATCGTTGATGAGAAGTATCTCGATATCGTCGAATCCCTGTATTCTCACGCTGTCAACACATCGTCGCAGCATCTTTTCCACATTGTATATCGGGATGATTACGCTCAATGTCATGATTTGTGTGTTATTAGGTTCTTTATTGTTTTCCATCTGAAGAGAATCTGCCTTGCCGTCGAGAAGCGGCTTCCTTTGCCGTTGCACGACGCGGCGCTCTCGTGTCTTCGGAAATATATCAGTCGGTCGTTGATGAATGCCACGTCGAAGAAGAAAGCCGCCACGTTGCCTATCCAGATGTCGTGCATCGGTATGTCGGCAGGAAAGGGCAGCGCTTTCTGCATCACGTCGCGTCTGAAAGCCATGCAGCACCCCGTATATCCGTTGTGCCACAGCAGGTTGTAGAATCTGCCGGGTTTCATCTTTATCATCTTGTAGAAAGAGTCGTTGGTGGTGTTGAGGTCTTTGTCTGTCACTATGGCGTCGCTGACCACACAGTGGTGGCTGCGCAGGACTTCCATGCATACTGCCACCTTGTTTTCCATCCACACGTCGTCCTGGTCGGAGAGGAAGATATAATCGCCATTAGCATGGCGCAGGGCATTTTCGAAGTTCTGTGTCAGACTGTTGCTGAGGGCGTTTTTTCCACCTTCTTCCTTGTGATAATGCTTTCCATCTTCTTCCTTGTGATAATGTTTTCCACCTTCTCCTTTGCGGTTATCCACAATCCTTATCCTCTTGTCGCCGATGGAGCGCACTATTTCAGATGTATCGTCTGTCGATCCGTCGTCGGACACGACAATCTCGTCCGTCTCTGCCAGTTGTGGCAGGATGGACAGGAGTTGCTGGCGGATATATCTCGATCCGTTGTATGTCGCTATGCAGACGGTAATCATTATATAGTTATTGAAATTGTTTCATTGTCCTTGCCTACTTGAATACATCATACTTCTTGTCGATGTAAGGAGTGCTGATGTCGCCGGCATCGATGATGGAATGGAAGAGGAATGCCGTGTTGTATTTCTTCTTGGCGTTTCTCTCCAGGGCTGCGTATTTCTCTGGATAACGGCTCTTGTATTTGTCGGAGCACCATATCCAGCAGGCGGCGTTTCTCACTTCCTTGGTGTCGTTGGCATGTGTATATTGTCCGTCTTCGCCCAGATTTTCGCCATGGTCGGAGAGATATATCACTATGGCGTTGCGATGGCGCAGGCGTTCTCTCACCTGATGCCAGAAACTGTCGGAATATAATACGGTGTTGTCGTAGGAGTTTATGAATTGTTGCCGGCTGTTCTCCGTTATCACGCGACTCGTCAGTTCCGGTTTCCAGCGGGCTGCCGACTTGGGATAATGGGCGTTATACCACCAGTGTGAACCAATGCTGTGTATGACGATAAGGTTGCGGCTGTTTGACTTTCCGCTTGTCAGTGCACTGTCAAGAGGGGGCAGCACATCGTCATCGAGCCATGAGTCATAGATATATAGCGACTTGCCGCCGTTTACATACGTCAGCTTGTCTGCCTCCTTCATGAAATATATGAATGTGGGAACGCTCTCCTGGTTTGAAATCCATGATGTGTGGTAGCCGGCTCTCTTGAAGATGTCGATGAACGACCGTTCTGTATATGCCCTGTCCTTGGTGTTGTGGTCGGCCCTGGTCATGATATACGGCACGCTCTCGTGGGTGAACCAGTATTCTGACTCTATGTTAGGCAGTGACACCACGTTCTTCTCCTTTGCCAGCAGCGGCGTGGTGGGCCTTGCATATCCGTTGATCTGCATGTGGTCGGCACGCAGCGTCTCACCGATGATGAACACCACGTCGATGCTGTCAGTGCCACATGTCGTCTTTCCGCCGAAGGCAGGACGCTTGTCTGCCACGATGCGCTTGTTGCCGAGATATTCGTTTAGCGAGGCATAGATATTGAAGGGCAGACGGTTGGAAACCGGTATTCCAAGTCGTCCGTTGTGGAAAATGCCGTATATCAGTGCCATGCAGACGATGATGTGTATCCATTGCCATTTCAGATTGTCCAGCCTTCTGAATCGCCATCTCGCTATGAATATAGCCGCGATGATATTTATGAGGATAAAAAGTATGAGCGGCAGCGTTATCATGTCAGATGTCGTTGTGAGGTCGTTGGTGAAGGTTAGGTCTATGGTCATCGGCGTCACCGTGACCTTCATTGTATAGCGGAAGAACGCCACGGCAGAAGTCAGTGCAGTCAGCAGCGGATACGCCACGGCGAAGACATATTTGTTTGCTGCTATCATCCAGATGAAGACAAAGGTTGTCATCTCTATCGCTCCCCATTGGAAAGCCTGTCCCACAAAGTCTTTCATGCTGTTGCATGGTGAGTCGTAGAAGTCGGCAAAGGCAAATTCCATTCCCCACAGCAGCGTTATTGCCAGTGTGAAGAAGACGAATCCCCTCATCTCATTCCATTTCTTCCTTATCGAATATTTCATCTGTCTTTATTTCCTTGTTTTTATATATAATGGACAAAACGCTTGATAAAGCACTTGGGCGTCATACCGTTGTTTTTCCTTGTTAATATATTATATAGGCTTGGTTATATCACCATATAAATATATATATAGAGAGAGACTTAGTTTATCACCGCAATCTTGCATACCGTGCCGCTGTCGCCGCTCTGCGTCGCTGTGTTCACCATATATATGCCGCTTGCCACTCTCCTGCCCTTCTTGTCGCATCCGTTCCATTGGAAGGATCCTCCGGTACTTCGTCCTTCAGCCACGAGCACACCGTTTGTGGTTGTGATTTTCACGTCGCTGTCGTAGGCAAGTCCTACTATGTTGATGAGTCCCGTATAGTCAGGCTTCACGGGATTCGGATAAGCCCATACGTTGTCTTTGCTCATGCTCTCGTTGGTAGCCACGGCATTGCTTTCCACTGAGCACAGGCCCTTTTCAGTTCCTATATATACCGTTCCCGTCTGCTTGTCTATCTCTATATCGAAAATACCGTCGGCGAGCAGACAGCTGTTTGATGCCAGGAAGTGAGCCTCCTGCACCATGTTGTCGCTGCTTATGACATACACGCCGTCGCGGCTCGTGCCTATCCACTTGCGGTCGGCATTGTCTATTGCCATCGTGGTGATGTCGAGTCCGGCAAGCAGATAGTCGGCATAGTTGGTACCGTCGTTGCGGGGTACCTTTACCTGATAGAAGCCGAGCGACGGGTCGCGCTGGTATTCCTCTGTCAGTTCGAAGAGACCAACGTTAGTTCCCACCCAAATATTGCCGCTTCTGTCTTCGGCGAGCGTCTTGCATCTCTCGATACCGCTTATTTCCGCCATGTCCTCGTTCACGAAATGCGTGTAGCTATATAGATTGTTGCCGTCGGCAGAGTAGCAATACACTCCGGGGTTGGCATTTCGTCCGTTATTTATCCAAATCCTGCCATGAGAGTCGTATCCCATGATCTTGGCATTGTTCACGGAGAGGTGGTTTATGGTCTTGTCTGGCGACGACCATTTGCCGTCGGCAGAATATTTCAGTATTCCTTTGTTTATAGCCTGATGGTTTATTACCCACAGCGTGTTGTCTTTGTCGTAGAACAACGATGTGATGATCTGATAGTTCGGATCACCTTCCAGACCGTCGACGAAGGATATCGGACTGTTTTTGTAGTCAAATCTGTTGATCAGTTTTCCGTCGAGAAATTCGTATAGTCCGCTTTGTGATCCAGCCATCACGTGGTTGTCGTTTTTGGGGTCGATGTCGAGACAAAGCATATCCTTATATATGATACCGTATTTCTCTGCTATTCCCTTGTCGTCGTAAGTAGTCCAGGTATTGCCGTCGATGTCGTACACCTGTATCGTGGCTGGCTTTTCCCTGTCCCACTCTCCACCGTTGCAGGTATAGAGCTTTCCGTTCCTTATCTTCAGAAAACCGATGGTATTGTATTTCGGTGTACCTACGGGATTTATGTCGCTCAGCGTCACGGTCTTCGTGCCGTCGGCGGTAACGGTGTATGCCTGCAGCTTCTCGTCCTCCTGGTTGGTCCAGTAGCATTTGTTTGTCTTGTCGTAGGCCACGTATTGCAGATATCCGTTGTCCCATGTCGTGGCGATGTCGTTGGCATGGTTGAACGACACATTGTCTGTCGTGGCGTGCCAGTTAGACTTGTCGAGCAGGTTTGCCGACTTGTCGGCTGCCAGTATTCCGTCGCTGGTGTTCACGTATATCTTGTTTCCGCTGAAGGCACAGTCGGTAACATTCTTTCCCAGATTGTAGGTGTCGAGGATAAGTCCCTCCTTCATGTCAATCTGCACCAGTCCGAAAGCCGTACACAGATATGCCAGACTGCCCTCTATCACCACCTTGTTTACATCCTTGCTTACCGTCATCGTCTTGTCGTAGTAGCCCGCGATGTTCGTCACGTTCAGCTTGTTGTCGAGCAGGTCGATGTTGTAGTTGTCGTATACAATGATAAGCTTCTTCGCCGTGTTGTTCCATGCTATCTGCGATATTGTGCATTCGCTGAGCGGGAACACCTTGTCGTATGTCGCCACGCTTCCGTCCGTGATGTTGTATGAGAACAAGTCGCCGGAGCTGAGCACATAAACCATGTTTCCGGCAGGCTCTATGTCTGTAATCTTTCCATAAGCCATATATGCCTTCCATTTGTCCAGATTCTGTGCTCCGGCGTTTGTCGTCATTGCGGCGAGCAATGTGAGGAGTGATATGAAGTGTCTGCGCATTTTTTTTTTCTTTATTGTTTTCTCTTATAACGCAACAACCTGCTGAATTATTGCTGACAGGTGGCGGAAAAGAGGAATTGTGCGAATTTCTCCACAGCCCTTGCCCTATGAGAGATTTTGTTCTTTATGTCGTTGCCGAGTTCGGCGAATGTCTTGTCGTAGCCGGTAGGCTGGAATATAGGGTCGTAGCCGAATCCCGACTCTCCCTTCTTTTCTTCCGTTATCTCGCCTTCCACTATGCCTTCCATCTCTCCCTGGGCAGCTATACCGTCCGAGTCTTCGTCTTTCAGGATATAGGCTATCACGGTGCGGAAACGCGCCTTGCGGTTTTCCTCTCCCTTGAGGTTGGCGAGCAGCTTCTTCATGTTTGCCTCGCTGTCGTGTCCGTCGCCTCCCGCATATCTTGCAGAATATACTCCGGGTTCTCCGCCGAGAGCTTCAACTTCGAGTCCTGTGTCGTCGGCAAACACACTGATATGATAATGTTCAAACACGTATTTTGCCTTTATCATGGCATTTTCTTCCAGAGTCTTTCCTGTCTCCGGAATATCCACGTGGCATTCAATGTCGTTGAGCGACAATACCTGGAATTTGTTTCCAAGAATGTTTCTCACTTCTTCCAGTTTGTGAGCGTTGTTTGTTGCAAATACTATTTTCATGTTTATTTATAGTTGACGAGTAGACAAGTTGACGAGTTGACAAGTAAACGAGTTGACGAGAAGACAAGTCTTATGAGTTTACAAGTCAGCAAGACCCCTCCTGACATCTCCTTGTGTGAGAGACAGTATTATTTTCCTCATACTTCCTTATATATTCTGAGTACTGTCTCTCTCTCTTCTGGGGAATGTCAGGAGGGGTCTTCTTCTATTTGTCAAGCATTCTCCTGTTGTTTTTTCATTTCCTTTTCCAGTTTCTGTGCCTTCACCTTCACCTTTATCGGATCGAAGCCCTCTCCGAATACGCCCTGCACGCTGCTTTGGCTTACGAAGGCATTAGGGTCTATAGACTTTATGACGCGGAAGATTTCCACGCTTTCCCTTTTCTTTGCCATGAGGCAGATCACCTTTATAGGGTCGCCGGAATACCATCCGTGACCGTCGAGTATTGTCATTGTGTGCTCGGTCTCCTTTGCTATGGCGTTGGCAATCTCCTGGTGTTTCTTTGAGAATATCATGAACTGCACGGACTGTCGCTGCCAGTTCATCACGAAGTCGAGCATGTTGCATTCGATGAACATCGTACATAGTCCGAACACCACCATCGTGCATCTCTCTGGGAACGTACCGAAGGATTCGATGAGCAAGCTGCTGCTGATGATACCGAGGTCCACCATGATAAGTCCCATACCGAGCGAGATATTGTGGTATTTGTTCACCACCGCCGCGATGATGTCGGTACCGCCTGTACTGCCGTTGTTGAGGAACACGATGGCGAGCGCCGTTCCCGTGAGCATACATCCGATGACGAGCGACATGAAGTCGTTGCCCTCTCCCATCAGCTTATAGAAAGTGCCGTCGGGCATCTCCACCACTTTCTGCGCTATGTCGAGCATCACGGTCAGTGCGAATGTGGCATAGATTGTCTTTGCCAGAAACCGCCATCCCAGTATCTTCAGTGCCGCCACTATGAGCGCGGCGTTGATGATGAAGAAAGTCCACTGCACCGGAAATTTCGTTGCATAGAACACGATGGCTCCTACACCGGCGATACCGCCCGTTACAATCTCGTATGGCAATAGGAAGACGGTGAATCCGAATGTGTATAGCATAAGTCCGAGAGTGATGAAGAAATAGTCTTTTATCTCTCTTCCCAGCGCCTTGCCGGCGTTACTTCTCATGAATTGTATTATTCCGCCACCATTTTTCTGTGCGAAAGCTGCATTGTTGTTGTCAGTTGCCATAATAAAAAGTTAGTTGTTAGAGACTCCTGGTCTCTGCTGTTTGATTAGTATATGAGTTAAGGTTATTTATAGGGCCGGTTTTTCTCTTTGCCAGGCCTTGTTTCTTTCTTCTCAGAATGTTTCCAATCCCCTCCCCTGCTCCATCCGCCATTTATCGGCAGCAGGTCAGGGAAGGGATTGTATGAGGATTATTTTATCACCACGTTAACGATTTTCTTAGGCACCACGATGACTTTCACAACCTGTTTGCCTTCGAGGTATTTCTGGCTCTTCTCGTCGGCGAGCACCTCGTTCTTTATCGTCTCGTTGTCGGCGTCAACGGGGAATGTCTTCTGGTAGCGCGCCTTTCCGTTGAACGATATCGTGAGCTGCATGCTGCTTTCCACGAGATATTTCTCGTTGAACTCAGGCCACTTGGCGTCGCAAACCGTAGTCTCGTTGCCGAGCTGATGCCACAGCTCCTCTGCCACATGCGGTGCGAATGGCGAGATGAGAACCACGAGGTCTTGCAGCACCATCTTGCTGTGGCATTTCATCTGCTGCAGTTCTCCCACGCAAATCATGAATGCCGAGATGCTCGTGTTGTATGAGAAGTGCTCAATGTCGCGGGTCACCTTCTTGATGAGCTTGTGTATGCTCTTCAGCTGTTCTGCCGTAGGCTCTTCGTCGGTTGGCAGGAATTGTCCGTCGCGGCTGAAGAACAGTCCCCATAGCTTTTTCAGGAAGCGGTGGCAACCGTCGATGCCGTTGGTGTCCCAAGGCTTGCTTGCCTCCACCGGACCGAGGAACATCTCATACAGGCGCAGAGTGTCGGCACCGTATTTCTCTACGATCATGTCGGGGTTCACCACGTTGAACATCGACTTCGACATCTTCTCTACTGCCCATCCGCAGATGTATTTTCCGTCTTCCAGTATGAACTCGGCGTTCTCATATTCAGGTCTCCATTTCTTGAAAGCCTCCAGATCTAGCACGTCAGCGTTCACGATGTTCACGTCAACGTGTATCGGAGTAGTCTCATATTGGTCTTTCAGTCCGAGGCTCACGAACACCGGTGCCTTGGAGTGGTCGTCGCTGTTTATGCGGTATACGAAGTTAGAGCGTCCCTGTATCATTCCCTGGTTCACGAGTTTCTGATATGGCTCCTCTTTGCAAGAGCATCCGTAGTCATACAGGAACTTGTTCCAGAAGCGCGAGTAGATGAGGTGTCCTGTGGCATGCTCCGTACCTCCCACGTAGAGGTCCACGTTCTGCCAGTATTCGTCCACATCCTTTGCCACGAGTGCCTTGTCGTTGTGTGGGTCCATATATCTCAGGTAGTAAGCCGACGAACCGGCGAATCCCGGCATGGTGTTCAGCTCCAGCGGGAAAATCGTGGTGTCGTTGATGAGCGCCTTGTCCACCACTTCGTTCTTCTCCGTGTCCCAAGCCCATTTCCTGGCGTGTCCCAATGGCGGCTCGCCTGTTTCCGTAGGCTTATACTGGTCTACTTCAGGCAGTTCCACAGGCAGACACTCTTCCGGCACCATGTATGGCATACCGTCCTTGTAGTATACGGGGAATGGCTCACCCCAGTATCTCTGTCGTGAGAATATGGCGTCGCGCAGGCGGTAGTTCACCTTCACATTTCCGATGCCATTCTCCGTAACGTATTTCTTTGTCGTTGCGATAGCCTCCTTCACGCTCAGTCCGTTGAGCGAGAATCCGGCGATGGCGTTCTTTGCTGTTGGTGCCGGTGAGTTGCACACCGTTCCCTCTTTAGCGTCGAAGCTCTCCTCGCTAACGTCGGCACCCTCGATGAGCGGGATTATAGGCAGGTTGAAATGTTTAGCGAATGCGTAGTCGCGTGAGTCGTGGGCAGGCACAGCCATGATGGCTCCCGTACCGTATCCTGCGAGCACGTATTCAGAAATCCATACAGGGATGTTCTCGCCCGTGAAAGGGTTCACGGCATAAGAGCCGGAGAACACTCCCGTAACCTTGTGGTTTGCCATGCGGTCGAGCTCTGTGCGCTTCTTCACATAGGCGAGATATTCGTCCACCTCAGCCTTCTGTTCGCTTGTGGTGAGTTTCTCCACGAGTTCGCTCTCAGGCGCCAGCACCATGAATGTCACTCCGAAGATAGTGTCGGCACGTGTTGTGAAGATGGTGAAGTCCCAGTCCTGTCCGGCCACTTTGAAGTTCATCTCCGTTCCTTCCGAGCGTCCAATCCAGTTGCGCTGGGTCTCCTTGATGCTGTCAGTCCAGTCCACCTGGTCCAGTCCGTCGAGCAGTCTCTGTGAGTAAGCGCTGACGCGCAGACACCACTGGCGCATCTTCTTCTGCACCACGGGGAATCCTCCGCGTTCCGACACACCGTCCACCACCTCGTCGTTGGCGAGCACCGTGCCGAGACCGGCACACCAGTTCACCATCGTCTCTCCGATGTATGCTATGCGGTAGTTCATGAGCACCTGCTGCTGCTCCTTCTCCGTCATCTGCTTCCATTCCTCGGCGGTGAATGTCAGTTCCTCGCTCTTTGCCACGTTCTCTGCCGCCTCGCTGCCTTTCTCTTCAAACATCTTCACCAGCTCTTCGATAGGCATTGCCTTCTGGCATTTCTGGCAGTAGAATGATTTGAACATCTTCTGGAAAGCCCACTGTGTCCACTTATAGTATTTTGGGTCGCATGTGCGCACCTCTCTGTCCCAGTCGAACGAGAATCCTATTTTGTCGAGCTGTTCTCTGTATCTTGCGATATTAGTCTCTGTGGTCACTGCCGGATGCTGTCCTGTCTGTATGGCATACTGCTCCGCCGGCAGTCCGTAAGCGTCGTATCCCATCGGGTTGAGCACGTTGAATCCGTTCTGTCTCTTGTATCTTGCGTAGATGTCAGAGGCGATATATCCCAACGGGTGTCCCACATGGAGTCCTGCTCCCGAAGGATAAGGAAACATGTTGAGCACGTAGAATTTCTTTTTCTCCTTGTCTTCCACGACTTTATAGGTCTTGTCTTCCACCCACTTCTGTCGCCATTTCTTTTCGATTTCGTTGAAGTTATACTCCATTGTGTTATATGTGTTTTATTGTTTTTCGTGAATAAAAATTGTATTTATATGTTGAGTTCAATCTGCAAAGTTAGTCATTATATTCTGTATTTACAAGTTTTGATATTTTTTTGTTCAAGTTCGTCATGTCTTTGACATTCAGTATTATGTATTCCCTGTCGGGTGTGATGTCGTTAATAGCTTCAATTGCATTTTCACCGGCAAGTCCTAACGTCTGGTTTTCGTCAATGCAATGAAATACCCGCAAGTGTAATGAAAAGGTGCCATAAAATTGTGTGTAAGCAAATAAATCGTTATATTTGCAAAGTGATTACGCAAAATGCGTAACGCAAAATGCGTAATGATAACAAAACGTTGGTTATGAGAAAGATAGACAATCCTTTTTTGTTGTATGGATACGAAGGACCAGAGTATTTCTGCGATCGTAATAAAGAGAGCGAAGATATCATATCATCGTTGACAAATGGCTGCAATCTCACCCTTATGAGTCCGAGAAGGTATGGCAAGACAGGTCTTATACGTCATGTGTTTCATAAGATAAAGGAGATGGACAACGATGCCGTCTGCTTCTATATTGATATCTATGCCACCAATTCTCTGTATGATTTCGTGCAGACATTCGCCAAGGCGATAGTCGGCAAACTCGACACGCCGCTACAGAAAGCCGAGAATGCGATAACAAAGGTTTTCAAGGGTAGTCAAATCACGATGTCTACCGACTTCATGACCGGCCTTCCTCAGGTGTCGCTCAGTTTCTCACCACAGTCGTCGGAATCCACTCTCGACGAGATATTCTCATATATAGCCCAGTCAAAACGCCGTTGCTACATTGCCTTCGATGAGTTTCAGCAGGTGTTGGAATATCCTGAGAAAAACGTAGAAGCACTCTTGCGCACCCATATCCAGACTATGAGCAACGCCCGCTTCATATTTTCCGGAAGCCGTTTGCACATGATGATGGAAATGTTCAATTCACCAAAGCATCCCTTCTACAGAAGTACGGAGAAATTGAGCCTGCATACCCTCGACGAGACTGTTTATTTTGCCTTTGCAGAGGATAAGTTGAGAGAGAAAAACGTTTCCATCTCACCGGAAGTTTTCCATGATATCTACGACAGCGTGGATGGAGTGACATGGTATATACAGGCAGTGATGAACCGCCTCTACCGTCTCTCCGACATGGAAGTAACCCGTAAGAAACTGGACGAGGTGGTGCGTCAGATAATACTGTCAGAAGAAGAAGACTACAAACGTCTGTTCCATCTGCTCACAGCTAACCAGGCAAACCTTCTGCTGGCGATAGCAAGGGAAGGCAGCGTGGCGGAACCTATGTCGGGACCATTCATCAGCAGGCATCAGCTCAAGACGGCAAGCAGCGTGCAAAGAGCCTTGAAATATCTTGCTGACGAAGAGTATGTATATCTTTCAGACAAAGGATACATCGTGTACGACCGCTTCTTCGGAGTCTGGCTCAGAGGATTATGATCAGGCATACCATGCGCAGGCAGAAATGAAACATCCCTTTTTACACTCGTGGAATGCAAAATTTAATGAAATATATGCCTGCGGCAAACAGTTTTCTCGAAATTATGCGTCCGTTGAGTGTAAAATTCTTATATTTGCAGATTGATAGTAAAAACAGAAGACCGGCAGACGGGTATTCGGGTTGACGAGGAAACGAGTTGACACGGATATTTTCATTTGCCCATACAGTCGCTGTTTGCAAGCTCTGCCCTCCCCCATTGCCGGATGCCAATTCCGGAATAAGGGGCAGGGTAATAATGTTTTTTAGAAAACAATAAAGAATAAATATAAAACTAAGACATGGCACTAAAATGTGGTATCGTTGGACTCCCTAACGTGGGAAAGTCCACTCTTTTCAACTGCCTCTCAAGCGCTAAGGCACAGGCGGCAAACTTCCCTTTCTGTACTATAGAACCTAACGTCGGTGTTATCACCGTGCCCGACGAGCGACTCACGAAGCTCGCCGAGATAGTACACCCCGGACGCATCGTGCCGGCAACCTGCGAGATAGTAGACATCGCCGGACTCGTGAAGGGAGCAAGCAAGGGCGAAGGACTCGGAAACAAATTCCTCGGAAACATCCGTGAGACCGACGCCATCATCCACGTGCTGCGCTGTTTCGACGACGACAACATCACACACGTGGACGGAACGATAGACCCCGTGCGCGACAAGGAGATAATCGACACCGAGCTGCAGCTCAAAGACCTGGAGACCATAGAGGCGCGACTGGGCAAGCAGCAGAAGGTGGCACAGGCAGGAAACAAAGATGCCAAGGTTGAAGTGGGTGTGCTCGAGGCTTACAAGGCAGCCCTGGAGCAGGGAAAGAACGCACGCACCGTGGAATTCGACTCTAAGGAGGAACAGGAAGCGGCACGCAACCTCTTCCTGCTCACCGCAAAGCCTGTGCTCTACGTATGCAACGTTGACGAGACTGCCGCCAAGACAGGCAACGAATACTCAAAGCGCATCGAAGATATCGCAAAGGAAGAAGGAGCGGAGACTCTCGTGATAGCCGGAAAGACAGAGGAAGACATTGCCGGACTGGAGACATACGAAGACAAGAAGATGTTCCTCGACGAGCTCGGACTGGAAGAGAGTGGTGTGAACCGACTCATCAAGAAAGCCTACTCGCTGCTCAACCTCGAGACTTTCATCACCGCCGGAGAGATGGAGGTAAAGGCATGGACATACCACAAGGGATGGAAGGCGCCACAGTGTGCAGGAGTGATACACACCGACTTCGAGAAAGGTTTCATCCGTGCAGAGGTGATAAAATATGCCGACTATATCCAGTATGGATCAGAGGCAGCCGTGAGAGAAGCCGGAAAGCTCGGCATCGAAGGCAAGGAGTATGTGGTGCAGGATGGCGACATCATGCATTTCAGATTCAACGTGTAGACGCCTCGTCAACTCGTCAACTCGTCAACTCGTAGCATGTCAACGACATGTGAATAAAAAATAGAAAATGCTTTTCATTGACTGGAACCCAAGCATAGAGGCCTTCAGGATAGGTTCCTTCGCCATGCGCTGGTACGCCTTGTGCTGGCTGATAGGACTCCTGGCGGCATACTTCATAGTGAGGCGCCTGTATATACAGCAGAAAATCAAGGAGACGCTCTTCGAACCGCTCTTCATATACTGCTTCCTCGGAATACTCATCGGCGCACGACTCGGACACTGTCTGTTTTATGAACCGGACTATTTTCTCTCCTCAGGCCAGCACATTGTGGAGATGTTGATACCCATACGCTTCCTGCCCGACGGAGGATGGCGCTTTACGGGATATGCCGGACTGGCAAGCCACGGCGGAACGTTGGGACTCATCATCACGCTGCTGCTATACGTCAGGAAGACTAAGCTGAACCTATGGACGGTGCTCGACAACATCGCCATAGCAACGCCTATAACGGCGTGCTTCATAAGACTTGGCAACCTGATGAACTCGGAGATAATAGGAAAAGTGACCGATGTGCCATGGGCATTCGTGTTCCAGCAGGTGGACATGCAGCCAAGACACCCGGGGCAGCTGTATGAGGCTATAGCCTATGCGCTGCTGTTCGTCATCGGACTGTATTTCTACAGAAAATCACCGCAGAAGGTGGGCACGGGATTCTTCTTCGGACTCTGTCTCACATATATCTTCACGGCACGCTTCTTCATAGAATACACCAAGGAGGTGCAGGAGGCTTTCGAGGCCTCTCTCCCACTCGACATGGGACAGCTGCTGTCGATACCGTTTGTCGTAATCGGCATATTGTGTATGAAAGGCGGGAAATGGATGACATGGCTGGCACAGAAAGTATGATCCCCAACACCAGATAACCCTCTGGGCAGCACAGTCTGACAAGACATGCTGCCACTATTATTGATCTAAAAAAACAATTATGAAAACAAAAGGCATTATTCTGGGAGCTTTGGCCACATTGGCCATGTTCTCTTGCAGCGGAAACAAGGCTACTGCCAGTGAGCAGTTGCAGACAGACAAGGTTGTCGCCAATGAGCAGTTGCAGACAGACTCTGTGGTATACAACCATAGCGACAAGAGGATGGAGATAAGAATAGTCTTCGACTACCCCACTGCCGGCAATCAGTATCTCAAAAACTCCATTGCCGAATATATCAGTGAGCAGCTCGGAGCCACTTATATGGGATCGCTCGAAAACAAGGATTCGCTGTTGCAGCATTATGTGGCAGACACGAAGAAATATCTCAATGCCAACATCGAGGAACTGGGACTTGACGCCGACCAGATGGTGTCGTGGAGCGCAGATATCAGAAAAGACTGTGAGACAGACAAATACGTGACCTACACCTGCGGCATCTACCAGTATCTTGGCGGTGCTCACGGCATGGGCAACATGAGCGGCATGACGTTCCGCAAGAGCGACGGCAGACGCTTCGGCAGCGAGATACTTAAACAGTCTGTCTATGGCGACAGATCTTTCAACACCATTCTCAAAGAGGGAATGAAAGACTATTTCCAGGAGTTCGACGGCAAGAGAATGTCCGATGATGAACTGCAGAGTATGATAGTGGGAGCCGATTGCACAGTGGATTTCCTGCCGATGCCAAAAACAGCACCATATCTCACCAAGGAGGGCGTAATGATTATCTATCAGCCATACGAACTGTTTTCTTATGCCGCAGGCTGCGTGAGATTCATCGTGCCATTCAGCAAAATCAAGCCATACCTCAATGCTGAGGTGCTGAAGATGCTGTAAGTATCATCACTCAGATTGGACAATGAATTCAGAAATAGAAAAGTATATCCTCGACCATAGCGACCCGGAGGGCGATTATCTGTATCGCCTATACCGCGCCACCAATATCCATCTGCTGCATGGACGCATGGCGAGCGGACATCTGCAGGGTAGGGTGCTGAAGATGCTCGTGAGGATGATCCGTCCGAAGAACATCCTCGAGATAGGCACCTTCAGCGGCTACAGCGCCATCTGTCTGGCAGAAGGACTGGAAGAGGGAGGAATGGTGTATACCTTCGAGATAAACGACGAGCAGGAAGACTTCACGCGTCCCTGGATAGAGCAGTCGGCTGTCGCCGACAAGATACGCTTCATCATCGGCGATGCAATGACCGAGGCTCCCAAGCTCGGAGTGGAGTTCGACATGGCGTTTGTTGACGGCGACAAGCGCACGTATATGGAGTCGTATGAGATGGTGCTCTCGCTGCTCAGACCCGGAGGATTCATCCTTGCCGACAACACACTGTGGGACGGACATGTGGTGGACCACGCCTACGACAAGGACAAGCAGACACACGGCATTGAGGCATTCAATGACTTCGTGGCGCACGACCCCAGAGTGGAGCGTGTGATGCTGCCGCTGCGCGACGGACTCACGCTGATATACAAGAAACCATAACCCCAAATCGGTCATTATGCCGTTTGAAAGAAAAACAATGCGCCTCAAGCATCTTTGTCATCGACAAGAGCTTGAGGCGCATTTATTTTCTATTTCCCCAGACAGGTCTCAGAGAGAGACACACAGGGTGGGGGAGTGATATGGTTACGGTCGTGTTCCTTCTGCCGTCAGCATATCAAGGCTGCTTGCCGATATAAGCCAGGATACCACCGTCAACGTAGAGCACGTGGCCGTTTACGAAGTCGCTGGCATCAGAAGCGAGGAATACGGCAGGACCCATCAAGTCCTCTGGAGTTCCCCAGCGTGCGGCAGGAGTCTTGCTGATGATGAAGCTGTCGAAAGGATGGCGGCTGCCGTCAGCCTGACGTTCGCGCAGCGGAGCGGTCTGTGGAGTGGCGATATAGCCCGGGCCGATACCGTTGCACTGGATGTTGTGCTCGCCGAACTCAGAGCAGATGTTGCGGGTGAGCATCTTCAGTCCGCCCTTGGCAGCAGCGTATGCAGAAACAGTCTCACGACCCAGTTCGCTCATCATTGAGCAGATGTTGATGATCTTGCCGTGGCCCTTCTTTATCATTCCGGGGATAACGGCCTTCGACACGATGAATGGAGCATTGAGGTCGATGTCGACAACCTGGCGGAAATCCTCCACGCTCATCTCTGTCATAGGGATGCGCTTGATGATGCCGGCGTTGTTCACGAGAATATCGATGACGCCAAGTTCCTTCTCTATGTCGGCAACCATCTTCTTCACCTCCTCCTCATTCGTAACGTCGCAGATGTAGCCCTTTGCTTCGATGCCCTTAGCCTTGTAGTCGGCGAGAGCCTGGTCCATATGATGCTGTGAACGGCAGTTGAAGGCAATCTTCGCACCTGCCTTTGCGTAAGCCTCGGCGATGGCGAAACCGATACCGTAGGCTGCTCCCGTAACGAGAGCTACCTTGCCCTCAAGGGAGAAATTCTTTGAGAATGTATCCATATTAGTATTTTTTAGTTAGTTTGTTATTTATCGAATATGTATTATTTAGTTTGTCGTTTTTATTGAAAGGCAACAAGACCGTATACCTAATACCCGTTTTGTCTTATGGTCATTATATCCATTCTGTTGCCTACTTGTGGCGGCAGTATCTTTGTTCGTAAAGCTTGTTATATGAAAATCCTTGTTTTCATAATGGTTTGTGGCTGTTAAATATTATCAGCGCACAAAGTTACGAAAAATAATTCTTTTGTTTCCACATTTTTTCTTAAGTTTGCAGAAATTAATCAAATGATACTACTATGGCTGGCATTTCTTCTCTTTGGCAAGATGATTATTGGCTTCTGGTGATGCAACTGTATATGCGCAAACCCGTAGGGCTGAAACGTATGTACAGCAGGCAGATGGTGGATCTGAGCATCGAACTACATCTGCCGCCATCCTTTATATATGAGAAGATGTTCGACCTGCGCAACGGTTCCACACCGTTTCTCAGCAGCTTGATGCAGCGCTACAAGGACAATCCACGGCGGTTGCGTGCCGACGCTGCCAAGGTGAGGAGCATGATGGGATTCTCCTGCGCTTCGGCATTCTATGATGGGGTGGAGGTGAAGGAGACTTTCGAGAAGGATTTCCGCCAGATTCCTCATTGTGAACCGCTCACGCCGGTGGCTCTCATCCTCGTGCTCGACCTCTATTTCCGTCTCACGCCGATTACGATGGTGGCATCCACGCCCGAGGTGGAGGAGCTGGCGCGGCTGATAGGCGTGAAAGCGAGGGTAGTGGAGGATGTGCTCAACGTATACCAGATTCTCGATCCGTATCTCAACAGGCAGGAGTTTATGGTTACGCCGCTGCTCCAGCCTTGTCAGCAGATATGGCAGCGCTATGGCAACGGCAGCATAGAACAGCTCGCGGCACTTGCCGCCCAACTGCGCGACTATTATGCCTGACGATTTCCGCCTGTCGTGACATTGGACTTCATTACTTTTATATATATATAAGGGTAATCAAAACTACAGAAAATGGGCAAGCAGCGTGCCCATGTGGGGCAACGTGCTTTCCCATCATGGGCAACGTGCTTGCCCCTGTTGGGCAGATTTTCTGTCAGACGGATGCCCAATAAGTTGATGTTGTAATACCCATATCCCTGTTTTCATAATTCTGCCAACGCATGCCATTCCTGTCGTCAGAATTCCTCTCATCTGATAATTGTAAGTAAGCGTATCCGCGATACAGTCTTGTACACATTCAACTATCAGCCCTTTCATCAGCAAACCATCCAGACAATTGGCTGACAGTTGACTATCAGGCAACTGTCTGTCTGTCAGAGTATTACAACAAAAAACCAGACAATCTGACAGTTTTTCAGAAATTCTCGTTTTTTTACTAAAAATCAGCGATATTTGCACCTTTTACTCATATCTACCAACTTAACCCCCAATCGGTCGGTTGTTAGGGCTTGCTTGGATTTTTCTCTTTTAGAAGAGTGGATTTTGTTTGGGTTAAAGAGACAACTCTGTGTGCTACAGATTATCATATACCTTCGCTCCAAAGTCTTCTGAAAAAATCAATGATATAGATACACTCTACATCTCCCATCTTTCTGTTGATAGGATCTAACGAAACTATCAACAGTTTGCTTTCAGGATAATCAGAGGCGAAAGTCTTGAGACCTTTTAAATGCCTTGGCAGTACCTCCTCTACAGATTTTATCTCTATTGCAACTCTTGCATCACCAATCACAGCATCCACCTCTTGACCAGTATAAGCCCTCCAATAACTCAATTGTTCCATACTTTCCTTATAACTCAGCCAAGCTCTTAGCTCTTGAATTACAAGGTGTTCGAAAGCATGACCATACTCTGCCGTGCCTCTCACCAATTCCTTACGATGCAACAAATGATTGGCTACACCTATATCAAAATAATAGAATCGAGGAGCCTGCACCAATCTGCGTTTCATTGTTTTGGTATAAGCAGGTACACGGAATCCTAAAAGAGTGTCCTCCAATATATCAAAATAGTTACCAACAGTATTGGCACTTACACCACAATCTTGAGCTATATTATTGTTATTTATCATTTCGCCATCTGTTAATGCCGCAACCTCCAGAAAACGCTGAAAAGTGTTTAGATTCCTTACAAGAGCCTCTTCCTTGATTTCTTCTTTTAGATAAACATCAATATATGCAGATAGACGGCGATGCGGATTCTTTGCCAGATAATGCGGTGGCAACATTCCATAATTGATAGCTTGTTGTAAATCAAAGTCGGGAATCTCAGCACTCACAAAAGGAAATAGATATACAGGATATGCTCTGCCTCCCAATGTATTATAGCCTTTGCGTTTCAATTTTCTGGCACTTGAACTACATAGAATAAACACAAGTCCTTTCTCTGACATCAAACGATGTACTTCATTAAGCAACTCAGGCACTTCTGGTATCTCATCTATAATAACAAGCGTACCTACTTCCTTGTTAGAAAGCATCTCATAAAGCAGAGAAGGCCGACGACTGAAGCGCCCCTTTATAGTTGTATCCAACAAGTCAATGTATATACTGTCTGGAAATTTCTGACGCAAAAAGGTACTTTTTCCTGTCTGACGGGCACCAAACAAAAATATACTATCCTCTAACTCCTTGTCAATATGGCATATACGTTCAATCATACATTATGTATTTGTTCGTTTATATTGCGGATTTTCATAGATTTTCCGCAACGGTATTGCGGATTTTCATGGATTTTTCGCAACAAAGATACAATTATTTATTGAAACATACAAGCTTTATCCCAAATCGCTTTCTATGTTAATATCCAAATGTTTTGACCATTATTTTCAATTTATGCTGAGATTTTATATTCAGGGGTGAATGTTTGGCGATTTCTGACCATGGCTGTGACCAAATGTACAAGTTTGTTCTTGACATTGTTCAGTGCAACCTGCTTCTTCTTTCCTCGTTCTACGAGGCGCATGTAGTACCTCGCCATAATGGGATTGAAGTTGACGGCAGCTAGTGCCGCTTGCGTCAGCATGGCCTTTATCTGGCGGTTAGCCATATAATGTACATGCGGATCGGAATGCACACTGGTTCCCGAATCTTTGCCAAATGGAGCTAGGCCGTAATAGCAGGCAATCTTGCGTGAGTCGTAGTTGAAACGCCGGAAGTTGTCGGTGTACACCATCAGGCACACAGCGTTCTGCGTTCCTATGCCAGGCACCGAGGTCACGATGGTGAACACCTCGGTGAGTTCCTCGTCCGACTTGATGAGATCGGCAATGCGCTTATCTATCTTCTCTATCTCCTTATTGAGTTCAGAGACGATGTGCCGTCCGCTCTGCGAAATCATTGTCTTGACTGGCGACTTCTCCATAGTGAGTCGCTTTTCGCCTCTACGCACCTGGAAACTGCATCTGTGTCTTACGATCATCTGACGGTATAGGAACAGCTCACGCAGTTGTGTAAGCGACTCGCTAAGAGGCTCGTACATAACGGCTTTATCGTAATTCCTCATGGCGTATTCTGCAATCATCGAGGCGTCAGCACGGTCAGACTTCAATCGTCTAAGACCAGATGCGTCTTTGATGCTCTTTGCGTTCTCAAGCCACATGTCGTAGCCTTTACCGTAGAGGAAGTTGCACAGTCCCTTGCTGTAGTCGCCCGTGTTCTCGCCACAGAAGAGCCACAAGGACGAGTCGATACCGCAGGAATTCTGCTCAACCCACTTGACCAACTGCCTATAGCCAGACACGGTTGTCTTGAACTCGTTGAACACTCTAGCAGCGGTTTCTGCCAGTCCGTCTGCAAAAAGGATAGCCACATCAACTTTTTCTTTCGAAAAATCAACTCCGATAAATAAATTCTTCATAACTTTGTACGAGTTATATTGTGTAGAATTGGTCAATAGTTGTATGGACTAACACTCTAACAAGGCTCAGAGCCGATAACTTTCTATCTGGTCTTTGCAACTATGTCGATGAGGACCTAAACGATTTATAGCTTTACGGCTGGGTCATTAGCTGGTTTACCTCTTCGACAGACCGATTCTACCTTTTTACAACAAAGGTACGAAACTGTCTTTAGCAATCATAGTTTTACCTTGATTATTTTGGAGTTTATGCGACTTCGTCGCAATCTTCTGCAAACTTAGAGGTCATTAGGGCTTGCTTGGATTTTGTTTTTTTTAGAAATCCTAAAATCCGCAAGCAATCTCAATGGCAATCTCAATTGCAGTAAAGAGCTTGAACACTATGCATCATGATAGTATGAGCGTGAATTTTGTCCGATTTGTGCATACCTTCCCCTTACCCCACAATGCGACTTGAGGCAATACGCAGATTAAAACCATAAGGAACGGACTTTATCCGAATCCAGTTTTGAAAGGTCTTGCATAAGCCCAGTTTTCAGTATAGATATTCAGCACGTATTGCCTTGCTGTCATGATCCACTTGGCAGGTACGGAGATGAAGCTGAAGACAAAAGCCTTTATGCGACTCGTTTCCTTGAGCCCGAAAGCCTTGGTGTCAAGCTTGCTAATGATGGTCTTATAGAAATTGTGTATCAATGCCGTAAGCAGAAGGAATACGGTGTTCTCTGACATGAACGACTTGGGGAGCCTGTTCCAGCCGAATCCGTTGTTCATATCATCGAATATACGCTCTTTGCCCCCACGCTTGTTGTAAAATTCGACGATGTCTCTTGTTGATGAGTCATAATCGTTGGTAAGAATGCATCTGTAGGTGTATTCACCTTCCCACAAGTCAAGCTCTCCATCCATGCGCTTTTGTCTCTGAATGACAAGACGATAGCACTTGCCTTCCCATTTCTCAACAAGAATGGAATTGAGTTCAAACTGGATGCCGTTGATTTCCTCCGTCTTCCATCCCCTCAGTGAAAACAAGTCATCGTAGAGCGAACTGCATCTGTTGGCGCGGATGTAGAAGTGCGTGCAATGCTTCTCTATCTCACTGACAATTTCCTTCGAGCACGAACCACAGTCGGCTCTGAAGCGATTCACACGGATGCTGTTGGCTTCCAGTAGGGCAAAGAATCTCTTGTGGGTCTCAGCCTGATAAAAGCGCACATTTGTGTTGCCATCGCTGTTCTCGACATAGACAATCATGTCACCGATGACATATACGCCAGGTCTGTAGCCGAGGAACTTCTTGTATGTCGGTTTTGCATCATACTTCTCTGTTTCAAGGAACTGATGGTCGAAATCAACATCGTAGGTTTCCACCTCATTCAGTTCACCAGTGGAAACCAAGGCTTTTATAAGCAAGGCGTTGAGCTTGTCTGCCGTATTGAAATCATAGGTCTTGCCCTTATCGGAAGTATATGAGATGTTTTCCTGTGTCAGTTCCTTGATGGCTCTGAGGATGGTATCAGAGCTGCATGTGCGCAAGGTCGGATGATACGAGAGATGACGCATCAGATGCGATGTTACATCCTCCACGCATGAACCGCCACAGAAGTATACGCTCATCAGAGAACGAATAATTTCGCTGTACTGATATCCGATGATACTGCGGCATCTCTGACCAAGTGTCTGGTCGATAATAGGTGAAAGCATGGAGTCAAATTGCTCCATGATTGAAAAAATTCCTCCAAAAGGTGTGAGTTTTTCAGATTTTATTTGTACCTTTGCCATGTCTTGTTACGATTTACGCTTGTTTTGATTTGCAACACTAAGATAAGTGAAAAATCTGACATGGCAAAATCCTGAGCAACTTTTTGTTGCTCAGGAACTTATAAATAAAGTTAAATCAAAGTGTTGCGGAATTAAGGATCGTTATGCGGCAGTAATAATATACATATTAATACGAGTTAGTAATCCTGTAGTTCTCACATGCTACGAGGAGGTATTAAAAGGTGCGTTTCGACAATGCATCTATTGTAGTATATTATTGCTTAATCCAAATGAATATTATAAATTTAGGAATTCTTGCTCACATTGATGCAGGAAAAACTTCCGTAACCGAGAATCTGCTGTTTGCCAGTGGAGCAACGGAAAAGTGCGGCCGTGTGGATAATGGTGACACCATAACAGACTCTATGGATATAGAGAAACGTAGAGGAATTACTGTTCGGGCTTCTACGACATCTATTATCTGGAATGGAGTGAAATGCAATATCATTGACACTCCGGGACACATGGATTTTATTGCGGAAGTGGAGCGGACATTCAAAATGCTTGATGGAGCAGTCCTCATCTTATCCGCAAAGGAAGGCATACAAGCGCAAACAAAGTTGCTGTTCAATACTTTACAAAAACTGCAAATCCCGACAATTATATTTATCAATAAAATTGACCGTGACGGTGTGAATTTAGAGCGTTTGTATCTGGATATAAAAACAAATCTGTCTCAAGATGTCCTGTTTATGCAAACTGTTGTCGATGGATTGGTTTATCCGATTTGCTCCCAAACATATATAAAGGAAGAATACAAAGAATTTGTATGCAACCATGACGACAATATATTAGAACGATATTTGGCGGATAGCGAAATTTCACCGGCTGATTATTGGAATACGATAATCGATCTTGTGGCAAAAGCCAAAGTCTATCCGGTACTACATGGATCAGCAATGTTCAATATCGGTATCAATGAGTTGTTGGACGCCATCTCTTCTTTTATACTTCCTCCAGAATCAGTCTCAAACAGACTTTCAGCTTATCTCTATAAGATAGAGCATGACCCCAAAGGACATAAAAGAAGTTTTCTAAAAATAATTGACGGAAGTCTGAGACTTCGAGACATTGTAAGAATCAACGATTCGGAAAAATTCATCAAGATTAAAAATCTAAAGACTATTTATCAGGGCAGAGAGATAAATGTTGATGAAGTGGGGGCCAATGATATCGCGATTGTAGAAGATATGGAAGATTTTCGAATCGGAGATTATTTAGGTACTAAACCTTGTTTGATTCAAGGGTTATCTCATCAGCATCCCGCTCTCAAATCCTCCGTCCGGCCAGACAGGTCCGAAGAGAGAAGCAAGGTGATATCCGCTCTGAATACATTGTGGATTGAAGACCCGTCTTTGTCCTTTTCCATAAACTCATATAGTGATGAATTGGAAATCTCGTTATATGGTTTGACACAAAAGGAAATCATACAGACATTGCTGGAAGAACGATTTTCCGTAAAGGTCCATTTTGATGAGATCAAGACTATCTACAAAGAACGACCTGTAAAAAAGGTCAATAAGATTATTCAGATCGAAGTGCCACCCAACCCTTACTGGGCCACAATAGGGCTGACGCTTGAACCCTTGCCGTTAGGGACAGGGTTGCAAATCGAAAGTGACATCTCCTATGGTTATCTGAACCATTCTTTTCAAAATGCCGTTTTTGAAGGGATTCGTATGTCTTGCCAATCTGGTTTACATGGATGGGAAGTGACTGATCTGAAAGTAACTTTTACTCAAGCCGAGTATTATAGCCCGGTAAGTACACCTGCTGATTTCAGACAGCTGACCCCTTATGTCTTCAGGCTGGCCTTGCAACAGTCAGGTGTGGACATTCTCGAACCGATGCTCTATTTTGAGTTGCAGATACCCCAAGCGGCAAGTTCCAAAGCTATTACAGATTTGCAAAAAATGATGTCTGAGATTGAAGACATCAGTTGCAATAATGAGTGGTGTCATATTAAAGGGAAAGTTCCATTAAATACAAGTAAAGACTATGCCTCAGAAGTAAGTTCATACACTAAGGGCTTAGGTGTTTTTATGGTTAAGCCATGCGGGTATCAAATAACAAAAGGCGGTTATTCTGATAATATCCGCATGAACGAAAAAGATAAACTTTTATTCATGTTCCAAAAATCAATGTCATCAAAATAATGGAGCGGTCAGGAAATTTCTATAAGGCAATACAGTTGGGATATATACTTATCTCCATTCTTATCGGATGTATGGCATATAATAGCCTCTATGAATGGCAGGAGATAGAAGCATTAGAACTTGGCAATAAAAAAATAGACGAGCTCCGAAAAGAAATAAACAATATCAATATTCAAATGATAAAATTTTCTCTATTGGGTGAAACAATACTGGAATGGAACGATAAAGATATCGAGCATTACCATGCACGGCGTATGGCAATGGACAGTATGCTCTGCCGTTTCAAGGCCACCTATCCAGCAGAGCGCATCGATAGTGTGCGCAGTCTTTTAGAGGATAAGGAACGACAGATGTTCCAGATAGTCCGGTTAATGGATGAACAACAATCTATTAACAAGAAGATAGCCAATCAAATTCCGGTTATTGTGCAGAAAAGTGTGCAGGAACAGTCCAAAAAGCCAAAACGAAAAGGTTTCTTGGGCATCTTTGGCAAAAAAGAGGGAACGAAGCCAACGGAAACCACGTCCATGCGCTCCTTGTCGGTCATGGAGAGCGTGGTGATGTTCACCACATTCTTCAGTTCCGTCAACACTTCGTTGCTCTCTTCCAGCAGTTTCGTGTAACCGAAAGCGATTGCCGACAGCTCTTCTGGTCTGAAATTTCCATCACGGAGCATCCTTTGGAAACTGTTTACATAAATGTCGGTGATGTCGCCTACCATCAGGATGGTCTGCTGCACCTTGCGGGCGTCCTTGACGAGATTGTTCACCAATCTGAGGGCATCGTAATACTTTTTGCCCTGCTGATAGATTTTCACCGTTTCCTGAAAGTTGCTCACCATGTTCGTGGCAGTCTTGGAGGTATGAATGATGTTTTTGGAGGCATTGATGATACCCTGCGCCAGATTGCCCGGATCGCTTACGACCCACTGTGCGCTTGCCCTGCCTGCGAAAAGCAGGCACAGGCAGATAATCATTGTTATTCTTGTTCTCATGTTACTTTGGATTTTAGTGGTTGTTATTCTTCTGTCGGGTGTCCCGGCTGCGGTTTCACCCGCACATAGTCGCCGCCCGGCGAGAAGGTCAGCACGTCCGTTGCCCCGTTGTAGGACACGTCGATGCGGAAGCCGGTGTTCATGAACAGGTTGTCGTTTTCCTCCTGCAAGAGATAGGTTTCCGGTTTCAGCTTGCGGCGCAGACCGCTCCGGCGGAACACCGTCACCTTGTAGGCTTCGCCCTCCTTGTAGATAAGCACGTCGGGCTTCCCCTCCACGCTCTCCCAGTTCCCGCACAGCATATCACGGCGGTTGTCGGCCACGTCGCAGGATTGCAGCATCATGACCGCCAATCCGATTAGACACTTGCTGTCTTGCAGGTTTTCCAAAGTTGGAACTTCCCATGCTACGAATTTTGTTGCTATTGCTGTTCTCATATCCGTTGTTTTTGATTTTTATTTTTTATGCGGATTCAAGAGAAATTAGAAAAGTGTATTTTGTTTGGCTTTAATCAGTTTTTTGCATTACCTTTTAATAAGGTAAGCTGCATCTCGGTAATTAAAATAAATAAATTTATTTTGCATTACTCTCAATTTAAATAAAAACTTTGCACTCGGAAATGTGAATAAATTCCCATTTCTCTCGTTTAATCAGTTTTTTGCATTACCTTTGCAAATTCATTGCATATAGGCAATATATTCAACTATTTTTTTTAATTTAAATCATTATGTCATATCTATTTACATCCGAATCAGTTTCTGAGGGACACCCAGACAAAGTGTCTGACCAGATTTCAGACGCATTGCTCGATCAGTTCCTCGCATACGACACCAAAGCGCATTGCGCGATAGAGACATTCTGTACTACAGGTCAGGTGGTAATCATGGGAGAGGTTCGCTCCGAAGAATACGTTGACCTGCAAACAATCGCCCGCAAGACGATAAAGAAAATTGGATACACCAAGTCGGAATACCAGTTCGACGGTGACTCATGCGGTGTGCTCACTGCCATACACGAGCAGAGCGACGACATCAACCGCGGAGTGAGCCGTGAGGAGGACTTCGACCAGGGTGCCGGCGACCAGGGAATGATGTTCGGCTACGCCACAAACGAGACCGACAACTACATGCCTGTATCGCTCGACCTGGCACAGCTCATCATGCGAACACTTGCCGACATCCGCAGAGAGGGAAAGGTGATGACCTATCTCAGACCCGACTCAAAGAGCCAGGTGACAGTGGAATATTCCGATGACAACATACCTCAGCGCATTGATACCATCGTGGTGTCTACACAGCACGACGACTTCATCAAGAATGCCGACGGTACCGACAACGACGAGGCTATGCTCCAGAAAATCCGCGAGGACGTGATAAACATCCTCATACCGAGAGTGAAGGAGCAGATAGGAGAGAAAGTGCTCAGGCTCTTCAACGGCGACATCAAGTATTTCGTAAACCCGACAGGAAAGTTCGTGATCGGTGGACCTCACGGCGACACCGGACTGACCGGCCGCAAGATAATCGTTGACACATACGGCGGAAAGGGAGCACACGGCGGAGGCGCCTTCTCAGGAAAAGACTCCAGCAAGGTGGACCGCTCGGCTGCCTATGCCACACGTCATATCGCCAAAAACATGGTGGCAGCGGGAGTTGCCGACGAGATGCTCGTGCAGGTGAGCTATGCCATCGGTGTGGCAGAGCCGGTAAGCGTATACGTGAACACCTACGGCAGAAGCCATGTGGAGATGAGCGACGGAGAGATAGCAAAGAAAATCAGCGAGATGTTCGACCTGCGGCCAAAGGCTATAGAGCAGCAGCTGAAGCTCCGTCAGCCTATGTATCTTGAAACGGCAGCCTACGGACACATGGGACGCAAGCCGGAGACAGTGAAGAAAACCTTCACCAGCCGCTATCATGAAACGAAGACTATCGACGTGGAGCTCTTCACATGGGAGAAGCTCGACCTCGTGGACAAGATAAAGAAAGAATTCGGTCTTTAATCCCAAAGGTGGCAGAATGACCGTTAGGGTTTAACCACAAAACGGCATGATGACCGTTCGGGAGTCTTAGATTGAAAAAACGTGGCAAGTGGAAAGCTTGCCGAACAGCAGACGAGTTGGCAAGATCCTCTCCTGACCTCCCTTTGAAGGGAGAGACTGTCAAGTCACAGGAAAACACCTTGTCAACTCGTTTTCCTTGTCAATTCGGCAGGGAATCAACAAAGAGAGTAATAGACAATGCTACAGACAGACTCAACAGAAACGAAACATAGTCAGCAACATGGTGTGCAGCTCATTGAGCAGCATCATGAGGAGATGCGCCAGCCATATCAGGTGTTGCATGAGCTGCCCCGCGATGCCACTCCGGCACAGCAGGACTCAGCTTTGCAGACGGTGTATGGCGCACAGCCACGTGTTCATGAGGCGGTGCCGCTCGACTCCACCAGTCTGCTCAACCGTGCCAATGCCATCGGCAAGCTGGAGAACGTGGAACTGCCGCAATACTACAAGCAGAACTTCTTCTCCACCGATTCACTGTGGCATCCGGAGCTCAACGGCGGCCGCTACGGCATTGCCGGCGACCCCGTGCCCTATACCATACGCGGCGACAACATGATTACGGCACTGTTGCTCTGCTGCTTCATCCTCGCCTTCGTGGCATTCTCAAAGTCGAGATGGTTCATAATGAGGCAGACCAAGCAGTTCTTCAGAACAGAGCGCAGCGGCACTACGGTGATGACGGAGACGACAAACGAATTCCGTTTCCAGTTCTTCCTCGCTGCGCAGACCAGTCTGCTGCTGTCGCTCGTTGCCTTCTTCTATGCCCAGGAGCGCAATTCCGACACCTTCCTCGTCTCGTCGCAGTATCAGTTGATAGCGATGTTCTTCGGCGTCTTCGCCGGGTATTTCATGCTCAAGTCCATACTGTATACTATGGTCAACTGGGTGTTCTTCACCGCCCGGCAGAATGCGTCATGGATGAAGTCGTTCCTCTTCACCACCTCCGTCGAGGGAGTGGTGATGTTCCCCGTGGTAGTGTCGCAGGCATATTTCGGACTGTCGATGAAACACACCATCCTCTATGTGGGAGCCGTTGTGGTGTTGTCGCGATTGTTGTCATTATACAAGTGCTTTTTAATCTTTTTCAGACAGAAAGGCGTTTATCTGCAAATAATTTTGTACTTTTGCGCCCTTGAAATAATACCGCTTCTTGCGCTCTGCGGCACGTTGTCGGTTTTGATAAGTTATTTGAATGTAAATTTTTAAGGCATCGATGATTAAGAAGATTTTAGTTTCTCAACCCAAACCTACTAGCGACAAGTCACCTTATTATAGGATTGCAGAAGATTTTGGAGTAGAGCTGGTATTTAGACCATTCATAAAGGTGGAAGGACTCTCTTCGAAAGAATTCCGCCAGCAGAAGATAAGCATCACGAGCTTCACTGCCGTGGTATTCACGTCTCGCCATGCGATAGACAACTTCTTCAAGATTGCTCAGGAGATGCGTTTTGAAATCCCTGACACGATGAAATATTTCTGTGTCACTGAGACCATTTCATTATATATCCAGAAATACGTGCAGTACCGCAAGCGTAAGGTGTTCTTCGGCAGCACCGGCAAGATCGACGACCTCGTGCCGCTGATGATGAAGCACAAGCAGGAGAAATACCTCGTGCCGCTGAGCGACGTTCACGACAACTCCGTGAAGAAGCTCCTCGACACAAAGGGACTCCAGCATACCGAATGCGTGATGTACCGCACGGTGTGCAACGACCTCACCGAAGAGGAAGTGAAGAACTTCGACTACGACATGTGTGTATTCTTCAGCCCGTCAGGTGTGGCAGCATACAAGAAGGCATTCCCGGATGGATGCGGAGCGGCACCTATGAAGGCAGCCACCTTCGGTCCTGCAACTGCCAAGGCAGCCCACGACGCCGGACTCGACGTGCAGGTGGAAGCACCATCAGAGAAATATCCTTCGATGACGAGCGCTCTGCGCCGATTCCTCATCGACCAGGAAGACTAATATAACACCCCTTGATGACTCTCCCGACCAGGAACACCCTAAGCAAGAGTGAGCGCCTGCACGGCAGGAATGCCGTGGAGCAGCTGTTCCAGAAAGCGAAAAGAAGCTCTATGGTTGTCTTTCCGCTTAGGGCGGTATATACCCTCACTACAGGAGAGGAACAAAAGGGCGAAGCTGCAGTGAGAGTGCTTGTCAGTGTTTCGAAGAAGCATTTCAAGAGAGCCGTGAAGCGCAATCGCGCCAAGAGGCAGGTGCGCGAGGCTTACCGCAAGAACAAGCATGCTCTCGCCGACATCATCGCCGGTATGCCGGGCACAGGACTCTCCATCGCCTTCGTGTGGCTCTCGGATGAGCCGCAGCCGTCTGGCGAAGTGGAGGCATCTATGGTAGCGTTGCTCAGCAGGATAGGGGAGAAGGCGCATCGCATCTACGACAACAGCAGGAAAGCGGAGACCCACAATCTCACGGATCAGGAACAACCGTAAGGCTCTATGGGCAAGATAGTGAAGTTTATCTCCAAAGCCCTCGTATGGCTGCTGTGCCTGCCGATACTGTTCTATCAGCGGTGCATATCCCCGTTTACGCCGCCCTCATGCCGCTTTACACCAACATGCTCCGAATATGCCCGTGAGGCAATAGTGAAACACGGACCGGTGAAAGGACTGTATCTCGCCATCCGGCGCATTCTGAGATGTCATCCCTGGGGAGGCAGCGGTTACGACCCCGTGCCGTAGGGGGGGATGGGAAAGTCTGGTACTTAAAGAAATAAAACATTAACGATATGAAAAAGAACTTTGTTGAAGAACTTAAATGGCGCGGTATGCTGGCTCAGATGATGCCAGGCGCCGAGGAGTTGCTGCAGAAGGAGATGGTAACCGCATATCTCGGTACCGACCCTACGGCTGACTCACTGCACATCGGACACCTTTGTGGAATCATGATGCTCCGCCACCTTCAGCGTTGCGGACACAAGCCTATCATCCTCGTCGGTGGTGCCACAGGAATGATCGGTGACCCATCTGGCAAGAGCCAGGAGCGCAACCTGCTCGACGACAAGACTCTCTACCATAACCAGGAGGCAATCAAGAAGCAGGTGAGCAAGTTCCTCGACTTTGAGGGCACCGAGCCTAACAAGGCAGAGCTGGTGAACAACTACGACTGGATGAAGAACTTCACCTTCCTCGACTTTGCCCGTGAGGTGGGCAAGCATATCACCGTGAACTATATGATGGCAAAGGAGAGCGTGCAGCAGCGTCTCAACGGTACGGCCCGCGACGGTCTCTCGTTCACAGAGTTCACATACCAGCTGCTCCAGGGATACGACTTCCTGTATCTCTACCAGCACTACAACTGCAAGATGCAGCTCGGCGGCAACGACCAGTGGGGTAACATGACCACCGGTACGGAGCTTATCCGCCGCACTCTCGGCAACGATGTGGAGACTTATGCCCTCACCTGTCCGCTCATCACCAAGGCCGACGGCAAGAAGTTCGGAAAGACAGAGAGCGGAAATATCTGGCTCGACCCTAAGCGCACTTCTCCATACAAGTTCTATCAGTTCTGGCTCAATGTCAGCGACGACGATGCGGAGCGCTACATCAAGATATTCACAAGTCTCGATAAGGAGACCATCGACGCTCTCGTAGAGGAGCACAAGCAGGATCCGGGCAGACGCATCCTCCAGAAGCGCCTTGCTGAGGAGACCACGGTGATGGTACACTCCAAAGAGGCTCTCGACGCTGCCATCGAGGCGTCAAACATCCTCTTCGGAAAGTCTACAAAGGAGTCGCTGCTGAAGCTCGACGAGCAGACATTCCTCGACATCTTCGAGGGTGTGCCACAGTTTGAGGTAAACCGCGACGTGCTCGGACAGCCGGCAGTAGAGATTTTCACACAGGCTGCTCCAGTATTCGCCAGCAAGGGCGAGATGCGTAAGCTCGTGCAGGGTGGAGGAGTATCTCTCAACAAGGAGAAACTTGCGGCTTTCGACCGTCCTGTGACAGAAGACGACCTTATCGACGGCAAGTATCTGCTCGTGCAGCGCGGCAAGAAGAATTATTATCTCCTCATCCTCAAATAAGGATTACAACGTTCTTTCAACAAGGCGCTTGGTATGGGGATAAAATTCCTCGGTGATAATTTTTGGAATAGGCAAAAAAATATAGATAGCAAAATTTGGTAATGGTATAAAAAAACATTACCTTTGCAACGCATTAGACTTGGGAAACGGTGGTTTCTCAAAACAAAAAGATGATTTGATTGTCCTATGGTGTAATGGTAGCACTACAGTTTTTGGTTCTGTCAGTGGTGGTTCGAGTCCGCCTGGGACAACGGGGAGCGGCGAGCGAAGTGATTCGGTCGCCGTTTTTGTATGCTTTTGGCAAGAGTAATCTCTTGTCTTTTATGAGACTCTTTTACCAGTTTTCAATTCGCAATAGCTCACCATTACTCGTTGTCCCCCAATCGGTCATTAGGGCTTGCCTGAATTTTGATTTCTTAGAAGAGTGGATTTTATTTAATGAATAATAGCGAGCTATTGCGAATTAAAAACGGATAAAAGACGCCTTGAAAAGACAAAAGACTGCAAGCAGTTGTAAAACATTACATTGAACGGGCTAATGACTGATTTGGGTTACACGACAATGTTGTATCTATATCAAGAATCTATACAATAACGGTTTTGCCCGAGATGGGTAAACCTGATAATGGCCATCTTTTCTCGATAAAACCGTGGAAATGCAAGGAAAATTTGTGCATTTCAGGCTGTTCGCTTATTTTCCTGTTCAAATATTTGGGACATTCAGACAGCCGTTTTTATCTTTGCAAAAAACGAAAGACCATGAGAACAATCATTTTGCCGACGACTATACCAAGGAAGTCCTCTATATGCTGAAGAAGTCCAACGTGGATATTTCCAACAGCGATATAGCATACCGCGGCATCCAGATAGCCTTCGCCAGCATTCAATATTCCGAGAGCATGACTTATACGAGTATAAACGCAGAGTGACAATCCATTTTTTTAATCATTTAATTATAGAAAGGATAAAACTATGAAAAAAATCTTTTTATTATTATCAGTGCTTGCCAGTTCATTATGTATGAACGCCCAGAATATTAAGTATGTGGAGTTGACGCAGGACGGCGTATTCACCCCCTCCCCAGTCAGCGACGAATGGAGAGATGTTGATTCTATTGTCGTGACAGGAACATTGGGAAACAAGAACTATTATCAACTCCGTGACCTTGCAGAGTATTTTGATCTGACAGGACTTAATCTGGAGAATTGCAAACTTGTGGATGACTGTATCGGTACAATGGCTTTCAAACCACGCGTTCCAGCCGTATGCGTATTAGGAATAGGCGAAGATACTTGGAATTACGGATACGAGAGCATAAAGACGGAAGAGAGATATTACCGTGTCAATCTTAAGCATGTTACATTGCCGTATGGTCTGAAAAAGATATGCTATGGAGCTTTCTATTACAACAATCTTGAAACCCTTGACCTTCCGGAAAGTGTTGAGTCAATCGAGTACATGGCCTTTGCCGGCTGCAGATATCTGAAATCATTTATTCTGCATGCTTCATCTCCAAGTGAAATCACCCTTGGTGAAAAAGTGTTTGAAGACATTTCCGAAGATGTTGTGCTCTACGTTCCCCAAGGCGCCAAGTCAGCTTTTGAGGCAGACGAGACATGGAGCACTGCCTTTAAGTCAATAAAGGAGTATGACGTTGCGGGAATAGACAATGCTGTAACGATCCCAGGTATTAAGTCAGACAGAATCTATACCCTTGACGGCAGGTTTGTCGGGACCGACATCAACGCCCTGGCAAAGGGAATGTATATAGTCAACGGAAAGAAAATCTTGAAATAATCTGCATTGTTTGTCATCAATGGAGTGAAGACTGAGACATACAAGCTGCAATGATGCAGTCAGAGCTTGTTTTATTTTGAATCACGTAAATTAAGTTAGATAGGGGAGAGGGAACTTGTCTTAAAAGTCAAGGGTCCTTCCCCTTTGTGCATTTCCCTCGTCATTAATTGTGATGAATTTAGAGCCGGGTGTAATAATAATGTTGAAAGTCTTTTTTGTGAACAGATTGTTATTATTATCTTTGCAGACGGCTTATCGGTAACTTCATTGCAGTGTCTGGGGATGAAGAGAATAGCAGTAAATAACAATATAAAATCCTATGAAATTTAGAGAGAATCTGTCGGTTAGGAGACGCTTTCTTTTAGTCATCCTCTTGATTGTAGCTTTGATGGTCGTAGCTATGTCTTTGTTTCTTGTTCACAAGAGAAACGCTACACCTCGTGAGCTTGCCCATATAAACGCTTTGTGTAGTAAGGATATACAAAGGGCAAAAACACTGTTTATTGCAGCCAAGAAGCGTGAGAAAACCTATGATGAGGATGGCAGATGGTTCCTGAAGTTTCTTTCTCTCAAACTTAAGGTGAAAGAAAACTCTGATTTTAAAGATGATGAAGAAGTCTTGGCACTCGTTGACCATTATGAAGGATATGGTGATGATGCTATGCTGTCGGATGTATATTATTGTGCGGGTTGCGTGTATCGCACATTGAATGACTACCCTAAAGCCGTAGAGTATTTCATGAAGATAGTAGGAGTGAACCATACCATAAAGGCTCCTACAGATATAGAAGCCCTTTGCTATTATCAATTGGCCTATATCTATTCTGTACAGGGGCTCGATAGCGAAGCTCTGAAATGGCAGAAGAAAGCCTTGCAGATACATGAGAGTCAAGGCGATCTCACACATTGTGTGTATGACTATAACAATATGTCATGGAGCTATATGGCATTAGGCTATAAGAACAAAGCTCTGAAGATGCTCCTCAAGGCCAGGGGCATGGCCCTGAAGATAGATGATGCAGCCCTATTGTCGGAGGTGGATGGTTTTCTCGCAAATTACTATAACGAGAATGGTCCTCTTACAGAAGCAAAGAAATTTATTGATTCAGCGCGTCGTAATGTTGGCAATGCCACACTCAGTTCCACATACTCCTTGTCTTTTGAAATCTATGACAAGCTCGGTCTGCGTGATTCTGCCGCTGTGTTTTGCAACAAGGTGCTACAACATGGGTCTGTATATGCCAAGCGTCATGCTTATTGGTGGCTAACGGTGCAAAGCCTGAAGAATGGTGATGCAGAAGGCGCTTTAGGTAACTTCGTTAGTTACAAGAACTATGTTGACTCTGTGGATATCGTTTCGCCACGTGATGCTTTGGCAAGTGCCAATGCCATGTATGACTACGAATTGAAAGAGAAGGAGAATATGAAGCTAGAGATGCATCAGATGCGTCAGACGGTCTATATTATAGTTTCCGTGACCATTGCGATAATCATAGCCCTTTTGTCAATGTTGACATATTTCATTTTATGGCGGAGAAAACGCCTTCTTGAAACCCGTATGGAGATATTGAACAAGGCATTGGAAAGGGAACGTGAGCAGAAGGAAGAGGCTATTGCAGAAAAGGAGATGGAAATGGAGCAGATGCGTAGGCAACTTGCTGAGTCGAAAAGTGGAAAAATCGGCAATGAAGAACAGGTATTTGCCGTTGCTGACAGAAATGATGACATTCAGAAGAAGAAACTTATTGTTCGTTCCCGAAATCTGCGCGACAAAAAATTTCTTGAATCAGAGGTGTTCAAAAAACTGATGCTGGCAATTTCGGGAGGAGAGAATGTGAAGTTTGAAGACTGGGATGAGTTGTTCGCTACGGTGAATCGGATTTATCCAAGTTACAAGGATAATATAGCGAAATTCTGCCGTATGAGCGAGATACAGATGAAGGTGTGTGTGTTGCTGAAAATCGGTGTGAGCTTTTCTGACATTTCCGTCCTCGTAATCAGGTCGAAAGATACCATTTATTCAATTTGTACCAGATTATATTTCAAGAATTTCAAGACCAAGGGAACAGCCAGCAAATGGGCAGAGCTGATGAGGTCGTTGTAGCTTGTTTCCTGTCAGACTGTATTCGTATTTTTATTGTTTGTTCGGGTTACACGACAAGTTGTATCTATATCAAGAATCTATACCAGAAAAGTTTCCCCTCCCCGTTACCGATTACTAAAAAAACGTAACAAAGGCTTTACAATTATCCGGTTTTATAGACATCGAAAGAATATTTTTTGTAACTTCGCAAAAAGAACAATGCATACCCCTATGATATGCGCCACTCCCCGAAATGCAGGAAGCAGTGATGAAAACAATATTTGCCGCTTGATGATTGTCAGGGAGGATGGATGATAGCGTGTCGGATTGTTTTTTTGATGATATTTCTAATATAAAACTTTACTATTATGGCAAAAGGTGGAAAAGGAAGAAAACGACTTAACAAGAAGCAGATTATAGATAAGCTCCAGGACTTCTTCTTGGAGAATCCCGAAAAGCAATATAGTTTCAAGGAAATATTCCGTGCGCTCCGTCTCGACACGCATCCCGCAAAGATGCTCGCCGTTGACGTGATGGAGGAAATGGCATGGGACGACTTCCTCGTCAGGAAAGGCGAAAGCGCCTATCAGCTCAACCAGAACGGACAGGTGCAGGAAGGCACCTTCCAGCGCAAGGCGAACGGCAAGAACACCATCGTTCCCGACGACGGTGCAGCCCCGATATTCGTGGCAGAGCGCAACTCCATGTTCGCCCTCACCGGCGACAAGGTGCAGTTCACCATCATGGCGCGCCGCAAGAACCACATCCGCGAAGCAATGGTGACAAAGATACTGCAGAGAGCCAAAGACACCTTCGTGGGCAAGCTCAGAGTGGAGAGAGACTTCGCCTTCCTCGTGTCAGACGGCAATATCTTCGTAAACGACGTCATAATCCCCAAGCGCAAGCTGAAGGGCGGAAAGACCAACGACAAGGCAGTGGTGAAGATCACCCAGTGGCCATCCAAGGAGAACAAGAGCATGATAGGCGAAGTGGTTGACGTGCTCGGCGAGACCGGCGACAACGATGTGGAGATGAACTCCATACTCGCTCAATACGGTCTGCCATACAAATATCCGAAGGCAGTGGAAGACGCTGCCAACAAGATAGACCCTACGATAACCGAGCAGGACTACAAGGAGAGAGAAGACTTCCGCGACGTCACCACCTTCACCATCGACCCACACGACGCCAAGGACTTCGACGACGCCCTCTCTATCCGCGAACTGTCGAAAGGCTTATGGGAAGTAGGAGTACATATCGCTGACGTGTCGCATTACGTCACCGAGGGGTCTATAATCGACAAGGAGGCAGTGAAGCGAGCCACAAGTATATACCTCGTAGACCGCACCATACCGATGCTGCCGGAGCGACTCTGCAACTTCATCTGTTCGCTGCGCCCCGACGAGGAGAAGCTCACATACAGTGTGATATTCGACATGAACGAAGAGGGAGAGGTGTTGCGCTGGCGGCTCCATCACTGCGTGATAAAGAGCAACCGCCGTTTCTGCTACGAGGAAGTGCAGAAAATCCTTGAAGACAATGGAGTGGTGGACGGAACAGGACAGCCAGCACCGCCACCAGCCAAGGGAAAGACATATCAGGGAGAGTATGCCACGGAGCTCATAATGCTCGACCGCATAGCCAAGAAGCTGCGTGCCGCAAGGTTCAAACACGGTTCGGTGAAGTTCGACCGTGAGGAGCTGCGCTTCGACATCGACGAGAAGGGCAAGCCGACACGCTGCTACTTCAAGATTGCCAAAGACGCCAACAAACTCGTGGAGGAGTTCATGCTCCTCGCCAACCGCACCGTGGCAGAGAGCGTAGGAAAGGTGGCGAAGGGAAAGAAACCGAAGACATTGCCATACCGTATCCACGACCAGCCCGACCCAACGAAGCTGGAGACATTGAGACAGTTTGTGGTGAAGTTCGGCTATAAGGTGAAGACCGACGGCACGAAGGGTGCCATCACAAAGAGTCTCAACACTCTGCTCGACGAATGCGCCGGCAAGAAGGAGCAGAAGGTGATAGAAACCGTGGCGCTGAGAGCCATGATGAAGGCAAAATACAGCATCCACAACATCGGCCACTACGGACTCGCCTTCGAGTATTACACCCACTTCACCAGTCCTATCCGCCGCTATCCCGACACTATGGTGCATCGCCTGCTAACACGCTATCAGGCAGGAGGACGCAGTGCCAACAAGGAGCACTACGAGGAACTGTGTGAACACTCCAGCGACATGGAGCAGATAGCACAGAACGCCGAGCGCGACAGTATAAAATACAAGATGGTGGAGTTTATGTCAGACAAGATAGGCAACACCTACGATGCCCACATCAGCGGACTCACCTCCTATGGCATCTATTGCGAAATCGACGAGAACCACTGCGAGGGAATGGTGTCGCTGAGAGACCTGAAGGACGACTACTACGATTTCGACGAGCGCAACTACTGTCTTGTAGGCCGTCGCCACCACAACAGGTATCAGCTTGGCGACCCGATACGTGTGCAGGTGGCAAAGGCAAACCTGGAGAAGAAACAGCTCGACTTCGGAATCGCTGACGAGTAGACAGCTGCTACGCTCAGGATAAACTATTGATAATCATATCGTCATTGGCAACCGGTACTCTTCCGTCATGAGAGAGTACAGGTTGCCAATTACTGTATTATAATGAGGCAGATACCGTTGCCCCGCATCATTCCCAACCGATATCAGCCGGCAGTATCAAACAAAATATCTCAAAAAATATGAGGCTCAAATCATACCAAGTTATTTTTTCACCGTCACTAAGGCATTACAAAAGAGTCCCATCCGCGTCTTGTATATAAAAAGAACAAAAAGAAGAAGATGGAAACAAAAGAACTCATAAAACAAGCCGAGATAAACCGCAGAAGGCTTATCGAAGTGGTCTACAATGCCAAGGCCGGACACATCGGCGGCGACCTGTCATGTCTCAATGTTATGACAGCACTCTATTTCGATATCATGAACGTCAGTCCAGCCGACGTGAAGAATCCCGACCGCGACCGTTTCGTTCTCAGTAAAGGACATTGCGTGGAAGCACTCTATGTCACCCTTGAGGCAAAGGGATTCCTGAAGAAGGAAATCACCGACACGCTCGGAAAGTTCGGTTCCATACTCAGCGGACACCCCACCATTGAAGTGCCGGGCATCGAAGTGAACACAGGAGCGCTGGGCCACGGACTCTCTATCGGAGTGGGTATGGCACTGGCTGCCAAGATGGACAAGAGAAACTACAAGACCTTTGTGATGATGGGCGACGGCGAGCAGGGCGAAGGCTCTATCTATGAGGCTGCCATGGCAGGACATCAGTATAAGCTCGACAACCTGGTGGCTATCATCGACCGCAACCATCTGCAGATAAGCGGCAACACCGAAGACGTGATGGCTATAGAAGACATCGCGGCACGCTGGACAGCCTTCGGATGGGACGTGAAACGCATGGACGGTGACGACATGGAAGACATCATGAAGACTTTTGCCGCCATCGACTATACCAACCACAAGCCACACCTCCTGATATCAAACACCACTAAGGGAAAGGGAGTGTCGTATATGGAGAATGTGGCAAAATGGCATCACGGTATGCCGAGCGAGGAACAGTATCGCCAGGCACTCAGCGAGATAGACGAAAGAATAAAGAACCTTTAATACACACATTGATATAGAACTATGATAGCTTGTAGAAAGAGTTTTACTGACACTTTGCTTGAATTGGCAAAGCAGGACAAGGATATTATTGCTGTAACGACAGACGCACGCGGTTCGGTGACGCTCAACGACTTCGCCGACCAGCTGCCGGAGCAGTTCGTTGAATGTGGTATCGCTGAGCAAGACGCCGTGGGAATAGCAGCCGGTCTGGCACACAGCGGAAAGAAGGTATTTGCCTGCGGACCGGCATGCTTCTATGTGGCACGCAGTCTGGAGCAGGTGAAAGTGGATCTCGCATACAGTGAGAATCCGGTGAAGATACTCGGTGTGAGCGGAGGAGTGGCATACGGAGCACTCGGAGCCACACACCACAGTCTGCACGACATCGCGGCATTGCGCACATTCCCGGGAATGAACATCGTGTTGCCATGCGACGCGCGCCAGACACGCAAGCTGGTGAAGCTGCTCGTGGATTTCCCACATCCTGTATACGTGAGAGTGGGACGTGCGGCAGTGCCCGACGTATATGAGAACGACGACTTCGACTTCCAGCTCGGCAAGGCAAACATGCTGCTCGACGGTAAAGACCTCACCATCATAGGATGCGGCGAGACCGTATACCACGCCCTTCAGGCAGGAAAGATGCTGAAGGAGCAGGGCATCAGTGCCCGTGTGCTCGACATGTCGTCGCTGAAACCTTTTGATGCCGAAGCCATCCGCAAGGCGGCAGAGGAGACAGGACGCATCATAACAGTGGAGGAGCACAGCCAGTTCGGCGGTCTCGGAGCCATCGTCACAGAGACGCTTTCGGAGAATCCGGTGCCCGTGCGCATCCTCGGCATACCAGACGAGAATGTGGTTCACGGTACCAACAAGGAGATTTTCGCCCACTACGGACTCGATGCCGACGGCATAGTGAAGGCAGCCAACGACTTTCTCAAGAAATGACAAGACAAATGGGTGATTATATCATAGCCATAGACCAGAGCACATCGGCAACAAAGGCGATGCTCTTCAATGACAGATGTGAGATGCTTCAGCGTGTCAACGTGGAGCACCACCAGTATTATCCCAAGGCTGGATGGGTGGAACACGATGCCGAAGAGATCTACGCCAATGTGATAGCTGCCGTGAAGCAGCTGATGAAGGATGCCGACATGGAGGCAAGCTACTCCATGGCAATCACCAACCAGAGGGAGACCGTGGTGGTGTGGGACAAGACCACCGGACATCCAGTATGCAATGCCGTGGTGTGGCAGTGCATGCGTGGCGTGGACATCTGCAACGAACTGAAGGCGCAGGGCTACGGACCGATGGTGATGGAGAAGAGCGGACTGCTCATCGACCCCTATTTCTCGGCGAGCGGAGTGAAATGGATTCTCGACAATGTGGAAGGTGCGAGAGAAAAGGCAGACCGTGGCGAACTGCTCATGGGAACGATGGACTCCTGGCTGATATGGAAACTCACCGGCGGGAAACGCCATGTCACCGACTATACCAACGCATCACGCACGATGCTGATGAATATACATACGCTGCAGTGGGACGACGACCTGCTAAGACTCTTCGGTATCCCTCGCAGCATGATGCCGGAACTGTTGCCATGCGACGGCGTGTTCGGCGATACTGTGGTGGAAGGACTCTTCCTGCAGCCTGTTGCCATTGCCGGAGTGCTCGGCGACTCCCATGGAGCGCTGGCAGGACAGATGTGTTTCGAGGCAGGACTCGGAAAGGCAACCTACGGCACTGGGTCGTCGGTGATGGTGAACATCGGCGAGAAGGCGGTGCCAGCCCCCGACGGACTCGTCACATCTATCGGCTTTGCCGCCCTCGGAAAGGTGTTCTATGCCTTTGAGGGAAACATACACAGTACGGGAGCCACACTGAAATGGCTGCAGGAACAGCTCAAGATGATTGACTCGCCAGCCGACGTGGAGCCTGAGGCGCTGTCGGTGGCAGACAATGGCGGCGTGTATTTCGTGCCGGCGTTTGCCGGACTCGGCGCACCATGGTGGAACGACAAGGTGAGGGCTGCTGTGATGGGTATGACGCTCGCCACTACGAGAGCGCATTTCCTGCGTGCCGCCCTGGAGTCGATAGCATATCAGGTGAACGACCTCGTGAAGGCGATGACGGTGAAGGCTGGCATAGACCTGAAGGAGATTCGTGTGGACGGAGGACCGACCAAGAACAGGTTCCTGATGCAGTTTCAGGCAGACTGTCTGAGAGTGCCGGTAAACTGTTCCGACGTTGAAGAGGCATCGGCATTGGGAGCCGTTGTCATGAACGGACTCTCTCGCGGTGTATGGAAGAGTTTCGATGAGGTGGCACGGTTGCGCCGCAGCCGATGGACCGTATGTTCGCAGGACAACGAAGCTTGGATGGAGAAGAACATAGAGGGATGGCACAAGGCTGTGAGACAGCTCATCAATTCTCCCGAATGAAATAAACCTTCTACATGTAAAAACTAAGAAACAAAAGACAATAGCATTATGAAGAAGAACAAAAAACAGTGTTTCGGTGTCATCATCGGCACACGTGCATATTTCAACTCTGAGCTTGCCAGAGACGTGCGCAAGCAGTTGCTGAAGACTTTGGACGCCGAGGGCTACGACTATGTGATACTCCCTGAAGATGCCACTCCTACGGGAAGCAGCAGCATAGAGACAAGAGAGGACGGACTGAAATGTGCGGAGCTGTTCCGCCAGAACCGTGACCGCATCGACGGCATCATCGTGTCGTTGCCTAACTTCGGTTTCGAGATCGGCATCATAAACGCAATCAGCGTTGCCGACCTGCATGTGCCGGTTCTTGTGCAGGCTTGCGACGACGAGAACGACAAGGTGGACCTCGACAGCCGTAGAGACGCATTCTGCGGAAAAATTTCAGTATGCAACAACCTCTACCAGTATGGCATCCCATTCACAGACACCACTCTGCATACATACTCAATATATTCCGACCTGTTGGCAAAAGATATCAACCGCTTCGCTGCCGTATGCCGCGTGGTGAACGGACTGAAGCATGCCCGCATCGGTCAGATAGGAACTCGTCCGCTGGGCTTCAACACCTGTCGTGCGAGTGAGAAACTGCTGCAGGCATCGGGCATCACTGTGGTGCCGGCAGACTTGAGCGAGATTCTATATGCCGCAGAGGCGATAGAAGACAGCGACACCGACCTGCTCCGCCAGATGGAGAAGGTGGCAGGATATGCTGAGGTGCCTGAATCATACAGGGAGAAGCTGCGTCTGCAGTGCAAGTTCGGCGTTGCCGTAAACCGTTGGGTTGAGGCAAACCAGGTGGATGCCGTGGCAATACAGTGTTGGGACTCGCTGGAGCAGAACTTCGGTTGTGCTGCATGCGTCACCATGAGTATGCTCAGCGAGGCTGGCATACCGGCAGCCTGTGAGACCGACATTGCCGGTGCCGTGTCTATGCTCGCATTGACGCTGGCATCCAAAGAACCGTCGGCAATCGCCGACTGGAACAACAACTTTGCAGAAAACCGCAACAAGTGTGTATGCACCCACTGCGGAAACTTCCCTAAATCGTTCATCGGCAACGACAACCTGCGCCTTGGCCCGCTTGGTGTGCTCGGCCGCACGCTCGGCAAGATTAACACCTTCGGTGCCGTTTACGCCAAGGTTAGCGCCGGCGACTTCACCTTCTTCCGTATCTCTACCGACGATACAAAGGGAATGATAAAGGCATACGTGGGAGAGGGAAAGATGACCGACGATCCATACGGCATGGATGGCTGCATCGTTGTCACCGAGGTGCCTGAACTGCAGAAGCTGATGAAGTATATCTGCAAGAACGGTTTCGAACACCATGTGGCACTCGTGCGTGCTGATGTGGCAGGTGTCATCGAGGAGGCTCTCGACAGCTATCTCGGCTGGGATCTTTATGTGCATGAATAACACATACACACTGCAATAATAAATACATTTTTCATAGATGATTAAAAACGAAGAGGGGATGTTCCATGTGAATGGCGCATCCCTTCGCCTTTTTTCACATGTCTGGTAGAATGTCTGGATATTATGACCATTTGCCGCTTATTTGTGCATAAAAGTAAACCGGGTTATTCCATTTCGGATAATTAAAACACTCTATAACGCAATTTTAAAGATAGACTGATGATAATAACGAATAAAATACTTAATTTTGCACCGTTATGTCACAGAAGCTAATTCAAAGTCAGGAGCAGAAGACTGTTCAGGTGCAGCGACTCACGCAGCAGCAGATGCTTGCGGTGAAGATGCTGGAGATGCCGCTTACCGAACTGGAGCAGAGCATACAGGCAGAGATTGACGATAATCCCGCCATGGAAAGCTCTTCGCCGGATGATGCGGCATTTGCCGGAGATTCTGAAATGGAGTCTGCCGACACTTCGGCGTTTGCCACCAAGGAAACCCCGTCTGCCGGTAATGAAGCGTCAGCATCCGCCGGCGACAGCGACGACACCGTAGACGAGGCAGCCGCGGCTTTCGATGCGGCGACAGAAAGGGAGGAGAGGGCTTCGGCACTCGACGACGCACTGTCGAACATCGGTATGGACGACCGTATGCCAGATGCCGACTATCCGTCATACTACGGCAATGCCGACTCTGCCGACTATGAGGAGATGGTATATGGCGAGCAGGCTTCTTTCTACGACAAACTGAAGGAGCAGATGGTTGACGTAGACCTCGACGACCGTCAGAGGGAGATAATGGAATATGTGATAGGGTCGCTCGATGGTGACGGACTGCTGAGGAAGTCTGCCGACAGCATCTCAGACGAGCTTGCCATCTATCATAACATATACTGCACGGAGGAGGATGTTAAGAACGTCATCACCCTGCTGCAGACTTTCGATCCTGCCGGCATAGGAGCTTCCGACCTGCGCGAATGCCTGCTGCTGCAGATCAGAAGGCGGCCCGACACTGAAATCACACGACTGATGCTAAAGGTCATCGACAGGTATTTCGATGAGTTCATGAACAAGCATTGGGACAAGATAGTGAAGCAGCTGAACATTCCCCCCACTACCGCCGACACGGTGTATTCAGAACTCCTCCGCTTGAATCCCAAGCCGGGTGCATCGCTCGGCGAGACCGAAGGCAGAAACATGCAGCAGATAACGCCAGACTTCATAGTGGATACCGCCGACGACGGCACCGTGACATTCTCCATCAACAGCGGCCATGTGCCAAACCTGTATGTCTCGTCCTCGTTCACCGAACTGCTCAAGGGCTACAAGGCAAACAAGGCGTCGATGTCGCGACGCGACAAGGAGGCGCTGCTCTATGCCAAGGAGAAAGTGGAACGGGCACAGGGATTCATCGACGCCGTGAAGCAGAGGCAGCACACCATGTATGTCACCATGAAGGCGATAATCGACATACAGCGCAAATACTTCCAGGACGGCGACGAGAGCGACATGAAACCCATGATACTCAAGGATGTGGCAGACCGCACGGGTCTCGACATATCCACGATATCGAGAGTGAGCAACATGAAGTATGCTCAGACACGCTGGGGTACGTTCAAGCTCCGCCATTTCTTCAGTGACGGAATAAAGACAGAGGACGGCGAGGAGCTGTCCACACGCAAGATAAAATTGGCATTGAGGGAGGTAATCGATGGGGAAGACAAGTCGAAACCCTATTCAGACGATGCCCTCACGAAGGTACTCGCCCAAAAAGGCTGTCCGGTAGCACGGCGAACGATAGCGAAATACAGGGAACAATTGGGAATACCGGTAGCAAGACTCAGAAAGAAATGAATGTAAGAAACATCATAAGGCTGGCAAAAGGGGTGAGCCTCTTTTCCTCGCCGTTCTATCTGCCCGTCATAGGGTTGGCTGTTCTGTTCACGTTCAGCTATCTCAACCGCATGCCCTTGGGATACAAGCTCTTCGTGCTTTTCATAGCCTACATCTTCACGATACTGTTGCCGGTATCGCTCATCAAACTATACCATCGCTACCACGGATGGACACTCTTCGAACTTGGTGCCAGGGAGCAGCGTGTGATACCCTATCTCGTGTCGATACTCTGCTATTTCTTGTGCTATTACGTCATGATTTTCTATCATGTGCCGCATCTGATGGGCAGCATTGTGGTGGCGGCGCTTGTGGTGCAGATAGTATGTGCCATAGTGAACATGTGGTGGAAGATTTCCGTACACATGGCGGCGATGGGGGCAATGGCAGGAGCCTTGGCGGCATTCGGATTCAAGTTCATGTTCAATCCCGTGTGGTGGCTCTGCGGACAGTTCCTGCTCTCGGGCATGGTGGGCAGTGCGAGGATGATACTCCGCCAGCACAATCTCCGCCAGCTCTACATCGGCTTCATAGTGGGAGTGTTGGTGGGATTCTTCACTGTGATATTCGTATGACACGCCTCAGTCTCTTTCTGAGGCAGAGTCTTTGATGCACCAGCAGCATTTCTCATCCGACGCTGTTCTCATGGGGATGTCAGGAAAATAAATTTGATAAGGACAACGATAAAAACATAAAGATATGAAACCATTAGTAAGTATTATAATGGGCAGCACCAGCGATCTGCCTGTGATGGAAAAAGCGATGAAGTTCCTGGATGATATGGAAGTGCCTTTCGAGGTCAATGCCCTCTCTGCACACCGCACTCCGGATGCCGTGGAGAAATTTGCCAAGGATGCGGCAGGACGCGGACTGAAGGTCATCATCGCCGGTGCCGGAATGGCTGCCGCACTGCCGGGAGTCATCGCAGCATCAACCACACTTCCGGTTATCGGAGTGCCTATCAAGGGTAGTGCCTTCGACGGTATGGACGCCATGCTCAGCATCATACAGATGCCTCCTGGCATACCTGTTGCCACGGTGGGAGTGAATGGTGCGATGAATGCCGCCATCCTTGCCGTAGAGATAATGGCTCTTGCCGACGCTTCTCTCGCAGAGAAGATGAAGAACTACAAGGATGGTCTGGGAGCCAAGATAGAGAAGGCAAACAAGGATCTTGCCGAGGTGAAATATAACTTCAAGACTAATTGATTTTCCCGTTTCGGGTCTAACTCCGAATCGTTAAAATTCATAATCCCAATGGATATCAAGAATAATCATAGCCAGAATCCCCATGCATGTGCAGGAGTAGGATGTGACACTGACGGATGGAGCGGTCTTTTCAACTACTCCCGCCGTGAAGCCCATGAGGTGAATGTCGGCGACACACCGCTTGGTGGCGACAATCCCATCCGTGTGCAGTCTATGACCACCACTTCCACTGCCGACACCGAGGCATGTGTGGATCAGGCAAAACGTATCATTGAGGCTGGCGGAGAATACGTGCGTCTCACCACTCAGGGAGTGAGAGAGGCAGAGAATCTCAAGAACATCAACGCCCGTCTCCGTGAGGAGGGCATCACTACACCGCTCGTTGCCGACGTGCATTTCAATCCTCATGTAGCCGATGTAGCGGCGCTGTATGCAGAGAAGGTGCGTGTAAATCCCGGAAACTATGTTGACCCGGCGCGCACATTCAAGAAACTGGAATATACCGACGAGGAATATGCCGAGGAACTGAAGAAGATAGAGAAGCAGTTCGTGCCGTTTCTCAATATCTGCCGTGAGCACCACACTGCCGTGCGCATCGGAGTGAACCACGGTTCGCTCTCCGACCGCATCATGTCTCGCTATGGTGACACGCCGGCAGGCATCGTGGAGAGCTGCATGGAGTTTCTGCGCATCTGCAAGCGTGAAGACTTCAAGGATGTGGTGATCTCCATCAAGGCAAGCAACACGGTGGTAATGGTGGAGTCTGTACGTTTGTTGGTTGACACCATGCGCCGTGAGCAGATGGACTATCCGCTGCATCTGGGAGTGACAGAGGCAGGCGAAGGCGAGGATGGAAGGATAAAGAGTGCCGTGGGTATCGGAGCGCTGCTTGCCGACGGTATCGGCGACACCATACGAGTATCGCTCAGCGAGGAGCCGGAGGCTGAGATTCCTGTGGCGCGCCATCTCGTGGACTATATCACCAGGCGTGCCGGCCATACGCTTATCCCAGGCCGGGTATACGACAAGTTCAACTGGGTATCTCCTGAGCGCCGCACCACTGTTCCCGTGGAGAATATCGGCGGCGACAACCTGCCTGTGGTGATAAGCAGCAGAATCCATGGCGATGAGGCTCCGGCAGCAAATGCCAACCCCGACCTCACCCCCGACTATCTATATATGGGAGCGAAACTCCCGGAGAACAAGGTGGAAGGTCAGAAGTATATCGTTGACTTCAATGTCTACGCACAGATTTCAGGGGAGCAGCGCCACAACGTGTTCCCGATATTCCCATACAATGCCATCCCGTTCCTGAGCGGAGTGAAAGCGCCGCTCAAGTTCCTTGTGTTGCCATACGGAGCGCCGAGCGCCGAATATATCCCATGCCTGAAGGCGCATCCGGAGATTGTCGTCATCAGCGTGAGCAACAATGTGAACCGCCTTGGCGAGCAGCGTGCTCTCGTGCATGAACTTATGACTGAGGGCGTGGCAAATCCAGTGGTGTTCTGCCAGATGTATTCCCACAGTCAGGAGGAGAAAGGCGACTTCCAGCTTGAGGCGGCAGCCGACATGGGTGCTCTGATGTTCGACGGACTCACCGACGGCATATGGCTCATGAACAACGGTACTCTCTCTGATGCCGACATCGACGCCACGGCATTCGGAATTCTCCAGGCAGCCCGCCTGCGCACCACCAAGACGGAGTATATCTCTTGTCCCGGTTGCGGAAGGACTCTCTACGACCTTCGTGCCACCATCGCCCGCATCAAGGAGGCTACAAAAGACATGAAGGGACTGAAGATCGGCATCATGGGATGCATCGTGAACGGTCCCGGCGAGATGGCAGATGCCGACTACGGTTATGTGGGAGCCGGCAGGGGCAAGATTTCCCTGTATCGCCGCAAGGAGTGTGTGGAGAAGAATATACCCGAAGAAGAGGCAGTGGAGAAGCTCCTGCAGCTTATCAGAAGCGACATAAAGGAATAATGCGATGATGCTTTCCTTTTTGCGGGAGGGCGACAACTCTTCCCGCATGCCTCAAACGACAACTATATACAGATTATAATGAGTTTAACAAAGATAATACGAGGAGCGTTCGTCTCCCGTCAGAAGGAGATAGAGCGATACGACAAGGAGGCAGAGGCACTGCAGATGGAAGTGCTCCACTATCTCATGAGCAATGCCAAGCACACCGAGTATGGACGCAAGTATTCCTTCGGAGCCGTAGGCTCATACTCTGATTACGCCAGTCATGTTCCGGTGAACACCTACGAGGAACTCAAGGGCTACATCGACCGTATGCGCCACGGCGAGTGCGACCTGTTGTGGAAAGGAAGCGTGAAATGGTATGCCAAATCCTCTGGCACCACCAACGACAAGAGCAAGTTCATACCCGTTAGCCACGACGGTCTGCAGCATGTGCATTATGCCGGAGGCAAGGATGCCGTGGCTCTGTATCTGCGCAACAATCCCGACAGCCGCCTCTTCGACGGCAAGAGCCTTATCCTTGGCGGAAGCCACTCGCCCAACTATGGTGTGGCAGACTCGCTTGTGGGCGACCTCAGTGCTATCCTCATAGAGAACATCAATCCGCTTGCCAACCTCGTACGTGTGCCCAAGAAAGCCACGGCTCTCCTTTCTGACTTCGAGATAAAGCGCGACCGCATAGCCAGGGAGACGATAAACAAGAATGTGACGAACATCAGCGGTGTACCGTCGTGGATGCTCTCCGTGCTCACCAGAGTGATGGAGCTCACCGGCAAGAAGCATCTTGAGGAGGTGTGGCCGAATCTTGAGGTGTTCTTCCATGGCGGTGTGGCGTTCACTCCATACCGCAAGCAGTATGAACAGCTCATCACCTCGCCAAACATGCACTATATGGAGACATACAATGCCAGCGAGGGATTCTTCGGACTGCAAGACGACCCTGCCGACAAGTCGATGCTCCTGATGATAGACTATGGTGTGTTCTATGAATTCATCCCTATGGACGAGTTCGACAAGGAGAATCCTACCGTCGTGCCGCTCTGGGGAGTGGAGACAAACAAGAACTATGCGATGCTCATCTCCACCTCGTGCGGACTGTGGAGATATGTCATCGGCGACACCGTGAGCTTCACGTCCACAAATCCGTACAAGTTTGTCATCACCGGCCGCACCAAGCATTTCATCAATGCCTTCGGTGAGGAGCTCATCGTTGACAATGCGGAGAAGGGACTCGCATACGCCTGTGAGCAGACAGGAGCCGAGGTGCTGGAATATACCGCCGCTCCGGTATTCATGGACGACAATGCCAAATGCCGCCATCAGTGGCTGATAGAATTCTCCAAGGAGCCTGCCGACCTCGACAAGTTCACGGAGCTGCTCGACAAGAAGCTGCAGGAGATAAACAGCGACTACGAGGCGAAACGCTACAAGAACATCACGCTGCAGCATCTGGAGATAGTAAAGGCGCGCAAAGACCTTTTCAACGACTGGCTCAAGTCGAAGGGAAAGCTCGGCGGACAGCATAAGGTGCCGCGCCTGAGCAACAGCCGCAAGCACATCGACGAACTGCTGAAGATGAATGGCTGACGCATGCCCCGTCTGCCACAGGCATGGCATCTTCGGGATGAAGACAAGACCTATGTGGCAGCGGCGCAATGAGCACAAACAATGACACATATTATATATATGATATACAGAAGAGCAAACGACTTTTTGAGAAATACCATTCTGCATTCCTTCTCTCTTGAGAAACAGGGATGGCTGCCGGCATGCGTGGTCTTGCTGACCATCACTTCGCTGCTCTCGTCTTGTGCAAAGATGGGACAGCCCGACGGGGGATGGTTCGACGAGACGCCTCCACGCATCATCGGCTGCACTCCGGCCGACAAGGGAGTGGGGGTGAAGGCGAAGAAAATATCCATCCTCTTCGATGAGTTCATCCAGGTGGACAATCCCACGGAGAAAGTGGTGGTGTCGCCGCCACAGCTCGAAACGCCGGAGATAAAGGGTGCCGGAAAGAAGATTGTGGTGGAACTGAAAGACTCACTGAAGCCCAACACCACCTATACCATCGACTTCTCTGATGCGATCTCCGACATGAACGAGGGCAATCCTCTAGGCAACTACACCTACAGTTTCTCCACCAGCGACCACATCGACACGCTTGAGGTGGCAGGAAACGTGGTCAACGCCCAGAATCTGGAACCGGTGAAGGGTATCCTCGTGGGACTCTATGCCGTTGGCGATGAGGCTCTCACCGAGGGCAACTTGCTGAAGGGCTATAATGCCTCCGCCGACGGAAAGTCGCTCGACCCCTTCCTCTCGCAGCCTCTGCTCCGCGTTTCGCGCACCGACAGTCGCGGACGCTTCGTGGTGCGTGGCGTGGCTCCCGGCAGATACCGGGTGGTGGCGCTACAGGATGCCGACGGCAACTACTTCTTCAGTCAGAAGAGCGAGATGATAGCCTTCTCGGATGATGTAATAGAACCGAAATTCACTGGGGCAGTACGCCAGGACACCATCTGGCGCGACTCCCTGCATATCGACTCCATCCGTTCCGTGGAATATACGCGGTTCATCCCCGACGACATCGTGCTGAGGGCATTCACAGAGACACAGACCGACCGCTTCTTCCTGAAGGTGGAGCGCAAGGACCCTCGTCTCTTCACCGTATTCTTCAGCGGTGGTGATGCAAACCTGCCTGTGGTGAAGGGACTGAACTTCAACAGCGACGATGCTTTCATAGTGGAACACTCGCTGCTGAACGATACCGTGAGCTATTGGCTGCGCGACACGGCGCTCGTAAACCAGGACACGCTGACTCTGCAACTATCGTATATGGCTACCGATACGCTCGGAAATCTCTCCCTCACCACCGACACGCTGGATGTGCTCTCCAAGGTGTCGTATGAGAAGCGGCAGAAAGACCGTGAGCGGAAATATGAGGAATGGAAAAAGCAGCAGGACAAGGCGAAGAAGCGTGGCAAGGAATACCAGGAGCAGATGCCTATCGAACTGCTGGAACCTAAATACAACGTTGCCACATATCTCGACCCGGACAGGAACATCACCGTGGAGATGCCTACGCCGTTGGCACGCATCGACACCTCGATGATTCATCTCTATGCCCGTCACGACACGCTGTGGTATCGCTCCAAGTTCATTTTCAGAGAGCGGAAGAACGTGGCGCGCTCGTATGAGCTGATAGGGGAGTGGAGACCAGGCGTGGAATACAGTCTGGAAATCGACTCCACTGCATTCGTTGACATCTACGGAGCGCCGTCGCCGGAATACAAACAGGGATTCAAGGTGAAGCCGGAAGACGAATACGGCACGCTGCTCGTCAATATCAGCGCTCCTGACGACACGCTGCCAATGGTGGCGCAGCTGCTCGACGCCAACGACAAACCAGTGAAGGCGGTGGCTGTGAGTGGCGGAGTGGCTGAATTCTTCTATGTCAACCCCGGCACGTATTATCTGAGGATGTTCACAGACGGCAACGGCAACGGCGAATGGGACACGGGGTTTTATGCCGACGGCAGACAGGCTGAGGCTACATACTATTATCCGGAGAGTATAGAATGCAAGGCGAAATGGGACATCACCCTCTCGTGGACTCCCGACTCCCGTGATGCTGCCCACCAGAAACCGTATGCCATCACCAAGCAGAAGCCGGAGCAGGACAAGACCATCAAGCGCCGCAACGCTGAAAGGGCTAAGAAGCTCGGCATCAGCTACGACGGCAGACAGTGAGTGGAATCTCGATAGACACAACTTATTAACAACATTATCATCATGAAAAGATTTCGTCGAATAATGATAGTCGTGGCAATGGTCATGGCATCATGCACAATGGCATCGGCGCAGTGCTCGTTTCGCAACACAGCATTCAAGTCGGGCGAGTTCCTGTCATACAACCTCTACTATAACTGGAAATTCGTATGGGTAAAGGCCGGCACCGCCAGTATGTATACCGTAGAGAGCACATACAAGGGAAAGAGTGCCTATAGGTCGAGCCTCACCACAAGGGGCAACAACAAGGTAGACAATATGTTCGTGCTTCGCGACACGCTGCTCTGCTACTCTTCAAAGGAGCTCGAACCGCTGTATTTCAGAAAGGGAGCACGTGAAGGAAAGCGGTATACCGTAGACGAGGTGTTCTACTCCTATCCCGGCGGCAAACCGCATCTGCGCTGTCATCGTCAGCGCAACGACGGTTCTCACTTATGGAAGAACCTCACTCCCGGCAATTGTGTGTTCGACATGATGAACATCTTCATGAGGGCACGCTCCTTCAGTTCGGCAAATTGGAAGAAGGGTCATGTCGTAGACTTCCCTATTGCCGACGGCAAGGGCACCACACCGGCTCGTCTGCGTTTCAACGGCACTACAAAGGTGAAGGCAGACAACGGCAAGAAATACCGCTGCGTGGAGCTCTCGTATCTGGAGTATGAGGACAGGAAATGGAAGGAGATAGTGCGCTTCTACGTCACCGACGACCAGAACCACGTGCCTATCCGTCTCGACATGTTCCTCAAGTTTGGCAGTGCGAAAGCATTCCTCACCAGCATGAAGGGTGTGAGAAACCCCATCTCTTCGCTTGTGAAATGACAGGCTGAAGATGCCTTGTACTGGCATACAGGCGATTATCAGACAGCTAAGAGTAATTGTCCCTCCCCTACGGGGGAGGTTAGGTGGGGGCTGAAGTTATAGACAAAGTAGACAGTCTATACCTTGCTGATGTCATAGGCAGTGTTTCTTCGGTTATTGTCATTAGCCCCCTCTCGTTCTCCCCCGTTGGACAACCCATCCTAGCCTTCCTAAAGGGAAGGAACAAGTTACTCAGTATATTACCATCAGCCCCCACCTAGCCTCCCCCGAAGGGGAGGGACAGTTACTATTACTATTGATAACCCTTTGATAATCTGATAACTACAAACGATAATCATGCAGCCAATGGTATCTGTCCCTCCCCTCCGGGGGAGGCTAGGTGGGGGCTGATGTGTTTAAATCTTTGTCCATCGCCGCAGGCGGATGCACGCATTATTCTCACTGATATATTTATTCTGCATTTTCATCTGAAAAAAGCATGGGTATTGTCTTTACACTCTATTATTTTTAATAAATTCCGTCATATATGTTGCGATATTTAGGTTTCGTTAGTTTTTCCTAAAAAATGTTCTATTTTTGAACTATTGTGGATTCAATGTTTAACCCAAATCGGTCATTAGGGCTTGCATGGATTTTGTTTTTTAGAAGAGTGGATTTTGTTTGGCTTTTAATGAGTAATAGCGGGCTATTGCGAATTAAAAACGAGCAAAAGACGCCTTATAAAAAGCAAAAGACTGCAAGCAGTTATTAAAATTATACATTAAACGGCCTAATGACCTCTAAGTTTGCAGAAGATTGCGACGAAGTCGCATAAACTCCAAAATAATCAAGGTAAAACTATGATTGCTAAAGACAGTTTCGTACCTTTGTTGTAAAAAGGTAGAATCGGTCTGTCGAAGAGGTAAACCAGCTAATGACCCAGCCGTAAAGCTATAAATCGTTTAGGTCCTCATCGACATAGTTGCAAAGACCAGATAGAAAGTTATCGGCTCTGAGCCTTGTTAGAGTGTTAGTCCATACAACTATTGACCAATTCTACACAATATAACTCGTACAAAGTTATGAAGAATTTATTTATCGGAGTTGATTTTTCGAAAGAAAAAGTTGATGTGGCTATCCTTTTTGCAGACGGACTGGCAGAAACCGCTGCTAGAGTGTTCAACGAGTTCAAGACAACCGTGTCTGGCTATAGGCAGTTGGTCAAGTGGGTTGAGCAGAATTCCTGCGGTATCGACTCGTCCTTGTGGCTCTTCTGTGGCGAGAACACGGGCGACTACAGCAAGGGACTGTGCAACTTCCTCTACGGTAAAGGCTACGACATGTGGCTTGAGAACGCAAAGAGCATCAAAGACGCATCTGGTCTTAGACGATTGAAGTCTGACCGTGCTGACGCCTCGATGATTGCAGAATACGCCATGAGGAATTACGATAAAGCCGTTATGTACGAGCCTCTTAGCGAGTCGCTTACACAACTGCGTGAGCTGTTCCTATACCGTCAGATGATCGTAAGACACAGATGCAGTTTCCAGGTGCGTAGAGGCGAAAAGCGACTCACTATGGAGAAGTCGCCAGTCAAGACAATGATTTCGCAGAGCGGACGGCACATCGTCTCTGAACTCAATAAGGAGATAGAGAAGATAGATAAGCGCATTGCCGATCTCATCAAGTCGGACGAGGAACTCACCGAGGTGTTCACCATCGTGACCTCGGTGCCTGGCATAGGAACGCAGAACGCTGTGTGCCTGATGGTGTACACCGACAACTTCCGGCGTTTCAACTACGACTCACGCAAGATTGCCTGCTATTACGGCCTAGCTCCATTTGGCAAAGATTCGGGAACCAGTGTGCATTCCGATCCGCATGTACATTATATGGCTAACCGCCAGATAAAGGCCATGCTGACGCAAGCGGCACTAGCTGCCGTCAACTTCAATCCCATTATGGCGAGGTACTACATGCGCCTCGTAGAACGAGGAAAGAAGAAGCAGGTTGCACTGAACAATGTCAAGAACAAACTTGTACATTTGGTCACAGCCATGGTCAGAAATCGCCAAACATTCACCCCTGAATATAAAATCTCAGCATAAATTGAAAATAATGGTCAAAACATTTGGATATTAACATAGAAAGCGATTTGGGTTTAATACATATCTTTGCAGCCGAAGGGTAATTAAAATGTTATCCTTTCAGATGAGAACAAAAAACGGCAAAATGAGTGACATGATGCCACATAATTAACTTACCTATTATCAATAACGAAAAAACAAAAAACTATGAAAAGAAACTTCATTTATTCATTTTTCATCGCACTCGCTTGCTTGGGCTTCTAAGAACGGTGTGTTGCGCCTGTGGGAGCCTGTTGACCTTGACGACGACGATGATGACGATGACGACTGGGCTGACGTGACAGTGCGCTTCGACGGCAATCAGATGCATCTATACCAGGACTATATGGACAAGGAGGACGGTGTCAAGTTCCGCGTTTTGGGTGTAAGCACTTTCACTGCAAGATATTATTGATATCTTAGTTTGTAGCGCATGCCATGATAGTGGCATGTAGAGGATATAGGGTGTGTCAAGGCTCGTGACAGCGAGTTTTGGCACACTTTCTTATTTGCTATATTTTATAACTGCCGTTTTACTATCTGACAAGTTTGTCGTACTTGCATTGAAAGTGAAAGACTGCAAGAAGTCATAAAAAAATAATGTAAACGTCCTAATGACCGATTGGGGTTAATCCTTGTTTTTCGAGGTGTCAGACTTATGGGCATAAAAAAAGGGGCTCCGCTGAGTCCCAATCTTTGTTAACCTTAAATCTAATACTATGAAAAACACGATGCAAAGGTATGGATTTTTTGTAAAGTTGCAATACCAAACGGATATTTTTTGCATTTTCCTCAATCATTATTGACGTATGTCAATAGGGTTGTGTGCGAGAACAATTTTTTTGTTTGGTAAACAAGTTGTCGGGTATATTTTCAAGCAAGCTTGTTGTTATGTCTTCGGTTTTAGATAAAATCCTCCCGTTCGGAAATGTGAATGCATTCCCATTTCTCTCATTTACCCGGATTTTGCATTATCTTTAGATAACCCGTTGGTGGAATTAATTTGGTCGATATGAGCAAAAGTTTCCCATATCGCTGATTCTCAGTAAAAACGAGAATTTCTGAAAAACTGTCAGATTGTCTGGTTTTTTATCGTAATATTCTGGCAATCAGACCGTTGGCTGCCAGGCAATTGTCAGCCTATTGTCTGGATGGTTTGCTGATGAAAAGAGAATTGTCAGATGAAAAGAATTATCAGATGAAAGGAATTAAGACGACAGGAATTGCATGCGCTGGCAGAATTCTGAAAACAGGGATATGGGTATTACAACATCAACTTATTGGGCATCCGTCTGACAGCAAATCTGCCCAACAGGGGCAAGCACGTTGCCCATGATGGGCAAGCACGTTGCCCCAGTTGGGCAAGCATCGTGCCCATTTTAATACAAACTGACATTAGGATTAAGTGTGCGCTAATCTAATTCCGCCAACGGGTTTAGATAAGATAAGCTGCGGCTCGGCATAAGAAATAAATATATTTATTTCGTTCTGCTCTCGCCTTGCATTATCTTTGCACCTGATTATTAACCGTTGCTGAGCAGTGACGCTGGCGACACATTATTATATATGATATTATGTTTGGAGAAGAAAGAAAGAACCCGCTGAAGAAATATCTTCTGTTTGTATGTCTTGGCAATATCTGCCGGTCGCCGGCTGCCGAGGGAGTGATGAAGAGTATTGTGGCTGACGACCCCAGACTCGACGGTTTCGTGGAAATAGACTCCGCCGGCATAGGAGCCTGGCATACGGGACAGTTGCCCGACAGCAGGATGAGGAAATGTGGCGCCAGCCGGGGATATGACTTCAGCAGCAGGGCACGACAGGTGAAGCCTCAGGATTTCGACCGCTTCGATTATGTCTTCGCTATGGATCATGAGAATGTTGCCGACCTCAATGGTGTGGCACGCAATGCTGCCGACAGGAAGAAAATCCTTTGTCTTGCAGCTTATCTCACCGACCACAGGGATTACCACACCGTGCCAGACCCATATTATGGGACGCAAAAGGATTTTGAAATTGCTCTCGACCTTATAGAGGATGCTTGTAAGGAGGTGGCGCGCCTTTTGGCAGAGGAGAAACTTTAGCAAAAAACGGTCATCAGGCTGTTTTTATGTAATACCGAGTATTCAATGCTTCACTCTTTTCTTTATCTTTGTCGTTTTGTCTCGCATATCGAAACAAATGTTACAAAATGTAAGGATAAAGTAAAAAGTGAAGCTTTTTATGTTACATTCCTTGATGTATGTCAAAGAAATCAATAAGTACATTAAAAAACTTGCCCAAACTATTGTGTGCGAACACAAAAGGTTGTATCTTTGCAACGTGTTCGGGAGAATACATTTTTCATAGGTTAGTAGTTTGATAGATTTAAGGTAAAGATTATGTTATTAGATTTTAAGACGACTATGATGTTGATGGCAGTAGTCTTAGTAACACTGATTAGTTTTACTGGTTACAACCACAACTGATATCGTTAAAAAGAATTGTTTTCAGGAGGCCGGTTTGAGTGATCAAGTCGTCCTCTATTTTTTTTATATATACCCCTCAACCAGAGTTCGGGAATTCCATACGACCGGTTTGGGATTACCTCCCCAAATCTTATCCACACAAATTTATTTCTGTGTATCTGAATTAATTCCGTGTAGCCGCATCATCCGTGTGTACCTGCATTCATTTGGGTGCCCACATTATCTGTGTACCCGCATCATTTGTCATCCGCAATGCGAGCCTTTCCCTCGTAAGTGGTGAGGTCGTCGCGAGTATATCTGTATGTTTTGCTTGCCAATGACGAGGACTCGTCGAAATGGTTGGATTCCACATCGAAGATGCCGCACATCAGTTCGTAGGCAAGGTCGTTGGTGAAGAATGCGTCCTTGTTAGCCTTCAGAGCCTCTATGCGGTCGGGATGACACGCCATATATTCATCGGTGAAGCATACGAAAAGCGGTATGCGCACATCGCCGAAGCCGGCGAAGTTTGGCGAACGGTGTCTGTCGGGAATCGTGGCGTGGTCGCTGAAATATACCATCGCCTGCAGGTTCAGGCGCTTGCTGGCATATTCATAAAACTGCCGGAGCACGTCGTCGGTATATCTCAGAGAATTCTCGAAGTTCAATACATTGTCCTGCACCCCCTGTTCTCCCCATACCGTGCGGTCGGCAGGGTAGCGGTTGAGGAAGTTGAAGTGGCTTCCCTTGAGATGCAGCACGAGGAAGTTGTTCTCCGCCGGGTCCAGCTCGTCGAGGAAATCTATCAGTGACTCATCGTATTGCACCTTTCCCAAGTCCTGCTTCGTCCATTTCGCCACCTCCGCCGTGTTTGCCACCAGCGTTATCGGTGTGTCGTTGGCTCCGAGATGTCCCTGATTGCTATACCAGTGAACGCGGTATCCCAGTTTGTGTGCGATGTCGATAACGGAGCAGGAGTCATAAAACTGTCTGCCGTTGTATTGGTTGTATTCCGTCAGTGCCTTTTCGAGCGACTGCACGGTGTGCATGGCACAGCTGTAGGAGTTGGGAAACAGCACGCAATGCTCCTTGTCCTCCGCCATGCCGCGCATCCAAGGCGTGGTGTCGTGGTCCATCTTCGTGAACGCACTCATATAGTCGCGCGATGCCGACTCTCCAATCACCATCATTATAGTGGAAGGTTTGCCGAAGGGCTTTCCCAAGGGTCTCACGTTGAGGTCTTTCAAGCGGCGTTCCATCTCGGTGACGTAGCGTTTGTCGTTGGCGGAATACTCCTTTATGTCCAGCCATAGCCTTACAATCCCCGACCTCTGGAACATTCCGCGCCGCGGTTTGAACATATACCATGCGAACACCAGAGCCGCCAGGGCAGCCACAGCGATGCGCCATGGTTCCAGAGCCACGCCAGACCGAATGTTCATCATCACCACACCAGCCAGCAGCGCCACTATAGCCACCAGCAGCAGCGCCACCTTCCACCAGGAGTACGACCGTGCGAATTCTATTATCTCGTTGGGGTGGGAGTCTTGCAGTATTTTCATGCCGTTGGCGTCGATACACGTGCCATAGAGCCTGTAGTATACTGCCAGCGACAGACTCACCATCAGCAGTGCCCATTCAGCTACAGCCACAATCATTCCTCCGCCCATCATGCCCACTGCGGCAGCCAGTCCGAAGATATAAATACCGCAAGCTATCTCACCGTAGTTCTCATAGTCAGGCGATTTCCTGCGGTTTGTCAGATGATAGAGCAGAGGGTATGTTGCAGCCCATGCCACGCCAGTGACAGCCGCCATGGCGACGGGCAGATTCGGTCTGATGCCTATTATGGCGAGCGGAATCCATACCATCAGCGACGACAGGGCGAAACGCCTTGTCTGCTGTCCGCGTGCGCTGTGGCTCATTCCGGCGTTGCATCCGTAGTATATGCCGCAGCAGATGGCGAAGGTGATGATCATTCCGATGAATGCCATAAATATTTTCAGATATGTAGGGTCGTTAAGCATAAGAATGGTAGAATTTTGTTTATTGTTTGTTTCGCATGTCTCCGATATGCCGCTCGTCAACTCGTCTAACTAATCTCCTCGTCAACTTGTTTACTCGTCAACTTGTAATACTTCATTTCCCTCTCAGCCTGCACATCAGATAGGGCACTCCGAGCCGCATGATGAATTTCAGTCGCTGCGGCATGGGAATCGTCTCCCACACCACGCTGATGTTGTCGCGCAGTCCCTTAGACCGGTGGCTGTTCGACACGCCTCCCGTGTCGAATATCGCTATCGGCAGGTTCACGTATCTGAAGCGCGCCCCCTTCTGATAGAGTTCTATGAAGGATTTGAAGTCGGCAGACAACCTGTGCTTGATGTCGAAAGGAGTGCTAATGAGGCTGTCGCGGCGTGTGAACACGCACTGGTGGCAGAATATCATGCGATGGTAGAGATAATAGCTCTCGGGAGCTTTCTTCACGTTGCCGTCTTTCACCACGTCGCCATACACCACGTCGGCGTCGGCAAGAGGCTGGCAGAATACGCGTCGCAACACATCATCGGCGGCGAACACGTCGCCGGCGTTCATGAATATCACCCATTCTCCCGTTGCCATCCCCACGCCCTTGTTCATGGCGTCGTAGATGCCGCGGTCAGGTTCGCTCACCCATGTCGTTATCGTTCCCGAATGGGCGTATCGCTTTATCGTGATGATGGTGTCGTCGGTAGACTTTCCGTCCACCACCACAATCTCCTTGTTGGGATAGTCCTGCATCTGCAGGTTGCCGAGAGTCTTCTCCAGCAGTGGTCCGGCGTTGAATGTAACGGTCACTATCGACACCTTCGGCAAGTTGTTTTCTGTCTTTGATGCTTGCTGCATTTTGCGTTTTTGTCTTTTGCGTGTTATATTGTAGGTGGGGCTTCTACCCAGTTGTCTCTCTGTCTCAGCGTTACAGCTGTCCGCTCTCCACGAGTCTCGCCACACGTTCCGTCTCCTTGTCGTCGCCCTCAGGGTCGTATTTCTTCGTGAGGCTCGCACCGAATGTCCATGCGAAAGCCTGATAGAATCCAGCCCTTATCGGACCGAGGAATGCCTTCACCAGCTGGTACGACGACGAGTTGCACTCTCTGTATACCAGTTTTATGAGCAGCTTTCCCTGCGTCAGCGTCAGCTTCTTCATCCTCGGCGTGTATTCCTTCTTGATACATGCCTCCACGAGCTTCATGTGCTGGTCCTTCGCCTTCTTGTTGGGCAGCGTCTGCAGATATTCGTATGTCTCTATGATGATATGGTTCACCTCCTTGGCTATCGGCAGCACCTTCTTCACGTTGTAAACCAGGCGGTTGTATCTCTGCCGTTGCTTTGGAGTCTTGAACACCTGTGGCGGATACACGTACACGTTGTTCAGTTCCACATATTGTATGCTGTCCTTTCCGTGTAGCACCTTTCCCACCTTCACCATCGGCACGAAGGTAGGGTTGTCCATATCCACCTCGCGGTCCTCCGGTTTCGTGTCGTTGCCGAACACGGGGTTCTGCGCCCTCGCCGTTGTCAGCGTGAGCATCATGACCATTATAGCCAAAAATATGAAGTATGGTCTGTTCCTCATCATTGCGCAAAAGATATTATGTTCTTTCAGAGGCGCAGCTTCTTTCTGTTCTCAAACTTGTCGAGCAGTGCCACAGCCTTTCTTACAGTCTCTTCTTCGTCCCATCCCCTGCGCCTGGCATATCCGCGCACCACATATTCGTAGAGGTCGCGCCGGTGAGTGAAGCGCTTCAGGTTTTCAAGACATTGCTTGTCGGTAGGCCATCCGTCGCAGAAATGCGACCGGTTGGTGTCTATCATGTCGAAGTGGTAATTGCCGTCGGCATCGGTAGTATAGAGGAAGTTTGCCGAGTTCAGGTCGCCGTGCAACACTCCGTGACTGTGCATCAGCACGATATAGTCAATCACGGCATCGGTGAGCTTGCGGTCGAAGTCCTCCTTGTTCACCAGTTCCTGGAACACCTCCTTGCCCTTGCTCTCCTCGTATACGAAATATCCCACGGTGAATCTGCCGTGCTCATATTCCTCCATGTAAGCCACGGCGCGTGGCGAACTGACTCCACGCTTTCTGAACTCGTCGGCAAACAGGAATGCCCTCTTCGCCTTTGTCCTGCGGAAGTGTGTGTATATGATGCTTTGGATCCAATTCACCCGTTTGTATCGCTTGGCAATGAATGTCAGACCGTCGTGTTCGAGACGTCTCACACTGTTTCGCTTGTCTTTCAGCACCTCTCCCGTGTTGGTGCTGAACAGCGACGGTATGCTGTTGATGTAATCAGAATATTTCTTGTATCGTTCGGCTATTACTGTCTTCATGCTATCTTTTAGTGGTGGAACGTCTGCTGCCTTTTCCGGGCTTGCAGATGGGTACATACGCTGCAAAGGTACATATTTTTATACTTATGCCGCTTAAATTGTTCTGAAATAACTAATTTTGCAGCGTAATTGACGATATTGGGGCTGTCTGCCGCGGGCTACAGCCATAAATACCTGAGTATCATGGTGTCAACCGATACAAATGCGCCCCAAGAAGAAGGGGGATAATCATAAGAATGAAAATGAATAGAAGCAAGCAGTTTTTCTTGTCGTTGGCATGGCTGGTCAGTGTCCATGCCTTGATGTTGGTAGTTCTGACAGTATTCAGATTAGTGGAGCTGACGTGTCTCCACGGTATGATAACCGACCATGGGGCGAGTGTCGTCACGGCATTCGTCAAGGGTGTGTGGTTTGACAATGTGGTGGCATGCTACATTTCGGTGCTTCCTCTCGCCGTGACCCTCCTTGCCGCCGCCTTCGGATATGCCGGAAAGAAGCTGCGTAAGGGAGTGTGCTATTGGTATTTCGTGTTCTCAGCCATCGTGTTCATGGCATCGGCGGCAAACACACCCTATTTCGAGTATTTCTTCAAGAATATCAACTCCTCCATCTTCGAATGGTTCGGCTATGCCGCCACCACAGCAGGAATGGTGTTTCAGGAGAAATCGTATATCCTCCACATCTTCCTCTATTTCGTCTTCCTCGCCGCATATATCGTGGCGATGATATATATGCGCCGCTATTTCGACAGACGGATAGACCGCTGCCGCAGGGACGACCGCTTCGTGTTGCCGGTGGCGCTGCGCTTCATCGTCTCAGTATGTGTGGTGCTTCTCTGCCTCTTCGGCATCAGGGGCCGTATGGGCTACAACCCCATTAAAATCAGTCAGGCATACTATTGCGACGACCCGTTTCTCAACCAGCTCGGCATCAACCCCGCCTTCAACCTCCTTACCAGTGCTCTCGACGACATGCGCAAGGAGAACCGCGACCTGCATCTCATGCCCTATGCCGAGGCAGTGGGTCTTGCCCGCCAGTCGCTGGGCATAACGGGAGCGGTGGACAGCAGTTGCGTGATGCGCCGTGAGGTGGCTGCCGTGGGCGAACCGCGTCGCTGCAACGTGGTGGTGATACTCATGGAGTCGATGTCGGCGAGTCTGATGCAGACCTTCGGACAGCAGCAGCGCCTCACGCCGAATCTCGATTCGCTCTACGACCATTCCCTCGCCTTCACCCGTTGCTATAGTGCCGGAATACATACCAACCACGGTATGACAGCATCCTTATACTCCTTTCCGGCGCTCATGTTTCGCAATCTGATGAAGGGCACGGTGACGCCACACCGCAAGGGAGTGCCAACAGTGCTCAAGAAGTATGGCTACCACAATATGTTCTTCATGACCCACGAGGCACAGTATGACAACATGAAGGCGTTTTTCACCACCAACGGCTACGATGAGATTTACTCGCAGGAGAATTATCCTAAGAAGGAAATTGTGAACAGCTTCGGAGTGTCAGACCATTTCCTCTTCGACTATGCCCTGGGCACCATCAACAGCCGTGCCAAGAGTGGCAAACCGTTTCTTGCCACTCTCCTCACCATCAGCAACCATCCGCCATACGTGATACCTTCGTTCTTCAAACCCAAGACGCATGACCCGGAGACGCAGATTGTGGAATATGCCGACTGGGCGGTGGGCGACTTCCTGCGCAAGGCGTCGCACGAACCATGGTATAAGAACACTATCTTCGTGATAATGGCAGACCACGGCAAACTCGTGGGCAAGGCTACCACCGAGGCTCCGGAATCCTACAACCACATACCGCTCATCATGTTCGGTCCCGGTGTGCCCACGATGCGCTACGACGGACTTGCCCAGCAGGTGGATGTGATGCCTACGCTGCTCTCTCTGCTCAATATGGGGTATGAGTATGACGGTTTCGGACAGGACCTCCTGCATACGTCCCGTCCTATGGTGTTCTATTCTGCCGACAATCAGATTATCGCCCGCGACGGCAAGCGTGTCTATGTGTACAATCCTAAGATGCAGAAGAACTTCTGCTATGTGGAGGATGCCCGTGGCACCCTGCATGAGACTCCTATGACCTCTGCCTTCAAGCCACTCCAGCGCTATGTCTTCTCGATGATACAGACGGCACAGTTCGTGTTGAAACGGCAGCAGTAGGTAATTACTCACCTGGATAAACCCATTCTGACCTCAAACGCATCCTGACCTTTTCCAAAGGGATAACCCATCCTAACCTTCCCAAAGGGAAGGAACAAGTTACTCAGAATACTGTCATCAGCCCCCACCTAGCCTCCCCCGAAGGGGAGGGACAGTAACTATTGCTATTGATAATCTATTGATAATCAGATGACTACAAACGACTATCATGCAGTCAAAGGTATCTGTCCCTCCCCTTCGGGGGAGGTTAGGTGGGGGCTGAAGTTCATTAGACGGAGTAATCTGTTCCTTCCCTTTGGGAAGGCTAGGTGGGTTGTTCTTTGGGTTTAGGTTAGGATGGGTTTATGTCATTATGGGTTTTAGCCCGAGAGGGGGGCTGAAGTCAGCAGGAAAGCCTTTGTCTTGTCCTCTATTTTTATACAAAACGGGATAAACCTGTATTCAGGAAAACCCACAAAAAAATCCCAGCCGCTATTTTGCGGCTGGGATTTTTTAAGATATATTATCTGTCAGCGTGAAATCATTACTCCTGTGGGAGCATGATAACGCTCACGCTGTTCTTGCCGATGAAGTTGTCCTTCACATACTTAGCAACAGATGCTGGAGTGAGGGCGTTGACGAGCTTCTCGTAGTCAGTGTTGATGTCAACACCTTCCTCGTCCCATGTCTGGATAACGTTCATCCAGTAGCCGTTGGTCTTCAGACCATCCTCATAGCGCTTTACCATCAGGTCCTTGGTCTTGTTCAGCATGTCAGCGTCGATTGTAGAACCGAGCTTCTGCAGCTCCTCGCGCATGATCTTGATAGCGATGTCCTTCTTCTCAGGCTTAACAGGGCAGTAGCCGTAGATAGCGTTGAATGGAACGTCGCCGCCGAGGTTGGCGAAACCGCCGGCGTTAGCTGAGTATGCAGCGCTCTGCTCCTCGCGGATAGTCTTCAGATATACCATGTCGAGCACCTGTCCGGCTGCGTCGGCCTTGATAGAGTTGTCGAGAGTGAATGGCACGGTGTTGTTATACCAGAACATGTAGATGTTAGACTTAGGAGTCTCCATCTTGCGGTGGAATGTGTTGTCCACGGTGCCTGTAGCATACTTGGAGATCTTGTTGAAGTTCTCGTGAACGAACTTCTTGCCCTTCTTCACTGAAGGCAGAGAAGCGATGTAAGTCTCGATGTACTGACGGACGAGAGTCTCGTCGAAGTTACCTACGATGGTGAATGTGAAGTCAGCAGCGTTGGCAGTGCGCTCCTTGGCGATCTGCAGGATGCGGTCGTAGTTGGCGTTGTCGAGATCTTTCTCTTCGAGAGAGATCTGACGGGCGTCGTGAGCGTGGAGAGTGTATGTTACAGAGTCCTGGAGAGCGCTCTCAGCAGAGAGAGACTTGTTCTTCAGGGCAGCGCGATACTGGTTGATGAGTGAGTTGAAAGCCTGCTCGTCCTTCTTGATGTTAGTGAAGTAGAGGTAGTTCATCTGGAACATTGTCTCCATATCCTTCGGTGTGCAGCTTCCGCTGACATACTCGTGAAGGTTAGTCAGAGACAGGTTCACGTTGGCGTTCTTGCCGGCGAGTACCTTCTGCAGCTCTGTGCTGCTGAAGTTTCCGAGTCCGCTGTAGCTTATCACGTCGTTGAACAGGTCGAGGTTCACTCTCTCCTTTGCATCGTAGAGAGACTTACCACCCTTTGAAGAACCGTTGAACAATACCTCACCCTCTTTCAGGTTAGTCTTCTTCAGCAATACACGTGCACCGTTGCTCAGTGTCAGCTCCTTGTATCCGAACTTGGCATTCTCCTTCTCAGAAACGATCTTGCCAGCCTTTGGCTGCTCTGCGATGAGAGGCTCCTGCTTAACGTTGTCTACGTAAGCCTCGATCTTCTCTGCGCGGGCATCGTCGTAAGCCTTCTTCAAGCTTGCCTCTGTAGAGTATACCATACCTTCCTTCTCAGTTGTGGTGTTGTAGATTACAACGTTAGAGTCGCTGAGGCTGATGAGCTGCTTCATAGCCTCGTTTACCACATCTACAGGCAGCATCGGAGTGAGCTGCTGCATGATCTGGTAAGTCTGCTCGATAGAGAGCAGAGGCTCCTTCTCAAGATAGTTGCTTGCGCAAGCGCGGCCGAACACGTCGTTGTTGATCTTGTCGCGGTTGGTATACTTCTTCTCAAGGGCGCTCATGTAGTTTGCCTTGGCACGCTCATACTCAGTAGCGGTGAAGCCGAACTTGGCTGCACGCATAGCCTCGCGGGTCAGGGCAGCGAGAGCAGCCTCTGTCTTTCCGTCCTTTGGAGTGGCGTTGAATGTGAACGCATCCTTTGTCTTGGCGAAGATATAGTTGCCGGCATATCCGTAAGCGCTTACGAATGGGGCGTCAGCCTTCTGTGCTTCCTCCTGCAGACGTGCGTTCAGCATGGCAGAAGCCATGTCGGTAACGAAGTCCTCGATGAGGTATGGCAGATAGCCTTTCTGGTCTTCCGGAGTAGAGTCATACTTGAACATCAGCTCCACTGAGTTCATCTGCTCCTCCTTGTCCTTGTCAACGATGATGATTGGCTCAGCATTGTCTGGAACCTGCTCGTCAACGATAGGTGCCGGGTTTTCCGGGTTCTTGATGTCAGAGAACATCTCCTTGATCTTAGCCTCGGTGCGGTCTACGTCGATGTCACCAACCACGATGATAGCCTGGTTTGTTGGGTGATACCACTTCTCGTAGTAGTCGCGCAGAGCCTTAGGCTTGAAGTTGTCGATTACCGACATCAGACCGATAGGGTAGCGCTTGCCGTACTTGCTGCCAGGGTAGAGCTTCTCGAGGTTGCGCTCGAACATACGGCTGCTTGCCGATGTGCGCATACGCCACTCCTCGTGGATAACGCCGCGCTCCTGGTCGATTTCTTTAGGATCGAGAGTCAGGCTGTTGCTCCAGTCCTTTAGGATGAGCAGACAAGAGTCGAGGGCTGCGATGCCACGGTCTGTAGGAACATTGTTGATGTTGTATACAGTCTGGTCGATGGATGTGTAGGCATTCAGGTCGCCGCCGAACTGCACGCCGAGTGAACGAGTGTAGTCGATAACACCGTTGCCTGGGAAATTCTTTGTTCCGTTGAAGCACATGTGCTCAAGGAAGTGTGCCAGACCGCGCTGGTTCTCTTCCTCCTGGATAGAACCCACACGCTGGGCGATGTAGAAGTTCACACGCTTCTCTGGATAACCGTTGTGGCGCACGTAGTAAGTCAGTCCGTTTGCCAGTTTGCCTGTCCTTATTGCTGGATCGATAGGCAGGGGCTGCATCATTGGGTTGGCCTCCTGTGCGTTGATGCCCAGTGCGCCTGTGACAACCAATGCCGCAAACACTAAGATTTTTCTGATTTTCATGTTTATTATTGTTTAAAATTATTGTATGTCTTTCTTCGTAAAATATCCGGTAATGGTGGAAATAACTCCACAAAATTAGGAAATTTACAATTACCATACGATTTAAACCCTGATTTAACTACAGAAAAGCCTTGATATATAACCTATTTTAACATATTTGGCTGGCATTTAGTGGAATAGACCATCCGGTTTTGCCTGGATTCTGATCCAAATCGGTCATCAGGCAGTTGGTGTTTTAAGAAAATCCAAGTAAGTCCTGATGACAGATTGGGTTAAATCAAATTCCAAGCAATGCCTTATGACCGATTTGAGTTTAAAGACAAATCGCTCCCTTCCCTCTTCGGAGGTCAGGATGGATTGCCCCTCATCAATATTTGAAAGAGCTTCCGCCGAGGAACTCCCTGAGCAGCGAAGTGGGCGGTACCTGGCGGTTTGTGATAGGCTTGATGTATTTCAGGAACTTCAGCAGCCTGTATGCCTCACTGTATTCGTCACAGTTCTCAGGCACCTGCTCAAGCAGCGGCACCGCCTGCTGCTTTATCACCGCCAGCTCAAAGATCATCGCCGTGTTGAACATGGCGTCGGCATTCTCCTGGAACGGGAATATCCATTTGTTCTCGCCAGCCCTCACCGAAGGCCAGCGGTGTATTGTCTCCATGGCGTTCACGCCGCGGTATTTGTAGTCGCGGATGATGCGTCGGAGCAGACGGTTGTCGGTGGTAGGTACATAGTTGTGGCTGTCGAGCAATATGGTGGTGAATGCTGAGGCATAGACACGGAATATCTGTTCGTCGGGAATCTGTGCCGTCAGTTCCGGGTTCAGTGCATGGATGCCTTCCACCACGAGCACGTCGTTCTCGTGCATCTTCAGTTTCTTGCCGCTCTTCTCGCTGCGTCCCGTCTGGAAGTTGTATTTCGGCAGCTCTATCTCCTTGCCGTTGAATAGGTCGTTCATCTGCTGGTTGAGCAGCGGGATGTTGAGGGCGTAGAGACTCTCGTAGTCGTATTCGCCATTCTCGTCCTTCGGTGTGTGCTCACGGTCAACGAAATAGTCGTCGAGTGATATGGCGATAGGTTTTATGCCGTTGGTGAGGAGCTGTATTGAGAGTCGTTTGCACGACGTTGTCTTTCCGCTCGACGACGGTCCGGCGATGAGCACCATCTTCACCTTCTTCCTTGCGGCTATCTCGTCGGCGATATGCGCAATCTTCTTCTCCTGCAGAGCCTCAGAGAGGTTTATGAGGTCGGTGGTCATACCCTTGTCCACAGCCTCGTTCAGGTCGCCGATGGTGCGCAGTCCGAGTATGTCCTGCCAGTGGTGGTGCTCCTTGAAGATATCGAACATCTTGTCCTGGTGTATCAGTTCGCCGAGCTGTCCCGGGTCTTTGAGCGACGGTATGCGCAGCAGCAGTCCGTCGAAATATTTCTCCAGTCCGAAGAGTTTCAGCTGCGACGTGTTGGTGAGCAGCGACCCATAGTAGTAGTCCTTGTATCCGTCTATATCATAATAGGTGGTGTATAGCGAACCGGTGCTTCTGAGCAGTTTCACCTTCGACTCCCTGCCCTCGAATACCTTTATCGCCTCCTCCGTGGTGCATTCGTGGCGGCGCAGCGGCAGTTTGGCGTCGATAATCTCCTGCATGCGCTGTCTGATTCTTGCTGCCACCTGTTCCGTCACTTCCTCGCCGATGATGAGGTCGCAGTAGTAACCGTTAGACACCGGAATGTCTATCCATACGTTGCCTTCGGGATAGAGGTCGTGCACCGCCTTGCAGAGCACCATGAATAGAGTTCGGGTATATGTCCGCTGTCCGGAAGGCGAGGTGAGGTCGAGGTATTCCACGTCCTTGTTGTGGTACACCCTGAAGTTGAGTCCTTCAACCTTGTTGTTGACCTTTGCACTCACCGGACCGTATTTCATATCGAGGCCAGAAGCGTCATAAATTTCAGAAAGTGTGCTTCCGATTGCAGAGTTTAAAACTTTTTTATTATTTTTGCAACGGATTTGTATTACTTGTTTCATAAGTGTTACATTTTTAGGGATTCACGTTTGTAAAGTTACTCCCTTTCTGCGACATTAATGCGCGTCAGCATCATAAATAAATTTAAAATATGTCGATTTGGATTATTTTTAAGATCATTGGATCATTGGCTCTGCTCATCTATGGCATGAAGGTCATGAGCGAAGCCTTGCAGAAGATGGCCGGTTCGCAGTTGCGCCACATCCTCGGCACCATGACCAAAAAACGTTTTACCGGACTGATAACCGGTATGTTCGTAACAGCGTCTGTGCAGTCGTCCACTGCCACCACCGTGATGACAGTATCCTTTGTCAACGCCGGTCTCCTCACACTCGCCCAAGCCATATCGGTGATTATGGGAGCCAATATCGGTACCACGTTCACGGCATGGATCATGACACTGGGATTCTCGTTCAATATGGCGAACGTGGTGTTCCCCGTGTTCTTCATAGCACTCCTGTTGATATACAGGAAGAAGCACCGTTATGTAGGTGACTTCCTGTTCGGCGTCGCTTTTATGTTTTTCGCCATTTCCACCCTCGGCGCCACTGGCAAGGAAATGGACCTCAGTCACAACCAGTCGGTAATAGAATTCTTCTCGTCGTTCGACAAAGACAGCTACCTCACCATATTCGCGTTCCTCGGATTGGGAACGATACTCACATTCTGTATGCAGTCGTCGGCAGCCCTCATGGCCATCACCATGGTGCTCTGCTCCAGCGGTGTGCTGCCGATATATATGGGTATAGCCCTCGTGCTCGGTGAGAACATCGGTACCACCATCACCTCAAACATCGCGGCGATGGGAGCCAACACCCAGGCAAGGCGTGCCGCCATGGCACACCTCTCGTTCAACGTGTTTGGAGTGTTGTGGGTGCTCTGCATATTCTATCCCTTCATAGATATGGTATGCGGATTCGTGGGCGTTGACCCGCATTCAGGCCACATCGACGCCTCACGCCTCTCTGTGGTGCTCGCCGCCTTCCACACCACCTTCAACGTGTGCAACACGGCAGTGCTGATATGGTTCATACCACAGATGGAAAAACTCGTATGCACCATCATCAAGCCAAACGCCATGAAGGACGAAGACGACTTCCGCCTGCGCTACATCGGCGACAACACCCTCATGGCCACTCCGGAGCTTTCGGTGCTCGAGGCACGCAAGGAGATACAGTCGTTTGCAGAGCGCATACAGCGTATGTTCTCTATGGTGAGAGAACTGCTCGGAGTGAAAAACGAGAACGACTTCGTGAAGCTCTTCACACGCATCGAGAAATATGAAGGCATCTCCGACAATATGGAGATAGAGATTGCCAACTATCTCGACAAGGTGAGCGACTCACACCTCAGCGACGAGACGAAGGCGAAAATACGCGCCATGCTACGTGAGATATCAGAGATAGAGAGTATCGGCGACAGCTGCTACAACATAGCACGCACGCTGAACCGCAAACTGCGTGGCAAGGAGGACTTCACCGAGCAGCAGTATGACCATCTTCACCAGATGTTCGAGCTCACCGACGACAGTCTCACACAGATGAACGTGATGCTCTCCAGCAGACGCTACGACCTCGACGTGAACCGTTCGTTCAACATAGAGAACGAGATAAACAACTACCGTACGCAGCTCAAGAGCCAGAACATCAACGACGTGAACAACCATCTCTACACCTACGCCATCGGTACGATGTATATGGATATCGTGAGCGAGTGTGAGAAACTTGCCGACTACGTCATCAACGTGGTGGAGGCACGTATGGGAACAAAGCTGCGCGAGGCATAACCACGCCTGACCGCAGTCACGCCAGACTACAGCCACATCTGGCTGACAGAATAATCCACAGTGGGAGACAAGGGCAGAAAACGACAAGTCATCGTCGCATCGCCCTTGTCTCCCATTGTCGTTTTCTGCCTCTTCCTAAACCATGAACTTTGGGGCATCCGTCTGGCATCAATTCTGCCCAAGTGGGGCAAGCAGCTTGCCCCACATGTGAAAGCACCTTGCCCCACTTGGGCAAGCACCTTGCCCATTTTTAACCCCAATCGGTCATTGGGGCTTGCCTGGATTTTGCTTTTTAGAAGAGTGGATTTTGTTTGGCTTTTAACCCAAATCGGTCATTAGGGCTTGCCTGGATTTTGTTCTTTTAGAAGAGTGGATTTTGTTTGGCTTTTAATGAGTAATAGCGAGCTATTACGAATTAAAAACAAGCAAAAGACGCCTTATAAAAAACAAAAGACTGCAAGCAGTAAATATAAAATACAATAAACGGCCTAATGACCGTTTTGGGTTTAATGAGTAATACCGAGCCAGACAGTTTTCAAACCATCCAGACAATTCAGAACAACTGTCAGGTCGCTAACTGTCTGTATGTCAAACCGATATAAAGAAAACCAGATGGTCTGACAGTTTCGGAGGAAATTTTATAGTATTGAATATAATTTTACAAATCATCAGCAATCACTGGATATACCATCGAGAATACGAATGGATATGCCATTGAGAATACGAAGCAGTCAAGTCTGTAATGATCAGTCCGTCTTGATTTATTGTAGTGTTTATATCCCCCTCACAATATATATCCTCCTCACAATATATATCCCCCACACAATATATATCCTCCTCACATTAATTATATACCCCACCTCTACATTATATATCCCCTTCACATTATATATTATATGTATGATTTCCTGTATTCTTTTATATTGATATAAAGAGCGTGTTTCCCGACAATCAGCTATTTCCGTCAGGTGACCGATTTCGCGGTTAATGCCGACTTTAGCCATGTGGCTTCTTCCATTCAATGAAGATGCACTTATTGTCATGATAATAAGTGTATAAATATCACATAATAATGAAATAAACCCCGAAATTGCGTCATTTGTTAAATAATCGAGCCATTTTCTTTATTTTTCTTGTTTTTTATTTGGGAGTAAACAATATAAAAATTAATTTTGCCACGAAATACACAATACATGTTATTAATAATCGATTAAATATCATACTCATGAGAAAGAATTGTATATTGAATCTGAGCAAGATGAGCAAGAGTCTGCTCGTTTTGGCAATGCTCCTCTTCGCTGTTGTGGAGAACGCGAGCGCACAGCTTCCATCGTTCAAGCTGAAGAACATCGAGGGCAAGACAGTTGACACCTCTACTCTCAGCAACGACGGAAAACCGTTTATCATCTCATTCTTTGCCACATGGTGCAAGCCATGTAACCGTGAGCTCAGCGCTATCGGCGAGGTTTACGAGGACTGGGTGGCAGAGACTGGCGTGAAGCTCTATGCCGTTTCCATTGACAAGGCACAGAACGCCAACAAGGTGAAGCCTCTCGTTAACCAGCACGGATGGCCATACGAGGTACTCCTCGACTCCAACAGCGAGTTCCGCAAGTCGTTCGGTGGCGAGATGATTCCATTCGTTATCATCTGCGACGGTGAAGGCAAGGTGGTGTTCAAGCACAACGGCTACACCGAGGGTGCCGAGCAGGAGCTGATAGAGAAGGTGAGAGAACTCATCAAGTAATAAAGAAATTTCATGAGCATTATGTCATGGAAGGGATTTCCATGGCATGATGCTTTTAATCCTTTTTTTGACAATGGCAGAAGCCGAAGCGCTTCTTCTATATACCTTATTAACTTATAAAAGACAAATCTCAAATGAGACCAATTCTATTTTTCTCACTCGCAGCAGCCCTCGCCGCCACGACAACAGCGACGGCACAGGAGAACAACGACGACAAGTTCGTTGTAAGCGGTAGTATCCAGAGCGATGTCATCATTCCTCAGGAGGATACCGAAATCGGGGCAAAGAAATACAACGAGTGGGCTCTTACTAATACCTATGCCGATATTGCGGCACGTAGCAACCACCTCGATGCCGGACTCCGTTTCGAGTTCACAAAGCATCCGCTGCCAGGTTATGCCGACACAGACAAGAGCTTCAAGGGATGGGGCGTGCCAAACTTCTATATCAAGACACACTTCGACAAATTCGACCTTACGCTCGGTACTTTCTATGAGCAGTTCGGTTCGGGCTTCATCCTCCGCACATACGAGGAGAGAAGTCTCGGTATCGACAACTCGCTGCTTGGAGGCAAGCTCGTGCTGCGCCCTGCAAAGGGTGTTCAGATCAAGGCACTCTCAGGAAAGCAGCGCCACTACTGGAAGTGGAACGACGCATGGGTGACAGGCGGTGACCTGGAGCTCAGCCTCGACCAGTGGTTTCGTGGCTTCCAGGAGAACAATACATACCTCACACTCGGTGCATCATGGGTGAACAAGTATGAGTCGGCAGACGAAGACAACGTTATGGTGCCTGGAGCTTCATACAAGCTCAAGTTCCCGTCAACGGTAAACGCATTCGACGTGCGTGCCAACCTGCAGACCGGCGATTTCTCATTCCTCGCTGAATATGCGTGGAAGACCCAGGACCCATCATTCGAGAACAAGTATGTCTACCGTACCGGCCGCGTAGGAATGCTCTCTGCTTCTTACTCACGCAATGGATTCAGCGTGTTGGCTCAGGCAAAGCGTTCTGACAACATGGGATTCCGCAGCGCACGCAGCGTGACAGGACTCTCGTCGAACATCAACAACCTGCCTGCATTCACAATGGAGCAGACATACACCCTCGCAGCTCTCTATCCTTATGCCACACGCTCCGACGGCGAGTGGGCTTTCCAGGGAGAAATCGGATACAAGTTCAAGGGCAGATACGCTCCAAGCTTCAAGCTCAACTATTCTCACGTGTTCGACATCGACAAGAACTTCAGCAAGGGACCTCACTATGACGGATACGGATATGGCTCAAATGGTTATGGTTCGGCATTCTGGAAGATAGGCAAGTCGTTCTACCGCGACTTCAACATCCAGTATGAGCAGAAGTACAGCCGTGACTTCAAGCTCAACTTCATGTATATGAACCAGTATTACAATAACGACGTGCTCACGGCAATCGAGCGTGAAGACGGTGCACACGTCGGCGACGTGCTCAACCACATCTTCATCGCTGACGCCAAGTGGAAGATGACTCGCAAGATGACTCTCCGCGGTGAGGCTCAGTATATGAAGTCTTCTGACGGCAAGGACTATCAGATCTTCAAGTGGAACTCAAACGGCGCACAGGGCGACTGGATCAGCGGACTGCTCGAGCTGTCAGTGCTTCCTAACTGGATGTTCACTGTATCTGACCTCTACAATGCCGGTGAGACAAAGCACCACTATTATATGGGATCTGTGACATTCAACTATGGTGCACATCGCCTGCAGGTGGGTTACGGACGTACACGCGCCGGATTCAACTGTACTGGTGGCGTCTGCCGCTATGTGCCGGCAAGCAAGGGCGTAACATTGTCGTATAACTATAACTTCTAAATCTCATGAAACTAAAGAATATTCTATATAGCTCGGCAGTAGTTGCCGTTGCGGCTCTCTTCACGGCATGTTCTGACATCGACGAGAACGAGCGCTTCGAATACGTTAAGCCTGCATCAGTAAACCGTGCCGTGCTCATCGAGGACTTCACTGGCCAGAACTGTGTTTACTGCCCTAACGGAACTGAAATCATCGAAGGTCTCCTCAAGCAGTATGGCGAGGATCACATCATCGCTGTTGGTATGCACAGCGGTCCGCTCGGATTCAAGGGCAGCAAGAAATATGTAGGTCTCAAGACAGACATCGCTGATACATACTATAACGCATGGGGCGTGACAACACAGCCTACTGCTACTATCAACCGTTCTGTAGTGCTCTCCGACTATACCAAGTGGGGAGCAGCCGTGGCTATTGAGCTGCAGAAGGAAGCCAAGCTTTCGCTCAACTTGACAAATACTTATGACGAGGCTTCTCGTCAGCTCACTATCAATGTTGAGGCTTACGGCACTGACGGCAACACCGACGGCAAGCTCACCGTATGGCTGCTCGAAGATGGTGTGAAGGCTTATCAGAAGGACCAGAGCGGATATAACTACGACTATATCCACAACCACGTGTTCCGTGCCAACGTTACCGCTGACGCATGGGGTGACGCAATCTCCGTGAAAGAGGGCGTGAAAAGCGAGAAGAGCTACACCTACACTCTGCCGGAGGAATGGAATGCCGATAACGTCAGTGTAGTGGCTTTCGTCAACGGTGCCGACAACCACAACGTGGAGCAGGTGACCAAGAAGGCAATCAAGCCACAGTCATTGTTGACAAAGTAATTTATCCTCAGGTAGTCCGGAAATTCCGGACTCCCATATATGCTTTGAGCCGACAGGTCGCTCAGGGCGCTTCAAATACAAAACCGATTAAAATCAAAAAAAGAAAAATATGAAATCATTAAAGACCCTTTTGTTGGCTGGTTTGAGCCTCATGGCTTTCACTACAGTCTATGCGCAGGAGGAAGAGGAGGTGGAGACAGACCTCACTACCCTGCAGTTTGTTGACGCCAATGGCAACGTAGTTGCTGACGGTTCAACTCTAATCATCAATCCTACAGATGTTGAGGATGCTCCTGAGGTAGAGATTAAATCCGGACTCTATGTCAAGAACACGACAGAGGAGCCCGTTTATGCATCTGCTTATGTTAACATCAAGTCTATGGACAACGGTCGTTTGCAATGTTGCTTCCCGGGAAGCTGCTATGCTAAGATGGAGGTCGGCGATTTTACAACCAAGCCTGAGATTCCTGTTGCAGCTGGTAAAACTCGAAGTTTCGAGGCTGAGTGGTTTCCTGAAGGATACGGATCTTGTACAACTGATTTCCAAATTAAGATTTTTGAGGAAAAGTTTGCTCCTACCAAGGTGCTCAAGGCAAATGGTCCTAAGGTTACTGTAACCTTCATCTATAGCGACCCTGCAAGCATCAACGGCGTTTCCAACGACGGTGCAAAGCCTGTAGCATTCTACAATGCAAACGGTCAGCAGATCAACAACCTGCAGAAGGGCTTGAACTTCATCAAGTATTCTAACGGCAAGACAGTGAAGACTGTTATAAAATAATCATCCGGAAATATTCAATAACAATTAAATTTAATAGAACATGAAAAAAGTTTTACTTTCTATGGTTGCTCTTCTCATGTCTACATTCACTTTCGCACAGGTGAATGGAGCATTGAAGCTGGAGCGCAACGCTGCACCTGCAAAGGTGGCTGTCAAGGCATCGCCAAGAAAAGCCCTTGCTGACGGACAGCGTTATCTCGGTTATTACTCATCAGACAATTTCGGTCAGCCTGGTTTGGGTATCGCTAATATAGGAGCTTATGAGACATGTAAGGCAGTCACAGCTATGAGTGCTGATTTCCTCAAGCCTTTCGTGGGTATGAAGGTTGTAGGTATCAGATATGCCATCCTGGCTTCCAACTTGGTATCTAAAGTGATGCTCGGTGATTGTGAGTTCACAAGCCAGGGCGTAGGATTCGGCGATGACATCCTCTTGAGCAAGGACGTTACTTCTTCAAATGCGGGCTGGAACACAGTGATGTTCGATGCTCCTTACACTATTCCTGCCAACACCGCTCTCTACGCAGGATTCCAGTACAACCAGAAGGCTGATAAGCAGGGTGGTCATTTCACAAGTGAGTGCTATCCTCTCTCTCTCATCAACGAGGGCGTAACAGGAAACCCTCTTTATATTTATACCAACGTTCCAGCAAATAAAGGCGGTAACGGCGAGGGATGGTATAACTTCGGCGCTGACTTCGGCAACATCTGTATTCAGCTCATCGTTGAGGGACAGCCGGCTGGCAACTTCCTCTCTCCAGTTCAGTTGGATGAATTCCAGACTTTAGTAGGCAAGACAAAGAACGTTGAGGTTCTTTTCCAGAATGTATGCAACGGCTCTCTGAGCAGCTACTCTTATACATATACTCAGAATGGTGTCACATCTGCAGAGCAGACTGTTGATCTCGCAGCAAACACTATTGAGACTATCGTGAAGATTCCTGTTCAGATTGAAGGCGCTGCCGCTCCTGGCAAATACGATTTCACTCTGAACATCACAAAGGTGAACAATGTTGAGAACGCTGCTGCCGTTACTTCTATCAAGAGCAAGAACGAGACAATGGCAAAGGATTTCAAGCCTGTTGTAGTTATGGAGGAATTCACTGGAACCGGTTGTCCTAACTGCCCTCGTGGTATTGTTGGTATGGAGAAGGCTGCCAAGACCTTCGGCGACCAGCTCATCGGTATCGGTATCCACCAGTATAACCAATCAGACCCAATGTACACTGCAAACTGGGCTAACCTCATTTGGGAGGGTGCTCCTGGTTGCAAGCTTAACCGCACCGGAAGCCAGATAGACCCATATTATGGTTCAGAGACAAGCATCTGCGACGATATCGCAGCTCTTCTCACCAAGATTCCTGCAGCTTCACTTACTGTAAAGGGCGAGTGGGGTGCTGAAGATGACGGTACTATCAACGCAACAGCAACTGTTGAGTCACAGACTGAAAAGGAATACCAGCTCGTATTTGCTGTTACAGCAGACAACGTGAAGGGCGAGGGCAGTCTTTGGGCACAGACAAACAACTACTCAAAGAAGGCAGGCATATTCACATACGAGTCTCTCCCAGAGGATATGCAGTTCCTTTACAACGAGCCAGTATACTACTATCCAGCATTCAACGAAGTGCTCGTAGCAAGCTCTTACGTACGTCATCTCAACAAGTGTGCTAACGTTAAGGTTCCTGCAGAGGGTACAGTGGATGGTACATACCAGCTCCAGATGCCTGTTACAAACAAGACTCTCCTGCCGGCTATCGACAAGGACCAGCTCAACATCATCGCTTTCGTTATCGATCCAACTACAAAGAAGATCGTCAACGGTGCCAAGGCTAAGCTCCCGACATGGGTAACAGCAGTGAAGGGTGTTAAGACCAATGATGTAAACGCTGTTGAGGTAGCTCGCTACACAATGGACGGACGTCAGGTTTCTGCTCCTGTAAAGGGCATCAACCTCGTGAAGATGTCTGACGGCACAACACAGAAGGTGCTCGTAAAGTAATATCGCAGAGATAAAAATCTCCTTTATAGATAATATGGAGTTGTGAAGGCGGTACGCCGTCGGAGCAACTCCATATTTTTGTCTTCATAAAGCATTTACCATAGACGGTTAATGACCGTTTGGGAATTGTCCAATCCGTTGCCCACGTCTATTTATCGTATTGTCAATGGTTTCCGAGTTGAAACTTGCGAAAGTTAAGTAACTTTATTGAATAATGGGTTAAAATCTCTAAATAAGCAGGGGTAATGCGATTAGTTTTTTGTGTATTTCGATAAATACCTATATCTTTGCAAGGCTTTTGCGGAAATAGCTCAGTTGGTAGAGCACAACCTTGCCAAGGTTGGGGTCGCGGGTCCGAGTCCCGTTTTCCGCTCCAGAAGATGCCGCAATGGTGGAATTGGTAGACACGAGGGACTTAAAATCCCTTGGCCAGGAATGGCCGTGCGGGTTCGAGTCCCGCTCGCGGCACATATTTAATATCACATTTAGCGTTATAATTATAAAACTTTTCTTTATATCTTCATCAGTATGCAAAAGAATGTAGTATTGTTCATGTCAGCAGCAGCGTTACTCGCGCTTTCTTCATGTTCATCTAAATTAGGTGCATTGAGCGCTGACAATTTTAGTGTTAATCCCAACCCGCTCGAAACAGAAGCAGGTAAGGTGCCAACAACAATCAACGGCAAATTCCCGGAAAAGTATATGAAGAAGAAGGCTGTTGTTACCGTAACTCCAGAGCTGCGCTATGCCGACGGCAAGACAGCAAAGGGCAACGGAGCTACTTTCCAGGGAGAGAAAGTGGCAGGCAACAACCAGACAATCCAGTATAAGGTTGGTGGAAACTACACAATGAACACCAGCTTCGACTACGTGCCGGAGATGCAGAAGAGCGACCTCTATCTCACCTTCGACGCTTACGTAGGCAAGAAGAAAGTAAACGTGCCTGAAGTTAAGGTAGCCACAGGCGTTATCTCAACATCAGAGTTCTACAAGAAGACACTCGCCAGCGACGGTGCCTGCATCGCGCCAGACTCATTCCAGAGAGTGAAGGCTCAGAAGCAGGAGGCAGAAATCAAGTTCCTCATCAACCAGGCTAACCTGCGCAAGAGCGAGATGAAGAACAACTCAGTGAAGGAGTTCGTTCAGATGCTCAAGAAGATCAACCGCGACAAAGAGGGACTCAACATCAAGAACGTGGAAGTTGCAGCTTACGCTTCTCCAGAGGGTGGCGTGAAGTTCAACGACAAGCTCGCAAGCAAGCGTCAGAACACATCAGAGAAGTATGTCAAGCAGACTCTGAAGAAGACAAAGGTAAGCACAGATATCGACGCAAGATATACAGCACAGGACTGGGACGGATTCCAGAAGCTCGTTGCAGCGTCTAACCTCCAGGACAAGGACGTAATCCTCCGCGTGCTCTCTATGTATCAGGACCCACAGGAGCGCGAGCAGCAGATCAGAAACATGTCTGCCGGTTTCCGTGAGCTCGCTGACGGTATCCTGCCGGAGTTGCGCCGTTCACGTCTCATCATCAACTACGAGACAATCGGACGCAGCGACGACCAGATCAAGGAGCAGTACAATGCTGACCCAACCAAGCTCAGCGCCGACGAGCTTCTCTATGCTGCAGCTCTTGAGGACAACGCTGACAAGAAGGAGGCTATCTACAAGAAGACAGCAGAGATCTATCCTAACGACAACAGAGCATTCAACAACGTTGCCGCTCTGGAGTTTGCAAAGGGTAACAACGACGCTGCCAAGGAATATCTCGCAAAGGCTGTAGACGCAAAGAGCGACGCTGCCGAGGCTAATGCCAACAAGGGTCTTGTAGCTCTGCTCGAGGGTAACACCGCAGAGGCACAGAACCACATCGCCAAGGCTACCGGCGCCAACGACCTAAACAAGGCTCTCGGTGCTCTCAACATCGCCAACGGCAAATATGCACAGGCTGAGCAGAACTTCAACGGTGTGAACAGCAACACCGCTGCTTTGGCACAGATTCTGAACAAGAACTATGCTGGCGCTATCTCTACTCTCAACGGAGTGAAGAACAAGACTGGCGTGACAGACTACCTGCTCGCTATCGCCAACGCACGTCAGGGCAACAACGATGCTGCTTCTTCATATCTGAAGAGCGCGCTGCAGAAGGATCCAAGCCTGGCTTCATACGCAGCAAACGACCTCGAGCTGATCAATGTCAGCAAGTAAGGTCATCGCTATGACAATATAATAAACTGATCATACACAGAGGAGGATGTAAGCAACATATCGTTTGTCTACACCCTCCTCTTTTTTTTATTCCAAGAAAATGAAACGCATACTCTATTTCTTCATCACCATCATGGCGATAGCCTTCACTGCCTGTTCCGGCAGAAAGGGATACTTCACCATTGAGGGTCGCTTCCTAAACATGAACCAGGGAGAACTCTATGTGTATAGCAACGACGGACTGACAAGCGGCATCGACACCATAAAGGTGAACGGCGGACGATTCTCCCTCGACATTCCATGCAAGAGGAGGGGAACGCTGATGATCGTCTTCCCCAACTTCTCAGAGCAGCCCGTCTTTGCCGAACCCGGCAAGAGCGTAGACATAAAGGCGGACGCCTCACACCTGAAGCAGATGACAACCACCGGCACAAAGGACAACGAGCTGATGAGCGACTTCAGACAGGCGGTGGCATCTGCAAGTCCGCCAGAAACGGTGAAGATGGCAGAGACCTTCATCAAAGACAATCCGAAGTCGCAGGTGGCAATATATCTGATGAACAAATATTTCGTATGCAGCGGAAACACCGAATACGTGAAGAAAGCCAAGGAGCTGCTTCCGTTGATAAACCAGCCTGACAACGGCGGACTCGTGAGGATGCAGCGCAACATCGACATGCTGCTCGCCTCATGCAAGGGAAACATGCTGCCGGCATTCAATGCCACTACGACCGACGGCAATTCCGTGAGCAATGCCACATTCAGAGGCAAGACAACGATAATATTCACATGGGCTTCGTGGAGCTTCGAGAGCGAGAACATGATGCGCCGTGTGAACACTGTCATCAACAACGCCGGCGGCAGCGTGGCTGCCCTGGGCATCAATGTAGATGCCAGCGCCAAGATATGCAGCAGGGTGATGAAGAACGAATCGCTGACTTATCCGTCGGTATGCGACGAACAGCTTTTTGAAAGCAAGCTTCTCTCGAAACTCGGACTGCATGCCGTGCCCGACAACATCATCGTGGGGGCCGACGGCAAGGTGGTGGCACGCAGCGTGCCGATAGACGAGATAGAACGTTATCTCAGATAATGCATAGCCCCCGATAGGCATACAACAGAATAGACATAAATACACTCACTACCCATAAACCAGAAGACTAATGCTCGTAAAGACATACAGCGCCGCTGTGAACGGACTTGAGGTGACCACAGTGACGGTAGAGATAAGCCTCACCAGAGGAATCATGTTCCACCTGTCAGGACTCGCCGATACGGCGGTGAAGGAAAGCCACGACCGCATCGTTGCGGCATTGCTCAACAACGGATACAAATTCCCCGTTGCCGACATCACGGTGAACATGGCTCCCGCCGACCTTCGCAAGGAGGGCAGTGGCTACGACCTGCCATTGGCGATAGGTATCCTTGCCGCCATGGAGAAGGTGGAGACGGAGAATCTCGACAAATACATGTTTGTCGGAGAACTTGGTCTCGACGGCAGGCTGCAGCCCGTACGCGGTGCCCTGCCCATAGCCATCCGTGCCAGGAAAGAGCAGTTCAAGGCTCTCATCGTGCCGCGCCAGAACATCCGTGAGGCGGCGGTGGTGAACAATATCGACGTGTATGGCATGGACAGTCTTGCCGATGTAATCGCTTTCATCAACGGCACGGCAGAATTTGAACCAACGAGGATTGACACGAGGCGCGAATTCTACGAACAGCAGTCTAATTTCGATCTCGATTTCGCCGACGTGCGCGGACAGGAGAACGTGAAGCGTGCCATGGAAGTGGCTGCCGCCGGCGGTCACAACATGGTGATGATAGGTCCGCCGGGAAGCGGAAAGTCGATGATGGCAAAGCGTCTGCCCTCTATCCTCCCACCGCTCTCGCTTGCCGAGAGCTTGGAGACCACACAGATACACTCCGTGGCAGGAAAGCTCGGCAAAGGGATGTCGCTCATCTCGCAGCGCCCCTTCAGGTCGCCCCATCACACTATATCCCAGGTCGCCCTCGTTGGCGGCGGCATGAATCCGCAGCCGGGAGAGATATCTCTCGCTCACAACGGTGTGCTCTTTGCCGACGAGCTGCCGGAGTTCAACAAGGCAACGCTCGAGGTGTTGCGTCAGCCGCTCGAAGACCGCAAGATAACGATAGCCCGTTCGAAATACACCATAGAATATCCCTGCTCATTCATGTTCGTGGCGAGCATGAACCCCTGTCCGTGCGGATATTTCAACGACCCCACACACCATTGTGTCTGCACCCCCGGTCAGATACAGCGATATATGAACAAGATCAGCGGTCCGCTTCTCGACCGCATCGACATCCAGGTGGAAATTACTCCCGTGCCCTTCAAGGATATCTCCAAGGCACAGCCCGGCGAACCGAGTTCTGCCATCCGCGACCGTGTCATCAAGGCGCGCCACCGTCAGGAAGAGCGTTTCAAGGATATTCCTGGCGTATATTGCAACGCACAGATGACCGAGCGCATGATACACCAGTATGCCGAACCCGACGAGACAGGCATCAACCTCCTGCGTATGGCGATGGAGCGTCTGAATTTGTCAGCCCGTGCATACAACCGTATTCTGAAAGTAGCCCGTACCATCGCCGACCTTGAAGGATGTGAAAACGTGCAGTCAGACCATCTCGCCGAAGCCATCAGCTACCGCAATCTCGACCGTGGCGATTGGGCGGATAGGTAGTCTGCCGAACCTTAAGGACCTCACGCGCGTATTTTTTTTGTTTGAAATAGTAATCCTTTTATTATTAATCATTTAATTTTTTATGAATTGGAATCTTAAATGTCTGAAGCAGTATGCGGATTTTCCTGGCCGTGCGCGTATAAAAGGGTACCGGATGTATGTTTTGTTTAATGCCATTATCTGTGCAGTTCTAATGTGTATAGACTTAGCTGCCAGCATGAGTGTGTTATAATATTTCAGAGGACATTTTATGCCCTTTAATGAGACAGTGATGATATCAAGTAAATAATAAATTTTATACTATATGATGATTTAAAACGAAACTGCATATGAACGATAGAAACATAAAGTTATATTGTGGCGGCCGTTTTTATTTCAACTGTAAGGTTGAGGGATATTTGGATCAGGTTGCTAATGATTATCGAACGATATTGTTGGGGGATGTTTCAAAATTGCTTCATCCCAAAGCAACATACATGATAAATGAGCATACTGAGTATTTGGGACCTTTCTATTTTTATCTTGAGAGTGAGAAGCAGGTTGCAAATGATATAGTAGCAATAGAGAAGCAGATGCTGGAACAATGTACTGATGCTATATTTATTTTAGATAAAGGAGATTGTGCTGGAACAGTTGCAGAGTTGATTTACTCTTCCACTTTACATAAGAGAATACACATCTTTTATGTCCATTTATCTGATAATGAAGAAACTGAGAGTGATTTACATTCTCCTAACTGGTATCCTATTATTTTGAGCAAGCAGTTGAGTCCTCAGACAAAGATTACCGCTTGTGTCAGCAGGGAGGAGGCAGAGCGAATGGCAATTGAAATGATTCGTGCATTATGATGCAGGCAATTGAAATTACAGCAACGATATTGGGGCTCATCCAAGGAGTATTGGTGATGCTTAACAGACGTATTAATTGGTTTTTTTATTGTCTCCAGATGATTGCGTTATTGTTCTTCTCCTGGAATGTCGGACTGTATGGAGATGTTATAAATGACGTTATATACTTGTTTTTGGGGTTGTGCGCCTATTACTTATGGGGAAAAGGAACAACAAGATGTATTTCATTAAGTTCTGTGCGAGCGGTAGTCGCATACTCTATGGTAACTATAGTATCAACAGTATTGTTGTATTTCTATCTGGCTTCGACCAACGACCCATTGCCTCTTCTTGATGCCATCTCCACTACAACGAGCTTTCTGGCAACAATACTGATGGTTTTCCGACGTCTTGATTGCTGGATAATATGGCTGATTAACGACTTATTGTATTGTGCAGAATACTATATGCTGCCCAATCAGGCTATCTACTTGCTGATACTTAATGCTGTATGGTGCATAATGGCCATCGTATCATTTATAACATGGAGGAAGAGACTTCATACAAAGCCTTTTGAATAATTCCCATTCACTTATATTATTTAAGTTTCGGGAGTTTCTAACTCGCCATTTTGCATTGATATAATTCACAGATATGAGCAAGTTCATCGGATTCATTAACCAGGGCATCAAGCACTTCTTCATCATCGATGGAGAATACCTTGGTGATGGCTGCAACGAATTCAAGAATGGCCTGCCAGATTCTTTCACTGATAGTCAGCTCATGGCTCTTTTGAGGTTATATGCGGCAGCAGCGAGCATGACATTTATAGAGTCTCCGAAAAGACCCTTGTAGAAGTTCCGTCCCAGACGATGGTCGCTCTTGCGTCCACGACCGTCCTTTCCCTTATTCCTGTCATCCTCCTCCTTCTTCTTGTCCTCCATGGCAAGATTGATGTGGATGCTTTCCTTGAGGATAAGCTCCACGCCCTCCTCTCCGATACGGTGACTGAAATGTACAAGCTCGGATGAGGCGCACGGTGCGGATATGCTGAAAGCCTCAAGACCGCAAAAGTACTGATAGTAGGCAGACAGGTAATAATCCCTCTAAACCAATCGGCTTTGCATTGGTTACCTGAGCGAAACGGATGCAAACCGAGCCAAAAGGTGTTTGAACTGACTATATTGGGAGTATGTAACAGGTATCTTAAAAAAAATGACTGCGGATGCAGGGATTACGAAAAATGTCAGTTACCATACGAGCCGTCACACATTTGCCGTGCTGACACTGGCTGCCGGAAGTGACTTGTACACAGTAGGCAAGTTGCTCGGACATACGAGCATAAATTCAACACAGGTGTATGCCGATGTGGTTATGGAAACAAAGGTTGAAGCCATTAGCCGAATTTCAAATTATTTTTCTAACTTGTAAAATACGGGGCTGCGCCGTAAACCTTAATTACGACACAGCCCCATATTTTCATCATCACTTTATTTTATATGCAGCTTTACGTGGATTATTTTTTCCGATAACCACATTTTGGGCATACTCCATCCGCGTTGAGGGCGACACCGCAAAGAGGACAGCGGTCGATGTTATTCTTTGTGGTAAACTCGGCAGACGCGGCATTCACACCGCTTGTGAAAGTGATCTTAGCGATGTTCAGTTTGTCTTTCAACAAGTCATATACAATCTTAATCATACCTTCCACTGTCATGGTTTCTTTGGTAACAACCAGACGGGCATTGGGGTAAGCCGTTGCCAATTCGGTCTTGAAGGCCTCTCCTTTCATTTTGTTTTGCGGATGGCCGTTTTTGATGCCTTGCTTTTCATACACATCAAGAATGGCAGGAAGCAAAGGGTCATCTTCGCGGAGCACCAAGGCATGGTCAAAATTCTTCAACAGGCTCCATGCCACCTTTTGGATTTCATTACAAGGGTACACCATGTTTACACCTTCTTCAACCGTATCTTCCACCTCAATGGTCAGTGTGCCAGTGTGACCGTGAAGATACTGGGCTTCGCCTTGGAAGCCATAGAACCGATGTGCATACTGCAAATCGAAAGTCGTGATACTTCTCATACTTTTTACTTTTTAGAGTTTAACTTTGGGTTATTTATCGTTATCTGCACCTGTATTTGGCTAATGTCAACCGATGCAAAATTCTTTTCTTTCAAATACTGTCGTATCAATTCCGTAAGCCCTTCATCCATATAATCCAAGATGCTCTCTCCCTCGAATATGTGGTGATGCTCTGTCACGGTAATGTCATAATAGCTTTTCCCCACTTCGGGATGGAACACAAGTGATAACAGATTAGCCTTGCAAAACGAATCAAGAATGCGATAGATGGTTGAGATGGTTATCTCATTATCTTTGGATTGCACACACTTGATTATTTCATCAATGGCAGCATGACGCAATTCCATCATAACCTCATAAACCACTTTACGTTGCGGAGTAATTTTTAGGCCTGCGTTCTTTATAATCCCCGTACTTTCCATTCTTCTCATATTGTGATGCAGCAAAGTTAATGATAATATTTCGCATTTGCAATTTTTTATCAACAAAATTGTTGCTTTTTGAAGAATAAAACCGCGTCACCTATTTATCTGTTCGAAGATAGTGGCATATTGGTGGGGGTTCACATATAATGATGTGGTTCCCGAGTGTTATATTATCACTATGGATGGTCTTGAATCGGAACCTTTCGCCGACGTTGCGCCCTACATTTTTGAGGATCTGGGACGCGCCTATGCTGTCGTAAAGAAACAATACCGCAATACAGACCTCAAAAAACATGTTATCGGACTCAACCTCGTCGAAATACATTCCTTAGATTCTGTCTATCAGAAATTCACCTGGCCCATGTGGGAATGTATAGAGTCTATGCACAATGGAGCAATTCTAATTAAAAAGGCTCGACTAATTAAACAAAAGTATTATCTTTGCATCGTGAACATAAACAATGGCCATTCATCTATGTCCTTGATAAATCATCGTAGGCGTAGTGCTAGATGGCATGGAGCGAGCCAAAAAGTGGGACAATCAGCTGCCCCTCTTTTCTTAGACCGAATAGACATACAGGTGGAAATCACTCCAGTGCCCTTCAAGGATATCTCCAAGGCACAGCCCGGCGAACCGAGTTCTGCCATCCGCGACCGTGTCATCAAGGCGCGCCACCGTCAGGAAGAGCGTTTCAAGGATATTCCTGGCGTATATTGCAACGCACAGATGACCGAGCGCATGATACACCAGTATGCCGAACCCGACGAGACAGGCATCAACCTCCTGCGTATGGCGATGGAGCGTCTGAATTTGTCAGCCCGTGCATACAACCGTATTCTGAAAGTAGCCCGTACCATCGCCGACCTCGAAGGATGTGAAAACGTGCAGTCGGACCATCTCGCCGAAGCCATCAGCTACCGCAATCTCGACCGCAGCGACTGGGCGGAGAGAGGACTGTGATTGAGGGTTCCGTAGATTGTAGTGTGGAAAGTCGTTAGCAAGTAGTTTAACCCCAAATGGCCTAATGACCGTTTGGGGTTTATGTCAGAACACCGGTAGGGTGGCGAGCTGATACATCAGCGTTAGTGCCATGCGGCGATGTCCCTCGTTGTTGGGATGCAGACGGTCGGTATCTCTGTTGTTGAAAAATTCAGCCTGTTCGTCCATCAAAGGATAGAGTCCGGATAGGGCGTTCATGTCGATTACCGGAACACTCCAGATGTTGCCGGCCTCCTTCACCGACTCCACGTAGCTGCTCACATATTCACCACATTTGTTGCGATATTCCTCCGTAGGCTGCCAGTTGGTGTCTTTCAGATAGAATCCCGCACGGTGTATCGGAGTCACCAGGACCACCTGTTTGCCGGGGAACATCCTCTTCACCTTGTCCAACGCTATGTTTATCCTTCCGCGATAAGTGGAATCCGTCATACACATCCTCTTGCGCATTCTCTTCACCAAGTGTTTCTGCTCGTGAATGCCAGCCATCACCTCCTCTTCCTGCTCGGTGAACCATTCTCCGACAGGTACCCCGGCATTGAAGTCGTTGGTGCCGATGAAAATCAGTATGGCGTCGAACTCGTTGCCATGCTCCGCCTTGAGCTTGTCAGCCTGTCGCGGAATGTCGTTCCATTGCCGTCCGCTCACGGCATATACGTATGGCGTGATGCTGAGCCATTCCTGCAGCAGACTCCAGTATTTTCTGTTTGCCGCCTTGTGGTTAGGGTCGGTGATGGAATCTCCGAAATATGCCACCCGTTTCCCCTTCCATGGATGGCATCCCCATGAGGAACTTGCTCCTGTAGTGGATTGCGTGACAAACATCCCGGCAGAAGTGTTTCCGGGTGTTTCTACGCCGTTCTCTTTTGCTTGTGTGGTAGTCACAGCCGTTGCCAACAACAACGCCGTGAGAGTAGAATTTAGTATGTTCATTTGTTTTTGGATATTCGTTTGCCCCAATCAGTTTGGTCTCCGATTTGGAGATATAAGCAAATGAGCCTGAGTCCATATCCGAACCCAGACTCATCAGTATTGTTTTAACCCAAATCGGTCATTAGACCGTTTTTTTGTATTTATTTAAATTGCTTGCAGTCTTTTGCCTTTTAAGAGCAAAATCCAAGCAAGCTCTGACTACCGGTTTGGGGTTAAATAAGCTTCTTCCATTACATCTCCGTCAGATGCATGTCGCCCTTTTCAGCCAGTGCGATATGCATGGCGAAGGCCTTTCCGAGGTTGTGGCGTGTCTGTCCCATCTGTGCATGCTCAAGATAAGCACGCAGGATAGGTCTGTAGTCAGGATGCGCACAGTTTTCTATTATGAGATGCGCACGCTCTATCGGACTCTTGCCACGCAGGTCGGCAACGCCCTGCTCCGTGACGATCACGTTCACGTCGTGTTCAGAGTGGTCCTGATGGCTCACCATCGGCACGATGCTGCTTATCAAGCCACCCTTTGCCGTTGACGGACAGGTGAAGATGCTGATGTATGCGTTGCGTTCGAAGTCGCCGCTTCCGCCGATACCGTTCATCATCTTCGTTCCGCTGATGTGTGTAGAGTTAGCATTGCCGTAGATGTCCACCTCGATGGCAGTGTTGATGGCAATCACACCCAGTCGGCGTATCACCTCAGGCGAGTTTGATATCTCACTTGGGCGGAGCGTGATGTGGTCTTTCAGATAGTTCATGTTGTCGTAAACCTGCTTCAGACATTCGTTAGACACCGTGAGCGAGCAAGACGATGCGTCTTTCACTCTGCCCTCAAGCATCATCTCCACCACGCTGTCCTGCATCACTTCAGTGTATACATTGAAGTCAGGCACCTCCTTGTGCTTGCCCAGTGCGCCGAGGATGGCGTTTGCCGTGCTTCCCACACCGCTCTGCAGCGGGAGGAATGTTGAAGGAATGATGCCACGCTTCATGTCGTTTACGAGGAATTCAGCCACGTTGTGTCCTATCTGGTCAGTAATAGGGTCGCTGTCCTTGAAGGCACGTGCCTCGTCGGGGAGGTCACACTCCACGACGCCCACAATCTTCTTGGCGTCGATTTCCACGTATGGCTTGCCGATGCGGTCGCCCACGTTGATGATAGGTATAGGCTGGCGCATTGGCGGATCGAGCGGCTCATATACGTCGTGCATGAACTTGGCGTCCTTGCTGTGGAAGGAGTTCAGTTCCAGAATCACGTGCTTTGCCATTCTCGCTACGGTAGGGCTGATGCCACCTGCCGATGTGAGATACGCCTTGCAGGTGTCTGCACCCTCCTCGATGTCGCACACTTCGAGGATAGCCCAGTCTATGTCACCATAGAATCCGTAGCGCAGCTCCTGTGCCATCTGGCTCAGGTGTATGTCGTTGTAGGATATCTCTCCCTTGTTCACGCTCTTGCGGAACGAAGGGTTTGTGGTATATGGTGCACGGTATTTTATGGCGTGTGCCTCGGTGAGCACACCGTCGGTGCTCTCTCCTGTAGATGCTCCAGTGAATATATTAACCTTGAACTCCCTGCCGGCTTCATGCTCGGCAGTGGCGATTGCAGCCAGTTCTCTCGTTACCGCCTTTGCCGAACCGGCAGGCGTGAATCCGCTCATTCCCAGCGTGTCGCCGTTTTTGATTAATGCGGCTGCGTCGGCCGCCGTCATACGTGTGTAAGCCATATAATACTTTTTTTAATGGTTAATATTTTTTCCCCGATCCGGCAATGAGGTCATTCTGGGAAAGCCCTAATTACCGATTCGGGTTAAGGCCAAGTCAGTTGTTCACAGTCAGAATGCCAAACGTGCCGGTGGTATTGCCGCGGTATTCTATCATTCCGCGTCCTTTGTCGCCTTTGATGAGAATTCCTCCGCTGTTCATGTCATACACCCTGTGGCAGTATCGGCAAGTCGCCGTGCCGTCGGTATTCATCGTCAGGGCATAGCGAGTCAGTCCCGAACTCTCATAGCAGTTGCGGCACTGGCTGTCGTAGGCATAGAATTTTCCCGTCTGGTTTCCGAATCCCACGATGATGGCATTGTATATGCCTATCGTCCATTGTGCCTTCTGGTCTATCGCCGTCAGCATTCCGTAGCTCGGTTCGCTGTTTTGGTTGGTCTCAAACTTGAACCGTGTCTTGCCGTCTCTTGATATCCTGCAGAACACACCCGGCGACATGGCGTTCATCGCGCTGCCAAGAGTCATGTTCTGCATCGTGGAGTTGTTGATGACGAGGTGACACGGATAGTTGCTGTATTCCGAGTCGGCACAGGCAGACAGCAGCATGACTGCCGCTCCGGCATAGAGCGTCAGCCGCTGTCTGTGGCATGGGCAGTGGACAATGATGCCGTGGAGCATCTCTGCCACTTTACCCCTTATGATTTTCTTTTCCCAGAACTTGTTCATTGGTGTGAAATCAGCTGTTGTATGGTATCATTGCCAACACGTCGGCAATCTTTTCCAGTCCCTCCTGCAGCGGCTTCGACACCATTCCCTTGATAAAGGGGTTGATGTCGGCCTTTATGGTGAGACGCATCTTGCATGCCTCGTCGCCCTCAGGCACCACCTGTATCCACAGGTTGGCGGCAATCGGAGAGTTTGTGGTGGCAAACTTGATGCATTTGGGCTCTTCCCTCTCCACGATTTTCATCGCCACGCTTCCCATCGGAGCACTGATGCTCAGGCTGTCGCGGTCGAAGGAGAGGTCCTTTATCTTGTCCTCAGGCAGTTTGTCGCGCACTTTCTCCAGATTGCTCAGGTCGCTGAGCATGGCATATACGGCGGTCTGAGGGTAGGGGATATGCTTGATGCTGCTTTCAAACTTGCTCATAACTTCATCCAGTTAGCAGGGTCCTTGCGCCATTCGTTGAGCACTTCCACATGCTCTGGCTTGATATATCCTGTCTCCTTTGCCTGCTCCACCACGTGGTCGTAGTCGGTCAGTGTGATGAGCTTCACTCCAGCCTCTTCGAAAGCCTTCTTTGCCACGTCGAAGCCGTAGGTGTAAGAAGCTACCATTCCTACCACTTCGCAGCAGTTCTTGCGTATTGCCTCTACAGCCTTCAGCGATGAACCGCCGGTAGAGATGAGGTCTTCCACTACCACTACCTTCATGCCAGGTTTCAGCTCGCCCTCGATGAGGTTCTCCAGTCCGTGATCCTTTGGTTTGCTGCGCACGTAAACGAACGGCAGGTTGAGCTCGTCAGCCACGAGAGCACCCTGTGCGATGGCGCCGGTAGCCACACCGGCCACGGCCTCTGCCTCAGGGAAGTTCTCGAGCACGGCGTGCACGAGTTCCAGTTTCACGTAGTTGCGGAGGTCCGGATAAGACAGAGTCTTACGGTTGTCGCAATAGAAAGGAGATTTCCAGCCAGAAGCCCAAGTGAATGGATTCTCTGGTTGCAACTTGATAGCCTTAACCTTCATGAGTCTAGAGGCAAATTCTTTTTTCAGTAAGTCCATGATTATTTCGTTTTTAGTTATGATACTGTTTATTTCTTTTATTCCGATTATTCCTGTATGGTATTATACTCCTTGTCTTCAGGGCCTTGATGCCCTTTGTCTTAAGGATTTTATGCCCTTTGGTTTCAGGGTCTTGATGCCCTTTGTCTTCAGAGTATGGAAACTCTTTGTCTTTTAGAGCAATGATACCATTTGTTCCCTGTGTGTTATACCCTTTATTTCTCTGAGAACAGCACCTGTATCACCGTCTGTCCCACAGCCTTGAGTGAGTTCTTGTCGATGTTGTCCATCGTGTCGGTCACGGTGTGCCATGTGGGTCCGAAGGAACTTTGCTGGCAGTTTGGATAATATGCGATGATGTCGATGGTGGGTATTCTCGCCTTTTCGTTCACCGGTCCGTGGTCGTCGGTGATGTATCCGCCTTCCGCCTTTGGGAACAGCGACTCATATCCTGCCACTTCAGCAGCCTTCCACACTTTGTCCACGATGTTCAGGGCGTATTGCTTCGAGAATCCCTCCTGGTAGAAGCGTGCTCCAGTGCCTCCCACCATGTCGAGCAGGATGCCGAAGCGGGCCTCATATCCCGGTTTGTGCGGATTCTCTGCCCAATACTGTGCACCGAGAGCCCAGGAGTCACCGTTGGTGTCTTGGTTGTCGCTCCACTGTGGCACTCCCCAGTCTTCGGCATCGAAGCATACGAAGTCCACTCCCATCTGCAGCGAGTCTGCCTTCTGTATCAGGCGCGCCACTTCGAGCATCACCGCCACGCCGCTCGCAGCGTCGTTTGCACCCATCACCGGTTTGCGCCAGTTGGTGCTGTCGGGGTCGTTGTCAGCCCATGGTCTGCAGTCCCAGTGGGCGCAGAGCAGTATTCTTGTGGTCAGCTCTGGCTTGTAGCTCGCTATGATGTTGGTGCTCTTGAGCACCGTGCCGTCGAAAGCCTTCAGGTCAGCCTTCTGCTCCGTCACCGTGCATCCGTATTCCCTGAATTTCGCCGCTATCCATTCGCCGCACTTGTCGTGAGCTTCGCTGTTCATCGTTCGTGGTCCGAACTCACACTGTTTTGCACAGAAGGCATAAGCCGAGTCTGCATTGAATGTAGGTCCCACCATGGTCATCGTCTCCGTTTCGGCATCAGCCTTTTTGCTGCTTTTGCATGATGCCATAGTGAGTAGCATTGCCGCCATGGGCAGCAAGATATGTGTTAATCTGAGTTTCATTGTATTCTGCTTTTTTGCACCTCAGCCATCACCCTGAGCCAGTTGCCGCCCCATATCTTTTCTATGTCGGCATGAGAGTAGCGTCGTCTGAGCAGTTGGATGGTGAAGTTTATGAGTTCCGAAGAGTCGGCGATGCCGCAGACCCCTCCGTCGCCGTCGAAGTCTGTTCCTATTCCCACGCTGTCGATGCCCATTATGTCGATGGCATGTTCCAAATGGTCTATGGCGTCGATGATGCTCGCCTCCTGTTCGTCGTTTCTTAGAAATCCGTTGTATAGAGTTATCTGCGCCACGCCACCCTTTCTCGCCAGTGCTTCGAGCTGGTCGTCGGTGAGGTTTCGCGGCACGTCACACAGAGCCTTGCAGTTGCTGTGGCTGCATACTATCGGTGTGGCACTGATGTCGAGGGCGTCGTAGAAACTCTGTTCGCCGGCATGACTGAGGTCCACCATCAGTCCGCAGCGGTTCATCTCCCTTATCACCTGCTCTCCCAGCTGGCTCACTCCGCCGTGAGTGTTCTCCGTGCGTCGTGCGCTGTCGCAGATGTCGTTGTCGCCGTTGTGACACAGGGTGATATACACCACTCCTCGCTTTGCGAAATGCTCCACGTTGCGTATGTCGCCGTTCAGCGCCAGTCCGTTCTCTATGCCGAGCATTATGGATTTGCGTCCGTTGCGCTTGTCGGCATACAGGTCAGCCGGAGTCCTTGCTATCGACACGAACTTGTCGTTTGCCCTCACTATGTCTTCAATCTTGTCGAAGATGAGGTCGGCGTATTCCGTTGGCGTCTGTGCCGGCAGCGGTGCTATCTCGGCGAATGTCTCTCCCGGTTTTGGCTGTGGCAGATATGCCGCCATTGTCACGGCGCTCTGTCTGCCGTCTGTCATCTTGTGCAGGTCAACGAGGATGCGGCTGTCTCTCCAGTCGAAGTGTATTCCTTGTGGGAAGAACATCGGTGTGTCGCAATGCGAGTCGATTGTCATCACCTTGTCGTGCAGTCTCTTTGCCTCGTTGAATTCAGCGGCACGTTCCACGAGCCATCTGAAGAGCGGCAGTCCGTCGTCGCCGAGCCATTCCGGATGCCATTGCACACCGAGGATGCTCTTGTGTTCGCTGCTCTCCACAGCCTCTATCACCCCGTCTTCTGCCCATGCCGACGTCTCCATCCTCCTGCCGCAGCTGCCCACGGCCTGATGGTGGAGTGAATTCACGTAGATGCGCTCCCTCTGGAATATGTCGTAGAGCACGGTTCCCGGTTCTATCCTCACCGAGTGAGTGGGTTCGCCGCGCCATTCCGCATCCTGGTCGTGTTTCACCCTTGTCTGGGTCTTCCTTTCGGCATTGTCGGTCCCGCAGGAGTCGATGTCCTGTCTCACCTTTCCTCCCAGTGCCATGGCGAGTGTCTGTATGCCGCGGCAGATGCCGAGCATCGGAATCTGTCTGTTGTAAGCCAGTTCCACGGTGAGCAGTTCCGGCAGGTCGCGGTGTGAGTTTATGCCATGCAGTTGCGGCACCGGCTCCTCTCCACACCAGAGCGGATTGAAGTCGCCGCCGCCGGAGAGCAGCAGTCCGTCGATAGAATCAAGGGTGTTTATTATCACGTCGGTGTCATCGACGGGAGGTATGATTACGGGCACACCGCCAGCCCTCACCACAGCCATATAGTATGGCTCGGCGAGTGTAGCGTTTCCGTTTGCAAAGTTCCCGGTGATTCCTATCACCGGTTTTTTTCGTCCTTCAGGATATCTCTTGTATATCCCATTAAGGCGCGACTGGAAATCAAATGGTTCCACGTCTTGAAAGTGCTTTTTTTTAGTTGACAAGTAGACGAGTAGATTACTCCTTTTTAATAGACATGTAGACGAGTAGACAAGGAAATTACCACTTCTTGTCTGTTAACCTCTCTTCAGTTTGTCAATCCAATCTCCTCGTCAACTTGTCAACTTGTTAACTTGTCAACTCGTTAATCAATATCATCCTCAACAGATTGAGCCTTGGCTCTTCTGCGAGGTCCCACCTCTCCGAGATCTTTCGGTGCAATAGGAATCTCTCTCTTGATGCTCTGCTCCAGAGAGATGAGCGTCTCTGTAGACACCACTCCCGGAATTTCCTGCATCTGGTTGTTGAGCAGGTCCATGAGCTGTCCGTTGTCCTTGGCATAGAGCTTCACGAGCATTGTGTAAGGACCGGTGGTGAAGTGGCACTCCACGATTTCAGGAATATGCTCCAGCTGCTCCACAACAGCCTTATACATGCTACCCTTCTGAAGGGTGATACCCACATAAGTACAGGTAGAGAAACCGAGGCTCTTCGGGTCTACGTCGAATTTGCTGCCCGTTATCACTCCATCCTCTGTCAGATGCTGCACACGCTGATGGATGGCTGCACGTGAAACGTTACATTCTGCCGCTACGTCTTTGAACGGCATTCTTGCATTCTTAGAAAGGATACTAAGTATCTTTTTGTCAAGTCTGTCTATCTTTTCCATAAGAATAAATTACTATTTGGTTCTAATATTATGTTTTATCTTAAAAATGTGCTTTCTATATGGCATTTATAGCATTTTTCACAACATTTGAGCTATTTGCTATTTACCAATAAGCAAAATTAGTGGTTTTTTATAAACCGCACAACATTTTGGCGGTTAAAATTAGTTTTTTTGCAACAAATTGGTTGTTTCCCTTCATTTTCCTTTAGGTTCGGCTAATTATTAGCCAATATCGCCTTGTCTCCGCTTTTTTCCCTCTTGATATATGATAAGGTGAACATTATGGTCGATACAGGAGGCGACGTTGCCTTGTAATCCAAAAATAATGACGAATACCTCGGCTATTTGGGAAAAAGGTGTAACTTTGTGGTCGCGGATTATGAAGGATAAGTAAAAACCGGCAAAATGCGCCTTATCAAAACGAAAGACTGCAAGCGGTTTAAATAAGACTCCGTTAAAGGTCTAATTACCGTTTTTATCCCTCATAGTCGGTCATTGACATTCGAAACTTTAAATAATACCTATTGATATATGAAAAATATTCTATTGATTATTTCGCTGTTTGCGATTTGTGTCGGCGTGAAGGGGCAGATAATGAAGGGGGATGTGCGTCCGGAGGTGCTCATCGAGACTACGATGGGAAATATACGGGTGGAACTGTATAACGAGACACCGCTTCATCGTGACAATTTCCTGAAACTCATCAGAGAGGACCATTTCTATGACTCGCTACTGTTTCATCGTGTGATACCCGATTTCATGATCCAGGGCGGCGACCCTTCCAGCAAGAATGCTCCCAAGGGGGCAATGCTCGGCGAGCATTCACTGGGCTACACCTTGCCGGCCGAGATCCGTTTGCCTCAGATTTTCCATAAGCGCGGTGCGTTGGCGGCAGCCCGCGAACCCGATGATGTCAATCCGAAGCATGAGTCGAGCAGTACGCAGTTTTATATCGTCTACGGCAGACGGCAGGGCGAGAAGGGACTGCAGCGGGGACGTGAGAATCTGGAAAAACTCTTCGGCGACAGTATCAGGATGACGAAGGAGATGGAGGATGTGTATACCACCGTGGGCGGCACGCCACATCTTGATGGAGCCTATACGGTGTTCGGTCAGGTGGTAGAAGGTATGGATGTGGTTGACCGCATCCAGCACGTTGAGCGTGATGCCAACGACAGACCGCTGGAGGATGTAAGGATTATCCGTGCCACGATATTGAGGGACAAGTAATACAAGTTGACGAGGAGACAAGTTGATGAGTTGACAAGGAGATTCGCCTTTTAAACCTTGCAAACAATGATTGTCAGGTTTGGATATGTCCAAGAGCGTATGGAGGTTAGACAAGAGCCATGATATGATTTGAGACAAAAACCGGGATAAAACTAAGGTTGGTGAGGATATTCAAAACCAAGACCCATTATAACCTCAAACCCATCCTAACCTTCCCAAAGGGAAGGAACAAGTTACTATGCCAATCATTTCAGCCAATGAACTTCAGCCCCCACCTAACCTCCCCCGTAGGGGAGGGACAGTTACCATTGGCAGTATGATTATTGCCTGTTGTAAACGTAAGTTTACACTACTATAACTATCAGAGTATCAATGGTTTATCGAAGACAGCGGTAACTGTCCCTCCCCTACGGGGGAGGTTAGGTGGGGGCTGATGACAATAACTTGAGAAACTTCCTTGTTCCCTCGTCATATAAATTATACAATAGAAGAGGGCGTGTCATTGCGACACGCCCTCTTCACATAACTTCTTTTATTGGTGTATGGAATTTATCCCCAACCGTTTGTTTGAATTTATCCCCAACCGTTTGCCTGGGATTATTTCTTCTTGGCCTTTGGAGTAGCCTTCATAGTTATACCCTTCTTGGCAGTAGCCTTCTTAGTAGCGGTCTTCTCCTCGACCTTTACCTCAGCCTTTGGCTTCTCGATATCTACAAGCTCAACGGTGAAGATGAGAGCCTCATAAGGCTTGATGTTGCGGCCGGAACCTCTCTCGCCATAAGCAAGGTCGTAAGGGATGTAGATTTCCCACTTGCTGCCTACAGGCATCAGCTGCAGAGCCTCTGTCCAGCCCTTGATCACCTGGTTCAGACCGAACGTGGTAGTCTGTGGGTTGCGTTTGTAGCTGCTGTCAAACACCTTTCCGTCGATGCTCTTGCCTTCGTATTTCACGGTCACGCGGTCTGTAGCCTTTGGCTTCTCGCCCTTGCCTTCAGTGATGACCTTATACTGCAGTCCGTTGGGCAGAGTCACCACACCCTGCTTCTTTGCGTTCTCGGCGAGGAAATCCTCACCCTTCTTCTTTGTAGCCTTCTCCATACACTCCTTGTTTGCCTTCTCAGCCTCAGTCATGTAAGCCTGTGCCACAGAGTCTGAGAGCAAGCTGTCGTCCTTCAGCAGCGATGCGATGAATCCCTTGTTGAAGAGCTCGGAGTTGATAGAGTCCTTATATTCCTTGAACTGCTCCTTGCGGTAAGGCAGCATTCCCTGCTCCACCATGAGAGCAATCTGCTGTCCTGCAGCGTAAGCTTGAACCTTAGGGTCGTTGATGTTCTTATACATGTCGTTGAAACCGCGAGCCACTTCGGCGATGTCCTTCTCCTCCACATTGTATTTCTGCTTCAGGAATGGCAGCAGTCCGTTTGTCTGTGCCTTTCCGGCAGCATAGCTCAGCGAGTCAGAAGAAGTGGCGAGTTTCACCACCTCCACTGTTTCAACAGTTTTCTTCTTCTTGTCCTTTTTCTTAGCGGCGAAAGCCGTTGTAGTGAGGCTGCCCGCCAGGATGGCGAGTGCTAAGAATAATGATTTTTTCATTGTTGTATTTTATTTTTTAGTTGACGAGTTGACGAGTTAACAAGTTGACAAGGAGACGAGTTGACAAAGAGATTTTCTTTGCCCTTTACTCGTCTACTTGTCCACTTGTTTTATTCTTGTTTATCGGTTCTGCTGTGCTTTCATTGCAGCCTCAATCTGGGCGCGCTGCTCAGGTGTGAGCTGCTGTCCTGCAGGCTGTGCCTTTCCCTTCTCTGTGCTGATGAGCTCTATCTTGAAGATGAGAGTAGAGAATGGCTTTATCTTGCCGCCGGTGTCACGTGTGCCGTAAGCCTGCTCTTGAGGAATCATAACCTCCCAAACGCTACCTACAGGCATGTGTGTAAGAGCCTCTGTGAATCCCGGTATAACCTGGTTTACAAAGAATTCAGCAGGAATTTTCTGGCCGAAGTTGCCGTCGAACACCTTTCCGTCGATAGTCTTTCCTTCATACATGATCTTTACAGAAGAGTTAGCTCCAGGAATCTCTCCCTTGCCCTCCTTGATCACCTTGTAGCAAACGCCCTTTCCGAGCTTCTTCACGTCGGCACCCTTTGCATATTTGGCAGCGAAAGCCTCGTTCTGCTTCTTGTATGCACCGTATGTCTCCTCCAGAGCCTTGTTCTTTATCTCGGTCATCTTTCTCTGTGTCACATCCTGTGCCTTGTTCATAGTCATGATGCCGCCCTTGCCTGTTGTTCCGCTGATGAAACCGGCCATGAAGTTCTTCAGAGAGATGGTCTTTGTGGAGTCTTCGCCGAAGAGCTCGTGGTTGATGCCCCTCACCAGCTGGTTGCTGAGCTGTTGGCCAATCTGTATACCGGCATAGTATGCGGCCTTCTTCTTGTCGTCGCCGGCATTGGCACCCTCGTTGAGGCCCTTGATGAATTCGTCGATATATGCTGTGTCAACGCCAAGGTTGCTCACGAGATAGTCTTTCAGTCCGTTAGACTGAGCCATACCGATAGCGTAGCTCAGTGAGTCAACGTCGTTCTTCAAATCGGCCTTTGGAGTTGACTTTCCACAAGAGGCCAGACCTGCGGCTACTACAGCTGCCGCAGCAAACAATGTAATTTTTTTCATCGTCGTATTATAATTGTTATAGTTTTCTTTCTTGTCCTTTTCCTTATGCGATAAGGTCTTCCTTACATCACCTCGAGCAGTTCAACGTCGAAGATGAGCGTTGCGAATGGAGGGATAGAACCGCCTGCTCCGCTCTCGCCGTAAGCGAGGATATAAGGGATATAGAAACGATACTTCGCGCCCTCCTGCATGAGCTGCAGACCTTCTGTCCATCCCGGAATCACCTGGTTGAGCGGGAACACCGCCGGTTCGTTGCGCTTGTAGCTGCTGTCAAACACCTGTCCGTTGATGAGAGTTCCCTCGTAGTGGCATTTCACCTGGTCGGTAGCCTTAGGCTTTTTGCCGTTGCCCTCTCTCAGCACCTCATACTGTAGACCGCTCTTGAGAGTCACCACACCCTCCTTCTTGCCGTTCTCGGCGAGGAATTTCTCTCCCTCAGCCTTTGCAGCCTTTCCCTGCTCGGCGCGGATGGCGTTGATGCGCTCCTCCTGCTGGCGGAAATACTCCTGAACGATTGTCTGTGCGTCCTTGTGTGGAACCTTCAGTACGTTACCGTTGATGACGTCTTTGATAGCGTCGGCGAAATCGTCGATGTTAAGGTCCGACGCACCCATCTGTGCCAACTGCTGGCCGATGCCCAAACCGAGGGCGTAGCTTACTTTGTCCATTTGCTTATGTATAATATTTATTGTTTATATTCCTGAATATGTATGCGTATGCGCTGTGCGCCACAATACGTTCCAGATGCTGAAACACCGCTGATTATCACGGCGCTTCAGCATCAAAAGCGCACAAAGGTACTATTTTTATCTGACTAAGTATGTTGTATTAAAGAAAAAATGCTAATTTTGTGCATTCTTAATTTATTTTGAGCCTCCTTTAGTGTGGCTCCTTGTTGTTCAATAATAATTCTGACTATGAAGAAAATTGTAGTGCTGACAGGTGCCGGCATGTCGGCAGAAAGCGGACTGAGCACCTTTCGTGATGCCGACGGTCTATGGGAGAACTATCCCGTGGCGCGAGTGGCAACCCGTGAGGCCTGGGAGACAGATCCCGACTACGTGAATGACTTCTACAACATGCTCCGCGGAAAACTTCTTGAGGCGAAGCCCAACAGGGGGCATGAGCTGGTGGCTGCCCTGCAGGAGAAATACGACGTCAGCGTGGTGACCCAGAATGTTGACAATCTGCATGAGCAGGCTGGCTCCAGAAAGGTGATACATCTGCATGGCGAGCTCATGAAGGTGTGCTCGTCGAGAGACCCCTACAATCCACATTTCATCAAGACCCTTGCTCCCGGCAATCTCACCGTTGCCCATGGCGAGAAGGCAGGCGACGGTTCGCTGCTCCGTCCCTTCATCGTGTTCTTCGGCGAGAGCGTGCCGATGATCGAACCGGCTGTTGAAGAGGTGGAGAAAGCCGACATGATGATTATCATCGGCACGTCGCTCGTGGTATATCCAGCCGCCGGACTCGTGCGCTATGTGCGTCCCGGAGCTCCGATATATCTCATCGACCCCAAGCCCTCGGTCTCAGGTTCCCGTAGCGACATCCGTCAGATAGTGAAGGGAGCGTCGGCAGGAATGGAAGAACTCATGCAGATACTGGAGAAAGAAGGATAAGAAGTGTAAATCAAAACAATAATAACCAAAATCTATGGAAGAAAACAAGAAAGACAATGTGCAGCTTCCGGACAATGCGTTCCGAGAGCTGAAAGAGGGGGAACAGTATGAACCCATCATGAGCCCCAAGAAAGTGTATCCGGAGGTAAACATGTGGTCTGTGACCTGGGGTATCGTGATGACGATGCTCTTCTCAGCCGCTGCCGCCTACCTCGGACTCAAGGTGGGTCAGGTGTTTGAGGCAGCCATTCCTATCGCCATCATCGCCGTGGGAGTGTCTACAGCCGCCAAGCGCAGCAAGGCATTGGGCGAGAACGTCATCATCCAGAGCATCGGAGCCTGTTCGGGAGCCGTGGTGGCAGGAGCCATCTTCACTCTGCCTGCCATCTATATCCTGCAGGCCAAGTATCCCGACATGGCAGTATCGTTCTTTAAGATTTTCCTCAGTTCGCTGCTCGGCGGTGTGATAGGAATCCTGTTCCTCATCCCGTTCCGCAAGTATTTCGTCAGCGACATGCACGGAAAGTATCCTTTCCCTGAGGCCACCGCCACTACCCAGGTTCTCGTTTCCGGTGCCAAGGGCGGAAGCCAGGCAAAGCCGCTGCTGCTCGCCGGTATCGTGGGCGGACTCTACGACTTCATCGTCGCCACCTTCGGATGGTGGAACGAAATGTTCACCACGCGTGTCATCGGACTGGGCGAGACGCTTGCCGACAAGGCGAAGCTCGTGTTCAAGGTCAACACCGGAGCTGCCGTGTTCGGTCTCGGATATATCATCGGTCTGAAATACGCCTTCATCATCACTCTCGGTTCGCTTGCCGTATGGTGGGTGCTCGTGCCGGGAATGGGAGTTATCTTCCACGACCAGGTGCTCAACGCCTGGAACCCCGAGCTCACCACAGCCGTCGGCGCCATGTCGCCGGAGGAGATATTCAAGTATTATGGCAAGAGCATCGGTATCGGTGGCATTGCCATGGCTGGTATCATCGGCATCATCAAGAGCTGGGGCATCATCAAGAGTGCCGTGTCGCTTGCCGCAAGGGAGATGAAGGGAAAGGGTGACACCACAGCCGACGTGCCTCGCACGCAGCGCGACATCTCGTTCAGGATCATCGCCATCGGTTCTATCGCCACCATCCTCATCACCTTCCTCTTCTTCTGGTTCGGAGTGATGGAGGGCAACCTTCTCTTCGCCATCGTCGGCATCCTGCTCGTGGCATTGATAGCATTCCTGTTCACCACCGTGGCAGCCAACGCCATCGCCATTGTGGGTAGCAACCCTGTGTCGGGAATGACGCTGATGACTCTCATCCTCGCCTCTGTAGTGATGGTGGCAGTGGGAATGAAGGGCACCGGCGGTATGCTGGCGGCGCTCATCATGGGTGGTGTGGTATGTACCGCACTCTCTATGGCCGGCGCTTTCATCACCGACCTCAAGATTGGCTACTGGCTCGGCACCACGCCAAAGAAGCAGGAGTCATGGAAGTTCCTCGGCACCCTCGTGTCGGCAGCTACCGTGGGCGGTGTGATGATGCTGCTCAACGAGACCTACGGATTTGACAGCGGTCAGCTTGCCGCTCCTCAGGCAAATGCCATGGCGGCGGTAATCGATCCGCTGATGAATGGTGTGGGTGCTCCTTGGATGCTCTATGCCATCGGTGCTGCCATCGCCGTAGTGCTCACCTTCTGCAAGGTGCCGGCATTGCCGTTCGCCCTCGGTATGTTTATCCCTATCGAACTGAACACTCCGCTGCTCATCGGCGGTTTCATCAGCTGGTATGTTTCTTCGCGCTCAAAGAGCGAGAAGGTGAACAAAGACCGCAACGAGAAGGGTACTCTTATTGCCAGCGGATTCATCGCCGGTGGTGCCCTGATGGGTGTTGTCAGTGCGTTGCTGCGCTTCTTCGGAGTGAAGTTCGACTATGAAGGATGGTGGGCAAACTCATGGTCGCAGGTTGCCGCCCTCGCTGCCTACCTGCTTCTCATCATCTATTTCGTATGGGCTACGAAGGTGAAGGAAAAGAAATAATCCCCTTACGATCTGATGACCGTTTTGGAATACACCCAAAACGGCCATCAGGTCATTCAATGTAATTTTTTTTATTGCTGTCTGCTACAACTTCTCTTTTTGAACATAAGTAAGACGGATTCATTTTTTTGATGATATCTTTTGCGAGCCTCACGGCTTGATTCCTGTCGCACAGGTCGCCCTTACGAGAGCAAACTCTCGACAGTCAACTTGCATGAAAGGAATCGGTGACGACTATGTCGCCACCTCGCAAAAGCATACAAGCGATAAACCAAGATAAACCGGCTGCGCGTAGTAACTGTCCTCTATTCGTAATTCTGAGCCGTGGGGGAATAATAATTATGACAACGCACATAGGCATCAGCCCCCACCTAACCTCTCCCGTAGGCAACCCATCCTGGCCTTCCCCAAGGGAAGGAACAAGTTACTCTGCAAATCAGCATCAGCCCCCACCTAGCCTCCCCCGTAGGGGAGGGACAGATACACTTGACTGCTTGACTGTCAATGGCTTATCAGATTAGGAGTAACCTGCATCTCCCCTACGGGGGAGAACGAGAGGGGGCTGATGATGATCACCGGAGAAACCTACTCCTATTCACGACATCAGCCTCCACTTAATCATATTAGCCCCCACCTAGCCTCCCCCGTATGATGGGCTGTCATAATCAGAGACACAAACAACGAAAAGCGGTTGAACAACGACATGGAAGTCGTCATTCAACCGCTTCATTTAACTCTAAACGGTCATTATGCCGTTCGGCGTTTTATCCCAATTCTGTCATTATGCCGTTTGGGGTTTATCCCGATTCTGTCATTATGCCGTTCTGGGCTTAATCCTCATCGCCCCAAAGGTTGAAGCCATTGTTGTCCTTGGCAGTCTCTGGCTGAGAAGTACCGTTCCAAATGCTGATGCCTTTGTCGCTGAAGCCGTAGTTATTCTTCAGTGTCACTTCATCCTTCTTGGCAGTCAAGTCATTATATTTCTTCACGCCGATGCTTGTGGCGGCCATCACCTTTTCGGTGTGCACCTTCATCAGCGTTGTCTCTGGTGATATATATATCTTTTTCATTTTTATCTGTCCTCCCTCAGTTTTACTTTACGATAAATTTCTTTCCGTTCACGATGTATATTCCCTTTGGCAGACTGCTGGTGTCGGCGGCGTTCATCTTCTGTCCGCTCAGACTGTAGATGCCATTTGAGGCAACCTCAGCATCATCGTTTCCGCTGATGGCGTTCCAGATGGCAGTAGTCTCGCCCTGCTCCTCAATGCCGTTGATGTGCATAGTGAGCTGCTTTGCTTCTGACGGGTTGGTAGAAGTGGAGATAATCCATGAGCGGAAAGCTCCGGCATGAGGTTTCACTGTGTTTGTCTCCACCTTGGTTGGGTCATACTGATAGAAGCTGTTTGTCTTGGCGTCGATGAAGTAAGAGTATGCAGGGAAGTCCACGTTGTTCCATGAACCGGTGCATTTGAAGCCTGTGTTCACGATGTCAACTACCTCTTTGCTTGTCAGCGTAACGTTTTTGAATACCGGATTAGTCACATCCTTAGCTGGCTTCATGAGCACAGGAGTACCGCCTACGATCATCTGATAGAAATGCTCGAAGAGGTTGAGGTCTGTACCTGTAACGTCGCTGTAGTGCAACACCTTCACTCCATTACCGAACACGTCCTTCATCTGCTTTTGGCTTACGCTGAATGGCAATACCACGGAATACCATCTGCCGCTGCGGAATGTGCGGTTTTTGAGAGTTACGTTATACTGATTGCCAACTGTCAGACCTTCTATCGTTGTTGCATTGTCTTTATCTCCGTAGAGAGTCACCTTTTGCAAATTTTCAGTTTTGTAATCCGCATCTTTATCGAAGCAGAAACCAGAGAGGGCGAGCTTCGTCCTTGATGCGAAGAGATAGTAAGTCTTGCCAGCCTTTACAGGGAACTCGTATGTCACGTATCCCTCGCTGATCAGCATATATCCTGTATGGTCGTAGTTGGTGTCGCCGGTCTCGCTCATGCCGTCACCCTTGAGAATATCGGCGTTGCAAGCCTCGTGGAGCACGATGATAGGCTGGATGCTCGTGCCGAGAGTCAGTGCCTTGCGCTTGTCAGCGTCGGCAACGGCAGAGTTGAAGTTTGTGAACTTGTCATTCTTGCCGTCGATGATATTCTGGTAGTATGCCTGCAGCTTGTCCATGTAGTCCTTCGTATAGAAGTTGTCATTGGAAGCATTGTCTGTATTTTGGATCTCTGTCCAGTCAGCCTTGTTCACCTTTGATGATGTGTAGGCATAATTGGCAGGTATGCTCTTGCCTGTCTCGTCGAGGAAGTATACCGGGCGCTTTCTAACCTTCTCAGGGTATAGCTTTCCGCTGACGTTATGGATAGCTCCCTGCTGCTCCACGAATACTGTGAGTTTTCCGTTGGCTTCAGGCTCAAACTTGAAGAAGCTGCCCACTGCCGGCAGTGCGAAAGTCCTCTCGTGGAGTTCCTGGCTTAAAGCATTGCAGTGGAGATATTCATGGCTTTTGTTCTCGCCACCGATCTTTCCGTCGCCGAGTTCCGACTCCACGTCAGCAGTTCCATACAATGCCTTGACTGATACTGTGTGGATAGAACCGAGGGTGTTGTCGTTCTTAGAGAGAGCCGTGAAGTTGCTGCTTCCCTTTATGCCTCCGTATGTCATTGTTATGCCGCTAATATCCTTAACGGTAGTGCCAACTTCCTGTGATTCCGATGTATTCAGATATGTTGTGTTAGCGTCGAGCAGGAAGTATGTGCGTGATACGATGTCAGATTTTATTACTTCGTTATTGCTATTAGTATACTCTGCGTAAGCCCTTACTGTAGAAGTTTTTGTCAGATTCAATTTTACAGGCAATGATTCAGCTACAGTCCAAGTACTTGTGGTAACGGTGCCGTCATTGTTTCTTACCTCTGTTGCGTATTTTACCTTGAGCTTGCCGGAGGGAGCCTGTGCCCATTGCTGGTCTGAAATAGTTACATCGAGATTTGTTGCTACCGTTGCCTGGTCACCAGGAGTGATATCGGGAGTAGCGAGGCCGCAAGAACCATCGTTCTTGAACGACTCTGATGCCTGCTTATCACATTCTCTGTATTTGGTATCGTCGCCTATTTTCACACGCTTCGTGAAGGCATTCACTGTCACATCGGCATTATTACTCCATGCCATCTTCACTGTCTGAGAAGTCCCTTCCAGCTTCACTCTTTTTGTATTTCCAGCCGAGTTAGGGTTAGAACCATCTGTGGTGTACCAAGTTTCGAGCGTCGTTCCTTCTTGCCCCTTTGCTTTCTGAGTGATGGTGAACGACAACTGTGAAGTCGTCGTTTCGTAGGTGTTCAGAGTGATTGTAGGGGCGGTTACGGAGAGAAGTCTCAATTCACCGGGAATATCCTGATAATAGATTGTGGCACCGAAAATGCGAAGATCTTGTTTGCCGCAAGAGAATGTCACAGACGTTTGACCGTTCCATGCTACAGGCATTTGGCAATATGTTTTTTTCCCGTCTGGAACATCAATAGATGTCGTATTAAATTCAACTGGGATTGTCGTTGGATTGGAATTGTTTTTACTTACCATAAGCTCAATCTTTCTGATTGTAGCAACGTTGGCGGTGATGGTAAGATTTCCAGTTCCGCCTGCAGAGAACTTAACGTTGTTGTCCATAAGAGAAACTCCGTTTCCCGAGAATGTTGCCGTTATAGCCTCATCTTTTGATTGGTACGATGATACTTTTTTTTCGTACGTAAAGGGGAAAGTCTTGTCCGTTGTTTCTTGCGCCCACGATACAGTCATGGAGCAAAGAAAGAGAATTACGAATGTGGCGAGTCGCTGTAGCGACCTTTCGCATTTGTGCTGCTTGCTGCCGGTAGAACTCGACAGGCAAGTCGTCCCTGTTTGTAGATTCTTCATTTTTTTGTTGTTATATTAATTTATTGTTCTTCTGTTGTACCTGGTTCTCGCTTCTGATATACGTGTTGGGGGCACCGGTGTGGGTATCGTCTCTCCGCCTTGCGCCTTCTTGTGTCATTGTGGCAATTCCTTTTTGGGGAACTGCCGGTATGACGCTGTGCTTGTATGTCGAATTTTTTATGTTGTAGAGTCAGATAGATTCCCTTACCTTAGTCGACAGGTTTTTGCCTGTTTCCTTTTGGCTTACGAGTAGATTCTCTATACGTATGTTTTGACTTACGAATGGAGTCGCTTTTTCGTCTGTTTTTGTAATTCGGTGTGGGATAATCTGTTGCTAAGTTACACAGATGAATGATACGTTATATTATCGGATGCGTTTTTTTTAACGAAAACGTTTGCGCAGACGTTGTGCTTTATCACGGAGATTATCGTGGTAGTGGTGTGTGGACATCGTCTTTATTATAATATGGATACATTATTATCACTGATTATTTATTTATTCTGTGGCGCTTTTCCTCTTTATATGATTTCAGACAAAACAAGATATGATTTTAGACAAAAACCAGGATAAACCTATAGTCAGTCACTGTGTTGAATATCAGCCCCCACCTAGCCTCCCCCGTAGGATAACCCATCCTAGCCTTCCCAAAGGGAAGGAACTTGTTACTCAGAATATTGTCATCAGCCCCCACCTAGCCTCCCCCGAAGGGGAGGGACAGATACCCTTGTTGTCTGATTATCAGAAGGCTATCAATAGTAAGAGTAACCTGCATCTCCCCTACGGGGGAGAACGAGAGGGGGCTGATGTTCATTGGCTGAATTGATTGGCTGAAGTCTTGACAAAGCAGAGTAACTTGTTCCTTCCCTTTGGGAAGGTTAGGATGGGTTATTTTTGGGTTTAATCGCTGTGTCCCACTCTGTCAGAAACGAAAAAAATCCCGCCAGGCAAAGCCCGACGGGATTCTTATTCTTGTGAGATGTCCAGTTTGTCAGTGCTTCGTGAGAAGCCGACAAGCGGGAACATCATGCGATGTATCGTCTGTTCAGCGATTAGAGCTGAGGACCAGCTGCAACGAGAGCCTTACCAGCCTCGTTAGTCTCATACTTCTTGAAGTTCTTGATGAAGCGGGCAGCGAGATCCTTAGCCTTCTCCTCCCACTGAGCTGCGTCAGCATAAGTGTCGCGTGGGTCGAGGATGTTGGTGTCTACGCCGTTGAGCTCTGTAGGAACAACGAAGTTGAAGAATGGGATAGTCTTTGTTGGAGCAGCGTCGATAGAGTGGTCGAGGATAGCGTCGATGATACCACGAGTGTCGCGGATAGAGATACGCTTGCCGGTACCGTTCCAACCAGTGTTCACCAAGTAAGCCTTTGCACCGCTCTTCTGCATCTTCTTAACCAGCTCCTCAGCATACTTTGTTGGGTGGAGCTCCAGGAATGCCTGGCCGAAGCAAGCAGAGAATGTAGGAGTAGGCTCAGTGATGCCACGCTCTGTACCAGCGAGCTTTGCTGTGAATCCAGAGAGGAAGTAGTACTTTGTCTGCTCAGCGCTCAGGATAGATACTGGAGGAAGAACTCCGAATGCGTCTGCAGAGAGGAAGATAACCTGCTTTGCAGCCGGGCCCTGAGAGTAAGGACGCTGGATGTTCTTGATGTGGTAGATAGGATAAGAAACACGTGTGTTCTCTGTTACGCTCTTGTCAGCGAAGTCGATCTTGCCGTCCTTGTCCACAGTAACGTTCTCAAGGAGAGCGTCGCGTGTGATGGCACCGTAGATGTCTGGCTCAGACTCCTTGTCGAGGTTGATAACCTTGGCGTAGCAGCCACCCTCGAAGTTGAACACACCCTCGTCGTCCCATCCGTGCTCGTCGTCGCCGATGAGCTTACGCTTAGGATCGGTAGAGAGAGTAGTCTTGCCAGTACCAGAAAGACCGAAGAAGATAGCTGTGTTCTCACCGTTCATGTCGGTGTTTGCAGAGCAGTGCATAGAAGCGATGCCCTTCAATGGGAGGAAGTAGTTCATCATAGAGAACATACCCTTCTTCATCTCACCGCCATACCATGTGTTGATGATAACCTGCTCCTTAGAAGTTACGTTGAACACTACAGCAGTCTCTGAGTTCAGACCCAGCTCCTTGTAGTTCTCAACCTTAGCCTTAGAAGCATTGTATACGATGAAGTCCGGCTCCTGGTCGAACTCAGCCTCGTTCTGAGGACGGATGAACATATTTGTAACGAAGTGAGCCTGCCAAGCCACCTCAACGATGAAGCGAACCTTCATGCGGGTGTCCTTGTGAGTTCCGCAGAAACCGTCAACAACGAACAGCTTCTTGTTGCTCAGCTCCTTCTTTGCAATTTCCTTTACTGCAGTCCAAGCCTCCTTGGAAGCACGGTGGTTGTCGTTCTTGTATTCCTCAGAAGTCCACCATACTGTGTCGTGAGAATTCTCGTCGTCAACGATGAACTTGTCCTTAGGCGAACGGCCGGTGTAGATACCAGTCATCACGTTTACGGCGCCGAGCTCAGTCTCCTGACCTACCTCGAAACCCTCGAGACCTTCCTTGGTCTCCTCGTTGAACAACACCTCATAAGAAGGATTGTACAGAACCTCAGTAGTACCTGTTATTCCATACTTCTCTAAAACTGACTTATCAAACTTTGCCATTTTATAATAATGTATTTAGTGTGAATATTTCTTTTTATCTTGAATAACTATTGAATCTGTCTTTGCAGAATACCTATCGATTTCTGTATACCTACTGTTTAAAATCGGGGCAAAGGTAGTAAAATTCTATTTTTCAACAAAGCGATGGTTGCCAAAATAACACTCGTCTAAACAATTTTAGGTTAAAGAAGTTTAAATGTAATGTCACTGAAAGTTATTTGTAAAATGCAAGTGTCAATTATTATTCTTTATTTCTTATTTTTGCACGATTCCAGAAACCGCTTCCGTCGGGACGCCCTCTCATAAGCAGCCCCGCATGGATAAGAATAACGACAAAACAATATATTCCCTATGAAAGTAATAAACTTCAGTGATCAGAATTCTATCATCAACCAGTATCTGGCAGAGATGCGCGACAAGGACTATCAGCAGAACCGACTGCTCTTCCGCAACAACATACAGAGAGTGGGCGAGATTATGGCATACGAAATAAGCAAAACGCTTGACTATCAGCAGAAAACCGTGCATACGCCGCTTGCCGACGCAGAGGTCAGCGTGCCGGTGGACGATGTGGTGGTGGCAACGATCTTCCGTGCCGGACTGCCCTTCCATACCGGATTCCTCAATGTCTTCGACCATGCCGGAAACGCCTTCGTCAGCGCATACCGCAAATACACCGACGAGGAACATACCCAGGTGGGCATACACATAGAATATCTTGCCACTCCCGACCTGACCGGCAAGACGCTCATCATCGCCGACCCGATGCTCGCCACCGGAGGTTCGATGGAGCTGGGCTGGGAGGCTCTCGTGTCGAAAGGCAGGCCGAAGCACGTGCATGTGGCGTGCGTCATAGCCACGCCGGAGGGTGTGGACTATATCAAGACACACCTGCCGGAGGAGAACACCACGATATGGTGTGCCGCCATCGACCCGGGACTCAACGAGCATAAGTATATCGTTCCGGGATTCGGAGATGCCGGCGATTTGTGTTATGGCGACAAGCTGTAGGATACTACAGGATAGATTATAGGTTTTGACCGATTTGGGTTTAAAGAAGACTTCGTATCTTCTGACATAAGTTCCCCTGCCTTTCTTCCTCTGGAAGGGCAGGGCGTTTTATTTCAAAAGCCCGGTCGGTCATCATGACGTTTTGGGCAACCGCTTGGCGTAAAATCTGCCCAACCGGGGCAAGGTGCTTGCCCATGATGAGAAAGCAGCGTGCCCCATGTGGGCAAGCACCTTGCCCATTATTTGTTCAAATGACATGGTGGCAAGGGATATTGGAGATGGCGTACAGCTTGACCCGAAACCTATTGTCATTCCGTGTTTTCATTTTTAGACCGGTGGAACATCGCCTTATGATGATGGACACTATATTATCACAGATATAACCTGTTGGCGGAATTAAATTAGCGCACGCTTATTAATGACCGATTGGGGTTAAAATTGGGCACGGTGCTTGCCCAACTGGGGTACGCTGCTTTCTCATCATGGGCAAGGTGCTTGCTCCGGATGGGCAGAATTGCAGTCAGACGTCTGCCCAATAAGTTAACATGCTATCTGACAATTCCTTCCATCAGCAAAACCATCCAGACAATTGGCTGACAATCGTAAGGTGGTCAATTGCTTGTTTGTCTGGATATTACGGCAAAAAACCAGATGGTCTGACAGTTTTTTCGGCAATTCTTGATTTTACGGAGAATCAAGCGATATTTACAACTTTTACTCATATCTGTCAACATAAATTAATCCCGCCAACGGGTAGATATAATTTATTCCGTGGTGCTTTTCCTCTTTATATGATTGCAGACAAAACAGAATATGATTTAGACAAAGAAACGGGATGTGATTTTAGACAAAAACCAGGATAAACCCATAGGATGGGTTATCCTTCGGGGGAGGCTAAGTGGTGGGGTAATTCGCGGTACCCACTATATATCTATACCCAATTGCCGACTGCATACAGAGGTCTGTTCTCCATCCATTCCTGATTCTGGTATGGCATCATGGAAAGGCGCAGACCTTTTAGTTCAGGGTGTTTGCCTATGAATGTTCTCAAGGATTTGGCATGCACGTTCACTTCAGCCTTAACTTCAATCGGAACAACAACAGCACCTTTTTGTACCACTAAATCGATTTCAACCCTCGAATCATTGCTGCTATAATAATATATAGACAAGTCCTCTGTCATCAACTGTGTCAATACAAACAGTTCGGTAAATGCACCTTTGTATTCCTTGAACAGGGTGTCAGCCACAATGATACTTTCAGCAGGAGCGTCTGACATTGCCCCCATTAATCCTATGTCAAGTACAAATAGCTTGAATACGGACATTTCCTCATAAAACTTCAAAGGAATCGAAGGTGTAGTAATTCTGTTGATTTGATATATTAGCCCCGCATCCAAGAGCCACTGTATGGCTATTTCGAACTCAGAGGCTCTTGCCCCTTTCTTTAAAACTCCAAATATGAATTTTTTGTTCTCCTTGGCGAGTTGCGCAGGTATGGAGTCCCATACCATATTGATGCGGGGCACTTCTTGAATTGGTGCATGCTTGGAGAAGTCTCTACGGTAATCGAACAGAATTTGCTTCTGGATGTTACGCACTTCCTCAAGATTCTTTGTCAAGGCAAATTCTGCCACAGCAGCCGGCATCCCTCCTACATAATAATACTGACGCAGACGATCAATCAAACGAACCGACAAAGAATCGATAATGGAGAAATCCTTTGAGGCTAGAACATCCACCAAAGGCTGTTCGTCTATAGCCATGAGAAACTCATCGAAAGTCATAGGATACATCTTTATCATGTCAACCTTACCTACTGGGAACGATGTGTCACGGTGAAGCGAAATTCCGAGTAGCGAACCAGCCACAGCTACATGATATTGGGATGCATCCTCACAAAAATATTTCAAAGAATTTAGAACCGTCGGATTCTCTTGTATCTCGTCGAAAATGATAAGAGTGTTCTCCGGTTCAATATTCACATGCAGAATGGCTGAAAGAGAGAGCAATATTCTGCTGATGTTATAGTCCTGAGAAAATATCTTGTCCAGCGTTTTGTTCTTGTCACAATTGACATACGCCATTTTCTCGTAGTAATGTGAACCGAACTCTTTTAAGATATATGTTTTGCCCACTTGTCTTGCTCCGTTGACAATCAATGGTTTACGGTTTTTCTTGTTTTTCCATTCAATGAGCTTTGATAAGATTTTTCTCTTCATATCTACATTTATTTGCACGAGTATTTGCTGCAAAGATACATTTTTTCGCACGAATAATCATCACGGTCACACATTTTTTCGCACGAGTCAATTATGTTTTTCGTTTTGCTGCTAATAAATGAGTAGACACATTACTATTTTGCAATACAACATGACATACCAAAAAGGAAGCACTGAAGCACTTCCTTTTCCTGAAGAATTCTCTTGTCCTATGGCATCAGCCCCCACCTAGCCTCCCCCGAAGGATAACCCATCCTAGCCTTCCCAAAGGGAAGGAACTTGTTACTCAGAATATTGTCATCAGCCCCCACCTAGCCTCCCCCGTAGGATAACCCATCCTAGCCTTCCCAAAGGGAAGGAACTTGTTACTCAGAATATTGTCATCAGCCCCCACCTAACCTCCCCCGTAGGGGAGGGACAGTTACTATTGCTATTGATAATCTATTGATAATCAGACAACTACAAACGGCTATCATGTAGTCAAGGGTATCTGTCCCTCCCCTACGGGGGAGGTTAGGTGGGGGCTAAAGTTCATTAGGCGGAGTAATCTGTTCCTTCCCTTTGGGAAGGTCAGGATGGGTTGTCTTGGGAAGGTTAGGATGGGTTGTCTTGGGAAGGTTAGGATGGGTTGTCTTGGGAAGGTTAGGATGGGTTGTCTTGGTGAAGGTCAGGATGGGTTGTCTTGGTGAAGGTCAGGATGGGTTGTCTTGGTGAAGGTCAGGATGGGTTGTCCTTGGTGAAGGTCAATGGGTTATCCTTCGGGGGAGGTTAGGTGGGGGCTGATGGCAATATTCAGAGTAGTTGGTATTGGTATTGAGTTAAGATTGAACTTCATTAACCTTGTGGTTTATCCAGGTTTTTTTCTTTAACCCAAAACGGTCATTAGGCCGTTTATTGTATTTTATATTTACTGCTTGCAGTCTTTTGTTTTTTATAAGGCGTCTTTTGCTTGTTTTTAATTCGTAATAGCTCGCTATTACTCATTAAAAGCCAAACAAAATCCACTCTTCTAAAAGAACAAAATCCAGGCAAGCCCTAATGACCTCTAAGTTTGCAGAAGATTGCGACGAAGTCGCATAAACTCCAAAATAATCAAGGTAAAACTATGATTGCTAAAGACAGTTTCGTACCTTTGTTGTAAAAAGGTAGAATCGGTCTGTCGAAGAGGTAAACCAGCTAATGACCCAGCCGTAAAGCTATAAATCGTTTAGGTCCTCATCGACATAGTTGCAAAGACCAGATAGAAAGTTATCGGCTCTGAGCCTTGTTAGAGTGTTAGTCCATACAACTATTGACCAATTCTACACAATATAACTCGTACAAAGTTATGAAGAATTTATTTATCGGAGTTGATTTTTCGAAAGAAAAAGTTGATGTGGCTATCCTTTTTGCAGACGGACTGGCAGAAACCGCTGCTAGAGTGTTCAACGAGTTCAAGACAACCGTGTCTGGCTATAGGCAGTTGGTCAAGTGGGTTGAGCAGAATTCCTGCGGTATCGACTCGTCCTTGTGGCTCTTCTGTGGCGAGAACACGGGCGACTACAGCAAGGGACTGTGCAACTTCCTCTACGGTAAAGGCTACGACATGTGGCTTGAGAACGCAAAGAGCATCAAAGACGCATCTGGTCTTAGACGATTGAAGTCTGACCGTGCTGACGCCTCGATGATTGCAGAATACGCCATGAGGAATTACGATAAAGCCGTTATGTACGAGCCTCTTAGCGAGTCGCTTACACAACTGCGTGAGCTGTTCCTATACCGTCAGATGATCGTAAGACACAGATGCAGTTTCCAGGTGCGTAGAGGCGAAAAGCGACTCACTATGGAGAAGTCGCCAGTCAAGACAATGATTTCGCAGAGCGGACGGCACATCGTCTCTGAACTCAATAAGGAGATAGAGAAGATAGATAAGCGCATTGCCGATCTCATCAAGTCGGACGAGGAACTCACCGAGGTGTTCACCATCGTGACCTCGGTGCCTGGCATAGGAACGCAGAACGCTGTGTGCCTGATGGTGTACACCGACAACTTCCGGCGTTTCAACTACGACTCACGCAAGATTGCCTGCTATTACGGCCTAGCTCCATTTGGCAAAGATTCGGGAACCAGTGTGCATTCCGATCCGCATGTACATTATATGGCTAACCGCCAGATAAAGGCCATGCTGACGCAAGCGGCACTAGCTGCCGTCAACTTCAATCCCATTATGGCGAGGTACTACATGCGCCTCGTAGAACGAGGAAAGAAGAAGCAGGTTGCACTGAACAATGTCAAGAACAAACTTGTACATTTGGTCACAGCCATGGTCAGAAATCGCCAAACATTCACCCCTGAATATAAAATCTCAGCATAAATTGAAAATAATGGTCAAAACATTTGGATATTAACATAGAAAGCGATTTGGGTTTAATCATACACTGAGATCAGCTGTTTACGGATTAACGGATGTCAGGTGCTAATCAAATTCCCAGCAAGTTCAGATTGCCGATTTGGGTTAAAAGACCTGTAAAAGTCGGCTTGTGTCATAAGAATCGTGCGTCGATTGACTAAAAAAACTCAATAAAACGGTTATTTTATATAATAAAGCATTATATAAGGTAGATTTTCCGATTATTCTGACTACATTTGCAGCTAAATTACACTAAAAGACTCTTATGAAACGAAACTTATTCCCGATCACGCTGCTTCTGGCAGGAGTCATGATGCTCGCTTCATGTCTCAACGACGAAGATGACAGCATCAAAATTACATATTACGGCGATGCCGCCCTCACCTCGTTTTCCGTTGGAACGCTGACGAGGACATACCTCAACAACAAAGGTGAGGCATTGAAATCCACCGTCGACGGTACCGACAGCACGACAACGGTAGACGGAAGCAAATACAAGTTCACCATCGACCAGCTGAAGCGTGAGATATACAATGCCGACTCGCTGCCGGCAGGTACCGCCGTGAGCAAGGTTGTATGCTCGTTGGCGAGCAAGAATTCCGGAGTGGTGTATGTAAAGAGAATGGCAAGCGACACCCTCGATTATTTCACCGGAAACGATTCCATCGACTTCAAAGACAAGAGAGTGTTCAGGGTGTATTCCACCGACGGACAGTCATACAGAGACTATAACGTGGAAATCCGCGTACACAAAGAGCTCGCAGACTCCTTTGAGTGGCAGAGAGAAGATGTGTCGAACATCCTTCCAGACCTCGGCAAATACAAGGGAGTGAAGATTTTCGCCATGGGCGAAAACGTGTTTGCGATGGTCAACGACGGAGCCACCTCGTTCGTAATGCGCAAGGGAATCAACGACAACAGCCGTTGGAACACGGTGACGCCCAACGTGAATACCGTGTTCTCGCCGGATGCCTACAAGAATGTGGCGACACTCGACGGATGGATATATATGCTCACCAACGGCATTATGTTCAAGTCGAAAGACGGAGCTGAATGGCAGAACGTGAATGTACAGGGAGTGGAAAACCTGAAGCAGCTCGTGGGAGCGTCGGCAACAAAACTCTATGCCATCACACAGAACGGTATGGCATCGTCGAAAGACGGCGAGGTGTGGACCGACGTGGCACTCGACGGCGACAAGAACCTGCTGCCTACCGGAAGCATCAGCTTCTGCACCATGCCTTCGACGACGAATAAAGGCGTGGACCGACTCGTGATGGTGGGAAATTCCGCCAAGGCAGACACCGCCGCCGTGGTGTGGGGAAAGATTGAAGACTACAGCGAGGAACAGGACTCATACTCGTGGTCGCTATATGAGGGAAACTACAAGAAGGAACTGCCTAATATGGCAGGACTATCAGTGGTGAGATACGACGGCAGACTCTATGCCATCGGAGGCGCAGGACTCGGCGGCAGCACCGCACAGCCATACGCGCAGCTCTATTTCAGCAAAGACCAGGGCCTGACATGGCATAAGAGCACACTCTTCACACTGCCAGCCGACATGCCGAAGGACGTGGACCCCAATACGCTGAGCATGACGACAGACAAATACAACAACGTGTGGATAATCAGTGCCTCTACGGCACAGGTGTGGAAGATGCGCATCAACCGCCTCGGATGGAAGACCGAACAGACGGCTTTCAGCGAGTGACCGTTTTAGAAATTCACAGAGCATGGGCGGATATGGTATCCGCCAGCCGGCGAAAGGCCGGTTTGCCGAACGCCATGCCTAATATATAATAAGGTGTAAAGAACATACAGCCCCAGAAGGCAGAAAACATATAAAATGACAACATCGCATATCCAGAATATCCTATATGCTGCGCCCCGTGAAGCACGCTCTGCAGGAGTGATGAGGCTCGCGGAACGAGGATGGGCTTTGCTGCTCCTGCTCCTCCTGCTGCCGCTGACGATGCAGGCACAGGAAGACGACATGTATAAGATGGAGATAGGAGCCGGTGTGGGACTGGTGAGCTATGAGGGCGACTTCAACGGGAGCGTGGCAAAGAACGCACAGCCCGGAGCATCCCTCGTGTTGCGCCGCGTGTTCAATCCATATATGGGACTGAAACTCAATCTCCTCTACGGCAAGCTGAAAGGCGACTCCGACGGGGAGAAGACATACTATCCCGACTATCAGCAGGAGAAATACAGCTTCAGCAACACGCTGATGGACCTCTCGCTGACATACGAATACAACTTCTGGCCCTATGGCACGGGACGTGACTACAGAGGGGCGCAGAAGCTAACGCCATTCGTGTTTCTCGGTCTTGGAGCCACATACGTGAAGACAAGCGACAAGAGCGTCTTCACCGGAAACTTCCCGCTCGGAGTGGGAGTGAAATACAAGTTGGGAAAGCGGGTGAACCTCGGACTGGAATGGGCAATCCATTTCTCCCTCAGCGATGAGCTTGACGGAGTGAAGGACCCTTATATGATAAAGAGTAGCGGACTGTTTAAAAACACCGACTGCTACTCGGCTCTGCAGCTGACGCTGACATACAGCTTCATGCAGAAATGTAGAACTTGCAACAGTGACAAATATGACTGACAACCAGAACATTATACCCCTGGATATGGAGCGCATACCGCAGCATATCGCCATTATCATGGATGGTAACGGACGGTGGGCTACGGAAAGAGGAAAGGAGAGAAGCTACGGACATCAGGCCGGAGTGGAATCGGTGAGGAGAATAACATCGGAGTGTACGAGACTTGGAGTGAAATACCTCACGCTATACACATTCTCCACAGAAAACTGGAACAGACCTGCCGACGAGGTGGCAGCCCTCATGGGACTCGTGCTCACGGCACTGGAAGACGAGCTGTTCATGAAGAACGACGTGCGCTTTCAGGTGATCGGCGACATCGACCGTCTGCCGGAGGAGGTGCAGAAGAAACTGCAGGAGACCATAGACCATACCGCCGACAACAAGGCAATGACAATGGTCATAGCCCTCAGCTACTCGTCAAGATGGGAGATAACGAAGGCGGTGAAGGAGATATCAACGCTCGTGGCAGAAGGAAAAGCCAAGGCCGACGACATCAACGAGGACTTCATCAGCAAGCATCTCGTCACCAGTTTCATGCCAGACCCCGACCTGCTGATACGCACCGGAGGAGAGCTGCGCATATCAAACTACCTGCTATGGCAGATAGCATATTCAGAACTCTATTTCTGCGACACATACTGGCCCGACTTCGCCGAGGCAGACCTTCACAAGGCGATAGCCAGCTACCAGTCAAGGCAGCGACGCTTCGGAAAGACAGAGGAGCAGGTGGAACAGGAGGAAAACTGAGGCAAAAGGAGAACAAGAAGACAAAAGATTATACGACATAAACAACGATGAATAAGTTATTAAAGAAAGTGCTGTTGTGCATAGCAGCGGTGATAATGGCATCCGATGCCTGTGCACAGGAGAAGATCGTAAACCCAGACATAACATACGCTGGATCACCACGCAACTGCGTCATCGCCGGCATCGCCGTATCAGGTGTGGACGGATACGAAGACTATATGCTGACAGGTATCTCAGGACTCACCGTGGGACAGGAGATATCTGTGCCGGGACAGGAAATCACCGACGCCGTGAAAAGATACTGGCGCCATGGACTCTTCTCAAAGGTCACCGTAGCCGCCGACTCCATCATCGGTGACAAGATATTCCTGCATTTCTATCTTGCCACCCGTCCGCGTGTGTCAGTAATCAACTACACGGGAGTGAAGAAATCGGAAAGAGAAGACATGGAGACGAAACTCGGACTGCTCAAAGGCAGCCAGATAACTCCAAACATGCTCGACAGAGCGAAGACCCTCGCCGAGAAATACTTCAAGGACAAGGGCTTCAACAATGCCGAGATAACGATAACCCAGATTGACGACATCTCCAACAAGAACCAGGTCATCCTCAATGTTGATGTGGACAAGAAGGAGAAGATAAAGGTGAGAAACATCACCATCGATGGCAACAAACAACTGTCTACCAAGAAGATAAAGGGTGGACTCTTCTCAAAGGGCGCCCTCGGCAAGATCCGTGAGGCAGGCAAACTGTCGAGCTTCCTGAAAGCCACCAAGTTCACGCCGGAGAGATATAAGGAAGGCAAGCAGGCGCTGCTCGACAAATACTACGAGCTGGGATACCGCGATGCCGCAATACTGGAAGACAGCGTGTGGGAAAACGACCCCAAGCATGTGAACATATATCTGAAAGTCACAGAAGGAAAGAAATACTATATCCGCAACATCACATGGGTGGGCAACACCGTATTCACCACCGACTATCTCAGCCGTGTGCTCGGCATGAAGAAGGGCGATGTGTATAACCAGAAGCTGCTCGGCAAACGACTCAGCGAAGATGAGGACGCCGTGGGCAACAACTACTGGAACGACGGATACCTCTTCTATAACCTGCAGCCGACAGAGGTGAACATCGTGGGCGACTCCATCGACCTGGAGATGAGAATCTTCGAGGGACAGCAGGCACATATCAGCAGAGTGCGCATCAACGGCAATACAAGACTCTATGAGAACGTGATACGCCGTGAGCTCCGCACAAAGCCAGGCGACCTCTTCTCGAAGGATGCCCTGCAGCGTTCTGCCCGTGAGCTCGCATCGATGGGACATTTCGACCCGGAGCAGATACAGCCAGACGTGAAGCCGAACTACGAAACAGGAACCGTGGACATCTCCTACGACCTCGTGCAGAAGTCAAACGACCAGGTGGAGTTCTCGCTCGGATGGGGACAGACCGGTGTGATAGGTCGTGTAGGACTGAAGCTCAACAACTTCTCGATGCGCAACCTGTTCAACAAAAACCGTGAGCACCGCGGCATCATGCCTATCGGCGACGGAGAGACACTCTCGCTCGGCGCCCAGACCAACGGTTCATACTATCAGTCGTATAACGCTTCATACTCCACAAACTGGTTCGGAGGCAAGCGACCGATACAGTTCACCGTCGGTGCATACTTCTCAAAGCAGACCGACGTGAACAGCAACTACTACAGCAGTGCGCTGATGAACAACTATTACTACAACTTCTACGGATACGGAAGCTCAAACAACTTTAACTACGAGAACTATCTCGACCCAGACAAATATGTGGAGCTGTTCGGAATATCAGTGGGATGGGGCAAGCGCCTGCGTTGGCCTGACGACTACTTCACCCTCTCGGCAGAGGTGTCGTTCCAGAGATATATGTTGAAGAACTGGCAGTACTTCATCGTGACAGATGGTAACTGTAACAACCTCAACTTCTCGCTCTCGCTCTCAAGAACATCTACCGACAACCAGCTCTTCCCACGTCGTGGATCAGAGTTCCTGGCTTCTGTGACAATCACTCCGCCATGGTCAAAGTTCCAGAAGAAAGACTATGCCAACCTTGCCACCGACCCTCAGTCGCCTAACTACAAGGACGAGCAGCAGGAGAAATACCGTTGGGTGGAGTATCACAAATGGAAGTTCAAGGCACGTACCTTCACTGCCCTCACCAATGGCCAGAAGTGCCTCGTGCTCATGGCACGCGCCGAGATGGGACTCCTGGGATCATACAACAAGCACAAGAAGTCACCGTTCGAAACATACTATGTGGGAGGTGACGGTATGAGCGGATACTCTTCAGGCTATGCAGAAGAGACCATCGGACTCCGTGGATACGAGAACGGTACGGTGGGATACAACAGCTATGCCTACGACCGCTTCACCATGGAGCTTCGCTATCCGTTCCTGCTCGGCAACACCACAATCTACGGGCTCACCTTCGTGGAGGCAGGTAACGCCTGGAGCGACACCAAGAAGTTCAACCCGTTCGACATGAAGCGCTCTGCCGGTATCGGTGTGCGTATCTATCTGCCGATGGTGGGACTGATGGGTATCGACTGGGCATACGGTTTCGACAAGGTGCTCAACGGATCATCGTATAAGAGAGGCGGATCGCAGTTCCACTTCATCCTCGGTCAGGAGTTCTAAATAATGGATAAAGAAAATATTAACACAATGAAGAAACTATTGTTTATCGCCGTGATGCTGGTTTCAGCATTGGGCATGAGCGCACAGAAGTTCGCTCTCGTCGATATGGAGTATATCCTCAAGAATATCCCTGCCTATGAGCGTGCCAACGAGCAGCTCTCTCAGGTGGCAAAGAAATGGCAGGCAGAAGTCGACGCCATGGGCACAGAGGTGCAGACGCTCTACAAGAACTATCAGAACGAGTCGGTATTCCTTTCGCAGGAGCAGAAGAAAGCCCGTCAGGAAGCCATCCTCGCCAAGGAGAAAGAGGCAAGCGAACTGAAAAAGAAATATTTCGGACCGGAAGGCGAACTGTTCAAGAAGCGCACCAGTCTGATGACCCCTATACAGGAGGAGATATACAATGCCGTGAAGGACATCAGCGAGCTGCGCGGATATTCCCTCGTGCTCGACCGTGCTTCAGACACCGGCATCATCTTCGCTTCGCCAAAGGTGGACATCAGCAATGAGGTGCTTACCAAGCTCGGATATTCAGCCAACTGATTTAGTGATGGATTATTTGGTGGGTAATAAAAAACATATTACATTTGCACCGCACAGAGAAAAGGTGGAAAGACAAGAATAATATTAATAACAAAACAAATAAACAACGAAAATGAAAAAACTGATTTTAATGTTGATGTTGTTCGCTCCTATCGCAACATTCGCACAGAAGTTCGGACATGTCAACGCACAGGCCGTTATGGAGAGCCTGCCAGAGTTCATTAAGGCACGCGCTGAGGTTGAGGGTCAGGCAAAGGTCTATGACAACCAGCTCAAGGAGATGCAGACAGAAATCCAGAAGAAGGCTGAGGAGTATGACAAGACTCAGGCTACTATGAACGATACCAAGCGCAAGGAGACAGAGGCTACTCTGCAGGACCTCTACCAGAAGTTCCAGCAGGCTCAGCAGGATAACGCTCAGGCTATCCAGAAGCTCCAGAACGAGAAGCTCCAGCCTATCGTTACAAAGCTCCAGAACGCTATCAAGAACGTTGGCAAGGCTGGCGGTTATGTTTACATCATGGACCTCTCAAGCGGTATTCCATACATCAGCGACACTCTCAGCAAGGACGTTACTGCTGACGTGAAGGCTGAGCTCAACAAGCTGAAGTAATACAGACCGCAAATACGGTGGACAGTGAATGAGGCGGATGACGAAAGTCTGAAGCCGGAGACGGCAGTCACCGTGGAGATATTACATACGGAGTGTGTCAAAAGTAGAGGACTGCGCCTTATAACGCTCCTTGCTTTTGACACATTCTGCTTTAAATCAACAACACCTATCAGATTATGAAAAGAATTTTCTTATTTCTCTTCGTTGCCATCTTCGCTTTTGCTGCTGAGGCACAGGATTTCAAGTTCGCTTATTTCAGTTATGGCGAAGCCCTCAAGTCGATGCCCGACTATGAGCTGGCTGCCACCAATGTGAACAAGCTGCGCAACCAGTATGACAACGAACTGAAGAAGGCAGAAGACGAGTTCAACGCTAAATATGAGGACTTTCTCGAGAACCAGCGCACCCTCGCTCCAGCCATCCTCGACAAGCGTCAGGCAGAGCTGCAGGAACTGTTGCAGAAGAACCTGAAGTTCAAGGAGGAAGCCAAGCGTCTGCTCTCTCAGGCAGAAAACGATGCCTTCGCTCCTCTCAAGCGTAAGCTCAATGCAACGGTAAAGAAAATCGGTATGGAGCGTGGCTATGCCTTCGTGCTGAATACCGACGGCGACGCCTGCCCGTATGTTGACAGTACCAAGGGCGATGACATCAGCGTGATAATCGCTGACGCACTGAAATAATCCCCAACCGGTCCATAAGACTGATTGGGAACAATTGCGTAACAACTATGGTTTGCAATCATATAAACATCATACTACTATGATTGAATCTACAGGTAAAACAGGTCCTATCGGAGTGTTCGATTCCGGCTATGGCGGACTGACCATCCTTCATCAGATGCGTCAGCTGCTGCCGCAGTACGACTATCTCTATCTCGGCGACAACGCCCGTGCTCCGTATGGTCCGCGGTCGTTCGACATCGTATATCAGTTCACTCGTGAGGCAGTGGAGAAACTGTTCAGCATGGGATGCCATCTCGTCATCCTCGCCTGCAACACCGCCTCCGCCAAAGCCTTGCGGTCGATACAGCAGAATGACCTGCCGCAGATAGACCCCAACCGCCGTGTGCTCGGCGTGATACGTCCCACGGCGGAATGTATCGGCAGCATCACGCAGTCGCGCCACGTGGGCATCGTTGCTACCGCCGGAACCATCAAGAGCGAGAGCTATGTGATGGAGATACACAAGCTCTATCCCGACATCACCGTGACGGGAGAGCCATGCCCCATGTGGGTGCCGCTGATAGAAAACAACGAATATGACAGTCCAGGTGCCGACTATTTCGTGGAAAAGCGCATCGGCAATCTGATGCGCCGCGACCCGCAGATAGACTCCATCATCCTCGGCTGCACCCATTATCCGCTACTTCTGAACAAGATTCTGAAGTATGTGCCGCGTGGTGTGCGCATCGTGCCGCAGGGCGAATACGTCGCCAACAGTCTGAAAGACTATCTCATGCGCCATCCTGAGATGGATATGCGCTGCTCCAAGCACGGCACCTGCCATTATCTCACCACAGAGAGTGCAGAGAAGTTTCGTGAGTCAGCACAGCTCTTCCTCAACGAGGATATCGATGTGGAGCGTGTCGTGTTGGGATAAACAACAATTTCTCCCGATTTTCTTGCTTTTCCCATTTTAAAATCTTATGTTTGCACCTTGGAAAGTGCAGATGAATCCAGAATATGCACCTTTGAAGGTGCATTTCTTGTAATTAAGTGCACCTTTGAAGGTGCATTTTGTGGTATTATATGCACTTTGGAGAGTGCAAACTTTATTATGGAACCAACTTCGGCGGTATAAAAATAATACGGATATGGATATTACACTTGTTAACTTCATGAACGAACAGTTAAGTCTTGTAAGTTTAGACTTCAAACGCTATATGTATGAGAAGTTGCCTTGGGAGGCAAGGCTCGTAGGGTTGATGGGACCGCGTGGTGTCGGTAAGTCAACAATGATACTGCAGCGAATCAAGGAGATGGCAGAGGCAGATCAGCAACAAACTCTCTACATATCGGCAGATCACAGTTATTTCACCACCCATACCTTTGTGGATACAGCTGACGAGTTTGTTAGAGAAGGTGGTAAATGGCTGTTTATAGACGAAGTTCATAAATATGACGGCTGGTCGAGAGAATTGAAGCAGATTTATGATTCCCATCCAGAGCTGCATATATTCTTTACTGGTTCTTCAGTACTTGATATTCTTGAGGGTGAAGCCGATTTGAGTCGGCGTGCATTACTGTTTGATATGCAGGGGCTGTCTTTCCGTGAATACCTCGAATTGTTTCATGGCATCAAGACACCAGTCAGGAGTCTTGAGGATGTGTTGGATGGCAATACACGTATCGAAGGCATTCTCCATCCCATACCATTGTTCAACAAGTATTTGCGTGAAGGCTATTATCCATTCGCAGAAGAAGGCTATGTGCAGCAGAGACTGCAACAGGTGGTTCGCCTTACTATGGAAGTAGACATACCACAGTTTGCTAATATGTCGCCAGCTACGGGTAAGAAATTACGTAGGATGCTGACGATCATAGCCGGTAATGTGCCTTACAAGCCGGAGGCTACAGGTCTGGCAAATGAAATAAAGGTGAGCAGAAATGATATCCCTACTTATCTGCTATATATGGAAAAGGCAGGTATGATAGGTCAGTTGCGCGATGAGACAGGCGGAATGAGAGGCTTGGGAAAGGTGGAAAAGGTTTATCTTGACAACACCAATCTGATATATGCCATATCTGGCGAGAATGCCAACATAGGTAATGTCAGGGAAACGTTCTTTTACAACCAGACCCGTCTGGCATGTGATGTTACATCTTCCAAGGTATCAGACTTCGCCATAGGTAAATATACTTTTGAGATTGGAGGAGCAAAGAAAAGCCACCGCCAAATAAGGGATGTTGAAAATGCTTTTGTGGTGAGGGATGATATGGAATATGCAAATGGTGATATACTCCCGTTATGGAGTTTCGGACTATTGTATTGATTCCAATCTGTGGAACTCCAAATTATTTCAGAATTTCCAACGCAGCTGCAACTGTATGTCGGTGAGAGATGATGCATCCACCTGCTGCAGTGCCGTTCCCACTTGCGAACGGTCGAAATACGTTGTCGTGCCAGCCTTTGCCATCACGTATAGACGCTTGGTGGGCATATACTTCATGATGAGCGCATAGCGGATTCCTTCGCCGTAATACGACGGGAAGGAGAAATCATAAAGCATGCCGCGTTCATAGCTGTATATGCTGCTGTAGTAATCGTCGGTGTGGAAATATCCGCATGTGGCGTAGATGGCGAAGCGGCGTATTGCCGTGGTGCCACCGCCGAGAGAAGCCATATATCCGTTGCTGCGCTCTTTGAACACCGTTGTGGTGCCGTCTATCTGAGCCTTTATGCTCCAGCTGCCGCCATCGTATAGTGCCGCCAAGCGAGCACGTTGGTCTGTCTTGTAAATCAGTGCCGTCTTGTCGGCATTGTCTTTCTGCCGTTTCTTCAGCCGGTAGCGCCCTGTCAGCGTGAGGCGTCCTGTGGTGTAAACGGCAGAAAACAGGTTATCGAAAGAACGTGATGCCGTTGATGCCTGATACCGTGCCCACGGGAAATAAGCTGCGTCGGCGTAATAGCTCAGCAGCAGACCGCCAAAGGGCTTCCAGTCAGCCCCCACATACACTCCGCTTTCGTTTTGCACTCTTCCTCCGTCGCTGTAGCTTTGAGAGAAGAGCGAATAATACTTGTATGAATAATATCTCTGCACGAGGCGCATGGTGAAATTAGACGCCAGGCGGTATGACATCGTGTTTATCGTAGCCCATGCGTGGCTGCTTCCCGTTGCTGTTTCTCCCCTGAAGGAGAACAGTCCGCTGCGGTAGCCATAGTCTACGCTCATGCCATAGAAACGTTCGCCATGGGGATAATATCTGCGGTAAAGCGAATTGGTGTTTGGGCTGAGGCGCTTGTCGAGGCTCGTGTAGTATGCCGACACGCCGCCAACGAAATGCGACTTCATGAACGAGAGGTTCGCTCCGGCGGCAAACTGCGAAGCGTTGTTTTTCTTCTTCATCTCCGTCTCCGTGCGGTGGTATCCAGTCTTCAGTATCGTGGCTATAGAACCGTCGTCGTTGTTCAGCGTGGCGTCGATATACCGGTATGATACGAAAGCAGTGAGATCGAGACATGGAGAAATCCTCACCGTGGCGGCACCGCCCTGCATATAGTTGCCGGATGACCGTGAGGAATGCGGACGGATAGCAGTCCCCGTCTTGTTGAAAGAAGCCATTGAGGTGGTCTTTCCTATCGAGAAATCATTGTTCACGAGCAATCCCATTCCCATCTTCACCTTGTAGCGTCCGAGAGTGAGAGCCTTGAGGCGTCCGAGTTTCCTTATAGAGAGATAATATGAATAGAAGTCGTAGCCCATGCTGTTGCGGCCAGAGAAAAACGGTTCGCCGGCATCCTGCGCTCCCACGATGCCCAGTCTGAAATTGTCGGTATAGCGGTATTCGTAGCGAATGCTGTGGCGGTATTTATATCCCATATACCCGTTTTTGTCACCTTTCCGCTCGTAGAGAGGAATGTTGCCGGTGGCGGTGAGGATGTTCTCACCGTATTTGATGATGTTTTTGAGCGTCAGTGAGCTGCGCTTCTCCACGGGAGTTATCACTATGAAGTATGGCAACAGCCGTCGGTTGGTGAATGTCAGAGACCGTATCATGGCGAGTTCGGCTGTGGTTTTCATCTCCTGGTTTCGGTATATATATTCCAGGATGTCAGCCACCTCGTCATCGCTGAGGAATGGTATGCGCTCAAGGTCCTCGCGGGTGGCGTGGTTGATGTCAACCGGCGACTGTTCGAGGTCGCACAGCGCATCGTACATGGATTCCCACTGCGCCACATCCTCGTCGCTGTCGTCCATCATTTCGCCTATAATCGCCTGCCAGGTGTGTTGCTGTGATGTAGCCTCCTCTTGTGCCGATGAGCAGAGAGAAACGGCGAGAAACAGAATGACAAGCATCCCGTACCTACGGATTATTGATATAAACCTTGCGTTTGTGAGCATGTTGCGGTATGGTATTAGAATTGTGATTATATTCAATATGTTGCTTTTCAGCTTGTATGATACAAAGGTAATGAAAAAAACGGACAAAGAGGTCGGGCTTGATTATTTCTCAAAAAAAAACATCACCCACAATCCTTCCGGATCATGGGTGATGCTGATAGGTTCTTATTTCAGAGAGATGCCGTTATGCCATCTCTTCGATAGCCTTGTCTCCACGCTGACCTTTGTCGCGGCGGCTCAATGTCATGTAGGCAATAGGAGCAGCAACGAAGATAGATGAGAGAGTACCGAATATCACACCGAGAATCATTGCGAACGCGAAGCTGCGGATGTTGTCACCACCGAGGATGAAGATACAGAGCAACACGATCAATGTAGTGAGAGAGGTGTTCACGGTACGGGCCAGTGTCTCATTCAGAGAGTTGTTGAATATCGTGAAGAAGTCGCGCTTCTTGTAGAGGCCGAGGTTCTCGCGGATACGGTCGAATACCACAACCTTATCGTTGATAGAGTAACCGATAACGGTAAGGATAGCTCCGATGAACGTCTGGTCGATCTCGAGAGAGAAAGGAACGACGTTCCACAGGAGTGAGTAGAAGCCCAATACCACTACAGTATCGATTGCGAGGGCAACGCTGGCTCCGAGAGAGAATGCCAAGTTGCGGAAACGCAACAGAATGTAGAGGAAGATGGCGATGAGGGCGAAGATGACGCTGATGATAGCACCGTATGTGATATCCTTAGCCACCGACGGACCTACCTTTGCACTGCTGATGATAGAACCACCGGCACGCACGTCAGGATTCTTGAAAGCCTCTACGCTCTTCTGGGTTACCATACCCTCCTTGCTCAACGCCTTGAAGAGGATTTCCTCTACCTCGTCGTCGATTGTAGGGCTGTTAGACTCTATCTTGTAGTTGGTAGAGATACGGATTGTCTTGTGGTCAGTACCCAATGCCAATGCGCTTACAGAACTGTTAGGGAACGAGGTCTGCAGAGCTCTTGACACATCCTCCGGCTCAACAGCCTTCTCCAGTTTCACAACGTAGTTGCGACCACCGGTGAAGTCGATGCTCTTGCTCAAGCCGCGAACGAAGAAGCTAACCACGAATACTGCAATGAGAATACCAACTATTGTGAAGGTCTTCTTATACATGTTCATGAAGCCCACGTGGTTGTTCTGCAAGAAGTTGCGGGAGAGACGTGTGGTGAAGTTCTGTTTCAGCCACTTGTCCTTAGCCAGGCGGTTTTCGTAAACGAGGCGTGTGAGGTATACTGCGGTGAAGAATGAGCAGCAGATACCGATGATAAGAGTAGTGGCGAATCCACGTACAGGACCTGTACCGAATACGAACAGGATAACACCAGTGATGATAGAGGTGAGGTTGGAGTCGAAGATAGCCGAGAAGGCATTTCCGTAACCAGCCTTGATAGCCTCACGCAGAGCCTTGCCCTTGCGAAGCTCCTCCTTCGTACGTTCATAGATAAGCACGTTAGCGTCGACCGCCATACCGAGTGTCAATACGATACCGGCGATACCAGGCATCGTAAGCGCCGCCTGGAACGACGTCAGGATTCCGAGTGTGAAGAAGAGGTTGACGAGCAAAGCGAAGTTTGCCATCATACCAGGGATGAAGTCATACATGAGAACCATGTAGAGCATCAAGAGGATGAACGCCACGGCGAATGAGATGAGACCCTGCTGGATTGACTGTGCACCGAGTGTAGGACCAACCACGTCTTCCTGCACGATACGTGCCGGAGCAGGCATACGTCCGGACTTCAGAGTGTTTGCCAAGTCCTTGGTGTCCTCAATGGTGAAGTTACCTGTAATCTGAGAGTTACCGCCTGAAATCTCACCGTTTACGCGAGGTGCGCTATATACGGCACCGTCGAGAACGATGGCGATAGCCTTGTTGATGTTTGCCTTTGTCATCTCTGCCCAGCGGCGTGCACCGTCAGAGTTCATCGACATACTTACGCTTGGACGGTTGCTCATCTGGTCGAACTCATCCTTGGCGTAGGTGATCACGTCACCTTCGAGAGGAGCATGGCCGTTGCTCTGTGTAACCTTCAGTGCATAAAGCTCATAAACGTTCTTTACAGAAAGTCCGTCAGCCGGCTTCGCACCCCAAAGGAGCTTGAGGTCAGAAGGCAGAACCTGCTTTGCGGCAGCAGAATAGATAATCTTGTTCACGGCAGCAGTGTCGCGCACGTTGGCATAACCAACAACGCTGAGAGAACCCCGTGGCGCGAGCTGCAGAACTGCGAGAAGCGGATTTGTCTTCTTTGCCTGTGCCATCTGTGCGCTCTCAGAGCTTGCAGCAGCCTTGGCAGCGCTGTTCTTGTTGGCGTTGACCTTGAGCTTTGCAGGAGAAGTCTTCTCGGCAACCTCAGCCTTCTCGGCAGCGTCGTTCTTCTTCTCAGTGGCAGCGGTGTCTTTCTTCACCTCGCCGCCGTTAGCCATTGTCTGGTCGAGCTGGCGCAGGTAAGGAGTGATTTCCTCGCTGTTGTATGTCTCCCAGAATTCAAGGTTTGCGCTACCCTGGAGGAGCTTGCGCACACGCTCAGGCTCACGAACACCAGGCATTTCCACCATGATGCGGCCTTCCTGGCCTTCGAGCTTCTGGATGTTAGGCTGTACGACACCAAACTTGTCGATACGGTTGCGAACGACGTTGTATGAGTTGTCGATAGCCGACTGCACCTGTGAGCGGAGAGCCTTCTCCACCTCCTTGTCGGAGCTCTGGGTGCTTACCTGTCCCTTGAGCTGCTGTGTGGCAAAGATTTCTGCCAGGCGGTGGCCAGGTGCGTTCTGACGATAATACTTGATGAAGAGAGAGATGAAGTCGCTCTGACTTGTCTCTTCCTCCTTCTTAGCCTGTTCCATAGACTTCACGAAGGCAGCGTCTGTCTTGTGGTCAGCCAGTGTCTCCACTACGTCCGGAACGGAAATCTCCAAGATAACATTCATACCGCCCTTCAAGTCAAGACCCAGACCGATCTGGGTTTCGAGACATCTCTGGTAGGAATAAATGCCGAGGTACTTCACTGAGTCTTTGTAATCCTGCTGAGCAATAGGATCTTTTATCTTTGCTGCCTCGCTGTCATAATAGTTTGTGGCAACGGAGAAAGACAAATAGAAGATGCTTGCAAGGGTCATCAAGACTGCCAGTACAATTACAATTCCTTTGTTTTGCATTTTGTTTTTATTGATTTAATTATAGTTTTTCAGATATATCCTGCATCATTGCCTTGCTGCTCTGAAGCGGGACTCCGCAGGGGCTCCCCGAGGCTTTGATACGTGAAGTTTCTTGTCGGGGCATGATGGTTTCCGTGTGAGAAAGCACAATACAGCCCTACATAGCGTGCAAAGATACTGATTTTTTTTAAACTTCTTAAACTGTCAGTGTGTTTTTTTATCATTATGCAGAGATTTCTTTACAAATCCCCACAGAGGATAGTGGTCGGAGACATTGATGCTCCTGTCTACGGTGAAGTTGTAGGGGTGCCAGTCGTTGGAGCACATCACGTTGTCGATGCGCACGTAGATACGGTTGTAGTGATAGGATATGCCGGGACCGTTGGCTGTCGTCACGTAGCAGTCGGTGAGGGTTCTGGCGAGCAGATGGTGGCAATATGAGATGGGGGTGTCGTTGAAGTCGCCGAAGAGGAGGATAGGTTCTCCCTTGCGGCTTTCTATATATCTGATGACACCTTCCACCTGAGGCACCCTGCGCTTGGCTGCTTCGCCCAGACGCACTATCATGCGCTTGGAGTCCTGGCGTACGGAACGGTTCTCCCAGTCTCCCTTCACGATATTGCGGAACTCGCTGCGCTCTTCCAGGGTGAGGCCCGATGTCTCGAAGTGGCAGTTTATCACTGTGGTGCGGTCGCCGTCGATAAGCACCTCGTAGGCTCCGCACATGCAGCCGGAGAGTTCGGGGTTGATGCGCGTCTTCGACAGTATGGGGAATTTGCTCAGCACTATCTGCACCTCGCCGTTCACGCCGTTGCGCATGGTGTCGATGTATTCGTATTCCTTCTTGAAGGCGTCGCGTATGACATCAGAAAACGCCGCCTCCTGCATGCAGACTATGGAGGCACCGCTGCCGTTCACGTAGTCGGCTATCTTCTGTATGCTTGCCGAGTCGCCGTTGTGGAACATATACACGTTGTACGACATCACCTTTATGGCGCCGTCGGGAGTGGAATGCAGCATGTTGAGTGGTGAATAGAAATGTGCCGGAATGTAGCACAATACGTATCCCGCTAACGGTATGAGCGTGAGGCGCTTCCATGTGAGCAGAAACAATACGAGGAAGCCGCCGTTTATGAGTAGGAATATGGGGAAGACAAGTCCGACATTGGCAAAGAGGGGGTGCTCCACGGGGTTCAGCTTGTAGCTGTATCCCACGGCCAACATCACGCATACCGTGACGGCACTCGCTGCCGCCAGCATGTGCATAGTGAACTTCTTGACTTTGTCCATCCGCTTATTTCTTGCCGTTTTCAAAGAGTTTCCTCTTTTCCTTTTCGCTCAGACTGTCGTATCCGCTCTTGCGTATCTTGTCGAGGATATGGTCTATCTCCTCCTGTTCCTTGTTCTTGCGGGCGTTGTAGTCCCAGTCGCTCTCCCTGCTGCCTCCGCCGAAAGAAGAGTTGTCGTGACCCGGCTTCTTGAAGCGTGAGAAGAAATCTTTCAGTTTGTCGGCAATGCTTCTGCCGCCGGTGCTGCCATAGCCCGAACCATATCCGCCACCATAGAAACCGCCGCCGTATCCACCGTTGGGATGGCGCTGCCAATAGCGGATGAGCAGATAGCCGAAGAGCATGCCGCCGAGGTGTGCGAAATGTGCCACGCTGTCGCCTGGCATTCCGAGGCCGAGCGAAAGTTCAAGCACGGCATATATTGCAACGAACCACTTTGCCTTGATGGGCACGGGTAGCGGGAATATGAATATCCTCTCCTCCGGAAACAGCATTCCGAAAGCCAGCAGTATGCCGTATATCGCTCCGGAGGCACCCACTGTGGTCCAGGTGTTGAGTGCGAACTCGTTGGCATGCACCGCCGTCATCACGTCACCGATGCCGAACTCCGGATATGCTCCCTTCATCGTGAGATAGAAGGAGATGAACTGTGCCACCATCTGTATCAGACCGGCTCCGATGCCGCAGGTGAGATAGTAGGTGAGGAAACGCTTCGGTCCCCACACCGTCTCCACGATGCGTCCGAACATCCATAGGGCGAACATGTTGAAGAAGATGTGCGACAGACCGGCGTGCATGAACATGTATGTCACGAGCTGGTACAGGTGGAAGTCTGACACGAGGAAGAAATGCAGTCCAAGCAGACTGTTGAGGTCGATATTCAGTCGTGAGAAGACGAAATATGCCGCGAACATCAGCACATTTATTATCAACAGGTTTTTCGTTATCGTAGGAATATTGCGCATAATATTAAAACGTCATTATTTGATTAATTCAGGTGGCAAAAGTACTAAAAATATCCGTGAAATGCTATTATAGAGGGGGATAAGACACTTTTTTTAATCTTATTCATAACTTTTTCCTGATTTTTATTTGAATTTAAAAAGGATTGCGCTATATTTGCGAAACATTTTCCTGCGTAAACCTTGCTTCGCCAGCGTATTACGCATGTATACGACAAATTTATTAATCAAATAAAAAACATCAATTATGAACAAGACAGAACTTATAGACAAAATCGCTGAAGGTGCTGGTTTGACAAAGGCTGACGCAAAGAAGGCTCTTGAGGCTACAACAGCGGCAATAAAGGATGCTCTCGTAGCAGGTGACAAGGTGGCTTTGATCGGTTTCGGTACATTCAGCGTTAACGAGCGTCCAGCTCGCGAGGGTATCAACCCTGCAACAAAGCAGAAGATTACAATCGCAGCCAAGAAGGTTGCCAAGTTCAAGGCTGGTGCTGACCTCGACGAGGCTCTGAACTGATTTTTTTCAGAAAGCAACGCTTTTGGCATGATTGCCAAGAAATAAAATAGGGCTTCCCCCACGGGAAGCCCTTATTTTGTTTCTTTATTTTATCCCAAGCCGGTCATTAGGGCTTGTACGCCAACTCCAATATATCCTTTGTCATCCATGATAATTGAACCAAAAACGGGCACGCTGCTTGCCCAACTGGGGCAAGTAGCTTTCTCAACTGGGGCAAGCACCTTGCCCCAGCTGGGCAGATTTTACGCCAAGCGGTTGTCCAATAAGTTCATATTGCAATATCCATATTCCTATTTGCAGGATTCTGCCGACTTATGCAATTCCTGTCGTCCGAATTCCATTCATCTGATTCCCTTTCGCCTGACAATTATCTCTCGTCTTCAAACCATCCAGACAGTTTGCTGACAATCGGTTGGTAGTCAACTGACTGTTTGTCAGAATATTACAGCAAAAAACCAGATGGTCTGATGGTTTTGGCGTTTTTTTAGTTAGTTCCGTAAAACGGGTACGTTTAGTGATTTTTTCACCGTCACTTACTTTCTTTTCTCCTGTAGTAGAACGATGTCCACCCGTCCGGCAATCTGCTCCGGCGTGATGCCGGTCAGACAAGGATAGTCGCCCTTCGCACATATCTTGTTGCCGTAGATGCTGCATGGTCTGCACGGCATGTCGATCATCACGGCATTGCTCTCGCTCTGTCCCCAGCCCATGAATCCGGCGTAAGGATGGGTAGCTCCCCATACGCTCACCACCGGTGTGCCAACGAGGGATGCGAGGTGCATGTTCGAACTGTCCATCGAGAGCATCACGTCGAGATGGCTCATCAGTATCAGTTCCTTGTCTATTCCGCCGAGCACACGGGACGCTATCTCCAGGCGGGGGTTGCGCTCGCGCCATGCCGCCATGGTGTCCATTTCCGACTTGCCGCCGCCGAACATCAGTATTCTTGCGTCGGGATGGCGGTCGGAGATGATGGTCAGCGTCTTTTCCATCTGCTCCTTAGGGTATATCTTGCCTTTATGGGCGGCAAACGGTGCCACTCCTATCCACTGCTGTTCCTCCGGCTTCACGTTGAACGGTTCGGAGAGCTGCGAGAGTTCGTTGCCGCCGTCGGCAAAGATGGATTCAAACTCCACTTTCACCGGATAGCCCAGCTGTGCGAATACGTCGGCATAGTTGCTGAATGGTGTGGGCTGTTGCACGAGCTGCTTGTTCTCCATCGCCGTGATGGCACGTCGTCCGGCTCTATGCTTGTTGATATGTGCCACTTTGAAACGGTCGATATTGAACCTCATGCGCAGATATTTCGACCGCAGCACGCTGTGCAGGTCGGCGATGGCGGTGAAGTTCTTTGCCATCAGCCGGCGGTAAAGGGCGTTCAGCCCCTTCACTCCATGGTACTCGTTCTTGAGGTCAGCTTCCATAAACCCCACGTTGTGTGGCATGTGCTCGAAGAACGGGCGCGCGAATTTCTGGCTAAGCATCGTAATCCTGACGTCAGGATACTGCTTGGCCAGTGAATAGACTACGGGGACCGTCATTGCGACGTCGCCCATAGCCGAGAATCTTATTACCAGTATATGGTCGGTTTTCATTCGTGTGCAGAAGGCTGCGGAGCGTGGGCTCCCGCCTTATTTCTTGTTTGCGTAGAGGATAGGGTTAGTAGAAGGGTCGTTGTACATCTTCATCTGTCTGTACACCTTCATGTATTTCCTTCCCGCCTTTATGTCGTCGAGAAGTTGGTCTATGGCAGTGCCGAGGTCTACCTGCTGCTCCAGCAGCACGTTGAGCTTCTTCTGGCACTTGTCGATATGCTCATCGGATGCGTCGCTGCGGTCCACCTGCTCCTTCATGTGGTATATCTTGAGGGCGAGGATAGAGAGGCGGTCAACTGCCCATGCCGGACTTTCCGTATTGATGGTGGCGTCAGCCAAGGGCTTCACGTCATTGTATATCATGCGGAAATAACTGTCAATCTGCTCCACGAGGTCCGTGCGGTCCTGGTTGCTCCTGTCGATGCGGCGCTTCAGGTTGAGAGCCTCTACGGGGTCGATGTGCGGGTCGCGGATGATGTCCTCGAGATGCCACTGCACCGTGTCTATCCAGCACTTCAGATAGAGGCGGTTCTCAATGGAATCGCGGTCGTACGGGTTGTTTATCTGTGTGTCAACATTGTCTTTCACATGGTAGTCGTTGATAGCCAGATTGAACACCTTGTTACATAGTTGTGAGAATGTCATGACTTTACGTTGTTTAAATTTGTGGCAAATCTAATAAAATAATTTTATATGACCAACTAAAACACAATAAATAACCCATCACGAGGTTATAAAGGCAACATTAAAGGTTTTATGAATCATGAAGATTATTGTTGACGACAAGATTCCGTATATTAGGGAGACGCTTGGTGAGATAAGCCCAGACGTTACCTATTTGAAGGGTGCCGACATATCTGCCGGCGACGTTGAGGACGCTGATGCACTGATAGTGAGAACTAGGACATGCTGCGACGAGAAACTGCTGCAGGGGAGCAAGGTGCAGTTCGTTGCCACCGCCACCATCGGCTACGACCACATTGACACAGAATACATGCAGAAGGCAGGGATAAGCTGGATGAACTGTCCGGGATGCAACTCCGGCAGCGTGGCGCAATATCTGCGTTCTACCCTCATCCTGCTGTGCCGCGAAAAGGGCATATCGCCAGAGAAAGACATCGTCGGTGTTGTGGGCTACGGTCATGTAGGCAGCAAGGTGGTGGCAGAGGCACGCGCCATGGGCTTCAAGGTGCTCGTGTGCGACCCACCGCTTGGCGACGGCGGCAGCACGGCAGAACATTTCGTTGACATGCGGCAGATAGAAAGAGAATGCAGCGTCATAACTTTCCACGTGCCACTCACTAAGGGCGGAAACCATCCCACTTTCCATCTTGCCGATGAGGCTTTCTTCGGCAGACTTGCCAAGTGTCCGGTGATAATAAACACGAGCCGAGGCGGTGTGGTAGACAACGGAGCCTTGCTCGCTGCCCTGGACAAGGGGATGGTGAAGGATGCCGTCATCGACACATGGGAGGGAGAACCCGACATCTCCCTCGCATTATTAAATAAGGTATATATAGGTACGCCCCACATCGCCGGATACAGCGCCGACGGCAAGACGAACGCCGACAATATGGTGATTGAGGGCCTGTGCCGCCACTTCGGGATAGAGAACCGATGGCATATCCTTCCGCCTTCTCTGCCAGACGGTTTCAAGGCAGGCGACAGTGAAGACGACACGAAACTCGCACTCTATAATCCTCTGGAAGACAGCCGGCGACTCAAAAACGCTCCTGAGAAATTTGAGGAATTGCGTGGAAATTATCCTTTAAGAAGAGAAAAATTGTAACAAAACACGCTATTTTCTGCACAGTTATACCCTCTGTGTGCAAAAGAAAGTGCTTTTTTGTTGAATTTATTTGCACAAGTTATAAAAAATGCGTTCCTTTGCACCCGATTTACGAAATTGAATATAATTTAAACACTTTAAAAACATTAACTATTATGTCAGAAATTGAATCAAAAGTAAGAGCTATCATCGTAGACAAACTTGGTGTTGATGAGGCTGAAGTTAAGCCAGAAGCAAGCTTCACAACAGACCTCGGTGCTGACTCTCTCGATACAGTAGAGCTCATCATGGAGTTTGAGAAGGAGTTCAACATCACTATCCCAGATGACAAGTCTGAGTCAATCGCTACTGTAGGCGACGCTATCGCTTACATCGAGGAGAACGCAAAATAATTATCAGAAGTGATATAAATCGAAGGTGAAAGAAGTGAGATGAGACCGGTCTATGGATCTCACTTCACTTCTTTCACTTTTTTTTCTATTAAAGTTGATAAGTTGGCAAGTTGGCGGGTGCAAGCGGAAGGACAGGCAAATTATGCCGTCATAGGGCTTGCTGATCTGAAAGTCAAAATGTCAGTGAATCAACGGGTTTTCGAATTGCGGGGCAGAAGTCTCATGTCTATAAATTCATGACCATTAAGATAGCGAGTCAACGGCTTTGTGTGTTGGCCGGAAAAACGAGCAGTCATATAGTTTCCAATTGTCTTCTCGTCATCCCGACGTTCGTCAACCTTAAAAATAAAACAATTGAAATATGGAATTAAAAAGAGTAGTAGTAACAGGACTCGGTGCCGTTACACCAGTGGGAAACAATCCTGAGGAAACTTGGAAAAACCTTCTCGAAGGCGTAAGCGGAGCCGCTCCTATCACACATTTCGACGCATCCCAGTTCAAGACACAGTTCGCTTGCGAGGTGAAGGGATTCAACGTCAACGACTATATCGACCGCAAGGAAGCCCGCAAGATGGACCGCTACGCTCAGCTCGCCATGGCTTCTGCAGTACAGGCTGTTGAAGACAGCAAGATGGATCTGGAGAGCGTAGACAAGAACCGCATCGGTGTTGTCTATGGTGTAGGTATCGGCGGTATCAAGACATTCGAGGACGAGGTGGGCTACTATGCCACACATCAGGAGAATGGTCCGAAGTTTAACCCGTTCTTCATCCCTAAGATGATTTCCGACATCGCAGCCGGACAGATTTCCATCCGCTACGGTTTCCACGGACCTAACTATGCCACTACATCAGCCTGCGCTTCTTCAACCAACGCTCTGGCTGACGCATTCAACCTCATCCGTCTTGGCAAGGCAGATGCTATCGTTGCCGGTGGAGCAGAGGCTGCCATCTGCGCTTGTGGCGTAGGCGGTTTCAACGCCATGCACGCCCTTTCTACACGCAACGACGATCCGGAGCACGCTTCACGTCCATTCAGCGCAAGCCGCGACGGATTCATCATGGGTGAAGGTGCTGGATGCCTTATCCTTGAGGAACTGGAGCACGCCAAGGCGCGTGGCGCCAAGATCTACGCCGAGATGGTGGGCGAGGGCATGAGTGCCGACGCATACCACATCACCGCTTCTCATCCTGAGGGTCTCGGTGCATGTCTCGTGATGCAGAATGCTCTCAAGGACGCTGGCATGACACCAGAGGACATCGACTATATCAACGTACATGGCACATCAACACCTGTGGGCGACGTTTCAGAGGTGAAGGCTATACAGAAGCTCTTCGGTGAGCACGCTTACAAGCTGAATATCAGCTCTACCAAGTCTATGACTGGCCACCTGCTCGGCGCTGCCGGTGCCGTTGAGGCCCTCGTGTCTGTATTGGCTGTCAAGAACGACATCATTCCTCCTACTATCAACCACGAGGAGGACGACAAGGACGAGAACATCGACTACAACTTGAACTTTACCTTCAACAAGGCGCAGAAGCGTACCGTACGCGCTGCCCTCAGCAATACGTTCGGCTTCGGCGGACATAACGCTTGCGTAATCTTCAAGAAGTATGATGATTAATAATTTCATTGACCGCATGAGGCTTCCTTTCAGCAAGGACAAGGAGCTTCGTGCGGCTCTTTACGAAATCTTCGGTTTCTACCCACACAGGATACAATTCTACAAGCTCGCCCTGATGCACAAGAGTGTGACCAGGCGCAACGAGAAAGGAAAGCCACTGAACAATGAGCGCCTCGAATTTCTTGGCGACGCTATCCTCGACGCTATCGTTGGCGACATCGTATACCGCCACTTCGAGGGAAAGCGCGAAGGCTTCCTCACAAGCACACGCAGCAAGATAGTGCAGCGCGACACTCTGAACCGTCTCGCCACCGAGATGGGCATCACCCAACTGATAAAATTCGGCAAACATACTCCCTCCCACAACAGCTACATGGGTGGGAATGCGTTTGAGGCCCTTGTGGGAGCGATGTATCTCGACAGAGGCTACGAGGCTTGCATGCGATTCATGGAGAAGCGCATACTATCACAGCTCATCAACATCGACAAGGTGGCATACAAGGAGATAAACTTCAAGAGCAAGCTCATAGAATGGTGTCAGAAAAACAAGGTGAAACTCGACTTCAAGCTTCTGGAGCAGAGCCGCGAGGGCAAAAACAGTCCTATATTCAAATACCAGGTGCTCATAGAGGGTCTTGAGGGCGGCGTAGGCGAAGGCTATTCCAAGAAGGAGAGCCAGCAGCTCGCCAGCAAGATAACGCTGCAGCAGCTGAAACGCAAGCCGCAGTTCATCGACGCCGTGTTCACCGCCAAGGGCAACCGCACCAAGATGGAAGAGGCACCGGTGCTCACCGTGCCCGATACGGAGCAGAAGACCGACTTCATAATTCCTCAGGCGAAGGACGAGGGCACAGCCCCTGTATATTCAGACAAGGTGGAGGAGAAGAAGGTGGTCGTAAAAGAGAAGAAGGAGGCCGACGAGTTTGATTTCTCCGACATCCAGGCCACTCCCAAGGAAGTCACTTCAGAGGATATCATCGCGGCTTCAATGGCAGAGGCATACAAAGAATAAGATTCTCACAACCGGCATACCCCCTGTGTGTATCAGGGCACAGCCGCATGCAGCGCAAATACGGGAAGAGAGCGTACGAAACCATAACGTACGCTCTCTTCCCGTATTTGCATATCCCAAATCAATCATTAGGACATTGATTTTTGGAGAGAAAAACCATGTGCCGTCGTCTGGAATACCCCCAGACTTCAATCTGATGCTCAGAAGACTGTTTTGGTATTTTTACCTTCAGATATTTCTTTATTGCGATTATAATTATTTTATTTGCAATAAAACAAAATAGAGGATAGTTTTTTCATTAAACCCGAATCGGTCGTTAGGGCTTGCTTGGATTTTGTTTTTTAGAAGGATGGATTTTGTTTGGCTTTTAATGAGTAATAGCGGGCTATTGCGAATTAAAAACAGACGAAAGACGCCTTATAAAAATCAAAAGACTGCAAGCAGTATTAAAATAATACATTGAACGGCCTAATGACCGTTTTGGGTTAAAAAGCAGCATGATATGGACACATCTGTAATACTCAATCCATTTGTAGCGGGAAGATCTTTTGCAACGTGGCTGGCAAAGGACTATTAGGGAGATACAGGCAGCCTGTATCCGTAGCCCTCTGTCATCAGTCTTCCATAGCCGGCAGAACGATGTTGTTGAGCATTACGGCGATGGTCTTCAGCCGCACATAGTCGAACGACATATACATCAGTCCGCCATACGGATTCTCCGTACCCCACGAGTTCTTGCAGATGAAATACTTCCTGTCTTCCTTGTCGCGGGCAATGCCGATTATTGCCATGCAGTGGTCGTCGGTGGTGCGGAAAGTGTCAAACTCCCTCTGTCTCATCGCCTGCGAGCAGTTGCGCTTTGCCAGCGGCACATCTGCCACACCGTCGGCGAATGAGAATCCCCGTTCACTGATGTCGCCCTCCCAACATACGGGATGGCCAGACCTGACAGACTTCTCCATCAGTTCCATCAGTCTGTCGATAGGCAGGTTGACGAAGCGTTCGTCGTTGTAGTTGTCAGTCAACTTCAATGCCACCTTCTTGTTCATCGGTTCGTGGGTGAAGCTGGTGAACGCCATATATTCGTCGGGCATACACACGCTATGCGCAAACTCCAGCGGCGTATATTCCATTCCCAGCATATACACATGCTTGGGCAGCGGATTGATGCTGCCGTCGAGCACGTTGTCGGCAGCCTGTCGGGCTTTTACAAGTCCCGATCCCCTGCCGACCTGTGCCACGAGTGTAGACCGCAGTTTGCGTGCCGCCACATTCATGTTGGCGTCCGTGTGGTAGGAGTCGTAGGGCATCAGTCCGTAGGTCTGTATCAGTCTCACCAGCTGCGGCATCGTTCCGCGGAGCGTTATGTCGCTGCTGCCGTGGCTCAGATAATACCTGTCCGCCTGTTCCTTCATGAAATTTCGTGCCACATAAGCCACAGAGAGGTTCACCGAGTCGCCCCTCTGGATATGTTCCGTCTCTATCGTGGCAAGCATGGCGTATGCCCAGCATAGCGAACTGTGTCCCTGGTCTTTCACGGGTGTCATGCCGAGCCTCACCTCCGTGCGGAATTTCATCGGATTCAGCATCGTCTTTTTCTCGGTTTCGTCGCATGCTGTCATCACCACCGCTGCCAGGGCGATGGTGAGCATCATGGCTATATTTGCGTTTGTTCTTTTCTTGATGTCTTTGTACATGGCATTCTCTGTATATGATGTTATTCTTCTATATAGTTGTTCTGCACAGGTCGGTAACCGGCGGCCAACCGACGGGAATGGACAAGCATCTTCGCTTTTGTCATTCCACGAGCTTTCCCTCAGCCTTCAGGGCGTTCCACATCGAAAAACGAGCCTCCGGCGCTATGCGCTCCATCTCCTCGAACAGGTGTGCCACGGTGGAGCGGTGGGAGTCGGTCTCATAGGGACACAGCTTCTTCTGTTTTTCATATCCGTTCGTCTCCGCATAGCGGCGGATGTCAGCCTCTTCTTCCATGCATAGCGGACGGATGATGGTGATGGGCATCTTGCGCATCGTGAGGCGTGCCGGCATAGTGGAGAAATGACCCTGAAACATCTGGTTCATCAGTGCCGTATGCAGTATGTCGTCCTGATGGTGGCCCAGCGCAATCTTGTTGCATCCCAGTTCCTGAGCTTTCAGGAACAGCTGCTTGCGCCTGTTCCAAGAACAGAGGAAGCATGGCGACTTGCGGTTGTCGGTGGTCATGTCGAAGCTTGTGGTCACGAGGTGGAGCTTCACGCCGAAACGCTGGCAGAAGTCTTCCAGATATCTTGTGTCGCTCTCATATCTGATGTTCTGCATCCTGATATGTATGGCGTGCACCTCAATCTTCGGACGGTTTATCGCCTGCTGTCTGCCTAGCATCTCTACCAGAAATAGTGAGTCCTTGCCGCCGGAGAGTCCGATGAGCACGCGGTCGCCGTCTTCTATGAGTTCAAACTCCTTCAGCGCCTTGCGGTAGCGGCGCATGAGCTTGGCTTCGAGCTTCTGTTCTTCGGTAGGTTTCATGTTCTTTTCTCTTGTCTATGTCGTTGTTTATGATTTCCTGTGCCGCCAGCCGTCGCCGGGCATCCGTCTCTCCTTATTTCAGAAACACCAGATACACCGCCGCCACGAGGAAGAAGAAGGCGAGGTAGTGGTTCCAGTGCAGCCCCTGGTTGCCGAACATCATGTTTATCATCACGGTGAACACCAAGAGGCTCACACACTCCTGTATTACCTTGAGCTGCACGAGGGTGAAAGGTCCGCCGTTCTCCACGAATCCGATCCTGTTTGCCGGCACCTGGCAGCAATATTCAAAGAAGGCGATGAGCCACGAGAAAGCGATAACGCCAATCAGGGGCCAGTTGCTCGATGTTCCCGTCTGCTGCAGTTTCAGGTGTCCATACCATGCCAGTGTCATGAAAATATTGCTAGCCAAGAGGAGCAATACAGTGTATAATCCGTTCATATTTTGATTTATCCTTTTAAATCGGCAAAGTTATGAAAATTTGCTCAAAAACAAGAATGTGGCAATGTTTTCGTGATGTTGCTGACGAAATATGTGGCAACAGGTATAGGTGGATAAAAAGAAAAACCTTGGTTTGACAAGATCTCAACGGGAATGCCTACACCTTTTTAGGGGATTCCCTAACAAATATTATGGTTTTTATCCTTGCGCTGTTCTGCCATAAATAGTAAATTTGCAACGTGATAATAAACAGCGGGGCTTCGGCGCCGGAGATATTAACGACATAAAGACATTGTATCATGAAAAAGTTTTATTCCATAATCACCATTATAATGATGGTACTGACAGCCACGTTGACAACGGGCTGCACCGACGAGAATGAAGATGTGGCGTATAACCTCTGGGGCACATGGGAGGGAAACATGTATATGCAGAGCCAATACAACGGCAGAGTGTATCAGTCGAGCTATTCGGTGTTGGCGTTCGACAAGAACCCATATCAGTATGCCAGCGGAACGGGTTACTGGATTGACTACTACAGCAATGCCCCATGGGACTACTATTCAAGCCGCATACAGTGGAGGGTGACGGGCAACCAGGAGATACAGATATACTCTCAGAATGAGGGCCGCACATATTATATCTACAACTACAGCATGGGCAGCTATCGCTTCACGGGATGGATAAACGACGGACAGAACAAGCCCGTATACTTTGAGCTCAGAAAGACATCGGAGCCAGACTGGGGCGACTACGACTGGGACGGATATTACTGGGATGACTATTACTACGGTTACAACTACTCTCCGGCTCGCTCGAAGTCTGTTGTTGAGGCTCCAGTGAGGGGAATAACCAGAAATGATGATACGAACAAATAAATGATACAAACATGAAACAGGTAAAGATCTTCACGATGATGGTGGCGATGCTGCTTATGGCAATCACAGCACATGCCGGAGTGAACAGCAAGAACACGATGCCAAATATCACCTATCCCTATGTGGACAACTGCAACACCCAATACTGCAAGATAGCTTCGATAACCTACGGCAGCACGATAACGATGGTGAAGCTGGTATACAATGTGGCGAAGGTGAATTTTGAAGACACAAAGAACATCGTCATGACCGACTCCAACGGCAAGGAATACAAGCTGAAATTCATCAACGGACTGAAGGCCGGACAGGAAATGGAAATCGAAGGCAAGAGATTCATTACCCTCGTGTTTCCGAAGATAAAGAAGACTCCGACAAAGGCAAACATCGAATGGGCTGACGGCAATGGATTCATGTTCGAGGGAGTGGACCTGACACAGAGCGGACCGATACAGAGCGTGTTCGACAAGGATGCCCTGGAGAAGGAGCTGAACAGCAAATACGGCAACGGAATGCACTTCCAGGAGGTAGACGAATAACGGTGTCTGCCGGACCTGCTGCATACAGCTTACGCCAAACGGACATAAAGCATATATGTTATTTTTTCATTACGGCTTGTAGCCTCATGCCAAACCGGGCATCAGGCTCCAGGCAATCCCGGAAGAAAGATTTGGGATAAACAACGAGGACTGCGTGGCGGAAATGATTTTCCAATCACGCAGTCCTCTTTATTGTTGGTTGTAGTCAAGCTGACGAGGATGTTTGTCTGTCTCTGACAGCTGTTGGCAAACCAGGATATCTGTCAGACAGTGTGCCTGGAGCCTCTGCGCCAACCTCCCAGATAGTGCCGACATGCGACATCAGTCCGCCGCTGATACCTACATATTAATTTTATGAAATAAATGAATAAAAAGACAAACGGTGCTTCTTACGCATAGAAACAAAAATGAGGTATGCTGCACAGAAATAATTCTGTGCCGCACACCCCATCAGTAGACTACCCCTTAAGTCCGGATATGGACTTAAGGGCTATGTCAGCAGTGGTTATTTGAAATATCTCTTGTAGAGGCCCATGAAGCCTGCGCAGTGGCGGGCCTCGTCCTTAGCCATTTCGTGAACGGTGTCGTGAGTAGCGTCCATACCGGCAGCCTTGGCGTTGCGGGCGATGCGGAACTTGTCCTCACATGCTCCACGCTCAGCAGCGATGCGAGCCTCAAGGTTGCTCTTGGTGTCTTTCAGCACGTCGCCAAGGAGCTCAGCGAATTTAGAAGCGTGCTCTGCCTCCTCGAAAGCGTAGCGCTTGAAAGCCTCGGCAATCTCTGGATAGCCCTCACGGTCGGCCTGGCGGCTCATTGCGAGATACATACCCACCTCACCGCACTCACCGTTGAAGTGAGTCTCGAGGTCCTTTATCATTTCCTCGTTGGCGCCCTCCTTGCGGGCAGCGCGCAATTCGTGTACTGTAGCGAAAGTATCTTCTTCACCCTCTACCAGCTCTTTGAACTTAGATGCTGGAGCCTTGCATACCGGGCACTGCTCTGGAGCAGCGTCACCCTCATAAACGTAACCGCAAACGGTGCAAATAAATTTCTTCTTCATAATGTCTTTGTTTTTATATGTTACTTATTTTCTTTTCTGAAAGCGTATCCTTTGATAATCGCTATTATAGTTCAGTGCTTTTCTTCATTGGCAAAGGTAGGAATTATTTCAATATGCTGTACGCTTTTTCTTGATTGAATTTTTCTATTTTGGCATTAATTATATTGATTTAACCCCAATCTGCCCTTTGTAGTCCGTCTGTATTCTGACAAGTCCTTGGCTCAGGAAAATGTCTCTTGTCCGGCATCAGTCAGAGGTGGAGTCCGCCACGGGATTCCAGTTCCATTCTCTTGCCCGTCAGCGGATGATGGAATGACACATATTCGGCATGCAGATACATCCTGCCGCTTGTGGGGTGGCCGTATAGGGTGTCGCCAAGTATCGGCGTGGCGAGTCCGTCGGCATGGGCGCAGTGCACTCGCAGTTGATGTGTCCTTCCGGTGAGAGGATACAGCAGGATCTCCGTCTTGCCGTCGGCGGTGGAGATTATCTCATAGCGGGTTTCGGCAGGTTTGCCGTGCTCCTGGTCCACCACCTGTCGCGGACGGTCTGTCGGATCGGCGGCAAGCGGCAGACGGATTGTGCCTTGGCGTGGAGCGTGGGGGATGCCGTCGAGTATTGCCCTGTAGCGTTTCTCCACCGTGCGTGATGCGAACTGTTCGTGCAGATTGCGCAACACGGTGTCAGACTTCGCCACTACGAGGAGTCCGCTGGTCGCCATGTCGAGTCTGTGGGCAGGCATCAGAAACTGGCTGCCGCCACGCTCCCGCCTCAGGATGTCAACAACAGACTCACGTGCCACGTTGCCCGGCACGGAGAGAATGCCGGCAGGCTTGTCAACCACTATCAGACTCTCGTCTTCATAAACTATATGCAGATCTTCGCAGCTCCCTGCGGCGCTGTCGTGCGGGTCGGCGTCCACATTGAGGCCCTGCAGCATGTGTGTGAGGATAGGTTTGCATTTGCTGCGGCAGGCAGGGTAGTAGTGCAGGTGGTGGCGAATCTCGGTCTTAGGCGACTTCCCCCACCAGAATTCCGCCATGCACACAGGATGCAGACCATGAAGATAGGCATACTGCAGGAGCTTTGGAGCGCAGCAGTCGCCGGCTCCCGATGGCGGCACCCTCTGTGGCGTGGCGGCGAAGATTGATGTCAGGTCGCAGCGTTCGCCACGGGCGTTGAGCATGGAATATTGGCCGAAGAGCCATTGCTGCAGACGGTCAGATTTCTCCTTGCGTTCCTGTCGCAGTGTGGCGATGCGGTTGTCGAGTTCTGCCTTCTGGCGGCGTGGTTCGGCGAGCGTCCCATCCCATCTCTTCTTGATGCGGCGCAGTTCCGCTTTCTGATATTGGCTCTCTCTGACCATCTGCTCCTGCTGCTGGGCAGAGAGGGACTGGCCGGATGCTCTCAGGGCTGCGCGTCTCTCCTTTGCCTCCGCCATATACTGTCGGAAAGCCTGTATCTCGTTGTCGGCGGCAGTCTGCAGTTTGGCAGTCCTGTCTTTCAGAGCGGTATATTCCGCAGATTCCTTGATGCGTGCTATCTCATGGTTGATGGATGAAATCTCGCGCTCGTGGGTCTTGAAATATCCGTCGGGCTGCTGACTGTCATATACCGACGGCACGAAATATGGCAGGTCGTTCCTGCCTGCCAGCAGTCCGGAGTATGCGGCAAGGAATCCGAGGTCTCCTGTGGCGTCTGTCACCACAAGCACACCGAACATCTTTCCCTTCTCCACTTCGTCTCTCCACTGTCCGTTGCTGCCAATGTAGCGTTGCAGTTCGCCGGCAGCCAGCAGACATAGCGGGTGTGGCGTGTAGTTGAAGGGATAGGTGAAGCGCTCGGGGCGCTCTATATCGGTGTGCAAAGGGTGGAAAATCTCGTTCATACGGCAAAGTTACTGATTATCCGCCAACATCAGCGACGTGACGGGTGGAAAATAATCATGCCGATGGAAAATAATGCAGAAAAGCGGAATGAGGACACCAATGTCTGCCGGTGCCGCCTGTCATGGTTCACCGAGACGCTCCACGATGAGTTTCACCTCCGCCGGTGTGAACGACCGTACGGGCGGCATCTTGCCGTTTTTCAGCAGACGTCTTGACAGTTCCGGTTCCAGACTTATCCACCGGCATAGTTTGCGGAATGCCGACTCTGGTTGCAGGTTGGGACAATACATCTGCGCCAATTCTGTGCGCCCGTAGGCGCGAACCTTGAAATTCATTGCTTCGTTGTTTTTCATGATAAAAATTATTTTTAGTGGATTAAAAATGCTTCTCCCGTCGTGTTCCGACCACTGCCGGCAGGGGAAACGATATTGATATAAATATAAATCAGGGACCGCTGCCACTGATAAGAGTTTCGTTGTTCCACTGTGTATATATGTGATAATGCAAAGTTAGCAATTATTCCGCAAAGCGCAATGGGATTCTGAAAAAATATTTTCATGTTCCCTTGTCTGCCCGTCATCTTGATTATCCCTGATTTGTCATTAAGACGACCTGATGGACGATTGGGGGTTATATAATAAGGTGAGACAATTTGTTGGGTTGTCTTTTTGCAATCGTTTTCGTTACAAAAGCAAACATTTTATTAGTTTTATTCGTTTGTTTCTTCAAAATGTATTACTTTTGCATCAGTTAATACAACATGACACAAATATCATTCGCTATGTTCCGGGAGCGGAACACTGTCTGACCCTTGACAAACAAGGATAATGACAGCACAGACATCAAAAACAGATAAGATACAACAAAAGAGACAACGCAAATGCGATTCGATAAAAAGGAACGAAGAATATAGGAATAGGAAAATGAATGAATTTTTTATAGGTCATAAAGTTAGAACTGAATATAAAAGGGAAAAAGACAGTAAGTAAGGATGCACACAACACGAATACAAGTATGAAATGGAGCAGGATGTTCGTCATCCCGCTCCATTTTTCTTGATTCATACTCTGTCGGCATCCTCTTCTCCGGCATCCTCTTCGCCTGTGACATAAGCATAGAGCTTCTTGTAGAACGCCGTGTGACCGAGAGTCTCGGCATTGCCCATGATTACGAGTTTCATTCTGGCACGCGTTATCGCCACGTTCATGCGCCGCAGGTCGGAGAGGAAACCTATCTGCCCCTCCTGGTTGGAGCGCACGAGAGATATGAATACGATGTCGCGCTCCTGTCCCTGGAATCCGTCCACCGTGTTCACCGCGATGAGCTTGCGGTAGGGACGGAAGAAGTCGCTCTGCTTTATCAGCTGTCTGAGATACTGCACCTGTGCCCTGTATGGCGAGATGATGCCCACGTCGATACTCTCTTCGAGGATGCGCTCCTTGCCGATCTTCTCGAAATAAGTCTGCAGGGTGTCGAGGGTGAGACGCGCCTCGCGCTTGTTTATCCTTCCGAAACTCTCACCCACAAACTGCTCGTAAGCCTCTATGCCGGAGGTGTCTATCCATACCATCGGCTCGTCGTAGTCCAGTATTCCCCGGTGTCTCACCTCAGGAGCCGGTTCCACCATTCCGCCATAAAACCAGTCGCTCGAAAAGCGCATTATCCTTTCGTTCATGCGGTATTGCATTTTCAGCAGCGTCACCACCTCGGGCTTCTTTTCCACGATGCGCTCCATCAGCGTCTTGGCGAGTCCGCCACGCATCGCCTCGAAGCTCTTCACTGTTGGCGGCAGCTGACAATGGTCGCCGGCGAGCACCACTCTCGACGCCCTCTTCATGGCAATCCAGCATGCAGCCTCAAGTGCCTGTGCTGCCTCGTCGATGAATAGTGTGGTGTATTTCTGTCCAGACAACACGTGGTTGGCGCTGCCTACGAGAGTTGAGGCTATCACACGCGCCTCGCCGAAAAGCTGGGCGTTGATTCGGCATTCTATCTCTGTGGCGCGGCTCTTCAGGCGTTCCACCTTCTGGTGCCAGTTGTCGGCAGCCCCTCGTTTGCGGTTCTGCCGCAGCTGGCGTATCGCCTTGCGGATGCTCCATAGTTCGGGATAGTCGGGATGCGACTCGAAGCGCCGCTCGTAGGTGAAGGAGAGCATCTTGTCGTTCACTCGTGTGGGGTTTCCGATGCGTAACACCGCCACTCCGCGGTCTACGAGCTTTTCGGATATCCAGTCTACTGCCATGTTGCTCTGTGCGCACACCAGCACCTGGCTCTCCCGCTTCAGCGTTTCGTATATCGCCTCTACGAGCGTGGTGGTCTTTCCTGTTCCCGGCGGACCGTGTACCACCGCCACGTCCTTTGCCCTCAACACATTGTTCACGGCGAGTTCCTGTGCCGTGTTGAGCCATGGGAATTTTATCGCGTCGAACGAGAATGTCTGCGCTTTCTGCTTTGAATAGAACAGGTCGCGCAGGTATGCCAGCCGGTTGCCTTTGGCGCGTATCACGCGGTCGAGGGCTTCAAACATCAGCTTGTAGCTGGTCTCGTCGAAGAATAGCTGCACACCCACATTCTCCGTGTTCTGCAGCGTCACGGCGAGTCCTGTCTTGTCGGGAATCACCACCACCATGCGGTCGGTGTCGGCATAGCTCACGGTTCCTGTGGCAATCAGGTCGAAAGCCTTTGCCGTGCCTTTTGCCTGTGTCTTGCCGGTGGGCAGCTTGTCTGCTGTCGCCTCGCTGCCCGTCGCCTCGTCGGTATGGAAGAAGCACACGGGTTTTCCGAATTCGAAATTGTGTTCTATGTCGTCGTCGGCAGTGCGATACACCTCGATAGCCAGCTGGTTGAGCGAGTTGTAATAGCTCCTGCCGATCCTCACGGGATGCCATGCGTCGCCTCTGCGGATGCGTCGCGGGAGTCCCATGGCCTGCATCTGCCGTTTGAAGTTCTCCTTCTCCTCGTCGTATTCGGTCTGCAGCAGCGCTTTCTGGCGCAGCAGACTCATTATGGGGCTTTGTATTGTCTTGTCGTTCTCCATCTTGTTGTCTTTTCATTGTCAGGAATGGGGCATTGCCTGACGGAGTGTAAGAACAAAGGTAATGAATTATCCTGATAACGACAACCCGATTGCAGATTTTTGTGGCTGCCTCATGTCTGCTGTGGATATGATGGCATCTGGTGATAATCCCCCAACGGGCTGGTCTCCGATTCGGGATAATTCATTTTCCGTTGTGCATTAATTTGTCTTTCGTTTTGTATTGAGCATGGATTATGCTACCTTTGCCTGATGAAAAAGCCGTGGGCAGTAGTCCACGTTGCACATATCGGAGAAACCGTTCCAGCAGCTCATCGGCATGTATGCCGGAAGCATGCGGAACCCGAATATAAAACAAGGGAAAAGATGGAAAAGGAAAACAAATACGTATTGCAGTATCCCTCGATAATGAAGGGCAAGAAGATAATGTATGTCCACGGATTCATGTCGTCGGCACAGTCGGGCACGGTGGCGCGCATCCGTGAGATGCTGCCGTCGGCAGACGTAGTGGCGTATGACCTGCCGGTGCATCCGCAGGAGGCGATGGACCTCTTGAGGCAGAAATGCGAGGAACAGAAGCCCGACCTCATCATCGGCACGTCGATGGGAGGAATGTATACCGAGATGCTGTATGGCTACGACCGCATACTGGTGAATCCGGCTTTCCTGATGGGAGATACGATGACGAAACACGGGATGCTGGGCAAGCAGACCTTCCAGAACCCAAGGCAGGACGGTGTGCAGGAGTTCATCGTCACCAAGAGTATGGTGGAGGAATACAAGGAGGTGACGCGGCAGTGCTTCGCGGCAGTCACCGACGAGGAGCAGGATAGGGTCTACGGACTCTTCGGCGATGCCGACACCACGGTGGCTGCAGAGACCTATGGCGTGTTCGCCGCCCACTACCGCCAGGCGATAAGTTTCCACGGCGAGCACCGCCTCATAGACAAGTCGCTCATCCATGCCGTCATTCCCGTGGTGCGCTGGATCGACGACCGTCAGGAGGGTCGTGAGCGTCCTATCATTTACGTGAGCATCGATGCGCTGCGTGATGCCAGGGGCAGCCAGAGGGGAAGTGCGATGAAGGGTTTCCAGACTCTGCTCAACCACTATGCGATGTATGTCGTAGCCCCGTCGCCAAGCTACGACGAGGAGTATGTTGCCGAGGTGCGCCGTTGGGTCAACGACACGGTGAATGTGCCGGCATGGCAGCGCCTCACCTTCACCAACCAGGAGAATCTGCTCTATGGCGACTATCTCATCGCTCCCGTGGCGGAATGTGAGCGCTCCGGATTCATGGGCACTACGATAGCCCTCGGTTCCGACACGTTCAAGACGTGGGACGAGATAATAGAGTTCTTCAGCCGTCTCGGCGGACAATAGTTCTCATGGAGAACGTCTGTATTGATGGTAATCTTTGATACGTCAAAGTCTCCATTATTGCCTGATAGAGGTTTGTGACCAAAAAAACGATCAAAATTGTCAGATTGTCAGGTTTTTGCTGTAATGCTTTGATATACAAATGGTTAGCGACCTGATGATTGTTTTCGATTGTCTGGATGGTTTGCAGATGAGAGGAAGTATCAGATGGCAGGAATTGCATGTGTTGGCAGAATCCAGAAAACCTGAATGTGGATGTTACAACATTAACTTATTGGGCAGCCGCCTGGCGCATTTTCTGCCCAAGTGGGGCAAGCAGCGTGCCCAAGTGGGGCAAGCACGTTACCCAACATGGGCAAGCACGTTGCCCCAGTTGGGCAGATTTTGTACTCTCTGACAGGATCATAGACTGCTGTCCATCAACCATAGGCTGGGGATACAGCGACATCACGGAATGACAAATGGGTTTAGGGTGTTTTATCTGTAACCCATACGCTCTTGGTTACAAACTAACCTTCCCAAAGGGAGGTAACAGATTACTCTGCCTCTGACTTCAGCCCCCTCTCGTTCTCCCCCGAAGGGGAGATGCAGTTTACTCCGTTTCTGTCATAGACTGGTGATGCAGTTTACTCCGTTTCTGTCATAGACAGGTGGTGCAGTTTACTCCGTTTCAGCCATAGACTGGTGATGCAGTTTATTCCGTTTCTGCCATAAACTGGTGATGCAGGTTACTCCGTTTCAGCCATAGACTGGTGATGCAGGTTACTCCGAATACTGATGACCATTGGTGGTCAAGTTGCAAAATTATGGATAACCCACTGGTAAACAGGCAGTCAAGAGTAACCAGTCCCTCCCCTACGGGGGAGGATAGGTGGGGGCTGATGGCAATATGCAGAGTAACTTGTCCCTTCCCTTTAGGTAGGTCAGGATGGCCCTAATGACCGATTGGGGTTAAAATAAATAAAGCTGTATGATATTTCGATGATACATCAATGATACTTTTCTGTAAAGAGTTCGGAAAAGTATCATTGGCGTTACTCGTTGGCTTGCAGGATTTTAGCCGTTCTGCGAGACCGTAAAATGATACTATGATACTTTTTCGCGGAAAAAACATTCTTATGTGTATATTTTGCGCTTGATTATCGTTAACCACAAATCGCTTTCTATGTTAATATCCAAATGTTTTGACCATTATTTTCAATTTATGCTGAGATTTTATATTCAGGGGTGAATGTTTGGCGATTTCTGACCATGGCTGTGACCAAATGTACAAGTTTGTTCTTGACATTGTTCAGTGCAACCTGCTTCTTCTTTCCTCGTTCTACGAGGCGCATGTAGTACCTCGCCATAATGGGATTGAAGTTGACGGCAGCTAGTGCCGCTTGCGTCAGCATGGCCTTTATCTGGCGGTTAGCCATATAATGTACATGCGGATCGGAATGCACACTGGTTCCCGAATCTTTGCCAAATGGAGCTAGGCCGTAATAGCAGGCAATCTTGCGTGAGTCGTAGTTGAAACGCCGGAAGTTGTCGGTGTACACCATCAGGCACACAGCGTTCTGCGTTCCTATGCCAGGCACCGAGGTCACGATGGTGAACACCTCGGTGAGTTCCTCGTCCGACTTGATGAGATCGGCAATGCGCTTATCTATCTTCTCTATCTCCTTATTGAGTTCAGAGACGATGTGCCGTCCGCTCTGCGAAATCATTGTCTTGACTGGCGACTTCTCCATAGTGAGTCGCTTTTCGCCTCTACGCACCTGGAAACTGCATCTGTGTCTTACGATCATCTGACGGTATAGGAACAGCTCACGCAGTTGTGTAAGCGACTCGCTAAGAGGCTCGTACATAACGGCTTTATCGTAATTCCTCATGGCGTATTCTGCAATCATCGAGGCGTCAGCACGGTCAGACTTCAATCGTCTAAGACCAGATGCGTCTTTGATGCTCTTTGCGTTCTCAAGCCACATGTCGTAGCCTTTACCGTAGAGGAAGTTGCACAGTCCCTTGCTGTAGTCGCCCGTGTTCTCGCCACAGAAGAGCCACAAGGACGAGTCGATACCGCAGGAATTCTGCTCAACCCACTTGACCAACTGCCTATAGCCAGACACGGTTGTCTTGAACTCGTTGAACACTCTAGCAGCGGTTTCTGCCAGTCCGTCTGCAAAAAGGATAGCCACATCAACTTTTTCTTTCGAAAAATCAACTCCGATAAATAAATTCTTCATAACTTTGTACGAGTTATATTGTGTAGAATTGGTCAATAGTTGTATGGACTAACACTCTAACAAGGCTCAGAGCCGATAACTTTCTATCTGGTCTTTGCAACTATGTCGATGAGGACCTAAACGATTTATAGCTTTACGGCTGGGTCATTAGCTGGTTTACCTCTTCGACAGACCGATTCTACCTTTTTACAACAAAGGTACGAAACTGTCTTTAGCAATCATAGTTTTACCTTGATTATTTTGGAGTTTATGCGACTTCGTCGCAATCTTCTGCAAACTTAGAGGTCATTAGGCCGTTTAATATATAATTCTAATAACTGCCTGCTTGGATTTTGATTTGGGTTAACGAATCTAAAAGCTACGACATTTATAGATACTAATTCTCACTATAATATGTCATTTTGTTTAAAAGCGTAATAAAAACAGTAAAATATTTGCCAATATGAAATATTTTTCCTTAATTTGCAAACAAGACAATGCTGCTTATGTGATAGCGTTCATTCTGTGAGGATGAACAGGCATTTGGATGTATGGAATGATAGACAAATATTTGGTATGGTTTTAAGACAACGTTTTTTCGACAAACAATATGGTCGAGATTAAGTTCGCTTCAATCCTTCATGGCAGAATTAAATGAATAGAATAAATGTTTCTTATAATTAGATGAATAAATGTTGATTGAATAATGTTGGTATGTTGAGCAATTGCTCACATCGAGCTCAGCCGTATTCGTGAGAAACCGGCTGAGTTTTTTTATGGTTTCACTCTAAAAATCATCCTCAGCCACTTCTTCCTCCCTGTATAATTCTCCCAAGCAGTTGCGTATTTCTTCCATGTCGTAACCTCTGCCGAGGGCATAGCGGATAAGCTTGCAACTCAGTTCGTAGTCGCTCTTCGCCTTCACGCTCTTCATCTTTGCCTTCAGCAGAGGGCGCAGCGAGTCGGTGAAACTCGTTTCCTCAATCTCGTCGATAACCCGTCGGCGGATATCCTCGCTGATATGCTTCATATAGAGAGCCTGGTCCACCTTGTGGCGCCCCCATTTGTCGTATCTCACCTTGTCGTTGGCAAAAGCTCGGGCATAACGCTCGTCGTCGATATACCTGCCCTCCGTAAGAGCATCCACCACACGGTCCTGGGCATCCTCAGCCAGTCCCCATAGCGTCATCTTGCGCCGCATCTCAAACGAGCAGTGTTCCGCACGTGAACACAGTGCGGCGAGCTTGTTGAGGGCCTCCTTTTCCGTAATTTCCTTCTTCCCCTTCATCATTTTCTGCATATAGTGTTCCTGTTCTTGCCGTAGATGTCCTTTATCGTCTTGATGTCCCGATATCCCATATCGCCGAGCATTGTCTCCATCTCGTTGGCATAGAGGGCGTTGATCTCGAAGCAAAGCCATCCCCCAGGGCGCAGCGCATGACATCCGTAGCCGGCGATGGCACGATAGAAGAGCAGCGGGTCGTCGTCGGGGACGAAAAGCGCCAGATGAGGCTCGTGGTCCAACACGTTGGAGTGCATGCCGCTCCTCTCCCTGCCGCAGATATACGGAGGGTTGCTCACTATGGCGTCCCACCTGTCGGTGTCGTGGGGAGCGTTCAGGGCATCCTGTTTCACAAAATTCACCCTTGCTCCGAGCCTTTCCGCATTATCCCGGGCTATGCCGAGAGCCTTGTCGGAGATATCCCATGCCGACACCTCCCGACTCTCATCGTCCAATGCCAAAGTGCAGGCTATGCAACCGCTGCCCGTGCCGATGTCGAGGATGGCAGGGTGGGGCAGGGCGGCGGTGAGGCCGGCAACGATGTCGCAGAGCTGCTCCGTCTCGGGACGTGGGATGAGCACACCAGGCGCCACACCGAAGATGCGGCCGGCAAACGGTGCCTTGCCGGTGACATACTGCACGGGTTCTCCCTCCTTCAGCCTTGTCATGGCGCAGGAGAGCACCTGTGTGTCGGCAGAAGACAGACTCTCCACACCGCCACACACGATATCCGTGAGCGACATGCCGAAAAGGTCGTCGAGAACGGTGCGGCATACAGCCTTCGCCTCGTTCTCGCCATATATGGCGGCGAGTTCTCGCCACAAGTCATTGTATCTCATCTCATAAGTGTTAGAATTGCAAAATTATCGTTTAACGCATTGACCTACAAACTTAATCGCCGATATTTAACGTGAAATTCGAAAAAAACACTAACTTTGCAGTTGAAAACTTGTGATACACATTATATAAATATAAGATAATACATTATTATATATATGGAAGAGAAGAATTTTAAGCGCACTACCGTGACCGCCGCCCTGCCATACGCCAATGGCGGAGTGCATATCGGCCACCTCGCCGGAGTGTATGTGCCGGCAGACATCTATGTGCGCTATCTGAGACTGAAGAAACAGGAAGTGATGTTCATTGGCGGTAGCGACGAGCATGGAGTGCCTGTCACTATCCGTGCACGCAAGGAAGGCATCACTACTCAGGAGGTGGTAGACCGCTACCACTCGCTCATCAAGAAGTCGTTTGAAGACTTCGGCATTTCGTTCGACATCTACAGCCGCACGACATCGGCTATACATCATAAGTTCGCATCAGACTTCTTCCGCACACTCTACGACAAGGGAGAGCTGGAGGAGAAGACCGAAAACCAGTTCTGCGACGAGGTGACAGGAGAGTTCCTCACCGACCGCAACATCGTGGGCACCTGTCCAAGATGCGGAGCAGAGGGAGCCTATGGCGACCAGTGTGAGAAATGTGGAGCCACCCTCTCGCCAGACGAGCTTATCAACCCAACCAACAAGAACAACCCTGGCCACGGCCTGGTGAAGAAGCCTACCAAGAACTGGTATCTGCCGCTCGGCAAATGGCAGGACTGGCTGAAGAAGTGGATATTGGAGGGACACAAGGAATGGCGACCGAACGTGTACGGACAGTGCAAGTCATGGCTCGACATGGATCTGCAGCCACGTGCAATGACCCGCGACCTGGACTGGGGTATCCCGGTGCCGGTGGAGGGAGCTGACGGCAAGGTGCTCTATGTGTGGTTTGATGCCCCTATCGGATATATCTCGAACACTAAGGAACTCTGCGACGCCAATCCCGAGACTTGGGGAACATGGCAGAAATGGTGGCAGGACCCTACATCGAGACTCGTACACTTCATCGGTAAAGACAATATCGTGTTCCACTGCATCGTGTTCCCGACGATGCTCAAGGCTCACGGAGATTATATACTGCCGGACAACGTGCCGGCAAACGAGTTCCTCAATCTGGAGAACGACAAGATTTCCACTTCCCGCAACTGGGCTATCTGGCTGCATGAATATCTCGTGGACTTCCCGGGAAAGCAGGATGTGCTGAGATATGTGCTCACGGCGAACGCTCCTGAGACAAAGGACAACAACTTCACCTGGAAGGACTTCCAGGAGCGCAACAACAGCGAACTCGTGGGTATATATGGAAACTTCGTGAACCGTGCGCTGCAGCTCACCAAGAAATACTGGAACGGCGTGGTGCCGGAGTGTGGAGAACTGACAGACTACGACAAGCAGACGCTTGAGGAATTCAAGGACGTGAAGAAGAAGGTGGAAGACCTGCTCAACGTGTTCAAGTTCCGTGATGCACAGAAGGAGGCAATGAATCTGGCGCGTATAGGAAACAAGTATATCGCCGATTGCGAACCGTGGAAGGTGTGGAAGACCGATCCGAAGCGTGTGGAGACAATCCTGTATATCTCGCTGCAGCTCGTGGCAAACCTCGCCATTGCGTTCGAACCGTTCTTGCCGTTCAGCAGCGCCAAGCTCCGCAAGATGATAAACATCGATGGCTGCGACTGGAACCAGCTCGGTGCTACCGACCTGCTTAAGGCTGGTCATCAGCTCAACGAACCGGAACTGCTCTTCGAGAAGATAGAGGACGAGACGATACAGCATCAGCTCGACAAACTGGCTGAGATAAAGAAGCAGAACGAGGCTGCTGAATACAAGGCAAAGGAAATCAAACCTACGGTGAGCTTCGAGGATTTCGAAAAGCTCGACATCCGTGTGGGAACGATAAAGACCTGTGAGAAGGTGAAGAAGGCAAACAAGCTCCTCAAGTTCACCATCGACGACGGTTCGGGCACCGACCGCACCATCGTCAGCGGAATAGCCAAGTTCTATAATCCGGAAGAACTCGTAGGCAAGCAGGTTTGTTTCATCGCAAACTTCGCCCCACGCAAACTGATGGGTATCGAGAGCCAGGGAATGATTCTCAGCGCAGAGAACTTCGACGGCAGCCTTAGCGTGACACGCATTGACCGCGAGGTGAAGCCGGGCAGCCAGGTGGGATAAGCATGAATGCAGGGGTGACCTGTACCTTTCCTTATAATGGGGCAGGACAGGTTTTCCTCATCAACCGATATAACGGTGATGTCTCAGCGCCGATGTGGAATTAACCGCCGCCGGATGAGACAGGCGGCAATAGGAGGAATAACTATGAAGCGTACACCTAAGTGCTACAATGAGGAAGAGTTTGAACTCGACAACATCTATAACGATGATGACGATCGCTACGGAAAAGCGGGACTCTCTGCTATGTTTTATTGATTAGACCTCTATTGAATGACTAATAAGGACGGGCGTTTGGCGGAAAGGAACAAACGCCCGTCTTTTGATTACTCCTCCCAATCGGTCATATTGCCGTTTGGGGATAAAACTCTCAGGATTATGACCACAGATGAAAGATATATGATGCGCTGTCTGCAACTGGCAAAGAACGGGATGCAGAACGCCAAGCCAAACCCTATGGTGGGTGCCGTGATAGTGAGCGGCGGCAGGATTATCGGTGAGGGATACCACGTGTGCTGCGGAGAAGGCCATGCCGAGGTGAACGCCTTCGCTTCGGTGAAGGCGGCAGACGAACATCTGCTGAAAGAGGCTACGATATATGTCAGCCTCGAACCCTGTTCTCACTACGGCAAGACACCGCCATGTGCCGACCTCATCATCCGGAAGGGGGTGAAGAGGGCGGTAGTGGGCTGTGTTGACCCCTTTGCCAAAGTGCATGGCAACGGAATCAGAAAACTGCGTGAGGCTGGCATCGAAGTCACTGTGGGAGTGCTTGAGGAGGAATGCAACGAACTGAACAAGCGCTTCTTCGCATTCCATAGACTCAAACGTCCGTATATATTGCTGAAATGGTGTCAGACGGCAAACGGTTTCCTCGACGACTGTAATAAACCGCTGCGCATGTCTACTCCATACACGCAGATGCTCGTGCATAAGCTGAGGAGCGAATACGACGCAATACTCGTCGGACGAGTGACGGCGGAGAGAGACAAGCCGAAACTCAATGTGCGCCTATGGGCTGGCAATGACCCTAAGCGCATCGTGATAGACAGGGAGCATCCGTGTTTCGATGGTCTCTGCTTTGACAACGGCGACACCGTGCCCGGACAGATAGCCGGTTGGCTGCATGGACAAGGAGTGCAGTCGCTGATGGTGGAAGGTGGAGCGGAGACGCTGAAGGGCTTCCTGCGTGCCGGACTGTTTGACGAGATAAGGGTGGAGACGGCACCGGTAGTGGTGGACGGCGGTACGGCGGCTCCGATGCTGGCCGGAGAAGAACTCCGATTCACAGGCAGAGAGGTGTATGGACAGAATGTAATCGACACATACCACCGCATCGGTTTGGTCTGCCGATATGGGGAGACCGTGGGTTCAGACAATAATATTATGTAATATAAACAACGAAAACATTATGAAGATTTATGATTATATGACTCAGGGCACCTGCAGTCAGGCAATACACATCGAGCTCAACGACGACAATACCATCAACAACGTGTCGTTTACTGGTGGCTGCAACGGAAACCTGAAAGGCATCGGAAAACTCGTGGAGGGAATGCCGGCGGAAAAGGTGGTGGAGAAGCTGCGTGGTGTGACTTGCGGTTTCAAGAACACAAGTTGTCCGGACCAGCTCGCCAACGCCCTCAGTGAGATGTTGAAAGGTTGATGCCATTTTTTATCCGTAAAATGCGAGATAAACAAAAAAAAATGTTACCTTTGCAATCGTTACAAAAAACCGATGTGCGCAGAGGTGCATAGGGGTCTCATAGTTCAATGGATAGAACAAGTCTCTCCTAAAGATTAGATCCGAGTTCGATTCTCGGTGAGACCACATCAGTGATTACAGACAAGACGGATGGCGTAAACATTGCGGCCAACCATTATTGCCTTATTTTAAAACAATATCAGAGACTTAAATTTTAAATTTATGGAAAATAAAGAAAAGCAGGAGGGACAGTTCCAGCTCGAACTTCCTCAGAATGTTGCTCAGGGTGAATATGCAAACTTCGCACTCATCACCCACTCTCGTTCAGAATTCATCGCAGACTTCGCCCGCGTATTGCCAGGTCTTCCAAAGGCAGTCATCAACAGCCGTGTGATTCTCGCTCCGGAGCACGCCAAGCGTCTGCTCATGGCTCTTCAGGAGAACGTGGCTAAGTATGAGCACGAGTTCGGCAAGATACAGCTTCCTGGTCAGGAAGGCAAGACCATCGCTCCATTCAACGTAAACAAGGGCGAGGCTTGATCTATAGGCTAATTACGGATGCGCCAATCCCCGTTGATGGCGGATGGATGGCATCGCGGAAAAAATAATGACGGATGCGCAGTAGAGATGATACTCGATGCGCATCCGTCTTTTTGTTTGTTTGTCAGCAAGGCTGGCGGTTATTTGCCGATATCCAACTTCCAGTTGCCGTCCTCATCCTTGCGGAGCTTGATGTCGTCGGTGGTCTCGGAGCCGTCGCCCATCACTATCTTCATCTTTACTATGGCAGTCTTGCCGTCCTCTGAGATCTCCTCGCTCAGAGCTTCGTATGACTTGATGCCGTCCTGCTTCTCAAATTTCTTCGTTGCCTTGTCCTTCATCATGGCTACGAGCATCTGCTTCTCGTCCTCAATCTCCTTCTTGTCCTTGCCCTCTTCCTTCTTCTGATAGATGAGGTCCACATATCCCTCGTAGTCGCCCTTCTGGATGCAGGCAATTGACTTTTCGGCAACCTTGGTAGGAGTGTTGCTGTTGCATGATGTCATCACGAGTGTCAGGATAAGGACACCTAAAATTGTCATTAGCTTTTTCATAATTGTAGTTGGGTTTAGTTAATAATGTTATTTAAATAAATAGTGTTGTCATCGTTCGTTCCTTTGATGCTGTTGTAACTTGTTCTCTTTTGAGAATGTCGTCACTCGCTCTTTTGTGGATGTCGTCATCGTTTGTTCCTTTTGCCGGTGCCGTCATTGTGTGTCCTGGAATGTGACGATTCTCTTCAGCCTGCGGCATCTGAGAAAGTCGGAGGGGTAGATGACGTGGCTGAATTTCACTCCCGGCAGTATTGCGTCGTGGCGTATGCCGTTGGTGATGTCGATGCCGCATTTCTGGTATACATGTGCCACGAGCTGGCTGCAATACATCTTCGTGGTGTCGCTGTCGTTGTAGTCGTCGTCGAAGAGCGTGCCCCGTTTGTATATCCCGTAGGCAAGGCGGGCGCTCTTCTCTGCCGTTTCCCTGTCTCGGTATCTCAGCACGCATCCTTTTGATGCCCTGATGGTGGAGAAGAAATCCTCAGGCCGCTCCATCTTTACCCTGTCAACGTCGCCCTCGAAGTCCGGTTCGTCGGGTACGGCATGTACCACCATCTTCCTGCCGCATGAGTCAACGATGATGCCGCAGTGGGAGAAGTCTGACCCGCCGTCGGCTATTCTCACGGCGCGGCTAGTGAGTCCTGTTCCTTTGCGCAGCACTATGTCGCCCTCTTCAAGAGTGGTGCCGGCAGGCATGATGCAGTGAGCCTTCTCGTCTTTCTTGCTGCATGCTGTCAGGATACAGACAATTACAAATGTCAGTAGCCCGAATTTCTTGGGTATTGATAGAAGTGCTTTCCTCATCAGCTTGCTGTTGGTTTCTGCAAATATACGCAATAGTCGGAAATAAACAAAATTTTTACACCTTATTATATATATAGGAGCGAAAAATAACTTTCTGAAGTGTTTGCCTGGGTGTTGTACCTATTTTTTTTGAAGCCATATCATCGGTGGTCGCTGAAAATGCAATATAGTCTGAACTTTTTCTTGAGACGTTCTGACTATCAGCTTTTGTCTGTGCCTTTTCCGTTTCGCCTTTGATGGCGGCTAAGGTGTATATGTGTGACGTGTATCTGTCGGCAGGACGTAGATGTTTTTTAATTTCTTCTTATTCAGCTTGTTATATTGCGTGTCTTAAGTCATGGTTTTGTTCTTGTTTTGCGTTACAAAACGTTAATAAAGTATATATCGTGTAAAATTATGAGTGTAAGAAAAGTTGTAAGACTCCATTTATTAGGTAATATAAAAAAAAGTTCCTACCTTTGCAACCCAAATTGGTCTTATGGCTGAGACCGTATTGTAATATCTTGATAATAACAAAATAATAAATATAAAATTAAAAATTAAAAACAATGCCTACAATTCAGCAATTGGTAAGAAAAGGCAGAAGGGTGCTTGTTGACAAGAGCAAGTCTCCAGCTTTGGACTCATGTCCTCAGCGTCGTGGAGTCTGCGTCCGTGTCTACACCACAACCCCTAAGAAGCCTAATTCGGCAATGAGAAAGGTTGCCCGTGTTCGTTTGACAAACCAGAAAGAGGTGAACTCTTACATTCCAGGAGAGGGACACAACTTGCAGGAGCACTCAATCGTGCTTGTTCGCGGTGGTCGTGTTAAGGACCTTCCTGGTGTGCGTTATCACATCGTTCGTGGTACTCTTGATACCGCAGGTGTAGCTAACCGTACACAGCGTCGCTCTAAGTATGGTGCTAAGCGTCCAAAGCAGAAGTAATCATAACCGAGAGGTTTAAAATCTAACATTTTAATCGTTTTGCTGGAGAATTGTTATAACAGGTTGAGTAAGCGGCTCAAGAGAGAGCACTGAAGAACATTGACAGCCCCAAGCAGAATTTATTTTCAAAACAAGAAATGAGAAAAGCAAAACCAAAGAAACGCGTGATCCTTCCGGATCCAGTTTTCAACGACCAGAAGGTCTCTAAGTTCGTGAACCACTTGATGTATGACGGAAAGAAAAACACCTCATACGAAATTTTCTACAAAGCATTGGATACCGTAAAGGAGAAGATGTCAAATGAGGAGAAGTCTGCCCTTGAGATTTGGAAGACTGCTCTCGACAATATCACTCCACAGGTGGAGGTTAAGAGCCGTCGTATCGGTGGTGCTACCTTCCAGGTGCCTACAGAGATTCGCCCAGACCGCAAGGAGAGCATCTCTATGAAGAACATGATCGCTTTCGCTCGCAAACGCGGCGGAAAGTCAATGGCTGACAAGCTGGCTGCAGAGATCATGGATGCTTTCAACAACCAGGGTGGTGCCTTCAAGCGTAAGGAGGACATGCACCGTATGGCTGAGGCTAACCGTGCGTTCGCTCACTTCAGATTTTAATTTTTTGATAAGGTAAAAAAGAATCATGGCAAAGCAAGATTTACATTTGACCCGCAATATCGGTATTATGGCTCACATCGATGCCGGTAAGACAACAACTTCTGAGCGTATCCTGTTCTATACAGGTAAGACTCATAAGATTGGTGAGGTGCATGACGGTGCCGCTACAATGGACTGGATGGCACAGGAGCAGGAGCGTGGTATCACCATTACCTCTGCTGCTACTACCTGTAACTGGAACTATGCAGGCAAGTCATACAAGATCAACTTGATCGATACTCCGGGACACGTTGACTTCACCGCTGAGGTGGAGCGTTCACTCCGTGTACTCGATGGCGCTGTTGCTACATACTGTGCAGTAGGTGGTGTTCAGCCACAGTCTGAGACCGTATGGCGTCAGGCTGACAAGTATAATGTACCTCGTCTGGGTTACGTGAACAAGATGGACCGCTCAGGTGCTGACTACTTCGACGTACTCCGTCAGATGAAGGAAGTGCTGGGTGCCAACCCTGTTTCTCTCGTAGTGCCTATCGGTAGCGAGGAGACTTTCAAGGGCTTGATCGACCTTATCAAGATGAAGGCTATCTTCTGGCACGATGAGACAATGGGTGCTGAGTATGAGGTAGACGAAATTCCTGCTGACCTCAAGGACGAGGCTGAGGAATGGAGAGGCAAGCTGGTTGAGTCTGCTGCCGAATTCGACGAGGCTCTCATGGAGAAGTACTTCGAGGATCCTGATTCTATAACAGAAGAGGAACTCATGGCTGCTCTCCGCAAGGGTACTCTCGCAATGGAGTGCACACCGGTTCTCTGTGGTTCTTCATTCAAGAACAAGGGTGTTCAGACTCTTCTTGACTATGTTTGCGCATTCTTGCCATCACCACTCGATACACCGAACATCGTGGGTACTAACCCTGATACAGGTGCAGAGGAAGACCGTAAGCCATCTGAGGATGAGCCTACATCAGCTCTTGCGTTCAAGATCGCTACCGACCCATACGTTGGTCGTCTCGTGTTCTTCCGCGTATACTCTGGTAAGGTGGTTGCTGGTTCTTATGTATACAACACTCGCTCACGCAAGAAGGAGCGCGTTAGCCGTCTGTTCCAGATGAACTCTGCTAAGCAGATTCCTATGGAGATTATCGACGCTGGTGACATCGGTGCAGGTGTAGGTTTCAAGGATATCCGTACTGGTGATACTCTCTGCGACGAGGAGCACCCAATCGTACTCGAGTCAATGACATTCCCTGATCCAGTGATCGGTATCGCTGTTGAGCCAAAGAGCCAGGCTGACGTTGACAAGCTCGGTATCGGTCTCGCCAAGCTCGCTGAGGAGGACCCAACCTTCACAGTACACACTGACGAGCAGAGCGGTCAGACTGTTATCTCTGGTATGGGTGAGCTTCACCTCGACATCATCCTCGACCGTCTGAAGAGAGAGTTCAAGGTTGAATGTAACCAGGGTAAGCCTCAGGTTAACTACAAGGAGGCTATCACCAAGACCGTTAACCTCCGTGAGGTTTACAAGAAGCAGTCTGGTGGTCGTGGTAAGTTCGCTGACATCATCGTAAACGTTGGTCCTATCGACGAGGACTACAAGGAGGGCGGACTCCAGTTCATCAACGAGGTTAAGGGTGGTAACATTCCTAAGGAGTTCATCCCATCAGTACAGAAGGGATTTGAGAACGCAATGAAGAACGGTGTTCTCGGTGGCTATCCTATGGACAGCTTGAAGGTAGTTCTCGTGGATGGTTCATTCCACCCGGTTGACTCCGACCAGCTTTCATTCGAAATCGCTGCTCTCCAGGCTTACAAGAACGCTTGCGCTAAGGCAGGTCCAGTTCTTATGGAGCCTATCATGAAACTCGAGGTTGTTACTCCAGAGGAGAACATGGGTGACGTGATCGGTGACTTGAACAAGCGCCGTGGACAGGTAGAGGGAATGGACGAGACTCGTTCTGGTGCCCGTATCGTTCGCGCTATGGTTCCGCTGGCAGAGATGTTCGGTTATGTAACAGCTCTCCGTACAATCACTTCAGGTCGTGCTACAAGCTCTATGGAGTATGACCATCATGCAGCTCTCTCTAACACTATCGCCAAGGCAGTGCTCGAGGAAGTTAAGGGTCGTACAGACCTCCTGTAAAAAACACATATTAGAGAGAGAGGACGCCATTTAGCGTATGACTCTTAATTGACGTGCCTCTCTCTTTATTTCTTATATTATTAATTTCAAAATTAAAAATGAGTCAGAAAATCAGAATCAAGCTGAAGTCTTACGACCACAAGTTGGTTGACAAGTCAGCAGAGAAGATCGTGAAGGCAGTAAAGGCTACAGGTGCCATCGTTAGCGGTCCTATTCCATTGCCTACACACAAGCGTATTTTTACCGTTAACCGCTCTACTTTCGTTAACAAGAAGTCTCGTGAGCAGTTCCAGCTCAGCGATTACAAGCGTCTTATCGACATCTACAGCTCAACAGCAAAGACCGTTGACGCCCTGATGAAGCTTGAGTTGCCAAGCGGTGTAGAAGTAGAAATCAAAGTATAGTTTAATTTTTTAATATTAATTGAAATGCCAGGATTAATTGGAAAAAAAATCGGAATGACATCCGTTTTCAGTGCCGACGGTAAGAATGTACCGTGCACTGTTATCGAAGCAGGTCCTTGTGTTGTAACTCAGGTAAAGACCGTTGAGAAGGACGGTTACCAGGCCTATCAGTTGGCTTACGGCGAGATGAAGGAGAAGAATACCACTAAACCTATGCTCGGCGTATTCAAGAAGGCAGGTACAACACCAAAGAGACACTTGGCCGAGTTCAAGTTTGACGAGGAGTACAACCTCGGTGACACCATTACGGTTGAGATCTTCAACGACACAAACTTCGTTGACGTTGTAGGTACCTCAAAGGGTAAAGGTTTCCAGGGTGTCGTTAAGCGTCACGGATTCGGTGGTGTAGGACAGTCTACTCACGGACAGGACGACCGCGCCCGCAAACCGGGATCTATCGGTGCTTGTTCTTACCCAGCAAAGGTATTCAAGGGAATGCGCATGGGCGGACAAATGGGAGGCGACAGAGTGACAACTCAGAACCTCAAAGTGTTAAAGGTAATTCCAGAGCACAATCTTATTCTCGTTAAGGGAAGTGTAGCTGGTTGTAATGGTTCAACCGTAATAATTGAGAAATAATGGAAATTAGCGTATTAAATATCAAAGGTGAGGACACTGGAAGAAAGGTTACGTTAAACGAATCAATCTTCGGAATTGAGCCTAATGACCATGTTCTTTATCTCGATGTAAAGCAGTACCTCGCTAACCAGCGTCAGGGAACAGCAAAGTCTAAGGAGAGAAGTGAGCATGCTGGTTCTACACGTAAGCTCGGACGTCAGAAAGGTGGCGGCGGCGCACGTCGTGGTGATATCAACTCACCTGTACTCGTTGGTGGTGGTCGCGTATTCGGTCCTAAACCACGTGACTATCGTTTCAAGCTGAACAAGAAAGTTAAGTCTCTCGCACGCAAGAGCGCTCTTTCTTACAAGGCTCAGGAGAATGCTATAGTTGTTGTTGAGGACTTCACTTTTGAGGCTCCAAAGACTAAAGAATTCGTAAATGTTGCTAAAAATCTTAAAGTTGACGGACGTAAGACTCTCTTGGTTTTGCCAGAAGTAAATAAAAACGTATATTTGTCAGCTAGAAATTTGCAGCGTACCGAAATCATGACTGCTTCGGCCCTCAATACTTACAAGGTTTTGAACGCTGATGTTCTTGTCGTGACTGAAAATTCGCTCAAGGCAATCGACGGAATCTTAACAAAATAAATTAATAGGAGACAGTAAATTATGGCATTCATTATCAAACCATTGGTCACTGAGAAGATGACTAAAATTACAGACAAGTCTTCTGTTGAGAAAACTTACAAGGTAAAGGGTGAGACACGCACAAAGAAGGCAGAGGCTAAGTATGGCTTCATCGTTCGCCCAGAGGCCGGTAAGCTCGAGATTAAGAAAGAAATTGAAAGTCTGTATAACGTTACAGTAATTAATGTAAATACGCTTCGTTACGCTGGTAAGCGCTCAAGCCGCTATACAAAGGCCGGACTCATCAAGGGTCAGAAGAACGCGTATAAGAAGGCAATCGTTACTCTGAAAGAGGGCGATACAATTGATTTTTACAGCAATATCTAAAATAAAAAATGGCAGTACGTAAATTTAAACCGGTTACACCGGGTCAAAGACACAAGGTTATTGGCACGTTCGAGGAGATTACTGCATCCGTGCCAGAGAAGTCTCTCGTTTACGGTAAACGTTCTACCGGCGGTCGAAACAACACCGGTAAGATGACTGTCCGCTATCGTGGCGGCGGTCACAAGAAGAAGTTCCGTATGATCGACTTCAAACGAGAGAAAGATGGTGTTCCAGCTGTAGTAAAGACAATTGAGTATGATCCAAACCGCTCGGCTCGTATCGCTCTCTTGTTCTACGCAGATGGAGAAAAACGTTACATTATTGCTCCCAATGGACTGCAGGTAGGTACTACCCTGATGTCTGGTAAGGATGCAGCGCCTGAGATTGGAAACACTCTCCCGCTCGCTAACATCCCAGTAGGTACAGTGATTCACAACATTGAATTGCGTCCTGGACAGGGTGCCCTGCTCGTTCGTTCGGCTGGTAATTTTGCTCAGTTGACTTCTCGTGAAGGCAGTTATTGTGTTATCAAACTCCCTTCTGGCGAGACTCGTCAGATTCTTAGTGCTTGTAGAGCTACTGTAGGTAGCGTAGGTAACTCGGACCATGCTCTTGAGTCGTCTGGTAAGGCAGGTCGCTCACGTTGGCTTGGTCGTCGTCCACACAACCGTGGTGTTGTAATGAACCCAGTTGATCACCCAATGGGTGGTGGTGAAGGACGTCAGTCTGGAGGTCATCCACGTTCACGTAAGGGCTTGTATGCTAAGGGACTCAAGACAAGAGCTCCAAAGAAGCATTCTAACAAGTATATTATTGAAAGAGCTAAGAAATAATCAAGTTAATTAGAGTAAATTATGAGTCGTTCATTAAAAAAAGGTCCGTACATTAACGTATCGCTCGAGAAGAAAATTCTCGCTATGAATGAAAGCGGAAAGAAGAGTGTCGTTAAAACATGGGCTAGAGCATCAATGATTTCCCCTGATTTTGTGGGTCACACTGTTGCAGTTCATAACGGAAATAAATTTATTCCTGTTTACATTACCGAAAACATGGTCGGCCACAAGCTTGGTGAGTTCTCACCAACACGTCGTTTCGGCGGACATGCTGGTAATAAGAAATAACAGGCAAACCATTGTAAAAAGAAATTAAAATGGGAGCAAGAAAAAAAATATCGGCTGAGAAAAGAAAAGAGGCCTTGAAAACAATGTACTTTGCGAAGCTCAATGGCGTTCCTTCTTCTCCACGCAAAATGCGCTATGTAGTTGACATGGTTCGTGGCATGGAGGTTAACCGCGCCCTTGGAGTTCTCAAATTCTCTAACAAGGCTGCAGCTGCAGACGTAGAGAAGTTGTTGCGCTCTGCTATCGCAAACTGGGAAACAAAAAATGACCGTAAGGCTGAAGACGGTGAACTTTATATCTCTAAGGTCTTCGTTGACGAGGGCGTTACAATGAAACGTATGAGACCGGCACCACAGGGCCGTGGTTACAGAATCCGCAAGCGTAGCAACCACATCACTCTGTTTGTTGATGCCAAAACTAATGATGAAAAATAATATAGTAGAATGGGACAGAAAGTAAATCCAATAAGCAACCGTCTTGGTATCATTAGAGGTTGGGAGTCAAATTGGTTCGGTGGTAAGAACTTCGGCGATAATTTGGTAGAGGATACCAAAATCCGTAAGTATCTTAACGAGCGTCTGGCTAAGGCTAGCGTTTCCCGCATCGTCATCGAGCGTACTTTGAAGCTTGTTACCATCACTATATGCACAGCCCGTCCGGGTCTCGTCATTGGTAAGGGTGGTCAAGACGTTGACAAGTTGAAGGAAGAGTTGAAGAAACTCTACGACAAGGAGATTCAGATTAATATTTTCGAGGTTAAGAAGCCTGAGCTTGACGCATCAATCGTTGCTAATAACATAGCAAGACAAGTTGAGGGTAAGATCGCTTACCGTCGTGCTATCAAAATGGCTGTTGCAAACACTATGCGTGCAGGTGCTGAGGGTATCAAGGTACAGATCACTGGCCGTCTGAACGGTGCCGAGATGGCACGTAAGGAAATGTACAAGGAGGGACGTACTCCTCTGCATACATTCCGCGCTGACATCGACTACTGTCAGGCAGAGGCACTCACAAAGGTTGGTCTGCTTGGTATCAAGGTTTGGATTTGCCGCGGCGAGATTTACGGCAAGGTAGATCTCACACCTAACTTCACACAGGAGAAGTCTAATGGCGGACGTCAGGGTGGCAAGCCAAGAGGTAACCGTAAGAGAAACAATAACCGTTAAAGTTAGAAACAAACATGTTACAGCCTAAAAGAGTAAAATACAGAAGACCTCAAGATGGACGTGGTAATAAAGGCAACGCTCACAGAGGTACACAGCTGGCTTTCGGATCATTCGGTATCAAGACACTTGAGGCAAAATGGTTGGATAGCCGCCAGATAGAGGCTGCCCGTATCGCAGTCAATCGTTATATGCAGCGTGAGGGTCAGGTATGGATCCGCATTTTCCCGGACAAACCAATCACTCGCAAGCCTGCTGACGTCCGAATGGGTAAAGGTAAGGGAGATCCAGCAGGATGGGTAGCCCCTGTTACTCCAGGACGCGTTCTTTTCGAGGTTGAAGGCGTTTCTTTTGACATAGCAAAGGAGGCTCTTCGTCTCGCAGCGCAGAAATTGCCTGTTAAGACTAAATTTATTGTTAGACGTGATTTCGATAAAAACGCTTAATTATGAAGATTAAAGAAGTAAAAGAACTCGAAACCAAGGACTTGGTAGAGAGAATAGAGTCAGAGGTTGCAAAGTACAATCAGATGAAACTTAATCATGCGATCACTCCTCTAGAGAATCCATCTCAGATTAAGTTGGCACGTCGTGACATCGCACGCATGAAGACAGTACTCCGCGAGAGAGAACTTAACAAATAACAATGGTCCAGATGGAAACAAGAAATTTAAGAAAGACAAGAACGGGTGTCGTTATCAGTAACAAGATGGATAAAACCATTGTTATTGCCTCTAAGTTCAAGGAGATGCACCCTATATATGGTAAGTTTGTCCAGAAGACAAAGAAATACCACGCTCATGATGAAAAGAATGAGGCTAACGTAGGTGATACAGTCCTCATTATGGAAACTCGTCCTTTGAGTAAGACAAAGAGATGGAGATTAGTTCAAATAATTGAAAAAGCTAAGTAAATATGATACAAGCAGAATCAAGACTTACTGTATGTGATAACAGCGGCGCCCGTGAGGCTTTGTGCATCCGTGTGCTTGGTGGAACACGCCGCCGTTATGCAAGTGTTGGTGACGTGATCGTAGTTTCTGTAAAGAACGTCATCCCGTCAAGTGATTTGAAAAAAGGTGCAGTATCTAAGGCTTTGATTGTTCGCACAAAGAAGGAGATTCGTCGTGCTGATGGTTCTTACATCCGTTTCGATGACAATGCTTGTGTTTTGTTGAACAATGCTGGTGAAATCCGCGGTAGCCGTATCTTCGGCCCTGTTGCCCGCGAATTGCGTGCAGTCAACATGAAAGTCGTTTCTTTGGCACCTGAGGTTCTTTAATATTTAAAGTAAGAGATTAATGAATAAGTTACATATTAAGAAAAACGATACAGTCATCGTTCTGGCCGGTGAGGACAAGGGCAAGACTGGTAAGGTGCTGAAGGTACTGGTTGACAAGCAGCGTGCTATCGTAGAGGGCGTGAATATGGTCTCTAAGAGCACAAAGCCAAGTGCTAAGAACCCTCAGGGAGGTATTGTAAAGCAGGAAGCTTCTATACATATCTCTAACTTGAGTTTGATAGATCCTAAGAGTGGCAAGGCTACTCGTATTGCAATTAAGATGAACGATGAGGGCAAGAAGGTCCGCATCGCTAAAAAGTCAGGGGAGGAAATCAAATAATGAATACAGCTGAATTAAAAACCGTTTACGCAGAGACAATCGCTCCTGCACTCCAGAAACAGTTCAACTATTCTTCTAAGATGCAGATTCCTGCCCTCAAGAAAATCGTTGTAAACCAGGGTCTCGGAGATGCGACACAGGACAAGAAGATCATTGATGTCGCTATCAACGAAATCACTGCTATCACTGGTCAGAAGGCAGTAGCAACATATTCTAAGAAGGATATCGCTAACTTCAAGCTTCGTAAGAAGATGCCTATCGGTGTTATGGTGACATTGCGTCGTGAGCGCATGTATGAGTTCCTCGAGAAACTCGTGCGCATCGCCCTTCCTCGTATCCGCGACTTCAAGGGTATCGAGAGCAAGTTCGACGGCCGTGGTAACTACACACTTGGTGTTACAGAGCAGATCATCTTCCCGGAGATCAACATCGACTCTATCGACCGCATCCAGGGTATGAACATCACTTTCGTGACATCTGCCAACACGGATGAAGAGGGTTATGCTTTGTTGAAGGCTTTCGGCCTTCCTTTCAAGAACGCTAAAAACGATAAATAAGATATGGCAAAAGAGTCAATGAAAGCTCGCGAGGTAAAACGTGCCAAACTGGTGGCACGTTATGCCGAGAAACGCGCAGCGTTGAAGAAGGTTATCGCAACTTCTAACGATCCTGTAGAGGCATACGAGGCAGCTCGTAAGTTGCAGTCTATTCCAAAGAATGCAAATCCAATCCGCTTGCACAACCGTTGCAAGATAACAGGTCGTCCAAAGGGTTATATCCGTCAGTTCGGTCTCTCTCGTATTCAGTTCCGTGAGATGGCTTCTGCAGGACTCATCCCTGGAGTTAAGAAGGCAAGCTGGTAATAAGCAGTTTCAATTTTTTAATATTGTCGGGGTAGGCCCGATTAATTAAACATTTTATATAATGACAGATCCAATAGCAGATTATCTAACGAGGTTGAGAAATGCAATCATGGCTCATCACCGTGTTGTAGAAGTTCCAGCTTCTAACTTGAAGAAGGAAATCACTAAAATCCTCTTCGAGAAGGGATACATCCTTAACTACAAGTTTGTAGAGGATGGTCCTCAGGGTTCTATCAAGGTTGCCTTGAAGTATGACCCACAGACTAAGGCAAACGCAATCAAGTGCCTTAAGAGAGTTTCCACCCCAGGTCTTCGTAAGTACGCTGGTTACAAGGAAATGCCGAGAGTTATCAACGGATTAGGTATTGCAATATTATCTACATCCAAAGGTGTAATGACTAACAAAGAGGCTGCCGACCTGAAGATCGGTGGTGAGGTTCTTTGCTACGTATATTAATTGGAGGATTGAATATGTCAAGAATAGGTAAATTACCAATTAGTATTCCAGCTGGAGTTACAGTAGCTCTTAACAACGGCGTTGTAAGTGTAAAGGGTCCTAAGGGTGAGCTTTCACAGAAGGTTGACAGCTCAATCATCGTTAAGATAGAGGATGGACATGTTGTTCTTTCTGTTGACGAGAACAGCCCTGTTAACTATAAGCAGAAAAATGCTTTCCACGGACTTTACCGTGCTTTGATCCACAATATGGTTGTTGGTGTAAGCGAAGGTTATCAGAAGGTCTTGGAGCTTGTAGGTGTTGGTTATCGTGTTTCAAACCAGGGAAACCTCATCGAGTTCTCTCTTGGTTATACACACCCAATTTTCATTCAGCTTCCTAAGGAAGTTAAGGTTGAGACTAAGTCTGAAAGAAATCAGAATCCTATCATAATTCTTGAGTCTTGTGACAAGGAGTTACTGGGACTTATCTGTGCAAAAATTCGTTCTTTCCGTATGCCTGAGCCTTATAAAGGAAAAGGTATCTTGTTCAAGGGTGAGGTTATCCGCAGAAAGTCTGGTAAGACAGCTGCAGCTAAGTAACTTTAATAATTTTCGATTATGACAACTAATAAAGTAGAAAGACGAATTAAGATAAAATACAGAATACGTAAGCGTGTCAACGGTACAACCGAGCGTCCACGTATGAGTGTTTTCCGTAGCAATAAGCAAATTTACGTTCAGATTATCAACGACCTGACAGGCACTACACTTGCCTCTGCTTCATCACTCGGACTTGAGGCTATGCCTAAGAAGGAGCAGGCTGCCAAGGTTGGCGAGCTCGTAGCCAAGAAGGCTATCGAGGCTGGCATCTCTAAGGTGGTTTTCGACCGTAACGGTTATCTCTACCACGGACGAGTTAAGGAGTTGGCTGATGCAGCACGTAAAGGCGGTCTAATTTTTTAATCGATTATGGCAATGAATAAAGTAAAAATAAATAGTGACGTTGAGTTAAAAGACAGATTGGTTGCTATTAACCGTGTTACCAAGGTTACCAAGGGTGGCCGTACTTTCACCTTCGCTGCAATTGTCGTTGTTGGCGATGGAAACGGTGTCATCGGTTGGGGTCTTGGCAAAGCAGGTGAAGTTACTGCTGCCATAGCAAAGGGTGTAGAGTCTGCAAAGAAGAACCTTGTAAAGGTTTCTCTTCTCAAGGGTACTATCCCTCACGAGATCGAGGCTAGCTTCGGTGGTGCAAAGGTATTCCTTCGCCCAGCAGCAGCCGGTACCGGACTTGTAGCAGGTGGTGCTATGCGTGCTGTATTGGAGAGTGTTGGTATCAAGGACGTTTTGGCTAAGTCAAAGGGCTCTTCCAACCCACACAACCTCGTAAAGGCTACTATCGTTGCATTGAGCCAGCTGCGCGATGCATACACAGTGGCACAGACTCGTGGTATTTCACTTGATAAAGTATTTAACGGTTAATAAAGGAGAATTTTTATGGCAACAATAAAGATCAAACAGATTAAGAGTAAGATCGGTGCTCCAGTTGACCAGAAGCGCACTCTTCAGGCGCTGGGCTTGACAAAGATTTCACAGGTTGTAGAGCATGAAGATAATCCTACTATCCGCGGAATGATTAGAAAGGTACACCACTTGGTAAGTGTTGTTGATTAATTACTCGTAACATTAAAAAAAGAACAATTATGAAATTACATAATTTACAGCCAGCTGAAGGCTCTACACATTCACGTCGTCGTATCGGCCGTGGTACAGGTTCTGGACTCGGTGGTACTTCTACTCGTGGACACAAGGGTGCCAAGGCTCGTTCTGGTTATAAGAGAAAGATTGGCTTCGAAGGTGGTCAGATGCCTTTGCAGCGTCGTGTTCCTAAGTCTGGTTTCAAGAACATCAACCACAAGGAATACTTTTCTGTAAACCTTTCTACTCTTCAGACTTTGGCAGAGAGCAAGAACCTCACTAAGATCGGTCTTGCTGAGCTCAAGGAGTTCGGAGTAGTAAAGGGTAGAGTACTCGTTAAGATTCTTGGAAACGGCGAGTTGAAGGCTAAGCTCGATGTAGAGGCAAACGCTTTCTCTAAGACTGCTGAAGAGGCAATCAAGGCAGTTGGTGGTAACACAACTATAATCTAAGTAAATGAAAAAGTTTATTGAGACACTGAAGAACTGTTGGAAGATTGAGGATCTGCGTCAGCGCATCCTCATCACGATCCTGTTCGTGGCGATTTATCGTTTCGGCTCTTTCGTAGTGCTTCCTGGTATTAACCCTGCAATGTTGGAAAAACTGCAGAATCAGACAAGTGGCGGTTTGATGTCACTGTTGGATATGTTCTCCGGTGGTGCGTTTTCTCATGCTTCTATTTTCGCATTGGGAATAATGCCTTACATCTCAGCTTCTATCGTTATGCAGCTGCTTGCTGTCGCTGTGCCTTACTTCCAGAAGATGCAGCGTGAGGGCGAGAGTGGCCGCAAGAAGATCAACTGGTACACACGAGTATTGACTGTGTTCATACTCGTGTTCCAGGCTCCTTCTTATCTGATGAACCTCAAGGCGCAGGCTTACGGAGCTTTGGCTCCTGGCCTCGACTGGGGATCTTTCATCCTCACAGCCACTATCATCCTTGCAGCTGGTAGTATGTTTGTTCTCTGGCTCGGTGAGCGCATCACTGACAAGGGCGTCGGCAATGGTGTTTCTCTTATCATTATGATCGGTATCATTGCCCGTCTTCCACAGGCTTTCATTCAGGAGACAAGTTCTCGCTTTACCGCCATCACAAACGGTGGTCTGGTAATGTTCATCATTGAGCTTCTCATCCTCTATCTTGTGGTTTGTGCTGCATTGCTCCTCACCCAGGGCACTCGAAAAGTTCCTGTACAGTATGCTAAGCGTATTGTCGGCAACAAGCAATATGGTGGCGCTCGTCAGTATATTCCTTTGAAGCTTTTCGCTGCAAACGTTATGCCTATCATCTTTGCTCAGGCTTTGATGTTCATTCCTCTCGCAGTGGTTCAGTATTCTACTGATGCCTCTAACGAAATCATCCGTTCTCTGATGGATCACCGTAGTTTGCTGTACAATATCGTGTTCGCAGTGCTTATCATTGCCTTCACATATTTCTATACAGCCATTACATTGAATCCTACTCAGATGGCAGAGGATATGAAACGTAATAATGGTTTCATTCCTGGCGTTAGGCCTGGTAAGGAAACAGCGGATTACATTGAGACGGTGATGAGCCGTATCACATTCCCTGGTTCTTTGTTCATCGCCTTCATTGCAATCATGCCTTCACTGGCAGCGTTGCTCAACGTGCAGGATGGATTTGCACAGTTCTTCGGTGGTACTTCTCTTCTGATTCTCGTAGGTGTCGTTATCGATACACTGCAGCAGATCGAGAGCCACATGATGATGAGACATTACGATGGTCTTCTCAACTCAGGACATGTTCGCGGTCGTAACGCTGGCGTTTCCGCTTACTAAGCACTGTGCAGATGAAAGTTTTTCTGAAGACTGAAGATGAAATTGAATTAATGCGTAAAGCCAATCAGTTGGTGTCCCAGACACTGACTGAATTGGCTAAACGTATAAAGCCCGGAGTAACTACTCTATACCTTGACAAGGTTGCTGAGGAATTCATTCGTGACCACGGAGCAATCCCGACGTTCAAGAATTTCCCGAATCCCTATGGCGACCCGTTTCCGGCTAGTATCTGTACTTCCGTTAATGACATTGTGGTTCATGGAATACCAAGTGAAGATACTGTTCTCAAAGATGGCGATATCATCTCCATCGATTGTGGAACATTGCTGGATGGCTTCAATGGTGACTCTTGCTACACGTTCTGTGTAGGTGAGGTTTCCGATGAGATAAAGCTACTGTTGTCCACGACAAAAGAAGCTTTATACAAAGGAATCGAGAATGCGGTAGCCGGTCGTCATCTTGGCGACATCGGTTCTGCCGTTCAAGACCATTGTGAGAAAAAAGGTTATGGAGTCGTAAGGGAGTTGACGGGCCATGGCATAGGAAGAGAGATGCACGAAGACCCCCAGGTACCCAACTATGGCCGGAGAGGTAACGGCATCCTGCTGAAGTCAGGAATGTGTCTTGCCATTGAGCCTATGATTACGATGGGAGACCGCAAGATTGCGATGTTGCCCGACCATTGGTCTATATGCACTCGCGACGGAAAGCCGGCTGCTCACTTCGAGCATACCTTGGCAGTGAGAAACGGTAAGGCAGAAGTTTTATCTTCGTTTAGTGAAATAGAAAAATTAGAAGCAAATTATTAAGTTATGGCAAAGCAAGCCGCAATTGAGCAAGATGGAACAATCGTAGAGGCACTCTCTAACGCCATGTTCCGCGTTGAGTTGGAGAATGGTTGTCCTATCACAGCCCACATCTCAGGAAAGATGAGGATGCACTACATCAAGATTCTTCCTGGTGACAAGGTAAAGGTGGAGATGAGTCCATACGATTTGACCAAAGGCAGAATAGTATTTAGATACAAATAAACTATAGAGATATATGAAGACAAGAGCATCATTGAAGAAACGTACACCCGACTGCAAGATCGTTCGTCGTAAAGGTCGTCTGTTCGTTATCAACAAGAAGAACCCTAAGTACAAGTTGCGTCAGGGTTAAAAAAGGGTTGGCACCCTGATTGTGAAGTCAGTCGTGTCGCTTTATTAACAAACAAATTTATTTATTTTATCATTTAACACAAAATGGCAATAAGAATTGTTGGAGTAGATTTGCCCCAGAATAAGCGTGGCGAAATCGCATTGACTTATATCTACGGTATAGGTCGAAGTAGTTCAGCAAAGATATTGGACAAGGCTGGTGTTAGCCGTGACTTGAAAGTCAACGAGTGGTCTGACGACCAGGCAGCCAAGATCCGTGAAATTATCGGCGCTGAATTCAAAGTAGAAGGTGATCTCCGTTCAGAGATCCAGTTGAATATCAAGCGACTGATGGACATTGGTTGCTATCGTGGAGTTCGTCATCGTAACGGTCTTCCAGTACGTGGTCAGAGCACAAAGAACAATGCTCGTACACGTAAGGGAAAGAAGAAGACTGTTGCAAATAAGAAAAAGGCTACTAAATAATAATTAGAGTTATGGCAAAGAAAACAGTCGCAAAGAAAAGAAATGTTAAGGTTGACGCTCTCGGACAGTTGCATGTTCATAGCTCCTTTAACAACATTATCGTGTCATTGGCCAACAGCGAGGGTCAGATCATCTCTTGGTCTTCAGCTGGTAAGATGGGCTTCCGTGGTTCTAAGAAGAACACTCCTTACGCTGCTCAGATGGCAGCAGAGGATTGCGCCAAGGTCGCTTTCGACCTCGGTCTTCGCAAGGTGAAGGCATACGTTAAGGGTCCAGGTAACGGTCGTGAGTCAGCTATCCGTGCTATCCACGGTGCCGGCATCGAGGTTACAGAGATCGTAGACGTTACTCCATTGCCACACAACGGATGTCGTCCTCCAAAGCGTAGAAGAGTTTAATCAAGAAGAATACCCAATCTGCCTTGCATCGCAAGTGGTTTTTTCTGGCGATGCAGGGCATCAACAAAGATTTTTTAAATATTATGGCTAGATATACAGGTCCGAAATCAAAAATTGCGCGTCGTTTTGGTGAGCCAATCTTCGGCGCAGACAAAGTTTTGTCTAGGAGAAACTTCCCTCCTGGACAGCATGGCAACAATCGTCGCAGAAAGATGTCTGAGTACGGTGTCATGTTGGCAGAGAAGCAAAAGGCTAAATACACCTATGGTGTACTTGAGCGCCAGTTCCGTAATATGTTTGAGAAGGCTGCAAAGGCTGAAGGTATCACCGGTGAGGTGCTGCTCCAGAACCTTGAGTGCCGTCTTGACAACGTAGTATTCCGTCTTGGTATAGCTCCTACACGTGCAGCTGCCCGCCAGCTCGTTAGCCACAAGCATATCGTAGTTGATGGCAAGGTTGTTAACATACCTTCATTTGCCGTTAAGCCAGGTATGGTTGTTGGTGTTCGCGAGAAGGCTAAGTCTCTCGAGGTTATCGAGACAGCGCTCGCTGGCTTCAACCACAGCAAGTACCCATGGATCGAGTGGGACGAGAACACAAAGAGCGGCAAGTTCTTGCACAAGCCAGAGCGTGCTGATATTCCTGAGAATATCAAGGAACAGTTAATCGTTGAGTTGTACTCTAAATAATCATTAAATTAATGGCGATATTAGCATTTCAAAAACCCGACAAAGTTGTAATGTTGGAGGCCAATGACAAATTCGGCAAGTTCGAGTTCCGTCCTCTTGAGCCAGGCTTCGGTGTTACCATAGGCAACGCGTTGCGCCGCATTCTGCTTTCCTCCCTTGAGGGTTATGCCATCAACACCATCCGCATAGCTGGTGTTGAGCATGAGTTCTCCTCAGTTCCTGGAGTTAAGGAGGATGTAACTAACATTATCTTGAATTTGAAGCAAGTAAGATTCAAGCAAGTAGTAGAAGAATTCGAGAACGAGAAAGTTAGTGTCACCGTTGAGAATTCCACAGAATTCAAGGCTGGTGATATCGGTAAGTATCTGACTGGATTTGAAGTGTTAAACCCTGATTTGGTGATTTGTCATTTAGACGCAAAAGCATCAATGCAGATAGACCTCACTATCAACAAAGGCCGTGGCTATGTTCCGGCTGATGAGAACCGTGAGTTCTGCACCGATGTCAACGTAATTCCAATCGATTCAATTTACACCCCAATCCGTAACGTGAAATATGCCGTTGAGCCATATCGTGTTGAGCAGAAGACCGACTACGACAAGCTCCTCCTTGAAGTCACTACGGATGGTTCCATTCACCCGAAAGACGCACTTAAAGAGGCTGCCAAGATCCTGATTTATCACTTCATGCTGTTCTCTGACGAGAAGATCACTCTCGAGAACACTGACGTTGAGACAAACCAGGAGTTCGACGAGGAAGTTCTCCACATGCGCCAGCTCCTCAAGACACGCCTTGTAGACATGAACCTCAGCGTTCGTGCCCTCAACTGTCTGAAGGCAGCCGACGTAGAGACACTCGGCGATCTCGTACAGTACAACAAGACAGACCTCTTGAAGTTCCGCAACTTCGGTAAGAAATCGCTTTCTGAGCTTGATGATTTGCTCGAGAGTCAGAATCTGTCGTTTGGAACCGATATTTCTAAGTACAAATTAGATAAGGAATAATATCCGCATACAGGCGAAGGAGCCATCCGGCTCCTCCTGCCGTTGCGAAACTCCTTAAAACAAGAAACAAAAAATGAGACATAATAAAAAATTCAACCATCTGGGTCGTACTGCTGACCATCGCAAGGCAATGTTGACAAACATGGCTATCTCCCTGATCAAGCACAAAAGAATCACTACGACCCTCGCAAAGGCTAAGGCCTTGAAGAAGTTCGTAGAACCTCTTATCACACGTTCAAAGAACGACACAACAACATCACGCCGTGTAGTTTTCCGTTATCTTCAGGACAAGTACGCTGTTACTGAGTTGTTCAAAGAGATTTCTACTAAAGTGGCTGATCGTCCAGGAGGATACACACGTATCATCAAGTTGGGCATCCGTAAGGGTGACGCAGCAGAGATGGCATTCATCGAGCTGGTAGACTATGATGAGAACATGGCCAAGACTCCAAAGGCAGCTGCCAAGAAGACTCGTCGTAGCCGCAAGGCTGCTCCAAAGGCAGAGGCTCCAGTAGAGGCACCTGCAGCAGAGGAGGCAAAGGCTGAGGAAGCTAAGGCAGAATAATTCTCCGAATATATCTCATAGGAATTAATCCGTCCCATCTCGGGGCGGATTTTTTTGTACGCTTACCCCAGATATTTATGCCGTTTGTTCCCATCGTGTTGCCGTTTGTTCCAAATCGGGGGAAATGACGTTTTCATGAGTGGCGGTTATTCTCTATTTTTGTAGTGCAATTCATATACGATTGCACAGCAGAGATAATCAATATTATGTTAACATCAATCCCCTAAAAACATTTGTGGATTTGACTAAAACAAGGAGAACAAGAACATGAACAAGAAATTTTTCGAGTATGGCAAGTCATTCAGCAGGATGGGAATGGCAGTAGTAGCAGCACTTGCACTTACAGCAGGTTTCGCATCGTGCGGTGATGACGATGATGAAGGCGGATCGGCTACACCCAATACCGAGTCAGGCGTTCTAGAGACCACTTCAGGTAAGAAAGTGAGAGTGACAGGTGCCGGCAACCTTACATATTCCTACAACAGCGACGGCACGCTGGCATCCTTCGGTTATGGCAGCCATCCGTATGAGGCAAGCTACAACCCATTCACCTTTACACAAGACAACTACGGCAACGGCTACAAAGATGTCAGCGTGGTCAGCAACATCCGTACGAATGGTAGCGGATACATCACTGGCTGCACCGAGAAATACGACTACGAAAGCTCCGACTCAGAGGAGCATGGTTCGGGCAGCGTCAGCGTGAGCTATAACGGCAATGGCAACGTTACGAGAATCAAGGGCAGCGGTTCCGGATATTACATCGAGGATGGAGAAAAGGAGAAATACAGTTCCTCATTCGATTATTCCTTCACATGGAGCGACGGCAAACTCTTGAAGGCAGTCTACACATTCGTTGAGGATGGTGAGAAAGATATCGAAACCTTGGTATTCGACTATGATGATGCCGAGGCAAACGTAACGCTCCAATACGTGCCTAACTTCCTCAACGAAGAGTCAGACTCGTTCCTCGCCGGCCTGTTCTTTATCGGTTATGTAGGCAAGGGCCCGTCATACTTCCCGACCGGTGTAGACTACACTATGAAAGATTATGAAGGCACAGAGAACAAATACTACAACCTCACATATTCACTGAATTCAGACGGCACCGTATACCGCTACGGAGGAATGGAAAGCGGTTATATGTCATATTCCAGCGTCAGCGGAACCACGCCACGAAGCGTTTCTATGGCTCCTGCTGCCTCAGACAAAGTGAAGAGAAGCATCTTCAGTAGTATCCACAGAAGATTCATGAACAGATAACCCCCGACTATCAAGCAGGTTTATCCCTTATGCCATATAATCCCGGCCTTCCAATGCGTAAGGTCGGGATTTTTCCGTCTCTAATCGCCAGGAAAGCCCCAAACAGGTGTCATTACCGGTATTTGGCTCCACTTTTATCAAAAAAAATGAATTTCCTTTGCCTCTCTCAAAGCTTTCTTATAACTTTGCCCAAAGTTTTGCGCCAGACTGTTCTGGCTGTTGTTTAACCTATAAATCTGAAATAAGAATATGCCATTTACGAACAATGTCATGATTGTCCGTCACAAGCTGTTGACCGAACTTGTGAAGCTATGGAAAAATGACGAATTAGTAGACCGCATTGACCGTCTGCCTATCCAATTGAGTCCCCGCCGTTCAAAACACGAAGGACGTTGCTGTGTACACAAAGAGAGAGCAGTATGGAGATATAAGTCACTTCCGTTGTTGGGCATGACGATGGAAGACGAAACCGACGAGCTGACACCTCTCTCAGAATTTGCTTTCCGTGCCATGAAGAGAGCCGGCAGCGGTGCTCCAAGAGAAGATATCCTTACCGTTATCGACGAGGCTTGTTCATCCTGCGTTCAGATCAATTATGAAATCACCAATCTGTGCCGTGGATGTATCGCCCGCCATTGTATGACCAACTGTCCCAAGAAGGCCGTCCATCTGAAGAAGAACGGACAGGCATTCATCGACCACGATGCTTGTATCAGCTGTGGTATCTGTCACGACAGCTGCCCATACCATGCCATCGTATACATACCCGTTCCTTGCGAGGAGTCATGTCCGGTAAAGGCAATCAGCAAAGACGAGCGTGGCGTAGAGCATATCGACGAGAGCAAGTGTATATACTGCGGAAAATGTCTCAACGCATGTCCGTTCGGCGCCATTATGGAGGTATCCCAGGTATTCGATGTGCTCTATAGAATCCGTAGCAAGAAGAAGCTCGTTGCCATCGTTGCCCCTGCAATCCTCGGCCAGTTCAAGGCAGAGAAAGACCAGGTCTACGGTGCACTCCGCGAGATGGGCTTTGCCGACGTCATCGAGGTGGCACAGGGCGCCATGGAGACCGTAGAGCGTGAGGGCCACGAACTGCTGGAAAGACTAGAAGAAGGCCAGCCGTTCATGACCACCTCTTGCTGTCCTTCATACAAGGAGATGGTGAAGAAACACGCTCCCGACATGGCGAAATACGTTTCCGACACCCGTTCGCCGATGTATTACACCGCCCGTCTGGCAAAGCAGCAGCATCCAGACGCCGATGTAGTGTTCATCGGTCCGTGCGTTGCCAAGCGCAAGGAAGCCCAGAGCGACGAAGCTGTAGACTTCGTTCTCACATTCGAGGAAATCTCTTCCGTGCTCGACGGACTGGGCATCGACATGGGCACAACCGCTCCATATAGCATGGCGGTGCAGTCGGTGCGCGAGGCACATGCTTTCGGAGAGTTGGGCGGCGTGACAGGCGCCGTGAAGGCATATCTCAAGGAGAAAGCCGAGTCATTGCAGGCAATCCAGGTTTCCAACCTGACAAAGAAGAACATCGCCATGCTGCGAGCTTACGGCAAGTCAGGAAAGGCTCCTGCCAAGTTCATCGAGGTCATGGCATGCGAGGGCGGATGTATCACCGGACCTTGCGTCCACAATGAGCTGAAAGCCGGAAAGCGCCAGTTCGACAAGGAATTGGGCAAGGAGACAAAGACCTATGATGATATGGATTGACAAACTACGCAGAGACCATGCTCTCGCGCCAGACGAATACCGGCAGCTGCTGGCAACGACAGACACCGATGCCGTGGAATATCTGCATCGGCAGGCGCGGGAGGTGGCTCTCAGGCAGTTTGGTCATGACATCTATATACGCGGACTGATAGAGGTGGGCAACCGCTGCCGCAACAATTGCTACTATTGCGGCATACGGGCAGCCAACATGTCGGTGGCGCGTTACGAACTGACAAAAGAACAAATCCTGACCTCTTGCCGGGAAGGCTATAAGCTGGGCTTCCGCACTTTTGTATTGCAAGGTGGCGAGAAGTCTGGCTCTTATGCTATGTGGGAAGACGTGGTCAGCGAGATACGCCTCGCCTATCCCGACTGTGCCATCACGCTCTCGCTGGGCGAGATGACGAGGAGCGAATACGAGGGACTGTTCCGTGCCGGCGCCAACCGCTATCTGCTGAGGCATGAAACATATAATGCCGACCATTACCGCAGGCTCCATCCGGAGTCTATGTCAAGAGAACACCGGCTGCAATGTCTGCAATGGCTCAAGGAAACCGGCTATCAGACCGGCACCGGCATCATGGTGGGCAGCCCCGGACAGACTCTGGACCATCTGGTGGAGGACATCTGTTTCATCCGGCGTTTCCAACCGCAGATGATAGGCATCGGACCCTTCATACCCCAGCATGACACACCCTTCAGGGATTGCCGTCGAGGAAGTGCCGACCTCACCCTGCGCCTGCTCTCCATCTTCCGCCTGATGTTCCCGTCGGTGCTGATACCGGCCACTACGTCGCTCTCCACACTCCTGCCCGACGGCAAGGCCCGGGGCATACTGGCAGGAGCCAATGTGGTGATGCCAAACCTCTCGCCGGCGGCATACCGCTCCAGCTATGCGCTCTACGACAACAAGGCGGCGATGGGCACGGAGGCAGCCGAAGGGCTGGCCCTGCTGAAACAAGAATTGGATAAAATCGGGTATCGTATATCTACGGCTCGTGGTGATTTTAAATGAATAATGACATGGACAAGATCTTTAATCCTGCCTCCGGTGAGGCAGAAGAGTTTATCAACCATCAGGAGATTCTCGATACGCTGCAATACGCATCGGAGCATAAGAACGATCGGGAGCTGATAGAGAATCTGCTTGAGAAGGCGGCGAAATGCGGCGGACTGACCCACCGTGAGGCTGCCGTGCTCCTGGAGTGCGACGTCCCCGATCTGGTAGACCGCATCTTCCATCTGGCAAAAGAAATAAAGCAGCGCTTCTATGGCAACCGCATCGTGATGTTCGCACCGCTCTATCTCTCCAACTATTGCGTGAACGGCTGCGTATATTGTCCGTACCACGCCAAGAACAAGACCATACCCCGCCGCAAGCTCACCCAGGAGGAAATCAGGCGAGAGGTCGTAGCCCTGCAGGATATGGGTCACAAGCGTCTGGCGCTCGAAGCCGGCGAAGACCCGCGCAATAATCCTATAGAATACATCCTGGAGTCTATCCGGACCATATACGGCATCCATCACAAGAATGGAGCCATCCGCCGCGTCAATGTGAATATCGCCGCCACCACGGTGGAGAACTACCGCCGCCTGAAAGACGCCGGCATCGGCACGTATATCCTCTTTCAGGAGACATACCACAAGAAGCACTACGAGGAACTCCATCCCAGAGGTCCCAAGAGCAACTATGCCTACCACACCGAGGCTATGGACCGCGCCATGGAGGGCGGCATCGACGATGTGGGCATCGGCGTTCTCTTCGGTCTCAACCTCTATCGCTACGATTTCGTGGGCCTCATGATGCACGCCGAGCATCTGGAGGCAAAGTTCGGAGTAGGTCCACACACCATCAGCGTGCCCCGAATCTGTCCGGCAGACGATATCTCAACAGAGGACTTCCCCGACGCCATTTCCGACGAGATGTTCGAGCGCATCGTGGCCGTCATCCGCATCGCCGTTCCATACACCGGCATGATCATCTCCACCCGTGAGTCAGAGGCCGTGCGCCGCCGTGTGCTGGAGCTTGGCGTGTCGCAGATCAGCGGCGGTTCGCGCACCAGCGTGGGAGGCTATGCCGACTCAAAGCCGGAGCATACCGAGCAGTTTGACGTCAGCGACCATCGCTCGTTGGACGAGGTGGTGGGCTGGCTGCTCGATCTGGGACATATACCGAGCTTCTGCACCGCCTGCTATCGCGAAGGACGCACCGGCGACCGCTTCATGTCGCTGCTCAAGGCCGGACAGATAGCAAACTGCTGCGGACCGAATGCCCTGATGACGCTGCAGGAGTATCTCGAAGACTATGCCTCGCCTGAGACCCGGGCGAAGGGACAGCAGGAGATTGCCAAGGCGTTGGAGCATATCCCGAACCAGAAGATAAAGGCGATTGCCACGAAGCGGCTGGAAGAGATAAAACAAGGAAAGAGAGATTTCAGATTCTGACATAGATATGGAGAATACACCACATGTTTCCCGCTTGCATATAGCCCTCATCGGACTGAGGAATGCCGGCAAGTCGTCACTGCTCAACGCATGGTTGGGACAGGAAGTGTCTATCGTGTCCAGCGTTGCCGGAACTACTACCGACGCCGTGAGGAAGGCTGCCGAACTCCCCGGACTGGGGGCTTGTGTGATTATCGACACACCGGGATTTGACGACACCGACCAGCAGCTGGGACATCTGCGCGTTGGCAAGATGCAGACTGCCGTGAAGCAGGCCGACATCGTCATCCTTGTGGCTGTCGGACCAGTGCTCACGCCGGAAGAACGGGAGTGGGCTTCTTGGCTCAAGCTCAAGAAAACCCCCTGGCTCCTTGTCCTGGGCAAGGCAGACACCATGGAGGATGCAGAACAGGCGGCAGACCGTCTGTCCGGCGAACTGGATGTGCCTGCCGTGGCTGTCAGCGCCTTGCGCCGCAGCGGTTTCTCCAGACTGATGCAGCTGCTGCTCCAGCTCCTGCCGCCCGATTTCGGCAAGGAGACCATCACGGGCAGTCTTGCCGCTGAGGGCGACAGGGTGTTGCTCGTGATGCCACAGGACAAGGAGGCGCCGAAGGGACGCCTTATCCTCCCACAGGTGCAGACCATACGTGAACTGCTCGACAAGCGGTGCATCGTTTCCTGCTGCACTCCCGACAAGCTGGCTGCTGCTCTCGCCTCGTTCCGTGAGAGTCCACACCTGATAATCACCGATTCGCAGGTCTTTCCGCAGGTGTACGGACAGAAGCCTGCCGACAGTCGGCTGACATCCTTCTCCGTGCTCTTCGCCGCCTACAAGGGCGATGCCGTGGCGTTGAAACAGGGAGCGGAGAGCATAGCTCGGCTTACAGACCGTTCTCATGTGCTGATAGCCGAAGCCTGTGCCCATGTGCCGGCGGGCGAGGATATCGGCAGGGTGAAACTGCCGCGCCTGTTGCGCAAAAGGGTGGGCGAGGGCCTTCAGGTAAGTTTCGTCAACGGGCGTGATTTCCCCGAAGACCTCTCGCCATACGATCTCGTTATCCATTGCGGCGCCTGCATGTTCAATCGCCGTTATGTGTTAGACCGCATCCGTTCCTCACAGTCACAAGGTGTGCCCATCACCAATTATGGCATGGCGATAGCCTATCTCACCGGCATCCTGCATAAGATCGACTTTGCAGGATAGTCTGTTGGAAATTAGAAAAAACTTGATTTCTCCAGAAATTGTCAGATTGTCTGGTTTTAGCTCTAACGCATTGATGCTCTGGTGGTTATCGACCAGACAGTTGTTTTGGATTGTCTGGACAATTCGTCTCCCTCAAGGGTGGAATGTCATTTGTCCACCAGTTCCACGAGGAATTCGTTGCCTCGCCATGTTCTCCTCGACGTCATTCCGGGCAGCGCCTTCAGCCGGCGGCTGAGTGTCGTGAGATTGGTAGAAGCCATTGCCGCCGCACCCGCCTTCTGGCGCAGATGCTGAAATATCGCCACCGTGGTCATATACTCACCCCTGCCGTTCTCCTTGCCGATGCGGAAATACTCTTTGAAGAAATCCTCCGCCGCCATCGTGCGCTGAAACCTGTCGTTGCTCATCGTCAGCAGCTCCGTTTCCAGTTTGTCGAAATACCAGCGGCGCCCGCTCTCTATCTCGCTCAGTGCCTGGGCATAGAGCTGGGTGTAGTCTATTGGCGTCGCCACGTCGATGGGCCGGTTGAAATCCACACAGATGAAGCGGCGGCTCCCCGACGGGTCGCTCAGCACATTATGCATGTTGCTCGTGGCGATGAACGATGCCCGGCGCGGCAGTTCCTCGATGGCAGTTCCCCACGGGCGCTTCATCTTCACCGCCGGCAGTTGCACCACATTCTTCAGAAAACCCTCCTGCAGCTTCGGCGAAATCTGGTTGAACTCGTCCAGATTGATGAGCAGCAGTTCCGACATCGCCCTCAACACCTGCTTCTTCTCTGCCAGCTGCAGACTGTCGCAATATCCCCATTTCAGTTCCGGCGGCAGCAGCCGGCGGCAGAACGTGCTCTTGTTGAAACCCTGGTCGGAGATGAGCAGCGGCACGTTGCTGTTGCCATACAGCTCCCCCGTCTTGCCCGTCCATTGCGCCACCATCCCCAGAAACCACGTGTGGAATCTCTCTCTCCACTCCGGGTCCTCCGTCGGCACCGTGTCGGCAAGCCTGCCGATATGGTCGTTGCCGTCCCAGCGGCCCTCACATTTGGCGAGGAAGTCGCCGATGGGGTCGAAACATCCGATGAAGTCAGACCCCACATAGTTTCTCACGTCATTAAACCCCACGGCGATGCCCGCCAGCTGCACCTCCAGCGTGATTCTCTTCAGTGCCCTCATGTCGAGCATCAGAAACGTGCCGTTGCCGTCCCTTTCCATATACTCCGTGCATTCTGTCACCGTGTTGTATCTCAACACATACCTCCGCCTGATATGCTCCACCATCCTCACCACATGTGAGCACCTCGTCGGAATCCTCTCCCCGGTCTCATTCTCCGTGTTCGTCACTTCCGTTTCCTCACTCGTTTGAGTACTGTTCATTCTCTCAAACCACTTCTCCGAGGTCTTGGCTGATATCCTCAACCTTCCTCTTTTGTTTGTTCTTATGCTTTTTGTTTTCATGGTATTGTCTGTTTTTTTAGCCAAATGGCCGATTTGGAATTTTAGTCTGTTTTGGTTCAGAATTGGGCACGGTGCTTGCCCAACATGGGCAAGGTGCTTTCTCAATAGGGGCAAGCAGCTTGCCCCGGTTGGGCATCTTTCCTGTCCGTTTCGTGCCCATTATTTATTCAAAAAGCTGACCATCTCTTCGTAGAAGTCAAACTCCACGTCGTCATACCCATAGTCGGCGAAAATCCTCTTTATCTTCTCCTGCTGGTTTTCCGTCAGTTTCCACGCCCCCGAGTCGTATCTCGAAAAGTCCCTTCTGTTGCTCATTGTCTTGATGATGTCGTGGCGTATGGCCTTATAGTCGCATGCCTTTACATTGCCGAGAGCCTTTTTGAATCCCCATGCCACCTTTATCTTCTTCATCTTATGAAACAGTTTGCATCCTTCCACCGGATTCGTGGTTGGCAGGATACATTTCCCACACAGGTCCTTCTGTTTCATCTTTCTGATGACATGCCATCTCGTGCATCTCTTCTTTATCTCGCAGTTTTCGTTCAAACAATGAACCCAATTGTACGGTGTCGTGAATTCTCCCTTCACGAAATCCGAATACTTGATCTCATAATGCATACTCAATGCTTTTTAAAAGTTTATGATTATATTATCCCGGTCCTTTGTTCAGCCCTGATGATTGATCAGAGCTTGGCGAGACAGTGATGCAGTCGTGCGCGCTTCGCTCCATCCCGTTTCCGCTTTCCGGTCCGTATGCCTATAAAATACGGTCCATTTTCCCCTCATGTCATATTCCATCCCCTTCCATACGATTAATTCTTCTTATTCCCCAACCATCCAGACAATCACCCGATGGTTTTCGCTATGCAAAAAATGCGGAAGCGTCTGAATTACAGATACTTCCGCATTGAAGACTAGATGGTTGACGGTTTTTTGAAAAAAGTGGATTAATTGGATATTATGACCGATTAGGGTTGAAACGGTCGGATTATCGGTCGGATTTCCGGTCGGATGATGGATATTCCGGTCGGATTATATTCCACATACTCTAATTATAGTCGAACAACTATTTCTCACTATCAATGCACTCTGTCTCTGCTGTCAGGGATAGCGCCACCACTTCCAAATCCGAAAATCTGGGAACAGAACCACGATGTGGAACATTACCCGATTCGTTGACGAGATTTTCAGAGAATTGCTTGCATATCTCAAGTATTTTGACGAATTTTGTATAAAGGTTGTACATACGATGGTTTGAACTTAATGTTTTGATCACCACTAAGTTGCTAAAAATCAGTGACATGTACAACCTCTTACTCATATTTATCAACTTGAATTAATTCCGCCAACGGGTATAAATTAGTTTTTTTGACAGACGCAGATTTAATAGAGCCTGACATTAAATTTCTACAGAAACCATAAAGTATCCGATTTAAAGCTGAAATACATAATAAGAAAATTATTATCAAAGAATATGACAGAGCAAGAACTACTACAAATGCGTGACTTGGCAGAGGATGGAAAGTTACAGTTTAAGGAGCGTGCGAATGATCGATATGACATAAGTTGCGAGATAGTGGCTTTTTGCAATTCTCGTGGTGGACAACTTGTCATAGGCATAAATGACAGGACGGGGATAATCAATGCTCTGTCATATCAAGAATTGCAGGAAACGACAAATCTGCTGACAAATATTGCATCAGAAAATGTTATTCCCAATATACTAATAGGAGTGGAGAATGTTCCAGTGAAAGGTGGTGGAGTTGTTGTCGCCACAATTCCAGAAGGTAAAAACAAACCATATCATGACAACAAGGGGATTATATGGGTGAAGAATGGTGCAGACAAACGTAAGGTGTTTGACAATTCAGAACTTGCAGAGATGATGAGTGAGTGTGGTAACTTTGTACCAGATGAGGCAGCTGTACCTAATGCCACTATTGATGATTTGGATGCAGATACTATCAAGCTTTATCTAATGAGCCGCTTTGCACCGGTATTTAAAGGGAAAGACATCGATGAGTTGAATATGAAAGATTATTCGCTTGATGCAATGGCCGAAACCATTATAAAAGGAACAACCATCGAAAAATTGCTCAGAAATCTACATTTCATCCGTCCGGATGGCAAAATTAATGTAGCGGCAATGCTGTTATTCGGCAAATATACGCAGCGTTGGCTACCTGTTATGACTGCAAAATGTATCAGCTATATCGGTAATTCTATTGGTGGTACACAATTCCGTGATAAAATGCATGATATGGAAATTGAGGGAAATCTGCTCCATCAATTCCGTACCATTATGAATTTCTTTACTCGCAATCTGCGTAAGGTTCAGGTCGAAAAGGAATTCAATTCTATTGGTGAACTGGAAATACATTACGAAAGTCTTACCGAGTATGTCGTTAATGCACTTGTACACCGCTCGCTGAATATTAAGTCTCCGATTCGTATTTTCATATTTGACAATCGTGTAGAAATTCACAGTCCAGGAACTTTGCCAAATGGGTTGACAATTGAAGATATAAAAAACGGCACATCAATGCCTCGTAATATGTTCTTGTTTACGAATGCCAACTACCTGTTACCCTATACCGGAGCAGGAAGTGGTGTGCGCCGTGCGCTTGAATACAATCCAAATACCGCTTTTTCCAATGGAGTAGAAGACAAAGAAATCACTCATGCCGCCAACGAATTTGTTATTACCATACCTCGCGAAAGTAACCAAGTTCAAGCAGAAAGTAACCAAGTTATGATTGCTAATGAGCGTAAAAGTAACCAAGCTAATGAAAAAAATAACCAAGTTCAAGTAGAAAGTAACCAAGCTATGATTGCTAATGAGCATAAAAGTAACCAAGCTGATAAGAAAAGTAACCAACCTCGTATGAACTTGGTTACTCGTAAACTGACAAAGAAGGAAGAGGATATTAGAAACTTTTGTTCCGTACCGAGGACTGCGCAGGAAATTATGGATAGGTTGAAAATTTCCAATCAATCTAAAAATCGGCAGAAGTATATTACTTCCTTAATAGAGCTCGGTGTTCTTGAACGTACTATTCCCGAAAAACCCAACGACCCAAATCAGAAATATCGTCGCAAAAAAATAACTACATAACAAGAATTTAACTTGCCGGTAATTTGCTGGCAAGTTAAAAACAGCGCAAATCTTGACTATTATTTGTGATTATTGCTGTCTGGTAAAACTTCAAAGAGCATAAATACCTCAGTTCGGGATTAAAAGTCCCTCCCCCTAACATCCACGGCTACATTCTTAATTTGAGCATGCGACCATTTGGTCATCCACGCGAAGGCGGATGACTAAAGGTCAAGATTTCCACAACAAATCAGGAGGGATGATCGGAACAGGCTCAACTGCTTCGTGTCCTCAATGGTATATCCTGAGAGCGCAGATGGCTTGTTGCCAAAGAAGCAGTTGGCTCCCAGGGCGGATATCAGTTTCATGATGAAATTCGAAACGGAACGAATAGCGTGAATGTACTATCTCCCCCTCATGTCATATTCCATCCCCTTCCATACGATTAATTCTTCTTATTCCCCAACCATCCAGACAATCACCCGATGGTTTTCGTCATGCAAAAAATGCGGAAGTATCTGAATTACAGATACTTCCGCATTGGCGACCAGATGGCTGACGGTTTGAGAGAGAAAAATTGCTTATTCGGGTAATTTGCAGTACATTATTCCCGTCTTGAAGTCGAGAATCCATTTGTGTCTATACATGAAAGAAGAAGACAGCATTCCGGATATCGGTGGCAATTCCTCCCCTTCAGAGTCCTTTAAATTTTCCATGATATGAGGAGGTTCATCAATCACCTGCACATTGTCCTCGTAAGAACAGAGTTTAGGATCGTCTTCTGTTCCGCCAACACTCAACAGACTGAATTCCACATTTTTGATTGTCGTTTTTATTTGTCTGTTGTTGAAAAGGGTGATAATCCCATTACTTATGGCGTTTCCATTAGGCAACCCGGCTTCATCTATCATGTGGCTTGTCATGACAGTCTTGTCCGCACCCGAATCGACAAGCATTATGAATTCGTTTTCTCCGCTGGAAATGCCCACCACAGGGATACCGTAGTTCTTGAACCCATACTCCATGGGGAAAAAGAATTCGCAGTTGTCGGGGTGGGTGTAAGTGCCGTCAGAGGTATAGAGCATTTCTTTGGCGTAGTCCAGAGTGAGTTGGTGTCTTATTAACCTGTTGGCGGAATTAATTTAGTGCATACTTAATTCTGCCAATGGGCTTGTCGTTAATGAAGTTTACGTATTGCAGAATGGTAAGTGCACTAATTTTGCCAATGATTCTGGCAAACAAACCATTCGTTATTTTCGCGTAGTTCCTGATGACCAGAAACTGGTCTGTAAGTTGTGAGAATATTGTCTCAATCCTCTTTCTTGCCTTTGCAAACGGGATGAATGTCGGTTTCCAGTCCTTTTGGTTGAGCCGATACGGACACTCCAGTCTTATGTGTGCGGTTTCGAACAAGTCAAGCTGTACGTCAGCTCCAATATACCCTTTGTCACCATAGATGCTACAGTCGTGATAAGTATGTTTTACATCCTTCATATAATGGAGGTCAGCCACACTTGCCTTTGACAGATCATAGGAATGGATAACTCCACTTAACCCACAGAGAGCGTGTAACTTATAACCAAAATAATACGTATTCTGCGAAGCACAGAAGCCGAAGTCGGGAGCTTGCGAGAAATTTCCGGTACGTCCCATCTTGCAACGTTTTCCTCTTGCAACCCTACAAACCTTTATCGGCTTGGAGTCAACAAAGAATTGTTCCTCTCCGCCATCCATTTCCATGGCAATCCTCTTGCGCAGTTCCTCACACAGGCCTGCCGTTTTCTTCCTGCGGTCATTGAACTGTCTCCTTGATATGAGATTGGGAATGTTGTCCTTGTATTCTTGCAATTTATAGTCGAACAACCACTTCTCACTATCAATGCTCTCGGTCTCTGCCGTCAAGGATAGCGCCACCACTTCCAAATCCGAAAACTTGGGAACAGGACCACGACGTGGAACATTACCCGATTCATTGACGAGATTTTCAGAGAATTGCTTGCATATCTCAAGTATTTTGACGAATTTTGTATAAAGGTTGTACATACGATGGTTTGAACTTAATGTTTTGAGCACCACTAAGTTACTAAAAATCAGCGATATGTACAACTTTTTACTCATATTTATCAACTTAAATTAATTCCGCCAACGGGTCTTATTAAGAATTTGCTGCCTACGATGCCTATCATTCCCACAAGTATCTGGTCGAAGTCTGATGCCTCACTCACATAAAACACGTCGCTGAACTCTTGATTGTTGCCCATCTTGAAAGTGAAGTCAACAGCATAGCACTCATTGCTCTCTCCTTTAATTGTGCTTATATGTTTGCTGTCACCCTTTCTGACAGCAGAATCATCCAGTAAATCCATTACGGATTTGTTGAGGATACAATCGAAAGAGCCGGTGTCAATCAGTATTATGCCAAAATAGACGTTGCCGTCTTTACCCTGAAAAGCTGCTTTTATGAGGGGTGAATTATTCGTTTTCAATGTTTTTAGTTTAGTTTCAAATTTCATTTTTTCCATATCGTAGATTTTTTTGTTTGATATTGAGGGTTTTCCTTTGGATAGAGGGGAAGCCTTGGGGGATATTGTTTTTGATTCTTTGGAACCAGATAGGTTGTGGCATCACGTATCCTTCAGGCAAGTCCTTCGTCAAACTCTTGCTTCTTGATTCGCATTATCAGATAGCTGACGGACTTTGGCGCTTTCTTGCGGGTGTACTTCAATAGATTGTCAAACTCTTCTTCTGTCATATCCGAATTGAATGCCTCTATCAGTTCGCTTTCTCTCGTAGAATCGAGCATGATGGATTTGCGCTTCATCAGCATGCGTAAGGCATGAATGCCACGGTCGTATTTCGGTTTCGCTTCAACCAGTTTCCTCATCAAGTCGAGACCGGGTTCGCCGATGTGCATTTCGTTGAGCATGGCAATATTGTAGAGCACCTTGGCATCAGGGGTCGCCATGTCGAAGACATCTCCCATTAGAACGTTCACTTCGTCAGCTTCGTTGTATCTGCCTGACATTGCCAATGCACGGGATTTCACGTATAGGGCTTCCTGACATAGATGCTTCTGAAGAACTGTATCCGCCAACATCAAAGCCTGTTCGTATTTTCCGGCATAGAGGCTGAGCAATGCCGCCAAGAACGTTGCTGGCCAATGATTGGCTTTTAACAGTTCTGTTGGAACATTCTCTATGCTTCCCATCAGAAAATCATCGCATACTACTGTGTCGAGGAATCTTTTGGCTTGCAGCATCGCCTCCTTGATATCTCCAGCCAGAGCCTTCCTGTTCACCAATAGCAGGTATTGCCTGGCGGCTTCGTCGTAGTCGTTCTGCTTGAGTGCCGCATATACTGCTTTGCCGCTCTCTATCTCGTTGTTTATGAGATGCTCGTCGTTATACCCACTGGCATAAGCAAGAATTTCACGGTTTGTATACGCATACTGCGGTATGACATCTTTGGAGAGGAACAGTCCGTCCAATGTCCTCACTCGGCTCAATGCTACATACAGCTGCCCTGCAGCAAAGAGACCATGGCTAAGGTTCAGCGACATCTTGTCGAATGTCATGCCTTGGCTTTTGTGTATGGTGATAGCCCATGCCAACTTCAGTGGATATTGTGTGAATGTGCCTGTGACATCCTTTTTCAGTTTTTGCGACTTGTGGTCATATTCGAAATCTACAGAATCCCATGAGGTGCAAGGCACGGTGTAGGTGTTGCCGTTGTTGAGACAGACGTGGATCTCGTCTTTCGTGAGTTTCACCACCTTCGCAAGTGTGCCGTTAGCCCATCGCTTAAGCTGGTCGTTGCGGGTGAACATCACTTGTGCGCCAACCTTAAGATGAAGGTTCAGATCTACAGGCAGTCTCTTGTCGTCGAACTTCCCTGAAACGGTTCCCTCGTAGACGAATTCCTCAGCATCAATATCAGAAAGACACTTGTGGTTTATCTCGCTGGCGGTCTTGTTGAGAGACGTCAGTGTGATGACCATTCCATCCTTGGCTTCAGGCTGCACCACGCGGCGGTTGAGATTCATGATGTTCTCAGGTGTTACCTTGTTCATGCGTACATTTTCAAGGATATGCAGAAATTGCTTGTCGTCATCCTGTCTATACACCTTCTGAAATTCAATCTTCACCATGCGCATGTTTTTTATGGCATTGGCTTTATAGAAGAAGAACTCGTTGGTCTGATAGATGTCGTGCATCAATTCCCATTCTGCTCCCTGTCTCACTATTGGAGGCAGCTGAAACATGTCGCCAACGAAGATTATCTGTTTGCCTCCGAAGGGCAATGTGGTGCGCAGAGTCTTGCGCAGCGTGTAGTCGATGGCATCCACTATGTCGCATCTCACCATTGACACCTCATCGATGATGATGGTGTCGGCATGCAGGAGCGTCAGGATGCGGGCCTCATTCAGTTTTCCACAGGTTCCAGGAGGACATACTTCCATCGGAAGACCGAAGAAGGAATGTATGGTGTCGCCGCCAGCCAAGATTGCGGCGACTCCGGTAGGAGCCAATGTTATAAACTGCTTGTCAACCATCTTCTGAACGTTGCGTAGAAAGGTGGTTTTGCCGGTTCCTGCACGTCCTGTGAGAAAAAAACTGCTGTTGGTGTTGGCAATTAGCTCGTAGGCGAGCATCTGCTGCAGGTTTTGGGGGTCTATCTGTATATTCTCCATATTATTTTTGTTCTATTGCTGGTAATATTTGTGTAAGGCGAGTATTGAAATCTGCATCAAGGAAACTCTTGTAGCATTTGCCGATCAGACTTTTTGCCTGTATCTCGATTTCTGCTGCCGGTACTGATGTGCGTTGTGATTTCAGTATGCCTGCGAGGTAATCCTTGACCATCCTTTCTGATTCCGCGCGTATGAACTCTTCGTTTCTGTGCACCTTGTCATAGTCTCGCTTCTGTATCAACTCAAGCTTCTTTCCGTTGAAGGCATATATCTCAATGCTGTCAATGTAGGTCCAGTTGTGGTAGAGTCCCACTTTCTCCACTATGACTATGCGGTCGCAGAAACGAATTCCCCGATAGTATCGGTTCCCGTTCCCACTTTCATATTCGTTACAGATGAACATCTTCTGTCCATTGTCCCATGCCGGAACGCTGGCTCTCTGATTGCCGAAAGTAGGTAGTATGCTGTCAAACAAGTTTTTGCTTATTGCCTTTGCTAATGAAGCCATGTTTTTTCCTTTCTTTTAAGGTTTTGTGAATTAGTTCTCGTTTACTCTCTTTCTGTGAGGGGCAGATCATGCAAGCATTTTACGCTGAGTCTGCTCAATCATCTCTTTTGAGAAAGATAATATCTGATGCTCGCTGATTCGCTGCCCGAGAGCTTTTGCCTGTCCTATGAGGAAGTCTTTTAGCATGAGAATGCTTTGCTCTTTGGCAAAGAACTCAGAGAATACTCTCCAGTTGTATCCTCCCCATGATTTCTGGGCAATGATTCTTGCCTTTTTGCCGTCCCATCCAAACAGTGTTATACCGTTGAGGAAGGTGTGGGTATGTCCTTGGCCGATGTTGTAGTACACTGCAAGACGGTCGGAGATACGGATCGCCTTGTAGTAGGTGTTGCCGGCGGCACTGGTGTAACCACAGGTCAGAAACACGTTCTTCTCTGGATTGTATGTTAGAGAACTTCCCGAAAGGGCTGGTAATGCCTTGGCGGCAATGAGTGCGAGTGTTGTGCTCATAGTCGTTTGTTTTTTTGTTTAGCGGAATAGGCCGCCACCTCTGTTGTGATGAAGAAATAATGTGTAAACAAATCCAACTCTCTCGGAATTACGATGCAAAGTTATAGCATTTTTATCGTCCTACCTAAGTCTTTCAAAAGTGTATTGGTTCCTCAGTATTTGGAACCAATACGATGTCCTATGTTAGACTATGCAGCAAACCTTTTCTTGCGGATAGCTTCCATGCAACGACTTGTGCCAGTAATGGAAATATGTATTGAAGTGAGGTCTTCTGTGCGACCAAATTTCTTGTGGTTTGCCTGAGCCTGACGCTTCTCGACGATTCGCCTTAGTATGCGGTTATGAATGCTCGGTGACTTCGTCTGGCTCTTGATGCTGAGGTTGAGAAGAATGCCGTCAAGAACTTCTATCTCAATCTTCCTTGTGATAGTATCACACACATATTTTGCTGATGCTGAGCGGTATCGTGGAGTGTGCTCCACCTTCTCCCTGCTCTTGTTGACCTTACGGCGTGCATTGGCTTCTGCTTTCTTGTTCTTCATAATCTGCTTTTGGCTTGCTTTCTTGTTCATAGTGTCCTTGCTGTTGTTTGTTGCCTGTTTCATAGTATGCTGATTGTTGTACCCCACAAACGATTTGCAGCGTCAACTCCGAGGTGGTGTCGAAGTTTGACGCTGCAAAGGTAATACGTTTCTCGCTAATAAAATCAAGTGGTCATGAGTATATTGGTTCCTCTCAATTTGGAACCATTCCGCTATTCATTCTTAGGGTATAAGTCAGATAAAGCACGCACTCGTTGTGCCATTTCATCACGTACAGATTCTGGTGAAATAATCTCCAATCCTGCCCCCATCTGAAGTATGCGTCCGTAGAATTCGTTGTTTGGCTCTACATCAACAGAGAACTCTGCATACTCTCCATCGTCATATATGCCAAATGGCTTAACAATGGTATAAGTCTGATGAAGAGGCTTTGTATCCATCAATTTATAAATATATAATGAACGCGCGCGAATGACTACATGCTCTTTCTTGGCATCTATCTTATGGCTTACGCCCACAATGTCCTTGAAGAACTCGTCATAGAAATGCTTTGGTGCTGGCACATATTCTACTTTTGACCTTTCGCGAGGTCTTGACTGAATTCTATCAAGAGCTATATTGTAGCCATATTCTGGTTCTCTTCCCTCTACATGACCGAACAGATGCCATCTGCCATTATATTCCTTCAGGTACTGAGGATGGAACATAAGTGTAACTTCTTCCTCATCAAATGGTTTGTAGTCAATCTCCAACACCATTTTGTTCATGATGGCTTCATACAACGATGGCAGATACTCTATGTTGGTCAGAATACGGTCAATACTTGCGCTTATTACCTGTTCTCCCTTTTGTCGCTTCGCTTTCATATCCAACAAGTCCTGGCAATCCTTGAAGAAATACTCTAACCATGACTTAGGAAAGAAACCGGCAGAATCTTGACAGAACTTCCAATACTGACGAAGATTATTGATAGCCTTTGCATTTCGCATATCTGCAAGAGGATCGTTGTCCTTGCCTATGTAACGGAATCGCCAGTTCTTATTATTGCCGTCTTCCTCGAAGCAGTCGTCAACATTCTTATTGTGGACACCCAGTTTCTCGCGGATGGCTTTCTTTACGATACAAACGGTCTTCTTTAGTTCGCCATAACCATCACAATTGGATAAGTTTGCGGGTAGCTCTTCTATAGAGCATCCTAACCTTTCAGCCATAATATCTGCATTAGTAACCCATCGGCGACTCATCAGCCACCGATAGGTTATTATAGCGAATTCGGCCTTATAGCTCTCGCCATCAAAGAGATTCTTTCTTGCCATTTATCTAGCGAACAATATAGGGCTGTAACGATATCATTTATGTTATCTGATAGTTACGTTTAATGCAATTTTAAATCTAGGGTTGTTAGAATCTGAGCTGACCACAAACTCAACTTCTGCGCCATCATATAAATTATCGATAGAAGATCTTACCTCATAGAAATATTTCCATTCCCCGGAAGATACAACTACACGATTTCTTGCGGCATCATATATTCCAACTTTCAATTGATCCGTTAGTAACTTTCTATCGCTTTCATATTTCTCTGGCGTAACTTTATTGCCATTTTCCCATTTAGCTATGTACTGAAGAATCTCGTCACAGTATTGTTTTCCTAGATTTATTTCTTCTTGGGTGAGTATTCCCGAGTTGTTGTGAGCAAATGGTCGTCTTATCTGAATCAATTTATCAAACTTCCTGGCCCATCCATAGAATGGATTAACCTTTTTGTTTAATCTTTGTGATTCTTCTATGTCTTCTTGTGTTTCTGTAAATACAGTAGAGAACCATAAGTTCCAGTATTTTTTGATAAACTGATAATATATATGGCCAGTTTCTGTAAAATCTATGGGCGAGGAAGTATGGTTATCGATATTAAGATCTTTATTCTCTTCATATCGAGTTTTCATCTTATCCCAATTTGCAAGCCATGTAGGATCATTTTGATTATCATTCTCTATTTCTTGAATCCAATGTTCTCCGTATCTGTTTTTGACAAAGAATAAGATGATTTCTCTAAGTTTGTTTTCAGTCTTTCCCCATAAAGGCCAATAAGGTACATCAAGGAAGTACTTAGTGTAAAATAATTTGGTGAAAAAATCTCCAAATAGCACATAAGACAACCTATCTTTCTCATAATCATTACAGTTTAGATGCAGTAACTTAGCCTTGGATTCGAAAGATATAAGATCAATTATTCCAAAATTTAACAGTCGATCTAATTGCTCCGCCCGAACATCCATAGGAGGACCAACGACCAATTGTATTGTAGCATTTATCAGTTCATCTCGTTTCAATATATCTATTATCTGATTGAATTCTGCATATATCTTCATTTTGAAATCCGAAGAAAACAGATCGTCAATTTGTTCGTTAAACAAATATTGAATACAACATAAATCCAAGAAATAAGGATGTGAGCCAACAATTTTAATAATGTTATTTTTTATGTCTTCGGGAATTGGAACTACAGAATCAAGTCTCGTCCAATAAGAGTTCATATCCTCCTCATTAAACAAGCCTAAGTACAGGTGTACAAAAGTCCCATGGAAATTAGATATAGCACCATCCTTTGATTCAATCTCCTCTATAGATTTTCTTGAAGTTGTTACAAAACTAACTCTAGCCTTGGGATTTATGGATAACTCTCTTAATAACTGGAATGTCGCCAATCCAAATATTTTTTGCGTGTGATCAAACTCATCCAAAATAAAAATAACCCCGAATTCAGCTTTTAAGCATAATTTTCTGAAGAATTTCTTGAAGATGTTGGCATTTTCAACAGGACTTTTATCTGCAGACAACATAGCTCCATACTGGCAAAGTTCATTTGTGTACACAGAGTCTAATTGAGAGCAGCAGGATTCTTCAGAAATAATATCTTCGATTTCTTGACATGTCTCATCTACCAATAGTTTGATATATTCAAATTCACTGGCAACACTTGCTGATTCTATGAATACAGGGATAAGCTTATAATCACCGACTAAACGACTCCTGTCTGTCATTAAACATTCCCAAACAAGGCTGGTTTTCCCGACACGAGGCATTCCAATTACAGAGATATTTCCATGACCTTCGACAACTCGATTCCGAATTTGTCTTAATGCGTTGGTTCGACCAACAAATCTATCGCCAAAAACTATTTTTCCAGTTCCTTTAAAGAGGCTGTTTCTGGTGTCTTCTTTTTTAATATCCATTTTTGAAATAGTTTAACTTGAATTCTATACATTCCTTCATTGATCTCAATAACTTCTCTCATCTCGAGGTTACGCAATATGTCAACGACAACGTTTTCTTCGCCATCAAGAAGTTCTTCTTTATAATAATTGACAATGTCGTGCCTTGTGCAGTATTCGGTCGTTTCTGTAAGTTTTGCAATTCTATACAAAACTGCCAAAATCTTAGTATCTTTAATTTCTCCAAATTCTAGAGAATCGCCACCACTAATCAGGTTGTCAAATTCCGAATCAGACATTGTTTGCACAAGTCTGTCTGCTACTTCTGATACATCCGCTGTAGTTGCTATAATGGCTTTCTTCTCATGCATGTAGTCGACCAAAGAACCACAAAGCATTTGTATATAATACGGATTACAAGCAGTATAATTTAAAATCAGTTCTGCTGCACCTGAAGCATATCTTGAATCTCCGTTCTCATCACGAATAGGTTCTATAATTAGTTTCAGGGCGTCTGTTTCTTTTAGGTAGGTTAAACGTTTTTTCTCTATGATTTGAAATGCATTTTTTGCATATGGCTCATTTTCAAAATACGGAACAACATCTTGGCCTACCAAAACTGCAGAGAATGTGGATTTTGGATCTTGAATAATACTCTTCCATTGTTTCATTATGGAGTCATCTATTCTACCTTGCTTAATGTAACTATAAATATATGTAAACTCATCAATCATAATTACAATGAGTTTATCTTCCCAACCGGCTGTAGCTTTACATGCTTGTTTGAAAGATTTCATATATTTTTTGAAGGTCAGCATTGGATTCGTAGGATTCTCGCTTTCGAACGATGAGATTGATTGTGGAAGTTCAAATATTGGAACTTCACCATCATAATCCTCTAAATCCTCCTGAATTTGATATAGAATCTGATAGTAGAAAGTGACCTCTCGCAAATCTGCAACTAAGTCTCCCATTGAAAATCTTGAGCAGAATGCGCCATTCTCTGTAAGCTTATTTTGCAACCAATAGAGTACAGAAGATTTTCCACTACGTTTCTGACCATAGAATATAAGTTGCTTTGAAGGCGAAGATAACATCACATTTACATAATTTTCTATGTCTGTATCTCGGCCAAAGAACATCCTTGGGTTAGTGACAGCATCACCAGCATTATAAGGATTCACAAAATCTTTATATTCATTTTCAGAGTAAAAGCGAAGAGCCAAATCGTTGGTTATTGTTTCGTCAATATTGTTTGAATTCTCATATGTACATGAAACGGTAATAGTCGCAGTCTTCTCTTTGACAGCCTGCTCACTAACTTTTACCTTCATGTGGAAAATGACGGGTTTGTCTCCACCTCTAACAATATCTGTATGAGTGTTTTCTTCGTTGTTAATGTAACTGACATCGTCAGAGTTGACTATCGACATGGAGATTCTACTGATAGGGGAAGAATCTTTATCATTTGATAAAGCAACCTGGAATGAAACGACATTGTTTCTATCTATTAATACAGAATCTCCTTGTAAATCAACAGTAACCTTTGGCTTACTTGTTATTACAATATTTTGCCATGCCTCCTCCAATAGATCATAGTAACGATTGATAAGAGGTAAAAGAGACTCGTAGGAAACTTTAGTTGGGTATCTTGATATTGCATCTTTTAATATCAATATCATTCTTTTTGCATCTCCGTAGTTGTCTTGTTTGCTAATATATCCTTGGGCAGAAATAAAAGCATCAATTTTTGGTATTAATTGCTTGAAGACCTCATTAATTCTTTCCTTATCTTTGTCAAAAATAGTTATATTTTCTGACTCATTTTTAAGTGAAACCGTACTGCTATTAATCTTTGACAATGTTGCATACGAAATTCTTGATAAATACGAATTGTTCAGACTTTTTTGAGCGGCATAATATTCATCTCTTAATTCACGCCAAACTTGACCAAATGACTCTAAAGAAATTGACTCGGTAACCCCAGTTCTTGACAATTCAACAAAACGGTCAATTGCAATTCTTCTCAATTGTGGTTCATTGTAGATTTCTTCTACAATTTTATTACATATATCCTCATTATATATTGAAGGCTGAAGAAGGATCTCGTCCCAATGATAGTCATTCTTGTCATTCACATGAAGTATCAACTCTTTAAGATCTTCCTTGAGGCGTTCGTTTATATTTTGTTCGGGCAGTTTTCCAAAAATATCGTCTCTTCTATGAGGAATATATGTTTCAATGTATTGAACGAATTGACGTCTTACCGCTGACCATGACGCAGCCAATGAAAACGATTCGTTGAAATAGAATCGGACTACATCCCATTGTATATTATTAGGATCCTGAAGCATAGTTACTCGCGCCATGTCATTACAATATAGCGCAAAATCTCTTTTGTCAAATGCTCCATCGTTAAGGCGCATTGATATTTTTATCTTAGTAAGCAAATATTGAGAACGTCGTAGTGAGTCAGAATTAATACCAGGGTCATTCTCGATATGATTGACAATTTTCTTATATGTAGATTCGCTATACAATCTTGTTTCGTCACCCAGAATATAATTTTCAACACCGAAGAAATCTTTATATTGATTAATTTTGTCTTGCAAATATGGACTTATAGGGTTATCAGATGCTTCAAATATATCAGCCAGAAGGGTTTTTACATCAACATTTGAAATAATCTGCTCGTGAATTTTTTTCGCATTGACGTTTTGTGAATCAATTTTAAGAACTTGCTCTAGAACGCTAAGCGCATCTTCCTTTCTACCCAAAGCCAATAAAGCAATTGCTTTCTTGTTCAGGAATAGCACTTTTTGAGAAGGCACTTTAACACGAATTATCTTATCAATTACTCCTAGGAACTTTTCATATTCTTGCAATACATAATATGAACTTTCCAAGGAATTATAACTTGATTGATCTTTTGGCAGTAAATAAGCATAATCAGAAAGGAACTTTTTGCCAGCTTCTCTGTACATTTCTGCTTGCTTAATTCGCTCTGGATGTCCTTGAATATACTTTTTTCCGCATAAGGAGCAATAGAGTGAACTGATATCCTTCACCAAAGTAATTGATTTCTGGCATTTAAATGCTTCCAAATAGTGAGACAAAGCTTCTTCATGCTTTTTTTCATTAATTAAGTCTTTGGCTTTTTTATATTCAACATTAGCTTTCTCTGCCTTTTCTTTATTGGCTTTGCTTGATTCGTTATGTTCTTTTACCTTGTCCTCTCCCGAGGTTGCGATTTCTTCTATATCTTTGAGGTTTAAAGGCTCCGTAACAGAATGTTTTGTCCTTTTAGTGATGTTTGTTTTAATTTGTGACTGTAGATAAATCGCATCTTCATTAGTAGGATAACAACTAATAATAACCTCCAGCAAATCGTATGCGCTCTGCTTAGTTTTTACATCATCCACGAGTTGATCGGCAAGTGCGAGTATCTGACAAATAGGTCTTGGTAGACATATGCCAATTGCTTTGGGACCTTTTGGACCATTAATTTTAATATACGAAACATGCACTCCCACCAAGTCTTCCATATCATATAATTGATCATCACAGATATCATCTGTTGAGAACCAAATTTTAGATTCAAGATTTTGATCCCAAATCCATCCATAATCCTTCAAGTCGTCTGTAACGAAACCTGAAGCATAAACACATACATTGTTGTCTTCTTCGGATGCAAACGATTTTGCGGAGCGTTCAATAGCTTTATCGCATTCTATTGTTGGCTGATCTTGAAGAGCCAATGTCCATGGATTGTTTTTGTGAACCGCTTTACGCACACCACCTTTTGGGTCTATAGCTTTTATATCTACATACCCTTTCACGAATGTTGGTTGATTCTCTTTTTGTATAATTGAAGATTTCTTCTCGTCTACATGTACAGCATCTCTTATTCCATGTTTTGGATCAGCTTTGTCTAAGTCAACAAAACCTTTGATAAAGGAAGGCTGAGTGTTCTGAGATTCGTCTTTTTTTTCTGGGCCTTTCACTTCTGGTGACTGCAGTGTTTCGTCAGAAGAACTATTTTGATTTGATGCAGATACAACACTAGGGGAAGAAATACCTATTGGTGGTATGCCCTCTTCAAAATCTTTAATATTTTCTTCAGAAATAGAAATCGGCTTTCGGCCTTCTTCAAATGGCCGAATCTTTATTCTATCCTCTTTGAAATCCATAATATAGCCTTCCTTAATGCCAAGGCTACATACAATACGAATAGGATCGCCGATACAATAATCCTCTCTTATTGACTCAATGTTGTTCATATTATCGATTGTTTGGGATATAATCAACTAAAAGTTCTCTAATGTTAATTTTTAATAAATCCGAAATCTTTGCCAGCGTCTGCAAATCGGGTTGTGTGGTGTTGGTGCACCACTTGGAAACCGTTACGGGATCCTTCCCTAATTGGCCAGCAAGCCAGACACCAGTTTTACCAGCATCAGCCAATGCTCCTTTAATTCTATTCAGATTTTCCATGCAAATTTCTTAATGTTTGATGTAAAGATACTGAATTATCTCGGATTAAATGGGGATTATTTGTGAATATTTTATGAAATAAGTAGTTTTTTGTGTTTTGTTAAGGAAAACAGCCCCCTTGGTAACTATTCAGCGATAGCATTGCACCTTAATCCACGATTGAAATATACTGCAAGAAGACCTATAAAAAGGCAAAACAAAGTGTCTCTATTTCTTGCGTATGTGGGATATTTTTCGTATCTTTACACCTGTGAAAGAGAAAGTTACGGACATATCAAAAGTGCTGCAAGACATGACGGCAGAGATGCGGTTGATGCGTGAAACATCAATCAGCAATATGCTGAGATTGCCAAACTGAACCGTAACATAGAAGCTCTGAATCGTCAACTGCGCAAGAAGAACGAAGAAAATGCAAGACTTAAAGAGTGTCTGTCCAAATACGAGAAGCCCAAGAAGAATTCCGGCAACAGCAGCACTCCGCCAAGCAAGGAGACTATGAAAGACGAGATAGTCAGAAGGACAAAAAGTCTCCGCAAACCAAGTGGAAAGAAGCCAGGTGGACAGGAAGGTCATGACGGGCACAAACTATCCTGCTCTCCTTCGCCAGACGAGACAATTGATGACACGCCTAACTATTGCACTAATTGCGGTGGCACGCTCGCAGACGCAGAGCGTGTGCTTGACTATGTAACGCAGGTAATCTCAATTCCAGAACTGAAGCCGGTAATCAAGGAGATACGTCACTATGTGATGATATGCAAGAATTGTGGCGGACGTATTCGTACCGCACCAAGACGCAAGTCTAACGATGTGGTCTACGATGCAAGCGTAAAGTCACTTGTCGTGTATCTCAGTGTCGTGCAATTTCTTCCATACGGCCGTATAGCAAGTTTTTTGCGTGAGGTGTTCGGGCTTGCTCCGAGTGAAGGTTCGCTTGTGAACTGGGTGAAGGAAGCGAAAAGAAACGCACAGCCTGCCATTGAAAAGATTAAGGAGTATATCATGTCGTCAAGTGTTGTCGGTTTCGACGAGAGCGGATGCTATTGCAACAAACGTCTTGACTGGGCATGGATAGCGCAGACAGTTTACTACACCTTACTCTTCCGTGCTGACGGCAGAAGCTCAGAAGTATTGACGGACAAGTTCGGCGACAGCCTGGAACGAATGACAGCCGTAACAGACCGCCATAGTACATACTTTGCACTTCAATTCCTCAACCATCAAGTTTGCATGGCACACCTGCTGCGAGAGTTGCAGTATTTGTCAGAATTGAACGACAAGCAGGATTGGTCCGACAAGATAGCAAGCTTGTTCCGTGAAGCCATACATGAGAGAAACTCGAACCCATCTGCGATAATACCCAAGGCATTGTGGATGGAACGCTTAGACAACCTTCTCAAACTGAATATCTGCAATTTTGGCAAGAAGTTTGAAACACTCAAGAAAGGATTGATAAAATGTCGTGACTACATATTCAATTTCCTTGAAGACCCAATGATACCATCTGACAATAATGGAAGTGAGCGTGGAATACGTAAGTTGAAAATCAAGTTGAAGAACTCCTGCACATTCCGTTCTGATTTTGGGGCAGATGCATTTCTTGAATTACATTCAATCGTTGAAACAGCTAAGAAACGCAACAAGACTCCGTTCAATGCAATTCAAGCCTTATTTGAGGCTTGATACCCCGCCATGCCCTTTCGCTGAATAGTTGCTTTCTCAAATTGCAAAAAACTTGAGACCGTTACTTTTAAAGGCATTTTGCCATATGCTGGTTCTGGTATATTTGACGAATGTTTAAACCTAAAGGAAATACATATTCCTAGAGGTAGCTTGGAGCATTATATAAAAATCATGCCATTTTATAAGGATAAGTTCGTGGAAGAGTGATGATAATGGCAGTTATGTAAAAAGAACTTGTTTGTTCTTATTATTCATATTATTGCTGTCTGCTAATACTTTTTTTGAGCATAAAGTAGGAGGATTCCTCACTTGGAAGTCCTTTAAGTTACTTTTGTTGTCTTGGACAATCCCCATAGTCTGGCATAGGAAAGTGTCTTTATACAAATTTTGCAGGTCGTTTTTTGCTGTCAGTAGCAGACAAGTGATAATGATTCCTATGAGTATATTGGTTCAGTACTCCTCAGTTCTTCTGTTTGCAGAATAAGCCTGTTTAAACAGGCTTATTCTGTAAACGGGTGTTTAGATGTTGATAATCAGGTGGTTGGAGGTGTAATTTAATTCTGAGAGGCACGGATTTGGGACTCTTTGCTTCTTATTATGCATTGGAAAAGGGCTGAAAAGGGCTGATTTTGCAAAATAAGCTTGTTTTTATAAGCTTATTTCCACAAAATTTGCAGATTAAGAGAAAATAAGCTATATTTGTAGCCTAAAATGCGATTGTTATGGAGTATACGGCAATTTTGGAGAAGCAGATATTGGGGAGATTGAAAGTTGACAATCCCTGGTGGACAGAAGGAAAGGTTCCATCTTTTTATGGAAAGATGAGTCCCAGACTATATCTTGATATCTTTTATCCCTTGGTGAAGGATGTCGACATTCAACGTGCTATTATATTGATGGGACCTCGGCGAGTAGGCAAGACCGTGATGATCTATCATTCGATAAAAAAGCTGATAGACGAAGGGGTCTCACCGCAGAATATCATTTATGTGTCGGTGGAAACTCCGATATATAACAATATTCTTTTGGAGCAATTGTTTAATCTGGCATGTCAGATTCTTGGCAAGGAGAAGGGCAAGGAGCAGTTTTTTGTCTTTTTTGACGAGATACAATATTTGAAAGACTGGGAGATAAATCTTAAGTCTTTGGTGGATACATACCACAATGTGAAATTTGTGGCATCTGGTTCTGCAGCTGCAGCACTCAAGAAGAGCAGCAATGAGAGCGGAGCCGGGAGGTTTACTGATTTCAATCTGCCGCCATTGCTTTTCTTTGAGTATATCCATCTGCGCGGCTATGATATTATCATGCGTGAATCCAAAGTGGAGTGGGGCGGCATAGAGAGTTCTGTATATGATTCCATTGACATAGGCCAATTGAATGAGCTTTTTCTGGATTATATCAATTTCGGAGGTTATCCAGAGGTGGCTTTCTCTGCTCGTATTCAGAAAGATCCCAGCCAGTTTGTGCGTCATGACATTGTTGACAAGGTCTTGTTGCGCGATTTGCCGAGTCTTTACGGTATTTCCGATGTGCAGGAACTTAATTCCTTGTTTACTATGATAGCTTATCATAGTGGGATGGAGTTCTCGTATGATGGAATGTCGAAAGAATCAGGGATTAAGAAGGAAACCATTCGTAGGTATATACAATATCTGGAGGCTGCTTTCTTGATAAAAGTGGTGAATAAGACCGATGATACGGCAAGGAGGTTTCAGCGCCAGACCACGTTCAAGATTTATCTGACGAACCCCTCTTTGAGGTGTGCTTTATTTGAGCCGGTGAAGATGACAGATGGAAATATCGGTGACATGATAGAGACGGCTGTTTATTCACAGTGGATACCGCGCGATGAGCGTATCGCATATGCAAACTGGAAAATAGGCCGCACTCAGGGAGAGGTGGATCTGGTAGGTATTAATGATGCCTTGCAGAAGCCAAGTTGGGCGGTGGAAGTGAAATGGACTGACCGTTTCTTCGACAGACCCTCAGAATTGTCTTCGTTGAAGTATTTCATGGAAAAGAATCATTTGTCTCAGGCCTTGGTCACAACTATAGGGCAGAGAGGCAGGAAGGATATGGATTTCGGCACACTGCATTTTATTCCGTCAGCCTGCTATGCCTATACTGTTGGCGAAAACACTTTGCGACAGGCGAAGAGAAGCTTTGGCTTGTGATATCCGTTAATGAGATTGGCGTGTTGCTTATCTGAAAATCCCCCAAAATCCAGTCAAGCTCTGATGAACGATTCTGGGTAAACGGTATAAACAAGGATTATATTCTAAAGAGTTAAAATCCGAGCAGGCTCTGATGGCAGATTCGGGGAAAAGCAGGACAAACAGAGATAAAAACAATAAAATCAAGATAAAAATATGACAAAGAAAAGCCTTCTTATCAAAGACACTACGGTGGATGAACGAATGGCAATCGTGAAGGAGTCGCTTAACTTCTGCGACGGTGATTGCGATGGAGTGGATATGGATGACATGTATGACGACTATATCTTCGGTCGTCGTGAACTTGCCGATATCAATCTGGAATTCAGTCGGAAACATGCCGGTGAGGTGGTGCCAAGCCGTCCTTCGGCACCTCGCGGCTGCATGGGACGGTAACCATTTGCATTGGCATGAAAAAACGGATTGTCTGGAGCGTTGTTGGCTTCGGACAATCCGTTTTTTTGTTTCAATTAAGGCTTTGGGGCTGAACTTCAAATGGTCATCAAAATTTGTTTTGCTAAACTCCACCTCGCCCATCAACCCGATTCTGACTGAATCACTTTATAGTCGTTTCATACACCGTTTCGGGGTCAGCCTTGCCGAAGTCCATGTCACGGTAGGCTTTGGGGAGGTCAGACATGTCGAGGGTTATCTCCTTGTTTACGGGGCGGTCGGGGTCGAGCAGGGAGTGGGAGAAGAGCCAGTCGTAGGTCTTGCGCATATAGAAGAAGCGTGCCGGAGCACCGTGGTTGGCGCCCTGCAGCCAGGTGTAGCGCAGACGGGAGTCGTTGCCGGACTTCTCGAGGTCGTTGACCACCGATTTAGACTGGCTTATGGATACCGCCCTGTCGGCAGTGCCGTGGATTATCCAGAGGGGCAGCTTGCCGAGCGGCGTGCGGTCTTTCTTCGAACAGCCGCCACACATGGCGAGAGCCGCCGCCACTTTGTCGGGATATGTGCAGGCGAAGTCGAGAGTGCCATATCCGCCGAGACTCATTCCGATGACATACACACGGGTGGAGTCGCAGGCATAGTTCTGTTTCGTCCATTCCAGCACGTCGTTTATCTTCTTCGGATTCCACGCTCCGCCGGGGTTTTGCGGCACCACCACCAAAGCGTCTACCTGCCTGCCCTTCACTATGGCGTCGAGCGGTCCGTAGCGTCTAACCCTGTTCAGGTCTCTTCCGCAGAGGCTCTGTCCGTGCAGGAATATTATCACCGGAGTCTCGTTGAGAGTGTAGTAATATTCCGTTGGGGTGTAAACCCAGAAGTTGTAGCCACCGGGTATGGCGTCTTTCACGGGGCGTATGAAGTCGTATTGTGCTTTAGTCTGTAATGATGCCGACATGATGAGCGTCAGCATGAAAATGATTCTCCTTATTATATTTGGCATGTCTTTATGTTTTGTTCTAAGAGAAAACGCAGATGAGTAGTGGTTTATTGTGTCGGGAGGGGTGTAATGTGGTGTTGTTATTGGAATTTTGGGTAGGAAACGCAAGATGCAAGTAGAAAATAATGACCGGTTTATGTTAAAAACAAAAGAATTTTTATTAATAATGGTTACAAACACCTTGTCTGTCCGTTTCTCAACTATAAGGAAGAATACAATTATTTTAAAATCTATTTTTATGAAGACAAGAAAGATGTATAATTCAAGTGCCAACTTGAAAAAGATGTCCATCACGCTTGCTCTGTCCTCTGCAATGCTTTGTCCTGTGGCAGCCAATGCCGCAGGCAACGGAAACGTTGCCCCTTCTCCACAAGCTGTTCAGCAAAGTGGGGTAGTGAAAGGTAATATTGTTGACGAGACAGGACTGCCAATGATTGGTGTTACCGTTATCCCTATGGGACAGACAAAGAACGGTACTGTTACAGACCTCGACGGTAATTTCACCTTGAACAACGTTTCGGGAAAGGTGACTCTTGAAATTTCATACGTTGGATACAAGACCCAGAAGGTGCAGGCCACCGTCGGCACCCCATTGTCGCTCAAGATGGTTCCCGAGTCAAACCAGCTCGACGACGTTGTCGTTATCGGTTTCGGTACCGTTAAGAAACGCGACCTCACCGGTTCGGTAGCCTCAGTGAAGTCAGACGTCATCCTTCAGACCCCTACCACCAGTGTTGCTTCAGCCATGCAGGGCCGTATCTCAGGCCTCGACATCAACGGCAGCGAACTCCGCATCCGTGGTAACCGTTCAATCAGCGGTGGCAACTCTCCGCTTGTGATCATCGACGGTGTGCAGGGCGGCAGCATGAGCGACCTCAACCCTAACGACATTGAGTCTATCGACGTGTTGAAAGACGCCTCCTCAACAGCCATCTACGGTTCGCAGGGAGCCAACGGTGTAATCATCATCACCACCAAGAAGCCGGAAGCCGGCAAGATGTCAGTGTCTTACGACGGTTACGTCACGGCAGCCTTCCGTCCCGACCGCGCCGACTACCGTTCGCCAAGCGACTACTACAACACCCGTCGTCTGGCAGCGCAGAACGCCGGACTCTGGAGCAGCGAGGCCGACGACCAGTCGCTCTTCTCAAGCAACGAGGCATACGCAGCCTATAAGGCAGGCGCATGGACAAACTATGAAGACCTCATGCAGAAGAAGACCACATGGAGCACCAAGCACACCGTGACCCTCTCTGGAGGAACAGAGAAGACGGCAGCCCGTTTCTCTGTGGGCTATGCCAACGACGGCGACAAGTGGAAGAAGAGCGGCGGCACCGACCGTTACACCCTGCGTGCCAACATCGACCACAACTTCCACAAGTGGATCAGTGCAGGAGTGACATTCCAGCTTGCCCATACCCGTTCAGAGTATTCACCATATATGAAGGCAAAGAACACCGGTCTTGAGCTGGGTTCACCTTATGGCGTATACAACAATGAAACCGGCGAGTACAGCATCGGCAACGATCTCGTGACATATCCGCTGGCAGCCGACGACTATGTTAACCCGCTGATCGACCGCATTGACGGCGACAGATACAAGAAAGAGACCTACGCTACAAACGTAGTGGCAAACGGATACTTGGATATCCACCCGATTGAGGGTCTCTCATTGCGCTCGACACTCAACACCCACATCACCAACTCCTCTTCAGGCGACTTCATTGCCGAGAACCACTCTACGCTTATCGAGAGCGGCAAGACAAGAAGCCAGTCTAACATGTCGAAGGGTTCTTCTACATACGTGGAGTGGAACAACGTGTTGACATACAACTTCAAGAAGCTCCTTCCGGAAGACCATCACCTCTCACTGACATTCCTCACCACATGGGGAAAGAAGGTAGCCGACAATCTGAGCGCTACATCTAATGGCCAGACACTGGCAAGCAACCTGTGGTGGAACATGGGCAGCAACGACGGCGGTGAGGGCGCCCTCTCACACTCAAGCTATTATCAGCAGGCACAGAACTTCTCTTATGCCGGCCGTGTGATGTACGACTGGAAAGGCCGTTACCTCTTCCAGGCATCCCTCCGTCGTGACGGTTCTTCAAAACTCGCTCCGGGTCATCAGTGGGAATGGTTCCCATCAGCAGCCTTTGCATGGCGTATCTCCGACGAGCCTTGGATGAAGCAGACCAAGTCATGGCTCGACGACCTGAAGCTCCGTGCCACATACGGTGTGTCAGGTAGCCAGAGTGTAAACGCATACGCTACATGGAGCGGTGTTACCTTCGCCGACTGGAGCTTCGGATTCCAGGATACACAGGCTAACCGCTACTTGCTCGGTGTCGTTGACAACGGTTACTACAAGATTGCCAACAAGACCACGAAGTGGGAGCGTTCAGCATCCTTCGACCTCGGTTTCGACGCAGTGCTCCTCAACAGCCGCTTGAACATCACCTTCGACTGGTATTCACAGAAGACCACCGACCTCCTTCTGCAGCGCTCACTGCCTACATCAGCAGGACAGGACGGTAAGTATGCCACTATGGTGAACATCGGTTCAGTGAAGAACCACGGTGTGGAATTCTCTATCAACAGCCGCAACATCGTGACAAAGGACTTCACATGGGGTTCTACACTCACATTCTCAGCCAACCGCGAGAAGATCGACGAGCTCTACGACAATCTGAAAGAACTGCAGACAGGTACAGAGAAGGAGACACAGACCTATATGGTAGGTCATCCTATCCACTCATACAAGACATTCAAGTATCTCGGCATCTGGACCACCGACGAGGTGAACGCCTGGACCGACGAGACAGCATACTACAAAGACGCAGCCAAGACACAGCGCTTCCAGGCTGGTGACATCAAGGTTGCCGACCTCGACGGCGACCACGTGATCGACCAGAACAAGGATATCGCTTATGTAGGTTCCACATCACCGGACTGGTTTGCTGGATTCAACAACGACTTCCGCTACAAGAACTGGGACCTCTCAATCTATTTCTATGCTCGCTGGGGACAGTGGGGCGAGAGCAAGGTGGCAAACTTCGACCCTTCTACCGGTGGCATCTACTCTAACTTCGACTACTGGGTGGCAGGCACAAACGAGGGCGGCTCTCTGCCGGCACTCTACAAGGGCCGCAAACTCTTCGACTACGTTGGCTACCAGAGCCTCTCTTACTGCGACAACTCATTCATCAAGCTGAAGAGAATCTCGCTCGGCTACACATTGCCACGCACAGCATTGAAGGCAATGGGCGTAAACAACGTGCGCATCTATGCCACAATCAACGATCCTCTCTACTTCGTGAAGAATGACTGGCAGAAGCACTTCGATCCAGAGGGCAACCAGCGCAGCGTAACCGTTGGTCTTAACGTAAACTTCTAATCACCGTCAATAAAGGAAACAAAATGAAGAATTTCAATAAATATATTATCGCGGCACTGCTCGGCGGAACGACGATGGGATTCACCTCATGCTCGCTCGACGAATATAATCCAAGCAATGAGGGTGCCGACGCGGTCTTCGTTACCGAGAAAGGTATGGAGAACCTCGTGAACCAGATGTATTACAACTTCCGTTGGAAATTCTACGGACGTGAGGACCCTTGCCTCTATATGGAGGGATCGGCCGACATCTGGCAGAACATCGGATCAAACTACGACTACGGTAAGCAGCTCACACGCTGCGTAGACCTGCAGGGCGACCGCGGACAGTTTGCCAACGTATGGAACCGTGTCTACGACAACATCAACGTCTGCAACACCATCATCGGCAGACTCGACGACTGCAAGGAACTGTCGGCAGACAAGAGAAGCGACTTCGAGGGCGAGGCAAAGTTCATGCGCTCCTACTGCTACTGGTGGCTTACTGAGTTCTTCGGCGACATAGAGCTCAAGCTCACTGAAACCAAGGACCCGGAGTTCACAGCCAAGCGCACCGACCGCAAGACAATCTACGACGAGGTGATCATCCCCGACGCCAAGTTCGCTGCAGAGAACCTGCCTGTCACTCCTTATGAGGGCAACGTAGGTCGTTCTACCAAGAAGGCAGCCAAGGCACTCCTCGCACGTGTTCTTCTGACCCGTGCACAGTATGAGGAGGCAGGAAGCGACGCTCAGAAGGCTTTCTATCAGCAGGCCCTCGATGCAGCCCTCGATGTGATAAACAACAAGGCAGCTCTCGGAATCAGAATCTATGACACTTACGATGAGATATGGCAGGCAAAGAATAACAAGACGAACACCGAGTATCTGTGGGTGGCTACGTTCTCATCAGTATCTTCACTGAATGCCGACTCCAAGCCAAACCGTCTGCACTCATACTTCTCTCCGAAGCTCGTGGGCAACGCCGGTATCCAGAACACACAGACATCGTTCGACTATCCGGCAGAGTCAACACTCCTCATGCCTACATATTATTTCATGAACCTCTGGGAGGATTGGGACGCTCGCTACGATGCCGACTTCCAGGAAGCCTTCATGAACCCGTCGAAGTATCCTTACAAGTGGAAAGAGGCTGAGGCCAACAAGTATAACCAGCCAGAGCTCAAGGACAAGAAATCAGCAGTGAACGACACTCTGCTCTATTTCACCCGCAAGCACATCAGCGACGAGACAAGCCGCAACTATGCCACTGTAGACATCGACGAGCTGTACGACACAGGCAACGTGAACGCTTATGGCGGCGCTCCTCTGCGCAACTACAAGACCGATGCTGCCAACTACGACTCCAAGACTTCGCAGTATATCGCCGCTTCATTCCCACGCTTCAGAAAATACCGTATCTGGGATGGTGATGAGAACGGAACTATTCTCCTTATGGACCAGAAGGCAAACCAGAAGGCAAGCCATGCCGACGTGCCGGTAATGCGCTATGCCGAGATGCCTCTCATCGCTGCCGAGTGCTATATCGCCCTTGGCAATCCGGGTGCCGCTGCCGACATGATCAACAACGAGATCCGTACGGCACGTGTAGTGAAGGCTGGCCACAGCCTGAGCGAGGCACAGGTGAATGCGTCACAGATGACAATCGATTGGATTATGGATGAGCGTGCCCGTGAGCTTTGCGGCGAGTGGCTGCGCTGGTTCGACATCAAGCGTGTTTACTCTCCACAGGGCAAGTTCGCTTCCACCATCATCGGCCGCAACCCGAGTATGACAAAAGACGACTGCATGCAGGAGTATCATGCCCTACGCCCGATTCCAAACACATTCCTCGACAAGCTCGAGAATGCGTCAGAGTTCGGTCAGAACCCTGGATACAATCCATATACGAAATAATGGCTGACGAGGAATTCCTCGTTGACTAGTAAAAAAATGCGGAGTGTCATGGTTACAACACTATCGGCACTCCGTCTTTTATTTAAATATAAACAAAGGACTATTTAAAAATTAAAGATTATGAAGAAAATTCTACTTTCAGCAATCGCCCTTATGGGTATGGTTTCAGCCAGCGCACAGGAGGCTACAACTCCTTACATCCTTTCTCAGGTTGAGGCAAACACTTATGCCGTTACGATGACAAACGATGAGATCACTGCCGCTTTCGATGCACAGTGGGTTGCAGACGCTTGGAATATCGGTGCCGCTCTTCCGGCAGGAACAGTGATGTTTGAGAACGACGACCTCGTCATCACAGCTGCCGTTGACAAGACTCCAGTATATACCGCAAACGGAAAGCTCTCTCAGATCAAGAAGGAGAATCCTGGTTATACTGGTTATGTTAATGCCGGTTCTACATTGGCTCAGAACAACTGGGAAGAAGGCATTACCATCCAGGACATTGCAGAGGTTAAGGCAAGCAACCATGGTATCGTTGCCGTTACACCTAAGAAGGCAGGTGTGTTGAGCTTCGGTGTTTATGCCGGCAACAACAGCCGTGAGATCGGTATCTACAAGCTCGCTACCGATGACGAGAAGGCAGAAGGCGAGTTCGGAGCAATGATCGCAACGAACAACTTCCGCAACGATGGTGAGAACGGAACCGTTGAGAATGCTCCAGCTTTTGTTGAGGCTCAGGTTGAGGCAGGTCGTCAGTATGCTTTGCTCGCTGGTGGCAACAAGAACCTCTGTCTGCATCAGATCAAGTTCGTTGCCCAGGGTGGTAGCGTTGACGGCATCAGTTCGGCAGAGACTACAACCGTAAAGAACATCACTGCCATCTACACACTGGCTGGCGCACAGGTGAGCAGCTTGCAGGACGGAGTGAACATCGTGAAGTATAGCGACGGCACATCAGCAAAGATCGTTAAGTAACAATCTCTCAATATGGACAATGTCCACACCGATTAGCGTATCGATGAAAAAACAACTCCCGTCAGGCATTTCGTCAGGCGGGAGTTTTTTTCGTCCTTCCTTTGAACTTGTCAGGGAAAATGCTATATTTGCAAAAAATACTTGGTTTATGACGAACGATGGTATAACGATACAAATGATTAGGGAAACGGCAAGTAAGATACTTCCCGTTGATGCCCGTGTAGTCCTTTTTGGGTCACGTGCAAGAAATACCGCACGTGAAGATTCCGACTGGGACTTGCTGATTATATTGAATAAAGACCGTCGCAGCGTGTCTGATATAGAAAAGTATGCATGCCCATTCATGGAATTGGGCTATGAGAACAATGAGGAGATAAATCCTGTCGTTTATACCCAAAAAGAATGGGATGAGCGTAAGTTGACTATGTTTCACCATAATGTAGAAAGAGAGGGCGTAGATTTATGGCATTAGATATAGAGTCTCAGAAAGAAATTGTCAAATATAGAGTAGAAAAGGCAGAAAAATAATACCCCTCCGGAGACCCAAATCTCAAAAAAAACTACTATAAACAAAACAATATGCTAAAGAAAATCAGAAATGCCGGTATCGCCGCTTTGGCGCTATTGGCGTTGCAGCCAGCCTATGCTACCATCGAGGGCAGTCTCGACCCCACGTCGGTAGTGGCGCAATGGAGCAACTCATCAACCTATCCGAAAGTCATCGACATTAATTTCAGCGACGCCACATGGCCCGACACCTGGAAGGGAGAGACAGGAGTAGACTGTCCCGACTTTGCCAAGGGCGGTTATGTCAATGCCGTGTTGAAAGTGGGAGCCAACAGCGGCACAGCCGTGCAGTATCCGGTGCTCTTCCACAACTGCACTTTCGCCACCAAGAAGTCATACAACGGTTTCGCCGGTGCCACGGCAGCCTTCTGCCGACAGTATTACCTCGGTCAGAACAAGACCGGCAACAGCACCGCCACATACAACGACTGGACCGTTGCCGGCCACACGCTCCATCTCGAAGACAACATCACATACGACGCCTCCGGCAACCCCAACTATGGCGAGGCAGGCTTCGTCCAGATGTGTCGCGACGCAGCTATCACAGATGCCGCCGGCAACAAGGTGTCGCAGCACGGATGGATAGAGATAGACCATATACCATACGTAGACCGTGTGCAGTGGTCGTGGTCGTCAACCTCCTGGGGCCGTGGCATAAAATGCGACTATAAGATTGGCGACGGCGAATGGAAACCGCTCGTATGGATGGGGTCAGAGAAACACAAGATGGGATGGACCGTCTTCTCCGACCAGGGCTATTTCATGGAGAACGTCATCAACGCCTCCGACGTGTCGCTCCGCTGGAGAGTGTGGGACGGCGAAGACCTCAAGAATCCCGTGCAGGTGGATGCCGACGGCAAATGTCCTTTCACCACCTCGCTCAACCCCTACGCCCAGATGCAGGCGCCACGCGTTCACAAGATACAGATTTTCGGCAGCGAGATAACCGCCGAACAGGCACAGTATGCCACAGACCATCCCGTATCTGACGTAGGCACCCTCTCCGACCTCGGCGGAGGCAGCGGTGAAGATGGTGAGACCGTCGCTCCCGACGACAATGCCGCCGTGGTGATATCCACCGTGGCACAAGACGGCACCGGCGACTACACCAAGATACAGGATGCCATCAATGCCATTCCCGAAGGTTCGCGTGGCATCATATACATCCGTCCGGGAGTGTATGAGGAGAACGTCTATGCCGGAAGGAAGAGCACGAAGAACAAATACTTCTCTCTCATCGGCGAAGACAAGCAGACCACCATCCTCACCTCTGGCGTAAGCCGCGGAAAAGGCAATGAGGACAATACCTACAACGACTGCGCCGCCCTCAATGTCTATGCCAGCCGCTTCTATGCCGAAAACCTCACCATCCGCAACACCAGCGGCAATGTGGGACAGGCAGAGGCGCTCTTCACCAACGGCGACGCCCATATCTTCAACAACTGCATCCTCAGCGGCTATCAGGACACCTATAAGGCAAATGTGGGAGCACGCGGCTATTTCACCAACTGCACCATAGAAGGCGCCACCGACTTCGTCTACGACGGAGGAATGGAATGGTTTGACAGTTGCCGTATCCACCTCCTCAAGGGAGGCGGCTATATCACGGCACCTGCCGAGAGCGGCATGCCGATGACCAAGGTGATGTATCCCGAGCTCAGTGCCGACAAGTTCTATCCCGGTCTCTTCTTCCGCAACTGCACGGTGACGGCAGCCGATGGCGTTGCCGACGGCGCATACTATCTCGGCAGACCATGGAAGGAAACCTGCGGAGCGATGTTCATCGGCTGCAAGCTCCCCAAGGCTATCAACGCCAAGGGATGGAAAGACTGGAGCGGCTCTGAAAACAAGGCATCGCTATACGAATACAAGAGCATCGATGCCGCTACGGGCAGTCTTGCCGACGTGTCGTCGCGTGCCAGCTTCTCACATCAGGCAACGGATGCCGAAGTGGAGGCATATATGAACCCTAAGTTCCTCTTTGCGAAATACAAGGATGAACCGTTCGACTACGAGAAAATTCTCCGTGGTGCGGCAGCGCCGATGAACTTTGTCGTGACCCCTAACGAGATCTCATGGGAGAGCGACGACAACGCTGCCGGATATATTATATATAAGGATGGCGCCTTCCTTCGTTTCACCACCGACCGCTCCCTCACCAAGGATGCTGCCGATGATGCCAGATACAGTGTGGCGTCGGTATCCAGGAAGGGAGTCGTGTCAAAGGCGGTCCTCGCTTCCGATGCTCTCCGCATTACGGCATTCCCTACGGCAGAAGGATTCGGGAAATATGCCACAGGAGGCCGTGGCGGTAGGGTGGTGAAGGTCACTTCGCTTGCCGACGACGGTTCGGAGGGCACCCTGCGCTGGGCGTTCCAGCAGTATCCCGGCGAACCTCTCACCATCGTGTTCGCCGTGAGCGGCGACATCCGTCTTGCCGACCAGCTCCGCATAAACCGTGCCGACTGGACACTCGCCGGACAGACAGCACCGGGCGACGGCATCGTCATCACCCACAACAAGATAAACTTGGGCGGATCGCAGAACTTCATCATCCGCAACGTGCGTTTTCGCTGCGGACAGAAGGATGTGAACGGACAGATTCTGCAGGACCAGGCACTCGGCGTGGAAAACTGCAACAACTACATCTTTGACCACTGCGTGGTGGGATGGTCGATGGAAGAGAACATGAACACCCAGGACTGCCACTTCCTCACCGTGCAGAACACCATCGTTCATGAAGGCCTCTACAATGCCGGCCACAAGAAGGGCAAACGAGGCTACGGCACCCAGTGGGGCGGTTCGCCGGCGTCTTATTATCGCAACCTGCTTGCCGACAACAAGTCGCGCTCGCCGCGTATCAACGGTGCCAGAGGCGAGGATTATGTTGTCTTCCTTGAGTATATAAACAATGTGAACTACAACTTCGGCGGCAACGGCGGATGCTACGGCGGCGAGAACACCGCCGACATAACATCATACAACGGTATGAACTCAGCCCACGAATGCAACTTCATCGGCAACTACTACAAGCCGGGACCTGCATCCAACAAGTCGGGTGTCGTGCTTGTCACTTCCAGCTACGCCCGAAGTGGCGCCACCTCCTGGGGACCGGCAAAATGGTATGTCAACGGCAACGTGATAGAGGGCGACGCCAACCGCACCGCCGACAACTGGAAGGCGATGAGTGCCGAGCATTATTCGCTCTCCGACATCAGAGTGGAAGAGCGCATCGTGCCGGAGCACAACTACTACAAGTATTCAAAGGCGGGCAACGTGGGCACCTACGACCCTGAGATGTATATGATATACAATGTGGAGAGTGGCGAACAGGCCTATCAGACCGTTCTCCGCACTGCCGGCACCATCCGTCGCGACGCCGTAGAGAAGCGTGTCGTTGAGGAGGCAACCACGGGAGTGAACCTCTACGGCGGTGCCACCTATGGTGCCAAGAAGGGAATCATCGACACCGAGGCTGATTGTGAAGGCTTCATACAGTATGCCACCGACTACACTGTGCCGACAGACACCGATGGCGACGGCATTCCCGACGACTGGGAGCGCCAGCATGGTCTCAATCCTGAAGTGGCAGACCAGAATATGGTCAATGCCCAGGGATACACGGCGCTTGAGGTATATCTCAACAGTCTGATGGGTGAGCAGCAGTCTTCTGAATTCCATGTCAACGCCATCCACTCCCTCCAGGCAGCTCCGCTTGTGGCATACGACCGCACTACCGCCACTCTGCGTGTCAGCCAGAATGCCGTGGGTGCAGTCCTCAAGGTGTATAACACCGCCGGACGCCTCCTTTCATCCCGACAGATCACGTCGGCCCTTACTTCCCTCTCCGATGTCAAGGCTCCCGTCTTCCTCGTCCGCATCGAGGGCAGCAAGGTGGCGCCACGTGTCATCAAGGTGGTGAAATAAGCTGATGTATCCAAAAAAAAGAATATCGCTCAGGTCTTTTTCTTGGGCGATATTTTTTTCCCATGCATTGGCAGAAGCCTGAAAGCAGGAATACGGATATTATAATATGCCATTATTGGGCAGCTGTCTGTCGTCAATTCTGCCCATCCGGGGTAAGCACCGTGCCCATGTTGGGTAAGCAGCGTACCCAAGTTGGGCAAGCATCGTGCCCATTTTTTGGTTAAAAGCCAGACAAAATCCAATCTTCTAAAAGACAAAATCCACGCAAGCCCTAATGACCGATTTGGGTTAAACACACGCTGAATTATTTCAGTCCAACAGATGTGCGTAATGTCTACACTCTTTCCGAAAAAACATCTTTTTGGCAACAAAATGTTATTTTTGTTCTAATTTTTTCTATTATTTTTTTGTTATATTAAAATATTTATTACTTTTGCATCCAGTACTATACAGATTGCTGCATGTTTTTCTATAAAAAACTAAAAACGGTGCATGTCCTATAGAAAGGAAGACGGAAACAGAAGGAAATCAGAGCATACCTTGTTACATCCCTATGGAATAACGAAGAAACACGACATATCGACATATTTGGAAAATAACTTAAACATATACTAATTTTTAAACTTTTTATTTATGAGAAAGACGTTACAAAGAACATTCGGACTTCTCTTCTTCGCGCTTGTTGGCGTGATGACGGGAACGGCCCAGAACTCTTTCCCGTATTCTGTCGATTTCACGACGGCTGGCGACCTCGCCGGCTGGACAGCCGTGGATGACAGTCCTACGAAGGGAGTTACTTGGGAGTATGGAACGGGAACGTACAGTCAGGCAGAAGCTACTTCTAAGATGTGTGCTATCATGAAAGAAGATGCTGCTTCTAAGCATGTTGATTATCTCGTTTCTCCAGAGTTTACCGCTACGGCAGGTGCTACCTATTATATTAGCATCAAGGCCCAGTATAAAGGTTATGCAAGGTGTGGCGTGCAGGCAGGCAAGAGCGCTACCGACATGTCGGCAAACGCAGTGATAAGTGATGACGTTTCGGGCTCGTTCGGTAAATATAATAATGGTTGGTTCGATTATAAGGGTGTTGAGCGCGCCAAAACGGCTAAGGTTGCTTATACGGCAACAGAGGACGGACCACTCTATTTCTCTCTCTATGCTCATTCTATGCTCGACGCTGATGACGGTGACTTCTTCTACGTTTACGGTATCGACATCGTGGAAGACAAACCAGGTCCTAAGGCATTGCCATATAGCGTAGATTTGGGCGACAACCAGAGAGGATGGGCAGCACTCGATGCAAGTGATGTTCCTGGCGTTACATGGGCAGCAGGTGAATTCTATGACAACACCTCTGATAAATATTTTCCTGGCGTTGTAAACAAGCACGACTGGGAAAACACATGGAACGACTACTATGTTTCTCCTGCTTTCACACTTGAGGCTGGCAAAAGCTATAAGGTGAAGACTCGTACATGGAAAAATACTGATCCGAGCGCATTCACACTCTCATTGATGCTTGGCACATCACAGACGGATGCAAGCACATTCCAGAAGATTACAGACCTCGAGATGCAGGCAGTCTACGATGCTACTGCTACTGAAGACCACGTGTTTGCCGTTGGAAAGGGCGGTGACTATAATCTGGCATTCCTCGCTACCACAACTACAGCTACCGACGAGGTGATAGCTCTCAGCTATTTCGATATCGCTGAGACTGATGAGACTCCAGAGATTACCATCGGTGGTGGCAGTGAAGGGCCTGAGACAACAGCTCTGCCATACAATATCACATTTGATTCTGCCGACAAGTTCGCTACATGGTCTACTCTCGACAACAGCGATGTTCCTGGCAAGACATGGGAGTTCAACACTTCTGACTTCGCTGGTAAGCCATCTGCATTCATGGGTCCTGACGCAGGTTCTGCAACTTGCGACTGGCTGATCTCTCCAAAATTCGAACTCAAGGAGGGTAAGTCTTATGTAATCAAGTTTGACGGTGCTACAGGTGCCGACAACAAACTCAACTTGCTGCTCGACTACTTCGTAGAGGAAATTAACAAGGACAACTTTAAGGCTATCGACTGGATTGGCGAGAAACTTCCTAAGATGGAAGGCGAAGAGGCTAAGACAGAATGGACTGTTGACATCAACAAGGATGGCGGATACTACTTCGCATTCCGTGCTCTCAACTGGACTCCAAACCAGGAGACCGACGCTATCAGCATCTATTCATTCAGCGTTGCAGAAGCACCGGAGGGTGAGCCGGAAACACCGGTTGCTCTTCCATACGAGACTTCATTCCTTGAGGAGACAGGCGCAGCAGGCTGGACAGCTATGGACCGCAGCGACAACGTAAGCTCTACATGGTCTTGGAACTCTTGGGGCTATACAGAGTATGACGAAAACTGGCAGCAAGTAGGTGATACCCACCCATGTGTTGGCTTTAGCTCAGACTGGGACACCAATGCCAACGATTATTTCGTTTCTCCATTGTTCACTCTCGAGGCCGGCAAGACATACGTTGTGAAGACTCACACTGCTACTAACAGATCTTGCTTCAACGGCAAGACAACTTCATTCTCTATGAAGCTTGGAACCAACAAGAAGGTTCAGGGCACATTCACACAGTCTATCGGCGATATCGAGCTCAACACAGTTTACGACCGTGATCCGAGCGTATTCGAGTTCTCTGTTGAGGAATCTGGCAACTACTATGTGGCTTACAACATCTCTGACCCTGACGGAAGCAAGGCTTATGGTTACATCTTCGACTTCTCTATCGCTGAGAAGGTAGTACCGGACGTGACAGCAGAGCTTCCTTACGAAATCACATTCGACTCTGCCGACAAGTTCGCTACATGGTCTACTCTCGACAACAGCGATGTTCCTGGCAAGACATGGGAGTTCAACGCTTCTGACTTCGCTGGTAAGCCATCTGCATTCATGGGTCCTGACGCAGGTTCTGCAACTTGCGACTGGCTGATCTCTCCAAAATTCGAACTCAAGGAGGGTAAGACTTATGTCATCAAGATGGATGGTGCTACAGGTGCCGACAACGCTACAAGCGTGATCCTCGACTACTTCGTAGGTTCTAAGGATAAGGACAATTTCAAGTCTATTACTTGGATTGGCGAGAAACTTCCTAAGATGGAAGGCGAAGAGGCTAAGACAGAATGGACTGTTGACATCAACAAGGATGGCAGCTACTACTTCGCATTCCGTGCTCTCAACCATACTCCAAACCAGGAGACCGACGCTATCAGCATCTATTCTTTCAGCGTTACAGAAGCACCAGAGGGTGAGCCTGAAACACCGGTTGCTCTTCCATACGAGACTTCATTCCTTGAGGAGACAGGCGCAGCAGGCTGGACAGCTATGGACCGCAGCGACAAAGTAAGCTCTACATGGTCTTGGAACTCTTGGGGCTATACAGAGTATGACGAAAACTGGCAGCAAGTTGGTGAGACCCACCCATGTGTTGGCTTCAGCTCAGACTGGGACAGCAATGCCAACGATTATTTCGTTTCTCCATTGTTCACTCTCGAGGCCGGCAAGACATACGTTGTGAAGACTCACACTGCTACTAACAGATCTTGCTTCAACGACAAGACGACTTCATTCACTATGAAGCTTGGAACCAACAAGAAGGTTCAGGGCACATTCACTCAGTCTATCGGCGATATCGAGCTCAACACAGTTTACGACCGTGATCCGAGCGTATTCGAGTTCACTGTTGAGGAATCTGGCAACTACTATGTGGCTTACAACATCTCTGACCCTGACGGAAAGAAGGCTTATGGTTACATCTTCGACTTCTCTCTCGCTGAGAAGACTGCAGAGGTTCAGCCGGTGGCTACAGCTGCTGTTACAGACCTCGCCGCTACAGAGGCTGGTGATCTCAAGACTATCAAACTGAAGTGGAAGAACCCGACCAAGGACGTTGACGGCAACGACCTCGCTGCTGACGCAGAGCTTTCAGTCAAGGTATTCGAGGGCGAGACTCTTCTTACTACTGTTGCAGGCGCTCCTGGCGCAGAGGGCAGCTATTCTTACGAGCCAGAGACATACGCTGGTCTCCACGAGTATAAGGTTGTCGTAGTTTACAACGAGCTTGAGTCTGAGGCTGCTACAGCTACTCTTACAGTGGTAGTTAACGGTATCAACGGTGCTATCGTTATCCCAGCCGGTGCTGAGGTTTCTGTACGCACACTTGGTGGAGCATTGGTTGGCAACAACTTCTCTACTCTCGCCAAGGGTACATACCTCGTTACAGTGAAGACTGTTGACGGTAAGGTGAAGACAATGAAGGTTACAAAGTAATGAAGGCAATGAAGGTTACAAAGTAATCTGAATTCCCATAACAAATGATTGCCGCCCGGCATCCCCTTTCGGTGGATGTCGGGCGGTTTTACAAATTCTGATGTTTATTATAAGCTGTCTTTTGGAGCATGTTCTGCCTTCGTGGTGTCGCGCTTTATCTCCTCGGCTTTCATTTTCTCACGCTTAATTTCCGTGGAGTCTGGTTGGGGGAAGAGTTCCGGATGAGCTTCGCGCCAGTTCACCTCCTTGTCTCTCTTTCCCGGCAATACTATCACCGGCATGCCTTTAGTGACAAACTTCACCAGTTCGAGGATATTCTCATTCTTTATTCTCACGCATCCGTGGCTGCGTCTGCCGCCCACCGACCATGGAGCATCGGTGCCGTGGATGCCCGTGGAGTTGAATCCCGGAGTCACGATGCGGAAGAAGCGCGGACCATATTGTCCCGGGTTCTCGCTGCGCACGCCATTCTCGTCGGTATAGTGCCAGTTCTCGCTGTTCTGCACCTTGCCCGCCCTGAAGAAACCCTCCGGCGTGCGGCAGTCGCCCCTGCTCCTCTTGTTGCCGAATCCCTTTCCGCAGGCACAGGTGTACGACTTGCGCAGCACACCGTAGCGGTCGAACAGCTTCACCTTCATGTCGCCCTTGTCCACGATGATGAAATATTCGTATTCACTGTTGAGCAGACGGTTGCAGTAGTCCAGACTGTCGTGTGCCATCTTGTGCATGATGCCGGCGGCATAGCGGTCTTTGTCCGGCGACTCGTTCATATATTCTATCGCCTCCTCGGCAGTGCTGAACTTATGCTTTATCTTTATCGGTTCTTCCTCAATCTCCTCAATCTCGTTGGCAGATGCCAGCGGACCGTCATCCTGGGCCATCTCGTTGCCTTTGTTCGACGGCGAGCAAGCCTGCATTATCAGAGTCAGTATCGTGAGGAATATGGATAGGCGTATCGCTTTCATGTTTGTTTGATAAGATGTCATGTCTGTTTAATGTTTATTTGTTTGGTCTTTCTTTTTATAAGTTACTGTCATATTTCTTTTCTTGTTCAACCTAAATCGGTCATTAGGCCGTTCAATGTAATATATTTGCCATCCCATAGACAGAAATCTCGGTTCCCATCTTTAAGTGGTTGGTGAAGGCAAGCCCTTCTTTCGACTGCAAAGATAATGAAAAAAGCTGACATTCTTTTCGTTTTCCTTTTCAAAGCGCATTTCCGTTATGTCGGAAAAGCCCTGATTTGCGGCATTTTACCGAATAATCCACCAAGTTTGTGCATTTTTCCCCGTGCTTAGCAACCTTAACCGCTAATTTTGCAGTCACTATTACTAACCAAATCAAAATCATACAACGAAGATGAAATTGAGATTCATTGCAGCAGCCGCTGTGGCTGCATGCACTGCATTATGTGTGCAGGCGAGAAAGGTGCATACCATAGGCGACAGCACTATGGCGACCTATGACCCGAACACCACCGTGACGAGAGGATGGGGACAGATGTTCCAGCAGTTCTTCAAGGGTGATGTCACCGTGAACAACCGTGCCAAGAATGGTGCCAGCAGCAAGAGCTTCTATAAGGAGAGCGCCTACTGGCAGTCGGTGAAGAAACAGATAGAGCCAGGTGACTACGTGCTCATTCAGTTTGCCCACAACGACGAGAAGAGCAACGGATGCGACGGCGACGAGCTGAAAGCTTACTATCAGAGCATCGGCGATGAGGCAAAGGCAAATGCCTGCGACTATCGTGGAACTACAGCCAGCGGCACCTATAAGGACTATCTGCGCAAGTATGTGGAAGAAACTCGCGCCTTGGGCGCCACACCAGTGCTGGTGGGTGCGATATGCCGAAAATATTTCGACGGGAGCACCATTCGCAGAAACGGACGCCACGACCTCGGCGACAAGTTCGACAAGATAGAAGGCGGTAAGCTCACTACCGGCAACAAAGTGGCTGCCGACGACCATACATACGACTATCCATACCAGATGCAGGAGGTGGCAAAGGAACTGGGAGTGCAGTATCTCGATCTCACCACAGCCACAAAGGAACTCTATGAAAGCTATGGCGACGCCAAAGCCAACGCCCTGCTCTTCGACGGCAACGGCAGCACCCACACCTCGGCGATGGGAGCCACGCTGATAGCCCGTCTGGCTGCACAGCTCATGCAGAAGGCTGGAATACTGACAGAGAACATCAACCTGACGAGCGACTTCAGCGTGAATCCCTCAACTGTAGACCTCGGACAGGCATACAAGGGACAAACGGTGGTGAGAGAAGTGTCGGTAAACGGCTTCGACCTCGTGCCAGCCGAAGGCAATGTGAGCATCACGGCGAGCAACGGACTGAAGGTTTCTGCCGACGGCAGCGACTATTCATCCACAGCAACTCTGACCTACAAGGAAGGCAATCTTATCGGTTCCTTCAAGACAAGCTATGAGTTCGCCACAGCCGGCGACATCAATGAGTGTATCACCGTGAGCTGCGGCGACAAGACAGTCACCATCCCTGTAGTGGGCAAGTGTGTGGAACTTGCCGACGGAGTGGCAGCATCGGCATATTGGAGACTCGAGAAAGACGACAACTGCACCGTTGAAGGTCCGGTAGACCCTATCGGCGAGACATACAGCGAGATGAAACTCCAGAAATATTCCAGTCCAAACGCTAATACCACATGGCCCGAGGGCACAGGCTTTGATGCCACCCGCAAGACGCAGCGCAACATCATCGAGGGCGAGTCGTGGCCGGCAGGCGAAATCGACGAGGTTTCTACACGATGGATAGAGTTCGCGGTGAAGCCAGCCAAGGGTACCACTTTCAACGTGAACGAGATAAGCCTCTATGTGTGTGGATGCGGAGGCAACGGAATGCACTGCAAGATTTACTACTCTAAGGAGGCAGACTTCGCCAATGCCGTTAATATCGCCGACTTCTCTGGTTCGATGAAAGCCAACGACATGATGGAGGTAAAGGCAACACCCGTGATAGAACTCTCTGAGGGCGAGACGCTACGCTTGCGCGTATATCCTTGGTATGGCAGCGCAGCAACTGGCAAGACCATCTGTCTGAGCGACGTAAAGGTGGCAGGAGTGGCAGTAAGCGCCACAAATGGAGTGAAGAGCGTGGAAAGCTCGGAGCTGAAACCGGAGAAGATATACTACAGTCTCGACGGCATTCGTCAGAACGGCATTCTTGACGGTCTGAACATTGTGGTGGAGAACGGAGTGGCAAGAAAAATAATGAAATGAACAAACAGATTCTCAATATGAAAAAGACCACATTATCCCGAATTATCGTCATGGTCCTCGTAGCATGGATGGGACTGGGCGGTGCAATGGCGGCAGACGTCATCGATGCCAAAGACGCCACTATAAAATGGGCGTTTGACAAAAGTGCCGACAATGCGTCGGCTGCAGAGATATCCGTAGACGGAGCCATCTCGACTTCAAGTTTCTCGCTGGGCGAGAAACTGTATTTCAACGGACTGCAAAGCGGACTCTCAAAACTGAATCCGACAGAAAAGATAAGCAATGCCCGCGACGATGCATCATACGTAGTATTCAGCATCGTGCCAAAGAAAGGAGTCACCTTCACACCGAAGAGCGTAGCCTTCAAATCGCAGAAATGCGGTACCAGCGGCGGTACGCTCGACGTGGTGGCCCGATGCGGCGAGAAGAGCGAGGAACTCGTGAAGGGTTTCGCCCCGGAGCGCAACAGCGTGTCGGAGTCGAAGCTCGACATCACTTCACTCACAGGAGAGAGCGACAAGGTTGAACTGTATTTCTATGTGTATAATCTCGCTAACAACAAGCAGCTCGCCCTTGGCGACGTGGTGGTGACAGGCGATCTGAACGGTACTCCGGTCACTGTGCCCGTATATACGCTGAGCGTAGGGACAGCCGACGAGGCTGCCGGCACCGTCACCGTGAATCCGGCAGGCGACAAGTTTGACGAAGGCACGGTAGTCACTGTGAGCACTACCGAGAACTTCGGCTATCATTTCTCAGGATGGGCAGGAGCCGACAATGCCATCGTGTCTACCGACAATCCATACACCTTTGAGCTGACGGCAAACACATCGCTCACCGCAACATATACGAAGAACAATGTATACGCCCTGAACCTGACACTGCAGGGAGGAGCAAATGCCAACCTCGTGACATTCTCGCCAGAAGGCAATGTGGTGGACGGAGTGCATCACTATGAAGAAGGAACCGACGTGAAGCTCACGGCACAGGACAACCGTATCCTCACCTTCATCAACTGGGACGACAACTCGACAGACAAAGAACGCGAAGTGAAGATGGACGGAGAGAAGAACCTTACGGCAAACTTCTCTTGCACAGACTATATAGTGGGCTGGGACCTCTATAGCGACACACCGTCGCAGGAGCGTGCTGCCGACTACAAGGCAGAGAGCGACAACGCCGGACTCCTCTCGCTGCGCAACGAAGCCGGCAATACCACATCATGGCTTGCATGCGGAGCAGGTAAAGGCGGACAGAACGGTAAGTATGCCGCACGCTGCTGGAGAAAACTCACCGACAAATATTATTTTGAACTGTCATTCTCAACACTGGGATACACCAACGTGGTGCTGTCGGCTGCCGTAGGCGACGACTTCAACGCACACAGTATCGTAAACGCACAATACTCTATCGACGGAACAAACTATACCACCTTCGGCACATATAACCTGCCGGCCCGCGGATGGGACTCTGAAGAATTCGCCCTGCCGGCAGAGGCAAACGGACAGAAGCTTGTGAATGTGCGCTTTCTGCCAGACTATGACTCACCGCTCGTGGGATCAACAGGCGACTACGACGGACTGGCTGTGGCGGAGATTTTCCTGCTCGCCGACAAGGAAATCGTGGAAGACAACGAGGCACCGAAACTCATCTCGACAATCCCTGCCAATGATGCAGCCGACGCATCGGCAACAGGATCTGTGATACTGACATTCGATGAGAAAGTGGTGGCTGCAGAAGGAAGCAAGGCAACGCTCAATGGAGAGGCTTTGAAACCGACGGTGAGCGGCAAGACCGTGGTATATCAGTACAGCGGACTGAGATATGCCACTGCTTATACTTTCACATTGCCGGCAGGAATGATTCTCGACCGCAACGGAAACGCTTTCTCGGGCACAGAGATACATTTCACCACTATGGAGCGCCAGCAGCCAGAACTGCGTGTCTATGACGCAGTGGTGGCACAAGACGGCACCGGAGACTACACCACTGTGCAGGCTGCCATCGACGCCGCACCGCAGAACAGAGTGAAGCCATGGCTCATATTCATAAAGAAAGGTACATACAAAGAGCATGTTGACCTGCCGGTAACAAAGCCATATCTGCACTTCATCGGACAGGGACGCGACAAGGTGTTTATCAGTGATGACAAACTTTGCGGCGGACCAAACGCACTGAGCGTGGACAAGGGAGCTACATTCGTGGCACACGCCGCCAACCTGTATTTCGAGGGATTGAGTTTCGTGAATTCATACGGAGTGGAGAAGAACGACGGTCCGCAGGCGCTCGCCCTAAACACCGAGAACGACCGCATCGTGTTCAACAACGTGGGAATGTACAGTTATCAGGATACGTGGATAACTACAAGCAAATCCAACTATCGCCACTACGTGAAGAACTCCTTCATCGAGGGAGCCGTAGACTTCATCTACAACAGCGGCGACGTTTATCTCGACAACGACACAATCAATATCGTGCGCAAGAGCGGAGGATACATCGTGGCACCATCACACCAGAAAGACGTGAAGTGGGGATACGTGTTCATGAACAACGTGATAACGGCTCCTGGCGTACCGTCAGAAACATCGGTATGGCTTGGCAGACCTTGGCACAACTTCCCGAAGACCGTTTTCATCAACACGAAGGCTGAGGTGACGATACCTGCCACGGGATGGTATGAAACGATGGGCGGACTGCCTGTGCTGTGGGCTGACTACAACACTATGGACGCCGAAGGCAACCCTGTGGATCTCTCTCACCGCCGTGATACCTATTATTATATGAACGGCGACACAAAGGTGGAAGGCAAGGCAAAGAACTTCCTCACCGACGAGGAGGCAGCACAATATACGGTGAAGAACGTGCTCAGCGGTTCTGACAATTGGCAACCGGAGCTGATTACCGAGGCTTGTGAGTCGCCAGCACCTGTAGTTGAGGGCGGAATGCTGAAATGGCAGCCTGTGCCATATGCCATCTGCTATGTGATAACGAAAAACGGCAACGTGGAAGGATTCACTACTGCCACATCATGCGAATATGAGGCAGGCAACGAATACCTGATACAGGCTGTGAACGAATACGGCGGACTGAGTAAGGCTGCCAAGGCAGACCAGACATCGGCAGTGGGCTCCGTAGAGACTGCTGGCGACACATTCAAGGCTACTGCTGTATATACAATCGATGGCAAAAGAATTGCTGATACGGCAAAAGGCATCAATGTCATTACTGACGGCAAGACATCGAGAAAAGTAGTGATGAAATAAAAAACAGTTGGTAGATTATTTATAAGTAGTCCAAATCTGGTTTCAGATTTGAGTAAAAGATTGTCTGGGGATTCCATGTGATGTGGCGTTCCCAGATTTTCTTATTCCAAATCGGTCACTATGGCTTGCTTGAATTTTGCTTTCTTTTATTCCAAATCGGTCGTTAGGGCTTGCTTGGATTTTGCTTTTAGAAGAGTGAATTTTGTTTGACTATTAATGAGTAATAGCGAGATGTTGCGGAATATGATTTTTTTTTCATACTTTTGTATTCGTAAAGTTCAATCCTCGCGCCACTGCTTACCTCGATGATGAAGCGGTAGCCGTTCAGTCCTACGATTGTGCCACGGTGGTAGCCTCGCCACGGTGTCAGCAACTCGCACTGGCGTCCGTATTCGGGAAAATCGGTGTCGTTCATACGCTTTTATCCTTTAGTTCTTTATATTCGGGGTCATAGATTTCATCGCCTTTCATCAGTGTGTCGTACATCATCGCCGCTCTCCGGGCTGCCGTTTCGTTCCGCTCGTCATAATAACCGGTTCGGTAGTTGACAGCGAGCTGACGGAAATATGCCACGCACACCTTGAAAGCCTGCGACTGCAAATAGCGGTGTATTGTGGCGAGTGCCTTTCCTGTGTTGGTTGCGGATTGCATTTTGCCGTTGACAAAGTTGTCAAACGCCACGACAAATTCCTTGTCGTTCTTGGATATTGCTATTCCGTTATAATTTTCCATATTCTTATGATTTAGATTGTTGCCTGATTGTAGATTGAGGGTTCGGAGGTAACGTTGTAGATATAGTTGCCACAGCGTACCAAAAGGCAGTTCTCGCCATAGTAGAGTTTTTTCATGCCCCTAATGGAGCCGGAGCGGTGAAAATTGGGGAACTGCCCGATATTGAGCCGTCTGCCCTCCACTACTTTCATTCTTTTTACTCGCATAGTCATTTGATGTTTGAGCGTTTGAGTTAATTTTTTCCCTTTTGTTTGAAGCTCTTTGAGCTTCTCCGGCAGGGCTGGCCGTTTTTCGTGCAGTCCCACAACTGCGGCCAAAAGGGAGGATAAGGCAAGTGTGTAGTCAGCGGCAAACGAGGGATACCCATTTTTTCGGAATTGAGGGAGAAAAAATGTGGAGGCTCACGAGCGCGGACGCCGACCACAAGCGCAGCGTCACTTGACGTTCCTCCCGGACGCAGTAACTTCGCACGCCAAAACGCCTGTCCCTGCCGAGGCTCAAAATCTTCAAGGGAAAGAACCGGCCACCTTTGACCTTTGCCGTTTCAAAGTGCCAGCCTTGAAGCGGCCATAGTCATCGTTTGCAGACTGGTATTCCAAAGAGAGGCGACAACGCGAGAGTCGAGCGAAGGCTTGCCCTCGCTTTGCTCTGGCGTTGTCGCCGCCTCCGGCTTCAGCCGGACATCATATCCAAAATCAGAACTGCCCGAAGCTGAATCGGTGTGCAGCACGGAATCAGCCGGGCAACCGGTAAACAGCACAAGGCGATGTGCCGTGCCTGTGGATCTGCGGGCCACTGACACGGCTTATCGCCTGAATTATCACATCATCTGGGAGCAAGCGGTGGTGATAAGGTTGTGTGAGGCAATACGCCCGGCGCACTGCCTCACGCTCCTGTCGCCACGGCGTCTTATATTAATTTCCTGACCACTCCATTATTTTGATGACATTGATTTTTGGAACATGAATAAAAGTTTATCTTTTTCGTTCATTCGGATATTATCAGAATAACCGCCTTTTGTTATTTGATACCCGCATGGCTTAACCATAAAAACACCTAAGCCCTTAGTGTATGAACTTACTTCTGAGGCATAGTCTTTACTTGTATTTAATGGAACTTTCCCTTTAATATGACACCACTCATTATTACAACTGATGTCTTCAATCTCAGACATCAGTTTTTGCAAATCTGTAATAGCTTTGGAACTTGCCGCTTGGGGTATCTGCAACTCAAAATAGAGCATCGGTTCGAGAATGTCCACACCTGACTGTTGCAAGGCCAGCCTGAAGACATAAGGGGTCAGCTGTCTGAAATCAGCAGGTGTACTTACCGGGCTATAATACTCGGCTTGAGTAAAAGTTACTTTCAGATCTGTCACTTCCCATCCATGTAAACCAGATTGGCAAGACATACGAATCCCTTCAAAAACGGCATTTTGAAAAGAATGGTTCAGATAACCATAGGAGATGTCACTTTCGATTTGCAACCCTGTCCCTAACGGCAAGGGTTCAAGAGTCAGCCCTATTGTGGCCCAGTAAGGGTTGGGTGGCACTTCGATCTGAATAATCTTATTGACCTTTTTTACAGGTCGTTCTTTGTAGATAGTCTTGATCTCATCAAAATGGACCTTTACGGAAAATCGTTCTTCCAGCAATGTCTGTATGATTTCCTTTTGGGTCAAACCATATAACGAGATTTCCAATTCATCACTATATGAGTTTATGGAAAAGGACAAAGACGGGTCTTCAATCCACAATGTATTCAGAGCGGATATCACCTTGCTTCTCTCTTCGGGCTTATTTGGCCGGACGGAGGATTTGAGAGCGGGATGCTGATGCGATAATCCTTGAATCAAACAAGGTTTAGCACCTAAATAATCTCCGATTCGAAAATCTTCTATATCTTCTACAATCGCGATATCATTGGCACCCACTTCATCAACATTTATCTCTCTGCCCTGATAAATAGTCTTTAGATTTTTAATCTTGATGAATTTTTCCGAATCGTTGATTCTTACAACGTCTCGAAGTCTCAGACTTCCGTCAATTATTTTAAGAAAACTTCTTTTATGCCCTTTGGGGTCATGCTCTATCTTATAGAGATAAGCTGAAAGTCTGTTTGAGACTGATGCCGGAGGAAGTATAAAAGAAGTGATGGCGTCCAACAACTCATTGATACCGATATTGAACATTGCTGATCCATGTAGCACCGGATAGACTTTGGCTTTTGCCACAAGAGCGATTATCGTATTCCAATAATCAGCCGGTGAAATTTCGCTATCCGCCAAATATCGTTCCAATATATCGTCGTCATGGTTGCATACAAATTCTTTGTATTCTTCCTTTATATATGTTTGGGAGCAAACCGGATAAACCGATCCATCGACAACAGTTTGCATAAACAGGACATCTTGCGACAGATTTGTTTTTATATCCATATACAAACGCTCCAAATTCACACCGGCACGGTCAATCTTATTGATAAATATAATTGTCGGGATTTGCAGCTTTTGTAAAGTACTGAACAGCAACTTTGTCTGCGCTTGTATGCCTTCCTTTGCGGATAAGATGAGGACTGCTCCATCAAGCATTTTGAATGTCCGCTCCACTTCCGCAATAAAATCCATGTGTCCCGGAGTGTCAATGATATTGCATTTCACTCCATTCCAGATAATAGATGTCGTAGAAGCCCGAACAGTAATTCCTCTACGTTTCTCTATATCCATAGAGTCTGTTATGGTGTCACCATTATCCACACGGCCGCACTTTTCCGTTGCTCCACTGGCAAACAGCAGATTCTCGGTTACGGAAGTTTTTCCTGCATCAATGTGAGCAAGAATTCCTAAATTTATAATATTCATTTGGATTAAGCAATAATATACTACAATAGATGCATTGTCGAAACGCACCTTTTAATACCTCCTCGTAGCATGTGAGAACTACAGGATTACTAACTCGTATTAATATGTATATTATTACTGCCGCATGGTGACCACAAAATTAGTTATTTTTTCCCACCCCAACAAATTATCGCCGGAATTATTTCGCAAATAAATATTACGCTTATATTTACGACTGCAAAATTACGCAATGTTTTTGAAATAAATGCATAACGGCAAGGAAAATGTTGGATAAAGAGCAAATTTTATGGTTCTGTAAGGAAAAAGAGAGCCCAAAACACAAAAAAAGCGACCCGATGGCCGCTCTTTGATGACGAGAAAGGTTATTAGCCCTTCTTTGTCTTGCTCTCCTGTGGAGCAGGAGTTTCTTCTTTCTCCACAGCTTCGTAGAACTTGGTTGCGACGAGAACAACACGATTGTGCTTAACTCCATCGGTATCCTGCCATTCCTCAGGCTTGAAGTAGCCTTCTACCGTAAGGAGAGTTCCCTTTACAAGGCGATCGAAGGAAGAGGTGTTCTCGTTTTTGCGCCATGTCTCTACATTCATGAAGGCTGATGTGCGGTTTGTTTCCTCGCTATTCTTCTCAGTACGGCTGATGGCCAGTGAGAAACGTGCAACGCATGCTGTTGAGAACTGATGGATGCTTGCATCCTTACCTACGAAACCGCTTACTACGAAAGAATTTTCAATCTTTTTCATAACTTTGATATTTTAGAAGTGAAACATTTATTTTTTACGTTGCTATCAGAGTTGGCAAGGAAAGCAGGCAAGCAAGGAATTACCGAATTATTTCACCTTGGCACAGAAAAGTTTTTTGGATGATGTCAGACGAAAAAGTTTTTGAAATAATTCAGGTAATAAGGCACTGATACTTGATACAATGCGGCTTGCACTAACTTTGCGACGGAAAAAGTAAGTGTGTCTGCTTCGTCCAAAATAAGAAGTGGAGAAAAGTGCAGAAAATCAAGTAATCGGTGTTAGGTAAAGGAAACAGGTATCTATATCAGATAAACAAGCGATGAACAAATATCGTGCAGATAGCCGTTGAAGGATGGGCGGAAACTGAGCAACAGCATGAAGAGATTGGGGGTGCAAATACGATGAAAAAGACGGAGAACGCACAAGGAAGGGAACAGAAGGAAGGCACATCTGGGGATTAGGATGTCGAGAATAAACGCAATACGGTTCTCGCAACGATTCACAGAAGTTAAAGAAAGAGGTAATTCAGCAAGGAGAAAAAAGAAGGACTGCCCCTGCCGTTAATGAGCAGCCATCGGGCTCAACTTATGGCATGTAAGTTTAAGTTTAGACTTACTCATGTATATATACATGTTCTCCAAACTCAAAAGTCATGACCTCAAATGGCTTAGAACAGGAACAGAGATTGAGTTTACAGGTTTATGAAAGCCATATATATGTATATGACGAAATAAACTTGTATGAATAGCTGATACTCCATTTTTTCTTTCTCTTTACTGAAGAAAGTTAAATTTTGAGGCGTTTTGACTGATTTCAGTATAAAAATGCCACAATGAAAAGTAATTGTGGTAATTTTGCATCATCATTAGAACAGGTAATATAGATTGCAACTCATACATCTTATCGGCAAGATGTCGAGCCAAGATAGAATTGCATTCTCCAAAAAGCATGAAAGCATATGCCAGAATGAACACATACAAGTTCTTCGAGGTGTTCATGTTGAACAACTGGATCTGCAGAACAAAGCAAGATTACGCTACGTTTTGATATGAGCACATAGCAATATCGTGTTATTGAATGTTAAATATGTTAATTTTACAATCTTCAAAATTAGGTTCAAAATGAAAAGAAGAGAAAGCAAAACTTAGACAAATAGCTGATAATCAAGCTAAAATGTTTTCAAAAGGACAACGGCTCAACTATCGTCCTTTTAATACGTAAAACACTGATAATCAGATGTGTTGAAAATCTGCGTGGGAAAGTAGAAAATGTTAATTAGAAGACATCTCCTCAATGGAAGGTCAAATCATGGCGAAATAGCGAAACCGCTGATATTCAAAGGATTAACAGGGAAGTACAGAGAGTATGACCAACGGCTCAATTACCGACCGTTATACACTATATACACTGATAGTCAGAGTGTTACACGCTCTGTATTGGAAAGTAGGACGTGAAAACAAGAGAAAACAAATAGGAATACTACGGCATATTGTATTGATAATCAGCGATTTGCAGAAGCAAGACCTCCGTTTCCAACAACGGCTCAAACTCTGTTCCTGCATTGTGTTCATATCTGATTATCAGCGTGTTAGATGCTCTGCATCGTAAAACCAGTTGCTCCACCAATCCAGACATTGGGGATTAATCTGGCACTGAATCTGTCAAAACAAATTGTCCCGAATATACAATGAGGCTTATAACACTTGTCCTGTCATTATCATTGTCGCTGCTGTCTGCCGTCTCTGCTGCAGCCACACCGATTTGTCATATCCAGCGGTATGATGAGAACGACGGACTCACCCAATGGCACGTCACTCAGATGGCACAAGACAGTCAGGGCATGATGTGGTTCTCGACATGGAACGGACTATGTCGCTTCGATGGTTACGAATTCCGTGGATTCAAAGGACGTGTAGGTGACGGAAGCCGATTGGCAACAGACCGCATGCGCAGCGTGTGGTTGTGTGATGACGGGAATCTGGGATGCAGGGTGGACGACGACATGTATCTTTTCAACCTCAAGCGTTACCGGTTTGAAAAAATCGGAGGAATGCAGCTGAGAGGGCGGAATGCCACGGCGGTGAAAGAAAACAGACCATATCGCCATCGCGATGGCGTGGGAAATCAGTGGAAGGTGTATTATGACGGCAGACTGACCTATACGCCAAGGGGAGGCAAGGAGACACCCTACGGTGACAGGAAAAGCCTGGAGGCAGCACGCTTCTGCCTCTCTGACAAGCAAGGCAATCTCTGGGTGGCTGCTACAAGCTGCATATACAAGATATGTTTTCCGAGACAGAACGGGAATGTGGTGAGAAACGGTAATGGCGCTGAAGTCAAGACCGTCTTCGTGGATAGGGACAAGAGATACTGGATAGCCACTAAGGAAGACGAGACAGTGAGGATTTTCGACCGTAGCAACAGACTTGTGGGGTATCTTGCGCCGGATGGCAGGATTGTGGCGGGCTACACTAAATTCCGCTGTCCGATATACTGCATCACTCAGACCCGAGACGGGAGCATCTGGCTGGGAAGCAAGCCGCAGGGACTCTTCCGCCTGACCGGATGTCATGGGATGCAGGCATACAGAATAGATAAAATCGGAGGATTGAACAGCGACAATGTCTATGACATCAAGGAGGACCGTTGGGGCAGACTCTGGATTGCTACTCTTGGTGGGGGAGTGTGTTGCGTTGAGAATCCGAGAGCGGAAAGACCTGTAGTGGTGAAACCTTTCTCCGGATTAAGAAACTATCCCCACACTCTGGCAAAGAAGGTGAGGATGATACATCTGACCAAAGATGATGTGATGCTATGCGCCACGACCGACGGACTGCTTGTGGCAAAGCTGGCAGCTGGGAATGGCGTCAGAAACATGGTGTTCCATTGCCACACTCGTGAGGCTGATCGCAAGGATGCCCTCAGTTGCAGTGCGGTGATGAACGTGGCTGAAGACTATAGAGGACGGATTTTTGTCAGTACGGAGAGTGGTGGAGTGAATATGATTCAGACGGGAAACCTGACGGCAGACAAACTGTCTTTCCGGCATTATGATGAGGCTAACGGGATGCCCACCGATGTGGCTCTGTCGGTTGTGGGGTTTTCTCGCCAGATGCTTATGGTGGGAAGCGACAGACTGGTGATGTTCAATCCCGACAATGGAGATTATCTCTCGTTCGGAAAGAATTTCTTCCAGTCGGAATGCAGGTTCTCAGAGGCAATTCCCGTGAGATTGCCAGATGGGCGTTGGCTGTTCGGACTGCAAGACGGAGAGTATTATGTCGCTCCGCAGCAGTTGCGCAAGAGCACCTTTGTGCCGAGTATCGCCCTCACAGGCGTCAGCGTGCAGGGAGTGGAAGGAAGCTGCTCCGTCAATGCCATGGACACATTGGTGTTGGCGAGCAACGAGAGGAGCTTCACGCTGAGATTTGCCGCTCTCGACTATTCCGCCGATGTCCGCCTTTCGTATGCCTTCGCCCTCTTGGACGACGGTGATGAGGAAGACGTAAAATGGAATGACATAGGCCATAACCATTCTGCCACACTGCTCGACCTGGAGCCCGGAACCTATGTCGTGCTGGTGAGATCTACCAATGCCGACGGCGCCTGGGTAGACAACGTGAGAAGGCTGACGATAGTAGTGACACCGACATTCTGGGAGACTACTCCCGCCCGTGTGCTGCTCCTCTTGCTTTTGTTGGCGTTCTTCGGTTCTGCAGTATATACCATTATATATATAAGGCGTATAAAGCGTCAGCGCCGTGAAGCTCTCGACGCATACTTGAATCTGCTCAGTAACGGTACTGGCGGTGATGCCCATGAACCGGCACCGGCAGACACACCGTTGCACCCTGAACTCACGCATGAGGATGACGTTATGATGAGGCGTGTGTCGGCATTTGTCGACGAACATCTTGGCGATGCGGAGATAGGAGTGGGCGACATGGCAGCGGCAGCAGCCATGAGCCGGTCGGGGCTGCAGCGCAAGATGAAGCAGATCATGGGAGTGACGCCACTCGACTTCCTGCGTGAGGCGCGTATGAAACGTGCGTGCCATCTGCTCTCGTCAACCGATATCCCGATAAGCGACGTGGCATATTCTTGCGGATACTCCGACCCTAAATATTTCAGCAGAAGCTTCAAGGCATCAAAGGGAAAGAGTCCGAAGGAATGGAGAAACGGAGATGCAGAAGGGTAAAACTTCCACAAAATTGTTTCTTTTGCTCAATTTAGGATGCAATGTAAATAATAATTCCTATCTTTGTATTGTGCGATGGTGCGCACCATCGACACATATATATATATTACGGACATAAACACACTATGATTATGAAAGGAAACGGATTATTTGCGGTAGTACTCAGTGCGGCACTGCTTGTGTCGGGCTGCGGTTCGATTAGCGACGGCGGCGCTTCGGGAGGATTTCTCGGAGCAGAGTTGGGAAGCATTCTCGGTTCCGCCATCGGCGGCATAAGCGGTGGACCAAGAGGCAGCGATGTCGGTACGATAGTTGGCATGGCCGGCGGTGCCGTGATAGGTGCCGTGGTGGGTGACGCCGCTGATAAGGCACAGCAGCGAAAGGCAGAACGCTACGACGGCAATTACCGTGGAGACAACAGAAACGGGAATTATCGTGGAGACGACAGAAACGGCAATTCCTCGTATGACAGCCGGTCTTATGGCGATTCAGACGATGACGCCACAAGTGATTTCGACCCTGAGAATGGCGGTGACGACGTGATACAGTTTGATGCTCCTGCCGATAATACATCCGTTGAAGAACCGGATGTAGTCAGCAAGCTCCAGTCAGATCCGGCTCCAGTCAGCGCTTCGCCCCTGGAGCTCCGCAGCGTGAGATTCGTGGGCAAGGGCAAAGGTCTTGAGCTGCATAGCGGTGAATTGGCAAAAGTGGTGGTGGAGGTATACAACAATACTCCGGAATATATGTATAATGTGAAACCCATGGTGATGGAGACTTCCGGCAACAAGCATGTCTTCGTTTCGGCTCCAATCATAGTGGAAAAAATCGCTCCCGGCAAGGGAATACGCTATACGGCGATGGTGAAGGCAGACAAGAAACTGAAAGACGGCAAGGTGCATTTCACAGTCTGCGCCCAAGAGTCGGCACAACTCCGCAAATCAGAAATCAGAGAGTTTGACGTCACTACAATAAGGTGAAAAAGCTCAGAAAACGAGTTTTTCGGTGCTATATCAGCAGATATTTAACAAATAGTAAGAACTAAAATAAAATTTTCTCGATTTTTCTTGCAGCGTATTTTGAAAATGCCTACATTTGCGATGTGATAATAAACACTTTGATAAAACACATAATTAACATAATCTTTTAAATAAAAACACATTACTATGGAAGTGGAGAAAATCATGCAACAGCTGGAGCAGAAGCATCCAGGCGAGTTGGAGTATCTACAGGCAGTTAAGGAAGTACTTATTTCCATCCAGGACGTTTACAACCAGCATCCTGAGTTCGAGAAAGCTAAGATTATCGAGCGCATCGTGGAGCCAGAGCGTATCATCACGTTCCGTGTGCCATGGGTTGACGACAACGGTGAGATTCATGTAAACCTCGGTTACCGCGTGCAGTTCAACAGCGCTATCGGTCCGTACAAGGGTGGTATCCGCTTCCATCCGTCAGTAAACCTTTCAATCCTGAAGTTCTTGGGCTTCGAGCAGACATTCAAGAATGCACTTACTACTCTGCCAATGGGCGGTGGTAAGGGAGGTTCAGACTTCTCTATCCGTGGAAGAAGCGACGCAGAGGTTATGCGTTTCTGCCAGGCTTTCATGACAGAGCTTTATCGTCACATCGGTCCTAACGAGGACGTTCCTGCAGGTGATATCGGCGTTGGTGGCCGTGAGATCGGTTACATGTTCGGTATGTACAAGAAGCTCACACACCAGTGGAACGGTGTATTGACAGGTAAGGGACTTGAGTACGGTGGTTCAAAGATCCGTCCTGAGGCTACTGGTTTCGGTGCTATCTACTACGTACATCATATGCTCGAGACTCACAATATCGACATCAAGGGCAAGACAGTCGCTGTCAGCGGTTTCGGTAACGTGGCATGGGGTGCTGTTACAAAGGCTACCCAGCTCGGCGCTAAGGTTGTTACAATCTCTGGTCCAGACGGCTACATCTACGACCCAACAGGTATCAGCGGTGAGAAGATCGACTATATGCTCGAGCTCCGTTCAAGCGGTAACGACGTTTGTGCACCATACGCTGAGAAATATCCAGAGGCTAAGTTCGTTGCTGGCAAGAAGCCATGGGAGGTTAAGGTTGACATCGCTCTGCCTTGCGCTACCCAGAACGAGCTCGGTGCTGCTGACGCAGACATGCTCCTCGCTAACAAGACATTGTGCGTAGCTGAGGTTTCTAACATGGGATGTACAGCTGAGGCTGTTGACAAGTTCATCGAGGCTAAGCAGCTCTTCGCTCCTGGCAAGGCTGTCAACGCTGGTGGTGTTGCTACTTCTGGTCTTGAGATGACTCAGAACGCTATCCACCTCGGTTGGACAGAGGCTGAGGTAGACGAGCGTCTGCATCAGATCATGAGCGACATCTATGAGCAGTGCGTTAAGTACGGTACTGAGGCTGACGGCTACATCAACTACGTGAAGGGTGCTAACATCGCCGGCTTCATGAAGGTAGCTCACGCTATGATGGCTCAGGGTATAGTATAATTCTTTTTGATGAGAAAATACTTCATAATACTGATTTTATTGATTACATTTGGATGTCGTCTCTCTCTCCTCGCTCAGGAGAGAGGGGTGGCATCCTATTATTCTAACCGTATGCATGGCAGACGAATGAGCAATGGGGAGAAATACCATAGCGACAGTATGACGTGTGCCCATGCAAAGTATGCTCTTGGCACTTTGCTAAGGGTGACAAACGTGAAAAACGGCAAGAGTGTTGTCGTGAGGGTTACCGACCGCTGTGCGCGTCATGCACGCAGGATCATCGACCTTTCGATGGCGGCGGCAAAACAGTTGGGGCTGGTGGCGGCAGGAGTGGGAACGGTCTTGGTGGAGCGTTTCCATCGCAAAAATGAAATTCCGTATCGTGGTGACGATGATGTGGAACTTCCGGAATTTGACTTGGAGGTGACAAAACCAGCTGACGGCTATGTGCCGGCATGGCAGCAGAAGAATGTGAAGAAGTAGGACGGCTGTTGTATTTGTCCTGGTGCAGAGTCTGGTCTCTTTTGTTTTTGTCAGCGGCTTGGAGTTTCTTTGTATTCCAGGTATTTCTTGGCATTTGGTTTTTCATGTGCTTTAGATCGGTTCATAAAAAAAAGTCCAGTATGCTCTCGCACGCTGAACTTCCACTAAAGCTATTTACCTTATGTCGCTAATTACATAAGTTTTGAAGCACCGATATCACATCGTTCTTTAGATTGTTGTCCTGCGAAAAACAGGCAATCCAGCTTCATGAATTTCTTTTAAACCTCTCCAGGTTTTTAAATAAATATGTAAGTCAATAAATTAATTAATGTTATGAAAAGTCTTTATTATGAATCTCTTGTCTCAGACAATCCGCTTGCCGCCGATGCCTGTTCGTTTCGCCGCTGCTTCGTTTCCTGACACGGCATAACATTCCCGACAATTATTTCGTGCTTCTGTCAGCCTTGTTTCTCAGGCATGACATACGCAGTCAATGTCATCATATAGGATAATCCCTTTTCCGCAAGATAAACAATCATCCCTGCATTTTTAAGTTTTGAGAATTAGACTGTTGAATAACGCCTTTGTCGTTCCTCGTGTTGGCGCATGTTGCAACCAACTTAGTTCATGCTTTGGATTTTTGGCATCAGGCTTTAATGATGCCTGTGCTCGTTGTGGTAAGAATTATCCATATACTTTCAGTGCAAATATACGTATTATACTCTTAATGGCGTAACTTTTCTTCTTGTATTCCTTTTCTTTTCACGTTTTTTAAAGGTTGGGTGTCGAATATCCCCTTTTGCTTTATAAAAATGTCCCTTTTAATGTTGTTCGGCCACTTTGTGGCAGACTTGCTTGTCGGCAAACCGGACCTGTGGTTTAAGGTTTAATATGTTGTCTTTCATTCCAAATTGTTGACATATTGCTTGTGATTTTATATATACTTAATTTGTGTGTTAGCGAGAAAATGGATATATTTGCATCAAGAACCGATTTCATCAGCATTGCTGACACATAACGGAAGCAGTGCAAAGATGTGAATTGCAGGCAATACAAACAAATAACACTCCAACCTATGAACGAACAAGCGCCCCAGCAATGGAATAAGTTTTATCTCAAGGATGTGTCATTCAAGAACCTGATGACGCATCGTATTTTCAATGTCCTCATCATCGCTAACCCCTACGACGCCTTCATGCTCGAAGACGACGGGCGAGTGGATGAAAAGATTTTCAATGAGTATACTGAGCTCGGCCTTCGCTATCCGCCCACCTTCACTCAGGTGAGCACCATGGTGGAAGCCTCCGAAGTGCTCTCCACCACGAGCATCGACCTCGTGATATGTATGCCTGGAAATGCCGACAACGACGCCTTCACCGTGGCGAGGGCGGTGAAGAGGGAGTTTCCGGATATCCCGTGTGTGGTGCTCACGCCATTCTCGCATGGCATCACGCAAAGGATAATGAACGAAGACCTCTCGATATTCGAATACGTGTTCTGCTGGCTCGGCAATACCAATCTCATCCTCTCTATCATAAAACTCATCGAGGACAAGATGAACCTCGAACACGACATCGACGAGGCGGGAGTGCAGATGATACTCCTGGTGGAAGACAGCATCCGCTTCTACTCCTCCATCCTGCCCAACCTCTATAGCTACATCCTTTCCCAGAGCCAGAGCTTCGCTACCGAGGCGCTCAACTCCCACACCGCCACGCTGCGAATGAGAGGAAGGCCAAAGGTGGTGCTCGCCAGAACATACGAGGAGGCGATGGACTATTTCGTGCGCTTCCCCGAAAACATTCTCGGCGTCATCAGCGACTGCCGTTTTCCGAAGGGAGGCGTGAAAGACTCTGAGGCAGGACTCAAACTGCTGTCGGAGTTCCACCGCCGTGCCCCGTTCCTGCCGCTCATTATGGAGAGCAGCGAGACGGAGAATGCCGAGAAAGCCGAGAAGTTGGGATTCCGCTTCATCGACAAGAATTCAAAGAAGATGAACATCGACCTGCGCAATATCATGGCGGAGCACATGGGATTCGGAGACTTCATCTTCCGCGACCCCAAGACCCATGAGGAGATACGCCGCATACGCAACCTGAAGGAGTTGCAGGACAATATCTTCAGCATCCCAAATGACTCCATGCTCTACCACCTGTCGCGCAACCACGTGAGCCGTTGGCTCTGTGCCAGGGCGATATTCCCCGTGTCGGAATTCCTTAAGACGGTGACGCTGGAGAAACTCAGAGACGTGGACCAGCATCGCCAGATCATCTTCGATGCCATCGTGCAATACCGCCACATGAAGAACGTGGGAACGGTGGCCGTGTTCAAACGCGACCGCTTCGATGCCTACAGCCACTTCGCCCGCATCGGCGACGGTTCGCTCGGCGGAAAGGGCAGAGGACTCGCTTTTCTGGACAATATCATAAAGACACATCCCGAATTCAATGAGTTTGAGGGGGTGAAGGTGTCGATACCGAAGACCGTGGTGCTCTGTACCGATGTCTTCGACCAGTTCATGGACAACAACAACCTCTATCAGCTGGCACTCAGCGATGCTCCCGACGAGGAAATACTCCAGGCATTCATCAAGGCGCAGCTGCCAGACCAGTTCATCGACGACTTCAAGACCTTTTTCGAGGCTATCCGCCATCCTATAGCGATACGTTCCAGCAGTCTGCTCGAAGACTCACACTACCAGCCCTTTGCCGGCATATATTCCACATATATGATACCCTATCTCGACGACAAGGACGAGATGCTGCGTATGCTCGCCGCTGCCATCAAGAGCGTCTACGCCTCGGTGTATTTCAAGGATTCCAAGGCGTATATGACTGCCACGCGCAACGTGATAGACCAGGAGAAGATGGCGGTAATCCTTCAAGAGGTGGTGGGCAAGCAGTATGGCGACCATTTCTATCCTAATTTCAGCGGTGTGCTTCGTTCCATCAACTATTATCCTTTAGGATATGAGAAGTCGGAGGAGGGTATCGCCAGTCTTGCCCTCGGACTCGGAAAGTATATCGTAGACGGTGGACAGACGCTGCGTGTCAGTCCGTATCATCCCGCCCAGGTGTTGCAGACGAGCGACATGGAGATTGCCCTGCGCCAGACACAGACGCAGTTCTATGCCCTCGACATGAAGCGCGTGGGAGTGGACTTCAAGGTGGACGACGGTTTCAATATTCTGAAGCTCAAGGTGAAGGATGCCGAAAACGACGGCGCTCTCAATTTTATCGCTTCCACCTATGATGCCAACGACCGGGTGATTCGCGACGGACTGTATGATGGCGGACGCAAGATAGTCAGTTTCAACGGTGTGCTGCGCCACGGAGTGTTCCCGTTGCCCGAACTGCTGAAACTGTCAATGCACCACGGCGCCGACAGTATGCGCCGTCCGGTGGAGATAGAGTTTGCCTGCACTCTCAATGATGACCGCACTGGAGAGTTCTATCTCCTGCAGATACGTCCTATCGTGGACAGCAAACAGGTGCTCGACCAAGACATCATGACAATTCCTGATGACAAATGTCTGTTGCGCTCGCACAATTCCCTGGGACATGGAGTGAGCGACGATATCGTGGATGTGGTGTATGTGAAGACCGACGAGAACTTCACGGCATCTGACAATCCCGTGGTGGCGATGGAGGTGGAGCGCATAAACAAGAAATTCCTTGCCGACGGCAAGAATTATGTGCTTGTGGGACCCGGCAGATGGGGCTCGAGTGATTCGTGGCTCGGTGTGCCGGTGAAGTGGTCGCATATCAGTGCGGCGAAACTCATCGTGGAGACCACGCTGAAGAACTACAGCGTGGATCCGAGTCAGGGCACTCACTTCTTCCAGAACCTCACCAGTTTCGGTGTCGGCTATTTCACCATCGACGAGAATAAAGGCATGGGATTCTTCCGCAAGGAGATTCTCGACGCTATGCCTGCCGTAGAAGAGACACCGCATGTGCGCCACGTTCGTTTCAGCAAACCGTTGCATATCATGATGGACGGAATGAAACAGGAGGGACTGGTAATATGCGATACGGAAGATGCGAAAGGGAATGGCGCACGATAATGGCCGCTTCTCCTCCTTGTTGGATAGTTGGAAGCAGATAGGTGCTGACAGGCTGAAATATACATTGGCATTGTTACACCCTATGTTGTTTTGTAACTTAAAAGCGAGGAATGCTGACAGTTTATTACATTATACCCTTGATGTATATCAAGAATTGAGTGTATTTCGGAACAAATACATGAAAAACACTTGCAATTTATTGTTATAAGCAATACCTTTGCAACGTGTTTTTCATAGTATTAGATTTAAGGTTAACAAGGTTGGAGTACAGCGGTACTCCTTTTTTTATGTCCTTACGTCTCGTGCGGCGCTTTTATGAAGTTCACAAATCTTGATTTTCTTCATGTGGATTGGTGTGTTTTGGATTACTTCTTCTTCAGCTACAATATAATAAACCCAAAACGGTCATTAGTCCGTTCAATGTATAATTTTAATAACTGCTTGCAGTCTTTTGCTTTTTATAAGGCGTCTTTTGCTTGTTTTTAATTCGCAATAGCTCGCTATTACTCATTAAAAGCCAAACAAAATCCACTCTTCTAAAAAAGCAAAATACAAGCAAGCCCTAATGACCGATTTGGGATAAAGTAACAAGGGCTAAAATATTGCCATGCAATATCCTAACCCTTGTATTGTCGGGATTACTGGACTCGAACCAGCGACCCCGTCGTCCCGAACGACGTGCGCTACCAACTGCGCTAAATCCCGTTTATTAAAGTGATGCAAAGGTAGTGCATTTTTTGATAATAGCGAAATTTTTCGGGATAAAATTTTGGAAGTACGAAAAAAAAGCGTACCTTTGCACTCGCAATCGAGAAATGGTTGAGATTTTTATTAAGACAATGGTGCCATAGCTCAGTTGGTAGAGCAAAGGACTGAAAATCCTTGTGTCCCCGGTTCGATTCCTGGTGGTACCACAGTTCACGAAGAGAGTTGCCTAATATGGTGACTCTTTTTTTATGCCGCCATCTCATAGTTGGTAAAGCAAAGGACGTCTCGATGGATTATTTATGGTGATTGATATGTCTTGAAACTTGTTTTGCTTTGTCTCCCGGTTCGATTTTGATATATAACCTCATTTTTCCAAAAAACCGTCAACCATCTGGTTGTGGGTGTGGAAGTCGTTGATATACAGGTGCTTCCGCCTTTATTTGTGCTCTGAAACCATCTGGTAATTGTCTGGATGGTTGGAGAATAAGGGGAAGGAATCGTATGGAAGTGGATGGCTTGCCTTACTACTGTCTGGTAAGACTTTTGCATGCAATATAAATTATGGCTTACATTTCTCTGGTTGCTTTTGCTTTGCCGACAACAAAGCCACAACCATGGGCAAGGATCGTAAAACTGCAATAAATGGGCAGCATGCTTGCCCATGTGGGGCAAGCAGCTTTCTCACTTGGGGCAAGCACCTTGCCCCAAGTGGGCACGGGGGGTGCCCAAAACTGTGCCCAAAGTTTCCATGGAAAGAAACGTTCGTTAAGGAGATGCTAAATACTGATTTTCTCTGCAAATGTGCGGTGAAAGATTCTGAACTATTGCCCCGTGCCGCGATTTTTTATCGCACATAGGTTTGGCGTTATTCAATAAATTCATAATTTTGCAGTTGAAACAAAAAGGAGACGAAAATCATGAGAGTGCTAATCGTAAACACCAGTGAGAATGTGGGCGGAGCCGCCGTGGCGGCAAACAGGCTCATGGACGCACTGAACAACAACGGCATAAAGACAAAGATGCTGGTGAGAGACAAGGCCACGGACAATATCACCGTGGCGCAGCTTGACAAGTCGTGGCGTCAGAGATGGAACTTCCTCTGGGAACGCTTCGTCATCTTCTGCCACCTGCGCTTCAAACGCGACAACCTCTTCCAGATAGACATCGCCAACGCCGGCACCGACATCACCCGGACACGGGAATTCCGCGAGGCAGATGTAATACACCTGAGCTGGGTGAACCAGGGCATGCTCTCCATCGGAGGCATAAAGAAGATCCTGGCAAGCAAGAAACCGGTGGTGTGGACGATGCACGACCTGTGGCCGGCTTCGTCGATATGCCATTACGCCCGCAACTGCCACCGCTATGAGAGCAGGTGCGGCAACTGTCCGCTGCTGCCCGGCGGCGGATCCAGGAACGACCTTTCTGCCAAGGTGTGGCGCCGCAAGCGTCAGGCCCTCGGCACCAACAGCATACTCTTCGTCACCTGCAGCCGCTGGCTCGCCGACAAGGCTAAGAAGAGCGGACTGCTCAGCGGCCAGAAGTTGATGAGCATCCCCAATCCCATCGACACCCACGTGTTCTGTCGGGAAGACCAGGAGAAGGCACGCATCTATGCCGGACTGCCAGCCGACAAGCGTCTGATACTCTTCGTGTCGCAGCGCGTCACCGACCAGCGCAAGGGAATGGACTATTTCATCACCGCCATGAACAAGATGGTGGAGCAGCATCCCGAGATGCGCCAGAACACCGGCATCGCCATCCTCGGCGGACAGGCAGAGGAACTCGCCGGGAAGCTGCCGTTGCCGTCGTATCCGCTGGGCTACGTGAGCGACGAGAAGAAGATAGCGAGCGTATACAATTCAGTGGATATGTTCGTGCTGCCGTCGCTCGAAGACAACCTGCCCAACACCATCATGGAGGCAATGGCATGCGGAGTGCCGTGTGTGGGATTCAACACCGGCGGCATCCCTGAGATGATAGACCATCTGAAAAACGGCTACGTGGCAGAATACAAGAGCGTTGACGACCTGGCCAAAGGCATGCATTGGGTGATGTGTGAGGCCGACCGCGAGGCGCTCGCCGCCGAGGCGCTGCGAAAGGTGAACACCTGCTATTCGCAGTATTCTGTGGCAATGAAATACATCGAGGCTTATAATGAGGCATTGGCCCTAAAACGCTATAAACTATGATAAAGATTACTCTGATCACCGTTACATACAATGCCGAGAAGCTCTTGCAGCCCACTCTCGACAGCGTGTTCCGGCAGAATTATGCCGCTCTGGAGCATATCGTCATCGACGGAGCTTCTACCGATGACACCGCCGTAGTGGCAAAAGACTATATGGAACGCTCGTTCGCCTCTGACAATGGTCATGAAGTGAGATTGCTCGTGGAGCCTGACAATGGCATCTACGACGCCATGAACAAGGGACTGCAGATGGCAACCGGCGACTATGTGTGCTTTCTGAATGCCGGCGACTCGCTGCCTGCCGACGATACCATCGCCGAACTCGTGGCAAACACGGGAGTGGACAGCTATGTGGCTGCCGATGGGGGAGAGGACGCACTGCCTGCCGTGCTCTATGGCAATACTGACATCGTGGACGGGAACCGCCAGTTTCTTGCCCACCGCCGGCTGTCGCCTCCAGAGAAGCTTACGTGGCGGTCGTTCCGCCACGGCATGCTCGTATGCCATCAGGCGTTTTACGCCCGCACCGACATCGCCAAGCGCACGCCCTTCAATCTGATGTATCGCTATTCGGCAGACTTCGACTGGTGTATAAGGATAATGAAACAGGCTGAGGACAAGAACCTGCCGCTCGCCAACAGTGGCATCGTGCTCGCCGATTATCTGAAAGAAGGCACCACCACACGCCATCACAAGGCGTCGCTCGGTGAGCGTTTCAAGATAATGGCGACATATTACGGTCTTTTAACCACTTATCTGCTCCACGCCTGGTTTGTGGTGAGGGCTGTGGTGAAGCGTTGACGTTTTTTATATCCTTTAGGTATTAATAACTAAAAATATTTCTCATTTATCTGACTAAAGGCTACATTTGCAGCGTGAACAGTGGATTGTTGCACGATGTCGCTGCCGTGGATACGGTGGCGGGTGGCAATAAGATTCCTGTTTCGTATCTTAACTTAATAATATAAACTAAAAAGGAGACAAAAGAAATGAGAAAATCAATTATCGCAGCTGTCGTGATGGCGGCTTTGAGCTTTTCGGTAAGCGCCAGCGCCCAGACCGTATGCCAGAAGAAGTGTGACGGCAAGACACAGTGTGACAAGGCAAAGAAGGAATGCAAGAAAGACGGCAAGAAGGACTGCAAGATGCAGTGTGACAAGGCAAAGAAGTGTGACAAGGCTGCCACCTGCTGCAAGGCGAAGACTAATGGCGTAAGTTCTGCCGCCATGAAGGATCCCAAGATGGCTTCCTGCTGCAAGGTGAAATGCGACAAGAAGAGCGCTACTTGCGACAAGAAATGCAAGACTGCCGCTAAGAAGTGTGACAAGAAGAAGTAATGATAAATTCCAAGCGGCCGCAGGCAGTTATAAATAACTGCATAATGACCGTTGGGGGATGAATATCTCACGATGAGGGCTATCGGTTTCCGCCGGTAGCCCTTGTTGTTTTTTTGAGGGTGTCATTCCGATTGTCCATGTCGGGCCCAAGGCGGTCTGATGACCGGTTGGAGTAGGATGATGCCGTGGCAAAGTGTGCAGGTTGACGCCAATAAGAAAGGCCACCAGGAATATTCCTGATAGCCTTTTCCTTGCCTGTGTTGTTTATACAGTTTCGCTATGGTTCGATAGTGTGTGAGCACCCTCGTTATGAGTATCTCAGGATCTGTCCCGGCTTCACGCGCATGTTCTTGCTGATGTGGTTGAGCTTGCAGATCTTGTCGATTGTGGTGCCGCGCTTCCTGGCGATGGCAGCGAGCGTCTCGCCCTTTGCCACTTTGTGGTAGCGCACGTCGCCACTCTCCACATTGTCTCCGATGTTGTTCGAGTTGTTGTCGTTTGCGGCAGCCAGATCGTCGTTCTTGCCGCGCTGACGTGTGGCAGCCAGCGACTCCCTGTTGTAAGACTCCTTGCGGAAGAGGTATGTGTCGCCAGTCACGTCCTGGTTGCGGAAGTCGAACATCAATGCTGGGTTGAGAGCCACTCCGCAGAGACGGGTCTCGAAGTGCAGGTGAGAACCGGTGCTTCGTCCGGTGTTGCCGCCCAGTCCGATAGGGTCTCCGGCACGTACCTGCTCGTTTTCTGCCACGAGATGCTTCGACATGTGTCCGTAGATGGTCTCCAGACCGTTGTTGTGGCGTATCACAACGTAGTTGCCGTATCCGTTTGCCTCATATCTCACGATGCGCACCTTTCCGTCGAATGCCGCACGGATGGTGTCGCCGATATATACCTTGATGTCGAGACCCTTGTGCATGCGTCCCCAACGGCTTCCGAAGTTGGAAGTGATGATTCTGCTGGATGTAGGCATGCAGAAATGTTTCAGGTTTATGCTGAAAGAGTCTGGAAGTTCTGTGGCGCGGTGTGCGTATCTGTTGTTCCAGTCTTTGTATAGCTGAGCTGAAGGAGCTCCAGCCTGTTCTCTTTGTATGAGTTCGCGAAGTGCGAGAGTGTCAACTGCTTTAAGTTTCTTGTCTACTGGTGCCTGGCGTGCCAAGAGGTCTTGTGCTGCTGCTGGTACTGTGGCCAGAGCCATGACTGCCGTTAATGCCAGTGTCTTGATTGTCTTTTTGAATTGCATAAAATAAATATTTTATAATGCAACGGTATGTCTTCCTGTCTGTCGCATTATGTTTGTGTAAGACTAATCATGATGACGGACTGTCAATCGCGCGTTCGTCATTGTGATTAAATTTTCGCTGCAAAGGTAGTAAAAAAATTTTAAAGTTGCTTGTCAGTTAACAGTTTTTAGGTCGTCGTTAACATATAGGCATGTTGTATAACAACTTATAAATGAGCACTGTTAAGCTCATTGTGTCGTCTCCTGCCCCTCTTTTCCCATCACAGTCTGTGATGTCGCCGGTCATGATATCGCTGCCCAGTTCACGTTGGTCTTTCTCAGTGCGGCAAGGCGTTGCCAGAGCATGCTGTTTTCCGTTTTGTTGCATTCCGGGTCCTGCTCTATTATCTTCTGTGCCTCCTCCCTTGCCATCTGCACTATCTGTCCGTCTCTCGCTATGTCGGCAATCTTCAGGTCGAAAGCCATTCCGCTCTGCTGGGTGCCCTCCAGGTCGCCGGGGCCGCGCAGTTTCAGGTCGGCTTCGGCAATGAGGAATCCGTCGTTGGTGTCACACATGATGTCGATGCGTTTGCGCGTCTCGTTGGTCAGTTGAGGCTTCGTCACGAGGATGCAGTACGACTGGCTCGCCCCTCTGCCCACACGGCCCCGCAGCTGGTGCAGCTGCGACAGTCCGAAGCGTTCGGCGTTGAGAATCACCATCACCGAAGCGTTCGGCACGTTGACGCCCACCTCTATCACCGTTGTGGCGACGAGAATCTGCGTCTCTCCGTTAACAAACTTTTGCATCTCCTCGTCCTTCTCAGCCGGTTTCATCTTGCCGTGCACCTTGCTGAGGCGGAATTCCGGGAACACCTCCTTCAGTATTTCAAACCCCTCCTCAAGGTTCTGTATGTCGAGCTTCTCGCTCTCCTTGATGAGCGGAAACACGATATACACCTGTCTGCCCTCTTTTATCTGCTGTCTGATGCCAGAGTACAGACTTGTGGTCTGGTTGTTGTATTTGTGTATCGTCACTATCGGTTTCCTTCCCGGCGGCAGCTGGTCGATAACGCTCACGTCGAGGTCGCCGTATATTGTCATTGCGAGGGTTCGCGGTATCGGTGTGGCGGTCATCACGAGCACATGGGGAGGGTTCTGGCTTTTGCTCCATAGCCTTGCCCTCTGTGCCACTCCGAAGCGGTGTTGCTCGTCCACCACCACGAGTCCCAGTTTGCTGAACTGCACCGTGTCTTCAATCACGGCGTGTGTTCCCACGAGGATGTCCACGCTGCCGCTGGCGAGTCCGCCGAGCACGGACTTGCGCCGTTTGCCCTTCACGATGCCGGTGAGCAGTTCCACCCTTATGTCCATGTCGCCCAGAAACTCGCGTATCGTGGCGAGATGCTGTTCGGCGAGAATTTCCGTCGGTGCCATTATGCAAGCCTGGTATCCGTTGTCGAGAGCTATCAGCATTGTCATCAGTGCCACGAGAGTCTTTCCGCTGCCCACGTCGCCCTGCAGCAGCCTGTTCATCTGCCGTCCGCTGCCCAGGTCGCTCCTTATCTCCCTCATCACCCTTTTCTGGGCGTCGGTGAGTGAGAATGGCAGATGGTCGGAATAGAAGCTGTTGAATATCTCGCCGATGCGCGGGAAGGCATATCCGCGGTATTTCTTCTTTTGGTCGGAGGCATAGCGCAGGATGTTGAGCTGCACGTAGAACAGCTCTTCAAACTTCAGTCTGAAGCGTGCGCTCTGCAGTTCTTCGGCGGTCTTCGGATAGTGTACGTGGCGCAGTGCCGTGTCCCTTTCCACCAGACGCAGTCTGTTGGCGATAAACGGCGGCAGTGTCTCCGGCAGCGGCTGGTTCATCTTTTCGAGCATCGCCTTCGTGATTTTCTCTATCGACCTCGATGTCAGTCCCGCCTTCTTCATCTTCTCCGTGGTGATATAGTAGGGCTGCATTCCCATCTGTGAGAGCTGCAGGTCTTCCGCCTTGTCGATGTCGGGATGTGCAAACTGGTATCTGCCGCCATAGAGAGTAGGTTTGCCGAATACGATATACTCCGTGTTCACCTTGAATTGCTGCGTGGCATATTTGATGCCGGAAAACCATACTATGTCCGCTATCCCCGTTCCGTCGGTGAAGTGGGCCACGAGGCGCTTCTTGCGCGGTCCGCTGCCAAACTCCTCGAAACCGAGAATCCGTCCCTTCACCTGCACGAAGGGCATGTCGCTGCGTAGTTCGTTGATGGTGTATATGCGGCTGCGGTCCACGTATTTGTATGGGTAATACTCCAGAAGGTCGGATATCTTCGAGATACCCAACTCCTTCTGCAGCATGTCCCTCTTCTTCGGTCCCACGCCCGGCAGATATTGTATGTCCTGGTTCAGTATGTCAAGCACTTGTGATGTTCTGTTGTGATAGGTTGAATTGGCTGTTTGTCGGCTTCACTCCCCCAGATTGGTCATCTGGAGTTGCCTGAAGTCTGTTGCTTCAGAATGATGGACTCCTGTTGCAGTATCACCTCCGCCACAGCCATGTCGAAAGGTCTTGTAATCTTGATGTTCTCCTGGTTGCCCTCCACGAGCGCCACCTCATGGCCGAGGTGTTCCACCACAGAGGCATCATCGGTGAAAGCCTCGGAATAGTCCTGTGCATAAGCCTCCTTCAGCAGTCTGATGCCGAATGCCTGCGGAGTCTGCACGATGCGGTATTCGCTTCTCGGCACCGTCTCCGACGGTGTTTCTCCGCCATCCTGAGAAGTGGCGGCGGTTGTCGTGGCGTCAGAAGCATTCTGCTTGTCGCTCTTCAGGAGATGTCTGAGGGTGTCCACCACAGGCACCACCGGTACGGCAGCCCCCATCTCCGCAGCTTTCGCGTATGTGCGGTGTATGGTGTCGGCAGATACGAATGGGCGCACTCCGTCATGCACCCCCACCGTTCCGCAGGCATCGTCGGGGATACAGCCGAGTCCGTTTTTCACGGAGTGGAAGCGCGTCTCTCCGCCGTCGGCAATCACAATCGGTTCGCAGAACGAATGCCGTTCGCACAACTCCTTCCAATACTCCTGCTGATGTTTGGGCAATACGAGGATGATGCGCATGCGGTCGTTGAAGTTCCTGAACCTGCGTATCGTGTGCATGAGCACAGGCAGTCCGCCTACAGGCAGGAACTGCTTTGGAACGTCAGCCCCCATGCGCATCCCCTTGCCGCCGGCAACGATTATCACATAGTCGTGATTCTCCATCATGCGGCGCTTATTTGTTTTCCATGAGATGCAGATACATCATTCCCTCAGCCACGCTCTCTGCTGTCTGCTTCGTGGTGAGCATTTCGAGCAGCGTGTAGGCATAGGGGAATGTTGCGGCAGGACCTTCGCCTGTCACCACATTGCCGTCAACGGTGCACAGTTCATGGGTATATTCCGCTCCGTCGAGATATTTCTCGAATCCGGGGTAGCATGTGGCACGTCTGCCTTTCACGATGCCCAGGCTTCCGAACACCATCGGTGCGGCACAGATGGCAGCAACGAGTTTCCCCTTCTCATACTGGCTGAGCACGGCATTGCGCACACCCTCGTGGTCGTTGAGGTTTGTGGCGCCTGGCAGTCCTCCGGGCAGCATCAGCAGGTCGGCATCCTCCAGCTTGGCGTCCTCGAATTTGAGGTCGGCCTTCACGGTCACGCCGTGTGCCATCTCTACTAACTCTGAGCCTGTGATGCTCACTGTCTTTATCTCCACTCCGCCGCGGCGGAAAACGTCAACGGGAATCAGGGCTTCTATTTCCTCTGAACCGTTGGCAAGAAACATATACGCTTTTGCCATAATCTTTTGTTGTTTAATTATTCTATTGATAGACCGTTTGTCTTTCTTGATGTATCGCTGGAATATGTCGGTAGTAGCCGTCTTGTCGTCTTTTTCCTGCGTGTCGCGCTTCAGCTTGTATTCTCGTGCCATAATTCTTTAATTTGCAAGTGATACCAATCCTGACTTTTCCAAGGGGAAGTGACAGGCTTCCTTGTATGCCTGTAGCCTTTGTCAGCTTCGGGGCCTTACTTTAGGCACTGGAGATACGCCTCGATAGTGTTCTTCAGTCCGATGTAGAGGGCATCGCAGATGATGGCGTGTCCGATGCTCACCTCGTCGGTCCATGGAATCATCCTGTGGAAGTAGGCAAGGTTCACCAGGCTGAGGTCGTGGCCGGCGTTCAGACCCAGTCCCAAATCGCGGGCAGCCACGGCAGCGTCGATAAACGGCTTGATGGCCTCCTCCCTGTTTTCGGCATATCCCGATGCGTAAGATTCGGTGTAGAGCTCCACTCTGTCGGTTCCACACTCCTTGGCTCCCCTCACCATTTCGGCAGAAGGGTCCACGAAGATGCTCGTTCTGATGCCGGCCTCCTTGAATCTTCCTATCACGTCGGTAAGAAACGCCTTGTTCTCTATCGTGTTCCATCCGTGGTTGCTCGTCAGCTGGGCGTCACCGTCGGGAACGAGCGTCACCTGTGTCGGCATCACCTCAAGCACGAGGTCGATATATCTGTCAATAGGATTTCCTTCGATGTTGAATTCCGTAGTGATGAGCGGTTTTATCTCCCTCACGTCTTGATAGCGGATGTGTCTTTCGTCAGGTCTTGGATGTACGGTTATGCCCTGGGCGCCAAACAACTGGCAGTCAATGGCGGCCTGCTCCACGTCGGGATTGTTGCCGCCTCTGGCGTTGCGCAGGGTGGCTATCTTGTTTATGTTTACACTTAATTTTGTCATGTCTCTTCAATTTGTTAATATCACAGTGCCCGAAATTCGGTAGAAAACCGTATATTTGCAGACACTTTCAAGCGCAAAGTTACGAAAACATTTGCAATGGAGGCTTATTAATTCGTCAGAAAGATAAAAAACTCCCAATTATGTCGTTGAGAAAACTCAGATTTGCCATTTTCGGCAATATTTACCAGGCCAGGAAGTCGGCGGACATACAGCGCTTGCTGTTGTCGCTCAATGAACGGATGGCGCAGGTGAGCATGGAGAGAAGTTTCTACGATTTCCTCTGCTCGTCCCACGGTTTGCCGCTGCATGGCGTCATCGTGTTTGAAGGAAACGACTTTGATGCCGACTTCGTGATATCCATGGGAGGCGACGGCACATTGCTGCGGTCGGCATACAGCGTGGGCAGCCGCAGCATTCCCATTATCGGCGTGAACATGGGGCGCCTGGGATTCCTCGCCGGTGTCGGCGTTGACGATTTCGACAGTGTGCTCGACAGCATATACGCCGACAGCTATATGGTAGACAGTCTTGCCATGGTGAAGGTGGAGAGCGATGGCGCCAACGGCGACGAGCGGATTTCGGAATGCGCCCTCAACGAGATTGCCATACTGAAACGCGACAATGCTTCGATGATTTCCATCCGTGCCAGCATCAACGGCGAATATATCGTAACGTTCCATGCCGACGGACTGATAGTGAGCACGCCGACGGGATCGACAGCCTATTCCCTGTCAAACGGCGGACCGATAATCGTGCCGCACACCGGAATATTGTGTCTCACTCCCGTTGCGCCGCATAGTCTCAACATGCGTCCTATCGTCGTTGCCGACGACTCTGTGATAACCCTTGAGGTGGAGAGCAGGAACCATAACTATCTCGTCGCCGCCGACGGACGTTCCATCAAATGTGGCGAGGGACAGACGCTCACCATACGCCGTTCCCCCTACGACGCACATATCGTGAAGCCCAAGGATTCTACATATTTCTCCACGCTGCGTGCCAAGATGATGTGGGGCGCCGACATGAGGATGAAGAACGAGTAAGCCAATGAGATATTTGAGAAAATTCCTGAAGATACCCAAGAGCCGGTATTCAGCCAGACAGATAATAGGATGGCTGTGGAGGGCATGGCGCGGCAACCGTCTGCAGGCGTCGCTCAATGCCATCCTCGGACTCGTCGATGTGGCGATAAGTCTGCTGTCGGTGTGGGCGGTGAAACACGCCATCGACGTGGCGTCGCATGCCGTGGAGGGTTCTTTGTATTGGGCGGTGGCAATCATGGCATTGCTCATCCTCGGCGGATTTGCCGTGAATATCGCTTCGATATGGGTGAAGAACATATTGGGAATAAAGGCACAGAACAGGATGCAGCAGCGTCTGCTCGCCCGCATCCTGCGCTCCGAATGGCATGGCAAGGAGAAATGGCACAGCGGCGACGTGCTGAACCGCCTGGAATTCGACGTCAGCAACGTGGTGGGGTTCCTCACCGAAACGCTGCCAAGCACTCTCTCCGTGCTCGCCCTCTTTCTGGGTTCCTTCTTCTATCTCTTCTCCATGGATCCCGTGCTGGCTCTGGTCATCATTGCCATGCTGCCGGTGTTCATCCTCTCGAGCAAGGCGTATATGGGCCACATGCGCAAACTGACACGCCAGGTGCGTAACTGCGACAGCAAGGTGCAGAGCGTGTTGCAGGAAACGATACAGCACCGCATGCTGATAAAGACCCTTGAGAAAGACGACGAGATGGTGGGCAGACTGGAGAACATGCAGGGAGAACTGAGACATAACGTGGTGAGACGCACCAGATTCTCGGTGTTCTCAAACCTCATACTCAATACAGGTTTCGCCATCGGATATCTCGTGGCATTCCTGTGGAGCGCCCTGCGGATGTATCACGGCACACTCACCTTCGGCGGAATGACAGCATTCCTCCAGCTCGTGTCCAAGATACAGGGGCCGGCACGCAACCTCACCAAGCTCGTGCCGGCATTCGTCTCCGTGTTCACTGCTGCGGAGCGACTGATGGAACTTGAAGAGAACCCTCTCGAAGAACAGGGCGACCCCGTGTCGATGGCGATGACGGGTGGTGTGGGAGTGAGGTTCGATGATGCCTCCTTTGCCTACGCCGACGACAGCAGGGATGTGATAGACCATCTCTCGTTTGATTTCCGTCCAAACACCTGCACCGCCATACTCGGAGAGACGGGAGCCGGAAAGACCACAATGGTGAGACTAATCCTCGCCCTGATACAGCCCACCAGCGGCCATGTATACATATATAATAAGGAAAGAGAGCAAGACATCTCGCCTCTCACACGCTGCAACCTCATCTACGTGCCACAAGGCAATACGTTGCTCAGCGGCACCATCCGTGACAATCTGCGCATGGGACGGTTCGACGCCACCGACGAGGAGATGATGCAGGCCCTCGACAAGGCATGTGCCGGTTTCGTGAGAGACATCCCCGGAGGGCTCGATGCCAGCTGCAGCGAGGCGGGCGGCGGACTGAGCGAGGGACAGGCTCAGCGCATCTCCATAGCCAGGGCATTGCTCAGGGAGGGAAGCGTGATGATATTCGATGAGGCTACGAGCGCTCTCGACCCGGAAACGGAAAGGCAGCTCCTCGCCAACCTGCTCCAGGAACGCCGGCAGACCATCATATTCATCACCCACCGCCCGGCAGTGGTGGACTATTGCGACCAGGTGTTGAGGATATGATGGACATCCGACGAACCGCTATGGCGCCTGACGACCACATCGCAAGTGTAAAAGAGAGTATAACATCAAAAAGAGAAAACGATATGAAAATAAAGAAACTATTCATCTTCGTGGCGATATTCCTCGCCGCAGTGGTCTCGTCGCAGGCTCAGAATGCGCCGGACCAGACAAAAGACCTCGACTCGCTCTATGCGCAGAAACTGTTGAAGCCCGGAACGGTGGCTCCCGATTTCATCCTTCCGATGATGAACAACTACAAGGTGCAGCTCTCCGAATTCAAGGGCAAATATGTGCTGCTTGACTTCTGGGCAACGTGGTGTCCGGACTGCCGCAAGGACGTACCTGCCGTGAAGGAACTCTACGACAAGTATGGCTCAAAGGTGGAGTTCATCGGTGTGTCGTTCGACGTAGACCACAACCGCTGGACAAAATATGTTGTAGACAACGGGATGAAATGGCGACAGGTCAGCGAACTGAAGAAGATGCGCGATGCCGAAATCTCCAAGGCATACGGAGTGGAGTGGATTCCGTCGATGACGCTCATCGGTCCCGACGGCAAGGTGGTGCTCTCCACGGTAGTGCTGGAGAGAATGGCAAAGGCACTCGCCGACATAGCGAAATAATCCCACACCATTTTCCGCAAGTCTTTCGGCTTGCGAACTTGTTGACTCGTCAAGACAAATCTCTTTGTCAACTTGTTTACTTGTCAACTCGTCAACTTTATAAAAATAAAACTCAAGACATACAGATATGCCAGAATCAAATTTCGTAGACTACGTGAAGATATACTGCCGCTCCGGTAAGGGCGGCAAGGGATCTATGCACCTCCGCCACGTGAAGTATCAGCCCAACGGCGGTCCCGACGGCGGCGACGGCGGTAAGGGCGGAAGCATCATCCTGCGTGGAAACCATAACTACTGGACCTTGCTCCATCTGAAATACCAGCGCCACATCAAGGCGGAACACGGCGGCAACGGCGGTAGAGACAAATGCCATGGCACCGACGGCAAGGACGTATATATAGACGTGCCTTGCGGTACTGTGGTATACGACGCCGAGACAGGAAAGTTCATCTGCGACGTCATGCACGACGGACAGGAAGTGGTGCTCCTCAAGGGAGGCCGCGGCGGACTCGGCAACTATCAGTTCCGTACCGCCACCAACCAGGCTCCGCGCTATGCCCAGCCGGGAGAGCCGATGCAGGAGATGACGGTCATAATGGAGCTTAAGCTCCTTGCCGACGTCGGTCTCGTCGGGTTCCCCAATGCCGGCAAGAGCACGCTGCTCTCCGCCGTGTCGAGTGCCCGGCCCAAGATTGCCAACTATCCCTTCACCACCCTCGAACCGTCGCTCGGCATCGTGGGCTATCATGACAACAAGTCGTTCGTCATGGCAGACATCCCTGGAATCATAGAGGGAGCGAGCGAGGGCAAAGGTCTCGGACTCCGTTTCCTGCGCCACATCGAGCGCAACTCCCTGTTGCTCTTCATGGTGCCGGGTGATACCGACGACATAAAGAAGGAATACGAGATACTGCTCAACGAGCTTACCAACTTCAATCCCGAAATGCTCGACAAGCATCGCGTGCTTGCCGTGACAAAATGCGACCTGCTCGACGATGAACTCATTGAGATGCTCAAGGAGACGCTGCCGTCAGACCTCCCCGTGGTATTCATCTCGTCGGTGTCTGGAATGGGAATCTCCGAACTGAAGGATGTGCTGTGGAAGGAACTCAACAGCGAGAGCAACAAACTCGCTGATATAATGGCTGAGGACACCCTCGTGCATCGCGACAAAGATCTCAACACCCTGCCCGAAGAACTGCGCAAGGAGGGAGAAGACGAAGTGGTGTTCCTCGACGAGGATGATATCGAGGATGTGGAAGACCTCGACGACTTCGAATATGATATGGAGGACGAGGACTGATGCAGAAACCACAACTCCATTATTACGATCTCAACGACAATGTGGTGGCGTTCAGCTCCACACGTCATGGAGGATACAGCACCGGCAGCCACGGTGAGTTCAACATCAACGAGCATTGTGGCGACGATGCCTCTGCCATAGCCCGAAACCGTCAGATTCTCTGTGAGGAGCTTGGCGTCGCCGACGCTAATGTCATTGTGCCACACCAGACGCATGGTGTGGAGGTGAGACAGATTGCTGCCGACTTCCTCGCCCTCCCGCTTCCGGTAAGGAAGATGATTCTGGATGGCGTGGATGCAGTGATGACAAATCTGGAGAACGTATGCGTCGGTGTGTCTACAGCCGACTGCATCCCCATTCTCCTTTCCGACTCCAGACATGGTGCCGTGTGTGCCGTGCATGCAGGATGGCGGGGCACTCTTTCGCGTGTCGTGATGAGAGCCGTGGCGGAGATGCGTCTTGCCTACGACACCAATCCCGCAGACCTCAAGGCTGTGATAGGTCCCGGCATCTCCTTTGATGCCTTTGAAGTGGGCGACGAGGTGTATGAACAGTTCGTGGCGGCAAACTTCGACATGCAGGGCATCAGTCGCCGGATGAAGATGAACGGCAGTGAGGAATACAAATGGCACATCGACCTCGTGGAATGCAACCGCCAGCAGCTGCAGCAATGCGGACTTGCCGCCGGCAATATACAGTCGTGTGGCATCTGCACATATTCCAATACCGACGATTATTTCTCTGCCCGTAAGCTCGGCATCGACTCCGGCAGGATATACTCGGCAGTGATGAGAAAATAAAACATCTCGTCAACCCGTAAACTTGTCAACTCGTCAACTGATATAACAACAAAGCCTCAAAGCTTGAATGCTTTGAGGCTTTATTATAGGGGGATGATGTGATTTAGAGATTGTCGATCACGGTGCAGATGTCACCGAAGATGCGGTCGAGCGCTCCCAGTCCGTTGATGTGGTGATGGATGTTCTCATTCTTATACCATTCGATGAGAGGAGCGGTCTGGTTGTGGTAAACGTCGAGGCGCTTCTTTATCGTCTCCTCGTTGTCGTCAGAGCGTCCGCTCTCCTTGCCGCGCTTCACGAGGCGCACCATCAGTTCGTTCTCCGGAACGTCGAGCTCTATCATTGCGGCAATTTTGTGTCCACGCTCGTCGAGCATCTTCTTCAGAGCTTCTGCCTGTGGGATAGTGCGAGGGAATCCGTCGAATATCACTCCCTCATGCTCCTTGCCGAAAGAGTCGTATACGCTGGCGAGAATGTTTACCATCAGCTCGTCAGGAATGAGCTGACCCTTGTCGATGTAAGCCTTGGCAGTCTTGCCCAGCTCAGTTTCGTTTTTGATTTCATTGCGGAGCACGTCACCAGTAGAGATGTGTCCCAGTCCGTACTTCCTGATAAGGAGATCGCTTTGTGTGCCCTTTCCTGATCCGGGCGCACCGAAAATAACAATATTCTTCATGTGTTTTGTTGATATGTAATTTATTGCTTATTCCTTTACTACGTAAATGTCTCTCAGGTTTCGTCCCAGTCCGTCGTAGTCAAGCCCATATCCAACTATGAAGTCGTTTGGAATCTCCATGGCGATATATTCGATGTCGAGATTCCTCTTCAGGTTGTCAGGTTTGAGCAGCAGCGTGCAGATGTGTATCTCTGCCGGTTTGAACTCCTTCAGATATTCTATCATCTTCTCCATGGTAAGACCCGAGTCCACGATGTCTTCCACGATGACCACCGTGCGTCCCTCGATATCCTCGTTGAGACCCACGAGTTTCTTCACTTTTCCTGTAGATTCTGTGCCCTGATACGATGTCATCTTCACGAACGAAATCTCGCTCTCTATGGTGAGCATCCTCATCAGGTCGGCGGCAAAAATGAACGATCCGTTCAAGACTCCGAGCAGCAGAGGCTTCTTTCCTTTCAGGTCGTTGCTGATCCTGTCTGCCACGGTTTTCACTCGGCGCATTATCTCCTCCTCGGGTATCAATGTCTCGAAGGTTTTGTCTTTGATATCTATAGTTGCCATAAGAATTATATTGTTTTTGCGCACAAAAGTAATAAAATTATTCAAACAATAAGTCAATCTATCCAATTAATTAGTATTTTTGCAGATATGAAGATTCTTACAGGCACACAGATACGTGAGCTCGACAAATATACGATAGAACACGAGCCGATAAAATCCATCGATCTGATGGAGCGCGCGGCAAAGGCATTGACGCGCGCCATAACGAGAGTATGGGACGACAACACCAGCGTGGTGGTCTTTGCCGGACCCGGCAACAATGGTGGCGATGCGCTTGCCGTGGCACGCATGATGGGAGAGCAGGGCTACAGCGTGAAGGTCTACCTCTTCAATGTGTCAGGCACCCTCTCCGCTGACTGCAGCGCCAACAAGGAGCGTCTTGCCGGAGCCGCCGGCGTTACCTTCATTGAGGTGACCAACGAGTTCGACCCGCCGGAGCTGCCGGCATCGGTGCTTGTCATCGACGGACTCTTCGGTTCGGGACTCAGCAAACCCCTAAGCGGCGGTTTCGCCTCGCTGGTGAAATACATCAACCAGTCGGAATGCCGGGTGGTGAGCATCGACATCCCGTCGGGCCTCATGACCGAAGACAACTCCTACAACACGCGCACCAACATCATACGCGCCGACTACACCTTCACCCTGCAGCAGATGAAGCTGGCGTTCCTCTTTCCTGAGAACCAGCGCTATCTGGGCCGCCTCGGTGTGCTCGACATCCGTCTCTGCGCCGAAGGCATAGAGAAGGCAGACGCCAAATACGAAATTGTGGACGAGAGCTTCGTCCGCACGCTGCTCCGTCCGCGTGGCGACTTCTGGCACAAAGGTGATGCCGGCACCTCGCTCATCGTTGCCGGCAGCTATGGCATGGCAGGAGCTGCAATCCTTGCTTCCAGAGCCTGCTTCCGTTCCGGAGCGGGCAAGGTGATAACCCACGTTCCGGCACGCAACAACGACATCATGCAGATTGCCGTGCCGGAGGCCATCGTCAGCCGCGATGCCGACGACAACCTGTTCACCGAACCCGTTGCCGACGACAGTTTCGACGCCATGGGCATCGGTCCGGGCATCGGCACCGACGAGGTGACAGCCACGGCATTCATCTCGCAGCTGCGCCGTGCGCAGGTGCCTACGGTGGTAGATGCCGACGGTCTCAATATCCTGGCTTCCCACAGGGCATGGTTCCAGAGAATCCCCGTGGGCACCATCCTCACACCGCATCCTCTGGAGTTTGAACGACTCGCCGGAGTGCGTTTCAACGATGGTTTCGAACAGCTCTCCAAGGCTGTCGAGATGGCGCAGACCATGCAGATATACATCATACTGAAAGGTCATTATTCAGCCCTCTGCATGCCCGACGGCAAGGTGATGTTCAATTCCACAGGCAATTCCGGAATGGCGACGGCAGGCAGCGGCGACGTGCTCACCGGTGTGCTCACCGCACTCCTCGCACGAGGCTACAACCAGAAAGACGCCTGCCTGATAGGCACATACGTGCATGGTCTTGCCGGCGACCTGGCGGCAGAAGAGCTGGGAGTGGAGAGCGTTACTGCCGGCGACATCGTGAGGTTCCTGCCAAAGGCTTTCAAACGCCTCGACGACTGATGGCGACACGGTAGTGACCATGGGGCAGGGCTGCTCCCTGTCCGACTTTAGAAAATCCATAATCCAAAACGAAACGACATAAAGAATTGATATGAAGAAATATATGAAATACAGGAATGTGATGAAGGGATTTGTGGCTGCCGTGGCAGTCACCCTTCTCGGTGCTCCACAGAATGCCGCGGCGCAGGACGACGTGCGCACGGTGGACGGTGCATCCTATTATCTGCCGAAGACGGAGCTTCGCTTCTCGCTCCTTGTCGAGAAGGCCACCTTTACTCCCGGCGACCTCGCTCCCTATGCCTCACGTTATCTGAGGCGCGACGATGTGAGTATGGAGCCGTCAACACAATACCGCATCGTGGGCATGCAGCTCTCGCAGAAAGCTGTGCCCGACACCACGAAATTCTTCACGGCGAAAATCGACGGCAAGCACAGTATCCGCACTCTCTCGCGTGATGAGAACGGGGTGCTGCTGGCGGTGAATGCCGAACCGAGGGAGGCGAAGACCCGCAAACCTTTCGTGGCGGCGCCGAAACCGGCTCCGGTGAACCCTCGCGACTATATGACCCAGGAAATCCTCAGCGCTGCCAACAAGGTGAAGATGGCGGAGCTTTGTGTGCAGGAGATATACGACATCCGCGAGAACAAGAGTCTGCTCAACAAAGGACAAGCAGACTTCATGCCGAAGGACGGTGAGCAGCTCCGTCTGATGATAGACAATCTGAACGCTCAGGAGAATGCCCTGCTGCAGCTCTTCGAGGGCACTACCGACCGTGACACAACGGAGGTGGAGGTGGCATTCGTGCCCACCCGTGAGGTGGAGAAGCAGCTGCTGTTCCGCTTCTCTAAGTATTTCGGACTGACGGATGCCGACGACCTCAGCGGCAAACCTTATTATATTAAGGTGGAAGACCTTCACAGTTCGCCCACTCTCAACGGCAGTATGGCTGACCCCAAGAAAGACAAGGACAACATCGGCATCTGCGTGAACCTGCCGGGTAAGATACGTGCCACGGTGTTCAGTGCCGACCGTGCTTTGGGAGCCTTCGAGCTGTATGCTCCGCAGTTTGGCACCACCGAGTCGTTGAGCGGTGAGATGTTCAGCAAGAAGTTCACCTCCCACCTCGTGCTCAATCCCGTCACGGGAAGTATCGAGAGCCTTGAGACAGAACCGCTGAAATGATATTCCGCCATACGATGGCAATGATATAGATTGATAGTATATGCCTTTAACCGATTCTCCTTTATCCGGTTAAAGGCATTTTTTTCACCACGGGATGACAATGTATGTGAGGATATAGTGGTCATCAGCCTGCGGCGATGTCCACTGGTCTAAAATAAAACACGGATATCACCGAGCACCACGGATCAATCATCACGGATTATTTTAGACCTTTTTAGTTTTGGATTAAATCTTGGATTTCCGTGGATTTGCGAGTGCTTGTGGCACTCCCTTTTTCTGGTAGGCATCAGTAATGACTGTAGTTGCCCGTCCTTCAACATCAGCCCCACCTAACCTCAAACCCATCCTAACCTTCCCAAAGGGAAGGAACTGGTTACTTCGATTATTGTCATCAGCCCCCACCTAACCTCCCCCGTAGGGGAGGGATTGGTTACTCTCAGTTGTGATTATCAATTGGTTATCAATATCCGGAGTAATCAGCATCTCCCCAACGGGGGAGAACGAGAGGGGGCTGAAGTTCATTGGCAGAGTAACCAGTTCTTTCCTTTGGGAAGGTCAGGATGGGTTTGAGAACGAGAGGGGGCTGAAGGCGATTGGAAGAAGATGTCCGATAACCATTGCGCATCGCAAGGCATATCGAAAAACGAAGTGCCCCAGCACTTGCAAATCCTGCTAAATCAAAAACCAAAATCCAAGAATCATTAGCTCAATAATATCAAAAAATATCCGTGAAAGACTAATCCGTGAATCTCTGTGCAATCCGTGTTTCATTTTTTGATTTGTGTCCCTGCTGAAGGCTGGGCACACAACGACAACAACACGGAATAGATATATTTGTGAGTCGATTAGTATCGACTTCTGATTCCTCATCAACAGGAAAGAGTCTGTTATGTTGGCGCTTTGCATCCCCTTACTGACGTTTCTTTCTATGGAAACTTTGGGCACAGTTTTGGGCACTACCCGTGCCCACTTGGGGCAAGGTGCTTGCCCCAAGTGAGTAAGCTGCTTGCCCCACATGGGCAAGCATGTTGCCCATTTCATGAAGCTTTTAAGACAAAATCCAGAACCGACAAGTTGTAACTACAATCAGACAGTCAATGGTATCTGTCCCTCCCCTTCGGGGGAGGCTAGGTGGGGGCTGATGACAGTATGCGGAGTAACTAGTTTCTTCCCTTTGGGAAGGTCAGGATGGGTTTAACCCAAAACGGTCATTAGTCCGTTCAATGTATAATTTTAATAACTGCTTGCAGTCTTTTGCTTTTTATAAGGCGTCTTTTGCTTGTTTTTAATTCGCAATAGCTCGCTATTACTCATTAAAAGCCAAACAAAATCCACTCTTCTAAAAAAGCAAAATACAAGCAAGCCCTAATGACCGATTTGGGTTTAAGGTCAGGATGGGTACCCTTTCAGACTGTCATGATACTTCAGTGATACTTCTATGATACATTTCTGTAAAGCAAAGAGAAAAGTCTCATTCCGGTATCTGCTTGCGTGTCAGACGATTATGGCCGAATGGAGGCTCGAAAATGATACTATGATACTTTCCAGGAGAAAAATCATTCATACGATGACCACCTTGCCTACACGTTAACATCGGTTAAAAACGGAAAAAACGTCGTCGTAGAGTGGTGAGTGTCTCGTTTTTTATCATTACATTTGCAAGCAAAGAGAAAAAACACGGGGTGCTGAGAAATTGGCTGAGATTATACCCACATTAACCTGATGCAGGTAATGCTGCCGGAGGGAATTGATATAACCTATAATAAAGCCCCTACTTCATGCGGAAGAGCATGGAATAGGGGCTTTTTCTTTTCCACTCACTTTCAGAGGCATTCCGTTAGAAAATAGATTTGGTCATCAGGCAGTTTTAATGTAATATCTTATAACTGCTTGTGGAAAATCCCCCAACCGTTCATCACGGTTTGACAAGGTTTCCATCGCCCCGTAGGGCACAGCCTTGACAGGTACTAACCATAACTAAGGAAAGCAAATGAAAGTAAACATCAACAACAAAGAGACAGAGACCGCCGCAAAGAGCGTTGCCGGCCTCGCCGAGGAGCTGCAGCTGCCGGCAAAGGGAGTTGCCGTTGCCATCGACAACAAGCTCGTTGCCCGTACCGACTGGAGCACAACGCCAGTGGAAGAGGGTGACAACATAGTGATAATAAAAGCGTTCTGCGGAGGATAGCCACATGATGAACAGAGAAGCAAAGGCAAATTTCAGTCTGCAGTTCATATCCCACACCAGCGGCAATACCACCTATCTCGACGGTATCAGGATGGCGCTCGAGGGCGGTTGCAGATGGATACAGCTGCGCATGAAGGGAGCCGCCGACAGCGAGGTGGAGCCGATAGCCGTCGAGGCACAGAAAATGTGTCGCGAGGCAGGCGCCACGTTCGTCATCGACGACCGCGTGGAGATGGTGAAGAGGCTGGGAGCCGACGGAGTGCATCTGGGCAAGAACGACATGCCCATCAGCGAGGCACGCCGCATCCTGGGCGACACTTTCATCATCGGCGGTACGGCAAACACCATCGCCGATGTGGAAGACCACTGGAAGAGCGGCGCCGACTATGTGGGCTGCGGTCCGTTCCGTTTCACCACCACCAAGGAGAAGCTCTCGCCGGTTCTCGGCATCGGCGGCTACGAGAACATCGTGGCAGAGATGAATCGTAGGGACATCGGTATGCCAGTGGTGGCGATAGGCGGAATAACCACCGACGACATCACCGCCATCATGGCTACGGGAGTCAGCGGCATTGCCGTGAGCGGCACGATACTCCGGGCTGACGACCCGGTGGAGAAGACGCAGGAGATAATGCGGCTGCTGGCAATTCATGAACGGCAGATGCCATAGGCAATATGATAAAAAGGAGAGACTACGACTGTCCTTTCCCGGGCGGTATGTCGCTCCCCTCGTCAATTCGTAAAACTTCAAAACAACATACAGAATGGAAAAATTAGTTATCGCAGGAAGGGAATTCAATTCCCGCCTATTCCTGGGCACAGGAAAGTTCAACGACAACACTCTGATGGCAGACGCCATCAAAGCGTCGGAAACGGAAATGGTTACGGTGGCAATGAAGCGCATCGAACTGGAAGACAAGAACGACGACCTGCTCGCCCACATCACCCAGAACCCTAACATCCAGCTGCTGCCAAACACCAGCGGCGTGCGCGATGCTGAAGAGGCAGTCTTCGCGGCACAGATGGCACGCGAGGCATTCGGCACTAACTGGCTGAAGCTCGAGATCCACCCCGACCCACGCTATCTGCTGCCAGACTCTATAGAGACACTGAAGGCAACGGAGAAACTCGTGAAGATGGGCTTCGTGGTATTGCCATATTGCCAGGCAGACCCCACACTCTGCAAGCACCTCGAAGAGGCAGGAGCAGCCACTGTGATGCCGCTCGCCGCACCGATAGGCACCAACAAGGGATTGAGAATGAAAGACTTCCTCAAGATCATCATCGACCAGGCCACGGTGCCAGTGGTAGTGGATGCAGGTATCGGCGCTCCGAGCCATGCCGCCGAGGCAATGGAGATGGGAGCAAGCGCCTGTCTGGTGAACACCGCCATCGCCGTGGCAGGAAACCCTGTGGAAATGGCAAAAGCCTTCAAGGAAGCCGTGGTATGCGGCAGAAGAGCCTACGAGGCAGGACTGGGAGCCATCAGCGACTGCGCCGAGGCAAGTTCGCCACTCACAGCATTCCTCGACAAATAAACCATATCAAGAATACATAACCTAATATCACACACTATGCCACAAGATAACAAAGCATACGCACAGAGAGAGAAAGCATATATGCAGGGTAAACTGTTCCCGGAGATAAGAGTGGGAATGACAAAGGTGAACCTCACCCCCACCGTGACCAAAGACGAGAATGGCATCCCCCACATGACGCCAAACGCTCCCGTGTATATCTACGACACGAGCGGCCCGTATACCGACCCAGAATACAAGGTGGACCTGAAGAAGGGACTGCCCAAGATGCGCCAGGCATGGATAGACAACCGTCCGGCATGCGAGGGCGGCACCACACAGATGGCATACGCCAAGGCAGGCATCATAACGCCGGAGATGGAGTATGTGGCTATCAGAGAGAACATGAACTGCGAGGAACTCGGCATCAAGACACATATCACACCGGAGTTCGTGCGCGACGAGATTGCCCGAGGCAGAGCGGTGATACCAGCCAACAGAAACCATCCCGAGAGCGAACCGATGATCATCGGCAGGAACTTCCTCGTGAAGATAAACACCAACCTTGGAAACTCAGCCACATCATCAGGCATCGAGGAAGAGGTGGACAAGGCGGTATGGTCGTGCAAATGGGGCGGCGACACCGTGATGGACCTCTCTACCGGAAACAATATCCACGAGACAAGAGAGTGGATTCTCCGAAACAGTCCGGTACCGGTAGGCACCGTGCCTATCTATCAGGCACTGGAGAAGGTGGACGGCAAGGTGGAAGACCTCAGCTGGGAAGTATACCGCGACACGCTCATCGAGCAGTGTGAGCAGGGAGTGGACTACTTCACTATCCATGCCGGAATCCGTCTGCACAACGTACACCTCGCCGACACACGCCTCTGCGGTATCGTAAGCCGCGGCGGAAGTATCATGAGCAAGTGGTGTCTCTACCACGAGAAGGAGAGCTTCCTCTATGAGCACTTCGACGACATCTGCGACATCGTGGCGAAGTATGACGTGGCACTCTCGCTCGGCGACGGACTGCGCCCAGGATGTATCGCCGATGCCAACGATGCGGCACAGTTTGCAGAGCTCGACACCATGGGCGAACTCGTGACAAGGGCATGGGACAAGAACGTGCAGGCGTTCATCGAAGGACCGGGCCACGTGCCGATGCAGAAAATCAAGGAGAACATGGAGCGCCAGCTCGACCACTGTCATGAGGCACCGTTCTATACCCTCGGTCCGCTCGTCACCGACATCGCCCCAGGCTACGACCACATCACGAGTGCCATCGGCGGAGCGCAGATAGCATGGCTCGGAACAGCGATGCTCTGCTACGTGACACCGAAGGAGCACCTCGCATTGCCAAACAAGGAAGACGTGCGTGTGGGAGTGGTGACATACAAGATTGCAGCACATGCCGCCGACCTCGCAAAGGGACATCCGGGAGCTATGGTGCGCGACAACGCCCTGTCTAAGGCACGCTTCGAGTTCAGATGGAGAGACCAGTTCCACTTGTCGCTCGACCCGGAACGCGCCCTGCAGTATTTTGAGGAGGCAGGACACACAGATGGCGAATACTGCACGATGTGCGGTCCGAACTTCTGTGCTGCCAAGCTGACCCACGACCTGAGGAAATTCAAGAAATGATGGAACTGACTTCAGAACAGAGACACCGCTACGACCGACACATCATCCTCGACGGAATGGGGCGTGACGGCCAGCGGCGCCTTCTCGATGCCAAGGTGCTCGTGGTGGGTGCCGGCGGTCTGGGTTCTCCCGTGGCGATGTATCTCGCTGCGGCGGGAGTGGGACATATCGGCATCGTGGATGGCGACTTCGTCTCGGTGGCAAACCTGCAGCGACAAGTGCTCTATACCACCGATGATGTGGGGAGCGGAAAGGCAGAAACCGCCGCAAAGCGGTTGAGGGCAATGAACCCCGATGTAGAGGTGGAGGTGTATGAGACGTATCTCAACGAAGACAACGCCACCGACCTTATCCGTCCATACGACTTCGTGGTGGAGGGGACGGACAATTTCGCCTCAAAATATCTCGTCAACGATGCCAGTGTGATGCTCGGCAAGGGATTCACCATCGGCGGCATAAACAGATATTACGGACAGGTGATGACCCACCAGCCCGGCACGGCATGCTACCGCTGCATCTTCCCCGAACCGCCCGCTGTGGCAGAGGTGGAAACCTGCTCCATGGTCGGTGTGCTCGGTCCGCTGGCAGGGATGATAGGCACCGTGCAGGCTACGGAGACGATAAAGAGCATCGCCGGAATGGGCAGTACGCTCACCGATGCATTGCTCACACTCGATGCGCTGACGATGGAGTGGCGGCGCTTCGACGTGGGGCGCAACGAAGACTGTGCGCTGTGCGGCAAGTCGCCGTCGATAACGACACTGAGGGAATATGCGTACAAACCGTGCGCAAAGAAATGATAACAAGAAAAAGAATATGTTTAGCGAAGAATTAAAAAATATAAGTTGGGACGAGACCACAGAGCGCATCGCTCACATGACCGACAACGACGTGCGCCGGGCGCTCGCCAAAGACCACTGCAACGTTGACGATTTCATGGCGCTGATCTCGCCTGCCGCCACGCCATATCTTGAGACGATGGCAAGGCTCTCTCGCAAATACACCGAGGAGAGGTTCGGCAAGACGATGTCGATGTTCATACCTCTTTATATCACCAACTCGTGTGCCAACTCATGCGTCTACTGCGGATTCCACGTGGAGAACAAGATGGCGAGGACCATACTCACGATGGAGCAGATAGAAAACGAGTATAAGGCGATAAAGGAACTGGCACCCTTTGAGAACATCCTGCTCGTGACGGGAGAGAACCCGGCAAAGGCAGGTGTGCCATATCTCGCCAAGGCAATAGACCTGGCGAAGAAATATTTCTCCAACGTGAAGATTGAGGTGATGCCGCTCTCGGCAGAAGACTACAAGACTCTTGCCGACCATGGCATGAACGGAGTGATATGCTTTCAGGAGACATACAACCGCGAACACTATAACCTCTATCATCCGCGAGGCATGAAGAGCAAGTTTGAATGGCGGTGCAACGGATTCGACAGAATGGGACAGGCAGGAGTGCATTCCATCGGTATGGGAGTGCTCATCGGACTGGAAAAGGAATGGCGCACCGACGTGGTGATGATGGCATACCATCTGCGCTATCTGCAGAAGCATTACTGGAGAACGAAATACAGCGTGAACTTCCCACGTATGCGGCCGGCGCAGAACGAGGGATTCCATCCCAACTGCTATATGTCGGACAGGGAACTGGCACAGGCTACGTTTGCCATGCGAATCTTCGACCACGACGTGGACATCTCTTATTCTACACGCGAACCGGCATATATCCGCGACAACATGTGTACGCTGGGAGTCACCACGATGTCGGCAGAATCGAAGGTGAACCCCGGTGGATACCACACCTATCCGCAGGCGCTGGAGCAGTTCAGCGTGAGCGATGAGCGCAAGGCATCGGTGATAAACCAGCGGCTCAGAGAACTGGGACGTGAACCGGTGTGGAAAGACTGGGATGCCTCGTTCGACCTCTTCGGCAAACTCGGAAAATAATGAAGACAATAGTAATAACTCTACCACACTTCTTCTCTGGAGAGGCTGCGCAGATAGTGCAGCTCCTCCAGGGACAGGTGGACCTCGTGCATATACGCAAGCCCGAAGCCACGGCAGCAGAAGTGGAGAAGCTGATAAGGGAGATTCCTGCCGGATGGCACGGCAGTCTCGTGCTTCACGACCACCATGAACTTGCCCTGCGGTATTCCCTCCACGGTGTGCATCTGAACAGCCGCAACCCGCTGCCTCCTGAAGGATGGACGGGGAGCGTGAGCCGCAGCTGTCATTCGCTGGAAGAAGTGGCGGAATGGAAGAAGCGGTGCGACTACGTGTCGCTCTCGCCAATCTTCGATTCCATTTCCAAGCGAGGCTATCATTCAGCATTCACGGCAGAGGAAATCAGAGAAGCCCGTGACCGGGGCATCATCGACGACAAGGTGATGGCGCTGGGCGGCGTTACCTTCGGGAAGCTCGACGATGTGTTGAGGATGGGATTCGGCGGCGCCATGATATTGGGCGATGCCTGGAAAGGCGTGTCTGCGGAGCTGACTCCCGTAGCACTGACGATAGCCGGATCCGACTCGTCGGCAGGAGCCGGCATACAGCAGGACCTGAAGACGATGGAATCGGTAGGGGTTTACTGCGCCACGGTGATAACGGCGATAACGAGCCAGAACACGATGGGTATCACTGGTGTGATGCCGGTCGGCGGCAGCGTGGTGGAGAGCCAGTTGAAGGCGGTGCTCTCGGATCTGAACGTTAAGGCGGTGAAGATAGGCATGGTGCCCGATGCCGGGGTGGCGCATGTCATAGCCGCGGCGTTGCGGGAATATAAGGCTTCTCACGACTGCCACGTCGTTTACGACCCCGTGATGATATCAACCAGCGGCAGGAGACTGATGGCTGCCGACTGTCTCGATGTGGTGGTGGAGGAGCTGATGCCGCTCTGTACGCTCGTCACCCCGAATATCCCCGAAGCGGAGTTCCTGGCAGCAAAGACAGGCATAGTCTGTGAGGGCGGCGCTCTGGCTGACGCCCTGCATGCCTCGATATTGATAAAAGGCGGACACTCCTACGGAGAGGTGCTCGCCGACAGCCTGTTCAATCCCGACGGCAGCAGCCAGAGCTTCAAGTCGGAAAGGATTGACACACGCAATCTGCACGGCACGGGATGCACCCTGTCGTCGGCAATAGCGGCATTCCTGCTGAAAGGACTCGACATCCCGTCGGCAATCCCTCAGGCGAAGGCTCTTCTTGCCCACGCCATCATGCGAGGCAAGGATGCCGGAATAGGCAAAGGAAACGGTCCGATATTGCCCGGAAAGCAATAGAAGGGCATCCAATCCGCTTATATTGATGTCATGGCAAACATAAACACAAATGTAGCTATTTTTGGATTAAATGGAGTCTGGGTGTGATTAAGCGGTCGTTATTGTGGAATATTGTGTTGACTGTAGGTTGGATGGCCGATATTGGTAATACTTTTTTCCGGCAAATCCTTAAAGATTGTAAAATTAATTTGTTATATTTGCACAATGGAAAAGTAGGGACCATACTACAAGTCAATATCCCCATCACACCGACTCGCCATGACGAATCACAGAAAAACCTACACCGCATTTTTTATGGCGCTGCTACTGATGTTTACAGTAGTGGCGGCAATCACTACCTCATGCTCACAAGGGAGAAAAGACAGGCAGACAACCGACACATTGTCGCTGAAGCGTCTGCGGGCACTTGACGACTCCGTTTCCTTCCGTTCGCCGATGGCAAGGACGATGGCGGAGCAGGGGATGAAAGAGGCGAAAGACAGTGCCGAATACTATGAATACTACATCCGTCTGGGAAAGATATACCTTACGGAATCGGAACCGGATTCCGCCACTGCCGTGACCGACAGGACTCTGCACTTTCTCGAAAAACAGGAGAAAGATGCCCATACGGAAGGAATAATAGGATTTGCCAGAAACTGCAAAGGTGTGGCACTGCATAGTTTCAGACGCCAGCCCAAGGAGGCTATACGCCAGTACCGGCTCTCATACGAGGCTCTGATGAGGAGCGACAGGATGGAGACCGCACCCGACGTGTGTGCCAATCTCGCCGATGCCTATTCCTTCGATTCCGACCTGCCGAATGCGGCGGTGTGGTATCGCAGGGCGCTTTTCCTCGTTGACTCCCTCCAGCTGGAACCCACAAGAAACATAACTCTGTATATGGGATTGGGCAGAGTATACATGATGCTCGAAGACTATAAGTCGGCAAAGAAATATCTGGATGCCACAGAGAAGATGTATAATCTCATGAGCCCCGACATGCAGATATATCTCATAACCAGCATAGGAAACTACCATTATTATAAAAAGGAATACAAAGAAGCGCTGAAGCAGTTTGTGAGACTGGAGAAACTGCACGAACGGCTCGATATGGGAAAATCTTACTCGATGTTCATCTGCAAGGTGAACATGGCGGACGTATTGCTCAATCTCAACAGACTGGATGAGGCTGAGAAGTATGTTACAGAGGCAGACACCTTCTTCACAGCATGCGACGATGCCGTGGCACTGTACTATACACACTCCGTGGAACTGGGACTCGCCATGAAACGGGGTAATATGGCAGAGGCACACCGCCTCGCCTCGCTCGATGATACGCCGGAGAGCGTGGAGCCAGGACTGAAGGCGATACGCAACAAATACAAGCGTGAATACTATGAAGCGACGGGAAACTACCGTATGGCTTTCAAGAACCTCTCAAGAGAGATGCATGAAACAGATTCGCTTGTGAACAACAGACAGCACATGATAGCGGCGGAACTGATGAACAGATTCACGCAAGACACGCTGCAGCTGCACCACCAGATACAGATGCAAAGCAAGGAGAACGACGTGAGGGAGGCGCATTACGTGATAGCCGGTGCCATAGGATCCGTCGCTGTGCTTATGCTCGTAATAGCCTACGGCATCACATATATCCGTAAGAAAAGACTTTCAGAACAGATGAAGGTGTTCACGCTAAGACTGCAGAACGCCAGAAACAGGATATCGCCGCATTTTGTGTTCAACGTGCTGAACAACAGGATAACCACCGCCGACGGAACGAAGGAGGCGGACGAACTGCTGCTGCTCTCGAAACTGATACGGCAGAACCTCGACCTGACGGGAAAGCAGATGGCTACACTCGAAGAGGAACTGGACTTCGTGGAGAACTACGTGAACGTGGAGCGCAAGACCATCGGCGACGACTTTGAATATTCACTCACGCTGGGCGACGGAATAGACAGGAAGGTGCTGGGAGAGTTCATGATACCGTCGATGACGGTGCAGATACTCGTGGAGAACTCCATCAAGCATGCCCTCAGAGGCAAGGCAGGCAAGAAGCTGCTGCATATCACCGTCAGGAGAGACGGGCGCGGAGGAATGACGGTGACGGTGGGCGACAACGGCAACGGATTCGATATCCGTCGCACTGCCTCTACAGGACAGGGACTCGACATCCTGCGCACCACGATAAGCGTGCTGAACCAGAGAAACAAGAGAAAGACCAGCCTTACGGTAAGGAACGTACATGACACAAACGGAAACACATGTGGATGCGAGGCAAGCATAAGCTTTCCGCAGGGACTGAGAGAAATATAACGAACAGATAGAAAGACGAACACTTATGGATATAATAATAGTAGACGACACACAGACGGCAATCGACGCATTGGCAAAGAAACTTAAAAACTATCCCAACGTCACCGTGGCAGGATTTGCCAACAACGGAAAGGACGGACTGGAACTGCTCAAGACGACACACGCCGAGGTGGTATTCCTGGATGTGGAGATGCCCGACATGACAGGCATCGACTTCCTCGGCAGGATGAAAGACGAGGGATGCAAAGACACGCTCGCCGTGGTATACACCGCTTATGGCACCTACACGCTGCCGGCTCTGAGAAACAAGGCTTTCGATTTCCTCATGAAACCAATAGACGGTAACGAACTGGAGACCGTGATGGCACGCTTGGAAGAAGAACTTGAAGACATCAGAGTGGAGCGTGAGCAGCTGAAAGGAAAGGACGACAAAAACATCGACATCGACGATGAGGAAACTGACGACGACTGCTGCAGGGAGAGGGCGGTCACCAGTGCGCTGAAGAAGAAAGACAACAAATTGCTGCTATATACCAACGCCGTGGACTTCAGACTCGTCGAGATACAGGATATCTGTGTGTTCCAATACAACCACGACCTGAGAGTATGGGAAGTGGTGGCAACGCGATGCGACACACCGATACGCCTCAAGAGATGTGCCAACAAAGACATACTGATGGCGCTCGACGAGAATTTCGTGCAGGTGAACCAGAAATACATAATCAACATAAAATATCTGATGGAGGTGAGAGACAACCAGTGTTATTTCTTCCCGCCATTCGACGGCATACAATATATAAAGATAGGTAGGATGTACCGACGCAAACTCATCAAGCGCTTCAGCACCATCTGATAGCATTATTGCCAATATGACACGCATTCTGCAATCTCCGTCTTGAAAAATGCCATTTTAGTGCTCCGAGGATTTAATTTATATCAAATTCATAAAAAAGGAACATTAAAAAGCACTACTTCGCTTTGTTTACCCAAAATAAAGTGCTAACTTTGCCGATGTAACAGATTTTATGAGGATAACAGCCCCATATCCAAAAACTTAAGACAATAACTAATTTATAATTAACGTATTATACTATGGTAAGTTACAAAGAATTAGGCCTGGTAAACACCAGAGACATGTTTAGCAGAGCTATTAATGGCGGATATGCCATTCCAGCATTCAACTTCAACAACATGGAGCAGTTGCAGGCAATCATCAAGGCTTCTTCAGATCTGAAGTCTCCAGTTATCCTGCAGGTTTCTAAAGGTGCCCGCAACTACGCTAACCCAACGCTGTTGCGCTATATGGCACAGGGTGCTGTTGCATACGCCAAGGAATTGGGCTGCAAGCATCCTGAAATCGTATTGCACCTTGACCACGGTGACAGCTTCGAGCTTTGCAAGAACTGCGTAGACCTCGGTTTCTCTTCAGTGATGATCGACGGTTCTTCTCTTCCATACGACGAGAACGTGGCTCTGACAAAGAAGGTTGTAGAGTATGCTCATCAGTTCGACGTAACTGTAGAGGGTGAGCTCGGTGTATTGGCAGGTGTTGAGGATGAGGTAGCTTCTGAGGTATCTCACTACACAAAGCCTGAGGAGGTTATCGACTTCACTACAAAGACTGGCGTTGACTCACTTGCCATCTCTATCGGTACAAGCCACGGAGCTTACAAGTTCAAGCCAGAGCAGTGCACACGCGACCCGAAGACAGGCCGTCTCGTTCCTCCTCCATTGGCATTCGACGTGCTCGACGAGATTATGAAGAAACTTCCTGGTTTCCCAATCGTTCTCCACGGTTCTTCTTCAGTTCCACAGGAGTATGTTGACATCATCAACGCCAACGGCGGCAAGTTGCCAGATGCAGTAGGTATTCCAGAGGAGCAGCTCCGCAAGGCTTCAAAGAGCGCTGTCTGCAAGATCAACATCGACTCAGACTCTCGTCTCGCATTCACAGCTGCTGTGCGCAAGACATTGGCTGAAAAGCCAGCTGAGTTCGACCCACGTAAGTACTGCGGTCCTGCTCGCGACTTGATGGAGGTTATGTACAAGCACAAGATTATTGACGTGCTCGGCAGCGACAACAAGCTCGCTCAGCTCGACTAATCATAGCACGACTCATCTCTCTCCTGCTGACAACGGAGATTGCAGCGGAAGGGATTGAAAGAATAAGAGGATATGCCGAAGACTTAAAGTCTGAGGCATATCCTCTGTTTTTTGTTTATCCCAAATCGGTCATTAGGGCTTGCCTGGATTTTGTTCTTTTAGAAGAGTGGATTTTGTTTGGCTTTTAATGAGTAATAGCGAGCTATTACGAATTAAAAACAAGCAAAAGACGCCTTATAAAAAACAAAAGACTGCAAGCAGTAAATATAAAATACAATAAACGGCCTAATGACCGTTTTGGGTTTATCTTCATTTGCCGGATAAGTCCAGTATTAAGCCCCTCTCCCTCAACTGGTCATTAGGGCAAGCTTGGCTTTTGGCATAGACCTTAACCCTCAACTGGTCATTAGGGCGAGCTCTGATTTTGGAATAGTTATGAAAACCAGCACCTTGTTGCCTGATGACTGTTTGGGGATAATCAGAACCGTTTTATTATCCACTCTCTGAAAAATCTGTCGCTCACTTGATACGAATCATTGTCGTATGAGATGAAATCGCGTTCTGTCAGAACTTTTATGGCTCCCTGTACCGTGCTTGATCCAAGCTTGTATTTCTGTAGGAAAGCTTGTGAAGTGACTCCGGTGGCATTTCTTTCGTTAGCGATGGCAAGCAAGACCTGCTTCTGTTTAGGCGAAAGTTGGAACAGCAGCGATTCATACACGAACCGATGGTGTGACAAGATGGCTGTCATAACGCTTTTCGCATCCTCTGTGGTGATGGTGGATTCTGATATGGCATACGTGTAAAGCATATTCAGAATATACTGTATATACCACGTTACTCCATCAAACGACTGGTAAATCCACTCAAAAGCTTTGCGGGATATGGATCTGTTGATTTTTGACAGATGATGGTTGGCGAAATCAAAATACGCTTCTTTATTTATAGGTTCCAGTCCCATAATGCTGGAACTGTTGTAGAATGGTCGTGATTCGGATGCGAACATCAATGCCATCATGTGTCGTTTAGATCCTGAAAATACGAATTTTGCGTTGTGGCAATTCTGTATGCGTTTGCGCAATGCTGCTTCAACGGTTTTTTCCGGATAGCTCGCAATGGTTTGAAACTCGTCGATTGCCACAATACATGGCTTGTCGGCATGGTTCAGATATTCGAATATCTCGTCGAGTGTTATATCGGGGCTGGCGATGTCGCCAAGTCCGACGTTCCATTCCGGGTTGCCGTTGATGTCAAAAGTGATGGTTGATTTCAGAGATTGCATTATGTTTAGAAATGATTCCCACACTTTGCGTCCTTGTGACTTCAGTTCGCGCAATATACCTTTGCCCATGACATATACGAATTCGTTCAGGTTCTTTGTCTCATATATGTCTATGTAGATACAATGGTAGTTGTTTCTGATTTCTTCTTCGTTGAAGCAGTTGTAGATTAGTCCGGACTTTCCCATGCGTCGTGGAGCGATGAGTGCCACGTTGCATCCGTTTGTAAGATGTCGTGTCAGTAGGGCTGTTTCTTCTACTCTGTCGCAAAAGTATTCTGGCGACAAATAGCCTTCTGTCAGGAATGGATTGTTCTGTAACATAGTGCTTTGCGAAATTATGGATTTTACGTAACGAAGAATCAATAATGCTCGGGATTCTATAGAAGAGCCGGCAGCTGGAAGAGTTTTATTCCGTTGCTTCCCTTTATGAGGATGTAGAACCCTTCTGGCTTGTTGGCGGCAATCTCAGCCTTCACCTCCTCCACATCGTGAAACTTGCGGAAGTTGCAGTCCGTCTTTCCGAACTCCTCACCCACCAGCCATACGTTGTCGATGCCGTTCTCCTTCAGGAAGTCCACCACCTTCTGATGCTCCTCGTGGCTCACCTCTCCCAGTTCTCTCATGTCGCCGAGGATAGCCATCTTGTGGTCCACCTGCATGAGTCTGAAATTCTCCAATGCCGCCTTCATGCTCGTAGGGTTGGCATTGTAGGTGTCAACTATCAGTCTGTTTGAATCCGTCACTTCCAGCTGCGATCTGTTGTTCGTCGGCACATAGTCGCGCAGCGCCGTGCTGATATCCTCTTCGTCCACTCCGAAGAAGTCAGCTATACATGCCGCGGCAAGCATGTTCAACACGTTGTATGCGCCAATGAGATGCGTCTGCACCTCATGCCACTCTCCGTCAGCCTTTTTCCAGCGGAATTTGAGCAGCGGTGCACAGCTCACCACCTCTCCGCATACCGCCAGCGACGGGGCGTCGGCAGTGGTGCCATATCTCACGAGCTGCAGTCCGTCGGCGATACCCCTGAGATGTTCGTTCTCGTTGTGTATGAACACCTGTCCGCCGTGCTCCCTCAAGAAGTCGTATAGCTCCCCCTTGGTCTTTATCACACCCTCAAACGATCCGAAGCCCTGCAGGTGGGCCTTTCCCACGTTGGTTATTATTCCGCAGTCAGGTTCCACGATGTCCACCAGCTCCTTTATGTCGCCGGGATGACTCGCTCCCATCTCCACTACGGCGATTTCGTGTTCCGGTTTCAGTCTCAGCAGCGTCTTCGGCACACCGATGTCGTTGTTGAAGTTTCCCTGGGTATACAATACATTGTATTTCTTCTGCAACACCGTCGCCACGAGTTCCTTTGTCGTCGTCTTTCCATTGGTTCCGGTGATGCCGATAATCTTTGTTCCGAGTTTCCTGCGGTGGTAGTTGGCGAGTTGCTGCAATGCCTTCAGACAGTTGTCCACGAGTATGAATCTCTTGTCGTCCTCCTTGGCGAATTTCTTTTCGTCTACCACGGCGAAGGCGCATCCTTCGTCAATAGCCTTCTGTGCGAAGGCGTTTCCGTTGAACGACGCTCCTTTGAGCGCGAAGAAGATGGAGTCTTTCGGGCAGTCGCGGCTGTCGGTAGTCACCACGGGGTGTTGCTCGAAGATTCTGTACAGTTCAGATATTTCCATGACTTTATATCGTTTGTTTAGACATCTGCAAAGGTAATTATTTAAATCGAGAGGAGAGAATCGCAAGGATAAGAATTGCAATTTCAACCTTATTTGTTTTTCTTCCGTGATGCAGTTTGCTTTGTATGCAGCAAGCAGTTGTAAGATATTACATTCAGTCATAGAATAATTACACAGGACGGTCTGATGACCGATTTGGGTTAAATAAACTCGTCAGCAGACAACAATTGCATGCTTTTGCAGAAGAAAACCATAAAAAACATGTCGGTTTTATGTGTACTAATTTTAATACCTTTTAAGACTTTCTCATGCATTAAAAATAGAAAATGGCCGTTATATCAATGAAATACAAGCAAGGGCTGTGAAGTTTTGGGTATCTTTACAGCGATAAAGTTTTTATCATGTTCTGTAGTGGACAAGTAGGCGAGCGGATAGATACATGGTTTTTCACGTTTCTACAAACGTCGACAACGCTTTCTGACATATTCAATCAGCCTGTCCCCTCGTCAACTTGTCACATCTACAGTAATGACAATGCGGACTTTATCTTGCTTACATGAATTTAGATAACGTTCCTTTTTATAAATATGTCTATTAATTAGTTGCTTGGCTGGCGCTGTGAAGCGTTGGCTAAGTTTTTTTATACATACCCGTCTAAGAATTTGTATGTAAAGGGAACAACCTGTCTTGATTTTTATTAACTTTGCATAAGTTAAGCTTCGGCTCGGGATAAGAAATGAATGATGGATTCATTTCGTTCTCCTCTCGCCTTGCATTAACTTTGCATAAGTTAAGCTTCGGCTCGGGATAAGAAATGAATGATGGATTCATTTCGTTCTCCTCTCGCCTTGCATTAACTTTGCCAAAGCTAAGCTTCGGCTTTACGATAAAACTGATCTCTTTAAAATTTAATTCAAACACTTAATTCTATGAACAAAAAACTTTTACTAATCTGGACGTTCCTGTTATGCTTCGTGATGGGAATGTCGGCAGACAAGGTGATTGTCTTCAATGAAGGCACTGGAACCAGTGATTCGTCGACGAAGATTACAACGATGGAAGAAATCGTGAAATCTGGTTCCGAAAATCTTAAAAGCATTACCGATGCTAATAATGTCTACCTCGCCCGCAAGGGCAGAGGACTCAAGCTCGGAGCAAGTTCCAAGCCGGGATCCATGACCCTCAACCTCGCTGCTCCAGCAAAGCCTACAGCAATCAAGTTCAAGGCAATGTGGTATAAGAATACCGAGAAGACACTGGAAGTGGCTGGTACTGAATTTGCGGAATTGACCGACGAGGTGAGTGAATACTCAGTGACGATGGATGGCAACACCACGGTGAATTCCATCACCATCGCTACTGCCGGAAAGCGCGCCTACATCACTGAGTTGACAATCGTTGAGGGAACAGCCGCTTCGGTAGCCACTCCTACCATCGAGGGAACGACACCGTTCATCGGCACTACCACAGTGACCCTGGCATGCTCTACAGCAGATGCCAAGATATACTACACCCTCGACGGAACCGATCCTACGGATGCAAGCACGGAGTATACCGCTCCGTTCTCTCTCGATGCCACAGCAACCGTCAAGGCTATAGCATATAAGGGAAAGGATGCAAGCGCAGTGGCAACAATGCAGTTCGTTGCCATCCCGACGGTGGCAAACATCGCCGAACTGACACAGCTTGCCGATGGCACCGAATTCGTGTTTGGCGGTGAGGCTGTCGTTACAGCCGCTCCTACAGCCAAGCATCTCTATCTGAAAGACGCTACCGGCGTTACCTTCGCATACGACGTTGCCGGAGGCTTCACCTTCGAGCCGGGACAGCATATCACTGCCGGATGGCAGGGCAAGGTCTCCTTCTACAAGGGTCTCTTCGAGGTGGTTCCTACTACTGCGCTCACTGCCGTTGAGGGAGTGAAAGACGAACTGACATACGATGAGGTGACACCAGCCGACGTTACACTGGAGAACGCTAACAAGGTGGCTGTGCTCAAGGGCGTTACCTATACCGCACCGGCTGCCGACAGCAGGAATTTTGAAATCAAGAAGGATGAGGCTGCCGTTGCCGGCTACAACCAGTTCGGTCTGACCATCGACGAACCTGTTGCCGATGCCACATACGACATCCTCGGCGTTATCAGCCGCTACAACGACAATGCCCAGTTCCAGCCTGTATCCATCACCCGCAATGCCAGATGGATTCAGATTAACAAGGATGTGGAAACAGGAAAAGACCTCGCCGCAGTGGTGGCAGAGGAGACAGAGGCTGTGACGGCTACCGGCGACAAGGTGGGCAGCGTGACTCTTAACCTCGCTGCCAACGGTGCATATACCGTGAGCAAGGCTATCTCTTCACCGGCTTCTGTCCAGATTCTCGGCGATGCCACGGCTCCTGCCACAATCGACGCCAGCGCTCTCACAGAACCTCTCGTGAAGATAGAAGGCGGCATCCAGCCGGCTTTCAATCAGGACGGAACGGTGAACGCCGGCTACAAGGGCGTTGACATCGTGGCTGTAAAGAACGTAAAGATCAGTTCGCTCTCTACATCTCTGCTCAACGACGCACAGAAGTCTTACGTCGGTGAGGTAGTGGTAGAGAATGCCAATGTGGAACTCGTGGGCTCTGCCAACGTGTTCGACTTTAAGGGCTATCCTGCTTCTCTCAGCATCAGCAACTCCACTCTCTGGTCTAAAGCGGGACACACAGGACAGCTTATCAAGACCGCCGGCCGAGTGAGAGACCTCGACGGTGACCAGGTGGAATACAAGCAGGCTACTTCTATCACAAACTCCACTCTCTATCAGGTGGCTGTAGGCAAGCAGTTCAACAACTTCCAGGGCAAGGGACAGAAGTCTCTCGTTCTGACTCTCAAGAACTCCATCATTGCCAACTGCACACAGGACGGCAATGAGGTGCGCGGATGGCTCGGAGGACAGAACTCCAACAATCCTACCGTGGTTTATGAGAACAACACATATATCAATGCCGGCGCTGAGCAGGTCGGCTGGACCGACGAGACAAAGCAGGGTTCTGACCAGACCGCCACATCACACAACACAGACCCTGGTTTCGCTGATGCGGCAAACGGTGACTTCACCGTGGCTGCCTCTTCGCAGCAGGCTAAATTCCAGATCGGCGACTCTCGCTGGCTAGTGGAATACGTGCCGGAGGACATCACTGCCGAGAAGGCTCTCCTGGCTGAGGAAATAGCTAAGGCTACCGCTCTGCTCGGTGATGCCGATGTGGAGAACAACGAGGATGCAAAGGCTCTCAAGGCTGCCATCGACGAGGCTCAGGGCGTTTACGATTCTGCCGAGACAAAGGCTGAGGTTAACGCTGCCATCGAGAAGCTGAAGGCTGCCGAGGAGGCATACGCCATGAGTGTGGCAAGAGCGGAACTGGCTGCCGAGATTCAGAAAGCCAATGCTCTGATAGAGGGCAAGGACACTGAGGCCGACGCTGATGCCAATGCTCTCAAGACTGCCATCGACAAGGCGCAGGGCGTTTGCGACAACGCTGACGCTACTCTCGAAGATGTGGAGAAGGCTCTCGAAGACCTTAAGGCTGCCGAGGAGACCTACAAGCTGACTCTCTCTATCAGTGGCGTTGATGCTGCCGCTGCCGACGATGCCGCATGGTATACTCTGCAGGGCGTTCGTGTGGTTGCTCCTCAGAAGGGCATCTTCATCCACAACGGCAAGAAGGTGGTTTTGAAATAAAGTGACTGATCGGCGTAGCCACGCCGACATGACGAAATAAGTGAAAGGCGGTTGCTCTGTGAATGATATTCATGGGGCAACCGCCTGTTTTCTTTGGCAACTAAGAAAAGAAGCAGAATCGTTGGGTTAAAAGCCAAACAAAATCCACTCTTCTAAAATACCAAAATCCAAGCAAGCCCTAACGGCCGATTTGGGTTAAAATTGGGCACGCTGCTTGCCCAAGTGGGGCAACGTGCTTGCCCATCATGGGTAACGTGCTTGCCCCTGTTGGGCAGAATTGCAGTCAGACGTGTGCCCAATAAGTTAATATTGTAACACCCATATTCCTGTTTTCAGGATTCTGCCAACGCATCCAATTCCCGTCGTCTGAATTCCTCACATCTGACAATTCCTTTCGTCAGCAAAACCATCCAGACAATTGGCTGACAATCGCCAGACAGTCAACTCTCTGTTTGCCAGAACATTACAGCGAAAAACCAGATGGTCTGACAGTTTTTTCGCAATTCTTGATTTTACTAAGAATCAGCGATATTGACGACTTTTACTCATATTACTTTCGAAAAATCATGGCTTAAGCCCTAATGACCTCTAAGTTTGCAGAAGATTGCGACGAAGTCGCATAAACTCCAAAATAATCAAGGTAAAACTATGATTGCTAAAGACAGTTTCGTACCTTTGTTGTAAAAAGGTAGAATCGGTCTGTCGAAGAGGTAAACCAGCTAATGACCCAGCCGTAAAGCTATAAATCGTTTAGGTCCTCATCGACATAGTTGCAAAGACCAGATAGAAAGTTATCGGCTCTGAGCCTTGTTAGAGTGTTAGTCCATACAACTATTGACCAATTCTACACAATATAACTCGTACAAAGTTATGAAGAATTTATTTATCGGAGTTGATTTTTCGAAAGAAAAAGTTGATGTGGCTATCCTTTTTGCAGACGGACTGGCAGAAACCGCTGCTAGAGTGTTCAACGAGTTCAAGACAACCGTGTCTGGCTATAGGCAGTTGGTCAAGTGGGTTGAGCAGAATTCCTGCGGTATCGACTCGTCCTTGTGGCTCTTCTGTGGCGAGAACACGGGCGACTACAGCAAGGGACTGTGCAACTTCCTCTACGGTAAAGGCTACGACATGTGGCTTGAGAACGCAAAGAGCATCAAAGACGCATCTGGTCTTAGACGATTGAAGTCTGACCGTGCTGACGCCTCGATGATTGCAGAATACGCCATGAGGAATTACGATAAAGCCGTTATGTACGAGCCTCTTAGCGAGTCGCTTACACAACTGCGTGAGCTGTTCCTATACCGTCAGATGATCGTAAGACACAGATGCAGTTTCCAGGTGCGTAGAGGCGAAAAGCGACTCACTATGGAGAAGTCGCCAGTCAAGACAATGATTTCGCAGAGCGGACGGCACATCGTCTCTGAACTCAATAAGGAGATAGAGAAGATAGATAAGCGCATTGCCGATCTCATCAAGTCGGACGAGGAACTCACCGAGGTGTTCACCATCGTGACCTCGGTGCCTGGCATAGGAACGCAGAACGCTGTGTGCCTGATGGTGTACACCGACAACTTCCGGCGTTTCAACTACGACTCACGCAAGATTGCCTGCTATTACGGCCTAGCTCCATTTGGCAAAGATTCGGGAACCAGTGTGCATTCCGATCCGCATGTACATTATATGGCTAACCGCCAGATAAAGGCCATGCTGACGCAAGCGGCACTAGCTGCCGTCAACTTCAATCCCATTATGGCGAGGTACTACATGCGCCTCGTAGAACGAGGAAAGAAGAAGCAGGTTGCACTGAACAATGTCAAGAACAAACTTGTACATTTGGTCACAGCCATGGTCAGAAATCGCCAAACATTCACCCCTGAATATAAAATCTCAGCATAAATTGAAAATAATGGTCAAAACATTTGGATATTAACATAGAAAGCGATTTGGGATAAAAAATAAAAGATTTTATTTTGGTATTGTCTTCGTTTTCACTATCTTTGCCAATATAAAGGTAAAAACAAGACAGATAATTATTAAATGACGGCAAACGAATTCTTCAGAAAGTTGATGAGCGGCAAGTTCTGGGCTAACATCGGAGCTATGCTTATCGTTGTGGTGCTGCTTTGCCTCGGCGTTAAGTTCGGACTCGACCTATACACTCATCACGGTGAGGAGATAGTGGTGCCGGATGTGAAACACAAGGTGTTCAGCGATGCCGAACAGCTGCTCTCCAACAGGGGCCTCGACATACAGGTGGTGGACACGGGATATGTGAAGACGCTGCCGCCCGACTGCGTGCTCGACCAGATGCTCGCACCCGGGTCGAAGGTGAAGAGAGGCAGAGTGGTGTATGTGGTGATAAACTCCACACACTCGCCGATGCTCACGCTCCCAGACATCATCGACAACAACTCCTACCGGGAGGCAAGGGCAAACCTGATAGCCATGGGATTCAAGGTGGGACCGCCACAGTATGTGTCGGGAGAGAAAGACTGGGTGTATGGAGTGGTGTGTCACGGACAGAACCTGAGAAACGGACAGAAAGTGTCTATCGAAGACGTGCTGACGATACAGGTGGGCGACGGAGTGATGAACATGGACGACGACATAATATACACCGATCCTGAATATATGCCTAACGACGGCGACTCTACGGCAACCCATACCGACGGCGGTGTGATAGAAGGAGAGGGAGGCCACGACGACTTCGAGGTGGTGAATGGTCCGGAATAAAAACCGGCAGACCGTAATCCCTACAGCGAGAAGACAAGCCGGGCGCCGACAGCGGCACTGGCACAATGACAACAAAACGACGGAATACAGACAATGATAGAAGACTCCATGATACCGGCAACCGAGGAAGAACTGACCGACGACGAGAACGGACAGCTCTACGAACACCAGCGGTTGGTAGTGGACAAAGGACAGGTGCCGCTGCGCATCGACAAGTTCATGTGCGAACACCTGCAGCATACAAGCCGCAACAGGATACAGAAGGCGGCAGACGCCGGTTTCGTGCATGTGAACGAAAAGCCGGTGAAGAGCAACTACAAGGTGCGCCCGGGTGATGTCATCACACTGATGCTCGACCGTCCGCAATACGACAGCAGCATAGAGCCGGAGGAGATACCGCTCAACGTGGTGTATGAAGACTCCGAGCTGATGGTTATAAACAAACCCGCCGGAATGGTGGTGCATCCCGGATGCGGCAACTATCACGGCACACTCGTCAACGCCGTGGCGTGGCACCTCAGGGATGTGCCCGGCTACGACCCCAACGACCCCGAAGTGGGACTCGTGCACAGGATAGACAAAGACACCAGCGGACTGCTCGTGGTGGCAAAGACGCCACTCGCCAAGACAAAGCTCGGAGTGCAGTTCTTCAACAAGACCACCCACCGCAGCTACAACGCCCTGGTGTGGGGCAACTTCGTGGAGGACGACGGACGCATAGAAGGAAACATCGGCCGCGACCCCAAAGACCGTCTGCGCATGACAGTGTTCCCTCCCGGCTCCGAAATCGGCAAACCGGCGGTGACCCACTACAGGGTGTTGCAGCGCTTCGGCTACGTCACCCTCGTGGAGTGTATCCTCGAAACGGGGCGCACGCATCAGATCAGGGCACACATGAAGCATATCGGCCATCCGCTCTTCAGCGACGAGAGATACGGCGGCAACGAGATATTGAGAGGCGAGCGCTGCGGCACATACCAGCAGTTCGTGCGCAACTGCTTCAAGATATGTCCACGCCAGGCCCTGCATGCCAAGACACTCGGCTTCGTGCATCCCAAGACGGGACAGCAGATGGACTTCACGTCAGAACTGCCCGACGACATGCAGATGCTGATAGAGAAATGGCAGAAGAGGGTGCCGGTGAGAGAATGAAAACAATAAAACGGAAAATAACAACATTAAAATATTCATCATTATGAAAAATCTTAAACGTACGATAGCCATCGTCTGTGGTGGCGACTCATCAGAGCATGACGTGTCAATGCGCTCGGCACAGGGACTCTATTCTTTCTTCGACAAGGAGCGCTACGATGTATATATCGTTGAGATGAAAGGCTACAACTGGCGCGTGGAACTCGCCGACGGCACATGGGCACCCATCGACCGCAACGACTTCTCGTTTATGGACAACGGAAAGTTCGTGCAGTTCGACTATGCCTACATCACCATCCACGGCACACCGGGCGAGAACGGTATCCTGCAAGGATATTTCGAACTCATCCATCTGCCTTATTCCACAAGCGGAGTGCTCGTAGAGGCAATGACCTTCGACAAGTTCGTGCTCAACCAGTATCTGCGCGGCTATGGAGTGAGCGTTGCCGACAGCCTGCTCATCCGCAAAGGCTACGAGACTCTCGTTTCCGACGATGAGATAGAGGAGAAGATCGGTATGCCATGCTTCGTGAAGCCGGCAGCCGACGGCAGCAGCTTCGGTGTGTCGAAGGTGAAGAACAAAGACCAGCTCGCCCCAGCCATCCGCAAGGCAATAATGGAGAGCGACGACGTGATGGTGGAGAAATTCATCGAAGGAACGGAAATCTCCATCGGCTGCTACAAGACACGCGAGAAGAGCGTGGTGTTCCCGGCTACCGAGGTGGTGACACAGAACGAGTTCTTCGACTACGACGCCAAATACAACGGCAAGGTGACGGAGATAACACCGGCACGCCTCAGTGAGGAGACCACGGCACGCGTGAAGGAGATAACGAGCCGGATCTACGATATCCTGCACTGCAACGGTATTATCCGCATCGACTATATCATCAGCCGTGGAGTGGGAAGCAACGGCGAAGAGGTGGACAAGGTGAACATGATAGAGATAAACACCACACCGGGAATGACCGCCACCAGCTTCATACCACAGCAGGTGAAGGCAGCCGGACTGAACATGACGGATGTGCTGACGGACATCGTGGAGAACCAGTTCAGATAACGATAATACATAATACTATTCATTATGAAGACTCCATCCATTTACGACGATATACGTCCTTTCGACCCCGAAGAGCTGCCTGCAGCCTTTGAACGCCTGCTCTCGGACGCACAGTTTCAACAGGTGCTCGGATATCTTTATCCGGGAGTGCCACTGGAGGCGGTAAAGACAAAGATGATGGCATGCAAGACGAACCTGGAGTTCCAGCTCGCTTTCTGCTATGGTTTTCTGAAAGACCTTATGGCAAAGGCAAGCAAGGGGTTCGACATGAATGTGGAGGCGGTGGACGTGACGAAGCGTTACACCTTTGTGAGCAACCATCGCGACATCGTGCTCGATTCGGCGCTCCTCGACGTGCTGCTCTATGACGCTGGCTTCAACACCACATGCGAGATTGCCATCGGCGACAATCTGCTGTCGCTGCCATGGGTGAAAGACCTCGTAAGACTCAACAAGTCGTTCATCGTGCAGCGCTCGCTCTCGCCGAGGGAGTTCCTCATGGCGAGCAAGAAGATGGCGGAGTATATGCACTACGTGGTGGGCGAGAAGAACGACAACATCTGGATTGCGCAGCGCGAAGGCAGAGCCAAAGACTCCAACGACCGCACACAGCCGTCCATCCTCAAGATGATGGCGATGGGAGGGGAGGGAAGCCCCGTTGACCGTCTGCGCCAGCTGCATATCGTGCCGCTCGCCATATCCTACGAATACGACCCGTGCGACTTCCTGAAGGCTGCCGAGTTCCAGCTCAGGCGCGACGTGCCGGGATGGAAGAAGACGGCGCTCGACGATGTGAACAGCATGCGCACCGGCATCATGGGATACAAGGGAGGTGTGCATTACCACTGCGCGCCGTGTATCGACGGGTTCCTCGACAACCTGTCGCCGGATATTCCGAAGACGAAGGTGTTTGACGTCATTGCCGAACATATCGACAAGGAGATATTCAGGAACTACCGCCTGTATCCTTCAAACTACATCGCCCTCGACATGCTCGAAGGCAATGAGGCGCATGCCGGCAGATATACGGCTGATGACAAGGCGGCGTTTGAGAAATATCTGCAGGGACAGATTGCCAGGATTGACATCCCGAACAAGGATGAGGCGTTCCTGAGAGAACGGATGCTCACCATGTATGCTAACCCGGCAAGAAACAGCCTTGCCGTAACCGATTGATGATGACGATTCTACGACACATAACGACTGCCGCCGCCGGTATGGTGATGCTCGCTCTCGCCGTTTCGGCTTGCAGCAGCGATGCTTACGACACCGGCGACGGCAGTCTGTCGTATATGCGTGCCGACTTCGTGAAGGCGTTCGCCGACCACGACGGCAAGTTCACGGCGGCAATCACCGACGACGACCTCTCGCTGACACTCCAGCCGGTGATAGCGGCAGGATGGTCAGCGCCAGACACCGTGTGCCGTGCGCTGCTCTATTATGATGCCGCCCGGCTGCCTGAATCTGCCGTTGAGGCTACTGTGCGCCCCGTGGCGATTGGCAGGGTGCTGATGCCTAAGGTGGTGAACCGCATGGCATTGGCAACCGATTTGCCCACCGACCCCGTGGTGATGGAAACGGCATGGAGAAGCAACAACCACAAGTATATAAACCTGGGACTGCAACTGAAAACCGGTACAACAGACGGTAATGTGGCAGCGCAGGCGATAGGTTGGGTCTATACCGGCAGCACTACGCTCGACGGCGGAGCGCAGCGCCATTCCTTCATGCTGGCACACTCGCAGAACGGAGTGCCGCAATACTATTCCACACCATTGTATGTCAGTCTGTCGCTCGACGAACTGCCGGTGAAGCTTGGCGACGGCGACGAGATAGAGGTGAGCGTGAACACATACAAGGGAGTGGTCAGCCGCACATTCCAGCCATAGGCGGTGCCAACCAGCCATGACAAGACAAATGAAAAGAAAGAAATGAAAGGATTACCAAATTATACAATCAATGCCAACGGCAGACTCATCGACCTCTCAAATCCGCAGGTGATGGGAATTCTGAACGCCACTCCAGACTCCTTCTATGAGGGAAGCCGCAAGCAGACGGAACGCGACATCGCCGACCGCGCCAACCAGATTGTGACGGAGGGCGGCAGCATGATAGACATCGGAGCCTTCTCCACAAGGCCCGGAGCGGCACAGGTGACGGCAGAAGAAGAGATGCAGAGAATGAGGCGTGCCCTGACGATAGTGAGAGGACAGCAGCCTGATGCAGTGCTCAGCATCGACACCTTCCGTCCGGAGATAGCCCGGATGGCAGTGGAGGAGTTCGGGGCGGCTATAATCAACGACGTTTCCGAGGGAAACATCAACGGAGCCTTCGGAGGCGCCGATGCCACGAATCCTAACGGAGAGACGGAGAGCGACGACAGCAGGTATCCCGCCATCTTCCGCATGGTGGCAAAGCTCGGTGTGCCATATATCCTCATGTCTACCCATGGAGAGATGGGCGACATAATGATAAACCTGGCGAGAGAGGTGCAGATGCTCCGCGACCTGGGAGTCAAGGATATCATCCTCGACCCGGGCTTCGGATTCGGAAAGACGCTCGACCAGAACTATATACTGCTGCAGCGGATGGACGAACTGAAGGCTTTCGGACTGCCCGTCCTCGTGGGGGCATCGAGAAAGTCGATGATATGCAGACTCCTGGATTCCACTCCTGCCGAAGCGCTGAACGGCACTACCGTCGTCAACACGCTGTCGCTGCTCAAGGGAGCCTCGATATTGAGGGTACACGACGTGAAGCCATGCGTGGAGACGGTGAAGATTGTGGAGAAGATGCTCGGATGCGGAGAATGAGCCTATATATATAATAAGGAGAAAAACGGATGTTTGAATTTGGAATAAAAGACATAATAGACATAGTATGCGTCGCCATGATGCTATACTATCTGTATCGGTTGATGAAGGAGTCGCGTTCGCTCAACGTGTTCATCGGCATCATCGTGTTTGTGGTGATCTGGCTCTTCGTGAGCCAGGTGCTCGAGATGCGACTGCTGGGCAGCATCATGGACAAGCTGGTGAGCGTGGGAGTGATAGCCCTCATCATCATCTTCCAGGAGGAGATACGAAAGTTTCTGTATTCGCTCGGAGCGCATCAGCGGATGAGACGCTTCGCCAGCCTCTTCTCGTCGGGCAGCAAGAACAAGAAGGATATGGACAAGACAGCCATCATGCCAATCGTGATGGCGTGTATCAACATGAGCCGCGGCAAGGTGGGAGCGCTCATCGTGATAGAGCGTATGGTGTCGCTCGACGATATCATAGAGACCGGCGACATCATAGACGCCAATATCAACCAGCGGCTTATAGAGAACATCTTCTTCAAGAACTCACCGCTCCACGACGGTGCGATGGTGGTGTCGAAACGCCGTATCCGTGCTGCCGGCTGCATCCTGCCGGTGAGCCACAGCGTGGACATACCCAAGGAGCTCGGACTGCGCCATCGTGCAGCCCTCGGCATATCGCAGGATAGCGATGCCATCGCCGTGGTGGTGTCTGAAGAAACGGGAGGCATCTCCGTGGCTATCAAGGGCGAGTTCCGCCTGCGTTTGTCAGGCGAGCTGCTTGAGAGCATACTGACCAAGGAACTGTTGGGCTGATGCACAGACACCATGGGCTGACGGGACCGTATCGCGTCCTGTCTGATAAGTGGGTCCGATATGCTTGTCCGTCAATAGGGTATGATATGCTTGTCTGATAATTCAGTCCGGTTGGATGATCCGATAATATAGTCCGGTTGGATGGATAATAAGTCCGATTTGATGATACAATAAAAAAGCAGAGGAGAACATTCAGCGTGATGCCGATGTTCTCCTCTGCTGTTTTCCTTTCTTTGGATAAAGGCGCGCAAATTACTTGCCGTGGTTCTCGTCAGAAACAGTAAGCTTCTTGCGACCCTTTGCGCGACGTGCAGCGAGCACGCGGCGACCGTTCTTTGTTGCCATTCTCTCACGGAAACCGTGCTTGTTCACACGTCTTCTGTTGTGTGGCTGAAATGTTCTTTTCATCGTTTTTTATTTTATTTATTGTTATTGTTTATACACTTTGGGCTGCAAAAGTACTCATTTCTTTTGATTTAACCAAAGGTAAACGGATTTTTGCGCACTTCTTTTATGGTTTTTTCTGAATTTGTTGTAACTTTGCAGTCGGAAACAGGCAAAATCGCTATCTCTGACGGTGTTATGACTGTTGAGGAGGAGAGGTCAGCCTCAGAAATGAGATTATAAATTATAAGCAATAAAACAAAATGATTAATTCACAGGACATTAAGAAAGGCGTTGCTGTTCGTATGGACGGCGGCATTTGGGTTTGCATCGACTTCCAGCACCGCAAGCCAGGTAAGGGAAACACCATCATGAACATCAAGTTGAAGAACGTTACAGACGGTCGTGTGCTTGAGCGTCGTTACAATATCGGCGAGAAACTTGAGGATGTTTCTATCACACGTCGCCCATACCAGTATCTCTACAAAGAGGGAGAGGACTATATCTTCATGAATCAGGAGACATACGACCAGGCTCCTATCCCTGCAGAGCTCGTGTCAGGAGTTGAGTTCATGAAGGAGTCAGACATCGTGGAAGTTGTTTCTGATGCTGACACAGACACAGTGCTCTATGCCGAGATGCCTGTAAAGACAAACCTCCGCGTGGTTCACAGCGAGCCGGGAATCAAGGGCGATACAGCTACCAACGCTACAAAGCCTGCTACAGTAGAGAGCGGTGCAGAGATCCGCGTGCCTCTCTTCATCAACGAGGGCGACCTTATCCAGGTTGACACTCGCGACGGTAGCTATCTGAGCCGCGTGAAGGAATAATGACCGTTGACAAGAGTCTTATTGACGGATGACATACAAGTGGTGAAGAATCCAATGGTGTCCTGCTACGAGTGGGCTGGCTGCTGGAGCTTCACCATTTTTTGTTTCCATGCCCATACGGGCAAACACTAAGAATGTCGCCATGATACCCGAAGGGGAAATTATGGTGGCAGCAACAAAACAGAAGCCCTTGACACAACAGATATGAAATACTCCATTATTGTTCCAGTATATAACCGTCCCGACGAGGTAGACGAACTGCTCGCAAGTCTCGTCGAGCAGACAGAGAAAGACTTTGAGGTGGTCATCGTTGAAGATGGCAGCAGCAAGCCGTGCAAGGAAGTGTGCGACAGATACGCCGATGCCCTCGACCTGCATTATTATATGAAGCCGAACGGCGGACCCGGACAGAGCCGCAATTATGGAGTGGAGCGTGCCAAAGGCGACTACGTGTTGATTCTCGACTCCGACGTGGTGTTGCCGCCGGGATACATCAGCAGCGTGAGCGAGGAACTGCAGCGTGAGCCTGCCGACGCTTTCGGCGGACCGGATTGCGCCCATCCGTCGTTCACCGACACGCAGAAGGCGATAAGCTATTCAATGACCAGCTTCTTCACCACCGGCGGAATACGCGGCAGCAAGAAGAAAAAGCTCGACAAGTTCTATCCGCGCTCCTTCAACATGGGAGTGAGGAGAGACGTATACAACAAGTTGGGAGGATTCTCCAAGATGCGCTTCGGCGAAGACATAGACTTCAGCATCCGGATCTTCAAGGCAGGATGCAGATGCCGCCTCTTTCCCGAATCATGGGTGTGGCACAAGCGCCGTACCGACTTCCGCAAGTTCTTCCGCCAGGTATACAACAGCGGCATAGCGCGCATCAACCTATACAAGAAATACCCGGAGTCGCTGAAGCTCGTGCATCTGCTCCCGATGGTATTCACCGTGGGCGTTATCCTTCTCGTGCTCACGTCAGCCGTCGGCAGACTGCTGATGCACTACGACGACATCGACCGCTGGTATTGGCTGTGTGCCGCTCCGTGGCTGCCAATCCTGGCATATTGCGTGTTGATATTCATCGATGCCACAAAGCAATACCGCAGCGCCAAAATCGGTGGGATGAGCATCGCCGCCGCCTTCGTGCAGCTGATGGGATATGGATGCGGATTCCTTTCGGCATGGTGGAAACGCTGCGTGTTGGGCAAAGACGAGTTCCAGGCTTTTGAGAAGACATTCTATAAATGATTCCACCCCGTCTGACTATGGAAAAACTCAACATCACACAATGGGCAGAAGAAGACAGACCGAGGGAGAAACTCATGAGACTCGGCGCGGAGGCGCTCACCAATGCTGAGCTCCTCGCCATCCTCATAGGGTCTGGTTCGCCGGAGGAGACAGCCGTGGAACTGATGAAGCGCGTGCTCGGCGACTGCAACAACAATCTCAACACCCTCGGCAAGAAGAGCATCAGTGAGCTTACCGAAGCGAGATACAAGGGACTCGGACCAGCCAAGGCCATCACCATCCTTGCTGCCTGCGAACTGGGCAAGCGCCGCCAGAGCGAGAAGGCGGAAGAGCGCCAGCGTATGGATTCGGCAGAGGCGATATATGAGTATATGCGTCCCAAGATGCAGGACCTCGCAACGGAGCAGGCGTGGGTGCTCCTGCTCAACCAGAACTTCAAACTCATAAAGACCGTCAGGATTTCGAGCGGCGGGATAAGCGAGACCTCTGTCGATGTGCGGATAGTGCTGAGGGAGGCACTGCTCTGCAATGCCACCGTAGTGGCTCTATGCCACAACCACCCGAGCAACAATCCGCGGCCCAGCGGCGACGACGACCGCATAACGCAGCGTCTGCAGAAGGCTTGTGAGACCATGAGGATATACATGCTCGACCACCTCGTGATTACAGACAGCGACTACTACAGCTATATGGAGAACGGAAAACTCGACAGATAGCTTGTGCGCTGCCTCATAAGCCCATGATTTCCCGCTGTCGGGAAATATTCTTCAAGCTTAATTCTTCATTTTTGATTTATTTCGCTATCTTTGTATTTAATTTAATTATCTAAGTATGACACAAGAAGAAAAGACAAGGATAGAGGGAAGAATCGTTGACGTGTTGAAGACCGTCTACGACCCGGAAATACCAGTGAATATCTATGACCTCGGACTCATATACAGGATTGAGGTGGGAGATGACGGCAATGTGGACATCGACATGACGTTCACCGCTCCGTCATGCCCTGCGGCAGACTTCATCCTGGAGGACGTGCGCCAGAAGGTGGACTCGCTTGAGGGAGTGAAGTCGGCTAACGTCAACCTCGTGTTTGAGCCTGCCTGGGACCAGAGCATGCTCAGCGAAGAGGCACGTCTCGAACTGGGAATCGACTGACGCAGACCTCCCGAATCGCCATGCGCACGGCACGCGCACGGCGGAAACGCTGCACCCTATGTCAATAACACTCAAAACACAAGTTATGAAGAACGTATACATCCTATCTGACGCACACCTCGGCTCTCTGGCGATAGACCACAGCAGAATGCACGAGCGCCGTCTGGTGCGCTTTCTCGACGACATAAAGTATAAGGCGTCGGCGATATATCTGCTCGGCGACATGTTCGACTTCTGGTATGAATACAAATATGTGGTGCCGAAGGGCTACACACGGTTCCTCGGCAAACTCTCGGAGCTTACCGACATGGGAGTGGAGGTGCATTACTTCACCGGCAACCACGACATCTGGATGTATGGATATCTGGAGGAGGAGTGTGGCGTCATCCTGCACAAGAAGCCGGAAACGGTGGACATCTACGGCAAGGTGTTCTATCTGGCTCATGGCGACGGACTGGGCGACCCTGACTCGCGCTTCAAATTCATACGCAAGGTGTTCCACAACCGCTTCTGCCAGCACCTCTTCAGTTCGCTGCATCCGCGTTGGGGAATGTGGTTCGGACTTGAGTGGGCGAGGAGAAGCCGCATGAAGCGTGCCGACGGCAAGGAGCCGCCATATATGGGCGAGGACAAGGAATATCTCGTAAGATACACCAAGGAGTATATGAAGACCCATCCCAACATCGACTATTTCGTGTATGGTCATCGCCATATCGAACTCGATCTCATGCTCTCGCGCAAGGTGCGTATGATGATTTTGGGCGACTGGATATGGCAGTTCTCCTATGTGGTATACGACGGGGAACATATCTTCCTTGAGGAGTATGTAGAGGGAGAAAGCAAGATGTGATATACAGTATCAATATCAATCAATATCAATAATAGCAATAAAAGCTGCGATGAGATTCGCAGCCTTTATTGCTATTATTGATGTCTTTGCAGTGGGGTGTCTCGTTAGAGCAGCGCCATTGTGTCTGAAGCGATCATCAGCTCCTCGTCGGTTGGGATGACGCATACTGCCACCTTAGACTCTGGAGTAGAGATGAGGGCCTCTTTGCCGCGGAGGTTCTTGTTCTTCTCCACGTCGATTTCCACTCCGAGGTAAGTCAGCTTCTTGCATACTTCCTCACGCAGACTTGGCTGGTTCTCGCCAACGCCGGCTGTGAACACGATGATGTCGCAACCGTCCATAGCTGCTGCGTATGCACCGATATACTTGCGGATGCGGTAGAAATACATGTCGAAAGCGAGTTTCGCACGCTCGTTGCCTTCCTCGAAAGCCTTCTCGATCTCACGCATGTCAGAAGAGACGCCTGTGATGCCGAGCATACCGCTCTTCTTGTTCAGCAGGTCTGACAGGCCGTCGGCATCAAGTCCGAGCTTCTTCTCGATGAATGTCAGCGCACCGCCGTCAACGTCGCCGCTTCGTGTACCCATGATAAGTCCCTCCAGAGGAGTGAGACCCATTGAGGTGTCAACACACTTGCCGTCCTTTACGGCAGCGATGCTCGCACCGTTTCCGATATGGCATGTGATAATCTTTTTGCCTTCAGCCTTTACGCCGAGGAACTCGCATACGCGCTGTGACACGTAGCGGTGGCTTGTTCCGTGGAAGCCGTAGCGACGCACGCCATACTTCTCATACAGTTCGTAAGGAAGGGCATACATGAAAGCCTCCTTAGGCATTGTCTGATGGAATGCTGTGTCGAACACACCTACCTGTGGCATTTCCGGCATCAGTTCCTGAACGGCGCGGATACCCTTCAGGTTGGCTGGGTTGTGCAGAGGAGCCAGGTCGTTGCACTCCTCGTATACCTTCAGCACCTCTTCGGTGAGACGAACGCTCTTGTTGAACTTCTCGCCGCCGTGAACGGTGCGATGGCCTACAGCGTCGATTTCCTTCAAATCCTTGATAACGCCGATTTCAGGGTCAACGAGCAGGCTGAAGATGAACTTCACACCCTCTGTGTGCTCAGGAATGTCGTGCATCACCGTCTTCTTCTCGCCGTTTGCGAGCTTCACTTTCACGAAAGCTCCGTCGAGTCCCACGCGCTCCGCACCACCAGATGTCATTACAGTCTTGGTGTCCATGTCGTAGAGAGCATATTTGATAGAAGAGCTACCACAGTTTAAAACCAGAATCTTCATTTTGATATATTCGTTTTTTAGTGAGACTTTTGATTAATTCTTAGCGTCCATAGCCTGACAAGCGGTGATAGCCACCAGCTTGTAGATGTCGTCTACCGAGCAGCCGCGGCTCAGGTCGTTCACTGGGCGTGCGATACCCTGGAGCACTGGGCCGATAGCCTCGGCGCCACCAAGACGCTGCACCATCTTGTAAGAGATGTTGCCCACCTCGAGGCATGGATATACAAGCACGTTTGCCTTACCAGCGATTTCGCTGCCTGGAGCCTTCTTCTCGCCTACTGATGGAACGAGAGCGGCGTCAGCCTGGAGCTCACCATCGATCTTCAGTTCCGGATCCATCTCCTTGGCAAGCTTGGTAGCCTCTACCACCTTGTCTACAACCTCATGCTTCGCGCTGCCCTTTGTAGAGAAGCTCAGCATTGCCACGCGTGGCTCAGCGAAACCAGCAACAGACTTTGCTGTCTGGGCTGTGCACACTGCGATCTGTGCCAACTGTTGTGCGTCTGGCATTGGGGTAACGGCAACGTCGCCTACAACGAGCACACCGTTCTCGCCATACTGTGGCTCCTTGGTGATGAGAAGCATCGCACCGCTCACGCATGTGATGCCAGGAGCACACTTGATGATCTGCAATGCTGGGCGCAGTGTCTCGCCGGTAGTACTCAGTGCACCGGAGATCTGTCCGTCAGCATCACCGGTCTTGATGATCATGCAGCCCAGATAGAGTGGGTCTTTCACGAGCTCACGGGCCTGCTCGATTGTCATGCCCTTCTTCTTGCGGAGCTCAGCCAGCAGAGTGGCATACTCCTCGCTCTTTGGGTTGTTCTCCGGGTCGATGATGGTAGCCTTGTCGATGTTCTTCAAGCCCCATTTCTCAGCCAGAGAGTTGATCTCGGCAGGGTTGCCGATGAGGATGATGTTTGCCACGCCCTCTGCCAACACTTTGTCGGCTGCTCTAAGTGTACGCTCCTCTGTTGCTTCAGGGAGCACGATGCGCTGCTTGTTGCTTTTAGCGCGCTCGATGATTGATTGTACTAAATCCATGATTATAGTGTGTTTAAATAAGTTTGTCTTGTCAGGCAGGTACGGTGTTCAATGTATGTTCATCGTAGATGTTATGCAAAAGTAGTCATTTTATTTCTAATGTGGTGCCGTTTTGTTGAGTTTTTTATAAATATCGCCGTTCTTCCAATTTTGTAAGCCCTGTTTTGCAAAAAAAACAGTTTCTTGATATATATCACCTATATATATTATCCAAAATCTGTAATCAGGGCTTGCTTGGATTCTGATTTTCAGAAGAGTGGATTTCGTCTGGCTTTTAACCCAACGATTCTGCTTCTTTTCTTAGTTGCCAAAGGAAACAGGCGGTTGCCCCATGAACATCATTCACAGAGCAACCGCCTTTCACTTATTTCGTCATGTCGGCGTGGCTACGCCGATCAGTCACTTTATTTCGCCACCTTCTTGCCGTCCATGATATACATACCGTGGCCGAGGGCGTTGATGTCAGTGCCGGCATATCTGCCGTCGATGGTGTATATCCTGCCGTCGGCAGCGCCGAGACCTGACTCCAATCTGCCGATGCCGTTCACGTCGTCGTATTCAACGATAGCCCCGAAGCGATTCCACGCCTCATGCTGGGCGAACGCCTCCTTGGCTCCCTTGGGAACGTAAAGGGTGGTGTTTTCCAATTTGCAGTTGAATGAATAAAGCTTCGCGATGTCTGGATTAGAGGTGTGCACAACGAACTTCTTGATGTTGTCGCAGCTGATGAAAGCATATTCCTCTATTTCCTCTACGCCAGCCGGGATTTCAATAGCTGCCAGCTGGGGGCAGTAGTTGAAGGCCTGCCTTCCTATCTTCTTGAGGCTTTCGGGGAAGGTGACATATTCAAGCACCACGATGCCTCTGCCCGGCACGTAACCCTCGCCATCGTGGAATTTGGTCCTCTGGGGAGCTGCTGAGTTCACGCCGTTTGAACTGAACAGTCCCGTCGGAATGGTATTGTCTTCTATCGTACATCCCGACAGGTCAACGCCCGTCAGTTTTCCGTTGTTGGTCATGAGCATCACCTCATACATGATGTCCCGCGACATGAAGCCCTTTACCACCACCGAGTCGAAGGCCATCGCCTCCTCGCTGGTGAACGTCTTCTCCCAAGTCTCTCCTTCATTGTGGGTAATCGTGCAGATGCTCTTCTGAGCGAAGCATCCCAAAGCCGAAAACATAACCAATGCTGATAATAAAAATCTTTTCATAGTAAAATCTCCTTCCTCAAATCCGCAACTACGCGCCTAATATGATACAGAAGCGAAAATAATCTGCATCGTTAGTAAAAAGGGGGCACAGTGCATCGAATGTCACCATAAAGACATATAAATGCCCCTTACCCCACCATACGACTTGAGGCAATACGCAAAATCACGACCATAAGTTGCCGGTGTTATCCAAAGTCATTCTGGAACACATCAGCATAAGCGTTGTTGCATGAATAGATATTCAGCACATACTGCCTTGATGTCCTGACCCATTTTGCTGGCACAGAGATGAACTTGAAGACAAACGCCTTGATGCGGCTTGTTGCTTTGAGTCCGAACCTCTTCACGTCAAGCCTCGCCATGATGAATTTATAGAAGTTGCGTATGAGTGCCGTAAGCAGAAGAAACACCGTGTTTTCTCCCATGAAGGATTTTGGAAGCCTGTTCCAGCCGAATCCGTTATTCATGTCATCGAAGATGCGTTCCTTCCCTCCACGGAGGTTATAGAATTCGACAATCTCTTTCTCGGAAGACTCGTAGTCATTTGTAAGGATGCAGCGGTAGGTGTATTCTCCTTCCCACAGGTCGAGTTCGCCGTCTATCCGCTTCTGTCTTTGAATCACAAGACGGTATGCCTTCCCTTTCCATTTCTCGATGAGAATGGAGGCCAGCTCAAACTCAATACCGCCCAATTTCACTTTCTTCCAACCTCTGAGGGCAAAGATGTCATTGTAGAGCGAACTGCATCGGTTGGCACGGATATAGAAGGTCTTGCAGTGTTTAGCAATCTCTTCCACTATCTCTTCAGAACACGAGCCGCAATCAGCTCTGAAACGGTTGATAATAAGCTTGTTCTGTTCAAACCTTTCAAAGAACCTCTTCAGCGTGTCCTTCTGGTGGAAACGGACATTTGTGTTGCCGTCGCTGTTCTCAATGCCGACAATCAAGTCGCCAATAACTGCCACGCCAGGGCGATAACCAAGGAACTTCTTGTATGTAGGCTTCGCATCATACTTCTCAGCCTCTATGAACTGGTGGTCGAAGTCAACGTCATACCCCTCGCCCTCTTTCAGCTGCCCTGTGGACAATAGGCAATTGAGGAGCAGTGTATTCAGCTTGTCTGCCGTGTTGAAGTCGTAGGTCTTGCCAGTGTCGGATGTGTAGGAAATGTTATCCTGGGTCAGTTCCTTTATGGCTCTGAGAATCGTGTCGGCACTGCATGTGCGAAGTGTCGGATGAAGCGAGAGGTGATACATCAGATGAGTGGTGACATCCTCGATGCATGAGCCGCCACAGAAATAAACGCTCATAAGCGAACGGATGATTTCGCTGTATTGATAACCATACAGCCTGCATCTCATACCGAGGGTTGAGTCGATTACAGATGAGAGCTTGGAATCAAATTGCTCCATTATTGGAAAAATACCTCCAAAAGGAGAGAGTTTCTCAGATTTTATTGCTACCTTTGCCATGTCTGTCGGGTTTGATACATATTTTGATTTGCAACACTAAGATAGGTGAAAAATCTGACATGGCAAAATCCTGAGCAACTTTTTGTTGCTCAGGTACTTATAAATAAAGTTAAATCAAAGTGTTGCGGAATTAAGGTCCTTTTAAAATTTACATATAAAGTGAGTAAATATAATCCTTTTACAAAGATACTATATTTTTTACCCCCCCCACCAAGAAAATAAACTTTAATTTTATATTAATTACATTTCATTAACGTACGCGCCTTACCAAATATCCGATAAGATGTTTTCTGTCGTAATAAAGGTCTATCGTTGTCTTCTCGCTGTCGCCGCCTGTATCGGGTACATATATTACAGTACCTTCCGAACCGACCGTCTGGGTGGACTGGTGCATCACATTCCCGTACTGATCTTTTATAACCACACCAACATCATTGATCGTGGAGTCACATCTAATTTCCACTTCGTTCTCGTCGAATTCAACATATGGTACGCAAGAAGAATGTGCTTTGCCAACAGAACCTATGTTGGTGAGTTTTACAACATCTTTTGAAAAAACTCCAACACTCATTAATATGGCATAGATAACAATTTGTGTTCTTTTCATAATTTATGTCTAATAATTGTTTATGCCACAAATGTAAGAACATATTGTGTTATATCACGCATAAAAAAACGTTCAAAAAACGTTCATTTTATATATGTCTGTAATTCAGTGGGTTACATTCGTAAAAACGCTTTTTTCTCAAATGGTCATTAGGTCGTTTTATGTATAATTTTAGATTTACTTGCTGTCTTTTGCTCGTTTTTGATTTGCAATAGCTCGCTATTACTCATTAAAAGCCAAACAAAATCAATCCTTCTAAAAAGCAAAATCCAAGCAAGCCCTAATGACCGATCTTTGTTAAAAGTGAACTGCATCCCAAAAGTTTTGTGTCTAACTTTTGGGATGCAGTTCACCTTTTGTGGAAGGCTAAGAGAGGCTTTTGAGTATCGTCTGGCTAAGACGTTTGGATAAGAAGAATGGCGTGTATTGACGAACTACAGTCCTCTGATGATTTCGTCCCATTCGCTCGGTTTTCCAGATGATCCGAAATTTGTCATATAGAGTCTTCTTCTCGTAGAGTTGATCGCTTCAACGGATTTGATTGTGAGGTAGGCTATCTGCTGCACGCTGCAACCTGCCTTTATCAAGAGGCACACATGATAGGGCTGGTCTTTCATTTTCTTGAATTGCATCAATCCTGTCCTGAAAGTAGGGAATATGTCAAAGAGCAGGTTTCCCAGTTCCTCCCAATTGATTGTGTCCTGCGTGATCGGCTCCCGATTGTCGTAGAGTTTGTTCAGGAAAGCATACATCTCCGTTTCCTTCCATAGGCTGTCACTTGTGGTGGAGATTTTGTTGAGCAGGGCGTTCTTCTGAAGGAGACTTTCCAGTTGTCGCACCTTCAGTTCGTAGCGCATCCTCAGGTCACTGTTTTCAATGTCTGCACCGTTAAGTTTCTCTTTCACCTCCTGAAGTTCACGATTGTACCTCTCTGCCGCTTTGTCGCTTCTGTTCTGAATCACCTCACACAATGCCTGCAATTTCTTGTATTTCCTCTTCAGTCTGTATCTGAAAACGAAATAATATCCAACGACCACGACCATGACGAGCACAGAGAGCGTGATGACCATATTCCTGCGTCCCTCGTTGGCCCGAAGCCTGTTGTTTTCGTCTTCCACCTCTTTGTTGTCAAATTCCGCATTCGCCCTTGCTGAATATTCAGAAGCATTGATCTGCACGATGGTGTCGGTGACGTTTGCATACAACACTCCGTATTGGAATGCCTTCTCTATATTGTTCTTGCCCTTGTAATATTTAGCGAAGAATTTGTATGCACACTGCCTGCCGTATATCGTGCCATTGGCGATATTCAGGGAATAGTAATGGCGAGCCTTTTCCTGGTCGCCGGAGGCTTCGTATATCGTCGCCGCGATGTTGTGTATAGAGCTCTCGCTGAAATTGTCGGTGTGGTCCAGTGCTTTGTTGATGTATAGCTTTGCTTCGGCCAGTCTGCCCATATTGAAATACACATCAGCTATCTGGGAGTCAATCTCCGCCTTTGCCCCTTTGTCGCCGGTCAGGTTTCTTGCCGATTTCAGACATTCCAGTGCTTTGTCGTATTTCTCCATCGCCTTGTATGTCCACGACAGTGCTATATAGTCATACTGCATACGCTGCGGATTGTTGAGCCTCTTGTGTATTGCCAGTGACTTGAGTTTCATTTCGAGAGCCTCGTCGTCGAGATACTGGTAGGTGTATACGAATCCAAGCATATAGTAATACAAGGCTCTGAGCTGGTCGTCCGTTTCATCGCCGGAGAGCAGGTCCAGTCCGTCGTGGAAGCAACTGATGGCAGGTTGTACGCGACCGACGAGATTGTAGGCACATCCCACATAATAATATACGAATTTCATCATCCTCTTGTCGCCGGTATCCATGAAATGGTGTAATATCGCCGTTGGCTCCTTGTCGTCAGACTCCGGCTTGTTTTGCTTGACATCCGCCTTCAGAGCGAGGAACCGGCAATACCATCTGGCATCATCGTTCATGTTGGCATGCAACTTTTTGTATCGGGCAAGCATCTGCTCAGCCTTCAGTGGATTGTCGTTGCATATAGAGTCTATTTCCACCAGACCTTGGGGGTAGGATGGAGTCTTGCTATTCTCGTAGATGACGAGAGAACATGCCAAGACGATCACTGCACATAGAGTAGTGAGAAGCGTGTTTCTGTTGTTCTCTACAAATTCGGATATGGTCATGTTGATGTTTCTATTGCGTTTATATTAAGGTGGAAGGGGACTATTCCTTTTCCATCACTTCGTCGAGCGTGGTGTAGAAGGCTGGGTCTTCGCCGATGACGAATGTTATCAGTTTTCCGTCTTTGCCTACGATGAATTTCGTGGGGAATCCCTGTATTCCGTATTCCTGTGTGATGTCTCCGGCACCTTTGGGGTTATATACGTGAATCCAGGGCAGTGAGAGATTGTCGACGGCGGCTTTCCACTGTTCCTTGGTGTCGCCGCAGTCAACGCCGACGATTTCCATCTTGCCCTTGTATTTCTCGTAGTATTTCTTCATCTCCGGCATGCCCTTCACACACCATCCGCACCAGCTGCCCCAGAAGTCGATCACCACGATCTTGCCTCTAAGGCTCGACAGACGGAACTGTTTGCCGTTGATGTCGGTCAGTTCGAAGTCGGGAGCCATCGGCTGGTCTTCCAGTGTGTCGTTCGCCTCCTGCTGTATGGCATCGGTAGTGGCGGCTTGGTTGTTCTGTACTTTCTGGTTTCCGCAGTTTGCCATTGCCACGGCGGTAGTCAGCATGAGAGCCGTGGTCAGCGATAGTTGTAGTTTCATAATATCCGTTTTTTTATTTGGGTTAATGACTTAGTTATATCTTTCCAGCTTTGAGTCCTCTTATCACGGCGCTTGAGAATCCGGCGTGCTCCATCTCGTTGAGTCCGCGGATGGTCAGTCCGCCGGGAGTCGTCACCTTGTCGATGGCGGCTTCGGGGTGTTCTCCGGATGCCTGCAGCAGTTCCACGGCTCCCTTTATCGTCTGCAGCACTATCTTCTGTGCGTCTTTCGCCTTGAAGCCGATTTCTACGGCACCCTCCACGTTAGCCCTAACATACCGCATGGCGTATCCAATGGAGCACGACATTGCCGTTGCCGCCGGGAACAGTCTCTCTTCCAGCACTATCGTCTCTCCCAGTTTGTCGAAGAGTTCCGTCACGGTCTGTTTCTCCTTTGCCGATGCTCCGCAGGCAGAGATGTATGTCATGGAAGCCTTTTCGGCGATGGCGATGTTTGGCATCACGAGGAAGAGCGACGGTTTCTCCCCGTCCTTCTCCATCCATTCGTTTATCTTTTCAGACGGTATTCCTGCCGCCACCACCACGAGCAGCTGGCTCTTGTAGTCGATAACGGGCTTGATGCCTTTCAGTGTCTGTTCCACGCACCATGGCTTCACCACCACCATCACGATGTCGCTGCCTTCTGCCGCCAGCTGGTTGTCGGATGTCACGCTCGTTCCCTTTTGCGCGAAGTGGTCCATCACAGACTGGTTGTGGTCACACACGGTGATGTCGTCGGCTCTCAGGTCGTCGCATCTGAGCAGTCCTTCGGCGATGGCTCCTCCCATCGCTCCTGCTCCTATTATTGATATTTTCATGATTCCTCCTGTTGTATGATTTTAATTTAGTGACTAATATTCAATATTCGGCAATACGTGGCGCAGTCCCTCTATCACTTCGTCGTTTGACACTCCCACGCCCTTCACGATGAATATCGTGTCGTCGCCGGCTATCGTGCCCAGGATGTGGGGTATGTTGCTGTTGTCGATGTTGTATGCTATGCTGCTCGCATATCCGGGACGGGTCTTTATCACAGCCATGTTGCCCGAGAAGTTTATCGACCTGAATCCCGACGACTGCATCATCTCTCTTGCCGTCTGCTGGCTTGGCACTCTCTTATACATCGTTTCGTTGGGCAGGACATACACGTATTTGCCGTTCATGCTTGCTGCCTTTGCCACCTTCAGCTGTTTGAGGTCGCGGCTCAGAGTGGCCTGCGTGATGGTGTAGCCCTCGCTTTTGAGAGCCTTGAGCACTTCCTCCTGACTGCCCAGGTCTTTGCTTGAGATTAGCATCTTCAAGACTTCCATTCTGCTGTTCTTTACTCTCATAATCGTATAGTTTGGTGATACGTTGCAAATTTATGTATATTTACTTAAAAATGCAAGTATTTATACGTGAATTATTGATTGTTGTGTATATAGTCTAAATATTTGAGTGTTTTTCTTGTATAAATATCATTATGACACTTGTTCTGAAAAGCCGTGTTGCTTCTGATGGCGCTTTTTGCATCTCCTTTACGAACGTTTACTTTCATGGAAACTTTGGGCATTGTCTGGGGTGCGAAAGTTGCCCATATCGCTGATTCTTAGCAAAAACGAGAATTTCTGAAAAACTGTCAGATTGTCTGGTTTTTTGTCGTAATATACTGGCAATCAGACCGTTGGCTGTCAGGCAATTGTCAGCCAATTGTCTGGATGGTTTGCTGATGAAAAGAGAATTGTCAGATGAAAAGAATTATCAGGTGAAAGGAATTCAGACGACAGGAATTGTATGCGTTGGCAGAATCCTGAAAACAGGAATATGGGTGTTGCAACATTAACTTATTGGGCAGACGTCTGACAGCAAATCTGCCCATCCGGGGCAAGCACCGTGCCCATGATGGGCAAGCACGTTGCCCCAGTTGGGCAAGCATCGTGCCCAATTTAATACAAACTGACATTAGGATTAAGTGTGCACTAATCTAATTCCGCCAACGGGTGGAGAATATGAATATCCAAGAAATAAAGAAGGTAATGCCAACCCTTGTGCTGGCATTACCTCCCGAGTTTGTTGTTCTCTATATAATAATGTGAACTTCCCTATATCTTTAGTCCTTGTTTCCTCCGAATATCCTCAGCAACATGAGGAAGAGGTTGATGAAGTCGAGATAGAGAGTCAGCGAACCGAGCAATGCCAGTTTCTGTGCACCCTCGTCCATGGAGTCGGCCTCATAGAGCATGTGTTTGATTTTCTGGGAGTCGTATGCCGTGAGGCCCACGAATATCACTACACCCACGTAGCTCACTATCATGTTGAGCATCGAACTGCCCAAGAACAGGTTTACTATCGTGGCGATGATGATGCCGATGAGTCCGATGAACATCATCCTGCCCAGCGACGTCAGGTCTTTCTTAGTGGTGTAGCCCAGGAACGCCATCACACCGAAGGTGCCGGCGGTGATGAAAAACACGTTGGCTATCGATGTCAGCGTGTATGCCAGGAATATCACCGACAGAGTGGCGCCGTTTATCACCGAATACAGGATGAACAGCAGCGTGGCGGTGGTTATCGACAGGCGGTTTATGGCTCCGCTGATGGCGACCACCAGACCGAACTCGGCGATGACGAGTCCCCAGAACAGCAGGCGGTTGGTCACTATCGTGTATGCCAGGCCGGGATTGTTGGCGATGCCGAATGCCGTGATGCCCGTTATCACGAGGGCAAGAGCCATCCATACGTACACTTTTCTCATAAGAGCAGGGAAAGCCAATGCTACCATGCCTTCCTTCTCCTCTATCATTCTGTAAAGTTTGTCTTCGTTCATAATCGTTATTTTAAAATATTCGAGGTGCAAACATACGCATTATTATCCGTTATACGGCAACAATGGGTGAAAAAACATTGATTATTAACATCTCTTTCCTTATTTCCACATTTGGAAAACGGTGTCGCTTTTTACAACCAGTTTGCTATTTTACAAATTATCGTTCGTTTTTTATAAATCGAACCTGCCGAAAAGGACGTACCTTTGCAGCGGAAATGAAAACACAATGATATTCCAACCTTGAAAAACCGAATTTAAACTATTAATGATATAATATTATGACAGACAAGACAAAATTCAGAGTAGAGTCTGACCTCCTTGGTGAACTGAACGTTCCAGCTGATGCCCTCTATGGCGTACAGACACAGCGTGGTATCAACAACTATCATATCTCACGCAAGACAATGCGTGACTATCCTGATTTCATTATCGCTACAGCATACGTGAAACTCGCTGCCGCACAGACAAACCACTCTCTCGGAGTTATCAACGACGAGATTTCCGGAGCTATGGCACAGGCTTGCCGCGAGATTATCGACGGACAGTGGCATGAGAACTTCCCTATCGACATGGTGCAGGGAGGTGCAGGAACATCTGTAAACATGAACGCCAACGAGGTGATCGCTAACCGCGCGCTCGAAATCCTCGGACACAACAAGGGCGAATACCAGTATTGCTCTCCTAACGACCACGTGAACTGTGGACAGAGCACAAACGACGCTTACCCTACATCTATCCGCCTGGCGCTCATCCGCATGAACATCCATCTGGTACGCGCTCTGACCGGTCTTATCAGTGCTTTCCGCTACAAGGGAGAGGAGTATAACGACGCAATCAAGATGGGACGTACACAGTTGCAGGACGCCGTGCCTATGACTATCGGACAGGAGTTCAAGGCATACGCCAACAACCTCGAAGAGGAAATCCTCAACCTCGAGCGCAACGTGAAGTTGCTCCACGAAATCAACATGGGTGGTACTGCAATCGGTACTGGCTTGAATGCCGTTCCGGGATTCGCAAAGCTCTGCGCTGCTAACCTGAGCAAGCTCACCGGCGAGAACTTCGTTTCTGCCACCGACCTCGTTGAGGCTACACCAGATACAGGTGCTTACGTAAGCTACTCTTCAGCTCTGAAGCGTCTGGCTGTCAAGCTCTCTAAGATATGCAACGACCTGAGACTCATGGCTTCTGGTCCTCGTTGCGGACTCAATGAAATCAACCTGCCTCCTAAGGCTCCTGGATCATCAATCATGCCAGGTAAGGTGAACCCTGTTATTCCAGAGGTGACAAACCAGGTATGCTTCAAGGTTATCGGTAACGACGCTACTGTATGCTTCGCTGCAGAAGCTGGCCAGCTCGAGCTCAACGTTATGGAGCCAATCATCACTGAAAGCCTCTTCGAGAGCCTCACATGGTTGAAGAACGTTATCGAGACTCTCACAGAGGAGTGCGTGCTCGGCATCACAGTAAACAAGGAGCGCTGCCAGGAGATGGTGAAGAACAGTATAGGTATCGTTACTGCCCTCAACCCAATCATCGGCTACAAGAAGAGCTCAAAGGTTGCCAAAGAGGCATTCGAGACAGGTCGCTCAGTATACGACATCGTTATCGAGCAGGGACTCATGAGCAAGGAAGAGCTCGACAAAGCACTCGATCCAAAGGAGATGCTCCAGTCTCACAACTTCACATTGAAATAATATCCCATAACATCAATACGGAAATATCTAATTGACAAACGCCTGACGGTTTCAATATGCCGTCAGGCGTTTTTCTGAAATTGCCCCTCATACGTGCGCATTAATTATATAAGGTGAATAACCACGTTTTTCTTTGATTTCTGTCAAATAAAAGGAAAACCCTCACTTTTTTCTCATTTTCTTTTGAAAACATTTGGATGGTATGAGAAAAACCCATACCTTTGCATCCGCTTTTGAGAACGAACGCTGTTACAAAACAGTTACTAAGTGAGAAAGAGCGACAAAAGAAAGAGTTCTTTGAAAAGATTACAATAAACAGAGAAGTAGTAGTACAAGAAGCAGGCTTCTTTTCCACCTTATATTATATAGGGGTTATGGATAAAGGAGTTCTGGGTAGAACGAAACCTATCAATTTCTGAAGGTGATACCGAATGATTTTCGGAGGCATTCTGAACAGAGACAAAACGAACTTTCCTTCGGGAAAGGTCATTAAAAGATATTATACAATGGAGAGTTTGATCCTGGCTCAGGATGAACGCTAGCTACAGGCTTAACACATGCAAGTCGCGGGGTAACATCTGGTAGAGCTTGCTCTTCCAGGATGACGACCGGCGCACGGGTGAGTAACGCGTATCCAACCTGGCCCATACCACGGGATAGCCCGTCGAAAGGCGGATTAATACCGTATGCTGTCATTAAGATGCATATATTGATGACGAAAGGACTGGCGGTATGGGATGGGGATGCGTCTGATTAGCTTGTTGGCGGGGTAACGGCCCACCAAGGCGACGATCAGTAGGGGTTCTGAGAGGAAGGTCCCCCACATTGGAACTGAGACACGGTCCAAACTCCTACGGGAGGCAGCAGTGAGGAATATTGGTCAATGGGCGCAAGCCTGAACCAGCCAAGTAGCGTGAGGGAAGACTGCCCTACGGGTTGTAAACCTCTTTTGTTTGGGAATAAAGTGCGGGACGCGTCCCGCATTGCATGTACCATTTGAATAAGGACCGGCTAATTCCGTGCCAGCAGCCGCGGTAATACGGAAGGTCCGGGCGTTATCCGGATTTATTGGGTTTAAAGGGAGCGCAGGCCGTGGGTTAAGCGTGTCGTGAAATTCCGTCGCTCAACGGCGGACGTGCGGCGCGAACTGGTCCACTTGAGTACGCGGGACGTTGGCGGAATTCGTGGTGTAGCGGTGAAATGCTTAGATATCACGAAGAACTCCGATTGCGAAGGCAGCTGACGGTAGCGCAACTGACGCTGAGGCTCGAAAGTGCGGGTATCGAACAGGATTAGATACCCTGGTAGTCCGCACGGTAAACGATGGATGCCCGCTATTCGCCCACCTGGGCGAGTGGCCAAGCGAAAGCGTTAAGCATCCCACCTGGGGAGTACGCCGGCAACGGTGAAACTCAAAGGAATTGACGGGGGCCCGCACAAGCGGAGGAACATGTGGTTTAATTCGATGATACGCGAGGAACCTTACCCGGGCTTGAATTGCAGAGGAAGGATTTAGAGATAATGACGCCCTTCGGGGCCTCTGTGAAGGTGCTGCATGGTTGTCGTCAGCTCGTGCCGTGAGGTGTCGGCTTAAGTGCCATAACGAGCGCAACCCCTCTCCGTAGTTGCCATCGGGTGATGCCGGGCACTCTGCGGACACTGCCACCGTAAGGTGTGAGGAAGGTGGGGATGACGTCAAATCAGCACGGCCCTTACGTCCGGGGCTACACACGTGTTACAATGGGGCATACAGAGCGCCGGCGGCCGGCAACGTCCGTCCAATCGCGAAAGTGTCCCCCAGTTCGGACTGGGGTCTGCAACCCGACCCCACGAAGCTGGATTCGCTAGTAATCGCGCATCAGCCATGGCGCGGTGAATACGTTCCCGGGCCTTGTACACACCGCCCGTCAAGCCATGAAAGCCGGGGGCGCCTGAAGTCCGTGACCGCAAGGGTCGGCCTAGGGCGAAACCGGTGATTGGGGCTAAGTCGTAACAAGGTAGCCGTACCGGAAGGTGCGGCTGGAACACCTCCTTTCTGGAGATGCCTTCTGAAAAGGTGCACCTGTGATTAGAGGATACGGAAGTAAGTCTTTCCAAAAATCTTCTTGTACTCACGAACTCCTGTTTTTAAAATAGAGAAAAATGAAACCGGGCAAAACCCTTGAAAGAGTTTGAGCCGCAGGTTTGACTTGACGGTAGCGTCCGACACAGTCCTATAGCTCAGTTGGTTAGAGCGCCACACTGATAATGTGGAGGTCGGCAGTTCAAGTCTGCCTGGGACTACAAGGAAAACAATTTCTTAAGCATGGGGGATTAGCTCAGTTGGCTAGAGCGCTTGCATGGCATGCAAGAGGTCAACGGTTCGACCCCGTTATTCTCCACGCAGTCGACAACCGTATTCGTATGGTTATGAATCGACAGACGATCTTTGACATGTTGTTACAGACAAAACTGTAGAAAAGAAAATTTCAATACAGCTGAAAGTATGGGCTAGGTCCCTTGTGAATTACGGTTCACATGTGGACATAGGCGAAAGTAAGAAAGGGCGTATGGCGGATGCCTAGGCTCACGGAGGCGATGAAGGACGTGATAAGCTGCGACAAGCCCTGGGTAGGTGCAAATGACCGTTGATCCAGGGATTTCCGAATGGGACAACCCGGCAGTCTGAAGGACTGTCATCCGGATGAATTTCCGGAGGCGAACGGAGGGAACTGAAACATCTTAGTACCTCCAGGAAGAGAAAATAAACAATGATTCCCCCAGTAGTGGCGAGCGACCGGGGAAGAGCCCAAACCGGTGTTGTCAAGGCAACGCCGGGGTTGTAGGACCGCGCTGTGGTACTTTTATCGTGAACAGAATGGACTGGAAAGTCCAGCCGTAGAGGGTGAAAGCCCCGTACGTGAAGCGAGCGAAGGCCTAGCGGTATCCTGAGTAAGGCGGGACACGAGGAATCCTGCCCGAATCCGCCGGGACCATCCGGCAAGGCTAAATACTCCCGTGAGACCGATAGTGGACCAGTACCGTGAGGGAAAGGTGAAAAGCACTTCGACGAGAAGAGTGAAAGAGATCCTGAAACCATGCGCCTACAAGCGGTCGGAGCATCCATGAGATGTGACGGCGTGCCTTTTGCATAATGAACCTACGAGTTGCCGTCGCCAGCGAGGTTAAGTCCCATGAGGGACGAAGCCGTAGTGGAAGCGAGCCTGAAGAGGGCGTCAAGTTGGCGGAGGCAGACGCGAAACCAAGTGATCTACACTTGTCCAGGTTGAAGTCCCGGTAACACGGGATGGAGGACCGCACCAATAAGCGTTGAAAAGCTTCTGGATGAGGTGAGTGTAGGAGTGAAAGGCCAATCAAACTTGGAGATAGCTCGTACTCCCCGAAAGGCATTTAGGTGCCGCGTGGGAAGGTCAGCGTGAGAGGTAGAGCGACCGATAGGTCAAGAGGGCTTCACCGCCTATCGAGACCTGACGAACTCCGAATGCTCACGCTTAGTATTCCTGCAGTAAGGGGGCGGGTGCTAAGGTCCGTCCCCGAGAGGAGAAGAATCCGGACCGCCGTCTAAGGTCCCGAAGTTCTGTCTGAGTTAGTCTAACGAAGTGTGGTCCCTGAGACAGCCAGGATGTTGGCTTGGAAGCAGCCATTCATTCAAAGAGTGCGTAACAGCTCACTGGTCGAGGGTCCGTGCATGGATAATAATCGGGTATAAGACAGGCACCGAAGGCGCGGGATAGCAAATAATAAAAGTATCGGTAGGGGAGCATTCCATCGGCGTAGAATGCAGTAGGTGACTACTGCTGGAGCCTATGGAAAAGCAAATGTAGGTATAAGTAACGATTAGGAGGGCGAGAACCCCTCCCGCCGAACGACTAAGGTTTCCCAGGCAATGCCATTCATCCTGGGGTCAGTCGGGTCCTAAGGCTAAGCCGAGCGGCGAGGCCGATGGCAGACACGGTCAACATTCCGTGACTACCGCCATCAGTGATGTCCAGACGGAGCAGTGACACCTCCGCGCCCTGACGGAATAGGGCGTTGAAGGGCGTAGGCTATGAGAATGCCAGGCAAATCCGGCGTTTGAGCTGAAACCCGAAAGTACGGGGTCCCCTTCGGGGGAACCTGAGAGCGAGGGTAATCATACTCCCGAGAAAATGGGCTAAACTCATGTTGGCGGTACCCGTACCGCAAACCGACACAGGTAGTTGGGTAGAACATACTAAGGCGTTGAGAGATTCATGGCTAAGGAACTAGGCAAACTGACCCCGTAACTTCGGGATAAGGGGTCCTCACCTCCGGGTGAGGCGCAGAGAATAGGTCCAGGCAACTGTTTAACAAAAACACAGGGCTGTGCGAACTCGAAAGATGAAGTATACAGCCTGACACCTGCCCGGTGCCGGAAGGTTAAGAGGAGATGTCACCGCAAGGGAAGCATTGAATTGAAGCCCCGGTAAACGGCGGCCGTAACTATAACGGTCCTAAGGTAGCGAAATTCCTTGTCGGGTAAGTTCCGACCTGCACGAATGGTGTAATGATCCGGACGCTGTCTCGGCCATGAGCTCAGTGAAATTGTAGTATCGGTGAAGATGCCGATTACCCGCGATGGGACGAAAAGACCCCGTGAACCTTTACTACAGCTTAGCATTGACCTTGGTCATCCGATGTGTAGGATAGGCCGGAGGCTTCGAAGCGGCGTCGCCAGGCGTTGTGGAGCCATCCTTGAAATACGGCCCTTTGGCTGTCTGAGGTCTAACGCGGATAGTCGCGGACACTGCTTGGTGGGTAGTTTGACTGGGGTGGTCGCCTCCAAAAGCGTAACGGAGGCTTCCAAAGGTGCCCTCGGGCCGTTTGGTAAGCGGCCTTCAAGAGTGCAATGGCAAAAGGGCGCTTGACTGGGAGGGAGACATCCCGAGCAGGCAGGAAACTGGGGCATAGTGATCCGGCGGATGTGTATGGAAACTCCGTCGCTCAAAGGATAAAAGGTACTCCGGGGATAACAGGCTGATCCCCCCCAAGAGCTCATATCGACGGGGTGGTTTGGCACCTCGATGTCGGCTCGTCACATCCTGGGGCTGGAGAAGGTCCCAAGGGTTGGGCTGTTCGCCCATTAAAGTGGCACGCGAGCTGGGTTCAGAACGTCGTGAGACAGTTCGGTCTCTATCTATCGTGGGCGCAGGAGTTTTGAGTGGTGCTGTCACTAGTACGAGAGGACCGTGACGGACAGACCTCCGGTGTACCGGTTGTGCCGCCAGGCGCACCGCCGGGTATCCGCGTCTGGATCGGATAAGCGCTGAAAGCATCTAAGTGCGAAGCTTTCCACGAGATTAGAACTCCATTGAGGGTCGTCGCAGACGACGACGTTGATAGGGCGCAGGTGTAAAGACGGCGACGTCAAAGCCGAGCGCTACTAATTGCCCGAGAGCTTTCGCTTTCCGGCACACACTTTCAGTTGTATTGCAACTGTCAATTCTACAGGACAAGATGTCTGTAACATTACGCATGTCCCCCATATCAGGTGGCGACAGCGGCGGGGTTCCACCTCTTCCCATTCCGAACAGAGAAGTTAAGCCCGCTTGCGCCGATGGTACTGCAATGCAATGTGGGAGAGTAGGTAACCGCCTTTTTTCACTTTAAGACTTGAATCCTCCGGAAGAGCAATCCTCCGGAGGATTTTTTTGCGTCTGTACGCATCGGGGATTTCCTTGGTCCTCATGCAGCTTTATGTCTGTTTTCATCAGGCGATAATTGAATTGTCCGGACAATTACCAGATGGTTTTTGCATGCAGAAACAGACGGAAGTGACTGAATTATAGACACTTCCGAATATGGGACCAGATGGTTGACGGTTTTTAGAAAAAAAGAGGATGTTGAGGAGTTTTTCATATTCTTGATTTGGGCGAGTATTTTGTTTGTTGGTTTGGCATCCATGTCACATACTTATCTCATTATATTGTTTTTGATACTTCAGTATGTCTACTTTTCTTTAGAATTTATCCAGAATGAATAAATCTCTAAGACTATAATCTATTTTCTTTCTTCATTATTTTCCTTTTTTCATATAATTATTTACCTTTGTGGAAAATATTAAAAACACATGGATATCTTAAAGGAAAGGATTATGCAGGATGGCAAATGCTATCCTGGAGGAATTTTGAAAGTTGACAGTTTTATCAACCATCAGATGGACCCTAATCTCATGATGGATGTGGCTAAGGAGTTTGTTCGCCTATTTGATGGATTGAATATCAACAAGATCGTTACCATTGAGGCAAGTGGTATCGCTCCGGCCATCCTTGTCGGATATTTGAAGCAGTTGCCTGTGGTTTTCATCAAAAAGAAACAGCCTAAGACTATGGATAATATGCTTTCAACTGTAGTCCATTCATTCACCAAAGATAGAGATTATACTGTCTGCATCAGCAATTCCTTTTTGACCCCTGATGACCATGTGCTCTTCATCGACGACTTCCTTGCCAATGGCAATGCTGCAAATGGTGTGATAGACCTATGCAAGATGTCAGGAGCAACAATCGAGGCGATGGGATTCATAATCGAGAAGGCTTTCCAGCATGGCGGAGATTTCCTTCGCGAACACAATATCCGATATGAGGCTTTGGCTACTGTGGAGAGTCTTGATGACTGTAAGATATTGCTGAAATAAATTTTTTCTGCACTTGTCTTCAGCGACTGTTTAAGATGTTCTTCTAAGTTCAATATTTCTCTGGACAGGTAATTCTGACAATTATTACTTCTAATATTTCAAAATCCGCATATGGCACAGCATAATGATTTCGGTAAATGGGGAGAAGATCTCGCTATACATTATCTTTCTGAGAAGGGATATGCCATATTGGAGAGAGATTGGAGATATGGGCATAAGGATATTGATATCATTGCAATTTCTGATGACACGCTTGTATTTGTGGAAGTGAAGACAAGGAGAAACGACACCTTCATGCGGCCGGAGAAGTCTGTTGACTGGAAGAAGATAAAGAACATCACTCTTGCAGCCAATCATTACGTAAAGATGAATGGTATTGACCTGCAGATCAGATTTGATATCATCTCAATTGTGGCAAAGGGAACAGATGGCAAATGCAGTATAGATCATATTGAAAGTGCTTTCTTGCCTTATTATTTCAGATAATGCGGTATTACAGCTCTTTCAAGAACTATATTGAACGATTCTGTAACAGCGTGTGGAATGCTATTTCAAGAACAACATAGAACTAATAATATTTGAGGATTAATATTGGAAAGAATAAAGGTTATAGAACTTGATTCCGTAGACTCTACAAACCGTTATCTTCATGACTATGACGGTGAGGAGGGTGAGCTGATGACAGTAGTCGTTAGCAGGAACCAGACAGCCGGTCGTGGACACGGTGATAATAAATGGGAGAGCGAGGATGGCAAGAACCTTACGTTCAGCGTGAAGGTACATCCTGAGAATCTGCCAGCCAACAGTCAGTATGTCATGCTCGAAGCAATGGCTCTCGCCATCCGTTCCGCTTTGGATGCGGAAGTGAAGAGCGTGAGGAGCTGGTCGATGTTGGAAGACTACGACTTTATGTTCGGCAGGTCGGTGGCAAGCGGAACTGACTGTCGCGGTTTCACCATCAAATGGCCCAATGACATATATTGGGACGATCTTAAGATCAGCGGCACGCTTTCAGAATGTGAGATAAACAGTAGTGGAGTGAAGAGCTGTATCATCGGCAGCGGCATCAATGTGAATCAGCGAGAATTCGTCAGCAATGCTCCAAATCCCGTTTCTCTGTCACAGATAATGCGCCGCACGGTGCCGTTGAAGAAAGTCTTCGAGGCAGTGCTCGCCAAGTTTGAGCATTATCTCGCCATTGTCAATGCGGGCGAGTATGCAAAATTGAAGGAAGAGTATATGGGTGTTCTCTACCGTCGTTACGGTTCCTATGGATATATAGATGGCGACGGCGAGTTTTATGCTCGTATTGAGGATGTTGGTCAGAACGGGCATATCATGTTGCGCAGAGATGACGGGATGCTTTCTGAATACGAGTTCAAGGAAGTGAAATTCAAATTGAAACAAAGATAGAATATAAAAATCAAACATAACATGGCAAAGTATAATAGAATCCTTTTGAAGCTCAGCGGCGAGAGTCTTATGGGCAAGCAGAATTATGGTATCGACGTGGAACGTCTCAACGACTATGCGCGCCAGATCAAGGAAGTGCATGAGATGGGAGTGCAGATAGGAATCGTCATCGGCGGCGGAAACATCTTCCGTGGACTCAGCGGTGCCGGGAAGGGCTTCGACCGTGTGAAAGGCGACCAGATGGGAATGTGTGCCACTGTCATCAATTCCCTCGCCCTCAGTTCCGCCCTCGGAGCTGTAGGTGTGAAGACCAAGGTGCTCACAGCTATCCGCATGGAGCCTATCGGCGAGTTCTACAACAAGTGGAAGGCAATCGAGGCAATTGAGGCAGGATACGTATGTATTTTCTCAGCAGGAACGGGAAGTCCGTATTTCACCACCGATACCGGTTCTTCACTCCGTGGAATAGAAATTGAGGCCGACGTGATGCTCAAGGGGACAAGAGTAGACGGTATCTATACCGCTGATCCGGAGAAAGATCCTACAGCTACCAAGTTCAGCGAGATTACCTACGACGAGATCTACACTCGCGGTCTGAAGGTCATGGACCTTACTGCTACAACAATGTGCAAGGAGAACAACCTGCCGATATATGTGTTCAACATGGACATCGTGGGCAACCTGAAGAAGGTGATGGACGGAGAGCAGATCGGTACACTCGTGCACAACTGATACAGAATGTCATAAGATCAAACTGTGATAGTAGCTGTGTCTTGCCATTTGTCCATGATGATGGCATGACACAGCTGCTTTGGCTTTAGTCAGAAATCCCGGAGATTCTAATTGTCAATCGGGCTTAATCCCTAAAACGGTCATTCGACCGTCTTATATAATATTGTATAAAACAATCTAACGGGCATTTGGGATAAACGGCAATCCCCCATCTGACAGCCGAATTAGATTCATATTCATGTAAACGACAAATAATGATGGAGACATATTTGATAATAGCAATAGTGGCGTCTGTAGCCGTGCTTTTCATCGGCTACTATTTGGGAAGTAAAGGCAAGAACGCCAATTCGCCAGACAATTCCCAGCTTCTTGACAATATGCGTGAACAGATTGCATCCCTTGAAGCCAGGCTGAAAGAGAAAGACAGTACCGTAGCCCGTATGACCGATGAGATTCGCGGACTCACCTCTCAAAGGGATGTGCAAAAAACCAAGGCCGACAACGCCGTGCAGACCATCGCCATACAGAAAGAAGATTTCGAGAACCGGCTCCGTAGGCAGAAAGAGCAGCATGATGTGCTCCTTGCCGACCATAAGACTTCGTATGAAAAGCAGATTGCAGAACTGAGAATTTCATACGACCGGCAGGTTGCCGAGCTTAGGGATAACTTCAACACCCAGCTCGCCCAGACCAAGGAGAGCGCCGAGAAACAGATTGAAGCCTTGAAGACAATGAACCGTGAGCAGGTGGACAGTCAGCTGAAGCTGATAAAGGAACAGATGCAGACCACCTCTGAAGAGGTGCTGAAGCGTAGACAAGACGAACTCGGCGAGAGGAACAAAGAGCAGGTGTCGAAAATCATCGACCCTCTGCAGCAGAGTCTGAAAGACATGCAGGAAGCCTTCAACAAGTCTAAGCTCCAGCAGAACGAAGCCCTCACGCGTCTTGACGAAACGATAAAGATAAACATGCAGAAGAGTGCCGCCCTGGGCGAGACCGCCGACAGGCTGACCCGTGCGCTCACCGGTGAGGTGAAGGTGCAGGGAAATTTCGGCGAGCTGAAACTCAAGCAGCTTCTCGAAGACCTGGAACTCAAGGAAGGCGAGCAGTTTGATACCCAGGAAACGCTCCGCGACAAGGCTGGACGATCAGCCAGAGGCGACGACGGAAAGGGACTGGTGCCCGACTTCATCCTGCATTTCCCAAACAACCGTCACGTCGTGGTAGACTCAAAGATGTCGCTCACCGACTACGAGCGCTATATGAATGCCGCCGACGGCACACCGGAAAAGTCGGAATATCTCAAGGCACATATTGCGAGTGTTAGGGCTCAGGTGCGCCGACTTGCCCGTAAGGAATACACCAAATTCCTGCCCGACGGATACAACAAGCTCAATTTCGCCATCATGTACGTGCCGATAGAAGGTGCTCTCAACCTTGCTCTGCTCAATGATGACACCCTATGGCGCGAGGCATACGACGAGGGCGTGATGATTCTCGGTCCGCAGACCATGTATATGAACCTACGTGTGCTGGAGATGATGTGGACACAGGTGAGACAGCTCAAGAACCAGCAGGTGATGATCGACGCCGCTAATCAGGTGATAGACCGTGTGCAGGATTTCGGAGTGCGCTTCATGGATGTGGAGACGAGCATGAACGACACTATAAAGAAGATGACCAAACTGAAGATCACCACCGCCGACAGCGGTCCGAGCATCATAACGGCAGCGCGGAAGCTGCTCAAGGCAGGAGCTAAGGAAAACCAGCGCAAGAAGACACTCGCCGAAATGGACGAGTCTATATACATAGAGTCTGACGACGCTCCATTGCTCGCCCATCATCAGACTGGTGATGCCGATGTGGCAGCGGCAGACAATGAAACAGACAATAACCCACATACACCGACTGGCAACGAGGAGGCGGACTCATGAAATATATTCTTGCCATAGACTCATTCAAGGGATGCCTGTCGTCGGTCGAAGTGGAGACGGCATTGGCAGAAGCCCTCTGTCGTGAGGGAATAGAGACAGTCTGTCTGCCGATGTCAGACGGAGGCGACGGGATGCTCCATGCCTTTACCGCAGCCCTCGGCGGAACATTGGAGCCGGTGTATATCCACGACCAGATGATGCGTCGGGTGGATGCCCAATATGGCATTGCGCCAGACGGCACGGCGATAATAGAGGTGGCACAGGCATGTGGACTGAATCTCGTAAAGGAGGATGAGCGCAATCCGATGCGTGCCACCACGTATGGAGTGGGGGAGTTGCTGTCGAGAGCCATAAAGCGGGGCTGCCGCAATTTCATTATCGGACTGGGCGGCACGGGGACGAGCGATGCAGGAATAGGAATGATTCGTGCGCTCGTGGATATCTTTGCCCGTGGCAAGAATTTCGATGAGGCGATGAAGACGGAACTTGGCGAATGCAGGTTCACTCTCGCTTCCGATGTAACCAATCATCTTTGCGGTGAGAACGGTGCAGCCTATGTTTATGCTCCGCAGAAGGGAGCAACACCAGAGATGGTGGAACAGCTCGACCGCCGTGCCCGTCTCTTTGCCGAGAAATCTGCCATGCATTTCGGTTTCGACAAGTCAAACGAACCGGGAGCCGGAGCTGCCGGAGGTTTGGGCTATGCCTTCATGCAATATCTCGGAGCAGAGATGAAGTCGGGTGCCGACCTGCTCTTGGACCTCACGGACTTCAATGAAAAGATAAAAGATGCTGATTTGATAATAACAGGTGAAGGAAGTGCCGACCGCCAGACCCTGATGGGCAAGCTGCCTGAGCGGGTGCTGAAGTGTGGAAAAGAGTCGGGTGTACCCGTCGGACTCGTTGCCGGCGTGGTGGAAGACAAGGAAGTTCTTCTTTCCGCAGGTTTCTCCTTTGTAGAAAGCATAACACCGGAAGGCATGCCGTTGGAAGAGGCAATAAAAAAAGAAGTGGCATTCAGCAACCTCCGTCGCTTTGCCGCTTCTCTTATTTAAAACTTAATTTCCGTTGCCGTCTTTCTCGCCAAGTGTGAACTCATCTGTATAGTATCTGAAGCGTAGGCCTATGCTTTACAAGTCAAAAGTATATGTTTTTTGCCTCGTGAAGTATAGGCTGGATAATCTTCTGGATATACCCTGTCAGGCAATGCCCAACAGCTCGATCTCGAAGATGAGCGTGGAGCCGCCAGGTATTCCCGGTTGCGAGAACTTGCCGTAGCCTTTCTCCGCCGGTATGTACACCTCCCATTTGTCGCCCACACACATCTGCTGCATGGCGATAATCCATCCATCGATGAGGTCGCAGAGGCGCACGGCGAGCGGTGCACCGCCGAGCGAGGAATCGAATTTCTTGCCGTTTATCGTGCGTCCCGTATAGTGGGCGGTCACGATGCTGCGCCTCGACGGGTGTCGCCCGTCGCCGAGTCCCTCCTTCAATACCTTATAATATATGCCTCCGGGAATCTCCCTGACCCCCTCTTCCTTTGCTTTCTCCAATAGCCATTCTTTGTTGACTTTGGCATATTCCTGTTTCTTCATGTTTTATTATTTCCTATTTCAGAAGTTTCACTACGTTTTCAAGACTAATGCCAGTCATTGTCGAAATCTGCTCCTCTGTCATTCCTTTGGCAAACAACGCTTTAGCCATATTGCGTAGCTGTTCATCCTTCAAAGTCAACTGTTCGCTCTGCTGCGACAACTGCTCGCTCTGCTGTGACAACTGTTCGCTCTGCTGTGACAACTGTTCGCTCTGCTGCGACAACTGTTCGCTCTGCTGCGACAACTGTTCGCTTTGCTGTGACAACTGCTGCTCTTGCTCCTTGAGCATTTTGTCGCGCTGCATTATAGCTGTATCACGGTCTTCAATGGCTTTGTAGTATTCATCCTCTACATTCATGTCCTGACGCATTTCTGAATTTGCGGCAGCAGCTGTGAGCTTATGCAGCACGTACAGCATGTCGCTGTCATCAGCATACTTGTCTTCGTCTATTTTAAGTACCTGTTGCGTGTCGCCCTCAACTTGGGTCTGGTCGAACACGCTGAGCACCTTCTCAAGTCTGTTGTTCACATTGCCATGCAGAAGAGGAATTTGCACAATAATGCTATTGTGGGTCAGACTTTCCACAAAAGGCTCTTCATTGACGTCGGCCACGACGTTTCCGTTATAGTCAAACACGTCATGATTGACATATACTATCGGTTCCTTGATGTTTCCCACCTTGTGCCCGAGGAGATATACAGCCACCATCGGGTAGGCAAAGCCTTTCTCGTCGGCTTCGCGCATGTTGTTCTTGTTGCTGTATTGGGCTCCGAGATATTGGCGGAAACGCAGGGTCTCGGTGTTGAGCCATGTCTTCTGCAGCTCTATCAGAACAATGCGGTCCTTTATCGCACCGCCTTCGCGCTCACGCACTGTCGCCGCAAAATCTATGCGGAACATAGACAGGGTGTCGCGTGTGGTGTTGCTGTATTCATGTGGACGCACCGTCACGTGGATCACTTCTTTCTTCAGCAAAGCCGACAGTATGGTCTTGGCTATGCGCTCGTCTTCCATGAGATATTTGAACACGGAGTCGTAAATCGGATTGGCTACATGTATAATCATAACGTTCTGTTTTGTTTCATTTACAAAAGTAGATAAAAAATCCGAATAATGAGTCTCTGTTGCTTAAAAAACGCCCCTAATTCGTCAAAAGGTATTCTGCTTATTCCACTTCCTCGAAGTCCACATATTCTCCTTCGTCTTGGGTGAATATGCGGCGGTTTATCTCGTCTTCGGTGCGGCGGTCTTCTATCACGTCGCCAGTCGTAGTGGTGTAGCGGCGTGAGGAACTGGCATTGCCGGAGGTTTGGCTGTTGCTGTTGCCTGTGTTAGGGCTGCTCCCGAATCCGTTACGAGAAGTGCCGTTTCCGAATCCGCCTTGGGCATTGTCGCCGAATGGGTTGTTGCCGTTCCACTGTTTGTTGAGATCGTCGAATTGCTTTTTCACTTTGTGTATCTGTCTGAATATCACAAAGAGTTTTATTGCACCCCTTATTCCCCAGTAGATTAAGAAGAAGAGTATGATGTATAATAGCAGTTCCATGTTGAGATGTTTTGGTGAGTACTGTCGTTATGCCGCTCTCTCCCTTACCTTGAATAATGACGATATTCGCATAGGGGTGAGCAGTCGCTTCTGTCTTTGGACCGGCAAATATGATGCCATTTGTCCGGCAGAGGGTGTTCCTATGCCTTCGGGTCGTTGGCAGGGGCGGTTTTCTTTGCTGTCTTGTTCACGCAAACCGACAGAATGACATACCATGCTATTATTATGGCGAATGCCGAGAGTTGGAAAAAGGCTATCAGCGGGATGCAGGTTATGATGAATATGTATTTCACTTCGTTTCCTTTCCATCCCCAGTTTTTGAATTTCAATGCGAACATCGGTATTTCGGCAATCAGTATGTAGCTGGTCAGCAGTACCATTGCCATTACGATGAACACGTTGTATGGCGAAGCCTCCAGCAGGTCTCTTGCTCCCACGATGAGCGATCCCCAGAACAGGGCATTGGCAGGTGTCGGCAGTCCGATGAACGATGTGGCCTGTCGGGTGTCGAGGTTGAACTTCGCGAGTCTGAGCGCTGAGAATGCCGCCATTATGTATGCGAAGTATGGCAGGTATTGCCGCAGCGGTTCGAGAGTGGCGGGATAGTCCATCACGGCAAGTTCGGCGAACACCATAGTTGCCGGTGCTACTCCGAACGTGATGTCGTCGGCGAGCGAGTCCAGTTCTTTTCCTATCGGCGACGACACTCCGAGCAGTCTTGCGCTCATGCCGTCGAAGAAGTCGAACACGGCACCTATGATTATCCACAACAGAGCCAGTTCAGGGCGGTTGACGAATGCGAAAGATGTGGCTATGCAGCCTGATATGAGGTTGCAGCAGGTTATGGTGTTTGGTATGTTTTTGGTGATGAAGTTTGCCATTTCTTTTTCTCCTTCCTTTTGTTTCGTTGTTTTGTTTGTTGTTTTTCTCTCTGATGGGTTCTTGTCTGCAGGTCTGGCGGATGAGGCTTGGTGATTGCTCTTTTCGTGTTCCGCGTATTTGCCGTTGCCTTCTATATGGCGTTGTTGTCCGCCATTCTTTATAAAAACAAACCATAGACTCTTGCAGCCCGGCCTTTGGCGTAGGGTCATGAGTCTATGGCTTTATGGTTTCCTCATCATGTGTGTGCTCTTATTTGAGCTTTGCGATGACGGTCTTGTCTCCGGTGGTGCTTTGTCCCATCTTCACGCACACCTCCGTGCCGAGTGGCAGATATACATCCACTCTTGAACCGAATTTGATGAATCCAAGATGCTCGTCGATGTAGCAGTCTTCTTCCGGCTTCGCGTATGTCACGATTCTTCGTGCCACGGCTCCCGCAATCTGTCTGCACAGGATTTCCGTGCCGTCTTCGGTCTCAAGCATTATGTCAGCGTGCTCATTCTCCTCGCTTGCTTTCGGTAGCCATGCCTTGTGGAAGTTTCCGTTCTGATGGTTAACGAATTTCACTTTGCCGTCAACGGGAAACCAGTTGGCATGCACGTTGAAAAGGCTCATGAATATGCTTATCATTAGTCGCTTGTCGTGGAAATAAGTGTTTTCCTCAACCTCTTCGATAACCACAATCTTTCCGTCGGCAGGTGCTACTACCACCTTGTCGGTGTCGCCCTCGAAATATCTTTTTGGGCAGCGGAAAAAGTTCAGCACTATGGCATAGACGATTCCGAAGACGCCGACAAAGCTCCAGAATGCCGCTTTGCAGTCTACATAGAACCAGAGTATTGCAGCGACGGCGACGACGAAAATCGCCCCGTAGAGCAGTGTGTCTGTTCCTTCTCTATGTATTCTTACGTACTTCAGTTTTTTTATTTTCTTACCCATAGTATTTCGTCGTAAAATAGAAGCTTGTTTTTAAAGCATCTGCAAAGATACCGCTTTTTTGCGTATTTCGCAAATTTTGTTCTTATTCTTTTGCCATTTCATGGATAAAGCGTAACTTTGAGCCACTTTTATAGCAAAAAGTAAAACAGAAAACTTAACCACCTTATACTCAGCGATGCAGGATTTCATACATTTACACGTACATACATATTACAGTATCCTTGACGGACAGTCGAGCGTATCGAAGCTCGTGGACAAGGCCATTGCCAACGGCATGAAGGGAATGGCGATAACCGACCACGGCGACATGTTCGGAATCAAGGAGCTGTTCAACTATTGCAACAAGGTGAACGGCAAGCTCCGCGACGAGGGCAAGCCTGAATTCAAACCCATCTTCGGTTGCGAGATGTATGTGGCGCGTCGCAAGAAGTCAGACCGCAGCGACCCAAAGGTGGACAAGAGCGGATACCACCTGATAGTGCTCGCCAAGAACTACAACGGATACAAGAACCTGATAAAGCTAGTTTCCCGTGCATGGGTAGACGGGTTCTACATGCGCCCCAGAACCGACCGCGAGGACCTGGAGAGATATCATGAAGACCTCATCGTGTGTTCGGCATGTATCGCCGGCGAGGTGCCGGCAAAAATCCTGCGCGACGACATCGAGGGAGCACGTGAGGCGATAGAGTGGTATAAGCGGGTGTTTGGCGACGACTACTATCTGGAGCTGCAGCGGCACGAAGTGAAAGATCCCAACCAGAGGGCAAACCGAGAGACATTCCCGCTGCAGCAGAAGGCGAACAGGGTGATACTGCAGCTTGCCAAAGAATACGGCATAAAGGTGGTATGTACCAACGACGCCCATTTCGTGGACAAAGACAATGCCGAGGCACATGACCATCTGCTGTGTCTATCCACCGGCCGCGACCTCGATGACCCCAACCGTATGCTCTACTCCAAGCAGGAGTGGTTCAAGACCCGTGAGGAGATGAACGAGGTGTTTGCCGATGTGCCGGAGGCGCTGTCTAACACAATTGAGATTCTCGACAAGGTGGAGACATACTCCATCGACCATGCCCCCATCATGCCATTCTTCCCCATCCCCAAAGAGTTCGGAACAGAGGAAGACACACGCCGCAACATCACGCCTGAACAACTATACCATGAGTTCACCTCAGACGAGAACGGCGAGAATCCGCTGCCGAAGGATGAGGCAGACAAGAAGATAAAAAAGCTGGGAGGCATCGACAAGCTGTATAGGATAAAGTTTGAGGCAGACTATCTTGCCAAGCTCGCCTACGACGGAGCAAAGGAACGCTACGGCGATCCGTTGTCGAAGGAAGTGCACGAACGAGTGAAGTTCGAGCTGCATATCATGAAGACGATGGGATTTCCGGGATACTTCCTCATCGTGCAGGATTTCATCAACTCGGCACGCGACGAGCTGGGAGTGATGGTGGGACCGGGACGTGGATCGGCAGCAGGATCCGTCGTGGCATACTGTCTGGGCATTACCAAGATAGACCCGATGAAATACGACCTGCTGTTTGAGCGTTTCCTCAACCCCGACCGTATATCGCTCCCCGATATCGATACCGACTTCGACGATGACGGACGAGGCAAGGTGTTGGAATGGGTGGAAGACAAATATGGCCACGACAAGGTGGCGCATATCATCACATACGGAACGATGGCGACGAAGAACGCCATCAAAGACGTGGCGCGAGTGGAGAAAGTGCCGCTTGCCGAGGTGAACGCCCTCTGCAAGCAGATACCTGACAAACTGTCGGATTCAGAGGGAAACTCGCTGAAGATGAACCTTCCGAACGCCATCAAATGCGTGCCGGCGCTGAGAGAGGCAGAGGCTTCTCCAGACCCGCGGATGCGCAACACCATAACTTATGCCAAGATGCTTGAGGGCACTGTGCGTGGCACAGGTATCCATGCCTGTGGCACCATCATCTGCCGCGACGCCATCAGCGACTGGGTGCCGGTGTCAACGGCAGAAGACAAGTCGGACCCCGGCCACAAACTGCTCTGTACGCAATACGACGGACACGTGATTGAGGAGACCGGACTCATCAAGATGGACTTCCTCGGACTGAAGACCCTATCCATCCTGAAAGAGGCAGTGGAGAACGTGAAGCTTCACCGGGGCATAGACATAGACCTCGATACTATCCCAATCGACGACCCGCAGACATATCAGCTATACAGCGAAGGACGCACCATCGGAACTTTCCAGTTTGAGTCTGCCGGAATGCAGAAATACCTGCGCGAGCTGCATCCCACGACATTCGAGGACATCATCGCCATGAACGCCCTCTACCGTCCGGGACCAATGGACTATATCCCATCCTTCATCGCCCGTAAGAACGGCAAGGAAGAGATAAAATACGACATCCCTTGCATGGAGAAATACCTGAAAGACACCTACGGCATCACGGTGTATCAGGAGCAGGTGATGCTTCTCTCCCGTCAGCTCGCCGACTTCACCCGAGGCCAGAGCGACGCCCTGCGTAAGGCGATGGGAAAGAAGAAGAAAGCCATCGTAGACCAGATGAAGCCGATGTTCATCGAGGGCGGAAAGAAAAACGGCCACGACCCGAAGGTGCTCGAGAAAATATGGGCAGACTGGGAGAAGTTCGCCAGCTACGCCTTCAACAAGTCGCATGCCACCTGCTACTCATGGGTGGCATATCAGACGGCATATCTCAAGGCACACTATCCTGCCGAATACATGGCTGCCAACATGAGCCGGAACCTTGCCAACATCACCGAAATCACGAAACTCATGGATGAGTGTAAGGCGATGGGAATAGAGACCCTCGGACCCGACGTGAACGAGAGCCGCAACAAGTTCAGCGTGAACAAAGGCGGAGCCATCCGTTTCGGACTCGCCGCCATCAAGGGAATGGGAGCGGCAGCTGCCGAATCGCTGATTGCCGAGAGAGAGAAAAACGGACCTTACAAGGATATCTTCGACTTTGTGCAGCGAGTGAACCTCAGCGCCTGCAACCGCAAATGCTTCGAGAGCTTGGCGCTCAGCGGAGGCTTCGACAGCTTCGGTATAGACCGTGAACGATATTTCGCACAAAACGAGAAGGGAGAAAACTTCTTCGATACGCTGCTGCGTTTCGGACAGGCATACCAGGTGTCAAAGCAGCAGGCAAGCAACAACCTCTTCAGTATGTTTGCTGATGAAGAAGTGGAAATCGCAACGCCCAAGATTCCTGAGTGTGAACGGTGGAGCGACATAGAGAGACTCAACCGCGAGCGCGACCTCGTGGGCATCTATCTCTCGGCGCATCCTCTCGACAGCTATGCCGTGGTGCTCGAAAACCTTTGCAACACGAAATGTCCGGAGGTGGCAGACAAAAAGGAACTGATGGACCGTGGCGACATCACCGTAGGAGGTATCGTGACCAACGTCCGCGAGTCGATGACAAAGAAAGGTAAACCATGTGGCTTTGTCATGCTCGAAGATTTTGAAGGCTCTGGTGAGATTGCTCTTTACGGAGAGGCGTGGGGACGCTGGAGGGGAATGTTCTCCATCGGGGCATCGGTGTATATCAAGGCACAGATAACCCAGATGTATGCCGGCAGCAATTTCTATGATTTCAATATCTCCGATATTCAGTATCTGCAGACCGTGAAGGACAAACGTATCGAGAAGCTCACCATAGTCATCGATTCGCATAAAATATCCACTACGCTCGTCACAGACCTGTGTCAGAAACTCTCAGCTGATCCAGGCCCGACGCATGTCTATGTGCAGCTCGACAGCATTGAAGACCGTCGCAGCATCACCATGCGCTCGAAGGGCATGAGTGTGAACGTGACCAAAGATCTGTTGTCTTTCATAAAGGAGAACGAAGCGTTGGAATATCATATAAATTGAAAAATATTGATAAAAAGCTTCGCATCTCATAAAAAAGAGCTAAATTTGTGGCGCAATTTGAATGCAGGTCATACGCGGAGGCTGTGGCAACCCATGGAAAGCACCTTGGATAAACAGGGAAATGCCGGTTGTGGCAGCCAGGGGTGATGACATGCGGAGTATGAAAGACATCCTTAGAATTTAATAACAAGAACAATAAAACAAAAATAAAATGGAAGTAACAATCACCTCAGAGAACTTTGAGAGTTTGAAGAATGGCGAGCAGCCATTAGTAGTGGATTTCTGGGCAACATGGTGTGGACCATGCCGTGCCATCGCTCCTTTCGTGGCAGAGCTTGCAGAGGAGTACGACGGCAAGGTAGTAGTGGGCAAGTGTGACGTTGAGGCTAACGACGACATCGCTATGGAGTATGGCATCCGCAACATCCCGACTCTGCTGTTCATTAAGAACGGCGAGGTCGTTGACCGTCTCGTTGGCGGACAGTCTAAATCTGCTATCCAGAAGAAGTTCGAGACTCTGCTCTAAGCAGATTGTAATGCTCCTTTGCCTGTCGGTATTGTAGGTTGGCTGGGCTGGAGAAAAGGAATTATCGTTCCATATCGCTGTTGATATAGCGGTATGGAACGATTTTCTTTTTCCTGTAGATTATTTAGTCAATATGCTTGTAAATGTAAATATTTTGTCCTATCTTTGCATTTGAATAAAAAATGGCTGTCATACTATGGCTTTACGTATAGTATGGCATATAGGATTTGGATTTGATCGGGTAAATACAGGTGGGCTTTTAAGGTAAAAGCAACAACCGTCGGTAGCATTCATAACGTTGCTTCCGGTGGTTTTTATTTTGGCCGATTTTTTTTTAAAAACCATTGGCGGCATCACGCACACTTGAAATATTCTGACATAATTATATTAATGAAACCCATTGGCTGAATTAATTCAGTGCACGCTTAATTCTAATGTCAGTTTGTGTTAAATTGGGCACGGTGCTTGCCCAACTGGGGAACGCTGCTTTCTCATCATGGGCACGCTGCTTGCCCCGGATGGGCAGAATTGCTGTCAGACGTCTGCCCAATAATTGACTGTTGTAATACTGTTTCCTAACCTTGATTTTTCCCCCCACAGCGTGGGGAACATAACCCCCTAATGTGGGGTTTCATTCCCCACGTTAGGGGGGATATAAGCCGGTGGGTCAACTTTACGAAAAATTGGTGGGTTTAAATTTGCTTATTACAAATACCCATATTCCTGTTTTCTGGATTCTGCCAATGCATGCAATTCCTGTAGTCTGAATTCCTCACATCTGACAATTCGTAAGCGTATCCGCGATGCTCGTGTATGCGGTCAAAAAAAACATCGCCCAAGTTTTTATTCCCTTTCATCAGCAAACCATCCAGACAATTGGCTGACAATCGCCAGACAGTCAACTGTCTGTTTGTCAGAATGTTATGACGAAAAACCAGATGGTCTGACAGTTTTTCAGAAATTCTCGCTTTTACTAAGAATCAGAGGTATGGGCATCCATTTCGTCAGCTTTTTTATCATGACCTTTCCTTTCCTCTCATTTTCTTTCCGACTCCTTTTCTCTTATCGCTTGTCATCTTCTTTTCTTGAAGAACTCCTGCATCAGCGTCCGGCATTCCTCTTCGAGTACTCCTCCGATGGCTGTCGCTTTGGGATGAAGTACGTCGGGGGCGAATCTGCGGTAACCACGCTTTTCATCGGGTGCTCCGTATACGATGCGTGGTATCTGTGCCCATCCGATGGCTCCGGCACACATGGGACACGGTTCCACGGTGACGTAGAGCGTGCAGTCGGTGAGATATTTGCCTCCCAAGGCATTTGCGGCAGCCGTTATCGCCTGCATCTCGGCATGTGCGGTAACGTCGGTCAGGGTTTCCGTCAGGTTGTGGGCACGGGAGATGATGCGGCCGTGACACACCACGATGGCTCCCACCGGAATCTCTCCCTCGTCGAAAGCAGCCTGTGCTTCAACGAGAGCCTTGCGCATGAATTGTTCGTCTTGGTTTTCAGTGTTCATTGTGGATAAAGATTGTTTCCTTTGTCAGAACTTGACACTTCTCGTGCCGTCTTCGTTCTCTTTGATGTCCACATGGACAGCGTCCTCCGGCAACAGATCTTCTATCAGCTCCGGCCATTCTATAAGGCATATTCCGCCTCCATAGAAATAATCTTCATAGCCCATATCGTAGACCTCTTCCAACTTTTTGATGCGATAGAAGTCGAAGTGATAGATAGGGTAGTCCACGGTGTCAGACTGATATTCGTTCACGATGGCGAAGGTTGGCGACGTAACGGTGTCTACCACGCCGAGACAATCGCAGATTGCCTTGATGAATGTAGTCTTGCCGGCACCCATCTTGCCGTAGAAGGCGAACACCTTGGCGTCGCCCATGTTGTTTACAAACTCTTTGGCAGCTTCGTTGATGCTGTCGAGACCGTTTATTGTTATTTCTTTGTTCATTGTCGTTCGTTTTGTCAAGGAAAATACAGAGTCCTCTGTCGGATTATCCTTGTCTTTCCCTTGGTTTCTATTCCTTTAATAGTAAGGTTGCTCTTCCTTTTTTCAGTTTCTCTTTTTCTTTTTCATCGTGACGAGCGGTATGAGCATCTCTTCCATGGATATTCCTCCATGCTGGAAGGTGTCTTTGTAGTACGACACATAATAGTTGTAGTTGTTTGGATATGCAAAGAACGTGTCGTTTGTGGCAAATACATACGATGTGCTCAGGTTCGGCGATGGCAGCTGTGCCTTCTGTGGGTCTTTTATGGCGAATACCTCCTTGGCGTTGTAGTTCAGGTTCTTGCCCAGTTTGTAGCGCAGGTTGGTGTTCGTGTTTCTGTCTCCCACTATCTTGATCGGTCTTGATGCCCTCACGCTGCCGTGGTCTGTTGTCAGCACCACGGTGTAGTCGCTCTCTGACAGTCGGCGGAAGAGGTCGGAGAGCACGGTGTGTCTGAACCAGCTCAGCGTGATGCTTCGGTATGCCGACTCGTTGTTTGCCAGTTCGCGCACCATCTTTGATTCCGTGCGGGCATGGCTGAGCATGTCGATGAAGTTTATTACAAGTACGTTGAGGTCATTGTCGCCAAGCTGACAGAACTGCTGCAGCAGTTTGTCGGCGCCCACCGAGTCGTTCACCTTGTGGTAAGAGAATTTCGTTCCCGTCCGGCGGTATCTTTCGAGTTGCGTCTGTATGAGTGGCGCTTCGTTGAGGTTTTTCCCCTCCTCTTCGTCCTCATCGACCCACAGTTCCGGAAACATCCTCGCTATCTGGTTTGGCATCAGCCCGCTGAAGATGGCGTTTCGTGCATACTGTGTCGCTGTCGGCAGAATGCTCATATATAGATTCTCGTCGATATCGAACATGTCGCCCACCTCGTTTGCGAGCACCCTCCATTGGTCGTAGCGGAAGTTGTCAATCACAATCAGGAACACCTTCTCTCCCTTGTCGAGCAGCGGAAATATCTTCCGGCTGAATATGTTGTTGCTCATCAGCGGCCTTGATGGCAGCTGTGCGTTGTTGGGGTCCACCCAGTCAAGGTAGTTGTTGCGTATGAACTTGGCGAATCCGTTGTTGGCTTCGCTCTTCTGCATCATGAGCATCTCTGTCATGTTGCTTTCGGTGCTGCTCAGTTCCAGTTCCCAATGCACGAGCAGTTTGTACACGTCGATCCATTCCTCCACAGTCCGGCAGTTGTCAATCTTCGTCGATATGTTCATGAAGTTTTGCTGATATCCGGTCTGTGTCACTTCCGTCACTATTTCCTTCTGGTGTATGTTCTTTTTGAGGGTGAGCAGGATTTGGCTTGGGTTGACTGGCTTTATCAGATAATCGGCAATCTTCGATCCTATTGCCTGGTCCATGATGTTTTCCTCCTCGCTCTTTGTCACCATCACTACAGGTGTGGCAGGCAGAATCTCCTTTATCTTCTGCAGCGTTTCCAGTCCGCTTATTCCCGGCATCATTTCGTCGAGCAATACGAGGTCGAAGTTGTGTCGTGAGCATTCGTCGATGGCGTCGGTGCCGTTGCTCACGGTGATGACCTCATATCCCTTCTTTTCCAGGAATATGATGTGGGCGTGCAAGAGTTCTATCTCGTCGTCCACCCATAATAGTAGTCCGTTGCTCATTGTCGGTTCGTGAATTATTATTCAATATACTTGATCCATGATGACATGCAGTAGGGGGTTAGAATCCGTCCAGCTCGTAGTAGTCGTCTTCGAGGTTGAATTCCTGTTGCTTCTTCTGCTTTTTGTCGTCCTGCTGGATATTGTAGTTGTTGTCGTCAGCGTCGTCGGTGAAGTGGATGCCGTTGTCTTGCTGTTGAGGCTTTTTCTCTTCTTCCTTCTTGGGCGCAGGCTTCTCTGTCGTTGTCGCTTTCTCCGTCTTGGTTGTAGACTCCGTCTTGGCTGAGGTGCCTGTCTTTTCCCTTTTCTCAGTCATTGCAGGACTATCTGTCTTGGCAGGTTCCTTTGTCGGCTTTGGCACTTCCTTTTCCGCCTGCTGATCCAACTCTATGTTTGGCAGGTCGTCGTTTGCGGTTTGCTGCTTTCTGTCGTTGGCAGACTGTCGTTCAGGAGTCATGTCGAATGTTTCCTGCTGGTCTGTCGTCGAGTTGTCAGCGTCAGGCAGAGAGAATGTGTTGTCGTCAACAGGTGTTTCAACCTTCTTGTCAGTCGGTGCTGCCACGTTGTTGTCCACCGGTATTGTCAGACCGTCGTCGGCAGGCGCGACTGTTGGACTGTCGATAGGTATTATGGTTTCATCGTTCTCCTCGTTCTGCTTCTCGTCGTTAGTCGGTATTCCCAACTGCAGGAACGTGTCGTCGTCGATCACTCCGCCATTGTATAATTTGTTCTCCTCCTGCTTCTCGCTTTCCGGTTCCTTTTCGTATTCTATCGTTTCCGGCTCAGAGAGCAGTCGCATGGTACTGATGCGCAGCGGTACGAAGTGCTTCTCGTAGAACTTGTCATAGTCGTTATAACTGTATTGCGTTCCGAGCAGCTCCTTGTTGGAGTCGCTGATTATTATCGCTCTTGCCTTGCGTGTGAGTCGCAGGATGTTATTGTTGGAGTATAGCTGTCGTGCGTATTGCAGCGCCTCGTCGTAGCTCTTGAATCCGCTTATCACCATTCTTTCCAATCCTTCCACTTCTTCTCTTGCTATCTCGAAGTTTCTGACGAGGAAGTTGCTGAAATTGTATTTCGCCAATTCGAAGAGCAGCTGGTTCTCGTTTATGGAGTCAGTCTGATAGGCGATGATGAACGAGAAGTCCACATTGCGCTCCGCCGTGAATTTGCGCGTCTTTATAGAGTCACTGTCGCTCATCACTTCGGCACGTCTCTCCCACACATCGCTGATGTCGAATTTTCCGCCATGCAGTTTTCTTCCGGCGTTCACTCCGTTTACTATCATTCCTGCCAGTGTGCTCACTTCGCTCTTCGGGTATTTGTCCACCACGATCTTCATGTCGTCTACGCAACCTTTGGCGTCACCGCTGTTCAGCTTTGCCATACCGTCGAAGAAAATGAACTTGTCGCGGTTTGCACCCAATGGGAATCGTGTTGCCGATATCTGCACGTTGTTTTTCACCTCCATGAACTTGTCAGCCTTGAAGGCATCGTATGTGGCGGCATACAGAGAGTCTTCCAGATGCACGCCATAGCGGGAGTTCTCCACGAAATGCGGGTCGGAGAGGAGTGTCGTCCATTCGCTGTCGGGGAATCCGCTTTTCAGCTTTTCGAGATATGATGCAGCCGTCTGTGGCTGGTGCATTCTGCTGTAGAGCAGGAACAAATGATAGTATGCATTGTCCATGTGCTCGTAAGTAGGGTAGTCGTCGGCAAGACGTCGCAGCTCCTTTTCGCTGAGCACGAGGTTGTCGAGTTTGTCTTTGAATATCACTCCTGCATTGTATAGTCCGTCCATTATAAGGAGGTTGCTCGCCTCCACCTGTTCTTCGGTGAACGGAATCTGTGCGAGATAATATTCCCGTTTGTGCGGATCGTTCTGTGCGCTGTCAGCCACATTTGCCAGCGAGTCCTCCATTTGTGCCACGTTTGCGAGTGAGTCTCTCATCTCGTCGGTCATCTCTTCCACTCCCTGTGTCTGTGCAACGACTGTCTTGTTCACTCGCTGCCAGTCGTCCACGTTCTCACGCTTTCCCCATAGTTTCTGGAAGGTAGCCTTGCCTTGACTCACTGCCATAGGGTTGTAGAAATACCAGATTGCATTTTTCTGCTGCTGCTGGTTGTTTGTGATGTTGTTTCTCTGGTCAGCGTTTGCGCTGCCTCCGTTCTGTGCCTGAACGCGTTGTGCCTCGGCTTCGGCCTGTGCGTCACGCTCTTCCTTTTCCTTCTTCTTCAGCGCTTCTATCACACGGTCGATGGCGGCGTTGCGGTCTTTCTCCGACATCTTGGCGAGAGCCTGCAGAGAGTCCTGCAGGTGTACGGCGTCGGTATGTGGAACGAGTTCGTCGAGAATCTTCGAGCGGTCAGACAGTTGCTTGTAGTCCTTGCGGTCTTTGTCGAGCAGTCCGATGGCTTCCCCGTAGCAGCGTCGTGCGTTGCTGAAGTCCTCCTTCGCCCAGTATATGTCGCCGAGTGTCAGGAGCAGCACGCCTTTCTCTATTCCGTTGCGCGTAGATTTGGCGTTTCCCTTCTCATATGCGGCAATTGCCTGCACGGTGTCCTTCTGGTTCATGTATATGTTGCCGATGGCATAATACACCTGGTCGAGATATTCCTTGTTGTTGTCGTTTCTCGCCATTCGTTTCAGTCTGCCCACCATTTGCTTCCATTTTCCCGTTGCCATCACTTCCGTCATGGCTATGCGGGCATTGAATTCCAGTTCGTATGGCGGTTGCTGCCTTATCACGCTTCTGTATGCCTTGTATGCCGCCTGCCTGTTGCCTACAGCGGTCTGCAGCTGCCCCATCAGATACCATTCGCGGGCGCGCTGCTTGCGGCGTCCCTCGTGTTTGATTACCTTTCTCAGATAAGGTATTGCCTCCTGGTATCTGCCTGTTCGGATATAGTAGTCGGCGTAGGTGTAGTCCCAGTCTTTCTGAGCCCTCCAGTTCAGCGAGTCTCGCTTTATTTTGGTTATCACATCTTCTGCGTCGTATAGCCAGTCCTGTTCCACGTAGCATCTTGCCAGCCAAGCCCTTGCCTTGCCGTAGATAGCGGGTTGCGTGGCATACAGACGGCTCATGTATGCGAAAGTGGAAGCCGCTTCGTCGAACGACCCCTTCATGAATTGTGAGCGTCCCATCAGCAGCCATGCTTTCCAGAGGAACGGGTTGTATTCGCGTCTGTTCAGCCATTCGATGTCTTTTGCGTTTTTCTTGCGCGATTTGTTCCATTCCGGTCGTTTCTTGATGCTGTGCAGCTTTATCGCCTTCTGGCATTTTTCTATTGCGCGGTCGAAGTTTCCCTTTCCCAGTTCGCGGCTTGCTTTGTTGCCCACGGTGTATAGGGGCAACATCTCAGTGAAGTTGTCCTTGTTGCCGTTCTCTTTTTCGAGAGAAGCGTCTATATATGCTAGCGAACCGTTGTAGTAGGTGTTGTATCTTGCGTTGAATGAATGCCACCATCTGCTTGCCGACGTGTTCTTCTGCGTGGAGCAGCCGATTACGGTCATGACGGCAAGAAACGCCACGACTATTGATAATGTATGTTTGTCTATAATATTTTTCACTCTATAATAACTCAAAAAACCGCTTTTTATTGTATGTGCGGATGTTTTGTATTATCTTGTGTAATAAAGATTGTCGGCAGATTGTTTTGCTCCTGTCCTGCTATTCTTCCGAGATCAGGAAACCGGCGTCTGCCAGGTCTTTCCAGAAATGCGGATATGATTTCGTCACCACTTGCGGATTGTTGATTCCCAGTCCTGGTATCTGTGATGCCGCAGGAGCGAAAGCCAATGCCATACGATGGTCCTCATAGGTTTCGATTACGGGATTTTCTTCCGGTTCGCAGCGCTCTCCGTCCCATATCAGTTCCGTTCCGTCGCCGTCGCTTATCACATATCCCAGCTTGCGCATTTCCGTTTTCAGCGCCACGATTCGGTCGGTCTCCTTGATGTGTAGTGTGGCGAGTCCTGTGAAGTGGAACGGCACTCCCATCAGAGCGCAGGTCACCACGAACGTCTGTGCCAGGTCTGGCTGGTTGATGAAGTTGTAGTCGAGCCGTGCCGACACAAGTCCGGTCTTGCGTAGTGTCACAGTTGTCGGCACGTTGCGTGTCCTGCTGCTGAACGAAGTCTTGATGCCCAGCATGCTGAAGAGGTATTTCACCACGGAGTCGCCCTGCAGCGAACCGTCCATCAGTCCGTTGAGTCTTATCTCTGCCTCGTTGTCTTTTGAGAGGGCGAGAATCTCATACCAGTATGACGCCGCACTCCAGTCGCTCTCGATGTAATAATCCTGTGGGGTGTATGGTTGAGGCTTCACTTCTATAGTGTCGTTGTCGGTCCATTCAGCATCAGCTCCGAAGTTGCGCATTGTGCAGAGTGTCAGGTCGATGTATGGTCTGGAGATGATGTCTCCGGTGAGATGCAGTGTCAGTCCCTTCTCCATACCCGGTGCTATCATGAGCAGTGCTGAGATGAACTGCGAGCTTACGTTGCCCTGCACTTCCAGCGAACCTCCCTGCAGTTGTCTTCCCTTGATGCGCAATGGCGGAAATCCCTCATTCTCTTCGTATGCCACGTCGGCGCCGAGTCTTAGCAGTGCGTCGGCCAGGATGTTGATTGGGCGGTGTCTCATGCGTTCCGTTCCCGTTATAGTGTGCTCTCCAGGTGTCGCGGCAAGATAAGCTGTCAGAAATCTCATTGCCGTGCCGCCCGCCTTGATGTCGATGGTTTCGGGCATGTCTCTCAGTGCGTTGATCATTACCTCTGTATCGTCGCAGTCTGAGAGATGTTCAGGCATTGTCTTCCTTCCCGAGAGGGCATATATGATGAGCGCTCTGTTGCTGATGCTCTTCGATGCCGGCAGATTTATTTCCGTTTCGAGCTGTTGTGGTGCCGTTATTCTATATGTCATGTCTGTATCTTTTTAAATTGGTTTCGCTATGTGGCGTTTTTCTTGCCGTTTCGTGTCAATAAGCCGCATTGTCGCCTTCGATGATGTTTCTCACCGTGCGATACATTATATATAAGTCGAGACCTATCGACCAATGCTCTATATACCAGATGTCGCCTTCCACTCTGCCCTCCATCTGTGACAGTTGCTTCGTTTCACCTCTGAATCCGGTCACTTGGCTCCATCCCGTTATTCCCGGTTTCACGAAGTGGCGTATCATGTATTTGTCGATTAGCTTTGAGTATTCCTCAGTGTGCTTGAGCATATGTGGGCGCGGTCCCACCACGCTCATGTCCCCCTTCAGCACATTCCAGAACTGCGGCATCTCGTCAATGTTCGTCTTTCTCATTATGTCGCCCCATTTCGTCTTTCTCGGGTCGTCTTTCGTTGCCTGCAGTTTGTCGGCATCAGCGTTCACCTTCATGCTGCGGAATTTGTAGCAGTAGAACTCCTTGCCGTTCAGTCCGTTTCTTTTCTGCTTGAAGAAAATCGGTCCCGGCATTGTCAGTTTCGTTATTATTGCCACGATAATGAAAATGATAGGGAACAGCGTCACCAGGAACACTCCCGACACCACGATGTCGAAGGCACGTTTCAGTGCACGGTTTTCGGGGCGGGAGAGAGGTTCCCTGTAGAGACTCAGGTATGGCACGTTGCCGAGCATGTTGAAATAAACCCTGTGGTGCAGGTAGTTCGTCACGTTCGGCACGTTGTAGAAGTGTATGAAATTCTTTTCGCAGTAGTGTATTATCGGCAGGATCTCGTCGGCACGGCTTGATGGCAGACAGCAGAACAGCTCATGTATTGAATGGTTGCCTTTGAGATAGTCTATCACTTCGCTCGTCTTGCCCAGGAATTTGCATTCTTGGGGAAAGTTCCGGTTAGGCTGGTCATCGAAATATCCCACTACTTGGTATCCCAAAGATGATATTGCGAGCATCTCTTTGTATAGCGAGATGTTGTTCTCCTTGCTGCCGACGAACACCACCCGGTTGATTGATTTGCCTCGTCTTCTGTAGCTTATCACCGCCCATCTCACGAAAATGCGGTATGCCGACACCATGAATATCAGCGAGAAGAGGAAGAGCGGTAGGATTTTGTAGCTCATGTGGTTGAAATGACCGAGTCTGAGCAGCGGCACAGACAGGACCACGAAGAGCAGCACGTTTCTTGTCACGAGCGTCACTATCTGAAATCTCTTCACGTTGCGTATGTATAGTATCACTCCGCCGTTGAGTATGCAGGCGCAGTAGATCACTCCGATGAGTATCGACGTGTGTAGCTGCGTGTCGTCCAACGGCGTGCCTTTCACGGTGTTGAAGAGCCAGTATGTCAGCATGGCGATGATGAAGTCGCCAAGGATGGTGGCAGCTACTACGAGACCGTTGCTGTGCATATTGTTCAGCTTCTGTCTCATCCATGTTCCGCCCATATTTACTTGTACCCATTCCATATGCGTAGTTCAAAACTTGTTTTTTTATTAGAGATCTTTGCTCTTTTTATCTTAAGTCGGTATAGTCTGATAGAAAGGATGTTTCTTTTTCTCATGGTATCTCTTTCTCGTCTTTGTCAGGGGCAATGCAGGTTTTGACATGCATTGTCCCCGGATTGTCGGCGAGTCGGGGGTGTCTCTTCCCAGTCGTCATTTAGTCTTCTTTTCTTCCTTTTTTCAGAGTTTTTGAGCCTTTGCTGTTGTTGCAGACTCGTAAGCATGTGTCAGCTGATGCCGTCCTTATACCACTTGAACAGTTTCTCCACTCCGTCTTCTATCTCCACCTTGTGGGTCCATCCCAGACTGTGCAGCTTGCTCACATCGATGAGTTTGCGTGGTGTGCCGTCCGGCTTGCTTGCGTCGAATTCCACTGTTCCTTCGAATCCTACTGCTTTTACCACAAGTTCAGACAATTCCTTGATTGTCAGTTCTTTGCCTGTGCCCACGTTGATGTGGCAGTTCCTTATTTCGCCGAGCTGCGGTATCGCACCTCCTCGTCCCTCGCTGTTGTTGCGGTCTACTGTTCCGTCAACCTTTGCTCCATAGAACACCGAGCTGTATTTCTCTATGCCTATGATGTCTTTGAAGTCCACGTTGAGCAGCACGTGTACGCTGGCGTCAGCCATGTCTTGGCTCCACAGAAATTCGCGCAGCGGCTTGCCGGTACCCCAGAGCACCACTTTGTTGTCGTATATCCCGTAGTATTCCAGAGCCTTGAGTATGCGGTCCTTCGGGTTCTTTCCGTCCACGTTCCCTTCACCTATAGTCTGGCGTAGCTTGTCGTCTGGGTTGATCGGTCGTTTGTCCATATCCTTCTCAATCATGTCCCATGCTCCGTCGTGGATAAGCTTTGCCAGATATATCTTGCGCATCATCGCAGGCATCACGTGGCTGTTCTCCAGATGGAAGTTGTCGTTCGGTCCATATAGGTTCGTCGGCATCACGGCGATATAGTTCGTGCCATACTGCAGGTTGTAGCTCTCACACATTTTCAGTCCGGCAATCTTTGCTATTGCATATTCCTCGTTGGTGTATTCCAGTGGTGAGGTGAGCAGTGCGTCCTCCTTCATCGGTTGTGGCGCATCCTTCGGATAGATGCAAGTTGAACCGAGGAAGAGCAGTTTCTTCACCCCGTGCGAATATGCGTTGCTTATCACGTTGCACTGCATCTTCATGTTCTGCATGATGAAGTCGGCGCGGTATAGCGAGTTCGCCATTATTCCGCCCACGAAGGCTGCTGCGAGCACCACAGCGTCCGGCTTCTCCTCGTCGAAGAATTTCTCCACTGCGTATTGGTCTGTGAGGTCCAGCTCTTTGTGTGAACGTCCCACCAGGTTTTCGTATCCCCTTGCCTTAAGATTGTTCCATATCGCCGACCCCACGAGTCCGTGGTGACCGGCGATGTAGATTTTGCTGCTTTTGTCTAATGACATGTTTTATTAGTGTTTTGTATTCCTATATCGGTGTTGTTATTTCACGATACCCTTCTCAAGATATTCGGCGAGGTTTGTCTTCACCTTCTCTCCGGCGCGTTCCACTGCCACCTTTGCCATGTCGGCGTCAACCATTATTTTGACGAGCTTCTCAAACGATGTCTTGCCCGGGTCCCATCCCAACTTAGCCTTTGCCTTGGTTGGGTCTCCCCAGAGATTCACCACGTCGGTAGGGCGATAGAAATCCTTTGACACCTCGATGATTACCTTGCCCGTCTTCTTGTCGATACCCTTCTCGTTTTCGCCTTCGCCCTTGAATTCCAGTTCTATGCCGACATGCTTGAATGCCAGATAGCAGAAGTCACGCACAGAGTGCTGCACTCCGGTAGCGATGACGAAGTCCTCCGGTTTGTCGTGCTGCAGGATGAGCCACATACACTCCACGTAGTCCTTGGCGTATCCCCAGTCGCGCAGCGAAGAAAGGTTGCCCAGGTAAAGCTTTTCCTGTTTTCCCTGTGCGATGCGTGCTGCCGCGAGTGTTATCTTGCGTGTCACGAACGTCTCGCCTCTGCGCTCGCTCTCATGGTTGAAAAGGATTCCCGAGCAGCAGAACATATTGTAAGCCTCGCGGTATTCCTTCACAATCCAATATCCGTAGAGCTTTGCCACGGCGTATGGGCTGTATGGATGGAACGGAGTGTTTTCGTTCTGTGGCACTTCCTCCACCTTTCCGTATAGCTCCGATGTCGATGCCTGATATATTCGGCATGTGTCGGCAAGTCCGCACTGGCGCACAGCCTCGAGCACTCTGAGCACTCCGGTTGCGTCAACGTCGGCTGTGAACTCCGGTGAGTCGAAGCTCACCTGCACGTGGCTCTGTGCCGCGAGGTTGTATATCTCTGTGGGTCGCACCTTGCTCACCACCTGTATGAGGCTCATGGAATCTCCCATGTCGGCATAATGCAGATGGAAGTGTGGCTGTCCCTCAAGATGGGCGATGCGCTCACGGAAGTCAACCGATGAACGGCGTATCGTACCGTGTACTTCATATCCTTTACCGAGCAGGAATTCTGCCAAAAACGAGCCGTCCTGGCCCGTGATGCCTGTAATAAGAGCTATATTCTTCATAAATAACTGTTTGTTCTGTTGTGTCCTTTTTTATGTTGAAAATCCGCTATTATAGCGTTATAATAGTGCATTCAGCTCGCAAAGTTACAAATCTAAATTAAGATGTGCAACTTATTTTGTGGTTTAAATGCCATTATTATATAATATGTTGAAATTCTTGACTGATTTCTCTTTTCTTGGGATGATTCCTGTTTTTTTTATCTGATAATTGTCTTTGATGCGTGTGTGAAATTAGAGCGTAGCTTCGTACCTTTTCTTTCAAACAAGTGAAAGGCGTCTTCTGAAAAGTCAAAATCCGAGCAAGTCCCAATGGCCGATTCGGGCTTTATACACTTGTCCCGGATTGGGTAAGGAAGGGACAAAGTGAAATCAAACCGCTTTTGTTTTGCATTGCTCTTGAATTTGCATTACCTTTGTCCGCAAAAAACAAGAAGAAATGAAAAAGATAATTTGCTTTGTCTTGGCGCTGGCGCTGTTTTCGGCATGTGCCGACAATGGCAAGGAAGAGGCCCGGCGCATTCTCACAGAAGCCCAGGGACAATATGACAAAGGGAACTACAAAGAGTCGTTGCGGCTTGTTGACTCCCTCCGCCGCTCTCATCCCGAAGCAGTGGAAGAGAGGCGTCAGGCGCTGACACTCTATCAGGACGCATCCGAAAAACTCGCACAGTCGGAAATAGCCCGTCTCGATATGCAACTGCAGACTGCACAGTGCCGCCTCGACAGTATGGCTGCAGTGGTGGATTCGCATTCCGGAAGCAACGGCGATGCAGCCCTCGACAAGCTCGCCAGACTGCGCCAGCAGAGAGACTCCCTTCAGGTGGCGTTCGATACCCAGTGTGCTATGGTCAGACTGATAAGAGAGAAGCGCAAGGGATAGTCTGTATGCGGAAAGGGAAAAGGGGAGAAAATGCTGTGGCAATGACAAGTGGAGATTGCTTATAGTCGCTCAAATCACCGATTTGGGTTAAAAAACTTTCCAAATCACTTGATTGTCAATATTAATGTGTAACTTTGCCCCAATATTGACTCCTGATAAGTTATTTAAAAATAAAATAAGACCCATAAACAGAGCATCATACAATGGCTAAGGAAAATCCAGAAACGGAAAAGCAGTTCAAGGAAACACTCGAAGGCTGTCGCACGCTCTTTGCGAAGAAGCTACACGACTACAATGCGTCATGGCGAATGCTCCGACCATCGTCGCTCACTGACCAGCTCCTCATCAAGGCGCGCCGCATACGCAGCATCGAGGTGAAAGGCAAGGCTATGGTTGAAGACGACATACGTTCGGAATTCGTGGCGCTGATAAACTATGGCATCGTAGGACTGATACAGCTCGAGAAAGGATTTGCCGACAGCGTGGACATCACCAACGATGAGGCCCTGGCGCTATACGACAAATATGCCTCTGAGGCCCTGCAGCTCATGCTCCGCAAGAACCACGACTACGACGAGGCGTGGCGCATGATGCGCGTGAGCAGCTATACCGATTTCATCCTGACAAAGATAGAACGAGTGAAAGAGATAGAGAACCTTGGCGGAGGAACCCTCGTTTCTGAAGGAATCGACGCCAACTATATGGACATCATAAACTACTCCGTGTTCGGAGTGATAAAACTGACATACGGGGAGTTACAAAGAGGCTGATGAACAAGGAGACGATAAAAGATATCGGAGTCAACGTGTGCCGTTTCGTGGTGGCACTGACATTCGTATTCTCAGGCTACGTGAAGGCGGTAGACCCCATCGGAACGCAATATAAGCTGAACGACTATCTTGCCGCCGTGAATCTCGAAGGGACCGTTCCCGACTATCTCACGCTCAGCGCCTCGGTGCTGCTGGCTGCCGTGGAACTGTCGCTTGGAATCCTCCTGCTCTTTGCCATCCGCCGCAGGCTCGTGTCCAAGCTGATACTCGCCTTCATGACGGTGATGACCGCCATAACGGTATGGATAGCTATAGCCGATCCCGTGAAAGACTGCGGATGTTTCGGCGATGCATTGAAACTCACCAACGGTGAGACGCTCCTCAAGAACATCGTGCTACTCGCCGCCTCCATCGTCGTGTGTAAATGGCCGTGCGCCATGGTGAGGTTCATAGGCAAGGCAAACCAGTGGATAGCCATCAACTATACCATACTGTATAGCATAGCCACAAGTACATATTGCCTGTATGCACTGCCGGTATTCGACTTCCGTCCATACCACATCGGTGCCGACATACGCAAGGGGATGGAAATACCGCCCGGAGCAGAGCAGCCACAGTTTGAGACCACCTTCATACTGAAGAAAAACGGACAGACCAAGGAGTTCACCCTCGAAAACTATCCCGACTCCACATGGACTTTCGTAGACAGCAAGACCGTACAGACGAGCGAGGGGTACGTACCGCCGATACATGACTTCAGCATGGAAGACATGACGACGGGCGACGACATGACAGACGACGTGATATCCTCCAAGGGATACACCTTCCTGCTCGTGTCGCCACATCTGGAGAATGCCAACGACTCATACTTCGGCAACATGAACCAGCTCTACGACTATGCCCAGGCGCATAAATACCGCTTCTACTGCCTCACGGCAAGCAACGCCAAGGCGATAGACCGCTGGCGGGACATGACGGGAGCCGAATACCCGTTCCTCTTCACCGACGAGACCACGCTGAAGACAATCGTCAGAAGCAATCCCGGACTGCTGTTGCTGAAAGACGGAGTGGTGATAGGCAAATGGAGCCATAACCAGCTGCCGCAGCTCGACGACGAGTCGGCGCCGCTCGACAAACTGCCCGAGGGCAAGCTCTCAGTCACATCGCTGGGCAAGAAGATATGCCTGTCGCTGCTGTGGTTCTTCCTGCCGCTGTTCATCCTGTCGCTTGCCGACAGGACATGGGCATGGACGCGCCGCTTCAGAAAACAGAAGTCGGCGGCAGGACAGACAGGCGGAAGTGATTCTACTGACAAAGACAACAACACCCCCGTCGCAGACGAGGGATAACATCATTTTAATTATTAGCAAAAGTAAAAGGAAATGAGAAAGAAAATTGTAGCAGGAAACTGGAAGATGAACATGAACCTGCAAGACGGAGTTGCTCTGGCAAAGGAGCTTAACGACACACTGACAGCACAGAAGCCAAACTGCGGAGTGATAATCTGCACTCCATTCATTCATCTGGCAAGCATCGCACAGTTCCTCGATCAGAGTGTAATCGGTCTTGGAGCCGAAAACTGCGCCGACAAGGAGAAGGGCGCATACACAGGCGAGGTGTCAGCAGAGATGGTGAAGAGCACCGGTGCACAGTATGTCATCATCGGCCACTCAGAGCGCAGAGGCTATTACAATGATACTCCAGAGGTACTGAAGGAGAAAGTGCTCCTGGCGCTGAAAAACGGTCTGAAGGTAATCTTCTGCATCGGCGAGAGCCTTGAGGAGCGTGAGGCAAACAAGCAGAACGAGGTTGTGAAGGCTGAACTCGAAGGAAGCGTGTTCAACCTCTCAGCAGAAGAATTCAAGAACATCATCGTTGCCTACGAGCCAATCTGGGCTATCGGTACAGGCAAGACCGCCACTGCCGACCAGGCAGAGGAGATCCACGCATACATCCGCAGCGTGATTGCCGACAAGTATGGCAAGGAAGTAGCCGACGACACTACCATCCTCTATGGTGGAAGCTGCAAGGCAAGCAACGCTCCAGAGCTGTTTGCAAAGCCAGACATCGACGGTGGACTCATCGGTGGAGCTTCTCTGAAGGCTGCCGACTTCAAGGGTATCATCGACGCACGATAATAATTGAATACGAGAGCATCCCCTGTCGCAGAATGCCTGCAAACGGCATTGGCGGCAGAGGACTCTCCTTTTTATATTAAAGCAAAAAGACAAACATGAAACAGTTCATCGCTATATTAGTATTCACGGTATGCCTCGCCACCAGCGCCAAGGCACAGACATTCCTCAACGACCTGCAGAAATCCAAGCCGGGAGAGGGAAAGATTACCGTGACGCAAAGTGCCGATATAGACAACTTAGTGAACAACGCCAAACTGAAATACGCACAGGAACAGGCCTCTAAGCAGAAGGCAGGTCAGAACGTCGTGCCTCAGGACGACAAAGACAAGAAAAACAAGACCCATGTTCCTGCCGACAAGAAAGACCACCATACGGCTGCCACGGACAAGAAAGAAAACCACACCGCGGCTCCCAACAAGAATACTGCAGGAGAGCATCACCGTGGAGACTCCACGGAGCACAAGAACCCTTCTGCCGAAGCAAACAACACACACAGAAGCCAGGACCGCCAGCCTGTTGACAGTCAGCAGCCTGTAGACACCAGCAAGAAGATGATGCGCAACAGCCGCAAGGTGACCGGCTATCGCATCCAGGCATATTCAGGAGGAAATTCCAGAGCCGACCGCGAGAAGGCAAATCGCATAGGCAACGACATAAAGATGAAATACCCCGACCAGCCAGTCTACGTGCATTTCTATTCTCCGCGATGGATATGCCGGGTGGGCAACTTCCGGTCATACGGAGAGGCGGAACAGATTCTCAGAGGCATCAAGGCGATGGGCTACAAACAGGCTTGCATCGTGAAGGGAAAGATTACAGTGGCATACTGATCTGTCCCGTCGGCTGAGAAAAGTCAGTTCCCGCCTTTACTCCCCACAAGGAAGGGTATGACACATCGTTAATCAGTAAACTAAAATAAAACAATATAATGAATCCCGAAACAGAATTCCGCCCCGGGCTCGACCAGCTGGCGGAGAACTACAAGAGCATTCTTAACCTGCTCGGTGAAGACACGGAGCGTGAGGGACTGCTCAAGACGCCGATGCGCGTAGCCAAGGCGATGCAAGTGCTGACACGCGGATATACGCAGGACGCACACAAAGTGCTTACCGACGCACTCTTCAAGGAAGAATACAACCAGATGGTAATCGTGAAGGACATCGACTTCTTCTCGCTCTGCGAGCACCACATGCTGCCGTTCTATGGAAAGGTGCACGTGGCGTATATCCCCAACGGATACATCACCGGACTGAGCAAGATAGCGCGCGTGGTAGACATCTTCAGCCATCGTCTGCAGGTGCAGGAGAGAATGACGCAGCAGATAAAAGACTGCATTAACGAGACTTTGCATCCACAGGGCGTAATCGTGGTGGTTGAGGCTAAACACATGTGCATGCAGATGAGAGGCGTGGAGAAGCAGAACTCCATCACCACAACCAGCGACTTCTGCGGTGCCTTCGAACAGGCAAAGACCCGTCAGGAGTTCATGAACCTCATCCATAAGTGATGCCCTGCAGCCGGTGCCGGCAGTGAGGCTCGGTGGAATATCCTCCATACCAGACAGAAAAAATATACCGTTGCCATGCAATGAAATGACATCATCGGAGTTTTACAGGTAAAAAATGAAATAAAAATTATTTGTAATATGAAGAAACTAAGAAAACTACTGCCATTGATGCTTATGGCATTGATGGTCTCTATGACAATGGTGTCATGTCTCGACAGCAACGATGATGAGCAGCTCTCAGACAAGGAGAAGCAGAACTGGCTCATGAACGCAGCCGGAACATACAGAGGAAAGATGTACTGGTTTGACAAGAACATCGACAAGACGAAATACCCCAAGCAGGTTGACTCGCTCGTTGTCACCACAAAGATGTCGCTCGACAACACCATCACCATCTACGACTTCCCTGTGAAGCTTTTCTTCAAGTCATTGCCTGTAACGAAGAACTATACCGAGCAGCAGCTCGCAGAACTCTCTGCTGACGAACTCGCCAAGCTGAAGCGCAACGACGAAATCGTGAAGTCTGCTGAGGAAGTGGGAACGATGGATCTGAAGATGAACTTCAGCATCTTCACCGCCAAGAACAACTTCTTGTATTACTATGTGGCTCCAAACCCCGTAAGAATGACGCTCAACTTCGGTGGTGCATCACACGACATTGCCATCGCCTTCATCAGCATGACAAGAGGTATCTACAGTTCCAACAAGAACTATATCCAGATCTACGAGGCTGCCATCTACGACGGTAAGGACGTGAACGGCAAGGACAAGCTCCTCGACGGAAAGGCTCTCTACGACAACAACTCTACCGGAACAGAACTCCAGGATCTCATCTTCGAGTTCAACGGAGAGAAATAAAAGCATATTGCAGACATGAGATATACTGCCGCAGCAGGTTGACTACATGGATAGTCACTTGCTGCGGCAGTTTTTTTTGTTTCCCCAATCCATTCTCTAAAAAACAAAATCCGCTCTTCTAAAAATCAAAATCCAAGCAAGCCCTAATTGCCGATTTGAGTTAAAATGCCACCTGTCTGTATTTTGTCATTGGCTAAATTTCATAATCTTATACAAAATCATTAACTTTGCAGCCGCTTTTATTTATATACAGTATATGAGACTATTGAGTGACGCCGAACTGGCACAAATACTTGACAAAGAAATATTCCATAAAATTTCAGATGCAGCCGACTCCCTCGGACTGGAGTGCTATGTAGTGGGGGGCTACGTGCGCGACCTCTTTCTTGAGCGCCCGTCAAACGACATTGACGTCGTGGTGGTGGGCAGTGGAATAAAGGTGGCCGACGCACTGAGGCGGTCGCTCGGCAGGAAGGCTCATATCTCCGTGTTCCGCAATTTCGGAACGGCACAGGTGAAATACAAGGGAACGGAAGTTGAGTTCGTAGGCGCCCGCCGTGAGAGCTACACCCGTGGGTCACGAAAGCCGATCGTTGAAGACGGTACGCTCGAAGACGACCAGAACCGTCGCGACTTCACCATCAATGCACTTGCCGTATGCCTGAACAAAGACCGCTTCGGCGAGCTTGTGGATCCCTTCGACGGAGTATACGACATGGAAGACGGCATCATACGCACACCCCTCGATCCCGACATCACATTCTCCGACGACCCGCTGCGCATGCTGCGCTGCATACGTTTCGCCACACAGCTCAACTTCTTTATAGAAGAAGAGACCTTCGACGCGCTACAGCGCAATGCCGACAGGATAAAGATCATTAGCGGAGAGAGAGTGGAAGAGGAGCTGAACAAGATAATGATGACCAAGACACCGAGCAAGGGGTTCGTTGACCTGCAGCGTTGCGGACTGCTGCCGCTGATAATGCCGGAGCTTAGCGCTCTCGATATCATAGAGACCAAAAACGGCAGGGCACACAAGAATAACTTCTATCACACACTTGAGGTGCTCGACAACGTTAGCCGCCGGAGCGACAATCTGTGGCTGCGCTGGGCAGCCCTCATGCACGACATCGGAAAAGCACGCAGCAAGCGCTGGGACCCCATTGCCGGATGGACATTCCACAACCACAACTTCATCGGTGCCAAGATGGTGCCGGAGATATTCCGCAGGATGAAGCTTCCGATGGATGCCAAGATGAAATACGTGCAGAAACTCGTCGACCTGCACATGCGCCCCATCGCCATCGCCGACGATGTGGTGACCGACAGCGCCGTGCGCCGACTCATCAATGATGCCGGCGACGATATCGATGACTTGATGATTCTCTGCGAGGCAGACATCACGAGCAAGAACCAGGTGCGCAAGCAGCAGTTCCTCGAGAATTTCCGTATGGTGCGCGAGAAACTCACTGACCTTAAGGAAAAGGACTTCAAACGCTTGCTGCAACCGGTAATCGACGGCAACGAGATAATGGAGATGTTCCATCTCAAACCATCGAGAGAGGTGGGCACGCTGAAGCAGACGCTGAAGAATGCCGTACTCGACAACAAAGTGGCTAACGAGCGAGAACCGCTGATGCAGCTGCTGATGGAAAAGGCGAAGGCTATGGGACTGTGCTGAGTCCTTTCTGATACATTGAGTGGAATCAGATTATAAACGCTCGACACATTTTTTTCAAAATCGGTCATTAGAACAAGCGGTGCATGTAAAATGCCATTAAACGTTCTAATGACCGATTTTTGTTTAAGTGAAGCATGAGCTTTTGTCTTTTCAAAAATCAACAGGAAACGTAAGCGTATCCGTGCCGCCAGTGTATACAGATGCTTATATGCGCTGGACAATTCCTGAAGCCATGAATGTCAATAAATAAGAATATCGGGCAGCGGTTGAGCGTGAAATCTGCCCAAGTGGGGCACGCTGCTTGCCCCACTTGAGAACGGTGCTTACCCAACATGGGCAAGCATGTTGCCCATTTATTGAAATATTTGTTTGGATTTCAACCCACAAACCGTCATTATGGCTTGATGCAGTTTTCTGCTGCCAGTGTTCCAAAGTTCTTGTGGCGTGACCATTGTGACTGATGGCTTTTCCGTTTTCCGTAAAATTTAGTTAAAACAAAACAATAATCATTGACATGCCATCATAGTATGAAGAATAATGGCTAATTTTGCATCTGAAAACTGAAAAAAGTATTTGGGTTTTCTGTAAATGTTCCGCCGGAAGTTTGTTTTAGCATGTGAATGCCATCAGCAGCCGGGGCGGATAAATCAAGAAAGAAATATTAGGTAGTTTTACATATATAATATACAAATCATTACATATATATTTTTACATACATAGAAAACTTTAATATTATAAATAGGTATGAAGAAAAAGAGTAATTTATTTATTCTGTTGCTTGCCGCAGTGCTCGTGTCATGCGGCGGAGGCAAGAAAAGTGGAAAACCGGATTTCGGCGACGACGAATATGCGGTAAGGACAGTAGGTGTGCAGTCAGCAGAGCTGCAGACCACCTATCCTGCTACGATAAAGGGAGTGCAGGACGTGGAGATCCGTCCTAAGGTGTCTGGATTCATCACCAAGTTGTGTGTGCATGAAGGCCAGGCAGTGAAGAAAGGCCAGCTCCTCTTCGTCATCGACAACGAGACCTACCAGGCAGCCGTGCGCCAGGCAAGGGCAGCCGTGAACACAGCAAAGGCTCAGCTCAACACAGCCAAGCTGACATACTCAAACAATGAGAAACTCTTCAAGAACAACGTTATCGGTACTTACGAGCTTCAGTCATCAAAGAACAATCTCGAGGCAGCCTATGCAGCCGTGGCACAGGCCCAAGCAGCTTATGTGTCAGCCAAGCAGAACCTCGACTTCTGCTATATCACCAGTCCTGCCAACGGTGTCGTAGGCGATCTGCCATACCGTGTGGGCGCATTGGTGAGCGCTTCAAGTCAGCAGCCACTCACCACTGTGTCGAGCATCGGCACTATGCAGGTGTATTTCTCAGTAACAGAGAAAGACCTTCTGGACATGACAAAGGGCGTTGGCGGTATCAATGCTGCAATCAAGGATTATCCAGCCGTGAAGCTGCAGCTCGCTGACGGAACTGTATACAACCACGACGGGCATGTGGCTACAGTGAGCGGCGTGATCGACCCTACTACAGGTACCGTTTCTATGCGTGCCGACTTCCCTAACCCTGAGCATCTGCTCAAGAGCGGCGCTTCTGGCAGCATCGTGGTGCCACATGTGTCTTCTTCGGCTATCATCATCCCGCAGGATGCCGTATCTCAGGTTCAGGACAAGTTCTTCGTATACGTAGTTGGCGAGGGCAACAAGGTGAAATACACCCCTGTGACCGTGAATCCTAACAACGACGGCAAGAACTACATCATCGAGAGTGGCCTGAAGGCAGGCGACCGTATCGTGATGAACGGTATCTCAGGTCTTACCGACGGACAGAAGATCACTCCTCTCACAGAGGCACAATATCAGGAGAAACTGAAGAAGACCGAGGCTCTGGGCGCTGACCAGGGCGACCTGAGCAAGCTGAAGAAGGCTTTCGGAAAATAAACAAGTAGAGAAGAGACGAAATGGCAAGGAGTCCTCGCATGACCCGTCAAAAAGGGTAGTGGATGATTTAGGCAGCCATGATTGCAGACAGGCAGTTGATGTAATGCTTCTTGCAGATAAGCCGGCCTGTCGGATCTCCGGCTGACTTGTCAGCTTGTCTACTTGTCAACTCGTCAACCTAAATAAAATTACAACAATGAGATTAGATACATTTATCAAACGCCCGGTGCTCTCCACCGTGATCTCTATCCTGATAGTGATTCTCGGTGTCATCGGACTCATTTCGCTGCCAATCGAGCAGTACCCGAACATGGCGCCTCCTACCATCATGGTGCGTGCCTCATATACGGGTGCCAACTCGCAGACAGTGCTTAATTCCGTGCTTGCTCCTTTGGAGGAGTCAATCAACGGTGTGGAGGGAATGACATACATGACCTCTTCTGCAACAAACGACGGTTCGGCTTCCATCACAGTGTTCTTCAAGCAGGGTATGAATGCCGACATGTGTCAGGTGAACGTTCAGAACCGTGTGTCACAGGCGTCAGCTCTTCTGCCAGCCGAGGTTACCAAGGCCGGTGTGACGGTGATGAAGCGCCAGTCGTCAACGGTGATTCTTTTCGGTCTTACTGCCGACGACGACCGCTACGACGACAAGTTTCTCACCAACTATGCAAACATCAACGTCATTCCTGCCATCAAGCGTGTGAACGGTGTGGGTGAGTGTCAGTGTTTCTCCCAGAAAGACTACACCATGCGTCTCTGGATAGACCCGGTGAAGATGAAAAGCTACGGACTGATTCCTGCCGACCTCACAGGAGTGCTGGCTCAGCAGAACATCGAGGCAGCTCCTGGTTCTGTGGGCGAATCGTCTGACAACCAGTATCAGTACACCTTCCGTTACAAAGGTCGTCTGAAGACTCCAGAGGAGTTCGGCGACATGATCATAAAGTCTACACAAGACGGACAGACCATCCGTGTGAAGGACGTGGCACGCGTGGAGATGGGAGCCCTCTCATACAGCGTGGAGTCAAAGAACAACGGCAAGCCGTCTGTAACCATGATGGTGACACAGACTGCCGGTTCTAACGCTACAGAAATTGCTACAAACATCAAGAAGCTGCTGAAAGAGCAGGAAGCAACAATGCCTCCTGGCATCCACTTCGATATCATGCAGGACGTTACCGAGTTCCTCTTCGCTTCTATCGAAGACCTCATCAAGACCCTCTTCGAGGCATTCGTGCTCGTGTTCATCGTGGTGTATATCTTCTTGCAGGACACCCGTTCGACGCTCATCCCGCTTATTGCCGTGCCAGTGTCGTTGATCGGTACCTTCTTCTTCCTGTATGTGTTCGGCTTCTCGCTGAACCTCTTGACGCTCGCCGCCCTCGTGCTTGCCATCGCCATCGTGGTCGATGACGCCATCGTGGTGGTCGAGGCTGTCCATGCCAAGCTCGACCTTGGATACAAGTCGGCGACGACAGCTTCTATCGATGCCATGAACGAGATTTCGGGCGCCATCATCTCCATCACCCTCGTTATGGCATCAGTGTTCGTGCCGGTGTCTTTCATGGGTGGTACGTCAGGAACCTTCTATCGTGAGTTTGGTATAACGATGGCCATCTCCATCATCATTTCAGCCCTCAACGCCTTGACTCTTTCTCCAGCGCTTTGTGCAATGTTGCTGAAGCCTAAGAACGAGGACGGTTCAGAGCGCAAGATGTCGATGGTAGACCGTTTCCATGCTTCGTTCAATGCTGCCTATGGAAAGGTGCAGGCTAAGTACACCAAGGGCGTGCGTCGCTTGGTTGAGCGTCCGGTTATCGCAATAGGTTCTGTCATTGTCGGTATCGCAGTAATGGCAGTACTCATGTCAACCACAAAGACAGGTCTTGTGCCTGACGAAGATACAGGTACTGTATTCTGTACCGTTTCCACTCCTCCAGGAACTTCAATGAAGAAGACCAACGAGGTGATGGACGAGGTGGACCGTATGCTCGCCACCAACCCTGCCATCGCCAGCCGTATGCGTATCATGGGATATAACTTCATCGCCGGCCAGGGATCCAACCAGGGTACGTTCATCATCAAGCTGAAGTCATTCGAGGAGCGTCAGAAACTTGAGGGACCGCTGAAGTATATCGGTGTGCACAACCTCGGTTCCGGTATGGTGCTCGGTATGATATACAAGCAGACGGCAGCCATCAAGGGAGCGCAGATTCTTGCCTTCCAGCCGCCTATGGTGCAGGGATTCTCTGCTACCAACGGTATGACATTCTCTATGCAGGACCGCACCGGTGGCGATGTGAACAAGTTCTATGACATCACCCAGAAGTTCATCGGTGAGCTCAACAAGCGTCCTGAAATCAGCAATGCCATGACATCATACAACACTAAATATCCACAGTATAAGATTGATGTCGATGTTGCCAAGTGTAAGCAGAGCGGTATCGACCCAAGCACGGTGCTCACCACCATGCAGGGATACTACGGAGGTATGTATGCAAGCAACTTCAACTCATACGGTAAGCTCTACCGTGTGTATATCCAGTCAGAGCCGAAAGACCGTGCCGACCTGAAGAGTCTTGCAAACATCTACGTGCGCACTCAGACTGGTCAGATGGCTCCTATCCAGGAGTATGTAAACCTGGAGCGTGTATATGGTCCACAGGAGATCGACCGTTTCAACCTGTTTACCTCTATCAACGTGAACGCTTCTGCTGCCGACGGATATTCTACCGGTGATGCCATCAAGGCTATGGACGAGGTGGCAAAGACCACATTGCCAGCCGGTTACACATACGAGTTCTCAGGTCTGACACGTACAGAGCAGGAGTCAAGCAACTCCACTGCGATAATCTTCGCGTTGTGTCTCACCTTCGTATACCTGATTCTCTCGGCACAGTATGAATCGTATGTACTGCCGCTTTCGGTAATCCTCTCTATTCCGTTTGGTCTTGCCGGAGCGTTCCTCTTCACCAACATGTTTGGTAAGAACAACGACATCTACATGCAGATCGCGCTCATCATGCTTATGGGACTTCTCGCCAAGAACGCCATCCTTATCGTGCAGTTCGCCCTTGAACGCCGTCGCACGGGTATGGCCATCTCATGGTCGGCAGTGCTCGGAGCTTCTGCCCGTCTGCGTCCTATCCTGATGACTTCGCTCGCCATGATCATCGGTCTGTTGCCATTGCTCATGCCATGGGGCGTAGGCTACAACGGAAACATGACACTCGGAGCGGCAGCCGTAGGTGGTATGCTCATCGGTATGCTCTGCCAGATTATGGTCGTTCCAGCGTTGTTCTACATCTTCCAGACATTGCAGGAGAAGATCAAGCCTATCGAGTTTGAGGGCGACAATGCTTCTGTTGACTCTGAGGTGAAACAGTATACCAACCCATATGTGGCTGGTGCGCTGCAGGCAGAGATCGACAAGAACTCAAAGAAATAAAATAATATATCCAGTCCCATCGGAGAAACTCACCTCCTTTGGGTCTGGGATTATAAAAATACATTATCTATATGAAGATCAAGAGTATTATAGCTTTCGCCTCTGCCGGTCTGTTGCTTGGCAGCTGCGGAATATACAATAAATACGAGCGTCCCGACGTGAATGTGAAGGGCCTGGTGCGCGACTCCGCTTCCATCGCCGACACTCTCGCCGTAAGCGACACTACGAGCTTCGGCAACCTGCCTTGGCGCAGCGTCTTCACCGATCCTCAGCTGCAGTCGCTCATCGAGCAGGGACTGACTCACAACACCAACATGCTCAACGCCGCTCTCAACGTGAAGATGGTGGAGGAACAGCTCATGGTGGCAAAGCTCGCTTTTGTGCCATCGTTCACGTTCTCGCCACAGGGAGTGATCTCTTCGTGGGACGGCAACAAGGCAACGAAGACATATTCACTGCCAGTGCAGGCAAGCTGGAGCATCGACCTCTTCGGCAATCTGCTGAACGTGAAGCGCAGCGCACAGATGTCGCTGCTCGCCACCAAGGATTATCAGCTCGTGGTGCAGACTGGTCTGATTTCAAACATCGCCAACATGTACTATACTCTCATGATGCTCGACAAGCAGTTGGAACTTGTAGACAACATGACAAACCTCACCAAGGAGACATGGGAAATCATGAAGCTCCAGAAGGAATTGGGACGTGTGAAGGAGACTGGCGTGCAGAGCGCCGAGTCTAACTACTATTCGGTGCAGGCACAGGCAGCCGACCTGAAGCGCCAGATTCGTGAAGTGGAGAATTCCCTCTCCCTTCTGCTCGGTCAGCCGGCACAGACAATCAGCCGCGGAAAGCTCGACGAGCAGTCGTTGCCTTCGGAATTCTCTACCGGCATCGGCATACAGCTCCTGAGCAACCGTCCCGACGTGCATTACGCCGAGATGTCGCTCGCACAGTGCTTCTACGACACCAACCAGGCTCGTTCGCGCTTCTATCCAAGCATCACAATCAGCGGTTCTGGTGCATATACCAACAGCGGTGGTGCAGGTATCGTGAACCCTGGCAAGATGTTGTGGAATGCCATAGGTAGCCTCGTGCAGCCTATCTTTGCCCACGGTCAGCTCGTGGCAGGACTCAAGGTGGCCAAGGCAAAGCAGGAACAGGCATATAACACATGGCAGAATGCCGTGCTCTCTGCCGGCAGTGAGGTGAGCAATGCCCTGGTGCTCTACAACTCTTCTGACGAGAAGTCGAAGCTGGAGCAGAAGCAGGTGGAAAGTCTCACCAAGAACGTGGAATACACCAAGCTTCTCTTCAACGAGGGCAGCAGCACCTATCTTGAGGTAATCACCGCACAGCAGAGCCTGCTCAATGCGCAGCTCTCCAAGGTGGCAGATGATTTCTACAAGATGCAGGCTGTTGTGAACCTCTACTACGCTCTCGGCGGAGGAAGAAACTAAAGTTACACACCATTTAAACTTGTATATCATGATAAGTGAAAAAGCATATATAGCCCCGGGCGCAAAGTTGGGCAAGAATGTCACTGTCTATCCTTTCGCCTATATCGAGGACGACGTTGTCATCGGCGACGACTGCGTGATTTATCCTTACGTGAGCATCATGAAGGGCACACGGATGGGAAAGGGCAACAAGGTTTATCAGAACACCGTGCTCGGTGCTGAGCCACAGGACTTTAATTTCAGTGGTGACGACACACCGCTGATTATCGGCGACGAGAACATCTTCCGTGAGAATGTTGTCATCAACCGTGCCACATTCAAGACCGGCGAGACACGTATCGGCAACCGTAACTTCTTCATGGAGGGTGTCCACGTGTCTCACGACACAAAGGTTGACGACTACTGCACATTCGGATATGGTACTAAGGTTGCCGGCGACTGCGAAATCCACAGTGCTGTAATCTTCTCTTCCGGTGTTATCGTAAACGCCAATGTGCGTGTGGGTGGAGCCTCGATGGTCACCGGCGGTGTGCGCATCAGCAAAGACGTACCTCCGTTTATCGTAGCCACTGACAACCCAGTGCGCTACGGAGGAGTAAACGAGACCCTTCTCCACAATTCGGGCATTGAACCAAAGGTGGTAGGCCATATCGCCAATGCCTATCGCCTCGTGTTCCACGGACAGACGAGCGTGTTTGATGCCATAAACCAGATCAAGGAACAGGTGCCGCCAGGCAAGGAGATTGAATCTATAGTTGCGTTCCTTGAAGCATCTAAGATTGGAATTATAAGTAAAATGTAAATCATACCTAATATTTTTTCATAGCATGGTTTTTGTAGGGAATTGGCCGCGAGGTTAGTTCCCTATTTTCGTAGTATTGAGGTATGCCGGGCTTCTCTTGTCCGGATAGCTGTCGGTCATAAAATGCTTCCACAAAGCGCTCTGTATATGCAGACGGCGTTGAGTCGCTGCCGGCAGTTGAGACAATGGCAAAGGGCAACAGACCGACATATTCGCTGCCGTTCTCAGAAGACTTCACCGGCGGACTGACACCAGAAAACTGGATTATCGAGAAACTCGACGGCAAGATGCAGGACCAGTATCTGTGGCGCTTCGACAATTGGTATGAGATTCCTGTCACAAGCGGCAACTTCGAAGGAGACTTCGCTTCAATATCATCAGCAGTGGCAGGATACACACTGGTATGGGCAGTTCTCGACACACCACCACTCGTTCGCGGAGAACTGAAAGACGGTGAGAAGACATTCCTGGAGTTTGACATCGACTACAATGCCACGACAAAGAAGAGCACTGAGGCTGGAGTATACTATTCATACAACGCAGTGGAATGGGCGCCAATCGAAACGCTGAAGGGATATACCGCCGAAGACCTTGCTGACGGTGAGACAACGAAACCTGAACATAAGGTATATGACATCACCAAATGCTTCACTGATGACACCACGCCGGTATATATCGCATGGCAGTATAAGGGCAAGCTCGCACAGCACATGGCAATCGACAACGTGAGAGTTTACAACGGAGAGTCGGCTTCTATCGCAGCTGCCAATGCAGACATGAAATTCCGTGTTGAGGGCAACGCCATCGTAGTGGGCGGTATGGCAGGCAACGTCAGTGTATGCACACCAAGCGGAATGTGTCTCGCCGAGGCAAGACTCAATGCCGGTGACACAGCAACGCTGCCACTCGCCAAGGGTGTGAACATCATCTCCATCCGCACGGCAGACGGTGTGAAGACAATGAAGATCAACAAATAAATGACGATGAATGATAAATGACAATAAGGAATTAAAGGTAAGTTTTAAACATGCGAAAAGAAAAATCGGCAATTTGACTTTTTGAGATTTCGCCGATCATAAGCAATAAAAATGTGCATAGTCTCAGCCGTGATGGCAGGGACTATGTTTTTTTATGCTCTGACCCATGCCCGTTTTGCTTGTCATGTGTTCCGACAGATTCAGAACTGTATACTCTTATCTTTTAACGTCATTTATCTTTTGCCGTCATTCATGTCCGCTCTTTATGCATTAATGTTACTTTTTACAATAATAAAGATGCTTATTCAAATATTTTGCCTAACTTTGCCCCGAACTATTAATATCTACTAACAAGCTAATCAAAAAAACATAAACAGGAAAATACAATGGAACAAGTATTCGGCTACATTATCAGTCTGGGTGCAAGTGTGATGATGCCTATCATCTTCACCATCATCGGACTGTGTATCGGTATGAAATTCGGCAAGGCACTCAAGTCGGGGCTCTTTGTCGGTGTGGGATTCGTAGGACTGGGAGTGGTGACGGCATTGCTGACCACCAATTTCAACGACCCGCTGAAGGGAATCTCAGACATCTATCACCTGCAGCTCAACGTTTTTGATATGGGTTGGCCGGCAGCAGCTGCCGTGGCATACAACACCGCCGTGGGAGCGCTCATCATCCCCATCTGTCTGGGAGTGAACTTCCTGATGGTCATTACCAAGACCACACGCACGGTGAACATCGACCTCTGGAACTACTGGCATTTCGCCTTTATCGGAGCCGTGGCTTATTTCGTGATGGGTGAGAGTCTGCTTTGGGGATATTTCGCTGCCATCGTTTGCTATATCATCACTCTGGTATGCGCAGACCTGACGGCAGAGAAATTCCAGAAATACTACGACCTCGAAGGAATCTCCATTCCTCAGCCGTTCTGCCAGAGCTTCATGCCCTTCGCCATCGTGTTTGACAAGTTGCTCAACCTCATCCCGGGCTTCTCTAAACTCGATATCGACGCAGAAGGACTGAAGAAGAAGTTCGGTGTGCTCGGCGAGCCCCTCGTCCTGGGAGTGATCGTGGGTATGCTCATCGGATGGGCAGCACAGCTCGACATCAAGAAGATACTCTTCCTTGGCGTCACCATGGGAGCCGTGATGGAACTCATCCCCCGTATCACCTCGCTTTTCATCGAAGGACTGAAGCCTATTTCAGAGAAGACACAAGAACTGGTGAAGACCAAGTTCAACGGCAAGAAGGTGCATATCGGCATGAGTCCGGCTCTTGTTATCGGGCATCCCACGACTCTCGTGGTGTCTATAATCCTCATTCCCGTGATTCTCGCTTTGGCAGTGTTCCTGCCCGGCAACCAGTTCCTGCCGCTGGCATCGCTCGCCGGAATGTTCTACCTCTTCCCGATGGTATTGCCGTTCACCAAGGGCAATGTGGTGAAGACGCTCATCATCGGACTCGTGGCTCTCGTCATCGGCCTGTATTTCGTTACCGACATGGCACCCGACTTCACAATGGCAGCAAAGCATGTGTTTGATGCCACTGGCGACAAGGCAGCCGAGATACCGGAAGGATTCTCCGGCGGTGCGCTTGATTTCGCCTCTTCTCTCTTCGGTTGGGTAATCTATCGTGGCATCAAGCTGCAGTATCTCGGTATGGGAGTATTGACGGTGATAACCCTTGCCCTCATGTTCATAAACAACAGACGAATCGTGAAGGAAGACAGAGAGGCAAAGAAAGACTAATTGAAGCAGGTGGGTATGCCATACAATGTGGCAGATCTGCATATAATATAAATCAAAAAACTATCAAGATAATGAAGAAACTATTGTTGTCTACAGCCCTTGCGGCTACTACTCTGTGTGCCAATGCACAGACAGACTATTCTATCCAGACGGCTTGCAATCCATTGGACGTGAAGACATACGACACCGACCGCCTGCGTAGTGCGTTCACAATGCAGAATGTGATGGAGGCAAACAAGATCCACCTCACATATTCAATGTACGACCGTCTCGTTTTCGGAGGAGCAGTGCCAGTAGGCGAAGTGCTGAAGCTCGAAGCCATCGACCCTCTGAAGGCACCATATTTCTGCTACAACCGTGAGGTGGGAATCATCAATACCAGCAAGGGTGTTGGTGTGGTGACCGTTGACGGCAAGCAGTATGAACTGCATTTCAAGGATGCTCTCTATGTGGGCCGCGGTTCAAAGGAAATCACCTTCGCAAGCAAGGACGCACAGAACCCAGCCAAGTTCTATATCAATTCCACTACTGCCCACAAGGCATATCCTACACAGATGATTGTATGCAACGATGCAGCTCGCGCCAAGAAACTGAAGTGCTTGAACTCAAACAGCTTCCATGCCGGAAAAATGGAAGAGAGCAACGACCGCGTCATCAACCAGCTGATTGTAAACAACGTGCTCTCTGAGAAGAACGGCGGCAAGGGCGGTCCATGCCAGTTGCAGATGGGACTCACCGAGTTGGCTCCAGGTTCAGTATGGAACACTATGCCAGCCCATACCCACGGCCGTCGTGTGGAGGCATACTATTATTTCAATCTGCCTGAGGGTAACTCCATCGCCCATTTCATGGGAGAGCCACAGGAGACCCGCGTAATCTGGCTGCACAATGAGCAGGCTGTGATGTCTCCGGAGTGGAGCGTACACTGCGCTTCTGCCACAAGCAACTATATGTTCGTCTGGGGCATGGGCGGAGAGAATCTTGACTATGGCGACATGGACAAGATACCTTATGTGGAAATGAAGTAATCCCTATGTGGATATGAAGTAAAACCTAAACGGCCTAATGACCGATTGGGAATAATCCCCTATCGACATTAGACCGTTTTTTTTATAACTGCTTGCAGCCTTTTGTATTTTGCAAGGCATTTTGGCAAGTATACGGATTGACGGGTAGACGAGTAAAGAGTCTGCCCGTCAATTCGTTGTATGCTCGGCACGAGCATTGTCTAACGGGTGCAAGTCCCGAGTAAGCCTTAATAGCGGGAATTACATAGCCAAAGGCAAGGGTGTTCATCGTGAGGTGAAATCTGAAAGAAGCCGGTGGCAAACATCTGACCTAACGTACAGAAACTTCATACAAGGCATATGACCGTGGGTAAGGTTGCAACACAGACCAAAGCCCCATAGCTATTCGGAACGGTCGGTGTAAATGAAGTGGGTATAAGATGGAAAGACAATGCCCTTATCCGAGGAGGTCTCACGGACGCTTCAAATAGTCTTTTTTACGAAAGAAGCGGAGTAAAGCTTACCGTGAGAAGTCAGCAGACGCCATAGTAGTGCAATAGTCGATAACGTTGCACGAAGGGCTGAACCTAACAATTAAACGATAGTAATTGAAACATACCTCATGAAGGAAAGAATGCAGAAAACATTATCCCAAGTTAATGGCTGCCCCCAAAGAGATAGGTCGGAAACCGAATGGTATGGGGGAGTGCAGACCTTCATGTGGATGTGTGAAGACAACATCGTGGAAGTACCATTCGACAAGGAGCACCTTTTCGAGCAAATCCTCAGTCCTTCCAATCTCAACCGAGCCTACAAGGCTGTTATGAGAAACAAAGGCTGTGGTGGTATCGACAAGATGTCATGCGAGCAGTTGCTCCCATGGCTCATGACCAACAAGGATGTGCTCATCCGTTCCTTGATGGACGGCTCTTACCGTCCGAACCCAGTGAAAAGGGTAGAAATACCCAAAGACAACGGCAAGATGCGCCTGTTGGGAATACCTACAGTAGTAGACCGTGTGGTGCAACAAGCCATCAACCAAGTACTGACTCCCATCTATGAGAACCAATTCTCCAAGACAAGCTACGGCTTCCGACCGAGAAGAGGATGCCATGATGCACTGCGTGGAGCGCAAAGGATAATCAACGAGGGCTACACCTATGTAGTAGACCTTGACCTTGAACGCTTCTTCGACACCGTGAGCCATAGCAAGCTCATAGAAATCCTCAGCCGTACGATAAAAGACGGCAGAGTTGTCAGTCTTATACACAAATATCTCCGAAGTGGTGTAATGAACAAAGGCTTGTTTGAAGCGAGTGAGGAAGGAACTCCCCAAGGAGGACCGCTAAGTCCGTTGTTGAGCAACATCATGCTCAATGAATTGGATAAAGAACTTGAACGCAGAGGGCTTCCCTTTGTACGCTATGCAGATGACTCGATGATATTTTGTAAGTCCAAGAGGGCAGCAATGCGAGTGAAGGAGTCTATAACCCGATTTATAGAGAATACTCTATATCTCAAAGTCAACAAGGAAAAGACCGTAGTGTCGTATGTGCGCGGAGTGAAATACCTCGGCTACTCCTTTTATGTGATGAAGGGCAAATGCCAACTCACAGTGCACCCAAAGTCCAAAGCCAAGATGAAATCAAGGTTGAAAGAATTGACAAGTCGCAGCAACGGATGGGGATACGCCAAGAGAAAGCAAAAGCTGAAAGAATACATAAGAGGGTGGGTCGGCTATTATCATCTTGCTAATATGAAACGTCTCTTACTTGATACTGATGAATGGTTAAGACGTCGAATACGCATGTGTATATGGAAAGCTTGGAAGAAAGTCAAGACAAAAGTGGCAAACCTCATCAGATGTGGCATTAATAAATACCAAGCATACGAATGGGGTAATACTCGCAAGGGCTATTGGCGAATAGCTGACAGCCCTGTTCTAAAAAGGGCGATAGATAACAATAAACTACGCTCCGCAGGGTATGCTACTTTAATGGAGGCATATCTCGAATGGTATCCAAAATAGGAACCGCCGTATGCGGAACCGCACGTACGGTGGTGTGAGAGGTCGGAAAACGAAAGTAGGAAGAAAACTGCTTCGTTTTCCTCCTACTCGATTTTACTATCTGGTTGTAGTAAGGATATGGTATTTCGATGCCCTCCTTGTCAAAGCGCTCCTTGATGCTCTTTAAGAGGTCGTATTTCATCACCGTGGCGTTTACAGCCGTTGCCGCCCATGCCCATGCACGCAGCGTTATGGCAGAGTCGCCGAGATTCACCACGCGTATCACCACCTCAGGCACGTCCGCCTTCTTCTCTTCCTCCGTGCGGTGGTCTAAAAGCAGCGGGTGCTTCATTATCTCCTGCCGCATCACGTCGATTGCCCCGTCCAGGTTGGTGTCGTAAGACACGCCGATGTCGATGAACGCACAGGTGGAACTGTCGCCATACGAGGAGTTTATTATCGTGGCAGAGTTTATCTTGCTGTTAGGAATCAGAATCATGCGGTTCTCCACGTTGCGTATTATGGTGTGGCGCAGCGTTATCTCGATTACCGTCCCCACCACGTCGTCGTCAACCCGTATGAAATCCCCCACCTTGAACGGGCGGGTGAAGATGATGAACAGTCCGCCTACGATGTTCGACAGTGCCTCTTGTGATGCAAGACCCACCGCCATGGCCAGGATTCCTGCACTGGCGAGTATGGAGTTGCTTATCTTCTCCATTCCCGGTATGAGCGAGAGAAATGAGGCGCATCCGATGATGTATATCGCCGTGACCACTATCTGCCTGAGAAACATCACCTTCGTCACGTCCATTCCCTTCTCCGCCTGTTTGCGCATCGTATGGCGGAACAGGTATTTGGCTATCGCCGAGAGCACTCTTACGATGATGTATATCACAACGAGCTTTATGCCGAAGATTATGGCGTCTTCGAGTCGGATGTTCATATGAGACTTGTCGAGCAGCTCCTTCACGGAGTGTTCGGGAACCTTCTCGATTTCCTTGATGGTCAAGGTGGCGGCGAGGAATAGACTGTTCATAATTGTGTTTGGGTTTTAATTGGGATTTAATATGATGCCGTGCATGGGATTCCCATGGCTGTCACGCGGTCGCGTATGCCGTCAAGCTCCTCGTGGGTAGCTTTCAGCAGACCCTTTGCCGGAGTTTCGCGGTCGATGGTGTATACCATCACCTCCATCGGCTTGATGCGCTCCACAGCCTTGAGCCACGGTTCGATGTATTCCTCCTTCACGTTGCTCATGTCCACGCCGTCTGCTTGTCCTTTCATGAACATCGTCTGGATTATGACATGGCCTTTGAAGGCGGAGAGACTCTCGATGATGTCCTCCACGTTGTAGTTCGGCTGCTGCGGACGGTCCACCTTCTTGATGTATTCTATGCTTACGGTGTCGAGTTTCAGTATGTTGTTGTCAACGCGCATCAGTGCCTCGTGCACCTGCTTGTGGTGGAGCATGGTGCTGTTGCTCAATACCGATACCTTTGCCTGCGGGCAGTATTTGTCGCGCAGTCTTATAGTGTCGTCAATGATTTCGGCGAAATGCGGATGCGCCGTAGGTTCACCGTTGCCGGCAAATGTCAGCACATCGGGCTTCGGTCCGTTTTCTGCCATCTCCTTCAGCTTGGCTTCCAGGGCGGCAGCCACTTCCTCGCGAGTGGGGCGTGGAAGGGTGGGGCGGTGGTCGGCGTTGAAGCCGCATTCGCAGTAGATGCAGTCGAATGTGCACACCTTTCCGTCGGCTGGCATAAGGTTGATACCTAAAGAAACACCGAGTCGGCGACTGTGTATCGGTCCGAAAATCGGTGATGGATATATTACTGTACTCATGGTAAGATGTTTTTTTTGTTTTTTTGTATGTTTCTATTTGTCATGCAAATATACACACTATTTCTAACACCAAGAAGAAAACAATTGTTTTTATCCCAAATATGGGCTTCATTGCAGCATGAATCCAATACGGATAATTGTAAGGAAACCCGTTGGCGGAATTAATTCAATCGATATGAGTAAAAGTTGTTCATAACACTGATTTTCAGTAAAAACAAGAATTTCAAAAAAAACTGTCAGATCATCTGGTTTTCCGTCGTAATGTTCTGACAACCAGATAGATGACCGTCTTTCGATTGCCAACCAATTGTCTGGATGGTTTGTCGGGTGCGCCCGACGATATACAATGTCGCAGCCATGAAATGTCCAAAGCCAGTTGAGCAGCGGCTCTGTATTCTTCCTTCATAGACGCTGCAGAGTCGCCATATAGTTCGCCTACCGACCTCACCTCATCGCTCGTCTGATAAGGAGATAGGTTGGAAGTGTATTTCTTTCTGAACATATCCGAAGCCATTCCCCATGACAAGGATGCTTTTTTATCTCCATGGCATCATATGCCGGCATAAGGTCCGACAGGTTTATGCCGCCCTTATCTAATATATAAGGTTGCATATCGGGCAAAAGTTCCATATCTCCATCAATTACATAGCAAACATTTTGTTCTGATGCCTTGTCTGTCAGTTCATATCTCACTCTGAGTTCAATGGCAGAACTGATAGGCAGGAGTAATATGCCACATTCACGACTCACCGCATTCTGTGTATCGGGGTGTGACAGAAATCTGTCTGCGTTTCTCACTATTGTCAGACGGGAACGCGCATCTGCCACTCGTCCTTTTATCCTTTTCGCCAGTTCATCCATCGATTCTTACTGTCAGAATGTGTTTTAATCTGGTACTACACTTTTGCCTTTATATCTCATTTGTCTTCTGTTCTATGTTTCTATCGTCAGCACTTCATGTTAAAGAAATCGGGATTTCTTAACACGTTATTCATATCATGTTAAGAAAATCGGGATTTCTTAACACGTTATTCGGGTCATGTTAAGGATTTGGCGATTTTTCAACATGAACAGATTCAACACCATCTGTATTATCAGCCTCTTGTTGTTCACTGAAGGTAAGAAAGAGTTCCATCAACTTAGTGTTGATGTAATAATTCTCTTTGCCCATGCGCTCCTTCTGCAGTAAGCCAAGCGAAGCAAGTCTATCGAGATATTTCGCTGCGGTTTGTCTTGATACCTGCATATTGCTCTCCAAATGGCCAATCTTAGTATATGGATGATAAAAGAGACCGTTGAGAAGCTCATGGCTATACTTTCCTCCAAAGGCTGGACGTATAATATTCTTATATTCCGTCATCAGTTTACCTATATTCTTAACAAGCGCAATGGTTTCCTCCGCGGTCTGTTCCACACCGCGAAGCATATATAGAATCCACGCTTCCCACTGGGCAGAATTGTCGCCAGTCGCATTTCTTATGGCTTGAATACGCTCATAATACTCAGCCTTGTTGTGAGTGATATACCTACTAAGATAGAGTATGGGCAAATCAAGCAGTCCTGAAGTGACAAGATAGAGGATGTTTACAATGCGTCCCGTACGTCCGTTGCCATCATAGAAGGGATGAATGCTCTCAAACTGGTGGTGTATGATAGCCATTTTCACCAATGGGTCGATCGGGCAAAGCTCATCATCATTGATGAATTGTTCGAGGTTACTCATCAACTCCACTATACGCTGACCGTCCTGTGGTGGGGTATAAATGACGGCTCCATCGCTGCTTCGTTTTAGTTGTGTACCTGGTGTTGTACGGAAGCCTGCTGAGTTTTGTTCAAGCACCTCCTGTATACGTTTTATGTCATTAAGTGCGAGGATGTTCTTATTTCTTACCAGTTTGAACCCCTCATTGATAGCTTCACGATAAAACAGCACCTCCTTAGTGGCCGCGCCTATGAGTGTAAAATTCGCATCGAGGCCTGCACGATAAAGATCGTCCTGTGTGGTTACTATATTTTCTACTGCCGAACTATCTTTTGCTTCTTGCAGCGTGAGACTGCTTATAAGAATGCGTTCATTGGGTATGGCCTGTGCCACGCCCTTTAATTCTGCAAGTTTTCGGTTGGCCTTGTTAGCCTGTCGCAACACAGTCTTAGTTTCAAGGTCATAAGGCAGTGGCAAAAGTGGTATTTTGTATGATGCCATATCTTTATACTTTTTATTTATTCCATTCCGCTACACTAATAATGGTGTTCCCTTTTTCGCATACAACAGGAAGATGAGCAAGATGCTCCTCCACAAAATCCCATATATTTCGAGAATTGTTCATGTCAGATATAGCTTGTATTCTCTCAGATGGTTTGTTGCAAGATATGGTAAGGTCTTGCTTACCTGCCTCTCAGATGGCTTGTAGCAAGTGATGACGAGGTCTTGCTTCACGGCAGTGGTGGTAGTGGTCGGCGTTGAAGCCGCATTCGCAGTAGATGCAGTCGAATGTGCACACCTTTCCGTCGGCTGGCATAAGGTTGATACCTAAAGAAACACCGAGTCGGCGACTGTGTATCGGTCCGAAAATCGGTGATGGATATATTACTGTACTCATGGCAAGATGTTTTTTTTGTTTTTTTGTATGTTTCTATTTGTCATGCAAATATACACACTATTTCTAACACCAAGAAGAAAACAATTGTTTTAGTGACGGTGAAAAAATAGGTTCTTCCGTTAAATGCGTAGACGCTTGTCGTGTAGAGCGTATAGCTTTAACGTGAAGAATTCATCATTTCTGAATCCATACATTTGTCTTTTCAGCACTTTAATCTTGTTGTTTATACCTTCAGTAGGGCCATTTGATATCGGGTAGTCATACCATGCAAGTATATATGGCTTGTAGGCCCGCAAGGTAGCAGCCATTTTGACCAATGGCTGTATTTTTGAATCCATGGCCTGCCGCACCCATTCGTTTAGCACCAATTCTGCATCATCCTTGTTGGTTTGGTTCCATATTTCCCTCAAGTCTTCTTTCAGGTAATATGCAATCATCAACGGTTCATTCAAGTTCAGCACATTGTCAAGTCTTGTCTTGTATTTTGCGTCAAAGATGTCGTTGCCGTTTCTCAGCAATATCCAGCGCGTGCCCTTGATTACCTTACGCTTGTTAACGTCTTTCTCAGCATGCCACAACTGGCGGCGCAACTGGTCTATCCTTTCATTCATGAGCTTTACCACATGAAAATGATCCACGACAAGAGAGGCATTGGGGAGATTTGCCGTTACCGCCCCCGTATAAGCAGACGACAAGTCTGTGCATACGGCTTTTATGTCATTCTTTCTGTCTCCGAGCTTGTTCCAGAATTCCTCAAGCGAAGCCTTGCCGTTACCGTCACCTACAAAGACAATCCGCCCGGTTTCCAAGTCTACGACTATCGTCTTGTAAACTTGTCCCTTGTGGGTAGCGAACTCGTCTATGGATATGTATCTGAGGTTTGAAAGGTCAGGGCTGCCATACTCCTTTTGCAGGAACTCCATCTGTATGTTCCGCACCATGTCCCAAGATACATCCAGGAACCATGCAATGTCCTGTATAGTTGCAAAGCGCGACAAGTCTATAACCATATTGGCGAAAGCGGTCGTATGCCTGCGCTTGCCTTTTGCGAAATCGACATCCTCGTTCTTTATGCAGCCACAATCAGAACATTTGACACGTTGGATCTTCATCTCGACGAAAGTCTTTGAACAACCTATCGGCACGCTCACAAAGCGTCTGGCCGTGAAACCATTACGGACTACATTATGGCTTCCACACTCCGGACAGCAAAGTTTGTCTGATGGAGTTTGGATATTCAAAACTATTTTATTACTTTCGCAACGCATATCCAAACATTCTTGCAAGGATATGCCAAAAGCTTTATGCATTATGCTGGCATTCATTTATCATTGAGTTTGGTCACTACAAAGATAGATGATGCCAGCTTTATTTTTATCATAATATAAAATTTTTTTTTCTATCTATGCATTTAACGGAAGAACCAAAAAATAGATTGGTATGATTTGAGCCTCATATCTTTAGATGAAGTTGACACCTTATTGGGATGTTACATTTCTCACTCAAATCGTACCGCATTATTATTTTACCTCCTCGAAATGCACACTGTCTATAAACAAGCTATTTGCGTGAGCGTGCTGCAAATGTGCTGCAAAACTCGTGCTAACGAGAGAAAAGAAAACTTGCTTTCTTTTCCGAGTGCAGCCGAGTTTGACCTTGGTCAAATATGGAAATAAACAACGATAAGCAAACACGCACTCAACTGCTGTAAAGGTAGTATTTTTACTTGTAAATGCCTTAAAGAAATGAACATTTTCTTTAGAACCAAAATAAGTCAATCACAAAAATGCCGAATGACTCACCACAAAAACGCCGAATGAATTACCACAAAAATACCGAATGGATTACCACAAAAATACCGAATAGTTTTGTGGTTTAAACAAAAGTCATTAATTAGGTTTATGTATGTTGGTGCTGCGCTGTCGTTGATGGCTGTGCCAAGTGCTGCCAGGCCGACCTCATGGCATATGCCAGTTCCGCATTCTTCAAGATTGGCAAGAAGCGTAAGGATATCGCCCAGTTCCTCTGTACGGTTTTCGAAGCTTACTTCCCTGGTGGTGAAGGATTCGTGTATAAGAAGATGCCAGGGACGAAAAGTTAGCTTGATAAGATCAGAGAATAATAGATAAGTTAGCACGAGACCACCATAAAACAAATGCACTTACATCCTTCATAATCTTATTCTTGAAATCTTACTGATTGCTCGTAATGTACTGATAATCAATACTAATTGGAATGGTAAAATGACGAAAGAAACAAATTAGGAACAACAAAATCAAGAAACCCCAAAATGAAAGCATGAGAAAACATAAATTAACACTGAAAACAATGATAAATTTCCGATTTTGACATTTTAAGAACATGGCAAATAGAACAAATATTTATGAACGCATATATGTATCTTGCCATGTTGGGAAATCAATTGCTTAGTCCCATTTTTGCAGATTATATTTCTATTTTGTCTAAATTACGACGGAATACAGCAGATATTCAAGGGATTTGGATGGATTATCACGATAAAATATTATTTTTGTAGCGTAAAAACGATAAAAACATGAAGTTAAATCGCATAAGAGCAGTCTTAGAGGACAAAGGGATAAGCCAAACATGGCTTGCAAAGAAGTTAGGAAGGAGTTTCAGTACGGTCAATGCTTACGTATGCAACCGTTCTCAACCCAACCTTACAACGCTTCTTGAAATTGCACAGTTCTTGTCTGTGGATATGAAAGAACTTATCACGGACAAAAAGGAACGCAATGATTGAAGAGATTATGAGAGACAAAATAATATCATAGCATCATTTTGTGGATAAACTAAAATATAGTATTTGCAAAATAAATTGAACTTTTCTCATAAGAAAAGAAATATACTATAAGAGTTCATATCTCTCTACATGTTAAATTATTAATTGCTGATAACTATGAGACTGAAGCCAAAACTCCTCAATGCAATAATATTAGGATTGACAATGTTCCTTTCAATGCAAACCACTTGTGCTGCTTGCAACCCATCAATGGCCATTCAGCAAAAGAAAGTGGCAACTGTTGGCAAAAAGAGGGTTGCCATTAGCAAAAAGAGAGTTGTCAAGAGCAAGAAGAGAACCTATCGCAAGGCTTCGGCGCGTAAATATTCGCATAGGGAACTGAACGCCATTATGCGGATACTTGAGCGGAAGTTCCTGTCGGAAGACAAGACCCCGGCCTTGCGAAATGTTGTTGGATTTGGAATGGGATCCAACTCCATTGATGTTGCGCTCCGTTGGAACACGAAGGAGAAGCAGCTGGAGTTTCGTAGGCAGATTTACAACTCGCCCGCCATCAGGTTTGAGGGCAAGTTGGACCCTATCATCGACAACAGGGAAGGCGTGAGCACCTACCAAGGTATCTCCCTCAAGGCGGAGAAGCCTTCCTATCCATTGGGCACCACGGAGATCAGATTCACGATTACCAACCATAGTGGCGAAGAATTTGTGTATGGCGATGCCTATAGCATCACGGCCCAAGGAGCGGATGGCAATTGGTTTGTTGTGCCCACCGATTGCTCGTTCACGGCCATCGGTCATGTTTTAAACGATGGTCAAAGCGGCACCATTACTGCCCATCTTTTTCCCGATATTCTTCCCAACAAACCAGGCGTTTACCGCTTTTTTTATGAGGATAGCATAGATGGTGAGAAGGTGCCTTTCATGGCAACCTTTGAGTTGAAGTAAATAAAAAGAATTGTTGCTTATGAAAATACTCTTCAGTTTATTGGCATTTTGTTTATTCTTGATAATCTGCTGATTTCTTGTAAAGTACTGATTATCAATACTAACTAAAGCCGAAAATTTGCAAAAGAAACAAATTAGAAACAAGAATTACTTTTATCCGAAAATGAAAACATCTGCTTAACAAATCTTAACATGGAAATGGTCGGAAATTTTCCGATGTTGTCATTTGATTACTGTTTCGATTGCTATTAAAAGTGAGAAAATGAGCCCTATTGTTAATTGTTGGACAGCTGACATATTATGCCTGACTATATGGAATGCTCTAAATGGCAAGTTATCCTCGCAATTAGGAGCACTTTTTAATACTTTTTGATAAACACAGACTGATTTAGCCCTACAAAAATGTTAATCATTTGTTAAATTACGAACAATCATTGGTAGATCAAAACATTGTTTGTATTTTTACGAACAAATTCAAGATACATCTAAGCATGGAAGAAAAGAAATATTGCATCAAGACGGAAACTTTGGCAGGTTTTGCTAAGGCCCTCGGACATCCGGCACGCATAGCCATCATGAAGTTCCTTGCGAAACAGGACACTTGTTATTTTGGTGATATTCACGAGGAGTTACCTATAGCAAAGGCTACAGTAAGTCAGCATCTTACAGCTTTGAAAGAAGCAGGACTCATACAAGGTGAGATAGAACCCCCTAAGGTGAAGTATTGCATCAATCGCGAGAACTTGCAGTATGCACACCAACTCTTCTCGGAGTTCTTCAATATGGAACTCAGCGAGAAGAATGATGGTTGTTGCCGATAACCACCCACTTGCAACAGACACTCTTTGACCTAAATATACCCTCGCGGTTCGCTTCGAGGGTATATTTAGAATTAAAATGTTCGTTGTTCTGCGAATTATAAACAATAATTAATTATATAAGTTATGAAACAGATTAAAGTACTTGTAAGCTCATGTGCTTGCAATCAGAAGTATGTGTCTCTAGTAGAGGCGGTAGTAAAGAACAACCAGATTGACGCAACCATCGAAAAGGTGGATGACATCATGAAGGTAATGCAGTACAACGTGATGTCGCTTCCTGCTCTCGTGGTCGATGGCGAGGTTGTTGCCCGTGGGCAGAAGAACGAAGCAGAACTGCTGGCAATCTTGAAGTAACAACCATTAGACAAAGATCATATGAGACCATTATCAATCATCATTCTGGCTGCATTATTTTCAGCCGTTAGTGTAAGCTCTTGCAATGCTAACCACAAATCTGCCGAAGTAAAGACAGAAAATGCAGTTAAGGTTCAGCAACCTGTAGAGATCCTGTATTTCCACGGCAAACAGCGTTGCATTACGTGCATCGCCATCGAGAACGAGACGAAAGCACTCGTTGAGGGCGAACTCTCCTCGCTCGTCAAAAAAGGCAAGGTAACTTTTCGCATCATCGACATCACCACACCCGATGGCAAAAAGCTCGCTAAGAAATACAAGGTGACGTTCTCTTCACTCTTCGTCGTTACGCCGAATGGTGCAGAAGACCTCACCCGCTTCGCCTTTGCCAATGCCCGAAGCAATGCTAAGGAGTTCTGTTCTCAACTAAAAAACAAGGTCATGAAGGCCGTAAAATAACTGGCTATGGACTTTCTCAACCATCTCCTTGACAGCAGCCAGGTGCCAGTATTTACTGCTTTTCTCCTCGGTTTGCTCACTGCACTGAGTCCTTGTCCGTTAGCCACCAACGTCACGGCAGTCGGTTACATTACTCGTGGCTGTATGGCGTGCGATGATGACCAGCAAAGGGCTCGTCGTGGAATCTTGTGGAGTGGCGTGCTCTATACCCTTGGTCGAACTTTTGCCTACACCCTTCTCGGAGTCATCCTCATTTATATAATAAGAATAGGCAAAGACACTTTCGGACTTCAGCAGGTGGTGAGCGAATGGGGCGAACTCATCCTTGGTCCATCACTTATCCTTATCGGCTTCTTCATGCTCTTTGGTGATAAGCTCCACCTGCCCAAGTTCGGCTTCAACGGTAACATCAATGGTATGATGAAAGGCGCATGGGACAGTTTCGTCCTCGGCATCCTCTTTGCCTTGGCATTCTGTCCCACCAGCGGATTGTTCTACTTCGGTATGCTCATCCCTATGTCCGCCGAAACCACCGCAGGTTATCTCCTTCCGCTCGTTTTCGCCATCGCAACGGCACTTCCCGTCCTTCTTGTGGCATGGATTCTTGCCTATAGTATGCAGTCGCTCGGCAAGGTGATGGGACGAATAACCGCTTTTCAGCGATGGCTCAACCGCATCGTGGCACTGCTGTTTATCATCGTGGGAATGTATTACATCGTAACAATCAACGTATGAAACGAATTTTAGTTCTATGTACAGGCAATCGTTGCCGCAGTCAGATGGTTCAGGGCATTCTCCAAAGCCTTGACCCTGATTTAGAAGTTCATTCTGCTGGCATTCGTCCGGCATCAAAAGTTCATCCTCTAGCTGTCAAGGTGATGGCAGAGATAGGCGTTGACATCGCCGAACATTATCCGAAGCACATTGACTCTTATCTGGGTGATCCATGGGATTATGTGATTACTGTCTGTGGGGGAGCGAACGAATCGTGTCCGGTGTTCATAGGCAAAGTGGGAAAACGTCTGCACATTGGCTTTGACGATCCAGATGCTTTCAAGGGTACGGAGGAAGAGGTGCTGACTGAGTTCCGACGTGTGCGCGATGAGATTAAACAAAAAATGCACAATTTCTATTTGACAGAAATAAAGGATATCAAGATAGAATGTTGTACATCAGAAAACTATAATGATTAAACTATTATGATTCAACAATTTGCTGATTGGCTTGTCTATAACCTCATAGGTGTAGATGCCACAACACACCTTGGCGAAGCACTCAACTTCTTCGTCTATGACACGCTGAAGATTGTACTGCTGCTATTCCTCATCAGTGTCGTGATGGGGGTAGTAAACGCCTATTTTCCTGTTGAGCGACTTCGCAATTTCCTTACCTCACGACGGCTCTATGGTTTACAATACCTGCTGGCGAGCCTCTTCGGAGCCATCACGCCCTTCTGCTCCTGCTCCAGCATACCGCTCTTCATCGGGTTTGTCAAGGGAGGCATTCCGTTGGGCGTAACCTTCGCATTCCTCATTACATCTCCTTTAGTCAACGAGGTTGCCGTGGCGATGTTTGCCGGCACATTCGGTTGGCAAGTGACCGCCATTTATGTCATAAGCGGCATTCTCTTAGGCACCATAGGAGGCTACATCTTAGGAAAAATGCGACTTGAGAAGAATCTTAGCGATTGGGTGCGACAGATTCAGCAACAGACAGGAACCAGTCAAGACACACCGAACGAGCATTTCTCCCTGCCACAGCGTCTGCCACAGATTCTGAGAGAAGCATTCGGCATCGTTCGCGGAGTCATCCTTTACGTCATCATAGGCATCGCCATCGGAGCTACTATGCATGGCTATGTGCCCGAAGGATTCTTCGAGACCTACCTCAGTGGAGAGCACTGGTATGCCGTGCCTCTTGCCGTCTTTCTTGCAGTACCGATGTACGCCAACGCTGCCGGTATTGTCCCCGTTGTCGAAGTCTTTGTGGCAAAAGGCGTGAGCCTCGGCACCGCACTTGCCTTCATGATGTCGGTAGTAGGTCTATCTTTGCCAGAGGCTACCATGTTAAAGAAAGTAATGAACACGCGTCTCATCGGGATTTTCTTCAGCACAGTTGCCTTCGCCATCATCCTCCTTGGTTGGCTGTTCAACTGTTGTTTATAGGTAACGAACGTCCTGAAATTCAACTAGCATCGGTAATGTATAATGCTACTACTGATGATGAAGAACACTTGGCTGATCATCACTATAAAATTGATAATTCATCTTATCAAGATTGACAATCTAATAAGCAGCCCCATTGATTTTCAGCAGAAATGCCGATTGTCAGTGGGCTTGTTCTTTCCAAAATGAATTCCACAAGCCATGTTGGGAACACTAGATTACTTCGTCCAGTGGTAGTGGCTGTCGAGTATCAAGAAGATAGCCAAGCCGAAAATGACCAAGCCAAGAACGAAGAAGAACCAGAAGAACCACTGGGCATAGTAACCAAGGTAACAACCATCATATTCCTTGTAGCGTTCACGGACTTTCTTCCGTTCATCAGCAAACATGGAATTGACCTCACGGATATGCATCTGTGCGGTCATCCATTGGCGTTCTTTGGCAAACAGTTCTTGAATCTTCTGCCAGTCAGCATCATTGACATTTACAGATACCTTTAATTTTGTGGGAGCATTTTCCAAAGCTTTGTCTATGTGCTGATTGATGGTATCAACCTTTTTGCTGATAGTAGTCACAGCACCACCTAATTTTGCTTCTGCCCGTTGATACTGCTGAATGGCAGATTCCAGTTCAAGTCTGGCATTGATGAAGGTGTTGGTAGCCTTGTCAATGTCCTCACTCAACTGCTTCAACTCAGGAACACGGTTTACAAGTCCATCCTCGGCTTGCTGTTCCTCGACCTCGTTTTCAACATCATTCATCATCTTATCGAAATCTGGTAAAAGCTAAAATCTTCTCAACTGCGCATTATCATAAGTCAAGAATATCGTCAAGAACACAGAAACGACAAGAGAACAAGCCATGCAGATAACCAGGAACTGACGGAAGTGCTCACTTCGATACATCCTCTTTATCCAATACCAGGGATATGTCATGAATATAAATCGTGGCAAGGCTTTTATGGTTTGCGGTATGGGGGGCTCTATTGTCTTGGATTTCTTCGCTTGCATAAGTTCCATCATTGCTGTATATCGCTTTTCCGCCAGTTGGATATTGGATTTATAGTCTCTGCATTTTTGTTGCAGTTAGCTGTGACCGTATTATACATATTCGCAAGTTCTGTGAAAACTGAGACTAGTTTGTCCACATACTTCTCGTCATCATAAAGGCGAGACTGCAAGGCCACATCTATGGCTTGATATATAAGCTCAGCCCGTTGGTGGAATTAATTCAATGGATATGAGTAAAAGTTGTTCATAACGCTGATTTTAAGTAAAAACAAGAATTTCAAAAAAAACTGTCAGATTGTCTGGTTTTTCGTTGTAATGTTTTGACAACCAGATAGATGACCGTCTTTCGATTGTCAGGCAATTGTCTGGATGGTTTGCTGATGAAAGTAATTGTCAGATGGAAGTAATTGACAGATGTGAGAAATTCAGACTACAGGAATCGTATGCGTTGGCAGAATCCTGTAATACGGTAATATGGGTGTTACAACATTAACTTATTGGGCAGATGTCTGACAGCAAATCTGCCCAACAGGGGCAAGCACGTTGCCCATGATGGGCAAGCACGTTGCCCCAGTTGGGCAAGCACCGTGCCCAATTTCAACCCGAATCGGTCATTAGGCCGTTCAATGTGATATTATACAAGAAAAATTTCTTGTTTCTCTCTAAAATGGTTATCTTTGCAGCGAATTCAGGTTATATAGCCAAATTGTGAAATGAGCAAGAAAAGAAGAAAGTCCGGCAGACGCATTGGTCTGCAGGCGATAACGCTATGTATAAGTACCGCAATGGTACTGATTTTATTGGGAATGGTGGTAACCTCCGTGCTTACGGCGCAGAATCTCTCCTCTTATGTGAAGGAGAACCTCACTGTGACGATGGTGCTCAGCGAGGAAGTCACCGATCCGCAGGCAAGGCAGATGACCGTTGCCCTGCAGAAGCTGCCCTATGTACACCGTGTGACCTACGTCAGCAAGGAACAGGTGCTCAAGGAGCAGACTGCCGCCATGGGCACAGACCCGAGCGAGTTTATCGGTGAGAACCCCTTTGTCGGTTCCATGGAGCTGCAGCTCAAGGCGGATTATGCCAACAAGGACTCGCTGAAATGGATTACCAAGAATCTTAAGGCTGACAGCAAAGTGACCGACATCACTTATCCGCAAGACCTCATGGACAGTGTGAACGACAATCTGCAGCGCATCAACCTGGTGCTGCTGGTGCTTGCCGTACTGCTCTCCTTTGTGTCGTTCTCGCTGATAAACAACACCGTGCGCCTCGCCATGTATGCCCGCCGTTTCCTGATCAACACGATGAAACTCGTGGGAGCGTCATGGGGATTCATACGCTGGCCGTTCGTCAGAAGCGCCATGTGGCAGGGACTGCTCGCCGCGGTGCTCGCCGATGCGGTGCTTGCCGGTGGAGTGTATGCCCTGTATATGTATGAGCCCGACGTGCTCGTGGTGCTCACATGGCAGGTGATGGCGATTACGGGAGTGTCGGTGCTGCTCTTCGGACTGCTCATCACGCTCTTCTGCTCATGGCTCTCGGTGAACAAGTTCCTGAGGATGAAAGCCGGAGACCTCTACAAGATTTAAGGCCCCTTGGCTGGCTCCAGCCTTAAGCGCCACTTCCCGGCCCTTGTCGGGATTAAATAAGACATACATTAAAAACGTTACATAATAATGGACAAGAGAAATTTTGCATTTGACCGCGTGAACTTCATGCTTATCGGCATCAGCATGCTGATAGTGATAGTCGGCTTCATATTGATGAGCGGCGGCGGTTCGACCGAAGAAAAGTTCGACCCCGAGATATTCAACACTATGCACACTACCGTAGCGCCTATAGTATGCTTCATCGGTTTCGTGTCGATGATATACGGAGTGATGAGAAAACCTAAAGACGATTAAGGCATAACATAAGGAATAGAAATGAATTGGTTTGAAGCATTGATCCTCGGTCTCGTGCAGGGACTGACGGAATACCTGCCTGTGAGCAGCAGCGGCCATCTGGCTGTCAGCGCCACACTCTTCGGAGTTAACGGTGAAGACAATCTCGCATTCACTGTAATGGTGCATGTGGCAACGGTGCTCAGCACCCTCGTGATACTGTGGAAGGAGATTGACTGGATCGTGAAGGGCGTGTTCAAGTTCAAGATGAACGAAGAGACGAAATATTTCCTCAATATCCTCATCTCAATGATACCGGTCGGCATCGTGGGCGTGTTCTTCAAAGACACTGTGGAGGAGATATTCGGTTCCGGACTCCTCATCGTGGGCTGCATGTTGCTCGTAACAGCATTGCTGCTGATATTCTCATACTACGCCAAACCACGCCAGAAAGAGAAAATCAGCCTTAAAGATGCCTTCATCATCGGTCTCGCACAGGCAGTGGCAGTGATGCCGGGACTCTCACGCTCCGGCAGCACCATAGCTACAGGACTGCTGCTCGGCAACAAGAAAGAGAAGCTGGCACAGTTCTCCTTCCTCATGGTCATTCCTCCAATCCTCGGTGAGGCATTGCTCGACCTGCTCAAGGGACTCAAAGGCGAGCAGGCCTTCGGCGGAGTAGACACACTGCCACTCGTGGTGGGCTTCTGCGCTGCATTCATATCCGGATGCTTCGCCTGCAAGTGGATGATAAACATCGTGAAGAAAGGCAAGCTCGTATATTTCGGAATATATTGCGCCATCGCCGGTGCGGTGACCATAATCTGCTCATTTGCATAACAGAAAAGAACAGACATACAGATGAACTTCAACAAAGGAGAGATAATCTGCATCGACAAGCCATACCGCATGTCGAGCTTCGGGGCACTTGCCCACATCCGTTTTTTGATTTCAAAGAGGATGGGAGTGAAGAGGGTGAAGACCGGACATGCCGGCACACTCGATCCGCTTGCCACCGGAGTACTCATCCTATGCACTGGCAAGGCTACCAAGCGCATCGATGAACTGCAGGCGCACACCAAGGAATATACCGCCACGCTGCAGCTCGGTGCCACGACGCCAAGTTTCGACATGGAGCACACCGTGGACCATACCTATCCCACGGCGCACATCACACGTGAACTGATAGAGGAGACGCTGCCAAAGTTCGTGGGAGAGATACAGCAGGTGCCTCCGGCATATTCGGCATGCAAGATAAACGGAGACCGCGCCTACAAGCTCATGCGCGAAGGCCAAGACGTGCCGCTCAAGGCCAAGACCCTGCGAGTGGACGAGATAGAGATGACCCACTTCGACGAAGAGGCAATGCAGCTGTCTGTCAGAGTGGTATGCGGCAAGGGAACATATATCCGCGCCCTGGCACGCGACATCGGAGAAGCTCTCGGCAGCGGAGCCTATCTAACAGCCCTGCGGCGCACAAGGGTGGGCGACGTGAGAGTGGAAGACTGCATCACGCTCGATGACTTTCCGCAGTGGCTCGCAGAGCAGGACATAGAGGAGAACACAGAAGAAAATTGAAAATATATAAAGGTAAAGCAAGAATATGAAACTATCGCAATTCAAATTTAAACTTCCAGAGGAGCTTATCGCACTTGAACCGTCATACCATCGCGACGAGTGCAGGCTGATGGTGGTACACCGCAAGTCGGGCACCATCGACATGTTTCAGAAAGACGATAAGGGACATGAGCTGAAGGATGCAGACGGCAACCCCGTGTACATGGACTTCCGCAACGTGCTCGACTATTTTGATGAGCACGACGCATTCATATTCAACGACACGAAAGTCTTCCCGGCACGTCTCTACGGCACGAAGGAGAAGACAGAGGCAAAGATTGAAGTGTTCTTGCTGCGTGAGCTAAACGAGGAGATGCGCCTGTGGGACGTGCTCGTGGAGCCGGCAAGAAAGATAAGAATAGGCAACAAGCTCTTCTTCGACGAGAGCAGTTCGATGGTGGCAGAGGTGATCGACAATACCACAAGCCGTGGACGCACACTGCGATTCCTCTACGATGCACCACACGATGAGTTCAAACGCGACCTCTTCGCGCTCGGTGAGGCTCCGCTGCCACACTATATCGTGGACAGGAGAAAAGTCACCGACGAAGACCTGGACAGATTCCAGTGTATATTCGCAAAGAACGAGGGAGCTGTCACAGCACCGGCAAGCGGACTGCATTTCAGCCGTGAGCTGATGAAGAGGATGGAAATCAAGGGCGTGAACTTCGCATTCATCACCCTGCACTGCGCACTCGGCAACTTCCATAGCATAGAGGTGGAAGACCTCACCAAACACAAGATGGACTCCGAGCAGATGCACATCGGAGCCGAGGCATGCAGCGTGGTGAACGAGGCAAAGCGCAATGGCAGACATGTATGCGCCGTGGGTACAAGTGTGCTCAAGGCTACAGAGACCGCCATCGGCACAGACAAGATGCTTAAGGAATATGAGGGATGGACAAACAAGTTCATCTTCCCTCCATACGAATGCGGACTCGCCGACACTATGATTGCCAACTTCTATCAGCCGATGTCGCCGCTGCTCATGGCAACATGCGCTTTCGGAGGATACGAACTGATAATGGAGGCATACAAGAAGGCGGTGGAAAACGGCTACAAGTTCGGATGCTACGGTGACGCCATGCTGATTTTGAACGACTGACGCAGATGATAGCATATCTTTCTTTGGGAACAAACCTCGGCGACAAACGCAAGAACATCGCCGAGGCAATAAAAAATATCGGAGAGCTGGTTGGCGACGTAGTGCGCCAGTCAGCTCTTTATGAAACGGAGCCTTGGGGCTTCAGGTCAGACAACCGCTTCGTCAACGCTGCCGTATGTGTGGACACACAGCTCTCACCCCGCCGGCTGCTCGAAGTGACACAGCGCATAGAGAGGGAGATGGGGCGCACGCTGAAATCCGACGGCGGTGAATACCACGACCGCATAATCGACATCGACATACTGCTCTATGGCGACCTGCATATCGATGAACCCGACCTGAAGATACCGCATCCGCTGATGCACGAGAGAGACTTCGTGATGACGCCACTCAATGAAATAATGGAGGAATAACAAGAAATGGGTATAGAAAAAGGTATATTCAAGAGAATGGAACTGCTCGTCGGCGAGCGTGTGATGCAGAAAACCGCTGAGGCACGGGTGATAATCTTCGGCGTAGGCGGAGTGGGCAGCTGGTGTGCCGAGAGTCTTGTGAGGTCTGGAGTCAGACATCTCACCATCGTCGACTCCGACAGGGTGTGCATAACCAACGTGAACCGCCAGCTCATGGCAACCACCAAGACCATCGGACGGGTGAAGGTTGAGGTGCTCAAGGAACGACTGCTGGAGATAAACCCTACGGCAGAAATCGTTGCCCTGCAGAAAATCTACGACGAGACCACTGCCGGCTCTTTCAATATCGGCAGCTACGACTATATCATCGACGCCATCGACAGTCTGAAAGACAAGGCATTGCTGATTCTGGAGGCTTGCAAGACCGATTCGGTGCTTCTCTCCTCTATGGGAGCAGCACTGAAGATGGATGCGAGCAAGATTGCCGTTGCCGAATTCTGGAAGGTGAAAGGCTGTCCGTTGGCACGTGCGTTGAGAAACAAGTTCCGCAAGATGAAGGTGCGTCCGGCACATAAGTTCAAATGTGTATACAGCGATGAGCTCCTGCATAATCTCGGCACCAGCTTCACCTGCGGTACAGACCAGTGTGTATGCTCCAACAAAGAGGAGGTGTCCGGCGACCCTGCGCTTGCCGACCATAACTGGAACAATTCCAAAGCGCAGATAAACGGTACTGCGGCACATATCACGGCGATTTTCGGTTTTACCCTCGCCAGCCTCGTAGTAAACGACCTCTATCAGAAGGGACTTGCCGAGGCAAAAGACGCGGAATGATAGGTCTTGGTATCTTCGCCTTTGCGTGAACATTAGCGTGTCAGATTCTAATTTCCCCCCAGGGGGATAAAAACGAAAAAGCCACCCGTTTGGGTGGCTTCTGTATTTTGTATAACATTACTGACATTCACTTTCTTTTCTTTCTTTTTTGACCGTTACCCACGTGCCTGTTGCTGTATTTACAGCAAACAGGTGTGACTAACTAAAATCAAACAACTAATCTTACCTAAATCTATAATAACCTAACTAATAATCGTTTTCAATCCCCTTGGGCATCATTCAATCCTTGAAAAACAATCTTTTATCTTTACCTTAATCCTTTTTCCCACCGCTTTTCATAGCGGGGGAATCATACCTATCTTCTTCGTTATCCTTGCCGTCGAGCGGCTTTAAACAATCCTTTACCACTAATTACCTATTTCACAATCTTTCATTACCTAATATTTCTATGGTCTTTCTGTTATCCTTATCTTTATTATCATCAATGACCAACTTTGTTATCCTCAATCTTCATTACCTGAAAAACTATCGTTTCCTTGTTTCTAATACCTTTCTGGTCATCTCTGCGTCTTTGTTATCCTTCCTTCAATCTTTGTCTTTTACCTTTCTAATAACCTATCTTCAATCTTTTTACCTCTTACCTCTAATAACCTATCTGTTTGTTATTTCTTCTATTGGCGTTGTGGAGGTCTTCTTGTGTGCCTCCTTGTTTGTTTTGACGTTGCAAAGATAGTATTGTTTGCGCACACAACAAACAAAAACATGCTAAATAACATACTTTTCCATAATATCTTGATGTAAATCAAAGTATTTTTGTTATCGCACACAAATGCAAACGATTTCTTCTTTTTTCCTGTTGTGTTCATTGGGTTAAAAGACAAACAAAATCCACTCTTCTAAAAAAAACAATATCCAAGCAAGCCCTAATGTCCCGATGTGGGTTAAACTAAAAATAGGAAGACAGCATGTAGTCATGCCGGCTCCCTATTTTATGTTTTTGTTATCCTTTGTCCTTTTTACCTGTCTATGTCGATGCAAAAATATGAAATAAAGGTGGATGTTGTATCGCTTTCCGCCTTAAATCATACGTAAACGATTACATGCCAGACAGAGGCTTACTTGTCTACGCTCACCTTGTGGTTCATCCATTTCCCCCTGTAGATGCGAATGAGGAAGATGATTCCTCGGAACGTCAGTTCTATCGCCATTGCCGACCACACGCCAGCCAGTCCGTATTTCGGTGCCAGATAAGCAGCGAGCGAGAGGCGTATGAGCCACATGCTGCCGAAGTTCATCACCGATGGAATCTTCGTGTCGCCGGCTCCTATGCAGATGCAGTTGCCCACGATAGCTGCGGCGAACATCGGTTCGGCAAAAGCCTCTATGCGCAGTGCTCCGATGCCGAGCACTCTGATTTCCGTCACCGGTGTCATGATGCCTATCATTTCTGGTGCAAAGCAATACATTATAGCTCCCATCACCGCCATTATCATCATTCCCAGAGCCAGCGTCATATATGCGAACCGCTTCGTCAGGTCGTGTCGTTGCGCTCCCATGCTCTGTCCTATCAGCGTAGTGGCAGCCTCGCCGATGCCATATCCTGGCATGTAGCACAGGCTCTCTGCCGTGATGGCGAAGGTGTTGGCGGCGATGGCAAAGTTGCCAAGCGGCGCCACGATCATGGTGCTCACTATCTGTGCGCCGCTCATCAGCATATACTGTATCGCCATCGGAAAACTTATTCTTATGGCATTCTTGATATATCCGCGGCATGGTCTCCATATCCATCTCTCCCCTTTGAGCGATATTATCGGAGCCTTCCTCACGGCAATCCATATCAGAATCAGTCCGGTGACGAGAAACGCCAATGCCGTTCCCACGGCGGCACCCGTCAGTCCGAGTCCCAGTCCGGGCATGTGTATCGTCGTTCCCAGTATCGTGATGTCTCTCGTCGGGAATATGGCGATGAAATTGAACATCACGTCGAGCAGACACATCAATACGCTCATCATGCTCGGTATCTTCATGTTGCCCGAGCTTTTCAGCATTGCCGACGCCATCATGCCCACCATATATATAGGTAGGGCGGTGCTGTAGACCAGGAAATAGCTTGTCGACAGCGGAGCGATGTCGCTTCCGCCTCCGAGCCAGTAGGGCAGAGGCTTTGCTATTGCCGCTCCTAATGCCATGAACAGCAGCGACATGACGGTCATCGCCATCAGTCCCAGACGGAACACCTGCCGCGTCTTCTTCTCGTCGTTGGCGCCTATGAAATGTGCCGCCTGCACCGAGAATCCCATTATCGCCGCCGATGCCAGTCCGCCGAACAGCCATGTAGTGGTCTCTATCAGTCCTATTGCTGCCGAAGCCTTCGCTCCGAGCGAACCCACCATTGAAGCGTCGATGAAGAACATGAGTATCGACGACATCTGAGACAGTATCGACGGTATGCTGAGCTGCACGATGAGGCGCAGCTTGTCGCCGTCGGTCATCTCCTGTCCGTTGCGGATCATCGCCAGCAACTTGTTCTCTTTAGCGTTCTTTTGTGACATATTGATATCGTAGTTGACAAGTTCCTATTTGTCTTCCCGTTCGTTTCCTTCCTCGTTCTTTTCTCTTTCCATGTCGCGTTTCGACTTGCTCTTTATCACGAGCCACACACCCAGACATACGAGCAATATGGCGATGCCCTTCTGCAGCGTCATCACACCCATGCCGGTCAGTATGCTGACCGTCACCGACACGGCAGGCTGCACATAGTTGTACACTCCCACCACCGTAGGGCGCAGCGTGCTCTGTCCTATCATCATGAGGATGTATCCGAGATACGTTCCGAAAACCACCACGAATGCCGATTCCCACAATGTCTTCGCCGGCACGCTGCCGAAGTCTATGCTTGCCACGTGTGGCATGGTGAACGGCAGGATGATGAGTGCAGCCCATGTGAACATCCATTTGTTCACCGTTATCACCGAGTATTTCCTCACCAGCTTGCTGAAGAGCGCCAGATAGAGGGCAAACGACAGCTGTGCCGCCATGCAGAGCAGGTCGCCACGCAGGTCGCCCACCTTGTCGCTCGTAGCCGCGGCGCTCGACATCACCAGTGCCACGGCTCCCGTGCATCCGAACAACACTCCCAGAGCCTTCTTTCCGGTGATAGGCTCCTTCAGTATTATCGCCGAGAGAATCATGGCGAAGATAGGCATCGAGGTGGTCACCACGCTGGAGTTGATGGGCGACGTGATGCTCAGTCCCACGGTATAGCAGCATTGGTTGGTCACGAGGCCGAAGATTCCGGCTGCTATGAACATCAACTTGTCTTTTGTCGGCACGTGCTCACGTGTAGTGAATAGTGATGTTATCCAGAACAGGACTGCTCCTCCTGCCACACGGAACGACACCATGTCGAGTCCCGTCACACCATGCGTCATGGCATCCTTACCGAGCGGTGCCATCAGTCCCCAGAAAGCACAAGCAAGGAAGATGCTCAGGTGGGCAATCAAGACACGGCTATTGTTGCGTAAATTGTTCATTTTTTCCTTAATATCGTTAAATTGCGGCTGCAAAGGTACTTAATTATGATAGAAAACCTTATATTTGTAATTGATAAATCATTAAAATAGTTTGCTATGCAGAAATACGCGGATTACATACGTCAGATAGAGATAGACTCCCTGTGGAGCGGCAGAAAACACGTGATATGGAATCTCGACAGAAGGGTGAACATATTGAGTGGAGTCAACGGCGTGGGCAAGAGCACCATTATAAACAAGGTGGTGAAAGGACTCTCTGCAGGCGGAGAGTTTCCGAGCCATCTCCTCAAAGGCGTGCATCTCAAGGTGAGTCCCGAGGATGCCAAATGGATACGCTTCGACATCATCCGTTCCTTCGACAATCCTGTGGTCAACCAGGAACTGCTAAGCAAGGTGGGCATCAGCCTCGTCACCGAGCTCGACTGGCAGTTGTACGTGCTGCAGCGCAAATATCTCGACTATCAGGTGAACATCGGCAACCGCATCATCGCTGCCCTGCAGAGCGGAAAACCGGATGCCGCCGAGCGCGCCCAGAAACTGTCGGAGCCAAAGAAGAAATTCCAGGACCTCGTAGACGACCTCTTCGCCGACACCGGCAAGACCATCGTGCGCACGGCAAACGAGATATGCCTCACGCAGATAGGCGAGACCCTGCAACCATACCAGCTGTCGAGCGGCGAGAAGCAGATGCTCGTCATCCTGCTCACGGTGCTGATAGAAGACCAGAAGCCATACGTGCTCTTCATGGACGAACCCGAGGTGAGCCTGCATGTGGACTGGCAGCAGCGCCTCATTGACATCATTCTGGAACTGAACCCCAACGTCCAGATTATCCTCTCAACCCACGCCCCGGCGGTGATAATGAACGGTTGGATGGACAACGTGACAGAAGTCAGCGACATCACCATGGACTGACCATCAGGAGGAAAGCTCTATGAACAAGCGACTTACCCATAACCTCACTTCCGCCTATATCGAGGCGGCAAACCGGCTCAACTCCAAGCGTTCCCGCAAGCGCATCGTGGCTTACGTGGAGAGCTATGACGACGTGTTCTTCTGGCGCACCGTGCTCAGCCGCTACGAAAACTCTACACGCTACTTCGAAGTGATGCTCCCCTCGCACACCACCCTGGAGCGAGGCAAGAAGTCGGTGCTCATGAATGAGCTCGGCGACCGCCTCGGCGAGTGTATGATAGCCTGTGTGGATGCCGACTACGACTATCTCATGAACGGAGCCACGCCAACCTCGCGTGCGGTGATATCCAATCCCTACGTGCTCCATACCTATGCCTATGCCATAGAGAGCTACCAGTGTTTTGCGCCGTCGCTACACAACGTCTGCGTGATGGTAACCCTGAACGACCATTCCATCTTCGACTTCGAAGACTACATGCGGCAGCTCAGCGAGGCGATATTCCCACTCTTCGTATGGTCGATATGGCATTATCGCAGAAGCATATACGGACAGTTCACCATCACCGACCTCAACCGCATCGTGGAACTCGGCGGCTTCTCCATCCACAATCCGCAGTATTCCATCGACAACATGCGCCGTAAGGTGCACAACAAGGTGAGACAGCTGCAGCAGCGCCATCCTGAAGCCAAGGAGTCGTATCTCGCCCTGAAGAGCGAACTCATCAGGATGGGCGTCACGCCGCAGACCACATATATGTATATACAGGGTCATCACCTCTTCAACAAAATTGTGCTACCGATCCTGGGGCGCGTGTGCAACATCCTCGTGCAGGAGCGCGAAGGGGAGATACGCCGGCAGGCGGTACACGACACCCAGCGGCGCAACGAACTCTCGTGCTACACCAACAGCATTCAAGACATCACGCAGATGCTGAAGAAGAACATGGGATATATGGACTCCGAACCCTTCAGACGCATTCTTGCCGACGTGGAACGCATCTTGGGAGGTGCACACAATGAAGAGAATGTGCAAAAACAAGCACTCTAAACATTCAAAAACACAATAAAAAGTCATTTTTCTGCACATAATCCCTTGTTTATGTGCAGAAAATTATACCTTTGCACCGTTTTTTCAGCAAACTAAGCGGCATTTGCCGTATGCTTAAACACCGATAAGGCGCATAGGAGACGAGTCGCTCCGTCCGGAAAAGTGGTGGCTCGGCAAGCCGGAATCGGATTAATTTCAAACAAATCATAACAATAGAAAATTATGTCTTTTAATTTATTGAAAGGAAAGCGCGGTATTATCTTCGGCGCATTGAACGACGCGTCTATCGCGTGGAAAGTAGCAGAGCGTGCCGTAGAAGAAGGCGCTCAGATCGTGTTGACAAACACGGCAGTGGCTTGCCGCATGGGTACCATCGACGAGCTCGCCAAGAAGACCAACGCTACCGTCATCCCTGCTGATGCGACATCGGTGGAGGATCTCACAAACCTCTTTGAGAAAGCCCAGGAGGCAATGGGAGGCAAGATTGACTTCGTGCTGCACTCTTGTGCCATGAGCGTTAACATGCGCAAGAAGCGTACATACGACGATCTCGACTACTCTTTCCTGAACAAGACTCTCGACATCTCGGCTATATCATTCCACAAGATGCTGCAGGTTGCCAAGAAGCTCGACGCCCTGAGCGAAGGTGCTTCCGTGCTCGCCCTCACATACGTGGCTTCACACCGCACATTCTTCGGCTACAACGACATGGCAGACGCCAAGTCGCTGCTCGAATCCATCGCCCGCAGCTTTGGATATATCTATGGCCGCGAGAAGCACGTGCGCATCAACACCATCTCACAGTCGCCTACCTTCACCACTGCCGGCAGCGGCATCAAGGGTTTCGACGGACTCTACGACTTCTCCGACCGCATGTCGCCACTCGGTAACGCCAGCGCTGACGAGTGTGCTGACTACTGCGTAGTGATGTTCTCCGACCTCACCAGGAAAGTCACCATGCAGACCCTCTTCCACGACGGAGGATTCTCAAGCATGGGTATGTCGCTACGCGGTATGACGCAGTACAACAAGTCGTTCATCGACGACAACCGCGACGAGAACGGCAAGATCATCTACGGATAATCAGCATAATCTCATAAATACGACACACCCCATCCTCTTTGGCATTCCAGTTGAGGATGGGGTGTGTTTCATTATGTTTGTTGGTATATATCAGTTGTTTTCAAAGGCTGAAATACAGACTTTTGATTACTAAAATACAAGTTTCATTCCATGGAAACTTTGGGCACAGTTTTGGGCACCCCCCGTGCCCACTTGGGGAAAGGTGCTTGCCCATGTTGAGAACGCTGCTTGCCCCACTCGGGCAAGCGTGCTGCCCATTTCCTGAAGTTTTGTTATCTTTTCCAATGATTGTGGCTTGGTGATTTGTATCTTTGCTCTTTGATAATGGCAATATACTGCTTTTTATCCAATAATTGTGCTGTAGTGGATAAAAAAGCCGGTTTTTATCCACTACGATGCTATTTAGTGGCGAAAAAAATAATAACTAGTTATGATTTGATGAGAAATGGAAAAATTTCGTGCTGGCAAACCATCCAGACAATTGAAAGCAATTGTCAGGTCTGTATTTGTCTGTATGCCAGTGTATTATGAGGTAAAACCAGACAATCTGACAGTTTTGGACGAAATTTTGTTTTTTCCTATTTTTAGACGAAATCAGTCAGCAGCCACTTCCATACAGGCACTACATCAATATACAGTTTGTCTTCGACGATGTGGTCCTTTTCGTCGTATTTGCATGATTTTATTTACCGCTAATAAATAAAAACAGGTGATTTTGTTTACTGTCAATAAATAGATTGTGGCTTTGTGCCGGGCATGTGGTATGGATATTCTTGTCAAAAAAGCAAGAATCGGAATATGCCAGATACGTTTGACATATTCCGATTCTGTTGGTTGGGTCATGAGTATGCCGTCGCTATTGCGACAGGTTGCTCATTCTTTTGCCGTCCGGTCCTTGTCTTCAAGAGAAGGACGTGGCGGGTATTAGTTGTCTGCACCGAAGAGAGGATCCTCTGGCATTACCATTATAGGCTTCTGGTCGGCGAGCTTCAGGATTTTCTCAGAAGCATATTTTCTGTCCACTACGAGACGGAACATATACTCGTTGAACCACTCGTTGGTCATAATCAGACAGCCCTTGTGTCCCCACTCAGGTCCCCAGCTGTTCTCCACCTTCCACTTTGTAGGTTTGCCCTGAGCGTCGAGGTCGACAGCCACGAGAGTCATGGCGTGTGTAGAACCGCTGTCGAATGTGGCGATGCGGTCAGCCTTGTTCATTGGGAATGTTGTAGAGAAGAGCGAACCGTAGTCGAAGTTGTTGATGTCGCTGTATCCGCGCTTGCCGTCGAGGAACTTGCCCACGTCGTAAGAGCTGTACATCTTCTTGCCGTCCTTCAGAGATGCGATGGCGAGGTTGGCAATCTCGTCCATAGGCAGGTTGAGATACTTCCAGTTGTGTCCGTCGTATGTGTGGCGGTCGAAGTCCACCTCGTAAGTCTTGTAGTATTCGCGGCGAGGGTCGTTCATTACCATGATGAATGTACCGTTGAGAGTCTCCTTGCCGGTCAGTTCCTTGAAGAACGACTTAGGAGTGTATTTCTTGGCCTCCAGCGCCTTGCCGTTCTTGTCTTTGAAAGCGAATGTGAACTCTGTCACAGGCTCGCCGAGAGTGAGTTTCAGCATGTGGTAGATAGTGCCGAGCATGTTGGTCTTCTCTGTCTGGATAGCCTGCTTGGATTTCTTCTCAGCCACCATCTTGCGCAGCTTCAGTCCGTATTCGCGCAGTTTTGAAGATACGAGAGCAGCCATCTTGCTGGTGTTCTCAGCAGAGTAAGTCTCCGGCATCACGCTTGTCGGCACCACGCCATACTTCTCAGTGAGGTCGGCAACACCGCAGAAGGTACCGCCGTCGTTGATTGGGTTCTTGAAGAAGAACTGCACTCTTGTGTCGTCCATAGGCTTGCCGGCGCAGTCGATCACTCCCTGCAAGAAGAGGTTAGCTTTCTCCAACTGGTCGTAGAAGAAGAGGTAGTCCTGTGAAAGCTCCACCTTGAGCGAGTCGCTCTCGTGTGCGAAGTTACCGCGGATCACGTTGAATCCGCTGAACATCCAGCATCTTCCGCTCTGCTTCTGGTTCATGATGCTCTGCGCCTTGGTCTCCACGCTGAAGTGAGTGTCGAACTCTCCTGCATTGGCGAAGTTCTTTGCCAGGTCGTTGATGTTGTTGGCTGCGATGGCGTTGAAGATAGCCTTGTCTGCCGCACCCTTCGACTGTGATCCCTTGATCTGCTGGAGCATCTGCTGCGAGATGCCGCCGTCTTTCTTCTGTGCCGATACGTTCATCGACATTGCTGCGAGCATCAGGCCCGCGAGGAAAATTTTCTTGTTCATTTTTCTTTTATCTGTTTATATTGTTTTTCTTTTGTCATTCTGTGTTTTGCATGTCTGCAATGTGCAGTCGGTTAACAGGTGAAACGTTTCGCCCGTATGCTTCTTCTGTCGTTCTCAGCTTCTCCTATTGTGGCGGAACTCTCGTAGAATTGCACTTGTGGACAGTCGGGCGGCAGGTTTCTTTGCCGTGTGTTTTCCCTTTTTGCCTTATTTGTCAAAGTTGTTTCCATTCCAGCAATCCCTTGCCCAGGTCGTCGAGTTCGATGGCGAGGGCTATGGTCTTGCGTTTGTCAGCTTTGAACGGCTCGGTGTAACGATTGTCGGTTATTTGCTTTTCGGCAGCGTTGACACCTCCGTTCTTCGTGAGTTTCAATTCCATTACATATATAAATGTACTGTTTTCAGCCACGATGTCAATCCTTCCTGTAGAAATCATTTTCTCCACTTCCACCCTCATGCCGATGGCATTCAATATAGTGCTTATGATGAGGCGGTAGCGCTCTTCCATATCCATGCTCGCAAGCTTCTTGTTGCTGTATGGCACATCGGCGACGAGCGCCTTCAGCTGTTTCATCGCCTCGGGCATGTTGCCGTTGTAGAGGTTAAGATTCAGGAAAGCCTGTGCCGACTGTATGTCGCTGCCTTTTCGCATCGCCAATGCAGGAAGAACCATCTCGTAGAGAGCCTGTCTCACCTCGTGGTTCGGTATGCCGAGCATGTATGTGCCTCCGGTGTATCCTTTTATCGTGAGGTATCCCGACTGATACATGAACAGCTCCGCTCCTCCACCGGTAACGTCGGAAGATTCTATTGTGGTGCTGATGATGGCGCATTGGTCGAGGTCTTTCAGCCTGATCTCCATGTCGTTGACAAACTTGGCGAGGATCGTTGTTGCACCGGAAGATGCCCAGAAACTCCGGAGTCTCTTGGACGACAGAGCGTGTACGAGACTGTATGGGTTGTATACATCAACCATATTGTCGATGCAGAAATGATATCCGTCATAATATGCCTTCAGCTGCCGCAAGGTTTCCTCCGTAGTCCATCCGTTGGCTTCAGCCATCTGGTTGATTTCAGGCATGAAATTGTCGGCAAGCTCCTGCTGCGTGATGCCGCAAATGCCGGCATATTCAGCATCGAAACTGATGTTCGACAAGTTGTTGAGTACCGAGAACAGTGAAATCTGTGTGAATTTCGTTATGCCCGTTATGAAGACAAAGCGCTCAATCTCGTCGAGAGTCTTCAATACAGAGAACACGCTGCGGTATACCCGTGTGCAATTCTCATGTTCCGGAGTCTTCCACGAATGCTGAAGGGGAGAGTCGTATTCGTCGATGAGAATCACCACCTGTTTGCCCGTCACTTTGTTTGCCGTTTCTATAATATTGCTGAAACGCACCGTGAGACTTGCCGTGTCGGGGAGTTTCGTTTCGTAGAGCTTCTCGTATTTTGAGAACACGAAGTCGAGATAAGCCTCAAGGTCTTTGGCGTTGTCGCTGCCGTTGCTCATGTCGAGGCGTATCACGGGGTGGCAGGTCCAGTCCTTTTCCATCTCCATGATTTTCAGACCCTCGAACAGTTCTTTCCTGCCTTCGAAATAGCATTGCAGAGTATCGACAAGCACCGACTTGCCGAATCGTCTGGGACGACTCAGATAGTCATACCTCGCCCCATTGTTGGCAAGATTCCATACCATTTCGGTCTTGTCAACATAGAGGTAGCCCTCTTCTCTGATTTTCTTGAACGACTGTATTCCTACAGGCAGTTTTCTCTCGTTTGTCTCCGTCATGACAGCTTTGTTTTTCATTGTTTTGCTCGCCGCTCTGCGGCACTGGCGGTAAGGCATTGCAAATATAAGACAATTATTCGACAGAGCAATGAAAAGCATTGAAAAATAGTTCATTATCATTGATTTGTCGGGAATGTGGAAGATTGAAGGCACTGTGATGGGGCTTTTGAAAAATAAATTTGCCATTGTCGGGAAAAATCAGTACTTTTGAAGAAATTTTCCTTTTTGCCAGTTTGAGGCAGTCTGCCGTAGTGTGGAAGCCTGCCGATGGCGGGAGATGGAACAATGAGATAATACAAACGACATGAGTTTCGCAAGTGTGGGCTGCCCGCCATGTGGTAGTGGGGTTAACGCTTGCGGTGTCATGACAAACCACAGGTATCAGAAAATACATATATGAGCGACGAGACAAGAGATGACGAGACAAGAGACGACAATGAGTTGACCCGAAACAACGACGGCGATATGCCCGGAGACGGCGAAGCCATGGCAGCCGGCAGCGAGGACCAGCCGGCTGGCGAGGGCAGCGATGGGCAGACAGACAACGATGCCGACGACCAGCCTGCGGAGCATTCCGACTACAAGCCGACGAACCGCTTCGATGCCTCCGCCGTACATCACCTGAGCGGTATGTACAAGAACTGGTTTCTGGATTACGCCTCTTACGTAATCCTGGAGAGAGCCGTGCCGCATATCGAAGACGGACTCAAACCCGTGCAGCGACGTATCCTGCACTCCATGAAGCGCATGGACGACGGACGCTACAACAAGGTGGCAAACATCGTGGGACACACCATGCAGTTCCATCCCCACGGCGACGCCTCTATCGGCGACGCCCTGGTGCAGCTCGGACAGAAAGACCTGCTCGTTGACTGTCAGGGAAACTGGGGAAATATCCTCACCGGCGACCGTGCCGCCGCACCGCGATATATAGAGGCGAGACTCTCTAAGTTTGCCCTCGACGTGGTGTTCAACCAGAAGACCACCGACTGGCAGCTCTCCTACGACGGCAGAAACAAGGAACCTATCACTCTGCCTGCCAAGTTCCCGCTCCTCCTGGCACAGGGAGCAGAAGGAATCGCCGTGGGACTGTCGTCAAAGATACTGCCCCACAACTTCAACGACATCTGCGATGCCGCCGTGAGCTATCTCCATGGCGAGCCGTTCCAGCTGTATCCCGATTTCCCCACTGGCGGCAGCATCGACGTGAGCAAATACAATGACGGACAGCGAGGCGGAGTGCTCAAGGTGAGAGCAAAGATAGAGAAACTCGACAACAAGACCCTCGTCGTCCGCGAGATACCGTTCGGCAAGACCACTACAACGCTTATAGACTCAATACTGAAAGCAATCGAGAAGGGAAAGATAAAGGCGCGCAAAGTGGACGACAACACAGCCGCCGAAGTGGAGATACAGGTGCATCTCGCCCCGGGAGTGTCGTCGGACAAGACACTCGACGCCCTATACGCCTTCTCCGACTGCGAGATGAACATATCGCCAAACTGCTGCGTGATAGAGGACGACAAACCACAGTTCCTCACCGTCAGCGACGTGTTGCGCAGTTCGGTGGAGCGCACAAAGGCACTCATACGCAAGGAACTTGAGATACGCAAGGCGGAGCTGCTCGAACAGCTGCACTTCGCGTCGCTCGAAAAGATATTCATCGAGGAGCGCATATATAAGGACAAGAAATTCGAGAACGCTCCCGACATGGACGCTGCATGCGCACATATAGACGAAAGGCTCACGCCATACTATCCTCAGATGATCAGAGAGGTGACAAAGGACGACATCCTGCGCCTAATGGAAATCAAGATGCAGCGCATCCTGAAATTCAACAAAGACAAAGCCGACGAGCTGATGGCGAAGATAAAGGCGGAGATAGACAGCATCGACCGCGACCTCTCGAACATGGTGGAGGTGACGGCAGCCTGGTTTACATACCTCAAGGAAAAATACGGCAAGAACCATCCCCGTCTCACCGAAATCCGCAACTTCGACACCATCGAGGCGACTAAAGTGGTGGAGGCGAACGAGAAACTCTATATCAACCGCCAGGAAGGCTTTGTGGGCACTGGTCTGAAGAAAGACGAGTTCGTGTGCAACTGTTCAGACATCGATGACATCATAATCTTCTATAAAGACGGAAAATACAAGGTGATAAAAGTTGCCGACAAGGTGTTCGTGGGCAAGAATATCATTCATGTAGCCGTGTTCAAGAAGAACGACAAGCGCACGATATATAATGTGGTGTATCGTGATGGAAAGCAGGGCAACTACTATATCAAGCGCTTTAATGTGCCTACCGTGACACGCGATCGCGACTACGACCTGACGCAGGGCAAACCAGGGTCAAGAGTGAACTATTTCACAGCCAATCCTAACGGTGAGGCAGAGATAATCAAAGTGACGCTCGACCCGACGCCGAAACTCAAGAACATATTCATAGAGAAGGATTTCTCGAAAATCCTCGTGAAGAGCAGAACGGCAATGGGAAACATACTGACGAAATACCCTGTGCACCGCATCTCGCTGAAGAGCCACGGACACAGTACGCTGGGTGGCAGGAAGGTGTGGTTCGATGCCGACGTGAACCGTCTCAACTACGACGACCACGGCACTCTGCTCGGCGAGTTCAACGAGGGCGAGCATATCCTCGTGGTGCTCAAGAGCGGAGAATACTATATGACCAATTTCGATGCCAACAACCACTACGAGGACAACATCATGAGGATAGAGAAATTCGTTCCTCATAAGGTGTGGTGTGCCGTGGTGAGGGATGCCGACCAGGGCGGAACGCCATATATCAAGCGTTTCCTTTTCGAGATGACAAAACGCAGGCAGAGCTATATCGGCGAGAACCCGAAGAATGAACTGCTGCTGCTGACCGACACTCCGGCTCCACATCTGCTTCTCACATTTGGCGGCAACGATGCTTTCAGAGGAACGCTGGAACTGGATGTCAACGAATTCGCCCTCGTCAAGGGATACAAGGCAAGAGGCAAACGACTCACCACCTTTGAACTTGCAAAGATCGAAGAACTGGAACCTGTAGCTGCCGAACCGGAGGATTCTGAACCTGCTGATGGCGGCGATGTGCCGCCGGCAGATGCTGACGGGACAGCCGATAATAAGGCTTCGGAGAATCTCGACCCGGATGCAGGCAAGTCGAAACAGCAGATAATAGACGAGATAACAGGGCAGCTGAGTCTTTTCGATGAATGACGATGACACACGGCTTATACCCGATTCCCAATAGCGATACACAACAATGAAACATCTACGGCAGTATGTCAGGAAACCGCAGAGGATATTGCTTCTGGCAGTCCTCTCGCTTATGCTTCCGCCATTGTGCGGAAGCGGTCTGTCGTGTCATGCCCAGAGCAACGACAGCGTCGCCTGGTCAAGAGGTAAGGTGATAACGAACACGAGACTTCTGGGAGTGGGAGGCGTGAACGTCCTTGATACCTATCTCTCGCCGGAGAAATATTCGGGTACGGAGCTTCGTTACATATCACAGACTGTCCGCGGAAGCGAACATCGGAAGTGGCGCCGACTCATCGTGCATCAAGGCATGGCATCGTTTTCCCGCAACCGTGCCGACAATGCCAACGAAATGGCTGGTTCCTACGATTTCTGCTATGGTTTCCTGCGCCGATGGACGCTCTTCGGCGACAGACTGACCGTCAGAGCCGGCGGTATGGCGGATGCCAATATCGGATTCCTATATAATACCCGCAACGGCAACAATCCGGCACAGGCTCGTCTGAGCTTCGACATCTCCCCAGTGGCGATGGCAGCATACAAGTTCACTGTAGCGGGAAAACCATTCACGCTGAACTATGAGGTGAGTGTGCCGCTCTGCGGACTGATGTTCAGTCCCAACTACGGACAGTCGTATTATGAGATATTCTCAAAAGGCGACTACGACCATAACGCAGTGCCCACGACATTCATCGCCACACCCTCGCTGCGCAATACCCTCTCTCTCGACTTCAACATTGCCAAGACTACTCTGCGCCTCGGATATATGGGCGACTACAGACAGGCAAAGGTGAACAATCTGAAATATCACAGTTACTCACATCTGTTCGTCATCGGAATAACGCGGACGTTCAGACTAACAAGACTGCAGCCATGAGAAAGATAACCCATGCATTGTTGCTGCTCGCCATGCTGCTCTCCGTGGCGGTGTCATTCCCGTCGTGTGTGGATGAGGAGGAGATGAGCGACACGCCACGCGGAAACTTTGAGGCGCTATGGAAGATAGTTAATGAGAGATACTGCTTTTTCGACTATAAACGGCAGACATACGGTCTCGATTGGGATGAGGTACACGATCGCTATTCCTGTCAGATTGACGACAGGATGAACGACGAGCAGCTCTTCGAAGTGTTGGGAAACATGCTCGGCGAACTGCGTGACGGACATGTCAACATGTATGCCAGTTTCAATTCAGCACGCTATTGGCGATGGCATGAAGACTATCCCAAGAATTTCAGCGACTCGCTGGAGCGCCGCTATCTCGCCACCGATTATCGTATAGCCGGGGCGCTGCGCTATCGCCGTCTCGACGACAACGTGGGATACATCCGCTGCTCATCTTTTGATGCAGCCATTGGCGACGGCAACCTTGACGACGTGCTGATGTATCTCGCTCCATGCAATGCCCTTGTCATTGACATCCGCAACAATGGGGGAGGGCAACTCACTATGGCGGAGCGTCTGGCTGCACGGTTCATCAACAGTGAGACACTTGTGGGATATATGCAGCATAAGACAGGAACGGGACACTCCGACTTCTCATCCATGAGAGAACAGAGACTGAAACCGTCATGCCGTCTGCGTTGGCAGAAGAAAGTGTTTGTGCTGACAAACCGTTCTGTATACAGTGCCGCAAACGAATTCGTGAAATACATGAAATGTGCTCCACAATGCATCGTTGTCGGCGACAAGACGGGGGGCGGAGCAGGGATGCCTTTCAGCAGCGAACTGCCAAACGGGTGGGGAGTGAGGTTCAGTGCATGCCCCATGTACAACCGCGACAGGCAAAGCACGGAATTCGGCATAGAACCAGATTACAATGTGCAGATTTCCGATGCCGACATGGCTCTCGGCATCGACACGATAATAGAATTTGCCCGTATGCTGGCAAGGCAATGAAACAGGCATTGAAACCCCATTTTGATAACATTTAACGAGAATGCGGCACGTAAATGTTGGAAAAAGTGTAACTTTGCAAAATGATTTCGTCAGAATAATGACGATTGACAATAAGAATACAGGCAATTAAGAATCAGGATACTGACATTTGACGGTCAGGATGCTGACAATTGAGAAAAGAAAATAAATAAAACCTATATAAGATTATGGCACAAGAAGATGTTTTCAAGAAAATCGTCTCTCACTGCAAGGAATACGGATTCGTGTTCCCAAGCAGCGATATCTACGACGGACTGGCAGCAGTGTATGACTATGGACAGAATGGTGTGGAACTGAAGAACAACATCAAGGAATATTGGTGGAAGAGCATGGTGTTGCTCCACGACAACATCGTGGGCATTGACTCTGCAATCTTCATGCACCCTACGATATGGAAGGCCAGCGGACACGTTGACGCCTTCAACGACCCGCTAATCGACAACCGCGACTCAAAGAAGCGCTATCGTGCTGATGTGCTCATCGAAGACCAGATCGGCAAGTATGAGGAGAAGATAGAAAAGGAAATCGCCAAGGCACGCAAACGCTTCGGCGACAGCTTTGATGAGGCTAAGTTCCGCGAGACCAACCCTCGCGTGCTGGAGCATCAGAAGAAGCGTGACGACCTTCATGCACGCTATACAGAGGCAATGCAGGGACCAAACCTGGAGGCTCTGAAGCAGATTATCATTGACGAGGAAATCGTTGACCCTATCAGCGGAACAAAGAACTGGACCGACGTGCGTCAGTTCAACCTCATGTTCTCTACAGAGATGGGTTCCACTTCTGATGCGGCAAGCAAGATTTATCTGCGTCCTGAAACAGCACAGGGTATCTTCGTTAACTATCTCAATGTGCAGAAGACCGGACGTATGAAGATTCCATTCGGTATCGCACAGATCGGAAAGGCATTCCGCAACGAGATTGTGGCTCGCCAGTTCATCTTCCGTATGAGAGAGTTCGAACAGATGGAGATGCAGTTCTTCGTGAAGCCGGGCACAGAGAAGGAGTGGTTCTCGAAATGGAAGGAGTTCCGTATGAAATGGCATCAGGCACTGGGCTTCGGAGCTGACAATTATCGTTTCCACGACCACGAGAAACTTGCTTTCTATGCCAATGCAGCTACCGACATCGAGTTCAAGATGCCGTTTGGATTCAAGGAGGTTGAGGGTATCCACAGCCGTACCGACTATGACCTGAAGCAGCACGAGAAATTCTCCGGCCGTTCAATCAAATACTTCGACCCACAGACAAACGAGAGCTATACTCCGTATGACATCGAGACAAGTATCGGTGTCGACCGTATGTTCCTCTCTATCATGTGTCACTCATACGAGGAGGAGAAGCTGGAGAACGGCGAGACACGTGTTGTGCTCAAGTTGCCGGCAGCACTCGCTCCGGTGAAACTCGCTGTATTGCCATTGGTGAAGAAAGACGGACTGCCAGAGAAGGCTCGCGAAATCATCAACAACCTGAAGTTCCATTTCAACTGCCAGTACGACGAGAAGGACACCATCGGCAAGCGCTACCGTCGTCAGGATGCTATCGGAACACCATACTGCGTTACTGTTGACTACGACACTCTCAAGGACAACTGCGTGACGCTGCGTTTCCGCGACACCATGGAGCAGGAGCGCGTAAGCATCGACGATCTCAACAGCATCATCGAAGACAAGGTGAGCATTGCAAGTCTGCTCAAGAAATTGCAGTAATATAACGATTATAGATGAAGAACAAATATTTTTTCGCCTTAGCCATCCTGTGCGGAATGGCACTCGGACTCGTCACGGCATGTAGCGAGACAGACAACGAACTGATTGAATATCCCAACTGGGAGAAACGCAACGTTGCCTATTTCGACAGTATCTACAATGTGGCGATAGAGAACAGAGACGGTATGTGGGATACCATACGTTGCTGGTCGATGAGCGAGAACAACACTACGCTCTCTCGCACGAACTATATCGTGGTGCACAAAGAGGAGGTGGGCACCGGAAGCGGTTGTCCGCTATACTCCGACTCCGTGCTCGTGCATAACCAAGGTAAACTGCTGCCTTCTACAGGCCATCCGCAGGGATATTTCTTCGAGAAGAGCTACGAGGGAGACTTCGACAGCTACAATCCGCTGACGGCACGGGCAAAGAAATGGGCGGTAAACATATTGGTTGACGGATATGTCACAGCATTGCAGCGCATGCACATCGGAGACCGCTGGCGTGTGTATATGCCATGGACAATGGGATATGGCACAACGGATTACAATGGAATTCCGGCATACAGTGTGCTGATATGGGACATCAAGCTTCTCGGATATTATCATCCGGGAGCAGTAGTGCCCGATCAGAACGCCAAAGACCATGCTTCCTCTCTGTGGACAATGGAGTAGGGACGTTCCACTCTTCTGAAACAAATCCAAACCAGTCATAAGGGCTTACTTGCAAGCAGTTATACTGTTACTACAATAAGCGGCCGGCTGACCATTTCGGGATAAAGCCCAGGCAAGCCTGATATCTGGCTGATTGTGGCAAAATAATAACAGCCTAAGACAGTTGACATGTTCTCTGTCTTAGGCTGTTTGCGTTTTCTGTATTTTCGGCGTCAGACCGTTTGTATTTCCATTATCAGCATCGTTAGGTTGTTTGCGCTTCCATTATCAGCGTCGTCAGACCGTTTGTGCTCCAGTATCTGTGTCTTCATACTGTTTGTGTCTTCAGAATCAGCGTGGCAAGCTGAACTTGCCACGCTGTGATACCGGACAAATCGTTCGTATATTAGAAGTGATATTTCGTACCGATGCTGAATCGCAGTTCCACCTTTATCGGACTGCAGCAGACGGATGTTTCGAGATTCTTTGTATACATTGTGGCTGAAGGTTCGAAATACAGTTCCGTATGGGGCGTCACCATGACACCGGTCTGGATGGCGGCGTGGATTCCAGGAGCGAAGTTCGTTGAGCGGTGTTTCTTGGTGCTTGCTGCCACCTGAGCTCCTATCAGTCCAGTCAGCTGTATAGACTGGTCTTCAGTAGATTCTCCGGTTATGGCACTCTTCAGGTTCATCATATAGTCGGCACGTAGAGCAGTTACGGTCTTGCTTCCCAATCTGTGCGACGGCACCACCGTGTTGCCCACCGAAGCCTGTATACCACTCACCTGATTGAACCATCGGCCATATCCCACATCGGTAAGAATCGTCAGGTTTCTGCCTAAGCTGCCGCCCAAAGCCAGGTTTCCGGAGTATATACCCGTTCCTGCACCGAGGAATACGAAGTTCTTCTTCGTCGGAGCCTCGTCGAGGTCCTTGTTGCGGTCGCTGCGCTGCAAGAAATATTCCACACCCACCTGCACCTGTGGTTGCAGACGGTGGGAGCGTGCTCCTTTGTAGCGTGATGTCAGTTCATATCCCAACTGTGTCTCTGCCAGTATGTTCACATTCGGCGACACCCTGAATGCGAGCTGTCCGCCACCATGCACATCGGTGTTCAGACGAGTGTAGTCGGAGTGGTCAGCACCGAGGTTCACACCCAATAGAGATCTCACGGAGAGCGTTCTTGTGTTGTCGCATCCATAAGTCAGTGCAGTGAGGTCAGTCATCCAGTCGAAGCCAGCCGTAGCCACACCATAGTAGTTCTTGTTTATCGGTCTGCCGAACATACCCTGCAGACTGTATCTCCATCCCGTCATCGGTGCTGTCCAATGAGTGTAGCTCATTCTGACGACAGGCATGTAGCGTTTCCATTCGTTGTATTGGAACAGTCTCACTGCCGCTCCTCCAGTCAGGGCGAAGCTGCTCCTCCTCATTGCCGCTGCTCCCTCGTTGTCGTGTATCCTCCTTGACAGTCCCTCGTGGTAAGTATATACGAATCCGGCAAGCAGAGATGCCGTGGCGTCGATGTTGCCGAAGGTATATGCTTTAGGCGCCCATCTGTGGTTGTATGCGTCGACGCGCGGTTCCAACACGAAGTTGATGTCGCGCGACAGGCGGAAGTTTGCCTGCAGTCCGGCACCGGCATTCCATGTATATCTGTTGCTTGAACGAGCGTCTCTCGAATAGTTGTATCCCACACCCGCTATGGTGTTCATCCAGAATCTGCGGTCCGGATTCAGTCCGCCGAAGGCATTGTGCAGGTTCAGCAGATAGTCGAGCCTTGCTCCTATGGCTCTCACCCTTGTGCCGTTGTGTTGGTCAAACGTTGTGGTGTTGAGGTTTATCTGCAGAGCGTTGCAGTTGTCCATCCATTTTCCGAGCGACACCCCTACGGTCATTCCCATATTCTCTTTCCATTCGTCGATGGCTGCACTTCCCATATACATTGGTCCTGCCATGACGCTGGCGAATAAGCCGTCGGCGAAAGAATGTGGGGAAACGTAGTTGCCGCGGGTGTTGCTGCGCCTCTCGTCGGGCATACGCACTCCGAATCCCATTGTCACGCTTGCCATGGGGTGCAGGTTGCGCCATGTGGCAGTCTGCGCCACATTGTCTTGTGCCACTCCCACACGCGGTTCGAGATAGAAATATGTGATGTCAGAGAATGCGAACTGTCCCCTCATTCCAAGATGCGCACCGAATCCGTGGTCGTTGTTGTTGTATGCTCGTGAATATGTGGCGTCGATTCCGGCGATGCCATACAGTTCGAAAGGCTTCTGGCGGTAAGTGCTTCCCGGCTGTGCTATCGCCGTGATGTTGAGCATGTAGTCAAGGGCAGCAGTGGCGAATTTCACTTTCTTGTCGGCAATTCTGTATGCACCCCCATTGAAGTTGAGGCGCAGTCCGTGTTCTGGTGATATCCAGTCACCGATGCCCAGTTCTGCCGTAGGTCCCAGTGCTACGTCGTGGCGTCCCATGAGGTTGCCGCCAAATCCGAATTCCATGAACATGTGGTCCATGAACTTCTTGTTCTTGTATGATTTCGCCACCTGTGGTCTCTGCAGCATATAGTTCAGCGCACTGCTGTCCAGCTGTGCGTAGGAGCTGAGTGGTGCGCCAACTGCCATCAGTGCGCATATTATGATGATGTTTTTTCTTTTCATGTTTATGTCCTTTTATTTATCCATAGACAAGAGGTCGTTCACGTCGCCGTCCACCTTTGCCGTTTCTTTCAGCGATGGATCCATGTCGAACGACTTTTTCAGTTCTTTGTATGCCTCAGCCGGGTCGTTGGTCCTGTTCAGGCAGATGGCACGCAGATAGTGTGTTGTGGCATCCTCGTCGGGAAGCTGCTTGCTGAGTTTCAGAGCCTCGTCGTTGCGTTTCATGGCGAGCAGCATCACCACTTCGTTGCGTGTGCTTGTCTTGGCTATCGTTGCGTAGTTGTCGTCGAATCTGCCGTTCAGCACGGCGTTCACGGCGAGCATCGTGTGTGTTGCGTCATTGTCGGTGATGAAGCGTGCCACGGAGTCGGACTCCGTGAACAGACCTTCGTTGAGCAGTGCTATCACCTGGTTTATGTTCACCTCCTGTGGCGCCTTTTCTCCGGCGAATGGTCTCAGCAGCGACGGGTCAGCCTTTCTGCTGCTGATGAGTGAGGCTGAGAGGTCGTTGGCTGCCGCCATGAATGATGGATACACCTCCAGTGCCTGTCGCATGATTGTCTGCCGCTTCAGCGAGTCGGTCTCAGAGCGGTAAAGTTTGAAGAACTCGAATTTAGAGAGCTGCTTGTAGTCCTGCTGATACAGTTCGTTTATCTCGTCCGCCGTCAGTGTGCGGTATATGTTGTAGTACAGCGTGTATTCCACCCGGCGCAGATGCGGCAGGTAGTTCTTGGCAATCAGCTTTTTGTAGTATGGCAGTTTTCTCACCGCTTGTCCCTGCATGTCGATGTTCTTCTGCCGGTCAATGATTCTTTCAATGCTGGCAGCCTGGTCGGTCAGACTGTCGCGGCGCATCATGTCAGCCACCTCTTTCCATGGTGCCACATTAGCGTGGCTCTTGAATTCCATGCCGTTTGTCATTCCTCTTGGCAGGGCCTTTTTCAGAAAGCCGAGAGCATAGTCCATACGCTCCTTTGCCAATGTTAGGTTCTGGCGGTATTTTCCTTCTGGCGATGACTGTCCCCTCAGTTCCAGAGAGTTCAGTGTCGCTCCTTTAGATTGAGATATAGTCTCGATTTGCGCACTCAATTTCTCTATCTCCTCAGCGTTCTGAGGGTCTGAACTGTCGAACACCGCTTTGCCGACAGGGAATTTCAGGTTCACCTCTCCCTTGCTGTCGCGGAGCTGCGCCTCCGGTTTTGGTAGAAATGCCGAGTCGGAGAGCTGTTTTGATGCGAAGCTATAGTCGAGGAAGCGCAGCGGGTTCACTGTTCCGCGTGCTATCACCGTGGTGTCGCGGTATAGAATCCTGTTGTAGTTCTCTATCGCCATATACACATCGCATGAGAAGTCATCCTTGATATGCTCCACGTATATAGAGTCGCTGTATCCGATGATGTCGTTGCTTCGTCCCTTCTCCCGTGTGCCCTTGCTCTTCACTGTGATGTATTTCGCCAGCGGGTCGCCTTTATCTTCATTGTTCATGTCGAAGTTGTATAGTCTGTCCTGGGTCTTGTTGTATACTCCGGCATCATATACCATTGGCTTCATCAGAGTCTTCTCGTTGCGTGTGGCGTTGTTCAGAATCGGCTGCACCACGAGTCTTGTGTTGTGGGAGAACATCTCCTTAGGCACTCTCACCCTTGTCTTCACGTAGAAGTAGTTGCCGTGTACCTCTATGTCGGTAGGCTCCGGCATGATCTTGTCCGTTATCCTTTTCTGTGATATCGTCACCTCGCTGAGCGAGATGTTCTCCTCGTCGAGAACGATGTGTAGTCTTGTCTTTCCCTTCACGTCCACTTCTTTTGTTTTCATTCCCACCATTGAGAAGCGGAGTCTTGCGTTGGATCTCACGTTTACGGCAAACCTTCCGTCCAGATCCGTTGTGGCGAGTGCACGGCGTGCTTTGGCATCTGTTACATTCACTCCGATGCAAGGTTTGTTGTCGCTTTTTGCCACCACCAGTCCCGTCACTCTTATCACGTCCTGTGCGGAGGCATTGACAGAGAGAAGCGAGAATAGCAATATTATGATAGAAGTGGTTCGAAGCGTCTTTGATAAAAAGTCCTGATTGTTCATAAAAGTAACTTTATCTTAATAGATATACAAATGAGATGCCTGCCTTCACAGGTATCGGTTTCCATTCTTTCACGTTTGCTGAGTTGGGTTGTGGTTCCTCCTTGTTCCAGCTCATTTCATGACAGTGTGCCATTCCGGCTCCGATAGTAGCTTCCAGGCTCCAGCGTTTCGACAATACGAAGCTGTAGCCATAGGTGAGTCCTCCTCCATAGAGGTCGCCAATGTGCCTTTTGCCGTTGTGAACGAAGTTGTAGTCGCAACCTATTCCGGCTATGCCGAGAAAATGTCCCGCCTGCGGACGGGCGCTGAACCAATATCTCACCTCCGGTGTTATCGCAGCGCCACGGGTGTCGATGTTGAATACTTTTATTCTGTTGTAAGCCGCTTCAAAATTGAATGTGATGTGGCGGTTGATGCGGAATTCCGCACCGATGTTAGGTGTCGCCGCCGCCCAGTAGAGCGCATTTGTCTTGAGTGCCACCCTTTGTGCTTCAGCCAGCAGCGGAGAGCACGTCAGTGCTATTGCGGCAGCCAATATGTGCCATTTTTTTGATTTTCCTGAATGTTTGAGTGTCATGTTAATTACTTGTTAAGCATTACACTTCTACCCGCTCTGTCAGTGTGACGTAAACGGAAAGTGCTAAGCTTGATTACTTAAATAATGATTATTGTGTCTGATGTCGTTGCTTATTGTACCTTTTTAAAATGTCTTTGCCCAAGTCTCTTATCGTGTAACCGACATTCGCATCTCGGCAAACGATATGGGCAGAATAGAGTCTTACTTGCTTTTGAAAAATTACCGCTGCAAAATTATGAAAAATAAATTTGTTGTACAAACAAACCTATTAATAATATGTGTAATAGTGTCGATTACCTGACCTCGATTGCTTTCCTTTAGCGCTTTTGGTGGCTAAACCCCGAGCCGGTTCTCTCTTCTGAAACCTAAAGTCCAAGCCCTAACGACCGATTTGGGATAAATGGCCTAACGGTCGTTTGGATTAAAATATAATATGGTGTTGCGGTCTTGTAGACATCTCTTTTCAGCGGGAAACAATCTTTTTTTAATGAAAGTGAAAAAAATATCAAGAAAAGTTTGGAAGTTTAAAATAAACTCCTTACCTTTGCAACCGCTTAATGAGAGCAAGGGCGTTTAGCTCAGCTGGTTTAGAGCATCTGCCTTACAAGCAGAGGGTCGGCGGTTCGAATCCGTCAACGCCCACCAAACTCTTCATCAAGCCTTGGTCCGATTCCAAGATACATAACAATCGGGCGTTTAGCTCAGCTGGTTTAGAGCATCTGCCTTACAAGCAGAGGGTCGGCGGTTCGAATCCGTCAACGCCCACCAAAAGCAAGACTCGTTATCCATCCGATAGCGAGTTTTTTTTATTCCAAATCCGTTGGACCATAATTATCATTGTAATCATTTGTGTAATTATCTTTGTAATTCGCGGAATTTTGTATCTTTGCATAAGATAAGCTTCGGCTAGGCATAAGAAATAAATACATTTATTTCGTTCTGCTCTCGCCTTGCATTATCTTTGCATAAGATAAGCTGCATCTCAGCATATCAATCAAATTAAAAAGAAATGGAAAAGGATAAGATGGACGATAAACGAACTATTACATCAACATCAACGTCAGGCGGTAATGCTGACAATACGAAGGCTATGCAGGGCACAGCCTATGCCATACTTATAATCATAAGCATATCCCATTTCCTCAACGACATGATACAGTCGGTGGTACCATCGATATATCCGATGATAAAAGAAGATTTCTCGCTTTCGTTCGCCCAGATCGGACTCATCACCTTCGTGTTCCAGTTGGCGTCATCCATCCTGCAGCCCTTCACCGGGCTCTATGCCGACCGCCATCCGCGGCCTTATGCCCTCTCGCTGGGCATGTGCTTCACACTGGCCGGACTCCTCCTGCTTGCCTTTGCCGGCAATTTCTGGATGATCATCCTCGCGGTGAGCGTCATCGGCTTCGGCTCCACTGTATTCCATCCCGAAGCCTCCCGAGTGGCGCAGATGGCATCGGGAGGCAAGAAAAGTCTTGCGCAGTCTATCTTCCAGGTGGGCGGCAACGGCGGGTCGGCCGTCGGACCGCTGTTGGCGGCAGTCATAGTGCTCCCTTTCGGACAGTGGGCAATCTCCTGGTTTGCCATCGCTGCAATATTCGCTTCGCTGATAATGCTGAAGGTGGGCAGATGGTATAAGGCGTTGATAGCCTACCGAGAGGACCATTCCATCGCCGCCCCAGCTCCCAACACGAGCATCTCGGAGCGTAGCAAACACATGGCGCTCATTATCCTCGTGGTGCTGGTATTCTCAAAATACTTCTATACGGCATGCATCACCAACTATTTCACATTCTTCCTCATCGACAAATTCCATGTCAGTGTGCAGACCTCACAGCTCTGCCTCTTCGCCTTCCTCGCTGCATTCGCCATCGGCACGGTGGCTGGCGGCATATTCGGCGACCGTTTCGGCAGGAAGTACGTGATATGGTTCTCCATCCTCGGTGCAGCTCCCTTCGCCTTGGCGCTGCCGTTTGTAGATAGCCTGTGGCTCACGGTGGTCATGGCGTTCATGTCAGGACTTGTCATAGCTTCGGCGTTCTCCTCCATCGTGGTGTATGCCACCGACCTCATGCCCGACAAGCTCGGACTCATCGCCGGTATCTTCTTCGGACTGATGTTCGGCCTTGGCGGTCTGGGGGCCGCCTTCTTCGGATGGCTCGCCGACAAGACCAGCGTTGACTATATCTTCCGTGTCAGCGCCTTCCTCCCGCTGCTCGGCATCGTGGCCGGACTGCTTCCGGATACCCGGAAGAAATAGCCGTTGCAGACACCCATAAGATAATATCCAATAAAAAAGCATCAGCTGATGCAAAACCGTATAATACTACTGCTTATGAAAACTCTGAATCCAATACGCTGGATGCTGGCGGCACTGCTCGTCATCGCATTCATATCATGCGGAAAACGCACTCCCAAATACGTCATCGGCGTGTCGCAGTGCAGCGAGGACATTTGGCGCAAGAAGATGAACGATGAACTGCGCATCGCCACTTTCCCTCACGACAACGTGGAACTGCGCATTGTCTCTGCCGACGATGATGTGGATAAACAGATAAAGCAGATAGACAAGTTGGTGGAACAGGGCATAGACCTTTTGATAGTAGCGCCGATACAGGGAGATGTGGCGAAGGCAATGGACAGAGCCTACGACAAGGGAATACCGGTGATAATGTTCGACCGCCGCACGTCATCCTCCAAATACACCGCATATATCGGTGCCGAAAACGAGGAGATGGGACGCAACATCGCAAAGTTCCTCTCCTCTCGTATCGACGGAAGCGGACGCATTCTCGAGATCTGCGGTCTGCAGTCGTCGTCGCCGGCAAAATCCCGCCAGAAAGGTTTCGACCATGAGGCAGCCCTTCATCCCAACATGAATATCGTGGGCCATCTGATGGCAGACTGGACCCAAGAGAGAGCCTACCATCTGATGGACTCCCTTCTGTCGGGTCCTCACGCCGAGTTCGACTACGTCTTCGCCCATAACGACCGCATGGCAAAAGGGGCGATAGAGGCAGCCAGGAAGCATCATCTGGATCTCGGCAAGATAAAGTTTCTCGGCATCGACGCCGTGGCGCTCGAAGGCGGCGGACTGCAGATGGTGAGAGACGGCGAACTGCTGGCTTCGTATATCTATCCCACACGGGGCGACAAAGTGTTGCAGCTGGCGTTGGACATATTAGAGAAGAGGAAGTTCAAGAGAGAAAACCTCCTCTCCTCGGCGCTCGTCACCACCGACAACGCTAACGTGCTGCTCATGCAAGACGAAGAAATAAAGCGCCAGAGCGACAATCTGATATCGCTGAGCCGCAGGGTGGAAAACACCACCAATGCCTTCGACACCCAGCGCAGCTATCTCTTCATGCTGCTCTTCCTCGTGGCGATGCTCATCATCGTCTGTGTGCTTGCCCTGAAGGCATATCTGGCAAAGAAGCGATACAATGCCCAGCTGCAGGAGAGCATTCAGAAGCAGAAGAAGATGACCGACGACATGGAGAGGATGACTCAGACGCAGTTGCGCTTCTTCACCAACATCTCCCATGAGCTGCGCACTCCGCTCACCCTCATCTCCGGACCTGCCGAACGCTTGGCGGATAGTCCTACCATCAGTGGCGAAATGCGGAAACTCGTTGAGATGATACGTCGCAACGTTGGAATCCTCTCCCAGATGGTGAGTGAGATACTGGAGTTCCGCAAGATACAGAACGAGAAGGCGAAACTCTCTCTCAACCGCTTCGACATCGCCGCCGACCTGAAGGCATGGACTGAGGATTTCTGTGCCGTGGCAGAGAGAAAGGGCATCAGCGTAGGTGTGAAGACAAGCGAGGACTGCAGCATCGTGATTGCCGACCGTGAGAAGATAGCTCATGTGTTCTTCAACCTCATGACCAACGCCCTGAAATACACTCCGGCAAAGGGCACCATCACCGTGACGCTGGCTCATGCCGGCGGCAGATGCACGGTCAGCGTTGCAGACACCGGAAAGGGAATGTCGGAGGAAGACCAACGCCATATCTTCGAACGCTTCTATCAGGCTGCCGACTCCGTGGGTGGCACGGGTATCGGACTCGCCATCGTGAAGGCTTATGTAGACTTACACCATGGAACGGTGCAGGTGGAGAGCCGGCAGGGCAGGGGATCCACCTTCTCCTTCGTCATCCCCGACTCCCAGCCGGGATATGACGCCACGCTTGACAAGCAGACCGAGATACAGTCCGACACGCAGCTCATCGACGATTATTCGGTGAAGGATGTCGTGGCGGAACGAAACCTCTCGCTGGTGACAGGCAGCGAAGACTACGACAGCGACCGCCCTCTCGTACTCGTCATCGACGACAATGCCGGCATGAGGTCGTATATACGTTCCGTTCTCTCGTCTTCATACAATGTGATGGAAGCGCAGAATGGCGAAGAGGGCCTCTCGGTGGCAAAGAAGAACGTGCCGCAGCTGGTGGTATGCGATGTCATGATGCCGGTGATGGACGGACTGGAATTCTGTCGCTGCATGAAGACCGACATCGCCACGAGCCACATCCCCGTGATACTCCTCACGGCAAGAACCTTGGAAGATCAGCGGATAGAGGGCTACAACACGGGAGCCGACTCCTACATTACCAAGCCATTCTCTGTCGACACCCTTATGGCACGTGTCGCCAACCTGCTGAAGAGCCGTTCGCAGCTGAAGCTCATCTTCTCCGGTTCGCAGCAGGAACAGCAGGAGCAGGACGCTCTCGGCGAGAAAGACCAGACCTTCGTCTCCCAGTTGCGCGATGCCATAAAGCGCCACATCCCCGATGCCGACTATTCCGTAGAAGACCTTGGCAGCGAGATGGGGCTCAGCCGTGTGCAGCTCTATCGCAAGGTGAAGGCGCTCACCGGCTATTCTGTGGTAGACCTCCTTCGCAAAGCCCGTCTGGCAAAGGCAAAGCGCCTGCTCGAAACCACCGACAAGAACATCTCCGAAGTAGCCTACGAAGTAGGTTTTACCACTTCGTCGTATTTCGCCAAGAGATTCAAGGAGGAATACGGAGTGAGACCGGGAGATGTGGAGTGATGGCAGTCTATTGCGAATTTCCATATATCAACGAAATTTTCAAGAAAACCGTCAACCATCTGGTCGTGTAAGTGGAAGTGCTTATGAATCAGATACTTGTGTGTTATTTATTGCGAAAAAACCATCTGGTAATTGTCTGGACAGTTTAATGTTTTATTTACATTTGTCCGCTTTTGGCATCTCCTTTACGAACGTATTTTGCCTGTATTTTTGTTATTGGGTATGTTTGCCAAAACAAAACCATAAACAATGACAAGGACAACCGGCATTTCATGAATAAAACATAGACTTGCTATTCGTAAAACATAGACTTGTAATTCGTAAAATATTGACCTCGGATTTCCCCCACGCCGTGGGGAACAGAACCCCCTAATGTGGGGATATCTTCCCCCTGGCGTGGGGGAAAATATGGGATGCCGAAAGGCATGATACTTCTATGATATATCTGTGATGCTTTTCTGTAAAATATCCAGAAAAGTATCATCTGGTTAAGTCTTTAGTCTATAGAGCTTTAGAGGCTTGGCGGCGGCCAAGAATGATACTATGACACTTCGCAGCACATATTGTTTTCATATGCGACACTATAAACCCAAAACGGTCATTAGGGCTTGCTTGGATTTTGATTTTTAAAAGAGTGGATTTTGTCTGGCTTTTAATGAGTAATAGCGGGCTATTGTGAATTAAAAACAGGCAAAAGACGCCTTATAAATGACAAAAGACTGCAAGCAGTTGTAAAATATCACATTGAAACGGCCTAATGGTCGATTTGGGTTTAAAGGAAGAACAATAGAATATCGGTCAAGCAAAGAGCTGTAATCTTTGCTTGGCCGATTTCGGTTTTATGGATTTATCAAGAAATATACTGATTAATCGTAATTATTTTTGCTTGTATGATTAATTATTGTATATTTGTAGCGTTGTTTCGCTTACAGAAAGAAACATTTTTGTCTTACTCTCAACATTTATGCTTATGAAGAGGAACTATCTATTCTTATTTGCATTTCTGCTCGCATTGCTGCCCCAGGTGGTGAATGCCGACACATGGTCGTTTGAGTGGAATACTTCAAAAGCTAATGGCGGACAGGGATTCTATAACTTCGGCACAAACCGTGTGGAAAAGGATTTCTATACCGCAGAGCTGAACGGACTGCAGTGGAACATCTCTGCAGTGGGTACCACAACTTATGCTTATACGGCAAACAAAGGACAGTATGTCGGTTCTGCTTCCGAACCGCCATCAAGCGTCAGGCTCTGGACCGGCGGCATTGTCGGCAAGGTGACGGCAGTGCGCGTAAAAGCCTATCTGCAGAAAGCTGAATATGCCGGAGATGTCTCAGTGAAGGTGAACGGCAGCAGTTATCAGTGCGGCAAGTCGGCTTCGGCAAGTCTCTCTGCCGCAGAGACGGAGTTTGCATTCACCATAGCCGATGCCCGGGAAGGAGAGATAGAAATCACGATAAACCAGACGAGCGAGAACAAGGGACCTGTCTATCTGCGCAAGATAGAAGTGGACTACGAGAAGGAGCAGTCTGCCGTCATGCCGCCGGTATTCACACCAGCCGCCGGAACCTACGACGAGGCGCAGAGCGTGGCGATAACCACAGAGGCGACAACGGCGGCTGACCGTATCATATATTATACCACCGACGGCAGCAATCCTAAACTGGCCGACGGCTCCCGTATGACCTACACCGCTCCTCTGGATATCGCTGAGACCACCACCATAAAGGCTGTGGTGCAGGAAGGAGAGGATTACAGTGATGTGGTTGAGGCAAAGTATGTGATACGCAAAGATCCGCAGCTGAGCTTCTATCAGCAGAACATCACGCTCACATCAGGCGATGACGGATATGCCGACCTGCTCAATCCGAACAAGCTGTCACCGATAGAATACAGTTCGTCGCAATGGGACGTATGTTCGGTTGACGACAAGGGATTTCTTGCCACTTCGTATGTGGAGTTCACTCAGACCGTTATCATCACTGCCACCTTTGCCGGCAATGACGAGTTCAAGCCGGGAGCGGCAAAGATGTTTGTCACCGTTGAGGCCAAGCAGCCGCTGAAGACTCCTGTGGTGACTCCGCCGGGCGGCACGTTCGACGCTCCGCAGGAGGTCACGGTGACTACCGATGACGAGAATGCCGTGACGATATGGTATTCCACCGAGGCAAAGGATGCCGAGGAATTCCAGGATGACTATACGAAGAGCACTGTAGTGGAAGGCAAGACCACCTCGTTTACTATAGACAAGAGCTGCACTCTGTATGTCATGACACGTGGATACAACCAGAACAGTGAGGTCGTTACGGCACAGTTCGTCATCAACGAACCGCTGGAGGCCGATTTCACCACCGACAGGGCGGCGACGGCATACTACGACCAGGGGTTTGACTCTGCAGAGGAGATGAATGATTGGACAGCAGACAACGGATGGAATCTTGTAAACAAGAAGTTCAGTTCTATAAAGGCAGACGACGCATATTCCATCGCAATATCCTATAATGCTCAGGAAACGGGCAATGCAGAGCTCACGAGTCCGGAGCTGACAATAGAGGAGGGGAGCAACGTTGAATTCTACGCATACTTCCAGGCACCATACCTCGTTTTCGGCAAGTGGACATTCAACATCATTGATACAGAAACCAATGAGAGCGCCACTCTGCTGAATGCTTTCGACTGGGCGCAGGATAATTCTTATACAGGACCTGGCTGGAATAAATTCTCGTTCGACCTTGCTGCATACACAGGCAAGAAAGTGAAGTTCGTGTTCGACTATCCGTTTGGAGGCGAGGATCTTGCCCTTGATGGTTTCCGCCTTGTCAAGTCAGACCCTGCCGCAGCAGATGAGATTCATATCTTCGAAGGTGAGAGCATAACGTTCAAGAGTCTTGCCAAGGGCAGTCCGGAGACGCTGCAATGGGAATTCCCTGGTGCTGACACGGAGACCTCTGCAGAGGAGAATCCTGTGGTGAGATACAACGTGGCAGGAACCTATGATGTCACTCTCACCGTGAAGCGTGGTGACGAAAGCGACAAGATGGAGCGCAAGGGTCTGGTGGTGGTTTCACAGAAAGCTCCAACGGCTCTCATCGGATTGCCGGAAGAGGGATACGAGAGTCCGTGGGTTGGCGTGTTCGTGCCTACAGACGTTCCGGTGACGTTCCGCGACCTGTCAACTGGAAATCCTACGGAATGGAACTGGGTGTTCCAGTTTGCCGACAAGGAGACGAGCACGGAGCAGAATCCTACGGTGACGTTCATCAAGAAGGGCACCGTCAGCGTGGGCCTGACTGCGAAGAATGCCGCCGGACAGAGCAGCGACGTATTGCAATATGCGGTGCAGGCAGGTGGCGCACAGTATGTGTGGAATATCAGCAGCGAGGAGAACAAGAGTCTTGAGAAGATCACCCTGGGCTGGTATGGCAACTATGCCGGTAGCAACTGGCTCGGCATCAACAAGTTTGCAGAGAAATACAAGGCGCCTCTGGCGAATGCCACCATCTCAGAGGTTGCGGTATACTTCGCTTCGGTAACGGCTCTCGATGCCGATTGTCCTATCGTGCTCACGGTGAATGCCGTGGCAGACAACGGTGAACCGGGAGAGGTGCTCGCCACATCTACGGTAAAGACGGCAGACTTGCAATATAGCGACGACGACTATCTTGCCACCAAGTTCAATCTCGACACTACGGTGGACCTGAAGGCCGGCGAGGAGTTCTTTGTAGTGGTGGGACCATTCCCTAACTCTTCTCTCGAAGAATCGCCGTATACCAGCGACGACATCTCCATCTTCTGTCTGCGCCGTGGTGAAGGCAACAAGAACACGGCATGGCAGCTCGTGGAGGATCAGGACGAAAATGGCAACGGACTCGGCTCCTTCAAGTGGTTTGAGAATACCGACGACCCTACGTCGATGGCTATCGCTCCATGTGTGGAATACAAGGGCAAGATGGACGGCATAGTGACCGCCGGCTCTGATGTGCAGCAGAATGCCAAGGTGGTATCGGTATATACTGTCAGCGGACAGCTGACTGACGCTCCTCGTCATGGCGGAATGTATATCGTGAGATATTCTGATGGCACTTGCCGCAAGGTGATGTGGAAGTGATTCTTGGCGAGTAGACAAGTAAACAAGTAGACGAGTAGACAAGGAGATTAGTATTGCTTGTGATAGCAAGTTTTCAATACTAATGTTCTTTGTCTACTCGTCTTTTTGTCTCTATGCCTCTTGTCTACTCGTCAACTTGTCAACTTGTCTACTTATAATAATGTGCATAGTTGAAGAAAGGTTCCGTGACGATGTTTTCGGCATCTTCCGTGAATGTGTGGCCGTAGGGGTCGCGGGCTATTATCCTTATCTTGGATTCGGCGCTCTTCGGCTCATAATAATATAGGTGGTTCATGATGAGATAGCTGTTCTGCTTGCTGATGAAGCGGAAACTCGTTGCCACGGCATATTTGTGGTGGTAGCCGGTGGCGAAGGCGTCCTGTCCCCTTGAGTTGATGCGGTGCATGGGATATTCCACTCCGTTCTCTTCGGCAGTGATGCGCCAGCGGGAGTCGGCATTGAATACGTTGGCTACTATTATCCTGCGGTCGCGAGGAAGGTCCCAGTCGGCGGCATACGACTCGCCGTTGAAGTCGGTGTCGGCATGAAACAGTGTCATTTGCTTGTGGGCGTCCCAGAAGGTGCCTTTGTAGTAGCAGCTCACCATGCGACCGCCTCTGAAGGTGTAAACGTAATATCCGTTCGGAGTGCCGCAGATGTTGATGTTCGACTGCCAAATGTTTCCGCAGGCGGCGGCATGGCAGTGTTCTATCACGTGGTGGCCGTCAATCTCCGTCTCGTGGTTGATGGCGAAATGCGTGTGTCCGCAGAACAACTCGTAGCCTCCGCTGAATTCGCTGAGCAGCGAGAGCAATGCCGGCAGGCGCGATGATGAGTAGTGGCCCTTCTCATGAGCGGCGCTGAGAGGACGGGCTTTGCCGAAGGGACTGGTGCCGAAGGTGAAGGGGATGTGGTAGCAGAGCACCACCTTCTTGCTCTTGGGCGTCAGCGCCAGGTCTTGTCGCAGCCATTTCATCTGACTGTCGGAGAGTTCGCCGGGCGAATAGTATGAGGCGTATTTGCCGTGGAACCTCACGTTGTTGAAACACACATAGTGTTCGTTGCCGCGGTCGAATGAATAGTCTGTCGGTCCCCATGCCTCTTCCCATTTGTTCAGATATTCCGGGTTGTTGTCCTGGTCGTGGTTGCCGATGACAGAGAATATCCTCATCTTCGACGAACCGAGAACTTCTCTTATCTGCTTTTCGAGCATAGGGTTGAAACCGCCGTAGTATTGCACGTCGTCGCCCATACTGAGTCCGTAGATCGGCGTTTCTTGTGGCAGCGAACGTATCGTGCGCCTTATGTCAGCCATCGTTTCCGTGGCAAACCTCTCCACATCGCCGATTTCCAGCGGCTTGTCGTCGGGGCCGTTGTAGTATGGGTTGAAGTCGTTGGTCACCTGTGGATCGCCAAGCACTATCATCTTGTAGTATTTCTCCACTCCTCCCGCCAGCTTCTTCAGTGTGAAACTGTATCGCGACACACCTTTGATGATGGGCTTGTAGAAATGTGCGGTGTGGTCTTTTGCTGAGTGTACGGGCACCTCGCAGTCTGCCGGCACGGTGAAGAATACGAAGCGTGCCGTGGAGTCGTTGGGCAGTTTGTAGCGTCCCAGCGAGTCTGTGGCGGAGCAGTCGATGCCGTTGCTCACCACTACGCCCGCCATCGGGTTGCCTTCCGTGTCGGTCACGGTGCCGTTGATGAACGGTGGGGTGGTGGGCTCCTTCTTCTCCTCAGGTTTCTTATTTTCCGGTTTCTTCTCAGGTGCCTGCCTTTTCCTTGTCGCTATGCGGCGCACGGCGGTGGGCTTCTGTGGAAGCTCCTCTTCTATTCGCCAGCGCAGGGCATAGACTATTGCCGCTGCGCAGCATACGGCAGCGAGTATGGCGATTATCATATATTTGTTCTTCATTTACAGTATGCTCCTTCCTTGTTCTTCTTTTTGCTTGTCGTTGCGATACAATCCTGCAAATTTATGAAAAATATCGGTTCCAGAATCAAGGTTATAGATAAAAAAAGAAACAAAAAATGCAGGCAACATTGTAAATATACTAATTATGATTACCTTTGCATGAATTTGCAAGTTTTTTGAAACAATCGATAAAACATCAATCGTAATGAAAAGAAATGAAATCTGCTACATCGTTGTTGTGGCTGTTATCGGCGTGTCGCTGTTGTTGGGATTCGCCGAAGAAGTGTTCGGACTCGACATGGGTTCGCTGTCGTGGATAGCACATTGGGTGTCGTCGCCGGTGGCTCTTGCCATCGGTTTCGCCTTCGCGTTGCTGCTGGGCAAGGCGTTCCCGGTGTTCAACAAAACGATGTCGAAGAAGCTCCTTCAGTATTCCGTCATCGGACTCGGTTTCGGAATGAATGTGGACAAGGCGCTCGCCTCTGGCAGCGAGGGAATGATATTCACAGTGGCCAGCGTGTTCGGCACGCTCGCCCTGGGATGGCTGTTAGGCAGAAAACTGCTCGGTGTGGACTCGCAGACGAGCTATCTGATCAGTTCCGGCACGGCGATATGTGGCGGTTCGGCGATAGCTGCCGTCGGTCCTATCATCAAGGCTAAGGCTGAGAGCATGTCGGTGGCGCTCGGCGTGGTGTTCGTGCTCAATGGCATAGCGCTCTTCATCTTCCCGTCCATCGGCGATGCCTTGGGGATGACGATGAAGCAGTTCGGAATGTGGGCGGCGATTGCCATCCACGACACCTCTTCCGTAGTGGGAGCCGGTGCGGCATACGACCAGATGCATCCCGACCTGGTGGCGAGCCAGGGCGTGAGCGCATTGGAGGTGGCTACCACCATCAAACTGACGCGGGCGCTGTGGATAGTGGTTCTCGCTCTGGTCACTCCGTTCTTCTTCCGCCGTTCGTTGGCTCAGACAGATGGGGCTTCGAAACCATGGTATAGCTGTGTGCCTCGCTTCATCATCTGGTTTGTGGTGGCGATAATCTTCAACACCTACATCCTGAGCAATGCCTCGCTGATCGGTGATGCTGCAGCGTCGGTGGGTGGTGAGTTCAGCGGTGCCGTGGCGAAACTCGCCAAGCATCTCATCACTCTCTCGCTGTTCTTCATCGGAGCGTCGCTCACCAGGGAGACGCTGCGCAGCGTTGGCATCAAGCCGCTCATACAGGGCGTGCTGCTTTGGGTGAGCATCAGCTGTGTCAGTCTTGCCTATATCTTCTGGGTGGGATGAGGCTTGTTATCACTGACGGCCTAATGACCGTTTGAAACTGAAAAAAATGGGGGATGACCGGTCGCACTGACTGGTCATCCCCCTTGTCGATATTACTTGTTTTTTTTGTGATTACAGACTTCCCACCACGGTTCTGGCATCGTTGCCCTCGAAAACGCAAACGCTGCTCACTGGCTGATAGCTAATGTGTGAGTATTGGAACAGCTGCAGGGCGGCAAACTATCTAAACCGAGCGGAGAATACGATTGATAATGAAATTTTCGGATGATGCGCATGAGAGGGTGGGGAGTGTTGTATCTATGGGGCATGAAATAATGTCGTAGAAAGGGCGGCAGAAGTGGAAAATGCCGCTTCCTGTCTGACAAGATGTCATATCTTTGGCATAATGTGACATTGGCACAGGCTTTGCAAAATGATTGACAGATTGCGAAAGCAGTCTGAGAAATCAGTTAACAAAGAAATAATAAAAAATAGATACAATTATGGGAAAGATTATTGGAATCGACTTGGGTACAACAAACTCATGTGTTGCAGTGTTCGAAGGTAACGAACCGGTAGTAATCGCTAACAGCGAAGGTAAACGCACCACTCCATCAGTGGTAGGTTTCGTAAAAGACGGTGAGCGTAAGGTTGGTGACCCGGCAAAGCGTCAGGCCATCACAAACCCTAAGAATACGGTTTATTCTATCAAGCGTTTCATGGGTGAGACCTACGCACAGTGTGAAAAGGAAACAGGACGTGTGCCATTCACCGTTGTTAACGAGGGTGGTTACCCACGTGTAGACATCGAAGGACGTAAATATACTCCACAGGAAATCTCAGCCATGGTGCTGCAGAAGATGAAGAAGACTGCCGAGGACTATCTCGGACAGGAGGTGACAGACGCTGTCATCACTGTGCCTGCATACTTCTCTGACTCTCAGCGTCAGGCAACCAAGGAGGCTGGACAGATCGCAGGATTGAACGTTCGCCGTATCGTGAACGAGCCAACGGCTGCCGCTCTGGCATACGGAGTGGACAAGGCTAACAAGGACATGAAGATCGCTGTGTTCGACCTCGGTGGCGGTACATTCGATATCTCTATCCTCGAGTTTGGTGGCGGAGTGTTCGAGGTGCTCTCTACAAATGGTGACACACACCTCGGTGGTGATGACTTCGACCAGGTGATCATCGACTGGCTCGTGAACGGATTCAAGGCTGACGAGGGCATCGACCTCTCTAAGGATCCTATGGCTATGCAGCGTCTGAAAGAGGCTGCCGAGAAGGCAAAGATCGAGTTGTCAAGCTCTTCGTCTACAGAAATCAACCTGCCATACATCACGGCAGAAGGCGGTGTGCCAAAGCATTTGGTAAAGACTCTCACACGTTCACAGTTTGAGCAGCTGGCCCACAACCTGATTCAGGCTTGTCTCGTGCCATGCCAGAACGCTATCCGCGACGCAAAGCTCCAGACTTCAGATATCGACGAGGTAATCCTCGTAGGTGGTTCAAGTCGTATACCAGCAGTGCAGACTCTCGTGAAGAACTACTTCGGCAAAGAGCCTTCAAAGGGCGTTAACCCAGACGAGGTGGTTGCAGTGGGTGCTGCTATCCAGGGTGCCATCCTCAACAAGGAAGAGGGAGTTGGCGACATCGTATTGCTCGACGTTACTCCTCTGACTCTCGGTATCGAGACAATGGGTGGCGTGATGACAAAGCTTATCGACGCAAACACCACAATCCCTTGCAAGAAGAGTGAGACATTCTCTACAGCTGCCGACAACCAGACTGCCGTGACCATCCACGTGCTGCAGGGTGAGCGTCCGATGGCTGCCCAGAACAAGAGTATCGGTCAGTTCAACCTCGAGGGAATCGCACCGGCTCGTCGTGGTGTGCCACAGATTGAGGTGACATTCGATATCGATGCCAACGGTATCCTCAACGTTTCTGCAAAGGACAAGGCCACCGGTAAGGAGCAGGCAATACGTATCGAGGCTTCGTCAGGACTGAGTGAGGATGAGATCAACCGCATGAAGGCTGAGGCTGAGGCTAACGCCGCTGCCGACAAGGCTGAGCGCGAGAAGATCGACAAGATGAACCAGGCTGACTCTATGATATTCACCACAGAGAACTTCCTGAAGGACAATGGCGACAAGATTCCTGCCGACAAGAAGCCAGGCATCGAGCAGGCTCTCCAGCAGCTCAAGGATGCTCACAAGAGTGGTGACGTGGCTGCCATCGACACTGCCATCAACAACCTCAACACCGTTATGCAGGCTGCCTCACAGCAGATGTATCAGGGTGCTCAGCCAGGTGCTGACGCAGGTGCCGGCTTCAACGGAGCCAACGCCGGTGGCGCCCAGAACAACGCCGGCTCACAGAGCAACGGTGCCGACGACGTTCAGGACGCAGACT
>NZ_JBGLIV010000002.1:0-86544 GCF_041323955.1 Prevotella pectinovora
TCGAGGAAGTGAAATAAGCACATAGAGAAATAAGAATACAATATCAAATGGAAAGCGTGTAGCTCAATGAGTTACACGCTTTTCTTGTTTTTGGCCGTACACAATAATATTGCTATCTTTGCGTTATTATTATAAACATCTGTACCTTATTTGTACCTGTAAGAAAAAGTAGATATGATGAGAAGAATAGATATTAAGAACTACAAAATGAATGAATTATGGCAGTAGCAAAGTATAAGATAGTACGGAAATGTCCTGTGTGCGGAGAAGAGTTCTTCGCAAGGACTTTGGAGTCCTGGTATTGTTCACCCAAATGCTCCAAGGTGGCGTGGAAGCGTAAGCATGATGAAGAAAAACGCCAACTTGAACTGGACAAGATTGTAAGCAATATGCCCAAGTCTAAAGAGTATATCAGCATAACGGAAGCGTATGCTATGTTTGGTGCAAGCCGCTCAACCATTTATAGGCTCATCTACATGAAAAAGATTTCCTTCATTGAGCCAGAGAAAGGAATACGACTTGTATGCAAAGGAGAACTAATGAATCTGTTTCCGTTAAGACAGTCTCCGCTTGACACCAAGCCAAGGAAACCAGTTACCATGTACCGCATGGAACCAGAGGATTGCTATACAATAGGTGAGATTTCCAAGAAATTTCATCTGGATGACAGCACCGTGTATGCTCATATACGAAAATACTCAATACCGACCCGGCAAATCGGTAATTATGTGTATGCTCACAAGGAATCAATAGACAAACTTTATAAAGATATAAAACCATTATGAAAAGATTAGATTATACTAAAGTCTCCGTCAAATTAAAGAAAAGTGAGTGGAGAGATGAGTGGTTCATCTATCTTGAAGCTTATCCTGTTTATGAGACGGGAAATGACAAACCCAAACGAGTGCGTGAATATCTCAGGAGGTCTATTACTACCCCTATATGGGATAAACGACGAAGCGAGCGAGCCGTTGCTGGTAGAATAAAGTACAAGCCCAAGCGAGATGACAATGGCGTTATTCAGTGTAAATCCAAGCAAGATATGGAAACTTGCCTTTATGCGGATGGCGTTCGAGTCCTGCGTCAAAAAGAGTACGACAACATGGCTCTCTTTACTGACCAGCAAATGGAAATGGCAGAACAAAGCGAACGCTCAAAATGCAATGTTCTGGAGTATATTGAGAAGTTAATCAAAGAAAGAGAGGAAACTGCGTCAGAATCGATAGTTGTCAACTGGCGCAGATTGCACACACTGTTGTCAATGTTTGCCAAGTGTGACTACATACAGTTCTCGCAGATTGACATGAAGTATATTGAGGCATTCCGTTCCTTCTTGATAAAGGCACCGCAGGGTGGTTCTAAGAAAGGAACTATTTCAAGGAATACGGCATCGACGTACTTCTCTATCTTCAAGGCGGCACTCAAACAAGCTTTCGTGGATGGCTATCTGAATTGTGATATTGCTGCCAAGGCTAAAAATATCATGTTTCAGAGTGCTCGAAGAGAGTATCTGTCACTGGAAGAACTTAATATATTGGCAAAGACTCCGTGTGATGATATACTAAAACGGGCAGCCTTGTTCTCTGCACTGACAGGAATGCGACATAGCGATATTCAAAAGCTTAAATGGTCAGAGGTTGAAGAATACAATGGTGGGTACCGTCTCAATTTCACTCAGCAGAAGACTAAGGGCGTTGAATACATGCCTATATCGCCACAGGCATACAATCTTTGCGGTGAGCGCAAGAAAGACGGAGAACTGTTGGTGTTTGCCGGACTGCCTGACCCTTCATGGATATCTAGGCCTTTGGAACGGTGGGTAAAAGCATCAGGGATTACCAAGCACATCACCTTTCATTGCTTCCGCCACACCTATGCAACGTTACAATTGGCTAACGGTACAGACATATATACCGTAAGCAAAATGTTAGGGCATACCAATGTAAAAACCACGCAAATCTACGCAAAAGTAATTGACAAGAAGAAAGATGAAGCTACAGAAGCTTTTAAGTTGGACATAGATGAATAGTGATTATCATTTGTAAGCACTTAGTATAGAAGACCACTTGTATCAATAAGTCCTTTATTGTACAGGTGGTTTTTAGTGCCTTTCATTTTCAACATTCTATGTAATGATGCTATTGTTTTGGCACTTTAACCTTTCGTGGAAACCAAACATTTATAACAATAAACAGATAAAAATGAAAAAAGACAGCCTTTTTTGGCTTCTCTCTTTTTGAAGAGAGCAAGCGTGTCCACAAACATGTGGAGTGTACAGAAGACTTCTACAGAGAACTGTATGAGTTGTTTGAGATCGCAAGAAGTTGGTATCTTCAAGCTGAAAAGAATCATATGAAGACAGAGTACTTCATAGAACTATTTGAGCGCAGTCACCAATATATTGACTGTGATTGTGCACGTTGTAAGAACTCGCGACAGATGGCAATTGGCATTATTGGTACTTTGTTTAGAGACTCTAAGTGTGTGTCAATAATCAAGAAAAAAGAAGATTATTCCAAGCAGGAACTTATTGAGTTGTTTCTTCAACATGTGGGTACTGGTCTGCCAATCCTTACCCGAAAGAAATCGTCCATCCTCACTTTGGGATGCCAATTGTCAGACAGACAGATGGATTTGTTGGTAGAACTTGTCCAAAGTCACGACATATTTGATTTTGCCGACAACAGTGATGTGCGTAGCGAGTTGTGTCGCCTATTCAAGTGCGACTTGGACGCATCTATCCGTGTAAAGAATGTACGTAATGTAGCCGTACTGTTTGACGCTATGGCTCAATACCATTTGATAAACAATAATTGGCAATATGTCATGGGAGAAGGTCGCTTCTTAACCAGTATCAAAAAGGATGGAACAGAGAAATTCATAACTTCAAGTTGTCTTTCCTCTTCTCTTTCAAGGATAAGAAGAAACGTTTCCATGACAGCAAGTCAATATGCCATCTGCAAATCCATCGAACAGATATTAAGAGAGGAATAAATCACAATAATTCTGCTAAATGAAAGTAAAAACGTGATAGTTTGGTTGATACTGCCTTACTATCACGTTACTTTTTCTATTTAGTGACAGTCTCCCCATAACTTTGCATCAAAAATCATAAAAAATAATTAGCATGGAAGAAAATAGTATAAGATTTGAAGATATTCCCAACGCTATAACGGGGGTACTGAAAAAGCTGTCATCATTAGAAGACAAGATTGATGGTATATATGAACTTGTTCAATCAGAAAAAGAAGAAACATGGTTTACGGTTGCTGAATTATGTGCTTATCTCCCAACACATCCGGTAGAGCATACCATATATTGCTGGACAAGCAATCGGGAAATACCGTTTCACAAGAGAGGCAAACGCATCATGTTCCTCAAATCTGAGATAGATGAATGGCTTCAAGGAACCAAGGGCAAATCGAAGAACGAGATTCAAAGAGAAGCAGAGGAATATGTACTATCTACACAAAGAAAGAATAGACGGCTAATATAACCGTGCTACTGTCTGTAAACAATTTAATTAAGGTACGTGACACATGAATGAAAGACATTTTAGACTCTATGAGCGAATTGTCGCAATAGAAGACAGTTTGGAGGCTTTGGGACCTATTGACAAACTAATAGAGCGAATCGAGGAATTGGAGAAGATGGTCAAGCAGACCAAAACCGTCTTGGGGTTTGACGAAGCATGTAAGTATATTGGTGTTTCTGAAAGCCTGCTATACAAACTTACAGCCGCAAAAGAAGTTCCACACTATAAGCCAAGGGGAAAAATGCTGTATTTTAATAGAGAAGAAATCGACAAGTGGCTGCTCCAAAACAAACAAGAGGTCATTGGAATGGTAACGAAAATAGAAATTGATAATCCGAAAGAATGAAAATGGAAGAAAATAACAAACATGTACAGCCTAACTCAAAAGAGGAAGGAGTACAGCGTCTCAATCGCATATTGAGCGAATCGTTGATAAAGGCAACAGATACTTATAAAACACCTCCTCAGATTATATGGGTTGATAATTCCAGCATAGCCACATTGGGCAACTTCAGTGCTTCTACTGGTAAGGCAAAGGCGAAAAAGACCTTCAACGTGTCTGCCTTGGTAGCCGCTTCCCTCGCCAACGGCAAGGTACTGAACTATCGCGCCAGTCTGCCAGAGGGGAAACGCAAGATACTGTATGTAGATACGGAGCAGAGCCGCTATCACTGCCATAATGTGCTGGAGCGCATCCTGAAGCTCGCTGGTCTACCTACAAGCATCGACAACGAGAACCTTGACTTTATCTGTCTGAGAGAGTACACGCCCTCCGTCAGGATAGAGGTCATAGACTATGCGCTTGCCCAAGACCAAAGCTATGGACTGGTCATCATCGACGGAATCAGAGACCTGCTTCTCGACATCAACAATGCGGGAGAATCGGTCGAGGTCATCAACAAGATGATGGAATGGTCATCAAAGTATGACCTGCACATCCATTGCGTATTGCATCAGAACAAGGGCGACAATAACGTGCGCGGGCATATCGGTACGGAGATGAACAACAAGGCAGAGACGGTGCTTGTCATCACCAAGAGCACCACCAATCCCGACATCAGCGAGGTGAAGGCGATGCACATCCGTGAGAAGGAGTTCAAGCCGTTTGCCTTTACAGTCAATGAGGAAGGGTTGCCAGAGATTGTCGAGCACACGCCGGAGAAGGAAGAAGGTGACAAGCAACCGTCAAGGTTTACTTACCAAGACTTGACATCCGAACAGCATAACGAGGCGCTGACGGCTGCATTCAAGGAGAAACCTATCAAAGGATTCGATCGCATGGTGGAGGAATTAACGCAAGCCTATGCAGACATTGGCTTTAAGCGTGGCAGAAGCGTCATCATCAAAATGCTGAAATACCTGATTAACGAGCAAAAGCTCATAGTGAAGCGGGATAATCATTACTATTTCGGATATACACCTGCCGAGATTGACCTGTTCCATGAAGAGGAATAAAAACAGTTCAGAAACCAGTTTAGTTTACGTCCGTACCTATATATAAGAAATAAGGCCAAAGTAAACCGAAATCGGAGGCTGAATTGGGAAGCGGAAAAGTAGTTTAGCAAATGGTTTAGTTTACGGGTGTGCCTATATAGGAGAAAGGGTAAAGTAAACTGTTTCCATGGACAAAGTAAAACCGAACAAATGAAAGTACAATGAATATTGAACAATCGAAGAAACTGAGCATTATAGACTTCTTAGACAAGGAGAATGTAACGCTGAAAAAGAAGAAGGGCAATGCCTACTGGTATCTGTCACCCTTCAGGGACGAGAAGACCGCATCGTTCAAGGTCAGCAAGAAGGAGAACCTGTGGTACGACTACGCCATTAAGGAGGGCGGTGACCTTGTGGAGCTGGTAAAGCGTATGTATAACAAACAATCCGTTTCCGATGCCCTTGCCTACCTTGCGTCCAAGAGTATTGCCACTGTGGATAAGGCAATCGAGACCGCTATCGCAGCCAAGGAATACACGACAACCAAGATGAACGATGTGAAGCTGCTCCCACTGAGCAACCATTCTCTGCTGTCCTATTTCAGTAGCCGACGGATAGACATCACCATTGGCAGGATGTATTGCAGGGAGATACACTACAAGGTTGAGCAAAAACATTACTATGGCATTGCCTTTGGCAATCTGAGTGAAGGACATGAGGTGCGCAATCCCTATTTCAAGGGCTGCATCGGGCATAAGGACATCACCCTGCTTGCCCATACGTTCAACGAGTGGCAAAACGGTTGTCTGGTCTTTGAGGGCTTCATGGACTTCCTTGCTTATATGACCCTCGTTAAACAGCAAGACCGATGGTTTGTCGTTGAAAGCCCTTGCGACTATATGATACTGAACTCAGTCGCCAACCTCAAACAGGCATTGCATTACCTTGACCGTTACACCCACATCCATTGCTTCCTCGACAACGACCAGGCAGGACGCAAGACGGTTGAGAGCATCAGCAATGTATTCGAGTACAGGGTGACGGACGAGTCCTTCAGATATGCCGACTACAAGGATGTCAACGACTATCTGATGAGGAAGAAACGAACGGCATCTGAATGACATTATAAAGACGAAAACACCATCATTTGATGCAAAAATGGCTCAAATGCATTGAAATTACATATCAAATCTGCACTTTTTCGCCCAAACATGCTTGATTCTCAATTATTATCCTTATTTTTGCATCGTTTTAATACATTATTAAAATGTAGCAGAATGGAATTGAAAAAAGAAATAAGGATATTGGGCAGACGCTTTGAGGTGGAACCTCGTGCCAAGGAAAGCCTGAAAGGCATCACGGTTGGCGAGAAACTCTCATACCGTTTCTATGATGGCACATACCAAGGCACGCCCCTGCTGTTCGTTGAGCCCAAGAAGGGCAATCCCTCTCCACGGACTTGCGCCATCACGGGCAAGCGGTTGACCGAAGCCCTGGGACTGCCTGCGGTGTTTATCCTTGCGCCCGGACCCACCTACGAGCGACACAGACTGGCAGACAAAGGAGTCTTCTTTGTCATGTCCGAGGAATATGCCCATCTGCCAGGCATCATAGCATTGGAGAAGACAAGCAACAGGAAGATTGCCGAAGTATTGACCCCTGTGGCGCAATACATACTACTCTATCACCTACAGGTGGGCAGTATTGAAGGAATGTCGCCAAGGGATATTGCACCGTTGCTTCCATATTCTTACGAAAGCGTCACGTTGGGTGTCACCTGTCTTGAAGATGTAGGACTGTGTCAAAAGATTCAGAACGGACAGCGCAGCAAGGTGGTACACTTCGAGTTGAAGGGCAAGGAACTGTGGGACAAGGCTCAGAACGTCTTGCTGTCACCTGTGGAGAACCGCATCTTTTGCGATGACATACGCTTGGATGCGGAATACCCCGTATGCGGCATCAATGCCCTGGCACATTATTCCATGCTTAATCGTGACCGGGAAGAGATGATAATGATGACAAGCAAGGAATATCGTGCCGTCAAGTCGGCTGATGTCATGGAGAATCCCAACATCTATGACGGCAACTATATCATAGAGGTATGGAAATACCCTGTTGTCAGCAAAATGGGCGACAAAAGCCAGTGGGTTGATCGCCTTTCCCTTGTCCTTTCGTTGAGAGATGATGATGATCCGAGAGTAGAAAAAGAAGTAGAACGAATAATCAGTGAACAGAAATGGAAGGATTAGTCAAGTTCCGTGAAGCATTTGCGGAATACTCAGAAAACTATGTGGTGATAGGCGGAGCAGCCTGTGACATCACCATGACCAATACCGTGGTGCGTCCACGCGCCACACACGACATCGACATGATAGTCATCGTAGAGAACATGACCGAGGCTTTCGCCAATCGCTTCTGGCAGTTTGTGCGGGAGGCTGGCTATCGACCTGAAAAGAGGAAACAGGAGGCTGGTGAGCCACCAAGGTATGAAATGTATCGTTTCCTTGATGGTAAAGACGGCTATCCCGAGATGATAGAACTGCTGTCACGCCACCCCGACGTGCTTGGAGAGCCAAAGGGATTTGTCATAGAACCTATCCCGACCGATGAAGATGTGTCGAGTCTTAGTGCCATCATCATGGACGATGATTACTATCACTTTACTATCGCACACAGCCAACTGACTGATGGCATACGCCATGCCAATTCCGCTGCCTTGATAGCACTGAAGGCAAGAGCCTACCTAAATCTCATGGCAGACAAGCGGGACGGCAAGCATGTGAACACCAAAGACATCAAGAAGCACCGTTCGGACATCCTGAAAAATGTGGTCATAATGACTGAGGACAACATTGAGGCTCCTGCTTCAATAGTGGCATGTATAAGGGAGTTTGTCGCCTCCATCAGAGCCGACTGGTCAACTCTCGCAGAACCATTGTCAAAGTCACTCGGTCAAGACGAGGCATTTGTGACCGGACTGTTAGATCAACTGGATGAATTGTTTATAGAAGCATGACCAATATGAAGATACAATACGCATCCGACCTGCATCTGGAGTTTGCCGACAATTGGCGGTATCTGAAAGCCCACCCCTTGGAGGTGACGGGCGACATACTGCTGCTTGCCGGCGACATCGGCTATCTCGGCGATGACAACTACTCCAAGCATCCCTTTTGGGACTGGGCATCGGAGAACTACAAGGAGGTGCATTGCTGCATGGGCAACCATGAGTTCTACAAATATTATGATGTGGCGACACTGCCCGACGGCTATCTCTTGGAGGTACGTCCCAATGTATTCAGCCACTACAACGGTATTGCGAGGATTGGCGACACCGACATCATCCTCTCCACCCTTTGGTCGAGGATTCCTTTGGAGGACGCTTACTTCACCGAGCAAGTGATAAGCGACTTCCGCCGTATATTATATAAAGGTGAGCTGATGACCCATGCCCAATTCAATGCTGAGCATGAACGTTGCCTCACCTTTATCAAGGATGCAGTGGCATATTCGCAAGCAGCCCATAAGATTGTTGTCACCCATCATGTACCATCGTTCCGTATGCTCCACCCAAAGTTTCAAGGCAGCAAGGCAAACGTGGCGTTCACCGTAGAGTTGGAGGACTATATCACCGATAGCGGCATAGACTATTGGATATACGGACATTCGCACACCAACATCGATGCCAGGATAGGCAACACCCAATGCTTGTCCAACCAGTTGGGCTATGTTTTCTCTAACGAACATCAGGACTTCTCCCATGGCAAGTACCTGACCATATAGCCATCCACATTTTTTTCATCCACCCTCTTTACAAGCTCTTCCCTATCGGAAGGGCTTTTTTTGTGCCTTTCGAGTTTGATTTTTGAGTATGATTGCGAGTGTAATCAAAATTAGAGTTAAGATTTGGCTCCGCGGAAAGTCATTTCGGTTTAAGATTGAAGAAAAGGTAGTTCCTTTGCATCGGCAATAAGCCAAACCATAGTAAAATCAAACTTGAAAATATGAAGTCATTTGTAATATTCGCCATTGTCGTGACCATAATCTATGTCATCTACTATACGGTCATCATCGTGCAGGATCTGTACGGAAAGCCCAAGGACGAGAAGTCACAGGGCGAGTCGTTTGATGTCAGTGACATGACCGACGAGGAAGAGTCGATAGCGGTCAGCGAGAGCGACGGTGGTTTCAGCGTAGGCGACAACCAATATGAGACAGCCTACGAGGAGAAGCAGCTTGCAGAGCCTACAGAGGAGGCAGCCGCCACTGCGGAAGAGAGCAAGCCTCATGTGCTTGAAAAGATACAAAGCGCAATCGAGAAGAAGATGGAGGAAGTGAATACCACCTATTCCGACCCCATGTATTCGGAAGAATTGAACAACACCATCATCGCCCGCGGTCTTCGTCACAATGGACGTGACATGGTCAAGGTGGAATCACTCAATAATGAGATATGATGTCAAAAACAAGAAGTGCATTTCTATCATTATATGCCGCTTTAACCCCAGCTCTGGCCAGTGCTAAGTGTGGCAACGTGGACTACAGCTGGGGAGCGGACGCACTTGCGAGTGCCCATGACTATGCCGTGACGATGATGCTCTATATCGTTTATCTGTGCTATGCAGTGGCGGGCATCGTGGTCATAGTCAGCGCCTTGCAGATATATATAAAGATGAATACGGGCGAAGAAGGAGTGAAGAAGAACATCATGATGCTGGTGGGAGCCTGCCTGTTCCTCATAGGAGCGACCATCGTCTTCCCCGCTTTCTTCGGTTATCAGATTTGAGATACAGGTGATACGAGATAAGATAACTCAAAGTGTAACAAATTAAAAGGTAAAAAGAATGTTTGAAAGGATTAACAAGAAGGTGAAGGGATTCTTCTCTTCACAGCGCATGAAAACGCTCGCCCTGATGTTGCTTGTCGGCACCACCGCAGCAATGGCACAGAACGCAGCCGGCGACTACTCGGCAGGAACGACCGCGCTTACCACAGTGACGGAGGAGATTGCCAAGTATGTACCTATCGTGGTGAAGCTCTGCTATGCCATTGCAGGTGTCGTTGCAATTGTCGGAGCCATAAGCGTTTACATCGCCATGAACAACGAGGAACAGGACGTGAAAAAGAAGATCATGATGGTCGTCGGCGCATGTATTTTCCTCATTGCAGCAGCCCAGGCACTGCCTCTGTTCTTCGGCATTGGAGGTTAAACGCAGCGTGAGATTGTGAGTATGTAGAACGTTAAAACACTGACAGTTATGGCAGATACAAAGCAAGAGCGTTTTCCGGATTATCCCATTTTCAAGGGACTGCAACGTCCATTGGAGTTCTTCGGGTTGCAGGGACGCTACATCTACTGGGCGGCAGCCACCGCAGGAGGAGCCGTTGCGGGTTTCATCCTCGGCTACTGCATCTTCGGTTTCGTGGCAGGACTCGTGCTGCTAGTCCTCGCCGTAGCTGTCGGTGGCGTTCTCATCGTCATGAAGCAGCGCAAGGGCTTGCACAGCAAGAAGAGTGACAACGGCATATTCATCTATGCCTATTCAAAGAAAGTGTAAAACAAAAAAGAGAATCCATTATGTCCAAGTGGAAAGCTATCAATGATTGTAAGTGAATGGAGGTGGGGGCATCACGCATGAGGGTGCGCCCGCCTTTTTGCGATTAAAAAAGAAAAAGAACAATGACCCTATACATCATACTCATATTCTCAGCCATCTGCGTGGGCATGGCCATCAGTGTCAAGGCATTCGGCACGGGAGGGAAGCGCAAGCGCATCTTCCAGGACATCTACTTCTCCATCGAGGAAGTGGATGGCATCGGCGTGCTCTATACCAAGACGGGCGAATACTCCGCTGTTCTGAAGATGGAGAACCCTGTGCAGAAGTATTCCGCCAACATCGAGGCCTACTATGAGTTCACCCACCTCTTCGCCGCCCTTGCCCAGACCTTGGGCGAAGGCTATGCGCTGCACAAGCAGGACGTGTTTGTGAGGAAGGCATTCAAGGAAGAGAACGGTGGAAATCATGAGTTCCTGAGCGAGAGTTACTTCCGCTATTTCAACGGCAGACCCTTTACCGACAGCGTCTGCTACCTCACCATCACACAGGAGAACAAGAAGAGCCGTCTGATGTCGTTCGACAACAAGAAATGGCGTGACTTCTTGGTGAAGATACGCAAGGTGCACGACCAGCTGAGGGATGCCGGCGTGAAGTCCCGATTCCTCGGCAAAACGGAAGCCTGCGAGTATGTGGACCGTTTCTTCTCCATGAACTTCCGTGACAAGGTGGTGTCGATGACCAACTTCAAGGTCGATGACGAGACCATCGGCATGGGGGACCGTAGCTGCAAGGTGTATAGCCTTGTGGATGTGGATTATGCCAACTTGCCGTCGGTCATCCGTCCCTACGCAAATATCGAGGTGAACAACACCAGTATGCCCGTTGATCTCGTGAGCATCGTCGATAGCGTGCCCGGAGCCGACTGCGTGGTGTTCAACCAGATGGTGTTCGTGCCCAACCAGAAGCGTGAGCTTGCCCTACTCGACAAGAAGAAAAACCGCCATGCCTCCATGCCCAACCCCAGCAACCTGATGGCTGTAGAGGACATCAAGCGTGTGCAGGAGGTGATAGCCCGTGAGAGCAAGCAGCTCGTCTATACCCACTACAACCTCGTGGTGGCAGTGAGCGGCGACACCGACATACAGAAATGCACCAACCATCTCGAAAACTCCTTCTCGCGCATGGGCATCCACATCAGCAAGCGGGCCTACAACCAGTTGGAGCTGTTCGTCAACTCTTTCCCCGGCAACTGCTATGGCATGAATGCCGACTACGACCGATTCCTCACCCTCGGCGATGCCGCCACCTGTCTGATGTACAAGGAGCGCATCGTGCATAATGAGGACACCCCGCTGAAGATATACTATACCGACCGCCAAGGTGTGCCCGTAGCCATCGACATCACAGGAAAGGAGGGAAAGGAGAAGCTGACCGACAACTCGAACTTTTTTTGTTTGGGTCCTTCGGGCAGCGGCAAGTCGTTCCACATGAACAGCGTGGTGCGTCAGTTGTGGGAGCAGAACACCGACATCGTCATGGTCGATACGGGTAACTCGTATGAGGGACTCTGCGAGTATGTGGGCGGCAAGTACATCGCCTATACGGAGGACAAGCCCATCACCATGAACCCCTTCAACATCAGCAAGCGGGAGCTGAACATTGAGAAGATAGACTTCCTGAAGAACCTGATACTGCTGATATGGAAAGGCTCGGAGACGCAGATACCCGAACTGGAGTTCCGTGTCGTGGAGCAGTTGGTGACGGAGTATTACGATTTCTATTTCAACGGTGTGCAGCCCTATCCTTCCTCACAGAAGGAGACACTGAGAAAAAACCTCTCCACCATGGAGAAGCGGCGCGGCACGGAGCTGACGCAGATACACGACAAGGTGGAGAAACTCATCAAGGGACTGGAGGAACGGCGCATGGCATTGAGCGTGAAGACCCTCTCCTTCGACTCATTCTATGAGTTCGCCTGTGAGCGTCTCGACCAGATCTGCATCGAGAACAACATCACCACCATCGACTGCGACAACTTCGCCTATATGCTCCAAAACTTCTACCGTGGCGGCAAGTACGACAAGATTCTCAACGAGAACGTGGATAGCACCTTGTTCGACGAGACCTTCATCGTCTTCGAGGTGGATGCCATCAAGGAGAACAAGCAGCTCTTCCCCATCGTGACGCTCATCATCATGGACGTGTTCCTGCAGAAGATGCGCCTGAAGAAGAACCGCAAGTGCCTTGTCATCGAGGAGGCATGGAAAGCCATCGCCTCGCCGCTGATGGCCGAGTACATCAAGTACCTATACAAGACAGCCCGAAAGTTCTGGGCGAGCGTGGGCGTAGTGACACAGGAGATACAGGACATCATCGGCAGTCCCATCGTGAAGGAAGCCATCATCAACAACTCCGACGTGGTGATGCTGCTCGACCAAAGCAAATTTCGTGAGCGATTCGACGAGATCAAGGCGATATTAGGATTGACGGATGTGGATTGCAAGAAGATATTCACTGTCAACCGCTTGGATAACAAGGAGGGAAGAAGTTTCTTCCGTGAGGTGTTTATCCGACGTGGATCGACGAGCGGAGTGTATGGTGTGGAGGAGCCGCACGAGTGCTATATGACCTACACCACCGAGCGAGCTGAGAAGGAGGCATTGAAACTCTATAAGCATGAACTGAAGTGCAGACATCAGGAGGCTATCGAGCGGTATTGCAGAGATTGGGATGCCAGTGGCATCGGGAAGTCGTTGGCATTTGCGCAGAAGGTCAATGAGGCGGGGCATGTGCTCAATTTGACGGACGATGGAGCCACTCGCCGCTGACACGGCGAGCACGGGGGCTGATTGATGGAAACGGAAATCCCGGAATAGACGTAAAGCCCAGATGCCCGAAAGCAAAACTTTCGGGAACGGTGGCTGGGTAGTATTTACGATTAGTAGTAAATACGATTAGTAGTGAATACTACCAATAGTAAATACTACAAGTAGTAAAGTAGTGGAATAGTAGAAACTGAAAGTAGTAAAAACGTAAAGTAGTGAAGCAATGAGACGTTTATACCTTATTATAATATATATGTGTCTTACACTTGTCGTGGGAAGGGTTCATGCGCAGTATTACAGCGTGAACTACGACAAGCAGATCGTTGCCGCCATGGCTGCCGCATTCGGTGCTGGAGCTATGGCAGAGAGCTATTATAACGAGCAGGTGGGCGAAATCTTGAAGCACTACAATGCCGCAGAGGTTGCCACTGCCGGCATCTTCGCTGCCAAGTTCTTGGAGCGCAAGGCATTCACCGACCTCGGCATTTGGAGCAGTAGCACGGAGAACTACTATTACCGCCGCATCCACAATATGGTGGCGAACAAGATTATGCCCAAGATATGGACGGTGGCAGGAATGATGCTGAAAAGTCCGCAGACCGCCCTCTACTGGGGCAGTTACCTGATGAAGATATGCGCCGACACAAAGTCGCTGTGTATGCAGTTTGAGAGTGTCGTGACCAACAGTAGCTTGACCTTTGCCGACATTCAGTTCTTGGAAATCAACCAAGAGATAGCCGCCATCCTCAAACTCTCGGAGATAGGCAATGTAGATTGGCAGCAGCTGTTGGATGACATCGCCAGTGTGCCCGGCAACTTCACCGTGGAGAACCTCACCGCCGACATCGAGACGCTTTACAATATGGGAGCATCGTTGGCGACGGCAGGTATCAACGGGGCATCAGGCGCACTCTTGCAGCAGAGTGCCTTCAACGACCTTTTCAATGGCAAGGTGAGTAAAATCATCGACATCTATGACAACTACCATGACCTCTATGAACAGGCAGAGAACGGCATCGGCAGCACACTCCTTAGTCTGGTGGGTGGCGAGGACAACGTGGCAGCCCTCTTCGACCTCTCCAACTACAACATCACCTCGTGGATGACAGACTATCTGAGCGAGACGCAGGGCAACTACTATACACAGCGTTGGTACATTGCCCGACGAGACCAAGGCAGCGTAAGCCTCTGTGACTACTATCCGCCGACCGATGACAACAGTATTCTGAACGGTGACCATTGGTATCGTATCAACACCTCCGACCCCAACTTCTACCCTAACAGCACGCAGCGAGAGCAGATACTGGCCAACTCGGAGAACCATGCCGGATGGAGCCGCAGCCGTGTGCAGCAGCTCAACGCCCAGAGCGACGGCTTCACCTATACGATGAACTATTGGATGTCGTCGTACATCATCAGCCGTGGCGGCAAGCAGACCAAGAAGGCCTACGCCTACGAGATACACGTTACCAAGAGCTGGAACAACGTGGAAGAGGTGTATGAGGATGTCTTCGACTCCTACAGCATGGACTTGAATACCTTCAAGCGTCAGTTGCAGGCACGTCTCTCGGAGTATAACGACAACGAGGAGGGCTATGTCTATTACATCGGCAGTGACGCACGCCGTTACTATCAAGCCACCGATGCCGCCAAACTGAAGGGCGTGGAGAGCGTGACCATCAGCGTCACCTGTTCGGACGGTGTCACCCTCGGACAGGGCAGCACGCAGTACAAGTGCCGTGAGTGCGGCGGTTCGCTCAATGCCCACAGCAAGGAATGCGCCATGAGGACAAGCGTATCAGAAAATAATCTCGACCTATCGGAACTGGACGAGAAGGAACGTGAGGCGAATAGCAAGATAGCCCTGTTGGAGGCGCAGATAAGCCAGTTGGAGACAGAGAACAGGAACCTGCTCACGCAGATAGCCAATGCCTCTGTGGAGGAAGCCCCTGCCTTGCGGCAGCAACATAATGTCAACAAGACGAAGATAGACAACCTGAAGAAGGAATTGGCGACATGGCAGCAGCAGTTGGCAGACATACAGAATGCCAAGAGCGAGGCGGCTAACGACAATGCCACCTCCACCGATGACTACTACCGCATCCCTGCCATCATGCAGGATGTGAAGTCAGCCTACAATCTCACGTGGCAAGGTGCCGGTTCGTGGAACGGCTACACCTACGTCCGAACTGCCACCATGCCCAACATCAACGGCATTATCACCTTCAAGGCGACACTGTCCATTGCAAGGAAGCCCAAGTACTTCCTTGGCATCAAGATACACCGTGCGATACTGCAAATATCGTGGGAGCTGACCTCGGAATACACCGACACACAGGTGGTGGATGTGCTGACCCTTGACCCGAATGCCTCTGACGAGGAGAAGACGAGGCAGGTGAACAGCCGTATCTCGGAGATAGCCCAGGAGTTCCCGTCGTGCAGCATCACCACAGAATATGCCAAGAGCGAGGCAACCCAGACCGCCGACAATGACGATGTAATACACCTGCTCTGGTCGAGCGACCGTCTGGAGATAGCCCGTGAAGTAGATAGCCGTATCACCAAGATTTACGCCGACTTGGTATCATTAGAAAAAATGATGCACTACAAGCGCAGCATCATTGACGTGCTGAAGGACATTCTTCCTTCAATCGACGCAGACCAAGGTCGCAGAAGGACACTCATTGAAGAGTGCTACGAGCGATGGAGAGAGAATGCAGACCCTAACAGAGGGAATGGTGAAGATAACGAGAACGAAAACTGAGGGAGGAACGGAGAATGAGACATACCATCATCATAGCTCTCCTGCTGATTACCCTCTTCCCCAATACAGCCTTGGCGCAATGGGGATTCGATGCGGTATCGGTGGAAGCATACATCAACGACCACAAGAAGCAGCGCAGCCTCTTGCTGGCACGCAGCACTTTGGAGTACAGCAATCAACTGCTGCATGAATACAGCAGTGAAGAGGTGGGCAAATACAAGGAACTGAATGTGGATTTGGACAAATACACCCGGGCCTTCGACATCATCGATGTGATGTACCAGTCGTTGCGCACGGTGCTGAACGTGAAGAGCACCTACCAGACGGTGAGCGACCGCATCAGTGACTACAAGAACCTGTTGGAGGACTTCAATGATAAGGTCATCAAGCGGAAACACATCGAACTGGCTGACACGATGCTCATCAGCATCAACAAGAAAGCCATCGACAACATATACAACGAAGGAAGCCAACTCTACCATAGCGTCAACGACCTCGTGTTGTATGCCACAGGAGCGGCAGCCTGTTCAACTTCCGACCTGCTGATGGTGTTGGACAATATCAACAATTCGTTGGACCTGATAGAAAAACATCTGAACCAAGCCTACTTCCAGACATGGCGGTATGTGCAGCTGCGCATGGGCTATTGGAAGGAGAAGGTGTATCGGACGAGGACGAAGGAAGAGATACTGGAAGATGCCTTCAGCCGATGGAAAGTGGCAGGAAAACTTGACTATTGACGGATTGTAAACAAAAGAAGAACGGACATGAAGAAGACAATGATACTCATCATGGCGGTAGCAACCACCATCAAAGCCACAGCCCAGAGCGTGACCTACAACCACGACTCCTCCAAGCAGAACCAGATAACGGTGATGGAGACAGGTGGCGGTTCTCTCACCCCTGAGTTCTATTATTGGCTGTTACATAACAACTATAAGAAGACAGCGGCAGAGAAGAACAAGTTAGGTTTCCGCACTCTTGCCGGCATCAACCTCTACAACCAAGTAGATGATGCGGAGAAGATAGACTCTGCCCTCACCAAGCGTGCTGAGGTGGAAGCCTTGAACGTAGCCGACCGACAGATAGACCTCGCCTGGCTTGCCGAAAGCAGCAAGATCAACGGTCAGTTGGACAAGATGAAGGCGAACATAGACCATATCATCCCTACAGGAGGCACCATCAACGACAAGCGTCGGTGGGAGGAACTGTACAATATGTACCAGTGTGCCGTGAAAGCCACCAAGGATGCCTATATGCCCAATGCACAGAGAAAGCGGCAGTATCTTAGCATCTATGCCGACCTGACGACACAGAACGAGACACTACTGAAATACCTTGTGCAGCTCAACACCCAAAGCCAGACTACCGCCCTCTTGGCAGCCACCAACGACCGTGTAGTACATAAAGGCAGCATCATCAGCGATGCCAAGAGCCGTTGGCAGGAAAACATGAAGGGCGTGAGGAGCTCGACAGGCACTGACGGCGATGATGCCAACAGCGGTGAGGGTGAAGAAAGTGTGAACAGATAGAAATAAGGGAAGAGAAGAAATAATCACAAAACAGCATAGAGATATGAACGATATTCAGATTTTCAACAACGAGGAATTTGGAGCAGTCCGAACCACAGGAACACCAGAGCAACCCTTGTTCTGTTTGGCTGATGTGGCAAGAGTTCTTGGACTAAAAACCAGCAAGTTGGTACAACGACTTTCGGATGATGTACTTTCAAAGTACCCCATCTCGGATAGTCTTGGAAGAGAACAGGTTACAAACTTTATCAATGAAGACGGACTGTATGATGTCATCCTTGACAGTCGCAAACCCGAAGCCAAACGTTTCCGCAAGTGGGTGACATCGGAGGTGCTCCCCTCTATCCGCAAGCATGGTGCCTATATGACACAGCAGACCATCGAGAAGGCATTGGCAGAGCCAGACTTCCTGATACGGTTAGCAGTCAATCTGAAGGAAGAACGACAAAAGCGTCTGCTTGTCGAACAGGAGTGTGAACACCAAAGGACACGCATCGTTGAGTTGGGATCCAAGGTGGATGACCTGCAACAGGAGGTGACGGAGATGAAGGACAAGGTGAGTTACCTTGACATCATCCTTGCCACGAAGAGCAGTGTCCTGGTCACACAGATAGCACAGGACTATGGCGAGTCGTCCATCCGCTTCAACCGACGTCTGAAGGAGATGAACATCCAGTATCAGCGTGGCAAGCAGTGGATTCTGTATGCCGACTACAAGGACTGCGGTTATGTGACCAGCGAGACCTACCTCATTAAACACAAGGACGGTACGGAGGATGTGCGCATGAACACCAAATGGACACAGAAAGGTCGCCGCTTCCTCTATGAGAAACTGAAGAGCGTGGGAGTCATTCCTGTTATCGAAAGAACATAAAATAAAGAAATAGCTATGGAATCAATATCAAAAATACAGTTACGTCTCTATGCCGCCAAGAGGAAAAACGGCAAGTGGCAGTTGGAGATGTCAAGGATGCCGAAGCGAATCAGCGTTATCGGCAGGACACCCATCGTTGATGAGCATTATATGCCATCTGATTTAGAGGTAGTTTCAATGTCAAAGCTTCACAAATATGTCGGAAGTTACTACGGCAAGATTGTGAAGACCCTCAAAGAGGAAGGCATCATCACCAAGGAATATGGAATGTGGAAACTGCGTGAAGACCTTCAGGACAAGGGCATTGCGGTATATGTCACAGGCAGGATGCGCTGCTTCTACCACTTCTATCTGTCATGGACACCGAAAGGCATAGAGTTTATCAAAGAGATTATCAACAATAGAACCAGGCACTGATGGCAGACAACATACTCAGCGATTTCGGCATCAACATCCTCGAAGAGGAGATTGACGATGTGATATTCCAGACCAACGAGTTCCTGACCGATGCCACCTTCACAGGCTCACAAGGGCCGTTCTGGTGGATCCTCCAAATGTGTATGGCATTGGCGGCACTGTTCTCTATCATCGTGGCGGCAAGCATGGCCTACAAGATGATGGTGAAGAACGAACCGTTGGACGTGATGAAACTGTTCAAGCCCTTGGTGGTGAGCATCATCCTCTGTTGGTGGTACCCACCTGCTGACACAGGCATGACCAACAGCGGCAGCAGCTGGTGCGTATTGGATTTTCTATCCTATATTCCCAATTGCATCGGCAGTTACACCCACGACCTCTATGAGGCAGAGGCGACCCAAATTTCCGACAAGTTTGAGGAGGTGCAGCAGTTGGTATATGTCAGGGACTCGATGTACACTGACCTCCAGGCACAGGCAGACGTGGCGCATAAGGGCACATCAGACCCCAACCTGATAGAGGCGACGATGGAGCAGACGGGCGTGGACGAAGTGACCAACATGGAGAAGGATGCCAGCAAACTGTGGTTCACCTCACTGACGGCAGGGGCCGTGGTGGGCATCGACAAGATAGTGATGCTGATAGCCCTGATCGTGTTCCGCATCGGTTGGTGGGCGACGATATACTGTCAGCAGATATTGCTCGGAATGCTCACTATATTCGGTCCAATACAATGGGCATTTTCGTTGCTGCCCAAGTGGGAAGGAGCGTGGGCGAAGTGGCTAACCCGTTATTTGACAGTTCATTTCTACGGAGCCATGCTCTACTTCGTCGGTTTCTACGTCCTGTTGCTGTTTGATATTGTGCTCTGCATACAGGTAGAGAACCTGACGGCCATCACCGCCAGTGAGCAGACGATGGCAGCCTATCTGCAAAACTCGTTCTTCTCGGCAGGCTATCTGATGGCAGCGAGCATCGTGGCGTTGAAATGCCTGAACCTCGTGCCCGACCTTGCGGCATGGATGATACCAGAGGGCGACACCGCCTTCTCAACCCGAAACTTCGGCGAGGGCGTGGCACAACAAGCCAAGATGACGGCTACGGGAACCATGGCGACCGTGATGAGATAACATGTGAGTGTGCGGTGAGTCACCGCACCTCCTATTGAAACAAATAAAAGTAACCATCAAGAAAAATGAAAGCAAAAAATGAAATTGAGCGTTGGCTCAAAGATGAGAAATTCATGGCGTTTGCCAACAAGCGTGCAAAGGAAGAGTTTTTCAATTCCGAAAACAACTACATCGACCCACAGTATGAGGAGATGGCAGAAGGCTTTGAGGATAACGACGAGTATGTAGTGCCTATGGTAGATTACCTGAGTTATCGCTTGCATCGTGCCAAAATCTACAGAAATCGACGGAGACGTGAACGTGACATCTGGTGGGTGTGGATCCAACTGAAATACGAAGGCATCTACGTAGAGGCTTGCATCAAGTATTACGCCAAACTGGTGGAAGAAGTTGAGAAGGACATATACACCATCCTGCACCGTGAATATGTGAGAATGAAGAGAAATCAGACCTCAAACAAGCAGTAACGTATGGTAATCAAGAACTTAGAAAACAAAATCAAGCTGGTGGGCATCATCTGCTCTGCGTTCCTCATGGGCTGCATCATCATCTCGGTGTCGAGCATCTGGACGGCGCGCTGCATGGTGACGGACGCGCAGCAAAAGGTGTATGTATTGGACGGCAACGTGCCCATACTGGTGAACCGCACCACGATGGAGGAAACGCTGGATGTGGAGGCAAAGAGCCATATCGAGATGTTCCACCATTACTTCTTTACGCTTGCTCCCGATGACAAGTACATCCGCTATTCGATGGAGAAGGCGATGTATTTGGTCGATGAAACTGGTTTGGCGCAGTACAATACGCTGAAGGAAAAGGGCTTTTACAACAATATCATGGGTACGAGTGCCGTGTTCAGCATCTTTTGCGACAGCATCAAGTTCAACAAGGAGAAGATGGAGTTCACCTACTACGGTAGGCAAAGGATAGAGCGAAGGAGCAATATTCTGATGCGTGAATTGGTGACGGCGGGACAGGTGAAGCGCGTGCCGAGGACGGAGAACAATCCTCATGGACTGCTCATCACGAACTGGAGAACCTTGCTCAACAAGGATATTGAGCAGAAGTCGAAGTCAAACTTCTAATATCCTAGCGGTATGAGTGTAAAAGGAATCAGACGGATGCTTGTGGGCGAGGATATGCCCGACAAGAACGACCCCAAGTACAAGAAGCGGTATGAGAAGGAGGTGGCGGCAGGGCGCAAGTTTGCCAAGACCGCGAGGATAGACCGTGCGGCGGCTAAGGTGCAAGGCTTTGCCAATGCCCACAAGACGCTGTTTCTCGTCATCGTCTTCGGCTTTGTCGCCACGTGCTTCGGCATCAACATCTACAGGATGGTGCGGTATTACGGTCATCGGACGGAGGCTGCAAGTGCCATCGAGCGGCAGGAAGGGCGCATGAAGCAGATGATGAATGCAGCCCATTGCATCACTCCTCCCGTGACGCATCGAACCAACGAGGAGAATCGAGACAAGTCAGTAACATCAAAATCAGACAGCGATGAGAATAACAGATAAGATAAACTTCCGTCAGCCGAAGTACATGCTGCCAGCCATCGTGTACATCCCGTTGATTGCCACAGGCTATTTTGTCTTTGACATGTTCAATACGGAGGTGGCGGAAACGCAGGACAAGAACCTGCAGACCACCGAGTTTCTGAACCCCAACCTGCCCGGAGCGCAGATTAAGAATGGTGACGGCATCGGTGGCAAGTATGAGAACATGGCGAAGTCGTATGGTCGCATAGCAGACTATTCGGCTGTTGATAACATTGAGCGTGACAACGAAGAAGAGAAAGAAGCGTATGAATCCAAGTACACAGAAGAAGACCTTGCGGAACTCGTCCGTCAGGCAGAAGAGAAGGACGATGCAGCCGAAGTGGCCGATGCCAAGGCGCGAGAAGCGGAAGCACTCGAAGCACTCAACAAGGCACTCGCCGAAGCGAGGCTGAGAGGACAGGCGGCAGTTGCCCCCGTGGCCCAGGATACCACACAGGCTGGGCCTCCCAAGGAGCAGATTGAGGTGAAAGGTCAGATTGCCGAGGACAGCAAGGCGGTGAAGGCACTGGACGAGGAGGACAAGGCACAGGAGGTGGTGAAGAAGGTGAAGGTGACTTCGGACTATTTCAACACCCTGACGCAGAACGAGCATGAGCCAAAGCTCATCAAGGCCATCATTGACGAGGACGTGAAGGCTACGGACGGGTCGAGGGTGCGGCTGAGACTGTTGGACGATATTGAGATTGGTGAGACCGTGGTGAAGAAAGGGTCGTACCTCTATGCCACCATGAGCGGTTTCGGTTCGCAGCGAGTGAAGGGTAGCATCAACTCCATCCTTGTGGATGACGAGCTGATAAAGGTTTCGCTTTCGCTTTATGACACGGACGGACTGGAGGGACTGTATGTCCCCGGCAGCCAGTTCCGTGAGACCACGAAAGATGTGGCGAGCGGTGCTATGCAGAGCAACATGAACATCGACCAGAGTGGAGCGAACAACAGTTTCTCGCAATGGGGAATGCAAGCCGTGACCAATGCCTACCAGAAGACAAGCAATGCCATCAGCAAGGCTATCAAGAAGGACAAAGTGAAGCTGAAGTATGGGACGTTTGTTTACCTTGTAAATGGGAAAGAGAAAAGGAAATAGACACTGCCCGACAACGGAATTGTCGGGAACGGTGGCTCATAGAGTATAAACATCAAAAAATCAACTAATATGAATTGTTTTCAGAAAATGAATGTCTGTGCATTGCTTTCGCTGAGCGTGCTTTCAGCCAAGGCGCAGACCACCTACATGGAGATGGAGCAGCTGACGGTCAACGACCAAGTGACCACCGTCATCACCGCCTCCGAACCCATCCGCTTTGTCGATATATCCACAGACAAGGTGGTGGGCGACCAACCCATCAACAACACCATCCGCCTGAAGCCGAAGGACAACGTGTATGCCGACGGTGAGGTGTTGGCGATAGTGACAATCGTGACGGAACGCTACCGCACGCAGTATGCACTGCTCTATACCACGAGGATGCAGGAGGCAGTAACCGATAAGGAAATAGAATGCTCGGAGCGCAATGCCTACAACAATCCCGCTGTAAGCCTGTCCACTGCCGACATGACCAAGTATGCACGTCAGATATGGTCATCGTCTGCCAAATACCGCAACGTGGCGACGAAGATGCACCGCATGGTAATGCGCCTGAACAACATCTACAGCGTGGGCGAATATTTCTTCATCGACTTCTCCGTGGAGAACAAGACCAACATCCGCTTCGACATCGACGAGATGCGCATCAAACTATCGGACAAGAAGCAGAGCAAGGCTACCAATGCGCAGATAGTGGAACTGACCCCATCTCTTGTGTTGGACGATGCGAAGACCTTCAAGTATGGCTATCGCAACGTGATTGTGGTGAAGAAGATGACCTTCCCCAACGACAAGGTGCTGACCATCGAGCTGTCGGAAAAACAGATAAGTGGACGCACCATCTCGCTCAGCATCGACTATGAGGATGTGCTGTCTGCCGATTCGTTTAACCATATACTGTTGGAGGAGGAATAATGAGAATTAGGAATGAGGAATTAGGAGTGAGGAATTGGCTTGTGCATACCTTACTCGTTGTCATCTGTTTTATGGCAAGCATGACTCCGGCAATGGCGCAGCAGAATAGCGACCGCATATCCTTGGGGTTCGGATGCCTGTATGAGCGAGGACTGGACGTGACGCTGTCCTACGAGTATGAGACGAAGTACCACAATGCGTGGGAGTATTTTGCAAACGGATATATCAAGTGGAACGAGTGCGCATCGTGCGGTCATGTCTGTCCTGAGAGTTTTTGGAACAACTACCGCAGTTATGGTTTCGGCTTTGCCTATAAGCCCTGTGTGGCAAGAGGACGCAACCACCATGGCAACATGCGCATAGGAGCATCGGCAGGTAGCGATACTGACAGGTTCTTGGGTGGCATCCACCTCGGCTATGAGCAAAACTATACACTCAGACACGGCTGGAAGCTCTTCTGGCAGGTGAAGACCGATGTGATGATCAAGGGTGAAGACCTGTTCAGAACGGGTATTGTCCTGGGTGTGAAACTTCCTGTAAAATGACTATGCGTATGAAGAAACTGTTTTCAATCTTGGCAGTTGCGGCAACGGTGTTGCTGACTGCCTGTGACGAGCATCAGGACTTTCCCGACACAGCCATGAAGGTCACCCATATCTTGACCACTGACGGCAAGGTGATGCCCTACGAAACCTACGAGCAATCGTGCAAGCAAGCCATTGCAGTGGTGTTCAACGTCAATCAGAGGGAAGAAATGGAGGGAAACGGATATGCCGTCTATCTGTGGGACATCGCTCCCGAAGCCTTTGCTGACAGTATCGGTGTGGAACAGGACACATCCTGTGACCTCACCGCCTACGACGGCAACAAGAACACTTTTGCCCTTTATGGCACGACCGATGTGAAGTCGCCTTTGGCTGAGCGTGTCTTCGACATGTGGCGTTACGGGCAAAGTGCCTATATCCCCAGTGTGGCACAGATGCGTCTGCTCTATCATGCCAAGGACATCATCAACCCATACATCCTGAAATGCGGCGGCACACCTATCCCCGATGAGGATGATGACTGTTGGTATTGGACTTCAACGGAGGTAGAAGGACAAGCGACCGCCAAGGCATGGCTTTACTCACTGGGAAGCGGTGCCATACAGGAGACTCCCAAGTGGCAGCCGCATAAGGCGAGACCCATCATCACGATTATGGATTAGCCCATATACAGACATCGAGTATCACCCGTATCATCATCAAAGTACAACAATTAAAAAAGAAAAAGCATGAAAAAGAATTTGTTTCTAATGTTGGGACTTGGAGCCATGCTCCTCACGTCCTGTGACCAAGACATCGTCAATGAGATTTACCTGCCCGGTGGCGGAGGTTCTGTGGTCGTGACCGACAGCACATCAACCAAGCAGCTTCAGGTATTCACCAATCTGGAGATGCTGCAACCTGCCGTTTCCACACGAGCCGTTGACAACCAGTGGGAACTCAATGATATGATTGGCATCTCTTCCACAGGGATGATCAACAATATGAAGTTCACCCGAAGCGGCGGCACGAATCAGTTTGTGTCAGCCAACAAGGTGTTTTTCACGGACACAGACACTCACACCTTCAATGCCTACTATCCCTATACGGCAAATCCTACCAACGACCTCATAGAGTTCCAAGTGCCGGAGGCAGCTGTACAGAGTGAGCAGAAGGTCAATGATTTTCTGTTTGCCAGTGGAGCGGCATCATACGCCAATCCGAGCCTTACATTGAACTTCACCCATCAGATGGTGCGTGTCATCATCAAGGTCTATACCTCACCAGAATACGGTTTCACCACCAATGATTTTGCAGGAAGCCTACTCACGTTCGTCGGTTATTTTGACAGCGGTACTTTCAACATCAAGACCGGAAAGGTAGAATGCAGTGACGAGTCGGTGACGACCTATTATTTCGGCGACCCACAAAGTGACCACATGGAATATACGCTTTATGTTCCTGCACAGGTTATGCCAGACATGACATTGCAACTCAGCAATGGGGAGAACTTCGTATTCCTCACAAACGACACGTGGAAAGCGGGTCATTCCTACAGCTATTCATTGAAGCCTGTACGCAACACCTTGGAGGTCATATCTGCAACTATTTCTCCGTGGACAGTAGAGTCTGAGAAGACCATCAACGGCTACGAATAAAACTCATAAGAGGATTGGAGGGTGTCCACCGTGGCATCCTTCATCTTTTCTCATTATCACCCAACATCATCGTAAAGTAAATGGAAGAAAGCAAAGAGTTACAGGGTTTTTACAAGATATTCAGGGCGGTGATTTATGTCTCCATCCTGATGGAGTTCTTCGCCTACGCACTGGAGCCGGAGCAGTTGGACTTCTTGGGCGGCGTAGTGACGGATATCCACACTCGCATCAAGCGGTGGATGATTTACCATGACGGCAACCTCGTGTATAGCAAGGTGGCTACGTTCCTGCTGATATGTATCACCTGTGTGGGAACGCGCAACAAGAAGCATCTGGAGTTTGACGCTCGCAGGCAGGTGCTCTATCCGCTGCTGTCGGGAGTGCTGCTGATTGTGCAGTCCGTATGGCTGTTCGGTCATTCGATAATGCCCTGTTTCTATACCCTCCGTTTGAACACTTGGCTCTATATGCTCACTTCCATCGTCGGTGTCGTATTGGTGCATATCGCCCTCGACAATATCTCTAAGTTCCTGAAGGAAGGGCTGCTGAAAGACCGCTTCAACTTCGAGAATGAGAGCTTTGAGCAATGCAGGGAGTTGCAGGAGAACAAGTACAGCGTGAACATCCCTATGCGCTATTATTACAAGGGCAAGTTCCGCAAGGGATGGGTGAACATCGTCAATCCGTTCCGTGGCACATGGGTTGTGGGTACTCCTGGTTCTGGTAAGACCTTCTCCATCATCGAGCCGTTTATCAGGCAGCACAGCGAGAAGGGCTTTGCCATGGTGGTGTACGACTATAAGTTTCCCACTCTCGCCACCAAACTCTACTATCATTACTTGAAGAACAAGAATGCCAAGGACAGCAAGATGCCCCATGGCATGAAGTTCAACATCATCAACTTTGTGGATGTGGAGTATTCGCGCCGTGTGAACCCCATCCAGTTGAAGTACATCAACAACCTTGCCGCAGCGAGCGAGACCGCCGAGACCCTGCTTGAATCCCTGCAAAAAGGCAAGAAGGAAGGCGGCGGTGGCAGCGACCAGTTCTTCCAGACCTCTGCCGTCAACTTCCTTGCCGCCTGCATCTATTTCTTCTGCAACTACGGCAAGGAGCCCTACGACAAGGACGGAAAGATGCTGATTGCCGAGCGGCGTGAAGACCCAAAGACGAAAAGGCTGATACCCACAGGACGGGTGTTCGACCATTCGGGCGCGGAGGTGCAGCCCGCTTATTGGTTGGGCAAGTACAGCGACATGCCACATATCCTATCGTTCCTCAATGAGAGTTATCAGACCATCTTCGAGGTACTTCAGACCGACAACGAGGTAGCCCCCTTGCTTGGCCCGTTCCAGACTGCCTTTGCCAACAAAGCCATGGAGCAGTTGGAAGGTATGATTGGCACGCTACGTGTCTATACCTCCCGTCTCGCCACCAAGGAATCTTACTGGATATTCCACAAGGACGGCGATGACTTCGACCTGAAGGTCAGTGACCCGAAGAATCCAAGTTATCTGCTCATTGCCAACGACCCCGAGATGGAGAGCATCATCGGTGCACTGAATGCCTTGATTCTCAACCGCCTTGTAACGAGGGTGAATACAGGACAGGGCAAGAACGTTCCTGTCAGCATCATCGTCGATGAGTTGCCGACCTTGTATTTCCACAAGATAGACCGACTGATAGGCACAGCCCGAAGCAACAAGGTGAGCGTGGCACTTGGCTTTCAGGAACTTCCGCAGTTGGAAGCCGATTATGGCAAGGTGGGTATGCAGAAAATCATCACCACCGTGGGCAATGTGGTGAGCGGTTCGGCAAGAGCCAAGGAAACCCTCGAATGGCTGTCGAGTGACATCTTCGGTAAAGTAGTGCAACTCAAAAAGGGCGTGACCATCGACCGTGACAAGACCTCCATCAACCTCAATGAGAATATGGACAGCCTGGTGCCTGCAAGCAAAATCTCCGATATGCCCACAGGTTGGATATGTGGACAGACCGCCCGTGACTTCGTAGTCACCAAGACCGGGATGAACGGAAGCATGAACATCCAGGAGAGCGAGGAGTTCAAGACATCCAAGTTCTACTGCAAGACCGACTTCGATATGACGGAAATAAAGAAGGAGGAATCGGAGTATGTCCCTCTCCCTAAGTTCTATAAGTTCAAGTCGAAAGAAGAGCGAGAGCGCATCCTCTACAAGAACTTCGTTCAGGTTGGGGAGGACGTGAAAGCCATGATTAAAGAGATTCAGCAGTTCCGCACTATGATGTAGTGATATTGATTAGAGTGCGGTGAGACATCGCACCTCCTATATAAAATAATGTAATGAGAAGATACATCATCGTACTATTGAGCATGTTGGCCATCTGTAGCGTGCCCTGTCAAAGCCAAACCATTGACAGGGCACTGTTTGAACGGATGGTAGCCATTACCAAACACTTCGAGGGTTGGCACGACCCAAAGACCACACCGGGCTATGTGGGCTATGGTCACCAGCTACAGAAGGGAGAGCGTTTCCCGAAAACACTGACACGTCAGCGTGCAGATTTGCTGTTACGGACAGACCTCCTCCGGCACCTGCGCCTATATGCCCGTTATGGCAGGGATGCTTATCTGCTTGCCACCCTCTCGTACCAGATTGGACCAGCCAAGTTGTTAGGCAATGGACGATACCCGAAAGCGTCCCTGCTCACCCGATTGGAACGTGGCGACAGGGACATCCTGCCACTCTATCTGAGCTATTGCAAATGGAGGGGAAAAGCAGTGGCATCCATTAGGAAACGGAGGTGGGTGGAATATCAGCTGTTGTATGCCGAGCGGTGAGGCACCATCCCTCCTATACCTGTTTGTCTGTCACTTATATTATATATAAAGGTAATAATTGCAATTTCAATGTTAAAGTCAGAGCATTATGGCATCCATCAAATTAAAGTTCAGAACATCATCTGTTCAAGAGAAAGAGGGTCGCCTGTATTATCAGGTGATACACAATCGTGTGGCACGTCAGATCCATACAGAGTACAGAATCTATTCCTCAGAGTGGGATGCGGACCATTCAAACATCATTTTGCCAACTTCCGTCACTCCACAACGTCAAGCCTATCTTCTTTCCTTGAAAGATACATTGGATGCTGACAGGAAGAAACTGCTGTTGGTCATTGCACGGTTGGACAAGGAAGGGCAGTCATATACAGCAGACACCGTCGTTGACAACTTCCATGAGGGAAAAGAATTACATGGCATTATCGGCTATACGCTGGAGTTGAACGAAAAACTGAGACGCATCGGCAAGAAGCGGATGGTAGCAAGGTACAAAACCACCCTCAACAGCCTCCAGCGTTACCTGAAAGGAGGCGATGTGCCATTGGAGGAAGTCGATGGGACAACGATACAAGGCTATGAACAGTGGCTGAAAGACAGCGGACTGTGCCGCAACACCACCTCTTTCTACATCCGCAACCTGCGCACCATCTACAATCATGCCGTAGATGACGGACTGGTCATCTCTTCCTCACCGTTCAAGCATGTATATACCGGCATCGACAAGACCGTCAAGCGGGCACTCCCCTTGGAAATCATCAAGCAACTGAAAGAGCTGGACTTGAGTCTGAACCCCCGTTTGGAGCTTGCAAGGGATATGTTCCTGTTCAGTTTCTATACCCGTGGGATGTCGTTCATCGATATGGCACAACTTACACCAAGCAATCTGCATGGCAGTACGCTCATTTACCGCCGTCAGAAGACCTCACAACAGTTGCACATCAAATGGGAACCTGCCATGCAGGAGATAGTGGCGAAGTACAAAACAGATGATTCTCCCTACCTGCTCCCTATAGCAAAAGGAGAGGGAGCCATATTCTGGAGACAGTACAAGAATGCCTATAGCCGTATCACCAAGCAGTTGAAGAAAATCGGAGAAATGATAGGCCTGTCCGTACCCCTGACCACCTACGTAGCCCGCCACTCCTGGGCAAGCATAGCCAAGAGCAAGAACGTGCCCGTATCTACTATCAGCGAGGCATTGGGGCATGACTCCGAGAAAACCACACAGATATACCTCTCCTCATTGGACACCTCTGTCGTTGACAACGCCAACAATCTCATCATCAATTCTCTTTAGGAGGTGCAGCGTCTCACTGCACCTTTATTTCAATATTTATAACTATTGTATTGCGGTGTGATACCGCAACTATAATAAAAAAGTCGGGGATTGTTGAGCAAAAAGGTGTTTCTCTCTTTAAGAGAAACTCTTCGGGATGCAAAAATATGAAAATAACTCCAATTCACCAAATTATATAGCGACTTTTTTACAAAAATGCTAAAATTTGTTGATTTCCGTCAAGCAATTGTTGAGCAAATATGTCTTTTACGATAAAATGATACCTCAATATCAACTGTTTAGCAAAACGATATTTCTCTTAAAGAGAGAAACATCTTTTGCATACCTTTTCCGACCGAATTTTTATGTCGTAAAGAGGGGCTTTGCAGGGGGTGGACTCAGAAAGATGAGAATAGATGACTATTGTAGTTGAAACACATAGAAAGTTGCTGATATACAGACCGATACGCATATCGGGATGAACCATGAGTACGTTCTTTTCTCGAAAAACACATGTCAAAACAGTATGGTGAATGTATTGGACAAGGATAAGATACTGTGGTATGTCATGCGGGCCTACAAGAACGAGAATACTGCCGAAGATCGGCTCTCTAATGAAACGTATGGCTTAGAGTATTTCATACCCAAGCAGAAAGTCCTTCGCACTGTCAAGGGCAAGAAAGTCTTTTTCAAGGAAATATATATCGAAACCGAACGAATTATCATTCGAAATTTCAAACAGAAGGATGCCGAAGGGTTGTTGGAGTATCTTTCCCATCCGCGTGTGAATTGCTTTGCCGGAGACCGCCTTTGTTCCAGAGAGGCGGCATGGGCATATATGCAGTATTCCCCGAAAGACATGCTGCGCTATGCGGTGAGTCTGAAAAAAGATGACTTTATTATCGGTGACGTGTTCGCTTTGCGTGAGAATGAAGACACTTATAATGTGGGGTGGCATTTCAACAAACGTTTTGAAGGCAAAGGATTCGCTTGTGAAGCGGCAGCCGGATTGTTGGATTATCTTTTTCGGGAGGCGGGCGCACGGCGTATCTATGGATTTGTGGAAGATGACAATATCCGTTCCAAACGCTTATGCGAACGTCTTGGTATGCGCCGCGAAGGATGTTTCAAAGAGTTTGTGACATTCGTAAACAATCCTGACGGCTCCCCCAAATATGAAGATACCTGTGTTTATGCCATTCTCGAAAAAGAGTGGAATACCATCCGTCAGTGGTGACACACCAAACCTATTATGAATTAATACAAAACAAGAAGAAAATATGAACAAGCAATTCATTATCACGAATTTCGCCGCATTTGCCCTCATGCTATTCCTGCCGACCGGATGCAGGCAGGCGGACGGCAAGCAGGATGCGGTGCAGAGTTATCGGGTCATAAAGGTCGCGGCAAGTCCGGTGGAAATCTCCGAGTCCTATTCCGCCGCCATACGCGGACGGCAGGATGTGGACATCATGCCTCAAATATCAGGGCGCATCATCCGGCTGTGCGTGAAAGAGGGTGAACGGGTGAAAACCGGACAAGTATTGGCAGTAATCGACCAAGCTCCCTATCTGGCCGCATTGCGTACGGCATCGGCAAATGTCAGCGCGGCACAGGCAAAAGCGGAAACGGCACGAATCGAGCTGCAGGGCAAGCAGGCGTTGTTTGACGAGAAGGTCATATCCGACTACGATCTTTCTCTCGCCCGGAACCAACTGGCAGTGTCGCTTGCCGAACTCGAACAGGCAAAGGCACAAGAAGCGGATGCACGCAACAATCTCTCCTATACGGAAATCAAAAGTCCGAGCAACGGAGTGGTAGGTACATTGCCCTATCGTATCGGTGCGCTTGTCGGCCCCAATATGGCGCAGCCTTTCACGGTCGTGTCCGACAATGCGGAGATGTATGCCTATTTCTCCATTTCGGAGAATATGCTACGGCGATATTCGGCTCGCTATGACTCGATTGACAGCATGATAGCCGGAACGCCGGAAGTGCGCCTGCAACTCAACGACGGCAGCCTGTACAAGGCGAAAGGACATATCGAAACCGTAAGCGGTGTGGTGGACCCTGTTACCGGAACGGTACAAATCAAAGCCCTGTTCCCCAATCCCGACCGCGAACTGTTGAGTGGCAGCATCGGCAATGTCATCCTTCAAAATCCGAAAACGGAGGCCGTAACCATCCCCATGACCGCCACCGTGGAACTGCAAGACAAGACTATCGCTTACCGTCTGAAAAACGGACAGGCGGAAGCTGCCTATCTCACGGTGGACCGCCTGAACGACGGCAACCGGTTTATCGTAAGAGAAGGGCTCTCGGTCGGTGACACCATTGTCGCCGAAGGCGTGGGGCTGGTGAGAGAAGGCATGAGCATAACCCCTAAAAACGAACCGAAATGAACCTGCGATTTTTTATAGACCGCCCGGTGTTTTCGGGCGTTATCTCGGTGGTGATCGTACTGTTGGGCATGATTTCCATGCTTTCCTTGCCGGTGGAACAATACCCCGACATCGCACCTCCGACCATCAACGTATTCGCAACCTATCCTGGAGCAAACGCTGAAACTGTGCAGAAGGCAGTGATAACCCCTCTGGAAGAAGCCATCAACGGCGTGGAAGACATGACCTATATGACTTCCACGGCATCGAATACGGGCGATGCTTCCATCAACATCTATTTCAAGCAGGGAACCAACGCGGACATGGCGGCGGTAAACGTGCAGAACCGCGTGAACGGCGCGCTGAGCCAGCTTCCGGCGGAAGCCACCAAGACCGGTGTCACCACTGAAAAGCAGCAGAATGCCGAACTGATGACTTTCGCGCTCTATTCGCCCGATGACCGCTTCGACCAGACCTTCCTGAACAATTACGTGAAAATCAATGTCGAGCCGAGGCTGAAACGTATCAGCGGCGTGGGAAAGGCACAGTTGTTCGGTTCCAACTACAGCATGCGACTTTGGCTGCGTCCCGACAAGATGGCGCAATACGGGCTTATCCCCGATGACATCTCTGCCGTACTTGCACGACAGAACATCGAGGCCGCCACCGGCTCCTTCGGTGCCAATCATCCTACCGCCAATGAATACACGATGAAATACCGCGGACGCTTGTCCGGCGCGGAAGAGTTCGGTGAGTTGGTCGTTAAGTCACTACCGGGCGGCAATGTGCTTCGGTTGAAAGAGGTTGCGGATGTGGAACTGGGCGATGAATCCTACAACTACTCCTCCGAGGTGAACGGACATCCGGCAGCCATGATGCTCATCAACCAGAAAGCCGGGTCCAATGCTTCAAGTACCATCAAGGAGATTCACGAAGTGCTTGACGACCTTAGCCGGGACTTGCCCGAAGGGACGGAATTCGTGGTGCTTACCGACACCAACAAGTTTCTGTATGCCTCCATCCACTCAGTCCTTCGCACCTTATTGGAAGCGATACTTCTGGTCATCGTGGTGGTGTATGTGTTCTTGCAGGACATCAAGTCAACGCTTATCCCTACCATATCCATCTTCGTTTCCATCATCGGCACATTCGCCGTGATGTCCATGATTGGATTCTCCATCAACCTGCTCACCCTTTTCGCGCTTGTGCTTGCCATCGGAACCGTGGTCGATGATGCCATCGTGGTGGTGGAAGCGGTGCAGGCGAAGTTCGATGAGGGCTATCAATCAGCAGTTCTCGCGGCTGATGATGCCATGAAAGGCGTTTCGTCGGCTATCCTGACCTCTACCATAATCTTTATGGCAGTGTTTTTCCCCGTAGCCATGATGGGCGGGACTTCGGGAGCGTTCTACACGCAGTTCGGTATCACGATGGCTGTTGCCGTGGGAATCTCGGCAGTCAATGCCTTCACACTCTCACCGGCACTTTGCGCGCTGCTGCTGAAACCCTATATCGATGAGCAGGGCAACACTAAGAACAATTTTGCAGCCCGTTTCCGTAAAGCGTTCAATGCCGTCTTCGACAGTCTGAGCCGACGCTATGTACGTGGAGTGATGTTCATTATCCATCGCCGATGGCTGTTGTGGAGCATCATAGGCATTTCTTTCGGGTTGCTGGTGCTGCTGGTCAATGTCACAAAGACGGGACTTATTCCCGAAGAGGACACCGGGACGGTCATGGTGAGCATGAACACGAAGCCCGGCACATCCATGGCTCAGACAAGTAAGGTGATGGAGCGTATCAACAGCCGTCTCGACAGCATCGGCGAGATTGAATACAGCGGTGCGGTAGCCGGTTTCTCTTTCAGCGGTTCCGGTCCCTCGCAGGCGATGTATTTCGTGACACTCAAAGACTGGGAGGATCGTAAGGGAGAGGGGCAGTCGGTGAATGATGTCATCGGAAAGATTTATGCCGCCACTTCAGATATTCCCGATGCCACGGTGTTCGCCATGTCGCCTCCGATGATTGCCGGGTACGGCATGGGAAACGGTTTCGAGCTTTATTTGCAGGACAAGGCGGGCGGAAACATCGCCGCTTTCAAGGAAGAGGCGGACAAGTTTGTCGAAGCCTTGTCGCAACGACCCGAAATCGGCGAAGTCTATTCCTCCTTTGCCACGGACTATCCGCAATACTGGGTGGATATCGATGCCGCCAAATGTGAGCAGTCGGGTGTGTCGCCCGCAGATGTGCTTTCCACATTGTCGGGCTATTATACCGGACAATATGTTTCCGACTTTAACCGGTTCTCCAAGCTCTACCATGTGACCATGCAGGCTCCGGCGGAATATCGTGTGAATGCGGAATCCCTGCACCACATGTATGTGCGCGCCTCCGATGGCGGCATGTCGCCTTTGAGCCGGTTCGTGCGCCTGACCAAGACCAACGGCCCGTCAGACCTCACCCGTTTCAACCTGTTCAACGCCATCTCGATTAGCGGGTCGCCGGCGCAGGGTTACAGTTCAGGGCAGGTGCTCGAAGCCATCGGCGAGACGGCACGTGAAGTGCTTCCGTCAAATTACACATACGAGTTTGGCGGCATTTCGCGTGAGGAAAGCAAGACGACCAACAATGCCACGCTTATATTCCTGCTCTGCATGGTTCTGGTCTATCTGATTCTGTGCGCCTTGTATGAGAGCGTGTTCATACCCTTCGCGGTTCTGTTGTCGGTGCCTTGCGGACTAATGGGCAGTTTCCTGTTTGCGTGGCTCTTCGGTCTGGAGAACAACATCTACATGCAGACCGGATTAATCATGATTATCGGCCTGCTTGCCAAGACCGCCATCCTGCTTACCGAATACGCCGGCAAGCGGCGGTCGGAAGGCATGACGCTGGCACAGGCAGCATACAGTGCGGCAAAAGTCCGCCTGCGCCCTATATTGATGACTGTGCTGTCCATGGTGTTCGGTCTTGTCCCGCTGATGATGGCGCACGGAGTGGGTGCCAACGGCAGCCGTTCGCTTGCCACAGGTGTAATCGGTGGAATGATTGTCGGTACTTTGGCTCTGTTGTTCCTTGTGCCGTCATTGTTTATTGTATTCCAATATATTCAAGAACGTGTTAAGCATAATTAAATGAAGAAGACAGTAATATATATCATATTGTCAGGATGGATGTTTGCCGGTTGTGGCACATACAGCCGGTATCATCGTCCTGACCTCTCAACGGAGAATCTGTATCGGGACGTACCGGCGGACATTGATACAACGACCATCGCGTCCCTGTCGTGGCGGGAAATGTTTACCGACCCGAAACTCCAGTCCTTGATTGAAACCGGACTTGAACGGAACACAGACCTCAATGTGGCACGGTTACGCGTGGAAGCGACAGAAGCCGTCCTGATGACTGCCAGACTATCATATCTTCCATCACTGGGACTGACTGCCGAAGGTAATGCCAATAAACATGACGGAGCAACGGCAAAGACATATAATGTGGGAGCGTCGGCAAGCTGGGAACTGGACATCTTCGGCAAACTTACGGCGGCAAAGCGTGGTGCAGCCGCCGCGTTACAAGGAAGCCGTGCCTACCGGCAGGCCGTACAGACACAGCTTGTCGCCACTATTGCAGACAGTTACTACACCCTTGCCATGCTTGACGCACAAATGGCAATAAGTAACCGGACTTTGGAGAACTGGCGGACTACCGTACGTACTCTTGAAGCGTTGAAAAAAGTGGGGAAATCAAACGAAGCCGGCGTATTGCAGGCAAAGGCGAACGTGATGCGACTCGAAGCATCCCTGTTATCCATACGCAAGAGTATTTCCGAAACAGAAAATGCCCTGTCTGCGATACTTGCCATGCCGTCACACTCGATTGGACGAAGTAATCTGGCCGAGGCTGCTTTCCCCGATACTGTCTCGATTGGAGTCCCTTTGCAACTGCTTTCCAACCGTCCCGACGTGCGTCAGGCTGAAATGGAACTGGCGCAGGCGTTCTACGCCACCAATGCGGCTCGTGCCGCCTTCTATCCCAATATTACCCTCTCGGGGACTCTTGGATGGACTAATAACGGCGGTGGCGTAATCGTAAATCCCGGACAATGGTTGCTCAATGCCATCGGTTCCCTGACACAGCCCTTATTCAACCGGGGCACAAACATCGCCAACTTGAAGATAGCCAAAAGCCGTCAGGAAGAAGCCAAACTGTTGTTCCGGCAATCATTGCTGAACGCTGGAAAAGAAGTGAACGATGCTCTGACTGCATGGCAGACGGCAAAATCGCAAATTGAAATCAATGCTCGACAGGTTGAAACATTATGCGATGCTGTGCGAAAGACAGAATCGCTTATGCGTCATTCCAATACCACCTATCTGGAAGTGCTGACCGCCAAACAGTCTCTTCTCGAAGCGGAAGTGCAACAGTTACAAACTCGTTTTGAACGCATACAAAGTATAATTAAACTTTACCATGCGTTGGGAGGAGGAATGTAACTTTACAAGAATTATAACCCTGTAAGAAGTTACTAATGACAAAAAAGAAATTGCCCGTTCGTTTTACGGGTCAGCACTTTACTATTGATAAAGTGCTAATAAAAGATGCAATAAGACAAGCAAATATAAGTAATCAGGATACGGTTTTAGATATTGGGGCAGGCAAGGGGTTTCTTACTGTTCATTTATTAAAAATCGCCAACAATGTTGTTGCTATTGAAAACGACACAGCTTTGGTTGAACATTTACGAAAATTATTTTCTGATGCCCGAAATGTTCAAGTTGTCGGTTGTGATTTTAGGAATTTTGCAGTTCCGAAATTTCCTTTCAAAGTGGTGTCAAATATTCCTTATGGCATTACTTCCGATATTTTCAAAATCCTGATGTTTGAGAGTCTTGGAAATTTTCTGGGAGGTTCCATTGTCCTTCAATTAGAACCTACACAAAAGTTATTTTCGAGGAAGCTTTACAATCCATATACCGTTTTCTATCATACTTTTTTTGATTTGAAACTTGTCTATGAGGTAGGTCCTGAAAGTTTCTTGCCACCGCCAACTGTCAAATCAGCCCTGTTAAACATTAAAAGAAAACACTTATTTTTTGATTTTAAGTTTAAAGCCAAATACTTAGCATTTATTTCCTGTCTGTTAGAGAAACCTGATTTATCTGTAAAAACAGCTTTAAAGTCGATTTTCAGGAAAAGTCAGGTCAGGTCAATTTCGGAAAAATTCGGTTTAAACCTTAATGCTCAAATTGTTTGTTTGTCTCCAAGTCAATGGTTAAACTGTTTTTTGGAAATGCTGGAAGTTGTCCCTGAAAAATTTCATCCTTCGTAGTTCAAAGTCGGGTGGTTGTCAAGATGATTTTTTTGGTTTGGTGTCGTCTTTTTTTAAGCTGCCGCATAACGGTTTGGCGCTTGGCGCAGTGGCGGATTTTGGAGCACAAAACTGTCAATACACCACAAAAGTTGATGCGAGGTAGAATGTTCAATTAACCACGTCACCCGCCATTGAGCCAAACGCCTGTTACCTGCTGGCATTCTTTTAAATTATATTCAAGTCTTTAAATACTTTTTTGGTAATTTCTTTTCTGCAACTTCCGAAATCAGACCTTTTCATTTTTCTGTCTTGTAAAAGTCTTGTTGCAAAAATATAAGTCCCATTTTTGGTCTCAATGTACCCTGTCCACCAACCTGTATTGATGTTATTTTCCCTTGTCCAACCTGTCTTAGCCCTTATAGTATATTCTTCATTTTGTTCCGTAATCATTACGTTTTTAACAATGTCAATATTTCGCTTAGAAAAGGGTAATTTTTCTTCATAAAAAGATTTTACAAATTCGACCTGATTTTTAGGCGAAATTGCAAAGTCTCCAAAATTCCAAAAATCGGCTTCAGTTTGGGATAAATTATTGTTTCCATACTTGCTCTCTGCGAGGTGTTTTCTATAGGTATCTTTTCCGATTTTCTTTGCAAGTTCTACAAAAACCCAACCTGCTGATAATTCAAAGGCTTCTTTGACTGGCATATCGTGATAAATTTCGGGTCTATAACCATACTTAACTGTATCTGTACTACCAACCCATTTTATTATTTCGTTTTCATCTTTGATAGTATTAGTTTCAAGAGCAATCAATAAATTTATAATCTTGAATGTAGATGCTGGAAGCGTTTCAATTTCTAATCCAACTGTGTCCGATACAATCCATTTATCATTTCTAATGTCATAAATAGCAATTGTGCCTTCAACTCCGCAACTGTCAAAATAATTTTGGAAGTCGCCCCGTATATTTATGTCGTTCTTAGCCAAAATATTTGATTTTCCATCTGCTTGTCTGTTAGACGAACATCCATAAATAAGGAAAAGTGTTACAATAAAAGAAAATAAACTTTTTGATTTCATTAGTTTCTTGAATTTACGGTTTGGTTTTTTATGCTTGCAGGTAACGTGCCGCGTATTGGCGATGGGCGGGATTTTTAGCACTGAACTTTAATCGAAGAACAGAAGTTGAATTTTGCACTTCCGTTGATACGAAGCCGTTCAGCCCGCCTATTGCCAATACGATGTTGTACGACGTAGTTATGTTTTGGGTTTTAGTCCAGCTAAATATTTTCGTATGTCATTTTCTAATTTATCCGGGTATTTGTACTCTAATTTTTTTGACAATTCAGTTCCTATTTCTGAAACTAAATCAGTCATTGAAAATAGAGCAGTCCAATTTTCCTTTATATCGCTCCCTGAAAATGTTTGTTCTGTTTTAGCCCACATTTCCTGGTTAAGATACTTTTTGAAAAGCCGTCCATATTTATTGGTCGTTATGTTCCAATTGTGTTCACTTGCAATGTGCCATTCAATTAAAGGAATTAAATATTCTGTGCGAATAACGGTTTCCGACATAAATTTCGCATAGAATATTTCATCTCTCACAAGACACTTTGCCACGTAAGTTGTGTCCCACCAAAAATCGTTTATTAGATTTTGAAACTCTTTTTCAGACGGTTTTTTGATAATGGAAATTTGATAAGTTGGTTTCAGCATTTGCTTTGTAATACCATCTTTATCAATTAAAATTTTATAACCAATATCCCAATCTTCTGGTAATTCTTTCTCTTGCGTTTCCTTTATAAATTTTGATTTGCTGTAAAGTTTAAAATCTACTTTCACACCGTCTTCATAAAGTAGCATTTTCATTGCGTGTTTATGGTTAAAACAACTTTCGTCTTCTTCAATCATAGCAATTGGATTTCCGAATTTAAGCGTCCAGCTTTTGTCTGAAATGTAATTTGTATTATCCTCAAAAACAAATTCAATGTCTAAATCACTAAATTCGTCAACAAGTGCTAAAGGATTTACAAGTGAACTTGTCAGAAGAAGAACTCTTACATCTTCGTTTTTCTCCGACCATTCTATAATTGTTCTTAACTTTTCTTCTCTGACTTTCATTTTGTTTGGTTCGGTTTTACTATGTCGTACAACGTCTTATTTACGCAACAAATATACAACATTCGTAAATACAAACCATATAACATTCGTAAACCGATTTGTGAGTAAAAGTGGAACTCCTTGATATGATATTGATAGAGAGAAGGATAAGCACGAAAATAAACATAGAATTATTTTGCATTTACGAATGTTTTGTTATCTTTGCCACTCACACTTATAACCGGAGGCATGGATGTTGACAGATTGATACTTGAATTTGAGCGGAAGCTCGTCTTGCAGCGCTACAGTGCGAACTCGATCGCTAACTACAAAAGCAGCGCGAGGAGCTTCCTTGATCTTGCGAAAAGGAAATTCTCGCATCCGGCTGAAATCGACGAGTTGGCGGTTGAGAAATATGTGCTGTGGAAAATCGAGAGGCACAGGATCGGCAGTTCTCACCAGCGCATGATAGTGGCGTCGATCGACAAGTTCTACAAGTCGATTTATGGCAGGGAGTTAAAGATAAAACACCTTTATCCGTCGAGGAGGACCTTTGCGTTGCCCAATTGTCTGAATATAGATGAAGTGAAAAGGATCATCGACGGCACCGAAAACATCAAGCACCGTTGCATGATCAAAATGCTTTATGGATCGGGGCTGCGATTGAGCGAACTGATCAATCTGGAGATAGCCGATATTGATTCTGCCAGGATGCTGATCCGCATCGTCAAGTCCAAGGGGAACAAAGACAGGGTTGTGACGCTCCCGGAATCCATTCTGACTGATCTTCGCACCTGTTACATCCTGCATAAGCCCGATGTATATCTGTTTGAAGGGCAGTGGGGCGGCCCATATTCGGCAAAGTCCGTGCAGATGGTTGTCAAGAACGCCGCGTCAAGAGCCGGAATCAGGAAGAGAGTCACGCCTGGATGCGTTCTGAATATTTTTCAACTCCCGACCTCCACCTCAAGTGGGCATCCGAGTCAAATGTCATAAAAAAAAGGGATTGCATTCGCATCGGAACACAAACCCTTTCGAGATAAAGAGAGAATGAAATTATCTTTTATTTTTGTCTGTCGCTCGTTGTGGCTACCACGCCCCTGAAATAACCGATGGATTCGGCAATTCCGATGAACGGATCCTTCATGTTGCGTTCGTGCTCCAAACTGACGACGCCGTCGTAGCCGGTTTTTCGGAGCATCCTCACGAATCCGGGGATATCAAGGATTCCCCGGCCGACCTCAACCGAATATCCCGCTTTTGAAGCTCCGGTGACATCTTTCAGGTGAATGTCGAACACGCGAGAGATGTATTTCTCCAAATCGGCGACCGGGTCTTTTCCGTTGCGTCTGTCATGACCGATATCCAGGCACATGCCGATGCGCGGGTCCAAATCCTTCACGTTTTCCCAAACGTCGTCGGCATCGGGATAGAGCGGCATGTCGGGGCCGTGCAGGTGGATGGCGTAATTGAAATCGTATTCCTTCACCTTTTTATCCAGATAAGGAAGCAGGTCGTAGTTTGGAACGCCGACGATCAGCTTCACTCCAACCCGTTTGGCATACTCGAATGCGTTGTCGATTTCCTGCTCCGTTTTCATGTAAATCGGTCCCACGGCATAACCGGTAACTCCCTTCGATTTCAATTTCTCGTGGAAATCGGCAATCTGTTGGTCGGTGCTGTTGAACGGCAGATGAAAATCCTTGATGCAGAGGTAGTGGACATCGCATTTTTCCAATGTCTGCAAGGTCTTGTCCAAATCGAAATTCACGAAAGTATAACCCGCCATTCCCACCTTGAATTTCTCGTAGGTGTCGGCAGCCGGTTGCGGATCGGGTCGATCTTGCGCGCTGATCATCATCGAAACGACGATTGCGGATAAGAAGAGGAGTAATTTTCTCATGACTTGCAAATGTTTTTACGTGTACGAACACAAATGTACGATTAAATATCATATGCAGGCAATGAATCAAATGTTTGTTATAGATATTTACCTTAATAAATTTAAAAATCACTTTTGTTCAATAAATCCCCGCTTTTTTCGTTACTTTGCATGCGGATTAAACGGATATGTCGGCATGATTGATTTCAATTCTCATCAATGGATCAAGTACGGTTTTGTTGCTTTTGCAGTGGCCATTGCATTGGCTTCTTTGTTGTTCTCCAACAAATTGGTGCGGGAACTGACCATCGAGGAGCGCAACAAGATTGAAATCTGGGCAAAAGCCACCGAGCATCTCGCCACCGAAACCGATAACAGCGACATGAACCTTGTGTTGCGGATCTTGCAGGGCAACACCACCATTCCGGTTATTTTGTACGACAAATCGAACCGAAGTTTCATTGTCAACAACATCAAACTTCCCGACAAAGGGCGGGACAGGTTTCTTCAAAAGAAAATGGAGGCATTTTCCAAAAAACGAAATGCCATTGAACTCACCGAACTCAATCAATCTCTTTATTACGATGATTCCTACACGCTCAAGCAGTTGCAGGTTTTTCCCTATGTGCAGCTGGCGGTGATAGCATTTTTCATCGCGCTGGTGTTCTTCGCCCTTCGCAATTCGTTGAAAGCGCAGCAGAACCGGGTGTGGGTGGGATTGTCCAAGGAGACGGCACACCAGTTGGGAACGCCGATTTCATCGTTGGTCGCGTGGATCGAGTTTTTGAAGCTGAAAGATATCGATCCCGCTCTATTGTCCGAAATCGACAAGGACGTGCATCGCTTGGAGATGATTGCCCGGCGTTTCTCGAAGATCGGTTCCGCCACGGATCTCCGGCAGGCAGATTTGCGCGAGGTTGTCCGCCGATCGTTAGGTTATATGGAAAAGCGGATTTCCGATAAAGTGCGGATCGATCTGGATTTTCCCGAACATGGGGTGACGGTTACCGTGAGCGAGCCGCTTTTCGATTGGGTGATCGAGAACCTGTTGAAAAATGCGGTGGATGCCATGGGCGGCGAGGGAACGGTTTTGTTCCATATTTCCGAAAGGCGGGGAAAGGTGCTTTTGGATATTTCCGATACTGGAAAAGGTGTCCCGAAATCACAGTTCAAAACCCTTTTTTATCCCGGATTCACCACCAAGGAGCGTGGTTGGGGACTTGGCCTGTCGCTTGTGAAGCGGATTGTGGAGGAATACCACAAAGGAAAGATTTTTGTGAAGGAATCGGAGCTTGGGAAAGGAACCACGTTCAGGATGGTGCTGAAATGATTATATATCTAATACTGAACCATGTTGTGTAATTTTTATATTTCAGTCGTCATAAACTTATAAATAAGTAATTTAGTATGCAAAAACAAATTAAAAAGTCTTCTCTTTTTTTGAAGAGAAGCAACACCTGACCCACTTCGCTACCGAACAGGATGTAGCAGAAGAATTGTTTGAGTTACTCTTAGAAGCGAGAGAACTCTATCTTCAGGATGTGATTTTGAATGGCAAGCGGTATGACCGCTATGTGGATGACTTCATCAACAGTCATCGGTATATCAACTGCAACAGTGCAATTTGCCGAAACTGCCACGAGATGAACATCCACATCGTCAAGGGACTGCTGAACGAATGCGCCCACCTTATCCAGCCTCTTTTTGAGGCATCCGACTTCTCCTTTGAGAAGTGTATGGAGTTACAAAGGAAGTATGACCGCTCGGAACCGTTGCCGCCATACAGTTGGCACGGAGCAAGGGGGCTTTTGTGTATGGCATCTGCAACGTCGTGGGTGCCTCTATCCCAAGAAATACGGATTCCGGGACATACATCCATGTAGGACCTGAGATAGGTGTGGCTTCTACCAAGGCTTTTACAGGACAGGTAACGGTGCTGATGCTGCTTGCCCTCTGCGTGGGACAGATGCGTGGTACTGTGGATGATGCAACCGTAGAGAGGATTGTCCGGGAGTTGAAGAACATGCCCCTATATATAAAAGATGTGTTGGGACTTGCTGACAAAATCAAGAACTTGTCGAAGATATACACCTATGCCCGCAACTTCCTTTATCTCGGTCGTGGGTACAACTACCCCACCGCCCTTGAAGGTGCGTTGAAGCTGAAAGAAATATCCTATATCCATGCGGAGGGTTATCCTGCTGCGGAAATGAAGCATGGACCGATTGCACTTGTAGATAGCGAGATGCCCACGGTGGTCATTGCTCCAACGGACTCGCTGTATGACAAGATAATCAGTAATGTAAGGCAGGTGAAGGCGCGTGGCGGTACGGTTGTCGCCATCATTACCAAGGGCAATGACGCAATGAAGGACATCGCCGACCATTGCCTTGAAGTGCCCGACGTACCCGAATGCCTTACACCTCTCGTTGTTTCCGTCCCATTGCAGTTGCTGGCCTATTACATCGCCATCAACAAGGATAGGAATGTTGACCAGCCAAGAAACCTTGCTAAATCAGTTACCGTAGAATGAATAGAATATTATCACTTATTGTTACCATCCTCTTTGCGTTGTGCATTGAGGCTGGCATCTTTATGCTTATTGCCCACTGGTGGGGCATGACTGCGGCCATTACCGTGATAGCCATTGAATGTGTGTTAGCCTTATGGACAGTTTACGAAATGAGACATGCGAGTGATGAACCAGTTGATGAATAACATTGCAGGCTGTGGTTAGAACGAAAAAGGCTAAAAACAAAAGGACGGGTCGATGATTCGTCCTATTTTTGTGTCTTTTTGGTGGCAAAATGTAGCGATTTAGCAAAATAAACATAAATTCCAGTGATATTCAGCATGAAAATTCGCCCATTTAAGTGAAAATGTGTAATTTTGCAACGCAAAATTGTGCCTAAGCATTTGCATCAAAACAACAATAGTTCAATCGAGGCTGATATGAAAGTAGAGATTAACAAGAAACGTTTAGAATACCTGCTGGCATTATACAAGATGTCGGTGGATGACTTGTTGTCTCTTCTGAACAAAGGCAGGAAACGGATAACAGGAGCCGCAGACATCAGTGGAGATTCTATTGATTTGGGGGTGTTGAAGCGTATAGGTGAGATATTCGACAAAGAAGTCAGTTTCTTTCAAGACTATTCTAAGTTGTCAACCAATGCAAGCAGCAGTATCTTCTTCCGCAAGACCTCATTCGGAACAGAGCTGAACTTGGAGTCGATCCGTACTGTAAACCGATTCGAGAGTCTGAAAAACGCTTTGGATGCATACAACAAACTGTCGCAACTGGATGTGAAGTTTGACATAGAACACTACACCCTACAAGATGACCCTAAGACAGTAGCCGTACGTGCAAGAGATTTTTTTTATCCCGGGGAAACTGTCAATCATAGGCAGTTTCTTGTGAAGATGATAGAAAAAATCGCCGATCATGGCATTTTTGTCTTTGAATACATAGAGACATGGAACAAGAAAGAGAAAACCAACATTGACGGTTTTTACCTTAAGCCCAATGTGATAGTGCTTAAGCATCATAAGCATTACAAGCGAGAAATATTCACTCTGGCGCATGAATTGGGGCATTGTCTATTGGGGATTGAAGAAGTGGAGTCGGTGGACATGATGGACATCTCGGCACAGACTTCATACAGTGATGTCGAAAGATGGTGCAATGATTTTGCATATCAGTTCATTATGGGACAAGAAGCAGAAACACTTGCTAACATAGCATGTGTAGATTCCCGTAACGACTACTGCATTGACCTCTTCAAGGCTATCAGTGCACGGACGCACATTAGCCGTCTTGCCTTATATACAAGGATGTATATCGACAGGAAAATCAGCTATTCGAGCTACAGCAATGTCAAGAGTGAATTGGCAGAGGAATACAGAAGAAGAGAGGAACAGGAAAAGTTGAAAAACTCTGAGAAGAGAGGCGGGCGAACACCAAAGCCCATCATTTCTCCGCTATTCTTGAAAACCATGCAATATGCCTATTTCAATGGAGTGGTCAACGAGACCACTTTCTGTTCGAGACTCAATGTCAAACCAGCAAATTTTGAGAGGGAGTTATGGCGATAGTTGTTGATACATGCTCATTGGTGATGATTGCCAAGAATTATCTTCCCTTGGATAAGGACGGACAGTTGTACTCATTCCTGGAAGAGGCGTTCTCCCGCAAGGATTTGATGCTACTTGATGTGATTCTGGATGAATCAAAACGCACCTCCAAAGGAATTGCAGTTGAAAAGATGCCTTTCCTCAAAGACAAGAAATTGGTCATTCCGACAAAGGATCTATTTCCATGTGCCCCAGAGAGATTCAGCAACATGATAGACAACAATTTCTGTGTAAGACTGAAGAAGCAGGAACTGACTGAAGAAGAATACATAGAGCAAAAGGAAGAATACCTTAAAACAGGTGATGCTAAGATTATCATTTATGCACTGAATGTACGACACTCGGACGCTATCCATCTGGAAGAGATGCAAGTAATGACGGAGGAAACAAGGCAGCAGAATGACGGTAAGTTGTTCAAGAAACTTCCTTTGTTGTGTGAGCAGATAGGGATTGGAACACTAACCGTTTCAGAATATCTGCATAGAAACGGGTTCTTTATTGACAAATAGCATAGATATTAGTATCATCTTATGACATCTTTCACGAAATCATATTATATTCGTGAATAAAACACTTGTTTTTCAAGAATAGAAATTGTTGAGGATTAGATATTTAAGACATTATTGCAATGCGGAAGGGGTGATGTGAACGACAAAAGACAAGGCGTTCTATTAGAGTGGATGCTTGATAAGATTGAGAAGAATGGACGGGTCGATGGCTCGTCCTTTTTTTGTGTCTTTGAGTGTGAGGTGCAGGTGGGGACCAGTACTGCGACCACTGTTGCCTGTCAGCGCGATGATGATGCCGGGACGGACGTGGGTGCCTTTGGTGACGAGAGTTTGGGAGAGGTGGCAATAGCTGACGGTGAAGTCGCCGTGACGGAGGGTGACATAGAGGCCTGAACGTTTGTCCTTGCCTACCTTGATGACCTCGCCGTGCATCATGGCGTATGTGGGTTCGTAATTTGCCTTCAAATCAAGCCCGTTGTGTAGGGCTTTTCTTTTTGTAAATGGGTCTCTGCGGTAGCCGAAAGGGCTGGTGACAGAGATATGACGGAGTGGACTGACAAGTGCCGTGTGGCGGTCGGTCTGCTCCGTTTGGGTTTGTAATGGGGCAAAGGCAAGAGAGTCTCGCCGCTGATGCGGCGAGCACGGAGGCAGTTGTTCGGATGTTGCGGACTGCGTCGTTTTTGGCACAGCCTTGCGGTGTACCTTAGTCTGTGTGACGGTATTGAACTGAGCGCATACTGTTGCTGATGAACAGAATATTGCTGCTATTGTGATGAGTAGAAATCGTTTCATGGTGCAAAAGTAACAAGCAATTCTTTGACTGGCATAAAGAACAAAGGGAAGACAAGAAGATTGTAACATAATATAGCAATCGAGTTTGATTTTTGAGCAGAAATCAAACTCAAATAATAATAATCGTCAAAAATAACACGCATTATCTTATGCAATTCTGCTTGTCTCTGAATAGGTATATAACTTTGCATGAGTTTAATTTCAAATTCAAAGTTAAAGTATGAAGCAAGTACGATTTGAAGAGAGCGAGGTGCCTTATCAGACACTGGCTCGTTTTGGTCTCACACAAGAGAAGATTGAAGACCTGCCCATGTGGGCGTTGGAAGATATTGGTCAGGGACGACGTTCACCGTTGCTGCCCATTCAGGTGAATAATGATGAGGGCGAGACATTGAAGAGCCGCACCCGATTTGCGTTGGTCCGTATGGAGGACGGCAAGGTGGATGTGGTCTTCTATCCGCAGTTGGAGAAATCACCATTGGAGGCTTTTACTCAGGAACAGCAGGAGGACTTGCTGGCTGGAAAGGCTATCCTTGCCGATGTTAAGGATGCTGATGGCAGGAGCAGCAAGGCTTTCGTGCAGATTGACACGGAGACCAATCAGGTGATGTCGGTACCTACGCCTGTCATCGGGCGCAACTTGGAGGTGCTGAAGGATGAACTGAAACTGAGTTCGGCAGAACTGACCGTGATGCAGAAGGGTGAGCCGCTCACGCTCATCATGGAGGACGAACAGGTGACGGTGGGTATTGACCTGAACGATAAGACCGGCATAAGGATTAATCAAGGCGACAGTCAGAAGTGGAAGGAGAACACCAAGCGAGAGTGGGACAAATACACCTTCGGGTGCTATGGCTGTTGGGTAATGGGCGATGACGGTAATCTTGACTATGTGCCTGAAGAGGAATACACGGAAGAACTTTGGAATGAGCAGAAGAAGAATGGAGAGCGCAACCGCGCCTCTTTTTCCATGCACAAATAATCTACACATAATATAATAAGTATATGGCATCAAATAAATATTATCCAGAGGATGTGCTCGTCGAGAAGATACAGAGCGGCGAGTACGGTTGGTTGGAGTATGTCAACCATCATTCTGCTGAATGGCAGGAAGAATATGAGAGCTATTGTCTGAACAACGGACTCTGCATTTGTGAAGAGAGTGCGGAGCAGTTTGTCCATCACAAAGATGAGGAACTGGAGAAGGCAATAGAGAACGGTGAAGCATGATAAATGAAGAGTGAAGAATGAAGAGTGAAGAATAAGTATGGCGATAAGAAAGAATACGAATCCCCAACAGATGGACCTGCAACCAGAGATGCGTGACTTGCTCATGCGCAATGGTATGCAGGCTCATGTGGTGAGTAATGGCAGCGGCTATCAGCTTGTGGTGCAAGGGCATGACAGTCCGCTGCTTACCTATAACATCACCGAGAAGCAGATGTTGGCTCTGACCGACTGGGGTACGAATCATGCCAACAAGTTAGCCTACAATACCTTTACGGGCATTGTGGGCAACGACTTCTATATGCCCAAGAACTTCGTTCATGCACGCAATGCCAACGGTCGTGTAGCTATGGGGCTGCACGGCTATCGTGTTGGTATCGGCGAGTATGGACGGATGGGGCGCATCGATATGCCACCACCCTTTTTAGGTTGGACACCACGCAGTCAGGAGGGATTCCATCTTCGCAGAGTTGGAGGACGATTGTTCTTCCCCGAAGCCCCGATTGTGCCTGAACGTTGGGACGGCAGAATGAAGCCTGGCGAATTGCAGAGCGGCGGTTATGGGTTCTATTATAAGGGACAGCAACAGAGTTATAGCCCTCAGCAACAGGATGTGCTGAAAGATTTGGAGGGAATCATAATGCCTTCCATCAGCCGCACGAGAAGCACGGAGCCAGCCAAGCCTTATAAGGAACTGATTACCTCGCCTGTCTATTTCACCAATGAGAAGTGGCAGGAGTGTCTGGCATCGCATGGCATCATCATTGATGAGAATGCGAAGACGCTGACCATTCAGTCGAACAGCGTCAATGCCGACATGGTGTATGACCTGACAGATGAGGAACTGAAGAAACTCACCTCCAACTCCATCAAGGAAGTGCCCGTCGTTCAACGCTTGGAACTGCTGAATGGCATCATCAAGGACGACTTTGCTGACAAAATCCTGATGGACACACTGAATAGCAAGGAGCGCATCGACCTGCATCTGCATCCCGAACTTGAACAGGAGTTGCAGCAGCGTCAGCAACAAGACGAGGAACGGTTGCTTCCGTTGGAAGAGGACGAGACTGTCAGACGTGACGTGTTGCAAGGCGATGCCATGGTGAGAGGTGAAGACCTTGCCTTGATTAATGAGAACAAGGGTTGGTATCGTGAGGGAGCGCATGGGCGTGAAGTGAAAGTCGGTGACATCATGGTGGAGAAAGTGCCTCCGATGGAGGGAGATAAGAAAGGCGAAGATAAGTATCGCATGACCGCCATTATCAATGGAGAAGCCATCACGCACGAAATCAAGCAGAAGGACTACGACAAGTTCTTGGCGGTGGATGACTACCATCGCATGAAACTCTTCTCCAAGGTTTTCAGTGAAGTGGATATGAAGACACGCCCCGAAACCAACGCCGGACTGGGCACGAAGATATTGGCGGCTCTGACGGCAGGAGCAGTCGTTACAGCAGAGGTGGCGCATGACATAAGCCACCATCATCACCATCCAGCCCCGGAGTTCTATGCAGAGCATCATGGCGGTCCACGTCCTTACTTCAAACCGGGAGTGGATTCGCCACAGGAGATTGCGGCAAGGTACTTTGAGGCAGAAGCAAATCATGTTGCCACGGAGATAAGGAGAGGATATTAACAATGTATAATTTACAATTTATAATTTATAATGAGTAGTGAACTGACATACGATGACTTTCTGGACAGGTTGAGCATACAGGAAGTACTGGTGGACGCAGGGTATCATCTGAACAAGAGAGATGGCTTGCGTTATCCGTCGTATGTGCGTACTGACAGTGAGGGCAGACGGGTGCGTGGTGATAAGTTCATTGTCACGCAGAATGGGAAATGTTGCTTCCAACCACCGCAGCAGAAGGTGTATAATGTCATTTCGTTCATCAAGGAGCATCCAGAAATGTTTTCAGAGAACAAGGTGGGAATGTCTCCTGACCGACTCGTCAACCTCGTCTGCAACCGACTGCTCAACCAACCCATAGAGGACAGACCATCGAAGATTACAGAACCAAGAAAGGACGGAAAGCCATTCAACCTGAATGACTACGACATCCACAAGTTCAATCCGCAGGACAGGGAAACGCAGAAAAGGTTTTATCCCTATTTTAAGTTCCGAGGCATCGACCTCTATACGCAGTATGCTTTTCATCGGCATTTCTGTCTGGCTACTAAGCATCGGACGGATGGACTTACCTTTGCCAACCTTGCCTTTCCGCTTGTACTGCCCAAGACACCCGACAAGACTGTGGGCTTTGAGGAACGAGGACGACCGAAGATGGACGGTAGCGGCGGTTACAAGGGCAAGGCAGAAGGAAGCAACAGCAGTGAAGGACTGTGGATTGCCAACCTCACGGGCGAGCCGTTGGATAAAGCAAGCGAAATTGTATGGTTTGAGAGTGCCTACGATGCCATGGCAGAGTATCAGATAAATCCTGTAAAGATGGTGTATGTATCTACGGGCGGCACACCCACCGAGGGACAGATGCGAGGACTTCTGTCCGTTACTCCCAACGCACGGCACTATTTGGGTTTTGACAAGGACGATGCAGGGCGGCAGTTTGTTGCAAACTTCAGGAAGGTGGCAGCAGAGATGGGCTTCCGTCACGAGCATGTGCAAGCCTATCATCCATTGGGTTGCTACAAGGACTGGAACGATGCGCTGCTCAACAAGAAATCAGCAGAACTGATTGCCAAGGGCGAACCAGATACCTTCGACTATGCCGAGTTTATCGCAGCCGGCAAGGCAGAGAAACAAAGGGAAAAAGAAGAAAAGAACACATATCATAGAAGCGTATGAGACAAGAAGATAATAGCATCATCACCTTGTGCCCCAGCATCGGACAGTTTTTCATCAACGAACTGCCTCTGTTGCTGTTGTGCGTGGCAATGCTCCTAATCGGAGGATTGCCCGGTTGTGCATATAGTACCCTGTTGCTTGTCTTCAGCCTCCTGTTCTCCCTCTGTTTACTCTACCGATTCATCTATCTGAGGAGTATCCGCTACCATATCGGGAGCGAGCAACTCATCTGTGAGCACGGAGTGTTTCAGCGGAGCGTGAACTACATGGAGTTGTACCGAGTGGTGGACTTTGCCGAGCATCAGACATTGATACAACAGTTATGCGGACTGAAAAGCGTGACCGTGTTGTCGATGGATAGAACGACACCGAAACTGGAAATGACCGGCATCAGCAACAGCTATGACGTGGTGAGTGTGATACGAACAAGAGTAGAAACGAACAAACGAAGAAAGGGCGTATATGAGATTACGAATAGATAAGATTTGGTTCATTGTCGTGGCATTGGTACTGAGCGTGCCGTCAGCCCATGCACAGATTGTGACTGCCAACCCTTTGGAATGGATGGCATTAGCAGAGGGCAACGAAGCCATCAACGGTGAGATAGAGAAGGAAATCAAAGGTCAGACCAAGACTGCCCTGTTGCAGAATACCATCGCCGCAGAGTTCACCAAGATACACGAATGGGAGAAGAAGTACAACAGTTATCTGAAAACCGCCAGTGGTTATGCCTCTTCCCTCAAAGCCTGTACCTATCTGTACGACGATGGAGTGAAGATATTCATCACCTTGTGTAAGATGCGCAAGGCCATCAACAATAATCCGCAAGGCATCGTTGCCACCCTCTCGATGAACAACCTGTATATGGAGACCGCCACGGAATTGGTGTCCGTCTTCACACTGCTGAAAGATGCAGTCGCCAAAGGAGGCAAAGAGAACATGCTGACTGGTGCGGAAAGGAGCAAGACGCTGTGGGCACTGAACGACAAGCTGAGTGCCTTCAGCAAGAAGCTGCATCGTCTTTATCTGTCTATACGATATTACACCATGACCGATGTGTGGAACGGCGTGACGGCAGGGATGATAGACCGAAGCAATGGAGAGATAGCCACCCAAGCCCTTAGCAGATGGCGCAGAGCAGGACGTATGACCATCAGTGATTAACGATAAAGGAATCAGTCATGAAGTATTTCATATCAATTGCCATTTTTATGTTTATATCATCTTTTGCAGGAGTGCGGGCGCAGAACGACCCGACTCTTGCGGGGATGATTCTGATGTACACCAACAAGGCGGAGAAAGAACTGAAGAATCAGGAGAAAGTGATGCTGCTACAATCCACCGGCCATATCTGGACCAAGGAGGAAGTGGAAGCCACTACCGACCTGCAGCGGGAGTTCAACAACTATCTGGACTCCTTCCGTTCCATCGTCAGCTATGCCGCACAGATATATGGTTTCTATCACGAGATAGGTCAGTTGGTGGACAATATGGGTGGATTGGTGGCGCAGTTGGATGCCCATCCTGCCAACGGACTTGCCGTAGCCCTGTCAGCCAAGCGCAACAAGATATACCGCGAGCTGATTATGAACAGCATCGAGATAGTTAATGACATACGCACGGTATGCCTGTCGGGCAACAAGATGACCGAGAAGGAGCGTGTGGAGATAGTCTTCGGCATCCGACCCAAACTGAAGAAGATGAACAAGCAGTTGAAGCGACTGACGAGGGCGGTGAAATACACCACCATGGGCGATGTTTGGATGGAGATAGACGAAGGGGCAAGACCCACCAAAGCGAACAAAGCCGAGATAGCAGCGGCTGCCAAGAGGCGGTGGAAGCAGGTGGGCAAGAACGTAAACTGATGGAGCAGCGAGAGCAGAGCCGAACTTGTTCGAGCTATGCCGAGTCGTGACAGAAGAAGACGAAGTCAAACCGTGATTAAAAAACGATAAGATATGGGATTTTGGAGTTCATTATTGAAATATGGTGGCAAGGCGGCACGAGGTACTGGCCATGTCATCGGAGTAACTGGAAAGACCTTAGGCAGTGCGGCACTCCACCCGCAACGCACCCTTATGGGAGCCGGCAAGGCTATGCAGACGGCCGCAGTGGGTAGTGCCGCAGGCTATGTGACATGGGAGAAGCTGACCACAGACAAGAGCGTGGCACGCATCGTAGGTGATGCTGTCATCGGCGAGAATGCCACGGAAGCGGTGGCACAAACCGCCAACGATGTGCAACGTCTGACGGGCAAGGCTGGTGAAGCCGTTGATGCGGTGAACACTGTAGCCGGAAAGATGGACACCCAGTTCAGCGGCATCAGTGATTTCTTTAGGAATATGTTCGGAGGCGTAGGATGCGACATGATAGGCAATCTCTTTGGCAATATCGGCAAGGGCAACGTGTCGGGTATGAGCATCGTCGGACTGGTGGCTGCCGCCTTCATGGTATTCGGACGCTTTGGTTGGATGAGCAAGATTGCGGGTGCCCTGCTTGGAGCGATGATCATCGGGAACAATTCTAAGGTGGCGCAAACTCTGCCTAACAGAGGCGGTACGTCTTCACATGGGCAGAACATGAAAGAAGCAGAGACCCAAAGCAGAGGGATGAAACGATAACCAATATACAGTGATATGAGATATACAGAAGAAATGATACTGCGCTCATCGAGCGGCTACTGTATGCCGTTTGAGGAGCCTATAAAGCAGGACGTGCAGATGTCCTTGGGTTACGGAGAGCAGAAAAATCCCGTGACGGGAGAAACATTCTTCCATCACGGCATAGACTTCTCAGTGAACCATTACCTGCTGTCGGCGGTGGCAACGGGAACCGTCTCTGCCATTGGGTCGGACGCGGAGCATGGCATCTACCAGACCATCCGCTACGGCAAATACGAAGTGACTTACAGGCATCTCTCCAATGTCTTCGCCAACTTCTCCCAAAGCGTCAAGGCCGGTCAGACCATCGCCATCAGTGGCGACCTGCTGCACATGGAGGTGAGGTTTGACGGAGAGGAAATCAATCCGTTGGAGTTCCTCACCATGCTCTACGGCAATATCAAGGCATTGGAGCACAATTCCCAAATGGGCATCAATGAACTGGACATGAACATCCCTTCACCCTACGACACCGACCGTCAGGAGATAGAGGCATTGATGCTCCGCTTCCTTCCCTCCTACTTCGAGGACCTTCAACAAGGAGCATACTCTCTGCCCGAACATACGGAGCAGTCGTTGAGAAACATCTTCTCGTTGGGAGCGAGCAAGCATTATTTCTACGAGACCATGCCGAGCATGGCTAATCCCTTGGGCATCGGCAACCGCTGTATGCCTTTGGCGACTAAGGTGCAGAACCTGCTCATTGCCGACTTTCTCAACTATCTTGCCATGCGACATCAGGTATATCTCTCCACGATGGACGAGGTGTTAAAAAAAAACTCCAAGAGCAAGCCCTGACGCATGACGGCATCATCGACCCTCTTGCCGACTTGGACGTGGATATCCAGAGCTTCGACATTCCGAGGATAGTGAGCGTCTATCCCGACCGGGCTGGCGTGAGATGGTGGACAAAGGCATGGTTCAATGGTAAGGAAGAGGGGGAACCCTCCGTGGAGATTGAGGAACGTATGGCCGTGCAGTTCATCCACTGCCAAGTGGACAAGGACGCATGGTTGGAGGAACACTATCCTAAGCAGATGGAGATATATCACAATGCCATCGAGCAGACAAAGGAACAGATATTACAGCAGTATAATATATAAACAAGGTATATGGCAGTTAAGAACAGTCAGCGATTCGCAGAGATAGAGCGTCTGATGGGCGACTACTTCGGGTGTCACCTTGCCCCCGTGATGGGCAGGGTGCAACGGGACTTGTCCAACAGACAGGCAGACGAGATGCGAGCCTACTCCAACAGTACGGCTGGCATCCTACGCTCATTGGCCACTGCCAATATGCCTGGTGATGACCCATACGCCACGCTGAAGATTACAGGCAAGTGGAACAGCAAGACCACCGAAGACTATCTGGCGATGTGCAAGGAGGCTATTGTCGGCAACAAGGATATGCAGCGTGACCTTGCCGTGATGGCTGAGGAATGGCGCAAGGCGGTGGTGACGGAGATAGGACGAGAGCGGTACGATGCACTCTCTAAACAACTCGGTTGTGATTTGGCATACGCCTATATCGATCACCGCATGGAGCAGCTGATGATAGAAAAAATGGTGAAAGACCGTATGCCAACATCTTCTGCCGACTATATCATCCGCAAGGCGGCACAAAGCAGTCTGTTCGGTCTGCCCTACGAACTGAACAAGTCACCCCTTGCCGCAGAGATAGAAGCCAAAGGAGAGGCAGCCTATAAGCCCTCTCGAACAGAGAAGGCAGCGGGATGGGCAGCCGGAGCGGGTGCCGATGTCGTGGCCATGGGAGGGATTGGCTCATGGGCAACCTTCGCCAAGTTTGTCGGTATCGATATGGTGATGAATGTCGGCATGGAGCACCTAAGCAAGAAAGGTAGCAGCCAAGAGGTCTGTGTCGAGGAGTGTATCAGCAAGGGAGTTTTCGGTACGGGCACCAACGTCTTCGCCTCATTCCGCAAACAGGCAAAAGTCATCAAGAACCACGAGAACAGCTATATCAAGGCTACCAACAGCCATTTCAAGAACAAGATTCCCACGAGCAATATCACTTTTATGGATTGGACGAAACAAACCGAGCAGACCTCTTTTCCTTGGAACAAAGGTACGTTCCTTGACCCTCAGAGAAACGAAGCAACCAAACGTACAGGCAAGTACAAGGATGTGCCCTTGATAGTTGCGCCTGGACAGGAAGACGAGTATCTGGAGGTTAAGGCGAGACTGGATGCAGAGGCTGAGAAGGAGAAGAAGGCAGAACCGAAAGAAACTCCTGATTCATCGACTGAAGAGGCAACACCATCTGTAGTCCAGCAGGAGGAAACAGCCTTACAAACAAACGAAAATGGATGGGACGGGCTGTTGCAGAGTTTTGGACTGAACGGCTTTTCAGACATCGGCAAGAACCTTGGTTATGTGTTGGCGATGCTGCCCGATGTACTGGTGGGACTGTTCACTGGCAAGACAAAATCGCTGAATATGGACAATAGCCTCCTTCCTTTGGCCTCTATCGTGGCTGGAATGTTCGTGAAGAATCCTATACTGAAGATGCTGTTGATGGGTATGGGAGGTGCCAATCTGCTCAACAAAGCGGGACATGAGGTGCTGGGCAGGAAACAGCAGGAAGGCATTGCACCTACAGTTAGTCCTGCTGCATCTCGCATTCAGTACCGCCAATATCCTGATGAACCACTCAATCCTCGTATCAGCAACCCGATGCTGCAAGGGCGGTGTCTCGTTGCCAACATTGACCATGTGCCTTGTACCATTCAACTGCCTGACAGTGTGATTGGGGCGCATCAGTCGGGGGCATTGCCGCTGAATACATTGGCTAACGCCATACTTGCCAAGAACGACCAGATGCGACAGATGGCAGCAATGCAGTACGAAGAGCAGGCACGGGAGAGCGTGGTGCGACCGAGGGGAATACAGTGAAGCCCGACAACAAAATTGTCGGGAACGGTGGCTTGGTAAGCCAATTATAGAATGTGATTGAGATAAACAAAAAGATAAAAGCATGAAAGAGAAATCAGAATTTGAGAAGCGGACGGCGGAGAAGCAGGTGTCGCTGCTCACTGAGGCACTGACGAGTGCGGTGGATGCCAAGGGACATTGGTTGAATGCAAGCGGCAAACTCTATCCGAAGCTCTATCCCAAGGGCTTTTCGGTCAGTCCGTTCAATGCCCTTGTCCTTGCCCTTGACTCCGATGCCAAGGGTTGCAAGAGCAATCTGTTTACGCAGTTCTCCGAAGCGAAGGCACGGGGTGAGAGCGTGAGGGAGCATGAGAAAGGTGTGCCGTTCCTGTATTACAATTGGAATAAGTACGTCAACCGCAACAATCCCGACGATGTCATCACCAAGGAGGCATACGCAGAACTGTCGGAACAGGACAAACAGCAGTACAAGGGAGTGAAAAACCGTGAGATCCGTGTGCTGTTCAATATCGACCAGACGCTACTGCCTATGGCTAACGAAACAGCCTACACTACGGCATTGAAGAAGGATGGCACGGTGGAGGATAGAGGTTATGGCGACAAGGAGGACAAGCAGCTGCATGGGTGCGTCAACGGATTCCTTCAGAAGATGAAGGACAACCTCGTGAATGTACGTCAGGACGGCACGGGTGTGGCGCACTACGACACCGAGAAGGATGTCATCTACCTGCCACGGCAGCGTGACTTCGAGCACTACAATGACTATGTACAGGAGATGATGCGTCAGTTGGTGTCTGCCACCGGTCATCAGCAGCGGTTGGCACGTGAGGGCATGGTCATGAAGAACGGCAAAGCCCCGTCGGAGGATGCCGTGAAGAAGGAACGACTCATCACTGAGATAGCTTCGGGCGTGAAGATGCTCGAACTGGGACTGCCTGCCCGTCTGTCAAAGGACAGCCTTAGCATGGTGGACTATTGGACGAGGGAACTGAAGGAAGACCCTTGTCTGATTGATGCCATCGAGAGTGAGGTGAACGGTGCGCTGAAGGTGTTGAAGAAAGCCGAACTGGGTGAAAAGGTGGAGTATGCCACCGACCAGCATCAGCGAGAGACGGCGCAGATACAGGTGCAGTTGCCCAACCACTACTTCGTAGCAGACGAAATCAAGCAGCATCCCAACGAGGAGCAGCGTACTGTGGTCATCGTGCGTGATGATGCCAGCAAGACCGCCGATGTGGTGCTGCCACAGGGTGCATCGTTGGAGGTGAACAACGAGATCAAGGGCATGAACAAGCAACGCTTCACCAATGCCTTGCAGAAAGAGGGTTATGACAACGTGCGTTTCTACAATCCCGACGGAGCCTTGGGCTTCCGTCCCGACGACAGTTATTTCGCCGACAAGAAAATCACGGTATCAAGACTGCGCAACTGGTCTATCGAAGACCTATCCTCGTTGGATGCTTCTGAGGCCGTAACCCACAGCCGTGACATCGGTTTCGACAATGTGCAGTTGGTAAAGGATGACAAGGAGCGGTGGGCATTGTACATCAAGCCCGAAGGTAAGGAGGGCTTTGCCGTCTATCCCGACAAAGGAGACCTCAATCATTTCTTCACCACCTTGAAGCAGTCGATGGACAACATCGAGCGTGTGCGTGAGGAACTGGCACAGAAGTATTATGCTATGGCAGAGGCGAAACCCGACCTGAAGGTGGACATCTTCGGAGGTAATGAGCAGGAGGTTGATTTGAACCGCATCCAGCGTGTGGCAGTATTCCGTGCCAAATCGGGCGAATGCCTGTGTGCAGCCACTATTGACGGCAAGAAGTTGCAGCCGAGAAGTGTCAGTCCGTCACAATGGCAACGATTGTGGGTGGCTCCTGACAGGGATTCCTACAAGCAGAACCTTGCCGCCTCGCTGTTTGCTGATGTATTGCAGAAAGACAACAATGTCGAGCAAAGTACACAAGAGAAGCAGGAAGAAGCGACGGAGGTGAAGCAAGCGGAGACGGCAATTGTCGATAAGCATGATGAACAGAAGGAAGTGGTACTTAAGGAAGATAAAAGCTCTGAACAAAGGGAAGAGAAGAAACAAGAGGAAAAGAAAGAAGAAAAGAAGGATGAAAAGGCTGTCAAGGCTGCTGTCTCTCCCCTTGTCCAACAATATCTTGACTTGAAGAAGAAGCATCCTGATGCCATTCTTTTGTTTCGCTGCGGTGACTTCTATGAGACCTACAAGGATGATGCGGTGAAGGCATCCAAAATATTGGGTATTACGCTGACAAAGAGCAATGGGCGCAAGGATGATGAAGGCAAGCCGTTGGCAATGGCAGGATTCCCATATCATGCCCTCGACACCTATCTGCCGAAGCTCATTCGTGCTGGTGAACGGGTGGCCATCTGTGACCAGTTGGAAATGCCGAAGCAGACAACATCATCGAAGCGTGGAATTACGGAGATGGTGTCACCTGGAAAAGAGACAGGAAAGCAGATGGCACAGGAAAGTCAAGAAACAGAACAACACACCAGTCTAAGGAGATAGGCTTATGGGAAAGAACGCAGCGTATGCCGCACAATATGCGGAGGAAGCCAAAGAACAGATGCGGATGTATGGGATTCCTGCCTCCGTCATCTTGGCGCAAGCCATACTGGAGAGCAGCAACGGACAGAGCCAACTGTCGCGCGAATGCAACAACCACTTTGGCATCAAGGCTACGGCATCGTGGTTGAAGAATGGCGGAGAGTATGGAGTCTATACGGATGATAGGCCCAACGAGAAATTCTGTAAGTACAAAAGCGTGGGTGACAGTTATGAGCATCACTCGCAGTTCCTGAAGCAGAACAAGCGTTATGCGCAGTGCTTCACGCTGTCGCCTGACGACTACAAGGGATGGACGAAGGGCATTGAGCGTGCCGGCTATGCCACGGGCGGCGGTTATGCTGCAAGTCTGCAGCGCATCATTGAAGCCAACGGACTGGACAAGTATGACAGTGAGGTGATGGCTGAGATGCGGGCAGAAGGTCGGTCGTTCGGGGTGGAGAATAATCCTCGTAGAGAAATGCCTGCTGCCCATGTACCGCAGTCTGCCGGGTATTCCTTTCCTGTGGAGCGAGAGGAGTTTCTCTTCATCACCTCGCCTTTCGGCAATCGCCAGGATCCGATGGATGCCACCAAGCAGCAGATGCACAAGGGCATTGACATCAAGACGAACCATGAGGCGGTGTTGGCCACGGAGAACGGCGGCAAGGTGGTGGCGGTGAACCATAATGCGAACACGGCAGGAGGGAAATCCGTCACCGTGGAATACAGCCGTGAGGATGGCAGCAAGGTGCAATGCTCCTACCTGCATCTGTCTGACATAGCAGTAAAGGTAGGTGACGTGGTTAATGCCAGTCAGAAGTTGGGGGTGTCGGGAAATACCGGCACCAGAACCACTGGCGAGCATCTGCATTTCGGAGTGAAGAGTGTATCGGCTGACGGCTCAAAAAGGGATATGGATCCAGCCGCTTATCTGGCAGAAATCGGACAGAAAGGCAACATCAAGCTACAGGCCCTGCATAACGGCAATGACCTGTTGGCAAAATACAAGAGCAATGCGCCACAGGAGCAGAAGGTTTCGTCGGAGGACTGGATGAAGAAAATCCTTTCCTCGGAGGACAGCGGCGTGGGCATTTCGGGAACGAATGACCCTATACTCGACATGGCGATGACCACCTTCATGTCGCTGATGATGTTGGCAGCGCAGATTGACAGCAATGATGAGGAACGACAAAAAGGACTTATCTCTGCCATGGCAGCCAACCGGCTCGTAGATTTGACCTCGCTTGTTCCAGGCATGAGGCAATGCACCATTACTGTGGGTGAGAACGGCAAGACTGTGCTTCATGCAGAGAGCGGTACGGTGAAGATTGACCGTGAACTGACCTCCTCGGAGATGAACCGCCTGTCGCTCATTTTGGGCAATGCCAATCTGTCGGAAGAAAGCAAACGGACGAAGATTGCGGGAATGGTGACAGGCATCGTGGCGACACAGCAGGCTTCGCAGAACTTCGAGCAAGGGATGGAGGCTGAGAGTCAACAACAAAATCTGCAAAGGAAATGAAAAGGATAGCAAGTCATCTGTGTACATTGCTGGTGGGTATGGTAGCTGTGGCAGGACACTTCATGCTTACCCAATGGCTTTTCGGTCAGACCGTGGCCATCATCTATCTCGGCTTCCAACTTATCATAGCAGCGTGGATAGTCTATGAACTGATACGTGCGCTAGTATATGATGATTGAAAAGAGATTATTGTCATTGCTAAGACATTTCACTTGGACGATGGATATGTATAATTCAAATAGTATCGAGCAATGATCAAATGTAATGTAACAGTGTGCGGAACGGTCAGCAAGGCTGCGACCTGCCGCACGAACAAGGAGGGCAAGGCATTCGTGAGCTTTGCCATGAACGTAGTCATTCCAGCGAAGAGCGGGATTAACAAGACCATCGAGGTGTCGGTCATCAAAGATGGGACACTGACGGAGGTGGGCAGCTGCAACATCGGCGAACGCATTGAGGTAGCCGGTGTATTGGTACCAAGAAAATGGGGCGATGTCCTTTATTTCAACCTGTCGGCAAGCAGCATCAGCCACCAGCCTGACGAGGCAGAGGACTGCATCAAGGGCGTGATGGAGTTCCGCGGCAAGGTGGGCAAGAGCATTGAGGACAAGACGGACAAGAATGGTGTGCCGTACTGCCAGTTCTCCGCTTTCAGCGCAGAGAAAGTACAGGACGGATTTGAATACATCTGGGTAAGTTTCTTCCTATTCGATGGCAAATGCGAGGCATGGCTGCAACCAGGCGTGAAAGCGAACATCAAAGGGGCATTGTCTGTCAGTGTCTTCAATGACAAACTGGACTTCTCCTGCCGAGTGTCTGAAATGAGCGAATATGTTCCGCAGCCCTATAATGGTTAATTGACTATGGGAAAGCCTTATGCTAAGGAAGGTCCGAGTGCCGAAGACAAGGCACTCGACCTGTTTGCCGATATGATGATTGAGCGTATTCAGTCGCTGTCGGGCAAAGACGGATGGAAAAAGCCCTGGTTTACTGAAGGTGCGTTGCAATGGCCGAAAAACCTGAACGGACGAGAATATAATGGCATGAACGCTATGATGTTGCTCCTGCATTGCGAGAAGGAGGGTTACAAGATTCCTCGCTTCTGTACCTTCGACCGCATACAGCAGTTTAACAAAACTGGCAAGAAAGACGAGGAACAGAAGCCCCGTGTGTCAGTACTGAAAGGTGAGCATTCTTTCCCCGTGATGCTCACCACGTTTACGGTGGTCAATAAGGAAACAAAGGAACACATCAAGTGGGAGGACTACAAACTGCTCTCTCAGGAAGAGCGCGAAAAGTACAATGTATATCCAAAGCTTCAGACTTACCATGTCTTCAATGTGGCGCAGACCAACCTGAAGGAGGTCAGACCAGAGTTTTGGGAGAAACTGGAACAGGAATACTCGATGCCCAAGGTAGAGAAGGACGAGCAGTTTGCCTTTGAACCCGTGGATAGGATGATAGCGGACAACCGTTGGATATGTCCCATCAAACCGATGTTCGGTGATTCCGCCTATTTCTCCATCAGCAAGAATGAGATTGTGATGCCTGAGAAAAGGCAGTTCAAGGATGGGGAGTCTTTCTACTCGAACCTTTTCCACGAGATGGGACACTCCACGGGTGCGGAGGGACAGTTAGACCGCATCAAGCCCGCTACCTTCGGCTCGGCAGAGTATGCACGCGAGGAACTGGTGGCAGAACTGACGGCTGCGCTGACCGCTCAGCGGTATGGCATGACAAAGCATCTGAAAGGAGATTCGGCTGCCTATTTGAAGTCTTGGCTGGATTCGCTGAAGGAGTCGCCGCAGTTCATCAAGACCACGCTACTCGATGTGAAAAAAGCTACCTCAATGCTCACGCAGCATATCGACAAGATTGCTATGGAGATAGACCAGGAGAAAAAGGCTGAGCAGGAAAACGGGCAAGGGAAAAGTTATCTATCCATAGATGACGGCGACCATGCAGTCTTGGCATATAATGGTTCTGCTGTATATATCCAGCATCATGAGAAGGAGGACTCTGTAAAGATTGCTGTGCCGACGAGTAACGGTCTGGAAGTGAAACTCTCTGTTCCTTACGACCACGGCAAAGACCTTGACACCAATTATCAGGAGGCTTTTGCCCAGTACAAAAGCCTGACAGAGCCTTCACAATCGAAAGAAAACGTCTATTATGCCTCCATCGCCTATCTCCAATCAACGGATGACACATCGGAACTGGATAAGCTAAAGGAGAAAGGTGACTATCAAGGACTGCTGACGCTTGCCAAGGAATACTATGACGGGAACGGCATGGACGAGGAGCAGACCTACAGGAAGCCGTGCCAGAACAGAGGCGATGACCTGCTAATAGAGGACAAGGACTTTGCAGTGGTCTATAACGGGAGTGTCGGCGGTACGTATGAGGTGTTCCTGAAGCATACGGAGCAAGAAGTGCGTGACCATATCACTCGCTATGGCATAGGACGTGCCAGTGAGGACGTGAAGGCTGTGGCGAGGGAGATGACCGCCGAAGAGTTTTCGGAATTGGCGCAGCGAAAAATGCCGATATTCCAAATGCCGAATGGTGGTTTGCTGAACCTGCAATATAACAAGGATAAGGATAGCCTGGATGTGGGGACTGTGACCAATGCAGGACTCTCTGTGAAGCATACCTTCCCTTTCAGCCACAACCATTCTATGGACGCAAACATCAGCTCTGCGTATGAGCAACTGCTTGACATGGAGGAGTACCAGAAGGAAGAGGTACAAGAGGAGCACGTTGCCAAGTCCGCTTTCCGAAGATGAGAGTAGTATCGTAGTATATACTAATCGTAGGCTTTACTACTCATAGTAGGTACTAACAATAGTCAGCCGCAAGGAGTAATGTCCCTGCGGCTGATTTAATTTGGGGTCATTCCATATTATGAAGGAATGCTTGTAAATCCTCGTCTGGAATGCTCTTCAGTTTCACCGGCTTGAAGCCGTCCAACTGCTCCACTTGAAATATCTCGTCCACTCCATATTTGGAGCCATCCACCTTTACGCTCTCCATTTCATTGACGGAGGTATAGCCATACTCCGTTTCATGCAGACCGCATACGATGGTGAACAACGTGGTGTCGTTACCTTCCGGCTGTCCTTCAAGTACGAACCAACGGACGTGTCCGATGAAGAATATTGCCACACAAACGGCATCCTTGCCTTTGCCGTCCTGTGAATACAGAGGATAGGATTTCAGTATCTCCTCCAATACGGGTGTAATCAATCTGCTTGCCATAGTCAATCGTTGTTAAGTGTTCTGTAATACATTCTGTTCTCTACAAGGTGTTCGATGGCCTCTGCTGCCAATCGGCACACCCACTCGTCACGCTGGTCATAACGACCTTTTTGATAGTCGTTGGCAAGGCGTTCCAAGAAGGCAAACACCACCTTGCCCTTTTCGTTGATAAGATAGCGATGGTCATCTGCAAGGGCATTGCCTACCTTGGCGGCTGACCCCATCTGACCGTTTACGAACCGTGAGAAGCACTCGACAAATGCCTGCTCGTTTTCTGATAATCTGTGTAATTCCATACGCAAAGAAATTATTTGTTCAACTTGTTTTTCTTCCCTCCTTTTGAAGCCTTTCGGCTCCTCTTGTCGGGAACTGATTTTTCGTGCATCAAAAGACTGCGGAATGAGGGCGATAAGGCAAGAAAACAGACGGAGGAGTTAATGAAATACCCAAATCTTTGATTTGCGGAAAGCTGTCGTTCAGTCCTCTGCCTGTTAGCATGGCGGTACTTGACCATTCGCCCGGGCAGTAACTTTGCAAAGAAAAATGGGCATCGGCAAGTGGAATAGACACTACAAAACAGGAAAATCATTGATTTTTAGTGCATTTTTCTTTATTTCTTTCTTTGATTTAGGATAAAATATATAACTTTGCCTCCGAAAAAGTGTCACAAGTGACAGTTTTTCGTAAAATATGATAGTAAACAGATATAGATACATAGAACAGTTGAGCCGTTCAAAGAACAACGGGCTCATAAAGATAATCACAGGATTGCGACGTTCAGGCAAGTCGTTCCTTCTGAAGAAACTCTTTCATCAGCATCTATTGGATGAGGGCGTGAGAGAAGACCATATTCTCGTCATCGACATGGAGAGTAGGAAGAACAGAGAGTTCAAGAACCCGGACTACCTGTTGGACTGGGTGGAAAAGATGATGATTGACTATGAGACTTATTATATCATCATCGACGAGGTGCAGGAGGTGGAAGACTTTGTAGAGGTGCTCTCTTCCTTGTCAGTTACCGAAGGGGCGGATGTGTATGTCACAGGCTCCAACTCGCGTTTCCTGTCCTCTGACCTGGTGACGGAATTCCGAGGCAGAGGTGACGAGATACATGTGTGGCCACTATCCTTCAAGGAGTTCATGACGGTGTATGATGGTTCGAAAGAAGACGGTTGGGCTGAATACAGACTGTACGGAGGTTTGCCGCAACTACTTACACAGGTTGGGGATGAGAAGAAGGCTGATTTCCTGCGTCGCCTTTATCGCACGGTATATCTACGTGACATCTACGAGCGGAACAACATAGAACTGAGACCTGAATTTGAAGAATTGTCGAAGACCGTAGCATCCAGTATAGGAGCACCTGTCAATGCACTGAATATAGCCAATACGTTCAAGTCCGTAAGCAATGTGCAGAGCATAACCGACAAGACAGTGTCGGCTTATCTGGAATATATGCAGGATGCTTTCCTTATCGAAAAATCCGAAAGGTTCGACATCAAAGGACGGAAATACATAGGTTCGTTGTCCAAGTATTATTATCAGGACGTAGGTCTGAGGAATGCTATTCTGTCGTTCCGTCAGAGCGAGCCGACACATATCATGGAGAACGTCATCTACAATGAGATGCGTATGCGAGGATGGCTCGTGGATGTGGGTAACGTCTATCATCGAGTGAGGAATACGGAAGGAAAGCAGCAGAGGGTGACATTGGAAGTGGATTTTGTCTGCAACAAAGGGAGCGAGCGGATCTACATCCAGTCGGCGTGGCGTATGCCCGATGCAGAAAAGATGGAACAGGAGAAACGGTCGTTGCGTCTTGTAGATGACTCTTTCCGCAAACTGCTGATCGTGGGAGAACATACCAAGCAGTGGAGCGACGAAAACGGCATACAGATAATGAGTATATATGACTTCCTGCTTGACTGGTCAAGTACTGAGAAACACGGATAAAAAAAAGATATGCGCATAGAATATGCGTTAATACATATATGATTAAGGGAGGGCCTATCCATCACGGACAAGCCCTCCCTTTCTAAAATTTATCAATGAAAAAAAAGTTTTAGTGCTCTTGTTCGGAGCTGTATGTCTGGCTATAGATACAGCAGGATTCTGGTATGGCGGTTCGCCTCATTGGGCGAGTAATCGTCAATGCCGCCATCGAAAATCTGAGAGATGGTGCCATTTTCCATACCACGTTTCATCAGTTCCTCTGCAATGAATCTGGCACGGGAACGGCTGAGGTTATCATTGATGGCTTCACTGCCTGTGGCACTGTCGGCAGCGCCGATGACCTTAACTTTCAAGCCATATTTCTTGGCGATGCGTGCTACTTCGTCGAGATTGACGAGCTGTGACCTGTTGAGCAACCTGTCAGTGCCAAGTTCAAAGAAGAAATAGATGGGCGCACCTATGCAAGCCTTTCCTGAGTGGATGAGCGATAGGTAATCGTCTTCCGGCTCACCTTCAGCATTGCCATATTCTTCTGTACAAGAGGCGGACTCCATGACCTTTGTCTTTTGACCATTACCATACTTGTCTCTCATTCTTGCACGCAGCGAGTTGAGACCGCTGTAGTCGTTTCGAGGATAGCCATTTGTGACGGAAGAAGCGGCATCGTCAGAAAAGAGGTGGCCGTACTTGTCCAGAAGTCCCTCGATGGCAAGAATCTTGCGCAGCTGCTCCAGAGTCTGACAATCTCGATCGTGCTGGGCGTGATAGCGGCTGTTGCTGTCAGAAAGGGATGAGGCGTATGCCGAAAGCCATTCGTTCTGTGCGATGTACGGGCGAGCGTCTATCACTCGCTTCCAGCCAGTCTTGCCGATGCGGACAGAGAGGCCGAGGGATGCGGACAGCAGATGGTCGCCAAGGCGGTGTGCCTTGCCATAGCCGTCAAAATCCTGCATGGTGGTCATGTTGCCTATCTCTGCCGTAACAGCAATGCGTGGGGAGAGATGATACTGCCCCTGTATGCCGTAGGAAATGGCAAAGGGCTTGTGGGCATTCACCTTGTTGTGCAGCATACCCACGCCCACGTATGGAATGACACTCCATCTGGCAAGAGTGTGTACATCGTCCTTGTAGAGGTTGCCGAGGACATTCCACATGAAATCAGCACGCAGGTACTGGTAGTCCTGCGAGGAGTTGTTGCAGTCGTTGAACTGCATACCGCCATAGTTCAGACGACCGCCGACGGAAGGTGTGAACCATTTGCCGATCGACACGGAGAATGCCGGTTTCATGCGACCGAATAGGTCGTTGCATCCGAGCGGTTTGCCGAGGAAGACCGTAGTTCCTCCTGCCGCTTGGACAAACCAGTTGTCCGTCCATGGCGAAGCTACCAATGCCCCTTTCATGTAGGAAGGTTTAAGCGGACGAAGCATACCGTCTGCCGAAAGTCTGCATACAACGGTGGTGGTGTCCGCCGTGCGGTGATAGTCTTTGGCTTGCGCACCCAATGAAAGGGCGAAGCCAAGGGATAGAATAAGTATTTTTCTCATGTTGTTCAATTTAATCTGGTGAATACTATAACAGGTGATACGTGACAGTGCCGCTTATCGTTTCTTCCTTTTGCCGGAAGAGGGGCGCATCATGCGTGCAGCTTTCATCATGCAACGGCGTGCCCAAGCGCGTTCATCCTCGTCATCGTCACGTCCCCATTTGAGGTCGGACGAACTGCCGCCACCGCCATGACCTTCGGCAAAGGTGGTGGCATCATCGACGTAGCCGAGGAATAGAAGCGTGGCACAGTACATCACCTCCGTTCCATTCTCCGCAAAGGCCTGAAGCAGGGAACCGTCAAACACGTCCTTGCCCTCATTGGAAAGCCGTGCCACACGTTCGGAGAACTCGCTGACCATGTTTTCGAGAAGGGCATTTCTGAGAACGGTGTCCGCACCTTGTCGGATAGTATCGGAATATCTGTGTGCCTCCTGCCGCAACTCCTCCGTGCGCTCCTTCATGGCGGTCATCTCCTCACGCAGGGCATCGAGCTTGCGGTCAGCCTCTGAGAGCTTCTCCTGCTTGTCGTCCAGTTTCGACTGGATAGCGGACAGTTCCTGCTCCAGCTCTTGGACTTGCTGACGGAGAGCATCAGGATTGTCGTGACCTGCAAGAATCTGCCGATGCAATTCAGCAAGTGCCGCCTCCTTCTCAACCTTCTCCTGCAAGAGGTTGTTGACCATTGAGGTGAGTCCTTTTACTCTCCGCTCTGCCAGACGGATGTCCGATTGGAGCGAGGCGAGTGTCCGCTGATGGGTGGCGACGGACTGCTCAATGGTGGTGCACTGTTCTGACAGCTGGCGGCGGTATTCTTCGGTGGTGCGGTGGCGTGCTCCCGTCTCTGAGACGGAAGTTCCGCGCTCCATGCCCCAACGCTTGTTGACATCGGCAAATTCGCTGTGCAGGGCTTTCATCCTGGCAGAAAACTCGTACTTGTCCTTTCCGGCGAATATCTGTTTGTATGCAAACTTGCCGTCCTTGATTGGCAAGAGGGTGCAGTGAACGTGCGGATTGGTTTCGTCCAAGTGTAAGATGAAAGCGACGATGTTCTCCTCACCGTATTTGTCCGCAACAAAGCGGTAAACATCCTTTGCCCATTCCTCAATGTCCTTGCATCGGGTTAGATGCGAATTGTCCGCTCCGTGAGTGAGATTCACCTTCTGGTCACCGAATGCCAATTCTGTCATACGTTCTCGTGAGCCTCCGAAGATGAAATTGACCACTGTGCGGAAGCGTGGCTCTGCCAGTCCCTCGTTGGGGTCTTTGATTCCACGGCTCCGCAGGATGTCTGCCATGCGCTCCGGGATGCTTCGGCTCTTGTCTATAGGACAAACCTTGCCGCCCCGAACCTCGAAGTTGAGCCGCTCACGGCTGCGGTCGTAGTTGCCTGTTGATTCAGCGGATCCCCAACCCTTTTCCGTCCAACGGCGTTGGTGCTCGTTGCTCTGTGCTGTGGTGATTCCCTTAGATGGTCGGAAATCCATAACCTGTTTTGGTGTTGCCATAACCTATTTCCTTTTATGTGTGTACAACTCTCCTGTCTCCAGCTTGCTGCTTGTAAGGACAGCCTCCCGATGGTCGGAGACCAAGAGGGGTATTAGGCTACCCAAATTCCCTCATTTCCGACCAACGGGCAAGCCCGATTATTTTACAGCAATGGCAGACGTGTAAACACTGTGCCAGTAGAAAAGAAGAAGCGTTGTACGGTGATTATTAGAGGTTAATACAGCCTTTTGATGGACAGGAGCCCTCTTGGTTGGCTACAATGGCAAGGAACGGTCGGCAGAGTGACTGAAACTGTGACTTGATGGCTGCGCTTTCCTGATGCAAGGCTGGTGAGCTGCCATCCAATGCCAATTCTGATATTGCCTTTGCCGCCTCGATGAATGAGAGCCAGTCTCCTCCCAGGTCTTTGTAAAAGAAGGGAAGAAGGGAGGTAACGAGGGCGTTATCTGTTTCCTGCGAAAGCACCTGATGGAAGGTGGCTTCGCAGACAGCTGTGAGTGCAGTCATACAAAAGGCGTGTCCTACAGATTCGGGAATGTTTCTTCCGCATGGCACCTTGCCAATTGAATTGCCATTGTCGGCTTTCTGCAAGATAATGGCTACTTCCTCTGTTGCATCTTCGTAGAGTTGTTCACATTCCGAGGCGCAAGCCGATGCGGACATCTTGCCGCTTCGCCATTCGTCCAATGCGGTACACATCTTCTGGCGGAACACATCCAAGGCTGCGTCAATCGGAGAAACGGCAGGTGTCTCAGCCAACATCGGGATGGTGATGATTTGGCTCTTCGTGAGACGGGTGACGGAAATCTGGTTCATCTTCTCCAACTGCTCGATGAAGGTGCGGACAGTGGCGCGGTGCCAATGCCAGCATCCTGCCAGTTCGGTAATGGTGATTACAAACTGCCCGTTGGACAGGCTGAACTCCTGCTTGCACAGATCCTTGGGGATGTACTGTACAGAAGCCTTGTCTACAAGGTCAAGGTAGGCTTCGAGCTTCGACAGCCTTATCCCGGACCTCTCTTTCAAGAACTCCAACAGGGACATCCGTTCAGACATCTTGCCGGAACTCGTTCTATGTTTCTGTTTCTTCATTTCAATAATCTGTTTGGTGAATACTGTTGTTTGTCGCCAGCTCCATTATACAAAAGGAACGGCATGATACAGGTGATACTTAATAGTAGTATATGATGAGCATTTCTGTGTCTTCGAGGAGCATCTTGCGGTCAGCCTTGTTCTTCCACAGCGATATGACTATGCGCGAGGGATAGAACAGTGATGCCAGAAGGACAAAGGAGATGGTGACAGCAAGCGTGAACAGATGAGGAGTGAAGACAAACACCACTGCCGCCAACGCGGCGATGCAGAAGGGTGTCCGCTCCTCGTGCAGACGCTGTAGCCACCTCTCCACATCCATAAAGACAAAGAATATGGCAAACGCTATGGTGGAAGCCACTACGCCTATGTCGTTATAGTGTACACAGAGGTAGAGGAAGTGGAACACGTACAGCAGGATGAGCAGCATCAACCGGTAGAGCTTCCTTGCTGTCACAAGCGCGGTCATGCGCAGATAGAACCGTGTCATAAACTGTCTGCGGCTTCTGTGCAGAATCATCGTCACAAAGAAGAACGCTGACATCAGGATGAGAAACAGTATCTTACTTGTCATAATATGTATAGCATGTGAATAATGGAAGTGGACTCAGGTCGGGCTGGACGACACCGTGTGTGGCAGTGGATATGATACGCTCCACATCCTCCAGTGTCAGTTCTCCCTTGATTATTCTCTGACGGAAAGCTCCGTCGGTTGTCCGAAGGCTCTTGATAGCCTGTTCCAAGTCGTACTCGGCTATCTGCCACACTTGCCCTCTCGTGTAGGGGAAATGATGGTGGATGGCCTTGACCACAAGCACACGGCTGAGGATGTCGGTCATTCTGCCGTTCCTGACTATCGTGTGGTTGCGGACAGTGGCGATGCTCTCAATCTCCAGCCATGTGCGGTGACGGTCGAGAAGATGGATAATCTTCATGTAAAGCGTTTCCTTCATCAGATGGTCGGGAGCTTGTGGCATGACTTTGGCCTTTGTTGTGGACAACAGAATGGAGCGTTGTTGCGGTAGAACAGGACTGTCATCTGGCAAATGTAACTTTCAAATGAAGTCGAGCAGGACTTCCTCCTTGGGCTTCATGTATTTGAAGAACCCGTTCTTGCAATGCAGACTGAGGTCGAGGCATACATCTGCCGACATGTGCTCCAGCGAGTCATAGATGGTCACTTTTATCTGGCTGACCATGCCACGCTCATCTGTGGAGCCGTTGACCTTGAACATCCGTCCGAAAGAAGGGTTGGAATAGGCACAGCAGCTGTGTCCGAACTCCGTATGACGGCTTGGAATGTGGTGATAGAGGATTATCATTTCCATCTCGTCTTCGAGCATATCCATCACCTCCTCTATCGTGAAAGGGGTGTTCAACTGGAAAGTAAGAAGCACGTAATCGTCATACTTGACAGGCTTCTCCATCTTGCGCTTGTCCAGCAGTTCTGGCAACTGCAAAGGCACGACGGCAAGGAAATCATCGCAAAACTGTTCTAACATAATCGTATTCTCTGTTTGGGGTGTTTATAATCTTGTGACATAAATCTTCATCATGAGCATGGGCATATCCGACAGGCGTTGCTTGTCGAGGTGCAGTTTCTTGGCCAGACCGTCCATCTCCTTGGGGAGCGCATCGGCTATTTTGTAGAGGTCTGCCTTGTCCTTGTCGGAGAGCACGCTCACGGAAAGGTCATCCATCGTCATGAACGGCTGCATCATCATCAGGAGGTAGGCGTGCATGGTGTGCTCGTCCTTTACCCTGCCACTATTCAGATCCTCGATAGCCGCTTGTGCGTTGCGCAGCAGACGGTGGTTGGTGCGCATGGAGAGGTATATCATTGCATCCTTGTGGGACAAATCCTTGCGGTCGGCGGCACGGAGTATCTCCCGACAGCAGTGTTCGGTGTTTCGTCTGATGTCACCGATGTCATCGTCAGCAAAATCCGGCAGGTATTGCAGGAAGGATTTGAAATACAAATGCTCTTCCTTGATGAAAGCGAGCAGGTCTTCCTTGCCGTGAATGCCTTGCTTGGCGGATTTTTGCAGGAACAGCAGGTAACGCTTCAGTACCGCCTGTTTACCACCTTTATTATATATAGGCAGGCTATCCAAGGAAGCGAAGAATGGCTGTGCTTCCTTCACGGCTTGCTGTAGTTCCTCATCACCAACATGGGAAGAGGTCTGTTCTCTGAGATAGAGCAGGTCGTGAAAGGTGCGTTGCTTAGACATCGCCATACGGCACAGCTCGATGTGGATGGAGTCGTTCAACTCATGATATACCGTGAACGGGTATGAGTGGGCTTTCCTGACAGTGTCACGTGAGATGCACGATGTCACGGAATCGTCCAACACGCGCCATTCGTTGACAATCTTAACTAATGTCTGAATTGAGACCTTGCCGTTCTGTCGAAGAGTGGTCAGAAAGCCATGATACTCTCTGATGGCTTCATCGCTCGAATGGAACGACTTCGTGCCGTTTCCGTCTGAACATGCTGTCAGCATGACTACGGCAAACGCAGTGGCAATACAAATGGCAAGTCTGATACAGCCATGCGAGTTTGATTTTGCATTATGCAATATTTGCTTCATGCAATGGAGGTTGGTTTGTCCTCCGAAAAGTTGGGTTTCATATTTCATTGTTGTCATTATTTTGAGTCTGATTTTGAAATTGACGGTGCAAAGTTAATGCGTTTCAGCGATATATTTGCAAGAATGACAGTAAGTTTAATCTTATTTGTGTATCATACTTGCGAGTATGATTTTCAATGAAATCAAGTGAAAAGAAAATGGCAAATTATCGTGTTTAAGTATGATTTTTCGTTCAAGTATGATTGTTTCTCGGAAAAATAGTGTACCTTTGCACTTGATTTCATTTAATAGCGTACAACAGTATGGCAAAAGTAGGTTACATCTTTATCGCCACCAATGGCGAAGAGTATGCAGAAGACAAGGCTTGGATGCAGCAATACGGCTGTGTTCAGGTGATAGAGGAACTGTCCGAACACGAGAGGCTGCGCCCGATGTGGAAGCAGCTCATATCGAGTCTGGAGCGCGGCGACGAGCTGGTGGTGTCGAGGTTCAGTAACGCACTGCGTGGCACCCGTGAACTGGCTACATTCATAGAATACTGCCGTGTGAAGGTGGTTCGCATCATCTCCATCCAAGACCGCATCGATACGTTTGACGAACTTTTCCCCGACACCAAGCCCTCACAGGTCATCCGTATGTTCGGGTCACTCTCTGAGGAGTGTGCCGTGCTGCGCAAGGCATCGGCACACATCATCCATCTGCAACAGAATATCCGGCCGCCCAAGAAGTCGGAAAGGGCACTGTCGAAACTGGAGCGTGAGAAGAATATCGTGAACATGTACAACGAGGGGCACAGCATAGATGACATCTTTGCCATCAGCGGCTTCACAAGCCGAAGTTCCGTGTTCCGCATACTCAACAAGCATGGTGTGACGCTGAACCGTGGACCTCATAGTGGACCGCTGAAGAAAAGGAATAAAGAATAAACAAAAAACAGATACAATGAATAAGACATTCAACATCTACTGTGATGAAAGCACCCACATGGTGCATGACGGTCATCCCTACATGCTTTTGGGATGTACAAGTATAGCATACACACAAATCCGCATGGCAAAAGATGCCATAAAAGATATTAAGAAGAAGCACGGCTATAGTGATGAGCTGAAATGGACAAATGTCCACGAGGCCACGTATAAAGTCTATGCAGAGCTTATAGACTGGTTCTTTATGAATGACATGGAATTTAGGGCTGTGGTTGTTGACAAGAGTCAGATTGACGAGAAACGAGAAGACTATACGTTTAATGATTTCTACTTTCGCATGTACTACCAATTGCTGCATCACAAGATGGACATGGATTATACATATAACATATATATGGATATCAAGGACACATGCAGTAGCGATAAGCTGGAGAGGCTCAGAAAAATAATGGAATACAACTCTTCCATTGGCAGGTTTCAGTTTATACGTTCACACGAAAGTGTCTTCATCCAATTGGCAGATGTTCTAATGGGAGCCATCAACTACAACCTTAGATATGAAAAGGGAGAAGTTGAAGGAAGGGTGAGAGCCAAAATGAAGCTGATTGAAAAGATAAAAAAACACAGTAATATCAGTCTCAACACCACAACTCCCAAATTTAGAAAGAAGTTTAATTTGTTTTTTATCGCACTGAAATAGCCAATGAGCAGTTTGAATATTATCAAGAAATACCCTGAGCTGCTGGAACTGGCATATCTCAGTGAACGAGAAAGAGAGCATGATCTTCATGCAATATTCAAGCGTGATATAGAAGATAACTGTCAATTCTCATTCAGAGGGTGGCGCATCTATCCTATAAAGACAGATGGCGAGATTGACATGGCAAGATTGTTCAAGCATCTTACCTGTGAAGAAATCATGGTTGAGAACGAAGACGGTACGACTTATCCAAAGCGAGTATTCGAGATGGCTCGTTCACAAAGGCTTCATTGGATAAATCACCATGTGAGAGAATTGACACCAGACAATCTGGATGTATTTACCATAGAAGAGAGGGACGGCAAAAAGCGTAAGGTCAAGAAAACATACATCTATGATAAAGTGGAAAAGTATGTTATTGTCTTGGAACAACAACGTAGCAACGGATTCTATCTGTTGACAGCATACCATCTTAACAAAGAGTATGGACTAAAGGCTTTGGAAAAGAAGATGAAAAAGAGATTGCAGACACCACTATAAAACGCAAGACCCGAATTGCATCAAAGGCAACCGGGTCTCGAAACTCCTTCTATCTATAGATGAGCGCTGCAAAGGTACGAATATTCTTTGAAATAACGAAGGTTTTTCATTGAATTCTTCTCGATTTTAACATTTGCAGGGCAGTATTGTAAGATAACAGGAAAGAAAATAGCATAATTTTACAGAAAATCGTAATGGAAACATTCAAAGACGTTATATCAAGTGACCAACTTGTCTTGGTCGATTTCTTCGCCACCTGGTGCCAGCCATGCAAGATGATGCACCCCATCCTTGAGCAGGTGAAGGAAGTGTTGGGTGACAGAATCCGCATCATCAAGGTAGATGTGGACAAGTATGGGGTGACTGCAAGTCAGTATGGCATACAGTCTGTGCCCACATTGATGCTGTTCAGACGCGGCGAAGTGTTGTGGAGGACGAGCGGTGTGATGCAGAAATCAGAGTTGCTGGCAACGATTGACCCGTTTTTAAGATAAAAGAGCAGAAATGTCAAAATCTAAATTAAAGTCTGTCCTCATGTCCATGGACAAGAGTGAAATAATAAAAATGGTATTGGAACTTTATTCTGCACGGAAAGAGGCAAAGGAATATCTTGACTTCTATGCAGAGCCGAATGAGGGCCAGAAGCTGGAAGAGTATAAGCACATCATACGGGAAGAGTTCTATCCGAGCAGAAACAGAGAGCCAAAGACACGCTTCTCAGTGTGCCGCAAGGCATTGTCCGACTTCAAGAAACTGAAGCCTTCGGAAGATTCAGTCGCAGAATTGATGGTGTTCTATATGGAGAATGCCTGTCAGTTCACTTATGACTATGGAGACATGTGGGAGCAATTCTATGATTCTGTTGAGAGTAATTTCGACAAGACATTGCGCCACATCGTGCTTTATGACCTTTGGGACAAGTATGATTCCCGAATCAAGCAATGCCTTCGTTGGGCAAGCCCTTGTGGATGGGGATTTCCTGACGCACTGAATGATATGTATGAGGAAATGAAGGCGCAAAATGAGGAACTCCGAAAGAAATACAGGAATTTCAAGATGCCCATCAACGCTGATTATTAAACGAATATACTCAAATGGGGAAACCAAAGAAAAAACATAAGAAAGCGAAACAACTGCCCTTAAGCAAAGAAGAGCAGATTTTTCAAGCGGCAAGAGACCTTGCAGCTGAAATTGGCATATCCTATTCTGAGGCATTAGGGTTTACTTTGGGCATAAAGGACGTAACGTATGGTTGGGAAGAAGACTATACGGAAGAAGAGTTTCAGGCACTGATTGACCACGCTGTGGGAGACACTGATTATGAGCACACCCTCTATTGAATCATCTACACGAGAGGAACGTTTGGATTACGTTCTGAATGAATGGAGATGTCTGCACAACTGTGAGCTGTGCGGTAAGTGCCATATTCTGAAAGGCAGAAGCGAAGAAATACTCTATGCAGACTATATAGACGGCAAGCGGTCATATATGGATATAACATTAGAAATCAGAAGCAACAGATAATGATGTCACAGAAATACATATATCCATCGTTGTTCCAAGAGGAAGAGCCGCAAGAAAGCGTTCCTGGTGATAAGAAAGAGTATGACCTGACGAATCTCTTTGAGAGATTGGCAAAGTCTGATTTTCGCAGCCGGTTCCATCTGTCCAAGCAAGACAGGGAGTATGTAATGGAAAAGGGATTGCCGACGATACGAAAACACGCAGAGGACTTTGTGGCAAAAAGACTTGCTCCGGCTGTCATACCGAACGACGGCAAGCAGACTCCCATGCGTGGGCATCCTGTTTTCCTGGCTCAACATGCCACTGGCTGTTGTTGCCGGGGATGCTTCTTCAAGTGGCATCACATCTCAGCAGGCAGGGCACTGACCAAGGAAGAACAGGAATATGCTGTTGCCGTATTGATGGCATGGATTGAAAAACAGATGAATAAAGGATGAAGATAGAAGAAGCCATAGTATATGTGATGGTAAAGCGAAATGGCGGCATGACAACCGACCAGATTGCCGATGCCATCAATCGTCATAGGCTGCACCTGAGAAAGGACGGTCAGCCTGTGACAAGCAAGCAGGTGTATGCAACAATCTGCCGTTTCCCTGAAATGTTCACAAAAGAAGCTGGCAGAATCATGTTAATGATATGACGTAACGATATGACAATAGATACAACCAACATGTGCTCACACCTTCAGAAGAAGTTGTTTGAACCAGAAGGTGTGTATTATCCTATATGGCAAGCCATGCAGGATGATGAGACCTTGACAGCAGTGGTACGAAGCAGACAGCTGCACATCTACAGAAACGGGAAGAAAATTCTCGTTCTGGCAGGTAAGGCACAACCGAAGATTATAAGGGAAGACAAAATACAAGAGTTAATAACAAGATTATAAACAAAACATCAAATCATCAAAACAATGGACGCAAAAGAAAAAGTATTGGCAACAATGAAAGAGGCTGGTCAGCCTCTCAACGCAGGTAAAATCGCAGAACTCAGCGGTCTCGACCGCAAAGAGGTAGATGCAGCCATGAAGCAGCTGAAAGCAGAGGGTGCAATCGTCTCTCCTGTGCGTTGCAAATGGGCACCTGCAGAGTAAGGTTTATACTGCTGTCTTGAAATATAGGCAGCAGTATCTTTATTTTTATCAAAATGTTAAGGTGAGGAATCTGAATATCCTTGCCTACGGACACAATTATCCGCTGCATCTTTTTGGGGTAAGGTGCAGACGTATGGCTGTCAGCGTATCTTGGTTTAAAGACGCTTAGCGGTCACGGCGGAAGTCGTTTCGTCTCTCTCCGCCGAACAAAGCTCTGAGCACATTGCCCAAAGCTCCGAACACGAAGTAGCAAACGATGATTGCAACAATATCGTCCATAAGCATTTTCTGTTTTATGGGTTATACACTATTATGAAGATTCACTATGTCCAATCCCTGCCTCTTGGCTTCTCTGACGGTGTAGAACGTGCCGCCCTTGGGATTGCCATCGAAGTAGGCTATGAGACGTGAACTGCGGTTGACCATATAGTCGTTGCGCCTCAGAAGGCAGCCATTGTAGTATTGCTCGCTCAATACGACCACGTCATCCACGATGCGCAGGATGGCATCATACTTGGCTTGCTCTTCCTTGCTCCACCGGTCAGACTGACCACGGAACGGCACAACGGCTATCACCTGCAAGTCCTTCAACTCGCATTGCAACGAAAGGGCGGCTTCTGCCGCCAGCAGGTCAAATCCCATTGCCATGCCACAATAGAAATACCGGTAGCCGTCGGCATACGCCTTGGCTATCTCCGATTTGAGACATTGCTTCAACTCCCTCCGCTTGGCGAAAGGTACGCTGCGGTGTCCGCTGAAGCATACGGACACTGCCTTGTCGTACTTTGTCATACTTTACCTTACTTTATAATGTGTGCGTGCGAGGAACATACCGCCAATAACACATGCCCCGAGCCTTTCGAGTTGGTTGGCATACTTGGCATAGCTGAGACCCTTGGTTATCACATCGTCAAAGACCAACACCATTTTGTTGTCGAAGAACGGCTCATCAAACTCAACGACATTCGCCTTGCGGACTTCATCCTCGTTCTTGCGGTTATCGTGGATGGTCTTACGCTCTCCGCATACCCTCACGTGCTCGTAGCCGTTTTCCGCTCCTGTCAATTCACACACCCTGTGGCAGAAAGCCTTGTAGCGGAGTTCGTTGCTCTCGCTTGTGGATGCCGGAACGGGGGTAAAGACGATGTTCACGCAACCCTTGCCGTAGAGTGTCAGCATATTCTCTGCGGTGCGCTGCGCCACTTCCTCGTAGGCTCTTCCGTCCTTGAAGTCAAACACTAATTGTCTGTCGGCAATCTCCTTCTCACCCACATTGCGGATGCGTGCGGGATAGTATTTGCAGAACCAAGTCTGAGGCTTGTCTAACTGCTTTTGGATTTGATAGTCATTCTTGTGTGCCATTGCTCTTATGTTTTTTCTTCCCTTATTTCGGAGGCTTTTCCTGCCTGCCCAAGGGATATTTTTTGCTTTCCAAGAGTGATGGCGATCAAAAAGCCAAATCGGGAGCGAAAAATACGCTCTGCACGCAGAGGAAGATTTTTCGGTCAAATGCAATGGACGATTTGGTGTTTGAACAATCGCCAGCATTACCTTTGCAAAACAATATCCGCAGCGGCAAGGCAGGCGAAAAGAAATCTGTTATGTAAAAGAGGAAACGGGCGGGATGGCGTGGGGCGAAGCTGTATATGGGGAAGGACGATAGTTGATATGAGGGAAAAAGAGAAAATCTTGTAATAGGGAACGACATTGCCTTTTATCAGCATGGAGACAGTCCTACAAGCAGAGAAAACTATTGCCCTAAAAATGAGTTGGATAGTATTTTCTAAAAGTAGTATCGACTACGAATAGTATAATAGTCGAATAGTTTTTACTACCATACTACGGATAGTAAAGTCTGTTTATAGAAGAGATAGCGGTATCATCGTCTGTTCGGCGATGATACCGCGCGGCACTCATGTGTCATGCCGCTTTAGGTATTCTGTCATTGCCTCATTGACAATATCACGCAAGGACATCCCTTTCTTGATGGCGAGGTACTTCATCCTCGTGTGGATGCTCTTGTTGATAAGGAAATTGCAATGCACCGGCACTTCGGTAGTCTCAGAAACAGACACAGGTGGTGCTGGTGTAGTTTCTGTGACTATCTGCTCCTTACTCGGCTTCTTTGTGGAAGAAAGGAGTCCGTTGAGACCGCCTTTCATTCCCTCTTTCAACATACTGCTCTTGCTCATGGCTATGCTATTTTAAGTTTAACACTTCTTTTGCCAAAGACATATAATCACTGGCACCATTGGATTTGGGATTATACTCAAAGATAGTCTTGCCGTTGATGGGTGCTTCTGCCAAAGCCACATTATCACGGATGACGGTCTTGAAAACCTTCTCGTGAAAACTGTCATTGACGATTTCCCTCACGCTTCGGTTCAACGTCTTGCGGCGATCGAACTGGGTGATGACGATGCCGCCCACTTTAAGGTTGGAGTTGAGCCGCTCCTGAACGATGCGGATGATGTCCATCAACTTTGCCATACCTCTCATGGCAAGGTATTGCGCTTGAACAGGGATGATGATGTAGTCGGCTGCGGTGAGGGCATTCAAGGTCAGCAAGCCCAATGACGGTGGACAGTCGATGATGATGTAGTCGAAATGCTCTTTGGCGATGGCTTTGGTGATAAGTCCCTTCAAGATAAGCTCCCGTCCCGGCTCGCTGATAAGCTCTAACTCAGCCGCAGACAGGTCAAGGCATGAGGGTGAGACGGTGATGCCGTTGTGCAACTTGACCAACGGCAAGGTGTACTGTCCACACATTGCGCCATAGACTGTCTGTTCTTCCTCGATGGACAATCCCAAGGCTTCCGTGAGGTTGGCTTGTCCATCCATGTCAATAGCCAAGACGTTCTTCTTACTCAGTTGCAGAGCTGCCGCAAGGCTTACTGCGGTCGTACTTTTCCCTACACCACCCTTGTGATTTAATACTGCAATTATCTGTGTCATAACATGATACTACTATTAGTGAATACTACTTTACTATTCTACTACTGATAGTACATACTAACCATAGTAAAAGCGGATTTACTACGATTAGTACGTACTACTCTCAGTTGATACTACCCTCAGAAGGGAAGGTCTTCGCTCTTGTCCTGCGGTGCATCGGCTGGCGGTACGGGAGCCTCGCCCTCTGCCTTGGCTGCCTTGCGTGCCTTTGTTGCAGGTGTGTCGGTTGCATCCTTCTTCCCTGCATTGACAAAGGCGATGGAGTCAGCTATGATGCTATGCTGTATGTGGTTCTCTCCGTTGCGGTCTGTCCAAATGGAAGAAGTCAGTGTGCCTTCCACAAGCACCATACGACCCTTGGTGAGGTATTCAGCCAAACGGATATGGTTCTCCTTGCTGCTCTTCACCCTTACCCAAGTGGTGATTTGCTTGCCCTTACTGTAGTCGTCCACTGCGATGTCAACAGCCATGAATGTTCCGTGTGTACCTGTGATGACGCGGCAATCCTTTGCTCCGATGCGTCCGATAGTGTGAGTGTAAATCATAATGTGAAAATGTTATAGTGGCAAGTTGGTTAGACTTGCCGTTACCTTGTTATTTAAATGACTTTTCTTGTTGATTGAACATAAGCTATTGCTTCATTCATAATTTCTGCTCGTGACCTACTCTTGTTATCTTGCATCCACTCATCAATTTCAGATTTGAGGAACATGATACGTTTCCCCTTCTTATGGAATGGTATTTGTTTATTGCTTGTCCAACAATAGATTGTGTGTTCAACTGGATGGGTAGGGAGATACTCACTCAATTCGGAAACACTAAGCCATTCCAATCCCTTATCGGGCTGAATTTGAGTCATTAGTGTGGAAAACTTTTCTTCTAAAATCTCCAGCTTGTTTATTACTAATGACAATGCTGATGGCAAGTCATTAAAACTCAATATTTGCTTTTCCATATCAATATATGTGTGGCAAGTTGGTTAGGCTTGCCGTTACCTTGTTATTAATATCCTTTCTTCGTCTGCCTTGTATTGGCGACAAAAGACTTGTTGCTGCCTGTGAGACTGATAGAGCCGCAATTAACAAACTCTCCGTCGGAATAGACTCTGTACTTCTGTCCGCTTACCTCATGCTTCTGTTTGATGCGCTCTCGCATCCACTTCTTGGCTGCGGTCAATGAGCAAAAGGTCTCGCTCTCCTTGGTCGTCTCGTCATATACGATGCACTGGGTCATACATGCTCCTACTTCATCCATGCACCTATACTCGACGTGACATAGTCCAACTGACCGCCAAATATGTCGCTTGGCTCTATGTCGTATTGTCCATCCCTCACTTCCTTGTCCTCTCCAAGAAGCGACAAGTTTCCGTCGGCATCCAAACGTGCTGCGTCTATGACGATGTCACGAGGCTCGTCAAAGAGATAACCTGCCACGATGGGCTGCTCTCCCTCGAAATGCACCTCAAAGCCTCCGTCCACCTCCGTGCCGTACTTGCGAAGAGCCGCTTTCAGCTCGTCCTGCTCCCGGTGCTGCAATGCCTGGAGTTGTCCGTGGATAGTGAGGTCTTGCAGTTCTGCCTCTCGTTTGGTGTGGGTTGCCTCGCCGGTCTTGCAGTCGATGTCATACTTGTGGTAAACCACTGGGATATGGTCTGCCGATGTGACAAGCCATGTGATGTTGTTCACTGAGAAGCCCTGTCTGGTGAGGAACTCCTCGATGTCTGAGCCGAGAAGGTGGTCGGCTACGTCAAGATACTCGATGCGTGCGTCAGCATCATGCAGGATGATAATCTTCATTGCCTTTCTATTTTTAGTGATACAAATAAGTTTGTCGCCCATGTCGCTGGACTTGTTTAACTACGTTGAAGAAACTTACGCTCAGCATAGTGAATAAATTCCCTCTGCGTTCGCTTAACCGTTTCTTTCTCTTCCCTCCTTTCGAGACCTTTCAGCCTGTGGAGGGATATTTTCTGCTCCCACAAGCCGCAAGAAAAGACATAAAGACAAATTATGTGTGAAGAATACTCTTTTCCGAGGAAAAGGAAGATTGTTCACAGTCACAAGACCTCAAGCAGAATTTGACGATTGTCTCAGACGCGGCTAACTTTGCAGGAAATATGCCTACCACTGCGCTGATTGGAAGAAGATTATTGATATTGGCTGCAAGAGGAATGATGTGTTATATATAAAGAGGTAAGAAGAAAGATTGAAACAGTAAGGGTGGGCAGTGAAGTGTTTGCAGGTCTGCTGTACCGACATAAAGCGAGTGTGTTGGCTGACCGGGATGCAAGTCATCAAAGCTTCAGCCTTGATAGCTTGTAGCACGGACAGACAATTCTCTCGCGTCGGTACTTCGGCATACTGTCAGCTTTGGCTAATAGCAACGTGTTGCCATCAGCCAAGGATGTCTGTATGACGACAGACCATGTAACGCTTCGCAAAGGCGTGGGGCAAAGCAGTATAATTTAGAAGTAGATAGTAACGTATATCAGGCAAGAAGAGACAGTTGCGCAACGGACAAATCGGGCACTCCTGTCAGCATGACAAATGTGCCTTGTCCTTGCCGCAGGACACTGAGGCAGATTGGACGTAGCAGACATGTCTGCCACATTCAATATGCCTGAGTGGACAAGAACTGCCTCTTGTATAGCAGAAGAGAAATTGTAAAACAGTTGATTAGTGGTAAAGGTGGTATGGGTGGGCAGAATGGCATTACACGGACATTGCCGAAGCCCGATAATGGGACAGCCAGACAGCAATAAAGGCAGTTATCAGAAGTGTCAGTTTCTGATAGTGACATTGTTGGCTGCCTGTCACATGGGATTCGTGCGGTGTCCGTACAGTAATGCCGTTCTGAAGGTGTGGGGCGAAGCGATACAACGCACTTGGACGAAACCACCGCTTATAACAGAAAATATTTTGCAGTCAAAGAGAAGAAGAATAGTAAAGCAGGTGTGGGTGGGTAGTGAAGCTGTCGCAAGATTGACGGTCTGAATATCAAGGCGAGTGGATAGCCAGTAAAGGACACAATTATCAGAAGCCTCGGCTTCGGCATCTTGTGGCATAGATGGCAGTCCTCTCGCGTTCAGACCTTGGCATACTGTCTTTCTTGGCTAATAGCGACTTTGTCGCCATCAGCCGGGAATATCTGTATGCCAACCATCTTGGTGACGTTTCGCAAATGGTGAGGGACGAAGTGGTTAGAATAAAGGAAGACGGCGTTGCCGTTATGGTTAATAAATGCACATGGTTGTTATTAGAGAAGATTATCACACGCTATAACAGCAGATTGATGTCCCTGAGCAAAACAAAAGCGACCCGAAGGTCGCCTTGTTATGGAGAGGAAAGGCTATTTCTTGCCTTTCTTGGTTGCTGGCTTGGCCGGCTCTTCCGCAGGAGTCTCCTCCTTGTCGGGACACTCGTAGAACTTGGTTGCAACCATGATGATTCTGGAGTGCTTCACGCCATCCTTGTCTGTCCACTCCTCTGGCTTGAAGAAACCCTCGACGGTGAGCAACGTGCCCTTGGTGAGCTTGTCGAATGATTCGGTGTGCTCGTTCTTGCGCCATGCCTCCATATTCATGAAAGCCGATACGCGGTTGGTTTCCTCGCCGTTCTTCTCCTGACGGCCTACTGCCAATGAGAAGCGTGCTACGCTGGCGTTTGCGAACTGACGGATTTCTGCATCCTTACCTACGAAACCTGAAACTGTGAAGTTGTTCTCGATCTTTTTCATTTTGAATTGAATTTAAAAGTGAAACTTAATTTTTACATGCATTCAAAAGCAGGGATGTGGCACCATGTGGGAAGCACCATGAAAATCGTTCGCAATACTCTTTTTGTCGTTGGCGGTAAGGGAGAAAAAGGAAGATTACGCACTATTTTATTGGTCACAGCGATAGCGGCCACACAAGAAGGAGGAAGTCCTTCGCAGCATCACGCTACCTTTGCATGGTAAAAATAAGTGGCTTTCAAATAGCTCAATTCAGAAAAAGACGGGGCCAAACAATGGAACAAAGGTTGTAAGCAAGGAGGCAATCCGTATGCAACAGACAGGGGCACTGCTATGGCTGTATGCCTGGAGAAACGAAGCGGGAAATCCGACCTTACAGCTGTATCATCAGAAGAGTGAGGAGCATGAACACTGATGCACGATGAACGACAAGCCTAAGGGTCAGCTTAGCAATAGAGGCATCAAGCCAAAAGAGGACAGACATCAGAGGATTGGCGATAGCACTGTCATCATGCTAAGACCAAGTTCTGTGTCCGACAAGGAAGAGTCGCAAAAGACAGACGAGTAAAACCAAAAGGCGAAATGACCATTCCTATAACAAGGTACAGAGACGCTTAAAACGGCGAAGGGACTTTGGCGACGTATCGCTATACAGGTGTCGAAGCATCGCTTCTATAACAGGACTGGAGCAAGTGAGCAAACCGCACAACTTGCTCCCAAGGTATTTCAGTTACAACAGCCATAACCTCATTGGAGGATTGTCCTAAAAGAGTTTTTGCAGTCAAAGGAAGAAAGAGTCTGCAAGCCACATAGCCAACAGACTCTCTCCTGATTATTCACAGATGACAACATCATCCTTGTACTCCGTCACTTCCTTGCCGTTGATGAGCTGGACAATGACCTCACAACCCAAGTCCTCGACAATCGTTCCCTCTGTCTGACCTCTTCGGGGATAAAGCAAGGTGCAGAAACACCCTACAACGCCGTCCAACTGCTCCATGTCTATCGTTGCCATATCCGTTCCTCCTTGTTAGCCGAATGTGATTGGATTGATGCAGAAATTCGTGTCCTCTGCCTCATACTCGTATTCATTGATGAAGTCAATCATCTTCTGTTCGCTTCTTCCGTCCTGTGAGACACCAGTCTTCTCACACCACAACTTGATAGCATCACCAAAGGTGGAGTAAGCACCCTCACAATCCTCAAAGAGTTCTCCGTATGCAGTGACGTAGCACTCTTCGGGGAAGAAGTCGTTCTCATCGTGCGTATAGAAGATGTCGCAACCTGGCTCAACCTCTCGCCAACTGATTGAAAGTTCATCGCCAAGTGCCTTGTTCACCTCCTCAAAGAACAAGTCGCATGAAGACCAAGCACTTTCGGTGTCAAAGGACAAGAGGGCATAATCGTCTTCCACGTTCTCCTCATACTCTGCCCAATAGATGTGTCCTCTCACCGAGATGCCTTTCTTCTCGTAGTCAATGCCATAGTGTTCTGCCAAGAGATACAGATACACATTATTACTGTTCACCTCCAACTCTTGGAGTGTGTTCCAAAGGTCTGCCACGGCTTTGCGTGAGCCTGTCACCTTGTACTGAGTGTCGCAAATGTTAGCCATAAGATAAAATTTTTATTTTCTTCCCTTATGTAGAACCAACTACCATCGGGATTGATTAAAGAATTATGTTGCCCCAAAAGGTGTTATGGCTCATCAATGCAAGGTTTTGCCGTCAAATACTACCTCTGCCACAATCAGAGCGTGGAGATTTCACGGACAAACCACAGGCACCGACCTTGCAGGATGAACGCCATGACAGGTACCTTTGCAACACAATTCTTATCAAAGCCCGATGGGGTGGTACATGGCAGACTGCATGGTACAGCAGTGTGAAGTGACGTTATAGGTGGAGATAAGGCTATAAGAGGTTTTTGCAGTCAAAGGAGAAAAGAGTCCACAAAGTGCAGTATCTACAGGACAAAAACACTTTAGTTTACCTTGGTTAGCTCTTATATATATGCTAACCTAAAGTAAACTGTATATATGTCCGTCTAAAACCCGAAAACCGTACGGGTCAGCTTACGTCAGAAACAGAAGTATAGAACCATAGAAGTGGTTCAAGAAGTCTTTCTTCCTTTGACTGCAAAATATTATCTTTGCACGAATCATAATTGCCCTGTAGGATTTAATATAATTTAACACTCTTTGTTGAATGCAAGGAAGAACAGCTTCAATATGCTGAATATCAGTAGTATAACATTGTGTTAACCCTTAATCTGTAGAAAAGGATGTTATCATACAAAGTAATGTCCATTTGTACTTTTTCTATATGGTTTTATACTTACATTTGCATATCATTTGTATCTTGATAACAGTAACTAACTGATTATCAATATACTTTATATTTGAGG